>NZ_CP076620.1:0-7500 GCF_020911725.1 Clostridium cadaveris
TGCTGTCAATCTTTTTCTTCCTTTTTGTCTTCTTCTCTTAAGAACATTTCTTCCAGACTTAGTCTTCATTCTCTTTCTGAAGCCGTGCTCTTTAGATCTTTGTTTCTTTTTTGGTTGATAAGTCATAAACATTTGGCTACACCCCCTTCTATTCATTATTAGTGTATAGCAATTTTACTTACTATCTAAAGTAACTTATAATTCAAGTTTTACTTTATAATTATATAGTTTAGTCTCATTTATGTCAAGAACACCAAATTTGTTGATAAAATTAATGTCAAAATCAGTTTTTTTGTGGATAACTTATTGAATAACCTTATTTCTTTATGATATTATTAACTTAGTTGTGAATAACTTTTGTTAAGGTAAAAGTTATCCACAGCTGTGCATAACATTGTGCATAACTTTATAGTTTTAAATAATATCTTATTTCCGCAGCTTGAAAAACATAAAAATACCTATGTTTTTTTGATGTTAATAATGTTTATTATATATTTTCAACATGTGTGGATATATTATATATTTTTAACTTTTATACTATTTTATAAACATGTGAATAATTTTATCTACAATTGACAATAAGTTTAAATAGTGTAAGTTATTCTGTTAATATGTTGTTAATTGTTATTTATTGACATAAATTTTTTATTTTATTTTTTGACTGGAGGATATGAAATGGATACCCAACTTAAAGATTTATGGGAAAAAACCTTGAATATCTTAAAAGGTGAACTTACAGAGGTAAGCTTTAATACTTGGATAAAGAGTGCGGAACCTATTTGTATCGTTAATAATTGCATACGACTTGGTGTTCCCAATGAATTTACTAAAGATATCTTAGAAAAACGTTATAAGGATCTTTTGAAAAACGCTATAAAACTAATATCTTCTAAGAGTTACGATATAGAGTTTACAACTATGATCGATGAAGTAATAGAAGAGGTTTCTCCTGCCAAAAAAGCTCCAGAAACTAAAAACAATTCTTCTATTCAGCCAAATGATGAGATGTCGGCCACACTTAATCCAAAGTATACCTTTGATTCATTCGTTATAGGCAATAGTAATAGATTTGCTCATGCAGCATCTTTAGCGGTTTCAGAAGCTCCAGCTAAAGCTTATAATCCATTATTTATATATGGAGGCGTTGGACTTGGAAAAACTCACTTAATGCATGCTATTGGTCATTACATATTACAAAATAATTCAAAATCAAAGGTTGTTTATGTTTCATCTGAAAAATTTACAAATGAACTTATAAACTCTATTAAAGATGACAAAAATGTTGAATTTAGAAATAAATATAGAAACGTAGATGTTCTATTAATAGACGATATTCAATTTATAGCTGGAAAAGAAAGAACTCAAGAGGAATTTTTCCATACTTTCAATGCACTACATGATGCAAATAAACAAATTATACTATCTAGTGATAGACCACCTAAGGAAATTCCTACATTAGAAGATAGGCTTAGATCAAGATTCGAATGGGGTCTTATAGCAGATATCCAACCCCCTGATTTCGAAACTAGAATAGCTATCCTTAAAAAGAAAGCTGATGTAGAAAACCTTAATATTCCAAATGAGGTTATGGCTTATATTGCAACTAAAATTAAGTCAAACATAAGAGAATTAGAAGGTGCATTAATTAGAATTGTGGCTTATTCGTCATTAACAAATAAAGAGATATCTGTTGATTTAGCCTCTGAAGCTTTAAAAGACATAATTTCTAATAAGCATACAAAGCAAATAACTATAGATACAATTCAAGATGTTGTTTCATCTTATTATAATCTAAAAGTAGAGGACTTAAAGTCTCAAAGAAGAACCAGAAATGTTACTGTGCCTAGACAGATTGCTATGTATTTATGTAGAACTCTCACAGATATGTCTTTACCAAAGATAGGTGAAGAATTTGGTGGCAGAGATCATACAACTGTAATACACGCCTATGATAAAATTTCTGATAATCTAAAGACTGATGAAGCACTTCAAAATGTTATAAATGACCTTACAAAGAAGCTAACTCAAAAATAATTAACATGTGTATATAATATATATTTAATTAGTTGTGGATAAAATAAAAGAGAATAAAACTATCTTAATATTGTGGATAAGATGATCTCTTTTGTTTTAACTTATCCACAATTATTTTTGTCTTTAGTTTGCCCATTTTTATGGGCTTAAGTGTGTTTTCCACAAATCAACACTGCCTACTACTACTGTTACTATATTTTTATCTAAATATATATCTAATCTAAACAAATTTATCACGCTATTTTTTGTGAATAATTAAGGAGGTTTATATATGAAATTTTTATGCGAAAAAGGAAAATTACAAGAAGCTATATCAATAGTTCAAAAAGCTATCACAGGAAAGTCTCCAATGCCTATACTAGAAGGTATTCTTATAAATGCTAAAGGATCAACTCTTACCTTAATAGCATCTGATATAGATTTAAGTATCGAAACAAAAATAGAGTCAGAAGTTATGGAAGAAGGAATTTTAGTAGTTGATGCTAAAATCTTTGGAGAGATAATAAGAAAACTTCCAAGTTCTAAAATTACTATAGAAACTAAAGAAAACAATATAATAAATATTCATTGCGAAAAATCTGATTTTGATTTGGTACATATGAATGGTGATGATTTCCCAGGTATACCAATAATTGATGAAGATATGGTTTTCTCTATTCCACAAGGAACCTTAAAAAATATGATAAAGGGAACATCTTTTGCAGTAGCTCAAGATGAAACAAGACCTATACTTACTGGTGTTTTATTTGAAGTAAAAAACAGGGAATTAAGCTTAGTGGCATTAGATGGATATAGGCTTGCCCTTAGAAATGAACTTATAGATACTGATAATAATATAAATACTGTTATTCCAGGAAAAACTTTAAATGAAGTATATAAAATTTTAGAAGATAGTGAAGAAATAGTTAATATAACATTCACTCAAAATCATATTTTATTTAATCTTGGCTCTACTAAAATAATATCTAGATTACTTGAAGGAGAATTTATAAAATACGAATCAATAATTCCTCATGAGTATAAACTAAAAGTTGAAGTAAATAGAGCTGAACTTTTAGGATGTATAGAGAGAGCTTCTCTTATGGCAAAAGAAGGCAATAGTAATTTGATAAAATTTGACATTCAACCTGATACTTTAATAATTACATCTAATTCTCAATTGGGAAAGGTTAAAGAAGAAGCTAATGCGAAATTGCAAGGCGAGACTCTTCAAATTGCATTTAACTCAAAATATCTTATTGATGTTTTAAAAATAATGGATGATGAAGATATAGTTATGGAATTAACTAGTTCTATAAGTCCATGCATAATTAAGAATAAAGATTCACAAAATTGCCAGTATCTAGTTTTACCAGTAAGATTAGTGAAGTAGAGGTGTTTCACATGAATGAAATAAAAATTGATACAGATTTTATAAAATTAGATTCTTTTCTAAAGTGGTGCGGAGCAGCATCACTTGGATCTGAAGCTAAATTCTATATACAAAATGGAGATGTAAAAGTTAATGGAGAAGTATCAACTCAAAGAGGAAAGAAGCTTAGATTCGGAGATGTAGTTGAAATTGATGGAGAAAGTTACAAAATAATTTAATTATGTAATTATAATTAATATGTTATAATTAGTATAGGTGTGTTCATATGTATGTTAAATATTTAATGCTAAAGGACTACAGAAATTATTCAGAATTAAATATAGAGTTGATAAAGGGTGTTAATGTCTTTATAGGTGATAATGCTCAAGGCAAAACTAATATATTGGAATCTATATATTACTGTGGATTTGCTAAATCACATAGAAGTAACAAGGATAAAGAACTAATAAGATGGGAACAAGAGAAAGCGCTTATTAGTTTATATGTTGTTAGAGATAGATTAGACAAAAATATAAAGATTAATATATTAAAAAATGGTAAAAAAGCTATTACTATAAACTCTATAAAGATAAATAAATTATCACAGTTAGTTGGTGTATTTAACGTCGTGATATTTTCTCCAGAAGATTTAAAAATAGTAAAAGAGTCACCAAATATAAGACGAAGATTTTTAGATATGGAGGTATGTCAGTTAAATCCTAAGTATTATCACAGTTTAGTTACTTACAATAAAATCCTTAATGAAAGAAATTTATTATTAAAGAGGAGACAGCCTTATGAAGAGATGATTTCTATTTATGATGAACAACTTTCAGTTTATGGCGATTACATTATCAAAAAAAGGATAGAATATATAAATAAACTAAACGTATATGGAAAGAGTATGCATAACGATATTACAAGTGGAAAAGAAAATATAGATTTTAAATATGTTTGCAGCTTAAAAGATATAAGCAATATAAAAGAAACATTAAAAGAAAAATTAAGAAGCAATTACGAACGTGATGTAGACAGAGGTAACACTTCAATTGGTCCACATAGAGATGATTTAGCTATATATCTTAATGATATAGATGCAAAGTCATTTGGTTCTCAAGGTCAGCAAAGAACTTCTATACTTACCATGAAATTTGCATCTTTAGAGATAATAAAAGAAATTACAGGTGAATACCCGGTGCTTTTACTAGATGATGTTCTATCAGAATTAGATATAAACAGAAAATCTTATATACTAAAATCAATAAAAGATATTCAAACGATAATAACATGTACCGGAACAGAATATATTGAGGAATCTCTATATGATAATTATAAAGTTTTCAAAGTTATAGATGGAAAGGTAGAAGAATAATAAGGAGGAATAAAAATGTTTTTACATTTAGGTGAAAATGTTGCAATACCTATAAAAGATATAATTGGTATATTTGATATAGATAGCTCTATGTATGGATCTGACACAGCTCAATTTTTAAGATTAGCAGAAGAAGATGGATTTGTTGAGAGAATAACAAAAGAAAAACCAAAGTCATTTGTTATAGCAGAGGTTAATAAAAAATCAAAGATATATTTATCTCAGATATCCTCAGCTACATTGACCAAGAGGTCTGGAATAGATTATGACCTTTAGTATAATGGATAGGAGGTTTTAACGTGGAAGAACAAACACAACATTATGACGAGAGTCAGATACAGGTACTTGAAGGATTAGAGGCTGTTAGAAAGAGACCTGGAATGTATATCGGAAGTACTAGTTCAAGAGGACTTCATCACTTAGTATATGAGATAGTTGATAACAGTATAGACGAAGCTTTAGCTGGATATTGTCAAAACATAACAGTTAAAATAAATAAAGATAATTCTGTGATAATAAGCGATGATGGTAGAGGAATGCCTGTTGGAATGCACCCTAAGATGGGAAAGCCAACAGTTGAAGTTATAATGACAATACTACATGCAGGTGGAAAATTTGGCGGAGGGGGATACAAAGTATCTGGTGGTTTACATGGTGTTGGTGCATCAGTAGTAAATGCTCTTTCAGCTGAATGCGAAGTTACAGTAAATAGAGACGGTGAAGTTTGGAAACAAAGATATGAAAGAGGAGTTGCTGTAACTGGTCTTGATAAGATAGGAACTACTGATAAACATGGAACGATAACTTATTTTAAACCTGATGATCAAATTTTTGAAGAATTAGAGTTTGATTATGATATTTTAGCTCAAAGATTAAGAGAACTTGCGTTCCTTAATAAGGGTATAAGGATAATATTTACTGATGATAGAATTGATAAAGAAGAGATATTCCACTATGAAGGTGGAATAAAATCATTTGTATCATACCTTAACAGAAATAAAGAAGTACTTCAGCAGGAACCTATATACGTTGAGGGAATAAAAGATGATTATATAGTTGAGATTGCTCTTCAATATAACGATAGCTATAATGAAAATATATTTTCATTTGCTAATAATATAGACACTATAGAAGGGGGAACCCATCTATCAGGATTTAAATCAGCACTTACAAGATCTTTTAATGACTATGCGAAAAAATTTGGATTCCTTAAAGATAATGACAAGAATCTTTCCGGGGATGACATAAGAGAAGGTCTTACTGCTGTAGTTTCTGTTAAACTTACTGACCCACAATTTGAAGGTCAGACTAAGACTAAGCTAGGAAATAGTGAAGTTAGAAGCATAGTAGATAACATAGTTGGGGAAGGTGTAAGCACCTTCTTAGAAGAGAATCCTAATGTAGGTAAAATAATAATTGAAAAAGCACTACTTGCATCAAGAGCACGTGAAGCTGCTAGAAAGGCAAGAGAGCTTACTAGAAAATCAGTTCTTGAAAGAACTTCTCTTCCAGGAAAGTTAGCAGATTGTTCATCTAAAGATCCTATTGAATGTGAAATTTATATAGTTGAGGGTGACTCTGCAGGAGGTTCTGCAAAACAGGGAAGAAATAGAAGATTCCAAGCTATTTTACCTTTAAGAGGTAAAATAATGAATGTGGAAAAGCAAAGACTAGATAAAATGCTTAATTCAGATACTATAAGATCTATGATAACTGCATTTGGTGCAGGCATAGGTGATGATTTTGATATAGAGAAGATAAGATATAACAGAATAATAATAATGACAGATGCCGACGTTGACGGTGCTCATATAAGAACATTATTATTGACTTTCTTCTACAGATACATGAGAGAACTAGTTGATCAAGGTCATGTATATATAGCTCAGCCACCTTTATACAAGATTAGTAAAGGTAAACGTGAGGAGTATGCTTACTCAGATAAAGAACTTAATACTATTCTTGAAACCTTTGGAGGTAAAGATTCTTCCGTTGACATACAAAGATACAAAGGTTTAGGTGAAATGAATGCAGAGCAGCTATGGGAAACAACTATGGACCCAGAAAAGAGAATTCTTTTAAGAGCTACAGTTGAGGATGCTATGGCAGCTGACGAAATATTTACAATTTTAATGGGCGATAAGGTTGAACCACGTAGAGAGTTTATCCAACAAAATGCTAAAAAAGTTGTAAACCTAGATATATAGGTATAATGAGGTGAATTACATGTACAATGAGGGAAAAGTATTACCCGTAGACATAAAAAATGAAATGAAAAAGTGCTATATAGATTATGCTATGAGCGTTATTGTAGGTCGTGCTCTTCCAGATGTAAGAGATGGATTAAAGCCTGTTCATAGAAGAATTCTTTATTCTATGAGTGAACTTGGTTTAACTCCAGATAAGGGATACAGAAAGTGCGCCAGAATAGTTGGAGACGTCCTTGGTAAGTATCACCCACACGGAGATTCGTCTGTTTATGATGCTTTAGTTAGATTAGCACAGGACTTCTCTATAAGATATACGTTAGTAGAAGGTCATGGAAACTTTGGTTCTGTAGATGGTGATGGCGCTGCTGCTATGAGATATACAGAAGCAAAGATGAGCAAAATAGCTACTGAAATACTAAGAGATATAAATAAGGATACTGTAGATTTTATACCTAACTTTGATGGTGAGGAAGAAGAACCTTTAGTATTACCTTCAAGATTTCCAAATCTTTTAGTAAATGGATCATCAGGTA
>NZ_CP076620.1:12500-197500 GCF_020911725.1 Clostridium cadaveris
GGATGAACTGTGGATAGCGGAGAAATTCCAATCGAACTTGGAGATAGCTGGTTCTCCCCGAAATAGCTTTAGGGCTAGCGTTGAGAATGAGTAGTGGAGGTAGAGCACTGAATGGGCTAGGGGGCATAGAGCTTACTGAACCTTATCAAACTCCGAATGCCACTAACTTGAATCTCAGCAGTCAGACTACGAATGATAAGATCCGTGGTCAAAAGGGAAACAGCCCAGACCATCAGCTAAGGTCCCAAAGTGTAGATTAAGTGGAAAAGGATGTGGGATTTCTAAGACAACTAGGATGTTGGCTTAGAAGCAGCCACTCATTTAAAGAGTGCGTAATAGCTCACTAGTCAAGAGATCCTGCGCCGAAGATGTCCGGGGCTAAAATCTACCACCGAAGCTATGGGTGTACACTAGATGTACGCGGTAGGGGAGCGTCCTATGTTGGAAGAAGTTGTACCGAAAGGAGCAGTGGACGACATAGGAGTGAGAATGCTGGCATAAGTAGCGAGAAGTGAGTGAGAATCTCACTGGCCGAAAACCTAAGGTTTCCTGAGGAAGGCTCGTCCGCTCAGGGTTAGTCGGGACCTAAGCCGAGGCCGAAAGGCGTAGGTGATGGACAATCGGTTGATATTCCGATACCACTATAAGCGTATGACCAATGGGGTGACGCAGGAGGATAAGATGTGCTAACTATTGGATGTTAGTCTAAGCACTTAGGCAGTAAAGATAGGCAAATCCGTCTTTACAATGCTGAGGTGTGATGGGGAAGGTGCAAGCACCGAAGTATCTGATTCCACGCTGCCAAGAAAAGCCTCTAGGGAGCAAAGTAGTGCCCGTACCGCAAACCGACACAGGTAGGTGAGGAGAGAATCCTAAGGCCATCGGAAGAATTGCAGTTAAGGAACTCGGCAAATTGACTCCGTAACTTCGGGAGAAGGAGTGCCATAGAAATATGGTCGCAGAGAATAGGCCCAAGCAACTGTTTAGCAAAAACACAGGTCTCTGCTAAAGCGAAAGCTGATGTATAGGGGCTGACGCCTGCCCGGTGCTGGAAGGTTAAGGGGAACACTTAGTTTAGGCGAAGGTGTGAACTTAAGCCCCAGTAAACGGCGGCCGTAACTATAACGGTCCTAAGGTAGCGAAATTCCTTGTCAGGTAAGTTCTGACCCGCACGAATGGCGTAATGACTTGGGCACTGTCTCAACTGCAAATCCGGCGAAATTGTAGTGCCAGTGAAGATGCTGGCTACCCGCGATTGGACGGAAAGACCCCGTAGAGCTTTACTGCAATTTAGCATTGAGTTCCGGTATTGTCTGTACAGGATAGGTGGGAGGCTGAGAAATAGGATCGTCAGGTCCTGTGGAGCCACCCTTGGGATACCACCCTGACAGTACTGGGATTCTAACCGGGCACCATGAAGCTGGTGACGGGACATTGTTAGGTGGGCAGTTTGACTGGGGCGGTCGCCTCCAAAAAAGTAACGGAGGCGCCCAAAGGTTCCCTCAGAAGGGTCGGAAATCCTTCGAAGAGTGCAAAGGCAGAAGGGAGCCTGACTGCGAGACCAACAAGTCGAGCAGGGACGAAAGTCGGGCTTAGTGATCCGGTGGTACCTCGTGGGAGGGCCATCGCTCAACGGATAAAAGCTACCTCGGGGATAACAGGCTGATCTCCCCCAAGAGTCCACATCGACGGGGAGGTTTGGCACCTCGATGTCGGCTCGTCGCATCCTGGGGCTGAAGTAGGTCCCAAGGGTTGGGCTGTTCGCCCATTAAAGCGGCACGCGAGCTGGGTTCAGAACGTCGTGAGACAGTTCGGTCCCTATCCGTCGCGGGCGTAGGAAATTTGAGAGGAGCTGTCCTTAGTACGAGAGGACCGGGATGGACTGACCTCTGGTGCACCAGTTGTTCCGCCAGGAGCATAGCTGGGTAGCTAAGTCGGGAAGGGATAAACGCTGAAAGCATCTAAGCGTGAAGCCCCCCTCAAGATGAGATTTCCCATAACGTAAGTTAGTAAGACCCCTTGAAGAACACAAGGTAGATAGGTGAGAGGTGTAAGTGCAGCAATGTATTCAGCTGACTCATACTAATAGGTCGAGGACTTAATCAAAGAAAACAAAGATAGAAAAGAAAATCTGTGTGCAATTTTGAAAGAATAATTAAGTTCTTTCAAAGGAAACTCACTCACTGAAGTGAGGAGTACAGTTTTTCAGCTAAATCGAAGATTTAGGAAAAACTAAGCATCTGGTGATGATGCGTAATTTGGTAATACCCGTTCCCATTCCGAACACGAAGGTCAAGCAAATTACGGCTGATGGTACTGCAGGGGAGGCTCTGTGGGAGAGTAGGTGGTCGCCAGGTGAAAACTTGGATCTTTAGCTCAGTTGGTTAGAGCAACCGGCTCATAACCGGTAGGTCCGGGGTTCGAGTCCCTGAAGGTCCACCATTTTTGGGGGTATAGCTCAGCTGGGAGAGCACCTGCCTTGCACGCAGGGGGTCAAGAGTTCGAATCTCTTTATCTCCACCAAAAACCATGAAGATTAACTTCATGGTTTTTTTATTATATTAATATTTTTGAAATGTTAATGTATATTTAAAAAATTATTAATTGTCTATATATAAGTTATTTATTACAATATTTTATAAGGTATATTAACAGGTGGCTAAAAATGATATATAGAATTAAGCAATTTGTATGGGGAATTATATCTTCCTTTAAATCAATTAATATGGAATATCTCAAATCAAACTTAACAAATGATGAACTAGATATATTTTTAAAGCTAAGATTAAATGAGCAACACCATTCTATCAGGGTAGCTAAGACGTGTGAGAAAATTGCAGCACATAAATATGAAGATATAGATGTAGTGAAGCTAAGAAAAATTGCATTACTTCATGATATAGGTAAAATAAAAAAACATTTAAATCTCATAGATAAATCTATACTAGTTATTTTAAACAAAGTTACTCATGGACGTATTAAGAAGTATACAAATATAAAGAAGATAGATGTATACTATAATCATGATGAATATGGAGCTGATATTCTTAAAGAATTAGGATATGATGAAGAGTTAATATATGTAATTAGAAATCATCATAAAAACGTAAACATACAAAATAAGATGCTTTATATTTTAAAAAAAAGTGATGATATGAGTTAGGTGGTGAGAAGAAATGACATCTAAAGATAGAAGACTACAAATTGAAAGACTTTTAATAAGCTCTAAAGAGCCTCTAAAGGGAAATCTACTTGCTGAAAGGTTCAATGTTACTAGACAGGTAATAGTTAAGGATATCGCGATTTTAAGGGCTACAGGAACTAAAATAATAGCTACTCCAGATGGGTATATAATATATGATAATTGTGATAATAAAGTTAGAAGTATATTAGCTATAAATCATAGAAGAGAAGAAATGATTGATGAATTATCAATAGTTATAAAATACGGTGGTATTATAGAAGATGTAATAGTAGAGCATCCTGTTTATGGAGAAATAAAAGCAATGTTAATGATAAAAAACTCTGCTGATTTAGAAAGTTTTTTAAAGAGATTTGATGAAAATAAGGCACAGCCACTATCATCATTAACAGAAGGAGTACATCTACATACTATAGTTGCTGATAATAATGAGAATATGGAAAAGATAATATCAGAATTAGGATCTAAAAACTTTTTAATTACCTAAAATTAATAAAATGAGGAGTGAGGAAATGAAAAAAAAGTACACGTTAGTGGCAGCAGTATTAATATTAATGATATTGCTATTATCCTTAGACGGAATACTAAAGTTTACTGTAGACTATCAATGGTTTAAAAGTCTAGGATATTTAAGTGTTTACTTTACAAAAATATTAGCAATCATAAAATTCATGATTCCTATGTTTATTTTATGTTTTGTAGTAATAGGACTATATTATAGAAGTTTAAAAAAGAGTTATTTAAAGGAAATAAATAGAGTAGAGCTAGATCCTATAACTAAAAAAAGAGAATCTAAAATATTTATATTAGTAAATATTTTAATATCAGCTTTGGTATCATATGGAGTATCAAATAAGTATTGGTATAGTATTCTTCAATTTACAAATTCAACAGATTTCAATTTAACAGATCCAGTATTTAATAAAGACATATCATTTTATATATTTAAACTTCCATTAATACAATCAATATATAATTCAATGATGGCACTTTTGGTTATACTTATCATAGTAACTGTATTAGCTTATTTATCACTTATATTAAAAGATAGAGTAAAAGGGATACATAACAATACAGAGGGAAATATCACTTATATAGATGGTAGCAGGCTTAAACATTTTGCAGGAAAGCAATTTGCAATATTAGCATCAGCATTACTTATAATGTATTCTATAAAATATATATTAAGTGCTTATTACTTAGTTTACAGTGATAATGGAGTTGCATTTGGTGCAAGTTATATAGATTTAAATGTAACACTCAGATTTTATAGAGTTCTTACAATATTATGTATAGTAGCTGCTATAATTGTTTTTATAAATATAAGAAAAAATAAGGTTAAACCTATAATAATAGCGATAGCAACAGTATTTATAGTATCAATACTTCAGGCGCCAGCTTCATTATTAGTTCAAAGATTTTTAGTTAAGGCAAACGAGCTTGAGTTAGAAAAACCTTATTTATCAAATAATATTGAATTTACGAGAAAAGCATTTAATATTGATAATATAGAAGAGAGAGATTTTGAGGTAACAAATAACTTAAACAAAGAAAGTATAAAAGCTAATAAAGATATAGTTAGCAATATAAAGATAAACTCATTTAGACCGTCACTTGAGTTCTATAATCAAGTTCAAAATATAAGATATTACTATGACTTTAATGATATAGATGTTGATAGATATAAAATAAATGGTGAATTTAAACAAGTATTTGTAGCACCAAGGGAAATTAATAGCGATAGCATAGAACCTAATACATGGATAAATAAGCACTTAAAGTATACTCATGGATATGGTGTTGTAATGAGTGATGTAAGTAAAGTTACATCTGAAGGACAGCCTAAATTTCTCATAAATGATATACCACCAGTAAACTCTACTGATATACCTTTAGATAACCCTAGAATATATTTTGGTGAGAAGACTGATTACTATGCTATTGTAAATACTCTAACTAGTGAATTTGATGCTCCAAAAGGAGGAGAAAATCAAACTAATAATTATGATGGTAAAGATGGTATAAATATGACTTTCCTCAATAGAGTTTTATATGCCATAAATCAGAGAGATGTTAATATACTACTATCAAAAGATATAACAAGTGAAAGTAAAATATTATTTAGAAGAAATATAGTTGATAGAGTGCAAACTATAGCACCATTTATAAAGTATGATAAGGATCCTTATACAGTATTAAATGAAGGAAAGATATACTGGATTATGGATGGGTACACAACATCAAACTTATATCCTTATTCAGAGCCATATGAAAATATAAACTATATTAGAAACTCTGTTAAAGTAGTTATAGATGCTTATGATGGAACTGTTGATTTCTATATATCTGATAAAGATGATCCTATAGCTCAAAGTTTATCAAAGATGTTTAAAGGACTATTTAAAGATATAGATGAAATGCCACAAGGATTAAAATCTCACTTAAGATATCCTCAAGATATCTTTGGAATTCAAAAAAAGGTTCTTGAGAAATACCATATGACTGATCCAGCAGTATTCTTTAATGGAGAAGATTTATGGGAGGTAGCTAAGAAGGTAGATTATGATGAAGAAAATCCAAATGGAGAGTCATCATATATGGTTACAAGATTACCAGGTGAAGATGAAATAGAAATGGTAATGCTTGATTACTTTAATACAAGAGGAAAAGAAAATATGGTTTCTATATTAGGTGCCAGAATGGATGAAGAACATTATGGAAATTTAGTTCTTTATAAATTCCCACCAAAGAAAACTATATATAGTCCTGTGTTCTTTAATAATAAGATAAATCAGGATACTGAAATTTCCAAGGAAATAACTTTGTGGAAATCTAAAGGATCAAATACTAAGTTTGGTGATACGTTGATAATACCAATAGATAATTCTCTTTTATATATAAAACCACTGTATATAGTTGCAGAGGGAGAGAAGAGTATACCTGAAATGAAGAGAGTAATAGCATACTATGGTGACAATGTTGTTATGGAAGATAGCATTGAAAATGTTCTTGCTGCGTTATTTGGAAAATCAACTAATGAAGGTAAGACAGAAGAGGAAACAAATAATAAACCAATTAATGAAGGAGAAAATAATACATCATCAATAGTTAATGAAAAAATAGGCAAAGCAGCTGATGTATACAATAAGGCTATAGAAGCTCAGAAGAGTGGAGATTGGGCTAAATATGGCGAACTTATAAAAGAATTAGGAGATATCCTTAATAATTTATCTAAGTAATATAAGGCTTCATATCATATGTTTATTTTAATATGTGATATGAAGTTTATTTTTTTTAAATCTGTTAAAGTTATTTTTATTATCAAAATATATAAACATTGTTATAATAGTAATGTAATATGTTTTATAGTAAAATTGTTACATTTAAAAGTGAGAGGTAGTGAAATCATATGGATTATGACGTACTTATATTAGGCGGCGGACTTATCGGATGCGGCGTAGCCTATGAGCTTTCAAAGTATAATTTAAATATAGCTGTAATTGAAAAAGACTATGACATAGCAGATGACATATCTTCTATAAATACAGCAGTTGTAAACGATGGTATAGGTGGAAGAAGTGACCTTATGGCTAGGCTTCAAATAATGGGAAATGCAATGTTTGATGAAATAACTGAAAAATTTGATGTTCCATTTAAAAGAATAGGATCACTATTAATAGCAAATACAGATGAAAAGGTAGAGGAATTAAAGAGAATATATAAAAGAGCCGTAAAAAGAGGCGTAAAGGATATAGAAATAATAGAGGGTGAAAAAGCAAGAACAATAGAAAATAATTTAAAAGAAAATGTGAAAATAGCACTATACTCTAAGAACACAGGAGTGGTATCTCCATATGACTTAGCGTTAGCATATGCAGAAATAGCCTTTGATAATGGAGTCAATTTTAGATTAGAAGAAGAGGTTTTAGATATACAAAAAATTTCTAAATCTCTTAAAGTTACTACAAATAAAAATAAATTTACATGCAAAATGGTTGTAAATACGACTCCGGGTGAAAATTATAATATAGACAAAGATATTGAGCCATCAAATAGCAGAGAAAAGCTTAATACATTCATTCTTGATAATACTTATGATAAGTATTTTAATCATATAATATTTTCTCTAGAGGAAAATGATGAAGATGTATATGCAATACCAACTTTCAATAAACATATGATAGCTCAATATATATCAGAAAGAGATCTTGGTGTTAAAGAAATATTGGGTAAGCTAAATAATCTGATTGATGAGATAAGCAAGGATAACATAAAAAATACTTACAATGAATTATTTTATAAAGATATGATGATAATAGATGATAATGAAATGACTAACAAAGGTTATATAAAAATAACTGGTAATCATTATAGCGAAGTTACTATAACTCCTGCAATATCAAATATGGTTTGTGAGACTATAGTTAATAATTTAAAATGCAAGAAGAAAAAGAATTTTATAGATAAAAGAAGAGAAATATATAAGTTCAAAAACCTTACAAATCAAGAGAGAAATGAACTAATAAGTGTTGATAAAAATTATGGAAAGATTATATGTTTATGTAATGAAATAACTGAAGCAGAAATAGTTGATTGTATAAGGAGGCCACTTGGAGCTAGAACTATAGAAGGAATTATAAGAAGAACAGGAGCAACTTTTGGAGAATGTCAGGGTTCTTATTGTTTGAGTAGAATAGCACATATTTTAGCTAGGGAAACAGGTAAAAATTTAAATGATATAGTTAAGGACTCAAAGGGATCCAGATTAATACTTAGTAGGATTAAGGAATTCAATGAAATTTAAGGGAGAAATTAAGAATGAGTGAATCTTCTATATGCTATGGATGTAATAAAAAATGTATTTTAAATGTATCTGACACAGATGAAAATAAGATAATTAATGGAAATCAATGTGAATTAGGTAATTACTATGAAAAGTTTAAAGATAATTGTACAAAGGGAATACTTACCACTTTAGTGAGAATAAAGGGTGATAATAAACATAAAGTATTACCTGTAAAAAGCACTAAGCCTATAGATAAAAGTCTATGGATAGAATGTTCTAAAGCATTAAGCAGGATATATGTTGGTCCAAATATGAAATGCGGAGATGTAGTTTGCACTAACATATTAAATACAGGTGTAGATATAGTAAGTACTAAAACTATAAAAAGAGATTAAACTATATTGACAATAGATAAACTAAGGAATATAATATATAAAAGTTTATAATTAAACCTATGAAGAGGCTAGTATTAAAGTATTCAGATTTTAGAGAGTCAGTGGAAGGTGAAAACTGGCACTGATATTTTAAGAATCCACCTCAGAGGGACTGTGATGAGCAGTACGGTAATATCGTTAAATTTTTAAGAGGATTATTTTAATTAGTAATCAATTAGGGTGGCAACGCGGAGCTTTTCGTCCCTTTAAGGACGAAGGGCTTTTTTTTATTTCAAAAAATAAATAAGGAGGAAAATGAAATGTTAGATTTAAAAATGCTTAGAAGTAAAACTGAAGAAGTTAAAGCTGCTATGCAAAATAGAGGAGAAGACTTTGATATATCACAAATAGATGAAGTTATAGCTCTAGATGAAGAAAAAAGAGGTATTCTTGTAAAGGTTGAGGAGCTTAAGGCAAGGAGAAATCAAGAGTCTAAAAAAGTGCCTCAATTAAAGAAGGCAGGAGAAGATGTAACTGCTATAATGGAAGACATGAGAAAAATAGGAGAGGAAATAAAAGCTTACGATGATAAGGTATCTGAAATAAATGAAAAGATAAATTATATCATGCTAAGAATTCCTAATATACCAAATGATCAAGTTCCAGAAGGCGGAAGCTATGAAGACAATTTAGAAATAAAGAGATGGGGAGAGCCAACCAAGTTTGATTTTGAACCTAAAGCTCACTGGGATATAGGAACAGGATTAGATATACTTGATTTTGAAAGAGCAGGTAAGATCACAGGTTCAAGATTTGCCCTTTATAAAGATTTAGGAGCTAGATTAGAAAGATCTGTAATAAATTACTTTTTAAATACACACACTAAAAATGGATACAAAGAATTGTTTGTACCCTTTATGGTAAATAGAGATTCAATGACTGGTACTGGACAGCTACCAAAGTTTGAAGAAGATGCATTTAAATTAAAGGATCAAGATTATTTCTTAATTCCAACAGCGGAAGTTCCAGTAACTAATATGTATAGAGACGAAGTTTTAAGAGGAGACGAACTTCCAATAAAACATGTTGCTTACAGTGCTTGTTTTAGATCAGAAGCTGGTTCAGCAGGAAGAGATACAAGAGGTCTTATAAGACA
This sequence comes from Clostridium cadaveris, assembly GCF_020911725.1. Taxonomy (GTDB): domain Bacteria; phylum Bacillota; class Clostridia; order Clostridiales; family Clostridiaceae; genus Clostridium_X; species Clostridium_X cadaveris. The sequence continues at coordinate 22,019 of NZ_CP076620.1, forward strand.
ACATCAATTTAATAAAGTTGAACTTGTAAAGTTTGCAAAGCCAGAGGATTCTTATAAGGAACTTGATCTATTAGTACAAGATGCAGAAAGAGTACTTCAAGGATTAGGATTACCGTATAGAATAGTTAGAATATGCAAAGGTGATTTAGGATTCACAGCTGCATTAAAATATGATATAGAAGTTTGGATGCCAAGTTACAACAGATATGTTGAAATCTCAAGCTGTAGTAATTTTGAAGATTTCCAAGCTAGAAGAGCAAATATAAAATATAAGGAAACCACAAAAGATAAGCCAAAGTTTGTACACACATTAAATGGATCAGGTGTTGCAATAGGAAGAACTGTAGCAGCTATACTTGAAAACTTCCAACAAGAAGATGGTTCTGTAAAAATTCCAGAAGCTTTAAGACATTACATGGGTGTAGATGAAATAACTAAATAGCAATAAAAAAGTTCAGATTAGTCATAAACTTAATCTGAACTTTTTTATTAAATTATAAATTAACCTCTATTATTTATAAAATTCATCAATAGAAACTATTCTATGTTCTATACGTGATTTTTCAGCTGCTAATGCCATCAAGTGACTTTGAACTGAGGTTTTTGCAGATGAAAGAGATTCCTTATTGTTTCCAGAAACAACATTTAGGAAATCATCAATAAGTCCGAAATCTCCGCCTCCATGGCCAGAAGTTGTAGGTTTTAAAGTTATCTTTTCTACGCTATTATCTACAAAGTTATGGACTTCAATTTCACGTGTATTCATATTAGCACGAATTTCACCCTTAGAGCCCATTATTTTTAGTGTTCTTCCTATATCATGAGTAAAAGCGCACATAGAAAATGTAGCAGTAACTCCATCTTCAAATTCTAAGTTTACTACTTGATGGTCTACAACATTATTATCACAATGATAAACACATCTTCCATAAGGTCCTTCTTTAAGAGCTTTTAATCTACCTTCAAAAGATAGATCCGTTGAAATTGTATTAGTTGGCCATGCTACATTATCTGTAAGATAAAATTTAGGTGCATAAAATGGACATTTATTTTCATGAGGACATCCATCTAAACATCTCATAGGAGCACCTTTTGGAGCATTTTCTTCTTTAAAGTGTTTTAAAGAACCAAATGATGATACATTTAAACACTTTTTATTTATTAAATATAAAAGTATATCCATATCATGACAACTCTTAGCTAATATCATTGGAGCAGCTATATCTGTATTTCTCCAATTTCCTCTTACAAAGCTGTGAGCTTGATGATAGTATCCTACATTTTCATTATGATTTATTGAGATTATATCTCCAATTCTATTTTGAGCTAAAACTTCTTTTATTTTTTGAAAGAAACTTGTATATCTAAGTACATGACAAATTGATAAAATTCTATGATTTTTTTCAGCAACATCAGCCATTTTTATGCATTCGTGTGCATCAGGTGACATAGGCTTTTCTAGTAGAACATCATATCCTGCTTCTAAAGCCTTTAGAGTTGGATCAAGATGCATTTTATCTTGAGTAGCTATTATAGCTATATCAGCCAGCTTATCCCCTTTTAATATATCTTCATAATTTTTATAACATTGAAAATCACTTAGAGAAAACTTTTCTTTAAATGACTTTCGTCTCTCTTCTAATGGTTCAGCTACAGCTACAATTTCTAGTTTATTAGGATTTTTTAATGCATATGGAGCATAAGCATTTGCACCTCTGTCACCTGCTCCAATTACAATAGCAGTTAGTTTTTTCATAAATATCCCCCCAAAATTAATAAGATTACAATATATATTTTATATTTTTTATCACAAAATGTAAAAGAAAATTAAAAAAAATACAAATATAGTTTATAATATAATTATTGAGAAAATACAGTTGAAATCTAGGGAGGATATTATGAAGATGAAAGTATCTACACCAAGCAGAATTTGTATGTTTGGTGAACATCAGGATTATTTAGGCTTAGAAGTTATAGCTCAAGCTATCGATTTAAGATTTTATGCTGAAGGTGAAGATAGAAATGATAAAATTTTAAATATTAAGATTGGAAGCAGATATTTTGATAAGCCTAATGAAAAACCATATCAATGGGTGGAACATGTTGTAGATTTTTCTAAGGAACTCATATATGAAAATAATAGAGATTATATGAAGAGTATAGTAAACGTTCTAATTAATAATGGATATAATCTAGATCATGGATACAATATATCTATGATGTCTGATATACCTATCGGAAAGGGAATGTGTTCATCATCAACTATGATAGTAGTACTTATAAAATTATTACTAGAATTGATAGACTCTAAAGATAAGGATAATGCTGAAAAAATTGCTTATTTAGGATTTTTAGCTGAAGTTAAGGAATTTGATGAACCAGGCGGAATGATGGATCATTATGCATCTGCATTAGGAGGAATGGTAAATTTAAATTTTGAAAATGGAGAAACAAAAGTAAATAAAATATCAAAGAAACTTCCAGGAAAGTTTATATTATTTGATTCATTGAGGGATAAGGAGACAACCAAGGTACTTGCAACTGCAAAATTTCCTGTAGTTAATGGATTAAAGAAATTAAATAAATATGGTATACAAAGCATAAAAGATTTTATAAAAAATGAAGAGAATATAAAATACTTAGATGAGCTTCTAGAGGAAGAAAAGAGAAATATTTTAGCTAATATAGATAACTACAAAATACTTCAATATGCAAAGAAGTTTATTGATTCTGATGAATTTTCTTCAAAAGAGTTTGGAAAGCTTATAAAAAGACATCATGAGAATCTGAGGGATGGTCTTCTTATATCTACTAAAGAAATAGAAGAAATTTTAAATACAGCATATGAAAATGGAGCATTAGGAGGAAAAGTTAATGGCTCAGGTGGCGGTGGATGTTGCTATGTATATGCTATGGATGAAGATTGTGATAGAATTTTAAAGGCGGTGGAATCTTTAGGATATCCAGGAATAATTGTTGATTCTACTAATGGAGTAAGAAGGGAAGATGAAATTTAAATGAAATTACTTATACTAGCAGGGGGAAAAGGCACAAGACTACAGTCTGATAAATTTAATTTACCAAAGGCATTAAAAGAATTAAATGGAAAGCCACTTATAGAATATGTTTTAGAAAACACTTCTTTTATTTCAAAGAAAGATGTCTATATAGTAGTTGGATATAAAGGTGAAATGATAAAAGAAGCTTTAGGTTCAGAATATAACTATATAACTCAAGACAAACAATTAGGAACTGGACATGCAGTAATGATAACTGAAAAGTATTTAAAAGATTGCAACGATGACATAATGATTTTATATGGTGATATGCCTATGATAAGTAGGGATACTTTTGAAGGATTTGCAGAATATCATAAAGAAAGAAAGTCAATGTGTACAGTTCTTACATCTATGTTTGAGGACCAGCCTCCTTATGGAAGAATAATAAGGGATGAAAATAATAATTTTTTAAGAGTTGTAGAAGAAAAGGATTGCACTGAGGAGCAGAAAAAAATTAAAGAACTTAATTGTGGACCAGATATAATTCATTCTAGTGTATTATTTGATGCATTAAAGAAAGTCAGCAATAATAATAGTCAGGGAGAATATTATTTAACAGATGTGCCTGAAATAATAAGAGATGGTGGACATGTTGTAAATATTTATGTATGTAAGAATTGTTCGGAGATGTTAGGAATTAATACACTAGAAGACTTAAAACAAGGGGAAAACCTTATAAAATGAAATGTAACTTTTTATATGAAAAATATTAATATAAATAAGTTGTTTTTTAGATTTTCTTAATTTACTATAAAGGAAAGCCTTATATAATAAGGCTTTCCAATGAATAAAAAAAAATTAAGTACATATCAAAAAAAATTATAAAATATGTTGACAGGTATATTATATGCTGATATAATAAATCATGTCAGGCGACATGGAAGGATGGTCGAGTTGGTTTAAGGCACCGGTCTTGAAAACCGGCGTACGTGTGAGCGTACCGTGGGTTCGAATCCCACTTCTTCCGCCATTTTTTTATTTAAAGATAATTAAATAGAAAATTTTAATTCGGAGAACTACTCAAGTGGCCGAAGAGGCGCCCCTGCTAAGGGCGTAGGTCGGGTAACCGGCGCGAGGGTTCAAATCCCTCGTTCTCCGCCAAAAACGCATTCATTTAATGAATGCGTTTTTTGTTATAGTAAAATAAAAATCATGCATTTAAAAATTACAAATAGTATCATTCATCAAGATAGATTATATTTGATAAGCACGTTTAAATATAGAGTATAAGCGTGTTTTTTTATATTAAATACCTATAGTGACCTATAATAATAAATTTTAATTAAATGGTATTTAATGCCTTAAAATATAGCATAGCCATCATAATCAAAGGTTTTTTATAAAGGAAAAAAGTAGTATAATTTAATTAGGGCTTGTACTTTATAAAAAGAAGGTGAGTCGATGTTAAAGGGGAAAAAAGTTCGTCTTAGAAGTGTTGAGAAAAAGGATATAGATTTTTTTCATGGGCTATGGAATGATGAAGAAATAACTAGGTTCGATGGATGCTATCATATACCACCATCTAAAGAATTCATATTAGAAAATTTCTATAAAATAATGAATATAGACAAGAAGTTTTTGACTATTCTTAATGAGGAAAAGATATTAATAGGCTATATAAGTTATAGTGGCCTTAAGGATTTAGGTGGTAATTATGAAATTGGAGTAACTATAGCAAAGAATTATTGGCATAAAGGGTATGCGCAAGATGCCATAAAAACCATTTTAAGATTTCTTTTTATGAACAAAGGAGCTCATAGGGTTGAACTTGAAGTTGTTGATCTAAATGAAAGAGCAATTAAATGCTATTTAAACTGTGGTTTTACAAAAGAAGGCGTTAGAAGAAATAGATATTTCGTAGAGGGACAATATAGAAACGTAATTTTAATGAGTATTCTGAAGGAAGAGTATTTGAAAGAAGCGGGAATTGTATATAAAAATAAAATGGATACCTAATTTTATAAGGTATCCATTTTTATTTGTAAAAATTTCAAGCTTGTCTATTATATATAGGTTTAACATGATTTCTATTTTTGTACATAACAACTATAACTCCAATTAGGTTAAAAATCATAAATGCAGAAACTACAAGACGCTTTGGAACAATATCTCCAAGTGCTCCGGAAATAAGCTGCCCTAATGTCATAGAGGCCGTTATAGCCATTAAAAAAATACCATTGAATCTTCCTTTCTTCTCATGAGGTACATAGCTTTGAGTAGCAGAAACTCGTATGTTATATGAGGTTACACCCATGATACCTTCAATGAAGCTGAGAATCATCATTATTATTATAGGAAAATACAACATAGATCCATCAATCAATGAGATTGTAAAATAAACTAAAAGGGCTATTGTAAATTTTTTATCTGTAGGATATTTGAATTTATAGTGTATAGCACCACCTATAAAACGTCCAAGAACACCAAAGCCCATTACCCATATAAACATATACTCTCCTGAGGTATATGTTTCTTTAAAATATGGAAGTGATAATGTTTGATAAGAACTTCCAGCAAATGTTGTAATAGCAAAATATATTGTAATAGCAAGAAGACCTTTTTCACTTTTCAGGTATTCAATACCTTGTTTAAAATCTTCTATATATTGACTCCTTGTAAATTTTTCAGTTCTAATTTCCATATACTCTTCTTTTGCTCTAATTTGTGTTTCAAATACTGCAGCTATAAAAAAGCTTACTGCATCTAAAAGGAAAAGAGGGCCAATGCCTATGGTATTATATAAATAAGCTGATACGGGAACCATAAACATAGTAAGTGTTTCAAGAGTACTTGATATTGAATAAGCTTTTGTATAATTTCCTTTCGTAACAAGAAGAGGATATAAACTATCATAGGCAACAGAATAAATACTGTTAATTACACCTAAGATTAAGGAAACTAAAATAATAATAATGTAATTTACATTGCTGTTTTTCCATAAAAGTATACCGAACAACATATAGAGAGCTGCAGAAAGAAAATCAAGAGTATATATAGTTTTCTTCCTGGAAAATTTATCAAGATATGGTCCTGCTAAAGCTGGTACAATTGCATTTGAAAGACTAAATACACACATACATAAAGCATACATAAGAGTAGACTTGTATAAATCAAGAACTAAAAGGCTCATAGCAAAACCAGAAATAGCATTTCCTAGTTTTGATATTACGGTACCTAGTGTTATTATTGTGAAGTCTTTAGTCCATAATGGATTTTCATAAATCCCTGTTTCCTTTTTTATATCTTCATTTTTATTCATATGAACCCCCAAATTAAAATGAAATATTTTAAGATAGCCTATGTTCAATATTATAACATACATTGAATTTTTTTGGATTTAAATGATAGAAATAAATTTTGATAAATAATTTCATAAAGTCTGTGTAATTTTAGCATCAATAATTTAAAATATATATTAAGGATAATCGTAGATGATTGAGAGGAGATGAAGAGTTGAGCTTAAGATTTATATATGGAAGAGGAGGAAGCGGTAAGAGCCGTTTTTGTTTAGATGATATAAAGAGAAAACTAGAAAAAGGTTTTGACAACAGATTAATACTTTTAGTCCCAGAACAATTTTCATTTGAAGCAGAGAAAAACCTTCTTAGAGCACTTGGAGATATGGGCACATTTAAAACAGAGGTATTGAGTTTTAAAAGAATGGCTCATAGAGTTTTTAATGAAGTCGGTGGAATTACTCATAAGAGACTTAATGATTCTGGAAAGTCTATGATACTATATAAGATTTTAAGAGAAAGAGAAAATGATTTAAAGATATTTTATAAATCAAGTTCAAAGCAGGGATTTATAGATATAGTTTCAGAAGTTATAACAGAATTTAAAAGATATAATATAACGCCTGAACTTTTAAGAGATACCATAGAAAAGCTTAAAGAAGATGAGCTTGAACTTAAATATAAATTAGAGGATTTATATAGAGTTTATATAGACTTTGAAATAGCTATTCACAAAAATTATATAGACGATGAAGATGAGCTTACAATGCTTTATGAAAAGCTTGAGGAGTGTTCATTATTTAACGGTGCAGAGGTATGGGTAGATGAATTTTCGACTTTTACACCTCAACAGTATTCAATACTTTCTAGACTTATGAAAAAGTCAAAAAGAGTAAATATAAGCTTAAATATGGATGGATCATCAGAATATAAAGAAGAAATAGATGATATATTTTGGGTAGCTAGAAATACTGAAAGAAAATTACTTAAGATAGCTGAAGAAAATCATGTGGCTTATGATAAACCTATAGATCTTAATAAAGATTGCTGCTATAGATTTAACAATAGCTATGATATTGGCCATATGGAAAAGTATTTCTTTAAATATCCTTTTGTACCTTATAGAGAAGAACCAGATAATATAAGAATATATAAAGCATTAAATAATTATGAGGAAATTCAATGGGTTGCAAGAAATATAATAAGCAAAGTTCGTGATGATGGATATAGATTTAGAGATATAGCTGTAGTGTGCAGAGACTTAGACAATTATAAAAAAATTACCCGGGTAATATTTGATGAGTATAGCATTCCTTACTTTTTAGATGAGAAAAGAGATGTAACAGATAATCCTTTAGTGGTTTTAATTCTTTCTGTTTTTGATATATTTAATAAGAATTGGTCCTATGAAAGTGTGTTTAGATACTTGAAAACAGGACTTATAGATTTAACTAATGATGGATGCGAAGAGCAGCTTACAACAAAACAAAAGATTGATATACTTGAAAATTTTGTTCTGGCATACGGAATCAAGGGAAAGAAATGGCTTGAGTTTTGGGAGTATGGTCTTTCAAATGCTAAAGATAAACAAGAATATACTAGAGATGTTTTAAATGTAATTAATGAAATAAAGGATGATGTTATAAATCCTTTGACTACTTTTGGTAGTAAAGTTGCTAAGAAATGTAACATGAGAGATTTATGTATTTATGTATATGAATTTTTATGTGAAGTAGGAGCTTTTCAAAAAGTTGATATATGGATTGAAAATTTTAAAGCTGAAGGAAATACAGAAAGAGCGGATGAATATGAACAAGTAGTAGATGTGATATTTGAGGTTTTAGATCAAATGGTTGAAATAATGGGAGATGAAGTGGTTTCTTTAGATAGGTTTATAGAAATATTAAGCATGGGATTTTTAAAGCAAGAAGTTGGATTAATACCAATAGCTTTGGATCAAGTTATAGTTGGGGATATAGCTAGAATAAAGAGTCATAGTATAAAGGCTCTTTACATTATTGGAGTTAATGATGGAGTATTCCCTAGGGTAAATAGAGAAGAGGGAATATTGTCTGATAACGATAGGGGAATTCTGAAAACTGAGGGGGTAACTCTTGCTTCTGATACGGAAACTAAGATGTTTGAAGAAAACTTTTTAATATATACAACTCTTACTATGGCAAGCGAATATTTAGTACTTACTTACCCTATTGCTGATTTTGAAGGAAAGGCTCAAAGGAGTTCAATACTTATTTCTAGATTTAAAAAGCTATTCCCAAAGCTTAAGGAAGAAAGCGATATATTAAAGAATAAGGAAGATGAAGCAGTAGACAAGATTGTTGCTCCGGAACCCACTTTTAATGAGCTTATATCAATGATGAGAAGCTATTATGATGACAAGGAAGAAGTAAGTTCCGTATGGAAAAATGCTTATGAATGGTATAAGGGCAAAGAAGAGTGGAACGGCAGAATTGAGAGAGTTCTAAGCGGCTTAAAATATAGTAATCAAGTTCAAACTATAAGAGGTGAAAAGATAAAAGCTCTTTATGATAAGCCTTATGTATTTGATGTATCAAGAGTTGAAAAATATGCCCAATGTCCATTTGCCTTCTATATTCAATATGGGCTAAAAGCTAAAGACAGAAAGATATATGAATTTGGAAGTCCTGATTTTGGAACCTTTGTACATGAAATATTAGATAAATTCACTAATAAAGTAAAAGATGAAGGTCGACATTGGTCTGATTTAGATAAAAAGTGGAGTGAGAGTACAATTTCATCAATGATAGATGAAGTTATAAAAGATGAATCTATACTGAAAAGCTCAGCTAAATATAAATATTTAGTTTCTAAAATGAAGAGGATACTTACGAAATCAGTGTCAGTAATAAGTGAGCACTTTAAGAGAGGAAGTTTTGAAACACTGGATAGTGAAATAGTATTTGGAGATGGAAAGTATAAGCCAATAAAACTTTCACTGCCAAGTGGTGATGATATATATCTTAGAGGAAGAGTAGACAGAGTTGATATACTTGAAGATAATGGTGAAGTTTATATAAGAATAGTAGATTACAAATCAGGAAAAAAATCATTTAGTTTAAATGAAGTTTATTATGGACTTCAACTTCAACTTCTTGTTTATCTTGATGCAATATTGAGCAATGAAGAGGAAATCTTAAAGAAAGATATAGTTCCTGGAGCAATCCTATACTTCACAATAGATGATCCAATGATATCTTCAAGTGGAGAACTTAGTGAAGAAGAAGTAGAGCAGAGGCTTATAAAAGAGCTGAAAATGAGTGGGCTTCTTCTAAAAGATCCAAAAGTTATAAAGGAAATGGATAAAGATATTAAAGGATATTCTATAATAATACCTGCTTATATGGGTAAGGATGGAATATCAGAGAATAATTCATCAGTTGCAACAAGAGAGCAGTTTAAAGTTATAAGTGAATATGTAAGGCAAAAGGTTGTAGATCTTTGTGAAGATATGCTTAAAGGTGATATAACTATAAAACCTGTTAAGAATGGTAAGTATACATGTTGTTCTTACTGTAGATTCAATGCAATATGTCAATTTGACTATTCATTGAAAGACAATAAATACTGTTTACTTCAAAAGAAAGATAAAGAAGATATATGGAAGCTGATGAAAGAAAAGATATCAGGGGAGGAGGAATTAGAGCATGATGAGCAATAAAGAATCAGGAACAAAATGGACGAATGAACAGCAGCGTGCTATAGATACTCATGACAAAAATCTTCTTGTGGCAGCAGCTGCTGGTTCTGGAAAAACAGCTGTGCTAGTTGAACGAATAATAAAGATGATAGTTAGGGATGAAAACCCTGTAGATATAGATAAGCTTTTAGTTGTTACATTTACTAATGCAGCAGCTTCTGAAATGAGAGAAAGAATAGGAAATGCTATAACAGATAAACTAGACAAAAATCCAAATAATAAGAGATTACAAAAGCAGCTTACTCTTTTAAATAAAGCTAATATAACAACTATGCACTCCTTCTGCCTTGATGTCATAAGAAATAACTTTCATCATATAGATTTAGATCCTAATTTTAGAATAGGGGATCAAACAGAAATAATCCTTCTTAAACAAGATATAGTAGGAGAATTATTTGAGGATAAATATGAAGGAATGACTCTAACAGATGGATTCTATAAACTTGTAGAAACTTTTGGTGGAAATAAGGATGATAGTAAGCTTCAGGATATGATTGAAGGATTATATAATTTTTCTATGAGTGGACCTTATCCAAAGATATGGCTAAATAAAAAAGCAGAAGAATTTAATTTATCTAGTGAAGAAGAATTGTATAAGTCTAAATGGATGGAAATCATTATGGATGGAGTGGAAGAAGAGCTAGAATCTATGATAAATAGTCTTCATGGACTTATAGATATTTTAAAAGAGGAGGATGCAGCACCGAAGATTATAGATAATTTGAGCGAAACCATAAGCAGTATTTATATAGCTATAGATGGATATAAAGCTGGTTATGATGAGTTTCAAAGATCTCTCCAAAGTATAACATTTGGAACATTAAGAATGGGAAAAGATCTAGATGATAGTATAAAAAATGAAGTTAAAAACGTTAGAGACAGTGTGAAATATAAGGTGAAAGAAATGCAGAAGACCTTCTCTTTTTCATTAAGGGATAGCTACGAAGCAATAAAAGATATGTATCCTATAATGGAGGCTCTTACTGATTTAGTTATAGAATTTATGGAGAGATATAGAAATAAAAAAATAGAAAAAGGAATATTAGATTTTAATGATTTAGAGCATTATTGTCTTAAAATATTAAATGAAACTTATGATAAAGGAATAATAACTCCTTCTTCGGTTGCTATGGAGTTTAAAGATAAATTCTATGAAGTTTTGGTAGATGAGTATCAAGATAGCAACAGTGTTCAGGAAACTATAATAGATTTGGTTTCAAGAAAAAACTCGGATAATCCAAATGTATTTATGGTTGGAGACGTAAAGCAGAGCATATATAGATTTAGACAGGCAAAACCAGAACTTTTCCTTGAAAAATATAATACTTATGAAGAAATAAGCGATGATCATAGTAATAATTCTGGAAAAATACTTCTGTACAAGAACTTCAGAAGTAGAAAAGAAGTGCTTAGAGGGGTAAACTATATCTTTAAAAAGATAATGTCAGCAAGCGTTGGTGAAATGGAATATACAGATAAGGAAAGATTGAATCCAGGTGCCGTATTTGATCCTGTAGATGAGACGAACTTCTTTGTTGGTGGAGATATAGATGTAAATATAATAGATTTAGCAGGAAAATCTGAAGAGGAAGAAACAGAAGTAGCTATTAATGATGAAATCCTTGATGAAGAAGAATTAGATAAAATCCAAGTTGAAGCAAGACTTGTTGCAAAGAAAATAAAGGATTTATTTAAGGTTCAAGATGGAAAACATTTCGTTGTATATGATAAAGAAGTAAAAGAATATAGACAGGTTAAATATAAGGACATAGTAATACTTCTAAGAGCTACAGCAGGTTGGGCAGATGTATTTTCTGAAGAACTTGCAAAAGAAGAAATACCAGCTTATGCTGACTCAAGTTCAGGATATTTTCAAACTATAGAAATAAGAACTATGATGTCTTTACTTCAAATAATAGATAATCCACTTCAGGATATTCCTATGGTTGCAGTTCTTAGATCGCCCATATTTGCATTTACTCCAGAAGACCTTATAGACCTTAGAGTAATAAATAAAAATAAATATTTTTACGATGCACTAAAAGATATAGCTTATGGAGAATTTAACGAGGATGTTCTTCCAAAGGAATATGTACTTGAAGATTCACTTATAAAAAAAGCTAAGTATGTAATGGAATCTTTAGATAAGTGGAGAGAAAAGTCAATACATATGCCTATAGATGAATTTATTTGGTATTTGTATATGAGCACATCTTATTATGGTTATGTAAGGGCTATGCCTAATGGAGTTCAAAGGCAGGCAAACTTAAGAATACTGTTTCAAAGAGCAAAGCAGTATGAAAGCACTAGCTTTAAAGGGTTATTCAATTTTATAAACTTTATAAATAAGCTTCGTAGCAGCAGTGGAGACATGGGGAGTGCAAAAACTTTAGGTGAAAATGAGGATGTAGTAAGAATCATGAGTATTCATAAAAGTAAAGGACTTGAATTTCCTGTTGTCATACTTTCAGCCTGTGGAAAGCAATTTAACCAAAGGGATATATATGAAACAATATTATTCCACGAGGATTTAGGATTTGGACCTGATTTTATTGATTATGAAAAGAGATATAAATACCCTACTCTTGCTAAAGATGCTATAAAGAAAAAGCTAAGACTTGAAAACTTATCGGAGGAAATGAGAGTTTTATATGTTGCGCTAACAAGGGCAAAAGAAAAATTAATACTTACAGGAACTACTTCAAATTTAGAAAAATCTATAGATAAATGGGGTAAGGCTGTGAGTGTAGCTAGTAAAACTGTACCGTCAAACGAAGTATTTAAGGGAAAAAGCTATTTAGATTGGATATCTATGGCCCTAATGCTTCATAATGATGGCTCTCCTCTTGTAGATTGTTTTAATGGGTATATAGATAGACCTTTTGATGATGAAGAATCATCTTGGAAAATAAATATTTATTCAAAGTCGGATATTATAGGAGACAATATAGAATCCGATGAAGATACTGAAGAAGATATGAATATATTCGAAGAAATAGGTACAAATGATTATTATAAGAATGAAGTTGAGAAAAGACTTAACTGGGAATATAAATTTAAAAGAGCTGGATCAATTCCAACAAATATGTCAGTATCAGAACTTAAAAAATCTGCTTTATTAGAAGAAGAGCAGAGTGATGCAAATAATTTAATTAAGGAGTCGCCTTTAAGAAAGCCAAAGTTCCTTCAGGAAATAAAGGGGTTATCTCCTGCGGAGAGAGGAACTGCACTTCATAGTGCTATGCAGCACTTATCTCTTGATAATGTTAGTACATTAAATGAAATAAAGTCGCAGATAGCGTATTTTGTGGCAAAAGAGATTTTGACTGATGAGGAAGCAGAGGCAGTAAATCCGTATAAAATTTTAAAGTTCTTTAGAAATCCTTTAGGTGAAAGAATTCTTAGCTGCTATAAGGAGTCGGGAAATAAAGTTCATAGGGAAAAACCTTTTTATATAGAAGTACCAAGCACCTCTATAATTGATGAGTTACCTGTAGAAATTTATGAAAATGAATTGATAAGAATACAAGGTGTAATAGATTGTTTTTTAGATGAAGATGATGGAATAATCCTTATAGACTACAAGACTGATTATGTAGATAGAGAGAATAGAGAAAAAGTGATAAATAGATATGCGACTCAGATTTACTACTATACCATGGCTCTTGAAAAGATTACAGGAAAGAAAGTAAAAGAAAAATATCTATATTTATTTTATATAGATGAAGCTATAAAAATTAATAATTAAACTTAAATAAACCTCCAGTATTTAATGATTAGGATACTGGAGATTTATTTATATATTGATTAGAAAGCTTTAAAAGATGATTTTTGGTATTGATTTCTGGATTTCTAAGTACATTTTCTAAAAGAAAATTTAATATACTACCTATAATTCTTCCATCTTTAATACCTAATTCTTTTAGATCATTTCCATTTATCTTTAAATCCTTTATTGAAAGTGGTTCTTTATTTGAAATTATATCTTCGACTTGAAGCTGAGCATTTTCTATTAATTTTATATGGTCAAAATCATTTATATAAATTATTTTTAGTAAAGATAGAAAGTCAAATATGTTGTTTTTTGAAATATTATATATTAAATTTTTTATGCTAACCCTGTCTTGCAAATTAAAATTTTTGAAAATAGCATCGTAAAATTTCATAGTTAAATTTATAGTATTATTATCAAATCTTAAATGTTTAAGTAGTCCTTTACAAAGTTTAAAATTTTCAAGAGGTATCATAAGATAACAAAGCCTTATATAAAGCTTATTGGGAAGCAAATCTATATTATTTAAGCTTTTATTAGTTAACAATATTTCATATAGTTCTGGAAGTATGACTTTTAAAGTTTTAGTGTTAATCATATGATTTATTGCAATAAATGCTTTATCACTTAAAAGCATTTTGATAAGTTCATCTCTAATTCTTTCAGCACTTATATTTTTTAATAAATCTTTGTTTTCAGAGATTGCACTTAAAGTGTTATTATCTATTTGAAAATCGAGTTGAGAACTGAAACGTATTGCTCGAAGCATTCTCAAAGCATCTTCTTTGAAGCGAAGAGAGCTATCCCCTACACACCTTATAATTTTAAGGTTTAAGTCTTTAACGCCATTAAAAGGGTCAACTAATCCATATTTAGTATTGTAAGCCATAGAATTGATAGTAAAATCACGTCTCGATAAGTCTTCTTTAACATCTTTAACAAAGAAAACTTTTGAGGGATGTCTATTGTCTAGATAATCACTTTCAGTCCTAAATGTAGTTACTTCGAAAGGTTCTTTATCTATTAAAACTGTAACTGTACCATGGGAAATTCCAGTAGGAATTATTTTATCAAATAATCTCATAATATCATCTGGAAAAGCATTTGTAGTTACATCATAATCATTGGGAATCTTATTTAGTATGCTGTCACGGACGCAACCACCAACTATATATGCATCAAACCCATTTGATATAAGGGTATCTAATATAAATTTAACCTTTTGTGGAATAAAAATATTCATATAATCACGCCTTTAAATAATACTTAATTATATTCTATCCAAAAATATAATATTTTTAAATACATTGTTATATATATGAAATTGATAAAAATTTAATCAAAAATAAGATAAATTTTATGATATAATTAATTGATAATTATAAATTTTCAATCAATGATAAATTTACATGAGAATTCTTTATGGGGGTGGGAATCAAGTGTTAAGTAAATATATTGAAAATGCTATCAGTCTACATGAAAAAGCAGATGCAATAGTTATTAGTGACAAAAATGGATATGTAGAATATTCTAAATGGCATGGAAACACATATTTTGAATGCAAAGAAGTAGTTGGTAAGCATATTTTAGAAATTTATCCTGAGCTTACTCCAGATACAAGTACTATATTGAGAGTTTTAAAAACTGGAAAGCCTCGTATTGATGATGAGCAGAATATAGTAAATTTTAAAGGAGAAAGGATACATATAATAAGTACAACTTTGCCAATAAAAGTGAATGAAGAAATTATAGGTACTATATGTGCCTCAGTGTTTTGTGGGAGTGATAGAGAGATACGCAGAGAAAAAATAAGCAATCAAAATAAACTATATAAATTAGATGATATTATCACACAGAACCCTGAAATGAAGGAAATAAAAAAAAGGATATTAAAAGTGGCTAATAATAGTTCAACAGTCTTAATATATGGAGAAACTGGAACAGGAAAAGAACTTGTGGCTGAGTCTATTCACACGAGTAGCAAAAGAAAAGATAATGTTTTTATTTCTCAAAATTGTGCTGCTATACCTAACAGCCTTTTAGAAAGCATATTTTTCGGAACTGAGAAGGGAACTTATACTGGAGCGGAAAACAAAAAAGGTTTATTTGAATTGGCTGATAAAGGAACATTGTTTTTGGATGAAATAAATTCTATGGATCTTATAATGCAAGCAAAATTATTGAAAGTTCTAGAGGAAAAGAAAGTTCGTAGACTTGGTGGAACAAGAGATATATATGTAGATGTAAAAATAATATGCGCAATGAATGAGGAACCATTAAAAGTTTTAAGAAATGGAAAAATTAGAGAAGATTTGTTTTATCGTATAAGTGTAGTAAAATTTATGATACCTCCTTTAAGAGAACGGCGAGAAGATATAATGCTTTTAACAAATTATTTTATAGAACACTACAATAAGGAAATGCAAATGGATATAAGGGGAGTAAGTCAACTCACACAAAATATATTTGAAACAAATAATTGGTATGGTAATATAAGAGAATTAAAAAATACTATAGAAAATGCTTTTAATACTGTTGACTCTGATGTTATAACTATAAAACATGTTTCAGAGTTCTTAAATTACTATAAAAAAAATAATGATGTTGAGGATTGTAATATAGAATGGGATAATACTTCTTCTTTAAGCAACTTAGTATCTGATTATGAGAAAAAGATAATAACTTTAGTTCTAAATGATTCTAAAAATATGGCTGATGCAGCCAAAAAGCTTAAAGTATCAAGACAAAACTTAAGATATAAGATTGACAAATATAATATAAATTATAAATAAAAAATTTTATTGATAAAAAGGAAAAAAATTATTACAAAGTAAAATAATTTTGCCTTTTTATTTTTTTTATAAAATATAAATTTTAAAATTGTTACAAAATCCTTGGGAATTATTTTATCAATAATCCAGATACAACAGGAGATTTCTTGATTAATTTTAATATTCGAATAAATCTGTCTATTTTGGAACTAAGCTTGCTTGTATAAATTAAAAACATTTTATGTTAGGAGGAAATAAATGGTGGCTAATTTAGTTCTAAAGAACGGAAAGATTTACACTATGGATGGTAATGTGAATGAGGCTGTTTCAATTAAGGATGACACAATTATAAAAGTTGGAACTAACAAAGAAGTAGAGAAATTTATTACTGATGAAACAGAAGTAATAGATTTGATGGGTAAAGCAGTAATTCCAGGATTTATAGATACTCATACTCATCTTGTGGGATATGGATGTTCCATAAATGCAGTTAACCTTGAAAATACTACGTCAAAAGAAGAAGTAGTAGAAAGGTGCAGAGATTTTATAAATAAAAATGATATACCAGAAGGTAAATGGGTATATGGAAGGGGATGGAATCAAAATCTATTTACGGACGAAAATACATTTCCAACAAAATATGATTTAGATAAAGTATCAATTAAGCATCCTATATTAATAATAAGAACTTGTGGTCATATAGGAATTGCAAATACTATTGCACTAGAAAAAGTTGGTATATCAAAAAATACATTTATAGAAGGGGGACAGTTTGATAAGGGAGATGATGGCGAGCCTAATGGAGTAATAAGGGAAGCTTCTCTAGAATGGTTTAAAAAGAATAAAGGTTCTAAGCAAAGCAACAATGAAATAAAAAAAGCCATAATAGATGGTGGAAATGAGCTTATTAAATACGGAATAACATCTGTTCATACTGAGGATTCTTATGATTTAGGATATGGTGGGGATTTTGAAGATATATATAACTCATATCAAGAGCTTATATCAGAAAAAAGACTTCCTGTAAGAATATATCAAAAGATATCGCTTCCTAAATCAATGGAAATTGATGAATTTTTAAAAGGAAATTTTAGAACAGGTATGGGAAATGAATTTTATAGAATAGGACCAATGAAACAATGGACAGATGGAACTATAGGAGCAAGAACAGCAGGAATGCTAAATGACTATAGTGATGATATTGGAAATAAGGGATTATATTATTATACTCCTGAAGAGCTTTATGAAAATATAAAAAATGCACATAATAATGGAATGCAAGTATGTTTACATGCAATTGGTGATGGAGCATTAGAAATGGTTTTAAATGCGTATGAAAAAGTACTTAAAGAATTTCCAAAGAAAGATCATAGACATAGAATCGTGCATTGTTTTGTGGGAAGTAATGAGCAATATAAGAGAATTGCTGATCTAAATTTAATAATAAATACACAGCCGATTTCTACTTCAACGGATATTCCTATGATGCGAAGTAGAGTAGGTGAAGAAAGGGAGAAAACCTGTCATGCATGGAATACACTAACTAAGATGGGGGTATGTATAACAGGAAGCTCTGATATTCCAGTAGAAACACCAAATATATTTAAGGGCATATATGCTGTTGTTACAAGAAAAAATGTAGATGGAAATCCAAAAGAACCATGGTTGGAAAATGAAAGGGTTTCGGTTGAAGATGCAATTAAAATGTTTACTATAAATGCGGCTTACTCAGCATTTGAAGATAATATAAAGGGATCTTTAAAGGAAGGTAAATTAGCAGATATGATAGTTCTTGATAGAGATCCATTTGAAATAGACATAGAAGAATTAAAAGATATTGTTGTTGAAAAAACTATATTAGGGGGAGAAATTAAGTATAGTTTATAAAAGTATTATTAATAAATAGGGGATATAAGTTAAGGGGGATTTATTATATGTATGAAGCTTTTGCCAAATTAACATCATTTTTGTGGGGGGTACCACTGTTATCTATTATTCTTATTACAGGTTTATATATAACAATAAAAACAAGAGGTTTTCAATTTAGATATTTAGGACACATAATGAAAAGGGTATTCAAGAAAGAAAAGGATTCAGAAAGTAATTTAACGCCATTTCAGGCAGTTACAGTAGCAATAGGGGGAACTGTAGGAGTATCTAATATGAGTGGTGTAGCTACAGCAATAGTTACAGGAGGGCCAGGCGCATTGTTCTGGCTTTGGATTGCTGCATTTTTAGGTATGATGATAAAGATGGCAGAGGTAACTTTAGCTGTATATTATAGGGAAACAAAAACTGATGGTACTTTTAAAGGCGGACCTACTTACTATATACAGAAAGCATTAGGTGAAGAAAAAGGAATGAAATCATGGAAACCTCTAGCCATAATGTTTGGATTTGGGATAATGATGATTTACTTTATAACAATACAAAATTTTACTATATCAGAAGCCATAGGTTCTACATTTAATTTAAATTATATGATTCCATCTGCAGTTATTATGATTTGTGCTTATGCAGTAATAATGGGAGGGCTTAAGAAAATAGGAAAAATAGCATCTTATATAGTACCTGTTATGTGCGTTTTTTATGTAGGATGTGTTCTTTATATATTAGGTTCTAATATTTCAGAAATACCACACGTCTTAGGGTTAGTATTTAAAGGAGCGTTTACGACTCAAGCAGCTGCAGGAGGATTTTTAGGGGCAACTGTAGCACAAGCAATGAGATATGGATTTTCTAGGTCTGTATTCAGTAATGAAGCTGGATGGGGAACATCACCAATGATTCATGCTACTGCAGAAACTGACCATCCAATTAAACAGGGGATTCTTGGTGCATTTGAAGTTTTCATGGATACAATCGTTATATGTTCTATGACTGCTTTTGTAATAATAATTACAGGCTATTACACATCTGGACTTACAGGAGCAACACTTACACTTTCTGCATTCGAATCAGTAATGGGACGAAATGCAAGAGTATTATTAGCTCTATCTATATTCTTATTTGGACTTACAACTATAACAGGATGGTATACCTATTTTGAAGTGATTATTGATCATGCTATTTCTGACAGTAATAAATTTAAATCTATAATTATGAAGCTTTTAAAATTATTATATCCAATTCCAGGATTTCTAGTTGTTGTTGTAACTGTAATTTATGGAGGTACTCCAGCTGAAATATGGACA
The DNA here is from genome assembly GCF_020911725.1 of Clostridium cadaveris. Classification (GTDB taxonomy): domain Bacteria; phylum Bacillota; class Clostridia; order Clostridiales; family Clostridiaceae; genus Clostridium_X; species Clostridium_X cadaveris. The sequence goes on from NZ_CP076620.1 coordinate 41,790, forward strand.
TTTGGAGATTTTACCTCAGTAATTCCTACATTTATAAATGTTTTTGCACTTCTATTAATGAGTAAGAAGTTCTTTGAATTACTAAAGGATTATAAGGCTAGGTATTTAGGTATTGGAAAAGTAGATGCTAATTTTAAGTTGTTTTATGAGGATGTAGTAAAGGAAAATGGGGAAAAAGTAGCATCAGAATAATTTATAGATATAAAGGGGTGGCTTTTAAAAGTCAGCCCTTTATCTATAATATTTTGATATATTGTTTTAAATAACTGATAGCTTTTTTTATAAATGAAGAGATTATGGTGTATAATATAAGTTGTAAATGAATTTGAAAGGTGATTTGTACACTATGGATTGTTTGAGAATAAAAGATTTTAATCAAGGAATGAGAATTGATGGAATATATCTTATAAAATCGTTAGATTTTAAAACCACCAATTCGAATAATAAAAAATATATAGATTTATATTTGTGCGATAAGACTGGGGAAATAAATGCGAAATTTTGGGATGCAAAAGATGAAGATAAAGATAGATTAAAAGAAAGTTTTTTAGCGAAGGTTTCTGGAGTTGTTCTTGCATGGCAGGGTTCTCTCCAGTTGAAAATAGATTCAATAAGTAATTTAGAGGATATGGAAGGTATAGACTTAGAAGAATATGTTCAGTGCGCACCTTATAGAAGTGAGGATATGGTCGATGCTATATATGAATATATAAATTCCATGAAAAATAAAGAGCTTAAGGATATAACGAGTTATTTTATAGAAGAAAATAAAGAGAAACTTATGTATTATCCAGCAGCAAAAAAGAATCATCATGCGTTAAGAGGAGGACTTCTATATCATACACTTACAATGCTTAAAAGCGGAGAAGCATTGAGCAGTATATATACTTTTTTAAATAAAGAGCTGCTATACGCAGGGATTATACTACACGATATGTGTAAGATGGATGAAATGGATAGTAATACTTTAGGATTTGTAAAAGAATATTCAGTTCAAGGTCAATTGCTTGGGCATATATCTTTAGGAGTTGGGAAGATAGAATATGTTGGAGAAAGTTTGGGGATATCTAAAGAAATAACAATGCTTTTAAAGCATATGGTGTTGTCCCATCATTATGAACCAGAGTATGGAAGTCCAATAAAACCTATGATACCAGAAGCGGAAATGCTTCATTATTTAGATATAATGGATGCAAGAATGTATGACATGGAAAAGGCACTTAAATCAACTTCAGTTGGAGATTTTTCAGAGAGAATTTGGTCCTTAGAAAACAGAAAAGTATACAAACCAAATCTAGAATAAGAAAATTTTATAAACAAATAGATAGCTTGCTTTACAATGTTTCTATATACTATATAATTTTAATTATGATGTAAAAATATAAAAGCAGAGGAGAAAACATATGAAAAAAAATATAAATCAGAATATGAATATATTTCAGAAAATATATAAGAGTGTTTATGACTTTAAGAGCTATGTAAAATTTTCGAAACTTTCTATAGGAAAGGGAATGATATATTTATTAGTTTTATCTATAATATTAGGAGTTGTAATGGCTGGGAAACAGGCTATAGCAACTAGCGGTTTTACTAAAGAATTCAAATCTACTTTTAATGAAAATATAAAAGAAATGAATCTTGCAGACAATAAACTGACAGTAAATAATGATAATTATGAAGAGATAAAGACTGAAAAGTTCATATTAATGTTAGACACTGGAAATGAAAAGACAGTTGAAGATATTAAGCAATATCAAACAGGTTTACTATTACAAAAAGACAGTTTCTATGTAAAGCCTTATGGTAAAGATGCTCAACATGTCAAGTATGAGACATTGCCTATAAAGGAAATGAATAAACAAAGTGTATTGGAGATGTCAGATCAGTATGGAGCAGTTCTTCTATACGGACCATTCATATCATATCCAATAACATTATTTTTTAGAGCAGTTTTCTATTCATTAATAATAGGTGGATTAGGAGTAATTATAGCAAAAACTTTTGTTAAGGTAGATACTAAGTTTGCACAAAGCTATAATCTAGCTATGTATACTATAACTCCTATTTATTTATTAACATTAATACTATTTATATTTGGATGGTTCAGCGGTATAATAATAGATGTAGCTATAGGATGTGTTTATATGTATAATGCATATAAACAAATATCAATTACAAAATAATAATTAAAACAACATCGAGGCTTTCCATAATTTTTTAGGAAAGCCTTGTTTTAAATAAGGAGGATTAAATATGGACGTAGTAAAAAGATTTTTAAAGTACATTAGTTATGACACAAAATCAGATGATTCATCAGGGGTTACACCTAGTTCAAAGGGTCAGTTAGTTTTGGCAGATGCATTAGCAGAAGAACTTAAGTCTATAGGACTACAGGATGTTAATGTTGATGAAAATGGCTATGTTATGGGGACATTACCTTCAAATACAAACAAAGATTTAAGTACTATAGGATTTATAGCACATATGGATACATCTCCAGACTTTTCGGGAAAGAATGTAAAACCTCAAATAATAGAAAATTATGATGGAAACGATATCGTATTGAATAAAGAATTAAACATAGTAATGAGTACAAAGGAATTTCCGGAATTAAGCCTTTATAAAGGACACAAATTAATCACAACAGATGGGACAACTTTATTAGGAGCAGATGATAAAGCTGGAATAGCTGAAATAATAACAGCAATAGAGTATCTAACAAATCATCCTGAAATAGAGCATGGAACAATAAAAATTGCTTTCACTCCAGATGAAGAAATAGGCCAAGGAGCAGATCATTTCAATGTAGAAAAATTTGGAGCAAAATATGCTTATACTGTAGATGGTGGAAGAGAAGGAGAATTAGAATATGAGAACTTCAACGCTGCAGGAGCAAAGGTTGAAATAAAAGGAAAGAATGTTCACCCTGGAACAGCAAAAGGAAAAATGGTAAATTCTCAGCTTATAGCAGCAGAATTACTAGCTATGATGCCAAAGGAAGAAACTCCAGAGCATACAGAAGAATACGAAGGATTCTATCTATTATCAAATATCACTGGTTCAGTTGAAAATACAACAATGAAATTTATAATAAGAGATTTTTTTAATGATTCATTTGAAGCTAGAAAAAATAACATGTCTAAATGGTGTGATGAAATAAACAAGAAGTATGGCGAAGGAACTTGTATTTTAGACATGAAGGATCAATATTACAACATGAAAGAAAAGGTTGAACCTGTAAAATTTATAGTTGATATAGCTTTTGAAGCTATGAAAAAATCAGATGTAGTACCAACTATAGTTCCAATCAGAGGTGGTACAGATGGAGCAAGATTATCATTCATGGGACTTCCAACTCCAAATATATTTACTGGTGGAGAGAATTTTCACGGAAAATATGAGTACATCTCAACTCAAGCTATGGAGAAAGCAGTTCAAGTAATATTAAATATAGTTAATTTATATGTAGAGAAAAGCTTATAAGTACTAGAGAAAAGTTACGTAAGTGAAAAGTGAAGGATTTAGTTTAATTAGACTTGATACTTGTTGCTATAAAAATAATGATTTACAAAGAAAAGAAGTAAGGCTAGAGTTTGGATGGTTTCCAGAAGAAAAAAAATTAAGATTTCCAGGACAATGGGATTAATAATGTTAAATTTAAAGTCGGCATTTTACTGCCGACTTTTTGTTTAAAAATTAAATGAAAAATTCCAAAGGTTTATATTTTTTATTTCAATAAAATTCTATTTCTAATATTTAATAAGTCCGTATAAATTAATAATTTTATCTAGATTTACCTAAGAAAAATAATGCCAAAGTATCTGGTCCAGAGTGAGCTCCTATAACTGGTCCAATAGGATTTATTATTATATTCTTAACGGTAAATTCTTTTTTGATTAAATCTGATAAGTGTTCAGCATCATGAAGACAATCGCCATGGCTTATAAATATGATTTGCTCTTCAGGATTTTCAACTCTTTCTATCATATGATCTAAAAGTGATTTTATAGATTTTTTTCTACCTTTTACTTTACCTAAAGGAATAAGATGACCTTCATGGTCTACGTGTAAAATTGGTTTAATATCTAAAATAGTTCCGACAACAGCTGCTGTAGCTGAAACTCTTCCTCCACGCTTTAAATGGTTTAAATCATTAACTGTAAAATAGTGATTTGTTCTAAATTTATTATTTTCTACAAAGCTAACTATGTCATCTTTTGAAGAACCACTCTTTAATAGCTCTACAGCATAATAAACTATAAGTCCATGACCTAATGATGCGCAAAGAGAATCTATTATAGTTATATCTGCATCTGGATATTCTTCAAGAATTTGCTCTTTTGCTATAAGAGCAGAATTGTATGTTCCGCTTAAACCTGATGAAAAACATATATATATAATTGATTTTTTATCTTTTACGTATTTTTCAAAAGCTTCATGAAATCTGTAAGAATTGATTTGTCCTGTGGAAGCCATGCCTCCATTTCTTAGATAATCATAGAATTCAGCATTTTTTACAGTCTCACCTAAATCATCTATTATGTCTTTTCCTTTGAAATTTAAAATTAAACCTAAAACTTCTAAACAATTATTGTCTTTGATATATTCTACTGGTAAGTCACAGCTTGAATCTGCTAATATTACTGTATTCATAATTCACTCTCCTTACAATTTAAAGAAGTATATACTTTTGGGTATTGTTTATAACTTATTATAATATAATTTCTATAATTTAGAAAGTGACTAAGCAGTATAAAGAGGAAAGATAATAATAATTTAAGATAAATTATAGAAATAATAGCATATATACAAAGTATTGACCAAAATTAATTAATATATATAGAAATATAAAGAAATTTATGAATTTATATTAAAATATATGTGATAATTTAATTATTTATATAAAAAATTTTTAAAATTTGAAATAGTGAATATTTAAGAATGTAATGTCGAATAAATTTGAAATTATTGAAGAAATAAGAAGGAGTTAGACATAAAATATAGAATATATTAATACGTAGGTAATTAAAGATATCACCCTTAAGAATTATCTAACCATATAAGTGAAAACCAACATAGACTTGTAGTGTATAATAACTCTCTCCTTAAAGATAAATTATGCTACAAGTCTTTTTTTTGTCATTTTTTTAAAATGTTGCGCTAAATATTTTTTTGTGATAAAATTAATATGTTAATTAAATATGGAGTGTTAGTTAAACGGATATAACTTGCGGCTACGGACCGCACATTGTGGGTTCGATTCCTACACACTCTGCCAATGAATCTAGGAATGACTGTAAATTATCGGTCATTCTTTTTTTATAGGGGGAAAATATGAATAAAAAGAGCATATTTGCGATAACTATTAGTTTAATATTTTTATTATTTGGGTTTATAGGATGTGCAAAGGAAAAAATACCATTACAAGAAGTTAATAAAAAAGGTGAGCCTCAACAAAAAACAGAAGAAACATTTGATGATTCTCTTAGAGAATCTAATGTTCCTGTCAAATACACATTGGAACAATCAAAAAACAATGGTGATTACATAATAATAACTGATCAAAGTGAAACCTTAAATATAGAAAAAGTAGAAAAATTCTTAGAGGAATTTAAAAATAAAAAGCCTGTCAAAATTAGATGCACTCAATTTTATATGGGTTCTTTGGATAGCATGAGAGATATTGAGTATGATGGCGAAAAAATATTACTAAAAGAATATGATACTAAGAGTAATGATAAAAAGACTTATAACTATATAGAAATTTCTGATAGTGACATGATCCAAGATGGAGGATGGTACAGATTGGTTAATTCGAAGGCAAAGCTATTTTATATAAATAAACAATAATATGACATAAAATAGATGAAAAATAGTGAATAAAATGTAAAGTAAGTGTTGAAAAATTATGGATTTTATGTTATTTTAAGAATAACTTAATAAAATGAATTGCAGAGAAATGAGTCAAGCAAGAATTAAGGCTAGGGATAGCCTTGGTTTTGCTTGGCTTTTTTTAATGTCAAAATATATATGAGGGGAATGGAAAAAGTGATTAAGAATTTTGCACACAGAGGATTTAGCGGAAGATATCCTGAAAATACTATGCTTGCTTTTGAAAAAGCTATTGAGGCAGGTGCAGATGGTATAGAATTGGATGTTCAACTTACAAAAGATAATGAAATAGTTATTATTCATGATGAAAACGTTGTCCGAACAACTGGCATAAAAGGAGATGTTAGAGATTTCACTTATGAAGAAATAAGTAAACTAGATGCATCTTATATATATAAAGGAGAATATGGATTAAATAAGATACCTACTCTTAGAGAATATTTTGAATTAGTAAAAGACAAGGACATAATTACTAATATAGAACTTAAGACAGGTGTAATAGAGTATATAGGAATTGAAGAAAAGGTATGGCAGCTTATTAAAGAATATAACTTAGAGGATAAAGTGATAATATCAAGTTTTAATCATTTCAGCATCATGAGAATGAAGAAAATAGCACCTAATTTAAAGTATGGACTTTTAAGTGAGACATGGTTAATTGATGCAGGAAAATATGTTCATGAGCTTGGTATACAGTGTTATCATCCTTTATATAGAAATTTAACAGAAGATATTGTAAAGGAAATTAAACAATATGGAATAGAAATAAATACGTATACTGTAAACACGAAAGAAGATGTTAAAGACATGATTTTAAAAGGTATTGATATTGTGATTGGTAATTTCCCTGATATGATAAAAGAGGTGGTGAAAGAATATTAAAAAAATTTACGATTCCACATATATCATGTAAACTTACAGTGGATTATAATCTTACAAATTTACAGAGGAGAGTGTAGATAGATGGAAAATTTAGAAAATGTACTTGCCCTTATTAATTCATGGATATGGGGTAAGTGGCTTGTATTTGTATTACTAGGACTTGGTGTTTTATATACATTTACAAATGGATTTATTCAAGTAAAACATTTTAGATTCATAATGAAAAAGACATTAATTGACTCTTTTAAATCAAGAAATAGTGAAAAAGGTGAAGGATCAATTTCATCATTCAAAGCTATGATGGTTACTCTTGCTGGAAATGTTGGAGGTGGAAATGTAGTTGGTGTTGCTACTGCTATCGTAGCTGGCGGACTTGGATCTATATTTTGGATGTGGTTTGCTGCATTTTTTGGCATGGCACTAAAATATGGAGAAATAGTTCTTTCTCAATTATATCGTGGTAAGGATTCAGAAGGGAATCTCTTAAGCGGACCTATGTATTATATAAGAGATGGTCTACATATGCCTTGGCTAGGAGTTGTAATAGCTGTTCTTATGTGTGTTAAGATGATGGGTGCAAACCTAGTTCAATCTAATACTATTTCAGGAATACTTAATTCAAACTATGGAATACCAACATGGTTAACAGGATCATTATTAATAGTTTTTTTAATGACTATTACTTTAGGCGGATTAAAGAGAGTTGCTAATATAGCTACTGCCTTAGTTCCTATAATGTCAATATTCTATATAGTTGTAGGTTTACTTGTTATTATATTAAATATACAAAATGTACAATCAGTTTTTGCTACTATCTTTAGAGAAGCATTTTCATTTAAAGCTGCTGCAGGTGGTACTGGTGGATTTATAATCGCTAGAGCAATGCAATTTGGTATAACTCGTGGTATGTATTCAAATGAGGCTGGAGAAGGTACCGCTCCATTTGCACATGGATCTACAATAGTTTCTCATCCAGTTGAGGAAGGAATTACTGGTGTTACAGAAGTATTTTTAGATACTATTGTTGTTTGTACTATAACAGCACTAGTTGTTGGTGTAACAGGAGCTTACACTTCAGGAACACCTGCAACTGTTATGGCAATAGAAGCTTTTGGAACAGTATGGGCACCATTAAAACATGCTGCAACACTTGCTTTACTTATATTCTGTTTTACAACACTTATGGGACAATGGTTCAATGCTGCTAAGAGTTTTACATATGCATTTGGACCAAAGGTTACATCAGTTTGTAGATTTATATTCCCTTTCTTATGTATAATAGGAGCAATAACTAAGATAAGTCTTGTTTGGACTATTCAAGATTTAGCTATGGGACTAGTTGTAATTCCTAATATGATTGCGTTAATTGTTTTATTCCCTCAAGTTCGTAAGCAAACTCAAGATTATTTTTCTAAAAATAAAGAGCTTATAAACAAATAATAAATCTCTTATAACATAAACCACAAAATATCAATCAATGAAATTCATGTTAAAATAAAAAAATGCATTTCCACTTAGACTAAAATGGAACCTATAAGATAGACACTAATAAAAGAGAGTCTATCTATATAGGTTCTTTTTTTGTACAATAAGTTTATGAGGTGAATTAACTATGAGTAAAATAAGATTTTCAAATGATGAAATTAGTAGACTATCAAGAAATAAATATGTGAGCAATGTAAGTGAAAAAGCAATAACATATACTAATGAATTTAAAATACATTTTATCGCTGAATGTAGCAAAGGGAAAACTTCAAGAGTTATTTTTGAAGAAGCTGGATTTGATATAAATACCCTCGGTATTCGTCGTATTGAATGCGCTGGTACAAGATGGAGAAAAGCATTTAAGGATAATGGAATATTAGGATTAGATGACACTAGACGAAAAAATAGTGGTCGACCACGTAAGCGTAGTATTACTAGCGATGAAATAATAGAAAAGCAAAAAGCAGAAATTGAATATTTAAAGGCTGAGGTAGAATTGTTAAAAAAATTAGAGCTGCACGAAAGGCAGGTGAGAAAAGGTAAATTAATTGCAGCACAAGCATTTGCCTTAATAGAATATATTGTTAGCAAGTTGCAAAATCATAATGTAGTCAAACATCTATGCAGTACGGCTGGTGTTTCACGCTCTGGTTACTATAGATATCTGTCTTGTAAAAATATTAGAACTAATCGCGAAAACAAGGATAATTTAATTAGAAATACTATTCTTGAAGCGCTGAATTATAGAGGTTATAAAAAAGGATCAAGATCAATCAAAATGATTTTAAAAGATAAATTTAATATTGTGTATAGCAGAAGGCGTATCCAAAGAATAATGAGAAAGTACAATATAGTTTGCCCTATTAGGAAACCTAATCCATATAAGCGTATAGCTAAGGCTACAAAGGAACATACCGTGGTACCTAATCTACTCAATAGAAATTTCAAGCAAGAAATACCTGGTAAAGTATTGCTTACAGATATCACATATCTACCATATTCAAATAATAATATGGCTTATTTATCGACCATCAAAGACGCTTCTACTAATGAAATCCTAGCATATAATTTATCTAATAGAATAACCTTAGATATCGCCACGAATACAATACTTAAACTAATGGCCAACTCCAATGTCAAATTAGCAAAAGATGCTTTTATTCACTCAGATCAAGGTAGTCATTATACAAGTCCAATATTTCAAAAACTTTTAAAATCTAAGAATCTTGGACAATCTATGTCTAGACGTGGTAACTGTTGGGACAATGCTCCTCAAGAATCATTTTTTGGTCATATGAAAGATGAAATTGATTATAAATCTTGTTCAACTTTATCTGAACTACAGTTAATTATTGATGACTATATCGACTACTATAACAATGATCGTTGCCAGTGGAATTTAAAAAAGCTGACTCCTGTTCAATACAGAAATCAGCTTTTAGTAGCCTAGCTCTCTTTTTTTAGTGTCCTTGACATAGGTTCCACTTTAGACAGGGAGGTGCATTTTTTATTTTATAAATTAAGATTTGAAAATAGTTTTAGCATATTCACTAGGACTTATCTCATAATGCTGAGTAAAAGTCCTTGAAAAATAATGAATTGAGTTGAAGCCAAGCATAAAAGCAATTTCACTAATGGTATACTTATTTTCTTTTATAAGCTGTTTACTTCTTGAAAGTTTCAATTCATTAATATATTTTTTAGGTGATATTTTTAAATTATTTTTAAATAGGGTTTGAAGCGAAGATCTTGAAATAGAGAATCTATGGCATAATTCTTCAATAGTAATTGGCTCATAAGTCATTTTTTCTATGTAATCAAGAATATCCTTTAGAAGCTCGTCCTGAAAATATTGTTGAGCTTCAGTAGACGGTCTAGACTCATCTAATTTTAAATAATCGTATTGGAACAACCTAACTATAATCTCATGAAAATGGTTTAAAGTTAAATTTTTAGAGTATGGTATAGTTGACGAAATATCTCTAGCAAAAGTTTTAACAGCATAATATAATTCTTTTTTGCAATGAAAAACTTTATTGCATATTTTACTGGCATCATCACATTCCATATCAAACATTACGGTTAGATAAGAGCAGGATGAATCATTGGTTACTGCTTGAGTGTGAAATTGATTTTTGCCATAAATCATTAGGTCAAAAGAATTTAAAGTATACTTTGTACCATCAACAGTTGTATCTAAAGTTCCATTATCAATAAATGTAAGTTCATATAGATTATGCTTTTCACCTTTAAATTTATAGTTTGGGCTTTTTATAGTATAGTAATAAGCGATTATTTCTGGAATGCTTATAGTTGATAGTATCCTATTGTATACATATGGTGGATTTAAAAACTCTATTTGAAGCTGATAATCTGACGGAATAATAAAGTAGCATAAAGTTTCTTCAGTCATAGAAATGATATTAAAATATACATTAGGTTTAATTTTTAGATATCTGTGAATGGCAAATAATTTTAATTCATCATTCAAATTATTACCTATTAATACAGAAGCCATTCCATTTATTAATTCAACATATACTGGACATGAAAAATGATACATATTAGATATTGTTTTGTCATTGGTAACAACTTTTTTTTTAATTAAATTGCTATTCGCTATTGATATAGGTTCGTCATATATAGAGCCGAATTTTCTAAAATGAGCACTTGACGTTTTATCATACATAACCTAATTACCTCTTTAACTATAGAATTTATATCAAGCTAAAAAAGCGTTTGATATTAAAAAATAAAAATTTAAACTAGTTAACTTAAATTTATGTAATGTATATATTATACAATATTTAAAATTACAGTGTAAAGAATAAGCAAAATATGTATAATGCTATGCTTGAGTTTATATTTTTTTATAATTTAATAAATAAAAAATTTGCTCCATTCAGTTAAGTGAATGGAGCAATAAATGAATGTACAAATCATTTAGTTATGTCGTTTTCTTTTTAACATTTTTATATAAAATTATAGTTAGCATAAGAACTGATAGGTTGATTAATACTAATTAAGTTATGGAAATATATGGATACAATGTAACGCCTTTAACTACACGGTTAACTTCTCCTGATGGGCATGGGTTATCAGGTGTTAATCCTATAGATAAAGATTTTAATACTGCTAATGTTTGAGCAAAAATGATGTAACCTAATCCAAGCTCTATATTATTTAATGTGCATCCTATATTATAAGAGAATGAATAGTCAGCTAAAGTGTTTATAGATTCACATTGCTCATTATATACAACAACGATTTTATTTCTTTTTCTTTGATTGCTTATTTCTTTTATCAAATCAAGTTCGTATTTTCTTGTATATTCATCATCACTAACATATACAACTATAAGTGTAGTGTCATCTATGATTGACTTAGGTCCATGTCTAAATCCCAATGGAGTATCATACATAGTGACAACATTGCCTGCTGTTAGTTCAAGCATTTTTAATGACGATTCTTGAGATATTCCTTTTAAGACATTACTTCCTAGATAAACGATTCTTTGAAAATCATACTCATCAACTATTTGTTTTACGACTTTATAGTTGTTATCTAAGAAGTCCTGAGCAGCTGCACAAATTTTGTTTATTGTAAAAACTTTATCGTCTATTGAGTCTAAATTAAATATTAAATAAGCTGCTAAATACATATTAGTGAAACTTGATGTCATTGCAAAAGATTGATCATGAGTTTCATCTGTTAAGTTTATTGCATAACAGTGATTTGCTTCTTCTGATATTTTAGATAAAGCACCATTTTTATTACAAGTTATAAATAAGTTATATAAATTATCACATACTGCTTCAGCAGCATCTACAGCACCAATTGATTCTGGTGAATTTCCAGAACGTCCAAAACTTATTAATAAAGTTGGCTTGGTTTTTGATAAATAAGTTTCTGGAGAAGCTACTATATCAGTTGTTGCATAAGATTTAACTTTATAGTTAAGTAATTTATTTAAATAAGAGTATAGAGAGTTACCTACAAACTCACTTGTACCAGCTCCTGTAAAAATTACATCATAATCTTCACAAGTAATAACTTGATTTATAAATTTTTGAATTAACTCTTTATTTTCTTTAATTTGATCACAAGTCTTTTTCCAAGTCTTAGGTTGTTGATAAATTTCATTTAAAGTAAAAGTTGATGAAGTATTCTTCATTTCTTCTTCGTTGATATTAAAAATGTTCATAACATATCCCCCTATTATAAATATAAGCTGTATATTTTCTATTATAATGGTAGCTTTTTTAAATACAATGCAACTACTAAAACATATAATATGTGTGTTAAAAAATGCAAACATTATTTATATTAAGAAATATAATTTCAATAACTATGAAAAATATTAAATAATAATTTTAGAAAAATTCGAATATAAATACAATAAGATTTGGTTTTTATAAAATATTTATTAAAATGGGGTGTTAGAATGACAAATCAAGAACTATCGAAAAAAATTCTTGAATTGGTTGGCGGGAAAGAAAACGTAATTTCAGCATTTAACTGTATGACGCGTCTTCGTATAAACATCAAAGACAATTCTAAAGTCAATGTTACTGAACTAAAACAGTTAGATGGCGTTCTTGGCGTAGTTAAGGATTCAACTCTTCAAGTAGTACTAGGTCCTGGAAAAGCAAAAAAAGTTTGTGACTTATTTGTTAAGGATGCTGATATGGCTAAGGGAGAATCTCTTGACTGGAAACAAAACAAGGAAGCTATAAAGGCTGGTCAGCATCAGAATAATTTTAAGATGGCATTGAGAACTATAGCGGACATATTTATACCAATGCTTCCTGCTATAATAGCAGCTGGATTATTTAATGGATTTGCAAGCTTAATAGGACAACTTGCTCCAGCACAAATTGCTGCAAAAGAAGGATTTATATTTATTTTACAAACAGTATTTTCACTTATAGGAGGAGCTTTCTTAGGCTACTTTGCTATATATACTGGTATTAGTGCAGCAAGAAAATTTGGAGCAACTCCTGCTCTTGGTGGTATGTTAGGAGCTATGTCAATAATGGCACAAATAAATACTATATCTACAGCTTTAGGACTTTATAATGCAGATGTACCTCTTAATTCTATTTTAACAACAGGAAAAGGCGGTATCATCGGAGTTATATTTGGAGTTTGGATACTTGCAAAGGTAGAAAATGCAGTGCGTAAACACGTACCAGATGTTTTAGATCTTATCGTGACTCCACTTATTTCATTATTAGTTGTTGGGGTATTATTTGTATTAATCATAATGCCAGCCACAGGATTTATTTCTGACTGGTTAGTAAGTGCACTTTCATTGCTTATAAATTCAAGTAATCCAATAATTTCAGTTATATCTGGATATGTACTTGCAGCTGTGTTCTTACCAATGGTACTTTTAGGATTACATCATGGATTAATACCAATTTATGCCATACAACTTCAGCAGATGGGAGGAGTATCATTATTTCCAGTACTAGCAATGGCTGGAGCTGGACAAGTTGGGGCATCAATAGCTATATATCTTAAGGCAAGAAAATGTGGAAATACTCGTTTAAAGAAGGTTATAGCAGGAGCTCTTCCAGCAGGATTTTTAGGAGTTGGAGAACCTTTAATATATGGGGTAACTCTTCTAATGGGTAAACCGTTTATAACAGCAGGCCTTGGAGCGGGCTTTGGTGGTGCATTTGTAATGCTTATGAAAGTTATGGCTACAGCTTGGGGACCATCAGGTCTTGTAGCGATACCACTTATGCAAACAGGTTCTATGATGCTTTATTATTTATTAGGATTAGTAATTTCATATGTAGCAGGATTTATAATCACAGCTATGGTCATAAAAGAAAACGAAGTTGCAAATGTATAGATTTTTTTAAAATTAACAATAAGGGAATAATGGCTTTGTCCATTATTCCTTTATTAAATTTGAAATTATGAATTGATATGTGATTTTTTACATATAATACATGATTAGAAGTTGAAAATAAGAAATTGAAGATATATTATTATATTTATATAAAAAAATTAAGAGAGTGGTGAGAGTGTGAAAAGCATATTTCTTAGGCTTTACGAAGCGCAAGATATAGCTAGTGAAACTGAAAAGGCTGTTATTGGATACTTATTAAAGAATCCAGAAGATGTGATGAATCTTAATGTAAGGGAATTAGCAGATAAGACTTTTTCATCACCTTCGACTATAATACGTATGTGTCAAAGGGTAGGATTTGAGGGGTATAAGGATTTCAGACAGACTATGATTTATGAGATAGCTTCGAAAAATAATAAAAGAGATAATGAAATAGAAGATGTATCTCAATATGACAGTATAAGTGAAATAATAAAAAAAGTAACATATAAGAACATAGCATCTTTAGAAGAAACTATGAATTTAGTTGATGATGAAACACTTGAAAAATGTGTAGAGATTATAGATAATGCCAAAAACATATGCCTTTATGGAATAGGAGCATCTCTTTGTGTAGCTAGAGATGCATACTTAAAGTTTTTAAGATTAAATAAACAGTGTACTATAAATGATGACTTACACTCACAATTACTTCAGGCTAAAAATATGAATAGTAATGATGTTGGAATTGTAATCTCTTATTCTGGATATACAGTTGAGATGATAGAATGTATGAGAATAATGAAAGAAAACAATGTTCCTCTCATAGCTATAACACGGAATACCCCATCAATAGTAGCAAAGCTTGGTGATTATGTTCTCTATATACCATCTACTGAGCCTACATTTAGAAGTGCGGCTATGGTATCAAGAATGGCACAGTTGAATATAATAGATCTATTATTTACAGCATTGATGAATAGAGAATATGAGAAGTCTTTAAAAGTAATCCGAAATAATTCTATAGAAAAATCATAAAAAAGGCTATATCGAATCGATTTTACAAATCGGCTTTGATACAGCCTTTTTTATACATAAAGTGAAATTTTTAATTGATTATGAAATTTGATTTCATATTTCTAATTAATGAAAATTAATACTAAAAAATGAGATTTTTATAATAAAAATTCATTATACTTTTTATGGCTTTAAACGACAAACGTGTTATATTTTTTAAATATAAAAATATAATAATTCAATAAAAATTACAGAAAAAATGTAAAATATTTTATTAAAAGTTTTTTTGTTTAAATAGATTTTCAACTTAAGAAACAATGTTTCAATAAATGCTTATATTATTGATTTAAAACGTTAACAATCTTAAAATATAGTTGATGATAAAACAAATGTTGAGATCTTATAATAGTTTTTCAATAAAAAAATAAAAAGGGGTGTTAAAATGACAAATCAAGAGTTATCAAAAAAGATTCTTGAATTAGTAGGAGGACAATCTAATGTAATTTCTGCATTTAATTGCATGACTCGTCTTCGTATTAATATTAAAGACAAATCACAAGTTAAATTAGATGCTTTAAAGGCAGTTGATGGGGTTCTTGGAGTAGTTGAGGATAATACACTTCAAGTAGTACTTGGGCCAGGAAAGGCTAAGAAGGTTTGCGATTTATTTGTTAAAGATGCTGGGGTGACTAGTGCTGCATCTTCTGACTGGAAAGAAAATAAGGAATCTATAAAGTCTAGTCAAGGTCAAAGCAAAGTTAAAGAAGCATTAAGAACTATAGCAGATATATTTATACCAATGCTTCCAGCAATTATAGCAGCTGGTTTATTTAACGGTTTTGCTAGTTTAATAGGGCAAATGGCTCCAGCACAAATTGCTGCAAAAGAAGGATTTATATTTATATTACAAACAGTATTTTCTCTTATAGGTGGAGGATTCTTAAGCTATTTTGCTATATACACAGGTATAAATGCAGCGAAGAAATTTGGAGCAACTCCTGCACTTGGTGGAATGTTAGGCGCAATGTCAATAATGCCACAGATAAATACTATATCTACTGCATTAGGACTTTTCAATGCTGAAGTTCCTCTTGAGTCTATATTAACTACTGGAAAAGGTGGTATTATAGGAGTTATCTTTGGAGTTTGGATACTTTCAAAGGTTGAAAATTCAATACGTAAGCGTGTGCCAGATGTTTTAGATCTTATAGTAACTCCATTTGTATCTTTAATTATAGTTGCAGTAATATTTGTATTAATAATAATGCCTATTACTGGATATCTTTCAGATTGGTTAGTAGGAGCACTTTCTTTACTTATAAATTCAACAAATCCTGTAGTTTCTGTAATCTCAGGTTTTGTATTATCAGCACTATTTTTACCAATGGTACTTTTAGGATTACATCATGGGCTTATTCCAATATATGCTATTCAGCTTGAGCAAATGGGAGGAGTTTCATTATTCCCTGTACTTGCTATGGCTGGAGCAGGTCAAGTTGGAGCTGCAATTGCTATATATATGAAAGCAAAAAAATGTGGCAATATTCGTTTAAAGAAAGTTATAGCGGGTGCACTTCCAGCAGGATTCTTAGGAGTTGGCGAGCCGCTTATCTATGGAGTAACTCTTCCAATGGGAAAACCATTCATAACAGCAGGAATAGGTGCTGGATTTGGTGGAGCTTTTGTAATGATTATGAAAGTTGTTGCTACATCTTGGGGACCATCAGGACTTGTTGCTATACCTCTTATGAAAACTGGAGCTATGATGATGTATTTCCTAATAGGATTAGTAATTTCATATGTTGCAGGATTCATAATAACAGCACTATTTATAAAAGAAAAAGATGTTGAAAATGCATAGAAATTAAGTAGTTTTTAAGGCTATGATACGATATGCTTTTTTTAAAATTAAAAAAGGAGCCACAGGCTCCCTTTTTAAATATGTCAATATTAATTAATCTTAAATCTTTTCTTTCTTTAACCACTTTAACGCATTTCTTAACTTTACAGGATTTCCATACATCAAAGTTCCACGACGATATATCTTTGCACCAAATACACCTGTAAGAAGAGTTGAAGCTATTAAAATAGCCAAAGAAATTATGATATTTATTGCTGACACTGATCCCATAGAAACTCTTACAAACATAGCCATACATGAACTGAATGGAACATAGGACAATACCTTCATAAGCATACTTTCAGGATTATTTGTCATTCCAAACATTACTGCAAGGAATACAGCAACATATATGAAAGTTATTGTACCAGCGCTTGAATTTACCTCTTCAGGTTTAGAAACTAAAGCTCCAACTGCTCCAAATATGAATGCATAGAATAGATATCCTAAGATTCCGAAAACGGCAAATACTGCTATAACATTCAGAGGAATGTCAAATATCATATCTAGTTTTCCACCCCAATTAGCATTGTTAAGTTTATAGGTCAATATACCAGATAAAAGTATTGCACCAGATTGAATTACACTGGCTATAGTTGTAGCGATTACCTTACCAAATATTAAACTATTACTGCTTGTACTTGTTACTAAAACTTCCATAGCACGATTGCTTTTTTCTGTAGTTACTGAAACAGCTATCATTTGTCCATAGAATATTATTAAAAAGTATAAAAAGAATATTAATATATAAGTATAACCAAAATTTTTAACAGAGTCTTTCCCTAAGATGGTTACATTTGATTCTATAGGAATGCTATATAAAGCATCTATTTCTACAGGGTCTAACCCCTTAGATGTAAGAATTTCATCTCGGTAAAGCTTTGTTAATGCAGTTTCAAAAGTAGATTTATTTGAATCGCTCATACTACTGTTTTTTACTAAGTAAGTATAGCTAGTTGGTGTATTTATAACGAAACCTGCCTTTATAGTATCATCACTAACTAAATCCTCAATTTCCTTTTCGCTTGAAACTAGTTTAAAATCAGCTTCAGGGAAGAAGCTTTTAAAGTAATCTGAATTGGAAATAACTCCCCCTCTATCATATACTGCAAAGCTGCTTGCAGAGTCAGAAGAACCTCCGAATTTTGAAAATATATTTGAGAAATCTATCATTGTAGGTAGTGTTAGCCCAATTATTAATATAGCTGATATAATGCATGTAGTTAAAATGTAGCTTTTGCTTTTTAAATAGTTCATGAGTTCGAATTTTAATACGGTAAAAAATTGCTTCATTATTTGTCACCTGCCTTTAAAACGAAAATATCGGTTAATGTAGGTTCATATTCACCGAATTTTTCAATGTCAATATCAGATGATAATATTGATTTTAGCAAATCATTTTTAGTGTAAGAGCCAATTAGTTCTAATACTATAAACTCCTTTTTTATCTCTGATACATTTATCATTGAATGAAATGAATTTTCACATATATCTTTTAGTTCCTCTAAGGAATAATTATTAGCACTTAATATTAATCTGTTTTTACCGAAATCTTTTTTAATTTCTTTTAAATTTCCGCTTAGTACTATAGTACCTTCTTTTACGATAGCAATTTCTTCACAAAACTCTTCAACATAACTCATTTGGTGGCTTGAAAATATTACAATTTTATTTTCTACAATTAATTCTCTTATAACATCTTTTAGAATTTGAGAGTTTACTGGGTCTAAACCACTAAAAGGCTCGTCCAATATTACAATTTCAGGATTACACACTAAGGTTTGAGCTAATTGTATTTTTTGTTGATTTCCTTTTGAAAGAGTTTCTAGTTTTTTGTTTTCATATTCTTCAACACCAAGTCTTTGAAGCCATTTTTTCATATTGGCTTTTGCATCTTTCTTAGATATTCCCCTTAACATGGCTAAGTAGATTATTTGGTCGTTTATTTTTTTCTTTGGATATAGGCCTCTTTCTTCTGGAAGATAACCTATTTGATGTTGTGAGGGTTTAAAAGGTTTTCCGTCAAGTAGGATTTCTCCATCTGTGGCTCTGAATACATCCATTAAAATACGAATGGTTGTAGTTTTTCCAGCCCCATTTCTACCAAGCAATCCTAAAGCTGAACCACTTTTGGCTGAGAATGATATTCCATGAAGAACTTCTTTTGTATCAAAGCTCTTGCGTAAATTTTTCACTTCAAGTTCCATGTAAATCCTCCAATTTAAATTTATTTATATATTAAGATATAAAACGATAGTAAACTTATTAATAAAGTTTGTCAATATTAACATGATTTTCATAATATTAAATTTACATTAAACTATAGAAGATTTTTTTCTATAATGTTTAATGAAGACTTAAGGTTTTATAAAGAATTAGATAAGTTTATATTGGTATAATGTATTATGTTGAATTGTTTATTTGTAATTTGTTTGTAAAGTTTTACAACTAAATTACTGCTATTATAAATTTCGTTAAAGTGATTTGTATTTAATTACTAAATATATATTTAGCAATTAACTTCTAAGAGAAGATATTTAATTGACGAAATGATTTTTATTAAACAAATGAAAGGAGAATTATAATGAAAAATGTTTTAGAATATCTTGAAGAATCGGCAAAAAAGTATCCTAATAAAATTGCTGTAAAAGATCCTGAAAATAGTTGTTCATATATAAACCTACTACAAAATGCTAAACATATTGGAAGTGGAGTGTTACAATATGAGGTGCCGAGAAGTCCAGTAATTGTGTTTATGAATAAGAGCGTTGAGGCATTAAGTGCATTTATGGGAATCGTACATGCAGGATGTTTTTATATTTTCATTAATCCTGATCAAACAGATACACGTATTAAGCAAATTTTAGAAATTACAAAGGCGAAATGTATTATAACTCATAGTGAATTTATAAGCGCTATAAAAAAAGTAGAGTTTTCTGGACATATACTTGAATATAGTAAGCTTGTTAAAACTGAGATAGAAGATGAAAAATTAAAAAATATAAGAGAAATGTTCCTTGATATAGATCCTCTTTATTGCAATTTTACTTCAGGATCTACTGGTGTACCAAAAGGAGTTCTAGTTAGTCATCGTAATGTAATAGACTTTATGGAGTATTTCCCTGACATGTTTCAAATTACACAAGATGATATAATCGGAAATCAAGCACCGTTTGATTTTGATGTATCTGTAAAAGATATATATTCAACTCTAAAAGTTGGAGCAACCATGGTGATAATACCTAAACATTATTTTTCTATAGTTACTTTGTTGCTTGATTATATATGTAATGAAAAAGTTACAACTATGATATGGGCAGTATCAGCTTTATGCTTGATAACGCAGTTTAAGGGATTAACATATAGGATACCAGAGAGTGTAAATAAGATATTATTTAGTGGCGAAGTAATGCCTATAAAGCACCTTAAACTTTGGCAAAAAGCTTTACCACAAGCAAATTTTGTTAATTTATATGGGCCAACTGAAATAACTTGTAATTGTACTTATTATCGAATTGATAGGGAATTTGAAGACAATGAAATCTTGCCAATAGGAAGGGCATTTCCTAATGAAAAAGTATTTTTGCTTGATGAAAATGATAAAGAGATTATCGATAAGAATAAAATCGGAGAAATATGTGTATCAGGTACAGCAGTTGCATTAGGCTATTATAATAATCACCTACAAACTAATAAAGCATTTGTACAAAATCCATTGAATTCACAATACATGGAGACTATTTACAGGACAGGAGATCTTGCATCCTATAATGAACATGGAGACCTTTGTTTTGCAGGACGTAAAGACTTTCAAATAAAATATATGGGTCATCGTATTGAACTAGAAGAGATAGAAGCAACATTAAATGGATATGAAGATATTCAAAGAGCTTGCTGTGTTTTTGATAGTGATAAAAATAAAATAATCGCTTTTTATGTGGGAAATATGGAGAGAAAAGAAATACATAAAAAAATGCGTGAGACTTTACCAGTGTACATGATACCGAAAGAGTTTCATTTGATGGATGAACTTCCTATAACTCAGAATGGAAAAATAGATAGAAAAAAACTTAAGAATTCTGGAGGGTCAAAATAAAGTATGAGTAATAATTTTTTAAAAGAGGCTATATCTCAATATAAGACGCCGTTTTATATTTTTGATACAGATATCTTAGTTGAACAAATCAAGAAAATTAAATCTGCTCTAGGTTCTGATATTGATGTATGTTATGCTATGAAAGCTAATCCCTTCATAATTAAAGAGATGGAAACAGTAATTGATGGCTTTGAAGTTTGTTCGCCAGGAGAGTTTCATATATGTGAAAGAGCATCAATATCTATGGAGAAGGTAATTATGTCTGGAGTATATAAAAATCCTGAAGATGTTGAATATGCAATTTTAAATTATGGTAACAAAATAACATATACTGCTGAATCTTTTATACAATGGCAAATTATTGAACAGTATGCTAAAAAGCACAATGTATCTGTTAGAGTTTTGCTTAGATTAACTAATGGAAGTCAATTTGGTATGGATGAAAGTATTATTCATCAAATCATATCGGATAGAAATTTATATCCTCATATTGAAATTGAGGGAATTCAATTTTTCTCAGGTACTCAGAAAAAATCAGTTGGTAGGATAACAAAAGAACTTAAGATGTTAGATGATTTTTGTGATGCCTTAGCAAAGGAATATGATTTTTATGCTAAAAGATTAGAATACGGGCCAGGTCTTCCAATTTTCTATTTTGAAGAAGAAGATGGTTATGAAGAGGATAGTCTTGAAGCTTTTGCCAAAGAAATTAAAAATATGAGATTTAAGGAAAAGATTGTATTAGAAATGGGGAGATTTATTGCAGCTTCTTGTGGTACTTATGTCACAAGTGTAGTTGATATGAAATCAAATCAAAACCAGAATTACTGTTTAATCGATGGAGGAATCCACCATATCAACTATTTTGGTCAAATGATGGCAATGAAGAAACCTCCTATAATTCACTGGGATGAAGAAAAAGATGGTGAGATAAAGGAGTGGACTATTTGTGGTTCCTTGTGCACGATGAATGATGTACTTGTAAAAATGTATCCATTCAAAAATCTTCAATTAAAAGATAAGCTAATATTTAAAAAGGTAGGGGCATATTCTATGACCGAAGGTATATCGCTATTTTTGAGCCGTGAACTTCCACAAGTGATTTTATACTCTAAAGATAGTGGACTTCGTTTAGTCAGAAGTAGTTTTCCTACTGACAAATTAAATTATATACAAGATAAAAATAATTAAGAAAGAGTGGTAAATAATATGAAAGAATTACTTGAAATTTTAGAAGGTATTGATCCAGATATTAACTATGGTGAAGAAGATAAGCTTATTGATAATGGGCTTTTAGATTCTCTATCAATTTTATCTTTAGTAACAGAATTGGAAGATGCATTTGAAATTGAAATTAGACCTGTAGACTTAATTCCTTCAAATTTCAATTCAGCAGAATCAATGTGGAACATGATTCAAAGGTTACAAAAGGAAAACTAA
The DNA here is from genome assembly GCF_020911725.1 of Clostridium cadaveris. Classification (GTDB taxonomy): domain Bacteria; phylum Bacillota; class Clostridia; order Clostridiales; family Clostridiaceae; genus Clostridium_X; species Clostridium_X cadaveris. The sequence goes on from NZ_CP076620.1 coordinate 64,344, forward strand.
AATGAATTACATTTCTTTTGTATACCTTATTGTTTTCATACCTCTTGTTTTGCTTGCATATAAAATTATGCCCAAGCGTTATAGAGGACTAGTGTTATTACTTGCAAGCTATGTTTTTTTCTTTATGGTAAGCAAGAAGCTTGTGGTTTATTTGATGTTGTCTACAGTTTCAATTTACTTTATTGGCATTTGCCTTTCGTCATGCAAGAAAAATTATCTTGAAAAAGAAAAAAATGCAGATGATATTAAGAAGTTGAAAATAGCATTTACTAAGAGAAAACGTAGAATTTTATTAATTGGGATAGTATTTAATATTGGAATATTGGTAGTCTTAAAATATTTTAATTTTATAGCTAGTAATATTAATCCAATTCTTAATTTACTATCATCACCAAGTCTGCTACCTGAGTTGAAGTTTGCTCTACCTATAGGCATTTCATTCTATACATTGCAAGCTGTATCTTACATAGTGGATGTTTATCAAGAAAAAATTGAAGCAGATAAAAAACTGCCTAGATTAGCGTTATTTATGTCATTTTTTCCAATAATAATGGAAGGACCTATTTGTAGATATTCTGATATAGCAGAAGATTTATATCGTGGAGAACCACTTAAATATGAAAATGTGACTTTTGGAAGTCAGAGAGTTTTATGGGGATTGTTCAAAAATATTGTTATAGCAGATAGATTAAACTTAATTGTAAAAACTATATTTGATAATTATGAAAAGTATGGAGGAATTGTAGTAATACTTGGAGCTGTATGCTATACATTTCAGTTATATATGAATTTTTCAGGTACTATTGATATAACAATTGGTATTAGTGAAATATTTGGAATAAAAATTCCTGAAAATTTTCGTCAGCCATTTTTTTCAAAAACAGCTGCTGAATTTTGGCAGAGATGGCATATAACACTTGGAACATGGTTTAAAGATTATATATTTTACCCTATATCACTAACTAAATTTGTTAAAAAGCTAGGAAAAAAGACAAGAAAAAAATTTGGAAAGCATATTGGTCAGGTTATCCCTTCAATGATAGCATTATTTGCTGTATGGCTTTCCAATGGACTTTGGCATGGAGATAGATGGAGTTATATATTCTTTGGAATGTATTATTTTGTGTTGATTTTACTTGGTAAAATAGTAGAGCCATTAAATCACAAAGTTCTAGCATATTTAAAAATAGATAAACACAATATTTTTTATAGATGCATACAAACTATTAAGATGCTGATAATTGTTTTTACAGGTGAATTATTTTTTAGAGCCAATGGATTAAAAGCTGGTTTATCAATGTTTAAATCTATTTTTACGAAGTTTTCATGGTCTGATGTTACAGATGGAACTATATTAAATCTTGGAATTTCATATAAGGATTTTGGTGTACTTTTAGCCGCTCTTATCGTTGTATTTATTGTTGGAATTTATAATGAAAGAGGAGTTTCAATTCGTAAAAAAATATCTAATTGGAATATTTTCTTTCGCTGGAGCTTTTATTATGCTGCCTTATTAATAGTAATTATTTTTGGAGCCTATGGTGAGGGTTATATTCCAGCAGAATTAATTTATGCAGGATTTTAGGGGGTGACTTTATGAGATTTAAGAACATCATAAAACCGGTCGCATTTGTAGGAATATTTCTTATTATATTGGGGTCCCTATCACCTTTTTTTAGACAAGTCATTAGTAAAAAGGCTATTGAAATTGAGCCACAAAATACTATTGATTATCTAATTATTGGAGATAGTGAAGCTACTACAAGTATTTCCCCAATGGAAATATGGAACAAACATGGATTTACAGGATATAATTTAGGGGCGCCAGCTCAAAGATTACAGGAGACATATTATTCATTAAAAAATGCTCTTAAAAATCAGAAACCACAGGTGGTTTTGCTTGAAACTAATGCTACCTGTAGGGCTTTCGGAGTGAATGGAGAAATAAACAAACTTTTCGGAAGTATTTTCAAAAATAATTTTGAAGTATATAAGAACCATAATAAATGGAAAGAGTTTAATTCTCAGAATGATAGTGAAAAATCAAAAAGAATAAGAACAAATATATTAAGGGGATTTCGCTATGATGAGAAGATAGAACCATATACAAAAGGACCCTATGTAAGGGAAACTGATGCTGTTGAGAAAATACCTAAAGTACCTATGTATTATTTAAATAAAATAGTTGAACTTTGCAAGGAAAATGATATTCAATTGATTTTATATACAGTTCCATCACCTGTTAATTGGAATTATAAGAGATACAATGGTATTAAGGATTTTGCAGAGAGAAATAAGTTACCGTTTCTAGATTTAAATTTGAAAACTGAAGAGCTTGGGATAGATTGGGCAACAGATACCTATGACAAAGGAGATCATTTGAATTTCTTTGGAGCTCAAAAGTTAACTAGTTATATAGGTAATTATTTATCGGAGAACTCTAAGTTAATTGATCACCGAGAAGATGAGAAGTACTTATTTTGGAATGACATATGGAAGAAATATTTGAAGATAACAAATAAAAATTAAGATAAAAAACAGAGTTTTATTCAATAGTGATTTAACACTTATTTTATAAAAGCTCTGTTTTTTAAATTTTATAATATTTTTCTTCCTATCCCCTCGCCCATAAGAACCTGAGTTTCGATACCTAAGGAACTATGTTCTAATAAGTCCTTATCTATTTCTACAGTATCTTTTTTAAGGAATAAGACTGTAGTAGAACCGCCAAATTTAAAGTATCCTTTTTCATCACCCTTTGAAACCTCAGTATTAGGCTCATATGTTTGAATTATAGTACCAACACAAGTTGCACCTACTTCCATACATAAAATATCATCAAAGTTTTTTGATTTTAATATACTCCATTCACGTTTGTTTTGACAGAATAGATTAGGTATTTTCTCAAGAGCTATAGGATTTACTGAGTAATAAGACCCATCTATTTTTTTTGTTTCACTACAAATTCCATCATCTACGAAGTGAAATCTGTGGTAGTCAGTTGGACATAACCTTAAAATAAGGCATACCCCACCATTATAATCTTCGGCAACGCTGTCGTTATTTATTAATTCCTTAAGGGAATATGTAAGTCCTTTAATCTGTACCAATCTATCTAAATCTATATTAGAAAATGCAGTAAGTCTTCCATCTCCTGGAGATATCAAAATATTTTTATCATTTGTTATTGGTCTAGCTTTTGGCTTAAGTTTTCTTATAAAGAAATCATTAAATGATGAGAAGTCTTCAATGTCTTTTTCACAAAGAGACATATCAATATCTAAGTCATTTATGAAAGAACTTATTTTTCTTTTACTTAGTGAACTATCACAGAACTTTCCATAGAGTTTTGAAAAAGCTTTTTTCTTTATAAAAAGTTCTAAAAATTTCATTCCTACAGGAGATGAGTAGCACCATTTTAAGTATGTTTCTCCAGCTACTTTTTCTATCTCATATTTTTTTGTAGATCGATTATAAATCTTTATCATCTTTATCTCTCCTTAAAAATCTTAATATTAATTTTACCACAAAATTTATATGATTTTAATATGTAATAGAGTATACTATCAATATAGAAATGTTAAATATATTTAAGATAGGGAAGAATTAATATTAACATATATATGTGGAGTGATTAAAATGAACAAGACTAAAAAGGCGATTTTTCAGTCTGCAATAGAGATTTTCTCTAAGGCTGGATACAACGGTGCTACTATGGATGATATAGCGATAAATGCAGGAGTAGCAAAAGGAACCTTATATTATCATTTCAAAAGCAAGGAAGAAATATTCAACTACATAATAACAAATGGTCTTGAAATGATGAGAGTTGCTGTGGAGGATGCTGTAAAGGCTGAAGAAAATACTGTACTTAAGATTAGAACTATGTGCAAATTTCAATTAGAACTTATTTATGAAAATAAGGATTTCTTTAAGGTCATAATGAGTCAAGTATGGGGACAGGAACTAAGACAGGTTGAATTAAGAAAATGCATAGAGGAATATCTAAAAACTATAGAAAGATTCCTTCAAGAAGGTATGGATAATGGAGTATTAAAAAAGAGTGATAGCAATTTCATGGCATATACATTCTTTGGTACACTATTTTCTGCCGCTATTTATGAGCTTATAAATGCTGAGAATACGGATATAGAAATGCTAATAGATAATCTTATGAATTTTATATTTAAAGGAATAGAGATGTAAAAGAGGCATTGCAAAATAGAGTATTTATTTTGCAACACCTCTTTTTAGGTCATACCTGATCTGATTATAGATATTAAAAGCCATAGAGCTAAAACTCCAGACATCAGAAATCCAGCTATACCCATAAAAGAAACACCATTAATCTTTGGACCAGTATTTGAACTTATGAGCCAAGCTGAGCTTATTATCATAGCCGAAATTACAAGTCCAAATACTAATCTATTTACCATCTTATTAACTTGAATTAGAGGTCTTTCTAAATTTTTATGTTCAAGTTGTAATTTTGTTCTGCCGCTTAATATGTTGTCACTAACTTCAACTATTTTTTCAGGAGTTTTATATAAACTATTTAAAAATGTATATGTTTTTATAACTATATCGTCATGAGAAAGTTTTGGAATAAGTTCACTATTCTCCTTCACATAAGGAATAGCTATATCTAGAATTTTTATTTCTGGTGAAAGATGAGTCATAACTCCTTCAAGAATTACAAGGCTCTTCATAACCAATGTCAGTTCTTTTGGAAGCTGTATATTATGTTTTGCAGTTAGTTGAATTATATCATTAAGCATAAGAGATATATTAATATGTGCTAAGGAGGTATTAAGATAGTTAAAGAATAAATACTCTATATCTTCGTAAAGAGCATTTCTATCAACATAACCTTTTCTTATACCTATAGATAGAAAAACGCTGATAAGCTTATTTATATCCTTTAGCACTATGGAAATCAATGCGTCATTTAAAGCTTCTCTAAGGGGAATACTCAAATTTCCTACGATACCAAAATCTATAAAGCAAATTTTATTGTCCTTTATTAATATATTTCCAGGATGAGGGTCACCATGAAAGAAACCATCATTAAACACCTGTTTTAAAAATCCTAAGGCAAGCTTTCTACTTATATCTGATAAGTCGTAATAGTTCTCCTGAAGACTATTAATATTATCTACCTTTATACCATCAATTCTTTCTAGAGTTAAGATTTTCTCGCTGCTCATGGATTTAACTACATATGGAACATAAATAAAGGCTACGTCTTTATTTAATTCTTTAAATTTTATAGTATTCTCCATTTCAATAGTAAAATCTAATTCTTTTTGCGTAGAAATCCAGATTTCATTTAAAGCTTCAACTGGATTTATAAATGAATTTGCAAACTTATTTTTAGTAAGCTTTAGAATTTTAGCTAATACTGAAACGTCTAGAGCCATTTTTTCCTTTATATGAGGTCTTTGAACTTTTACTATAACATTTCTTCCATCTAATAAAGTAGCCTTATGAACCTGTGATATAGAAGCTGATGCCATAGGAGCTTCATCAAAAAATTTAAATTGATTCTTTAGAGATACTCCGAATTCCTCGAAAAATACTTTTTCTATAGATTCGAAACTTTCAGGAAGTGCTTCATCTTGCAACTTTTTTAGCTCTGATACGTATTCTTCAGGCAGCAAATCTGTTCTAGTACTTATAATTTGTCCAAGCTTTATAAATGTTGGCCCCAGTTCTTCAAATGCTTTTTTCAAATTTTCAGGAGAAGGAGTTCTTTTTTTTATTTTTGAGTCTACAAGATACCCAAATCCGTATTTAAAAAATACTTTGACTATCTCTTTAAAACGATCGTTAGAGTTTTTACTCATAGTTCCTCCTAACAAAATGAGTGAAACCTAAGGTGAAATATTCGACCTTAGGCCCCAAATTTATTCCAAAGAATTTAATATAGCATTTATTTTTGCCTCGAGCTTAGTAACTTGTTCTCTAAGGTCATTAAATTCATCTCTAGATACAAAATCCATCTCTTCAAATGTGTTCTTTAAATCTTCTTTAGTTAAAGGCATAACCTTTTTATTAAATGCTTCTGATTTATCTTTAAAGGTTCTCTTTAACTCTTGAGAAAGCTCCTTTCCCTCATCTACAGAAAGACGTCCTTTCTCAACAAGTTCTTCAACAACATTTGCAGACTTTTCATAAGTATAAGCAATTGAACCTACACCTGCTAATAATATCTTTTTTAATTCATCCATTATGGTAACCTCCTAAATTTTAAAATTAAAATTATTTATAGTAACCTTTTAATGTTAATAACTTATATTATATGATTTTATATTGATAATTATATATTTAATTATCATCATTTTATCACAAAAACTTTAGTTAAATCCATTGTTTTCAGAAAAGTCACAATAATATAGGCGTGTATCTACTTAGCGTATTATAAATTAAATTCAACTTTAAGATAAAAGAAGTAATATTTGACATAGAAAAAAATTTGCTATACAATAATAATGTTATAGGCTCTCATAGTTCAATGGATAGAACAGCCCCCTCCTAAGGGGCAGATGTAGGTTCGATTCCTACTGGGAGTACCATATTTTAACTCTAAACCTAAGTAAATCAATGGTTTAGAGTTTTTTATTTGCTCAATATTGTACTATTATTGTACTATTTCTTTTTATCAGCTTTTTTTGTACTAATATTTGTACTAATAATTGTACTGAAATACTAAAAGCCAGGAACAATAATTCCTAGCTTTTAAGAAAATATAGAATCAAGTAGGTCCGCAGTATCTTTGACCATATCATCCATAATATGCATATATGTATTTAAAGTAACTGTTATATCTTTATGGCCTAATCTCTCAGATACTACCTTTATATTTTCACCATTCTTAATTAAAAGTGTAGCGTGAGTATGACGTAAACCATGAAAACTTATTTGATGCAAATTATCTTCATACTTAGCTATGTTTTTAGTAAATTCCATAGAAAGGTTCCTGGGATTACATATTGAACCATATCTATTTTTAATTATTAGATCATTGTCCTTAGGATTAATATCATCCTTAATAGCTTGCAGGTAGTTGATTAATACTTTAGGTATACTTATCTTACGATTACTTGTAGATGTCTTTAAAATAGGTGATAGCAGTAATATTTTGTTATCCTTATCAAATATAACTTGATTTCTAACCTTTAAATATCCTTCCTTGAGGTTTACATCTTTCCATCTTAAACCACATAATTCACCTATCCTTAATCCAGTAAGTACCTCAATAAAAATAGGCAAGTGCAAATATTGGTCTTTAATCTTATCCATGAAGAAGTCAATTTCCTCTTTACTCCAGTATTCTATTTTAGGTTTTTCAGCTTTAATTTTTTCTATATCAGTAGGTATTGTATATATAAGCTTATTAGTTTTAGCATATTTAAAGCAGCCGTTTAGAGTTTCCATTACCTTTTTAACTGTAGAAGGTTTAAGACCCTTATTTATAAGATTATTATAAAAATCTTGTATAACTATATTTGTTATCTCATTGAGTTTGTATGATCCTAACCCAGGTATAATATGAGTGTTTATTCTGCTTAAGTAGTTGGTCCTGGTATTAATGCTAATATTATTAACTTTATACTCATCAAACCATTTTATAATAAAATCCTTAAATAGTGTTTTATTAGTTGTAGGAGCTATATAACCTTTCTTCTTTTTATTCATTACCTCAGTTACATAAGCTTCAGCTTCTTTTTTAGTCTTAAACCCTTGTTTTCTCTCACCTATCTTCTTACCATCTATATAACCTAAAGGAATATAAACTTTCCAGTTAGGGTCATTCTTAGTACCTATGTTTTTTATTGTGGCCATAATATACCTCCTTTCTTAGAAATCATGTGTAGTTATCTCTAATCCTTACTAAGTAACTACATGGGTGCTTGAAATTTCAAGCAGGGGTAATAAAACCATTACGGAACTTCCATATCAGAGCGAAATATTTCGCTGTCGCTTAAATTGATAGCGGAAATGTCAGTCAATCAAAGTGACCGAGATTTGTTAACGGTCATTTCTATTTACCGTTTAAGTTAATAATAAAATTAAAAAACAGGTCTTTCAAAAGGACTTATCTTTAAAACGGGTGAATATAAACCACTTGTTAATATAACAGAAAAGTTTAACTACCGAAAATTTGGAGGTTAAAACGGTGAATATAAACCACTGTTACTGTATCAGTTCGCTGTCACTTAAATTGACAGCGGATTTATATCGAGGTCAAACAGGAATTTTCCGTTTTGATATATTAACTACCTATCCTTTAGATAGTGCGACAGGTCAATTTGTCTGTTTGCCACCATGTTACCCTCTAAATGAAGGTAAGCTTACCCAATAGAATTAGACAACCTTTAAATATAGGTTAGCTCAAATTTGAGCCTACCTCGTCATAATGACGAACCTATTCTAAATACCAGAGTGCCCCCAATTTTGGAGATACCCTCAAACATGATGTTGAACCTTACCCTCGACATTATGTCGAACCTTTAAATATGGGGTGTCCCCAATTTTGTGGAGACCTAATCCCTAATAAGGATTAGTGGTGGTTATTTATATTACTTTTTTTATTTATTCTTATTAGTATTCTTATTAGTATTCTTATTGTCTTTCTCAACTACTACCTGTTGTCTTTCTTGAATACTACCGTTGTCTTTCTCAACTACTACGTAGTCTTTATTATCTATACTATCCTTACCTAACCTAACCTGAGTATCCGATTTGGATACATCTTGTATATATTATTATTCTAATGAATCAGACCAAGTAAAGGAAATAATTAAATCATCATCTAGCATATTATCATCATCAAATTTCGAAAGTATTTCTCCTGTAATATCATTTTCAATATCAGACCTAAAAGGAGTCGTTAACATTTTAAAAGCATTTACAATTATAGAATTTTCTTTAATTATGTCTTCATCATAATCATTAAGTTCCTCACCATAAAGCTCAATGTATATATCTAATGATGATATTTTATTGCCAGTAAATGATTTAAAGCAGTTTCCAGTTAATTGACACTGTGTCTTTTTAAGATTTTTGGTAATTTCTAAAGTAATCTCTAAAGATTCATTATTAACATAAACATATTTAACTTCAATATCTACAGGTATATAAGAAATTAATTGATTTGGAGTTATTTTTAAGTAGTTACATAAAGTGTTTAATGTATCGAATTGTAAGCCTTTTGCATAGTTGTTCGAAATAGAAGTTAAAGTTGTTCTAGATATGCCAGTATCATTAGATATTTGGGTTATTTTAATATTTCTTTCAGCTAAAAGAACGGATAAATTACATCTAATCATAAATTACACCTCCAATAATGTAATTGTACAATTCTTTGGTCAAAATATCAATTTTTTTATAAAAATGTATTGCAATATATTCTGAATGATGTACAATATAGTCATAACAATGTTCAATATATTGTTCAAAATAAGACTAAAACATTAAAAATGAATAGAGAGGTGAGTAAATGTTAGCTTTAAAAATAGCAAGAATAAAAAAAGGATGGACACAAGATGAGCTTTCAGTAGTTTCAGGAGTTACCAGAACAACAATATCTAATATTGAAAACAAAGGTATTAAAAACATTCCAGTTAAGACTCTTGAAAAACTGTCCAAAGCATTAGGCACAACAGTATCAGAATTATTCTTTTCAGATGAAGAGTAATTAAACTCATTGCCATAAGTGGCAACACTTCTAAAAATTCTATAGACAACGCTAGAAGGACAGAACAAGGGTGCAATGCTCTTAAAGGTATAAATACACTAGAAAGTAATTTGAATACTTAATTATACAAGCGTACTAACACTAGGAGGTAAAATGATGGATAATATAACAATCGTAAAGCAAGTTATGGATTCTGAAAGTACAGAAACAAATATAAACATTGATTATCAAGATAAGATAATAAGAATTTATAGCAGTAAGGCAACAGTAATAAACAGGATTTTACGTAAAGGATATAAACCTTATAAAATTGATAAACTGCATGGCGAAATATGTTCAATGACTTTTAACGTTCCAACAAATGAAATTACAAAATTTTTAAGAGGGGACATATTCAGATATGACCAAAATTAAATCTAAAGTCGTATAAACAACATACGCTAAGATTACAAGGGTACTGAACCATCAAGTAATGCAATTACACCTTTGAATTATTATAAGTGTGTAAACGCAAAGGAATAAGGCTAAATCAATAAAAGATATGTGGAGGGGAATACATGAGTAAAAAGACATTAGTTTATAAAACTAGAGAAGTAGCAGAAATGACAGGGAAATCTGTGGCAGCTATAACTAACGAGATAAGAAAAGGCAATATGAAGGCTACGAAGGTAGGTAAAGAGTACCTTATACCACAAATAGAACTAGATAGATTTTTAGGTATAGAAACTACACCACAAGCTATGGATAGAGAGCTATACATCAAGGACCTAGAAAATAAGATAAGGGTTTACGAATTTAAAATCAAGTCTCTTAAAAATGCTATAGAATCAGTAGAAAATGTACTTAGATATTAAATAACTAATTAACCACCGCCAAATTGGCGTTTGTTAAAAGGATGGAGGGATATTATGAAGGTATCAATGCTTTTCAAGTATATAAATCTATGCAAGGAATTTAATAAAGAGCCTAGTTGGGATGGTTTAAAGTATTTTAAGATGGCTTTAAAGTAGGAGCGTGATTAGTTGGCTAATAGAAGAATGTTTAGTTTAGACGTAGTTGATACTGATAAGTTTTTAGAATTACCAGCTTCATCACAAAGTTTATATTTCCATTTAGGAATGAGGGCAGATGATGATGGTTTTGTATCAGCACCTAAAAAGATAGCAAATATGGTTAATTGTAGTATTGATGATCTAAAACTATTAATGGCAAAAAAATATCTAATTCCATTTGATAATGGCGTTGTAGTTATCACAGATTGGAAAGTTAATAACTATATCCAAAAGGATAGATACCATGAAACAAGGTATTTAGATGAAAAAGCAATGCTATCAATCAATAACAATGTATACAATATGGACACAAACTGTATACAAGATGTATCCAAATCGGATACTCAGGTTAGGTTAGGTAAGGATAGTATAGATAATAAAGACTACGTAGTAGTTGAGAAAGATAACGTAGTATTTAATAAAGACTACGTAGTAGTTGAGAAAGACAACGGTAGTATTCAAGAAAGACAACAGGTAGTAGTTGAGAAAGACAATAAGAATACTAATAAGAATACTAATAAGAATACTAATAAGAATACTAATAAGAATAAAGAAAAAAGTAATATAAATTTAAATATGTTGATAGCTGAATATACTCAAAATGAATGTTTAATAGAAACCTTAAAGGACTTTCTAAAAATGAGGGAGGCTATTAAGAAACCTATGACGGATAGAGCGTTGAAAATAATGCTTAAGAAGTTAAAAGGTCTTTCTGAGGATGAAGATATACAAATTAAAATCTTAGAGCAGAGTATATTTAATAGTTGGCAAGGGATTTTTCCATTGAAAGACCAATCAGAAAAAAACACAGTAAATCATGGGACAAGTAATAAAAATAACTGTGATGATCTATACGAAGAACTTATGTAAAAGAAGGTGAGTAAGTGGACCGTGAAAAGCTATATAGTGAAGAAGTGGAAATAAATATTCTAGGTTCTATGATTATAGATACCAATAGCTGCATACAAGTTATAGAAAATAATATTAATAAAAATGATTTTTATCATGACTATAATAAAATAATTTTTGTAACAATAAAATCAGTGTTTAAGGAAAAAAATACAATAGATTTATTAATGCTAATAGAAGAACTAAAAAATAAAAATTTATTAGAAAAAGCCAGGGGTATGTCTTATATATCCGAAATTGCTAATTCCGTTGCAAGTACAGCAAATTTACTAGAGTATCTAAAAATCCTAAAAGAATACAGTAGAAAAAGGAAATTAGACTATATTGCAAAATATATAAGCTCAAATATAAATCAAAATATAGAAGAGTTGCAGCAAGAGATAACAAGTCTTGTAACTGAATTAGTTGAGGAAAAGCAAGCATCAGAAACGGCAGAAGAACAAGAAGAAGAATATTTAAAGACATTAGAAAAAAGAATGAATGGTGAAATAGTAGCAGTAAAAACAGGATTATCGAGAATTGATGAAAAAATAGGGGGGTTCTCTGGAGGTGATCTAGTTACAATATTTGCTTTTAGTGGAGTTGGAAAAACGGCATTAGCCACACAAATAGCATTAAATAATATTAAGAATAATAAAAGAGTACTATTTTTCAGTTTAGAAATGCCTAAAGAACAAGTAAGGGATAGAATAATATCAAATTTAGCAGATGTTCCTTCTAAGAATCTAAGGGATGGAAAATTAAAAGATGATGAACTTGTAAGAGTTATAAAAGCCAACACTTATTTATCGCTAAATAAAAGGCTGTTAATAAGTGAAGAAGATGAGTTATTAAATATTACAAGTAAAATTCAACTGGAAATAATGAAAAATAATATAGACATAATATTTATTGACTATATAAATCTAATTAACATAACAGGAAACAACAAAGAGGAACATTACAGGGTTGCAGAATGTACAAGGTTACTAAAACGACTAGCAATAAAGATTAATAAACCTATTGTTATACTAGCACAAGCTAAGCAAGAAGCAGCCAGTAAGATGAGTAATAACAACTTGAATATTTGGGAAAAGGTAGCGGTTAATGATGTTGCAGGTGGGGCGTCAATCTATAGGGATAGTGATATAGTTATAGGAATTTATAGAAATATTGAAATTGATAATGAGCTAGTAAGAAATAAATTACAGAGGGAAAACAATAAAAATATAGATTATTTCAGTAAAAACTCGGATAAAAATCCCGAATGTATGACTTTATTAATCAAGAAGAGTAGAGCAAGCGGGAAAGATATAGTTGCTATGAAGTGGAAAAGTAAGAATTACAGAATTAGTAACTGGTATTAAGAACAGTAGCTTGAAAGGGAGGTTACCAATAATTTAAATAGAAATGAGGTAACACATGAAGGTAAGCTTAAAAGAAATTATTTTAAGAGTTGGAAGTAAATATAGTCAAGCTCCAAAAGCGTTAAGAGTTACTATTGGAGAGATACTGGAAGGTAAAACAAAAATAGACTATAAGAAAAAATGGTAACAGATACTACCAATATCTATTACCACCAGGAGTAAATCCTAATAGGATATACATAACCTAACTTAACTTAAGTATATCCTATTATGCTCCAAATAATCAAATAAAAAGGAGAAATAAGGGAATGAAATACGAAGAAGCTAATAAATTTATAAACAGTGTTATAGAAAATGAGTTCCAACATGTGCAGCACTATGAAGAAAAGGGCTTTAGTGATACTGATAAGGATCAAAAGGAACTGGAAGATAAAACAACTGAAGTGTTTGAGAAGTTGCTTAAGAGTATACCAGAGGAATATAGAAAATTAATAGATGAATACTCAAGTTCAGCGTGTTATGAGAGGGTTAATCTCTGCAGGTTCTATTTTAAAAAAGGAGTTATAGCAGGTACCACAAATTTAAATTTCCTCAAAGATACCAATATGATGGAGTATATAGAATAGGAGGAACTAGTTTGATAAAGATAACTGTTAAATATAGAAACCATGAAGAAAAGGAAAGGCTTATAAATAAGCTTAGTAAGGAATGTAAGGTGTATAAAGTATCTAAAGAGTATGGAAAGCCTAATGCACTTTTTAAGAGCGTATACGTTGATTTAGAGCCATAAGAAGGTGAATAAATGTATTGTGTTATCCAAGAAATAAAAGTTAAAAAAGCTAATTCTTATGGAGCTAGTAAAGAGTTAAAGGTGTCAGAGCTAAAATGGTTCTCTGATGGTGTTGAACATTGTAAATATGAATATACTTATTCGGATGAAAGATTTGAAAGACCTATTAAAAAGGCTTATAAGATATCTATTCATCAAAGTTATAGGGAAAATGGTAAGGTAAAAAAGAAACAGTGGTCATTATGCACCATGAATTATTATGACATAATTGAGTTTAGTTTGTATGATTATGCAGGCAATAAAATAAAAGCATTGTCAGAGGAGTTAAAGCTTACAGAGGATGAAATATATAACATGGTTTGGTCTAAGCTGGATCCATTAACAGAGCAGATAGAAAAAGAGTTCCAAGAAACAGAAGAATATAAGGTGTCTCAGCAGCATAGAGCAATAATAGATAAGTATCTACAGGCTAAGCGTGATTTTGAGGATATATACGGTAATGATACTTATGATTATTGTTATGATGTATTTGGAGAACTTAGAAATAAAGAAATGTTGGATAATATAAAGAGGCAATATGAAGCAAGTAAAGATTATCAACGTAGCTACTATGAAAGCTATCAAAGTAACTACAATTATGATTCATATAGTGGTTATCAAGAATCAATTCATAGTAACTACACAGATGAAGAAAAGAAAAAACTAAAACAAATATATAAAACACTAGCTTTAAAGTTTCATCCAGATGTATGTAAGGATGATGGTAATATGATGAAATTAGTAAATAAGCTGAAAGAGGAATGGGGCATATAGTAGGTACTTTGTGAATACTAATAGTAACCACGTAAACTATTGATATTACTAGCTTTACAAAGGTATTTGTGATATAATAAATACAAAGATAAATATAACATAAGTACCCCACTCTAAGAAGTGGAAGGCATTAAAAAGGCCACGGGAAATATATCAGTTTTAAGCTGAATATTATCCTGTGGTCTTTTTGTTTTATTAAAAAATAAAGGAGAATGAAAAATGGAAAAAAGAACAGGAACAGTAAAGAAAATAGTATCAGAAAGAGGATTTGGTTTTATTAAAGACCAGGAGAATGATTATTTCTTCCACTTTAGTAATATGGTAGATCCAGATAAGTTTAAGCAATTAGAAATAGGAGACAAGGTCGAGTTTGATATATCGCAGGATAAATCAAATAGAGAAGTTGCTATAAATATAAAAGGAGCAGATATATAAATGAGTAAAAAAAGTGAATTAATAAATACAATAAAAGCTTATAAAGAAAAACAGGAAGCTTTGAGTAATAAAATTTTAGAATTAAATAATAATAAAGAGCTTACACCAATAGGCGTAGAGCAAAGAATAAATAATCTTATAGAACCATTTGAAGCAGTGGCACAAAATGTACATGATAAAGCAATAGGAATATTAGATAGTGCTATAAAAGCATTAGAGGATAGGTGGAGAGCTAATACTACAGGTAAGCTATTAGATTCAAGTTATCAAATAGGATTATCTAATATAATAAAAATTATTGAAGCAGGAGCAATTACAAGTAAAGAAGATTTCATAAATATTATTGATGTATATAAAGATGATTATAATGCATTATCAATAATAAGAGAATTACTAGCTAACAATGGTAATGCGTTAGAATTGTTAATGCTAATACCTAAGGATAATAGAGAATACAACAAAAAAATATTAAATGATTTAAGAAATAATATAGAGAATTATATAAATCCGTTTAACATAAAAGCTTCAATATCTATGCCTTTAGATAGCATGATCCAGTTTATTGATACTAGATTAAGAGATGATTTTTCAGTAATTCCATGGGAAGAAGTGAGAGACTTATAACTTCATATAGAAAGAGAAAATAATAGTTAGTAAAGTGTTAAGGGGTTGAAAAAGCCCCTTTTTGGCTATTAAAAATCTGTTTAAAGCGTTGATATTACAGAGAATGAAAGGAGGGGTATACCCCCATGAGTGATAAAAAAATACGGCTAAGGCTAAGTACCCCTAGTGAAATAAGAAAGACCTTAGCAAGGATAACAAATATGATAGCTAATAATGAGATAGATACTAAAAAGGCTAATACGATTATATATTCATGTAATGCAATACTTAATAGCATAAGAACTGATGAACTTGAAAAGCAAGTTCAAGAGCTGGAGGACATGGTTAATGATAAATAAGAAGAGATTATCAAGAATTAAAAAAGAGTTAATAAAGGATATAGGAAAAATGGCAGTTATTAAATTTGCTGATGGTAGTGAATTGAAATTTATGGGAACTACAATACTTGAAGCTCTTGTACAATTGCCAGAAGAAACCGAATTTACAAGAGCAATAAGAAACAAAGAAATAGTTAGTTGTTCAGAGTTTTGGTTATTGGTTGATGTGCTACTACAATTAATTGACCATACAGATAAATAGATAGTTAGAGAGTATTTAAAAATATGAACTTTCTGAACGCCCTAAAAAGGTAGCTTACAAAACATACAATGCATACAAAGGAGTGAGAATGTGCTAAATAAAAGAAAGGTTAAAGACCTATATTTAGAAGGTTATAATGCTGTAGAAATAGCTAAGGAACTAAATGTAAGTACGGAATCAGTAAGGAAATGCATTCAAAGAAACTTTAGTAATCTAAAAAAAGAACATCTTAAGAGTAAAGCTGAGAAAAGAGATGTAGCCAGGTCTTTAAATCATGAATCTAATAAATACATGTCAGATAGAGCCTTCATCTTGAAAAATAGAAGTATATATAAAACACTGCATAATGGTGATATAGTGCTTAAGAAAGAAGCTTATGGAATAGTAACACATGATACCCCTAGAAGATTAGTGAATGAGAATAAGTGCACTTATTAAAGAGATCAGATAATGAACATGAAATCAACTTTAATAATTGATTGGAATATTTAAAGAAACGCTCCGTAAAAATAAGGAACGTTCCGAAAGATAAAAAGCTATAAACTTAACAAAACTTGACATTTACGTAATTAATAGAGTGCATTAACGAAACGACGAATAGGTGTATATGCTAGTTAAAAAGGAGGCAATGTATGACTAATGAAGAATTGATAATATCATATAGAGAAGGTAATAAAAAGGCACTGGATGAGCTTGTAGCAGTCAATCAAGGCATAATT
Source organism: Clostridium cadaveris (assembly GCF_020911725.1). Lineage (GTDB taxonomy): Bacteria > Bacillota > Clostridia > Clostridiales > Clostridiaceae > Clostridium_X > Clostridium_X cadaveris. The sequence continues at coordinate 81,311 of NZ_CP076620.1, forward strand.
AATAAGATAGCTAATAAGTATTATGGTATTAATAAAAAGCTTGAATTTGAGGACCTAACACAAGCAGGTAATGTAGGATTAATGAAAGCAGTAAATAGATATGATCCTAATTTAGAGAATGCAGCTCAGTTTATTACCTATGCGGTGTTTTGGATAGATAGATATATAAATATTGAAGTTAATGGACGTAGCTCCAGGGACGTAGAAAATGCAAAGCTAAATAATAGTTGTACTAGCCTTAATCAGTTTATTGGTGATGATAATGACACAGAACTTATAGAAATGATTGAGAGCAATTCTGATGATATTATGGTAATAGAGGATAGAATGTATTATGAGGAAATGAGAAACAATCTAGAAGCTGCTATGATGAAATCTAATAGCCTAGAAGAAAGAGAAGTATTAAAGTTTAAGTATGGGTGGAATGGTAATCCTATGACCTTAAAAGAAATCTCAGATATAATCACAATAAGTGAAGAAAAAACAAGACAATGCTATAATAGAGCCTTAAGGCGTTTAAGAAATAATATGGATCTAAGAAAATATTGGGTAAGAATATACATGGAAGAGTATGCAGCCTACAATGACAATACTTATAGTTATATAGATAAGAAAATAGATTTATTGGGATAGAGGACGTATTTAAGTGATATGTTCTCTTTTTTATAAAAACTATTTTGAAATACTTGACATTACGATATTAGATTCATTATATATAAATATATTTTTACAAAAGGAATTTAAATATTATTGTAGAAATGTAATATTAAGGAGGTTGAGAGTGATTAAATTGAATACTATGTTAAAAAACAAAAATAAATGGAGAAAGATACATGATATTTATATAAAAGATGAGAAAACTAAAGATAAATATACAGAAATTTATAATAATGTTAGAGATTATTATAAAAAGAAAATAAGGAGCAATGAAGATTTTATTATAGAAAGTGTGTATATAGATAGTGAGTTAAATAAATATTCAAATAAAAATGAAAATATCAAAATGGCATTAGTAAGCGGATTCTTTTCAGCTATAGTAGTTGCTTTAGTATCTAATCAAATTCCGACTATGTATCAAATGATTGAATCAATTATAAGTGTAATTAAACTAAATCTTACATATATAAGTTCAATAACTAATCTAAAACAAATATTAGTTTTATTAATTACATTTATAGTTTTAATATTTATGCTAGTTATTGCTACAGTACCAATAATTTTTCCTGTAATTGTTATTAATTTAGTGTATAAGAGACCAATAAATAAACAAAATGAATTAATTATTTATTATTCAATATGCAGAGAGATATTAGATGAGCTAAAATTTGAAAGAGATAATATTAAAAATTATAAGCATGGTAAAAGAAGAAGATAGTTAATTGAGATGAGGTTATTGTATGAAAAATAAAGTTTTAGAATTTGATAAAAGAAATGTGAGAATAGAAGAAATAAAAGAACATGTTAAGTTTTATATTGATAAAAGCAATGATGGATTTAAATTACTTTCAGATGGCAATAAAAAGGATGCTATGGAAGTGTTAAAAGAAATAAGGGATATTATGAAGTTAGAAAATAAATATTATAATAAATCTAAACTTGAAGATGTGATTTTAAGTAAGAAAGAGTATAACAATTACTGTAGTGCATTAAGAGATATATTAGCACATCAAATAAATACCAATTCTTATGACAATTTATCAAGTAACCTATATGATATAGAGGATTATATGATGTATTATTGTGCAGATATTTTATAGGATGAAAGTTTGATAAGTTATGAGAAATTAATTAAAATGCTGAAAAAATCAGCATAAATGAGATTGAAATAGGTAATTTAAATATATATCGCAATTGCGAAGTATACAAAAAAGTGATTTGGATATACTATAATATTAACAGAACTTGCAGCGCCTCTTAACAATGCGAACCGTGCAAGTTAGTGGAATGAAGTTTTTGTGAAATCCGCCGCGCCTCTTTACAATGCGAACCAGGCGGATTTTTTTATATATGGAGGATTAAATGGGGGAAGAAAAACATATAAAAAAACTTAAAGATCCTAAGACATTCAAAGAGCAACTTGAAATATTAAAGAGTAGAAATATGATAATTGAAAATGAGGATGAATGTCTCAAAATATTAAGTAGAACTAATTATTATAGACTTACAGCGTATGCTCTTCAATGTAAAGTAAATGATGATTATAATAATAAAATATCTTTTAATGAAATGTATCAAATATATATGTTTGATAAAAAATTAAGAAATTTAATTATGGAAATATTAGAAGGAATAGAAATTTCTCTCCGTACATATATGGCTTATAGTCTAGCAATGAAATATGGTCCAGAAGCACATGAAAAAGAAGAAGTATTTGACGACTTAAATTCATATAAGGGTTATTTTAATGCTCAACGTAAGTATGTTAAAGGGTTAAAGGATGAAATATCTAGTTCTATTTATAGTAGAAGAAGAGAATTGTTCATTAAGCATTATAAAAATGAATATGATGGACATTTTCCTATTTGGGTAATAGTTGAAGTACTTTCTTTTGGTGTACTATCAAGAATGTATTCTAATCTAAAAACTGATGATAAAAAGATAATAGCTCGTGGTGGATTTAATACTAGTGAATCTTTGTTAAGTGGCTGGGTGGACAATTTGTCCACTATGAGAAATACATGTGCCCATTATGGTAGATTATATAATAAAAAATTTACACCTATATCTATTCATTATAGATATAAGAAATTTAATTTAATTAACAATGGATTATTTGTATATATATTAGCTATAAAAGAATTGACATTAAATAAACAGGAATGGATTGCATTTCGAACTGGTCTAGAGTCATTAGTTGATGAGTATGAGGAATATATAGATTTAAAACTTATTGACTTTCCTGATAATTGGAAGGAAATACTGGATGTTAATTAGAATATATAAAATATTGTACTACGATTGTACTATTTCTTTGACTTAGTCCTTAAAAATAAAATTTGTAATAAAAATATAATCTTTATTAAATATAGATATATCAAGGCTTTAGATAATGTGACAAGCCTTGTATAAATTTAATAAGATATATAAAAATATTCCTACTGGGAGTACCATAAACAAAGGCTTAAACCTAAGTAAATAAAAGGTTTAAGCCTTTGTTATCTTTGTAATACTTTAATAAAAATTGTAATAATTCTTTTTGACACTCTATTTGATGTGAACTATCTTCTTAATAAATATATAATTATTTGAAATTAATTTACAATAATATACGATACTTTTAGTTAATGCTCCAATAGAAATTGTAAAAAAATTCATGTATTATTAAATTAATACCAAATGTTATAATTTAATATTTTAAATTATAATCAATATAAAATGTAAAATAAAGGAGATAAAGTATTGTTTATAAAAAAGCATCCTTATTTAATACTTTCTATTATATTCGGATTTATATCAGGAATCCTTTGGGCTTCATCTGTAATGGTTATGTATGAAGTTACTATGTTTTATCTAGTAATTATATTTATACCAATAGCATTAAGTTTATCTATATATTTTTTATATAAAAATCGTATGGAGACGATAAAATGTTTTCGAAATTCTTATTTGATTTCTCTAGCTTTAGGCTTTATGATATTTGATTATGTATTTATGGAATATTGGCATATAGATTATTTTTTATCTGGTTTTAATGGAATGGGGAATACAGTTAGATTAATAATTTTTCAGATGGGTTTAATATGTATTATTATGCTTTTATATTCAATATTATTTACACGGTTATCGAAAAAATTAGATAATAGGATGAAATAAATTTAAATATTGTTAAACTTTTCTATTTAGTGCTATTATAAACTTAAATATACATTCCACATAATAGATTTAATTTGTTTAAGGAAGTGTTTATAATGGGTAATGAAAAACTTATGGCATATGCTAGTAAGATATTATTAATGTTGGCATTAATAACATTAGTGGTGGGAGAAGTTTCTTATTATTACTTTAGAGAGTATGTTATGACTTTTGAGATAGTCTTTCTGATATTTTTATTTGTGCAATACAGTATAGTGAAAATTTTAAACAAAAGAAATGTAAAGTTTAATAATGATATTACAAGCAATATTAAAAAAATGAATAAAATAATTAAAGCTATGGTGATTGGAGTTATCGTAATATCTTTAATTTTAATAGTAATGCAGATTTTATAGGCAATTAAGCTGTAATCTTAAAGTAGAATTAAGGTTACAGCTTGTTTCATTATATGAGCAGTATGATAAAATATAATTAATAATTAATTGTAAATATGGATTATATTTGTATAGATTATATCTTGGTAAAATTATAAGATAAGCGAGGTGTAAATATGAAGATTAAATCATCAAATAAAATAATAATTTGTTTGATAATATCATTAGCTATAGTATCATTGCTAGGATGCGGAAATGGAACAAAAGATAAACTTAAAGCTGGAATTGACTATTTAAATAATGAGCAATATGAAGAGGCGAAAGAACAGTTTTCAGCTATTCTTGAAAAGGAACCAAATAATGAAGAGGCTATAACATTGAATGAAATAATAACAAAATTTATTAATGCAAAAGAGTCATATGAGAAAAATGATTTAAAAAAATCAAAGGAATACTTGGATGGGATTCCTGAAAAATATAGTGAGTACAACATAAAAGATAAAATAGATGATTTAAAGAATACCGTAGGTGAAAAGTTAGAGGAGATTAAAAAATTAAATTCCGCCTTAGATTACATAACAAATCTTCTTAAGGAAGACAAATTAGATGAGGCAAAACAAGAAATAGAAAAACTTAATGAAACTAAGATGCCAGAGGAAAAATCTAAAATTTTTGAGGGCTTAAAAACGGACTTAAATCTAAAATTAGTGAAAAAGGAAAATGAAGATAGACTGGAGAAGGAGAGAGCAGAAGAGATTAAGAAAAAGAATCAACAGAAAAAAATACTTAAAAATACAAAGAAAGTTCCAAAAGAACAAGGTGATATCTTGTATCAAAACAAAAATCTAGGTATTCAAATGAAGTTTCCTAGATCATGGGAAGGTCTCTATAGAATAGAGGAGACTGATACTAGTATAAGTGTCTTTGTAAAACAGCAGGTACAGCATTTTGATGGAGAAGGATTTTTATTTACTGTTAAGAAGTGGGAGAGTGAAAAAGATGAAGATGCTCTAGATACACTTTCACGTAATAAAAGATATATAGTTGCAAAAGGAATCAAATACGTTATAGGGGGACCAACAGGGGTTACTGAGTTTAGAGAAGATCCTGAATGGAAGAATTATAGAATGATGTCCTCAAGTAAGTATGGAGTTGGAGATACAATAGAGCCTATTAATTAATGAACAAAGTTAATAAGATTTTAGATTATTTTTAATTATTTAATCATTAAAAACTTGATATAATGAAATAGCATAGTAAAAATGATATTATAGTCATTTATATATGAAGATATCACTATTGACAAGGAGAATACCTATGATATTAAACAAATCTTTAAATCAATGGATTAAAGAGTCCCCATTAATTAATGACTTGATTAATTTAAAAGAAACCATTTGGATTAATCCGAAGAAAATCCCTTGTGAGGAAGCAATTAAAAATTTACCTATAACTATAGAAGATGTAATAGATGCTTCTAATAGGTTAGAAAGATTTGCACCATATTTAGCACTAGTATTTCCTGAAACTTCAGCTATGAATGGAATAATAGAGTCACCTTTAGTAGAGATACCAAAGATGCAGGCAGCTTTAAGAAAAGAAATAGGAAAAGATATTAAAGGTAAAATCATGCTAAAGTGTGATAGCCATCTTCCTATATCAGGCTCAATAAAGGCTAGAGGAGGAATATATGAAGTTTTAAAACATGCAGAAACTATAGCTATTGATAGTGGCATGTTAAACCTTCAAGATAATTATGAGATTTTAGCAGAGGAAAGATTTAAGCAGTTATTTTCTAGGTACTCAGTTGCAGTTGGGTCTACAGGCAATCTTGGATTGTCTATAGGCATAATGAGTGCAAAGCTTGGTTTTAAAGTATATGTGCATATGTCCGCAGATGCAAGACAGTGGAAAAAGGACATGTTAAGAAGCAAGGGCGTAAATGTAATTGAATATGATGATGACTATAGCTTAGCTGTTACAGAAGGCCGTAAGCAGGCAGAGAAAGATCCGTATTGCCACTTTGTAGATGATGAAAATTCTAAGGATTTATTTTTAGGATATGCAGTGGCAGCTCTTCGATTGAAAAAACAGTTAGAAGAGAAAAACATAGTAATTGACAATGAGCATCCTTTATTTGTTTATCTTCCATGTGGAGTAGGGGGAGGACCAGGAGGAGTTGCTTTTGGATTAAAGCTTATGTTTAAGGAAGCAGCACACTGTTTCTTTGCTGAACCTACCCATTCCCCATGTATGACATTAGGCTTAGCCACTGGATATCATGATAAGATAAGTGTACAAGATTTTGGAATTGATAATAAAACTGCAGCTGACGGTCTTGCAGTAGGAAGGGCTTCGAGCTTTGTAGGAAAAATAATAGAGCCATTTATAAGTGGAAGCTATACATTAACTGATGAAAAAATGTATCATTATTTAGCTATGCTAACAGATGAAGAGGGTATTAAGCTTGAACCTAGTGCGTTAGCAGGAATGAAGGGCTATGAAAATATAGCTGTGACTGATGAAGGCAAATTATATATTGAAAATGAAAATATAAAAGATTATATGGACGCTGCAACTCATATAGTGTGGGCAACAGGAGGAAATATGGTCCCGGAAGAAATAATGAAAGAGTATTATGACAAAGGAAAAGATATTTAGGAGGAATAAATAATGGCAGAAGTATTAAGTACAAAAATATTTACTTTTTATAAGCAAATAGAAGTTCCACAAAATTTAATGAAATTTTTAAATGCAGATGAAAGAGCTCTTTTTGGAGTTAAGACATTTAGAGATGCAGCTATATTTACGGATAAAAAGATATTAATATGTGATAAGCAAGGGATAACAGGAAAAAAGGTTGAATATTTTGCTATTCCTTACAGTAAAATAGTTACTTATTCTATTGAGACTGCTGGAAATTTTGATTTGGATGCGGAAATAAAGCTTACACTTCCAGGTGGTGTGAATATAGAATTTCAATTTATAAAGGATAGAAACATGGATGAACTTCTATTCAAGGTATTTAACACTATAGATAATTACGTTGCTAGATAATATTATAAAAGTAGCAGACAGATTTAATTTTAAAACTGTCTGCTACTTCTTTGAGGGTAAATATTATATTTATACTTCAAGCATATTTAGAATTTTTGAGGTTATCTGAGCATACTCAAGATTTCCTCTGTCTCTAGGCCTATCCATTTTTATATCTATAATTTCTCTTATTGTACCTGGATTTTTACCCATGACGATTATTCTATCAGCTAGGTATACAGCTTCATCAACTGAATGAGTAACAAATAATATGGTTTTCTTATTTTTTTCCCATATGTTTAAAAGTTCCTTTTGAAGAAGAATTCTAGTATAAGCATCTAAAGCACCAAAAGGTTCATCCATAAGAAGTACGTCTGGATTGTTTGCAAGAGCTCTTGCAATAGCAACTCTTTGTTGCATACCTCCAGAAAGCTCGTAAGGATATGCTTTTTCAAACTTGTCCATACTTATCATATTAAGATATTTACGAGCTATATCCCTTCTTTCATTTTTACTTAAACCCTTAAATTCAAGGCCAAGTGCTATATTATCTAGAACAGTCCTCCATTGAAGAAGAGAATAGTTTTGAAATACCATTCCTATATCAGAAGTTGGAGCGGTAATCTCCTTTCCCTTGTATGTAATAATACCTTCTGAGGCATTTTCCAAACTTGCTATGATTCTAAGCATTGTAGATTTTCCACATCCAGAAGGACCAACTATGCATATAAAGTCATTTTCTTTAATTTCCAGGGTAATATTTTTTAAGGCATTAACTTCTAAATTGTTGTTAGTTTTAAAAGTTTTACTTAAGTTTTTGATTTCTATGCAATTTTCCATAAGTTCACTTCCTATCTTATTTTATTCTGCCATGAGAAATGTCTCTTCTCTATAAGTCTATATATATAATCTAAGGAAGCTCCGATAAGACCTATACAAGTAACACCGGTTATTACTAAATCAGTTCTTCCAAGCTCGTAGGCATGAGTTATAAGATATCCAACTCCAGATAAGCTTCCAGGAAGCATTTCTGCAGAAACAAGACAAGACCAAGCAATTCCAAGACCAGTCCTTAATCCAGTTATTATAGTTGGAGCAGAAGCCGGAAGAAGTATTTTTAAAAATATATCTCTTTCACTTGCTCCTAAAACTTTTGCTGATTCTATTAATGTTTTTGGAACAGTTCTAACTGCAAATACTGTATTAGTCAATACAGGAAAGAAAGTTCCAAGACCTATTATAAAAACCATGGAAAATTTAAAGTTGTTTAGGAATGCTTGCATTTCTCCTCCTGGAAGGTTAAAAATAGTAGCAAAGCTTGAAACACCAAACCATGCTAAAACTAGTGGAACCCATGCTAGAGGAGGTATTGGTCTAAATATATTTATAAATGTATTGAACAATCCATAAACCTTATTTTTATATCCCATAAGAAGCCCCAAAGGAATAGCTAAAATAACTCCAGCTGTATATCCTAAAATAACTCTTATAAGACTTACAAAAATATTTGTAGGAAGAGAGCCAAGACCTATAAAATCTTGAGTTGCATGAGCAAAATTGTTTAATACAGAAGATATCTTTGGTAGGATAACTTCGTTTCCTATTTTGTTGGAAAGAATACCCCACATAATCAAAAACATTATAGGAACGATAAGTCCATATAGCGTAGTTTTGAAGTCTTTTGTTTTCAATTAATTTAGCCTCACTTTCGAAAAAAGCTCCCTAATGGTATTTAGGAAGCTTTTAAAATTACTTATTATCTAGATATCTGAAGTCAAATGCTTTTTCTTTAACTTTGTCAAAGCTTAAGCCCTTTAATTCGCCATTAAATTTGTTCATTTCATTTAGTTTTTCAACATATATTCCTATTCCATTTAGCCATTTATCAGATGGAGTAGTAAAGAAGTTTATTTGGCATTTTTTTATTGTATCAGCAGATACTCCTATTACTTCAGACATTATTTTTGCAACCTCATCTTTATTTTCTGAGCAGTATTTTGCATTATCACTCACTAGTTTTGTAAGAGCTTTTGTAACTTCTGGATAATCATTTATAGCTTTATCTGTAGCTGCAAATACACAGCATGGGAAGTCTGTCCATTGTCCATCTTCAGGAAAATCCTTTAAAGTTAAAGCGATTTCGCCAACCCCTTTTTCCTCAGCTGCTTCTGGATGATGAGATGGTCCAACCCAAGCATCTACTTGTTTGCTTGTTAGAGAAGGAAGAAGGTTATTTGATCCTTTTAAATCTACTAGCAATACATTTGCTGAATTATCAGCTGGATCTTCAGTAACTTTTAAGCCTTGAGCTTTTAATACTGATTCAATAACTATTCTTGGCCCGCTTACTGGTGAGTGATATCCTATCTTAACAGGAGTCTTTGAATCTAGGATATGTTTTTTTACAGCATCCCAAGTTTTTAGGTTACTTTCAGGAGGAAATACTAATGCTATACCATCGCTTTGGAATGGTGCTGCAATTTTTAGTTTAGCTCCATTATCTACAGCGGTTAAGAAAGCTGTGTTAGATCCAAAGCCATAGTCAACGTGACCTTGGCTCATTAAATTAGCGGTTTCAGATCCTCCTTTGCTTATTACAAAGTTTAAAGTTGCTATCTTTTTATCGTTTTCAATTAATTCAAACTTGTCCTTAGAAAGAGCATTAAGATATACTCCTGATTTTTTGAAAGCATCTGGATTTTTTACTACTACATTCATTACACCTGTATGTAATTCATTTCCCCAACTCATAGTAAGCTCCGGAATTTCTTTTTCTTTGTCTTTGCTACTTGCGGAAGCGTTATTTCCACATCCAGCTAATCCGAGCATTATGACAGATGTTAATAACGCTAAAATTTTCTTTTTCATTTTCGTCCCCCCAAAAATTAATAAATCATTTAATAATCAAGCTTTATTATATTATTTATAGGATATATGTCTAATTGTAAAATTAGATTTGAAATTGTAAGGCCATTTGATTTTTAAATAGATGGAATAAATATCAAATAAATAAAAATAAAAAAATAAGATTACACGAAAAACATTTGAAATTAACTAAAAATTTACTTATTTTTGATATTTATTATTACAAAGGGGATGGCTGTCAATATATATTTAATATTTGTATGAATAATTTGAAGTATATTAGTGAAATAAATGATAGAAAAGCAAATTTATCTAGAAAAATAAATTATTTAAATAAATTGTCTAAGATAAATATAGAAAAATCTCCTTTAGTTAATTATTATAAAAATCCCGAAAAAGCTAAAGATATTATTGAAAGAGAGGTGTTATTTATGGGAAAGAAAAATAATAAGAAAAAACACATAAATCATAATCCTCGAGTAGAGAGTGCAAAGGCGACATTTGGAGAACCAAAGGCTCATGATGATGAGTTTACGCCACATTTATTTAAGCAAAATAGCAAATATTAAAAAATAAAAATCAATAAAAAAGAACGAATACAAATATATTCGTTCTTTTTAGTCATTTGTTAAATCCACTCTAAATACATATTTATCGCCACGAACTATAGAATACGTATACTCTACTAGTATACCTTCTTCATAAGAGAATCTCTCTAGAAGCGTACAAGGAATTTTAGGTGTAATTCCTAAAAGGTGGCATTGGCAGCTAGTTGGGATAACTGGTCTAAAAGTCTCCATGGCTTTGTCCATTTTTAATGAATAGGTAGTAGCAAGGTAATTATATAGTGAATCTTTTTCTAATATATCTGTACTTATCCTATAAAATCTGCTTTTCGGAAGATATGTTATCTCAATCATAAGCGATGAATCTTTTGCACTTCTCAGTCTTGTAATTTTGTGAAAAAGCTCTCCTTTTTCTCTATTCAAAGTTGAAGCTAAATACTCATCTAAGGCTATCACTTCATAGCTTACAACACTGTTATCTATATAAATATTACTTCTTTTTAGCTCTTCTGTGAAAGAATAGAACTTATATAGTGGCTGTTCGAAGACTTGAGGTTTCACAAAGGTTCCTCTGCCTTGAACTTTGTATATATATCCGCTATTCTGGAGCATTATGAGGGCCTGTCTTATAGTGGAACGGCTTACATGGTAAAGTAAGCAAAGTTCCCTTTCAGAAGGAAGAGAAGAATTCTCAGAGTATTTGCCTTTTTTTATATCGGATAATAGGCTTGAATATATATTCATGTACAAAGAATTATCACCCATTTAAAGACCTCCATGTAAGTATTTCTATATACATAATATAACATAAAATAATATTCATTACTATAAAAAACCATACCAGTTGCATAATTGGTATGGTTTTTAAAATGTAATAACATCAAGGATTGGGCGTTAATTTCAGAAAATATTGAAAGTAATGGGATTAAAAAAATATAATATAGTTGCTTAAGGATTTTCGTTAAAAAATTTTGCATATAGTTTTAATAAAAAATAAATTAATAAAAATAGGGAGATGGGGTTATGGATAAAATTCTTTCAACAAGAGCTATGCTTTTAAAGGCTAAGCAAGAAGGTTATGCAGTGCCAGCTTTTAATATACACAACATGGAAACATTGCAAGTTGTAGTAGAAACAGCCGCTGAGATGGGTTCACCTGTTATAATTGCAGGAACACCTTCAACAATAACTTACGCAGGAGCAGAGTATATAAAAGCCATGGCGGAAGTTGCTGCTGAAAAGTACAATATACCAATTGCTATCCATCTAGACCACTTTGAAGATGTGGAGGAAATAAAACATGATATAGATGTTGGATTTAGATCATGTATGATTGATGCTTCAAAGGAGGCTTTCGAAAATAATATAACTACAGTTAAAGAGGTTGTAGATTATGCGCATAGATTTGATTGTACTGTAGAAGCTGAGCTTGGAAAGCTGGGAGGCCAAGAGGATGACTTAGTGGTTGATGAAAAAGATACTATGTATACAAACCCTAAAGATGCAGTAGAATTTGTTAAAGCTACAGGAGTTGATTCTCTTGCAGTAGCAATAGGAACTGCACATGGATTATATAAAGGGGAACCAAAACTTGATTTCGAAAGATTACAAAAAATAAGAGATATGGTAGATGTACCATTAGTTTTGCATGGAGCTTCTGATGTGCCAGATGAACTCGTACAAAAGGCTATCTCTTTAGGAATATGTAAGGTAAATATAGCAACAGACCTTAAAATACCATTTTCTGATGCTGTAAAAAAATATTTCAATGAGCACCCAGAGGCAAATGACCCAAGAAAATACATGACACCAGGAAAAGAAGCTATGAAGAAGATAGTTCAGCATAAGATAAATGTATGTGGAAGTGCTAATAGATATTAAGGAAAATGGTGATCTGATATGATATTGGTAGTAAATCTTAATGCATCTGTGGATAAGAGATATGAGATGACAGATCTTGAAAAAGGTGATGTTATGAGAGCAACTCATGTAGAAAACACACCAGGAGGAAAAGGCATACACGTTGCTAATGTGGCTACAAAATTAAATGAACAATGCTTAGTAACAGGCTTTCTAGGTGGAAAAACTGGAGAGTTTATAGAAGAAAAATTAAAAGAATATAATATAACTCAGGACTTCGTTAAAATTCAAGGAGAAACCAGAGAATGTCTAGCTATAATAACTGATGATTTAGTGCAAACAGAGATATTAGAGCCTGGTCCAGAAGTCACTGAGGAAGAAAAATATAGATTAATTGAAAAATATAAGGAGCTTTTAAAGTCTTGTGATATGGTAGTAGCATCAGGCAGTATGCCAAGAAACATTTCAAAGGACTTTTATAAGACATTAATTGAAATTGCACATTCATATGGTAAGAAATTCTTATTAGATACAAGTGGTGAATCTCTAAGGCTTGGAATTGAAGCAAAACCTTTTTTATAAAGCCTAATAAGGATGAGATCGAGGCTCTTACTGGAAGAAAAGTTCAAAGCGATAAAGATGTCATAAGTGAAATAAAAGAACTTCAAGTTAAAGGAATCAAACTTGTAGCAGTATCCTTAGGTTCTGAAGGAGCTATGGCAGGATGCAAAGGAAGGATATATAAAGTAACACCTCCTAAGGTAAATGCAGTAAATCCTGTAGGTTCGGGAGATTCATTTGTTGCAGGAATAGCTGTTGCAATAGAAAGAGGATACTCTATAGAAGAAGTTTTAAGATATGCCTCTGCTTGCGGAACAGCAAATGCCATGGAAAAAGAAACTGGCAGTGTGCAGAGAAAAGTTGTAGAAAGCTTACTAAAGGACATAGAGGTTACAGAAGTAGTAGATTAGTTAAAAGTTAATATATAGTAGTTAAGAGTTTCGTAGAAAATTGAGAAGTGAAAAGTTCTTAAAATAATTAAAAATAAAAAGCTGGTAAGACAGCAATGGTTTAGGAAAATTTAAGAGTCCTTAAGTCATTGCTGCCTTTTATTTTTTGGAGTGAAGGCACATTAAGAGTTTATGAAATAAATTTAATTTTATGCAAAAGTATTTATAAAATCATTTTAGTTAAAAAATTTATTCGCATCTTTTTAAACAGCTTTAAAGAATTTAGCTTTTCCTATTTGGACTACATCATCTGATGAAAGTTCAAAGTTTATATCTGAGACTTTTACTCCGTTAACTTTTACTCCGCCTTGTTTTACTAATCTTTTAGCCTCACTGTTTGATGGAGCAAAATTTGAGGAGACCATAGCTGATATTAAACTAGAATTTTCAGATATAGAAACTTCTTTTAAATCCTCAGGGATTAAATTCTTTTGGAATATATTTTTGAAAGCTTCTTCAGCACTTTGGACCTCAGATTCATCATGGTATAAGGCTACTATTTCTCTTGCAAGCCTCATTTTGATATCACGAGGATTAACTGATCCATTTTTAAGAGATTTTTCTATTTCGTCTACAACATCAGGATGAAGGTCTGTAGCAAGATTAAAGTATTTTATTATAAGGCTATCTGGAACCTTCATTACTTTTTCGTACATGACATTAGCATCTTCCGAAATTCCAATGTAATTTCCGAGGCTCTTGCTCATCTTTTCTACTCCATCTATACCTTCCAATATAGGCATAAATAGTGCATTTTGCTGACGAAGATTGTATTCCTTTTGAATGGTTCTTCCCATAAGCACATTAAATTTCTGGTCTGTTCCACCAAGCTCTATATCAGCTTTTATAGCAACAGAGTCAAAGCCTTGCATTAGTGGGTAGAAGAATTCATGAATACCTATTGGAAGGTGCTTATTCATTCTATTTTCAAAGTCATCTCTCTCAAGCATTCTAGCAACAGTGTACTTTGAAGAAAGCTCTATGACATCTCTAAAATTAAGCTTATCAAGCCATTCACTGTTGAAACGAAGGTCTGTTTTTTCCCTATCAAGTATCTTAAATATTTGTTTTTCGTAAGTTTTTGCATTTTCTAAAACCTGATCTTTTGTAAGAGGTTTTCTTGTCTTTGATTTTCCTGAAGGGTCTCCTATCATTCCAGTGAAGTCACCAATTATTATTACAGCCTTGTGACCAAGGTCTTGAAGCTGTTTTATCTTTCTCAAAACTACAGCGTGACCTATATGAATATCAGGAGCACTAGGGTCAAGACCTAGCTTCACAGTCAAAGGTTTACCTTCCTTAAGTTTTTCTTTTAACTCATCAAGGGCTATGACTTCATCTGCACCTTTGCTTATTATTTTTATTTGTTCATCTACATTTACATTTATCATAATTATATTTAGTTTAGCTAAATTATAAGAGCCTAAACTAAATGTTCACATCCTTTCTATCAAACATTTTGATTATAAGTTATTTATAATAGTCCACTTTAAATTCGAGCAAACAAAAAAGCCCTCATCCTTATAAAAAGGACGAGAGCTATAAAATTCTACTCACGCGGTACCACCTTAAATTTACCAATATATTGCTATATCGATCTTATCAAGCACGATGTCATAATTACTAACCATACTACTATACTACAAAACATGATGCTCTATCCTTTTAACGGTGGAAGAATACCGACAACAGCCTACTCTCACAATGGATTTTGGTGTGCTGCTCAGAGATGTATTCCTTTAAGTTTCTTTGCCCCTTTCACCAACCGGGAACTCTCTGTAAAAGAAATGATATAAAGTACTAGTTCTCTTCAAAGCTTTAACTTATTCATTTTTAAGAAATTATAGCACTGATAAACAGACAAGTCAATATATATAGAAAAATTAAATTCATTTTAGAAATCTTTAATTGTAGCCATGAGGACAAGTATCACTTATACTATTAATGTGAAGGGAGAGGATAAATATGAAAGATATTAAAGATTTTGAAGCAGTTATATTTGATATGGATGGTACAATACTTGACTCTATGGGAATGTGGGCGAGTTTGGGTTCCGATTTTTTAAAGAGTTATGGGGTAAATCCTCCAAGTGATATAGATGATATTATAATGCCTATGGGAATGTATGAGTCAGCAAAGTATTTTGTTGATAACTTTGATATAGATCTTACTGTAGAAGAAATAGTAAAGCAGGTGTATGCTTCTATAGAAAATCAGTATAAGCATCATTTACAATTAAAACCTTTTGTTTATGATTACTTTAAATCACTTCATGAAAAAGGAATCAAGATGTGTGTGGCTACAGCTACTGACAAGACACTAGCAGAAGCAGTTTTAAAAAGAGTTGGAGCTTTAGAGTTCTTAGAGTTTGTAATAACCTGTGATGAAGTTGGTGTTGGAAAAGAACAGCCTACAATATACTTAAAGAGTGTGGAAGGATTAGGCTCAACTGTAGAAAACACAGTGATTTTTGAAGATGCAATTCACTGTATAAACACAGCAAAAAAAGCTGGATTTACTGTAGTTGGAGTTCATGATATATCGTCAGCGAAACATATGGACATGCTTAAAGAGAAATGTGATAAATATATAATGGGATATGAAGAGCTAGTATAGATAGTAGAGCTTTAACTTGATTGTTTCAAGTTAAAGCTTTTTTTGTGTAAATATTAAGAAGATAAACTTAATTTATTGGGTAAAAAATACATTAGTGTATAATTAATGTATTGATAAAAATATTGAGAGGTATTTTAAATGAATAAGGAGATTATGAAAAAGTGGTATCTATTGGAATTTGGAGTGATTATAATCATGATGGTCGGATGGATAAATCATATTTCAATAATAGTCTGCGGCTATAATATACTTCAAAATAACAAATGGATATTACAAATTGAAACTATTCTTGGAATACTCATTGTTATAGCTGGATTTTGGGCAGAAAGAAAAGATAGAATTTCCTTAAAAGACTTACTAAAGGATAAGAACTTTAAAATCTTATTTGTGGTATGTGTAGTACTTTTTGTAGGAAAATTTACTTTTGATTTTATTTAGACTGAATTAACAAAAAAAGATGATTTCAACATTAAAAGCTGAAACCATCTTTTTTTAAGCTCCGGGAGGAGGCATTTCCTCAGGTGGTTCATAGACTTTACCGCATATTGCTAGGTAAGTTATGCTTACATCATAAGTAGCTCTATTTGAACTATCATTATTTTTATTAAATACATTAGCATCTAAATCATGAAGTATTCTGTGAGTTATGACTAAGCATTGAAGATTTTCTGTATTTGAAGCATCTTCTAAGTTTAAAGCTGCCCTTTCAAGGTCGAATTTCAGGCAATCCCAATCCTCTTTATCTGATGCTTTTTTGAGTTCTTCCGCGTAAGATTTACAGGAGTTATAAAAGTTTTCATCTGGGGTATTATCATAACATATAGAGTCATTTAATGCATTGTGAATATTAGTTATTAATGATATAGTTTCTCTTTTTACGGAAGATACATGATTATTAATTGATGAAGTCGTATCTGATATTCGTATACCATTATCTTTAGCCTTAGCTTCTTCTTTTTCATATTCTATGTAGCTCAAATAACCATAAAAGCTAATAAAAAATGTTGCGATTAAAACACACGTAACAATTAAAAAAAATAATAATTTCGGGTTGATGTGGAAATTTTTTTCTGATTTTACTTTATCATCTTCTATAAATATCACCCCTTTTATAATCATAATAACCATATGTGTATACATATTATTATATTAATAAAAGCTATATAATATGCTATAATAAGCCTATAGTGTATTTTTAGATTAATATGCTTTTTTTAGTATAAAATTAGAAAAATATGCTATAATTAAAATTATTGTACTAAAATAATAGGGTAATATATTAGAATATTAGGAGTGTGGTATGTTTTGGGACCCTCGACAGTTCAGATTTTGATGTTGATTGTATTAATTATGCTATCATGTTTTTTCTCTGCTTCAGAAACGGCACTTATGTCGCTAAGCAAGATTAGAATAAAGCATATGGTAGAAGAGGGGATAAAAGGAGCCTCGACGATTGAAAAGCTTTTAGAAAATCCTAACAAGCTTTTAAGCAGTATCCTTGTAGGAAATAATTTGGTAAATATCGGAGCCTCAGCTCTTGCAACTTCAATTGCCATTGATATATGGGGAAATGAAGGGGTAGCTTTAGCAACAGGTATTATGACAATTTTGGTATTGATATTTGGAGAAATAACTCCAAAGACCTTGGCAGTTCAAAATTCAGAAAAGATATCATTGAAGATTGCAAAGACTATATCCTTTGTAGTTATATTATTTAAACCTATAGTTGTTGTATGTAACTTCATTTCATCTCCATTTATAAAATTATTTGGAGGAAAAACTCATGGTACTCAGCCTTATATAACTCAAGAGGAGTTAAAAACTATGGTTGATGTAAGTGAAGAAGAAGGAGTACTTGAGGGACAAGAAAAAGAAATGATATTTAATGTTTTTGAGTTTGGAGACCTTCAAGTTAAGGATGTTATGGTTCAAAGAGTTGACATAACAGCTTTAGATGTGAATTCGACTTATGACGAGGTTATGGAAACTATAAAGCGTGATCAATTTTCCAGAATTCCTATATATAAAGAAACTATAGATGAGATAATAGGAATACTAAATCTAAAGGATTTGGTATTATTAGATAATAAAGATGGTTTTTCAGTAGAGAGTCTTATGAGAGAGCCTTACTATACTTATGAATTTAAGAAAATTATGGATTTATTCAGAGAGATGCAAAAGGAAAGAGCATACATGGCTATAGTGCTTGATGAATATGGCGGAACTGTAGGTATAGTTACTATGGAAGACTTAGTTGAAGAGATAGTTGGGGAAATCGAAGATGAATACGATGACGAAGAGGAAAAGGAAATTGAAGTCATCAAGGAAGACGAGTATGTTGTTGTAGGAAGTATTAGAATAGATGACCTTAATGATCTAATAGGAACCTCTATGGAATCTGAAGAGTTTGATTCTATAGGAGGATTTATCATAGGAGAGATAGGCAGATTCCCTGAAGTTGGCGAAGAGATCCAATATCAAAATATAAAATTCGTCATAGAACAGGTTGATAAAAATAGAATAATGAAGATAAGAATATTTACGTAACAATAAGGGTAGTATCAAAATGGTACTGCCCTTTATGATATTATCAGTGTTGGAAATGAGGTAATAGCTTGAATTATATGGAAGAGGCTTTAAAGGAAGCAAGGAAAGCAAAGGAAAAGGGGGAGGTACCGGTTGGTGCAGTAATTGTAAAGGATGGAGAGATAATTGCCAGAGCCCACAATTTAAAAGAAGAAAGGAAATCAGCTCTGTGTCATGCAGAGATTTTGGTTATTGAAGAAGCTACGAAGGTTATAGGTGATTGGAGATTAAATGGATGTATTATGTATGTGACCTTAGAACCATGTCCTATGTGTGCAGGGGCGATACTCCAGTCAAGAATATCAGAAATAAATATAGGAACTTTTGATCCTACTGCAGGAGCCTGTGGATCAGTCATAAATGTGATAGAAAATCCTTATCTCAACTCATCTATAAAGGTAAATTGGATTTACAGCGATGAGTGTAGTGAGATTTTAACTGAATTTTTTAAAGCAAGAAGAGAAGAGAGCAGAAGAAAGCTGTAATGCGGCTTGAGGCTGGACAATATAATTCTTCCTTAAAACTTGTTATAGATATTTCGAGAGCTGTTCATGCACCTATAGAAGAAATATTTATATTTGATAGCTAAGGCGAATATATATTAGAAGTTCAATATTTGATATAATATTAAGTAAAATAAGGGATATAAATAAGGAGGAAAATTAAGGTGGAAAAACAGCAATATATTTGTCCAAAATGTGGATACGATCATTATGAACATGACCAATTTCAAGCTACAGGAGGTAATTTTGCAAAAATTTTTGATGTGCAGAATAAAAAGTTTACAACTATCTCTTGTAAGCAATGTGGATATACCGAATTATACAAGGTTCAGGGATCTGATGGATGGGACATTCTTGATTTCCTTATGGGTTAAAAACATTAATATACAATGGAGCATAATTTTTTATTATGCTCTTATTTTTTTGTAATAATGTATGAAGAAATAGGGGATAGTAAATAATAATCTAAATAGAACCATAAACTTAGAGGAGGTTTTATTATGCAAATACAGTCAATATGGAGCAGCACTTCTGATATGCCATCATTTAAGAAATTAGAATCAGATTTGAATACGGATGTACTCATAATCGGCGGAGGAATTGCAGGGATACTGTGTGCTTATTTTTTAAAAGAGTCAGGAATAGATTATGCTTTAGTAGAAGGAAAGACTATATGCAGTGGTATTACAAAGAATACTACCGCAAAGATAACATCCCAACATGGACTCATTTATGATAAACTCCTAAATGATATAGGTGTAGAGAAGGCAAAGATGTATCTAAAAGCAAATGAAACTGCTGTAAAAAAGTATATGGATCTATGTAGGAATATAGATTGTGATTTTGAAGAAAAGGATGCCTATGTTTACTCATGTGATAATAAAGAAAAGATAGAAAAAGAAATTGATGCTTTAAATAAACTTGGATTTAATGCCGAGTTTAAGAATCAGATTCCACTACCGCTTGAAATTGAAGGAGCAATAAAGTTTAGTAATCAAGCACAGTTTAATCCTCTTAAATTTATTCAACATATTTCAAAGGGACTTAACATTTACGAAAACACATTTGTAAAAAATATAGAAGGAAATACTGCAATATATGATGGAGGAAAAATCACAGCAAAGAACATAATCGTCACTACTCATTTTCCATTCATAAATATACATGGAAGTTACTTTTTAAAAATGTATCAACATCGTTCTTATGTAATTGCAATTGAAGGAGCTCCCGATATAGATGGCATGTATTTAGATGAAAATGAGAAAGGGTTATCTTTTAGAAATTATAAAAATTTACTTCTTATTGGAGGCGGTTCTCACAGAACGGGCACAGAAGGCGCTAACTGGAATGAGCTGCGTGAATTTTCAAGACTAAATTATACTGATGCAAAAGAAATATATGCTTGGGCTACTCAAGACTGCATGACTCTCGATGGTATGCCATACATAGGGCAATACTCAGCAACGACACCTAATTTATATGCTGCTACAGGATTTAATAAATGGGGTATGACTTCAGCTATGGTATCAGCAATAATGTTAACGGATATGGTTAGAGGAAAGGCTAATGAATATGCGGAAATATTTTCTCCTAGCAGAAGTATATTGAAAGGTCAACTTTTAGTAAATGGTTTTGAAGCAACAATAAATCTTCTTAATTTTTCAGCTAAAAGGTGCCCACATTTAGGATGTGCTTTAAAATGGAATAATGCAGAACATACTTGGGATTGTCCATGTCATGGCTCAAGATTTACTGAAGAAGGCAAACTCATAGATAATCCAGCAACAGGGAATATTAATTTAGATAAGTAATTTTAATATATTGTTATACGGAGGGATATCATGGATAGAAATACTAACAATGATGTAAAAATAACTACTTATGACAAACTTTTAAGAGCATGGCAAAATTCAATGGAGTTAGCTAGAGACTTTGAAGTTCATTCAAAGGAAGTAAAAGATAATAAAAATGTAAAAGAAGCTTTTGCTAAATTTGCAGAAGATGAGTGTCTTCATGCAGCAAGATTTAGAGAATTATTATTAGAATATCAAAATAAATAAATTAGAAAATAGAGCTTTAGCAAAATCTAAGGCTCTATTTTGATGATTAGTAATAAAAAGAATTAAAGGATAATTAATATTACTTGACAATTCGAATGGAAAAGATATAATTATTTTAGGAATATTTAACTATGGTAAAATTTATATATTTTTTATCGTGAGTAGCGGAATTTTTTTGTAAAATAATTTTTAATGTGGAGGATTACATGAGCAAACATCTATCAAAAGACATTAGAGTTCCAATAGAATTGGACAACCCTTCGATTCAAAGATTTGAGGAGAAGTGTATAAAATGTGGTATGTGCAAAAATATATGTACAGAGTATATAGGGGTACATGATAGTTATTCTTTAGAAGATACAAATGATAAAGCTATATGTATAAATTGTGGCCAATGTGCCAACGTATGTCCTGTGGCAAGCATAACGGAAAAATACGAGTATCATGATGTAGAAAAAGCTATAATGGATAAAGATAAAATTGTAATTTTCAATACCTCGCCTTCTGTTAGAGTAGCATTAGGAGAAGAGTTTGGACTTGAAGATGGAAGTTTTGTTCAAGGAAAGATGGTTTCCATGCTTAGAAAGCTTGGAGGAAACTATGTACTAGATACAAACTTTGCAGCTGATCTTACAATTGTAGAGGAAGCTAGCGAGTTAATTGAACGTATAACAAAAGGAGATAAACCTTTGCCTCAGTTTACAAGTTGCTGTCCATCTTGGGTTAAATATGCAGAGACTTATTATCCAGACATAATTCCAAATATATCAACGGCAAAGAGCCCTATAGGAATGCAAGGACCTACTGTAAAAACTTATTTTGCAACGAAAATGGGAATAGATCCAAGAAAAATTGTGAATGTAGCTGTGACTCCATGTACTGCAAAGAAATTTGAAATACGTAGAAATGAAATGAATGCTGCAGGAAAATATCTAAATATAGAAGATATGAGAGATATGGATCATGTTATAACTACAAGAGAACTAGCGTTATGGGCTAAGGAAAAAAATATAGACTTTTCATCATTAGAAGATTCAAATTATGATAAACTTATGGGAGAGGCATCTGGTGCAGGAGTTATATTTGGTAATACAGGTGGTGTAATGGAAGCTGCATTAAGAACTGCTTATGAGTTTATAACAAAAGAAAAAGCTCCAGCAGATTTCTATAGATTAGAAGCTATAAGAGGCCTTGATGGAATTAAGGAAGCAACTCTTAATATAGGGGATACAGAGATTAATATAGCGGTAGTTTATGGAACAAATAATGCATCAAAAATGATAGGTCACATAAAAGACTCTAGTAAGCAGTATCATTTTATAGAAGTAATGACATGTCCAGGAGGATGCATTGGTGGAGGTGGACAACCTAAGGGTGCTCAATTTAAAGGTGATGAGCTTCGTGCAAAACGCATAGAAGGATTATACAAGCGTGATAGTGAAATGGAACTACGATCAAGTCATGAAAATGAAGAAATTAAGGCTTTATACAAGGAATTCTACTGTGAGCCATTAAGTGAACTTGCAGAGAAAATATTACATACAAGCTACTTGGATAGAAGTAGTGATTTAGGAGGGAAAAATATGAGTACAACAACTGTAAAATATCGCTGCAAAATATGTGGATATATTCATGAAGGAGAGCTTCCAGAAGATTTTATATGTCCAATATGTAAACAACCTGCTTCTGCTTTTGAAAAGATTGAAGAAAAAGTAGAAAACGCAGAGAAAAAAGGAATCAAAGGAACTAAATCTGAAAAGAACTTAATGGAAGCTTTTGCTGGGGAGTCTCAAGCAAGAAATAAGTATACTTACTTTGCTTCTGTTGCAAAGAAAGAAGGGTATGAGCAATTAGCAGAAATATTCCTTAAGACAGCAGAGAATGAAAAGGAACATGCCAAGTTATGGTTTAAGGCTCTTGGAGAATTAGGAAATACAGCTGAAAATCTTTTACATGCTGCTGAAGGCGAAAATTATGAGTGGACTGATATGTATGATCGTTTTGCAAAGGATGCTGATGAAGAAGGCTTCTCAGAACTTGCAGCACAATTTCGTGCAGTAGCAAAAATAGAAAAGTCTCATGAAGAAAGATATCGTGCATTACTTAATAATGTAGAGATGCAAAAAGTATTTGAAAAGTCAGAAGAGACTATGTGGGAGTGCCGTAATTGCGGACATTTAGTAATGGGTAAAAAAGCACCAGAAGTATGTCCAGTATGTTTTCATCCTCAAAGTTTTTTTGAAGTAAGAAAAGAAAATTATTAATATAAAAGAATCGTCTATTATTTCGAATAGACGATTCTTTTTAATATATCACGTGAATCAATAAGAAGATCATATTTATTAGATAGACCTTGGGATTCTCCACGTCTAAGAGGCTCTAATATTTCTATAACTATTTTAAGCATAGGAGTTATCTCTAAATTTGATATGACTCCCTTAAGAGTGTGAGAGCAGTCAAAAGCTAGTGAGATATCATTGTTTCTTATAGATTCACCAAGTTTTTTAAATGTTTCATCATCTATAAGCATTTTCAAACATTCTAAATAAAGAGTTTCATCATTTAAAAATCTATTTAAGGCGGTTTCTACGTCACAGCCCCAATTTAAAAGATTATATTTAATAGTATTTGTCATAATAATAAATCCTTTCGTGTTAAACTATATAGAACATCATTTTAGACTATAAGAATATTTAGAGTATGAAATAATATATCTGATTCTATGGGTTTTGTTAAATGAGCATTCATTCCTGCACATTTTGCATTATCTATATCATCATTAAAATCGTTTGCTGTCATTGCTATTATAGGTATATTTTTTGCATATTCATTGCCCATTCCTCTAATAATCTTAGTAGACTGAAATCCATCCATTATAGGCATGCGTATATCCATTAAAATGGCATCAAAATAGTTATCACCCTTGGATGTAAAAATTTCTGTAGCGCTTAATCCATCAGTTGCCACCTCTATAATCATATTCCTACTTTCTAAAATTTTCTTAGCTATTTCTATGTTTAGCGGATGGTCCTCAACTAGCAATATTTTTTTGCCTTGAAATTTAAATTCTAGGCCATTCTTTAGCAAATTATAAGATGTATAATTTTTAGGGGAATTACCAATATTATAAATTGATTCTAATGAGGGTTTCATATTTATTTCAACAATAAATTCAGTTCCATGACCTTTTATAGAATTTACATTTATTTTACCTTCCATTAGATTAATTAATTTTTTACATATAGCAAGACCTAAACCAGTGCCCTCATATTTAGAGGTGAAGGCATTATTTTCTTGAGAAAAGGGTTCAAATAAATAAGGAATAAACTCTTTACTTATACCTATTCCATTATCCTTTACTACAAAAACAAAAGTTATCTTATCTTGAGAGATATGTTTTATTGATATATTAAAATTAACCTCTCCTCCTTCAGGAGTGAATTTTATTGCATTTGATATTAGGTTTATAAAAATTTGTTTAAGTTTTATCTCATCACCTATATAATAACGGTTGCCTAAGTAAGGGAATGTAGAGCTATATTTAATTCCATTTTCTTTAGCTTGAGCGTCGCAAATTATATTAATATCATGTATAAATTTAGGCAAATCAATGACTTGACGACTTAAAATTGTTTTTCCGCTTTCAATTTTTCTCATATCGAGAATGTCATTAATTAAGTCTAATAGAAAATTTGCTGAAATTTTTAACTTAGATAATAGATCTAATACTTCAGTAGGATTGTCTATAGATTGAATAGCTAAGTTAGAAAGACCTATTATAGCGTTCATAGGGGTTCGCATTTCATGACTCATGCGTGATAAAAACTCACTCTTTGCTAAGCTTGCTTGATTAGCTGAGCGTAGTGCACTTTTTAAGATTTCATTTTGATTTTTTTCCTTTTGTATAATGTCCGTAATATCCGTACGAGTTAAAAGTACAACCTTTCTTTTTTTATTTATATAAGAACAACGAATTTTTTTTTGTTTAATACTTCCATTTGATTCTTTCATAGAAAAGTAAACAATGTATGTATCAGATACTTCTAAATTTTTAAATATGTTATCTAACTTAAGATTAGAGATAGTTTCTTCTTTTTCTCCATTAATACAAAATGTATTTATGAAGGATTCCATATCTTTTTCATAAGTGTTACAAGTTTTTGATGGCATTGATGACCCATTGCTGTTAGGAAATAGGAGATAGCTATCATTATTACCATTTAGACACATTAAAAAATCATAGTCTAAAGATACTACATTTTGAACGACCTGCTTTAATATTTTTTCTTCATTTATGTTGTATGTGTAAAAGAAACATATTATATCAGCAGTTACAGGATTTTTCAAAAGCTTTGCTGTAGTTGAAACCCACAAATGCTTGTTATGGCTGAATATTCTTTTATATTCAAAAAATATAGTTTTTTCATCTAAGTCATAACACTTAACTAGATTTTCTATATTAAATAAATTAAGAAATTCGGATCTATGTTCTTTATCAGGAATGCTAAATGCAATATGTTTTAAGCTTTCGGTAAATGTACAATTCGTATAATTACATTGAGCTTCAGAATTTTGTATACAAAATTCTTCAATATCATTTTTAGATAAATTAGCCATGACGGATACAATTAAGTTTGGTGATTTAAGTGCCTGTCTATAAGTAATTTCTTTATTATAACAGGACTCTAGGTACTTCATATATGTTACGTCTATAGCATAGCCCATATCTTTTATAGTATGAGAATCATCATAAAACTCTTTTTTATGAATAGTTATATCTATCAAAAAACTTAGGAAAATAATATCACCATTTTCCTCAATAATTTTGCTTTTTTCAAGAACCCATATATAGCTTTTATCTTTTTTCTGTATTTGATATGATATAGAAAATTCATCATTCAATTTGAAATGGGATTGGGTCATTTTGAGCCATGAAATTAAAGTATCTTGATGTATATAAGATAAAGCACAGCAATTATTAGATTCCTTGAATTCCTTCTCTGTTTTATATCCTAGAAGTTTAACTAAGTCATTATTTGCAAATAAAATTTTGTATTCTGGGGCTGCAGATAAGGCTATCATACAGCCTGGAAAAGGCATACTCAAGTATTTTTCTTTAAGAAAATTTGAACAATTCATGGTAGTATTCCTTTCATCTAGTAAGAATTAGATTCAGATTTATATTAATTAAAAGATTTAATAAGATCCTTTTTATCATCTTCGCTAGAAATCACAGTAACAATCCCCATGCGTGCAACTCTTCCATTCCAATCTATGAGTTTTCCTTTGTATAGAAGAATCTCACCTGTTCTGCAACTTTTATAGATATTTGTATACAAGTCGTTACCCTTAAGAGGTTGTTCACTACAAAATGTAAAAGCATTAGGGTGTAATCCTAAAAGGTAACATAAACATTTTGGGGAATCTGGAGGTGCCGAATTTAGAAGTTTTAAGCTTTTAAGGTTTAAGTAGTAAACTTCATGAGTTTCCGCATCACATATGTATATATAAGAATCTTGTTCGTCTAGAATCCACTCTTTATTCATCCAAGAATTTCTTTTTTCTAATTTATGAGACAAACCGTAAAAAGAATATTGATGCTTTCCCTTCTGCTTTGCTTTATATAATGCCTCATCAGCACAAAAATATAAATCTCTAATACTTTTTCCGTCCTTTGGAGCAATTGAAATACCAATGGAACATGTAGGAGAAGGTGCATTTGGAATAACCTCTAGTGATGAAAGTTTTCTTAATATATCATAAGCTATTTTTTCTACATATTCTATATTAGGTATATCTTTTAATAAAACCATAAACTCATCGCCACCCATACGGCAGAGTACAGAAGTATCATTAGTAGAGTTGGATAATATTTGTGAAAATTTTTTAAGTACTGAATCTCCATATACATGTCCAAAAGTATCATTTAGTTGTTTAAAATTATCTATATCAATCATGAATAGAGCTGCATTTTTTTCTTTTACATCTTTATTTTTAAAATAGTCTTCTACATATTTTTCAAAAGATGTTCGGTTAAGTAAAGTTGTAAGAGGATCAGTTTGTGCTGCTAATAGAGCTTTTTGAAGTAATAAAGTATTATCTAGACGTTTTCTTATTACATCGTGCTTAAATGGTTTTTTTATAAGGTCATTTACTCCGCAGTCTAAAGCTTTAGAAATAGAATGTTCATCATCATCCGATATAGTTGCAATAACTGGAACAGTTGAAAATTTAGGAATAGAGCGAAGTTTGTGTATGAATTTATTTCCATCTATGATTAGCATGTTTACATCTAAAAAAATAGCTGAAATTTCTTCTTTTGAATTTTTTAGATTATTTAAAGCTATTTTAGCGTCTTCTAATTCCATAACTATATAATCATTTAAAGCTTCCTTTAATATTTTTCTATTTAACTTATTATTATCAACAATTAAAATTTTTTGTAAAGTAATCATAGTTCCTTCTTTCTAAATCAGCAGTTTTTATCAGTTCTTCATATTTTTCAGTTGTTATAGGTTTTGAAAAATAAAAACCTTGAGCATAATCACATCCAATATTAGTTAAAAATTCTGATTGAGCATTTGTTTCTACACCTTCAGCTACTACTTTAATATTTAACTTATGAGCCATTTCGATAATCGATGACAATATACTTTCACTGCGTGATGCACAATCAGAATCAGATAAGAACTTCATATCAAGCTTTAATGCATCTATTGGAATATCTTTCAAAACATTAAGAGATGAATATCCGCTTCCGAAATCATCCATAAGTATTATAAAACCATAAGAATGAAGATTTGTCATAATTCTTTTAATTATAATTGGATTATCTGTATATGCACTTTCTGTCAATTCTAAATTAAAAAGACCTGGGGAAATATCATATTTTTTTACAAGATTTATAATAGTATTCTCTAGTTTAGGATTATACAAATTCACGCGCGATACATTTACAGATATAGGCAGAGGATTGATGTCTTCGTCTATCCAATCTCTAAGAAGTTTGCAAGCTTTATCCCATACGTAAAAATCTAACTTTGAGATAAATCCATTACGTTCAAATAAGGGAATAAATTCGCTTGGGGAAATTATTCCTTTACTTGGATGTTTCCATCTAACTAAAACTTCTGCACCATTTATAGTATTAGATTTCAAATCATACTTAGGTTGAAAGTATAATTTGAATTGCTCATTTTCTAAAGCCATATCCATATCGTTAGTTATAGCTTGTTCTTTTATAAGGGTTTTGCTTAATGCTTCATTATAAAATGAGTAATACTCCATATAACTGTCCTTACATTGTTTAGCAGCGAGAGTTGCCATATCAAACATGGTATGTATTGGCATAGTATTATCTTCAATTAGATATATTCCAAAGGAAGGGACTATACTGTAATCTAAATCATAATTTTCGAAAGACCTTCTTGCACTTTCTAATAATGCTTTTCCTGCAACGATATCATAAAAAAGACATATACAGAAAACATCAGCTTCTATTCTTCCATAAGTAAACAACTCATTGCCATAGCTAAGTCTTTGCAATTCTGAAGCGATATATTTTAAAAGTCTGTCTCCCTCAGACATTCCAAAAAAGGTATTGATTAATTTGAACCTATCTATATCAAATCTAATAAATGTGAATTTTTTATCTTGATTTTTTATAAGCATTTCTTGGGTAACCTCATAAAATTTTGATTTATTATATATTTCAGTAAGGCTATCAAATTCAGTTATATATTTAAGCTTCTCAAAAGCATGGAGATGACTTCTTTCAATTACATTATTTAATCTAAATTTAATTATTTCTGGGTTATATGGTTTGGATACAAAATCCCAAGCACCTTGTTTTAATGCTTTAATCTCATTATCAATGTCATTATTTTCTGTTGTTATTATGACAGGAATATTTTTAAAAAGAAGATTATGATGAAGAAGATTTAAAACTTCATACCCATCCATTTCAGGCATTACTAAATCAAGCATAACTGCAGAAATTTCGTTTACATATTTATATATCATATCTATTGCAACTTTACCATTTGATGCTTCAATAGCAATGTATTCATTTGAAAGTATTTTACACAATAACTTTCTATTAATTGGATTATCATCAACAACAAGAACTTTTTTTAAATTAGACTTTAAATTTATAGATTGTTTTAAGTCATCTTCTATATTTATAGTAGATGTAATATCAACTTTTTTCACAAAGTATTCCTCCGAACGAATATAGTAGTCTAAAAAAGCCGTAATCAAAGTTAAATACACTTCATTTACGGCAAATAGTCTATTACTAAATTATGATTTTATTTATATTCACACTAAAACTCTTTAATAAAAATTATAATGTTGATTTATAAATATTCATAATTATTACCTAGAATAACATATTAAGTAATAAAAATCAATTATATAAAGAATAATTTTACAATTTACTCTTTATATAATTAGTATATTAAGTAATTATCATAAAATTATGATATTAAGTAAGCTTTTTATTAAATTGCAATAGCGTTTCTTAGGTGATATATAATTTTAAATATATTATGATAAAAATCAAATAGAGGAATTATTTTTTTTATGAAGAAGTGTTTATTTATACAACTGTGAAAGGAGATGAGAAAGTGTTGCCTAAAATAGGATTAAGTTTTTCAGAAGCTTTTGACAGAACGCCTGGGAACTTCTTAATACCATCAAACTATATTAATAGTATAATAGATAATGGGGGAATACCTGTAATACTTCCAGTTACATCAGATACTTCATTTGCAAAAGAATATGCAATGATGTTGGACGGGTTACTTATACCTGGCGGAGAGGATATTAATCCATTATTGTATGGAGAGGATTCTATGCCAAAGGTGACTTATATGAACATGGTCAAAGATGAATTTGAAATTGCTTTGATAAAAGAGTTTCATAATCTGGGTAAGCCTATTATGGGAATATGTAGAGGAATGCAGCTTATTAATGTTGTATTTGGAGGAAATCTCATTCAAGATATACCTTCAAGAGAATACAAGTGCATTTCTCATGAGCAAGCTATAGAAATACCTTCTGAGCCTACTCATGAAATAAATATTAATAAATCTTCATTTTTATATAGGACATTAGGTAAGGAAAGCATAGTTGTAAATTCGTATCATCATCAAGCTATTGATAGAATTGCTGATGGATTTATAGTTTCAGCAATAGCTAAGGATGGAATAGTTGAGGCAATAGAGAATAAAGAGAAGAATATTTTTGCTGTACAATGGCATCCTGAATGTATGTATAAAAGATTTGAAGATATTTCAAAAATATTTAAGTTGCTATGTGAAAAAGCATCTAAACATTAAATTAAATATAAAATCATATAAATGAGAAAGGATGAATTTGTGAATGAATTCATCCTTTTTATAAAAGGTGGTAAATTTCTATGTTGCAATCAATATAAATAAAGAACTTAATAAAGATGAAAATATTAGTATTATAGTTGCAGTGTAATTATAAACTTAGCTCCACCACTTTCATTATTTTCAGCAACAATATCTCCGTTCATGTATTGAGCAGCTGATTTAGCGGTGGACATTCCTAGACCAAAATTTCCATCCTTACCTTTGTAAAAGCGAGTGAAGATATACTTTAAATCTTCTTCGTTAAGTCCACAGCCATCATCTGATATAACTATATAGAGTTTATCAGCAGAAGTAGATACATCAATTTTTATAGTTGTTTTAGCATAACGTATTGAATTGGAGATTATATTCATGATTATATTAGAAAGCAGAGAATAGTCTGCATTCACTACTATTTTTTCATCACTAAATGAAGTTTTAATATGCTTTCCCTCTCTAAAGGCATAACCCTCTAATTTTTTTACTTCTTCTTCAACAAAATCATTTATACTTATTGGAATAATGTGAACTGGCTGATTTAAGGTATCCATTCTTGAAAGAATAAGAATTTGGTCAACAATTGAAGATAATCTTTTACTTTCCTCAATTATTATATTAGCAGCAGCTTTTTGGTCATCAAAATAACCTTCTCGAAGTCCTTCGGCATATCCTTGAATAGACATTAATGGAGTACGAAGCTCATGGGAAACATTTTGAAGGGATATTTTTTGACTCTCATTGAAAGCCTTCAATCTCTTTACCATTATGTTTAGATTGTCAGCTAGAGTTTGCAGTTCTATGCTATTTGAATCAATGGTAACTGGAAAAAGAATTCCGTTTCCTATATCGGTAGCTTGATTGCTCAATTTTTTTATGGGTTTTGATAAATGAACAGCCACAACATAGATAACCACTAAAAACAATATGGTTACTCCAATTAATATAGAGCCTAATGTTCGATTAGTTGATTTTAGGATTATTTTAAAATTATAAGTAGATGAAAAAATATAAACATTATTCTGCGAATCTATATCGACTTTAGTTAAATAATATAAGCCTTTTCCTACTTTTAATCTTTGAACCTTTCCATGATGAAACAAATGGGTTTTAGAGGTATCTAAAATTTCTTTTATAGTTGAATAGTCTAGATTTGCAGAGGAATATTTAATGTTAGAATCATTATCAGAGATTATCAACTCAACCAATGTATCTTTTGATGCATTATTTAACAGATGATTATGGGTTTGAGCAAGGTCTTCTAAAGTTATTTCCTGTTGTGGAACATCAGTATAGAGTCTCTCCATGGCAGCGGAAATATAGCTTAAAGAGTCAGATAAACTACTGTCGAAAGTATATATCAAAACTATATTAAATAAAATAAAGATTCCAAGAGACATCATAATTACTAAAAAAAGAATAGGTCTAGCAAATATAGACCTAAGTTCACGCATTTTTTTAGGTTTACTCATTTTTATCAAATCCTATTCTAAAACCATAACCTCTTATGGTTTCTATCTTAATTGAAGAAGCTATATCCACAAGTTTTTTTCTAAGCCTTTTCATGGTATCATCTGTAGCTCGGGTATCTATGACTTTTATATCAAATTCCCATATATTTCGAAGAAGCTCATCGCGTGATATAGCTTTATCTGCATTGTCTATTAGATAAGTTATGACTTTATATTCTGTAGGTGTTAATGAAATTGGGGTACCGTCTTTTGTAATCTCTCGCCGTTTTTTATTTACTACTAAGTCGCCATAAGTTAGCATATCATCATTTCTTAAACTGTTACTGTGCATTTCTATTCTACGGAATATAGCCTGAACTCGTACTACAAGTTCTATTGGAGAAAATGGCTTTGTAAGATAATCATCACTTCCTATAGTGATACCTGTGATTTTATCCATTTCACTATCTTTGGCTGATACTATTATGATAGGAACTGTGCTTTTTTCTCTTATAAGATTACAAATGGATAAACCATCTACACCAGGAAGCATTATATCCAATACTAATAGGTCAGCAGGGTTATCATCAAAAGCTTTTAGAAGAGTTTCACCGCAATCAAAGGTTTCAACTCTAAAGCCAGATTTCTCTAAAAAAATCTTTTCTAGATCTCTTATGTGTTTTTCATCCTCTGCTATATAAATCAATTTCTCCATAAAAATCCCCCTAAATTCTGTTATATATTCAGTAGATCTTAATAAAATTCTAATATAAATTAAAAGCTAAGTGAACTTATTATTTAAAAAGATGGATTTTTCCACTATCGTTTAAATTTTTAATTATAATCGCTATTGCTGGAAGAATAAATAAGCCTATAAAGCCAAATACCTTTACGCCTACAAACATACATATAAGCATCACTATCGGATGCATGCCTACTTGAGCTCCAACGATTTTTGGTTCTAATATATTACGAACAACTGTTATGAGCATGTATAATGTGGCAAGTCCTAGTGCTAGATAAACATTTCCGCGTATAAGCTCTATTATAACCCAAGGAATTAATATACCGCCTGTGCCTAAAATCGGAAGGATATCAAGCAAAGCTATAATTGCAGCTATAGTTACCCCATTTTCAATTCTAAGAATAAAGAAGCCAAGTGATAATTCTAAAAATGTTAAAGCCATCAATATGCTGTATGCTTTTATAAATTTAAATAGAGTTCCAACGATATAATGTTTGACATCAAAGATTATGTCTCTGACTTTTGGTGAAAACTGTCTTACTATAAAAGTTGTTATTCTAGTGTAATCAATAGTAAAGAAAAAGGATGAAATTATCGATAGTATTACTGTTATAAAAAATGATGGTATAGATGAAAAAATGGAATATATAGAGCTTATAACTGTTGAGGATACAGAAGATATAACAGAGCCAAGGGAATTAGAAAAAGATATAGTTATAGCTTCAATATCTTTAACTAAGGCTGGGTCAAGTCTCCCAAGAATACTTTCAATGTTAGAGAACATGTTATATACTGCTGGCTCAATACTTGAAGAGTACATATCAGGTAACTTTAAAAATAGTTCTTTCATCGATATAAAAAGTCTTGTACCTAATAGAATTAAAAGTCCAACTACAATAGCATAAAACAATAAAACTACTATTGCTGATAATGGCTTTCTGCTTATATGAAGTTTTTCAGATAAAAAACTTATTAGCGGTTTTAAGATGGATGACACCGCAAATCCTATGACAAATGGCATAAACCATATTAAACCGTATTTAATTGCCACAAAAATTAGAGCCGACACAGTAATAAAATATAGTACATTAATGATAAAATTTCGTTTATTATCAATATCCAACAGTTTCACTCCTTAATTAAAAATTGGATGTTTATTACAATAAATTATAGATAATATAATATTTATTTGCAAATTTATTCCTTAAGATGTCCTTTTATAATAGGGACAGCTATTTTGGATAATTTGAAGTTATTAAATTCGCTGTCATTAAAAGCAGATCTAGAATTTCCAATGGAATTATTGCTATCTTTGGGTTTAAATTTTTCTATAGTAAAGAGAACTGATGGAGATTCGTCCATTTTCATAACTAAATTATCATCAATGAAAAATATTTTTATAGTTCTGGTATTAGACATTTCTATAAAGGATATGGAAAGCTTTAAAACCATATTATCATCTTCATCTAAAGTAAATTTTCCTGTAGCTGCAACCCTATAATTTTCTCCTTTAAATTGGAGATCACTATATAAGTATTGACCAAAACCAACAAAAAACTTATTGTTATTGAATTTTTCTTTTATAGAAATACAAAACTTTTCATTTTCTATATTAAAAGATATTTCGCTTATTCCTTCAGAAAAATTGTTCTGTATGCATTGAGTTATAAGAGGTAGTATACCAGCCGAAGAAGATTCCATAGAATAAATTTTTCCTGAAATTTCTTTTGCGGCTTCAGGAAGATAGAAAGATTTTGATTTTTTCTCTGAAGAGTAAGAAATCTTTCTATACCAAGGTACTATTGAAGGCGATGGTGTTGAAATTGGTTCTCCAAACTTAAGGGAGTGCAAGGTTTCTTTCAAGTCATAGAAGTTTGTTTTATTTTCTTCTAAGGCTTTGTCACTGAATTTTACATCATCGTTAAAATATTTAGTTACTATATCTATGGTTGAGCCTTGAGGAAGAAGGTTGGTACTTCCGCTAGTCATAGCAATGACAATGTCTTGTTTAGGAAGCACCATAACATATTGTCCAAAGAGACCATTAAATTGGAAGGCGGTAGATATGGTATTGTGCATCCACATTTGGTATCCATAAGCTCTGCTTGATATTCCGTTATCTTCTTTTGCATGTTCTATAGTAGACGCATTTACCCATTCCTCAGAAACAATTTGTTTTTCTTCGCCTGCAACTATCCATTTTCCTTTTTGTAGATAAAGCTGACCTAGTTTTGCCATATCTTCTAGTGTTATATAGCAGCCCCATCCCCCTTTTTCATTACCACGAGGACACTTCTCCCATATTACATCTGATATACCTAAAGGTTCAAATAAAAAAGGGGTTAGATATTCTAAAAGCCCCGAACCTGTTTTTCGTTTTACGATTGCAGAAAGCATATAAGAATTCATACTGTTATAGACAAATTTGCTTCCAGGTTCAAAAGCAGTATCTGAGTCTAGAAATGACTTCACCCAATCTTTTGAAAGAATTGAAGAGTACTCATTAAACCTTATTCCTGAAGTCATGGTAAGAAGATGTTCTACAGTTATAGACTTTACTCGTTTTGATGTCAATATAGAAGTTTTTTTCAGGGAATATATCAACGATTTTTTCATTTATATCAATAAGCCCTTGATCAACAGCTATTCCTACAGCCATAGAGGTTATGCTTTTACATAGTGAGTGAGTTATATGAGGATATTCTTCTAAATATGGGGACCACATTCCTGAAGATATTATTTTACCGTGACGTAATATCATAAGGCCGTGGGCATTTATATCTTTTGTATTAGATATCTCTTTATAAAAGTCATTTAGATACTTAGATGATACACCTTGTGATTCTGGAGTTACCCTTGCAAGAGGGTAATCATTCTTTTTAGGAGGAAAGAATTTAAGTTTTTGTGGTACAAAATCATAAGTCAAGATATCGCTAGTTACATCACCGTTCAAAAACTTATTAAAGAAATCCATCTTTTTTATCTCAGCTAAAAATACCATTTATTTATATAGCCTCCTTTTGTAGTGACATTTTAGGTGCTTTTTTAACTACCTGCATGTTAGCATATATTTTTTCTAATCTCTCATCAGGATAATGCTTGTCTAAAAATCTTGTAAGAGAGTTATTTATTTCTATATTTTCACGACGTTGTCTTTGACGGTTAACAGCTAGTGAGGAAATTATAAGATCCCATAAGAAAAATGCTGCTATAAACCAAGTTAGGGGTATGCCAATATGATTTGGGATATTTTCTATGAAATCACTTATATATGGATAGGTATTTCTTATAAATATTAACCCTAGGAATCCCCAGCATACTGCAAAGGATGCATTAGTTCTTCCATTGAGATTAAGAGGTGTATGGCTGTATTCCCAAGATATTGTTCCAAAAACTTTTTCTTGGAAAAGAGAACATATATATTCGAAGAGCGCTCCGATAACAGCACAAGCTAAAAATATAAATACTCCATTTGTCTCTGCTATAGGATTTAAAGTTAATGTTAGAAGTACAGCTCCGAATCCATATACGGGACTTATAGGTCCGTAGATTACACCCTTTCTACTTTCAAAGTAACCATGCTTCAAGTAGCACCAAAGCATCTCTGCCATATAGCCTAGCACACATCCGATAACAAATACCCAAACTAACTTATAGATATTAATTCCTTGAGCAAATGAATCCATAAAATCACCTTTCCTTAAAATTTTTATTAAATCTATTTAATGAATCTTTGGAGGAGAGTCCAGCGGTGCTGTTATGGTGGAATATTAAAGAGAACACCGCTGATACTACATTATAGGGTCAGTAGTCTAAAAATACGTTCCAGTACTCTTTGACATATCCCTTGATTCTTGAAAGCTTCGTAATCTAGTTCTATACAGTTTTTCTTGTCATTATTATAGAAAACTGGCTATGTCAATTCAAAGGATGTATTGTGGCAGTTTTGTGTCAATACTTAGAAAATCAATTGAAGAGTTTTCTTTGAAGAATTGACTTTAAAAATTAGGCATTATATCATTAAATAGGAATTATAATTCTGAAAATTAAAATAATTATATTTTTTTGGATTTAAGGAGATAAAATGAAAATAGAAGAAATTAAAACGAAGCGTTTAAATCTTAGAGGTTATAAAAAATCAGATGCAGACTTTGTAATAAGTATGTGGAATGATCCTGAAATGGGTAAATATATGCCAGACCCATCAATAGAAAATATGGATGATGAATACAGAAAGGTGTATGATACCTTAGAAGATGATGAAGAATGTTGCTACTTGATTGCAGAATATTTAGTCACAGGAGAACGTATCGGAGCATGTAGTTTCATAGCAAGTGAAGATAGACAAACCTATGATTTGGGCTATAGTGTACACAAGAAATTTTGGAGAAATGGTTATGGAACAGAAATGGCACAAGCCATGATTGATTATGTGAAATCTCATGGTGCAAAAATAATTACAGCACCAGTAAACAAGCAAAATGTTGCTTCTAATGCAGTGATGAAAAAATTAGGTTTTAGCATAGTTGGTGAACATAGAACTAAGAAAATGGGCACTGATATTATTATTGATGAGTATTTGTATAGGCTGTATTTATAAAAGTTAAAAGTGGAAAAACATAATTTTAAATTTATGGGTAAGGTATTTTAATTGATATTGGTTAATTTAAAAGATAAAAATCAATTATTAGATATTTGAAACAATGATAAATGATATGAAAAAACAGGGGATGAAAGATTTTAGAGGAGAGACAAGAGTAACAAACTATTCTATGCAAAAAGTATTTAGTGATTTTGGATTCAGAAATGTGGAAACTTTTAAAGGGTATTATGATAATCCAACTGAGGACGCATATAGATATCATTTATAAGGGATTAAGATGAATAAAGATAATGACGTAGATAAAAGAAGAAATTCTTGAAATTAAAATATAATAAAAACTTACTATTGGAAACCTAAATGGTTTCCTTTTCTTTATAAAATATAGTATATCAAGAAGTATGGATTTATTTTTCTTTTGAATGTATTCGCTTAAATTCTTAATGATTTAGGGTTATGTTAACATACGTTGCTTGTAGCAACAGCTTAATATTGATTATAATATACTTAAAAAAGGAGGAGCTTTGTATGTTTAATGAAAATCTAAAGGCAATGAGAAAAGCAAAGGGAATTTCGCAAGAAGAACTTGCTATTAAAATAAATGTAGTTCGTCAGACAATTCTAAATAGGAGAAAGGACTATCTGTACCTGATGGGGAGATGTTAATTCGAATTGCTGATGTTTTTGAAGTATCGGTGAGTTAACTTTTAGGAGCAATGGTAGATGGTGAAAAAGATATTAATACAGTGGCAGAACAACTATCCAGAATTAACGAGCAGCTAGCAATTAAAAATCGTCGCTATAACCGTATTTGGAAGACTATTGCCATTGTTATTGCGGCTCTTGTTGCCTTAAATATTTTATTATTTGCAATAAGTGCAGTGAATGTAGCGAAGTTAATTACAACGGAAACAGAAACTGTACGTCCAGAAAAGTAAACAAGCAAAGAGAATCCTAAAATATAGAGACTAAAGACATTTGAGAAAAGAGGGAGTTAAGGTGGCAAATTCAAAAATTAAAACTAATGCTATGAGAATTTTAGATAAGGCAAAAGTAAACTATAATTTATATAATTATGACAGCAATGGAGAAGCTGTAGATGGTGTATCTGTAGCTCATATGATAGGAAAACCAGAAGAGCAAGTGTTTAAGACTTTAGTAACTCAAGGTGCCAGCAGAGAATTTTATGTTTTTGTAATTCCGGTAGCAAAGGAATTGGATTTGAAAGCAGCAGCAAGATCTGTAGGAGAAAAGTCAGTTGAAATGATAAAAGTGGCTGATATAAATAAGATAACGGGATACGTACGTGGTGGATGCTCACCTGTAGGAATGAAAAAGAGCTATAAAACTGTCATAGATGCAGCCTGTGAAAATGTAGATACGATAATAGTAAGTGCAGGAAAGATAGGATATCAGATAGAAATAAAACCAAAGGAATTGGTAGAGCTTGTAAGAGGAGAAATTGAATCAATAATCCATTAGGATAGTTGATAAAGAAAATATAAAAATAGAGATTGACAATACGTACTGTTAATATGTATTGTCAATCAAGATATACTAACTTAACTAAAGCTTAAGACAATTACTCATTGCTTTGCACACATCTTCGGCCATTTCTTTATTAGGCATTTCGCAGAACAACCTTATAAGAGGCTCTGTTCCAGAGAATCTAGCGATTATCCAGCCTCCGTTTTCAAAGTAAACCTTGCATCCATCAATATAAGATACTTTTTCTACAGGGTAATTGAATGTTGGAAGAAGTTTTTCAGTAAATAACTTGTAGGCTAGATCTTCTTTTAACTTTGGTGTTAAAGTAAAATTCTGTTCTGTAAAGTATAAACTTCCATATTGATCAGTTATTTCAGAGTAAAGTTCGGAGAGGCTCTTTCCAGTTATAGCTATCATTTCAACTAAGAAAGCGGCAGCATATATTCCATCTTTACCGTGTATATGACCTTTTACAGTAAGACCCCCAGAGGACTCACCCCCTATTATTGCATCTGTTTCAGTCATTTTAGATGATATATGTTTAAAACCAACAGGAACTTCGTAACATTGTTGTCCAAAATCTTTTGCAACCCTATCTAATATGTGAGTTGTGGAATTATTTCTTACAATAGGTCCACGCCAGCCTTTATATTTCATTAAATAATAATATAAAAGAACTAAGATCTCATTTGGGTGAAGAAAGTCGCCGTTATTATCAATGACACCTATACGGTCAGCATCACCATCTGTTGCTATTCCTAAATCGCAATTGTATTCTAGAACATAATTT
Source organism: Clostridium cadaveris (assembly GCF_020911725.1). Lineage (GTDB taxonomy): Bacteria > Bacillota > Clostridia > Clostridiales > Clostridiaceae > Clostridium_X > Clostridium_X cadaveris. Next base: position 121,051 of record NZ_CP076620.1, read on the forward strand.
CTAAGCTTGCTTAGGGTATTTATGTTTGGAGCGGGAAGTCTGCCTCCAAATAGAGTGTCATGTCTTTCGTGAATAACTAGAAGCTCACATCTTAGAGTCATAAGAATAGTACTTAAGGAAGTTTGACTTACGCCGTACATTGGGTCGAGAGTTATTTTCATTCTTGATTTCATTATAGCTTCAGTATTTACCTTATCTAAGATGCTGTCTATATATTCATTGAATGGATCGATTTCTTCGATTAATCCTTGTTTTTTAGCTTCATTGAATTCAATAATAGAAACAGGAACATCATTAAATTTATCTATATATTGCTCTATTTTGTTGGTGACAGTTTCATCAGCATCGCGACCACCATGGGTAAAAACTTTAATGCCATTGTATATTGCAGGATTATGGCTGGCTGTTATGGCCATTCCATAATGTAAATCATACATATTTACAGTGAACATAATAAGTGGGGTTGGGGCCTCTCTATCGAGGATACGACAATGTATATTCTCAGCCGCCATAACTTCAGCCGCCCAGCGAGCTGATTGTAGTGAAAGAAATCTTCTATCATAGCCTATACATATACCATTGTCTGACTTTCCTTCATCTTTCATCATTTTAGCAAGGGCACGAGTTAAAATTTGTACATTAGATTTTGTGAACTCGTCACCTATTATGGCACGCCATCCACCAGTTCCAAATTTAATCATAAATATTACCTCCCACTTTGTATTTTTTAGATTAATGATTGTTTAATTTATCTTTAAACTCTTTTGGAGTAACTCCAACTATTTTTTTAAAGGTTACACTAAAATATCTTTGATCTTTATATCCTATTTGCTCAGCGATTTCATAAATCTTTGTAGATGGATTTGAGAGAAGTTTACAGGCTTTTTTTATACGGTAATTAGATATATAGTCACCAATTGTATAGCCAGTCTCCTCTTTAAATATTCGACTTATATGGCTATCGCTTATCATAAGATTTTTAGCAATGTCTTTTACTCCGATGTCATTAGAATAATTGATCTTTATATAATCAACTGCTTTTTGGACATAAGCTGATTTTGCTGTATCGCTGCAAGAGAAGTATTCCTTGAAGAATATTATTCTGCTGTCGCTAGTCTTATCCATTTGATATTGAAGTTTATCAAGTTGCTTTTTCTGATGTATTTCATTACAGGCATGTTTTATGCTGTTTAATAACTCATCATCATCAATAGGTTTTAATAGATAATCCTTTACTCCAAGTTTTAAAGCACTTCGAGCATATTCAAATTCACTGTAACCAGACATGATTATAAAAACGGTATTTGTTTTTGAAATTACTTTTTCTATCATCTCAATTCCATCGAGACCAGGCATTTTAATATCCGTTATTACTATGTCAGGATGCAGTTTTTCAATTATTTCGGCACCTTCAATACCATTTTCTGCTTCTCCAATAACTTCACAGTCTATATCCTCCCAAGGAGTAGTGAAGATTAGCCCTTTCCTAAGAAGGCTAGAGTCCTCTACAACAACTACCTTATACATGAAATCACTCCTCCGATTTAATCATAGGTACAGCGAGAATTACTGTAGTACCTATGTTTTGTTTGCTTTGTATCTTAATGCCATACTTTTCACCATAGTAAAGCTTTAATCTTCTGTTTGTATTTTGAAGTCCAATACTGTCATTAGTTTCTGAGGATTTAATAGCTGTCTTTATTTCTGCTAACTTTTCCTCACTCATTCCTATGCCGTCATCTTTTACTTCAAAGACTATATCTTCATTGTTTTGATAGAATCTTATAGATATTGTACCAGCACCGATTTTATTTTCTATGCCATGAATTATTGCATTTTCAACTATAGGTTGTATAGTAAGCTTAGGAATTTTACAGTATAGGATATTAGGATCTACATATATATCTATATTTAATTTCTCTGCATATCGTATTTTCTCTATAGCTAAATAACTCTCGATAAATTTCATACTTTCTTCAACAGTGACTATATCTATGTGATTATTAATATTATTTTTAAGAAGTAAACCAAGCTTTGTTACAACAGTATTTATATCGTCAAATTGTTTTAGCTTTGCGAGCCACTTTATTGAATCAAGGGTATTATATAGAAAGTGAGGGTTTATCTGAGAGTAGAGATTTTTGAGCTCGGCTAATCTCAGTCTATCCTGCTTTTCTAAATTAACCTTGAATAGATTATCAACTTTAACAATCATCTTATTTAGTCCGCTTGCAAGATCACCGATTTCATCATCCCTATTTATATCTGTTCGAGCTGTCATATCACCAGTTTCTACTTTTTTAATCACAGAGACTATATTTTTTATAGGCTTGGTTACACTACGAGCTAGAACCCATGAAACTATAAAGCATAAAAGGAGTGAAAATACAGCAATTATTGATGTGGTTAATGTTATATAGTTGAAATTATCCAATATTAGATCCACTGGTACTGAACACATTATTATAAGATTATTCATATTTGAATTTTTGTTTGCCACTAAAAGTTTTTGATCATTTAAATTGTAAAATCTAGTACTAAGATCATTTTTGATAAGTGAATGCTTAAAATCTGCATTAAAGAAATTTACTTTATCCATTGGAAAAGTCTCATTATAAACTACATAGAACTGTTTGTCTGTAATGGTGTAAGCTAGTGGAAGAGAACCTTCACCAGCATGCATATAATCTCTTAGGGCTTTTTCAGGGATATCTATAACTGCATAGCCAATAATTTTGTCACCATCCCTTATAGTTTTAGCAATGGATAAGGCTATTTCTACACCGTTATCCATAGTATATCTGTTTGGATATACTATAGGAGATATGCTATTAGAGATAGCACGGAATAATCCCCATTGTCTATTATGTGAAACATTATAGATTTTAGGTAATTTAGAAGTGGAAACGGAAAAACTATCATCAGCTTTAAATAAGTGCATCTCCATTTTAGATGTTTGTCCAGATAGCAACAGATACATCTTATTATAAATTTTGTTGATATCTTCTTGAGATTGATTATTTATGCTCAAAATACTATAGATCTCTGCATCGTTGCAAAATACAGTAAGCTTGTCTTTGTAAGTGGTTAATAAATTATTGACTCTGGATTCTGTAACTTGAGTAGCTTGAATTAACTGATTTTCAACTCTATTCATAGAGACTTGCTGTGATATAAATTTAGTAAAGAAACCAAGCAAAATTACTGGAAGTATGCTAACTAGCATAAAGTAAAATAATATTTTAGAAAAAAAGCTTCTTCCTTTTGCTTGATTTTTCATATTGCCACACCACCATCAAAACTATTTTAATGAATAATTTCATTGAATTTCTTATATAAAATAAGTATACCATTTAGAATATTTTTAATAAACTTTTGCATATTTATATATTTTTTTAATTAAGATTAAGTAAATTATATAAATTTATATATAAAATTATTCCTATTAACATATCCAAGATATAAAACTGATAAAGCTTTATATCTTAGATTAAATAGGAATTTTATTTTATAGCTATGAATTTTCTCTGACGTCTAGTATCTAGATAATAGCTTCTAAGCTTCAGTGGAGTTGAATCTCTATCTGAATTTAAGAATTCAGTTTATATTACTGAAACTTTACCTTTGCTTATCCATGAGAATAGAGCAAGAGATAATACTGTAGCTAATGTAAGAATAGATGCAAGAGCTGCTGCTGTACCAAAGCTATTTCTTACAACTTCAGTATATATTGCAACGGATATAGTAGAAGTTTTTCCTGTGTATAACATTATGCTGGAGCTTAATTCATTTATACAAGTAATCCAACTTAGTATTGCACCAGATAAAACTCCTGGAGCCATAAGCCTTGCAGTAACCTTGAAAAAGGTCTTCATAGGTGATACTCCCAAGTTTATTGAAGCCTCTTCTATACTAGGATCAATTTGCTGCATTATTGCGCTTCCGGATCTTACTGTGTAAGGTATCTTTCTTACAACATATGCTATTACTATGATGAAAGGAGTACCTGTTAGAAGTAGAGGTTGTTTATTGAATGCAACAAGCAAGCTGATACCTAATACAGCGCCTGGTATAACGTAAGGGAACATTATAAGCAGGTCTAAAAATTGAGAAACCTTTCCTTTTTGTTTTACAGTAAGGTATGAGATAAACATACCAAATACCAATATTACAACTATAGCAATAGATGCAAATATGAAAGTATTGCTTATATTAGTTGATAATCTAGTTAATATATTTTTATAACTATCTAAGCTAAACCCATTTACAAATATAGGACCGTTAGTTTTTATAAATGATGTGATAACTACAACAAGTTGAGGTAATATTGATATAAGTGCTATAAGATAAACTAAAGCAGAGATTAAAACTCTTTTTCCACCTTTTAATTTAACAACTTCAGGTGGACGTAAACTTGTCATGACATAATTTTTTCTAGACACAAAGTATTTTTGTGCTAAGAGTACTATTGTAGAACAGATAACAATGACTACACTTAAAGCACTTGCTAGGTTTGCATTACCACCCATTTCACTCATATATTCCTCATATACTAGAACTGGTAGAACTTTATAGCCTTCTCCTATAAGCATAGGAGTTCCGAAGTCTGCTAGAGAGGACATGAATACCATTACTGCACCAGCTGCTATTGATGGCATTACAACAGGAAGAGTGATAGTCATAAGTCTCCTTAATTTGCTTGAGCCTAGATTTTCAGCAGCTTCTTCAAGAGACTTATCTATACTGCCCATAGCTCCTGATACATACAAATACACATAAGGGAATAGCTTAAATGTAAATACAAGTATAATTCCAAGCTTTCCGTATATAGGCGGCATTGTTATATTTATATTTTCAAGAATCTTAGTTATAAAACCGCTACGGCCGAACAACATTATCCAAGAATATGCTCCTATAAATGGAGGAGACATAAGGGACATGATTATCATAGTACGTACAGCTCTTTTTCCTGATATATCATATCTTGTCATGGCATATGCTAGAGGCACACCAATTAAAGTAGCTGTTAAAGTGGTGATTATAGATACTACCAAACTATTTTTTAAAGTGTTGTAGTAGTATGGTTTTGTAAAAAAGGTTTTATAATTATCTAATGTGAAGCCAGGTGTTTCACCAGTAAAGAAACTTCTATAAATAAGTGAAGAGAAAGGATATATAAGGAATAAAACCAGCAACAAAACAGTTACTATCTTCACTATTGTCCAGAAGTCCATATGGAAGCTAAATTTACCTTCCTTTGAACGTCTTTTTACCATGATAACGCCTCCTCGGTGTCAGCGTTGTATAATCCGATCTTTGAAGGATTAAATGATATACGAACCTTTTCTCCATTTGCTTTTACTGTATCCGTATCTTTTGTATACTCATTAAGTTCTATAGTTTGACCATTATCTATTTCAATTTCATAATTTACGAAATCTCCTAAGAAGGTAGAGATAGTTATTTTTCCTTGAATTCCTTCGTCAGAGAAAATAAGCTGTTCAGGACGAGCAGATATTATAACTTTTCCAGTATAATCTTTCTTTATTGGAGCTATAAATGTAGAGTCATTTCCAAATCTAACTTCTGCAGTGTTATTAGGAAGAACCTTCGTTATTTCTCCATTTATAAAATTAGATGTTCCTATAAATCCAGCAACAAATATGTTTGCAGGTTTTTTATAAATTTCTTCAGGACTACCTACTTGCATTATATCTCCAGATTTCATGATTGCAATTCTATCAGAGATTGCAAGTGCTTCTTCTTGGTCATGAGTTACGTAGATTGTAGTTATTCCAACTGTTTTTTGCAGTTTTCTTATTACAGTTCTCATTTGAACTCTAAGTTTTGCATCTAAGTTAGATAGAGGCTCGTCCATAAGAAGTATTCCAGGTTCTATAACAAAAGCTCTAGCTAGAGCAACACGCTGTTGTTGTCCTCCAGAAAGTTCAGATGGCTTCCTATCCTTTAATTGAGCTATTTGTACCAACTCTAAAGCTTTTTCGACTCTTGAGGCAATTTCATTTTTAGGCACTTTTTTTGCTTTTAATCCATAAGCAACATTTTCATATACAGTTAGATGAGGGAAGATAGCGTAGTTCTGGAAAACCATGCCTATGTCTCTCTTGTGTGCTTCAACTTTATTTATTACTTTGTCGCCAAATAGAATCTGACCATCCTCAATAGAGTTAAATCCAGCAATCATACGCAATAGGGTTGTCTTTCCGCATCCAGATGGTCCAAGGAGAGTAAAAAATTCTCCTTTCTTTATATCAAGACTTAAGTCCCTAATTGCTATAAAATCACCGTATTTCTTTTCTACATCTTTAATTACAACATTGTGGCTCATAGCGCACCTCCTAAATATATGTATCCGTTATATGACAGAGAGGACATTTCTTAGAAATGCCCTCATAAAAGCTTATTTACCAACAACTATGTCTTTCCATTTGTTGAGGATATCTGCCTTACCAGTAGCTGCCCAGTCGAAGTCGTAGTTAACAATTTTTATATCGCTCATTTTTGGTAAGCCCTTTGGTGGCTCCATGTCGTTACGTACAGGACGACGGTTATATTTTTCAGCCATCATACTCTGACAATCCTTCCCAAGAACGAAGTTTATGAACTGCTTAGCTCCATCAGGATTCTTACATCCCTTTATAAGTGCTATACTGTCTGGAACTGCGCTTGTACCATCGCTAGGATATATATATCCAACATCTGCACCAGCGGTTACATAGTTTTGAGCTTCTTTTTCAAGAGTTAAACCAACACTGTACTCACCATCAGCAACTCCCTTATAAACTCCAGATGAACTAGATAAGACTTTTCCATCAAGGTTTGAATAGAAATTCTTTATAAAATCCCAGCCTTTTCCGTCATCTTTTCCGTATGCAGTTATCATAGTTGAAAGAATAGTAAATGAAGAACCTGATTTTGCAGGATCAGCATAAGCTATCTTTCCTTTCCATTTTGCATCTAACAAATCTGACCAAGATTTTGGAACATCAGATTCCTTTACTAGTTTTTTATTGTACATGATAACCATAGGTAGTGGAGATTCTCCAACCCACTTATGATTTGCATCTTTATATTCTTTTGATATAACTGAGTCTGCTTCAGGAGTAAACTCATCAAAATATTTTGTATAGTTTGCAACAGAGTCAGCTCCACCGCCCCAGAATACATCAGCTAATGGATTCTCAGCTTCTGCTTCAACTCTTTTTAAAAGTTCACCAGTACCAGCTGCAACTACATTAACAGTGATACCTGTCTTTTCTTGGAATTCCTTTACTCCAGCGTTAAGTGGGTCAGCTGGGTGAGGTGAATATACTGTAATGGATCCCTTCGATGCGCTATCGTCCTTTTTAGCTGAATCATCAGCTTTTTCTCCACATCCTGCCATCATGCCAACAGCTAATACAGCAGCTATTAAGCCAGCAATAGATTTTTTCATTACCATAACCTCCTAAAATTTTAATACGTTATACTTAAATCCTATAACGTTTACAACTATAAAACAACGTGACAATTCTGCTATTTTGTTAGAAATATCATTATTTTTTCAATTAAAATACAATAAATAGAAGATCTATATACTTAAATTATGAGCTATAATAGAACAATTAAGTGATATTAGAGTAGTCTTTTAATTGATTTTATTTAGAAATAAATAAAAGAGTGATACAGTTGACTAAAATTAATCAATTATATCACTCCTTTATATTTTAACAAGTCTATTTATCTATTAAGAACTAAAAATAGCATGTAGCTTGTAGTACAGACTATTGAGCCTAGGGCATATACACTATAACTTAGTTTTTTTGTAAGGTTATTAGATTTAAACTTTGTAATTACAACGCATGTTATGGCTAAGGTTGCCATAGAACCTAGCATCAAAAGATTATTTGCTTCAGCAGTCATTGTAAAGATTGAGCCATTAACAAGAAGCAAATCTGCAACAAATAATATTGTTAGATTAAATAGATTACTACCTAATATGTTTCCCATAGTAGCATTTATATTACCCTTAGAAACTAAAGAAATAGATGAAACCACTTCAGGAAGAGATGTTGCGACTGCAAGAAGAAGTGCTCCTGCAAAAGTTACGCCTAAGTTTAATTTAGTTGCTATTATATCTGTTGCATAAGTTATAGCTATACTTGCTATGATTAAAAGTATGCTCATAATTAAAAATCTTATCATTATATCTTTAGTTGACAAATCAGTTGTCATACTATTTTCTTCATTTTGATCATCATTACTAGAAGACATAGTCTTTATAGAGATTACATAGATCACTAAGATTAATATTGACACTATATTTACACCTAGTATGTTAAAGCTTAGTCCTGAATAGGCAGCTACCAATAAAAGTATGTTAATTATGATTAATGCAAAACAAGTAGTTTTGTGACTTGATGATATAGTGCTGTTTCTAAATTTATTCAAAGAGAATAATATCAAAAGTCCTAATACAGCTAAGTTAAAAGTATTACTTCCTAAGATATTTCCCATAACCATGTCGGGTTGCCTTACTATGAGAACAGAAGACATACTAGTGAACAATTCAGGAATACTGGTTACAGCTGCAAGCATTACTCCTCCTAAAAATGCACCTGAAAGATTTGTTGTTTTATCTAAAAGGTCCACATAATAAGATAATTTTAGTGAAAGATAAATTACAGCTAATGCAAGTAATAAGTAAAATACATAAATCATTTTTTAAAATCCTCCCTTTATTCATTTGTTTGCAAAAAAAGACTTATGCACTATCTATTAATATAGTGCATAAGTCTCGTCATTTAAGATTAAGCCAGAAATTAAATTTCATTATGTTGACTTAATCGCTTATTCTGGAATCAAGCTGACTACTCCCTTATGAATAATCCATATACAATATTCTTTAATTAATATTTTAACATACAAGATAAAATGAATCAACATTCGACAAAAATACAAATATTAAGATAATTTGAACTTGATGGTTGGCAAAAATTAAAAATTATGTCGGAAAATTTTTTTCGTATTAATTTTATGCAATACATATACATAATCATTTATAACATTGATAAGGGTTTTATAAAAATAGTAACAATAAATAGAATTTGGATAATCAATTTAAAATTTAGTTAAATAATAAGGTTTTAAGCAATGAATAATTATATACAATTATTAGAAAATGTAGAAAATATTTTTTTGACATATAAAAAATGGATAATACAATGTAAGTATGAAGAAGATAATTTCTAAAAAGAAAAGGTTATCAAAGGGAGGAATAGATGTGAAAGTTCTTAATGTAACTTCTGAAATTGGACGGCTAAAAACCGTATTGCTCCATAGACCTGGAGAAGAGATAGAAAATCTTACACCAGACCTTTTAAATAGGCTTTTATTTGACGATATACCGTACTTAAATGTGGCTCAAAAAGAACATGATGTATTTGCTCAAGTTTTAAGAGACGCAGGAGTTGAAGTTCTATACCTTGAACAGCTGGCAGCAGAAGCTATAAAAGAAAAGAATATAAAGTTGCAATTTATAAATCAGTTTATAGATGAGGCTGGAGTTGAAGGAGAGGGACTTAAGAATGTATTAATGGGATATTTCTTAAACTTTGAAGAAAAAGAAATGATAGACAAAATGATGGCTGGGGTACGCCATGAAGACATTGGGAACTACAAAAGAACATCTATTAGTGAAATGGTGAAAGAAAATTATCCATTTGTATGTGATCCAATGCCTAACTTATATTTTACAAGAGATCCATTTGCCACTATAGGTCACGGAATAACATTAAATCACATGAGAACAGAGACTAGAAATAGAGAAACTATATTTGCACAATATATATTCAACAATCATCCTCGATTTAAGAATAAAGATATTCCTCTTTGGTTTAATAGAGATGAAAATTCATCCTTAGAGGGTGGAGATGAGTTAGTCCTTACTGATAAACTTCTTGCAATAGGAATATCTGAAAGAAGTCAAAGCATATCTGTAGAGAAAGTATGTAAGAGAATACTTAAGGATGACAGCAATAACTTTAAGACAGTATTATGCTTTGAGATTCCTAAGACTAGAGCTTTTATGCATTTAGATACAGTCTTCACTCAAGTGGATTATGACAAATTTACAATACATTCAGCTATAGAAGGTCCTTTGAATGTTTATGCTGTAACTTTAGATGACAGCAAATCGGAGCTTAAAGTAGAAAAGCAAACTGATACAGTGGGACATGTATTAAGCAAATATTTAGATCGAGATATTAAACTTATAAAGTGCGGAGGGGGAGACCCTGTTATAGCAGCTAGAGAGCAATGGAATGATGGCTCTAATACTTTGGCTATTGCACCAGGAGAAGTTGTAGTATATGAAAGAAACTATGTAACAAATAGGATTCTAGAGGATAATGGGATAAAACTTCATACAATACCATCTTCGGAATTATCAAGGGGCAGAGGAGGTCCAAGATGTATGTCCATGCCTTTGATAAGAGAAGATTTAAAATAAGCATATAAAATATATTTATAAGGGGTGTTGAAAATGGCAATAAATTTAAAAGGAAGAAGCTTTCTAACATTAAAGGACTTTAAACCAGAGGAGATAAGATACTTATTAGACTTATCTAAGGATTTAAAATCAAAGAAAAGATGTGGATTAATAGGAGACACACTAAGAGGAAAGAATATAGTGTTATTATTTGAAAAGACATCTACAAGAACCCGCTGTGCATTTGAAGTTGCTGCTTTAGATGAAGGTGCTCATGTAACATTTTTAACAAATTCTCAAATGGGTAAAAAAGAATCTATAGAAGATACTGCAAAAGTATTAGGAAGATTTTATGATGGAATAGAGTTTAGAGGATTTAGCCAAAAAACTGTTGAGGAATTAGCAGAGTTTTCAGGAGTACCTGTTTGGAATGGACTTACAGATGTTGACCATCCAACTCAAGTTCTAGCAGATTTATTGACCATAGAGGAACATATTCATAAACCATTAAATGAAATCAAGATGGTTTTTGTTGGAGACATAAGAAATAATATGAGCTATGCTCTTATGTATGGAGCAGTTAAGATGGGAATGCATTTTGTGGCTCTTGGACCTAAGGAATTAGACCCAGATGAAGATATATTAAATGAAGTAAAAGAGATTTGTAAAGCAACAGGAGCTACTGTGGAGGTAACTGATAATATAGAAGAAGGAGTTAAGGGCGCAGATGTAATCTACACAGACATATGGGCTTCTATGGGAGAAGAGGATAAGCTAGCTGAGAGAGTTAAGCTTCTCACACCTTATAAGATAACTATGAACATGATGAATGCTACTGGAAATCCTAATACAAAATTCATGCACTGTCTGCCATCTTTCCATGATATGAATACAGAGAATGCAGTGAACTCAAAGGAAAAGATGGGATTAGATATTAAAGAAGTTGAAGATGAGGTATTTAGAAGTAGAAATTCTGTTGTTTTTGATGAGGCAGAAAACAGAATGCATACTATAAAAGCAGTTATGGTAGCTACTATAGGAAGATAAGGTATTTTAAAAGCTTAGGGGGTATATTATGAGAATAGTGCTAGCTTTGGGAGGCAATGCTCTTCAATCAGATACAAAAGATAAGAGCTCTGAATCACAGCTAAAAACTTGTAAGGAAACGGCAAAATCTGTTGTGGATTTAATTGAAGAAGGTCATGAGGTTTCCATAGTTCATGGTAACGGCCCACAAGTAGGACAGATTGTGGCAACAGTAGAAACTGCATATAAGGCAAATAAGGAAAATACTTTATTTCCATTTGATGTTTGTGGAGCTTTTTCCCAAGGATATATAGGATATCACCTTCAAAATGCTATAAGTGAAGAATTGGAAAAAAGACATATAGATAGGTCTGTAGATACTGTAATAACTCAAGTAATAGTAGATAAAAATGATCCTGGATTCAATAATCCAACTAAACCAATAGGATCTTTTTACTCTGCAGAAGAGGCAAAATCACTTACAGAGGAAAAAGGATATGTGATGAAAGAAGATGCAGGCAGAGGATATAGAAGAGTAGTTCCATCACCAAGACCTATAGATATAGTTGAAAAGAACGTAATAAAAGCTATGATAAAAGAAAACTTTATAATTATAGCCTGTGGTGGTGGTGGAATACCTGTTGTAAGAGATGGAAATGAAGTTAAAGGTGTAGCAGCCGTTATAGATAAAGATTTTGCTGCTGAAAAGCTAGCAGAGATATTAGATGCAGATATGCTTTTAATTCTTACCACAGTAAATAATGTGTGTATAAACTTTAATAAGCCGAATCAAAGACAACTTTCAGTTGTAAGAGTTGAAGAAGCTGATAAATATATAAAAGAAGGACAATTTGCACCTGGAAGTATGTTGCCTAAAGTTGAAGCTTGCAAGAAATTTGTACAGTTTAAAGAAGGAAAGACAGCTATAATAGCGTCTCTAAATAGTGCTAAATTAGCTATACAAGGTGAAAGTGGCACAAGATTTGTAAGATAAATTTCATAGGGGAAATATAATAACTAATAAGATGTCTCACCGAACTAGTGTGAGACATCTTTTATATTATAAGAACAAATAAATTTTATAGAATATCTGATAAGATTTATTTTAATGATACTATTAATACATATAGATTATGGTAAATATTATGATAGAATAAAAATTGTAGTATTTTAATTTTCATGAGAGGTGGAATCGATTATGACAAATATATTTATCATAGAAGATGATAAGAAAATTAATAAGGAGATAACTAGCCTTTTAAATAGATATGGTTATAACTGTAGTTCTTCAGATAACTATGAAAATATAGTTGAGGATGCCATAGCCAGCAATCCTAATTTAATTTTACTAGATATAAACCTTCCTTTTTATGATGGTTACTACATATGTAGAAAGATAAGAAAGATGTCAGATGTTCCTATAATTATAGTTACAAGCAGAGATAGTGAGATGGATGAGGTTATGAGTATAAATTTAGGAGCAGATGACTTTATAACAAAACCATATAATACTCAAATATTGCTTGCACGAATATCAGCTATATTAAGAAGGTCATCGTCAGTAAGCACATCAAATTTAATTGAATATAAAAGTGTTACATTAAACCTTTCTAAGAGTACAGTTGAATATGAGGATAAGGAAGAGGAACTTTCTAAAAATGAAATGAAAATTTTATATTGCCTAATGGAAAACAAGGGCAAAATAGTAGCAAGAGATGAACTTATGGATGCTTTGTGGCAATCAAATGAATTCATAGATGACAATACTCTTACTGTAAATATAAACAGATTAAGAAGAAAGCTTGATTCTATAGGAGTGAAGGAATTTCTTCACACCAAGAGGGGACAGGGGTATGTTGTAGATTAAAGGGGATTAGTCATGAGGCTTAGAGATTTTTTAAAAGAAAAAATAATATATATGACTGTAATGTCTATATGTATCATTATAATATGGACTATTTTAAGTGTTATAGATACAGATTTATATATAGCAGGATTTATTACGGTACTTATTTTGTTGCCAACAGTTATATCAATGATAATAGAATTTTATAAAAAAGCTAGGTATTATAATGAGATAAAGGAAACTTTAGAGAAACTGGATCGAAAATTTTTACTTTCCTCAATCATAGAAAAAACAGATTTTATAGAAGGACAAATACTTTATGATGTAATCAAAGATGTCAATAAATCTATGAATGATGAGATTGCTAAATATAAAAGGTTCAATAGGGAATACAGAGAATACATAGAGATGTGGGTTCACGAGATAAAGACTCCTATGGCCTCTAGTAATCTAATATTTGAAAATAATAAAAATGATATAACAAAGAGTTTAGCAGAAGAAATGAACAAGATAGATGGATATGTTGAGCAGGCTTTATACTATGCAAAGAGTAATAGCGTAGAAAAGGATTATATAATATTAGGAACTTCTTTGAAAGAAATAGTAAATAGTGTAATAAGAAAAAATTCTAAAGTACTTATCAATAAGAGAATAAAGATAGAAGTCTTTGAAGATGATTTTGTGGTTTATGTAGATAAAAAGTGGATGGAATTCATAATAAATCAAATAATAAACAACTCAATAAAGTATATGGATAAAGGAAGAAAAGTATTAAAAATTACAGCTAAGAATAGTGAAAATAGAGTTGCTCTTACTATAGAAGATAATGGAATTGGAATGAATGAAAAAGATGTGTCTAAAGCTTTTGAAAAAGGTTTTACAGGAGAAAATGGACGAAGCTTTTCTAAATCTACAGGAATAGGACTATATTTATGCAAGAAATTGTGTGATAAGCTAGCATTAGGTATAAGCATATTTTCTTTAGAAGGAAAAGGTACTAAAGTTCAGATAGTATTTCCTAAAAGTGAAATGATGATTTTAAAATAATAATATAGACCGTAAGCAGTCAAGAGAATATGATTTTCAAGACTGCTTTTTCTTTTATGTGACGCAGGTGAAAGATAAACTTACAAAAATGAAAGATAAGTGTAAGTTAAGGCTATGGAAGACATCATTTGAAAGGGATAAACTAATATTGTAACAGAGAGAAAAAATAAAATTTATTATAGATTGGGAGGATTAAATAAATATGAGTATAGTTTTAAAGGTAGATGATATTCAAAAATATTATGGTAAGAAGGGAAATATAACAAAAGCTATAGATAGTATAAGTTTTGAAGTTGAAAATGGTGAGTTTGTAGGGGTAATGGGACCATCAGGTAGTGGAAAGACAACTCTTTTAAATTGTATATCAACAATAGACACTGTATCTAGTGGATTTATTCATGTAGATGGAAAAGATATAACAAAATTTAAGGCTAAGGAGTTAGCAAAATTCAGAAGAGAAGAACTTGGATTTATATTTCAGGACTTTAACCTTCTAGATACTCTTACAGCATATGAAAATATAGCTTTAGCTCTCACAGTCATGAAGGTAAATCATAAAGAAATTCATAATAGGGTGAATAAAGTAGCCAACAGTCTTGGGATACAAGATATTCTTCCAAAGTATCCTTATGAGATGTCTGGAGGTGAGAAACAGAGAGTTGCTAGTGCTAGAGCTATCATAACAAAACCATCAATGATACTTGCTGATGAACCAACTGGATCATTAGACTCAAAGTCATCTAGGATGCTTCTTGAGAGCTTAGAGAACCTTAATAATAATCTTAAAGCTACAATAATGATGGTAACTCATGATGCATTCACAGCAAGTTATGCCAAGAGAATTCTGTTTATAAAAGATGGAAAGATTTTCAATGAACTTATAAGGGGAAATGACTCAAGAAAGGAATTTTTTAATAGAATTATAGAAGTTGTTACCCTTCTTGGAGGTGACAATAATAATGTACTCTAAATTAGCAGTAAAAAACGTAAAAAAAAGTTTCAGCGATTATGCAATATACTTTATAACACTAACTTTTGCAGTTTGTATATTTTATGTATTTAACTCGATATCATCTCAGCAGGTAATGATGAATTTGAGTCAGTCTCAAGCACAATATGTGAATATTCTATCTAACGTATTATCAACATTATCAGTATTTATTTCAATTATACTAGGATTTCTTATAATATATGCAAATAACTATATAATAAAACGTAGAAAAAAAGAGCTTGGAATTTATATGTCTTTAGGAATGGACAAGAATAAGATTTCCTATATGCTTTTTCTTGAGACTTTAATTATAGGGATTATATCATTAGGTATTGGATTAGTCATAGGAATATTTCTATCTCAAGGGGTATCAGTTTTTACAGCAAAAATGTTTGCAGCAAACCTAAATGAATTTTCTTTTGTTTTTTCAAAAGAGGCGGCCATAAAAACTATGCTATATTTTGGGGTTATGTTTATTTTTGTAATATTATTTAATTCATTCATAATATCAAAGTATAAGATTATAGATCTTATTTCAGCTGACAAGAAAAATGAAGATTTAAAGACTAAGAGTACAGCCGTATCTGTGATTATATTTATAATTTCTGTTGTATGTTTAGGATTTGCATATGCACTTATCATAGATAATAAGCTTTATGAATTGAACAGAGAGTTTGCGACATCAATAGTACTTGGAATAGTAGGAACACTATTTTTCTTTATGTCACTTTCAGGATTTTTATTGAAGCTTGTTCAAAGCAACAAAAAGCTATATTTAAGAAATTTGAATATGTTTGTATTAAGACAGATAAATAGTAAAATAAATACAAATTATATATCAATGTCTTTGATATGTCTTATGCTATTTGTGTCTATAGGAATGCTATCTACAGGCTTTAGTATGAGTTCATCTATGAATAGCCAGATACATCAAGGAACACGATATGATGGAAGCTTTTATGTTGAAGGTTATGATGGAGACATAAGTACTTATTTAAAAGATGATTTGAAGTTTGATTTTAATAAATATTTAAATGAATATATTGATTTTAAAGTTTATGCAGCTGATACTAAGTTAAAGGACTTCTTAAAGGATGTAGAACTTAAGGATGACCTAGTAGAGGTTATAAGGGATAGACATATAAATGTTGTTAAGGAATCGGATTTTAACAAATTAATGAAAATGATAGGAGAAGAACCTTATGAGTTAGGAGAAGATCAATACTTAGCATTGGCAGGAGATTCTATAGCTAAAAAGTATGTAGATACATCTATAAAGAATGGAGCAACAATAACTATAGGTAACAACACTCTAAAATCAGTTAGAAATGAATCTATAGACAAATCTCTTACAACTTCACCTAATGGAGCGGAGATATGTACTTTGGTAGTAAATGATAATCTAATTAAAGGCTTGCATCCAATAGTTTCTAACATGACCTTTAGTTTAAGAGATGAGTACAAAGATAATGAAAGTGAATTTGTAGATAGCATAAATAACATTGTTAAAGAATATGATAAGGAACAGCTACAAGATAAAAATATTATTAAGATTTATGTAGCCACAAAACAATTAGTAAAGTATGCATATATGGGATTAAGTACGTTAGTAATTTATGTAGGACTTTATGTTGGGATAGTATTTATAATAACTTGTGTGGCAGTTTTAGCATTACAGCAGCTTTCAGAAGCGGCGGATAATATGAAGAGATATAAAATTCTTAAGAATATAGGTGTAGATGAAAAGATGATAAATAAATCTATATTTACACAAACGCTTATATATTTCCTCATGCCGCTTACGTTAGCATTAGTTCACAGTGTAGTTGGGATTTATGTATCAAACAGTGTTGTAAAGATATTTGGAAGCTCAGATATAGTAAGGCAATCTATAATAGTTACAGCGCTAGTTCTTTTAGTATACGGAATATATTTCTTTGCAACTTATAATGGAGCAAAGAATATGGCAAAGAAAGCATAGTTACAGAATTTAATAAACAGAACAGTTTTTAAAAAAGCCTCCTTCCATGAATAGATGTTACTAGATTATAATAGTAGTATCAGAGTTTATGAGAAGGGGGCTTTTATTATGGACTTAAAAGATTTAAATAATTTCTATGATGAATTTTCGGAATATACTGAACTTAGAGTTCATGAAAATTCATCTACTAGGATATCAATAGTGGATGGTATAGTAATGACAAATTCAAAGACTACTTGTGGAGGAGTTAATGCAAGAGTATATATGGAAGGACACTGGGGATTTTCTTCAAGTTCTACAGTAAGCGATGAAGGTATAAGAAGAGTTATTAAGGAAGCAAAGAATAATGCAGAATTTTTGAAGAGCAAAGATCCTAATAAGGAATTCGAAGAATTAAAAGTTACGGACTATAGATTTGAAAAATCATTTGCAACTAAAAAATCAAGAAAGAGTCAAAAGGAACTTATTGATTTTGGAAGGACTGTATATAATCATATAAAAGAAACTTATAGTGGACTTTTATCAATAAGTGTAAATATAACTTGTGATGATACAGAAAAGCAAATACTTACTTCATCTAAGGCATACTATTATACACTAACTCCAAGAAGTAATGTGCTTGTGAACTTAGTTGTAGATAGGGATGGAGCACCAATACAGCTATCTCAAAACTTTGGAGGACTTGGACAATTTGAGGATAAATTTGATAAACCAGAAGATTTATATAAAGAGATAGATGAGTTATATAAGAAGCTTATTGAGAAAAAGGAAGGAATTTATCCTGAGGCAGGACTTAAGGATGTAATAATAGATTCCTCTATAGCTGGATTATTCGCTCATGAAGCCATAGGACATACAACAGAGGCGGACTTAGTGCTAGGAGGCTCTGTTGCGGGATATAATTTAGGGAAACAGGTGGCATCACCACTTATAACCTTAATAGATTTTGCTCACACAGCTTATGGAGAGACATGCCCAATGCCTATCTATATAGATGAAGAAGGCACTAAGGGGGAGGACGTTGTTATCATAGAAGATGGGGTTCTAAAAGCCTTCATGCACAATAAAGAAACTGCAAATATGTTTGGAGTAAATCCAACAGGCAATGCTAGGGCTACAGATTATTTTGATGAGCCTATAATAAGGATGAGAAATACATGTATTGCACCAGGTAATGAAAAACTTGAAGATATGATAGCTTCGATTGAAGATGGATATTACCTTGTAAGTGCAACTAATGGACAAGCTGATACTACTAGTGAGTTTATGTTTGGAATAAGTTTTGGATATGAAATAAAACATGGGAAGTTAGGCAGAGCAATATTAGACACCACTATCTCAGGCGTTGCCTTTGAGGTATTGAAGAGTGTAACTGCTGTTTCAGATGAACTTAAATGGAGCAGAGGCGGCTGGTGTGGAAAGAAACAGACAATAAAAGTAGGAATGGGCGGGCCATCTATTAAATGTAAGGTTAACATAGGGGGTAAATAGTTATGATAAATAAGAAATTGGGAGAAAAGAGCCTCCAATATATAAAGGATGCAGGAGCTGACAAAGCTTTCTACCATCTAGTTAAACATGAAAAAGTAGAGATAAATTTTAATAATACATCAATAGGATTATTTAGAACCACAGATCATAATGAAGTTACTCTTAAGGCTATAAAAGATAATAAATTATCAAAAATATCACTTACAAATCTTTCTGATGAAGAAGCTTTGAGAGAGCGCGCTTACACATTAATAGAGATGTGTGAAGCATCAGAAGAAGATGTAAATAATGATATATCAGAATTACAAGCTGCGGAGTGCTTCTCATCAGGTCCTGAAAAAGCTGATAAAGATAAAATATACATGCTTATAGAGAAACTTTTAAAAGAATGTGCAGAAAAATATCCGGCTATAAAGCTAAATGAAAGTTTTATATGTTTCAACAAAGTACAAGAGCATTTTATGAACTCTAACGGAGTTGATTTTAGAACTCAAGTCAACGAGTATACTATAAGCATAACTTATGCGGCAAAGGAAGAAGAAAAGTCATCTTCCTTTAACGGAATATTCTTGAGTGTAGCAGAACTTCCAGAGAATCTGCTTGAATTCGGAGGAATAAGAAGAAGTTTTGAAGAAAGCATAGATCAACTTAACTGTAAATCTATAAATGGAAAGTTTACAGGAAACGTAATAATAACTCCGGATTGTTTAATAGATCTTGTAACTATATATAACAATATATATCTGTCAGATTCATCATTAATTACTAAGACAAGTCTATTGAAAGATAAGCTTAACAAAAAGGTAGCTAGTGATTCCTTAACTATAAGTTGTAGCCCAACTGATGAGGATATAAGCAACAAGGTATTTGTCACTGCAGATGGACTAAAAACTGAGAATATAACCTATATAGAAAATGGAGTATTAAAGAGCTATCTTCTTACTTTATATGGTGCAAAGAAAACGGGTTTAGAGTTAAGGCCAACTGCTGAAATTATTAAAGTTAAGCCAGGAGAAAAATCTCTTGATGATATAATAAAATCTACAGAAAGAGGAATAATTCTTGGGAGATTTTCAGGGGGAAACCCTGCTTCTAATGGAGATTTCTCAGGGGTAGCAAAGAATAGTTACTATGTGGAAAATGGAGAGATAAAGTTTCCTCTTATAGAAACTATGATAAGCGGAAACCTATACGATATATTTAATTCTATAGAAGATATATCAAAAGAAGTCATAAATATGGGATATGCGGTACTTCCATGGGTAAAAATTTTCGGAGTAGTTATATCAGGAAAATAGAATATAAAGAAAATCATAAATAAATATTGAAAAAAATCTGGATGTTAGGGAAAAGTTAAATAAGATAAATACGGTGATAGGCAGTGACTTAATATAGTGTCTAAAGGAGATTAAATGAAAAGTTATTTTTATTTAATCTCCTTTATTTTATTATTTTTTTAAGACTTTCAAGATTTCTCCAATATACATTCTATGATAATCTTTTGCTGGATAAAGTTCATTTACATTCATATCTATAAAGTTATTAGGGTCTATATCATGAATATAGAGTTTTTTACATACTAGAACAAGCCTTGCTTCTTTAAAAGTTGGTGTTCCATCTATAAATTCAGGAGTAAGACCAGATTCCTTTACTTTATCACAGTCTCTACCTGATTTTGTTCCACAGATATTCAAAGCATCTCTATATTCTTCATCAAAAAAGCTTAGAGTGAAAGTGCCACTATTCTCAACAAATCCATAAGTGTGACGATGCTTTCTTACAAAAGAAAAGGATACATTTTTTCTCCACAGAACACCTAATCCTCCCCAGCTGGCTGTCATAGTATTAAAGTTATTTTCATCACCAGCTGTTATAAGCATCCAATCTTTTCCTATACATTTAAAGACATTATCGTCTATTTCATATGGTGAAATTTCAATAAATTCGTTCATAGAAAACCTCCTATAAAATTATTAACATAATTTCTTATATTATAACATATTTATATATTTTTTCTTAATTTTTAGATTTTTAAAAAAACATATAAATAAAATATTAAATTATACATTATAAAATATTAAAGTATTAACAAAAGTGATAAATAATGATAAAATAACAAAGTAATTCATGTCTAAAATCATAAAAAATCGACAAAATAAAAGTAATTATATAGATTTTAGTATATTTTTGATTAAAGATAATACATTTGTAGGAGGAATTTTGTGAAAAAGGGGCTTAATATTTTAATTGTGGGATTTGCTTTATTTTCTATGTTTTTTGGAGCTGGTAATCTTATTTTTCCACCTTATCTAGGTATTTCTAGTGGAAGTGAATGGATAAGTTCATTTACGGGATTTGTAATAGGCGATGTAGGACTTGCATTGCTAATTATGGTGATAATGGCAAAACATAATGGAAGCTTAAGTGAAGTAACCATGAAAATGGGTAAAAAGTTTAGTGTGATATTAGGTATAGTAATAATAACATGCTTAGGACCTCTTTTAGCTATACCGCGAACAGCTGCAACAACATTTGAAGTAGGAGTGCAGGGTATATTTCCTAATGCAAATCCGATAGTAAGTTCAATAATATTTTTTGCTATAACACTTATGTTAACCATAAAGCCATCGAAGGTTATAGATATAGTTGGAGAGTTTTTGACACCTGCTCTTCTTATATGCTTAATTATATTAATTACAAAAGGAATAATGAGTCCTATTGGAGAATTTACAGCTTCAAGGATAACAGATGTTTTTTCAACTGGATTAGCTCAAGGATATCAAACAATGGATGCTCTTGCATCTCTGATGTTTGCAGCTATTATAATGGAGAGTATAAGCAAGAAGGGGTATACTGATAAAAAACAAGTTATAAAGATGACATTCTATAGTGGCATAGTGGCTACAATAGGACTTGTATTAGTTTATGCTGGTCTTGCATATATAGGTGCACATTCAGCTAGTGTATATGACACGAATATACCTCAGACTCAACTTATAATAAGCATAACAGCTAGCCTTTTAGGAGAAGGTGGAAAGGTAGTACTAGGTCTTATAGTTGCATTAGCATGTCTTACTACTTCCATAGGTCTTACATCAGCATCAGCTAACTTTTATGAGAAATTATTTAAAGGAAAGTTTAGCTATAGTAGAATTGTAGTAATTATTTGTGCATTCAGTGCATTTGTATCAAACTTTGGAGTTTCAACTATAATAAAATTTTCGGCTCCAATATTAGAACTTATATATCCTATGAGTATAGTTTTAGTAGTTATGAATGCTTTTGATAATAAGATAAAGAAAAAATCAACTTATGCAGGAGCGGTATATACTACATTAGTTATAAGTATATTTAATCTTATGAACCAAAATGGATATATAGTTTCATTTCTAAAATATCTACCACTTAATTCTATAGGATTTAATTGGATTCTTCCGGCTATAATAGGTGGAGTTGTAGGAAGTATGATGAAAGTAAGATCTGTATAATTTAAGTGTAAAAAATTTTATTTAATAAAGAGTATGTTACAAAATATTTTTCATATGGTGTAGCATACTCTTTATATTTTTATAATAAAAGTTAAAAAATTAACGAAGTAATTAATTTTTGGCATATTAATATAACAAAAATACAATATCATTAAATTAAAATTATGAAATGAAAGATATTTAATTAATTTCAATATTTAACATTTAATAATAAATATTGTAAAAAAATTAATTTTGATATATAATTTACATGCGAATTAAATTGGGTATGTCGTTTATATTGTAAAGACTTATGTCAGATGTAAACGTAAAAGGAATGGGGAAAAGCCCCGCGTTGCCGGCGCTGTGTGCGAGAGGACACACCGAAGCATCTAAAAGATGTGAGCTGAAAGGCTTCCACTGTGATTAGCTAATCATGGGAAGGTAGGATGTGTACGTAAGAGATTAATAATCTCTATATTGCAAGTCAGAACACATACATTATCCAGGGAGTACTTTCAGGTAGATAAGCTGAAATTAAGAAATGCACAAATACGGGTGTATCAAATCTATTATAGATATTGGTACTCCCTTTTTTAATATAAAAAATGAAAGAAGGTGTACATTATAAAAAAAGTCAAAGGTGAAAAGCTATTTAAGTAAACGTTAAGATAATGAGGTTTTCACTATTTATATTTACAGTATAAGAGAAAATTTTGAGGACTATATGATAAGAGAGGGGAAAACTTAAATGAAAGAAAGAAAGAAATCTTGGAAAAGAATAGTACTTATATTAGTAATGTGCTTATCTATTCTTATTCCAAATAATTTAGTGTTTGCTGCTAGTACGGATAGTGAATTAGCAAAGACTCCAAGTGTATATTTTCAGTTTGATGATGGTAGAATACTTGAAGCAGATGAAACTAATACATTTACACTTAATACATTAGACCATGGTAAGTTTCATCTTAGAAATGCAGAGAAAATAAAGTTTGAGAATAAAGAACCGTATTTTAAATGCAGTGTTCCTATGAAAGAGGGAATAAGAAATTGGGATAATATATGGGTTACATCAAACGGAACTTTCAATGGATATGATATTAGAACAGTAGAAGCTAAGGTATATGATAGATCACCATTATTTGGGGGAGCAAAAGAAATAACAAAATTTAATATTAAAAATATATCATCAGAAATAGAAGAAATAAAGGCATATGTTGATGGAAAAGAAGTGTCAATGGACAAGCCTGTAGTATTTAATGGACGAGAAACAAAGAATGTTAAGATAAAGGGTAGAAAAAAAGATAGTACAGAATTTATTGATATAGATATACTAACTTCTGCTACCATATATAAAAAAAGTGGGAATTTTGGATACAATGATATTTTTGGAAATATATGGATAGAATCTAATAAAAATGAAGAATGCATATTTAATATAACTATGAATGATGGCACTGCAAGTATTGACTTTAAAGCTATTAATAAAGCTATTAAAATGGAAAATTTTCAAATAGAATATCCTAAGATTGCATATATTCAAAGATGGAATGCATTAGGAGGATACTATGTTGGTGTAACACCTAGCTGTAAGGATGATTCTAGGGAGACTAGTTATTATATTAACTTTAATCCAAGTAATACAAGTAATACAGAATTAGAGTGGAATGCATTAACTCCTGAGGTAGCAACTCATATGGTTGCCTATGGAAATGGAATAATACCAAAAAAAAGTGGAATTGCGCGTTTTGAGGTTACAAGCAAAGAAAATCCTAAGTTAAAGCAGATTGTAGAGATGGAATTTAGATATAAGAATCCACTTAAATCTGCTAGTATTGAAAATAAAGATTTAAACGTAAAAGAAGGAGAAGATTTAGAACTTAAAATAGCTGCTGTTCCTAGTAATGCAACAGAGCAGAGGTTTAATTGGTCTTATAGTAAAGAGGGAATTGTAAAGATTTCGGATTCCATATATTTACCATATTCAAATCAAGCAAATGATTATGAGACAAGACATCTTTTAACAGCACTTTCAGCTGGAAAAGTTAGGGTAACAGGAGTTCCATATGACGAGACAGGTGGGGCAAAACCTATAGTTTTTGATATTACTATTAAAGAAAATGATGAAGTAAAAATAGATTATTTAGAAATGGCAAAAGAAGACGTTGCTCATGGGGTTGAGTGTCTAGAATCAAAATCACACAACAAATATATGGATGAGTGGAATATTTTTGCTTTACTTAGAAGCGGGGGAAAGATCACTTTTGAAGATATAAAGTCATATGATAAATCTGCTGAATCAGAATATATCAATAATAAAGGACTTAGAATAACAGATTATGCAAGAATGATGTTAGCATTTGGGTCTATGGATAAGACACCAGCAAATACTCCATGGGAAGAGAATCTTGTAGATTCAATGATAATGTCTACTAAAATGGAAAAGGAAACGTTAAATTGTCCTGTATTTGCGTTGATAGCTTTAGATAGTAAAAATATAAATATTCCCCCAAATAGTATATGGACTAGAGAAAAATTTATTGATCATATATTAAAATTTCAAGCTGTTGATGGTAGTTTTAGTCTTTATAGGGGAGAAAAAACAGGTAGTGTTGATATGACAGCAATGGCATTACAGTCACTTGCACCATATTATATAAAAGGAAATGAAAACATACAGGCACCAGTTCACAAGGCTCTTGAATATCTTCGTTCAAGGATAGATGAATGTTGTGGATATGATGGAAATGCATGTTCATCAGCTCAGGTACTTACGGCCTTAACATCTTTAAACATAGATCCTGTTACAGCGGAAGGCTTTACTCTTGGAAGAAAAAATCTTATAACAAATCTTCACAGTTTCAAAAAAGATATAGGTTTTTCAGTAGATGAAAATGGAAACGGTGATAATTCATTTGCAAATACACAAGTAACCTATGCATTAGAATCATATTTACGTTTTGTAGAAGGAAGAACAAGATTATATGATTTTACTGATGTTGACGGGCAGATTGATAAAGAAGTAAAAGAACTTAAAATAGAAAAGGAAAATGCAAATAAAGAGTTAGAAAACTATAAGGACAAGAAAAATTATAGAGAGGCTCAACAAAGAGAACTTTTGGAAAAAATTGAATTGGGAAAGGCAGAAATAGATAAAGCAAATAGTAAAGATGCAGTTAAAGAAGCTTTATCAAAGATAAAGAAGGCATTAGATAATATAAAGACAGATGAACAATTTATAAAAGAAAGTACTTTTGTACCAGGAAAGATAGAAGATGGAAGTGGAAAGATTGTACTGGAAGGAGAAATTCTTCCAAATACAGTTATAGAAGCAACAAAAATTAATAATGAAGATATACCAGAAGGAATAAAAAGATTTATAGGTAAAAATCAAGAAATAGCGAGAGCTTATGATATTCATATAAAAAAAGGAAACTTAAAGGGAAATGCTATTGTAACCTTTGATTTAGGTAAGATTTATGAAGATAAGAATGTAATAGTAAAACACCTGAAGAAAACTGGAGAAGTAGAAAGCTTTGATAAAAATGTTAAGGATGGAAAGATAAGCGTTAAGATAAGTGAGCTTTCGCCATTTGTAGTTTTAGTTGAAAAAGAAGAAGTAAATCCAACGGACTATAAGAGAATATCAGAATTAGGATTAGCAAATGGTATTGAAAATCTCTTAACAAAGCCACATAGTGCTTTTGGGGATGAAAATGTATTGTTTTCTATATTAAGAGGTGGAGAAAAAGTAAAACAGGATATAATAGACTCATATCTTAAATCTGCAGAAGATAAGTATAATGATGAGGAAATTTGTAATCCACAAGAATTATGGATATTGGGAATATTGGGGAAAACTTTTGATGATCCAACTTGGATGTATGATTTAGTTAATTTTGAATTAGGTCTTTCATCAGAAATGAATAAGGGTAGCATTGAAATGCCAGCATATACATTAATAGGATACGACTGTAGAAATTATCAACCAGAAGAAGTATTATGGGACAGAGAAGAATTAGTTAAACTAATTTTAAGGTATCAGGGGGAAGATGGAAGTTTTAAGAATATGCAAAGTGATAAGAACGGAAATGTAAATATTACATCGATTGCAATTCAAGCTCTAGCTCCATACTATAAAAAAGGTGATGCTAATGTAAAAACAGCAGTAGACAAGGCATTGACTTATATGAAATCAATGTTAAATGAAGAAGGTGGATATGAAGATGCAACAAGTTGTGCAAATGGAATAATCGCATTAACTTCATTAGGAATTGACCCAACAAATGCAGAAGGATTTATAAAGGGTAATAAGAACCTAATTACTGCATTGGCTAAATTTAAAGCGGAAGAAGAGAATGATGTAAAAACAGCAGTAAATGCTACAAATGCATATAATTCATATCTGCTATTTATTAACAACAAAGTTGGATTATATGATTTAAATGATAGATCAGAGGAAGAAACAAAAGCTGAGGAATTAGCAGATGCAAAAGAAAAGGCAATTTCAGAAATTGAAAACTATAAGGATGCTAATGATTACAGAGAAGAGCAACAGAAAGAATTATCAGAAAAAGTATCAGCTGCAAAAGAAGTAATAAACAGTGCAGAAAATAAAGAAGAGGTAGAAGATGCTTTAAAATCTGCAAAATCAGGAATTGATACAATAAAGACAGATACTCAGTTAAATGAAGAATTAAAATCAATAAAAGATGAAGCTATAAAGGATCTTGAACAATATAAGGAAAATGATGAAAAACTATATGGGAAAAATGAATGGAAATATATTAACAATTACAAGAAAAGTGGTAAGAAAGAAATACTAAATGCAAAAGATGCAAAAGAAGTTGAAAAAGCATTAAAGGTTGCAAAAGAAAGAATAGATAACGAAAAGACACTTGAACAAATTGAGAAAAACAATCAGAAAAAAGCAAACGAAGTTATAGAAAAAATTAAGAAATTAGAGTCTATGGAAGCGCCAGATAAAGCAGCTGTTGATGAAGTAAGAGCTGCATATAGTGGTCTTAATCGTAAGCAAAAAGAGTTAGTTGCAAATTATGATAAACTTATAAATGCAGAAAAGAGAATGTTAGAAAACAATACAGCTGGATATTTCTATTTATCAATGGAAAAAATAACAATTGGCCAAGGCTATTTGGTTAAACCTGTAAAAGTTCCATATTGCAAAGGGGACAATCTTGGAGCTGCATTAGTGAGATATTATAATATAAATAAAATGTATGCTAACACAGGCTATGAAAAATATGGTCAATTTTATCTAGCTAGTATAGTAGACTCTGGAAAATTAGAAGCAGAATTCCCTGAATATATAAAGGAATATGCAGAAAAGAATGGTATTGAATTTAGAAATCCAAGAGAAAGTAGTTCTCTAGGAGAATTTGATTACTCACAATTTTCTGGATGGGTATTTACTGTTGATAATGTCCATTCTCCAGTAGGTGCAAGTGGTGTAACCCCTAAGGATGGAATGGTAGTAAGATGGGCATTCACTGTAGTTGGACTAGGGAGTGATTGCTGGAACACTGGTTGGGGAGATCCAATTATACCAGTAGCAATTGATAAGAGTAATGTAATAAAAGCTATTGCAGATTTTGATTCAAACCCTGAAAAAGAAGAACTTTTAAAGGATAATGGAGTAAAAGAAGCATATAACACATTATTTGCAGATAGTTTAAACTGGAAAGCAGATCAAAATGTATTAGATAATTCAACTTCACAGCTTTCAGAATCTATTAAAGCAGCAGAAAAGAAAAAAGCTGAAGCTGAGGAATTAGCAGTTGCAAAAGAAAAAGCAGTTGCAGAAATGGAAAACTATAAGAACGCTAATGACTACAGAGAAGAGCAACAGAAAGAATTAGCAGAAAAAGTATCAGCTGCAAAAGAAGCAATAAATAATGCAGAAAATAAAGAAGCGGTAGCAGAGTCTTTAAAAGCTGCAAAATCAGGAATTGATATAATAAAGACAGATGCACAGCTAAAGGAAGAAGAGCAAGCAGTAAAGGAAAAAGCAGCAAAGGAATTAGCTGAGGCCAAGACAAACGCAATTGCAGAAATTGAAAACTATAAGAATGCTAATGACTACAGAGAAGAGCAACAGAAAGAATTAGTAGAAAAAGTATCAGCTGCAAAAGAAACAATAAATAATGCAGAAAATAAAGAAGCGGTAGCAGAGTTTTTAAAAGCTGCAAAATCAGGAATTGATACAATAAAGACAGATGCACAGCTAAATACCAAAGAAAATAAGGTTGTAGAAAAATTAGAAAATAATAAAGAAGAAATTTCTAATAAAGATAATGAGAAAGAAAATAATATTCCAAAAACAGGAGATGGACAAGAAGTAGAACTAATGTTAATGCTAGGATTACTATCACTTGCAGGATTTTATGCAACTCATAATAGAATAAAGAAAAATAATGCATAATAAATCATTTTTGTTCTCTGTCAAAGAGAGTTGGTAAAGAATAAAATCATATTCTATATCAAATGTTTGGAGTAGAATAAAATCTAATAAAAGAAGACATATAAGAATCTGAAGTGCGCCCCAAATGGTAGATGTAAATCTAGTCTTTGGTGGTGCATTTTTTATTGAAAAACATAGAAATCAAATCTTCATAAAGAACATATAATAATATAAATCAATATTTATGGAGAAGCTATGTATATAGAGGAGATATTGTTAGAGAAATTTCAAGAATTAGAGAGGTTAAAGAATAAATTAATCTACGATAGTGAAGATGATGCTCATGACACAATTAGAAAAATGGAAGACCTAGAGTTGGAGCTTGGACTTTTAGCAAAGAGGTTTAAGGATGTTTGGATAAGAGAAGAAGTAGACGAAAGTGACTATACCTCTATAATTAATAAAAATTCTATTTAAAGTGTAAATAAGATATAGTTGTAGTACAATAACAAAATAATGATAAATTTTTAAGATGTAAACCTATTAAGGGATTTACATCTTTTTTTGTTTCTTAGGGGAATTTATATAAATTTGTGCATAAATATTCATGGAATAATAAGAGACAGAGAGATTATAAAATGAAGTTATAAAAGAAAACATTGATAATGGAAACCTTAAAAAATGGGTAACAGAAGCTAAATCAAAAATGGATTTTCAAGTTGAATAAAGACACTAATACTAAAAATGTAATTAATTAGCAATAAATCTTGGTTGTGATGATATGAAAAAAGATGATATAATAAAAGATATGATGATGTACAAGCTGTTTAATATGTATAAAAGTTGGGGGGACAGATATTGAAAAAAATTTATATAATGTTTAGTCATACAGGAACTAATTTTTCTAGATTTTTAAAGGTATCAACCCAATCACCTTATACTCATGTATCAATAGCTTTAGACAAAGATTTTAAAAGACTATATTCTTTTGGACGAGAAAGTTTATCTGAGCACCCATTGCAAGCTAGGTTTGTTCATGAAAAGATAGATGATGGAGTCTACAAAGAACTGGCTCATAGAGCAGTATGTTGTATCTATGAAGTTAATGTAAATAATGAACAATATAAAAAAGCTGAGGAAATTTTAAGAGTGTTTAAACGTAAATATAAGGCAAGCTATAATTTCTTGGGAATACTTTTTATACCATTAAGAATTACATTTAGGCCTAAGGATAAATTTGTTTGCTCACAGTTTATAGCATATATATTGAATAATGCAGGTATTATGGACTTTGGTAAACATATAAACCTTATTACACCAAATGATATTTTAAACAAAATAATAGGTAAAAAAGTTTATGAAGGTTATGTGAGAGACTACTTCAAGGTTATATTACCAGAAGAGGTAGCTATTACTTCTTATGCAAATATTAGTGCAGTGAGATAAATGAATTATAATTAAAATTAAATATGATGATATGAAATAACCCTCAACAAATTAGTTTTGCTGAGGGTTTAAAACTGATATTAATTAAACCTTTTTCTAATAAGCAGGATTTGATTATTTATTCTCAATTATTTTTAAAAATCTATCGATATATCTTTGATCTAAACTGCAAAGTTCACAGTTATCTGTTGAGGATATCTTTTGAGATTTACCAGTATCCATAATTAAGTCGTCAAATATTTCAAGTTCCAAATAAGTATCTTCAAAAGGGCTATTTGCTTGATAAAAGTTTATTTTTTTACCATCCTTAAAATTTACAATGTAATAAAAATCACCGGCATGTCCTCTTAAAACTTTAAGAAATTTACCTTGGAATCCAGTTTCAACTTTAGAAATATCATTATAAGAATATGAAGTTCCTTTTAGGTTGTAGAAACTGTAATCGACAATTTGATTTTTTGTTACCACAGTGATGCTGGTAATGCATACATATAATAAAAATAGATTAAAAATAACAGTTGTGACAATGTGCTTTCTTATAAAATTAAATAACTCATTTGCCCACTTCCACTCTACATTTTTTACTCTTTTATATAATGCTGCAGTAAATAACACAATAAGTTCTATTTCAAAAAACAAAAACAAGTAACTATATGGAGATTTGAACATAAACATTAAATAGTCGTTTGGAACGAATATATTTTCCTGAAGTTTTGTAATACCGATAAAAATAATAATAGATAAAACTAGGATGGTAATAAGACCTAATAACAAAGAAACTGTACCTTTAAATTTTTTATTAGGTTGTTTTAAAAACTTACTCCATGTTAATGTTAATAATATTGTACATATTATTGCTACAAAACTATTTATACCAATGAACTCGTAGTTCTCTCTACTAATGTTGGTAAAAAGCCATAACAATGGACCACTGAGAATCAATGTATATAAAAGTACACTAGATAATGAAAATTCACTAAGTTCCTTTATTTCATATAGCATTTCATTAAATTCTTCGCCCTCAATATATTCAAAATCTTCATAGTATTGAACTAAATCTAGATTGGGATTTTTCTTCAGGTCTTTTAATAAAACTTCAATAGTACTTTTTTTACGTACAAGATTTATTTCTTTTCCATCTAAGTTTTTAATCTCATTTTGTAAAATATAATGTAATGAAATTTCTCCTTGGGTAAACTCTTTTATTTTAGAAATTGGAACATCTAGCTTTCTAAGAATTTTTATTCTACGTAATTCAGTGATATTATTTTCAGTATAATCTCTGTAAGTATTAGAATTTCTCTTTATAGAAATTAGTCCCTGGCTTTCATAATATCGAATTGTTTTTGCTGGTAAACCAGTTAATAGCTCGGCGTCTTTTATCTTCATGCTGAATATCCTCCTATGTAGTTGATTTTATGTATATTAAACACCTTACAGTCACTGGAATGTCAACAACTTTTCCTATAAACTCAATTTAATTAGATATAAAATGAGTTTATAGGAATACGAGTAATGTAAGCGCATACTCAGATTATTAACTTTTCACTATTTAAGAATAGGTCTATTACTATCAATAACCTTGTCCACATCGAAGAAACGCTTATTTACATTTTCTTTATCTTTGAAAAAGGTAAAACCATCTATATTAAAGCGAGGCATTATAACTATATCATTAAGAATTTGATCTTTTACGCTTCTAGCTACATTACAGTAGATTTCAAACCCATGATTCTTAGCAATATCTAGGTTTTTATTTTGTAATGTTGTACCGAAAGGTGCTATAAATAGAGTAGTCTCTCCAACGATAGGAGATATCTGATCACGCCACTTGTTAAAATCGTATACCAGTTTATTGTAAACAGGATTTTGACCGAAATAACCGTCTCCGTTATGAGTGTAGGAGTGACTTGCAAAAAGCCAGCCTGTTTCTTTTAATCTAGTTACTACTTTTTTAGCCTCGGCTTTATCTTCATCGGTGGTTAATCTATAACCAAGAACGCCTTCATATCCTGTTACTGCTAAGACACCTTTAGCACCCTTATAAGAAAACTCTGGATGAGATTTTATGTAGTCATCTAATATAGGAACCATATCACCATCTCTAGTTATTTGAGTACCATTGTATGGTGTGCGAACTAAAGTTGATACTTGATTTTCATTGTCTAGGACTAGTTTATCAGCAAAACCATCAGGTCTCATATAGTCATAGTAGTTTACATCATCTTGAGATATTATAAGAGGTTTTTTATCTTTAGGAAGATAGATATCGTTTCTCACCATTTTGCCATCTGAATCTTTTTTGTATACATCATTAAGCTTTACGAGAACAAATCCTCTCTCCTGAAGTAGGGGAAGGATCTTCTGAAATTCATTTACTGTTGCAAACCACATATTATAACCTTCGGCATCATGACCATAATTATCAAAGGCTAATTCTGGGTATATTATTAAACTGTGAAAAAAAATATGTTCAATAGCACCCTCATATTTTACAAAGCTGCTTCTATAGGACTTATACTCTTCTACTTTATCCTGAATTTTATCATCTACTAAATCAGGATTAGAAAGAAGTTTTTCGATAGCTTCATCTACAAAATAACCTCTTTTTAAGTTTTCAGCTTCCTCAAGAACAAGATTTTGTCTTGAAACCTTTTCTGCATCTAGTGTTGGAGAAAAGAAATTTTCTTCTTTTACAGTTGACAAATTATCTTGTTTTAAGGATAAATTTATAAAGATAAGACAAATTAACAATAATATGAAAGCGAAAGATTTTAATAATCTCTTCAAATAATATCACTCCTAATTATAAATTTAATAGGCTTATTAATATTATAATGAAAATTCCGTATATTTAGGTAAAAAATTAGTGACAGATACTGAAAAATTATAAATTTAATAATTTTATGAAATAAACTCTGCATATAAAAAGGATATCTAAATATGATATTAATCATTTTTAGATATCCTTATATTGAAAATTAAATTACTAGAATAGTAAAGTGAATATTAAAGCAGCACAAATACCACCGCAAATTGGAGCTATTACAGGAAGCCAAGCGTATCCCCAGTCAGAATCTCCTTTATCCTTTATAGGAAGTATAGCATGAGCTATTCTTGGTCCAAGGTCTCTAGCTGGATTTATAGCATATCCAGTAGTTGCACCTAAAGATAGACCTATAACTAAAATTATTAGTCCAACTATGAATGGTCCAAAACCATCAACAGAAGTAGTATTACCAACACCTAATATTGTAAATACAAGTACAAAAGTTCCTATAAATTCAGATATGAAGTTGAAAGGTGTATCCTTTATAGCAGGAGCTGTGCAGAAAACACCAAGCTTAGTAGCCTTATCTTCTGTTACATCAAAGTGAGGCTTGTACATTAGATAAACAAGTACAGCACCAAGTATAGCGCCTGCCATTTGACATCCTATATATCCTGGTACCATAGACCAAGCTATCTTTCCTATAGCTGCCATTCCTAATGTAACTGCAGGATTGAAGTGAGCTCCTCCGATTGGCCCGAATATATAAACTGGAATTGCAACAGCTAAAGCCCATCCAAAAGCAATAACTATCCATCCGGAATTTTGAGCTTTAGATTTATTAAGAGAAACAGCACAGCATACGCCATCACCTAATAGAATTAGCAGCATAGTTCCTAGAAATTCACTTAAATAAGCTGACATATAGAACACTCCTTTTATATTATTTTAAAATTTGATTACTTAGCCCATCCTTTTGATCTCTTAACGGCTTCATGCCATCCTTCTAAAAGTTCAGCACATTTTTCATCATTCATTTCTGAATCAAATTTTCTTGATACAGCCCAGTGTTTCTTTACATCATCTTTGTCTTTCCAATACCCTACTGCTAGACCAGCTAAATATGCAGCACCAAGAGCTGTTGTTTCTATAACTTCAGGTCTTTGTACCTCAACGCCTAGTATGTCAGATTGGAATTGCATTAAGAAGTTGTTAGCACAAGCTCCTCCATCAACCTTTAATGCTTGTAGTTTGATTGAAGAATCTTCTTCCATAGCTTTTAAAACATCATAAGTTTGATAAGCTAGAGATTCAAGAGTAGCTCTTATAAAGTGTTCTTTTTTAGTTCCTCTAGTAAGTCCAACTATAGTTCCTCTTGCATAGGAATCCCAGTGAGGAGCACCGAGTCCAACAAATGCAGGAACCATGTAAACCCCATTAGTATCCTCAACAGCCTCTGCATATTTCTCGGATTCAGGAGATGTCTTTATCA
The DNA here is from genome assembly GCF_020911725.1 of Clostridium cadaveris. Classification (GTDB taxonomy): domain Bacteria; phylum Bacillota; class Clostridia; order Clostridiales; family Clostridiaceae; genus Clostridium_X; species Clostridium_X cadaveris. The sequence goes on from NZ_CP076620.1 coordinate 155,518, forward strand.
TTCTAAGCTCATCTCTTAACCATTGGATGGCAGCGCCAGCTACAAATATACTTCCTTCTAAAGCGTATTCAACCTTACCATCGATTCCCCATGCTATAGTAGTTAGTAAGCCATTTTTAGATTCAACAGCAGTTTCGCCAGTATTCATAAGCATGAAACATCCTGTACCATAAGTATTCTTTGCAGTACCAGGTTCATAGCAGCATTGTCCGAATAGGGCAGCTTGTTGGTCACCAGCTACACCAGCTATAGGAATCTCTTTTCCAAATAGGGAAGAATCAGAATATCCATATATGCAGCTTGAAGGTTTAACTTCAGGGAGTACTGATGTAGGTATATTTAATTTTGCTAGAATATCTTCATCCCACTTTAATTCATGAATATTGAAAAGCAATGTTCTAGAAGCGTTTGAGTAATCGGTTACATGAACCTTGCCCTTTGTTAAATTCCATATTAGCCAAGTATCGATTGTACCAAATAAAAGATTGCCATTTTCAGCTTCTTCTCTTGCACCTTCTACATTATTGAGAATCCAGTTTAATTTTGTTCCTGAGAAATAGGCATCAAGAATAAGTCCTGTTTTTTCTTTTAGATATTTATCATATCCTTCTTCTCGTAGTTTGTCACAGAAATTAGCTGTTCTTCTGCATTGCCATACTATAGCATTGTATATGGGTACTCCGGTATTCTTGTTCCAAACCACGGTTGTCTCTCTTTGATTTGTTATGCCTATACCAGCTATTTCATCTGCAGTTGCGCCTATTTTAGCCATAGCTTCTGTAGCAACACTAAGTTGGGTAGACCATATTTCCATAGGGTCATGCTCAACCCATCCAGCATGTGGGTAAATTTGAGTAAACTCCTTCTGAGCAACACTAATTATAGAGCCAGTTTCATCAAAAAGTATGCAGCGAGAACTAGTAGTACCTTGATCTAATGACATCATATACTTTGGCATAAAAAAACTCCCCCTTCAAATTTTATGGCTTAATACTTATACAAATATATAATCAAAAAAGCCAATAATTATGCCAAGATTAAAAAATCTTCGTATAATTATTGGCTCTCTTAAATCTCATGCCATTAACCGTATTTAGTTATCATTCCAAAGCTTTTTCTCAGTAGTTGAAACTGCAAGAGCTCCTGCTGATAGACATTCAAATACCTCATTTTTAGAATTTATTAGTCCGCCGGCTATTACGGAAGCAGAAGTTTCTTTATTGATTATAGAAATTGCCTTTTGACACAATCCTGGCATAATCTCTACAGCTGATGGATTTACTGTATTTATATTTGCGATTCCTGTTTTTAAGGACAATGAATCTATTATAAAAATACGTTGTATAGACATTAGCCCTAAGTGATTTGCATATCGTATATTAGATGGTTTAGTTGTTATTATGCCTAGAGGATTAGCAGATCTTTTTATGAACTCAATGCCTTCTGAATCTCCTTTTAGTCCTTCTATAAGGTCTAAGTGAATAAAAAACTTTTTATGATGCCTTGTAAGTTTTTCAGATATCTTTGATATTGTAAGTAAAGTCCCATATAAAACGAATATTAATTCAATATCGCTTTCTAAAGCGCAGGATAGTTCTTCATCATTTCTAACTGCTGCAATAACTGGGTTGTCTAAGAGTATATCTCTTAAATAAGTGTCTCTCATATGTAAAACCTCCTTTTGATTAATATTATACTTTACTTTTAGGTCTATTACATTATATGATAGATAACTTGATTTTAGAAGTAAAAAATGTATAAAAATATAATTTAAATTTAGTTGATAAACGTAGAAAATACAAAGTCTTTAAAGAAAAATAGCCATAATATAAGATGACTATCTTATATTATGGCTATTTTTAATTATGCTACTTATGGCGCCTAGAGAATAACTTATATCTTCTAGAGTTGTGAAATGTGAGAAACTAAATCTCACAGTACCCTTTGGGAATGTGTTAAGAGCTTTATGAGCTGATGGAGCACAATGTAGTCCGCTCCTTGTAGAGATACCATAGTTTTTATTTAAAACATGACATATTATGCCATTATCCATACCTATGAAATCTAGAGATATAGTAGGAGTTCTATTTTCAATACCTTTAAGTCCTATAATGTTTATTCCATTTATAGAAGATATACCCTCAAGAAAAGCTGCAGTAAGCATTAATTCTTTTTCTCTTATATTAGATATTTCTTCTTTTAGAATATATTTTAAAGAAGCATTCAAACCATAGATACCAGGTATATTAGGCGTTCCTGATTCGAATTTGTCGGGCATATATAGGGGCTGAGTTTCAAGTTCAGAAAGACTGCCTGTTCCACCTTCTATAAGCGGTGATATATGACTGTTTAATTCGTTATTTATAAGAAAGCCTCCTATACCTTGAGGGCCTAATAATCCTTTATGTCCAGTAAAAGCTATTGCACTGGCATTGAGAGATTGAAAATCTAAATCTAAAAATCCAGCTGTCTGAGCACTATCAATAATAAAGAATAGGTTATGTTCTCTACAGATTTCTCCAACTTCTTTTAATGGAAGTATTGTACCACATACGTTAGAGGCATGTGTCATTATTACAGCTTTAGTATTTGATTTTATTAGATTAGGTAATGCAGATAAATCAAGCTGTCCTAAATTATCACATGGACATTTAGAAATTTGAATCCCGATTTTTTCTAATGAATTTAAAGGTCTCATCACAGCATTATGTTCCATTGAAGATACTATAACGTGATCATTTGGTTTTAGTAGACCCTTGATTAAAATATTTAAACTTTGAGTAATATTTCCGGTGAATATTACATTTTCTGGTTTCGAAAAATTAAATAATTCACAAAGAAGCTCTCTTGTTTCAAAAGCAATATTTTCAGCTTCAAAGGCTTTTGAGTATGCACCCCTATTTATGCTGGATCCTATATTTAGTATATAATTTGTTATAGCTTCAGCAGTTCCAGGTGCTTTTGGAAAGCTGGTAGCTGCGTTATCTAAATAAACATTTTTCATATATATACCCCCTCTAAGTTCAAATATATAGTAGTAGTTTTTTTTATTCAATCCGCATAGATAAAATCTATAGAATTTAAGATATCTATTTAAATGTGGAATAGATATACGAGATCATTAGGCAAGTATTGATTTAACATATAGATAAAGGATTATCTATTAGATATAGCGATTTAACTTATAGAATAATATTTGCTAATATTTAGGTGGGGAATTATTCGAATTTTAATAAAGTTAGAGGGAGATGTAATTTTATGAAAGAGAAAAGAGGTATTATTTTAGGGGGAGCCATTATAGGTATATTATCTGTAGTATCTGTATTCTTAGGAAATCCAAAGAATATGGGTATATGCGTGGCTTGCTTCATCAGGGACACAGCTGGAGCATTTGGATTACATGGAGCAGCAACTCTCCAATATGTAAGACCTGAAGTTTTAGGCATGATATTGGGAGCATTTATAATAGCTATAGCTAAAAAAGAATTTAGTTCAAGAGGAGGATCTTCACCTTTATTGAGATTTGTTCTTGGATTTATGATTATGATAGGAGCATTAATGTTCTTAGGATGTCCAACAAGAATGGTACTAAGGCTTGCAGGTGGAGATTTTAATGCTTTATTTGGAATTGCGGGATTTGCAGTTGGAATAGTTATAGGTATATTCTTCTTAAATAGAGGATTTACACTAAAAAGAAATTATAAACAGACAAAGTATGAGGGAGTAGTTTTCCCAATAATTAATATAGTTTTAGTTGGACTAGTTGCCAGCGGATCAGCATTACTTTTATTTTCAAAAGAGGGTCCAGGTTCAATGCGTGCACCAATATGGTTTGCATTAGGTTTTGGGTTAATAGTTGGTATAATATGCCAAAGAACAAGGCTTTGCATGGCTGGAGGAATAAGAGACATTATATTATTTAAGGATTCATATTTGATATGGGGATTCATATCAATAATTGCAGCAGCTTTAATAGGTAATTTAGCTTTTGGATTTTTTAACCCAGGATTTGAAGCTCAACCGGTTGCTCACACAGATGGATTATGGAATTTTCTTGGTATGGTAGTAGTTGGATGGGGATCTATCCTTTTAGGGGGATGCCCAATGAGACAGCTTATATTGAGTGGAGAAGGAAATATAGATTCTTCAATAACAATTTTAGGAATGCTTTTAGGAGCAGCATTTGCTCATAATTTCAGTTTAGCAGCAAGTCCAAAAGGACCAACTCCAAATGGACAAGTAGCTGTTATAATATGTTTAGTTGTATTATTAGCTATTTCTTATTTTTCAAAGGATAAGAAAATATCAATGAAAGTGAAGGGAGAGGTCAAAGTTGGTTAGAATAGATGCAAGGGGAATGTCATGCCCACAACCAGTTCTTATGACTAAAAATGCTTTAGAAGCAAATCCAAAGGGAGTAGAGATATTGGTCGATAACAACACAGCTTGTAGAAATGTTGAAAGATTTATGAAAAATGCAGGTTACAGCGTTTCTGTAAAGGAAGAAGATGAAGATTTTATATTAGCAGCAACAAAGTAATATGGAGTTGATTATATGGAATATGTAGCGACATTTTTTACTCATTCAGGAGCTATAAGCTTTAGCAGGTTTTTAACTAAGAATCTTATAGAAAATGAAAAGATGCCTATACCTAGAAAGTTGAGTTCAAACTGTGGAATAGGTGTATCCTTTACTTATGATGGGGAGCTAGAAGAAATTCATAGCGATGATATGGAAAAGATTTTCGCATCTAATAAAGGTGAGTATAAACTTCTAAAAGAATTTTAGTAAAAATTTTATATTAAAAATCACTTTAAATTGAAAATAAATTGTTTAAAGAAATGAGCTGGATGGATAAGCACTGCAGGAGCTTAGACTGAAGGCTTTTTTCTTTTGAGGTAAAAAAGTAATTATGTAATTAGAGGAAATATAACAGGCTAAAAGATATCTTCATATCGGATAGAATTAAAATAGGTAAATTTCAATAAAAACGTGAAAAAATGAGTATATAGATATTAGATAGTGAAAATTACATATAATATTTTTAAATTAGACTAAAATAAGAATATTTAAATTGTAAAACCTTTACGGTTCTTTTATAATAAAGAGGAATTTGATTAATGTAAATCTGTTTTTAGGAAGAAGGGTGTCATTCCCTCACTGTCGCGCAACTGTGATAGATGAGTGCAAAACAATATGCCACTGGAGGTTAGTCTTTGGGAAGGCCGTTTTGTGCAATGAAGCTTAAGTCAGGATACTAAAAGATTTACAGTACACTGCCTTACGTCAGATGAGGGGGTACAGGATACAAAGTGGAAAACACGATTTATTCTTAATATCCCATTAATATGGGAATTTTTTTTGAGAATAATTCGATGTCTTTAATGAGTTATCTACCACACCTGAGGTTTGGTTTTTTCAAAAATTATTAAAATATCGGAGGTCAAAATGAAAAAACTCAAATCAATAATTTCAATTATTCTATGTCTAATGCTTATGTTCACTATCATTGGATGTGGAACATCAAAGGAAACAGCTAAAGAAAATAGCACGGAGAGTGCAAATCTATTACCAGAAGGAAATTGGAATGCTATACCAGAAGAAAATGCAAAGGGTGAAGCAGGAAAACTTCAATCAAAGTATGTACCAAAATATGCAAAGGGATTTACTATAGAATATTACTATGGCGGAGCAAAGATAATTGCTACCGATATAAAAGAGACAGCAAATACAGGAAAGTATTCTCAAAGAGTTTTGATATTACCAGAAGGAGCTACAGAGCCTAAGGATACAACTTGGGACCACGTTATTAAAGGTAAAGTGGACAGTGTTGTAACACTTGCAAGTGCTCATGCAGGACATTTCGAAAATCTTGATGCTATAGATGTAGTTAAAGGAACTTCTATAAAGAGTGAATCTTGTTATATATCAGGGTTAAAGGATGCATTAGCTAAAGGAGCTACTAAGTATGTAGGCTCTAGCAAAAATGTAGACAAGGAATTAGTAGCTTCTTTAAAACCACAAGTTGTATTCGTTGGTGGAATGCAAAGTGATGTTGAAGTAGCTAAGAAGCTTGAAGAAAGTGGAATTTTCTGCTTATACTTTGGAGATTTTGCAGAAGACAACTATATGGGAAGAGCTGAATGGATGGAACTTGTAGGAGCGTTTATAGGAAAAGAGCAAAATGCTCAAGACTATATGAAGGAAAATGAAAAGGGAATAAATGAAATTATCGCTAGAACAGCAAAGATTAAGGACAAGCCAAATGTTTTATGGTTTACTCATAGTTCTCAAGCACCTCACTGGAATCTTAGAACAGAGAAAGATTATGTAAACTCAATTGTTTCAGCTGTTGGAGGAAAGCTATATGCGCCAGAAAGTGAAAAAAATTCTGTTACACTTTCAAATGAGGATTTCTTAAAATATATGACAGATGCTGATAAAATCATTTTTGGAGTTTCACTTAATTCCTATAAGAAGGCTAAGGATATAACATTTTTTAATAAAGAAGGTCAAATTGACTTTGCTCAATCAAAGGCATTTAAAAATGATGATTGTTATGTAGTTGGGTATGATTGGGCACAAGATACTGCAAATGCACTATCTATAATAAAATCTGCTGCAATAGCTTTTTATCCAGATGAATTTAAGGATTTAAAGAACGATGGAAAAATAATAAAATTCAAGGTGGATTAATTTGAAAACAAAAATGTTTAATAAAAGAGCCAGATTTATAATGCTGATATCGCTAATTCTTTTAGCGGTATCAGCCATCTTTGCTATAGGAATAGGTTCAGTATATATAGAGCCTGCAAAGGTAGTGGAGACGCTAATTCAAGGCAGAGATGCTGGAACTGTGGAAGCGACGATAATATATAATATGAGACTTACTAGGGTTATAGCAAGTATATTTGGAGGAGCAGCTCTAGCTTTATCAGGACTATTACTTCAAATTTTATTTAATAATCCCATTGCGGATCCATACATTTTAGGCATATCTTCAGGAGCTAGACTATTTGTAGGACTTGTACTTCTTGGAGGAGTTACATTTGGGTTTAATACTACCAATCCTTGGTTTCTATTTTTAGGGGCATTAATTGGTTCTTTAGTAGTAATGATGCTAATACTTGCTTTTGCCTCAAAACTTAAAAATATAACAACGCTTTTAATAGTAGGAACTATGTTAGGATACCTATGTTCTTCATTAATAGGATTTTTGGTGGCTTTTTCTGACGATAACAGCATAGCTGATTTTACAAAATGGGGTATGGGGTCTTTTGGACTTATGACTTGGAGTCAGATATATGTATTGGTAGCAGTATGTATTACGTTATTCATACTGTCTTTTATGCTATCTAAAAGTCTAAATTCATTTTTACTAGGTGAAGCATATGCTAAGACAATGGGAGTGAATACTAAGGCTCTCAGAGTTCTTATAATAGTATTTTCAAGTGTTTTAACTGCTGTTGTTACGGCTTTTGCAGGTCTTATAGCTTTTGTTGGAATGAGCGTACCTCATATATGTAGATTGCTTCTAAAATCAGAAGATGCAAGAACTTTGATTCCTACAACTTTGGTTATAGGCGCTTTATTTGGAGTAGCCTGTGATTTAATAGCGAGAACCATAGTTGCTCCAAGTGAAATTGCAGTTGGAACTATAACATCTGTAGTTGGGGTGCCGATAGTATTGTATTTACTCATGAAGAGAAATAAGGTGAGAATATGATGGAACATATAAAGTTAAAAGATTTATCTGTGGGATATGAAGGCAAAGTAATAGTAAGTGGTATAAATTTGGAATTCATTAGAGGTAAGATGACGTGTATACTTGGAGCTAATGGATCGGGAAAAACTACTATGCTAAAAACTATAGCAAAGATTATAGAGAAGGTAGATGGAGATATTGAAATATCATCTAAAAGTCTCTGGAACTATAAACAAAATGAACTTGCAAAAGAAATGTCTGTAGTTTTAACTCATAGAGCAGAACTAGAAAATATAACAGGATTTGATGTGGCTTCTATGGGAAGATATCCTCACACTGGATTCTTCGGAAATTTATCAGAAAAAGATGTAAATATAGTAGATGAATCTCTTAAAAAATGTTCAGCTTATTATTTAAAAGACAAAACTTTTAATCAGTTAAGTGATGGAGAAAAGCAGAAAATCTTGATAGCAAGAGGACTTGCACAAGATCCTAAGGTTATTATCTTAGATGAACCTACAAGCCATCTTGATATTAAGTATAAACTAGATGTTCTTTCTACATTGAAGAAGCTAAGCATAGAAGAAGGAAAAACCGTAATATGTACCCTTCATGAACCTGATTTGGCTATAAAGTGCTGTGATTACTTGGTGCTTGTAAAAGGTAATAAGGTTATAGCTAGTGGAAAAACAGATAATATTGTGAAAAGTGGTAAGCTTAATGAACTTTATGGACTAGATAAACATCAATTTGATGCCCAAATAGGAACCGTGGAATTCGTAAATAAATCTGGAAGAGATTTTTTTATAGTTGGAAGTGATGAAATCACAACAGACATATTTAGAAAGATTGCTGGAAGAATGAAGGGGTTTGGAGTAGGAGTTCTTCATGAGAATGATGTGAGTTTTCATATAGCTAAGGCCATGAATGCAGAAGTGTTTTCAGCTAAAGCTTATGAGGCAGTAAGTGATAAACAAATAGAAGAGGCATATGAATCTGCTAAAAATTACAAATATATACTTACAAGCAACTTTAGAATCTGTGATATTAATGAAAAAAATATGGAATTAATTAAACGATTAAGGCTTAATGGGAATAAAGTGTTTAATATAAGCGATATAAATATAGAAGAATTTATAGATGGTATGTAAAAAGAGGTGAGAAGTATACATGAAGAAGTTAGTTATCGGTGTAGGTTGTAGAAAAGGATTATCGTGTGACAAATTAGAAAGTGAGATTATATCAGTATTCGATAAAAATTCCTTATCAATAAATGATGTAAAAATAGTTGCAAGTATTGATATAAAAAAGGATGAAAGAGGAATTATAGAATTTGCGAAAAAACATAATATTGAATTTAAAACTTTTAGTTCAGAAGAACTTTCTATAGTTTCAAAAAAGTTTTGTCAAAGCAATTTTGTTAAAGGAGTTACTGGTATAGGAAATGTATGTGAAAGTGCAGCATATTTAGCAAGCGGAAAAGGTAAATGCATATTGAACAAGACATTAATGGATAAAGCTACTCTTTCTATTTATGAAATGGAAGAGGGCAGGTCTATTAATAATATCCTTATAATAGGGGGAACTACAGAGGCTAGAAAAGCACTAGATGAGCTTAGTAGTTTAGCTAATATTTATCTATCGGTTGCTACTCAATATGGAGCAGATATCGTAGATAATGACAAAGTTAATATAATATGTGGAAGGATGGATTCTAAAGGATTTTCAGATTTTATAAAATCTAAAAATATAGACTTGGTTGTAGATATGTCTCATCCTTTTGCAGTGAGAGTTTCAGAGGAAGTTAAAAAAGCCTGCATAGAAACTGACACTATACTTATGGACTACTCAAGAAATAATATAAGTTATGAATATGAAAACATATTTTATTGCAACGACTTCGAGGAAGCAGCAAATAGAGCCAGTAATTATGATGGCAACATATTTTTAACTATAGGTGCAAACAATATAGCTATATTTACAAAGGTTATAGATCCTAATAGAATTGTTGCAAGAGTTTTAGAGGTGGATAGCTCAATAAATGCATGCTTGGAAAATGGAGTGCCTAGAGAAAATATAATTGCAGAAAAAGGACCTTTTTCTTATGAAGAGAATTTAGAAGCTTTCTCAAGATATAATGCGGCAGTTATTGTAAGTAAAGATAGTGGGTTAACAGGTGGAGTTGACAAGAAAATTAAGGCCGCTGAAGAACTTGGCATACCAGCTATATTGGTAGCAAGGCCTCACGATAATAATAAAGATAAGATATGCGTAACATCTGTTGATGAAATAAGAAAATGGATTATAAGCCAATATAACAGGAGGTGATTTTTTGTTCGTAAATGGAAAAATTCTAAAGGAAGGATATACTACAGGTTCTTGTGCGGCAGCAGCTGCTAAAGCTGCTATATTAGACTTTAATGGTCATAAAGCTGATTTTGTGGATATAGATACTTCACTTGGAACATTAAATATACCTATAGAAAAGATTGTTAGATATGGTGACTACTCAATTTGTAGTGTGATAAAAAATGCTGGAGATGACCCTGATGCTACAGACGGATTAGAAATATGTGCGAAGGTAACATTAAATGATACTGGAACTATCATTGTAGATGGTGGTGAGGGAGTTGGAACAGTTACAAGAAGAGGTCTTAAGGTAGAGGTTGGAAAGAAAGCTATAAATCCTGGACCTATGAAGATGATAAAAGAAGAAGCAGCTAAAGTCTTAAAGGATGGACAAGGAGTTGATATAGTAATATCAATTCCTAAAGGAGAAGAAGTTGCTTCAAAAACTTTCAATCTCCATATAGGAATAGTTGGAGGGATTTCGGTATTAGGAACTACAGGTGTAGTGAAACCTATGAGTGAAGATGCCTACAAGGAAAGTTTAGCTATAGATATTGATATGCTTAAAGAAGAAGGTATGGAAGACTGTACTTTTGTTTTTGGAGAATCTGGGAAAGCGTTGGCCATAAAGCTTGGAATAAATGAAAAAAGATGTATAATGACATCCAATTTTTTAGGATATATGCTTGATTATGCTAATTATAAAAAAATAAAAAGCATACTTTTAGTTGGTCAACTTGGAAAGATGTGCAAGGTAGCCGCTGGTATATTTAATACTCATTCAAGAGTTGCAGATGGAAGAATGGAAACTCTTACAGCGCTTACGGCTCTATGTGGAGGAGATATAGACACACTGAATTCTATTTATAATTGTCTGACTACAGAGGAAGCGATAGAAATCATAAACGACAAGGGACTTCAACGAGTTTATGACCTTATAGTTGAGAGGATTATGTATAGGGTCAAGAGATACGTAAAAAATGAAATTCATATTGAGATAATTCTTTATTCTGATGGTAATGAGTTTTTAGGGAAGTCAGAAGGTGCTGAAGAATTAAGGAGGATTAATGAGTAAAGTAAGTATTGTTTCTACAGGATTAGGAAATAAAGATCTTTTAACTACTGAAGGCAAAAAAGCTATAGAGAATAGTCAGGTTATAATAGGAGCAGAAAAGCTATTAAAAGAGTTTGGAAACAGAAAAGAAACTATAGTGTTAAAAGGGAATCTAGATTACATAAGTAATTTTATAAAGGAAAACTATGAAAAGAAGTCCATAGCTGTTTTAGTAACTGGAGATGCGGGACTATATTCTTTGGCCCAATCTGTAAAAAAGAGAATACCTAAAGATATTCCATGTGAGATAATACCAGGAATAGGTTCGCTTCAATATTTATGTGGAAAAGCTGGAATAGGGTACGAAAACATAAAAATAGTAAGCTTTCATGGGAAAAAGGGGTCTATACTTCCATATGCAGCTTATAATAGAACGTTGTTTGCGATAACAGGCGGTGAGGTTAAAGCTCATGATGTTATAAAAGAACTTTGTGACGGAGGACTTGGACATGTAAAAATATGTGCTGGTGAAAATATGTCACATGAAGATGAGAGAATATTAAAAGGTAAAGCAGAGGAATTAGTTTGCTGCGAATTTAAAGATTTAACATCTCTTGTAATAGAAAATGAAACTTATGTAAATTCATACATACCTCTTTTTGATAATGATTTTGTAAGAAGTAAGGTTCCTATGACAAAAGAGGAAATCAGATGGATTACTGTTTCTAAGATGAATATAAAACCACAAGACATTATATATGATATAGGTGCAGGTACTGGCTCAGTAACTATAGAAATGGCTAGAAAAGCTAATGAGGGCTTAGTATATGCAGTGGAAAGAAACTCTGAAGCTGTAAGTTTAATAAAGGAAAATAAAGCTAAACTAGGAGCTTTCAATGTTAAGGTGATAGAGGGATTGGCTCCAGGATGTATTTCAGACCTTCCAAAGCCTGATAAGGTATTTATTGGCGGAAGCTGTGGTAATATGAGAGAGATTATTGAAACTGTATTGAAAAAAAATCCTAAAGTCAAAGTTATGATAAATACTATAACTTTAGAGTCATTAAGTGAAAGCATATCTACCTTAAAAGAGCTAAAATTTGATATGGAAATTGTAAATATGAATGTTTCAAGAGCTCATAGTGTTGGTGGATATAATCTTATGAAAGCTAATAACCCAATATATATCATAAGCGGGGAGAAAAATTATGAAGACTAATTTTAATAGAGTTATGATCGCTGGTACAGGAAGCGGCTGCGGTAAAACTACTGTTACTTGTGCTATACTCAAAGCTTTGAAAAATAGAGGGCTTAATGTAACATCATTCAAATGTGGGCCTGATTACATAGACCCCATGTTCCACTCAGAAATAATAGGAACAAAATCAAGAAATCTTGACATGTTTCTATGTGGGGAAGAAATAACAAAATACTTATTTGCTGAAAATTCAAGGGAAAGCGATATCTCCATTATAGAAGGAGTTATGGGATTTTATGATGGCCTTGGAATACGAAATAGTAAATATTCCTCAAATTATATTTCAAATGAAACTGACACTCCCGTGGTTTTAGTAGTAGGATGTGCAGGGATGGCTTTATCTATAGCTGCTATGGTAAAGGGCTACACAGATTTCTATAAAAACAATATAAAGGGTGTTATAATAAATGGTGCATCAGAAAAGATGTACCCTATATACAAAGAAATAATTGAATCAAATACAGGGGTTAAAACTTTAGGATTTCTTCCTAAAATAAAGGAAGCATCAATAGAAAGCAGACATCTTGGACTTGTAACAGCCTCTGAAATTGACTCACTAAATCATAAAATAGATCTTCTTGGTGAAAATGGAGAAAAGTATATAGATATAGATGGTCTTCTTGAAATAGCAAAAGAAGCTCCAGCTATGGAGTGTGACAATATAGAAATAGAAAAGGGAGAGCCTGTAACTATAGGTGTTGCAAAAGATAAAGCTTTTTGCTTTTACTATGAGGACAGCCTTCAGCTATTAAAAAAGATGGGAGCTAAAATAGTAACATTTTCACCTTTAAATGATGAAAAAATTCCTGAAGGAATAAATGGAATAATCCTAGGGGGAGGGTATCCAGAAGTATTTGCAGAGAAGTTAAGCAAAAATAAATCTATGCTGAACAGTATAAAAACTGCCATTACAGAAGGAATGCCCGTTTATGCAGAATGTGGAGGATTCATGTATTTAGGAAATACAATAAAAGATGAAAGTGAATTAGAATATGAAATGGTAGGCGCTATAGATATGAAATCTGAGCTTACTAAAAGGCTCCAAAATTTTGGATATACAACACTTAAAGCTAAAGGAGATAATCTTTTAGCTAAAGAGGGATGGGGTATAAATGCTCATGAATTCCATTATTCAAAGAGTAATGATGATGGAGATGATTTCAAAGCAGTTAAGCCTTCTACGGGGGTAGAAAGAAACTGCATCCATGGAAGCGAAACTTTATTTGCTGGATATCCCCATCTTCACCTTTGGGCAAATATAGATTTTGCAAAGAGATATATAGAGAAGTGTAGAGAGTATGAGCTAAAAAAATAAATTTAACAAATTAATCATTATATAATTCAGAGGAGAGGTAAAATGGATACTATTTTTATATTAGTAATAGCGTTTATATTGGATTGCATATTTGGAGATCCACAAAGTCTGCCTCATCCTATTTGCCTTATTGGAAATCTCATAAAGAAGGGAGAAACTTTCTATAGAAAGCATGTGAAAAATGAATTTATAGGAGGTATGATGCTTACTATAACTGTAGTTATGCTAAGCTTTTTAGTGCCATTCTTCATAATATTCTTAGCAGGAAAAATAAATGGATATTTAGCTTTTGCAATAAATATAGTATTTTCTTATCAGATATTAGCAGCAAAATCACTTAAGAAAGAAAGTATGAAGGTATATTATCCATTAAAGTCTGGAAATTTACCTGAAGCTAGAAAATTTCTTTCTTGGATTGTTGGACGTGACACTGGAGATTTAGATGAAATAGGTGTGACGAAAGCAACAGTGGAAACTGTAGCAGAGAATACCACTGATGGAGTTGTGGCACCAATGATTTTTATAGCTTTAGGGGGTGCGCCTCTAGGCTTTATGTATAAAGCTATAAATACACTTGATTCTATGATAGGTTACAAGAATGATAAGTATATGTATTTTGGAAGATTTGCTGCTCGTTTAGATGATGTGGCAAATTTCATACCAGCTAGGATTACAGCTATATTTATGATAATAGCATCAGGGTTTGTAGGATTAGACTTTAAGAATGCCTTTAAAATCTATATAAGAGATCACAGAAATCATAAAAGTCCAAACAGTGCACAGACTGAATCGGTATGTGCAGGAGCTTTAAATGTTCAACTTGCTGGAGATGCATATTATTTTGGAAAGCTTACAAAGAAGCCAACTATAGGAGATAAAAATCGAGAAATAGAACCAGAAGATATAATAAGAGCAAATAAGTTAATGTATGGAACTGTAATTATAACTCTTATTGTTACAGTGATAATAGGAAAAGCGATATAAACTAAAAACTTTATAACACACATAGAAAGAAGGTACGGTGTAATGTTAAATCTAGTGCATGGTGGAGATATATATTCAACTAAACCCAAAATAGATTTATCTGCAAATATAAATCCACTTGGAATGCCACAATCAGTAATAGATGCAGTAAAAATGAGCTTAAATCAGTGTCATAACTATCCAGATCCCTTATGTAGAGATCTTACACTTGAATTGAGTAAAAGTGAAGGAATAAACAAAGATTGGATCATATGTGGTAATGGAGCTGCTGATATAATCTTTAGATTAGTATATGCAGTAAAACCTACAAAGGCACTGATACTAGCCCCTACCTTTGCAGAATATGAACAAGCGCTTATAGCTGAAGGATGCTCGCTTTTATACCATAAATTGAAATATGAAGATAAATTTATGGTTACAGAAAACTTGTTAGAAGACATAAATGAAAATATAGATATGCTTTTTATATGTAATCCAAACAATCCAACAGGTCAGATTGTCCCAAAAGATTTAATGATTAAAATCCTAAACAAATGCAGAGAAAAAGGAGTTCTTCTAATTGTAGATGAATGTTTTAATGACTTTTTAGAAGAATCGCAAGAAAATACTATGAGAGATTATCTTAAATCTTATGAGAATCTTTTTATACTTAGAGCTTTTACAAAAATGTATGCAATGGCAGGACTTAGGTTAGGCTACGGAATGAGCTCTAATACAAAAATAAGAGAAGGTATATTTCGATGTGGACAGCCTTGGAGTGTATCAATTCCAGCACAGGCAGCAGGGATGCAGGCTTTAAAAGAAAGTGACTATCCCGAAAAAACAAGAGCCTTTATCAGAAAAGAGAAAGAGTATTTGATTAAGGAATTAGAGAGACTTCATATGGAAGTCATAGGATCTAAAGCAAATTATATATTTTTTAAATCAGATGGCATGAAAAATCTAAAAGATGATTTGCAGAAGCGAGGGATATTAATAAGAAGCTGCAGCAACTATCACCAACTTACAGGAGATTATTATAGAATTGCTGTAAAAACACATGAAGAAAGCTTTGTTTTTATAAGAGAACTAGAGGAAATAATACAATGTCAAGTGTAATGGTTATAATAGATGGAATGACCGATAATCCAATAGATGAAATGGAAGGAAAAACTCCATTTCAGTATGCTCAGTGCAAAAATATAAATTTCATAAGAAATAATGGAAGTTATGGAGAGTTTAAAACGTGTCCTGATGGATTTAAAGTGGATAGTATGAATTGTATAATGACTCTTCTCGGAATAGACCATCATAATATTCCAAGAGGGAGAGCTTATTTGGAGGCTCTAGCTCATGAAATACCAGTAGATAATGACGACTTAGTTATGAGATGCAATATTGTAACCATAGATGACTATGGAAGACTGAGATCAAGCTGTGGTGAAGGAATATCTAGAGAGGAATTTAAAAATATAATTAATGATAATGCAGAAAACTTTAAAGAAAATGAAAAAGTTAAGTTTTACAATATAGGTGGATATAAGAATATATTAGTCATAAAAGGTGCAAAAGACGAAGTTGAACGCACTATAACATATGCACCACATGAAAATCTTGGAGAATTAATAGAAGATATCATGCCAAGGGGTTCAAAGGTGAGCAGAATGATAGAAAAAATGATAAATGAAAGCAGACATAATATAAAGAGGCCTGATGAAGGCTTTAAAGAATATATGCTTATGCCTTGGGGAGAATCTTATGTTCAACAAATCCCTAAATTTTATCAACTGCACAATAAAAAGTGTGCATGTGTATGTGCTACGGAAATAGTTCAAGGAATAGCATTAGCAATGGGTATGAAAGTACCAAGAGTCAAGGGAGCTACAGCAGATGTAGATACAGATTTAAACAGTAAGCTTAATTCGGCATTGTCGCTAGCAAAGGAATATGAGATTGTTATAGTTCATATAAATGGCACAGATGAAGCATCTCATAGAAAGAGACCATTTGAAAAGGCAAGTTTCCTTAAAGATGTAGACGAAATAATAGTAGGAGGCCTTATCGAAAGTAAACTTTTTGATAATATTTTAGTTTGCTGCGATCACAGTAGCTTATCAGATAAGGGAAGCCATAGAGGAGGGTATCAGCCATTCTTTTTGTATAATTTTAAAGAAAACAATGAGCGTTTTCTAGGAAAAATTGATGGCAAAGAAGCTATAACTATTCTTGCAAGGAATTAAATAAAAAAATATATTATAAATAGAAGGGGAGATTCAAATGGAAAAGATAAAACCATCAGATATAGAAAAGAGAAGTTTTGAGATAATAACAGAAGAATTAGGAGATGTAAAACTTGATGAGCTGCAAGAGCCAATAATAAAAAGAGTAATACATACAAGTGCAGATTTTGATTATGTAAATACACTTTGTTTTTCTGAAGATGCAGTAAAAATAGCCCTTGAAGCTATAAAAAATGGTGCAGACATAGTTACTGATACTCAAATGGCTAAGGCTGGAATCAATAAAGCAACACTTAAGAAAAGTGGTTCACAAGTACACTGCTTTATGTCTGATGAAGATGTAGCAGTGAAAGCAAAGGAAAATGGAACAACAAGAGCAGTTGTATCAATGGAAAAGGCCTGCACTTTAGAAAAGCCTCTTATAATGGCTATAGGTAATGCACCTACTGCACTTATAAAATTAGATGAGCTAATAAAGGAAGGAAAGATAAAACCAGCTTTAGTTATAGGAGTTCCAGTTGGTTTTGTAAATGTAGTTGAGTCTAAAGAGATAATAATGCAATCAGGAGTTCCATATATAGTAGCTAGAGGAAGAAAAGGTGGCAGTAACGTAGCAGCAGCCATAGTGAATGCTCTTTTATATATGGCTTTTCCTAGAGAAGAATTTAAGAAATAGTAAATAGTGAATAGATAAGAGCTGAATTGAAGATTTTTGTTTAAGTATATCTAAATACTTAAGCAAAAATCTTTTTTTCTTTAAACTAAATGATGTATAAATGGATGTCTGATACAAACACAAAATGAAAGATTTGTATTTGTAAAATTCATAACCTCAAAATTTCGAATAAGAAAATATTGTTAAAACATGTATTCTAAATATTTTCAATTTGATAAAAGTACAAAAAATACGATAAAATTTTATGATTAATTTAAAAAATACAAAAAATACGATGAATTGTATTTAAAGAATTTAAAAAATAATGTATAATGCCAATAACGAGAATTGCAAAATTACACGAAAGATGAGGAAAAAACATGAAAAAAGAAAGCGGAAGCGTTAAAAAGCCTTCATTCATAGAAAGAGTTGGAAAGAAAATACCAGATCCAGTAATAATATTTATGGCATTGTATGCAATAGTAATGATTACAACATTATTTATGGGTGGAAAGACTTTCTCAACAGTAGGAGCAGATGGAGGCAGTATAGTTTATGAAATAAAAAACATGTTCCAAACTGAAAATGTAAGATGGATATTTGACAATGCTCTTTTAAAGAACTGGTTGTCATACGGCGGAGGCGTTCTTGGAACAATATTAGTTGTAATGTTAGGAGTTGGACTAGCCGAGGAATCAGGACTTTTATCAACTCTTATAAAGAAGGTTGGATTAAAGGTATCAGATAAATTTTTACCATTAGTATTAGTATTTTTGGGAATAATGAGTAGTATAGCGAGTGATGCAGGATACGTAGTATTAATACCACTTGCAGGTTTATTATACTTAGGATTAAAGAAGAATCCGTTAATAGGTATGGCAGCAGCTTTTGCAGGGGTTTCGGCTGGGTTTAGTGCCAACTTAATACCAGCAACTCCAACGGATGTAATTGTTGGAAATAATGCAAAGATATTTGCAGAGGGACAAGGAATACCTTTTGTATCTCAAAGTGGAGTGCCACTAAATGCACCAATGATGCACTATATATTTATAGCAGTTTCAACGGTTTTATTAACTTTAGTTGGATATTTTATAACAGTTAAATTCATAAAACCTAAGTTAGAAAAAGAGAGCTATGTAGTCCCAGAGGAAATGCACTTAGGAGATTTTGAAATAACTGAAGACGAAAACAAAGCATTAAAATGGGCTGGACTAGGATTGCTTTTAGGTTTAGCTTTTGTAGTAATATTAGCATTTGGACCTTTAGCTCCATATGTAAATGACAAAGGAGAAACTATTAAACCTATAATCTCTAACGTAATACTTATAATAACATTCTTATTCTTTATGCCAGGATTATTCTTTGGTATGAAGATGAATAAATTCACAAAGGCTATAGATGTTGTACAAGCTATGGCAAAACAAATGAGTGGAATGGGATATATATTAGTTTTAACATTCTTCTCTTATAACTTTTTAGCACTTTTAAGCTATTCAAACTTAGGAACTTATATAACATACTTAGGAGCTACATTGCTTCAATCATTAGGACTTGCAGAATATCCAATACTTCTAATGATAGGATTTATATTAGTAACTGCTGTAATCAACATGTTTGTTGGAGGTTTGACTTCTAAATGGATGCTTTTAGGTCCGATATTTATACCGATGTTATATCAAGTAAATTCAAGCTTGACACCGGATATAGTTTCAGCTGCTTATAGAGTTGCGGATTCATCAACTAATGTAATATCTCCACTTATGTCTTATGCTGGTATCATATTAGTATTCATGAAGAAATACAAGCCAGAATATACTTTAGGTGATATGATAAAGCTAATGTTCCCATATTCAGTAGCATTCCTAATAGTTTGGACAATTTTACTTATTGGATTCTTTACTTTGGGAATTCCGCTAGGATTTTAAAAAATACAATCAACAATTTTATTGCTCATCATAGAATATAGGAGGTTTACCTCATGAAGGTAAGCCTTCTATTTTTTGTTGTAAAAAAATTTTAACAAAATAAATAAAAATATTACATTGAATTTAGGCTTATTTTATTATAGAATTGACTAGTCAGTATAAAAAACTATATAAAGAGGTAAAAGAAACGTATAATAAAGATTTGTTTTTAGGATAATCTAAATATGAACTTAATATTTGCATTTCTGATTAAAAGAAGGAGAGCTATTATGAGAAATATATTTAAACTATACTTGAGAGACATTAGAAATATATTTTCAAATTATGCAGCACTTATAGTATTCATTGCTCTTTGTATACTTCCATCACTATATGCATGGTTTAATATAAAAGCTTCTTGGGATCCATATTCTCAGAATGCAACTAGCCAGATAAAAATAGGTGTAGTAAACAAAGACAAGGGAACTGATCTTAATGGAAAATATATAAATATCGGAGATAAGGTCATTGAAGAATTAAAAGACAATAAGCAGATGGGCTGGCAATTTGTAAGTGAGGAAGAAGCCTATAAAAATGTTGAGGAAGGCGATTATTATGCTAAGCTCACTATACCAGACAATTTTTCTGAAAATCTAACTTCAATTTTAGGAGTAGACATTAAGAAAGGTGAAATTGAATATACAGTAAATGAAAAAATAAATGCTATTGCACCAAAACTCACGGATAAGGGAGCTACAGGAGTACAAGAAAATGTGAGCAAAGCACTAGTTGAAACTGTAGGTAAGGCTATATTTAGTGTAGCGAATGAAGCTGGAATAACATTAGAGAATCAGCTACCTAGAATAAGCAATATTTATAATGCGTTGCTTCAGGTACAAAGTCATTTTTCAGATATAAATAATGTTGTAGATATGGCTGATGAAGGAGCTACAAAAACTAAGGATTTAGTCTCAAAAGTTCAAGGCGATATACCGCTTCTAGAAGAGACTATAAAGAATGCTGAAGACTTGACTTCAGAGCTTGAAAATTTTTTAAAAACATCAAAGAACTCATTAAATAAATTTGCTCCAAGTTTAAAACAAGATATAAAATTTGTAGGAGAAATTTCAAGAGATATTGAAAAGACAAGTAAGGGTCTTATTAATGCTATCAATGCAAATTCTGAAAAGATTCCAGAAATAATAGATAATTTATTAGTTAAAGCAAATAGTTTAAGTGATATGAATAAATCGCTCATTAGAGCATTAGAAGCTATAAATAAAATAAGTCCATCCAATAATTTAGCTGAAACCATAGGTAATCTAAAAAGAGTAGATGGAAAAATAGAATCTTTAATAGCAGTATTAAATGAAACCAAGAACAATGGAGGAAAAGTTGATACTACAAAGTTAAATCAAATTACAGATATATCAAATCAAATTGCCACTGTAGCTGAAGATTTATATAGCAGATTTGATGGTCAAATAATGCCATCTATAAATAGCGTTCTTGATAAAGCTTATACTGTTGCAGATGATTCTTTAAAGATATTACAGCAAGTAGAAGCTAAAATTCCAGATGTAAAAGGAATTTTGACAACAGTATATGAAGGTATTGATAAGGGAGAAGAAGGGATAAAATTCGTTAAAGGAAAACTTCCAGAGGCTGAAAATACTATAAATGATGTAGTAGATAAGATGAATAAAGTGGAAAATGGAAAAGGACTTACTGATATAATAAATTTATTGAAGAGTGATGTAGAAAAGAGAAGTAATTTTCTTGCAAATCCAGTGAAAACAGTAGAAAACAAATTATTTCCTATAGCTAATTATGGTACAGGAATGACTCCTTTCTATACAGTATTATCTTTATGGGTTGGAATTCTTCTTCTATCATCAATTTTTACAGTGAAAGCTTATGGAAATTACACTAGCATAGAAATTTACTTTGGGAAGCTTTTACTATTTATGACTATAACAATAATTCAGGCATTGATAGTATCTTTGGGGGATTTATATATCCTAAATGTATCTTGCATGAATCCAGGATTATTTGTTTTAGGAAGTGTATTGACTAGTGTGGTATTCACATTTATAGTTTATTCGCTAGTTTCTGTGTTTGGAAATGTGGGAAAAGTAATAGCCATAATTTTATTGGTACTTCAAGTAGCAGGATCTGGGGGAACCTTCCCAATTCAGCTTACACCAAGATTTTTTCAAATAATAAATCCATACTTGCCATTCACTTATTGTATATCTTTTGCTAGAGAAGCTATAGGAGGAGTGGTTCCTAGAATATTAAATAAAGATGTATTTGCATTTTTAATTTACATCGCAATATCGCTTGTGATTGCATTAATTTTAAAGAAACCTATAAACAAGATATCTAAAGGCTTTGTTGAGAGTTTCGAGAATAGTGGTGTAGGTGAGTAATATTTTTAGGATCAGGGCTGCATATATAAATATGTAGCTCTGTTTTTATAATATTTAGATAAATTGTTGTTGACACTTTACTTAATATAGAATAATATTAAATAAAATAAATTCGTATATGCTTAATGATATGGGTTAAGCGTTTCTACTAGGAGCCGAAAACTTCCTTGCTACGAATATGTGATTAGTAATATACAAATATGACTATATTCATATTCCTAGGCCTTGAAGGTTTAGGAATTTTTTTATACTTAATTATAGGGAGATAGCGCAATGGAATTACTTAAAGAGAAGATAAGAACAGAAGGAAAAATTAGGGAAGGCAATATATTAAAAGTTGATAATTTTTTAAATCATCAAATGGATATAAAGCTTTTAAATGAAATTGGGAAAGAGTTTAGAAAAAGATTTGAAGGAGAGAGAGTAGACAAAATCCTTACAATAGAGGCATCGGGTATAGGTGTTGCGGCTATAGTATCTCAATACTTCGATTATATTCCAGTTGTTTTTGCGAAGAAAGCAGCTAGTTTGAATTTAGATAAAGAAGTTTATGAAACTAAAGTTCAATCATATACTAAAAATAAGATTTTTAATGTAAAAGTGGGTAAAGATTTTTTAAATTCAGGTGAAAAGATTTTAGTAATAGATGATTTTTTAGCTAACGGTTGTGCAGCTAAAGGACTTTTGGATTTGATACATCAAGCAGGAGCTGAAGCTGTAGGAGTTGGAATCGTAATAGAAAAAGGATTCCAAGATGGAAGAAGTGTTCTTGAGAAGGAAGGCGTGAGGGTAGAATCTTTAGCAATCCTTGATAGAATGGAAAATGGCCAAGTCTTTTTCAAATAATATAGTCCACAGTGTGAATGATTTTTCATACACACTGTGGACACTTTTTTTATAAAAGAAAATAATATACTAAAATTATTTAAAGCTGATGCTTACAGATTACAGCTTTTATTGTCATGTATCCTATATTTTTAGGAAGGACATCTTTTAATGGTTTTAATTTTGAAGCACCTAGTTCCTCTATGGCTGATAATATGATATCTTCGGTGCCATCTGGTATAAAGTCATCTAGATTAACTTTTTCTCCCTCTAATGCACAATGAATTATGTGCTCTTGAACTGTGGTTATAGAGAGATTTCTATTTTCACTAATTTCATCTAATGATTGACCTTGATTATATAAATTTAAAGTTATTATGTGACTTTTTTCCTTTACAGGCTCAGAAGAGTCCTTAGAAGGATCAGGTATATTTTTATTGATTGAAGCTGATTCGCTTAAAGCTACCTCAGAGATATTAGCATATGCTATATATTCCCTTATGGCATCTAGAAATTTTTCTCCGTATTTTTCAAATTTCCCAAGACCTACACCTTTTATTTCTAAGAAATCCTCCTTTGTTCTAGGAAGTTTATCGCTCATTTCTTTCAATGTAGTATCGTGAAAGATTATATATGGAGGAACTTGAAGTTCCTCAGATAAAGCTCTACGAAGCTCTTTAAGCTTAATTAACAGATCTTTATGCAATCCCTTTGAATCATTTTTAGCCTTTTTAAGCTGTTTTCTGAATGATAAGAATACATTCTCCTTGTTTTTTATAGCAGCTATAGCTTTAGGGGTTAAAACCACCCGAGGAAACTCTTCATCGGTAGAAGCTAGGAAGTTTTCAGCTATTAGCTTATTTATGACTTCCTCTATAAATTTTCTATCATATTTGCTCATAAGTCCATGAGTAGAAAGTTTGTCAAATCCAAGTGAAATCATACGTTGATTTTGAGAGCCTTTAAGTACATCTATAACAACCGTTATCCCAAATCTCTCTTTTATTCGATATATAGTTGAGAATATCATCATTGCTTCATTTGTGACATCTTTAAGTTCGTTATCTTCATTGCAATTACTACAGTTGTTACAGTTTGATTCAGATTCTTCGCCAAAATAATTTAGTATGTAAGATCTTAAGCACTTTGATGTATAACAGTAATCAACCATAGCACGTAGATTATTATATTCCTGCATCTTTATATTAGGGGGAAGGGGTGAATTGTCTATGAAAAACTTTTGAGTTTGAATGTCTCCTGAAGAAAACAGAAGAATGCACTCGCTGTTTTCACCATCTCTACCAGCACGTCCTGCTTCCTGATAATAAGCCTCTAGATTTTTAGTCATATTGTTGTGGATTACGTATCGAACATTTGACTTATCTATTCCCATACCAAATGCATTAGTTGCAACCATAATATTTATATCATCAAACATAAAAGCATCCTGCATTTCTTTACGCTTTTCCTCAGAAAGTCCACCATGATATAATCCAGCTTTAAAGCCTTTTTTCATGAGAACAGAGTAAAGATGTTCTGTACTTTTTCTTGTAGCAGTATATATTATTCCTGTTTCTTCCGTGTGAGCATTCACGTAATCGAGTATAAAGCTTTCCTTATTTTCACCTCTAAATACCTTGAAGTTAAGATTTTCCCTATTAAAACCTGTACAGTATAAGTTTGCGTTTCTAAGGCCTAAGAGAGTAACTATATCATTTTTTACTATCTCAGTAGCAGTAGCTGTGCAAGCTAATACTATTGGATTGCTAGGTAAAAGAGAAATAAATGAAGAGATATTTCTATAGCTGGGCCTAAAATCATGGCCCCATTGAGAAACACAGTGAGCCTCATCAATAGCTATTAAGGAAACATCTATATCGTTTGTACCTAGAAAAAATTTTAAGGCTTCAAGCCTTTCGGGAGCGATATAAAGAAGTTTATACTTATTATTTTTTATATCCATTTCACGCTGCTCAATCTCTGAAGAGCTCAAAGTACTGTTTATATATGTTGAGTTTATTCCCATAGAATTTAATGTGTCCACTTGATCTTTCATAAGGGAGATAAGTGGAGAGATGACTATAGTAAGTCCATCAAAAATAAGGGCTGGTATTTGATATATGATGGATTTACCGCCGCCTGTAGGCATCAAAACAAAGGTGTCATGACCATTTAATATATCATTTATAGCTTCAGCCTGACCACGTCTAAAGCTGGTATAGCCAAAGTATTCTTTTAAATATTGAAGTGCTTTTTCCATTAATGATTTACCTCTTTTATATGTTTAAATTGAAGAAATCCTAAAGGATACCTATTAGGATTATTAACAGTATAGAGGAAAATATACAAATGTACATTCGCATATTTCCCTTAAAACTCATTTAAAGTTATCTAATAGCGTTTAAATATTTCATTATTTATAGAGAGTTGTTAAGATAATTCTTTATATTATCTAAAACTTTTTTTGATAATCTTTCTGTACATTGATAAGAGGAACCGGATACTTTATCTACGACGATTACATTCTTAAGTTCCTTAATTCTCCGCAGTTCATAATACCAGCACCATCGGATAAATAATAATTGTCCCCATTATTTAACCAATTTTTTAGAGCTCCTACTGAGAAAGTAGGACCAAGAGTTGTATTTATTAAAATTTTTCCGTGTCCAAAAGCTTTAAACTCATCTTCATAAAGAAGAACGGTATTTTTATTTAAATTTGTAGATAGTATACTTACCGTTTTTAAAAGGTCGTGAAGAGGGAGGTATTTCATATCTTCTGCCTCTGCATTAGGTTTTCTAGTTCTACTGTAGTAATATATATCTGCACCAAAGGCCTGAAGGGCTTTCGCAACCATATAACCTGTAGTTCCAAGACCAATTATTCCTACTTTTTCATTTGTGAGTTCACTAGGTCTTGCTTTCCACTGAGATTGGCCAAAACCGTGCATAAGTCTTAAAAGTTCACTGACAGTATATGCAACTACACCTTCGTCACCATAATCCTTAATGCCAAGAACAGTTATTCCCTTTTCCTTAGCGCAAGATATATCGACGTTGGCGCTTTTCTCATCATAAAGACTGCAGCACATACCTATATATTTAATACTTGGACAATTTTCTATAATTTCCTTATCTATATTTGTAGTATAAGATACCAGGACACAGTCTGCATCTTCTATACGTTTTATTATTTCTGAATTATCTTGAGGAGTATCGTAATATAACTTTACTTCTTTAGAATAATTTTGAAGTTCATTTTCTCCCCATTTGTTTAATCCTACATTATCTATAGCAACAATTTTTTTAAACATCAATAATCCTCCTTTCAATCTATAAGGTTATATAAAATTATAATACTAAACAAATATTATTTATAGTAGAATTGAATATATAAGTGATTTTTAATTTGAGGGGGATTTTTATATGAAAATAGCTGCTTTTATGGGAAGCCCTAGAAAACATAAGAATACAGATGTTATTCTAGATGCATTTTTAATGGGTATTAAAGAAAATTCTAATGATGAAATAAATAATGTGTTTCTTCAAAAGTACAAAATATCGAATTGCTTAGCATGCGATAGCTGCATGAATACTCATAAGTGTGTTGTAAATGATGATATGCAGGATATTTATCCTATTTTTGAAGAAGCAGATGTAGTAATTTTTGCTACTCCAATATATTGGTGGAGCATGAGTGGTCAGATGAAGTCTTTTATAGACAGGCTATATGCCGTAGGAAGTGCAAAGATGAAGGGGAAGAAAGCATATCTTCTTATGACTTATGGTGGAGAACTTCCAAACTCAGGACCAGAACTTGTACAGAAAACTTTTGAGGATATTTTCGAATATGTAGGAATAGAGCTTAAAGGTGTTTTAGGAGTATGTAGTGGAGAGATTCCTGCGTGTGATAACAAAGAGGTTCTTAAGCAGGCCTATGAAATGGGAAAAAAATCAGTATTATTCTAAATATAAAAAAGAAATCTTAATTATAGCCTTCAGCATACATAATTTTGTAATGTTGGGGGCTATAATTAATTTATGGCATAACATATATATTAGGATTAAACTTTGGAGGAAGACAAATGAAAGTTGGAGTAATAGCTGATACACATACAAATTTAAAAAATGTAGAGAAATTAAGATTATTTTTAGAAAATCTTATGAATGACGTAGATTTTATAATCCATGCTGGAGATATAAAATCAGAAGAAGCATTAGAGATTCTAAGGAGCTTCAAAAATATAGTTATAGTTAGAGGCAATAATGACAATGAGGGGGAGCTCGCAAAGCTTAATGATAGAGAGATTTTGGATCTAGAAGGATATAAAATAGGAATAACTCATGGACATGGTACGAGCAAGTCAACCTTAGATAATGCTATTCAAAAGTTTGAAGGTGAAGACATAGACGTTTTGATTTTTGGACATAGTCATAAATCCTATGTAGATACCAAGGGAAATACATTAATATTAAATCCAGGTTCTCCTAGCAGAAGGAGAAAAGAAAGGTGGTATTCTTACATAGTTATGGATTTGAGAGAGAATGGAATAGATGTAGAACTGAAATATAAAAGGGAAGCTTATTAAACTGTAAAAACCATATATAACTACAGATATTAAAGTGAAAATGCTTGGTTTTAGCAAACAAAAAAGAAATTAAACACTAATATAATAAACAAAATATAAAAAAGTTTGCATAATAGTAGACAAAAACATTTATTTAAAGTATGATGTAGAATATAGATTATATATGGTGGTGATATGGATGGAAAATAAGAACTGTGAAATATTTTGGAATGCATCTATAGATGAGATCAAAAACGGCTATGTATGCAGTGATGGAGAAATTAGATGTCTTGTTTGTGGAGAAAGGTTTGAACAAGGACAGATTTATCAAATAGACTCTAAATTCTATGATGCGTCGAAGGCGGTACAGATTCATATAAAAAAAGATCATGGATCTATGCTAAATTATATAGTGAATATGAACTCTACTTTTACTGGAATATCTGAAGCTCAAAGTAATATGATATTATTATTTGCAGAGGGGTTTTCTGATAAGGAGATAGCAACAAAGCTTGGACTCGCTCAATCAACAATAAGAAATCATAGATACAAACTTAGAGAGAGAGAAAAACAGGCGAAATTATTTTTGGCGGTTATGGAATTGCTTTCGAACAGCACAAAAAAGAATATCAATATGATGGATGATTCAATTATATGTGATGCTCATAAGAGCGCAACCACACTAGACGATAGGTTCAATATAACGGATAAAGAAAAAGAAAAAACTATAGCGACCTATATGGACGAGAATGGCGGACTAAAAACTTATCCATCAAAGGAAAAAAAGAAGATAATAATATTAGAAGCTATAGCTAAAAATTTCAAACGTAATGAGAAATATTCTGAGAAACAGGTTAATATGATATTAAAAAGAATATATGAAGAGGATTATATCACTTTAAGAAGAGCGCTAGTAGAGTACGGATTCTTAGATAGACCAAATGACTGCAGCTCTTATTGGGTGAAAGAGTAGAGAGAATAGATAATATTAATAGAGTAAAAAGCTTGGCATCTTGTGACTTTGGATGTTGCAAGATGTCATACTTTTACCAGGAAAAAGACCTTGCATTAAAAACATAGATATATTATAATAACCTTTGTAACAAAATAAATATTATTTGTATAAACGAACATGGAGAGATGTCCGAGTGGTCGAAGGAGCACGCCTGGAAAGCGTGTATAGGGGCAACTCTATCAGGGGTTCAAATCCCCTTCTCTCCGCCAGTTTATTTTTGCCGTGCTAGATGGGGAGTTAGCGGTGCCCTGTACCTGCAATCCGCTATAGCAGGATCGAATGCCTCATATGAGGCTTTAAAACGTAAGGTCTGGCCCGTATAAGTGGCGTTGAGAGTTGGGCCTCACGCAATGTAAGCCCATGAAATTCGTCAGGTCCGGAAGGAAGCAGCGATAAGTGGTCACTTGCATGTGACGTGAGATCACCTGACTTGAGTTAACTGTACGGGTAACGCTTATGAATTAAAGTCGATTTGAGGTGCACGGTTTCTAATTTAAAAATTTAGGAGATACTGAGAGGTATCTCTTTTTTGCATAACTAAGAAATGGTTAACTTTTGTGATTCATGAATTAAAAATAATAAGACTAAAATATGATAATCTTAAGATAGAGTATTTGAGTGAAATAATGGCAATGAAAGGGGTATGTTTATGAATGGATTATTTCTTCAAGGAGGAGGAGCTAAAGGAGCTTTTCAGGCAGGAGCACTTTATGCTATGCATGAAAAAGGAATGGATTTTGATATTATATCAGGAACCTCTATAGGTTCCATTAATGGATATTATGTTTATACAGGAAATTTAGAGGAATTAAAAAAATATTACACTGAATTTGATATGGCTGGGGCCATGAAACGTTATAGAATCAGTGATACAATACCAAATGATTATATAATAGATGAGCTTAGGAAACTTCGAGGTATTAATCCTAAAGTTAAGGCTTTCTATGTTAATTATGTAAGCGTAAATGAATCAACCTTAAATCATGTACATAAGAACTTAGTGGGTCTAGACAAAGAGGAAAGTTTAAAGTATATAAAGTATAGTTCTCAGCTTCCTTTTTCATGTCCAGAGGGAGAGGACAGTGTGGATTTTGAAAGAGCACTAGAGTTATATGATCCTCCAGTTTTAGCAGCACAGTTTGGGCAAAAACTTCAAAATGGATACTATGATAAGTTTAATCTAGATGGAGGAATGATGAATAATAATTTTATGGAGCCGTTTTTGAAGGAGACTGTAGATAAGCTATATCTTTTAGTGCTTCAAAATAATTTTAAAATTCCACAGTACATATTAGATAAGTATTCTGAAGATAAACTTATCATTATAAAGAGAAAAGAACAATATAAGTCTAATGATACCTTGAATTGCGACAGTAAGTTTCTAAATAAACTCTTTAAAGAGGGATATGAAGCGGCAAAGGAAATTATATAGTGTTTATATGTTCGCTCAATTAGGTTATAATGATAATGAACAAATATTAAGATAAAGAGGTGAGATGCCTTGTCGTATACGGCTTTATATAGAGAGTGGAGACCTCAAACCTTCGAAGATGTAGTTGGACAAGAACATATTAAAACAACTTTAAAAAACCAAATAAAAAATAATAAAACTGCCCATGCATATCTTTTCTGTGGTACCAGAGGAACAGGAAAAACCACTATGGCAAAGATAATGGCAAAGGCGCTGAACTGTCTTAATCTTCAAGATGGAGAACCTTGTAATGAATGTGAAATGTGTAAGAGCATAAATTCAGGACTGAACATAGATGTAACAGAAGTAGACGCAGCATCTAATAATAAGGTAGAAAATATAAGAGACATGATAGAGGATGTACAGTATCCGCCTAGAGAAGCGAGAAACAAAGTCTATATAATGGACGAAGTTCATATGCTTTCCACAGGAGCGGTAAATGCTTTTCTAAAGACTTTAGAAGAGCCTCCATCAAATGTAGTATTTATATTAGCTACTACAGATCCTCAAAAGCTTCCGATAACAATATTATCGAGATGCCAGAGATTTGACTTTAAGAGAATAAAGACAGAAGATGTTTCAGGGAGACTCAGGCAGATTGTAACTGATAAAGGCGTTTTGGCTGATGACAATAGCTTAAACCTTATAGCTAGAATGTCTGATGGAGCTATGAGAGATGCTCTTAGCATTCTTGATCAGGCAATGTCTATGGGAGAGGGAAAAGTTCAGTATGATGATGTACTGAATATGCTTGGACTTGTAACGAATGAAAATCTTTTATCTCTTACTGATGCGGCTATAAAGAAAGACACAGAAAAAGCCATGAATATAATAGAGGATATAGTGATATCGGGAAAGGATATTTACACCTTTATAAAGGACTTAACAAATCATATGAGAAATCTCCTTATGGTAAAGGTAAGCAATAATCCTCAGCAGGTAGTTGATATGTCTTCTGAGAATATTGAGCTTATAAAAGTTCAAGGTTCCAAGATAACTATTGAAGAGATAATGAGATTTATAAGAATCCTTCAAGATGCAGAAGAACAAGCAAAATGGAGCAAACAGGCTAGAATATACTTAGAGCTTGCAATAATAAAGATGTGCAGAGTAGAGTTTGATACTTCTCCTGAAGTGATGCTTTCTAGAATAAACAGAATTGAAGATGCTATAAGAAATGGAACTATAGCGGTTACAACGGTTTCTAAAGAAGAAGGAGATGAAGGATTAGTTTCTACTAGAAAATCTTCACCGTCTAAGAAGACCGTAGCAAAGAGACCAGTAGAGATTCATGAGGAAGTTCTTCCTATAACTGCATTTAATGAAGATTCAACAATTACATTAGATAAAGTAGAAAAATCGTGGAAGGATATAATAGATACATTTAAGAATAGAAGACTTATGGTTATCTATGCATCTCTTTTGACTGGAAAGCTTTCAAGATGTGAAAAAGGTGTTATAGAGATAGTGTACACTGAACAGTTTGCTTTTAATAAGCAGAGGTTAGACAAAGAAGACAATAGAAGACTTGTTGATGGAGTATTCAGCGAGGTTCTTAGAGAAAATGTCAAGGTTACATATAGAGTTATGACTTCTGAATCTAAAGGAAAGACAAAAGAGGAGAAACTGAAAGAGGTCTTCCAAAATACCAGCATAGATATAATAGAATAAATTAAATATATAAAAGAAAATATTATTAAGATATGAATTATAGTAAAGGACTTAAAAATAATATATAATAAGTAATAGCTATAATTAAAGGAGGTTTTTTATATGGCAAGAGGCGGATTCCCAGGAGGAATGGGTGGAGCAAATATGAACAATCTTTTGAAACAGGCTCAAAAGATGCAAAAGCAAATGGAAGATATGCAAAAGGAACTTGAAAACAAGTCTTTTGAAGCTTCTGTAGGCGGTGGAGCAGTTACTGCTGTAGTAAATGGAAAGAATGAAATTCTAGATATAAAAATAAAGCCTGAGGTTGTAGATCCAGATGATGTTGAAATGTTACAAGATTTAGTGCTTTCAGCTTGTAATCAAGCTCTTAAGATGGCTCAAGATGAGACTTCAGCAAGCATGAAGAAGGTAACTGGCGGCATGGGAATGCCAGGAATGTTTTAATATATCTTAAATGACTTAGGCATACTATATGTATGCCTAAATTGCTTATATGGACTAAGGATGTGATTATAAATGGATTTTTATCCAGTTGCGATAGAAAAGTTAATAGAAGAGTTTGCCAAGCTACCTAGTATAGGATATAAAACTGCACAAAGACTTACTCTTCATGTACTTAATCTTCCTAAAGAAGAGGTAGAGGAATTTGCTCATGCACTTATGCAGGCAAGAGGTACTATAAAGTACTGTTCAGTATGTGGAAATTATACAGAGAAGGACCCTTGTCCTTTATGTGGAAATCCTAATAGGGATAAATCTACTATATGTGTAGTTGAGCAACCTAAAGATATAATGTCAGTTGAGAAGGTAAAAGAATATAATGGAGTATATCATGTACTTCATGGAAATATATCTCCTATGGCAGGAAGAGGTCCTTCTGATATAAAGATAAAAGAGCTTATAACCAGGATGAATGGAAGTGTAAAAGAGGTAATAGTAGCAACTAACCCAACTATAGAGGGAGAAGCTACAGCTATGTATATATCAAAGATTTTAAAGCCTTTAGGAGTGAAGGTTACTAGAATAGCTCATGGAATACCTGTAGGAGGAGACTTAGAGTATGCAGATGAAGTTACTCTATCAAAAGCTTTAGAAGGAAGAAAAGAGATATAAAAACTGGAACAATATGAGAATTTAATGAATATTAATACCAAATTGTGTAAAAGATTATTATATAGAGGCTTGCCACATAAAATATATTAGGAAAGTAATAATAAGAAAAAGGATGGTATTAAGATGATTTTAAAGGATCATATAAACTTATTAGTTGGATCTAAAGCAGAAAAAATAAAAATGAACGAATGCAAAGAAAAGTTAATGGAAGCTATAAATGCTACATTAAAGGAAATAGAATGTACAAGAAATTTATTTGATAGTGTATCTGAACCAGAACTCATAGAAAATGCAATTTATTCAGAGGAAGCGCTGATGGCTAAGTACGCATATCTCTTAAAGCAGGCAAAAAAGATGGAGCTAAAATATGATGATGTAATATAGAAAAATACGGAGGTGTTATTAATGGAAGCCTTTATAGGATTTTTGATTGGTCTTTTGGTGCTATTTTTAGTGGTAAAACTTTTTGCATGGCCAATAAAGATACTTTTAAAACTTATAGTTAATGGAATATTAGGTGGAATATTATTATGGCTCGTGAACTTAGTTGGAGGAGCTTTTGGATTATATATAGGAATAAATATTGTAACTGCTTTAATAGCTGGTATATTAGGTATACCGGGAGTGCTATTCCTTATAATTTTCACTATGTTTATGTAATATAAAAAAGAAAAATAGGTTGCTGAAGGGGGCTTTAGCAACCTATTTTTTCTTTTTTAGGTGGGAGAATATTAGTGTTTCATTATTAAAGAAACTAATTAAGGGTAACTAAAATACTTCTTTAGAAGAAGCTTTAATCTATACTTATATTATATGGAGAAGAGCAAATATGGTTACGGGTTTTGTAAATTTATCTCATATCTAAATCTCCAGAAACTGTACTTACACGAATAGAATAGTCATTTCCATTTGATATAGATATGTGTTTCCTTGAAATATTAGCATTATATTTTTTTGCAATATCAAAATCTCCGGAGGCAGTATTACCTTCCAAATTAAAAGGTGTATCTCCCATTGAAATTTCTACTTCTCCAGAAGTAGTCTTGGCATCTAAAGATCCCTTTATATTATTATAAGAAGAGAAATTTATAGTTCCTGATACTGTAGTCATTTCTGTACGTCCAAAAGGGCTGTCTACATCTATATCTCCAGATGTAGATTTCATTTTTAATTCATTTCCTGTAAAACTTTCGTTTATGGACATATCACCAGATACAGACGAAAGATTCGCTGTTAAAGCGGAAAGCTTCTTTATTTCAAAATCTCCAGAAGTAGTATTAATTGAAACATCATTTAAGTTTAGTGATGATAGATCTATATTTCCATCACCTGAAACTGTAGATATCTTCAGAGATTTATTATAACTCATAGGAATATAAACCATAAGCTTTGAACTTCTAAGCATATCAAAGTTTAAGTTGTTTTTATATTTTACTGAAATATCTACTTTAGAATCGCTCTCGTCTACGTTAAGAGTAGCAGCGCCTTCTATACCTTTTAAATAAAACATTGCTTTTATTTCGTTACCATCTGTAGGTGCAATTACGAGTTCAGAGGATACTGTAGATATATTTATTTCTGAAGTGGAATCGGTTATGGTGCAGGATTTATCATCAGTAAATTCTGCAGCATCCTTAAGTGTAGTATTGTTTTTAACATTATCTTCAACTAAAGATTCAATCTGATCACCTAAGGAATCCATTTGATTTCCTATATTAAAAGCGAAGTTTCTCCAAGTCCATGGAGAAAATAAAGAGTAATGTCGCGTACTGCTGTTTTCAAACATTAAAGAAGGAGAGAAGCCTGATGATTTTAGTATGATAGCAGCTGAGCCAAAACATATAAGTGTTACAGCTAAAAGAATAAGCATTATTTTCTTGAAAATTTTATTTGATTTATCTTTCATATCAACACCTCCTCGCAATTAAGCAAGCCTTTCTTTAAACCAACAAAATAATTTTATTATACACTGAACGCCAAATTTTATAAGCCAGATATTTCCTCCTAAAAATAATCCGCCTAAAGCTATAAGTCCTATTGCTATCAATATAAAAGCGGGAGCAGACATTACCGCGAGTCGACTTAAAGATATAAATCCAAAGAAAGCTGGAAGAACTCCTGTAGCGCCGGCTATAAGCATTGATATACCACCTATTATGATTCCAAGCCCAGCAAAAAGGAAACCTACCATAGCACCAAATACTCCTAGAATTGGACCGCCTCCAAATATAATGAGAAGTACTAGAAGAACTATAGTTAAAAGTTTATCTGATGAATTATTATTGTTGTTTTCAGTAGATTTATCATTTTGAGGAGATGTTGTTCTATATGGTGAAGCATAATCATTTTCTGATGAGCTTTTACTGCTAGAATACTGGCCGGCAATTGATGCTGGGTCTCCTAGTTCTTCAATTATTTCAGCTTCGCTTTTTCCATTAGCTGCTCCTATATTGAAATGTTCCTCATAGTCATATAGTATTTCAGAAACTTCTTCTGTAGAAAAATCATTTAGGTTAGCTCTAAGAATACACATAAATTCATTTTTAGTCATTGTTTTCATCCCCTTCTATAATATTGTTAACCCCATCTACAAATGCAGTCCATTCATTAATTAGCTGATCCTTTGTTTGGTATCCTATATTAGTTAATTTATAATACTTACGAGGGGGTCCCTCTTGAGACTCCTGAAGATAAGTCTCAAAAAAACCTTCTTGATTAAGCCTTCTTAATATAGGATAAATAGTTCCATCGGATATCTTGATGTCTTTAGAAATCTCGTTTACTAATTCATATCCGTAATAATCTTTTTTTGATAATAGAGAAAGAACACAAAGTTCTAAGACTCCTTTTTTTAACTGAGAATTCAATTCGTATCACCTCGTTTAAAGTTATTAATGTAATTAGAGAAAGTATATATTGTGATTTTATAGTTTAGTTTCAGTTAATAGGAATAATATTCCTGAGTATAGTATAACAAACGGTATTGTTTATTACAAGGTAGTGAATAATAAATTTTAGTTATACTTTAATATATACATATGCATTATTGTATAAAGAGTTTAATCTTTATAGTTTATGTAATATTGATTTATATTTTATACAAATATTAAGAAAAATCTATTAGAATAGAATATATATTTATAACTTAATAATTGGGGGGGAAGAGAATATGAAAAATATAATCATAATAAGTCTAGGTAGTAAAACTGCAAATTCCTTAGAAACTCAGCTTAGAAATATATTAAAAGAAAAAATAAATATAGAAAATTACTCTTTAGAGAATGAAATACCTAAAAATATAGATGGTGATCTTGTAATATTCTCTAGTGAAGAAGTAAAGGATGCTGTACTAAGTGATACAAATATAAAATCTAAATATATGGTTGTAAAAAGAATAATAAAGCATAATTCTATAGATGAATTAATCAATCTAGAAGAAGGTACTGAAGTTCTATTAGTAAATGATTCTAGAGTTACGTGTGAAGAAACAATAAACCAATTAATAAGCCACGGAATAGATCATTTAAATTATTTTCCATACTATCCGGGAATAAAAGACTATGAACGCAAAAATATAGCCATAACCCCCGGAGAAATGAAGCTTGTTCCACAAGATATAGAGAGAGTAATAGATATAGGGACAAGAGAAATGGAATTTGTAAGTATTATTGAAGCCCTTATATATTTGGGCTATGCACAGGAGTATGGAGAACTATTATCTACGTATTCTTTTAGAAATATAATTGATGTATCAAAAAGATATATAGATATAGTAAATAGAAGTACTAAACTTACAAAGATATTGACAGATACCTTGGACAATTCTAAGGAAGGAATAATATATACAAATAATAATTATGAAGTAATAGTGTTAAACAAAGTTGCTAGAGATATCTTAAAGAAAAGTGAAGAGGATTTTATAGGGAAAAATTTATATGATTTATATGAAGATCTTAAGGAAGATATAGCTACAATTAATGGAAATGAGATTTTTGTAAGTAGAAAAGAAATATATAGCAATTCAATATTAATAGGATATGTAATAACTTTAGAAACTATATCAATGCTAGAAAAGATGGATGAAGAAAGAAGAATAAAGAAGAAATACAGCAATAATAGTGCTAAATATAATTTTCAAGACATGGTGGGAAACAATAGAAAGGTGAAAAGAACTATAGAATTATCTAAGAGATTGGCAAAGACTAATTCTACTATATTAATTCAAGGTGAAAGTGGAACTGGTAAAGAAATTTTAGCGCAGTCTATTCATAATAATTCTGATAGGAAGGATGAACCTTTCGTAGCTATAAATTTTTCTGCTTTATCTGAAAATCTTCTAGAAAGTGAACTTTTTGGATATGAAGATGGAGCGTTTACGGGAGCTAAAAAAGGCGGGAAAATAGGGCTATTCAAAAGAGCTCATAAAGGCACTATATTTTTAGATGAAATAGGAGATGCACCTTATCATTTTCAAACTAGACTGCTAAGGGTGCTTCAAGAGAGAGAAGTAACTCCTGTAGGTAGCACACAACCTATACCTATTGATATAAGAGTTATTGCGGCTACAAACAAAGATTTATTAGAGGAAGTGAAAAATAAAAGATTTAGAGAAGACTTGTTCTATAGAATAAATGTAATGCCTATTTACAGCATATCTCTTAGGGAAAGGAAGGATGATATAGAGCTTTTAATAAAGCATTATTTAAAAAAGAACAAATGCTTCTTTACTTTAGGAGAATTTATGGAGAGAGAGGTGCTGGAATTTTTTAAGGAGTATAACTGGCCTGGAAATATAAGAGAACTGGTAAATGTAGTTGAGTACTTAATAAATATAAAGGATGAGGACAAAATTACAATAGAAGATATTCCTAGATATATGATAGGAAATATAGAAAGAGAATCTGATAAAATTGACTTTCGTGAATTTTGGGTATTAGAAAAGATATGGTTTCATAATGGTATTGGAAGAAGAACTCTTGGGATATTAGCTAAAGAAGAAAATATAGACTTAACAGAGGGTAGTATAAGAAATATACTTAAAAAAATGGAAAAAGAAAACTACATAAAAATAAATAGAGGAGCTAAAGGAACAACTTTATTGGAAAGGGGAAAAATTCTAATAAGATCCCATAAGTAACGGGATAAATGAGAATGAAAGATGGGATAAAATATTTCCCGTTAACCCATTAGTGGATTCATAAAAATTCTCAAGAAAGCTGTTTTACACATACTATTTGTAACAAAGCCTTTAAAACAGTTGAAAAATAGTTAGATTATATTT
The DNA here is from genome assembly GCF_020911725.1 of Clostridium cadaveris. Classification (GTDB taxonomy): domain Bacteria; phylum Bacillota; class Clostridia; order Clostridiales; family Clostridiaceae; genus Clostridium_X; species Clostridium_X cadaveris. Next base: position 193,340 of record NZ_CP076620.1, read on the forward strand.
ATTTAAATATAAAAAATAGTACAACTATTATGGCATGATATTTGCGTTAAATAATTGCATACAAAGGAGGTTAGTTATATGAAAAAATTGTTTGATGAACACTTTGAAAAAACTTGGACATGTATATTTTTATTTATGTTTGTCTTAATCATGTTACCATTACCAATCTTCTATTCTCATGAGTATATGCCATCTTTTCTAGGTGGAATACCTATTTTTATAATAGGGTGGATAGTACATTCTATTATAACTTTTACTCTTATAATAATTTATTACAAAATGTGCATGAAGAGAAAAGAATATCATGAATATGAATAGGAGGCTTTAAATAATGGAGACATTAGTTGTACAACCAGCACCAATACCTTTTTATACAGTATTAATTTTTTATTTAGGAATAATGGCTTTCATAGGATGGTATGCAAGTAGAGGAACTAATAGTTTAAGTGATTATTTTGTACTTAGTGGAAAAGCGGGAGTTATAGTTAGTGGAATAGCGTATTTCGCTACTCAGTTCAGTATGGGTACTTTTTTAGGAGTTCCTGGAACCGTATACAATGTAGGGTATGCAGGAATGGCTGTATCAGTACCTGGAGCAGTATTCTGCATGATTTTACCTGCCATATTAGTAGGTAAGAGACTTGTAAAGCTAGGACATGAGTATAAATTTTTAACAATGGCAGATTACTTGTCAGATAGATACGGATCTAATAAAATGAGTTCATTTTTAGGAGTTCTTATGCTAGTTTTTCTAGTTCCTATGATGGGTGCTCAAATCATTGGAGCAGGAGTTATAGTTAATGTATTTACAGGACTACCAGAGTGGGTAGGAGTTGTAGGAATGGGTACAGTAGTTATACTTTATTGTATGACTGGAGGTATGAAGGGAGCTATGCTTACTGACGTAATTCAGGGAGGTTTAATGATAGCTACTGCAATAGTAACATTTATTTTATCAGTAAAAATGGGTGGCGGCTTTGAAAATATTAACCAGAGCTTAATGAAGATGAATGAGGCATTCTTGTCCTTTCCGGGAAATACCAATTATATGCCGTGGCAATTTTATGTATCACAAATAATATTATGGTCTTTCTTTACAATTGGACAGCCACATTTATTTACTAAGTTTTTTGCTATGAAGAATCATAAAGTAATGTTTAAGGCTATATTGTTAGGAACTGCAGGAATGTGGTTATCTGCTACTTTAATAGAATGGTCAGCGGTAAATGCCATAACATTTATACCAGGACTTAAAAATACAGACCAAGTAATACCTCTTATTTTACAGCAAGGAATGAATCCTTTCTTAGCATCAGTATTTATAGCGGGTATAGTTGCAGCAGGTATGTCTACAATAGATGGTGTTTTAGTTATCACATCAGGTGCTTTTACTAGAGATATATATCAAAAGATAATAAACAAAAAAGCTAGTGATGAAAGTATAATGAAATTATCAAAAATTGTAACGTTAATAATTGGATTAGTGGTTATAGCTTTTGGAATATTGAAACCAGGAACTATATTTGAAATTAATTTATTTGCATTTGCAGGAATGGGTATATTTGTAGTACCTGTAATGTTCGGTATGTATTGGAAAAAAGCTACACTGTCAGCAGCGTTTGCATCTGTTGTTACAGGAATAATTGTTCTTATCAGTTTGACCTCTATACCAGCTCTTAAACCATTTGCTTTTGGATTCCATCCTTTATTACCAGCAGCAGTAGTGGCGGCAGTGGTTATGGTGATAGTAAGTTTATTTACAAAAACTCCATCAGAAGCCATTATTAAAAAGCATTTTAGCATATTTAAAAAAGTAAACAAGCAGGAGGTGTAATATATGTATTTAGAGGAATTAACGACATCACAAGCTAAGAAGGTCTTAAATGATAACGCTATAATTGTTATACCTATTGGAAGTATAGAGCAGCATGGAAATCAATGTGCATTAGGTACTGATTACATAATACCTAGATATTTAGGAGAACAAATTTCTCATATGGAAAAGGTAGTTATTTTGCCAGCGATTCCTTATGGAGTATGTCCTTATCATTTAAATTTTGCAGGAAGCATAGATATAGGATATGAGGGGTTGAAAGTTGTACTAGAAGGTATAACTAGATCTTTAATGAAACATGGAGCAAAGCGATTTTTGATTCTTAATGGTCATGGTGGTAACTCTCCAGCTATTGAAAAAGTTGCTTTAGAAGTTTATCAGAAAGGGGGAGTATGTGCACTTATAGATTGGTGGAGTTTAGTTGCCAAGTTAGACAGTAAGTTTGTAGGAGGGCACGGCGATATTCTTGAAACTTCAGCAATGATGGCTATAGATGAAAAATATGTGGATTTATCATTGGCTGAGGATATAACTCCTATAAATCCAACAGAAAAATTAAAAGCTAGTTATATACAAGCTGTAAGCTTTAATGGAGGAATAGTAAAAATACCAAGAAACACTGAAGAGATAGCTCCTCAAGGATGGTTTGGTCCAATTTCACCAAAAGAATCCAGTGTTGAATTTGGAAGAGAGGCATTGAAATGTGCTGCAGAATTTATAGAAGAATTTATAGAGGAATATAAAAAAATGGAATTAAGATAATCGGAGGATATAGAAGTGATACTTATAAAAAATATAAAGATATATTCCCCAAAATATATAGGGAAAAAAGACATACTTTTAAGTGGCGGAAAAATAACTTGCATAGATGAGTGCATAGATTTTCAAAGTAAGAATCTAAAAATCATAGACGGCACGGGGAAAATATTAATACCGGGTTTTATAGATCAACATGTACACATTACAGGTGGTGGCGGAGAAGGAAGTTTTAAGACTAGAGTACCAGAGATAATGCTTAGTAAATTAACTAAAGCTGGAATAACTACTGTTATAGGAATATTAGGTACAGACGGCACTACTAGAAGTGTAGAGAATTTGATAGCTAAGACCAAGGGATTAAAAGAAGAGGGAATCAGTGCTTATGCACATACTGGTTCTTATGAGTATCCTTCAATAACGATAACTGGTTCTGTAAAGAGAGATATAATATTTATAGATGAAATTATTGGAGTCAAGATTGCTTTATCTGATCATAGATCATCTTCTATAAGTACTCAAGAATTAGCTAGACTTGCTTCGGATGCAAGGGCAGCCGGCATGATTGGGGGGAAAGCAGGAATAGTTGTCGTTCATATAGGAGATGGAGAATTAGGTTTTAATAAAATAAATGAATTGATAAAGATAAGCGAAGTACCTATAAAAACAATAAGGCCAACTCATATAAATAGAAATAGAAAGTTATTTAATGAAGCTATAGATTTTGCTATGAGAGGTGGAATTATAGATTTAACATGTGGAATGCATGAAGAATTAAGCCCAAGGAGAGCTATAAAAGAGGCCATGAAAGTAGGAGTCCCGGTAGAAAATATGACTGTAAGCTCTGATGGCTATGGAAGTTGGTCTAGATATGATGAGTTTGGGAATTTAGTTAAAATAGGGGTTTCAAGTGTAAATGCTATTTATGAAGAATTTAAAGCTATGGTTTTAGAGGAAAAAATGGATTTGGAATTGGCTTTGAAATTTGTAACATCGAATATAGCAAAGGCTGTGAATTTGTATCCTAAAAAAGGGACAATATGTAGTGATGCTGATGGAGATGTTATATTATTAGAGGAAGAGACTCTAATAATAAATACTGTAATAGCAAATGGGAAGATTATGGTTGAGAATGGTGAGGCTGTTATATTAGGGACATATGAATGATTAATATAAAAGGGGTGAATAAAGAGTGTTGTTTTAGAGAAACAATGTTCTATTCACCTTTTATTTTAATGTTTAAAGTTGTAGATATTTACTTTGTATATATTTTAGAAGATTAATATGAATATTTGCTATTTTATATGTATAAGAAGAAAAAAATCATACATACTATACATATAAAAGTAAAATTATCCTTATATAGTTATATATTATAGAAATAAAAACAATTAAATATCTTACACTAAGCCTAGTGTATCAATAGATGAATTATGACGATATATAGAGTAATTTAGAGAAAAAATAAAACCAATCTATGTGAGGTCATATATATGCTTAAATTTATTAATTGAGGATGATATAATAAATTTCGTTCCGCAAAACAAGAACAAAAGATCACAGTAAATTTA
>NZ_CP076620.1:200000-227500 GCF_020911725.1 Clostridium cadaveris
CCTTGTGGGAAGCAGGGAGGACCACCTCCCAAGGCTAAATACTACCTGATGACCGATAGTGAAGCAGTACCGTGAGGGAAAGGTGAAAAGAACCCCGGGAGGGGAGTGAAATAGAACCTGAAACCGTGTGCCTACAACCGGTCAGAGCACTTTATATGTGTGATGACGTGCTTTTTGTAGAACGAGCCAGCGAGTTACGGTATGTAGCGAGGTTAAGGACTTAAGGTCCGGAGCCGAAGGGAAACCGAGTCTTAAAAGGGCGAAAAGTTGCATGCTGTAGACCCGAAACCAGGTGACCTATCCATGGTCAGGTTGAAGCGAAGGTAAAACTTCGTGGAGGACCGAACCACGTTGGTGTTGAAAAACCATGGGATGAACTGTGGATAGCGGAGAAATTCCAATCGAACTTGGAGATAGCTGGTTCTCCCCGAAATAGCTTTAGGGCTAGCGTTGAGAATGAGTAGTGGAGGTAGAGCACTGAATGGGCTAGGGGGCATAGAGCTTACTGAACCTTATCAAACTCCGAATGCCACTAACTTGAATCTCAGCAGTCAGACTACGAATGATAAGATCCGTGGTCAAAAGGGAAACAGCCCAGACCATCAGCTAAGGTCCCAAAGTGTAGATTAAGTGGAAAAGGATGTGGGATTTCTAAGACAACTAGGATGTTGGCTTAGAAGCAGCCACTCATTTAAAGAGTGCGTAATAGCTCACTAGTCAAGAGATCCTGCGCCGAAGATGTCCGGGGCTAAAATCTACCACCGAAGCTATGGGTGTACACTAGATGTACGCGGTAGGGGAGCGTCCTATGTTGGAAGAAGTTGTACCGAAAGGAGCAGTGGACGACATAGGAGTGAGAATGCTGGCATAAGTAGCGAGAAGTGAGTGAGAATCTCACTGGCCGAAAACCTAAGGTTTCCTGAGGAAGGCTCGTCCGCTCAGGGTTAGTCGGGACCTAAGCCGAGGCCGAAAGGCGTAGGTGATGGACAATCGGTTGATATTCCGATACCACTATAAGCGTATGACCAATGGGGTGACGCAGGAGGATAAGATGTGCTAACTATTGGATGTTAGTCTAAGCACTTAGGCAGTAAAGATAGGCAAATCCGTCTTTACAATGCTGAGGTGTGATGGGGAAGGTGCAAGCACCGAAGTATCTGATTCCACGCTGCCAAGAAAAGCCTCTAGGGAGCAAAGTAGTGCCCGTACCGCAAACCGACACAGGTAGGTGAGGAGAGAATCCTAAGGCCATCGGAAGAATTGCAGTTAAGGAACTCGGCAAATTGACTCCGTAACTTCGGGAGAAGGAGTGCCATAGAAATATGGTCGCAGAGAATAGGCCCAAGCAACTGTTTAGCAAAAACACAGGTCTCTGCTAAAGCGAAAGCTGATGTATAGGGGCTGACGCCTGCCCGGTGCTGGAAGGTTAAGGGGAACACTTAGTTTAGGCGAAGGTGTGAACTTAAGCCCCAGTAAACGGCGGCCGTAACTATAACGGTCCTAAGGTAGCGAAATTCCTTGTCAGGTAAGTTCTGACCCGCACGAATGGCGTAATGACTTGGGCACTGTCTCAACTGCAAATCCGGCGAAATTGTAGTGCCAGTGAAGATGCTGGCTACCCGCGATTGGACGGAAAGACCCCGTAGAGCTTTACTGCAATTTAGCATTGAGTTCCGGTATTGTCTGTACAGGATAGGTGGGAGGCTGAGAAATAGGATCGTCAGGTCCTATGGAGCCATCCTTGGGATACCACCCTGACAGTACTGGGATTCTAACCGGGCACCATGAAGCTGGTGACGGGACATTGTTAGGTGGGCAGTTTGACTGGGGCGGTCGCCTCCAAAAAAGTAACGGAGGCGCCCAAAGGTTCCCTCAGAAGGGTCGGAAATCCTTCGAAGAGTGCAAAGGCAGAAGGGAGCCTGACTGCGAGACCAACAAGTCGAGCAGGGACGAAAGTCGGGCTTAGTGATCCGGTGGTACCTCGTGGGAGGGCCATCGCTCAACGGATAAAAGCTACCTCGGGGATAACAGGCTGATCTCCCCCAAGAGTCCACATCGACGGGGAGGTTTGGCACCTCGATGTCGGCTCGTCGCATCCTGGGGCTGAAGTAGGTCCCAAGGGTTGGGCTGTTCGCCCATTAAAGCGGCACGCGAGCTGGGTTCAGAACGTCGTGAGACAGTTCGGTCCCTATCCGTCGCGGGCGTAGGAAATTTGAGAGGAGCTGTCCTTAGTACGAGAGGACCGGGATGGACTGACCTCTGGTGCACCAGTTGTTCCGCCAGGAGCATAGCTGGGTAGCTAAGTCGGGAAGGGATAAACGCTGAAAGCATCTAAGCGTGAAGCCCCCCTCAAGATGAGATTTCCCATAACGTAAGTTAGTAAGACCCCTTGAAGAACACAAGGTAGATAGGTGAGAGGTGTAAGTGCAGCAATGTATTCAGCTGACTCATACTAATAGGTCGAGGACTTAATCAAAGAAAACAAAGATAGAAATAGAAAATCTGTGTGCAATTTTGAAAGAATAATTAAGTTCTTTCAAAGGAAACTCACTCACTGAAGTGAGGAGTACAGTTTTTCAGCTAAATCGAAGATTTAGGAAAAACTAAGCATCTGGTGATGATGCGTAATTTGGTAATACCCGTTCCCATTCCGAACACGAAGGTCAAGCAAATTACGGCTGATGGTACTGCAGGGGAGGCTCTGTGGGAGAGTAGGTGGTCGCCAGGTTATAATGGCTCCTTGGTCAAGCGGTTAAGACACCACCCTTTCACGGTGGTAACAGGGGTTCGATTCCCCTAGGAGTCACCATAAATAAAAGGTAGATGATAATTCATTTACCTTTTTTGTGTTAATAAGTAGTAGAGCTGATGAGAAAGTGTTTTTTAGAATATTACCCTTTCAAAGTATAATTAAATTTTTAGTTGGATATAATATGGATCACTTTAATTTCAAAAGTAATGATATTTATAGAAGAAATTAATAGATATATTCTTTATTATTGATAAAATTAGTTATAAAACTTAAAAAAATCATTGACTTCAAATTAGTGAGTAGTATAATTGAAGTGTGAGGAATATTGTTCCAAATAAACTTAATATTGCATATGGCTCCTTGGTCAAGCGGTCAAGACTCCACCCTCTCACGGTGGCATCAGGAGTTCGAATCTCCTAGGAGTCACCATATAGCAAGCGCAAATACATGAATTTAAATTAGATATTATCTAAAAAGTTCATGTATTTGCGTTTTTTTATAAAAAGTTTATAGAAAAAAGATTTAGTGCAATGATCATATATGGTAATAAATTGTAAGGTTTTCTGAAATTGATTAAGTTGAACTAAAATATAATTAAGATAATACATATAGTCCACAAAAATCTTTGAATATACACACAACTGTGGATAAAATATGTGGACAATGTTGATAAGTTAGGACAAACCTGTTGAAAAAGTAGAAAAAGTTATTTAATTTTAAGATTTAATGATGTTTTATAGGAAAAACATGAAATGAAAACTTCTATGTTGTGTGTTATAATGATAAATATATTTAAAAGAAAAATAGTTTAAATAAATACTATTAAGAAGCAATTAAAAAAAATGGAGAAACTATGAAAATAGATAAAAATGTTAGAACAGCTAAATTTGTAAAAAGACCAAATAGATTTCAAGGATATGTTGATATAGATGGAACTGAAGAGATGGTACATGTACCTAATACAGGGAGATGCAGAGAAATACTTAAAGAAGGGGCTACTGTACTTATAAGAGCAGAAGATAATCCTAATAGAAAAACTAGATATAGTTTAATTGCAGCATACAAAGGGAAAAGACTTATAAACATAGACTCGCAAGCTCCTAATAAAATAGCAGAAGAAGCTCTTAAAAATGAAGTTATTGAGGATTTAAAAGAATACAGAGATATACGAAGAGAAAAAACTTTCGGTAACAGCAGATTTGATTTCAAGTTATGCATAGAAAGACAAGATGAAGATGAGCTTATAGCATCACCAGAAAATGAGTATTATCTTGAGGTAAAAGGAGTTACATTAGAAGACAATAGGGAAACACGATTTCCTGATGCACCTACGGAACGAGGAACTAAACACCTTCTTGAACTTATTGAGGTTAAAAAAAGCGGAAGAGGTGCAGGTGTATTATTTGTCATACAGATGGATGATATAGATTATTTTAGGCCTAATGATGAGATGGATCCGGAATTCGGTAAAGCATTAAGAAGTGCAAAAGAAAATGGGGTTGATATATTTGCTTATTGTTGCAAAGTGGAGATGAACGAGATCGCTCTATATAAAAGAATTCCTGTAAAGCTTTAGTATAGTTAGGAGGATAAATAATGAAGTATAAATATTGTCCTATATGCGGAAGAGAATTGGTAGAAAAGTATAGTTGGGATGAAGGTGGAGTGCCTTATTGTGAGCACGATAATATGATGTATTTTGATACTCCTAAACCTTGTATTATAGTAGCTGTTGTAAAAGGTGATGAGGTACTTCTTTTAAAGCAAAGTTATATTTTTAAAGATTCAAAAGTATTAATTTCAGGATATGTAACTAATGGTGAAACGGTTGAAGAGACAGTTTCAAGAGAGGTTTTAGAGGAAACGGGAATTGAAATAGAAGATATGATGTACTTGGGAAGTCACTACTTACAGGCTAAGGAGATAATAATGCTTACATATATATGCAGATACAAATCAGGTGAGATAAAAAAATCTGATGAAGTAGAAGGAATAGGATGGGAAAAGCTTAACAATGCAATATCAGAAATGAAGCAGGACGATATAGGCAAAGCTGTTATGATGAAAGTTTTACAGCTTACAAGTATTTGGAATAATGAAATATTTAAGCATATAAGGTATGTACAAAACAGTTAGAGATATAAAGTGAGAAAGTAGGTGGGGGCTAGGTTGAAGAAAAATATGTCTAAGATTTTAAGGGGCATAATTATAATTTTAATTACTATAGTATCTATAATATGTTTCTATACTCTAAGAGAAACACTTATCTCTAAATATAACAAGACTGAAGGAGAAGCTATAGTATTAAATAGCAGTGATATTTTAAGGGGAACCCCAGTAGATTATATAGAAAATTCAGGAGTGAAAATTCCTATATTAAGTTATTCTTTCATAAATGACAGTGGAGAACCATTATCTCTATCAAAAGCTACTTTTGAAAGTCATATAGAATGGCTTAATGAGAATGGTTACACTTTTTTAAGTGCAAAAGAAGCCTATGAGATGATTACTACAGGAAATAATGTGCCTAAAAGACCTATAGTAATAAGCTTTGAAGATGGTTATGATGATGTTTTTACTAATGCATATCCAATTCTTAAGAAATATAATGCAAAGGCAACAGTATTTATTTCTAGTGATAATATAAACAAGGAATCTTATTTAAGTGAATTTATGATGAAGACCATGTACGAAGATGGCATAAGCTTTCAAGGGCATAGTATGAACAATAAAAAATTACAGCTTTTGCATTATGATGAGCAATATAAATATTTAAAAGAATCTAAAGAAAAAATAGAGGGCATATTAAAAAATAAGGTTGAAATTATTATGTATCCATATGGAAGTTATGATGGAGACACTATAACTGTTATGGACAAGCTCGGATACAAAATGGGCATTGGAAATAGATATGGATATGCTAGAGAAAGCAATGGAATATATAATGTAAGACGTATAAAAATAACTATGAATAACAAAGATATGAATAGCTTTAGGGATATTTTTAAGGGAATGAAATAGGTTTAAAAATAATGAAGTTAGAAAATTAATATTGATAGTAAAAATAGGCATAAATAAGGCTAAGGAAATATCAAATATATTTCCTTAGCCCTTATTTTATCCAATGTATTTAGAAGTTAAATTAAATGATTCCTAGTTATTTTTCCTTTTCACTTCTATAACCAATATATCTTCTTCAAGAATTATATCTACAGAATCTATCATCATACCAACTAGAGATAATTCGTTTTCCCCTTCAGTATCTCCAGTAAGCTCCCAATAATATTCTTCCATCTCATGACATCTTGGAACGTTTAGAGATGTTTCAAGATAATCAATATCGTTTTTTGTTATATTTGGAACATAACATTTTAAAGTAAATGTTATTAAGTCATTGTCTACATCTAAATTAATGGATATGTGTTCTGCACCCTTTAAGTAGCAATAGGAAGTTAATTCATCTAAAATTCGAATATTCTTTTGTCTATCGTGCGTCAATTGGTCTGCTCCCTTCTAAATGCATGTATTAGTGGTATAAGTGTCATGGCAACAAAGCCTCCTGCTAAACCGTTATTATAAAGGTTTAGTCCTCCATGCAAATAACCGGTATTCATTACTGTGCAAACATGCAGGAATCCGGCAAGAATTCCATACTTCCATCCAAATTGACCAGCTATAGGAGCTAGTGTAGTACTGAAAAGCATGGATATAAGCATTTGAGGTGATGCTATACCCCATATATTTAGTACTGAAGATAATAGGGCACCAATCATTATAGGTATTACGTTAAGAGGATGTTTACCAAAGGCCCCAAAACCTACGATAGTCATAATACCACCCATAGTAGGACCATTTAATTCTCCTCCTATAATTATTACTATAATTGTAGAAAGTATACCTAAAATCCCCATATTAATATAAGCGGCTTTACCATACATTATATAATAATCAGATACAAGTCTACCACTGTGTTTAGTTATTTTTGAAGTGTTTTTTAAAGCATCTTTATTATCATAAACTCCAAAGCCTATAAGAATCAAGAATATAACTATTAAAAATACACCAAAAAGCAGGTTGTTTCCAGTTGACCATATAAATTTTGATTCAAAAGTAATTCCTAAAGCTCTAAATATAGCCATCAGCATAGTTCCTAAGAGTCCAGCGGCAAATCCAACGTTGTACAAATTGTATCCTTGATGAAGTTTTGTACAGTTTGCAGCCAATGGTGAAAGTATGAAACCTATGCCAATCCCGATAGCACATCCCATTGGAATTGAGACGTAAACAGGAAAAAGACCTACGAAACTTAATTGACTCACAGCTGGTGCAAGGGATGTACCTAAAAGTGCTATTAATGAGTAGTTAAGAAAAGGTTCCTTTTTATATTTTGAATAAAGCCAAACTCCTAAAATTATTGGCCATACATTTAATACATTTTTACCAAAAAAACTAAAGCCGGCCATAAGCCATAATGACATTAGGGTAGAACCATTTGGTTTTATACCTATAATTATAAGTAGAGCAATTGACAATAGGGTTACTAATCCCGCATTAACGAAGGCAGCACCTATGCCCCCTATTGCTACATAATCAGTTATAAGAATATCTGGGCTGAAGATGATTTCCTTCAAACCGTTAAATACATTTATTGGGCCATCTACTATAAGTCCAAAAATGACGAAAATTGAAAATATAAGTATAGATAGCGAATATGAAGGGTAAAGTTTTCGCCTCATAAATAATAATAACCTCCTAAAGTTAAGCTTATTTATATTATATAGTATAAATTAACCGTTTGTAAGTAGGTAAATGTAAACGTTTGATAATTTTTTTTATTAAGAATATTAATAAGCTTATAGGTATAAAAAATTTATAAAAATTTAAGAGAAATTGTATTTTATATGTTTAAAGAAAAAGATATAATTAAAGGTACGAATAAATTTAAGAGGCAATTGGAGGAAGAAAAAATGGTGCTTAGTAATAACTGTAGGGTATGTCCTGACTACAAAAATAATAAATGTGATGCTAAAGCAATGGATTGCTTATGCAGAAGATGCCCAAGAACTATGGGGAAGTGCATAATAACAAAATATTGCAGTGAAACAGAATCTATATTGATATTTGATGACGAGTATGATGATTATGAATAAATGAATATATTAAGCCACTACTAATGTATGATATAGAACTTGAATATTAATCAAGAAAACTACACAATATATTATTATATTTTGTAGTGGAGCTGATGGAAATGAAGGATGAAAAATTTAAGTATTTAGTGGCTGAAAATTGTTCTGGATATGAACCAAATGGACTTACAAGTGCTGTGAGTAATAGTTATATGAGCAGTAGTTGTAATAGCTGTGCTTTTTATAATAATGGGCAATGCAAAAAAAGACTATATGAAAGTATGGTTATGGATATTTTTAAAAATAATTAAAAAAATATAAAATGAAAACGAATAAAAACATTTACACGATAAAAATTATATGATATTATGAGTTCATAGAAAAAATAAGGTGTTACTGGTAATGCAGGCAAGACTTAAAAATAGCAAGTATTGAAATCTGTGTGAGAACATAGGTTTATGCATGTTATCTTTAGGTCTTTTTTGCGTTCTTAAACTTAAAGCTGGCCAGCTTAGGATAAAAAGCCTTATAAATGCAAATTATATAAACAAAATATAAAATGATTTGGAGGAATAATATATGCTTAAATATTTACAAAGAATAGGTAAAGCTATAATGTTGCCAATAGCAGCATTACCAATAGCAGGTATATTACTTGGTGTTGGTGGAGCTCTTTTAGGAATTGCAGGCTTAGCTGATGCACCATCAGTATATCAACCACTAATAGCTTTTGTTAATATACCAGCAGTTACAGCTATATTGACAGTAATGAAGAATATTGGAGATATTATATTTGGTAACCTTCCACTACTATTTGCTGTAGGAGTTGCAGTTGGACTTGCAAAGAAAGATAAAGGAACAGCAGCTTTAGCATCAGTATTTGGATTTATAGTAATGAATCAAGTTATTTCAACTTTATTAGGACTTGGTGTAACCCAATTAGGAACTGTTACTCCAAGTAATGTTGGTGAATTTGGAACTTACGTTACAACAAACTTAGGTATATTCACATTAAATATGTCAGTTTTCGGCGGAATTATAACAGGTATAATTACAGCAATATTACATGACAAATATCATGAGATTCAATTACCACAAGTTATAGGTTTCTTTTCAGGTTCAAGATTTGTACCTATAATAACATCAGTAGTTATGGCTTTAGTAGGAGCAGTTCTTGCTTTCGCTTGGCCAATAGTTCAAAATGGAATAGGATATATAGCAGACCTTGTTAGAAATGCAGGATTTATAGGAACTTTCTTCTATGGAGTTATTGAAAGAGCATTAATTCCATTTGGATTACACCATGTATTCTATACTCCATTCTGGTTTGGATCATTTGTTGATGCAAATGTATTAATAGGCGGCTCATGGCAGACAATAGCAGGTGCAAACACTGCATATTTCGCTCAATTATCAAGTATGACAAACCTTGTTGGAGCATCTCCAGAGACTATGTCTACTATAGTAAGCGGTACTACAAGATTCATGGCTGGTAAGTTCCCATTCATGATGTTTGGTCTTCCAGCAGCAGCATTTGCGATGTACAAATGTGCAGCTCCATCTAAGAGAAAGCAAGTTGGATCTTTATTATTAGCAGCAGCAGTAACTTCATTCTTAACTGGTATAACTGAACCATTAGAATTCACATTCTTATTCGTTGCTCCAGTACTTTATGGAGTTCACTGTGTATTAGCAGGATTATCATTCATGCTTATGGATATCTTCCGCGTATTTATTGGAATGACATTCTCAGGTGGATTTATCGACTTCAGTTTATTTGGATTACTTCCAGCAGGTGCAGGAGTACCAACTAGATGGTTCATGGTTCTAGCAGTAGGTGCGGTATATGCAGTAGTTTACTATTTCTTATTCACATTTATGATTAAGAAATTCAATTTAAAGACTCCAGGAAGAGATGAAAATGAAGAAGATACTAAGTTATTCACAAAGGCTGATTATCAAGAAGTTAAGTCTTCAAAGGGTGAAATAGTTGAGAAATCTCCAGCAGTATTAGAAGCTTTAGGTGGAGAAGAAAACATAGTAAGTGTTGATGCATGCATAACAAGACTTAGAGTAGAAGTTAAAGATAAGACTAAGGTTAATAAGGCAGACTTAAAATCTTTAGGTGCTACTGGAGTTATGGAAGTTGGAAACGGAATACAAGCAATTTTCGGAGTTAAAGCAGACGCTTACAAGAATGAGATCAATAAAATCTTAGGAAGAGACTAGGACATAAAAATAAATATTTAATTACTCCCACAATGAAATATTTAAAAACCGAACTATAAATAAAACTTAATAAAAAGAGAAGAGTAGATTTTGATTTCTTTTATAGGATAGAAGTCATGAAGTAAAACTCTTCTCTTTTTTATATAAAAATATGTAGCTTATATTTATAATAGTATAAAAGAGTATAAGTTTTAAATTTCTATAGGGGGAAGATATATGATTAGATTTGGAATAATTGGGACGAACAAGATAAGTGATGAATTTATAATTTCAGCAAAAGATGTAGCGGGATTTCAACTTACAGCAGTATACTCAAGAAGTGAAAACACAGGAAGAAAATTTGCTGAAAAACATGGGGCTAGCATTGTTTATACTTCATTAGAAGAATTTGCAGCATCAGATTCTTTTGATGCTGTTTATATAGCAAGTCCAAATAGTTTTCACTGTTCTCAGTCAATAATGATGATGAATTATGGAAAACACGTTTTATGTGAAAAGCCAGTTTCCTCTGATTTAGAAGAGTTGAAATCAATGTTAGAAGTAGCAAAGAGTAATAATGTGATTTTACTGGAAGCCATGAGACCTGTGTTTGATCCTGGATTTGCAAAGATTCAAGAGTTACTTCCACAGCTTGGAAGTATAAGAAGAGTTACATTTAATTTTTGCCAATACTCTTCTAGATATGATAAATTCAAAGATGGTATTATATTAAATGCTTTTAATCCCAAGCTTTCAAACTCTGCACTGATGGATATAGGGGTTTATTGCGTACATCCTTTAGTAAAATTATTTGGAATGCCGAATAACATAATCTCAAAAAGTGTTTTTCTTCATAATGGTATGGAAGGAATGGGAACGGTTATTGCAGAGTATGATGGCATGCTGGCTGAGCTTCAATACTCAAAAATAACAACTTCTTATCTTCCAAGTCAAATACAAGGAGAGCTTGGAAGTATGATAATAAAAGAGATACCAAATACTGATGTTATTGAATTATATTTTAGAAGTGGTAAAAGAGAAGTAGTCATGATAGAAAAGCATGAACACAACATGTATTATGAGGTGAAAGAGTTTATTCGTCTTATAGAAAGTGCAGAAAGTGCAGAAGAACATAATAAATACTCACTGATGGAAATGGAAATGATAGACGAGATTCGTAAGAGCTCAGGAATTAGTTTTAGGTAAGAAATTAGTTGAAGAGGGTTAGTATCTCTTCAACTTAGTTTATATATGTGCATATTCTTTTAGAAGATATATTTATTAGATATGCTATACAAAAACAAAATTTTAGTAGATTTCCTTTATTGGTATAAACGCAATAAGGGGTCTGCCATCTCTATATGTATTTGGATATAACTCTAGATATTCTAATCCTAATTTATAAACATATTCCCACAAATCTTCATTAAATATTTTTTTGTTTTTTTCTATTAAATTTTTATCGTTAGATACAAACTCTGCAATAATGGGAGAAAAATTACCCCATAAACCTGAGTGATTTTTACCTAAAATTATATCTTTGGCAAGATCTTTTATTTCACTATAAATATTAATTGTTAAAAGTCTTGATTTTTCTTTCAACTTATAATTTTTAACGAATTTATTTGGAAATTTAAGGGGCAAAATACAGTCTAAATCCTCAGAATATGCTGCAACAATTAATGGTTTTAGAGATATTACTACTGCAGGTTGGCTGTCTCCATAATAAATATGTGCCTTTATTTTTTCAATCTTTGTAAAGCCTAAACAGTACTTATCCTTTGCTTTGCAAATTAGACCTAAAATACCATATAGATCAGGTCTTAATTGTTTTAATTTTTGATTAGATAAAGTTAATTCTCCTGGACAAGATGCATATGTATGTAGATTAGAAGTTTCAGCTTTCATATGTTAACCTCCCTTGTTTTATTCACAAGTATAAATAGAATTTTACCTATAAAAGAGTAGCAGATAGTTTTGTTTTTACGCAAAAATAGCTACTACTCTTTTTAATATAATATTTTATTTATAATTAAATATTTGAAATTATGCTCTTTAGTATAGCAGTTGAATTCTCAACAGCTATAGGCTTAAATTTTTCATAATCCATGTGAGCTCCAGTGTTTGCATTATCAGAAATTGATCTTATAACAACACATGGAGTATCATTTAAATAGCAGGCTTGAGCTATGCTTCCGCCCTCCATTTCGCATGCTAATGCATTAAATGAATCCTTTAGCCATCTTATCTTATCTACATTTGCAACAAACTCATCACCTGTAACTATAGTTCCTATAAAAGAGTTGAAGTTACTTGAATTTTCTATTGCCTTTTTAGCAAGAGATATTAATTCAGGATCACATTTGAAATCAAATGTAGATAGTCTTGGAATTTGACCATGAGGATATCCGAAAGCTGTAGAGTTCATGTCATGTTGAATTAAAGAATCAGCTATGACAACATCTCCAGGAGCGATAGAATCTCCAACGCCACCAGCGACTCCTACATTTATAACTTTTGTAGCACCAAAAGTTGTGATAAGTATTTGAGCGCATATAGCGGAATTAACTTTACCTATTCCAGAAATTACTGCTACTACTTTTTTGTTTAAAATATAACCCTCATGAAATGTCATATGAGCTATTGTTCTTGTTGTTTCAGCTTTCATTTCACCTAATAAAGGCTGAAGTTCTTCTTCCATTGCGGCAATTATACCTAGTACCATATCGTACCTCCAATTATCCATAAATATTAATATATATTATTATAACAAACATCTAATAATTTATATATAAGTTTTCTATGTGGTATATTATAATAAAAAGATAAATTAATG
Source organism: Clostridium cadaveris (assembly GCF_020911725.1). GTDB lineage: Bacteria > Bacillota > Clostridia > Clostridiales > Clostridiaceae > Clostridium_X > Clostridium_X cadaveris. The sequence goes on from NZ_CP076620.1 coordinate 212,926, forward strand.
TAGAAAGGGCGAATAAAGTATATGTTACAGCATTCATTATCAAGAACTGAATTATTAATTGGAAAAGAGGCTTTAAATAATTTAAAAAATAAAAGGGTTGTAATATTTGGAATAGGCGGAGTTGGAAGCTTTGCAGTAGAAGCATTGGCAAGAGCAGGAGTTGGAAGCCTTGTTTTAGTTGATGATGATACTGTATGCTTGACAAACTTAAACAGACAGATTCATGCTACTTATAAAACCATAAGTCAACCTAAAGTACAGGTTATGAAGGAAAGAATTCTAGAGATAAATAGAAAATGCGAAGTAATAGCTCATCAAACCTTTGTAACTGCAGAAAACATAGGTGCTATAGTCACTGAGGATGTGGATTACGTAATAGATGCCATAGATACTGTTTCATCAAAGATAGCGCTTGCAGTTTGGTGTGAGGATAATGGAATAAGACTTATAAGCTCTATGGGCACAGGAAACAAACTTGATCCAACTATGTTTAAGGTAAGTGACATATATAAAACTTCTGTATGCCCTCTAGCAAAGGTGATGAGAAGAGAGCTTAAGAGAAGAAACGTAAAAAAACTTAAGGTTGTATATTCAGAAGAAATGCCTTTAAAGCCAAAATCGGAAGATGTAGTTACCTGTAAGGAAGGATGTGTATGTACTGGAGAATCTACAAAGAAGTGTGCAGCAAAGCGTCAAATACCTGGAAGCATTTCTTTTGTACCTCCTGTAGCAGGAATGATACTTGCGGGTGAAGTTATAAAAGAGCTTATGAATATAAGTGAATAATAGTATTAATTTTTTTAAATAATTGATTTATAGAAAGGCTTCAGAAGAATGATATGTATTCTTTAAGTTTAAAGATATAAAAGTTCGGGAGTGGTGATGATGATCGATTTATCAACTATGGAGAGACTTCCTAAAGATTTCTTTCTTCGAGAAGGAACAATTGTGGCAAGAGAGCTTTTAGGCAAGCTTCTTGTGAGGAAATATGAAGGGAAAATCCTTGTTTCTAAAATAGTTGAAACGGAAAGCTATATAGGAAAAATAGATAAAGCTTCACATGCTTACGGAGGAAAGATTACCGAAAGAGTAAAGCCGCTATATATGGAAGGCGGAGTAGCGTATGTTTATTTTATATATGGGTTATATCATTGTTTTAATATAATAAATTCTGTAGAGGGCGATGCTCAAGGAGTTCTCATAAGAGCTGTAGAACCTATTGATGGAATAGAATATATGAGTGAAAACAGATATAAAAAACCTTACGAGGAGCTTACAAGAAAACAGGTAGTTAATCTTACATCAGGACCATCAAAACTTTGTATAGCATTAAAAATTGATAAAAATATGAATACAAAAGATTTGATAAATGGGAATGAACTATATGTAGTAGAAGATGGATTTAATAATGAAAACTATGAAATAGTTCAATGCAAGAGAATAGGCATAGATTATGCAGAAGAGGCCATAGACTTTCCGTGGAGATTCTATATAAAAGACAATCCATTTGTTTCCGTAAAAGCTAAAAAGGATGAAAATGTAAAAATTACTAACCGGAATAGATAATATGTGATATAATTTAATGGATTAAAAACAATAATGAGGTGATTATGTGCCCAAGATATTAAATGATGTAGACCATTTAATTTTTGAAAAGGCAGAAGAATTGTTTTGCTCAAAAGGGTATGATAATGTAGATATGAAGACTTTAGCCGCTGAATGTGATATTGCAGTGGGAACTTTGTATAATTATTATCCAAATAAGAAAGAGCTATACCTTGCGGTAGTTCTTGAGAGTTGGAAAGATACATTTAAAAAACTTGAGAAGATTGATACTCAAATTGATAGTAACAATTATATACATAAGGCTATAGAGATATTATACGATGACGTGTACAATAGGCAAGGAATAGGAAATACGATGATGAGAGGAAGCTTAGAAGGAGATAAGGAATTTAAGTATGTAGAGGAATTCATACATGAAAGCATAAAAAAGATATTTAAGGGAGTTGAAAAAAAGCCTACTTTCAGTAAATATAAACATATTGATGATAAGCTTATGTTTTTTCTAATGTCTATGATTGTAACAATGGCTAAAGGTGGACCTCAAGATAGGGATGAAAATATATCGCTGATATTTGAAGCTACTAAAGCATATTATAAATAAGAAAATGTCCTATGAAATTTTGACTAATCTTCATAGGACATTTTTTAGTAACCAGTAAAACTAATAATTTAAATCATAGCATTCTTTTGATACATTATTTTTACAAGCTCCTCTTTTTCTTCTATGGTAGGTTGTTCTAAAAATATAAGCTTTCTAGAGTAGTCACAGAATAGTATGTCTACAACATTGTCATAAATATCTATGCGATAAATATTGTTCCAGCCCCAACATTTATTAAAATAATATATTCCTTCTTGAGTTATATATATTTTTTTGGGAACTGCATAGGTACAAACACAAAGCGCAAATAAGAATAATCCCCTGTCTAATACATCTACTAAAATAAATCCATCATTCAAAAGAAATATTCCAAGATTGATAAATGCACATAAAATTAAAAAATATAATAACGGTTTTGTTATAAAGCCATATCTTAAACAGACACTATACGACTTATATGGAGTAGTGACACGTCTATGTTCATAAATCTCATGTATTATAGAAATACAGAATAGAATAAATATAAGATCTAGGGTTACATGAATATACATTTATATAGCACCTCCTTTTCCTTATTATACCAGAAAATTACGCTAGTAAGTCTAACTACCTTCTATGTTATCATATTATTTACAATATGGTAAGCTTTGGGTATTTTGTGTGTGAAGCTGACTATATAAGATTTTTAGATAACGCATTTAGAAAAGATTTATTACAATTTCAGCTAATATAGGCAGAAAGACTCCTGGTAAAAGATTTGAAACATTAATATCTGTAGCCTTTAATATATTTAAGGCAAGTCCTATGATAAGGAGACTTCCACAAGCTGTAACATTGCCGATAACTGCGGTAGATAGTATAGGACTTAGAAATGAAGCAAATATAGTTATAGCTCCTTCATAAGCAAAAACAACTGCTGCAGAGATAAGAACACCACTACCTAAAGCTGAAGCAAAGATTATTGCTGTAACACCATCTAATATTGACTTTGATAAAAGAACTGTATGGTCACCTTGAAGTCCGCTGTTTAGAGCACCAACTATAGACATTGCACCTACACAGAATAAAAGCGTAGTAGATACAAAAGCTTCAGCTATATTGCCCTTCTTACTTTTGAATTTCCCCTGAATTTTAAATCCTAGATTATTTAATCTAGCATCTATGTCTACAAGTTCTCCTATTAAAGCGCCAAGAGACATACAAATGATAACCACCATAAGATTATCAACCTTTGAAGCTCCATCTATGCCTACGAATAATGCACATAAACCTAAGGCTTGCATTAAAGTACGACTTAATTTTTCGCTTATTCCTTTTTTAAAAAGAAGTCCAATAAAAGTTCCGACTACTATAGCCAATGTATCTGCAATAGTTCCTAATAGATGCATAAAATTATTCCTCCATAGTTTAATTAATGTAAATATCAATTAAATATTACAAGGAAAAAGAACTTTATTCAACTAGCTTGTAATATAAATTGAAAATGGAATTAACAATTATATAAATCTTTCCTTATTTGATATAATGAAATATATGAAATGTATAAATTAAAGGTGATAAAAATGAAAATTATAAATATTTCCGTTCGTGAGTTGGTGGAGTATGTTCTTAGAAGTGGCAGTATAGATTCTACTTTTAGAGGAACCTCTTCTATGCAGGAAGGAATAAAAGCACACAAAAAAATACAGGATAGTCAAGGTGAAAATTACACAAAAGAAGTGACTTTAAAAGAAGAAGTTAAGTATAGGGATTTCGTATTTAAAATAGAAGGACGATGTGACGGATTAATACAGGAACTTCAAGGAATCACTATAGATGAAATAAAATCCACAGCTAGAAACCTAGGAGATATAGAAGTGGATTACAATCCACTTCATTGGGCTCAAGGACAAATTTATGGGTACATATATGGAATTCAAAATAATTTATTATCAATAAATATACAGCTTACTTATGTGAATATAGAGGATTATGAGGAAAAGAGATTTCTAAAAACTTTTTCAATAAAGGAGTTACAGAAATTTTTAGAAGGCCTTTTAGATAAATATCTCGAATTGGCAGAGTTAAAAGCTGATATTGAAGAGAAAAGAGACATTTCCATAAAATCATTAGAATTTCCCTTTAAAAATTATAGAAAAGGCCAAAGAGAAATGGCAGTAAAGGTATATAGAACCATCATTGATGAAAAAAGGCTCTTTGTAAAAGCACCTACTGGGATAGGAAAGACGATATCTACTATATTTCCAGCGGTAAAGTCAATGGGAGAAGGATTGGCAGAAAAGATAATATATCTTACAGCTAAAACTATAACAAGAACTGTAGCAGAAGATACTTTTAAAATGATGAAGGAAAAGGGTCTTTATATGAAAGTTCTTACTCTTACAGCAAAGGAAAAAATATGTTTTAATGAAGAGGTTAATTGTACAAAGGAAGGCTGTCGATTTGCTAATGGTTATTATGACAGATTGAATATGGGGATAGTGGATATACTGAAGAATGAAGATATGATAAGCAGAGAAATCATAGAGAGATATTCAAGAAAATACGATCTTTGCCCTTTTGAATTCTCTTTAGATGTTTCTATCTTTGTAGATGCTATAATATGCGATTATAATTATGTGTTTGATCCACGGGTATCCCTAAAGAGATATGGAGACGAAGATTACAAGAATTATATAGTTCTTATTGATGAAGCGCACAACTTAGTAGATAGGGCAAGGGAAATGTTTTCTTCAACCATAGAAAAAAGAAAAGTAATGGATATTAAAAAGCTTTTTAAGGATAAAGATAAAAAACTATATAAAACTGCAAGTGAAATAAACAAAATACTTATAGATATAAGAAATGATGATGAAAGAGAATATTCTACATATACAGAAAAGCCAAAGGATTTAATAATGAAATTAGTTAGTTTTACAACTTCAGCTGAAAGGTGGCTTGCTGAGAATCCTAAAAAGCATGGTTACAATGAGCTTTTAGACTTGTATTTTGAGTTTAATTCTTTTATAAGAATAAGCAAATTATACGATGATAGGTTCACTACTTTTGTAGAACGTAGCAGAAATGATGTGAAGATAAAACTATTTTGTTTAGATCCATCTAAATTGTTAAATGACATAACGAAAGAAAATAAGGCTACCATATTTTTTTCTGGGACACTTTCACCGTTGACTTATTTTATAGATGTGTTGGGCGGAGAGGAATCAGACTATAAGATTATTTTAAAATCGCCTTATGACAGAGAAAATCTTAGTTTATATATTTATCCTTTATCAACGAGATATAGACATAGAAAAATGACTTATAAGGATATAAGCAGAATGATATCTAATACAATAAGAGAGCATCCAGGAAATTATTTGATATTCTTTCCGTCCTATAGTTATATGAATTATGTATATGAAAATTTTCTTTATTATAATGAAAATTTGAAGACTATAATTCAAGAAAAAGATATGAGTGAGGAAGATAGAGAGGATTTTTTAAACAATTTTTCTAAAGATACAGAGAAAAACGTTGTTGGATTTGGGGTTATGGGTGGAATATTTTCAGAAGGAATAGATCTTAAAGGTGATAGGCTTAAAGGCGCTATTATAGTTGGAGTGGGACTTCCACAGATATGTCCAGAAAGAGATATAATAAAAGAATACTATAATGAAGAAGGAAAAGACGGATATGACTATTCTTATGTATATCCTGGAATGAATAAAGTTATGCAGGCTGCTGGAAGGGTTATAAGAACAGAAGATGATAAAGGAACTGTAGTGCTCATAGATGATAGATTTTTAAGCCAGAAATATTTAGATATGATGCCTTATGAATGGAGACATTTTAAAGTGATAAGATAACATAGTATTAATTGAGTTCTTCGGAATAGAATGCACAAATGAAATATATATATCATATGATAAGCCTATAGGCTTTGACTTAAATAACAAAAAACTTATGCTAAATTACAAAAGATATAAGAAATTGATATTTTTTGTAATGAAAGAAGGGAAAAGGCAATATATCTAGAATAAATAGGTTAAGGTAACATGTATTAAATAATGGTTACTTCAAAAAACGAGGTGAAACGATGTGTGTAATCTAATTTGGAGTAGAGATGACCATAACAATATATTTATATCTAGAACGATGAATTCAATGAACTGTGAAAATAATGTTCAATTTATACCTCAAAATATGAAGCTAGATGAGGAAACATATTCTTTATATCTAGTAAAACATGATTTTAATGAAGGTATAAATCAATGTGGACTGTTTGCAAATATTCAGGTCCTTAATTATAATAAAAATAAATGCATAAGAAAACCAATTTATATGGAATCATATAAACATGAACTAATAAGAAAAATAGGAATTACAAGATATATTTTAGAGCGATGTAGTGATGTAAAGGAAGCAAAAACAGTAATAGAGACATTTAAAAGAGAATGTGAACTTTTGAAGGAAAATGTTGTGATTAATTACTTTGTAGCAGATAGATATGGAAATATAATTACAGATTCAAGTTATGAAAATAAAAATATATATGAAGAACATGCTACATATTCCATGAGATTTGATTTGAAAAATAAATCTTTATCTATATATTATGATAAGAATTCAAGCATCTGCAAACATCTTATATTATCAGAAGAAGTTCAAGGAATAGGATACTTTTTCAAAATGAGGCCACTTAGTTCCGTAAGAATTTAATTTTGGTAACATAATAATAAATCCAGTTCCCATTGGATTTTATTATAAAATAATCTTCTAGTAATATTCTCAGGAACTTCCCATTCCTGAGAATATTATTTTAATTAAAATTTTATGAGTTCAATATGAATGATATAAAAGTTTCTAAAGTTGAAACATATTGATAATAACTTGTATAATTACAATAAGACGGAATTAATATATTCTTAAGAAATACTATAATGATTTGTAATAATACAAGACTATGATTTAAAATATAGGGAAATATTAAGCCTAAAAAGAGGGAGAAAATATGGGTAAATTTAATGTATTGGTAGTAGATGATGAAAAAGAAATAAGAGATGCCATAGATATATATCTAAGGTCTAGCGAGGACATAAATATTATAAAATGTGCTGATGGAATAGAGGCTTTAGAAGTTTTAGAAAGCAAGGAAGTCCATCTAATTCTGCTTGACATAATGATGCCTAGATTGGATGGCATAAGGACGTGTATGAAAATAAGGGAAAGCAAAAACATTCCTATAATCATGTTGTCCGCAAAGAGTGAAGACTCTGATAAGATATTGGGACTTAACATAGGTGCCGATGATTATATAACTAAACCGTTCAATCCTCTAGAACTTGTAGCACGTGTAAAGTCCCAGCTTAGAAGATATATATCTTTTGGAAATTACAAGGTGAATCAAAATGAGATAAACATAAGAGATTTAGTTATAAACAAAGAGACAAGGCAGGTAACTGTTGAAGGTCAGGATGTAAAACTTACACCTATAGAATTTAAAATACTTCTGCTTTTGGCAGAAACTCCGGGAAGAGTATTTCCATCGGGGGAAATCTATGAGAGAGTATGGGAAGAGCCTGCTTTCAATGCAGATAATACTGTTACGGTCCACATAAGAAGAATAAGAGAAAAGATAGAAATAAATCCTAAAGAACCTAAATACATTAAAGTTGTTTGGGGTGTAGGCTATAAAATGGAAAAGTAGAGAGGAAGCTTTATGAATAATGAAAAAAAGAAAGGCCGAATAAAAAACTTTTTTGCCAGACATGTTGATTTAATAACAATATGTATGGTTATCTTTACTATAATAGCTTATCCCTATTTTGGAAGAGTGATTGATGCTTACAAATATAAGCAGTTTGACAAAGAAAAGATAAGGCAGCAGTGGATTTATGAACTTTATGAGGTAGATAATATAATATTTAAAGCCACTAATTATTTGAATGATATACCAAGTATGACGCAAGAAGAACTTTTAAGTGAAGCAAAGGTTGGAGCGACTTATATAAAATCAAGATATTATATTCTTCATAAACCAACGGGAAAAGTGTATACAAATGAACCTAGTCTTATAGGAAATGACATAGAGGCCTTTTTGAATAAGGATGCTTTATTTTACTATAAAGTAGATGCAGCAAATCCGGTACCAGCACTAAAGATTCAGCCTGATCTAGTAAATAATATAAAAAACTTAGGAGATTATGAACAGTACTACTGGACAACAGCAGAAAGTATAAGAAGTTCACATGGTAATTATGTAATTATGTGGGACACAAGAGAAAGAGCAATTAAGAATGCTTTTTGTTTAGCTGTATATATAGTTGTATTTATTTTGTATTGTATTGGCATATGGAATATAGGAACAGAGGCTTTATCGGAAAGTTTAAGGAAAAGCATATGGATATCATATATAAAAAGATTTATCAAATATCTATACCATATAATATGTTCCTTTGGAGACTTAATAAGAGTAAAGTCTGTTGCATTTAAAGCTATAGCATACATAGTATCGACCCCAATGTTTATAATAATTATGCCGCAAGTTATGTATGGATATGTTAGTATATTTGCTGTGGTTTTTGTATTTTTATATATGTTTGTGCTTATTCCTTTGTTATTGAAGGATGCACTTGGATATGCAAGAATAATAAAGGCGACTAGAGATATGGCAAATGGAAATTTAGAGGCGTTCATAAAAGAAAGTGGCTCAAAGGAAGTTAAAGAGCTAGCTTCAAATATAAACAAGATAAAAACAGGCTTCAAAAGTTCTATAGATGAACAGGTTAAAAACGAGAGATTAAAGAGTGAGCTTGTAGCAAATGTATCTCATGACTTAAAGACTCCTCTTACATCTATAATAAATTATACAGATCTTTTGGGCAGAGAAGAACTTACAGCTGAAGAACGTTCAGACTATCTTCAGATACTAAATAATAAAAGTTTAAGGCTTAAGGCTCTCATAGAAGACTTATTTGAAGTTTCTAAGATGAATAGCGGGAAAGTTGAACTTGAAAAGGGCGAAGTTGATGTAGTGGAGCTTATTAACCAGTCCATAGGAGAGCTTTCCTATATGTATGATGAGAAGAAGCTTGACTTTAGAGTGAATTCTTTTGATCAGCCTATAATGCTTAATCTTGACGGAAAGAAAATGGCAAGGGTTTTTGAAAATCTTATATCAAATGCTTTAAAATATTCTCTAGACAATACAAGAGTGTATGTGGACATAGAGCAAAGAGAGGAAAGCGGTGTAAGAATATGCTTCAAAAATATATCTGCTTATGAGATGAATTTTGATGTAGATGAAATTTTTGATAGATTTAAGAGAGGAGATTCATCTAGAAATTCAACAGTAGAAGGTTCTGGCCTAGGGCTTGCTATCGCAAAAGGGATAGTTGAGCTTCACAGGGGAAAGATGTATATAGAAAAAGATGGGGATATGTTTAAAGTGTTTATAGATTTATCTTATAGCTAGATGTTACAATAATCTAACCTTTTTTAGACATGAAATAACAGGAGCTAGAAACTAGATAACTACTTATAATCTTAAGCGTTTTTTAAGACATTTTGTTAGAAAAGTCCTATATAATAGAATGTGTGATCAATAAATCTTTTATGCCCCCAATACATAAAAGATTACCCAAAATCCTTTAATGAAAAGAAGTCTTAGTAAAGGGCGCAAACCCTCTTTACTAAGACTTCTTTTATAATATAATATAAGTTATAGTTGTAAGAATATTATTATTTTTAAACCTTTAGGTAATACTAATCAATATGCAGATTTATACAAAGTCTTACAACATAATATATATTGAGAGAAGGTATGCCTTCTTAAAAATTACATCATTAGTTAGAAAGGGGAGTATATATGAATCCAGGAGAAATTTGCTGCGGATTTAAGCTTGTTGAGGAAAGAAAAATTGATGAGATATCTTCAAAAGGACTTGTTTTTATTCATGAGGGCAGCGGAGCAAAACTTATAAAGATAGAAAATAAAGATGATAATAAGGTGTTTTCAATAGGGTTTAGAACACCACCTAAGGATAGTACGGGACTTACACACATATTAGAGCATTCAGTGCTTTGTGGATCTGATAAGTTCCCTTGTAAAGAACCATTTGTAGAACTTTTAAAAGGGTCTATGAATACATTTCTTAATGCTATGACATTCCCAGACAAGACTATATATCCTGTAGCCAGTAGAAATACTAAGGATTTTTTTAATCTTATGGATGTCTATATGGATGCAGTATTACATCCAAATATATATAAGTATAAAGAAATATTCGAACAAGAGGGATGGCATTATGGACTTGATGGATTAGAAGGAGAACTTACTTATAATGGAGTTGTATACAATGAAATGAAGGGAGCATACTCATCTCCTGAGTCAGTGCTTTATAGAAAGATAACACAAACTTTGTTTCCAGATACTCCTTATAGTCAAGAATCGGGAGGAGACCCAGATCATATACCAGAACTTAGTTATGAAGAATTCATAGATTTTCATAAAACATACTATCATCCAAGCAACAGTTATATATTTCTGTATGGAGATGGGGACACAAAAGAAGAACTTAAATTCTTAAATGACAACTATTTGAAGAATTATTCAAAGATAGATGTAGATTCAAAGCTTCCAAGTCAAAAGGCATTTGACAAACCTGTTGAAGTTACTATACCTTATGGAATAGCTGAAAACGAAGATAATAATAATAAAGCATTTTTAAATGCTAACTTTGTAGCAGATACTTCTTTCAATGAGGAAGAAAATTTGGCTATGCAGATATTGGAATATATTCTACTTGAAACTCCAGCTTCACCTCTTAAGAAAGCACTTATAGAGGCAGGTATAGGTAAATCAGTTTATGGAGACTTTGATACTTCTTTAAAGCAGCCAGTTTTTAGCATCATAGCAAAGAATGGAAATGCAGATAATAAAGAATACTTCAAAGAAATCTTATTTTCGACCTTAAAAGAATTAGTTGATGAGGGGATAGATAGTGAACTTATAGAATCTTCTATAAACAAAATAGAATTTAGCTTAAGAGAAGGAGATTATAAGAGTTATCCAACAGGACTTATGTATAATATGATGTCACTAGATAGCTGGCTTCATGATGAGGACCCATTCATCAAGCTTCAATTTGACAAAGCGCTAGAGAACATCAAAAAGGAATCTAAGAATAGATATTTTGAAAATTTAATAAAAAAATATATTTTAAATAATAATCATAGCTCTATAGTTGTGTTAAAACCAGAAAAGGGTATATCAGAAAAGAAAGATGCTGAATTAAAAGAAAAGCTTAAAGCACACAAAGCATCTTTATCTAAGGAAGAACTTAATGCGATAATGAAGGAATCTAAGAAGCTAAAGGAGAGGCAAACAACTCCAGATACAGAAGAAGCATTAAACTCTGTCCCTCTTTTATCTATAGATGATATAGATAAGAAAGCAGTTAAACTTCCATTAGAGGAGCGTAGCGAAGATGATATAAAAGTGTTGTTCCACGATATAGATACTAACAAGATAGCTTATATGAATTTATACTTTAGAGCAGATGCTGTGCCACAGGAATTGGTTCCATATGCAAAACTTTTAACTACACTCATGGGAAAGATAAGTACTAATTATACAGATTACTCAGCTTTATCTAATAAGATAAACCTTGCCACAGGAGGAATGGGAATTTCTCTAAATACTTATGGAAAGTCTGATGATTCAAAAGAATATACTCCAATGGTTGTTGTAAAGAGTAAGACGCTTATGGATAAGATGCCTGACGCCGCAAAACTTATCAGTGAGATAATGACAGAAACAGATTACTCAGATAAGAAGAGAGTTCTTGAGGTTATAAAAGAAACAAAGGCTTACTTTGAATCTCTAGCTCTTACCAGCGGACACATAGTATCATTTAACAGGTCAATGGCATATTTTATGCCAAAGGGAAGGTATGATGAAATTACAGGAGGTCTTGAATTCTATCATTTCTTATGTGATTTAGAAAAGAACTTCGATAAGAATTGGGAGACTATAAGCAATAACTTATCAAAGACATCTCAGTATATCTTCAATAAGAATAATCTTTTAATAAGCTACTCATCAACTTCTGATGAATATGAAAACCTAAAGAAGATCTTGCCAGAGCTTACAGTTGGCTTAAATAGTGAAGAGCCAAGATATATAAAATATGATTTTCCTAAGCTTCCAGGAAACGAGGCACTTCTAACCCAAAGTAATGTGCAATATGTTGCAAAATCAGGTGACTATAAGAAAGCTGGTTTCAAATATGATGGATCATTAGTTGTTTTAGAAACTATAGGAGGATATGATTACTTATGGAATAATGTCCGTGTGCTAGGCGGCGCTTATGGGGTAATGACAAACTTCAGACGTGATGGAAGTGTATTTATAGTTTCCTATAGAGATCCTAATATTAAAGAAACTATAGATGTTTATGACAAGATGTATGAGTACGTTAAGGATTTCTCTGCAACTGAAAGAGAGATGACAAAATACATCATCGGTGCTATAAACAAAGTGGATTATCCATTTACAAATTCTATGAAGGGTGAAGCAGCTACTTCTGAGTATCTAAGAGGAATAACTTATGAGGATATTCAAAGAGAAAGAGATGAAATACTAGCGATCACCCCTGAAAAGATTCAGGCTCTAAGTCCTCTTATGAAGGATGTAATGAAGCAAAACCATCTATGTGTATTAGGAAATGAAAAGAAACTTATGGAGAACAAAGATTTGTTTGTTAAAATGGTTAGAGTCATAGAATAAAATAATGCCCAGAAAGTTTTAAACTTTCTGGGCTGCTTTTATTTTTTATCCATATAATCTATAGTGTTTTTTATTATCTTAAATTTCTTTCCCTTATAATAGTACAAGTAAAGGAAAATGCATACTATAGAACCTCCTATAGTGCCACATATTATATCCCACATTGTATCATTAAGGCTATTGTTTTGGGCAGTTAATCCAAACAATGAGTCTGTTGTGAATTCCCATATTTCCCAAACTCCTGCTGAAGCTATTGAAAATATTAAAACAAATGCTATTATTACTGCAGGATGAAGTTCTTTTCCTTTTGCATTTAAAGACCATAGGATAAGCATGCCTATAAAAGCTAAAAGCAGACCGGATGTAAGATGAAGAAACTTATCCCAATAAGGTACACCGTAAAAGTTTAAAGACTTTCCAAGATTCATTGATAGAAATACAAATATATATATGGATATAGGAATTATTGGGGGTATTTTAACCGTGCAAATTTTAAAAAATATTTCTATTACAACTATAGATACTAAGGTCAAAGCAGCAGAACTTATATAGTGCATATTTGATGTTATAAGTCCGTATCCACATATCAATAAAGTAATAATAATTAATGCAGCTCTAAATTTTTTTACCATAGATTACCCAAAAGATATAAAAATCTTTATGTCCTTTCTTTTTAAGTTTTTTAACTTCTAAATTATACTTTAAAAATATTAATAAAGTATGTCATAAATTGATTATAAAAAATTATTTATTGAAATTCTATAGAAATTTTTGACTGATCCACGTTACATAAAGTTGATACTATGGATTTTAAGGAAGAAGAACTTTTTTCTTTTGCCTTATCTATATTTTCAGTTTCTGAAAGTTTTTCTTTCATACGAGTTTTTATGTGACTTAATATAACGTCATATTCAGCAGGAGAAAGTGTTATATCTCCAATCCTTAATATACCCATTTCGGGTGATTCATATAAGGTCTTATTTTCATCTAGTATTATATCTTTTATAACTGGTTCAGGCACCATTATTGTAATACTGCTATTTTTCATATCTTCTTTAATTGAATCACTAGTCAATGATGATAAATCTATGGAATATATACCTCTTCCGTAAAAATGTATTGTCTGAAGCTTCTTGAAGATTTCAAACTGTCCCCAGCTGTCGTTGAGAGTTATTGTTTCTTCTAGTTCTGTTTCCATAGTTATTAAAGCTTGTTTATCTTTAATATCCTTTATTAAAGTTTCTTTTGAGATGAATTTTCCAGAATACTTGCTTACATCAGCAACTATCCATGGATCATTTTGACTTTTTGAAGAATGAGATACTTTATATCCAAGGTAAGCAAAAGTTAGTGCGAAGATAAGTGTAATTACAGAGGAAAATATGAGTTTTCTTTTTTTTATCTTTATCATATAAAATACTCCTTAAAATATTGATAGAATAGTTCAAGATATAATGTCTAAAAAATTATATGATAGAGTTAATGAAAGTATGTCAATTTATGCATATTTAAGGTTATAATGTATAATATCAGTATTAGTAAAATCTAGGGGCGATATCATGAGTAGCAATTTTTTTATGGAACAGGCACAAGGATTCAATGATGAATACATAATTAAAGACAATATAGGTATAAGT
>NZ_CP076620.1:232500-445000 GCF_020911725.1 Clostridium cadaveris
AAAGATTTGCTCATAAAGAATATGCACTGGCTATTCAAGGTCAACTAAGAGTTTTAAATATAGATGTAGATATAATACCATATGATAACAATAGCTTTTATAAGGAATTATTTAAAAATGATAAAGAATGTGATATGTATATAACCGGATATAATTTAGGGCTTTCTCCCAATGATTATAGATACATATATGAAACAGGTTCGATATACAATACAAGCGGCTATAGTAATACAGAAATAGATAAGCTTTGGGATGAAGGTTTTAAAGAATTGAATGACGAAAAACGAAAAAATATCTATGAGAAAATACAAAAATTGATTGCAGATGATGCTGCTATTTATACAATAGACTATGAGGAAAATCTTATGATAGCAAAAAAAAGTTTGCGTGGTTTAGATGAAGCTATTAGATCGGAGGGAATCGTAATGTTTAAGGATTGGTCAAAATTATATATAGAGTAGCAAGTTTGAAAGGAATTTGTAAGGTTTTTAACCCATGAATTTTAAAATCTATCTTGTATACTAAATATAGAAATAGCCATTGGGTAAAACTCTCTAATCCTATATAATGAAAGGGAAGTAAATGGAGCTTTGGAGGAGAAAATGGATAAGAAAAATATTTTAGTAGTAGATGACGAAGTAGAAATAACAGAAGCTATAGAGATATATCTACGCAATTCTGGATATAAAGTGTTTAAAGCTTTCGATGGCTTAGAAGCTTTGGATATACTAGAGAAAAATCAAATAGATTTAATAATAATGGATATAATGATGCCGAAACTTGATGGAATGAGAGCAATCATAAAGATAAGAGAAAGTAAAAACATACCTATAATAATTCTTTCGGCTAAGTCTGAGGATACTGACAAAATACTTGGACTTAATATGGGTGCTGATGATTATTTATGCAAACCATTTAATCCATTGGAACTTTTAGCAAGAGTAAATTCCCTTCTCAGAAGATGCAGTATGGTTACACAGGAATCACAGAAAATCGATAGTGAAAAACTCATAGTTGGAGGTTTGGAACTAAACAGAGAAACTAAGGAGTTCTTTGTTGATGGAAAGTTTACAAGGCTTACACCTATTGAATTTAAGATGATGAATCTTTTAATGGAGAATCCAGGACATGTATTTTCACTTGATGATATATACGAAAAAGTATGGAATGAGCCAGCATTTAATGTAGATACTGTAACAGTTCATATAAGAAGGATTAGAGAAAAAATAGAGATAAACCCAAAGGAACCAAGATATTTAAAGGTGGTGTGGGGGATTGGATACAAAATTGAAAAAATCTAAATCCAATTTATTTAGAAACATAGCATGGATAATTATATTTTTTTCTATAACAGTTACAATATTATCAGGTGTTGGAGCTTGGGGACAATATAGACTTTATAAAAATCCATATATATCTCATAATTTTATAAATAATATGGCACAGTTAGATTCTACCTTATCAATAAGCTTAAATGCCCTAGATAATGAGGGGAAGATTGATGAAAGATATATAGAATCAGAATTTCAAAATAGAAAAATTTATAGAAAAGAAGAATATGATTGGGAAATAAAAGAATTTGAATCTAGCACCATTGAAGCAGATAGCAGTGAGGAATATGAAAAAATAAAAGAACAGAAAAAAAATGATATTATAAAGAGATATGAGGATGATCTAAAAAATCTTGAAAGAGAAATAAGATTAAATGCAGAACATACAGCAAATGAGTTTAGAAATATAGTGAATTCTTCTGTCAATTTACAGTTTCTTGTTAAAAATGTTGATACAGGCAAGACTTTAACTAATATGAAAACTAAGGACGTTGAAGAAGCGGCTGTCACAAGAGAAAAGGTTGATGATTATGAATTTTTTATTCAATCAGGACTGAATTCAAGAATTTATCCTTATAGCAGTGAAAATGCTAATTTAGCGTATGAGTATACTATGAACTCATCAAATTCGGGAGTAATTAAAATATATAAAGTAGATAAAAATATAGTAGATTATTCAAATGATTATATCTATCAAGCAAAATATCAAAGTAATAATGCACTGGGTATAATTAAAAATATAGCTATATTATGTTCAGTTCTTATGGTATTAGCTATTCTAAGTACTGTGTATTTATGGAAAACAAGAATTATTTATAATAATGATTTTGCTCTATTAAATAAAATATACAGAAAGATTCCAATAGAAATAAGTATTATAGGAATAGTAGCCGGAGGAATCATAACTATTAAAGCTATACGATCATCTATTTATTATTACAGTTATGGAGTAACTAATAATATTCTTCTTATATCAAGTACTTGGTATGAGATTATAATGTATAGTCTTATGGTAGCTTTAATATCTGTTCTAATATACTTATTTATAAAAAACACAAAAGAAACAAAAGACCATGAATATATAAAAAGTCATAGCTTAATATGCATATTAGGTACAAAGATGAAGAGTTTTTATCTAAATATTAAAGGAAGAAAGTTTGTTATATTAAATTTTGTAATATCATTGATATGGATAGGAATTGCGATTGCGCTTTTATATCAAGGTTATTATAATTTTCCTTTTATTATAGCGGGAAATGTTATGATAGCTATATATGTAATTATTGTTATGGTATATTGGCTTAAAATTGATAAATGCATGACTAACATATATAAAGCTTCTTCTAGAATAAGGCAAGGAGATTTTCATCAGACCATAAAAGAAGAAGGGCCTGCAACCCTAAGATTAACTGCTGAGAATTTAAATAATATAAAAGATGGACTTGAGAAAGCTATAAGTAGTGCAACTAGAAATGAACAGCTTAAGACAGAGCTGATAACTAATGTTTCACATGACTTAAAAACACCTCTTACTTCAATAATAAATTATATAGACCTTTTAAAAGACGAAAATACTACTGAAGAAGAGAAAAGTAAGTATATAGATATAATTACAAAGAAATCAGCAAGATTAAAAGTTCTTATAGAGGATTTATTTGAAGCATCAAAAGCAGCATCAAAGACTATGGAACTAAATATGGAAAAAGCGGATATAGTATCACTGGTGCGTCAAACTTTAGGTGAGTTTGAGGAAAAGATATCACGTTCTAACTTAAAGTTTGTAGTAAAGCTTCCAGAGGAGAAAGCTTATGTAAATATAGATGGAAAAAGAACTTGGAGAGTTTTAGAAAATCTTTTTTCTAATGTCTTAAAGTATTCTATGGATAATACAAGGGTGTATGTTGAGGTTATTCCTACAGAAGAAGATGTGAAGATTGTAATGAGAAACATATCTGCTTTCGAGATGGATTTTACTGAAGAGGATATCTAGAAAGATTTAGGAGAGGTGATAGTTCAAGGCATACAGAAGGTTCTGGACTTGGATTATCTATAGCAAAAAGCTTAACCGAGCTTCAAGATGGAACTTTAAAAATAGATATAGATGGAGACTTATTTAAAGTTACAGTTACATTTAAAAAATATATGGATAATATGAAAGCTGAATAAAAACACATATTAATTATAAAGAGCTTGCTCATGGAGATGAAAATCATTTTTGAGCGGGCTCTAATTTTATGGAAAAAATAGTCATATTATTTGAAAAAATCTGTAAGTATATTATAATACTGAATTATAATATACTTATTATAATATTCACAAAAAAGGAGATGATATAAATGCCAGGAGCTGATTTGACAAAGCATGTTCTTGCTGATGGATTAAAGGAAATGATGCAATCAACACCTCTTTCACATATTTCGGTAGGTGATATATCAAAACACTGTAAAATTAGCAGAAATACTTTTTACTATCATTTTAGGGACAAGTTTGATTTAGTTAATTGGATTTTTTATACAGAAATAACGCCTAAAATTAGCAATGTAGTTGATGTACTTCACTGGGCTGATGGTCTTACAGAGCTTTGCCTTTATATGCAGGAAAATCGTAAGTTTTATATAAATGCAATTCGAACAGAAGGACAAAATTCCTTTAGTGAATGTCTTATGGAGTATTACGAAATATTGATTAAAAATATATTAGAAGATTCCAATAATGCTTTAAGCTTATCTGAGTTTGAGATTGAGGCTATATCGAAGTTTTATTCCTATGCTTTAGTTGGTAGTATAATTGAATGGGCAAAAGATGGAATGAAAACAGATCCTGTGCCACTTATAAAACTTCTTGAAAAGACTATTAACGGAAGCTTATTTCAAAAGGTAGCATCATCTATAGAGGAAACCCCTGAATAGTAATATAAAATTTTAGACTTTCGGGTATAGAGTTACTCTTCTATTAGATGTTTTTTATGAAGCATTGCTTCTTGAATAAAGTTACAGTCACGATAGAAGTCATATAATATAATGGGAAGTTTTCCAGTGATTCTACTATTACAGATTTTTTCATAACGAATATGTTCATAATCATTAAAAGTGTCAGGAGTATCTATGTATACCCCGAAAAGACAGCCTAAGCTTATCATTTCTTTCAAGTAAACTTCTTCAGACTCCATATTTTTAAAGTCATTATAATACTTACAAAATCCGTAGAGAAGCTTTGATTTTCTTAAGCTATAAAATATGTCTCTATTTATTTCTTCTTTATTTTGTGCTATAAAGATTATAATATTTTTTGAAGTTTTAAGCTCAGTTAAGATATTGTCGCTTAGATAATTCATTTTTATATTCAAAAAGAAGGTTGACTCTTTCGAAAGAGAGGCTATAGCAATAACATTTCTTATTTTATCATCATCATATATATTGTCGATGGCGAAAGTATATATGCCACAGCTCTTGAAGTTTTGTAATCTATCTTTAAATACAGAAGTGTCTTCTAATATATCATCATCAAGAATTTGAAGCCACATTTGCGGTTCTTTGCCTATATCATATAGTTCTTTAATTTGCTTTGCTCCGATGGTGAATGATGAAATTCCTAAATTTAATCCTACAGTTTTTATAATTCGCTCATCTACACTTTCAAAAGCTCTTTTAATTAAAGGAAGATACATGTTGTTTGAGTTATGAGCTATAGACTTTGCTAATCCAAAAAATTCTTTTTGAATAGGTCCTTTTGAAAAATAAAGCCCTAAATCTATAGAATTCCTAAGACTTCTATTAGTGCCTGTCTTTATATCTCTTATTATTTTAGAAACCATGGTTTCAGCCACAGTTTTGATAAGAAACTGATTTGTTGACATTTTTATCATCCTTTATAATAATTTTCTTCTTTTAAATTTTAGTATATATTTCCTTAAAGTAGTATGTACAAAACACTATTGCTGTTTAGTTTTTGGTCAAATTGGGGTGTTTGTACAAAATTTAAACAAATCTTCATTTTTGTCAAATGAAACCTAAAATTTCCTATGCTATCATGTGGGTAAAGTGAATTATAAAGTGTTGTAAGGGGGAGACAAGAATGTTAGAAAAAACATTGAGAGAACATATAGAGGAGTTTGGACTAAAAAAAGCACTTGGCTATCTTGATAAAGACCCAGACACAAATATGCTAAAACTTTTAAATTGGGCCGATAAATTTGATAGATATAATACATTTGAGCCTCAAAGAAAAATGTTCCACGAGATCCTTGAGGACAAGGATAACAATTGGTATAGATTAGTAAAAAGTTTGTGGACTGACATTGATGATGGGGTAAGAAAGACATTTTTTGAAAATTTTATTATCAATGCAGGTATACAAGGATGTCGTCATGAAGAAGAGAATAGAAAGAAACTTGGATGCAGTATACCATGGGCTATACTTATGGACCCTACCAGTGCATGCAATTTAAATTGTATAGGATGCTGGGCTGCTGAATATGGAAACAAACTAAATATGGATTACGACACATTGGATAGTATTATAAGACAAGGTAAAGAGCTTGGTACGTATATGTATATCTATTCTGGAGGAGAGCCTCTTGTAAGAAAGAAAGATATAATACGACTTTGTGAAGCACATCCAGATGCTATGTTCCTTGCATTTACAAATGCAACTTTAATTGATGAAGAATTTGCACGTGATATGCTTAGAGTTAAGAATTTTGTACCTGCAATAAGCGTAGAGGGATTTGAGGAAGCTACTGACTTTAGAAGAGGAAAAGGAACTTATAAAGCAGTATGCAGAGCAATGGAAATATTAAAAGAAAACAAATTGCCATTTGGTATATCATGTTGTTATACAAGCCAGAATACTGAAGTAATAGGCAGTGAGAAGTATTTTGATGATATGATTGAAAAAGGCGCTAAATTCGCATGGTTCTTCACCTATATGCCAGTAGGAAATGCAGCTGTGCCTTCACTTATGGTAACACCTGAGCAACGTGAGTTTATGTATCGTAAGATTCGTGAATTTAGAAAAACAAAGCCAATATTTACAATGGATTTCTGGAATGATGGAGAATATGTTGATGGATGTATAGCAGGGGGACGTAGATACCTTCATATAAATGCAAATGGTGATATAGAACCTTGTGCATTTATACACTATTCTGACTCAAATATCCATGAGAAAACTTTGTTAGAAGCATATAAGTCTCCACTTTTTATGGCATATCATAATAATCAACCATTCAACTGTAATCATCTTCGTCCTTGCCCATTATTAGATAATCCAGGAGCATTGACAAATGTAGTTGAAATATCAGGAGCAAAATCTACTGATTTAGAGAGCCCAGAAAATGTTAATGAACTTTCAGCAAAATGTAAGGAGGCAGCAGAAAACTGGAAACCAACAGCAGATCGCCTATGGGAAGAATCTCATCCATGCAGTACATGTGAAGTATGCTGTAATAAATAAGTGACATATATTTTTTAATAAATGAAAGAGTCTTATAGGATTAAACAAAAAGTTTGTCCTATGGGACTCTTTTTATTGATTAGATAAACAGATTTTATACTAATAATAGGTTTATATAAAAGAATAAAAATAGTAAGATTTCTTTGCTCTGTTCTTCTAATATCCAAGTTATTTTGAACTATGCGAATGGAAGGTTTTATAAAAAAACCTCATAAAAAATATAAAAACACTATTATTACGGTTATTTAGTCATACATTCATCAATAAATGCAT
Organism: Clostridium cadaveris; assembly: GCF_020911725.1. Classification (GTDB taxonomy): domain Bacteria; phylum Bacillota; class Clostridia; order Clostridiales; family Clostridiaceae; genus Clostridium_X; species Clostridium_X cadaveris. The sequence continues at coordinate 239,559 of NZ_CP076620.1, forward strand.
AATTATAAACAAATAAAATTTAAGAATAATTTAATAGGAGGGCTCTTTATGAAGAAAGGCGTGATCGCCTTGACTTTAGCATTAACATTAGGCACAACATTATTAGCTGGATGTGGAGGGGAAAAGGATGAGGGGAAGAAAACTACTGATAGTGATGTTATCAAGATAGGAGTTTTTCAGCCATTGACAGGTGAAAATGGTGGAGGAGGATCTCAAGAGCTTGATGGAATTAAGTATGCAAACAAAGTTTATTCAGAAGTACTTGGCAAAAAAGTTGAACTTGTTATAGTTGACAATAAATCAGATAAAGGAGAAGCCACAACAGCAGTTACTCGTCTTATAGAAAAGGAGGGGGTTTGTGCCATTTTAGGTTCTTATGGTTCAGGGGTTTCTATAGCTGCGGGAGATATAATTAAGAAGGCTGGAATACCTGCTATAGGATGTTCTTGTACAAACCCAATGGTTACTCAAGGAAATGACTTTTATTTTAGAGTATGTTATTTAGATCCATTCCAAGGAACAGTTATGGCAAACTATGCAATTCAAAAGGGAGCAAAGACTGCTGCTGTTATAACTCAAAATGGAGATGACTATTCAACAGGACTTGGAAACTTTTTTAAACAAGCTTTTATAAAATTAACTGGAGATGAAAAAGCTATTGTATCAGAAGGAGTTTTCCAAACAAATGAACAAGATTTTAATTCTATACTCACAAATGTTAAAGCTGCTAATCCTGATGTAATCTTTGCACCTTCATCGGTTGCGACAGCCCCACTAGTTATTAAACAAGCTAGAGCACTTGGAATAACTTGCTCAATAATGGGAGGAGATACATGGGAAAATCCAGCTATCATAGATGTTGCTGGAAAAGATGCTGAAGGAATAGTAGTCTCTACGTTTTTTGATGAGAATGATAAAGCTGCTACAGCAGAAGCTAAAAAGTTTGTTCCAGGAATAAAGAAAGAATTTACACAATATCAAAGTATCATACCTGCAGTTTCTGCTTTGGGATATGACGCCTATATTGTTTTATTAGATGCTATAAAGAGAGCTGGATCTACTGAAGGTGAAGCTATACGTAAAGCCCTTGTAGAAACTAAGGATTTTGAAGGGGTTACTGGAGCTATCAGCTTTGACAAAAATGGAGATGCAAAGAAAAATCTGGCTGTTATCAAGACGGTAAAAGACGGTAAGTTCACATATCTTGATACGGTAAAAGTTGCAAATTAGCTGATGTAAATAATAAGGGTGGTGGAGCAAAACTGCTGCGCCACCTTTTAGGCTTAAATAATTAAGGGGGGAGTGCTATAGAATATGATGACATTTGATATTTTTATGCAACATTTTGCAAATGGAATATCTCTAGGAAGCTTGTATGCACTTATTGCCATAGGGTATACCATGGTGTACGGCATACTTAGACTCATAAACTTTGCCCATGGGGATATTTTTATGATGGCAGGATACTTTATGATATTTGCAATGATAAACTTCAGTTTACCGTGGTTTATTGCAATTCCTATAGTTATAATACTTACAGTAGTTTTAGGGGTTGTTACAGAAAGATTTGCATATAGACCATTACGTGATGCGCCTCGTATGTCTATTATGATATCAGCTATAGGTGTATCTTTCTTGTTAGAGAATCTAGCAACATATCTTTTTACAGGAGTTCCAAGAGGATTTCCGCAGCTAAGTGCATTGGCCAAGATAGTGACAATGGGGAAAGTTTCATTACCTATGGGATCTTTAGTTACACCCATTGTTACAGTCGTACTTCTAATAATTCTTCTATATATCGTAAATAAAACAAAAATTGGAATGGCTATGAGAGCTGTTTCTAAAGACTTTGAAACTGCTAGGCTTATGGGAATAAAAATAGATAAAGTTATAGCAATAACTTTTGCTATAGGTTCTTTTCTAGCAGCTGTAGGAGGAATCTTCTGGGGAACAAAATATCCATCCATTTACCCACTTATGGGGGTAATGCCTGGACTAAAATGTTTTGTAGCTGCTGTATTTGGGGGAATCGGCAGCATACCAGGAGCTGTTCTTGGAGGATTAGTTTTAGGACTTGGAGAAACAATGCTGGTTGCTTTTCTGCCTACATTAACTGGGTATAGAGATGCATTTGCATTTATATTATTAATAGTAATGCTTCTTGTTAAGCCTACAGGACTTTTAGGCGAAAAAATTACAGATAAGGTGTGATGATAAATGAAAAAGAAAAATAAAGTCATATATTCAGTTTTACTCATTGCAGCTGCTGTAACAGTAATAATTTTGGTAGACAATAATATAATAGGCAATGCATATGTAAAACGTATTTTAAATTTAAGTGCAATTTATGCTATAGTCAGTGTCTCAATGAATTTAGTAAATGGGTTTACTGGTTTATTTTCACTGGGACAAGCTGGATTTATGGCAATAGGTGCTTTTACTGTAGCTGTATTCACAGTACCCGTAGACCTTAGATCATCTATATTTTATATAAAACCCATGGCACCATGGCTTATAAATATAGAACTACCTTTCTTTGCAGCTGTAATACTTGGGGGAGTTATATCGGCTGTAGCAGCTCTTATAATAGGTTGGCCAGTTTTAAAACTTAAGAGTGACTATCTTGCTATTGCAACATTAGGGTTTTCAGAGATCATAAGAATAATATTCACTAATACACAAAGTATCACAAATGGTGCTTTAGGTATAAACCGTATTCCAGGTATAAAGACCATGTGGCTTCCGTTTGGAGTAGCCATTGTATGTATAGGGATAATGGTACTTTTGATAAACTCTTCTTATGGACGTGCATTTAAAGCCATTCGTGAGGATGAGGTTGCAGCAGAAGCTATGGGAATAAATCTTGCAAAACACAAGGCTTTATCTTTTGCTGTAAGTGCTTTTTTCACTGGTATAGCAGGTGGATTATTTGCTTTACTTTTAACTACAGTAGATCCAAAACAATTTTACTTTACACTAACTTACAATTTTCTTCTAATGATCGTGCTTGGAGGATTAGGAGGCGTAACAGGAACTATCATAGCATCTTTTGTAGTAACTATGGGATTAGAGTGGCTTCGTTTCTTTGATGAGCCTTTAGTTCTATTTGGAATGAACATTCCAATATTCCGTGCAGGATTAAGAATGGTTGTATTCTCAATACTGCTTATGATTGTGGTACTATTCTATAACAAGGGGATTATGGGAAATAAGGAATTTTCATGGGATAGGATTGCAGACTGGTGTAGAAGGATAAAAGGAAAGTTCTCAAAGGTACAATCCAAAGGAGGTAGTATAGATGGCTAAGAATATATTAAAGGCTACTGATATTACCATGCAGTTTGGTGGTGTTGTAGCAGTAGATAACTTTTCTTTAGAAGTCAACGAAGGAGAAATAGTAGCGCTTATAGGACCTAATGGAGCTGGAAAGACTACAGCTTTCAATGTAATAACAGGAGTTTATGCCCCAACAAATGGAGAAGTTGCTTTCAATGAAAATGTGATAATTAGAAATCATCCAAGGGGAACTGTAAAAAAGATATATAAAGGGCAAAATGGAAAGGTTTATGAGAAAAAGGATGCCATCAGAAAAACACCTGATGAGATAACACGTTTAGGGGTTGCCCGTACTTTTCAAAATATAAGACTTTTTAAGGATCTTACTGTGTTTGAAAATGTTCTTATAGCAAAACATATGAGATCCAAAGCAAACTTTCTTTCTGCAACTTTCAGAATCAATTATAAAGAAGAGCAGAAGAACAGAAAAGAATCCATGGAACTTCTTCAGATACTTGGACTAGCTGGAGTCAAAGATGACATTGCCAGTTCTCTTCCATATGGTCAGCAGAGGCACCTGGAAATAGCAAGAGCGTTAGCAACAGACCCTACTCTTCTTCTTTTAGATGAGCCTGCAGCTGGAATGAATCCACAGGAAACTGATGAACTTACAGCATTTATAAAAGATGTAAGAGATAAATTTAAATTGACTGTATTTATGATTGAGCACCACATGGATCTTGTTATGGAGATTTCTGAAAGAATTTACGTTCTTGATTTTGGTAAGATGATTGCATCAGGGACACCTTCAGAGATTCAAAACAATAAACGTGTAATAGATGCTTATTTGGGGGTGCAGGAAGATGAGTGATAAGATTTTGTTGAATCTTGAAAATTTGAGCGTTTCTTATGGTGGAATTAAAGCTGTAAAGGGTATAAATCTTGAGGTTCCAGAAGGAAAAGTTGTTACCCTTATAGGTGCTAATGGAGCTGGGAAAAGTACAATACTTCGTTCTATAGTTGGACTCGTAAAAACCGCTGGGGGTTCTATAAAGTTTGATGGAGAGGAAATTGTAGGGAAATCTACAAATGAAATTGTAGAAAAAGGTATAACTTTAGTTCCAGAAGGAAGACGTGTATTTCCTAACCTTACGGTATCAGAAAATTTAAGAGTTGGAGCTTATATGAGAAAGGACAGCTTAGATGATGACATCAAATGGATATATGAACTTTTTCCAAGACTTCAAGAAAGGTCGTGGCAGATGGCAGGTACACTTTCGGGTGGAGAGCAGCAAATGCTTGCGGTTGGAAGAGCTCTTATGAGCAGACCTAAACTTATAATGATGGATGAACCATCTTTAGGACTTGCTCCTCTTGTAGTTCAGGGGATATTTGAAATAATCAAGAAGATAAATAAAGAAGGGGTTACTATACTGCTTATAGAGCAGAATGCTAATTTAGCATTGAAAACTGCAGATATAGGTTATGTTATGGAGACAGGAAATATAACATTGAAAGGTACAGGCCGAGAACTTCTAAATAATGAGTCAGTTAAGGCTGCGTATTTAGGAAAATCTAGAAATAAATAAGTTCTATTACAGCAGAAACCAACATTAATATTTAAGTAGGATAGCTGGAAATTATTAAGTATGATATTCTTCAAAAGAATAATATCATACTTTAATTAGAAAAGCTGTCCTTTTTTACATTTTTAAGAACATAAGGTATAATTACTTTGTATTTTAATGTTTTTAGTTTATAATAAAATAATTGAATATAAGAATTAAGAGGTGTTTTATGGAGATTTTAGAATTTATCAAAGCCATAGCTTTTGGAATAATCCAAGGTATAACAGAATGGCTTCCAATCAGTAGTACAGGACACATGATACTAGCAGATGAGTTCATAAAGCTAAACTTTTCAAGCCTTTTTGTAAGTACTTTTTTAGTTGTAATACAATTTGGATCGATTTTAGCAGTGTTATTTTTGTATTTTAAAAAATTGAACCCATTTGACACAACAAAGACAAAGAGAGAAAGAAGAGAAACTGTAAGTCTATGGTTTAAAGTAATAGTGGCAGTAATTCCAGCAGGAATCATAGGGGTTCTATTTGATGATAAAATAGATGCAATGTTCTATAACGCAACAACTGTTTCACTTACACTTATAATCTATGGAATTTTATTTATAGTTATAGAAAATAGAAACAAAAGACCAACTACAACAAGTCTTCCAGCATTGACATACAAAACTGCAATTTTAATAGGTATGTTCCAGATGCTTGCATTAATTCCAGGTACGTCAAGATCAGGAGCAACTATAATAGGAGCAACTATTCTTGGATGTTCAAGATTTGTAGCAGCTGAATTCTCATTCTTCCTAGCTATACCAACTATGCTTGGAGCAAGCGCTTTAAAACTTTATAAAGCAGGTTTTGTATTTAGTGGATTTGAATGGGCAATACTTTTAACAGGCTCAGTTGCAGCATTTTTAGTTTCTGTATTTGCTATAAAGTTCCTTATGGATTACATAAAGAAACATGACTTTAAGGCATTTGGATACTATAGAATCGTATTAGGAATAATAGTACTTGCATATTTTTATTTCTTAAAATAATAAATTATCCCTTGAGCGTTTTATGTTCAAGGGATAATTTATATTCTAGATTATGCATTGGAAATTAATATTTTGATCCTAAAATATACTACGAACAAAAAGATGAAGAAAAGAATAAGCATATTTAGAAATAAAAAACTAATTTTATTTTTATTGAATATTAGCCTTACAATTTCAACATACTATAAAAGAACCTCTAGAAAAACAAGTTTTTATATTTAGCATTAGATTGTTAAATCCACAAGAGGAGGAATAAAAATCTAGATATATCAAGGCTTAAACCTCCTTGTATATATTTTTTTAAATAGTCTTATTTTTAAAACTTCAAAAATAAGAAAAAAATATATAAAAAACTGTTGACAGTGGAGCTAATAATCTATATAATACTACTTGTCGCTGAAAAACGACACGGTGAAAAACAAATCACCGAAAATAATAAAATAATTTAAAATTAGTGATGCTGAGTTAGAAATAATTTACAAAGCAAAACAAGTTTTAATGATTTAAAAGTTCTTTGAAAATTGCACATAGAAATATTGAAACTATTCTTTGTAACAAGAGAAATATTACAATCTTCAAACGCATGAAGATTATGATATAGAACTTCTGAAAGATATTCTGATGGGTATTTTTTAAGAAGAATGAAAATAACAAGAAGCAAGTAATGCAAGGAAGTGAAGGAGCGAGGAACGGAGTTTGCTTATGCAAATGAGTACCACAGCGACAAACTGACGAAGCAGGACGCCGCTTATTATGATTTTCAAATAACGATTAAGTTATAAAGGGCGCACGGCGAATGCCTTGGCATCAGGAGCCGAAGAAGGACGTGATAAGCTGCGATAAGCTTTGGGTAGCCGCAAATAGGCAGAGATCCAAAGATTTCCGAATGAGGAAACTCACATGGGAAACCCCATGTATCCTGTAATGAATAAATAGTTGCAGGAAGGTAAACCCAGGGAACTGAAACATCTAAGTACCTGGAGGAAGAGAAAGAAACATCGATTCTCTAAGTAGCGGCGAGCGAAAGGGGAAGAGCCCAAACCAAGAATTTATTCTTGGGGTTGAGGACAGGACATAAAATGAATGGTAATCTTAGTCGAACACAACTGGAAGGTTGGGCCGCAGAGTGTAAAAGCCACGTAAGCGAAAAGATAATATTCTAAGTTCTGATCCAGAGTACCACGAGACACGTGAAACCTTGTGGGAAGCAGGGAGGACCACCTCCCAAGGCTAAATACTACCTGATGACCGATAGTGAAGCAGTACCGTGAGGGAAAGGTGAAAAGAACCCCGGGAGGGGAGTGAAATAGAACCTGAAACCGTGTGCCTACAACCGGTCAGAGCACTTTATATGTGTGATGACGTGCTTTTTGTAGAACGAGCCAGCGAGTTACGGTATGTAGCGAGGTTAAGGACTTAAGGTCCGGAGCCGAAGGGAAACCGAGTCTTAAAAGGGCGAAAAGTTGCATGCTGTAGACCCGAAACCAGGTGACCTATCCATGGTCAGGTTGAAGCGAAGGTAAAACTTCGTGGAGGACCGAACCACGTTGGTGTTGAAAAACCATGGGATGAACTGTGGATAGCGGAGAAATTCCAATCGAACTTGGAGATAGCTGGTTCTCCCCGAAATAGCTTTAGGGCTAGCGTTGAGAATGAGTAGTGGAGGTAGAGCACTGAATGGGCTAGGGGGCATAGAGCTTACTGAACCTTATCAAACTCCGAATGCCACTAACTTGAATCTCAGCAGTCAGACTACGAATGATAAGATCCGTGGTCAAAAGGGAAACAGCCCAGACCATCAGCTAAGGTCCCAAAGTGTAGATTAAGTGGAAAAGGATGTGGGATTTCTAAGACAACTAGGATGTTGGCTTAGAAGCAGCCACTCATTTAAAGAGTGCGTAATAGCTCACTAGTCAAGAGATCCTGCGCCGAAGATGTCCGGGGCTAAAATCTACCACCGAAGCTATGGGTGTACACTAGATGTACGCGGTAGGGGAGCGTCCTATGTTGGAAGAAGTTGTACCGAAAGGAGCAGTGGACGACATAGGAGTGAGAATGCTGGCATAAGTAGCGAGAAGTGAGTGAGAATCTCACTGGCCGAAAACCTAAGGTTTCCTGAGGAAGGCTCGTCCGCTCAGGGTTAGTCGGGACCTAAGCCGAGGCCGAAAGGCGTAGGTGATGGACAATCGGTTGATATTCCGATACCACTATAAGCGTATGACCAATGGGGTGACGCAGGAGGATAAGATGTGCTAACTAATGGATGTTAGTCTAAGCACTTAGACAGTAAAGATAGGCAAATCCGTCTTTACAATGTTGAGGTGTTATGGGGAAGGCCCAAGTGGCTGAAGTATCTGATTCCACGCTGCCAAGAAAAGCCTCTAGGGAGCAAAGTAGTGCCCGTACCGCAAACCGACACAGGTAGGTGAGGAGAGAATCCTAAGGCCATCGGAAGAATTGCAGTTAAGGAACTCGGCAAATTGACTCCGTAACTTCGGGAGAAGGAGTGCCATAGAAATATGGTCGCAGAGAATAGGCCCAAGCAACTGTTTAGCAAAAACACAGGTCTCTGCTAAAGCGAAAGCTGATGTATAGGGGCTGACGCCTGCCCGGTGCTGGAAGGTTAAGGGGAACACTTAGCATAAGCGAAGGTGTGAACTTAAGCCCCAGTAAACGGCGGCCGTAACTATAACGGTCCTAAGGTAGCGAAATTCCTTGTCAGGTAAGTTCTGACCCGCACGAATGGCGTAATGACTTGGGCACTGTCTCAACTGCAAATCCGGCGAAATTGTAGTGCCAGTGAAGATGCTGGCTACCCGCGATTGGACGGAAAGACCCCGTAGAGCTTTACTGCAATTTAGCATTGAGTTCCGGTATTGTCTGTACAGGATAGGTGGGAGGCTGAGAAATAGGATCGTCAGGTCCTGTGGAGCCACCCTTGGGATACCACCCTGACAGTACTGGGATTCTAACCGGGCACCATGAAGCTGGTGACGGGACATTGTTAGGTGGGCAGTTTGACTGGGGCGGTCGCCTCCAAAAAAGTAACGGAGGCGCCCAAAGGTTCCCTCAGAAGGGTCGGAAATCCTTCGAAGAGTGCAAAGGCAGAAGGGAGCCTGACTGCAAGACCAACAAGTCGAGCAGGGACGAAAGTCGGGCTTAGTGATCCGGTGGTACCTCGTGGGAGGGCCATCGCTCAACGGATAAAAGCTACCTCGGGGATAACAGGCTGATCTCCCCCAAGAGTCCACATCGACGGGGAGGTTTGGCACCTCGATGTCGGCTCGTCGCATCCTGGGGCTGAAGTAGGTCCCAAGGGTTGGGCTGTTCGCCCATTAAAGCGGCACGCGAGCTGGGTTCAGAACGTCGTGAGACAGTTCGGTCCCTATCCGTCGCGGGCGTAGGAAATTTGAGAGGAGCTGTCCTTAGTACGAGAGGACCGGGATGGACTGACCTCTGGTGCACCAGTTGTTCCGCCAGGAGCATAGCTGGGTAGCTAAGTCGGGAAGGGATAAACGCTGAAAGCATCTAAGCGTGAAGCCCCCCTCAAGATGAGATTTCCCATAACGTAAGTTAGTAAGACCCCTTGAAGAACACAAGGTAGATAGGTGAGAGGTGTAAGTGCAGCAATGTATTCAGCTGACTCATACTAATAGGTCGAGGACTTAATCAAAGAAAACAAAGATAGAAAAGAAAATCTGTGTGCAATTTTGAAAGAATAATTAAGTTCTTTCAAAGGAAACTCACTCACTGAAGTGAGGAGTACAGTTTTTCATCTAAATCAAAGATTTAGGAAAAACTAAGCATCTGGTGATGATGCGTAATTTGGTAATACCCGTTCCCATTCCGAACACGAAGGTCAAGCAAATTACGGCTGATGGTACTGCAGGGGAGGCTCTGTGGGAGAGTAGGTGGTCGCCAGGTAATGTGGTTCACTAGCTCAGTCGGTAGAGCACATGACTTTTAATCATGGTGTCCGGGGTTCGATTCCCCGGTGAGCCACCAAACCATCTCAATTAAGAGATGGTTTTTTTTATTTCTATGTTAAGAAAAAGTATATTTGAATAACTAACAATTTATCTAAAACTCATGATATTTAAATTATCATGAGTTTTTATTTTTTTGTAACATAGGTTACCGCTTAAAAAAAGATAAATATATATACTTTGGTTATAGTAAAGATTTTAGGATGTATTAAGATATAAAAATATCTAAAAACTAATAATAAAATGGAGGTATAACAATGGAAAATAAAATGTTTTGTTATCAATGTCAAGAAACAGCTGGATGTACAGGATGTACTCAGTTTGGTGTGTGTGGAAAATCACCTGATTTAGCTAGAATACAAGATTTATTAATATATGCAACAAAGGGATTATCAGAAGTAACTTCAAGACTTAGAAAAGAAGGGAAAAAAGTAGGTGCTGAAGTAAATCACCTAATAACTATAAATCTATTCACAACAATAACCAATGCAAATTTTGATGATGAAGTATTCTATGGAAGAGTTAAAGAAACATTAAGAGTGAAAGAAGAATTATTAGCTCAATTAGATGACAAAGAAAACTTGTCGGAAGCAGCATTATATAATGCTATTACAAAGTCAGAAATGGATAGAAAATCATTTGCTGTTGGAGTACTGTCAACAAAGAACGAAGATATAAGGAGCCTTAGAGAGCTTATTATATATGGATTAAAAGGACTATCTGCATATATGAAACATGCGAATGCTTTAGGATATGATAATGAAGATGTAAATGCATTCATGCAAGAAACATTAGCTAAAACTTTAAATGATAGCTTAACTATAGACGAACTTATAGCTTTAACATTAGAAACTGGTAAAGTTGGGGTAGACGGTATGGCATTATTGGATAGTGCTAATACAGGAACTTATGGACATCCTGAAATAACTAAGGTTAATATAGGGGTTAGAAGCAATCCTGGAATACTTGTATCAGGACATGATTTAAAGGATTTAGAAATGCTTTTAAAGCAAACAGAAGGCACAGGAGTTGACGTATACACTCATTCAGAAATGTTACCAGCTCATTACTATCCAGCTTTCAAGAAATATTCTCATTTTGCAGGTAACTATGGTAATGCTTGGTGGAAACAAAAAGAGGAATTTGAAAGCTTCAATGGACCGATCCTTATGACAACAAACTGTATAGTTCCACCTAAGGACAGCTATAAGGATAGATTATATACAACTGGAGCAGCAGGATTCGAGGGATGTACACATATAAAAGGAAATAGTGAAGACGATAAAGATTTTTCAATGATAATTGAACATGCAAAGAGATGTAAAGCTCCAACAGAAATAGAAAAAGGAGAAATCATAGGTGGATTTGCTCATAATCAGGTATTTGCACTAGCAGACAAAGTAGTGGAAGCAGTTAAGTCAGGAGCTATAAAGAAATTCTTTGTTATGGCAGGTTGTGACGGAAGAGCAAAATCAAGAAACTACTATACAGATTTTGCAAAGGCCCTTCCAAAGGATACAGTAATACTTACAGCTGGTTGTGCAAAATATAAGTATAATAAATTAAATTTAGGTGACATAAATGGAATACCAAGGGTTTTAGATGCAGGACAATGTAATGATTCTTATTCACTTGCATTAATAGCATTAAAACTAAAGGAAGTTTTTGAACTTCAAGATATAAATGAACTTCCAATAGCATTTAATATAGCGTGGTATGAGCAAAAAGCTGTAATTGTACTATTATCATTGCTATATCTAGGAGTAAAGAATATTCACCTAGGACCAACGCTTCCAGCATTCTTATCACCAAATGTTGCTAAAGTATTAGTAGAGAATTTTGGTATCGCTGGTATAACTAATGTAGAAAATGATTTAGAGATTTTCTTAGGATAATAGAGAATAAATTAAAAGTTGAGCAGTTAATAGTGAAAAGTTATGGAGATTTCTACTTCTGACTTCGTAGAAATTTTAATATATGACTGTAACTTTTGGAATATTGCTTACTTTATTATAAAATGAAATTTAAGAAAAGCCAGAAATACACTTAGAGGTATTTCTGGCTTTTGTAATTGTCTATAAATCATAAAAATATTGAGTTCTAAAAATACTTTTCATTTAAATTTGATATTATTGTTTTGCAGTTTGGAGACGATATGTTTTGCTCAATAAACGTATATCATCATCTAATATTAGTGTACAATATTTTTATTAAACATTTCTACGGGAGAGCCATTATCAAGATTTTCGAAAAATTTGCAGTGTGCAAAACCAGTCTTTAATAATATTATTTTCGAACCTATGTTATCTGGTTTCACATTGGCTACAAGTGTTTGTATACTATCTACTTCTCTAGCAATTTTCAGTAATTTCGTTGTAATTTCACTTCCATAACCTTGTCTCCAATAGTTAGGTAATAACATATACTCGATTTCTGCTTCTGTTAAATCATCATTAGAAAGAAATTTTTCAAAATAAATTCTATCCATTACTATACCCCTTCCTTAAAATTAAGAGTTATCTAATTTCGTATTTAATAAAAGATATTAGGTCCTCGAACTATTGGACAGACATAATATAAATTATTTTCAATTTTAAGAGATGTTGGCTATAATTGATGTGTAGAATAAAACGGAATTGAGGTAAAGGGATGTCTAAGGAGTTAAATATTTTAGTTGTTGAGGATGATCAGGATATAAATAGACTTATAAATAAGATTCTAATGAAGAATGGCTTTAATGTGAGACAGGCATTTTCAGGTACAGAAGCAAGGATGTGTCTTGATATGTTTGACTTTCAACTGGTGATACTAGATTTGATGCTACCCGGAATGACTGGAGAGGAAATCATAGAGGAAGTAAGAAAGAAAAAGAATATGCCTATAATAGTAATTTCGGCTAAGACAAGCTCAGAAGATAAGGTAAATGCTTTAAAACTTGGAGCAGATGATTTTGTGACCAAGCCATTTGATGCTTTAGAGCTTGTTGCAAGAGTTGAGGCACAGCTTAGAAGGTATACCAAGTTTTCTAAAGCAGAGGTTAAGAAAACACTTAAATATAAAGAAATAGAATTGGATATGGAGGAAGTCAGAGTTGCAGTTAGAGGCAAAGAACTACAGCTTACAGCCAAGGAATTTGCAATATTGGAGCTTTTGATGAGTAATCCTAAGAAGGTATTTACTAGAGCAAATCTTTTTGAACATGTATGGAATGATGAATTTTTGGGCGATGATAATACAGTAAATGTACATATAAGTAATTTGAGAAATAAGATAGCTTCTATAGATAAAGAAAATGATTATATAAAAACTGTATGGGGAATAGGATTTAAACTTGCGGAGTAATTTAAGACTTTCTTAATGTTTTCTTTAAGGTATCTTGGTCTATTGCCTTTAGAATAGACCTATAGAAAGAAACTAAGTAATTAAGAAAGGATAGATTTTTATGAGAGAAAATATACTTGCTACTAGGAATATAAGCAAAAATTATGGAAATAAACTTGCTGTAACTGATGTTAGTATGACAGTTAAAAAAGGTGACATATATGGATTAGTTGGAAAGAATGGAGCAGGAAAGACAACACTTATAAGAATGGCACTATCATTAACTAGTCCAACTAGTGGAGATTTTGAACTGTTTGATGCTAATAATGAACCAGATAGGATAAGGATGCATACGAGGGTTGGATGCATCGTTGAGACTCCTGCGTTTTATCCATACTTAACAGCTAAAGAAAATTTAGAGTATTACAGAATCCAAAGAGGAATAGTAGATAAGAATTGCGTAGATGAAGCATTAAAGCTTGTAGGGTTGATTGATACAGGAAAGAAGAAGTTTAAAGGCTTTTCTCTTGGTATGAAGCAGAGACTAGGATTGGCATTGGCTATAATGGGTAGTCCTGACTTTTTAATTTTAGATGAGCCTATAAATGGATTAGATCCTATGGGAATTAAGGAGATAAGAGATTTACTTTTGATGCTTAATAGGATTAGGAATACCACCATTTTAATATCAAGTCATATTTTAGGAGAACTTTCACAGCTTGCTACCTGTTATGGCTTTATTAATGATGGGAAATTAGTACAAGAGATATCAGCTCAAGAATTAGAGGAGAGATGCAAGCATTGCTTATCCATAAAAGTGGATGATGCTGAGAGTGCTGCTGCTATATTAGAAGAAAAGTTAAAGTGCAAAGACTATGAAGTATTAAATAATAATTTAATAAAGGTATATGCTTATTTGGACGAGCCTCATGTAGTGAATAAGGCATTATTAAATGCAGGGGTAATGGTATCCTCTTTAGAAAGAGTAGGAAGCAGTTTAGAAGAGTACTTCCTAGAACTTGTAGGAGGGGAGAAAAATGATTAAGCTTATAAAAGCAGAACTTTATAAATATTATAAAAGACCATTTATATATGTTGTAATTGGGGCATTAATATCGGCTATGGCTTTTGTTATATATTCATCTCAAGGAAACTTAATCGTAGATGTTATAGTAGCTAAAGAGGGGTATTCTAGAGAAGCCTTTATCAAAGTTGCAGGGTTTGGATTTCCGTTTATTACTTACATTTTAATGCTGTTTTCAGTTGTAATGACAGATGACTTGAAAGCAGGAACTATAAAGAATTTATTATCCTCTAATGTAAATAAATATAAGATATTTTTAAGCAGATTTATAGTACAAGTGATATTAGCTTTCATAGTGTCAGTGGTAAGCCTTATAGCTTTCTTTTTAATGATCAGTACTATTGAAGCAGGAAATGAATATAGCATTTCTCTAGTTAGAGATTTTTTAATGAGGTTCGCTGTAGTATCGGTGGGTTATGTTGGAATGATAGCATTAATAAATTTTCTAAGTGTATTAATAAAAAATGAGTCTGTAGTATCAGTTATATATTATTTTATAATACTTCAAATATCTGTAGTTATATTTCTCCTCAAAAAGACCATTGCACCGCAGGTTGAATGGATACAGAGGCTTTTAATAACTTATAATATAGGTTATGTAGGAAATGCGTTTGCAGAGAAAAGTACTTATATACCGGTGATTGTTACTGGGTTAATCTATGCTACATTATTTACTCTTCTAGGGATGTTTATTTTCAATAAACAGGAAATTAAGTAAGGAGGAAGAGAAATGATTAATCTAGTTAAGGCGGATTTATATAGATTTATTCATAGGCCATTTGGATATTTGGCAGCTGGAATAATAGGCTTTCTTACAATATTAGTACAGTTTTTTCTCTCTATAGGAAATGATCCTGCATCTAAGGAATATGTTTTAATTAATGTGATACCTAAGGGCGTAGAAATAATATTGATTTTAGTATTTGTATTTTCAGTTTTCATTGAAGATGAATATAAAGAAGGTACACTTAAGAATGTGATTTCCTCAAATATATCGAGAGGGAAAATATATTTGAGCAAATGTATATCAGAAATAATTTTGGCACTTATAGTTTGTGCAGTAGTTTTTATATCATTTCTCATAGGATTCTCTTTATTAAAATGGGAAAATGGATATGACAATACTTTATTCTATGAGTTTTTAAAAAGGCTACTAGCTATAATACCTGTATTTTTAGGTGGATTAGCTATGGCTAATGCTTTAAGCGTTATACTAAAAAATAATACTTCGGGAATATTTACTTACATCATAGTTATTCTAGCATCTAAAAAATTTATAATGTTTTTATCTATATCTATATGGAGCAAATTCAGCAAATTGAATGAGTATCTTTTATATACGCAAATAGAGATATTCAACGATTATACTCTAGGAAACAACGAACTAATCAATGTAGCTATAGTTGGAATAGTAACGGCTATCATATTCAATTTTATTGGATATTTAATATTTAGAAATTCGGAAGTAAAGTGATTTTTATGGAGGTTTTAGTCATGCAAAATATTATTATAATAGGTTTAATAGCATTACTTTGTATTACTATAAACCTTCTAATTTTAAGAAAACGAGAAATAAATAAATTAAAAGAGAGCTTATCTGAAATAAATAAACGTAATACTAATGAACTACTTAAAATATCTTATCCAAATAAAAATTTAGAGGGACTTATAATGGAAATCAATAATGCTATAAAGATTAAGAAGGAGATAGAATTTAAATATAAGGAAAAGGACTTAGAATTGAGACAGTCTATAGCAAATATGTCTCATGATTTAAGAACACCGCTTACGTCTATAATGGGATATATGCAGCTTCTGGAGGATGATGACACTGATGAAGACGACAAGAAACTATATATGAGTATAATAGAGAGGCGTTCTACGACATTAAAAGAACTTATATCAAATTTTTATGATTTATCTAGAATTCAAGCTGATGAGTATAGAATGATTATGGAAGATATAAATTTAAGTGAAAATTTATGCGAAATTATAGCATTATTTTATGATGATTTAAAAAATAAAGGGTTAGAACCAAAAATAAATATACAAGAAAATATAGGTTTTATAAATGGAGATGAGCAGGGAATTGCAAGAATTTTTACTAATTTGATGCAAAATGCATTAAAATATGCAAAAAGTTCATTCTGTATAGTTCTAAAAAATGAAGGTAAATATGTATTAACAGAATTTTCTAACGATGTTTGTGATTTAAAAGATGAGGATGTTCCGAAAATATTTGATAGGTTTTTTACAGCAGATAGAATGAGAACAGGTCAGAATACAGGACTTGGACTGGCTATAACTAAAAGCCTAGTAGAAAAAATGGGTCATGAAATATGGGCTGAAAAGGTAGGAGAAAAGCTATATATAAAAATAAAATGGAGGAAAAAAGTGAATAATTATATAACAAATTGAGGATATTATGCGTTCCAAAAATTAGGCGGATACTATAATGTTGGTAATTTATTTGTTATAATATATGCTATAACTAACTTTATTGGACAGATCTATACTTTGATACTATCAATAGATGCACCTTTACGTATTTTACTTGATAGCACAGATAGAAAATACATCCCTGAAAAGATGTTTGTTCAAAATAAATACGGTTCATATGTTAATGGAAACAAACTTATAGCATTGATCGTATCTATCTTAATCATAATACCTGCTTTTGGAATTGGAAGCGTTGATGCTATGGTTAAGTGGTTAGTTAAATTAAATGCAGTATGTATGCCATTACGTTACTTATGGGTATTTGCAGCATACATTGCACTAAAGAAAGCTGGAGATAAATTTAAGGCTGAATATCGTTTTACTAAGAGCAGAACTCTAGGGATGATACTTGGTGCATGGTGTTTTGTATTTACAGCGTTTGCATGTATAGGCGGTATGTACTCAAAAGATCCATTCCAATTAGTATTAAATATAGTAACACCATTTATACTAATAAGCTTAGGTTTAATAATGCCTAAATTAGCTGAAAAGGAAAGGAAGAATAAAAATACAGTTCAATCTACAAAATAGGAGGTAAGATTATGAGTTCAAAGTACGTAAAAGAATTATTTAATTTTATTGAAAAGTCTCCTAGCTGTTTCCATGCTATAGAAGCAATTAAGGATCAGCTAAAGAGCGAAGGTTTTGTAGAACTTTTGGAGGGAAAAACTTGGAGTTTAGAAGTGGGAAAGAAGTATTATGTTACTAGAAACCTATCTTCTGTAATAGCTTTTAAGATACCTTCAAAGGCTTACAAGAGTTTCCATATAGTAGCTAGCCACAGTGATGCACCAACTTTTAAGATTAAGGAAAATGCAGAGCTTGAGGTAAATAGTAAATACGTTCAATTAAACACTGAAAGATATGGTGGAATGCTATGTTCAACATGGTTTGACCGTCCATTATCAATCGCAGGAAGAATATTAGTTAAGGGAGAAAACGGAGTTAAAACTCATCTAGTAAATATAGATAAGGATTTAGTTGTAATCCCTAACGTAGCTATCCATATGAATAGGACAGCTAATGATGGCTATGCTTATAATGCACAAGTGGACATGCTTCCTCTTTATGGTAGCAACGATGCAAAAGATTCTTTCTTAAAATTAGTAGCAGAAAATGCAGGAGTTAAAGTAGAGGACATATTGGGAACAGATTTATTCTTATATAACAGAATGAATGGAACAGTTGCTGGATTAAACGAAGAGTTTATATTATGTGCAAAGCTAGATGATTTAGAGTGCGCATTTACATCTCTTCAAGGTTTCTTAAAGGGACAGTCAGAAAATAGTGCATCTGTATATTGTGTATTTGATAATGAAGAAGTGGGAAGTGGAACAAAACAGGGAGCTGCCTCAACTTTCTTATATGATACATTAAAGAGAATAAATATGGCTATGGGAAGAAGTGAGGAGGACTATTATACTACAGTAGCTTCAAGCTTCATGCTATCAGCTGACAATGCTCATGCTGTTCACCCAAATCATCCTTCAAAGTCAGATCCGACTAATAGAGTGTATATGAATGAAGGTATTGTAATAAAATACAATGCAAATCAAAAGTACACTACAGATGGAGTTTCATCTGCAATATTCAAGAATATATGTGAATCTGTAGGTGTTCCATGCCAAAGTTTCACTAATCGTTCAGATATGTTAGGTGGATCAACTTTAGGAAATATATCAAACTCACAAGTTTCTTTAAATACTGTAGATATTGGACTGCCTCAATTAGCAATGCACTCAACTTATGAAACTGCAGGGGCTAAAGACCTTGAATACATGGTAAAAGCTGTAGAAGCTTTTTATAACTCATGTATAGAGGCTGTCGAAGATGGACAATATTCTATAATTAAATAAGTTTAATCTTTAAATTAACTTATTTATATATGACGAACTGTGGAATAAACCTGAGTACTTTGGTATTCGGGTTTATTTTTTTATTACAAAGTATGGTATAATTTATATTATATAACATGGTATTTTATATGTTATTTTTATTTAAAGAAACATATAATTAATTACGAAATCAGAGGATAACAATGAAGATTAAGTTTCAGACGAAGATGACTCTAGCTATAATTTTTATCATATTACTTTCTACGATTATTACTACAGGACTGACAACAAAACTTATTTTGAAGAAGAACTTCAATGATTTAGAAAAGAATTTGTTGAATATTGGAGACACTGTGGCTCAGACCTCATTGGTTCACGAAGAGCTAGAGGGAAATGAATATAAAGGAGAAATTCAAAGTCTAGCTAACAATATTTCAAAACATGTAGTATATATAGATTTTATTGTAGTATGTGATATGAATGGAATAAGATATTCTCATCCCAATGAAAAGCTTATTGGAACAAAAATGGTTGGCGGAGATGAAATCGATGTAATTACTAAAAGTCAAAAGTATATAACTGAAAATAAAGGAACTTTGGGAATATCAATAAGAGGATTTGTCCCCATATTTAATAAAGAAAACACTCAAGTTGGCTATGTAGTAGTAGGATCAATGCGTACAGCCTTTAGAGAAAAGCAAAAGGAAGTATTCATCATGTCATTGATATTTTTAATAACAGGTGTGTTTGTTGGAAGCATTTGCGGAGTAATCTTGTCCAAAAATACAAAAAAGATATTACTTGGAATGGAACCGGAAGAATTAGCTCAGTTATATAGAGAACATGGCAGCGTAACAGAAGCTATTCGTGAAGGTATAGTGGCTATAAATAATAAAGGTGAAATAACTTTAATGAATGAAAGTGCAAGAAATTTATTTGGAGTTACGGATAAAAAAATTAAAGGCGCATCTGTAGAAAATGTAATCCCCCATACAAGATTAATGAGTGTTATTTATAGGGGAGAGGCAGAATATAATATGGAACAGGCCATAAATGACAAACTTATAATCACTAATAGAATACCTATAATAGAAAACGAAAAGGTAGTTGGAGCTGTTGCTAGCTTTAGAGATAAAACTCAATTAATACATTTAGGTGAAGAATTGACGGGGGCAAAACAGATGATACAAGCTCTACGTGCGAATAATCATGAATTTTCTAATAAACTTCAGGTAATAATGGGACTTTTAGAGATGGGGCAAGTAGAAAAAGCTATAGACTACATAATAGAAATTGAGGAAAATAAAAAATCTACATTAAAGTATATTATGAAAAATATTAATGATGAAGTTATTAGTGGATTAATAATAGGAAAAATATATCAGTGTAGAGAAGAAAATATAGATTTAAATATATATAACAAGAGCTATATCAATAAGATACACAATAGGGTCCTTTGTCATTCGCTGGTAACTATAATAGGAAATCTTATAGATAATGCATTAGATTCATTGAAACAAGACGTGAAAAATGAAGGATGGATTAAAATATTTATATATGAAGACGATACAAATATCAAAATTGAAGTTGAGGATAATGGACCAGGAATTTCAGCGGACATTAAAGACCATATGTTTAAAAGAGGTGTGTCTACAAAGGGTGACGATAGAGGTACAGGATTATACTTAGTACAACAAGCAATAAACAATTTTAAGGGTCATGTATATGTAGATTCTATTGAGAATGTAAGCACAAAATTTACTGTAATAATACCATATAATGCTAAGGAGGGGATTTAAAATGATTGATGTAATGATTGTTGAGGATGATCCTATGGTTATGGATATTATATGTCAATATGTTAAAAGTATTGATGGCTTTAATGTAAAAGCTACTGCTTCTAATGGAAGTTTGGCCATGGAGAAATTAAAGTTTATAAAAGTAGATCTTTTGATATTGGATGTTTATATGCCTATAATAAACGGTATTGATCTTCTTACAGAAATTCGTAAGAATGGAAACCTTGTTGATGCTTTTTTCTTAACAGCAGCAGATGATATTGGAATGATAGATAGAGCATTTAAATTTGGAGCAGTAGATTATTTAATTAAGCCATTTAGATATGAAAGATTTAAGAATACTTTAGATGCTTATAAAAATAGATTTCAGATTTTTCATGGAAGTGAAAAATTAATGACTCAACATGATATTGATAAGACCATTGGAAGGTCTGTAACTGATATGAATATACCAAAAGGTTTGAATAAAAGAACGTTACAGCATATACGAAACTACATTAAAAGCAGTGAAGAAAAGATAATAGTATCTGAGGAAATAGCTAATGATTTAGGGATTTCGGTAGTAACGGTTAGAAAATATATGGAGTATCTTACAAACATTAATGAGGTAGTATTAAAATTGGAATATGGTACAGTAGGACGACCTACATATAAATATTGCAAATTAAGTGAAAACTGAAAATGTATTTAAGAAAAGTTTTGTTAAAATCATAACAAAACTTTTTTTATTTATTTTATTATGTAAAAAGTTATTTAATATGTTAGTTAATTATGAATAGGTTTACAATAAATACATAAAACAATTAGTGTTACTAAAACAACAATAGATGGGGGTAATAAGATGATTGATGTCAATGAGAAGAAAAGCACATATGAATTGTTTGGAATGCCATGGTATATGTTTGGAGTTCTTGCAATTGTAGTGATAGTTTCTGTAATGTTTGGAACACTTCCTAAAGGAATGATAGGAGCATTTGCTTTTATGATAGTTGTAGGTACGATTCTTAATGAAATAGGAAATAGAATGCCTATAGTTAGAAGTTATTTAGGTGGAGGAGCTATAGTCGTAATATTTGGATCAGCAGCTTTAGTCTATTTTGGAATAATAAATGAAGGTACAGTATCAATTGTAAATAACTTTATGAAAAATAATGGATTTTTAGATTTTTATATAGCTGCATTGATTACAGGAAGTATTTTGGGAATGAACAGAAAAATTTTAATAAATGCTGCCTTAAGATATTTACCAGCAATAATAGGTGGAGTTATAGCAGCGCTAGGACTAACTTACTTGGTTGGAAGCTTAATTGGATATGGTGGAAAGGAAGCCATGTTCTTTATCTCAATTCCAATAATGGGAGGAGGAATGGGTGCAGGTGCAGTTCCTTTATCTCAAATTTTTGCAAGTCAGACTGGGCAAAGTGCTGAACAATTGTTGTCAGTTATGGTTCCCGCAGTTGCGCTTGGAAATGCAGTAGCTATAGTTTTAGGTGGGTTACTAAATAAGATAGGCAAAAAAATGCCAAAGCTATCTGGAGAAGGACAGCTTTTAAGAAATGTAAAAAATGATGTATCTGACAGTGAAAAAGAAAATTTAAAAGATAAAGCACTAGTTACATTTGAGAATTTAGGTAAGGGTCTTTTGATTGCCACTGTATTCTTCTGTGTTGGGACAATTATCGCTAAATTTGTACCATCAATTCATGCTTATGCTTGGATGATCTTATCAGTTGCAGCTATCAAAGTTTTAGGACTAATGCCTGAAAAGTTTGAGATTTGTTGCTATCAATGGTTTAGATTTATAATGACTAATTTGACACCAGCACTTTTAGTTGGAGTTGGAGTAACTTATACAAATTTAGGACAGATTGCTGAAGCATTCTCTGGAATATATGTAATACTTGTACTGGTTACTGTAATAGGAGCTATAATAGGAACTGCAGTAGTTGGTCAACTTGTTGGTTTCTATCCAATAGAGGCATCTGTTACCGCTGGACTTTGCATGGCAAACATGGGTGGAACAGGAGATGTTGCTGTATTATCAGCAGCTAATAGAATGGAACTAATGCCTTTTGGACAGATTTCATCTAGAATAGGCGGCGCCTTTATGATGCTTTTATCAAGTTTCCTATTGAGGATATTTATGATGTAAAATTATAGTATAAAACTAAACTGTACCTCTAAAAGCCAGTTTTTTTATCTGAATTTGGAGGTACAGTTTTTATTGATATAAGATCAATTGCTAGTGTAAATAGTTAACATTTCCTTGCATTTAAATATTGTTATCCATAATTAACATAGTTCTATCAAGGATTCCGGTCAAATATGCTATTAAAACACCATAGTTTGTTATAGGAATTCCCTTCTCTTTGCATAGCTTGACTCTGTTCAATACAGTTTTTCTGTTTATCATGCAGGCTCCACAATGAATTATCAAATCATACTTTTCTATATCATCTGGAAAATCATGACCAACTCTATATTCATAGTGAAGATCAAACCCTGTATATTTGTTTAACATCTTAGGGATTTTAACTCTTCCTATATCCTCATGTGATACATTATGTGAGCAGCTTTCAGAGATAAGTATTTTAGAATCTCTATTTAAATTTCGAATTTTAATTGCCCCATCTACAAAGGCATTAATATCTCCTTTGTGTCTTGCAAATAACATGGAAAAGCTAGTAAGCTTCATATTTTTGGGTACAATTTCATCTACTTTTTTAAAAACTTGAGAATCAGTTATGACTAAATCAACATCTTTGATATCTTCTAAAGCTGACTCTAGTTCGGTATCTCTTACAACATAGCTTTTTATTCCATGGTCAAGGCAATCTCTTATGCACTGCACTTGTGGAAGTATTATTCTACCTTTTGGAGCTTCCGAGTCTATTGGAACTACTAATATTACTTTTCCATTGTATGGAACTAGATCTCCAAGTATAGGAATTTCACTTTCTGCATCTTCTAATTTATTTATAATTAATGCGTTTAGTTCTTCAAGACCTTGATTTTCATATGTGGATATAAAAACAGCATCTTGGAATTGTGATTTTATTTTTTTTAATTCCTCGGGATGTAGTGTGTCTATTTTGTTTATAACTGTTATATAAGGAATATTGTACTTTTTAAACTTTAACTTCATTTCTTTATAGGAACTAAAATCTAAATCAGTGCTATCCATTACATAGAGGGCTAAATCTGTTCTCGTTAAAATTTCCAAGGTTTTTTTTACTCTCATTTTTCCAAGAGCACTGTTGTCATTTAGCCCTGCAGTATCTATAAATAATACTGGTCCTACTGGGATAAGCTCCATTGCCTTAAAGACTGGATCTGTAGTAGTACCTTCTAATTCGGAAACTAGAGATATTTCTTGATTCAACAATCTGTTCATCAAGGAAGATTTTCCTGAATTAGTTTTTCCATATATAGCTATATGTTTTCTGTTTGAATTTGGAGCTGTATTCATAGGGAACCTCCTATTTCATATTACAAATAAAGATCTCTTTCACCTTTTTTTAATTTTTCAAGGTTGTTTTTTACAAGTTCTCTAACATCATCTCTTTTAATATTGTTTATCTCATTTTTGATTAGGGCTTCGGACTTTTCTAATATTTCTTTGTCGCCATAATCTAAAGCAAATTCCATCAATGTCATCATTGCATTAGGTTCACAGACATATTGGATATTTCCTGACTTTGCAAGTTTCATAAATCTTTCGCCAGTTCTTCCTTTTCTATAACAGGCAGTGCAGTAACTTGGAATATAGCCGTCATCTAAAAGAGATTTTAGAACTTCCAATGGTGTTCTTTCATCTGATGTTTTAAACTGTTCATCTTCCTTGCCTTCTTCTCTTTCTTTATATCCACCAACACCAGTACTTGAACCAGCACTTACTTGAGAAACTCCGTATTTTAATAATTCTCTTCTCATCTCAGCAGATTCTCTGGTAGACATTATTATTCCTGTAAATGGTATTGCTATTCTTGTAATTGCTACTATTTTTTTAAACATATTGTCATCTAATAAATTTGGGAAACTTTCTAAATCCATTCCTTTTGCTTTCTTTAATCTTGGGAAAGAAACTGTATGAAAGCCAACACCAAACTTTTCCTCTAAATGCTCATTGTGCATCATTAAAGCTAGAACTTCAAATTTAGGATCGGAAAGACCAAAAAGCACTCCTCCACCAACATCGTCTATACCAGCTTCCATAGCTCTATCAAATGCAGTTAAATGATAGTTGTAATCTCCTTTTATGGATTTTGGATGCATTTTATCATAAGTAGGTTTGTGGTAGGTTTCTTGGAATAATATATATGTGCCTATGTTAGCTTTTTTAAGCTTTCTGTAATTTTCAACTGTTGTTGCAGCTATATTTACGTTGACTCTTCTTATTTCTCCATTACTATTTTGAGTTTTGTATATAGTGTCTAAACACTTTAAGACATAGTCGATTGGAGCATTAACAGGATCTTCACCAAGCTCTAAAGCTAATCTCTTATGTCCCATTTTTTCAAGTATTTTAACTTCATCTTTAACTTCTTCTTGTGTAAGTTTTCTTCTCTTAAAGCTGTTACAACGCTGATAACCACAATAAACACAGTTATTTACGCAGTAATTACTAACATAAAGTGGAGCAAAGATGACAACACGTTTTCCATATATAGAATTTTTTATATCTCCAGCTATCTTGTACATTTCTTTTAAATTCTTATCATCTGCTTGAAGTAAAACAGCTATATCCTCGTGAGATAATCCATTTCTCTTTTTAGCTTTTTCTAAAATGTTTTGAATATCCTCTTTAGTGGCTGATTTTGCTTCGTCTAAAATTCTTTCTATATACTCATGATCTATAAACATAATTCAAAATCTCCTTTTATAACTTATTAATTATAAGGTTATGAACTTTTACCTTATTTTTGCTAGTTTCATTTACTTTGTTTGATTTTGCCCAAAGGACATTGTCACCTCTTGTTACTTCAACTCTAAAGCCGGCTTTCCTTATTCTGTTTTCTATACACATTCTACATTCGGCAGCTTCATCACCAGTGCATATTTTTCCATCATACAAGGAGTACTTTTCTCTGACTCTAGTTGGTGACAAGTTAGGCATCACAACATTTCCACCTGCTTTTATTCCTTTTTCTCTGCCTGTAGGATCAATACTTCCAAGAGCAGTAGTTGAAGGCAATAAAACATTGGGAAGAAGCAGCCTTGTCAAAGCCAGCATTGTTGTAGTTTTATCTACTGTTCCTGCTGTTTCATTTTTAAACGGAGTGTCTTTATGAGGAATAAATGGCCCAATTCCGCACATATGAGGATCTAATTCTTTTAAAAATATTAAATCATTTACCAAATCATCATTAGTCTGATTTGGTATTCCAACCATAAACCCAGCACCTATTTGATATCCGATTTCCTTTAAATTTTTCAAACAATTTCTTCTGTTTTCAAAGTTTGCTCCTGGGTGCAAAGATTCATAAAGTTCTTTTGTTGCAGTTTCATGCCTCAAAAGATATCTGTCGGCACCTGCCTCAAACATTTTTTTATAGGACTCATAGCTTCTTTCGCCTAAAGATAATGTTACAGCATTATTAGGGTATCTTTCTTTTATGCCTTTGATAATTTCAACCATTTTTTCATCAGTAAAGTAAGGATCTTCACCGCCTTGAAGCACATAAGTTTTGTAACCTAATTTATCACCTATATCAGCGCATTCCATTATATCTTCGTAGGTTAATCTATATCTATCTGCATTTTTATTGCTTCTTCTAATACCGCAGTACACACAATCCATTTTACAAAAATTTGTGAACTCTATAAGACCTCTCATATAAACGCTGTCTCCATATGTCCTCATTCGAGTTTCATGAGCCTTTTCCACAAGGTATTCCTTATCTTCATTGTTTAAATTGTCAATTAAAAACAAAAGTTCTTCTCTTGAAGCATTGTTGCTTTTGGATAGTTTATCAATGATTTCTTTTGATTTAATATTAATCACTCCCATATTTAAATTTCCATTTTTGATATAGCAGTTTTTACCGTAACCCCTTGTATATTTCCAAGTTTCCCTGTAAGACTATTAATATCGTTCAATTTACCGACTACAGTTATAGAGACAACAGAAACTCCTTCCTCGAAGGGGATACCCATTCTGCCTCGTACATTCCCCCTAAAAGTCGCAACAACTTCGTTAAATTCCTTCTGACAGACTGAAGGATCTTCTAAAATTGCGCTTATTACAGCTATCTTTTTCATAATATTCGCCTCCCTTATTTTTAAAATCTAACATTTCCAATAATTAATCCAAATAAAAAAGCCTAGTTTTCTTACGTTCTAAAAGAAAACTAGGCTATTAACCAATATTAATTCTATGAAAAATAAAGCTGATAAAATCAACCATACTTCATATTAATTAATATAACTAACATGCTATAAAAATTAAAGCCATTAATTATTTTCTTTCAGATTAGATTTCTCTTTTCTGTTAGATTAAAGTTGTTTTTGAAAATTATAAACAATCATAAAAAGACGTATCTCTTAATAATTGAATATAATTTACCATAATTTATATTATATATTATATAATCTATCATGACTAGCTTCAAATGAAAAGTTAACCTTTTAAGGTAAGGTTTTATATTCGGTAAATAACTCGTGCTGTAACTTATGCAGTAATTCTGTATATTATGCAAAGTCTATTGTATTCTAGAATTTGTGCAAATATAATGAAATCATAAATCTACGGTAGAATTTATTAAATGGAGTGAGAGCATGCTTAAGATAGCTATATGTGATGATGACATGAATGTAATAAAAAATATGAAAGAAATAATAAAAGGAGAATTAAATGACTGCTTTATAGATACCTATAACAGCGGAGAAGTTCTGATAGAGAAGAAGAAATACTATGACATAATATTTCTTGATATAGATATGGAAGGAATCAATGGTATAGAAACTGGAAAGTGTATAAGAAGCTATGATAAGAAAGTTTATATAATTTATGTGACAAACTTTTCTGATTATAGAAAATATGCATTTTCTCTTCATGCTTTTGGATATCTTGAGAAGCCTATCAAAAGAGAAGAAGTTTTAAATGAAATTCATGAAGTTATATCCTACAAAAATGAAGTGGAGACTATACAAGATATGTTGGAGTTTTCTACAGAAGAGGGCATAGTGAGGATTGAAGCTAGAGAAATATATTATTTTGAGTACAGTGATAGAAGAATATATATGGAAACTCAAAAGGGTAGATATACTTTGAGGAAAAAGATAAATGATATAGCTAATGATATGGAACAGTATGGATTTATAATGCCTCATAAGAGTTTTTGTGTAAATCTATTTCATGTGAAAAAGGTAAAAGGTTATGACATTCTAATCACTAATGGCAAGATGGTACCCCTATCTCAGAAAAAGTCACCTTATTTCAGAGAGCAGCTCAATATATTTTTAGAGCATTTAATAGGATGATGAAAGGCAGAAAGCTTAAGTATGAAGATTTAAGGGGGAAGAATAGTGTTTTATGAATTAATTGTAATCCTATGCATATCATTTCTTACATGCATATGTACAACCTTTGTTAGCTTTAATTTTATGAGAAAGCTTAAGAGAAATATATATAGGACCAAATGGGTATACGGAATTATGATTTTGATACATGTACTGCTTGTAACATCTGTCAGCATATTCAACTATCCAATTCAAAAGACAGTGATGATGTGTATATTAAATGTTCTTATGGGGCACTTTCTTTTTAATAAAGAAAAGATGTATATGATATATTATGGCTTATTTTCTTTGTGTATAGGTATTTGTGAATTTATAGTAGTTCCAATATTTAATGTGGTTTTTATGTGGAGTGATACCTTTTACTACAAAAATGCGTGGTATTCTAGCTTGATGCTGGTCACTGCCCAAGTTATAGTTCTATGCAGTTATCGATTATTTTTAGAATTCTTTAGAAAGAAGGAGATTAAAAGATTAAATAAGGTTCAAGTGTTTAATTTTATATTTCTTCCTCTATTCAGCTTTTTAAATATAATGGTTATGCTTACTTTAACTCAGTATATAATGTATCCTATTTTGACTGCACTTATAGTTATTAATATAATTTTTATCTTATTTTTAAACGTATATTTAACTTATTTATTTCAAACTATATCGCAAAATAATGATCTTAAGAATGAAATTGCATTGTATGAACAAAAGGCAGATCTTCAGTATGAGTACTACAATAATTTAGAGAAAAAGTATGAAAGCTCACGAAAGATTATTCACGATATGAAGAATCATCTTCAGTCTATGGAACGGCTTTATGATATGGAAGAACATTATAAAGGTAAAAAATATAGTGATGATATCATGGAACTTTTAAATTCTTTTAATCAAGATTATTACACCACTAATTCGGTATTAAATATAGTGATAAACGATAAAGTAGAGCTTGGAAACACATATGGAATAGACATGAGCTGTAAGCTTAATGATGTTTCCTTGGATTTCATGAGGGAGATAGATGTAACCACTATTTTTGCAAATTTGCTGGATAATGCCATAGCTGCAGCTAAAGATGTCAAGCAGAATCCTTATATATTATTGAAAGCAAATAAGGTTCAGGAGTTTATAGTAATATCAATAATCAATTCTTGTAACGATAAGACTTTAGATGGCAGCGAAAAGCTAATGTCTAGCAAGAAAAAACATGAAGGATTAGGTCTTGGAAATGTAAAGATGGCACTTGAAAAGTACGATGGGCATATGAGAATAGAAAGAGAAGAAGATGAGTTCAAAGTGAATTTATTTATACCTATAGAGGAATAAATTAAATGAAAGAGGTGTTTTTATGATAGAAATATCTACTTTTATAGTCATAATCATAAATTTAGTTATAAGCTTTGGAATCCCAATAGGACTTGTTATATATCTAAGTTTTAAGAAGAAAAAAGTTATTAAATCAGCATTAATGGGTGCAGCAGTATTTATAATATTCCAGTATTTAATAAGGGTTCCTCTTTTAAATCAGGTTTTTCCGTCAATGGAGTGGTTTATAAATATAAGTATGAATCCTTGGACATACGGAATATTTTTAGGACTTACAGCGGGACTTGCCGAAGAGCTTGGCAGATATCTTGCTTTTTCAACAGCACTTAAGGGAAAGTTTGGATTTGTAGATGGAGTAGCTTATGGGATAGGTCATGGTGGAATAGAGGCTATGTTAATCTGTGGCGTTACAAATATAAATAATTTAGTCGTAGCTTTGAGCATAAATAATGGTAGCTATTTAAGCATTGGAGTCACAGAGGCAATAAAGAATCAGTTTTTAAACACATCGCCATATTTGATACTTATGGGGGGAATTGAAAGAATTTTCGCCATGATAATTCAAATTGGATTTAGTATTTTAGTATTGTATGCAGTGAAGAAGAGATGCTTCAAATATGTGGTACTTGCAGTATTTTTACACATGTTAGTAGACTCTCCAATAGTCATATTGACCAGTGTGTTTGGGGTGAGTGTTATAGGGATAGAAGTTTTTATAGGAATTATGGCAATACTATCGGTAGTATGGATTTTCAAGTCTAGAAGGTTATTAGAAGAATGATTTCAATCAAATGATAGATATGAAAGAGAAGAAAAATCTTATTAACTAATTGAGAGAGGGAGAGATGAGTTATGAAAAAATTGATGGCTATAATATGTATTATTGGAATTGCATTTGGACTTGTAGCATGTGGATCAAAACTTAATTCTGAATTTGATGAGGCAAAATTAAAGGTATCAGCTGAAGAGGTATTAAAAAATTTAAATGACAAAGAGTATGACAAAATTAACGCAAAAGTTGTAGAAGGTACAAAAGACAAGATTTCTCCAGAAGTGTTAAAGGGTGCATGGGAGCCTATATCTGAAAAATTAGGTGACTACGACAGCATATCTAAAGAGGTTGTATCTGGTAAGGATAATACCGCATCAGTTGTAATTGTTGCTAAATATGAAAATAGCAAAATGCAGCTTTCTGTGAACTACAATACTGACATGGAGATAATAGGTCTCTTTATAAAATAGATAATGTCTTAAATATATATTGAATTCTTACTAACAATTGTATGATTTTGTGATTAGCAATGTTTATATGAGGGGTGATATAAGAATGGGGTTTTGGATATAGAATATTTGCATTATACAACTTATTTTCTTAGTTGGTTCCATTTTTCCCACAGAGCGAGCATTGAAAAGAAATTTTGATAAAGATGGTAATAAAAAAGAAAATTCGTAGTATTTTACAAAAATAAGTCTTTGATTTATATATGATATTATGCGATGTTACAAAATAAATAAAAAACATTGACTTAAAGAGATATGCAAGAGTATTATTTGTACTAAGATAAAGACGATGAAGAGAAAAGTAAGTACTAAAACTTTCACAGAGAGTCCTGATTTAGTGAAACAGGATAAAGATAATAACTACTGAAAATGGTCTTGGAGTTGCATAGTTGAATTGATATTACCCTTCATTTGGGATAATATCTTTAAATTATGACGAGTTCGCCCGTTAAAGCGATAGAGTATGATGGTACTCGAAGAGGTTAATATTGTGAGATATTGATGAATTAAGGTGGTAACACGAAGTTTACAGCTTTCGTCCTTTTGTATAGGGACGAAAGCTTTTTTTATTTTCAAAAGGGGGATATCAGCATGATAAAAATACAAAATTGCAACAAAACATTTAAAGCAGATGGTAGAGAAGTACATGCATTAAGAAATGTGACTCTTAATATTGAAGAAGGAGATATATACGGAATCATAGGGTATAGCGGAGCAGGAAAGAGTACTCTTATAAGGTGTATCAATCTTTTAGAAAAACCAGATGAGGGGGAGGTAGTAGTTGGGGGAAAGTCGCTTATAAACTTAGGAAAGAAAGAACTTAGAGAAGTGAGAAAAGATATAGGTATGATTTTTCAACATTTCAACTTGATGAATAGTATAAGCGTATATGAAAATATAGCAGCTCCCCTTAAAAATCATACAGGACTAAGCAAAAGGGAAATACATAAGAAAGTTATAGAACTTCTAAAAATAGTCGACTTAGAAGATAAAGTGGAAGCTTATCCAAGCCAGCTAAGTGGAGGACAAAAGCAAAGAGTTGCCATAGCAAGAGCTCTAAGCGTAAATCCAAAGATTCTTCTTTGCGATGAGGCAACTTCAGCTCTAGATCCAAACACTACAAAATCGATTTTAAAGCTTATAAAAAAGATAAATGATCAAATGGGAATAACTGTTGTGATAATCACTCACCAGATGGAAGTTGTAAAGAGCATTTGTAATAAGGTCGCAATCATGGAAAAGGGAGAGGTAGTAGAAAAAGGTGATTTAATTTCAATATTCTCAGATCCTAAAACAAGGATAGCAAAAGAATTCATAGCTCAGACAATGCATACAGACGAATTTTTAGAAAAAGTTCAAGACACAAAGAAAAACTTGTTCAAGATAAGCTTTGCTGGAGATATAACGGACACTCCGCTTATATCAAATGCTATGAAGGTGTCAAAGGGAACTATAAACATCCTATATGGAAACATAGAAAAATTATGTGACTCTATGATAGGAAACCTAATAGTTGAGATAAGAGGAACATCAATTGAAGTTAAAGATACAATAGATTATTTGAGTGAAAATGGAGCAAAGGTTGAGGTGGTAGCAAATGTTTAATGAATTAATACCAAATGTAATAGAACTTACACCGGATTTAATAAAAGCCTTAAAGGAAACTTTAATTATGGTTGGAAGTGCAGGACTTTATGGAACGCTGATAGGATTACCCCTAGGGGTTATTATGCTGGTTACAGGAAAGAACCACATACTAGAAAACAAATATTTATATTCAATTTTATCAAAACTCATAAATACAATACGTTCAATTCCATTTGTAATACTTATAGCTGCTATACCAGGGCTTATAAGGGCAATATCTGGGACAACCATAGGGGTTAAAGGAGCAATAGTTCCACTTACCATAGTGTGTATTCCAACAATGGCACGTCAGATAGAACTAGCACTAATCAAAGTTGATAAGGGAATAATAGAGGCTTATGAAGCTATGGGATTTTCAGAATTGCAGATTATTTTCAAGGTAATTTTGAAAGAAGGACTAGGTGGAATAATTCAAGCCATCACTTTATGTTTGGTATCGCTTTTAGGCTTTTCAGCTATAGCGGGAACTGTAGGAGGAGGAGGTCTTGGAGATTTTGCTATAAGATACGGCTATCAGATGTTCAAGACAGATGTGATGATAGTAACAATAGTAATTTTATTAATCTTTGTATATATAGTACAAGGAATTGGCGACAGCCTATATAAAAAATGTAATCACAATAAGTAAGGAGAGAAGAAATATGAAAAGAATAAAGAACTTATTAAAATTTATAACAGTATGCTCATTAGGATTAACATTGACAGCATGTGGAGGGAAAGCTCCAGAAACTAAAATATTAGGAACAAAAGATGGAGATGTTACAGTATTAAAGCTTGGAGTTAATGGAACAGACTATAGAGTTTGGGATGATGTAAATGAGAGATTAAAAGAGTACAACATAAAACTTGATATAGTTTCATTTTCAGATTATATAAAACCAAATGAAGCCTTAAATGATGGAGAAATAGATCTTAATGCATTCCAGACTAAGATTTATCTTGAGGACTACAATAAAAAGCACAACATGGATCTTCAGATTTTAAACTATACGTCTATAGCACCAATGGGAGCTTATTCGAACAAAATAAAGGATATAAAAGAGGTTAAGGATGGTGCGAAGGTAGCAATACCAAATGATGCTACTAATGGAGGAAGGGCACTTCAATTATTATCCAGCTTAGAACTTATAACTCTTAAAGATCCATTAAATCTTACTCCAACAGTTAAGGATATAGAAAAGAATCCTCACAATTTGAGTATAGTAGAAATGGCTGCAGGACAGATACCACGTTCTTTAGATGATGTAGATTTTGCAATTATAAACAATGGTGTTGCTTATCAAGCAGGACTTACACTGAAGGATTCTGCAATAGCTGTGGAAAATATAGATGGTCCTACAGCAGAAAATTACTACAATGTTATAGCGGTAAGAAAAGAAAATATAAATGATGAAGTTCTTCAAAAGGTAAAGGAAGTTTATACTTCAGAGGCAACTAGGGACATAATAAATAAGGTGTTTGGTGGACAAAGTATTCCAGTATTTTAAAATAAATGATTTGAATATTTTGAAATATAAAAGTTGTAGATTAAGTGTTTTATTATATGTGGATAATAAAAAGGTCTAGGGGGAAAATAAGATGGCAGATATAAAGGTAATTCAAGATAAAATAATAAAATATATAGAAGAGCATAAGAAGGAGTATGAAAATATTTCAAAAGCTATATGGGAAAAGCCAGAAGTATCAAACTATGAATTCTTTGCATGTAAAGTATTAGGGGATAAATTAAGAGAAGAGGGCTTTAAAATAGAAGATAATGCAGCAGGACACAGAACTGGATTTGCAGCAGTGAAGAAATCTGGCAAGCCAGGACCAGTTATAGCTTTTTTAGCAGAGTATGATGCTCTTGAGGGATTAGGACATGCTTGTGGCCATAATATAATAGGAGCAACAAGTACCTTTGCAGGTGTTGCCTTATCAAAAGTTATAGATGAAATTGGCGGAGAAGTAAGGGTTTATGGAACTCCTGGAGAGGAGGGAGGAGAAGAAGGAAGCGCAAAGGAGAGCTTTGTGAGAGAGGGATATTTTAAAGATGTTGATGCTGCCCTTATAGCACATCCAGGAACATTGAATCTGCTTACAGGAACTTCTCTTGCAAATGATCCTATAGATATAGAATTCTTCGGAAAGCCTGCTCATGCAGCAGCAATTCCGGAACAAGGAATCAACGCTTTAGATGCAGTAATTCAAGTGTACAATGGAATTAATGCACTTCGTCAGCACCTTCCAAGTGATGTAAGAATCCATGGGATAATAACAAATGGAGGAAGTGCTCCAAATATAGTTCCTGATTATGCAAAAGCGCGCTTCTATCTAAGGTCTGCTTCAAGAAACACATTAAACGATGTATTTGCAAAGGTAGAAAGAATAGTAGAGGGAGCAGGATTATTAACAGGAGCAAAGGGAAAAGTCATCCGTTATCAAAACAAAGTAGATAATCTAGTTCCAACTCCTGCTTTTGATGAAGTATATAAAAAGCATTTAGAATACTTTGGAGAAACCCTTGACCATAAGGAATCAGGAATTGGGTCAACTGATGTAGGAAATGTATCTCAAGTAGTTCCAACAATTCACCCGACTTTGAGGGTTACAGAAGTCAAATGTGGAGGACATACTGTAGAATTTAGAGAAGAGTGTATAAAGCCTAAGGCACTAGAAAGCTGCACCTTAGGAGCTAAGATATTGTCCCTTACAGCACTAGATTTGATACTAGACTCAGAACTTTTAAAATCAATAAAAGAGCAGCATAAAACTTTGATTTCTCAAATATAGACAATGGTATATAGATAAAATTTTCATGTTTATTTTCCTTTGAAATTTGTTATAATATAGATTCAAGCAAAAGATGGAGGAATTAAATATGGATAAATTACCAAATTGCCCAAAATGTAATTCAGAGTATACTTATGAGGATGGCAGCTTATTTGTATGTCCAGAGTGTGCCCATGAATGGTCAGCTAATGGAGAAAACCAACCTAGTGAAGATGAAAGAATAGTTAAAGACGCCAACGGCAACATATTAAATGATGGTGATTCTGTAACTATAGTAAAGGACCTAAAAGTAAAGGGAGCAACTTCTGCTTTAAAGAAGGGAACAAAAGTAAAAAACATACGTCTAGTTGATGGGGACCACAATATAGATTGTAAGATAGATGGCTTTGGAGCTATGTCTCTAAAATCTGAGTTCGTTAAAAAGATATAAATAAAAAGATAGAAGAGCAAAATCGAGGTTTCCATTTCTAGGTACAAAAGTATCTAATTAAGTTAAAATCTCAAGTTAAATCACATGTAGATTAATAATATAATCATACATGTGATTTTTTTTATAATATCCTTATTAAAAAAAGATTTGAGGAATATTTCTGTTATTTTTATTGTAGGTAGGATTGAGATTTATAGTGTAATTTTAATATGGTGAGTATAAAAAATATTATAGTAATAAATTTTAAATATTGATATAGAAATTATGTTTGAAAAATATTTGATGTATAATATATTACAGAGGGAGATGAAAGCATATGAAGATAAAATATCGTTTAAGTAAGGAAGAACAATATGAAATCAATTTTTAAAGCCTACATTCCATTTTAATCTACTCGTTTTTCGTTACTTTAATGTATTTTCTTAATTCATACTACTTTCCTAGATATTGTGAAGTACTACCTTGTTTTTCTATAATGATTGTTACTCTTTACTACTTTATAGGTATATTTATCTTTGGATATATCTTAGGTAGAGTTACTCAAAGGAGACTTTGTTATCCATCCATAGAAATATGTATTCTTCTTGCTATAGTTTCTTCTCTAATTATGTTAATACTCGAAGCACTTAGACATATTTTTTGGATTCTTGAGAGAGGTTATTCAATTAATTTTGTAACTAGACTAAGTGTACTAGGAACTCTTACTTCCTTTTTCATTGGAGAAATAGTTGAATATCATAAACAAAAAACTATACTTAAAAACTGATAATTATTTCTAGTTTGCGAGGAGATTATGAAGCTCAAAAAGCGTGTCATAAGCAAGCTGCACAGTATATAGAAGAAAAAACAGGAGGAAAGCTAATATTTTTATCAACAGCAAATGTATTTGATAATAAGCTTATATGAAAATTTATTTGTGAACTATACCTTAGATATTCAAATATAAAAGTATATACAGTATATAATTGAGAAGAATCTTAAGGGGGGGTTCACATCAAGGAGAGACATTCCAGAAACTCTGCAGATGTCATTTATGGATGTTATAGAATATGTAACTAGTGCATAGAAATTTAATAGACAAATCATCGAAAGGAAATGGTTTATGGAATACAGAAAGATTATTATTGATGAAATGAACTTAGATTTGTTTTCAGCTTTTGAAAGATATCAAGAGGTGACAAAGTGTCGTAGAAAAATAGATGGGCAATGGGTAATAGTAGATGATCCGTTTATTGATCAATGGAGTAAAGATGAATATGAAATCTTAGTGTCATATCTAAAAAATACTATAAAAACTTATGGAGTTGTCCTTGGAGCTTTTGTAGATGGAAAGTTGAAAGGCTTTGCTTCAGTTGAAAGTACTCCTTTGGGTTCAAACAGGGAGTATCTAGACCTTTCAAGTATCCATGTTTCCTATGATTCTAGGGGAAAAGATATTGGTAAAAAACTATTTGATATGGCAGCTAAATGGGCAAAAGAACAAGGTGCATCAAAACTTTATATATCAGCACATTCTGCAGTAGAATCCCAAATGTTTTACAAAGCCATGGGCTGTGTCGAAGCAACCGAATATAATGAAGAACATATGAAAAGAGAGCCTTGTGACTGCCAGTTGGAGTATGTTCTATAATAATAAATTGAAATGATTAATTTAGAAAGGTAAATATAATGATAGCATTAATAGTTGCACATTCTAAAAACAATGTAATTGGAAATAAGGGGAGAATCCCATGGAATATAAAAGGGGAGCTGCGACGTTACAAGGAGCTGACAACTGATAATGTTGTTATCATGGGGAGGCGATCCTACGAAGAAATCGGAAAACCTCTTCCAAATAGAATTAATATAGTTCTATCAACTACCAAAACTTACGAAGGTGAAAATCTTATAACAGCTAAATCTTTGAAAGAAGCTTTAGACATTGCTGGAGACAGGGACGTATATATATCTGGTGGTGAAAAGATATTCGAAGAAGCAATCCACATTGTTGATAAAATGTATATCACTCTTGTTGATAAGGTTGTTGAAGGGGATACCTATTTTCCTGATTTTAATGAAGAGGATTTTGACAAACACATTGATGAACATTTTTATGGAGAGATTCCATATACTTATATGACATTTACGAGAAAGCGTTAAAAAATTAAGAGGTGAAAAGTTGTTTAATGTGAATCGCTCTTTGTGAAGTAGACAATTAAAAAATAAAAGCTTTTTCTGTCAGTAATTTTTTATACTGGCAGTTTTGCGTTGGCTGTAAATATATTCTCAGTTATATACTGCGGATTAGCAGCTTGATGCCAAAATCATTTGCGATTTAGTGAGACAGCTTATGTTTTTATATGTTAATTCATTGTACAGTAATTTTGAGAAACAACTATAGAGAATTTCTATATAAAAAATTTAATCATTAAAAAAAACAATTGGAATATCAAAAAAAAACATGATAATATCATTATGAACCATTTATGGTATAAATTACATATAGGGGGAAATGGTATGAAGGGGAAAAAAATAATTTCATCACTAATAGCAGCCACTATGTTGTTTACTCAAAGCGCTGTTAGTGTTATGGCTATGGGCATCAGTGAGGAAGGCATACATAATGTAGCTGAGAGTACATATGCAGTATCAAAGATTTGGCAGGTTTATGAAGATGCTTCTAAATTAACCTCTGAAAGAACAATGAAATATATCATTGGAGGAGAAAACTTAGTTAAAAATCAAACTTTAGTAAAAGTTATAGCTAACAATAGTGTGGTAAATGACGTCAATGTAAAGGTTGTAGGTGAAGATGAACAGCAAATTGTAACAATTATTTTTCCGGAAAGAGTTGAGGCTGTAACCTATAATGTTCTTTTTGATGAAAGTGGAAGTGGATATTCCTATGGAAATAGTAAGGTCGTTGAAGTAAAGGGAACAGGGAATGTAGGTGAAATACCAAAACCAGAAAGCAATGCAGAAATTTATATGTTTAAATCAAAATCTGAAACTGCTCTTGGTAGTAAAGGTGGAGAGGTTGAATTTGTAGTTTATGGAAGAGGCCTTACTGAAGAAATATCAGTAAAGGTTGAAGAAAATGAGGAATTAAAAGCTGTGTTTACAAAGAAAACAGATAAAACTCAGAGTTTTAAAATTAACTTTCCAGAAAATAAAAGTGAAGAATTAAGAAAATATTCAGTTAAAGTTACTCCAAAGGGAATGGAAAATAGCTGGTTTGATACAACAATTTTTGCCACAGTTGCAGCAAATAAAATTGAGGGAGCTGCGGTGACGGAATTAAAAGCTATACCACTTGGAGTATCAGGATTATCATATCAGCTACAGTTTAAAGGACAATATCTTTCTTATGATAATATTATAATTAAAACATTGCCTTCAGAAGATGTTGTAGTGACTGATATTTTTATAGATGAATATAGTGGAAAGGCAATTCTAACACTGCCAGAAAATAAAACATCAAAAGCTGTTACTTATGAGATTCAAGTTGGAATAAAAGATAATAATGAAATGGTAAATTCAGTAAAAACTTTAGTAATAGTTATGCCGCTAAAAGATGAGGATAATAGAAAAGAAATAGATTTAAAACCTACGGCATTATATATTAATACAGATAGAACTGTGATTACTATGGTTTTTGATCAAGAAGTTGAAAATGCAACTGGAAGTGAAGCAGAATTAAAAGAAAAAATTAAATTAACATATGGATTTAATGAGAAGCCACTTGGAAAAAATGACAAAATAGAGTTTGCTGGAAATGAAGTAATTATTACATTGGAGAATAAATATGAACCACTTTTGGGTAGCAAAAATATTGTAGTTGATAAGAAGGCACTGCAAACCAAAAATAATGAATTGGTAAAACCTTTAAAATGGCATATTAAGGATGGTCCAGTTGTGTTTAGTATGGATATATTGACAGATGAAGTATTATCAAGTAAAGGTGGAGAAGTTAGAATCCAATTGAATGGATATAATTTGGAATCAGCTAATATTTTAGGAAGGGTATTAAATGTTGGAACTTGCCAAATTAATGAAGAAATTAAGGTTAAAGTGGAAGGAACTAAAGAAACTCCTGTTTTAGTATTCCAAGTACCAGAGAACACTGGAGATAAAACTCAATGTTGGTTATTAAAACTATCTTTAAATGGTACAGTAGTTCAAGAAGGACTAGACTATATGAATATTACAAAACTATCAATGGTTTCTGTACTTCCGGCAGATAAAAATGTAAATGATATAACACTAGGAAATATGAAAATTAATTCTTACGGAGTACTTCCAGATATGTTTAATCCAAGTTATGTAGAAACCCCAATCAATCAAGAAAGTAAAAAGATTCAAGTTCACCTTTATGGAACTAATTTAGATGCAAAGAAAACAAAGGTACGAATCATAGATGAAGATGGAGTAGAGTGGCCAATTTATAATATTCCAGCTTACGACAGTATAGATCATTTTATAATGGTGGCAATGGATGGAACGGGTATAACTGGCAATGGAAATCATCAGCTTTTAGAAATTATTTGTCCAAGAAATATTGCTACAGATCGTATATATAAAATTCAAGTTGCACCAGATGGAGAAAATTTTGAATCTCAATATGTAGAAGTGAAAGTAGTAAATAAAGGCGAAAGTGGATTAAGGAAACCAGTTATAAAAAATGTAACTTTTCAATATATTGATAAAAATGGAAATGAAATTGCACCTTCAGAAGAATATAAAGGTTATGAATGGTTCTTATTATCTGCAATTAAGTTTCCAATGAAAGAAATTGAGGGATATCGCATAGATAAAGTGCCTGAATTTAAAATAGAAGATGAAACAATAGGAGAAAATGATAGGGTATTCCAAATTATATATGAGAAACTATCAGAAGATGGTGTAGGAAGCAAGCCTGACGAAGGAGCAAAACCAGATGATGGATCAGGAAGCAAGCCTAGTGAAGCAGAAAAGCCAGGAGCAGGAGGAAATTCAGGAGTTACTAATGATGAAGCATTAGATAAAGGACAAAACATTAATAAACTTCCTCAAACAGGAGACCTTATGTCTTCGTTAATAGAAATATTAGGTTTTGGAGTTTTAACGGCAGGTATTTTCCTTTTAAGAAAGAAAAAGATATCTTAATTGAAAAGGAGCTATAGCATTAAATAATTAATGCAGTAGCTCCTTTTTTGTAGGGAATGTAGATAGATTTGATTTAAATAAAAAATTCTTTTTAAATTTTAATAATCAGGAAATAAGACCTCCATTAAAGCAGAAATGAAAGGATCACTGCCTCCTTCAGATCTATAATACGCAGCTAGTTCTGGATTGTCTGTAACTATACCATCAATAGGTAAAGATAATAGTTTTTTCATAGCTTCATCTTCATTTATTGTCCATACAAAGACTTTTTTATCATTGGAATGTATTCTAAAGATGACATTTCTATCTATGAAAGTTGATTCAATGCTGAACATATCAACATCTTTCATTCCATAGTACTCTCCAAAGATAATCGGTGTTATATAAACTGTTTTTATGTTTTTGTCTAGCTCTTTTATTTTGTGCAACACCTCTAAATTCATAGAAGCAATGACACACTGATTCTCAAAATTATACTTTTTAATAAGATTTATAGTATCTTCTTCAAGATTACTCTCATGACCGTTAATCTTCAATTCTATCATCAATTTGATTTTTCCGTTTGCCTTTTGTATCATCTGCTCTAAAGTTGGAATTCTCGTATTTTCAAACTCTGGGGAATAGTAACTGCCAGCATCATATGTCTTTATTTCATCGTAAGTAACATCCCAGACATTCTTATTTACACCAGTAGTACGTTTGAAATTGGTGTCATGAAGAATAATAAGCTCTTTATCCTTAGACTGTTGGATATCTATCTCAGCATAATCTGCATTACTTTTAATAGCTTTCTCTAATGCTGGCAGTGTATTTTCAGGTGCAAATAAGCTGCCAGCACGATGGGCCACAATGTCACGTTTTTGACTAATTAAAGAGAACATTTCAAATGCGTTTCCATGATAATCTATATAAAAACCTATAGCTGTAAACATAAGGAGAAGCTCAGCAACACTAAGTACAACCACTGAAACTCTAGGCTTTTTTTTCTCTACTTTTTTAAAGTCAATATTATAACCAATATGGTGTAAATAATTATTCATAATAAATGCAAAGCTTCCTGAGAATATTACTATTCGGAAGATAAATGTTGCATATTGCTTTAACTGAATGTAGTTAATCAAAAAGTTTTGCTCCGAAAAATCATTGTAATCTATATATCTAAACTTTATTATGCTAAACAAAAGAAATATTCCGCAAATAAGAAGAAAAATCAATAGTATAGCTATTATCCATGATAAGTATTTAAATAATGTTTTAAAAAATTTATTTTTCATCATACCATAACTTTTTTTACAAGCAGTTAAAAATGACACATCTTCTAAGATAAATATAGGTATACTGTAAATCATGTAAAATACAATAAAATTGACAATTACTACAATTAAAGTATAGATGATATATATTCCGCCACTTTCTCTAAAATAATCAACAACATATTCGGGAATACGAAGATT
This sequence comes from Clostridium cadaveris, assembly GCF_020911725.1. Lineage (GTDB taxonomy): Bacteria > Bacillota > Clostridia > Clostridiales > Clostridiaceae > Clostridium_X > Clostridium_X cadaveris. Next base: position 281,515 of record NZ_CP076620.1, read on the forward strand.
GATCAAAGTATCTGGGGTTAAGGTAAATGATGTTATTGGAAATAAAATCATAACAAAGAACAATAACAGCCAATTTTGAGGTCTTGCGGCATGAAGTGATTTATTTATTGAAATCTTCAATAGCTGACAAAGGCTTAGCTTTTCTTTGTGATTTGAACTATAGAAGTATTGAACCATAACACTCATTTCTAACATTATGTAGACACCTAATATTAGTAAGCAGAATATCAATACCGGAATAGTAAATGGATGCAATAGCCAAGTGCTCAATGTCTCTAAGTCTAAATATGGTGTTTTTGCTCTTTTTAGCGTGAAATTTACGAAAATATGAAGTATTGGAAAGAGTATTAAACCTCCAAGTATTTTATATAGGAACTCAAATATAAGAAGAACTCTCCAATTCCATATGATACTCTTTAGTGTATTTTTTATATCATGAGTTATGCTTTTCATATTAGCCCTTTAATCCATTTTGTTGGCGCTCCATATTTTCTATAACAACGTCATAAATTTCACCTAATGAAGCACAATATTCTAGCACTCTCCAAGGAGTATTTGTGTGAAAATGAATTTTAATAAGTTCATCATCACCAACTGCAAGGAGACAGTCGCCCTCTATATTCTTAGTAATATATTCATTAATGTCGTCCTCTGATAGATTTTTTCCTTCAATTAATAACTGTGTATCAAATTTATATTCAAGCATAGTTATCCTCCTTTTATATTTTGTATATTTTTATTATAGTCTATTTGAGTTGAAAATTATTAATAAATAAATGTTTTTTAAGATCTTTTCAAAGAAATTATACCACTAACTCATTAATTTTTTCACTTAAGCTATTCTTAACTTACATAAAAATTACTTAGTATTTCTTTTATAACTAGTGTAAGCTTTTATTAAAGCTTTCGTTGTATATAGTAGAGATCTCAGAAAGGAGACAAGATATGAGAATAGATAGAGAAAATTTTCTCACCCAGATGAGGCGTAAAGATGAGAAATCACTGGAATATATAATTGATATATACAGTTCTCTTGTTAATGGAATCGTTAGAAGAGTACTGGAGCCTCTTAAAAATGAAGGAATAATTGAAGAATGTATATCAGATGTTTTTTTAAGTGTATGGAATAATATAGATAAATTTAGAGGAAACAATGATAATTTCAAGAGTTGGATTGGCGGCATAAGCAAATATAAAGCTATAGATTATTACAGAAAATACAGTACGGAAAAGGGAAATACTGAGATAATAGACAACAGTATTTCAAACGGAGAAAATCTAGAAGAAAACATCATAAAAGGTATAGAAACAAGAAATGTTATGAAGCTCATAAATGAATTAAAGGAGCCAGATAAGAGTATCTTTGTCATGAAATTTTTATTTGGATATAGCGGACAGAAAATATCAGATGCGCTAGGGCTTACTGTCAGCAATATAAATACAAGGGTAAGCAGAGGAAGGAAAAGGTTGAAGGAACAGTTTGAAAATATAAGTAAGGAGGGATAGCATGAGTTTGAATAATGAAAAAGACATCTATGAATTATTGAATGATGTGGAATTTGATGTGAGCGATGAGGCAGAAGTTGTCATGAATGATATAGAAAAGAAAAAGCTTAAAAAGAGAGTTAAGAGCAGTATACAGAAATATAAGAAGGTAAATGGTTGGAGTAGAAAGCAAAAGATAACTGTAGCTATGATAGCTTTTGTTATATTGGGAACATTAATATCGCCCAAAGGGCGAGAAGTTATAGCCGCTATAAAGAATAAACTATTCTTTAATGCGGGAGCAGGGCTTGTGAGTACAACGGAAGAGCTTTATGTATTAAATGAGCCTATCAGCGTTAAAAATGAAAAGGAAGAGATAATTATAAAGAGTGTTATTGCAAAGGAGAAATCCATTCAGGTAGGAGTATGGGTGAATAGAACTGGTAACATTAATTTAACTAAAGAGGAATATGATAAGAAGGAAAGATATGAGATTTATATAAAGACATTAGGTGGAGAAACAATAAGACCTACTGGAGGAGCAGAGGGTGGAGGAGGAGAATATTCTTTTATAACAACTTCCTTTCAAACTGAAGAGCTTTTGAAAGAATTTACTTTAGTATTTAATGGACATGAAACAGATATAAAACTTGTAAAAGCAGATGAGAAGAATAGTTATGATGAGGTTGGAGGAAATAATACGGACAAAGATATATTAATAGGTGCAAATAAATACCATCTTCAAAGTAACACATATATAACTTTCTGGAGTGATGAGGAAACAAAGCAAAATGGAGCACATTATATAGGATATAATAAGGAAAATATCAATGTTATAGGAAATAATAGCAGTAAGAATTATCAGCTACAACCATCACCGTTTGATGGAAGTGGTAAGGAATTTTATGTAGGAAAAGATGTTAAAGAACCTTTACAGATCAATATTAGTGAAATTATCCTTGATTACAGGCTTAAAAATCCAGTAAATTTGAAGATTCCTATACCAAAGAAGGGAGAAACAATAGAGATTAATAAGGATATATTCATAGAAGAGCTTAATGAAAAAGCACTTTTAAAATCTATAGAAGGAACAAAGGGTAGAATAGAATTAACTGTTGATATATCAAAATATAGAAAGAAAGACACTATTATATCTATTATGAGCATTGGAAGAAAGGGATGGGCTATAGGAGCAGGTCCTAATGACACAGAGATTAAAATGGGAGTAGATTATGAGGATCTTTCTGTTAAAGAAAAATTGATTGGCAAATTAGACATGAAAATAGTTAATATAACTATAATAAGGAATGGAAACTGGAAGTTTACAGTTAAATAAAATTAAAAAATTTTTTCTAAAAATAATTAAAAAAGCACCTAAAAATTAAGTCCTCCTTGTATTTAATAATGAAAAAGAAATTGGACAGAATAATTAGGAGGAAAGCAAAATGAAAAAAATATTGTCTATAGTAGCAATAGCAGCACTTTTAGGAGGAACAACTGTATCGGCATCAGCAATAAACAAAAATTCACAAAATGACGTAGCAAAGTTAGCGGAAATAAAAACTAATCTTGAAAAGACTTACGGAAAAGATTGGGATGATAAGCTAGATGAACTATATGGCGATGATTGGGATGCAGAATTAGAAGCAAAATATGGCGATGACTGGGATGACACAGATGATGACTATGATTTAGATCAAGATGATAAGGATGATGAAGATCATGATGAGAATGACAACGTAGATGATAACGATGATTTTCATGATATAGATGATAAATATGATAATGACTAGAATTCCCTTATTCAAACAAACTCTAGATTATTTTCTAGAGTTTGTTTACTATAAATATATAGATTCTATTTTTAATAGATTACAAATTTTTTTAGGAGGAGTCTTAATGGCATTTGAAAATAAGCCGTTAGGCAATGATGAGGTTAATTTAATAATAGAAGAATACATGCCTCTTATTCTTAAGACAATAAGTGAAACTACAGGAAGATATGTATCTATAGAAAATGATGAAGAATTTTCTGTAGGACTTTTGGCTTTTACAGAAGCTGTAGAGAGATACGATGAGGAGAAAGGAATATTTTCGTCTTTCGCAAAGCTTGTTATATCTAGTAGAGTAAAGAATCACATTATAAAAGAGAAAAAGAACAACATAAATATATCTTTTGATGAGCTTGCTGAGATGGGAATTGAAATAGAAGGAAAAGATGAATCTGAAGAGGATAATGAGATACTAAAAGAAGAAATAGAAAAATTCAAAAAAGAATTAAAGGATTTTAACATTACTTTAGAAGATTTGGCAGACAAATCACCAAAACACGAGGACACAAGAAAAAATGCCATAGGGATATCGAAAAAGGTAAGTAAGGATGAACCTATGACGAATTTTATATTTACTAAAAAAAGACTTCCTATAAAGCGAATTTCGTTAAAATACCTTGTTACGGAAAAAGTTATTAAAAGAAGCAAGGAATTTATTTTATCTGTAGTTATTATTTTATATAGAAATTATAGAAATTTAAGGCTCTGGATTAGATGCTAGGAGGTATTAATATGTATTTCAAAGGTATGGTTATGGAGGTAAAAGAGACTTATGCCTTGGTCATGAAAGAAGATGGAACTATAGCAAAAATTCTGAATAAACCAGGGCTGGAAATTGGTCAAAAGATTTTTTTTACAGAAGAAGATATAGTAGAGAGTAGATCATTAGAGAAAAAAGAAGAAAATCCCCAAAAGCGTATAATGGCTTTTATCGCAGCAGCGGCAGCAGTAGTTTTAATGATGATTCCATTACTAAAGGGGGTTAGCCCTATGGCAAAGGGATATGCTATGATAACTTTTGATATCAATCCAAGTTTATCAATTAAGATAGACAAAAATCAAACCATAGTTAAAGCGGAAGGATTGAATGAGGATGGTAAGGCCTTAGATTTAGATGAGCTTAAAGGAAAAACGCTAGCAGAAGGCAGTGGAATTTTGAGAAATACTATCCTAAATAAGTCTGACATAACAAATAAAGATTCAGTAATAGTTGGATTTACATTTTTAAATTCTAAAGAAGATATGGAATTTGAGGATAAGATAAAAGACGTTTTAAATAATAATTTTCAAAACTTCAAAGTTATGTATCTAAAAGGAAATAAGGATGACCTAAAGATAGCAGAAGAAAAGGGTGTTTCTCTCGGAAAATACGAAGCTATGTTGAAACTTGATGATGATGTACTAGAAGAAAAGTTAGAACAGCTTTCAGTACCTGAGCTTGTGGAGCTTCTGAAGGAATATTCCAACACGCCGTATCTTAATGAGGAAATGAAAGAAGAAATTCAGGATGAACTTGAGGACAAAATAGAGGACAGCAATGATAAGGATGATGACTCTGACGATAAAGATGAGGTAGATGATGCAGATGATGATGCAAGTGAACAAGATGATTAGAATCTATAATCTTATGTTAAAATTACAAAAATGTAATGTTTAAGTAATAAAATTCTCTAAATAAATATTGAGGTATGATATAAAATATTTATATCATAATAAATGATTACAAAGGCACAGGGGAAGAAATCCCCTTGTGCCTATAGGCTTTATGAAAGGAGCAATAATTTATGGAAAAAATTATTATAGTGGAGGATGATAAAGCAATAAGAGAAGAGCTTGCAAACTTTTTATCTAAATATGGTTACGATATTAAAGTACCATGGGAATTTGAAAATATTCTTGAATACATAGAAAACGAAAAAGGCGATTTAATATTGTTAGATATAAATCTCCCTGTGTTTGATGGATATTATCTATGCAAGGAAATTAGAAAAAAGTCGGAAATTCCTATAATTATAGTTACTAGCAGAGATAGCGATATGGATGAGCTTATGAGCATGAATTTAGGCGCAGATGATTTTATAACAAAGCCTTATAATACTGAAATACTTCTAGCAAGAATTGCAGCTATATTGAAAAGGGCAGGAGGATCAATAAATACATCAAATACTTTGAGTTATTGTGATTTTATAGTAAATCTTTCAAATGCAAGCATAACATATGAGAGCAAAACTTTGGAACTTACTAAAAATGAAATAAAGATACTTTCTTATTTAATAAGCAGAAAAGGAGAAATCATATCTAGGAATGATCTTATGGAGCATCTTTGGAAGGATGAATGTTTTGTTGATGATAGCACTTTGTCGGTAAATATAACAAGACTTAGAAAAAAACTTGAGGAAATTGGAGTAGGCAATCCTATAGAAACAAGGAGGGGCTTAGGGTACGTAATGCCATGAAGATAGTAGAATATTTTAAAGACAAATTAATTATTATAGTGATAAATTTGACGTTATTTGTAGTTATTTCCTGGGTAATGAATGTCATAAAAGTAAATTATGTAGTTATATTAGTAATATTTTGTATATGGTTCATACCACTTTTATCATATATGTTATGGGAAGCTATTAAATATAAAAGATATTATAATCATATTGAGAAGATTTTAGAGGGATTAGATAAGAAGTATTTAATTCCAGAAGTATTGGATGAAGCAAATTTTATAGAAGGAAGAATTTTTAATGAACTTTTCAAAGAAGTGGGAAGAGATATGCATGAGAACGTGAAGTTCTATAGAGAAATGCAAGAAGACTACAGAGAATACATAGAGACATGGGTTCATGAAATAAAAACGCCTATAGCATCTGCTAAATTGATAATTGAAAATAACAAGAGTCCCGTAACAAGCAAAATCGATATACAAATGGATAGAATAGAAGGATTTATAGAACAGGTGTTGTATTATTCAAGAAGCAGAGATGTAAGCAAAGACTACATAATAAAAAAGATTGACATTGGGGCATCAGTACGAAATGTTGTTAAGAGAAATTATAGAGATTTTATAGTTAAGAAAATAAAGATTGATATGAGAAATTTAGATAAGACAGTATACAGTGACAGCAAATGGATCGAATTCATACTAAATCAGATTGTGGGCAACTCTATAAAATATTCTAGTACTCAAGATCCATTCATATCAATCTACACTGAAGAATACCAAAATTCTTTAATTCTTACTATAGAAGATAATGGAGTAGGAATACCTGATAATGACATAGACAGGGTGTTTGAAAAGGGATTTACAGGAGAAAATGGAAGATATTTTGGTAAAAGTACAGGTATGGGATTATACTTATGTAAAAGTTTGTGTGAAAAACTTGGAATAGGAATCCATGTAGAATCAGAAAAGCAGAAAGGAACAAAGGTGAAAATGATTTTCCCTATATCAAACATGATTAGAAATAGTTACTAAATAAAAGAAGTAAAAGGCTTTGTGGAATAAATTAGCCAATCTAGCGAATAATAATCTTATAAAATATTCATATTGTAAGGATGTGCACACTGATATGAAAAATGTGATTATTATTGGAGCTGGAATTGGGGGATTATGCTCTGCTATAAGGCTTCTCAATAGGGGATGTAAGGTTACTATACTTGAAAAAGAAAATACTATAGGAGGAGTTGTGAATATCAAGGAGGGGGGAGGCTTCAGCTTTGATCTGACTGCCAGTATAGTTATGACTCCAGATATATATACAGAGATTTTTAAATCTGTTGGGAAAAATTATGAGGATTACATGGAGATCATAAAGCTTGACCCCATATACAAAGTTAACTATTACGACGACACAAACTATGAATTTTACAGTGACTTTAGAGATATGAGCATTTCTCTAGAAAAGTTACAAGAAGGTTTATCTCAAGAGTATATGAACTTTTTATTCAAGTCATTAAATAAGTATATGATGACAAAAGAAAACTTTTTAACGAAACCAATGGCAAGGGTTGGTGAGATAATTACTCCATCAGTAATAAGCAAAGCTATAAAAATGAGGCCTTTAAAATCAACAGATAAATATTTGTCCAGTCTCATAACAAACGAGAAATTTAAAAATTATCTGATGTTTCAAGCTATGTATATGGGAATTGATCCATATAAAACGTCAAATCTTTACTCCATGATTCCAACAATTTGTCATATATATGGACTATATTATATAAAAGGTGGAATGTACAGTTACATAAAAGCACTTGAAAAGCTAATAATTGAAATGGGTGGTAAAATTGAGCGGAATGTCAATGTCAAAGAGATAATGATAGAGAGTAATGAAGTAATTGGTGTAGAGGCTGGGGAAAAAATATATAGGACAGATACTGTAATATGTAATGCGGATTTTCCTTATGCCATAAGAAATTTATTTAGGCTACCTATAGATGAAGGAAATCTGTACTCAACAAACCACATAGAAAAGAAGAAATACTCTTGCTCGGTATTCATGATTTATCTAGGACTAAAGAAAAAGTATGATACTTTAAGGGTACACAATATTTATATAAACCAATATTTTAAAGATGAACTAGAAGCACCTTTTATTGGTGAACTGCCTGAACATCCAGCATTATATTTATACTATCCAAGTGCCATAGATGACACTCTATGTCCCAAAGGAAAATCAGTTTTAAACATAATGGTACGTGTACCAAACCTTCAATGTGGAAAGCAAATGTGGGATGATGAAACCATATCGTCTTTCAGAAATAAAGTCATGAACCAAGTTCGAAGAGTTGATGGGCTTCAAGATATCGAATACAACATAGAGTATGAAGACTACTTAACACCTCTTCAGATGAAAGATAAATTTAACTGCTATTGCGGAAGTGCATTCGGTCTAAGTCATAAACTTACTCAAAGCATATACCTTAGACCTCATATGAAATCTAAAAAGATTAAAGGGCTCTATTTTGTAGGAGCATCTACCCATCCAGGCAATGGCGTTTCAATAATAACAGAAGGAACTAAGCTTTTAACTGACATGGTAATGAATGAAGAATATGAATATAAAAGATAGAAGATAGACTGAAAGAGGTCTATCTTTTTTTTCGGAACAGGGAGTTAAGCAAATTTAAAGTCAACAAATGTGTGAGTTTTAAGTTTTTGTTTTTTATACAATACATAAATATATTTCATATGAAAGAAAAATAATCTTCGAATAGAAATAAAATGTTGACAAGTGAAGAAGTATAAGTTATTATTGTTACAAACGTAATGATAACAATTACATGTGAAAGATTTAAACGATTAGGAGGTGGAAATTTATATTAACAAAAGCTACATCGACTTAGTGTAATCATCTAGCCATTATATCTAGTGAGCTTTAATTATGGTTGACTAAACATTTGTATTAAAACGTTATCAAAAAATGCAGTATTACAAAATAGGGGGATTTAATATGGGTAAAAGAAAAGAAAATGGTACAGTATTTGCAACAGTTCAAAAAATAGGGAGATCATTCTTTTTACCAGTATCAATTTTACCAGTGGCTGGACTATTGTTAGGTCTTGGAGCATCATTTACAAATGAGACAACAATAGCAGCTTATAACTTGGAATCTGTTCTAGGAAGTGGAACCGTTTTGAATGGACTATTAACTATTATGTCTCAAGTTGGTAGTACTATATTTGGAAATTTACCGATTATCTTTGCTATGGCAGTTGCATTAGGTATGGCAAAAAGTGAAAAAGCAGTAGCTGTTTTATCATCTGGAGTTTCATTTTTTGTAATGCATTCTACAATAAATGCTATGTTAAAATTGACAGGATCTATACTTCCAGATGGAAGTCATTCAGGTAAGGTATTAAGTGGAGCACTTGCTAATGTATGCGGTATTGATTCCTTGCAGATGGGAGTCTTTGGAGGTATCATAGTAGGACTTGGAGTAGCAGCATTACATAATAGATTTTATAAACAAAAGCTTCCAGCAGCATTATCATTCTTTGCGGGGGTTAGATTTGTACCAATTATTTCCGTTATAGTATATATATTAGTTGGTATTATATGTTTCTTTATATGGCCTACAATTCAAAATGGTATATATGCAATTGGAGGACTTGTTACAAATTCAGGATATGCGGGAACATTTATTTTTGGATTTATGGAGCGTGCTTTAATTCCTTTTGGTCTTCATCATGTGTTCTATATCCCATTTTGGCAGACAGGACTTGGCGGAACTGCAATTATTGATGGAATTACTGTTGCAGGAGCACAAAATATTTATTTTGCAGAACTTGCATCTCCTAACACAGTAAAATTCAGTGTTGAAGCTTGCAGATTTATGACTGGTAAATATCCATTTATGATGGCAGGTCTTCCAGCAGCAGCCTATGCTATGTATAGATGTGCTAAACCTGAAAATAAAAAGTTAGTTGGAGGATTACTCCTTTCAGCAGCACTTACTACATTTTTAACAGGTATAACTGAGCCAATAGAATTTACATTCCTATTTATCGCACCGGCATTATTTATTTTACATTGTGTTTTTGCAGGATTAGCATTTGTTATATGCCATTTGCTATCTATATGTATAGGTACTACATTTTCTTGTGGATTGATAGACTTTACATTGTATGGATTATTACAAGGAAATGCAAAAACAAATTGGCTTATGATGATACCAGTATTTATTGTATATGCAGTAGGATATTACCTTGTTTTCACTTTTCTTATAAAGAAATTTAATATTGCAACACCAGGACGTGAAGAAGGTAATGGAGAAGTAAAATTATATACAAAAGATGATTACAATAAGAAAGGTGATGGCGTAGATAAAAAAACATCATGCTCTAACAATGATGATATATCAGTTATGATTTTAAAAGGATTAGGTGGAATTGATAATCTTCAGGATATTGATTGTTGTGCTACTAGATTGAGATGTACACTTGTTGATTCTAATATTGTAGATGAAGAGACATTAAAATTAACTGGATCTAAGGGTGTTGTAAAAAAGGGAACAGGTATACAAGTGATTTATGGACCACAAGTCACTATTATTAAGAGCGATTTTGAGGAATATGTAAATGAAGTACGAAATGGTGAAAAAGTGGACTTATAATAACTTATATATAATGAAATAATATATAGAGGAGTAAATCAATTTTTCTATGAAAAATATGATTTACTCCTTTAATTATAATAATAATATATACTTTAATGTTGTATAGGAAAATTAAATGTGCTATATTTTATACTGATAGGTAGGAGGTATGAAGAGATGAATGAGAGACATACTAGAATTGTGAATATAGTGAACAAATCTAAAAAAATAGAAGTAAATGCACTGGCAGAGATGCTTGGAGTATCTCCAGTTACTATACGTAAGGACTTAGGCTCTTTAGAAGAAAAGGGACTGCTATCAAGAGAACATGGATATGCAGTTATGTTAAACACTGATGATATTAATAACCGACTTGCAGTTTGTTATGAAACGAAAGTAAAAATAGCGAAGGCAGCAGCTAATATGGTTTCTAGTGGAGAAACTGTTATGATAGAATCTGGATCAAGTTGTGCATTACTTGCAGGAGAACTATCTAATAGTGATAAAGATGTTACAATTATTACGAATTCTGCTTTTATTGCAGGGTATGTAAGGGAAAATGGAAATTCTAGAGTTATACTATTAGGTGGCGAGTACCAAAAGGAATCTCAAGTTATGGTTGGACCTTTAGTTCGTATATGTGCGAGAGAGTTTCATGTTGATAAATTATTTGTTGGAACTGATGGATTTAACCCTGATTATGGATTTTCAGGAAGTGATATGATGAGGACTGAAGCCATGAAATGTCTTGCAGAGTCAGCCAGAAAAGTAATTTTGTTAACGGATTCTAGCAAATTTGAAAAGCAGGGAGTTGTCATGCAGCTAAGGTTTGACGAATTGCAAGGCATTGTAACAGACAGTGAAATTCCAGACTCAGCAAAGAAGCTTTTAGAAGATAAAAATATCGAAATAACTATAGTGTAATAATATAATTTATAAAATAAAGCCTTATGCTTTTTTAAATTCACCTCAAATGTTAAGGAAAGTAGACTAACATTTGAGGTGAATTTTTTTATGGGATTTAGATTATATCGTAGCATCAAAACCCTCAGCTTGAAACACTTTTAAATAATCTTGAATATCTTCTATATGAAGAGCCTTAGTATCTTTCATTAAATATTTCATATGAAGATTTTCATATTTTTTTTGTCCAAATTGATGAAAAGGTAGAAGGTTTATTTTTTTGATCCCGATTTCTTTTAAAAGTTTACAAAAATTTGAGGCATCGTTTAAAGAGTTATTTACATTAGGAATGACTGGTATTCTTGCAATAACCTCTATACCATTTGAAACTGCCCATTTCATGTTTTCTATGATAGGTTCATTTGGAACACCTGTAAACTTTTTATGTTTAGCGCTATTATAATGTTTTATATCAAATAAAAGCAGATCTGCATGATTTACAACCTTTTGAAACACATCTGAAGATGCATATCCTGTAGTTTCAAGAGCGGTATGAATTCTATTGTTTTTTAGTTCTATTAAAAGTTCTTCAGCAAAAGTATGATGCATAAGAACCTCACCTCCTGAAAGGGTAACACCTCCACCGGATTCTTCGTAAAAGTCATAATCCTTCATAACCTCAGATAGGACCTCTTCCTTGGTCATAATTTTTCCTATATACTCTAAAGCTTTTTTAGGACATTGATTTATACAAGTCATGCAACTGGTACATGTATCATGATTAAAATTAAAGTGTTCATTTTTAAAGTCTATACTCTTAGCAGGACATGAAGTTTTGCATAGATGACAGTGTACACACTTTTCCATATCCCATAGGATTTGAGTATGTATTGATTGGGATTCTGGATTTGAACACCATAAGCAATGTAAGGGACATCCTTTGAAGAATACTACAGTTCTTATTCCAGGCCCGTCATGTATACTAAATTTTTGTATGTTAAAAATATTCGATTTCATATATTTCCTCCTTGTTAAATAGATACTTACTTAAATTTATATCATCACTATAGCATAGTGATTAAAACAAGTAAATAGAGTATACAAAACAATATTAATTTCATATGAAATTAAATAATTGACAAAACGAAACAAGTGTTATATTATCATTATAAAAGAACCAGTAATTAAGCAAATATGATATAAATAAAAAAATATAGAATGGAGGAAATGAAATGAAAAGAAATTATTTTGGAAGTTTAACAAAAAGAATGGAAGAGTTTCGTGAGGAACTTTTAGAAACTAAACCATATGTTTGTGCAGAGAGAGCAGTTTATACTACAGAAGCTTATAAAAAGCATGCAGATGAACCTGTAACTTTAAAAAGAGCGTATATGTTAAAAAATATTCTTGAAAATATGTCAATTTTCATTGAACCTCAAACTTTAATTGTTGGTAATCAAGCATCAGGAAATAGATTTGCACCTATTTTTCCTGAATATGCAATGGATTGGGTTATCAATGAACTAGATAAGTTTGATAAAAGAGATGGAGATGTCTTTTATATTAAAGAAGAAACAAAAGAGGTATTGAAGGAAATTTCACCTTATTGGGAGCACAATACAACAAAAGACCGTGGGCTTGCAGCTATGCCTCCATCAAGCAAAATATTTTATGATTTAGGAATCATAAAAGCAGAAGGAAACATAACATCTGGTGATGCACATTTAGCTGTAGATTATGAAAAAGTTATGAAATGTGGCTTAAAGGACTACGAAGCAAGAACAAAAGAAGCAATGGCAAAATTAGATTTAACAGAGATGGAAAATTTAAAAAAATATTATTTCTATCAATCAATATTAATAGTTATTGATTCAGTAAGAGCTTTTGCAAAGCGTTATGAGAATTTGGCAATAGAAATGTCAAAGGCAGCAGATGATAATCGTAAAAAAGAATTACTTGAAATAGCGAGAATATTAGGAAAAGTTCCTTATGAACCTTCGCAAACAATGCATGAAGCAGTGCAAAGTATGTGGCTGATTCATTTGGTTCTTCAAATAGAATCTAATGGACATTCACTATCTTATGGACGTATGGATCAATACTTATATCCATATTATAAATCAGATTTAGAAAATGGAATTATTACAGAAGAATCAGCATGTGAATTGATGACAAATCTTTGGTTGAAGACTTTTACAATTAATAAAATTAGAAGCTGGTCTCATACGCAATTTAGTGCAGGAAGTCCACTTTATCAAAATGTAACGGTTGGAGGACAAACTGTTGATAAAAAGGATGCTGTAAATGATCTTTCATACCTTATTTTGAAGAGCGTTGCACAAACAAGACTTCCTCAGCCAAATTTAACTGTAAGATATCATGCAGGTTTGGATGATAATTTTATGAAAGAAGCTATAGAAGTAGTTAAGTTAGGGTTTGGTATGCCGGCATTTAATAGTGATGAAATCATAATACCTTCATTTATTAACAAAGGCGTAAAGGAAGAAGATGCTTATAACTATAGTGCCATTGGATGTGTAGAGACGGCAGTTCCTGGAAAATGGGGTTATCGTTGTACTGGAATGAGTTTTTTAAACTTCCCTAAATCTCTGCTTATTGCTATGAATGATGGTGTTGATTTAGGATCGGGATTGAAGGTAGCAGAAGGTGTAGGACACTTTGTAAATATGACTTCATTTGCTGATGTTGAAAAGGCATGGGATAAAATAGTTAGAGACTTTACAAGACACAGTGTAATAATAGAAACTTGCTGTGATATGGTTCTTGAAGAAACAGTGCCAGACATACTTTGCTCTTCTCTAGTTGAAGACTGTATAGGAAGAGGTAAGACACTAAAAGAAGGTGGAGCTGTATATGACTTTATCAGTGGTTTACAGGTTGGTATTGCAAATATGGCGGATTCACTGGCTGCAATTAAGAAATGCGTGTTTGAAGATAAGTCTATAACAACATCAGAACTTTGGGAAGCGCTTCAAAATGATTTTGAAGGAGAAAATGGAACTAGAATTCAAAATCTATTGATAGCTGCACCTAAGTATGGAAATGATGATGACTTTGTAGACAACCTTATAAGAGATGCATACAATGTGTATATTGATGAAATTAAAAAATATCATAATACTCGTTATCAAAGAGGTCCAATAGGTGGAGTTTACTATGCAGGAACATCTTCTATATCTGCAAATGTTGGACAAGGAAGGGGAACCCTTGCAACACCAGATGGAAGAAAAGCAGGGGCTCCATTAGCAGAAGGCTGTTCTCCAAGTCATGCAATGGACAAAAACGGTCCTACATCAGTATTCAAAAGTGTTTCAAAACTACCTACAGAGCAGATTACAGGAGGGGTATTATTAAACCAGAAGGTAACTCCTCAAGTTTTAGAAAAGCCGGAAGACAGTATGAAGCTGATTGCTCTTTTAAGAACATTTTTTAATAGATTGCATGGGTATCACGTTCAGTATAATGTTGTGTCAAGAGATACATTGTTAGATGCTCAAGCAAACCCTGATAAGCATAGAGATTTAATTGTTAGAGTTGCTGGATATAGTGCTTTCTTTAATGTATTATCAAAGCAGACTCAAGATGATATAATTGAAAGAACTGAACAAGTATTATAAGAAAGTAAAAGATAAACAATAAAATGATTTGTAAGTAATGGCTATTGTATAAGATTGTAAAAACGCATGAAGATAAGAAGGACTTAAATGGAAATAATGGAGGTAGAAAAATGGAACTATTATTTGATACGGCAAATATTGAGGACATTAAAAAATATATGGAGTGTTATCCAATTACAGGAGTCACAAGTAATCCAAGTATTTTAAAGTCAGAAGGCAAAATTGAGTTTTTTTCACATCTTAGAAAAATAAGAGAAATTATTGGTATGGAAAAAACTCTACACGTTCAAGTAATTGCTGAAGATGCAGAAGGAATCCTTGCGGAAGCAGAAGCAATTCTTAAAAATGTTGATGAAAAAGTATTTATTAAAGTACCAACTACAGAGCAAGGATTAAAAGCTATGATGATACTAAAATCTAAAGGAATTGGGGTTACGGCAACTGCTATATACACAAAAATTCAAGGATTTGCTGCAATAATGGCGGGAGCTGATTTCATTGCACCATATTGCAATCGTATGGCTAACCTAGATGTAGATTTTGAAGAGACAATTACTGCATTCCGTAAAATGATTGATGAAAACAACTCAAAGTGCAAAATATTAGCTGCAAGCTTTAAAAACATAGCACAGGTTAATAAGTCATTTTTGGCAGGTGCCCATACAGCGACTATTCAACCAACATTAATGCATGACACTTTTCAAATGGCGGCTGTAACAAAAGCTGTTGCTGATTTTAAAAAAGATTGGGAAAGCGTTCATGGAGAAGTGCTAATTACAGATTTAGTAAAATAATAAAAATATATGAGATAAAAGATAGGCCGAAAGAGGCCTATCTTTTTTAGTAACAGGAAATGTTTGTAATAATAACACAATCATATGTGATAATTAGCTTATATGTATAATATTTAAAAAGGTTGGATAAAATTAAAAATGTACAGAAAAAGTGTATTAACTGCAAGGAATGTGAAGTTTTATATATTATACATTTTACTAAATTCCAATGAATACATAATTTAAATACAAATAATGAGTATTAAAGAGGAATTTGTGTAAAAATATAGAACTAACTAGTATGGATTTTATATTAACTAAATGGAATTTATTAAATGGAATTTATTAAATGGAATTTATTAAATGGTAGAAAAGGCAGGTGAGCTACATGAAAATGAAGATTTTATTTACTGCTGAGGGTAATCGATTTCCTTCGCAGTATAGAGTACTTGTTTGTAGTTTGATAAAAAATGCATTGGAAAAAGCAGATGAAGAATATTTTAGATCTTTATATTACTACAATGATAAAAAAAGTAAAAAGATTAAGCCATTCACTTTTTCAGTATTTCTTAAGGAATATATAATGGGACATGATGAGATTAATCTTAAAGGGAGGTCATCGATAATATTATCTACAAGTGACTATAACCTAGGCATCAATTTATATAATGGATTGCTTCAAACTAAAACTTATAGATTTAAAGACTATGAAATAAACATTGAAAGAATACTCTTAGAGAAAGAAAAGATAATTTCAGACAATGAAGTGGTTTGCAAAACATTATCGCCAATACACCTAAAAGATAAGAATAATAAGCCTATTAATCCAACATCACAGGAATTTAAAGAAACATTGAATTATATATCAGATGTATTACTGAAAACAATTAGGGGTGAAGGCTTAAGGGAAGACCTAAGATTCACTCCTATAAATATGAAAAAAGTTGTAGTTAAAGAAAAAATTAAAGATTTTAAGGATATCACAAATAAAGATATTATGTATGTTGAATCATATAGCGGTTCATTTAAACTTCAAGGAAATAGGGAGGACATAAGGTTACTTCTTCAAACAGGCTTGGGAAATCGTAGAAGTTTTGGGTTTGGGATGATAGATATCTTATAGGAGGTGAGAGTTTGAGAATATATAACTCAGATCAATGGGTTTATAAGATGGGAATCGTAGGATTTGATAGGATAATACAATTTAACTTTGAGAATTATGGATTAGACAAAGAGGACTACGGTTACAAAATAGAAGATGATTATATTGAATTCGATGTTGGACTACTAAATGAATTGCCGAAGGCCTTCTTTCAATATTTTTATCATGAATATGATGTAGCAGAAAACATTAATTATAAATTTAATTATCTATTAAATAGGGCAAGTAAGGAATCAAACTTCAAAAATTCTATAAATGAAATAAAAAAACTTATAAAAGATAAGAATGCTAGGATTCAAAAGTTACAATTAGATAATTTTAATGAGTTTGATGAGATTTACAATGATGTATGTAATATAAAGTTTAGTGAACTTGAAGAATTAAAAGAGGGCTTAGAAAAATATGTAATTTTGTTTAGAGATGATAAAGTAAATTATCCTCAGGCATTAAATCTTTTTAAATCAGTTTTACAAACTAGTTTTTTTGGGCAAAACAGTTTTTTGAATGTATGTAATAATTCTAAAAGTATAGAAGAACAACAAGACATAATGTTTAAGGATTATGTTAAGCCTGTAATTCAATCAGAGAAACTTACTAAGATTAAGGAAGATATGAATGAAGGGGAGCTAAAACAATATATAGATAACAACATGGATTCCAGTAAACAAGCTACAGAAGTAGATAAATATATGAAGGATATCTGTAAAAATCTATGGGGAAAGAAAAGAAAGTTTGAGTCTTTAAGTATAATGGATGGAACGTATAATAAGTGCTGTCTCTGCGATGAGAATCTTTCTTATGGAAGTGATTATAGCGATGGTAATTTTATTCCTCTAGCTATAAGTAATGATGGATGCAAAAACTTGTTTTGGGATATGAATTCAAAGTTTCCTATATGCCCATTATGTAGACTAATATTGCTTTGCACTGCAGCGGGCACTACAAAAGTATACAAAAATTATCTAGAGTCAAATTACAGTTTCAACGATAAGCTTTATTATGGATTCATTAGTATGGAAGGGAATTTAGGCGATTTAATTAAAGAAAATAATACTTTTAAAAATTTAAGCTCTAAAGATATTTCTTTTGAGGAATGGCTATATGACAGCTTGATACAGGAACGTAAGATATCAAAATGGCAGCTTCAAAATGTATTATATGTAGAGTTTAATGCTGATTATAGATCAAAGAACTCAAGAATGAATTACTATAACATTCCTAATTATATTGCTAGTTTTTTATGCAATAAGGATGCTGATATTCTTCAAGAAATTAAAAGTTCAACCGAAAGAATGAGGATTTTTGATTGGATAATGGGAAGGAAAGATTTGAATATCTTAATTGATAGGGAACTTAGAAAAAAAATTAAGAACGAGTTTGTAGGTACTAATATTATTAATGTAGTAAAACTTAAGAATATATTGGAAAGTTATAAAGCAGAAGGAGGATATAGTAAAGTGAATGATGCGGGATTACAAACAATTGATTGGTTATATAAAGATGGAATTATGATTGCCAAAATATATCATGATAATAAGATGGAAAATAAACTGTCTGGAATAAGTTATAGATTATTGAATTCAATAAAGGCAGGTAATAAGAATGAATTTATGGATTCGATTCTAAGGATATATTTATCTGTAGATTTGCCTGTTCCAAAGAATATGCTTGAATCTATAAGAGAAGAAAAACTAAGTTTTAGTCAAGTGGGACATAGCTTTTTAACTGGATTAAATGGATATTATAAAAAGGAAAAGGAAGGTGCTATCAGTGAGTAAGTCAGTTGCAGTAAGTGTAATATTTCAAGGACAAAGTTTAAATTATGGTGAAGGAATTGGAAATATAAGTGAACTTAAGAAGTTAACTAGAGAAGACGGTAATTTTTATACTTTAGCTACAAGGCAGGCTGTTGCTTATGATATTAGAAGACTAGGACACGAACTATTTGGATGGAATCTTCAAACAGTTGATAAGAGTAAGGGAACAATACAATTTAAAAATGAGTACACAATAGAAGATTCTGAAGAAATGGATTTGTTTGGATATATGAAAACTGCTAAGAATGATGGTTCAGCAGTTCGTTCAGCAGTAGCTAGATTATCTAATTCAATTTCACTAGAGCCTTATAAGAGTGATATGGATTTCTTAAGTAATAAAGGATTTGCAGATAGAATAGGTGAACATCCTAATTTAGCTAATAGCGAGCAGCACTTAAGTTTTTACACATATACTTTAACTATTGATCTTGATGGTGTTGGAGTTGATGGGAGTATCAAACTTTCAAATGAAGAGAGGGCTAAGAGAGTAAGTCAATTGCTTGATATCATAAAAATATTAAATAGAAACATAAGGGGAAGGCAAGAGAATCTATCACCTTTATTTATAATTGGTGGAATATATGATATTGCTAACCCATTTTTCTTAGGTAGAATAGGTCTTGATATTAATAGAGGAAAGTATGAAATTAAAACTGGTGCATTAAGGGATGCTCTTGAATTAACAATATTGGACTGTAACGTTAAAGATAATTCGAGTATAGGAATCGTTCCTGAGGTTTTCTCTAATGAGCAAGAAATTAAGGGATTAGTTTCAGATAGTTATAGTATTGAGGGATTCTTTAAGAATCTAAAAGAAAAAGTCAATGCATATTACGAGGTGTGATTAAGATGAAAGCTTTAAAGTTAGGCTTATATCAAGAAACAGTTTGTTATAAGAAACCATATGCTTTTAAGGTGACGGAAACATATCCTTTACCACCATATTCCACAGTAATTGGATTCCTTCATAATGTAATCAATGCTACAGAGTATAACCCTATGCGGATTTCAGTTCAGGGAAGTTATGATGGAATATTTACAGCATATAATACAACAAGATTTTATCATAAAGATGATGCAACATCTATGCCGTTAAATGTGCACATGCTTTATGGTGTAAACTTGATTATTCATGTGGTTGCTGATAAAGAGATATTAGATAAAATATATGAGGGATTCAAAAATACAGGTAAGGCTTTTACTTTAGGTAGAGGAGAAGATTTAGCAAGGCTTGATTATATAAAATTTGTTCAACTTGATGAGTCTGAGATTGAGGATGAAGAAGATAATTCTGAGATGTTAAAAAAATGTTTTTATGTTCCCAATATATTTGATACAAATTTACAAGGTATATCTTATAAAATTAATAAAAATTATAAAATTGTAAATGGACTTAGAAGATGGAATAAAATAAATGTAAAGTATGTTGAAAAGGGCAACATGATTACAAAAGGAAAATATTATGTTGATAATGATATTGACAATAAGGATATAGCATTTTTAGCTTAGAAGAGGGACTGTTTTCAGTCCCTTTTTCATAAATATGGAGGGAATTAATGTATGTATTATGCAAAAACTAAGCCGGTAATTGAATCCATAAAACAACATACAGATAGTGTGTTAAAGGAATATGGAATCTTAAAAGATAACTATGAAAATGAAATAAACAATATAGTCGGACAAGAAAATTCAGAGAAATTTTGGGATTTATTGTATAAAGCATGCCTATATCATGATTTTGGTAAAATTAATGTAGAATTTCAAAATAAAATGAAAAGAAGTCTTGGCTTAAAGTATGAGGAGAGTACTAGAGAAGAAATATATCATAATTTTTTATCACCAGCTTTAATTCCTAAAGAAGATAGAAAAAGTATTGATGTAAACCTTAGAACGATATTTTATCAAGCTATTGCATATCACCATGAAAGAGGAGTTAGTATAAATGCTGATGAGAAAATGAAATATGTTAAATACATCAATGAAGAATTGAAAAATATGGTGGATGCAATTAATGAAGAAATGAATTGTGGATTAGAAAATATAAATATTGGTTATTTAGAAAAGATTGATGAACCAAGAAGAATTAAAGAATCAAATGAGAACTATAAACTTTATGTTATGCTAAAAGGATTGCTTCACAGATTAGACCATTCTGGATCAGCACATATAGATGTAGAAGAGAAAGTAGATAAGTGTATTGGAGATTGCACAGAAGAGTATTTTAAAATCAATAATTGGGAGAAGAGGGAACCACAGAAATTTGCAATTAATAATAGGGATAGGAATATAGTTTTAATTGCTTCAACGGGTATAGGTAAAACAGAGACTGCATTATTATGGATAGATGATTCTAAGGCAATATTTACACTTCCTTTAAGGGTTAGTTTAAATGCATTATATTCGAGAGTTAAAGAAGATATAAAGTATAAAAGCGTTGGCCTTTTACATTCTACAGCATTAGATTATATGATGGAACAGAAAGAATTTAATAGCAAAAAAAATTATGCTGATATAGAAGAAAGTTTTGAAGAATCAAGGCTACTTAGTAAGAAATTATGCTTTTCTACAATAGATCAAGTTTTTAAATGTCCTTTCAAATACATTGGATATGAGAAGATACTTTCAACTTTAGCGTATTCTAAAATTGTAATAGATGAGATACAAGCTTATTCCCCTGACATTGCAGCTGTAATTTTATATGGAATTAAACAATTATCAGAACTTGGAGGAAGGTTCATGATAATGACAGCTACATTACCTAGAATTTATAAAGATAGGCTCAAAGAGTTTGGAATTGAATTTGAAGAGAAAAAATGTTTAACATCCATGATAAGACATAAGATTTCTATGGACAATACTGAAATAGTAAATGATATAGATAAAATTGCTGAATTAGGAAAACATAAGAAAGTTTTAGCTATAGTGAATACCGTAAAAAAAGCAGAAGAAATATATAATTTACTTGAAGAGAAAGAAGTTAATGTAAATTTGCTTCATTCAATGTTTATAAATCGAGATAGAACTGAGAAAGAAAAAGCAATTAAGGATTTTACAGATGAGGATGAGAATAAGGTAGATATAAAGAATAACAAAAAAGAATCGGGAATATGGGTTACAACTCAATTGGTGGAGGCATCTCTGGATGTGGATTTTGATTGCTTGTTTACAGAGATGAGCACATTAGATAGTTTGTTCCAAAGACTTGGAAGATGTTATAGAAAGAGAGCTTTTGATCTGTATGGGCCTAATATTTATATATATACAGAAAATGTATCAGGCATTGGATATATATATGATAAAGAAATCTTTGAAGAAAGTATTAAACTACTTTCAAAATACAACCATTCCACTATTAGTGAAGAGGTAAAAGTAAATTTAGTAGATAAATTGTACTCTAAAGAAGCTATTTCAGGTACGAAATACTATAAAAAATTTATGGCAACATGTACTTTGTTAAAGGATTTAACAGCTTATTCAATGGACAACAAAGAAGCTCAAAGAGTATTAAGAGACATTGAGTCTATTACTGTAGTGCCACAAGAAATTTATGATGAGAATATAGAATTATTTATGAACTTAAAAGGTAATGGAAAGAAAGAAGCTTTCAGAGAGATTAATAAACTTACTGTTAATGTACCAACATCTAAGATATATGCTGCAAGAGATAAAAATCCATTATTGGCGGTAAGAAACATTGACAATATAAGAGGAGTATTTTTAATAAATGCTAAGTACTCAAAGGAACATGGGCTCGATTTAAATGAACTAGTTGATACATTTATTTAAGGGGTGAGAGATTTGGAGTTAGAGGAATTGAGCATTGGTGGATTACAGGTTGACTATTATTGTATATGTACAAGAAAGCTGTGGCTTTATTCAAAAGGAATATCAATGGAGACAACAAATGATAGAGTAATTCAAGGTACTGTTCTACACGAAAACTCTTATAATAGAGCCAAAAGTAAAGAGGTACTAATAGATAATATTATAAAGCTGGATATTCTAGATAAGGAATTTGTGAGAGAAGTTAAAATATCCAGCAAGATGTTTAATGCTGACAAGATGCAATTACTTTATTACTTATATGTACTTAAAAACATGGGAATTGAAAAAAGAGGTACACTAAATTATGTTAAGGAAAAAAGAGTGGAAGAAGTAGTATTAGGAAAAGAAGAAGAGAAAGCTGTGGAAGATGTGCTACATGGAATCAATGAAATATTAACATTAAATTATCCACCTAAAGTTCAAAAATATCCGTATTGCAATAAATGTTCTTATTATGAGTATTGCTATATTAAGGAGGAAGAATAATGGGAAGGGATTATTACATTTTTAGTAACGGAAGAATTAAAAGAAAAGATAATACTATATATTTTGAGAATGAAGAGGGAAATAAAAAAGCTATCCCTATTGAGGAAGTTGAGAGATTGCATCTGTTTGGTGAGGTTGACTTAAATACGAAATTCTTAAATTATATTTCAAAATACAGCATACTTATCAGCGTATATAATTATTATGGATTTTACAGTGGGACATATTATTCTAAAAAGAAAAATGTATCAGGGCTAGTGCTAGTAAATCAATCAAAATTATATCTTGATAACATCTCAAGAGTCCTGATGGCAAAGAAATTTATTGATTCAGCAAATCATCACATGTTAAGAAATTTAAGAAGACATATTGATTTAACTAAAGAGTTTATAGAAACAATAGAAAAAGAAAGAAAAATCATGAATTCTGCTAATACTGTACAGGAGGTTATGGGAGCAGAAGGGAGAGCGAGAAAGACATATTATGAAGCATTTAATACATTTGTAAAAGAAAATTTCAAGATTGAGAAAAGAGAAAAAAGACCACCAAAGGATCCAATGAATGCACTTATTTCATTTGGAAATAGCATGATGTATACTACAGTATTAGGTGAAATTTATAAGACGCAACTAGATCCAACCATTAGCTATCTTCATGAGCCATCTACTAAGAGATTTTCACTAAGCTTGGATATTGCTGAAATATTTAAACCGCTCATAGTTGATCCAGTTATTTTTACTTTAATTAATAAAAATATGATTACTCTAAGAGATTTTGATATTGAAGGGGGAATATGCATGTTAAATGAAAATGGTAGGAAGAAATTTATATCAGAGTATGATAAGAAACTTTCAACTACTATTAAGCATAGAACACTTCATAGAAATGTATCATACAGAAGCCTTATCAAGCTTGAATGTTATAAGATTATTAAAATGGCTGTAGAGAATGAAGAATATAAGCCATTAAAGGCTTGGTGGTAGTATGTTTGTTATTTTAACATATGATGTAGGAGAAAAGCGAGTAAATAGAGTTAGGAAGTGCCTTAAGAAATATTTAACTTGGACCCAAAATTCAGTTTTTGAAGGAGAAATCACTGAGGGAAAGCTTAATAAATGCTTAGCAGAGGTTAATAAAAATCTTGTTAAAGAAGAAGATTCCTTATACATTTATATAGTAAAAAATAATAATAATGTTAGAAAAGAAGTTGTAGGTCAAGAAAAAAGCTATGATGATCTTTTTATATAACGCAGTAAATCAAGTTTACATAAAAAAAGCTATGGATGCTTATAACTAAAGACTTACGCACCAATAAATGTGAGATAGTAAATACTATATTGAAGATCTACTGCAAAAAGTCCTAAAATTTAAAAAATTAATGATGGTTAAAGTGGCTTTATAGCTTGCTTTAGACTATAATTAATTTTGGGGTTTTATCTTAACTATAAGGAATGTGAAGCAAAACAGATTGATATAAATAATAAGAACCAACCGCGTTTTATCTTAACTATAAGGAATGTGAAGAACATTTGGAACAGTTAAAGTTAATAAATAAGGATAAGTTTTATCTTAACTATAAGGAATGTGAAGTACTTCGCAATATCTACAAATTGCGAATTAACTTTCGTTTTATCTTAACTATAAGGAATGTGAAGTATATTAGAACTAATGAGGGGAAGAAATATATACATGGTTTTATCTTAACTATAAGGAATGTGAAGCTTTCTTTGCATTAATTTTACGTTCTGTCCATTTGTCAGTTTTATCTTAACTATAAGGAATGTGAAGGTTTGTGTATTTACTGTTTGTAATTGTACTATTTTTTTGTTTTATCTTAACTATAAGGAATGTGAAGTGATTAAATAGAAACTCTAACGCTCTAGCCATTATTTCGTTTTATCTTAACTATAAGGAATGTGAAGTTTGTATATGAAGGTAGAAAGATGTCACCACAAGCGGTTTTATCTTAACTATAAGGAATGTGAAGGTTTCAGATAAAAGGGGAAATGTCATAACCTTTACTCGTTTTATCTTAACTATAAGGAATGTGAAGTCTGGAGTTTCAACCATATAACTTGAAGGAGCGTCACGTTTTATCTTAACTATAAGGAATGTGAAGATTTCTTCCATAACATATTCTTTCCATTGCTCCATGTTTTATCTTAACTATAAGGAATGTGAAGGTTTTTGTAAAGGAGGAAATTATATGAATCTTTCTAGTTTTATCTTAACTATAAGGAATGTGAAGCCAAAAGATGAACGTCCAGATTTAGGGGGAGGTGGAGGTTTTATCTTAACTATAAGGAATGTGAAGTTTGTATACGAGGGTAGAAAGATGTCACCACAAGCGGTTTTATCTTAACTATAAGGAATGTGAAGATGGGTAATGCACGATTGTTTATTACCATATGGTGAACGTTTTATCTTAACTATAAGGAATGTGAAGTTATCTGAAACAGGTTTAACTTTGTCATAAGAATTATGTTTTATCTTAACTATAAGGAATGTGAAGATTAAAAAATTAGAACTAGATTATGATACCATTCGTCCGTTTTATCTTAACTATAAGGAATGTGAAGTCATTAACATTGGTCTTGTAATAGTAACACTGTATTTGTTTTATCTTAACTATAAGGAATGTGAAGTAAAGAATTGAACACCTTTTTTCCATGCAAACATAGCGTTTTATCTTAACTATAAGGAATGTGAAGCATATCCGTCTACTGATTCTATATCACAATATCCCTGTTTTATCTTAACTATAAGGAATGTGAAGTTGATAAACCCATCATCATCCGCCCTCATAGATAAATGTTTTATCTTAACTATAAGGAATGTGAAGCCACTATCTGCTGTAGCCCAAGAACTTTGTATTATAAGTTTTATCTTAACTATAAGGAATGTGAAGTTTGTATATCTTATTGGGTTAATATTTACACACCGCATCGTTTTATCTTAACTATAAGGAATGTGAAGTTTCTTGACTTCTTTTTCTTCATTTTTTTACCTCCTTGTTTTATCTTAACTATAAGGAATGTGAAGGCTGATCTAGAACTGTTATTTTAGAAATATCTACTTCGTTTTATCTTAACTATAAGGAATGTGAAGATAGCAGCACATGCTAAAGAAAACGCTACTGAAGAAGGTTTTATCTTAACTATAAGGAATGTGAAGTGTAGTATATAGATTTATTAACCCAATTTAATAAATAGTTTTATCTTAACTATAAGGAATGTGAAGAAAATAACACTAGACAAAGGATTTGCTTTCTATAATGTTTTATCTTAACTATAAGGAATGTGAAGAATCCATTAATGGCATCTGTATCTAAAGTGTTTAAAGTTTTATCTTAACTATAAGGAATGTGAAGTTTATTCCACCACCGTGCTCTTCGATTTTGGACTGAGTTTTATCTTAACTATAAGGAATGTGAAGTTATAAGATTTACAACATCTTTTAAAACTGGTTCCCGTTTTATCTTAACTATAAGGAATGTGAAGCGTCCTAAGGCTGCTATGCACTGGTCTAGCCTATTCAGTTTTATCTTAACTATAAGGAATGTGAAGTCTTAAAGTTAGATATTATCTACTAAAATACATATAAGTTTTATCTTAACTATAAGGAATGTGAAGAGCATTATCGGACACCCAAGCATTACCGGACACCCAAGGTTTTATCTTAACTATAAGGAATGTGAAGTGAGATACTTCGGATATAATAGTGCCATCAACTTCATGTTTTATCTTAACTATAAGGAATGTGAAGTAACTTTAATATCTCTTGTGCTTGTCTAACCTTATAAGTTTTATCTTAACTATAAGGAATGTGAAGTCGTTAAATATAAACCGGTTCTTGCTCGAAGATCCGTGTTTTATCTTAACTATAAGGAATGTGAAGTATAAAAAGCTCTTTTATGTGCACTTATCACGAAAGGGTTTTATCTTAACTATAAGGAATGTGAAGTGTCAATATGACTCAAAGGAGGGTTAAACATGCACAGTTTTATCTTAACTATAAGGAATGTGAAGTTTTTCACAAGCTCATATACATGACCTGCACTTACCCGTTTTATCTTAACTATAAGGAATGTGAAGAAGCTACTTGGAATTATATGTAATCTATCATCAAGTTGTTTTATCTTAACTATAAGGAATGTGAAGCTGAACCATTGACTTTTATATTTCCGTTTGTATTAGGTTTTATCTTAACTATAAGGAATGTGAAGGATTGCAATTCAGCTATAACTATAAAAATAAGTGATAGTTTTATCTTAACTATAAGGAATGTGAAGGTAGACATCCACAACTTAAAGTATTATGCTGCTCTAAGTTTTATCTTAACTATAAGGAATGTGAAGTGTCTTACATATTTTTTTATGCTTCTCTTAGTTCTTCGTTTTATCTTAACTATAAGGAATGTGAAGCTTCTCTTTCGCTGCTTAGGATTGCCAAAGAATATACGTTTTATCTTAACTATAAGGAATGTGAAGGTCTATAATAGTTACCTATCCCATCATTTTGTGATATAGTTTTATCTTAACTATAAGGAATGTGAAGAATGAACCACAATTCTCTATAAGACTTAATCCCTCGGTTTTATCTTAACTATAAGGAATGTGAAGCTTATAAGTTGCTTTACTACATTATTAGATAAATTGCGTTTTATCTTAACTATAAGGAATGTGAAGCTGAACCATTGACTTTTATATTTCCGTTTGTATTAGGTTTTATCTTAACTATAAGGAATGTGAAGTTTCTTGACTTCTTTTTCTTCATTTTTTTACCTCCTTGTTTTATCTTAACTATAAGGAATGTGAAGGCTGATCTAGAACTGTTATTTTAGAAATATCTACTTCGTTTTATCTTAACTATAAGGAATGTGAAGATAGCAGCACATGCTAAAGAAAACGCTACTGAAGAAGGTTTTATCTTAACTATAAGGAATGTGAAGTGTAGTATATAGATTTATTAACCCAATTTAATAAATAGTTTTATCTTAACTATAAGGAATGTGAAGAAAATAACACTAGACAAAGGATTTGCTTTCTATAATGTTTTATCTTAACTATAAGGAATGTGAAGAATCCATTAATGGCATCTGTATCTAAAGTGTTTAAAGTTTTATCTTAACTATAAGGAATGTGAAGTTTATTCCACCACCGTGCTCTTCGATTTTGGACTGAGTTTTATCTTAACTATAAGGAATTATATGTTAACATAATATTATAGGCACAGAAAATCCCAACATTTTAACATAAATTGCGTGATATATTTAAAATATTAAATTAAACTAATCTTTTCAAAGTATTTACATAAAAAATTTTTTATGCTATTATTTATATAATTAATATTGTCGTGTAACCACAAAGGGCATGAGATAACTTATTTAATAGATAGGTTGCTCATGCTTTTTTTTGTGGTTAATATATTTTACTATACTAACCAAAATTAAATAAATTAAAAGTTGGTAATTATATAATTTGAAAGGGGATGGATTTTTAACATTAATCAATGAAGAAAAACTCTGTAAAATTATAAGAATCAGAGTTAGAAATTTTCGGGGGTGAATATAAATTATGAAAAGAATTGTAGCTAGTGTTTTATCAGCAGCAATGATTTTATCAACATTTGGAAATGTAACTTATGCTAAAGATTTAAAGCAGGAAGTTATAGAAACTAAAACATATCCACAAGTTCAAAGTTATACTGCAGAAAAGAGTGGTTATTGGAGTTTAAAAAATACTTCAAGATTTTACATAGTAGAGAGTGACTCTACATTGAATAATGAAAAATTATATAATGATGTAAAGTTAATCAGCAGTGAATTTGCTGCTAATGGTTTATCAAGTAATGGGGTTTTAGACATAGTTATAGGACCTAAAGAGAAGATAAAAAGTGGTGATATAGTAGTTTCTATTGAGAAAATTGAAGAAACTTCTAATGAAGAAGGATATAAAATTGAGGTTAAAGAAGATGTAGTTAAAATTACTGCAGCTAATGAAAACGGTTTGTTTTATGGAATGAGAACTGTAGAAAAAGCGTTAATTGGAAATGATGGAAAGATGCAGTTAGGAACAATAGTAGATTATCCTGAAATGGGAGTACGTTCTTTCCACTTGGATTTAGCACGTAAGTATTTTACTAAGGATTGGATAATATCTATGATAAAGGATCTTTCTTATCAAAATATTAGTTCAATACAAATACATTTTTCTGAAAATGAAGGGTTTAGATTAGAAAGTAGTGTTTTAGAAAATAAAATACCAGGTTTTGAGTATCCTTCAAATGGATATTATACAAAGGCAGATATGAAAGAAATAATAGATGTCGCAAAGAAATATCATATAGAAGTTATTCCTTCTTTAGATACTCCAGGACATTTAGGATATGTGCTTAATCAACTTGAGTCTAAAACAGGAAAAGATTATTCAGTTAGAAACCTTTTCCCAAGTGATTCTAGAAGAAATCAAACCTTTAATATTTTTGAATCAGAAGAAGCACAAACTTTTCTACTAGAAATGATAGATGAATTCGCTAAGTTTTTCTCAGAAAATGGTTCAACTAGAATGAATATCGGTGGAGATGAGTTTTTAGCTAATTTTACATCTATGAGTAATGAGCAATATCAAACTCTTATGGGTTTCTTTAACAAGGCATCTGAAACTGTAAAGAAATAT
Organism: Clostridium cadaveris; assembly: GCF_020911725.1. Classification (GTDB taxonomy): domain Bacteria; phylum Bacillota; class Clostridia; order Clostridiales; family Clostridiaceae; genus Clostridium_X; species Clostridium_X cadaveris. The sequence continues at coordinate 311,203 of NZ_CP076620.1, forward strand.
GGAATGAAAGCAAGAGCTTGGAACGATGGATTATTGGTTCAAGGTTATGATGGATATAAATTAGATTCAGACATTGAAGTTTGTTATTGGGGACTTGGAAAAGGATCAGCTCCAGTAAAGGACTTTTTAAAAAATGGAAATAAGTTAGTAAATTATGTAGATGCATATATGTACTATGCTCTTTCTCCATGGTGGATGAATAATGCAAATCCAAAGGGTGAGAAAATATATAAACAATGGGAACCAGGTAAAATGAACGGTCTTCCAGGAGGAATTTCACAGGATTTTGAATATCCATATCCAAATCAATTATTAGGAGCTTCTTATGCTTTATGGTGTGATATGCCAAACTATCAAACAGAACAAGTAATTGCTGAGAATTTATATATGCGTACTCGTTCTATGGCAGCTAAAACTTGGAATCCAAAAGGAAATAAGGCTGATTATGCTGAATTTGAGCAGTTTGCAAAGAAGGTGGGAAGAGTTCCAGGCTATGATAAGGAGCTACCTGCAGCAAAGGATGTTGTTCATGTAGACGAACTAGAAAATCCAACTTTAAATGGTAAACAGTTATCTAGCTTAGTATTGCCAATTGTTCAATCTTATGAAGTATCAGAAAAGAGTAAGAGTTGGACAATGGATGAAACAACTAGATTTGTTATTCCAAAGACTGAAGAGTATTTAAGCAATGTAAGGTTAAAAGAAGTTGTAGAATTAGTTTCAGCTGAATTTTTAGAGAAACAAATTCCTACAAATAAGGAAATCGATAAGGTTTATGATTTAGAATCAAAAGTAACTTCTAATGATGTAGTTGTCACTATAGATAAAGAAAATCCAATTACAGAAAAAAGTAATAGTGATGAAGCTTATAAAATTGAGATTAGCGATAAGGGCGTAAAAATAGTAGCTGCTTCAGAGAATGCTGCTATGTATGCATTACGTACAATACAGCACTTAATGATTAATAATAATAACAAATTAACTTATGGAACTATAGTAGATTATCCTAATGTAGCAGAGCGTAGAGTTCATGTTGACATGGCTAGAAAATATATATCAAAAGATTGGATAATCCAACATATAAGAGAACTTTCTTATTTTAAAATGAATGCTATCCAACTTCATTTCTCAGAAAACATAGGATTTAGAATTGAAAGTGACTTTGATCCAGCAATAGTATCAAAAGATGGATATTTAACTAAGAAAGAAATAAGAGAAATTTTAAAAGAAGCTAAAAAGTATGGAATAAACGTAATTCCTTCTTTAGATACTCCAGGACATGTACAGCACATATTGAAAGTTCATCCAGAGTATGGACAAGTAGATAAGTATGGTAATAAGAGTACAGTTGCATTAGATGTCACAAACCCTGATGCTATAAAGTATATAAAGGGCCTTTATAAAGAATACATGGATTTATTTGAAGGATGTACAGATTTCCATATAGGTGGAGATGAGTATATGGAATTCGATAGACCTCCATTTACTACACAGTATAAATCAGTTTTAGATAATTATGCTAAAGAAAAATTTGGACAAGAGTATACTTGGAAGGATACTATGGCTAACTATATTAATGATATAGCAGCTTTCGTACATGAAGGTGGATTTAAGCCAAGAATTTGGAATGACGGTATTTACTATGGTGAAAATAGTTGGTCAGAAAATAAACAACAAATAAAGATGCATGATTATATTGGTATAGACTTCTGGTCTCAAATGGGATGGAATCCAAGTATAGCAAGACTTGAGACATTTATAAAAAAGGGTCATAAGGATATTTATAATGTAAATGCAAGTTTCTTCTATTATGTATTAAGACCAAGTAAACCAAATGATGGACGTGAACAACATTCTTTTGATTACTTAAATCAAGATCAAAGAATATACAATGAGTGGACACCAGGACAATTCCAAGGTAATACTATTGATGATAATTCAGAAGTTATAGGAGGAGCATCATTAGCTATATGGTGCGATAAGCCAGATTTAGTTACTGAAGATGTTATAACTGCAGATATATCTAAAGAACTACGTTCTTTGGCATCAAAATCTTGGAATACATCAAGTAATAAGATAGCAACTATTGATGAGTTTAAAGAAAACTATAAAAAGCTTGGAAATGTAGCAGCCTTTAAAAAGGGTAGTTCTTTACCAGAGGTTAAGCCTGTTAAAGAAGTAGTTGAACTAACTTATAATGAATTAAATCAATTAATAGAAAAGGTTGAAGGGTTAAATGGCGATGACTATACTAAAGAAAGCTTTGATAATTTAAATGAAGTTTTAAAAGAGGCTAAAGCTTTATTAGGAGCAGCAAAGACTCAAGAAGAAATTGATAGTATGGTAAGTAAATTAAAAGATTCTATCAATAATCTTAAGATTAAAGAAGATGGTAATGGAGATAATGAAACTCCAAGTGTACCAGGAACACCAGGTAATTCAAATAAACCTGAAAATGAAGGTTCGAATAATATTGAAAACTCACCAAAAACAGGAGATGAGTTTGGACCTTGGGGAATAGTTGCTATTTCAACTGTGATTTTAGGCTCAGTAATTATGTATAGAAAACGTAACAAAAAGGTAGTATAAAATTTTTAAAATTTCCACTAAAGTTTCCTTTCTTACTACCGATATTTAATAGTAAGCATATATATAAAATACACCTAAAATTTTAATTAAGATAAATTGAAGTTTTTCCCCTGAGAAGGCAGAGTTTTTAGTACGACTTTGCCTTCTCACTTTTTTTGATAGATATACAAGCGTAAGGTTCTATTTTAATGATTTGTATGGGAAGTGTTAGTCTTGAAGTGAATAGGCGGCAGATTTTATTGACATAATGAAGAGATAAGAATATAATTATTGTACAATAAAATCTTAATTTCGAAGAAGAGAAGAGTAGCTGATATTTGATCTTTAAGCGAGCAGGAGATTGGTGTAAGTCCTGTAAGATGATGTTAGTGAAGAGAATCTTGGAGAAGCTCCTAAGGCTTTGAGCTGAGGTGAGCCGTTTGCTGCGTTAAGGCATTGAGTGGATAGCAGTTGCTATCAATTTGAGTGGTACCGCGGATATAGCCCGTCTCTTATTTTTAGAGGCGGTTTTTTTATTTGGGAAAATAATTTGAGGAGGAAAGAATATGAATAAGTTAATTAAGAAATTGAGCCAAGTTGTTCAAAGTAAATTCGAGGCTTTAGGATATGACAAAGAGTATGGAAACGTAAATGTATCAAATCGTCCCGATCTTTGTCAATTTCAATGTAACGGAGCTCTTCCAGCAGCAAAAAAGTATAAAAAAGCTCCAATTATTATGGCAGAAGAGGTGGCAGCTGCTTTAAAGGAAGAGGGAATATTTGAAGAGGTTACAGCAGCAAAGCCAGGTTTCATAAATATGAATGTTAAGGATAGTTTTTTAACAGATTACATCAATGACATGAATAAGGATGAAAGATTAGGCTGTGATAAAGTTGAAGACAAGAAGACTATAGTTATAGATTTTGGTGGAGCAAATATTGCAAAGCCACTTCACGTAGGACACTTACGTTCAGCTATAATAGGTGAGTCAATAAAGAGAATTTGCAGATTCCTAGGACATGAAGTTATAGGAGACGTTCACTTAGGAGACTGGGGACTACAGATAGGTATGGTTATAACAGAAGTTCAAAGAAGACAACCAAACCTTCCATACTTTGATGCAGATTTTACAGGAGAATACCCAAAAGAAGCACCTTTCTCTATAGATGAATTAGAAGATATATATCCAGCAGCAAGCAAGCTTGCTAAGAGTGATGAAGCAGCTATGGAAGCAGCAAAGAAAGCTACAGCAGAGCTTCAAGAGGGAAGACGTGGATATATGGCTCTTTGGAATCATATAGTAAATGTTTCAGTATCAGACCTTAAGAGAAATTATGGAAACTTAAATGTTGAGTTTGACCTTTGGAAAGGCGAAAGTGATGCAGAAGAGTATATTCCAGCTATGATTAAGGAATTAAATGAACAGGGATATACATATAGAAGCGAAGGTGCATTAGTTATAGATGTAGCTGAGGAAAGCGATAAGCAACCGATGCCTCCAATTATTATTCAAAAATCTGATGGAGCATCATTATATGGAACAACAGACCTTGCTACAATAATTCAAAGAGTTCAAGATTACAATCCAGCTGAAATAATATACGTTGTAGATAAGAGACAGGACCTTCATTTCAAGCAAGTGTTTAGATGTGCAAAGAAGACTCATATAGCTCCAGAAGATATGAAATTTGATTTTATTGGATTTGGAACTATGAATGGCAAGGATGGAAAGCCATTTAAAACTAGAGAAGGCGGAGTAATGAAGCTTCAAGATCTTATAGCTTTAATAAAAAGCAATGTTGCAGACAAGATAAGAGACAACAGAGATATGAGCAAGGAAGAAATAGAAGAGATTTCAAGAATAGTTGGGTTAGCAGCTTTAAAATATGGGGACTTATCCAATATGCCAACTAAGGACTATATATTTGATATAGAGAAATTTGCTTCCTTCGAAGGAAACACAGGACCATACATCCTTTACACTGCAGTAAGAATTAAATCAATCTTAAAGAAAGCTGAAGAGGAGCTTCAAGGTGTAAGTGATGCTATATTAGAACCAACTTCTCAAGTAGAAAGAGATTTAATGCTTACATTAGCAAAATTCAATGAAGTTGTTGAGATAAGCTATATAGACAAGACTCCAAATAAGCTTTGTGAATATGTATATGATCTAAGCAATACTTTTAATAGATTCTATCATGAGAATAAGATCTTAGTAGAAGAAGATAAAGCTAAGAAGATTTCATGGTTAAACTTATTAAAACTTACAGAGAGAACAATTGAAACAGTGTTAGATCTATTAGGAATGGAAGTTCCAGAGAGAATGTAGATATGACTGATATATAAACAGACTTCTACTAAAGAAGTTATTGAATTTATAAAATAGTAAAACAAAAAGCCGATACATAATTTTTATTTTTACAAAATTATGTATTGGCTTTTGCTATTTATATGTTTTGAATAGTGCTATTTGATATGTTCTTTAATAATATATATAAATTAATATCACAATTATGTTTTGGGTGAATAAAATATCCTATGAGTACAATAGCTGACTTTGAGAGGGTTGAATTTATGGAAGATAAAACTAAATATTATGACCTTACATTATCACAAAATTTAATGCTTGTCGCAGTAAAATATTCTTGGAAAAAGGCTATAGTAAATATTGGAATATCTATGTGGTTTGATGAAGAAATAGATAGGGATATTCTTGAAGAAACGATATATACAACAATAGATAGAATAGATTCTTTAAGAATACGTCTAAAAAAGATCAATAAAGAGTTTAAACAGTATTTTACTGAGGAACAAGCTAAGAAAATAAAACAATTAGACTTTTCCGATATGAGCTTTGAAGAGATTGGAAACAAGTTTGAGCTATGGACAAGAACACCTATGAAATATGATGATTCTGATATGTATGAGTTTATTATTATAAAGGCACCAGAGAATAAAACTATATTATATATAAAAGTCAATCATATAGTTATGGATGCATGGGGATTAACTGTATTGGCAAAGGATTTAATAGAAGTCTATTGTGCACTGAGGGATAAAAAGGAATTGCCAGATATGCCAACTCAATTTATGCCAATAATAGAAAAAGAACTTATATACAATGATTCTGAAAGGTTTAGAAAGGATTTTGAATATTGGAAGGAATATTATAAAAGTAAACCTAATTATGCATCTATATCTAGAAAAGATATAGGAAAACCATATAGAAAAGTATCTATATTTAGATGCAAATCAAATCGCAGGATATATACTTTGGCTAAAAAGAAGACAGATATAATAAAAAAATTCTGCTTAGAAAATAATGTATCACTGCAGATACTTCTTTTAATAGGTATAAGATGTTATCTTGCTATATTGAATAAAAAAGAGGAGATAGGGGTTATAAATGTAGTGGCTAGGCGCTCCTCATCAGATACAAAAAAAGCTGGAGGCATGATGATAAATATCCTGCCTTTTATGATGAATTGCCTGGATAATACCACTTTTATTGAAGCTTGCAGGGAAATTAGTAGTAATCTTTTTACTTTTTTCAGACATAGTGATTTTCCATATGAAAATGTAATGACTTATATAAAAAAGACTCATTTTCAAGGAAATATGCTTGCTAATTTTATAGATGTAACACTAACATTTCAGGCTGGAAAGATAAATACGAAAGAAGATTTAAACTTCCATCTTAAATATCACAGCAATGATGCCAATGGAACAGGCATATATCTTACAGTTATGGACATTTCAGATTTAGGAACTTTAGATTTTGTGTTTGATTACAATGTGGCTTTTGTTTCTAAAAAAATGGTAAGTCAATTCTACTACCAAATTCTTAAGACAATTGAATTCGGTATAAATTCTCCAAATATTACATTAAAAGAGATTATGAGTACTATAGAAAAAATTCAAGAGTGAAGGTGTATAGAATGGGAAATAGGTCAAGTGAGGACTTTAAAAATATAAAAGAGCTATTAGCTTCTGCTTGTGTAAAACGAAAAAATAAAATTGCAATTTCAGAAAAGATAAATAATGAGATTGTAAGTTATACCGTTGAACGATTGCAAAGAGATGTTAATGCTCTGGGGACTAAATTAATAGATATGGGGTTAAAGGATAAACACATTGCTATTATTGGCGAAAATAGTTATAGATGGGCAGTAAGTTATTTAGCAGTTATTAATGGAGTAGGGGTAGCAGTACCTTTAGATAAAGAATTACCAAAGAATAGTTTAGTAAAATTATTATCAGCAGGCGATGTAAACGTTTTAATATTTTCTAAAATGTTTTCTTCAATGATAAAAGATATTAAATCAGGGTATAGTGGATTAGAAACCTTCATCTGTATGGATGATAACACTGATGGATATGTAACTTTAAATGAACTTATAGAAGCTGGAGAAATGCTTTTAACTGATGGTAATGAGGAATATATAAACTCCAGAATAGATGAAAATGCTTTAAGTGTAATTGTATTTACATCAGGAACTACAGGACCCAACAAGGGGGTTATGCTGAGTCATCATAATTTAATGACGGTTGTAAAGATGGCCACTGAGTATTTTAAGGAGTATAAATATACAATTTCAGTTTTACCTCTTCACCATATTTATGAAAATGTATGTCAGCTCCTATCACCTATAAACGTCGGAGCAATCATATTTTTTAATGATAGTTTAAAGTATCTTCCAAATAATTTAAAAATCTTTAAACCTGAGATGACAGTTATGGTTCCGCTATTCTTAGAGACTATGTATAAGCAGATGATAAAAGAGATTAATAAAAGGGGATTTATGGGAGTATTTAATAGGGCCGTAAAAATAAGTAATTGGCTTTTGAAATTTAAAATAGATTTGAGAAGATGTATGTTTAGACATATTCTGGGTTTCTTTGGAGGAAGATTAAGAACCATTGTATGTGGTGGAGCATATTTAAGACCTGAATTAGTGAAAAATTATAGAGAAATAGGAATTAATGTGATAAATGGATATGGCATAACTGAATGTTCACCGCTTATAAGCGTTAATATTGGAGAAAACCTCAAAGATGATTCCGTAGGTAAAATCGTACAATACAATAAAGTTAAAATAAATAATCCTGATAAGAATGGTATTGGAGAAATTCTCGTTAAAGGTGATAATGTTATGCTTGGATATTACAAGGATAATGAGAGTACAAAAAATTCTTTAAAAGATGGATGGTTCAACACAGGAGATTTAGGCTATGTGGATGAATACAACAATCTTTTTATAACAGGCAGAAAGAAGAATCTAATTGTCCTCAGCAACGGGAAAAATGTTCATCCAGAAGAGTTGGAATCATATGTTATTGAAGTCATGAAATACGTTAAAGAGGTAGTTGTGTATACATCTAAGAATGTAGGTGGGGGAGACATGATAGTGGCATCAATATTTTTAGATAATGAATTTTTGCAGCAGTATAGTGATGAAGAAATAAGAAAAATTGTAGATAGAGATTTGGCTGTAGTAAATAGCAATCTTCCAGGTTTTAAAAAGATACATCATATGTTCATACGAGAAAATGAGTTTGAAAAAACAACATCACAAAAAATTATAAGAGATGTGTTTTTAAAGGAGGTAGTTAAAAATGGAGAAAAGAGTTAAAAGCATAATAGCCGATTATTTAGGACTAAAAACAGAAGATATAAAACTAGATATGGGACTGGTTGAAGATTTAAATATCAATTCTTATGATATTATGAGCATTGTTTCACTTTTTGAAGAAGAATTTAACATCGAAGTGCCGGATACAGATATAAGATTATTTCAAAGGGTAAACGATATAGTGGAATATATTAAAAAGAGAAATTTTTGATTTATATAGTAAGAGGAAATTTTAAAGAAAGAGAAGCTAGTCATATTGCATGGAAAGTATTAGATGATATATTGAAAAAAGAGCTTGGAGTGTCTCTAAATAAATTGACTATTAAAAAAAACGAGTTTGGAAAGCCATATATTGAAGAAAATTCTTCTATAAAATTCAATATAAGTCATTGCGATGGAATCGCTGTATGCGGGGTTGGAGGGGGTGAGTTTGGGGTGGATGTGGAAAAGATAAGAACTTTTAATAAGAAAGTCGCAATGAGAATTTGTAGTAAAGAAGAGCTTCAATGCATTGATGATTCGACATATCCAGAAAAGCAGTTTTTTATTTATTGGACACTGAAAGAGAGCCTTGGAAAAGCTTTAGGGGTAGGTCTGAACTATTCTATGAGAGAAGTAACCTTTACATTAAAAAAAACAGAAATCTCATGTTCACTTGAGGGATATGAATTTATGCTATATGAGCTATATTCAAAATATTTGTTAGCCATATGTGTTCCAAGGGGAGTGTGAGGTTCTTAAATGAGGTGAAAAAATGATTAGTTTTATTTCTTTTAACAATGTATACAAACGATATAAAATGGGAGAAGTAATTATAACTGCAGCAGATGGTATAAGTTTTGAAGCAAATCAAGGGGAGCTATCAATTATTGTAGGTCCAAGTGGAGCAGGAAAAAGTACAGTTCTTAATATTTTAGGGGGAATAGATAAATGTGATGATGGGGAGATATTTATCGGTGGTAAAGAATTGGGAATTATGGACAATGGAGATCTTACCATATATAGGAGAGACGATATAGGATTTGTTTTTCAATTTTATAACTTGATACCAAATTTGACGGCTAAAGAAAATGTTGAAATCGCAGCTCAAATATGTAAAAATCCTATGAATGCAGAAGAGGCTTTAAGAAGTGTGGGGCTAGAAGATCGTATGGATCACTTCCCATCTCAATTATCAGGAGGAGAGCAGCAAAGGGTAGCAATAGCAAGAGCATTGGCCAAAAGACCTAAACTGCTCCTATGTGATGAACCAACAGGTGCTCTTGATTATAAAACAGGGAAAAATATATTAAAGCTCCTTCAGGAAACCTGCCAAAATGAAGGCATGACAGTTGTTTTAGTTACTCACAATCAAGCACTAACACCAATGGCAAATAGAGTAATTAAACTAAAGAGCAGTAAAGTAGAATCAATAATAACAAATGAGTACCCAACTTCTATTGATGATATTGAGTGGTAGGATAGGAGGGGATACTTTATGAAAAATGGATTGGTGAAAGAATTTTTTAGGGAGATAAAGCAGTCTAGAAATAGATTTATCTCTATAATGTTAATCATTTTATTAGGTGTTGGATTCTTTGTAGGAGTTAAGGCAGCAAGTCCAAGTATGAAGTACTCAGCAGATAAATTCTTTCAATCTAATAATTTGATGGACTTTAGATTAATATCAGAATTTGGATTCAGTGATGCTGATATTGATGCTATTTCAAATATAGATGGAGTAACCCAAGTAATGCCGGCTTATACCAGTGATTTATTGGTACAAGCTAAGACTTCTAATAATGTGGTAAGAGTACAATCTCTTCCGCAAAATTATAAAGAATCAGAAAATCCAATAAATGAAGTTAATGTAGTGGAAGGCAGACTACCGATGAAATCTGGAGAGTGTGTAGTAGACAGCAATCAGCAATTTGAAAACAGCTATAAGGTTGGAGATAAAATAACAGTTAACTCTTCAGAAAAGGATAAGGATATTAAAGATATATTAAAGACTAACACATATACTGTTGTTGGTCTTGTTGAAAGTCCTCAATATATATCTTATGACAGAGGTATAAGCAGGGTTGGCGATGGTACAATTCTTTATTATATGATGATTTTGCCACAAGACTTTGCTTATCCCAAATATACAGAAGTATATGTGAAAACTATTGCATCAGCAGATGAAGTTACGGCGTTTAGTGAGCAGTATAAAAATGATATTGGTAATTTAGAAAAACCCTTTGAAAAATTATCAATAGACCGTATAGAAATAAATAAAAATGAAATTCTTCAAGAGGCTAAGGATAAGATACAAAAAATCAAGGATCAGCTAGCCGCAGAAAGAAAAGATGCTGAGGAGAAATTTGCTAAAGCTGAAGAGGAGATTAATAAGGGAAAAGAAACTATAATTGCTAAAGAAAAGGAATTAGCTGATAGTGAAAAAAAATTAGCTAGTGCAGCAAAACAAATTCAACAGTCTAAAAATAAAATAGCCCAAAGCGAAAAAGATCTTGCAGCTGCTAGAGTGGATTATAACAATCAGATTGCAGCAGCAGAAAAGGATTTAGAACAAGGAAAAAGAGATTATGAGGATGGATTGAATCAGTATAATAAAGCTTATGCTGATTTTCAAGTTCAAAAGAAACAGGCAGAAGAACAGATAGCTAAGGAAAAGGAGAATCTAGCAAAATTAAAGAAGCTTATTGATGCTCTTGAGCAAATGTATTCTGATATAGAAAATATGCCTATGGATGAGATTTATAATCAACTTGATAGCATTATGGCACAAATAAGAAAGGCTAATGAAACTGCTCCTCCTGAGTATAAGCTTACTGAGGAACAGCTTCAGCAGATAGAAAATGCAATAGAGGGCTTCAAACAGTCTGGAAATAAGGAACAGATATTAGCTGCTTTAAGAGAAGAAATTAATAGAGAAAAAGCGAAATACAATGAAGGCTTAGCCCAAATTGCAGCAGCAGAAAAACAGCTTGCAGATGCAGAAAATGCATTGGCTGCTCAAAAGCAAAAGCTTGATTCAGCAAAAGCTAAACTTGATGCAGCAGAAGCGGAGCTTAATAGACAAAAGAGCGAAGGACAGAAAAAATTAGATAAAGCACAAAAAGATATAGATAATGCAAAGATAAAATTAGCTGAAGCACAAAGAGCTTATAATCAAGGAATAAAAGATCTTGCAAATGGTAAAAAGCAGCTTGAAGAAAGTAAAATTAAAATAGTTCAAAGTGAAAAGGACTTGAATCAGGCCAAAGAAGAGGCTGAATTGAAGTTTAAAGAAGCGGAGGGAGAAATACTTCAAAAGGAGAAAGAGCTTAAGGATTTGACATTAGGAAAATGGTATATATTAAATAGATATGATAATCCGGGATTCCAATCTTTTGAAGATGATGCAGAGCGTATAGATAGAATTGCATCTATATTTCCTTTATTCTTTCTTATAGTAGCAGCTTTAGTATGCTTAACTACTATGACAAGAATGATTGAAGAGCAGCGCACTCAAATAGGAACACTTAAAGCAATAGGATACAAGGATAAACGTATTGTAGCTAAATATTTCTTTTATGCCTTAGCAGCAGCTTTAGGCGGAAGTATTTTAGGTATAATTTTAGGATTGGCATTTTTACCTAAGCTTATATTTAATGCTTATCATGCTTTATATATGCTTCCAAATTTTAATGTGCATTTTAGTTGGGGAATTGTAGCAATAGCTATTTTCAGCGCATTGCTCTGCACATGTACCGTAACTTTAGTTGTAGCATATCGAGAATTCAGAACAACTCCAGCAACATTGATGAGACCAAAAGCACCTAAGAAAGGAAAGCGAATATTCTTAGAAAAGGTTCCTTTTGTATGGAATAGATTAAACTTTACTTCAAAGGTAACTGCTAGAAATATTTTAAGATACAAGTCTAGATTTATTATGACTATATTGGGAGTTGCAGGATGTACAGCATTAATATTGGCTGCATATGGATTAAAAGACAGTATATCAGTTGTTGTACCAAGACAATATGGAGAGATATTCACTTTTGATTCAATGATGAATTTGAAATATGAGGGAACATTGCCAGAGAAATCTAACATTAAGGCAATCCTAAATCAAGATAAGGATTTTGAATCAAATATTTTAGTTGATCAAAGGATAATGAAGGGATCAAAAGAAAATGGTAATAATGAAATTGAAATTAGAATGTTTGTTCCAGAAAAGACTAATTTATTGCCATCTTATGTAACCCTTAAAGATGCTAAAAATAAAGATGATATACAATTTACTAGTGAGAGTGTTGTTATTACAAATAAATTTGCAAAATTATTAGGAGTAAGCGTTGGCGATACTATAAATATCTTTGATGATAATATGGAATTGCATCTAAAAGTAACGGATATAGCTGAAAACTATGTATATAACTATGTATATATTTCACCTGAATTATATAAAGATAAGGTTGGAGATGAGGCGGTATTTAATACTGTTTTATCTAAATTCATTGATGAGGCAAAGAATAATCAAGAAGCTGTAGCAGAGAGATGGCTAAAGAACTATGATGTGTTGTCAGTAGTTTTCACATCTAGTGTTATTGATAACTTTAACAATATTATTGCCAGCTTAAACAGAGTTGTTGCAGTTATGATAATATGTGCAGCTGCACTTGCCTTTGTAGTATTATACAATTTAACTAATATTAATGTTGCGGAACGACTTCGTGAAATTGCAACCATTAAAGTATTAGGTTTTACAGATAAAGAATCAGCCAATTATGTATATAGGGAAAATATTGTTTTATCAGTTATAGGAATTTTGCTTGGATTAATAGTGGGAATATTCTTAAGTTACTTTATTGTCTCAAGTGTAGAGATGGACATTGTTATGTTTGGTAGGGAAATTAAAGCAATGAGCTTTTTATATGCATCAGGCCTTACAATTATTTTCACTCTATTTGTAAATTTAGTTATGTATAGAAGAATAAATAATATCAGTATGGTAGAGTCGTTAAAGAGTATAGAATAATTAAATGGGTCCTTCAAAATGATTTCTTCACTTTGAAGGACCCTGTTTATTTTCACATATTTCCTTGCACTAAATAAAAATATAAGACAAATGCTTCATAATAATTTTATAATTCAATTCTTGTCCACTTTCCGGTTCTAAAACGGAGAAAGTTTATGAATAGACGCATGTTTTGGTCTATGAACACAGCAAACCATGCCCCCACAAGTCCAAGGCCGGCTGGAAAACATAAAATCCAAGTCAATAGAGGCCTTACAACACCTATACTTATGAAGGAAGTAAGTGCTACATATTTGGTATCTCCAGCGCCTCTAAGAGAACCAGAGATTATTACTTGAGAGGTTTGCGCATGGGTTGTAAATGCGATTATTATCATTATCACTGACCCTTGAGCTATGATAGCTGCTTCATTTGTAAATAAGCCTACTAAGAAATTTCTACCAAGTATAAAGAAGAAGAACAGTATTGTAGAGGCTATAAGAGCAAGTCTTTGAGTTATACTTGCATACAGCATAGCTTTGTCTGGTCGTTTTGCCCCTAGGCTTTGTCCAACAAGAGATGAAGCGGCGATACTGAAGCCATCTCCAACAGCGAAGGATAAGTTTAGTATATTCATACATATTTGATGGGTTGCAAAGTCTGTAGTTCCAAGAGCTGCAACCATCTTTGCGTAAACAAAGAATCCTATTCTTAGAAATACTTGTTCCACCATAGCGCTGCTGCTTACGTTAAATACGCTTGAAACTGTATGTTTATCAAATTTCCAAGGAATACGTGTAGTTATATCTAAGAATCCATGATTTCCTAATACAGATTTTAGAGCCATGAAAAAAGCAACTATATTTCCAAGAGTTGTTGCTATGGCAGCACCGGTAACCCCTAGCTTTGGGAAGAATAAAAGACCATTTATAAGCAGAGCGTTAAATATCAGGTTAACTACGTTAGCAGTCAAGTTAGTATACATTGAGATTTTTGTATTTCCTATACCTCTTTGAGCAGCATTTATAGTTAGACAAACTGAATTAAATATCATACCTATAAGTATTATTCTAAAGTAAACAACTGAATTGTTTATGATATCTGCCTGAGCTCCTGCGAAGGTCAGAAGAGGACGTGCGAATACAATTCCAGCTAGTGAAAGGGTTGTACCGAATAAAAGGCTCAAGATAAGACACTGTTTTAGACAGCGATTTGCTCCCTTTATATCCCCTGCACCTTTACGACGCGCAACAACAGCTGTTACTCCAACATTTAGAGATAATATTACAGCTAGCAAAATAAATCTAGGTTGATTTGTTATTCCCACTGCAGCTATGGCTTCAGGGCCGATAACTCCAACCATCATGGTGTCTACGGAAGCAATAAGAGAAACTAATACAGCCTCCACAATAGAAGGCCACGCGATTTTCAGGGTTATATTATATCCAGACTTGGTAGACGGAAGTTCGCCCTTTATGTGTTCTGACTTTACCATATAGCGGCAGGAAAATATTCTCGTAAGTAAATCTTTTAGCATATTTTTTTAGATCCTTTCTTACTTGATTTTTACCTTTAATACTATTAATTATATTATATCACTTTAAATTGCAAACTTTAGAGTAATTAGTACAGATTATTAAATGTATTAAAAAAAACCATACAGAAAATTGAGAAGTTGTCAAGAGTTGTGCTAAAGCGGGATCTTTTTACATTTTAATAGATGAAAACTTATCTATTTGTTTATTCAATAGAAAAAGTAATGTTCGTAATGTTGTGATATATTTTAATGGTAGTTACATATAGAGAGGAGCATTAATTAAATGAATTTTGTAGGAATAGATATAGGTTCAACTTCAGCGAAAACTGTTGTTATGAATGAGGAGAAAAATATAATTTTCAAATCAGTGCTACCTACTGGATGGAGCAGCATTGAGACAGCGAAATCTATAGAGAAAAAGCTTGAAGAACTAGGTATAACTAAGAATAACTCAAAATGTATAGCTACAGGATATGGAAGGATTTCAATTCCATACGCGGACAAGACTTATACTGAGATAACTTGTCATGGTAAAGGAGCTGCTTATATATATGAAGATGATTGCACGGTGATAGATATAGGTGGACAAGATACTAAAGTAATAAACCTTGAAGGTGGAGTTGTTACTGACTTTATTATGAATGATAAATGCTCTGCAGGTACAGGACGTTTTTTAGAAATCATGGCAAATACGTTAGGGGTGACACTGAATGAACTTAGCGATCTTGCAAGAGAAGGAAAAAATGTTTCTATAAGTTCTATGTGCACTGTATTTGCAGAGTCAGAAGTTATAAGCTTAATCGGCTCAGGAGCCAAGAGGGAGGATATAGCCTATGGTGTTATTGATTCTATAGCAAGTAAGGTGAAATCTTTGTGTAGTAGACAGGGGAGTTTAGGAAAATATTACCTAACCGGAGGACTTTGTGAAAATGACTATATACTAGAAATCCTGTCACAGAAACTTGAGGTTGAAGTGCAAGCAAAGCCTTTAGGTAGATATGCTGGATCTATTGGTGCTGCACTTTTATGTAAAAAGCTTAAGTAAAAATAAAATATAAATACATCTTTTGAATGATGTTAAAACAGGAGGTATAACTATGTCAAGCTTACCAGAGAAATTTAATGAATTCAGCGAGGCTAGGAAAAATGGATTTATAAGGGCAAAGGAATTAAAAGATCAAGGAAAGCATATAATAGGAACATTTTGCACTTACACTCCAAATGAAATTATGCATGCAGCAGGTCTTTATCCAGTATCTTTATGCGGTATGAGCGAAGAGCCTATTCCTGATGCAGAAAAGCATCTCCCTAAAAATCTATGTCCACTTATAAAATCTAGTTATGGATTTGCTATAACAGATAAGTGTCCATATACTTATTTTGCAGATATGCTAATTGGAGAAACAACTTGTGATGGAAAAAAGAAGATGTATGAGCTATTAGGGAATATAAAAAATGTTCATGTAATGCAGCTGCCACAGGTACAAAATAGTTTAACATCACTTAATATGTGGAAATCAGAGATTTTACGTCTTAAAGAAGTTTTAGAAAAAGAGTTTCAAGTTGAAATAACTGAAGAAAAATTAAAAGAAGCAATAAAGCTTAAAAATGAAGAGAGAACTCTTTTAAGAAGTTTATATGAGCTTGGAAAGCTTGAACCTCCAGCAGTATCAGGTTACAATATGTTCAAGATTTTGGAAAGTACGCAATTTACCTTTGATAAAAAAGAACAAAATAAAAACATAAAGGATACTGTTGAAAAAATAAAAACAGAATATGAGAGCGGTGTTAGACCTGTATCAAAGGATGCAAAAAGAATACTTATAACAGGATGTCCAATTGGTGGAGTTGTAGATAAGATAGTAAAGACCATTGAGGAAAATGAAGGTGTTGTAGTATGTTTTGAAAATTGTGGCGGTGTTAAAGAGAAGATGAGGCTTGTAGATGAAACAAAAGAGCCCATCGAAGCTATAGCAGAAAAATATCTCAGCATAGGATGCTCAGTCATGACACCAAATAATGAAAGATTAAACCTTATATCTCAGTTGATTGATGAATATAAGGTAGATGGAGTTATAGATGTGGTGCTTCAAGCCTGTCATACTTATTCCGTAGAGACAAAAAATATAAAAGACCTTGTTGCAAAGGAAAAAGAAATTCCATATATGGCTATCGAAACTGACTATTCTCAATCAGATATAGGACAAGTCAAGACTAGAATAACTGCCTTTATAGAAATGCTATAATGCTAAAATATATATTAAATAATTGAATAAAATTGTGGATAAAGGATAGAAAATTAAACTATCCTTTTTTCTTAATTTAAAATTTGAAATAAGAAAAATTTAGAAATATAATATATTTTATAGGAGATTATAGACTAGAAAAGGAGAAATGAGAAATGAATATAAATATGCAATATGTAACTGACTTAATGATTGATATTCTAGCTATACCAAGTCCAGGAGGAGATACTTATGACGGAATAGAAAGACTTAGAAAAGAGTTTGAAACCTTTGGTATAGATGTGAAAACTACCAACAAAGGTGCTATAATTGGAACTGTAGCTGGAGAAGATGATGAAAAGCAGGTTTTAATAGCTGCTCACGTTGATACTCTTGGAGCTATAGTAAAAGAGATAAAGCCTAATGGAAGATTAAAGCTTTCAAGTATAGGAGGTATAGCTTGGGGTTCTGTAGAAGGTGAAAATGTAACTATAAAAACTATAGATGGAGAAAAGTATACAGGAACTGTTTTGCCAGAAAAAGCTTCAATTCACATTCACTCCGATGAAACGACGCTTATGGTAAGAAATGAAGACACCATGGAAGTTAGACTGGATGAGGACGTGCGTACAGCTGAAGACACTGAAAAGCTTGGAATATCAGTTGGAGATTTTGTATCTTTTGATGTAAGAACGGTAATAACTGATAAAGGCTATGTAAAATCAAGATATCTTGATGATAAAGCTTGTGTAGCAGCTATGTTTGGTGCTTTGAAATATATAAAGGAAAATAACCTTACTTTAAAACATACTACTCACTTTTTTATAAGCAACTATGAAGAAATGGGACATGGAGTTACAGCTATACCAGAAAAGACAGCGGAGTTCTTAGCTCTTGATATAGGAACAGTAGGAAAGGGCCACACTTCAGATGAGCGTTGTGTAACTATTGTTGCAAAAGATAGTCGTACTCCTTATGATTTTGCTTTCAAAAAGAAACTTGTAAACTTAGCAAAAGAATCAGGAATTGATTATAAAGTTGATGTTCATTATAGATATGGATCAGATGCCAGTCTTTCAATGATGCAAGGAGTAGACACAAATTTTGCGTGTATAGGACCAGGAGTAGATGCAACACATCACTATGAGAGAACTCACCTAGATGGGATACTAAACAACGCAAAGCTAATTGTAGCATATCTAACAAAATAATAAGATAGATTAAAAGCCATAAGGATATGAATCGACCACCAAAAGTTAGACCAAAATCTAACGGATGGAAGGCGGGTTTTTATGGCTTTTTAAGCATTTTAAAATAATTATAATTTTTGAAAAATTCCCAACTTTTCGCCATTCACTCTTAACTCTTCACTAAAATCAAATAATTGCTTTAAGGAATGTTATTGTAAAAGTAGAGCCAACATCCTTTACACTCTCTACTTTGATATATCCACCTTGGCTTTCGATTATAGATTTTGACATGGCAAGCCCAATACCTATACTGTCTGATTTTGAGGAGGTTGATCCTTTATAGAATCTTTCAAATATATGAGGAAGATCATTAGGTGCTATACCTTCACCCTTATCTTTTATAATAATTTCGCTATATACATTTGTATCACAAATAGATATATCTATGCAGGAATTTTCGGCAGAATGCTCTAAGCAGTTTTTTAAGATATTTATAACAGCTTCTAGAGTCCATTCCTTATCGCCAACAAAGAAACCATGACCTTTTATGGAAATAGATTGGCTTTTCATTTGCATAGTAGGTTTTAAAGAGTTGGAAGCACCGAGAACTATCTCTTTTAAATCTATATTAATCTTTTTAAAATCTATAGAACCAGCTTCAATTCGTGCTAGTTTTAGAAGACTTTTTATTAGAAAATCCATTCTCTCAAGTTGTAGACTGCATTTAGTTAGGAAATCTTCTCTAATATTAGGTTTCATATTGTTGTCATCAAGCATCAAATCATTGAGCATTATAAGAGAGGTCATTGGCGTTTTTAGCTGATGAGATATATCTGTCATGGTAGTCTGAAGGAAAATCTTTTCCTTTTTCAATTTTTCTAAATTCTCCTTAACTATAGAGCTAAGCTTATTAAATTCCAGTCCAAGCCGACCTAGATCACCTTCTATATTTTCGTTAATTCTATTAGAAAAATCACCTTCTACAACTTTTTCAGCTGCATAACTAACTTTGTTTATAAAATCATATATTTCTTTAAGAGTCAGATAAATAAGTGCGGACAATAGTATTATTGCAAAACCTAAAAACACATTAAAAGAGGTTAGGAGTTTTACCGAACTTTTATTGAAAAAAGGGTTTAAGATTATATCTATATTTTTATCAAAACCATAATCTTTTAGAATGTTTTTACCAGCTTCTATATCATTAGGGCTTGGGGCATAAAGAAAGTTACTGACAAGGGATTTATCTAAATAAGGATTAGACGAGTAGAGCCTTCCTATAAAACCCTGTTGACTTTCTATAATATTATTGCTTATATTTTTCAAATTAACATAGGTTATTATATTTAAACCTAGAAAGAGTAAAAGGGATATTACCAAGAGTCTTAGAGAAAACTTCTTAAACTCTGGATTCTTAAAAACTTCCATTGTAATTGCCTCCTTCATTTACATCCCATTTATAGCCAATGCCTCTTACAGTAAGTATAAATTTAGGCTCTACAGGGTTACCCTCAATCTTTTCCCTAAGCCTTTTTATATAAACAGTGAGCGTATTGTCATTGACAAAATCGCCTTGAAAATCCCAAAGGCTAGCCAATATCTGGTTTCTCGATAACACTGCTTTAGGATTTTTGCATAAAGTGAGAAGAAGCTTATACTCAAGAGTTGTCAGCATCAAATCTTCACCATTTTTCGTAACTTTGCCCTCTAAAGTAAATACAGAAATATCATTAAAATTCAATATAGCATTATTTTTCTCGCTGCTAATACCACGACGTCTAAGCACCGCATTTATTCTTGACATGAGCTCCTTTAGTCTAAATGGTTTTGATATATAATCATCACCACCTAAGTCAAGGCCCATTACAACATTAACCTCGTCATCTAACGCTGTTAAAAAGATTATAGGAATATCTGATTTTTCTCTTACTTCCTTGCAAAATTCATAGCCGTTTCCATCAGGAAGCATGACATCTAAAAGCATAAGGTGAAAATCCTCATTTCTCAAAGTATTTCGAGCTTCCTCCAGTGATTTTGCTTCCCTAACTAAGAAGCCTTCCTGCTCCAAGCTATATTTAATCCCTAAGATTATTGTGCTGTCATCTTCTATAACTAAAATTTTATTCATATCATCAATCTCCAATTAATCATAGTATCATTACTTTAATTCTATAAGAAAAGCCATATTAATACTACGGGGTAGAGGAAATATGACTAAATTGTCATATAGATTCGTGATTTAATAAAATAAGCAAATGTACATAGATATTAGGAATTTATTGTGTAATTTTCCATAAAATTATATAATAATATTATGATATATTATATATAAGGGGAGTTTTTATGAATAAAAAGAGTTTGAAGATACTCATAGGGGCTTTTGCAGTAATATTTTTTCTTGGGATTTTTGTGACCTACAAAATAACTACAAATACAAAACCAATAGAATATAAGGTGGATTGCTTAGCCAGTGAAATAGCACTAAGAGATATAACTATATTTTCTTCTGGAAACGATGCTTATTTGACCGGTTCATATTATTTTGAAACATTAAGATCCGAACTTAATGTGGGAGAGATAGGAGTATATATATGTATAGATGGAAAACAAATAGTAAATTTTATGATTGGTAAGCAGCCCTTTAAAGTTTCAACTAAAACTGGAATAGTTGGAGTGTCTAAGATAATAAAGAATTTGAAGATAACTGATGAATCTATAATGAGTATAGACATGAGATATGAAGTAAATGGAGAAGGGAAAGAATTTCATCAAGATATAGAATTAAAGAATTGTAAAAATAAGAATCAGCCATTAGAGCTTAGATAGAAATTTAGAAAAAATTTTAGGTTGGATTTAATTCAACAATTATAAGCAAAACAGCTGATATTATCAAAAAATAACTAATTAGCCTTTTAAAGAATTGATAAATAGAAGAGGATTGAAGCTTGCGGCATTCAATCCTCTTTATTTATATAAACGTAATTCAAATATATCGCTTAAGATTAAATCACTATATGCTGAGTTAAACAGCAGCTGGAGCCGTGTCCATCTTTTCTTCTTTCTTTGTTTCTAAGTTTGATACAACTATTGAGCAAGCTGCATCTCCGGTAATATTTACAACAGTTCTTCCCATATCAAAGATACGGTCAACTCCAGCAACTAGGGCAATTCCTTCAATAGGCAGTCCAACACTTTGTAATACCATGGAAAGCATTATCATTCCAGCACCAGGTACGCCTGCTGTTCCTATAGAAGCCAATGTTCCAGTTAGAACTATTGTAAGCATTTGAGAAGGGGTAAGTGATATTCCAAAACAAGTTGCAATAAATACTGCACATACACCTTGATATATCGCTGTTCCGTCCATGTTTATTGTAGCACCAAGTGGTAATACAAAACTTGCAATATCTTTTTTGGCACCAAGTTTTTGGCAGCATTCTAGATTTAAAGGAAGAGTTCCTACAGATGAAGCACTAGAAAATGCGAACATCATTGAAGGCATCATACCTTTAAAGAATTTCATTGGGCTAAGACCTCCAATAGCCTTAACAGTAGAAGAATAAACAACAACTACGTGAATGATATAGCATAAATAAGCAACTAAAAGCACTTTTGCTAAAGAACCTAAAATTTGAGGACCGTTAGTTGCAACAACAGGTGCAATAAGAGCAAAGACTCCTATTGGAGAGAGTTTTATTATAAATGCCATTATTTTCATTGAAACGTCATTTAAACTTTCTACTAAGGCTGCTGCTGGTTTTCCTTTTTCTCCTGCAAGGATAATTCCAAAACCGAAGAAAAGTGCTATTACTATTATTTGAAGCATATTTGCACTTACAAATGGTGCTGCTATATTTGATGGAAATATTCCTATTATAGTATCTGAAAGGCTTGTTGTACCTTTAACTTCATAGGCAAGGTTTGATGTTTCCAAAACTGTGAAGGAACCTTTGAATAAGTTGGCAAAGAATAAACCAACCATGATTGCACATGCAGTAGTACATAAATAAAATATAACAGTTTTTATTCCGATGGATCCGACCTTTTTAATATCTTTCATAGAAATAACTCCGCTTATTATTGAAAATAAAACAACAGGAACGACTATGAATTTCACAAGATTTAGAAATATAGTCCCCAAAGGTTTAATATATGTATCAACTATGGCTGCATTCCCCATAAAACATATTCCTACAACTATTCCTAAAGCAAGACTAATAAAAATCCAAGTGGCCAGTGATAATTTTTTTCTTTCTTTCATAATAAACTCCCCTTAAAAACAAAATTTGAAATTACTTATATTAAATTCTTGCAATTTACAAATAAAATTATAACATAATCTAATTAAAATGCAAGAAATAAATGTTGGAAAATTCATTTGTATAGCAAAATGAATATGTGTGCTATAGTAATCATTTACATAAACAAAGAACATATTAGGCTTTTTGTGACTAAACTGTCACTTAAAAATCATCTTATAGTAAGATTGACAGTCTATAATTAAGTTAAGAATTAAAGATATAGAAGTTTAGGAGGAAAACAAATGGAGATTTTAAGAACGGAAAATTTGTGTAAGAGCTATAAAGAAGGCGAAAACAAAGTCCATGCATTAAAGGATGTTAACATAAGTATAAATAAAGGAGAATTCGTTGCTATAGTCGGACCATCAGGATCTGGAAAGAGTACGTTGCTACATCTTTTAGGGGGAGTGGATAGACCTACCTCAGGAAAGGTATTTATAAATGGAGTTGACATATATTCTTTAAATGAAAAGGACTTAGCTATATTTAGAAGAAGACAAGTGGGACTTATATTTCAATTTTATAATCTAATACCAGTTCTTACTGCGGAGGAAAATGTTACTCTTCCACTTATACTTGATAATAAGAAACCTGATAAAGAATTTATGGATGATCTTATAAGGACACTAGAGCTTCAAGATAGAAGAACTCATCTTCCATCACAGCTTTCAGGAGGACAACAACAGAGGGTTTCTATAGGGAGAGCTATTATGTACAAACCATCCATAGTACTTGCAGATGAGCCTACAGGAAATCTGGATAGCAAGAATTCTAAGGAAATTATGGAATTACTAAAGCTTTCAGTTAGAAAGTATAACGAGACATTAATAGTTATAACTCATGATATAAACATAGCAGCTACAGCTGATAGAATTATTCACATAGAAGATGGAGAAATTACAATTATGAGAGGTGAGGAAAATGAAAAGCTATAAAGAACTCACCCAAAGATATTTAAAAGCAAACAAGAAAAGGACTATACTAACAATAGGAGGTATAGCAATTTCTGTTGCATTGATATTTGCCATAGGGTCATTATTAGAAAGTTTAAATAAAAGACAGCTTAATGACACAATAAAATCAAATGGAAATTATCATGCTGCTTTTATGGATGTTACATCTTCACAAGCGGAGAAACTTAAAAATTCTGTAGAGGTAAAGGAAGCGGGGATAAGCAGGACTTTAGGGACAGCTTTAATACATGAAGATAAAAATAATAAAGATACAGATGAATGGCTTAACAATGCATATGTTGAGGTAAAGGCCTATGAGGATAAAACTTTTAATATATACAATGTAGAGCTTGAGAAGGGAAATTATCCTAAAGATTCTAGTGAGATATTACTTCCGGAAGCAGTTTTAAATATATTTGGAAAGTCTATAGGAGATACTATAGAGCTTGAGATAGGAGAAAGATATTCTCCTACAAATGGAGTGATTTTAGATAACAACTCTTATAGTGATGATGAAATTATAAGAAATACAATAAAAAAGACATATACTATAGTTGGAGTTCGAAAGAAAACTTTTGCTGAAGGACCAAAAACATATAGAGGAATAACTCATTTAGATGATACAAGCATTTATGATGGACACTACAATGTAAGTGTAATAATGAAAAAACCTAAGCATACTTATGACACTACAAAGAAGATGGCTGAAAACTTAAATTTTAATAAAATAAAATTAAAAAATGGTGAGGAAGGCTACAACATAGAGTATAACGAAAATCTTTTAAGGCTTATTGGCGACAGTATAAAAGAAAATTATAATGCAAGTAGAGATAGGATAATAGTAGTAATCATAGGACTTGTTATACTAAGTACAATAGCTACAATCTATAACTCCTTTAATATATCAGTTATGGAGAGGAAAAAAGAATTTGGTACACTAAGATCTATTGGAGCAACACCAACTCAAATAAGGAGTATAGTGTTTAGAGAAGGCTTTTTCATGGCCTCTATAGCTATACCTATAGGAATGATTGTTGGTTATTTTGGACTGCTTGTTTTGTTAAAGCTTCTAACTATATTCCTTTCAACTGTTATGAATAAGATGGAACTTGCAGGAATTGGCGCTACAATTACGCTGAGACTTGTAATTATAACTTTAGTGATATCTATAATTACAGTATTTTTATCAGCTTATATTCCAGCAAAAAAGGCAGGGAAAATTTCGCCTATAGAAGCTATAAGGAATACAACTGATATAAAAGTTGGAAAACTTAAGAGTGGAAAGCTTTCTTCAAAATTGTTTAAAGCAGAGGGATATCTTGCTAGCAGGAATCTCAGAAGAAATAAAAAGAAATTTAGAATAACTATATTTTCAATAGCTATAAGCATAGTTTTATTTATAGTTTTTAACAGCTTTGTTTCCATGAGTTTGAAAGTAAATAACTTTACTGCAAGATATACTCCAAATTATAGCTGTTATTTTGGAAGCAGTACTTTGAGTCCATCAGAAGACGATATAAAAGCTATAAAATCATTTAGAGGAGTAGATAAAGTTTATTCCAAGCTTTTTAGCAGTGCGATAGTTAGCGTAGATGATAACAAACTAAATCAAAAAGCTGATTTAAGCAATTTAAAGGACCCTGAATCAAATCAGATAAATTTATATAATAGTAGTTTTGTATATCCTGGTGAGGATGGAATCAAAGAACTAAAGAAAAATATTTCTAAAGGAGAATTTGATGAAGTATCACTTGAAAAGGAAAATGGAGTTATACTTTTTCAGACAAACATTAGCAGAAATGCGGGGAAATCCACATATGTGGATTATACAACCTATGACGTTGGGGATTATATAAAATTTTATTATAATCATGATGATTATAATTCAGAAAAAGCTCCTGAGAAGGTTAAGGTTATGGGAATAATTGAAGCTCCATTTGGACCCTTCGACTATAAGGAAGGGGGGGTAACTATGTTTACTACAAAAAAGGTTTTAGAGAATATAAAAATGGATAACGGTGGTAAAATATCATCATTAGCTATTGAAACTTTAGATAATGAGGACGAAGGATTAAAGACATATTTAAAGGATATTACAAAGAAAAATAATGGATATTTTAATGATACTAAGGAAAATGCTAGAGAAGAAAAACAATTTCAAATCATGATGCAGATATTTTTATATGGCTTTGTAGCTGTAATAAGTCTTATTTCAGCTATAAATATAATAAATACGATTACTACAAATGTCCTTCTTAGAAAAAAAGAATTATCAATGCTTCAAGCTGTTGGAATGACTACAAAGGATATGCACAAAAGTATATATCTAGAATCGCTATTTTGCACATTTACAGCTTGGGTTTATGGAACTATAGTAGGGGCAGGAATATCTTACTTCCTATATGGAACTGCAAGTAAATCTGTAGAATTCAAATGGGATGCACCAATAGAAGCTATATTTATATCGCTTATAGGATCAATAATCATAAGTTTAATTGCTGGAATTATTCCAATAAGAAAGCTTAGAAAAGAAAATATAATAGAAAATATACGAAGAGAAAGTATATAAAGATAGTTAAAGCAATGGTATTAAAAGTATCATTGCTTTATATTATAATGTACTTAAAGAAGTATTATATGCAAAGGGAGGTAAAAATAATGAAGTGCCCATATTGTAATAATGACATGAATAAAGGTGTAATAATTGGTGATAGAATAGGATTGGATTTTATTCCTGATAATGCGAAAAGAAAATTTTTGGTGTTTCCTGAAAGAATTAAATTAAAAGGCTTTTTAGATGAAAACTTAACAGCATATTATTGCAGTAATTGTTATAAAATTATAATTAATATCAATAAAGATAAAGATTTAATAACCATAAACGTTGACAATAAACTTTGTCGGCATTAATCTAATAGTGTGAATATTGAAAAATAAGGTGTGTTTTAATGGATGCACCTTATTTGATGCATAAAATGGGGGGATTTTAATGTACAATTTTGATAATTTATTAGATAGGAGAAATACAGACTGCGTTAAGTGGGATGAGTTAGAAGATGTTTTCGGAAGTTCTGATCTTCTTCCATACTGGGTTGCAGATATGGATTTTGAGGTGCTTCCAGAAATAAGAGAAGCTTTAGTAAAGAGGGCAGAACATGCTACCTATGGATATACTTTTGCAACAAAAGATTATTACAAAAATTTTATTAAATGGAACAAAGAAAGAAACGATTTTGAAATAAATAAGGATGAGATAATAAGCGTTCCTGGAGTTGTATGTGCAACGAGCTTTGTAATCTATGCCTTTACACAAAAAGGAGACAAGGTACTTTTGAATACACCAATATATAATCCTTTCTTTGATGTAATAAATGCACATAAACGTGAGATGGTTACTTCAAAACTTATTTTAAACAATGAACGATATGAAATGGATTGGGAAGACTTTGAAAATAAGCTTAAGGATAATGTAAAACTATTTATACTTTGCAGTCCTCATAATCCTGTAGGAAGAGTTTGGACTAGAGAAGAACTTGAAAAGATAGTTAAACTTTGTAAAGAAAATAATGTACTTATTTTCTCAGATGAAATACATTCAGATCTAATATTTCCAGGACATAAACATATACCTACATTAAATGTTTCAAAAGATGCAGAAGATATAACAATAAGTGCAATGGCACCTAGCAAGACTTTCAATATTGCGGGGCTTAAATCCTCTATGATTCTTGTAAAAAATAAGGAGCTTAAAGAAAAACTTGCTGAAGCTATAGAAGCTTTCGATTTAGGAGTTGGATTATTTGGATACAAAGCTACAGAGATTGCTTATGGTTATGGAGCTAAGTGGACTGATGAGCTTATTAGCTATCTTTATGAAAATGCAAAATTCGTAGTAGATTTCTTTGAGAAAAATATGCCCAAGGTTAAAGCGTACGTTCCAGATGGAACATACTTAATGTGGCTAGATTTTTCAGCTTATGGTCTTGGTCAGAAAGAGATTCTTGAAAAGCTTAAATATGAAGCAAGAGTGGCGTTAAATGATGGAGAAAAGTATGGAAAAGAAGAAGGATTAGGTTTTATGAGATTAAATATAGGAACAACCCGTGAAACCCTTAAAAAGGGGTTAGAGAGAATAAAGAAATCCTTTCAAGATTAAATATATTAATTATACAAAAAGCTGTTATAAAACTATCATAAGTTTTATAACAGCTTTTTAATTAACCTTAAATTTTACTTAATATGGTTGATAGAGGAATTTTGACCATATATAATATTTAATATAAAGTTTAATTGAATTTAATATTATATTAAAGTTTGAAAGGAGAGTTTTATGTTTAAAAGAAAAGAATTGATAGTTTTAGGAATACTTGCTTCTACAATAACAATAGGCGCTAAGATGCCTACTGTTGCAGAAGCACAAGGATTAACTTCTGTTAGAAGTGGAATTGAAGCTTACTATGATGAAAATGGAGGGACTCCATATAGTACTGCAATGGATAGCTTAGAGAATGAAAAAGCTGCCCAAGAAGCTTATACATTAATAGCAAACAATTATTCTAAAATTAATGGAAGATACTCAACTATAAATGGAGAGATACGTATACCTTTTTCAGAAACTATAAAGCAAGCAGATGCTAAAGTGAAAAAAATGAAACCATCATCTTATAAAACTTACCTACAATTACATGTTTCGCTACAAAAAAGAATTGAATCAAACTATAAGAAAATGCTTCAATTCAATGAAAAACAAAGAAGAAATCAAACTATAAAATGGGATGAGTTTGAAAACACAGGAAAAGAATTAGTAAAGATTATAGAAGATTTTAATGCATTAGAAAATAGCTATCAAGGAAATGATGATTCTAAATTTGCTTTTGCAAAAGAAAAACTAAATAATTTAACAGGAATATTATCCTCAATGGAAAAATATGCGTCAAAGGATAATAAATCAACAGAATTAGTTGAGGGAGAAGAAATTTCATATATACCAGATTATAATGGAAAAGGGAATAGTTATCTTCCAACAAGCAACAATCAAATTAAAAAGTTAGTAAGAGAAAAGCTTTCGACATCTGGAGAATTGAAGCTAAGATTATCTGGAGAGTACATAAAAGGGTCATATATGCTAACACAATATGGGTTTAGTGATGTAGATGGAAACCTTCTCACTGATACAGTAAGTAATGCTATAAGAGAAGCATATAAAAACGCTATAATTACAAAAATTTCATATAACTATATGACAAATGAATATGGTCAGATAGAAGCTATAGAAATAAATTTATCAAGTAATGCATATAAAGAGAAAAGTGGAGAGTCAGATAAGAAGGCAGCAGAAGAAGCGGCTAGATTAAAAGCAGAAGAAGAGAAAAGAGCAGCAGAAGAGGAAGCAGCTAGACTAAAAGCGGAAGAAGAGAAAAGAGCAGCAGAAGAGGAAGCGGCTAGACTAAAAGCGGAAGAAGAGAAAAGAGCAGCAGAAGAAGAAGCGGCTAGACTAAAAGCAGAAGAAGAAGAGAAAAAAGCTGAGGAAGAAGCAGCTAAACCAAAAGAAAGAGAAGAGAATAATTCTGAAGAAATTAATATTTTATCAGATGATGCTTATAGAAAAGAAGCTAAAGATGTATATAGATTAATATCAAGCAATTATTCTAATCTCAATGGAAGATATTCAACTTTAAGAGGTGAAGTTCGTGTACCTTTAACAGAAATTATAAAACAAGCAGATGGTGCGGCAAAGAAGTTGAATAGTTCATCTTATAAAACTTATCTTGAAGAGCATATTGCATTACAAAAAAGAATTGAAGAAAATTATAAAAAAATATTGCAGTTCAATGAGAAAAAAAGAGACAATCAAGCTATAAAATGGGATGAGTTTGAAAGTACTGGAAGAGACTTATCTAAAATACTATCAGATTTTAAAGCTTTAGAAGATAAATATAAAGGAAATAATGAATTTAAGTTTGCATTTGCAGAAGAAAGACTTAATAATTTAAGCAACATATTATCATCAATGGAAGGCTATGCTGCAAAAGATAATAAAGCAAAAGAATTAGTTGAAGGAGAAGAAATTTCATATGTACCATCTTATAATGGTAAAGGAAATAGTTATCTTCCAATAAGCAATAATCAAATTAAGAAGTTAGTAAGAAAGAAAATTTCATCATCAGGAGAGATGAAGTTAAAAATATCTGGAGACTTTATAAAAGAAAACTTTGTACGAACTTCATCAGGACTAGCTGATATTAATGGAAATCTTCTTACAGATATAGTTATGAAAGCTATAAAAGGAACTTATAAAGATGGAATAGTTAAACAAACATCTTATAGTTATATGATGGATGCCTATGGACGTATAGAGTCTATAGAAGTAACTTTAACAAGCAGAGTTACTGAAGCACAACAAAAAGAGATTGATAAAAAGATTATAGAAATTATAAATTCTAAAGAATATAAAGAAAAACAAAACATAAAAGACAAAGTTCAATATATTCATGATTGGCTTGTTCAGAACATGGAATACTCTTTTGGAGTAAATAGTGCTGGAGAAGAGGCATCTAGTTCTAATACATCAACAGGCTTAAATAGTGCAGGAGCTGATGTACACAGTCCGTATTCTGTTTTGAAAAATGGTAAAGGAGTTTGCCAAGCTTATGCAACATTCTTTGTTAGAGCTATAGAACTAATGAAGGAAGTAGGAAAAGAAGATATATCAGTTAAATATATTACCGGAACAGCAGGAAGTAGAAGAAGTTATGGATCTCATGCGTGGACAAGCGTTACAGTAGATAATGTTGAATATTTTATAGATCCAACCTTTGATGATCCAACATATGTTACTCCAAATAATGGTGACTACACATCATATAGAAAAAGAATTATTCGTGATTATTTTTGGAAAACAGCAGAAGAGTTTGCTAGAATAGATAGGGAAAGAGGAACTTTTCATATAGGAGAAAACTAAAAGCAAAAGTTTATTATAAGTTTAAATTTAAGGATGCATGTGCCGACTAATTAAAAAGTTGGTATGTGCATTTTTATTAAAAAAAATAAATGGATAAATAGTTGAGATTATTTTTATGGTGCGAATCAAATTAATAATAAAATATGCGATTTAGAATTAAAGTGTTAAAAATTTGATTTAAATTATGATAAATTCTTGAAATGATTCAAAGCTTATGATAATATAAATATATGATTCACTTTAGAAGGAGAGATTTTATGACATACTTATCCTATAGAAAAAATATAAAAGTTAATATAGCATTTTTTAACTTTAGCTTTTTTAGATAGGTTTGTATTTGTGAAATCGAGGAAGTGTTCATAGATGCAAACCGAAATGTACAGGTGTTTGTATCTATGATAGCTAAGGTTTAATTAACATGAGATTTTTTAGCTGCATAGATGATGCTATGTGGCTTTTGTTATGTATTTTAGATTAAAAGTCATGTAGCATGTGCTATGTGGCTTTTATTATTTTACTGAGGGGGATTTACGAGATGAAAGAAGAAAAACAAAGAGAAAAATTTTCAGGAAGCTTAGGATTTATATTGGCTTGTGTAGGTGCGGCTATAGGACTAGGAAACGTATGGCTGTTTCCATATAGGCTTGGGCAATGTGGAGGAGCGGCATTTTTGATACCATACTTTATATTTGTATTTGTTCTTGGAGTGGCAGGTGTAGTCATGGAAATGGCTTTTGGGAGAGCTAATGGAACAGGTTCTATGACTGGAATAAAAAAGGCATTTAAAGAAAAAGGAATAAAGGGTAGGAAGATTGTAAGTTCTATACCAACACTAGGACTTGGAGCTATATTCTTATTTTACGCTATTGTTGTTGGATGGGTACTAAAATATTTTGTTATTAGTATTACAGGGGAAATTGGAACTATAGATCCAGCCGAATATTTTAATAGCTTTGCAGGAAGTCCAGAAACTATAATATGGCATGGAACTGCAGTTATACTTACACTTATAGTAATACTTTTAGGAGTTACAAAAGGAATTGAGAAGATCAACAAGATTATAATGCCTTGTCTTTTTATGATATTTATACTTTTAGCAGCTAGATCACTTACTTTGGATGGCGCATCATCAGGAGTTATGTACCTTTTAAAACCAAGGTGGGAGCTTCTGCTTAATATACAAACATGGGTAATGGCACTTGGGCAAGCCTTCTTCACCGTATCACTTACAGGATGTGCTCTTGTAACTTATGGAAGTTACACAGACAAAGAAGTAGACTTAGTTTCAGCGGCGATGCAAACAGCAATATTTGATACATTAGCAGCTTTACTTGCGGCATTTATAATAATTCCGGCAGCTTTTGCCTATGGATTAGATCCAGCAGCTGGACCCTCACTATTATTTATAACAGTACCAAGTATATTCCAAGCTATGCCTATGGGTACAATGTTAAGCGCGTTATTCTTTCTTGGAATAATATTCGCTTCAATATCCTCATGTATTGTAATGATGGAAGGACCTGTGGAAGCACTTATGAGTGAGACAAAGCTAAACAGAAGGAAGGGAGCAATTTTAATAGCAATAATATCTTTTATTCTAGCAATACCTATGGATCTTAGCATGGATCTATTTGGAAGCTTTTCAGATTTTATAACTATAGTGGTAACACCTCTTGGTTCATTGATTGTAGCTATAACTTATTTCTGGATACTTAATCCAAAGGATGCCTTAATGGAAATAAATATTGGAGCAAAAAAGCCACTTGGCAGATACTATATTCCACTAGTCAAATATGGATATACTTTCATAACAGTTATTGTAATCATACTTGGAGTTATGTATGGAGGAATAGGATAAGATTATTCGTAATATAACAAAATGTATTGAAAGTCAGACAATTTATGCTATAATAGCAAATGGTGGTATTCTTTTTTGAAACTACACGCTTAGTGTTAATAGTTTAATTATAAAAATCATATTTCTTCAAGATTTATGTCTACTTCTTTGAAGGGGCAATTAATGAATTGGAAGAAAGGTGTGCTTAGTGTTACCTTTATTAAGTGCGCTTAAAAACAACTAAATATAAATGATACTGCCATGGTTTTTTTTCCATGGCTTTTTTTAAGACTTCTATCAAAAAAGAATATTTCTAATACCACAAGAGAGAAGGAGATTTTAAATGAAAGTATCAAAAACAGTGGACGAAGTACGTCTAATCACAAAACAGTGGAGAGCAGAGGGGTATACCGTAGGGCTTGTACCTACAATGGGATACCTGCATGAAGGTCATGGAAGCCTTATTGAAAGGTGCAGAAAAGAGAACGACAAAGTTATTGTCTCTATTTTTGTAAATCCTACTCAATTTGGTGCAAATGAGGACCTTGGAGCTTATCCACGAGATTTTGAGAGGGACAAGGACCTGTGCGAAAAACTTGGATGTGATCTTATATTTCATCCAGAACCAAGTGAAATGTATGTAGACCCTCATGCTTACGTGAACATAAACGGACTAAGCGATTATCTTTGTGGAAAGTCACGTCCAGTTCATTTCAAAGGAGTATGCACCGTGGTTTCAAAACTATTCAACATAGTGCATCCACATAATGCTTATTTTGGTGAGAAAGATGCTCAGCAGCTTGCTATCATAAAAAAGATGGTTAAAGATTTGAACTTTGATGTAAATGTCGTGGGATGTCCAATAGTGAGAGAAGAAGATGGGCTTGCAAAATCATCTAGAAATGCTTATCTAAGTGAAGAGGAAAGAAAGTCGGCTTTATGTCTTTCAAGGGCAATAAAGAAAGGACAAGAGATTATAAGAAATTCAAAAAAAGCATCTGAAGTTATAGATGCCATGAAAGCTATAGTAAATGATGAAAAAGATGCAAAGATAGACTATATTGAAGTGGTTGATGCCGTGACAATGCAGCCTATCTCTGAGATAAAGGGAAATGTTCTTGTGGCTATGGCAGTTTATATTGGAAAGACAAGACTTATAGATAATTTTACTTGGGAGGCAAAATAAGATGTTTATTAATAAATTAAAAGGTAAAATACACAGAGCAACGGTCAAGCAAGCAGAGCTTGATTATGTAGGAAGTATAACAGTGGATGAGGAATTATTAGAGGCTGCTGGAATACAGGAGTATGAGGAAGTACAGATAGTTGATATAAATAATGGTAAGCGTTTTTCAACTTACACAATTTGTGGAGAGAGAGGAAGCGGACTTATTTGTTTAAATGGTGCAGCAGCAAGATGTGTAGCTGTTAATGATAAAATAATAATAATGAGTTATGCAGCTATGGAACCGGAAGAAGCAAAGAGTTTTAGTCCTAATGTAGTTTTTGTAGATGATGACAATAAAATAAGCAATGTACGTCATTATGAAAAACATGGACAGCTTAAATAGGAGCGGTATGGTGTAATGGAAAAGATGAAAAAGATAAGTGGATTTCTTTCGGCAAAGATAGGAATTATAGTTATTATATTTTCTATAATTGCATTTTTTATTCCAAAAGCATTTATATGGGCAACACCCTACACATCATTCCTTCTTGGAGTTGCAATGTTTGGTATGGGACTTACCATAAATATTAATGATTTCAAATTCATCTTTAAACATCCAAAGGACATGCTTATAGGATGTTTAGCTCAATTTTTGATAATGCCGGTTACAGCTTATGCTTTGGCGAGAATTTTCAACCTTCCACCAGACCTAGCCATAGGGGTTATCCTTGTGGGGTGCTGTCCGGGAGGAACAGCAAGCAATGTAATAACTCACATTGCAAAGGGAGATACGAACCTTTCCGTTGGAATGACTACAGTTTCAACACTGATAGCACCTATAGTCACACCAATGCTTGTCTACTTATTAGGTGGGAAATGGGTCGAAGTTTCAGCTTTATCAATGATGGTCTCTACTATAAAGGTTGTATTAGTTCCTATATTACTTGGAATAATTGTTCACAAACTATTAGGAAACAGAACAGAAAAGATTTCAGAGGTAATGCCTGCTGTATCAGTGGTGGCAATAGTTCTTATCATATGTGGAATAGTTGGTAAGAATGCATCGAGTCTTTTAACTTGTGGAATAGCCGTTGGCGTAGTTGTAATGCTTCACAACAGCTTTGGTCTTCTATTAGGATTTGCGGTAGCAAAGCTTCTTAGATTGAATACTAAAAAATCAACGGCGATTGCAATAGAAGTTGGAATGCAAAATAGTGGTCTTGCTGTATCATTAGCAGCAACAAATTTTGCAATGAATCCACTTGCAGCAGTACCAGGAGCGATATTCAGTGTGTGGCACAACATATCAGGGGCACTGTTTGCATCATATATGAAAAGGAAAAATGATAAGTAATAGATTGAGGGTTATATCAAAATGACTTTAAGAGTTAGCTTTAAAATGGAACCTATAAGATAGACACTAATAAAAGAGAGTCTATCTATATAGGTTCTTTTTTTGTACAATAAGTTTATGAGGTGAATTAACTATGAGTAAAATAAGATTTTCAAATGATGAAATTAGTAGACTATCAAGAAATAAATATGTGAGCAATGTAAGTGAAAAAGCAATAACATATACTAATGAATTTAAAATACATTTTATCGCTGAATGTAGCAAAGGGAAAACTTCAAGAGTTATTTTTGAAGAAGCTGGATTTGATATAAATACCCTCGGTATTCGTCGTATTGAATGCGCTGGTACAAGATGGAGAAAAGCATTTAAGGATAATGGAATATTAGGATTAGACGACACTAGACGAAAAAATAGTGGTCGACCACGTAAGCGTAGTATTACTAGCAATGAAATAATAGAAAAGCAAAAAGCAGAAATTGAATATTTAAAGGCTGAGGTAGAATTGTTAAAAAAATTAGAGCTGCACGAAAGGCAGGTGAGAAAAGGTAAATTAATTGCAGCACAAGCATTTGCCTTAATAGAATATATTGTTAGCAAGTTGCAAAATCATAATGTAGTCAAACATCTATGCAGTACGGCTGGTGTTTCACGCTCTGGTTACTATAGATATCTGTCTTGTAAAAATATTAGAACTAATCGCGAAAACAAGGATAATTTAATTAGAAATACTATTCTTGAAGCGCTGAATTATAGAGGTTATAAAAAAGGATCAAGATCAATCAAAATGATTTTAAAAGATAAATTTAATATTGTGTATAGCAGAAGGCGTATCCAAAGAATAATGAGAAAGTACAATATAGTTTGCCCTATTAGGAAACCTAATCCATATAAGCGTATAGCTAAGGCTACAAAGGAACATACCGTGGTACCTAATCTACTCAATAGAAATTTCAAGCAAGAAATACCTGGTAAAGTATTGCTTACAGATATCACATATCTACCATATTCAAATAATAATATGGCTTATTTATCGACCATCAAAGACGCTTCTACTAATGAAATCCTAGCATATAATTTATCTAATAGAATAACCTTAGATATCGCCACGAATACAATACTTAAACTAATGGCCAACTCCAATGTCAAATTAGCAAAAGATGCTTTTATTCACTCAGATCAAGGTAGTCATTATACAAGTCCAATATTTCAAAAACTTTTAAAATCTAAGAATCTTGGACAATCTATGTCTAGACGTGGTAACTGTTGGGACAATGCTCCTCAAGAATCATTTTTTGGTCATATGAAAGATGAAATTGATTATAAATCTTGTTCAACTTTATCTGAACTACAGTTAATTATTGATGACTATATCGACTACTATAACAATGATCGTTGCCAGTGGAATTTAAAAAAGCTGACTCCTGTTCAATACAGAAATCAGCTTTTAGTAGCCTAGCTCTCTTTTTTTAGTGTCCTTGACATAGGTTCCACTTTACTTTGATATAGCCTTTTTTTTATTTAATAAAAACTTTGATATTATAGAGGTTATCCACATTTTAAAATAATCGTTAATAACAATTCCAATAATCTGTGGACAATTCTTTTACATCTCCTGTATATTGATTTAATACAAAGTATTTATAGTTTCCATCTATATAAATTTTATAATAATATATTTGGCTGTTATCTAGGATGTGATTTGAAAGTTTAGATGAAGGTATGGTACTCAGTGAGAAGTCCAAGGAGGTGAATTCTATATTTTTACTAGTTGAGAGGCAGCTTTTTATAAGATTTTTTCCTTCAGAGTAGGTGTATTCTGGCACTCTCATTATAAAGGTAAAAAACGTAAATAATATTATAGGGATAGTAATAAGTGCAAACTTTGAAATGAAATTTTGATTCCGAATAAGATTTACGATAAAAAGCAATTGTACAATGCATATAGGAATCAGACACTCTATATCATATACTACTTTATAATTTGTTATTATGAGATACATGAGAGTAAACTCTATGGGAAGCATAATGATATTTGAATAGAATAGAATTTTATTGTTTTTGTTAGTGAATTTAATAATAACTATTTCACCTCCAGACAACTATTTTTAGATAATAATTTTACAAAGTCGATAGATCATATCTATGATAGCGACAATTGATAAAATAATAGTTAAGATACAGAATATCCGTGTAAGAATCTTAGTGTCTTTCTCTTTCTTCAATGAAAGATATAATGAGATAGCATTAATAATAAAAAGCTCAGTATAGATTGATTATACCATATTTTGTAACAAAACTATTTGGTTTTTATGACTTTTCTAAATACCTTATATAGCGATTTAAGGTAAAATTATGAATTATATGGAGAAGAAGTGCTTGTAAAATATTTGGTTTCGAATATAATAAAAATAAAGAATATTAAATATTATTAAACATTATAGCGTGTTACTTGGAAAAGGCATCAGCTGACTTATCTTATTATAGATAAGTTGGCTTTTTTTGTCCTAAAATATCTATTTTAAGAATTGTATTTTTTGAAAGGAGGAAAGAAAATACTTTATGAAATTATAGAAAAGGAGGAATTAAGGCAGTTTTTATCTTAATTATATTAGCGTGAAGGGAGGAAGCGATATTTATTCTAAAATATCGTGAAATATTTTGAAAATAAATAGTAAAACATTATTTAAATCTATGATTATGGGGGCTTTAATTGTTACACAATTATCTTTTGGAGTAAAAGCTGGAGCTCAAGAATTAAATGAATCTGATTATAAAAATGGAACATTACCTTCTCTTAAGGAGTATAAAAAGGAAGCAGATAAGGTCTGGACACCAAAACAAGAAACTAGAATTTTTGTTGTTGAGAATGAAGCTTTTGAATTAAACAAAGACGTTGTGTTAAAGGATGCTGCTAATTTTGCAAAAGAGCTTAATGTTGTTACTAACAAAAAAGTTGACCTTAACAATGTGGTCTTTGGAAATAAAAGCCTTGTAAAAAATGGCGATATCGTGCTAGAGCTTTTAGGAAAGCAATCAACTAATTCAATAGAAGAAAAAAGAATGGTAGAGGAAGGATACACAATAAATGTAGATGATGTTGTTACAGTTAAAGCTAATAGTAATATTGGTATCTTCTATGGACAAAGAACTATTCTTCAAAGTTTAAAATCAAAAGGAAACCTTATGTATGGAAATATAAAAGATTTTCCAGATGTAAGTGAAAGAGCTTTCCATATAGATATAGCAAGAAAATATTATACAAAAGATTGGATTATACAAAGAATTAAGGACATGTCTTGGATGAAACTTAATACAGTACAAATACATTTTTCAGAAAATGAAGGCTTCAGATTAGAAAGTAAAGTACATCCAGAAGTTATGTCATCTCAATATATTACTCAAGAAGAAATGAAGGAAATTATACAAGTTGCTAAAGACAATAAGGTTAAAATAATACCTTCATTCGATACTCCTGGCCACTTAAAACAAGCACTTAAGACCCATCCAGAATTCCAATTGCCAACAAGATATTCTGGAAAAGAATCAAAGGCTCTTGACATTACCAATCCTGACGCACGTAAATTTGTTAAAGATTTATATAAAGAATTTGCAGAACTCTTTAAGGATAGTACAGATTTCCATATAGGTGGGGATGAATTTATTGATTTTGATAGAACTAGAAATTATCCAATTCTTACAGAATATGCTCAAAATAAATATGGGTCAACAGGAACTTGGTATGATACATATATAGAATTTACTAATGAGATTTCAAATTATGTTAAAGAATTAGGATTTGTTCCAAGAGTATGGAATGATGCTCATTATAGAATCGGAGCTGCTCATCAACCTAATTTAGAACTAAATAAAGATATAATAATAACTTATTGGACAAGCTGGCATAAAAATATGGCATCATTAAAAACTTTCCTTGAGAAAGGTCATAAAGTAATTAATTATAATGATTCAAAGTTTTATTATGTATTAGGGGAAGCAGCAGGGTATACTTATCCAACAGCAGGAAAAATTTATAATAGCAGTTGGCATCCAGGACAATTTCCATGGAGAAATAAAGCTGCAGATAGTGTAAATTACAAGCAAGATATGGAGTATCCATATTCAGAACAGTTACTTGGTGTATCATATGCTATTTGGAGTGATAGGCCTAATGCACAAACTGAAGAAGAAGTTGCTAAAGGCATTTATCTAGCTCTTCGTGAAATGGCAGAAACAACTTATAATTCACAAAATAGAAAAGATTATAGTTTTCAACAGTTCCAAAATACAGTAAATACATTAGGAAACTCACTAGATTATAATAATGAGGTTTCGTCTTTGCCAACAGGTAAACCTATTCAAGTTAAAGTTGTAAAATCCAAACTTGATGAATTAGTTAAAAAAGCTAAAGAAATCAATAATGAGTTATATACAGAAGAAAGCATTAAAAATTTATCAGAAGCAATTTTTGATGCTGAAAAAATTCTAAACGATAACTCTGTTACTCAAGAAAAAGTAGATGAAGTAGCAAGTATTCTTGAAAAAGCTATGGATAATCTTAAAGAAAAAGTAGTAGAGAATACTAAAGATGAAAACACTACTAAATTAGAAGATACTAAAATTCAAAAGAATGACAATGCTGTTCAAAATGGAAATAGTATATTGCCTAAAACTGGTGATGATGATTTAAAGATATATTTAATGATAGTAGCTGCTATATCTGTAATTGGAATAGTAATTTTAAGAAAGAATAAAAAACAAAGTTTACAATAAATAATTAGAAGAATGTGGGTAGATTTTTAAAAAGGATATCCACATTCTTTTTTATATTTTGTCCTATATAAGCATTTGTGATACTATAATTAGTAATATTGGAATAAAGAAAGGGGAAGCTTTATGTACATATGCGATCATAAGAATGTATTCTACTATAACAGCCCAATTGGAAAGCTTGGAGTTTGTGAAGTAAATGGGGAAATCACTTATGTTTTGTTTGAAAATGAGAAGTGTCCAGAAGGATATGAAGAGAATGAAACGGAAATTTTAAAAGCAGCAGGTGAAGCTTTAAATGAGTATTTTAAAGGTAATGTAAAGCATTTTGATCTTCCATTAAATCCTCACGGTACAAAATTTATGAAAAAAGTTTGGCAGAGTCTAGAGAAAATTCCTTATGGTGAAACGAGAAGTTATAAAGAAATTGCAGAATTTGTAGGAAGCCCTAAGGGGTATAGGGCAGTAGGAAATGCAAATAATAAAAATCCAATACCTATTTTTATTCCATGTCATAGAGTTGTTGGGGCAAGTGGCAAATTAATTGGTTATGCAGGTGGTTTAAACATAAAAAGGTTTTTATTAGATATTGAATGTAGAAACAAATAAAGAGTTGGGAGACACCTTGTTTTAAACATTTGGTTGTAGATTAAAGCTGTGTTTATAATGTATAATGAAAAGGACTACACAAGAAAGGGATTGATCACATGAAAAAGAGAATCACAGCTTTATTTGCAGCTATGATATTTGCAATAGCTATGGTTGGATGTTCATCAAATACCAAAAAAGAAGAACAGAAGAATGTAGCCACAGCTGATATCGTAAGCAAAATAAAAGAAGAAATCGAAATAAGAGCTATGGGAGCAGCAGACGAGACTATGGTGAAAGACATGTTTCATGTCAACATGGATGATGTTGAGGAGATAACCATAGAAAGAGGAATGATAAATACAGGACTAGAAACTATAGCCGTAGCTAAAGCTAAATCAGGAAAAGCAGAAGAAGTAAAGAAAGCTTTTGAAAGGGTTAAAGAGGAAAAGAAGCAAAGCGCTTTCTATCCAGGAGAATCAGAAGCTGTTGAAGCATCAGAGATTAAGGCTATTGGGGGCTATGTTGGATTTTTTATTATACCAGACTATGAAGAAGGACAAAATAATTCTAAAAAAGCTGTTGAAATTTTTGAAGAAGCCTTAAAGTAAATAAGTAGATTTTTTTTATAATAAAAAATTTGCTATATACTATTGACCTTAACGCAACGTAATAGTTTAGACTTATTTTTGAGGGGTGAGAAAATGGAATATACAGTAAATAAATTGGCGAAACTCTCCGGTGTAAGCGCGCGCACATTGAGATATTACGATGAAATTGAATTGCTCAAGCCAAAGAGAGTAAGTTCGAACGGATATCGAATTTATGGAGAGGATCAAGTGAATATGCTGCAGCAGATACTTTTTTATAGAGAACTTGGTATAAGCTTAGATGAGATAAAAGAAATCATATCAGCATCTTCATTTAATAGAGAAAAAGCACTGGAAAACCATTTAATTGCTCTTACAGAAAAAAAGCAGCAGCTTGAAACTATGATTGAAAATGTAATAAAGACAATGGCTGCTATGAAGGGAGAAACTATTATGAGTGATAAGGAAAAGTTTAAAGGCTTTAAGAAAAAGGTTATAGAAGAAAATGAAAATAAATATGGCAAAGAAATTAGGGGAAAATATGGAGATAAAGCCGTTGATGGTTCAAATGCAAGAGTAGCTGGAATGACAGAAGAACAATGGAAAAAACAAGAGGATTTGTCTAAACAGATAAATGAAGCTCTTAAAGAAGCTATGAAGACAGGAGATCCTGAAGGCGAGCTTGCTCAAGAGGTTTGTGATATGCATAGAGAATGGATTTGCATGTTTTGGAAAGAAGGCATGTATTCTAAGGAAGCACATAAAGGACTTGGGGAGATGTATGCTTGTGATGAAAGATTCAAGGCATACTATGATAAGATAGGTGAAGGAGCGGCTGAGTTTTTTAGGGATGCACTAAATGTGTATTGCACCAAATAATTAGATTCATCAGAAATTTAGTATATAGGGCTAGGATTATTTATAATCCTAGTCTTTTTAATAAAAGTATAAACTAAGAATAAGATACTATATACTTACATTGTAAGAAAGGAATTTAAAGCATGGTATTTAGTAGTATTGTATTCATATTTAGATTTTTGCCAATTGCATTTGGTATATATTTTATTACACCTTTGAGATATAAGAATCTTGTACTGACACTGCTCAGTTTGATATTTTATTCTTGGGGTGAAGGGAAATACTTTCTTATAATGATAGCTTCAATTGTGGTTGATTACACAGCAGGAAGATTCATTGGCAGATATAGAAATAACAAAAAAGTAAGTGCGATGATTCTTGGATTGTCAGTGTGCTTCAACTTAGGAATGCTATTTTTCTTTAAGTATTTCAATTTCTTCATCGACAATGTAAATACATTGTGGGGGTTAGGACTTGATCAGGTTGAAATAACTCTGCCGTTAGGAATAAGTTTTTACACATTTCAGACCATGTCTTATTCTATAGACGTATTTAGAGGTAATGTAGAACCAGAGAAAAATATAATAACATT
This sequence comes from Clostridium cadaveris, assembly GCF_020911725.1. GTDB lineage: Bacteria > Bacillota > Clostridia > Clostridiales > Clostridiaceae > Clostridium_X > Clostridium_X cadaveris. Next base: position 353,310 of record NZ_CP076620.1, read on the forward strand.
TTCAACCTTTGTAACTCTATTCCCACAGCTTATTGCAGGACCTATAGTTAGATATTCAGATATAGCATTGGAACTTAAAAAAAGATATGTTTCAAAAGATTCTATAGAAAAAGGGATTGAAAAATTTATATTAGGGCTAGGACAAAAGGTTTTGATCGCAAATAATATAGGAATGTTGTGGAATGATATTGAAACCATGAGATTTGAAAAAATATCAACACCTCTTGCATGGATGGGACTTGCAGCCTTTGGACTTCAGATATATTTTGACTTTAGTGGATATTCTCTTATGGCAATAGGACTTGGAGAAATGCTTGGATTTTCATTTTCCCAAAACTTCAACTATCCATATATATCAAGGAGCATATCAGAATTTTGGCGAAGGTGGCATATGACTTTAGGTTCTTGGTTCAGGGAATATTTATATATACCATTAGGAGGGAATAGAAAAGGTTTTTTGAGAACAATAATTAATTTGTTTTTGGTTTGGTTTTAACTGGCTTGTGGCATGGAGCAAGCTACAATTTTATACTCTGGGGACTTCTTTTCTTTATACTAATCTCAGTAGAGAAAGCATGGTTAAGTAAAATTTTAGATAAACACAAAAAATTTTCGCACATCTACACTTTGTTTTTCCTCATGGTTGGATGGGGACTTTTTGCTATTACAGATTTCAGCTTAATGAGTAAGTATTTTGAAGGATTATTCAAATTTAGATATGAAAGTGAATATCTATATTATCTTCGAAACTATGCTGTGATTTTTATTATAGCTATAGTATTATCAACACCTGTCATACCGAAATTATACAAGAAATATGTGAAATCACCAGCAATTAATGCAGCAGTGTTAATGTTTATTTTTATTATAGCTGTAGCTTATTTGGTGGATGCTACTTATAATCCGTTCTTATACTTTAGATTTTAGGAGGATAATATGAAAAAGAATCCGCTTATGTATATGTTTATATCTGTGATTTTAATTATTTCACTGCTAGATTTTATATCACCAGACAAAAAGTTTTCGGAGTTTGAAAATAGGAATTTAAAAAGCAAGATGAAATTTACTATAAAGTCTTATTTAGATGGTTCTTTTGGAAGAGGTTATGAGAAATACATAAACGATCAGTTTATAGGAAGAGATTTATGGATCAATTTAAAATCTAGAAGTGAGTATGTTTTAGGAAAGGTTGAAAATAACAACATTATTTACGGAGATAATGGTTACTTATTCGAAAAATTTACGTATATAGATAAAGAGAGACTTAATACAAATATAAATGCTGTAAATGCTCTAATTAAAAATTCTAAAACTAAAGTTTCATTGTTAATTGCACCTAATTCTTATGGAATCTATGAGGAAAATTTACCTTATGGAGCGCCTGTTATAAATCAAGCAAAGACTATATCAATGATTTATGAAAGTATTTTTGGTGAAAATGAGGTGAATTTATTAGCTAAGTTTATGGAAGAGAAGGATGAGTATATATATTATAAAACAGATCATCATTGGACGACTAAGGGGGCATATGTTGCCTATAGTGAGCTTATAAAAACTTTAGGACAGTTACCTATAAAGCTTAATGACTATAAAACAATAGAGACACCAGGATTTTATGGCACCTATTATTCAAAGGCTAAGCCTTTCGATATTGATGCAGATAAGCTGTCGTATTATGAATTTTCTAATATAAAAATGACTATAGGGGATAAAAGCTATGATAGTCTATATGATATATCGAAACTAATGACAAAAGATAAATATTCTGTATTTTTATATGGAAATAACCCTCTTACTATAATAGAAAATACTGAAATAGACAATGATAAAAAGCTTTTAATATTTAAGGATTCCTATGCTAATTCTCTTATACCTTTTTTGACACAGCATTATAAAGAGATTCATGTTATAGATCCTAGAAGTTTTAATGCACCAGTTAGCCAGTATATCAGAGATAAAGAATTTAATGATATTTTTGTAATCTATAATTTTATAAACTTTACACGGGATATGGATGTAGTTAAACTTAGAAGCTAAGAGTTCATTGACTAGGGGGGAGGACCTTGTATGTTGCATCTAAAAAGAGGTGGAAGGATTATGAAACGAATATCAATCATATAAATTGATGTGAAGACATTAATGTGATAAAATTACAATTAAGTAACTTAAATGAAAAATTAAGCATTTAAAGTTGAGGACGATTAATTACTTATATTAAAGTGACAGAGACTTATATAAGGAGGAATGTTATGAAAATTTTCTTTGGATTGATAGGGTCTGCTATTTACTTGGTGATATTTTACTATATTATAAAAGTCGCCGTTAAAGATGGCGTTACGGAAGCATACAAAAACATAGAAAAAAATAAGGATTTGTAAAAAAAATTTAATAAGAAAACTAAAGTTAAATACCAAAGCCTAGCTTTTACATATAATAGCTAGGCTCTTTATTTTATCTAATTGATTCTAAGTAGTTTACTTTTTTACCTGTTTTAATTGCATATTCTATTTCGCTCTTTGTACTTGAGCCTATATAGTTATCCTTATTAATTACAAAAATTTCATCAGCCATATCTATTTTTCTTTTATGCATATCATCAAGCATTATCTTTACTTCATCTGTGATGACGGTTCCGAATTCTCCATCGGCATGTCCAAATAGACCTACAGATATGACTATGTTTCCTTGAAGTGTTAGATCCTTTTGGATTTTCATAAATTCGTCTTTAAATCTCGTACTCCCACAAAGAGTAATCACTTTATATTTATCAACCATATTAAACCCTTCTTTCTGAATTAATATCTATTTATTATATGGATTCTTGAACTACCTTTATAAATTCCTGAGCAGCCTTCGATAAATATTTATTTTTTTTATAAGTTATACTAGATTTGCGATAGGCCATAGGTGTATCAAGTTTATAAAATACAGGGTGAGAAGCTAAATTACAGTATTTCACAATGATATCTGTGGTAAATGATACTCCAAGATTTGCAACAGTCATGGAGTAAGTAGTCATAAGTTGATCAAAGATCATTTTTATTTTAGGTTCAAAATCACTATTTTTACATAGTTTAACTGCAAGATCATGCATATGATTTCCCTGCTTTAAAAATAAAAATGGCTCATCTTTGAATACATTTAAATCTAGAACTGGACAATCCTTTGAAAGATGACGATTATTTTCTATGTCATCATAGGAAAGCTGAAAATCTCTTAATTGGTTGTTTATAGAAAAGTTTTTTGGCACTGCAAGAAGGACAGTTTCATGAAAAATATTGACTATAGAGAACAAATCCATGTTAAAAGGATAGCAGTCAACTATAAGATCCATAGTTCCATCAAGTAAAAGCTGTTCAAGTTCAAGAGAATTTCTTTCAAAAATCTCAATCTCAATTCCTGGATGCTTTTCAGAATAAATGGATAGAATTGATGGGAGAAAGCATGATACGAAAAAGTGAGTTCCTCCAACAGATAATTTTCCTGTTTTAAGCTCAGCTAAATCCATCAAGTAGTTATTCAAGTCTTTTTCTAAAGTTACCATTTTCCTTGCAGTATTTATGTAAGCCTTGCCAGCTTCGGATAATTGGATAGGAGATGTGCTTCTATCAAAAAGTTTGCTACCTATCTCTTTTTCTATTTTTAATATTGCTGTACTTAGAGCAGGTTGTGATATATATAGTTTTTTAGCAGCTTTAGAAAAGCTTCGCTCTTCAGCAATTGTAAGTACATAATTTACATTCTGGGAATACATAAAAGTCTCCTATCCTATAAATAAAATTTATAATATTTATATAGTTATATGTATTGGATTATATCTAAAATCAATGCTACCATAAAAGTAAAGGAATAACAATGAGGGAGGATATTATTATGGAATTTCCAATATCTTTACTTTTCATATGTCCAATGGTATTTTTGGCGGGGTTTATAGATGCTGTAGCAGGGGGAGGAGGAATCATCACCTTACCTGTGTACATGCTTACAGGGCTACCTGCTCATCAAGCTTATGGATGTAATAAATTTTCAGCAGCAGCAGGAACAACATTTTCAGCTGCAAGATTTTTAGTTAATAAAGCATTAGATCTTAAAGTAGCCATAATATCAGCTATAAGTGCATTTATAGGTTCAGCAATAGCCTCAAGAATAGTGTTATATTTACCAGGTGAATTCTTAAAAAAGATGCTAATTATAGTTTTACCAATAGTAGCGGTATTAATATTTATAAAGAAGGATTATGGTGAAGAAAATCAATCTGCTGGTCTAAGCAAGAATAAGATGATAACTTTTGCAATTCTTATAGGTGTTTTAATAGGACTCTATGATGGAATATTTGGACCGGGAACAGGTACCTTTGCAATAATAGCTTATACTATGATAATGAAATATGATTTAAGAACTGCATCAGGAAATGCCAAGATATTAAATTTAGCCTCTAACTATGCAGCGGTAATTACCTACATGATGGCTGGAACGGTAGTATATAGTATAGCAGTACCAGCGGCAGTATGCGGTATATTAGGAAATTATCTAGGAGCAGGTTTTGCTATAAAAAAAGGAGCTAAGTTTATTAAGCCTATGATGGTAGTAGTAGTTGTCCTTATATTAGGTAAGATGTTTATAGATGTATTTATGTAAAATTTTTAATAGATAGATTATGGGAGCTTGATATAAAAAATGGATCATGTCTAAGTTCCTGACTCCTAGTCTACAAAATGTTAAAGGGTATAGAAGTTCAAGAGAATATTCTATACCCTTTAATATTTTGAAAGAAGGACATTAGCTTGTGTATGTCAAATTAGATATAAAATATGATAAAGGAGATATTGAGATATGAAAGTTTTACTTATAAATGGAAGTCCACATAAAAATGGATGCACTTTTACTGCTTTGAATGAGGTGGCAGGAAGTTTAAATAAAAATGGAATTGAATCAGAGATAATTCATATAGGAACAAAAGCAATACAAGGCTGCATAGCCTGTGGTAGATGTAGGGAAACTGGGAAATGTGCATTTCGAGATGAAGTTTATAATGAACTATTTGAGAAAATACAAGAAGCAGATGGTGTGGTAGTTGGCTCTCCTGTTTATTACGCAGGTCCTAATGGCTCACTTTGTGCTATGCTATATAGACTGTTTTACTCAGGTTCAAGATACATGACGAATAAACCAGCAGCTGCAGTTGTAAGCTGTAGGAGGGGAGGAGCCAGTGCAACTTTTGATAGATTAAATAAATACTTTACTATCAATCAAATGCCAGTGGTTTCATCACAATACTGGAACTCAGTTCATGGAAACACTCCAGAGGAGGTAAAGCAGGATTTAGAGGGGCTTCAAATTATGAGAACACTAGGAAATAATATGGCATGGATGATAAAAACTATGAAAGATGCAAAATATACTCTACCTGAAAGAGAAAAGAGAGTATCAACAAATTTTATAAGATAGAAGTTTAAGAATAAAATTGACAGGAGAAGTTTTGAATGGAGATTGAATTTAGAGATTTATGTAAAGAGGATAAGGAATATTTTTTTCCATGGATTAAGGATGAAGAAGTCATAAGATACTCATTGTCCTTATTTCAGAAAATGAAAAATGATGAGGAGATATCAACGTGGTTTGACAAATTATTACTAGATAAGTCATCATATAAAAAAGCTATTGTAGATGTTTGTAAGAATAGAATAATAGGATACGCTGGTATAGCCAAGATAAGTGAAACAAATCTTTCGGGAGAGTACTTTATATTTATTGGAGATAAAACTTATCATGGAAAAGGTGTTGGAACATACGTGACAAAGGAAATAGTCAAAAGCGGATTTCAAGAACTTAATCTTAACAGAATAATGCTTACAGCATTTGAAAAGAATATATCAGCGGTAAAAGCTTATACCAAAGCAGGCTTTAAGATGGAAGGGATAATGAGACAGGCTTTTTATAGATATGGTGAATTTTATAATAAAATTATAATGAGCATATTAAAGGAAGAGTATCTAGCTGATAGCTAAAGTAAATTAACGAATTTATTAATAAATATAAAGTAGGGATATGTTGCAAAAGTGATAAAATATTGTGCAGTATATCTTTTTTATTTTAGCTTTACTGTTGTGGTGAACCATTGACTTCCACCACCACCAAAATCATAATTGATCACTACGTTATAGTCGTCAGTCCATTCTATACTGTATTGGTTAGTAGAAAACGGTTTGAATCCATCATCAGTTCCGATAGATTGGTTAATATCCTTAATAAATATACCGTACTTTCTCACATAAAATGTACTGTTTCCATAAAACCAAGCTGAACGCTCTGATACTACCAAAGTTTTATTACCGCTAGGATTCTTGAAGGAAAAGTACTTATCATCCGAAAATCCCAACATGTAAAAAAATACTCCACCAAGTATAAGTATAGTTGCAAAGACAGTATATAATATTCGATTTATTTTGTCTTGTTTAGTGGGAGCTGGAGTACCATCAAATAAAGGAAATAGTATTAAAACTATTATAAGAATAAGTCTTATAAAATTAGGATTTAAACCAAAGACAAATAGGCTTAAACCAAAACCAAATTCTAAAATTCCTTGCAGTAGTAGAAATATAACTATCAATGCTGCAAAGGATGCTCTTTTACTAGAGTATATTTTCTTATTAGTTTTCATAATAAAATCTCCTATTTCCAAATTATACATTGTATTTTATATAATGATAATATATATGGACTGTTTTATCAATTACATTGAATAAATTAAAATGGCTTTTAGTGATAAAGAAACTTTTTGTATAGAATTACTACATAAAAAAATACCGTATTATTCAAAAGAATATACGGTATTTTTATTTATAGTTACTCTATAAATTATTTTCATAGTTAGTACCCATTATATCCACATGGGTCTCCTACAGCAAATTTCTTGAAAAATAATAAAAAGAAAAATTAATAACACTATATTATTAAAATATCCATAACTATAATTGCAGTTGTTGTTACAATTATTTTCATTATATTTGAAACATTCGTCAGCATTAATGCAGAATTTAGTATTTAATTTCTCTCTTGTTGGGTCAAGTTTTACTTTTTTACATGTGCTTGCGGATTTACCTTTGCAGTTTTTCCATTTTCTAATACATTCTGTATCTTTTACATAAAGATTAGTACATGGTATATCTGAATTCGAATCTTTTAATATAGCTACAGTATCTCTATTCATTCTCATCATTCCTTTATATTTATTTTTTGTATAAATCTGCTTTGTATTATTATATTATTTGAATCAATAATAGCTACAAACTTTTTAAAAATATGTGTCGTAATTTATTTATTATCATATATTAGTAATATAAGATCTATTTAAGTGTAAAAATCTAAAAAAATCTAGAATATGATTTATAGTTTACAAATTATGCGTTTATACAAAAAGATTAAAAAGGAGTGTACCATATGTATAATGAGAAAAATGTATATTTAAATGAAGTCGATCCAACTCCACCTGGGACAGCATTAACACTTTCAAATTGTCAATGTCCGTATACTACAAGTTCAGTTGATTTTAATGCCGCAACTAGTTGTAGGTTTATAGATGTTCCTGTTAGAGTTCTTAATCTTTGCCCAAATAAAGAATTTATTTTGTTTGTAACCGTTTACGATGCTGCGAGGAATAAAATTGGTCAAATCTGTGATATATTTGCCAGTCCATCAAGCAATCCTTGTACCACTCCCTATCGTCATAATGTAAGGCTAGCAATTAAAAAGCCTGTTTGCTCAACTGATACAATTTATGTAGTGGTCAATGGAAATTATACAAGTATTTGTGATATATAATAGTTAAATTTTATAATGCTTATAAACTCAGGGCTATCGCATGATAGCCCTTAATTTTTAATTGTGAAACAATTAAATTTCTTTAAGGAACTTTCAGTTTAAATCATTAAAATTTTTAATTATTTCAGCATTTGATGGAGGTGCGAAATTTGAATATGGCTCTGGATTTATTGGAAGTTTCTTTTTAAAAAGTATATAGGTTGGTTTATAAAAATACACATATTTTTCTTGCATCCAATGGATATCTATTTTTTCAATTAATATATGTCCACCTCTTATAACTGGGTACTCTGGAGATAACCAGAAAGGAGCGTTTAAAAAAGCAAAAAAGCATATTACTAAAATGATTAAAAGAGAAGAAGCTATAGAGGTCACCCTGAGAATTCCCACCTTAATTTCACTAGAGAACTTTGATATGAAGTAAATCATTGGTGATATCATAAGACTGAGAAAATTCAAGAAAAATAAAGTATTAATTATACCTAGGAATTCTAAATTTTTTTCTGATAGTTTTAAATAAAAAAGAGAAGTGATATAGATGATAACTACAGAAATATTTATGATTATAATTTTAAAAAAACTATTTCTTAACTTAATAAACATATGGACATCCTCCCCAAATTCAATTTTGTAATTAAAGAAAATAGAGTAAATAGGTTTTGGGATATGATTAGTTTTATTGGTGAGATTATTTAGAAACCCTCGATGAAAATGCTTTCTGTCTATTACAATTATTATACTAAATTTTACTAAAAATTAATATGACTATTAATATATAAAAATGATATTTACTAATACGAGAGTGGTTATAAAAAAATCTAATTCTTTATAAAACTTAAACATTTTTAATGAAATGATAAAGATTTCTATACGTAATAGAACGTCGTGTATGATATAATCATTAGCATGAGTAAATTTTTAGGCGGGTGAAAAGGTTGAGCAAGAAACTTAATGATAAAAGAATTTTGATTAAAAGAATTTTATTTTTTATTCTTGGAATAGCAGCTACGGCACTAGGAGTTTCCTTGACTATAATTTCCAATTTTGGAGCGGGATCATGGGATGCCTTGAGCGTTGGACTTAGCAATACATTTGGATTGACCGTAGGAACCTGGGTTGTAATAGTTGCAGTAATTTTAATAATTGCTAGTGGTATTCTCTTGAAGAAAATTCCAAGGTTTTCGACACTTTTAACATCTTTTGTAACAGGAGCAGGAATTGATTTATGGCTGGCTGTTTTTAGAGGAATTAAAGTAACAGGTATAGTGAATGAATTTTTAGTTTTTATGGGAGGAATAATTATCATAGGATTTGGTGTGGCAATGGTGGTATTAACTGAGCTTCCTCCAGGACCAATTGATTACTTTATGCTTGTCCTTAAAGAACGATTTAATCTTTCCTTAGGAGTTGCCAAGACTATATCCGAAGCTATAGGACTTATACTAGGACTTACATTCCATGGACCTATAGGGATAGGAAGTATAGTAATTGTAATTATTATGGGACCTGTAATCCACTTCTTCTCTAAAATATTGACCCCTAAAATTAGTAAACATATTAATAGAGCGGCATAAACTAAAAACAGCTGATATGAAATGATTCAATTATTTCGTGTCAGCTGTTTTTTTTACGTAAGGTATAAGATGATTTAGAGGATTTTTATTGAATTTCTTATAAATGTTTTATACGTTTCATATATATTAATATTGAATACTTGTGAGAGACTACAGAAAGAAAATTCTTGGCTGGGGGGAGAGTATGGTAATTATAAAATCTGAAGGTCAAATGATAAATAGTTATAGAAACAAAAAGTTTGTTTCGTCTATGGATGGATTAAGAGAAGCCGAAAAAAAGGAAATAATTTTAGAGGGAATTTGCATAAAGTGCGACAGGGAAAATAATCTTAAAATAAAATTGGGAAATATCATAGGAACTATACCATATGATGAACTTTCAAACGGAGCAGACCACATGAGAATCAGTGAGGCATGGACAATGGTAAACAAACCTGTACAATTTCTTGTTGAAAGAATTGAGAGTGGAGATAGTTATGGGGTAGTATTATCTAGAAAGAGAGCCATGAATATTGTAAGAGAAGAAATCTGGGGTAAACTTAAACTAGGAGACTATGTTTCAGGAACTATAAAAGTTATAGATTCGGAAAAAGCAATGGTTGATATAGGGTGTGGAAATCTAGCTGTTTTATCGAAAGATGATGTGTGTGACGTAAAATTAGATAACATATTAGAAAGATTTCATGTAGGGGAAGAAATAGAGGCGAGAATAAAGGATAAGGATAAAAATAATATCTTTATAAGTACTAAAGAGTTTTGGGAGATTTGGGACAAGAATATAAAAGATATTGAGGAAGGTACTTTTGTATCAGGTGTTATCAAAAATAAGATTTCAAATGGAGTTTTAATAGAACTTAATGAACATGTACGCGGGATAGCTAACTATTATAAGGGAACATCTTACGGAGATGTGGTAACGGTATATATAAAAAAGATAGATCCTGTAAAGAAGAGAATAAAGGTTGAGATTGTAACTGATGATTATGAGTTTTACAAAAAAGAAAAAAAGGATTTTAAAGAAAAAACTAAAGATAATATAATAGGAAAAAAAGATAATAGCAGAAGATGGGAAGGTTCATTTAAAGGAAAATCTCCTTTTGTTATTGTACAAGGAGAACAAAGGGAAATAGAGCATTTCGGAAATGATTATGTATCGATATATCAAATAATATTTGATGTCAAACATAATTATATAAATGAAATACATTATAAAATTCTTGAAATAGTGAATAAACACAGATATGTAACTTCAAAACAGATAACGGACATAATGAATTATTATAAATTTGATACTACTCAAGAACGAATAAAAAGAGCTATGAAGATATGCCTTAAAAAGCAGCTTTTAGAAAGATGCTTTTTTGCAAATAATGGGGGATGTTCAAGTTATAAAGTTTATTCTCTTGGAAAAAATGGAGCTGACCTTCTTAGATATCGTGGAAATAAGAGTTATTGGAACCCACTAGAATCCGTAGAAAAACCGGATAAGATTAAAAAGGTATTGGCTACAAACCAGATAATAACTGCCTATATGAAATGCAGCCATGATTTTAAAAATTATTATATAAATCAAATAATAACTGCAAAAGAAGATGATATTGCAACAGTAAGAGCTAGTGCTATAATTTACACAGAACAGAATGATTATGTGTATGAAGTAATAAGGAGAAAAGAAAATTGGGAAAAGTGTCTATGTGATAAGCTAACAAGATATGAAAAAGTATTTGAGAACATAGAGTTTACAAATCTCGAATTTGATAAAAAGCCTAAGTTTGTAATATGTGGAGAAGATAAGGAGCAAAATATTGAAATATCTGATCTTTTAAAAGGTATGGACTTTAAAAATCTTAGAATTTTATACACAGTGGATAAGCTAAACCTTGTAGAAAATTTCGAAAACTCAATTTATGAGATTAAATAGCAATTTAAAAAAAGTTTTTATAAGAAAATTATTAACAATTTCTGAACCGAATTTGAATAATATTTAAACAAATATAGAAATATAAAGCAATTAATAGATAAAATGAGTGCTTTTTCAATTTTAAAGATGAAAAAATATAAAGTTATGAACTTGTGAAATGAAATTTCAAATAAAAGCGTAGAAATTTGTAATACGGTTTTGCTTTTAAAGTTAAATGTTATGTACTATAATTTAATTAATGAAATATATGAAAGCGTTGTTACTGGTTATGCAGGCAAGAGCTAATGATATCTATTGCTAGGTGTTATTAGCTCTTTTTTCGTAATTTTAAATAAGTTATAAAGTATTTTAATTGACTAGGAAACATCGTCTTTCATAAAAATATTTAAGGGGGATAAGATTATGGCAAAGGCAGTACCTCAAAGTATAGCTGAAGAAATTGTAAAATTAGTAGGCGGAAAGGAGAATATTAAAACAGTTGCATGCTGCGCAACAAGACTTAGGATGACATTGCATGATGATAGCAAGGCTGATAAAGTATCAATAAAGGCTATCAACGGAGTCATGGGTTTAGTTGAGCAAAATGAACAGCTTCAAATTATTTTAGGACCAGGCATGGTTACAAAAGTTACTAACATCATTGGAGAACTAACTTTATTAAAGGTTGGCCAAGTTGATGAGGTAGCAGAAAGAAAAGCAGAGCTTAAGAAGAAAAACTCAACACCAGTTAAATTATTCATAAGGAAATTATCCAATATATTTGTACCATTAATACCAGGGTTTGTAGGATGTGGTATCATATATGGTGTTGCAAAGTTATTACAAAATCAAGGGATATTAACAGGAAATGCATATCAAATGGCTTATGTATTAGGAAAGGGCATATTCCTATACATGAATATAATGGTAGGTGTATTTACTGCAAGGGAATTTGGAGGAAGTGAATCTCTTGGAGGAACTATAGCCGGTATCATGATGGCTCCACAACTTGCAAAGATAGTTGTTGGAGGAGAAGCGTTAGTTCCAGCACAAGGTGGAGTTATAGCTGTATTAATAGCTTGTGCATTAGGTGCAGTATTAGAAAAGAAACTAAGAAAGGTTATGCCATCAGTGCTTGATCTCATGGTTACTCCAACTATAGTTATACTAGTTATAGGACTTGGATGTTTCTATATAATTCAACCTTTAGGAGCATGGCTAACTAACAATATCACTTGGCTTGTTAATATATCCATAGAAAAGGGAAGAATGCTTACAGGAGCAGTATTTTCAACCACATTCTTACCACTTGTTATGACTGGACTTCATAGAGCATTGACGCCAGTTGAAACAAGTTTACTACAATCTACAGGTGTTGACTTACTAAGACCAATTTTAGCAATGGCTGGAGCTGGACAAGTTGGTGCTGGTATAGCAATATTCATGAAGACTAAGAGCAAGAGAATGAAAACTGTAATAGGAAGTTCGCTTCCTATAGGTATGCTAGGTGTTGGTGAACCATTAATGTTTGGTGTTACATTACCACTAGGAAAACCATTTATAACTGCTTGCCTAGGATCTGCATTAGGTGGAATGTATGTTGCAGCTAAAGGCGTTGCATCAACAGGTATAGGTTTATCAGGTATTCCGTTAGCACTACTTATGCCAGATGGAAGTGCTGCAATAAACTATTTGATAGGAACAATCCTTGCATATGCTGGTGGATTCTTATTAACTTACTTTACTAAGTGGGAAGATGTAGATGATGGTGATAATTTTGAAATGGATAACCCATTAAAAGATATAATAAAGATGTAATTATAAAGGAAATAAGGGGTGTCCTTTTAGGGTACCCTCTAATTCTATTTTAAGGGGATGGCATAAAATGTATGATTTTCATATGCATACAACTTTTTCAGACGGAAGTAAAACTCCAAAAGAAATATTTGATATGGCAAAAGAGCTTAATTTTAAAGCTTTAAGTATAACTGATCATGATACTGTTTTAGGATTGGGGGATGCGCTTAAAGCTAGCAGAGAATCAGGAATACCATATATTCCAGCATTGGAGCTTACTGTGAAGGAATACGGAATTAAACTTCATGTTTTGGCATATGGTGTAAATAAAGAAAGCGCAGAAGCTGTGAATTATTCTTTAAAACTAAAAAAATATATGGATGAAAAATCATTGTCTCAAATTCATGTTTTGAGAAGTAAAGGTCTTATAGACGGGATAAGTGATGAGGAATTCTTTGGAGAAGCAAAAGGAGGACCTCTTTATAGAGCAAAATTTCTTAAGACGTTAAGTGATAAAGGGTATTTCCCAGAGGACGAGATAATGAAAAGGCTCAATGAATACTTTGGAAAAGAAGGACATTGCTATATGGAAGATGAGTTTCCATATATGAGTTTTAATGAAGGTTGTAGTTTTATAAAAAATATAGGTGGAAAAATAGTTTTAGCACATCCAAATAAAATAAGAAAGAAAAATGAAAAGTTATATAAGGAACTGATAAATAGCGATTTTTTAGATGGTATAGAAGTCTATCATCCATCTATAACTAAAGATACTGAGATGGAGCTTATGAATATAATTGAAGAAAAGAAACTCCTTTGTACAGGTGGAACAGATTTTCATGGTATATATATGAAGAATCCTAGAGAAATAGGAACTGTAGAACTGCCTGATATAGTTATAGAATCTTTAGAGAAACTCATGATATAGATTGATTAAGAAGGATTTTCTAACCTATGAGTAGAAAGGTATAAGATAGTAGAATTGCATTATCATATAGGTATTAAAACTATGTATGTAAATGTTGAATAAAAAAGGAGCAAATAGGAGATAGGTTAGCATGAAAAATTCCTATAAAATAGTTAGACTTATAAATAATAATGTTGTCATGTGTAAAGATAAAGAAGATAAGCGCTGTATGCTTATAGGAAAGGGTATAGGCTTTAAAAAGCAACCTCAAGATATCATAAGAGACCTGACTAACGTAGAAAAGGTCTACTATCTTGTAGATGAAAATAATGCAAAAGCTTACAGTTCCATAGTTGAAAGCACAAAATCAGAAGTTATAGGAGCCGTTGAAGAGGCTATAACTCTAATTGAGTCTTATACTCAAAAGCCATTAAACGAGAGTATCCACGTGACTCTATTAGATCACATAAATTTTGCTATATCTAGAATAGAAAATAAGATAAACATAAAGAATCCTTTGATTCATGAGATAAAATTTTTGTATACAGAAGAATTTTTGATTGCAGAAAAGGTTATTGAATTTTTAAATGACAAGTTGAAGATAGAGTTCCCTTATGACGAGGTGGGGTTCGTAACTATGCATATTCACGCAGCTATAACTGAAAAAAAGATAGAAGAAACCTCCATGGCAAATGAAATTTTATCAGATATACTTCATTTTTTAGATAAGAATTTAGGACATAAAATACAAAGGAACAGTTTAGAGTATTTTAGATTTTTAACTCATCTAAGATTTTCTATAGATAGAGCTATGAATGGAAAGAATGTAGAGAATCTATTGATTGATACTATCAAGGAAAAGTTTGAAAATAGTTATAACTTGGCAGAAAGATTATCGGTATATATTTATGAGAAATATAAAATTTACTTTAACGATGGGGAGATAGGATATATAGCGCTGCATCTTCAAAACATATTAAATGAGAGAGAGCAGAATAAATACACATCGGTATTGTAAGGAATAGTAAGAAATTTTAATTAATTAGTGAAGAGTGAAAAGTTATTGAAACTAGATTTAGAAAACATAAACGGTGAAAAGTTGTGATATTTTTCGGGTTTAGTAAAAATAAAGATGCTGTTATGCGTTAGAGCATAGCAGCACTTTTTTAGTTATCTTGTTGTTTTTTCCATTCATGTTGACCGAGACTGTCATTAACTGCTTTGTTTACAGAGGATCTTATGTCGTCCATGCTACTTTTAAGAGCATTTTTCACAGCTGACTTTATTACAAAATAGAGAACTATAAAGGTAATAATACCAGATAAAAGCCAATAGAAAAATATCATAAGTAACCTCCACTGATTTAAATAATTAATATACTTCTTTAACTATATGTTAGCATATATTGTAAAAATAGTATATAATTATATATATTTAAATTATTGGGGGAATACTATGAGCACAGATAAAATATTTCTATTAAATGCTGTATTGTTTTTTATAATATATGCAATGAGATATAAAGACGAACTTTTTAAAAGATTGATTATCTTCGCTATAGGGAGTGCTATAGCATATTTAATTATGCATTTATTAATTTTTAAAAAAGATTATTTTAATATATATACACTTTCATCAAGTATTTTATTGTTTATAGCGTTAGACTGGATATATTATCTTGTATTTGTAGATAAAAAGAAATAAGTATTTAGGATAAATAAGACTATTCGAGAGGATAGCCTTATTTTTATTGTAAAGAATAGAATTATCGTATTTGAGAAAAACAGCATTAATATTATCATATTAGTAATTATAGACTAAAAAATTAGTGAAATAACAAAAATGTATAATTTATACAATAATCAAAAAAAGATGTATAAATTTAATTAAATGAATAAAAAAAACGAAAAAATAATTAACTTTAATTGGAAAATGTGCAAAAATAAATGAATTTAATAAGCACTTCAATTTGAATTTTAATTAACGTAGCTATATAACAAGTTTTATAGAGGTATTAATATTAAAATCAATTTGTTTGGAGGGAATAAGGATGTTAGAAAAGTTACAGCCACAAAATGTTTTTTATTTCTTTGAAGAAATGACCAAGATTCCTCACGGATCAGGTAATGAAAAGGCGATTAGTGATTATCTTGTTAACTTTGCAAAGGAAAGAGGACTTGAGGTTATACAAGACGATATTCTGAATGTAATAATAAAAGCACCAGGAACTGATGGATATGAAAATGCTCCAACTGTAATAATTCAAGGTCATATGGATATGGTGTGTGAAAAGACAAAAAATAGCACCCATGATTTTATGAAAGATCCTTTAAAATTAAGGATAGACGGCGATTATGTATATGCAACAGATACAACTCTAGGCAGTGATGATGGAATAGCAGTAGCATATGGATTAGCTGTTATAGATTCTAAAGATGTAGCTCACGGACCAATAGAATTAGTTGTGACTATATCTGAAGAGACTGGAATGGATGGTGCTGCTGCATTAGATACATCTGTCCTAAATGGCAAAATACTTTTAAACATAGACTCCGAAGAGGAAGGAATATTCCTTGTCAGCTGTGCAGGTGGAGTAAATACTATAGCTAATATCAAGGCAGAATGGGAACCATTTAACGGGACTGCTTTAAAATTAGAAGTAAGCGGATTAAATGGTGGACACTCAGGAATGGAAATCATAAAACAAAGAGCAAATGCAAATAAATTAATGGGCAGGCTTTTATATATACTAAGCAAAGAAGTAGAATTTAATATAGTTTCAGTAAATGGCGGAACAAAGCACAATGCTATAGCTCGTGATTGTGAAGCAATAATTACAGTTCTAGAAAACGATTTCAAGAAAGTTATGGATATTTGTAAGAATACAGAAGAGATCTTTAAGTCAGAGTATAGAGTAGAAGATCCTAATGTGTCAGTATCTACTGAAAAAGTACAAAGTTCAGAAAGGCAATTGACTAAGTGTGCTACAAATAATGTAGTTAATTTTATGGTGGCAGTACCAGATGGAGTACAAACTATGAGCAAAGATATAGAAGGATTAGTTGAAAGTAGTTTGAACTATGGGGTACTAGTTACCACTGATTCTGAAGTTAAATCTACATTAGCTGTTAGAAGTTCTGTTAAGAGCAAAAGAGAAGCAATAGTAGATAAGATTGAATGTATAGTGAAAGTTAATGGGGGAGCTATAGTAAATGAAAATGAGTATCCAGCTTGGGAATATGAAGAAGATTCAAAGATAAGAGACTTATGTGTAGAAACATATAAGAAATTATTTGATAAAGAACCTCAAATCAATGCAATTCATGCAGGTCTAGAATGTGGACTTCTTAAAGAAAAGATGAAGGATACAGAGATGATAAGCTTTGGTCCAGCATTAATGGATGTACACACTGCAAATGAACACATGAGCATATCCTCTGTTGCAAGAATGTGGAATTTCTTGATTGAGTTATTAAAAGAAATAAAGTAGCTGCATTAATTTAGTCAATAAGCCTATTGTAAAGAAACCCATACAAATAAAATTACAATAGGCTTAAATTTTAATAAAGGGGAAATATATATGAGTCAAAAAACAGGCGTGAAAGCAGAAAACAAACTTTCCAGAACTGCGTATGGCGGATGTAAAGGGGACGATTATGTACCTTTTGTTCCAACCTCTACGATAATGCCAGAAACTACAGGCTACTCTATAGTTTTAGGTGTTATCCTTGCATGTTTCTTCGCAGCAGCAAACACTTACTTAGGATTAAAAGTTGGATTAACTATTTCAGCAGGAATCCCAGGTGCCATAATAGCAACTGGAGTATTAAAGGGAATGTTCAGGAGAAACAATATATTAGAAGCTAATATGGTTGCTTCTCTAGCTGCAATGGGAGAATCCATAGCAGCAGGTATTATTTTCGTATTACCAGCATTAATACTATGTGGATTTGGATTAAGTATAACTACAGTAGTAGTTGTATCTTTAATCGGTGGAGTTATAGGGATATTCTTCGTGACACCTCTAAGAAGATATTTAATAGTTGAAGAACATGGCAATTTGGTTTACCCAGAAGCTATGGCAGCAGCCGAAGTCCTTGTAACAGGTAGTGAAGGCGGTTCAAGTTTTAAGACAGTTCTTGCGGGTCTTGGTATGGGTGCTGGATACAAATTGTGTTCAGGTGGATTCCAATTATGGAAAGAACAAGCTACGTATATAATTAAATCTTATCAAGGGACTATGATAGGAGTTGACTCATTAGCATCATTATTAGGTGTTGGATTTATAGTAGGAACTAGAACTTCAGTCCTTATGTTTGCAGGTTCTGTAGTTGCATGGTTTGTACTTATTCCTTTAATAAAATTATTAGGGGCAGGACTTCCAACAGCTATATTCCCATCTACTAAACTTATCTCTGAAATGACAGCTCAACAAATATGGTCAAGCTATATTAAGTATATCGGCGCAGGAGCCGTTGCAACAGGCGGATTTATTTCCCTTGCAAAATCACTTCCTACAATAATAAGAAGCTTTAAACAAGCTATGGGTGGAATGAAGGCTGTAGGAAGGGAAAAGCAAGATAGAATTAATATGGAAGCTCCTCTTGTTTGGGTTGTAGGTGCATCAGCATTTGCATTTGGTCTTACATGGCTTTCTCCAATAATGAAGGGTGGATTTATAGGAGGATTATTAGCTGTTATATTTAGCTTTTTCTTCTCAGTTGTATCAGCAAGAATAGTTGGTATAATAGGAGCTTCAAATAATCCAGCCTCAGGTATGACAATAGCTACTTTGCTATTTGTAACAACTATATTAAAGGCTACAGGTTCAGTTGGAGATGAAGGTATAAAGAAAGCATTACTAATAGGTGGAGTTGTCTGCGTTGCTATTTGTGTAGCAGGCGGAGTTGCTCAAAGCTTAAAGACAACATTCATAATAGGTGGTACTCCAAAGAAGGTTCAATATGGAATGGTTATAGCAATAGTAGTTGCTTCAATATGTTCAGCATTTGTTGTAAACATGCTAAGCAATGCTTATGGAATAGGTAGTGAAGCTGTTCAAGCACCTCAAGCTAACCTAATGAAGATGATAGTTGAAGGAATAATGACAGCAAAACTTCCATGGACTTTAGTTTTGGTTGGAGTATTTATAGCTATATTCTGTGAACTTGCAAAGATTCCAATACTGCCAGTTGCTCTTGGTATTTATCTATCAATTACATTAAATGCAGCAATATTATGTGGTGGTTTAATAAGAGTTCTAGTAGAAAAGAAATTTAAGAGTGATGAAAAAGCACGTGATGCAGGCATTGAAAAGGGCACACTTCTCGCATCAGGACTTGTTGCTGGTGATGCCATAATAGGTATAATAATAGCCCTATTTGTAACATTAAATATAAATATAGGCTTTGGAGCCAATATAGCTCCAGCAATAACACAAAGTGATATATTAACATTCGTAATGTTCATCTTGCTAGGAGGTTGGATTTATAAAGTTGCAGTCAAAAAATCAAAGGGAGCTAAAGCTTAATGAAAAATAATAAGAATAACTCAGAAAAGAATAAAAGTTCTAAGTATAATTTTTTACTATATGTGCCTGAAATCAAACACGATGATTGGAAGTTGAATGATGAAGGTAGAGTTGTACTGTACTTTAAGGTGAACGATCCAATAAAGAGATTTGCAGGATGGCTAGTAAAAAAGAAGCCAAATTGTGATATGACTTTTGATGAACCTTGCTCTGATGCTTGGCTAATGATAAATGGTGAAAACAGCATATATGACATAGTAAAAGTAATGCAGGAAAAGTATAATGACTCTATGGAAAATGCCATATATAGGTTAACAACTTATATTAAATTTTTGTCAAAGAGAGGCTGGATAACATTTAAAAAAGTAAAAGAGGAAGAAGTTCAAGAGGTAGCATCAATGTAATGGCTGAAAATAAGATATTCAAAAGAAAATAAAATTTAGAATATGTTTCATAACGGTGACTTTTAAGATTTGCCACAGGATGTTTTAGCTTCCTGTGGCTTTTTATTTGTCATAAACCTGTCTATGAAATTAAGGGAGAGGGGTATTAAGCAAAATTTTATAAAACCAAATATTTCAAGAATGGCTTGACTAAATAATATATCGATGATATTATAAATACCAACGGTATGTATGGAGGTGATTTAATAATGGCACGTAATAAACATCCTGAAGAAACAGTAAAATTAATTTTAGATGAAGCTTTAAAGCTTTTTATAGAAAAAGGCTATGAAAGTACTTCAATTCAAGATATTATCAATAATTTAGGTGGGCTTTCAAAAGGTGCAATTTATCATCATTTCAAGTCTAAAGAAGAGATTTTTCAAGCTGTCTGCAAAAAAATTGGGGATGAAAACTCTATTTATTACAATAAAATTCGAGATGATAAAAGTAAAAATGGCTATGAAAAGCTAAAAATAATGATAAAGTCAGCTTATGTAAATCCAAATAACGAAGCAGTCATGGCAATGATTACTAAAATTATGAATGATCCTAAATTTTTAATGAATCAAATTTCAGAAATATATGAGTTGGTTGCGCCAGTATACATTGAGCCTATTATAAGGCAGGGAATAAGTGATGGATCTATCAAAACCGATTACCCAAAAGAACTCGCTGAGGTCATTATTACTTTAATAAATATATGGATTAATCCTATTATTGCAAGGACAACACCTGATGAAATGAGAAGAAAGGTAGAATTTTTACAAGTAATTCTAAAGGGTATAGGTATTGATATTTTAGATGAAGAAATTACGAACCAATATGTACTATACTGCAAGCGTTATTATAAATAAAAAATAACTGCTCTTAAATGGGCAGATTATTTTTTACAACATACATACCGACAGTCGGTATATTAAGGGGGATTTTATGAAAAATACGAATTTATTTAGTAAGGACTTTACACTTGTTGTAGCTGGGCAGATTATTTCGCTTTTTGGTAATTCAATTTTACGTTTTGCTCTTCCGCTTTATCTGTTGAGGGAAACAGGTTCTGGAGCAATTTTTGGAATTGTAACAGCATGTTCTTTTCTGCCAATGATTGTTCTATCATTTTTAGGAGGAATTTTAGCAGATAGAGTGAACAAGCGAAATATTATGGTTGCTCTTGACTTTTTAACTGCAATTATCATATTAGTGCTATTTGTTGCCATTGGTAGACTTCATATAGTTCCTTTATTTATTGTAGTTTTAATGCTTCTTTATGGAATTAGCGGAACATATCAACCAACAGTTCAGGCTAGTATTCCAGCTTTAGTTTCGGAAGAAAATATATTATCTGCTGGAGCAATTATAAATCAAATTGGTGCTTTAGCGAATCTTCTAGGGCCTATTATTGGAGGGATGCTATTTGGGGCATTTGGAATTATTCCAATTCTGATAATCAGTATCGTATGCTTTTTAGCATCTGCTATTATGGAGATTTTTATATACATTCCATTCGAACAAAGGAATAACAGCATTGGTATGATTTCTATTATAAAGAATGATTTCTATAAAAGCACAAATTATATAAAGAATGAAAAGCCAATCCTTATTAAAATCATTGGGCTTATTGCAATTTTTAATCTTGTTTTGACAGCAATGTTGATTGTAGGTATACCTATTTTAATTGTTGATATCCTTAAAATGAGCGATGTATTACTAGGAGTTTCACAAGGAGTTCTTGCAATGGGGGGGCTTTGTGGAGGAATACTTACAGCTGTATTGAGCGAAAAATTAAAGCTCTCAAACTCCTATTATTTATTATTTCTTTGCAGTATATGCGTTGGAGTAATGGCTATCCCTTTTTTGCTTGATATGACAAATATGGTATGCTATGTGGTAATGACTGCCACAAGTTTTATGATAATGGGGCTTGCAACAATCTTTAGCGTACAAATGATAGCTACTGTACAAATCGAAACTCCACCAGAGCTTGTAGGAAAAGTAATTGCACTAATGATGTCTCTTGCAATGAGCGCACAGCCTATTGGTCAAGCAATATATGGAGTAGCTTTTGATAAATTTTCAAATAATGCGGGAGCAATATTGATTAGTGTTATGATAGTATCTGTTACAATTTCAATTGTTTCAAGGAAGATATTTAGAAAAATAGATATGTAATATATCAAGAAAAACATCTTAATTAACTTATTTTGAAAGTAGATAGTGAATAATATATCTTCACTATCTACTTAAATTTTTATATTATGATTAATCGAATCAATTTTAAATTTATTCTAGTTACTGCAGTTAACTAAGTTTGGGGTTAGCTCATAATCTACAGAAGATTGAAGTTCCCCTAACTGGTTTGTCCACACATTCATTTTTATAGCTACTTTCTTAAAACCGAGATTTTCATAGACGTGTTGAGCACGGGTATTCGTTAAGTTTGTATCTAATACTATCTTGTCAACATTCATTTCATCAAAAAGATAAGAGATAAGCATTTTCAAAGCTTTTGTTCCATATCCTTTTTCATGATAAGAAAAGTCACATATCTTTATTCCTATTTCGGAAGTTCCGTCTACAATTCTAAAGCTCATTTCTCCAACTGGATTGGAGTTTATCTCAATAATGAGGGTTTTAGAATTTTCTCTATTTTGGCTGAGCCTATTTCTCAATATATTTATGTCAGTATTAAGTCCATTTGGAAAACCAGCGTGAGCCATGATTTTTCCATCTCCCCACCAAGCACAAAGCTGCTCAGCATCATTAGGAGTAGCCTGTCTTAAGACTAAATCATCTTTCTTTAAATACATAAAAAGCCCCCTTTTATTGATTTAGAATTTAGGATTATATATATTAATTATAGTTGAAAGGTGGATAGTAATGTATAATAATATATAGAAAATAGTAATTTTTATGTAAATTAGACTTGCATATGTGATAGGAGCGGAGATAATGATTAAAAATATAGTTTTTGATATAGGAAATGTACTTTTGAATTTTAAACCAGTTGAATATTTGAGAACTAAGATGGAAGAAGAAAATATTAAATCAGTGAAAGAGGCTGTTTTTGATAGTCCTGAGTGGCCAATGTTAGATGAAGGTACTATAACAGAGAAAGAGGCTATAAGAGTTATAAGTGAGCGAAATGCAGAAATTAAAGACCTAGTTGAACTGGCTTTTGATAATTGGTACGATATGCTGACGCCTATAGAAAATAGTGTAAAGCTTCTTAAAGAATTGAAGGCTAAGGGATACAATCTTTATTATCTATCTAACTTTCAAGAGCTTGCTTATGATTATATCATAAAAGAATATGAATTCTTCGGATTGTTTGATGGGGGAGTGGCCTCCTTTGCAGAGAAACTTATGAAACCTGACAAAGACATATATGAAAAACTTATGGAGCGTTATGATTTAAAGCCAGAGGAGTGCCTATTCATGGATGATACTGCTTTAAACATAGATGGAGCAGAGAATGTAGGCATGAAAGGAATAGTATTTACTACAGCGGAAGATGCAATGGACAAGCTTAAGAAATTTGATGTGTTGGTGTAGGGAAGGATAAGAAGTCGTTATCTATGTGTACATCCATTGCTATAGAATAAAAGTTTAGGACATTTATACTACTTAGGTTATAAAAATAGAAATTTGAAGGGAACATTAATATGAGTGTTTGTAAGGAATGCTATAGTGAAGAAAATCGTACAACTCCACTAATAAAACCAAAAGAGTGTTTAGAGAATCATAAACAATATATTTGCGGAACTTGTGGCAGATGTATTTGTATTGATAAAGACGAAAAGAGAAAGGTGCAACGATGGAACTTTCCTTTTAAATCCTTAGAAATAGCGAAAGTATATTTAAGAACTGCGGACTTTACCATGAAAAAGCCTTGCGGAATTTATGAATTAGTTAATTCAAAAGGGAGAAAATCATACAAAATATTTGTAAGCATAGATGATTTAAAAATATATCTTAGTAAGAATAGGGATAAAATATGTGAATTAATGAAGCCTATTTATATAAGAGAGAAGTATGAAGAGTTTCCAAATACAAAAGTTAAACTTTTGAATGAAGAAGAAGTAGAGAGATATTTAACAGAACAATCAAAAGGTCAGAAAAAGATATAAAAGCTTGGAAATTATTATTTAGTCTAAATGGATTAATCCATTTAGACTAATATCAATCCAAGCTTTTATAAAAATCTAATACACCATAATTTTTCACCAAATCTAAATGTTTTTGAATCCGCCACCTTTAACCTCAGCTATATCAAGAATATTGAAGAAAGCCTTGGGGTCTTTTTTTAGTATTTCATTTTTTAAAGCTATCATTTGACGAGACGTCACAACACAGTAAAGCATTTTCCTATTTTCATGGGTGAACTCACCAGTAGACTTTAAAGAAGTAACACTAAGATGCAGGTCAGACATAATAAAGTCTATTATCTTATCTTCTTCGTCAGTTAATATGAGCATAAGTTTTTTAGTTGAAAATCCTTTTATGACTTTGTCAAGAACTATACTTTGAATGCACATGGATATTAGAGTATAAAGTGCTCTAGGCATTCCAAAGATTATAGCCCCAAGGATAACTATAAGGATATTTATACCAAATCCTATGGTGCCTATATTAAAATTAGAGTTCTTTTTTCTGATAATCATAGCAATTATATCAGAACCTCCAACAGAGCCGTTTCTTAAAAATATAAGACCATATCCGAGTCCGCATAAAGCGCCTCCATATAAGCAGTATAAAAGTATATCATTAATATTTATTAAAGATGATAAAGGTTTTGTTATCATAAGAGAAACAGATAATGATAGCATACCTATTGCTGAATATAGGGTGAAGTATCGGTCTAATTTTTTATAGCTCAATACGAAGAGTGGTATATTGAGAAAAAACAAACTAATTCCAGAAGGAAATCCTGAAATATATTCTATAATTAAAGCAATTCCTGTAGCACCTCCGCTTAAGAGCTGAGCGTGACTTAAAAATAAATTAATTCCCAGAGAAGCGATAAGTGTACCTAAAAATATTATTGATATATCAAGCAAGAAGCTTCTATTCTTAATTAAATCTTTCATTAAAAAACCTCACATATAAAAATTAAATAGTTTTATTATAGTTTTAAAAGAATAAGTACCTAAGAATTTCATCATTTATAATCCCTATAATTATTATAGTATAAGAAGGTAAATTGGTACTTATTATAAATTGTAATTAAATTTTCTTTGCTTTTTAATTTAATTTGATTGATTATATTATTCATTTAAGTACCTCCTTTTATTCAAATTATAACATATCAACAATACATCTTTATGAATATGATTTGAATTTATCTTTCAAGAAAAGTGTTAACCTTTGATTATACTAAATAGTTCGTTTAATTCTTTAATTTCATATGTAGGATTGATATCATCGTAAGTATTTTCTAATGAATTAGGATTATACCAACAGTTGTCTATACCAGATTGGATGCCGCCTTTTATATCTGATGATAAGGAATCACCTACTATAAGAGTTCTTTCAAGATTTAAATCAGGAATCCTATCAAATACATAATCAAAGTATTCCTTCATGGGTTTTTGATAACCAGTATCCTCCGATACAAATGTATCTAGAAAGTAAGGTCTAAGTCCTGAAGCATCTATTCTTTTATGTTGAGTCTTTGAAATACCATTAGTTACAAAGTAAAGCCTGCAAAATTTACTTAAAGCTTCGCATATCTCTATAGCACCATTCATCAAGTCGTGACCTTCACTTAAAGCTGCAAGATAAAGAGTATTAAAATTTTCTCCGTCTGCAGTTATACCAATTTCATCAAAAAGTTTTTGAAATCTAGTCTTAGTTATTATGTTTTTTTCAATTATTCCTTTTTCGAAATCTCGCCACAAACTTTTATTTATTTCGTTATATCTCCTCTCGATATCATCGTTGAAAGGATAGCTATGATCTAAAAAAACCTTTTTTAGTGCTGATTTTTCGGCTTTTTTAAAGTCAAGTAACGTATCGTCTATATCAAATAGTATTGTGTCATATCTTAAACTCATTGTAGAATCCCCCTTTAAACTTTATATAAGTAATAACAATTTTTAATTTATCATAAAACTTACTATAATGCTACAAGTAGTATTAGTTTTTTTATCTATTATAAATATTATTTTCCATAGAAGTAAACAAAGTTTTAAAGCAATTAGTTTGATACTCAAAGTAATTGCTTTAAAAATATATTCATGATAAAATGTCATTTGTCCAGTACACATATTTTACGGAGGAAAACAAATGAAAAAGAAAAAAATATTAAAGATTTCAATAATATCATTTATAATGATGGTTTTTATTGCTCTTGGCTTTGTGGGAAATTACTTTTATAATCTTGCTTTAAATCCATATACATCAAAAGAAGCGATATTTGGAACAGAGGAAGAGGCGGAAGCTACAAGTGGACAACTTAAACAAGAAGATAAAGATTGGCTATTAGAAAAATCAAATTATAGTGATGAATATATAATATCTGTTGATGGATTAAATCTTCATTCTTATAAAATCATAAATAAAAATAAAACAGATAAGTGGGCTATTGTAGTTCATGGCTATACTAGTGAAGGTGTGAGAATGAGTTCCTATGCTAAAAGATATTATGATATGGGATATAATGTTTTAATTCCAGATTTAAGATCACATGGAATCAGTGAAGGTGATTATATAGGAATGGGATGGGATGACAGATTGGACATTATTGAATGGGCTAAAGTTTTGATTAAAGAGAATTCTAATTCAGAAATAGTTCTTCATGGTATATCTATGGGAGCAGCAACAGTTATGATGGTATCAGGAGAAGAACTTCCTAACAATATTAAGTCTATAGTAGCTGATTGTGGATATACGTCTGCTTGGAATCAATTTGCATATCAACTTGATGATTTATTTGGATTGCCAGCATTTCCTTTTTTACATTCGGCAGCAGTAATGGCGAAAATAAGAGCCGGATTTAATATATCGGATGTTTCAGCAATAGAACAGGTGAAGAAATCTACAACTCCAATATTATTTATTCATGGAGATGAGGACAAGTTTGTACCATATTTTATGATGGATGAGTTATATGATACAGCAAGCTGTAGAAAAGAAAAGTTAACAATAAAAGGAGCTGGGCATGCTAAAGCTTCACAGGTTAATCCAGAAACTTATTGGAATACAATCGAAGATTTCATAAAGTGATTAATTATATAAAAAAGAGTGATTTTTAGAAATCACTCTTTAATTTTATTTAGAAAAGATCTCTTTAGAATCTATAAGTTCAAGAGAAGAATCAAATAAATCACAAACTTCTTGTGAAGGATTTTTACTAATAAGTGATACTATTACAGCTGCAAGAAGACCACAGAGGAATCCAGGAATAATTTCATAAATACCTGTATATGATGAAAGGAACACATACCATAAGCCATCAACTAAGAATCCTACTGATATTCCTGCAATAGCTCCTGAGTAAGTGAATCTTTTCCAGTACAATGAAAGAATGATAACAGGTCCAAATGCAGATCCGAATCCACCCCATGCACAAGAAACAAGAGCCATTATACCTGAACATTGTGGGCTATTAGCAATAAAATATGCAACAATTGAAATTACAATAACAATAATTCTTCCTGATCGCATCATTTCTTCATTTGAAGCATTTTTACGAATTAGTGGTTTATAAACATCAGATGCAAAAGCTGATGAAGAAGCAAGAAGCTGTGAATCAGCTGAACTCATAGCTGCAGCGATTATTGCGGAAAGAAATATTCCTGCAATGAATCCAGGGAAAATAACTCTTACTATTTTAATAAATACAAGATTTGGATCGTTTATTATAGAATCCCCGAAGAAATGCCTTCCCATTATTCCTACAATTGATGTAAGAATCAAAATTAAGCATGTCCACAAACATCCTATTTTTTGAGACTTTTTCATCTCCTTTTCTGATTTAATAGATATGTATCTGATTAAAATATGAGGCATTCCAAAATACCCAAGGCCCCAACCAATGCCTGTAAGAATATCAGAAATACTTTTCCAATCAAAAGAGCCACTTGATAAAAAATTATAGTAATTTTCAGGGAAAACAACTTCAGGAGGAACATAGGAAGATGAATTCATAATAAATAAAACTATGAGAGGTGTTAAGAATAATGCACCTAACATCAACATTCCTTGAAAAAAGTCTGTCCAACAAACTGCGTTAAATCCTCCTAAAAAGGTATATGTAACAATAATTATTGTTGCTACAAGCATTGCAAGTCCAGACTCTATTCCAAGAACTAAATTGAAAATCTGACCACAGGCATAAATACTTGAAGCAGCATAAATACAGTAAACTATAATAAAAACTATAGCAGAAATTACTTGTAAAGAAATATTTTTTGTTTTAAATCGATTTGTTAAAAATTGAGGGATTGTAATAGAATCATTTGCTTGTATAGAAAATATTCTAAGCCTTGGTGCAACAAAAAGCCAAGAAGCTAGTGTTCCTAATAAAAGCCCAACAGAAATCCATACTTGACCAACACCATAAAGGTAGATTGATCCAGGAAGCCCCATAAGAATCCAAGCACTCATATCACTTGCACCAGCGCTTAGAGCTGCAACAAGACCGCTCATGTTTCTTCCACCTAAAAAATATTCTTTTTCACCTCCGCTTTTGCTTGACTTGATAAAAAAGTAAATTCCAATGCCTATTACTAGACCAAGATATAAAATAATTGCTAAAAATTCTGATTTGTTCATACTATATATCCTCCTATGTATAAGAAAAAATTATAATTAATTGTGTGATATAAAATATGTTTGATTTTATCACTTAATATAAAGAAAAGTCAAGAAAATCTTACAAAAATTCATAGATTTATTGACAAATTATAATAATTAGATATATAATATTAGAAAAACTAATATAAAAGAGGAGCGAAAGGGTTAAAATGAACCTAAAAAAATATGAAGCATTTATAAAAGCTGTTGAAAAGCAATCTATTTCTAAAGCAGCATTGGAATTAGGCAATACTCAATCTAGTGTTACTCAATTAATAAATAGCTTAGAAAAAGATTTCGGATTTAAATTAATGAGTAGAAATAAAGGTGGAATAAAATTAACTAAAGAAGGCATCATTCTTTATGATTCAATTAAAAACGTACTTGATGCCAATAAAAATCTTATGGACACAGTTTCGGACATTAAAAATAATGGACCAAATATTATTAGGATATCAATGTTTAAAAGTATTGCTGTTCATTGGATGCCTTGCATTATGAAAGAATTTCAAAATATGTATCCTGATACTATATTTAAACTTTATGATGGCTGTTATTCTGAAGTTGAAAACTATATTAGAAGTGGAGAAGTTGACATAGGGTTTGTTTCAATGCCTGTAGATATTAAATGTGAATGTATTGAAATTGCCAAAGACAGACTTCTTGGAGTGTTACCAATTGGACATCCATATGCTAAGAGTAAGACCATACCTATTGCTCAATTTGAAAAAGAGCCAGTTGTTAGTTTGATCGACAGCACCGATAGGGATGCAAGAAGAATTTTGATTTCTAAAGGTATAAATCCTGATATTAAATTTAAAACAGCTGATGATTATGCCATGTTATCTATGGTGGAAAATGGACTGGGTATATGCATTGCTCATGAATTAGTACTTAAAAATGATAATCATAAGATTGCAACTGTTGAATTAGATCCACCAGCATTTAGGACAATTGGAATTTCAGGAATTGATTTAGATAATGCTAAGCCAATTGTTAGAAAGTTTATTGAATATTTGATCCGGTGGGCTGAAAATAATTCTATTTAGAATTCCATGTAAGCTTCTGATTTATAAATCAATAAAAAACGGTATAGCAACCATAAAGTGCTATACCGTAGTTTTTTTATACATATAATAATCTTTTTAAACTTGAATCTTTTCGCCTTCATCAACCTTTAAGAATATTAAAAGTCCTATCACGAATAGTATTATAAGGCTTAGAACACCTTTTCTTGAGTCACCAGTTATTTGAGTTGTTAATCCCATTAGAAGTGGGCCAAATATTGCAGAGAACTTGCCAACTATATTGTATATTCCAAAAAATTCTGATGATTTTTCTTTTGGAATAAGCTTACCAAAGTAAGAACGGCTTAAAGCTTGAATACCTCCTTGAGCACTTCCTACTAAAAATGCAAGAATCCAATAATGAAGTTCTGTAGTCATAAAGTAGCCAAATATTGATATAAATGTATAGGTTACTATTCCTACTAATATCATCTTTCTTGGAGAATATTTTTCAGCAAGCTTTCCGTAAATTATTGCAAATGGGAAAGCTACAATTTGAAGCACCAAAAGGATTATCATAAGCTTCGAAGCACTCAAACCTAAATCTGTACCATAAGAGGTAGCCATTTTAATTATGGTGTTTACTCCATCTATATAAAAGAAATAAGATACCAAGAATAAAAATGTGCTTCTATATTTTGAAATGTGTTTAACTGTTTTGAATAATCTTTTAAAGCTGTTTCTTATAGCATTTGGTTCATGTTCTATATAATATTCTTGATTAACGTTTTTCATCATTGGAATAGAGAACACAAACCACCAAAGAGCTGTAAGTATAAATGCAACTCTTGTAGCGCTTATGGTATCTAAACCAATAAGGCTTGGTTTGCTGATTAAAACCATGCTTATTATAAAAGGAATACAGCTTCCTATATACCCATATCCGAATCCTAAGGAAGAAATTTTATCCATTCTTTCCTCAGTAGTTACGTCTGTTAGGAAGGAATCATAAAATATGTTGGAACCAGAAAAACCTATAACACTTAAGGTATAGACTATGCTACAGAAAATCCAATTTCCTTCACCAACAAATGATAACAATGCTGTAGAAATTACACCTATTATTAAAAATGTTGAGAAGAATTTTTTCTTATAACCTTTGTAATCAGCTATAGCACCTAGGATAGGAGCGAGAACTGATATTATGAGTGTTGCAAGAGAATTTGTATATCCCCAATATGCTGTTGATGTAGCTGGTGATAAATTGCTTGCAGCAACAGACTTGAAGAATACTGGAAGTATTGCTGTGGTGATTGCTAATGAGTAAGCAGAATTTGCCCAGTCGTACATAATCCAGCTTTTTTCTTGTTTTGTCATATAAAATCTCTCCTATAAAAAATTTACCCATCATAATGCGAGATAATAAGTAAAAATAGCAGCTTCTTATGGGTATATATAGATTATATATTAACGATGTTAAGAACACATTACGCCTTGTGAATAATATTTATAGCTACTTTGCAAGCATATATTTTATAAGAAGTTTTATAGTATTTTCCAAAGCAGTTATGTGAGTTCTTTCATAATGGTGAGTTGCACTAACTCCAGGCCCTAAACATGCGAACTTTAAATCAGCTCCCCATAAAATAGCTTGAGTAGCATCAGAACTATAACTGTTAAATACATCTACAGCATAATCAATTCCGCTGTTCTCTGCTATCTGAACAAGTTTATTTCTAAGATAGAAGTCATAAACGCTCTTTCTATCCTTAGCAGCTATAGAAACACTGTATTCGCTTGAAGTTTGAGCTTCTCCAACAGGAGCTATATCAATAGCAACCAGTTCTTTAGTCTTTTCAGGTATAGCAGATGATAGACCATGTCCCATTTCTTCGAAGTTACTTATATAAAAATTAGTAGTATACTTTGGCATGATATTATTATCCTTGAAATATCTACAAATCTCAAGAACCATAGCTATAGCAGATTTATCATCTATATATCTTGATTTTATAAATCCAGAAGGAGTTACCTCAAAACGAGGATCCATAACAACAAAATCTCCAACATTAATTCCTAGCTTTAAAACATCTTCTTTAGAAGATATTTTTTCATCAAGTCGCACAAGCATTGTATTTTCATTTCTTTCAGAGTTAGCTTTTTCTTGTCCATAGATGTGACTTGCTGCATATTTAAATGTTATAGAACCACGAATCTTTTCGCCTTTATTGTTTATTACATAACAATTTTCGCCTTCTATAGATGCCCAAGCACCTCCGCCTATTTTATGATATCTCAAATATCCATTAGGTAGAATTTCCTTTACCATAGCTCCTAAAGTATCCATGTGAGCAGAAATTGTAAGTTGTTCATCGTCAATTTCTCCACGAAGAGTAGCTATAAGAGCTCCCTTTTTAGTGAAATGTACACTTAATCCTAAAGCTTCAAAATCTTTTTTAGCCTCTATAATGGCATTTAATGTGTATCCACCAGGACTAGGTATGTTAAGATATTTTTTCATCATCTCAAGAGTATTTACTAAGTCTAAATTCATTACTTTCTTACCTCCTAGAAATCTTTTATACATAAATTATACCATGTTAAGGTGAAAATTGGGAAAATATAATTAATTTATAACTGTTGAAAAATCATGTCAAGATAATTTAAAATGAAAGGTAATGATAATAATAAGGGAGAATATATAATATGAACATTTATCTTATAAGACATGGTGAAACAGATTGGAATAGCGTTAGAAAGTATCAAGGAAGAATGGATATAGAACTAAACGCTAAAGGAATAGATGAGGCAAATTCAGTTGGTAATAAACTTGAAAGTTATAATATAGATTGTATTTATTCAAGCACATTAAAAAGAGCTATGAGGACAGCAGAGATTATAAATAGTTATGTAAGTGCGGGAACAATAAATCCAACAGATGAAATAATAGAACTTAATTTAGGAGAATGGGAAGGAAGAACTTGGGATGAGATTCAAGTAGAATACAAAGAATTTCTTAAGACATGGATGACAAACAGGGTTAAGGTGAAAATTCCAGGGGGAGAATCCTATGGTGATGCAGAGATTAGAGGCATAAATTTTCTTAGAAATCTTGTAAATAGTTGTAACTACGAGAATGTGGTTGTTGTATCTCATGGAGCGCTTATTGCAGCTGTTTTATGTTCCATACTTTCTATAGATGCAAATCATGAAGGGAATTTCAGAGTGGATAATTGCTCCATAAATCATATTTACTATGATAAGGAAGAGGACAAGTTTACTGTAATAACTTTAAATGATATTAGTCATTTAAGAAAAAAGTAAGAAAGAATTTATAGAATAGAGTTATTAAATGTAATAAAATAAGTTAATAATAGTAGACGTAAGATAAATATCAAACAATAAGAATAAATTAGGGAAGGTGATATTATGAAAAAGAACACTATAGTAAGGGTATGTGCAACTGCACTATTGTCTGCAGCAGTATTAGGAGTTTTATCAACAGTTGTGGAGAAAAATAAGGTTAAGACTGAGGAAAAAGAAGCTGTTACTGCATAAAATGAATTTTTAGCTTTGGGTGAAGCTTTAGAATTCATTATCTAGGAGTGTGTTTGTTGTTATTTTAAGCTTAAAATAGGTGAGAGATAACAATGGCTATCCATTAAATAAATTGTAAATATCACATAAGTTCCTGACAGAAGAAGAAGGCTTTCCTTTAAGGAAAGTCTTCTTTGTGTCTTTGTGGAGAATATTCATAATGGAGCCTTCAAAATTACTAGCCTCCCAAGGTAATATCTTGTTTATCATACCATTCAAGGGCATCTATAAATTGCTGTGGATTAAAATCAGGCCAATAATCATCTACTATATAAAAATCAGAATATACTGATTGAACTGGAAGAAAACCGCTTAAACGTCTACGGCCTCCCCACCTTATTATCAAATCAATTCTAGAGATATCATGAGATTTAAATACTTTATCTTTGCTTAAGGGTTTATTGTAGTTTAAATCCCATTCCCATCCATAATTCACTAGAAAATTAACTTTAATTCCACCCTTACCGAAAATACATCTTGTAGTAAAGGGCTTCAATTCTTCGGGAAACATTGGTGAATCAGAATTACCGATTACCAAGAGTTCAGCATCTTCTTTTGAAAGTATATTTACTGAATCTATACAAGCCTGTATGAAAGCATCTTTTTGGTAAGAAGGACGTTTAGTATTATCAACAGTAAAACCATAATAAGTGATTTCATTTATACCGTACTGTTGGCATAATTTGAATAATATCAATCCGGGAGATATGCCAAAGTCATATCCTTTTTCCTTTGTCATTCCGTGAGAAGCCGCCCACCTTCTATTTCCATCCGGAATTATTCCTATATGTTTTGGTAATCTCATATATATCACCTCAAAAATAGTATGCCTAACATGAGATAGGATTATACAGAAAAAATTTGTTTATAGTGAAGAAATTTAGGTAGTAAAGGGTGAAAAAGTTTAGGTTGGTTTGGAAAGAAAAGAGATTAGGGGGGGAGGGGGAAGAGTATATAGAAATAGCTGCCCTATGGCAGCCTGCTTATGGTATCTATTTATTTAATTATAGAACCTATGAATTTCCAAAGTTCATCGGAATCTATTTTAACTATATTTCCACTTAGAGCATCTTTCACATAAATGGTATGCTCATCTATCAAATACAAATCTAAACTATCATTTCCTTGACCATATAATTTTATAGTATACTGAGGGAACTTTTGATAAGGAAGTTTCCTAGAAGAATACATGTTAGAAGTTTTTGCAGAACATAATATATTTTTAATATCATTTGTATGATCATTTGTTAGTGTCATGTAACGTCCATTTGCAGCTTCTGTTTTTATTTTTACTGTTTTTACATTAGGCAAAGCATTTTTTAAGAGATTTTGACCACTAAAATAGTTACATATTATTTTATAAAAGTTTTCTGGTATATCATAAAATTTATTTTCATAGGAGAATAAGTCTTTAAAATATAGGCCTTCAGTATAGCAGTGTTTTTTTACAAACTGCAGTTTTGCTATCACTGGAGCAGAATATACATCAAAATCACCATCATGAAGTGTAGCATTATCAAGAGAAGCTATAAGGTTATCTCCGTCATCTTTGGACATAGTGATTGATATAAAATCATTAAATAATAGATTGACTTCTGTAGAATTTGTATCTGGATCATTGGATTGCCACAATATTATCCCTATTATAGTAAAAAGGAGGATTGATAAAATAGCACAAATGCATATAAACTTTCTCTTCATAGAATCATCACTCCTTTATAATTTCATTAAATGCTTCTATAGCATTAGGAGATTCAAACCTTTTATTGTTAAATTCCACATAAGGCCCATCAACTAATATTTCTATGTTTTTACCATCTAAAACTGCTTCTAAAGTTATCTTAGAAGAAGTCTTAGAGTCTTTGACATCAAGAGGATAGAGTCCACAAAGAGCGCGGATAGCGCCATCTTCTGGTTTTATATTTTTTCCTCTGTATTTAAGGTTTGTAGCATTAAATAAATAATATATTGATGAATTTGAAAGCTTTGTTTCAGGTGCAACTGGATTTATTAAAGTATATAAATTAGAAGGAACATCTACAAATTTTCCAAAGCCTTCATTAGTATCTATATATACTAAATTTTTATTTATAACATATATATCTACAGTATTTGAATCTATCAAAGAACTTCCATGAAGTTTGTAAGCTGGGAATTCTTGAAGTTTATATATAGTAGATAAAATATCTTTATTATTCTTATATTTAGAATGCATCTCGGTATTTATAGAGCCTTTTTTTATGGAATCTATCACATCAGAAGAAGCAGGGACGTTATCTTCAAGTGGCATATCCATCATAGAAATATAAAAGGTCTTATTAGCAAGATAGCTTTCTATGGGTTCATTGGTGATTATATAGTTATCAATTAACTTGTAAAGCTTAGAGAGTTTTCTGCCACCATATAAAGTACCATCCTGCATGAAATACTTTGAAGAAATAGATATACTATTTTTCTTTCCATCCTTAATATAGGATAAGTTAAAGAAATCAGTTATGTTGTAACTATCTAGTTTTCTAACTTCTTTTAAAGAACTTCCTAATTCTATGAAATGTGATAATACTTCTGGGTCATCTATTTTCAAGGTATAGTTTTTATGAATAACAGTTAAATCATCTATATCAGTTAAATCAGGAGATTTAGTTAATCCGTCTAAACAAAGCAATAAGAAAACACCTAATATTATGCAGCTACAAAAAGTTATGAGAGATGTTTTACTTTTCATCTTTAAACACCACCTAAAGCAAGCATAAAAAATTATGCCTTTAATTATATACATTTTATCATTTAATTTAAATATGCACCACTATAGAGAATTATAACCAAAATAATGTAATAAAATATTAATAACCCAAAATTTAATTTTTTAAGAGGAACAATACAGAGAGCTTTAGATAAATTTTATAGGAATAGCAAAGGTGTGCTGTAAAATTATTTATGATTTTACAGCACACCTTTTAATAGAGTCTATATATGAAATTTATAAGTAGTTTATTTTACAAGACTATTCTTTTTATCTAAGAAATCTTTATACATATGAATAACGGCTGGTGATAATAGTAAAAGTGCTATAAGGTTAGGGAATACCATAAGACCATTAAATGTGTCTGCAAGTTCCCATACCAAATCAACTTTAGCACAAGAGCCTAAGAATATAAAGAACATAACTAGTAGTTTAAATACCATCAAGCCTTTACCATTAAATAAGTATTTGATGTTCGCTTCAGCAAAGAAGTACCATCCAATTATTGTAGAGAAAGCAAAGAATAATAGTGTTATAGCTATAAAGGAATTACCTATAGAACCCATACCAACACCAAATGCTTCTTGAGTTAGAGCTATACCAGTTTTCCCATCTCCTAGAACACCAGTTGTCAATATAACTAAAGCTGTTAAAGTAAGAACTATAAATGTATCTATAAATACACCAACCATAGCTGATAAACCTTGTTCTGCAGGATGGTTTACTTTTGCTATAGCATGAGCATGAGGAGTTGATCCCATACCAGCTTCGTTTGAGAAAAGTCCACGAGCTACACCATATCTCATAGCATTTTTAACTGTTACACCTAAAGCGCCTCCAAGCACTGCTTGAGGATTGAAAGCACCTACAAATATCATTTCAAATGCAGGAAGAATATGAGTATAGTTTTTAAATACTATAAACAAGCTTCCAATTATATAAAATAAAGCCATTATAGGTACAACTTTTTCAGTAAATGATGCTATACGAGAAATTCCACCGATAAATATGAATCCAGCTAAAATAGCGATTATAACTCCAACTACCATTTGATTTACACCAAATGCTGAATGAAAAGCATCAGCGATTGAATTAGCTTGTACCATGTTTCCTATAAAGCCTAAAGCTAGTATTATTGTTACAGAGAAGAAAGCTGCAAGCCATTTACAGTTAAGTCCATCACGGATATAGTAAGCAGGACCACCTGTAACTTGTCCGTCTACTTTAGTCTTGTATTTTTGAGCTAAAGTAGCTTCAGCAAAGATTGTACCCATACCAAAGAATGCACTTAGCCACATCCAGAAAATTGCTCCTGGACCACCAGATACTATAGCTGTGGCAGCTCCTGCAAGATTTCCTGTACCAACTTGAGCTGCAATAGCAGTTGCTAGAGATTGGAATGAAGACATTCCGTCTTTACCAGCTTTGTTTCCAAATTTCATGCCGCCGAAAACTTGTTTAAAAGCAGCTTTAAATTTGGTAACCTGGACAAATTTAAGTCGGATCGAGAAGTAAATTCCTGTTCCACAAAGTAGAAAAATTAATACAGTATTCCACATAATGCCATTAAATTTTACTACATAAGGTAATAATGCGTCCATCAAATCACTCCATTTCTTAAATTTTGTAAATAAATTGTTTATAGTATAATTATACTATAAACCGTTTACCATTAACATTATAAGTAATAAAATATAAAATTATGTAAAAATTCGAAAAAATCATACCTTTTAATTATAAATAAAAATAATTAAACGTGAATTATTGAAATATTGTTAAAAATTTGAATTTTAAGATAGTATATATTAACCTAAAAAGCAGAGTCGTTAGCGTAAAATATAGAAAACCTAACTACAAAAGGTTAAATTGTTATCAAGACCTCATATAGTTGTGTGAATTTACTTGAAAATTAGTATTTAAAATCTATAGGTTTATATAGAAAGATATGAGTTTAATTGTCATATAATATAATTAGATTTTTTATGTAAATATAATAAAGCTTGGCAACTCTAAATTTTAATAATATATGGGTCAATTAGAAATTGGTGTGTTAAAGAATTAATAATTTACTAAGAAAAGAGTTTAATTTTAACTTATATGATGTATAATAATTACACAGGATAGAGTACAGAAAGGACAGGTTTTGTATGATAGCAATAGAAAATGATAGAATTAGAGTGGCCATAAGCGAAAAAGGAGCTGAGGTTAAAAAAGTATACGATAAGAAGAAAGGGTTCCAATTCATGTGGAACGGAGATAGACGTTACTGGGGAAGAGTATCACCAATATTATTTCCGATAGTAGGAAAGTTAAAAGATGATACTTATACTTTAGATGGAAAAGAGTATAAATTAACTCAACATGGTTTTTTAAGAGATCAGGAATTTATTGTAGATAGACAGACAGACACTATGGTACATTTGATGTTTGCTTCAGATGGAAGGTTTAGAGACGTTTATCCATATGAATTTGAAGTTCATGTAATATATGAGGTTACAGACAATATGCTTGATATAAACTGGCAGGTTGTAAATTTAGAGGAGAAAGACATGTACTTCTCTATTGGAGGTCATCCAGCATTTAAAGTTCCGATGGCAGAAGGTGAAACCATAAAAGATTATTATCTAGAGATTCAACCTTCAGATAAGGAAGTTGAAAGAATTGAATTAACTGGAGAAGTTAAGAAAGAAGAAAACTTAGAAAAATTACCTTTAAATGCAGAGCTATTTGAAAAGGATGCTGTTATATTCAGCAATGTAGATGGAATAGCGATTAAGAGTAATACAAATTCTCATGAAATAAGATTAGACTTTAAGGATTTCCCATACGTAGGAATATGGACTAAGTATATGTCAGAAGACAAAACTGTAGCTCCATTTGTATGTATAGAACCATGGTATGGAATTTCAGATTTATTTTATACTGATGGGGATTTAAAAAACAAAGTTGGAATAAATAAGATAGATCCTCAAGATGTATTTGATTGTGCTTATAGTATAGAATTTATTTAATATTACAATTTAGGAATGTAGCATATTTTTATGAAATCTGCTACATTCCTTTTTGTTTTGTAAAACCATTAGAATATTACTTATTATATTTTCCTATTTTATCATCGATTGAAAGTATCTCACCTTCTGATTTACAAACAACCTTAATATAGGCAGATACTTTATTGCAGCCGTTTTTTAAAGCTACAAGCTGACAGTTCTTTACGATTTCCATAAGTTCATTATAGTCTTCGCCTTCTATAGTTGTTTCAAAAGGTCCAACATAATAATTAAGGCCTGTACTTGCGATGTAGTCAATAACTTCATCAACTATTCTTATTAGTTCATCATTGTTATGTACATCGGGTAAAACCTGTATTGCTACACTTGCTTTCATATTATTTTCTCCTATCTATTTCATTTTTGAATGACTCTATATATTCATCACAAACGGATGTAATTTTTTCAAGGCTTTCACTACAGGAGGAATCATATACTCCTATAGTGTAGAAACCAGCTTTCTTTGAAGTTTCTATGGCATAGAGTGCATCTTCAAACACTACAGTTTCAGCTTTTGAGGCTTTTATACGTTTTAATGCTAAATAGTATATGTCAGGCTGACTTTTTCCAACACCTGTTTCATCACAGCTTATGATTTCTGAAAAATATTGAAGTATATGGTTGCGTTTTAAAGCACTTATAGCTAAATCCTTAGAGGTAGCTGTAGCTATACACATGCTGATATCTTGTGAGTGTAAGTTTTCTAAGTACTCTTTCACATAGGGCTTGCATGGAATTTCATAGAGATACTGATTTTCTATGAAAGAGTTTATTTCATTAATTACTGTATCTACAGTTCCTTCAATATTGTAATGGTCAATGAAGTATTTTGATGATTCCTTCATTGACATAGAACGTATTATATCTATTAAATTATCTTGAGGAATTTTGCCTTTGCTCAATAAATAATCACGACCTAGATTATGCCAATAGGGCATAGAATCTAAAAGTGTACCATCCATATCAAATATAGCGAATTTAAAATTCCTCATAGCGTCCTCTCTCTTTTAATGTTTCTTCATCCATAAGGCTGATTTGGTCTATCATGTGCATTTTAAAAGTCATAGTTCCACCATTACACTTAAGAGTTTTTTCATAAGCCAAATCTCCGCTTACACCCATTGTGATGACTGCCGCAGCCGTAGCGTCAAGTATATTTTCAGGATTGGCTCCACAGAAAGCTCCTATCATTGAAGTAAGCATACATCCTGTTCCTGTAATTCTAGACATAATAGCACAACCATTTTTAATAAGATAAGCTTTATCTTTAGAAGCAACTATGTCTATTTCGCCTGATATTGATATAACGCAGTCTAGCTTTTCGGCTAGTTTTTTAGCCATATCAGCAAAGTACGGTGCTGATTTCTCCGATATTCTATCTTCTTTTGCTGCATCAACACCAGATACACTACCAACACCAGTAGCTATAAATTTGATTTCAGAAGCATTTCCACGGATTACAGAAAAATGCATATTCTTTTGTAATTCATCAAAGGCATTTTTTCTAAAAGAGGAAGCTCCTACTGCCACAGGATCAAGAACAATAGGATGAGACAGTTCATTACTTTTCTTTCCGGCATTAATCATAGCATCTAGATTATCGACAGTTCCCATATTTAAAACTAGACTGCTACAACCACTTGTTATCTCAGCTGTTTCTTTTTCATTATGAGCCATAGTAGGGGAACCACCACAAGCTAAAACTACATTAGCGCAATCATTTACGGTTACAAAGTTAGTAATACAATGTACAAGAGGTTCTTTTATTCTTACATTGTTTAAACAGTTTTTCATAATATCTTCACCTTCTCAATAAATTTATTTGATATAACTTTAAATTTTAATGGTTTTTGATTACTGATTTACAAGCATTCCATTTACTATATGCCATACTTTAGCTCTTTTTAGTACCTTTATAAGTGCAAATCCAAGGCATGATCCCATAAGTGATGATGGCAGATATGAAGGTATGAATATCCAAAATGGTGTACTTGGATTTAATCCATAAAATTGGACCATAAAAGGGTAGACTAAAAGTGCACTAAGAATACCAGTTCCGATTACTTCTCCAACAACGGCCATATAAGTCTTTTTTGTTAGCTTATATGCAAGCCCTGCAAGAAAAGCACCAACAATTGCCCCTATAAGTGCTTGTATACTTCTTCCACCAAGGAGCATTCTCATTATGCCAGTTAAAAAAGCACTGGCAAAGCCTCCTACTGGTCCAAGTAGTACCCCAGCAATTACATTCATCATGTGCTGAAAAGGAGCCATCCTTGGAAAATATACAAAGGTACTAAGCACATAGCTTATACATGATAAAAGGGCTATAAAAATTAGTTTTTTAGTTTTTTGATTCTTCATAAATTTATTCCTCTTTTCTTAGTAATGATGTTTGAAAGTTAAGTGCAATAAAAAAGGCACAAAAAGAAGATGTACCCGCGGTGGTGCACCCCTTTTTATGCCTAGGTATTCTAAATTCTATGAATTAAATTACTGACCTAACTAACATAAAAGTTACGTAATACGTATTTAGTTTTTTAATAATTATTCAGTATAGATTTTCTTAAGATTCCTTGCAGCTGCTTCTATGTCTGGCTTTGCGATTATGGCTGAAATAATGGCTAGTCCATCTATTCCGGTCCCTTTGAATTGAGCCGCATTTTTTTCATTAATTCCGCCTATAGCAACTATAGGGATTTTAACAGATTTTCGTATTTCAGCTAAGCTTTCCATTGTTACGGAACGTGCATTATCTTTTGTTGAAGTAGGAAACATTGCTCCAACTCCAATATAATCAGCACCATCATTCTGTGCTTTTACAGCTTCATCTACTGTTGCTGTAGATACACCGATAATTTTATCATCTCCAAGGATTTTTCGTACCACATCTGCTGGAAAGTCAGATTGTCCAATATGAACTCCTGCTGCATCAACTGCTAATGCTACATCGACTCTATCATTGATTATAAGAGGGATGTTGTAGCTATCAGTTATTGCTTTTACACGGACTGCTGTGTTGTAAAAGTCTAGCGAAGAACAATCCTTTTCTCTTAATTGTACAAGAGTAACTCCGCCTTTGATAGA
Source organism: Clostridium cadaveris (assembly GCF_020911725.1). Classification (GTDB taxonomy): domain Bacteria; phylum Bacillota; class Clostridia; order Clostridiales; family Clostridiaceae; genus Clostridium_X; species Clostridium_X cadaveris. Next base: position 395,562 of record NZ_CP076620.1, read on the forward strand.
TTTTTCCACAGCTTCTTCAATAGTATTAGTACTCATCAGGTCTCTGTCTGTACATAAGTACAATGTATAATCCATATCTGCTCCTTATCTGCTGCAATGTTGCAACGTTGAATAAAGGCTTCAACAATAGTTGCATAAAATAATAAAAGTGCATTGTCTTAAGACAGCGCACTTTAAAAATCTTATTTTACGCTCCCTACGACAGTTTTAACTGACAGGTTATAAGGGTCAGGTTTCACCTTCTCAACTCCAGAACTTCTTAGTTCCTTAGTTCCCCTGCGAAGCTTTTATTAAATTTTAAATTTAAATCTGCTAATAATCATGATTTATAGCTATGAAATCATTGTACCATGTGAGAATTAAACATACAAGATAAAGATTATATTATGAGATATTATTTTTTTGTGATAAATTAAAACTTAAGTGAAACTTTTTTGTGGTTGTGTAAGTCTAACCTATGTAATGATGAGCTCATTAAAAATTTTTCATTACTAGTAAAAAGATTAAGGGTGTGAACACTAAATGGACAATATTTTAGAGGTGAAGAGAGCGATAAAAGGAGATAAGGAAGCTTTCTCTAATCTTATAAAAAACAACAAAGAATACTTATACAAAATAGCTTTTATGCATGTGAAAAATGAAGATGATGCATTAGAGGTAGTTCATGAAACGGTTTATAAGGCGTTCATTTCAATAAGAAGGCTTAAGAAACCAGAATACTTTAGGACTTGGCTTACAAGAATGCTTATAAATGCAGCAATAGATAATATAAAGAAGAGAAAAAATCAGATAGCTATAGAAGATATTGAGATTTGTGAAAAATATATTTTAGAAATAAACAGAGATATATCTTTAGATTTACGTAAGGAGCTAGACAAGCTTAAAGATGATTATAAAAGTGTAATCACCATGAAATATCTGCATGATATGAAGATAAGCGATATTGCGAAGGCTACCAATAAATCTGAAAATACGGTAAAGACCAACTTAAGGCGTGGACTTAAGATTTTAAAAACCAGATTAGGAGATGATTATTAATGAGCAATAATATAAAGATTCCTGAAATGCTTGATTCAGTTATAGAAGATGCAATGAGTAAAGGAGAACAGTATAAGAAAAGAGAGAAGCATGAAAGAAGTAAAAGGAGAATTATTGCAGCGGCTTCGCTATGTGCATTAATAACGTTGGGATTTACCAATGAAGCTTTTGCAGAAAAGTTGCCTTTTATAGGAAATGTATTCAACGAAATAAAATATTCTATTGTAGATAAAGGTGAGTATACAAAATATGCTCAAGGAATAAACGTAGAGAGTACCTATGGTGACGTATCAATAAAGGTGGATGAAGCAGTTTGTACAAATGATAATTTATTTGTAAGTATTATTATAAAAGATAAGAAAGGCTTTAGTAAAAAAGGTAATGATATAACTGAATATATGAACCATGCTCAAATGAATTTTGAAGATATAACGAGAGTAGATTTCAAAGATTATTACAATGATGAGTTTACAGATATTTATAGCAAAATATCTGTAGGCAAAAAATATAAAGATGGTTTTGAAGGACTCCATACATTTCAGGGCGCATTAGGAAACTTTGTAGATGAAAACACATTTATAGGAGTTATAAAATATGATTTGTACTCTCTAAATGAAGAGGTGCCAAATACTTTCAAAGTTAAGCTGGATATTAAAAACTTGGCCTATGGATATAGAAAAGGTGAAAATGATGAAGGTAGAACAAAAATTAATGGTCAATGGAATTTAGAGTTTGAAGTTGAAAAAGCGGAATCAGATAATTTTAGAGTATTAAAGCCAAATATAAAATCTAAAGACATAAATATTGAAGAGATATCACTAACACCATTTGGCACTACAGTAAAAATAGAGGTTCCAAAAGAGCTTAAAAATAGTTTTTATAAGCCATTAATTGAAGACGATTCTGGAAGGGAAATAGGATTTCAATCAGGACATATATCAAAAGAAACAGAGGAAACAGCAACTATAATTTACGAATGTAATGCTATAAGAAAAGAATCAGAATATATAAAGATAAAGCTTCCAGATAAAAATAATGAAAATATAATAAATGATGAAGTGACAATTAATCTAAAAAATTGAAATTTATTTTGGCAAATAAATTGACAATAATGTCTAAAAAATTGTGTTTCAAGTGAAGCACAATTTTTTTATATAAAGATAAACCTTTTAATTATAATAGGTTTAATTTATGAAACATAAAAATTAAAAAATTGGCATGAGATATGCTTAATATATAAATGAAAAGTAAATACTATATAGTATAAACAGTTTAAGCTAATCTTAAGAAGGATTAGAAGATATAGAAAAGAAGTATTACTTTAAAATAAACACCAATCCTAAAATTAAAACGCTATTATCGAAAACCTATATATAAATTAAGTCTACAAAGCTTTAATTAGCTGGAAACACCGTTTTTTATCTTTGAGGTAGAAGGCGGTGTTTTCAGGTTTCATATAAATATTAAGAGTATAGAAATAATTTTTAAAACAGTTTATAAATGAAAAAATATGGATATTATATAAGGGGTAAAGGCATAAAATAATATGAACCCATAAAATACAAAAAAAGTAATGAATAAGTAGTATTGAAAATTATATTTTAAGTTTTATGAATCTACATTGACATTAATAAAATTTTAATTTAGTGTATATAATATATAATTAGAGAATAAAGATAAAGTATGGAGGATATAGATATGTTTTTAAATGAGCTAAATGAGAAACAAGCAGTAGCATTTATTAACTTAGTTACTGAATTTGCGCTGTCGGATCATGATATCGGCAAAGAAGAAGAGTCGCTTATGGAAAAATTTTGTGAGGAAATGAACCTTTCAGAAGAAGTTATAGTTGAGATGGATGAAGATGAGGCTTACAAAGTAATTGAAGGTAGTTCTGACAGAATAACAAACATAATGTATTTTGAACTTTTAAGAATAGGACTTGTTGATGATGATTATGATTTTAAGGAAGTAGATTTCATAGAAAAGTTTGGAGACAAGATGGGAATACCAAGATCAAAAAGAATGGCAATCGTAAATTATTTTTATAGATTTCCCGACACTGAACCAAAGAATGCGGAAGAAGCTAGAAAAGAGGCAGAAGAACTTTTAAAGTAAACTTATAATTAAGAGAACAGAAAGTTTCTAAAGATATTATTGATTTGCATTATAAAATTATATATAAAAAAGTGAGACTAGTCAAAAGACAGTCTCACTTTTGTTGTTTTCCTTCATTTACATCGAGTTTTTTATTGTACAAAAACATATAAAAGGATGCTGCAAATATTATTCCATATCCGATGAAACTATACTTATCAGGGAACACATCAAATACTATGATGCTTATTATCGCTGAAAAGATTATATTTGTGTAATCAAATATAGATACCTCTTTTGGAGGAGCATATTTATAAGCTAGTGTGACTCCAAACTGTCCCATACTTGCAAATACTCCTGATAATAAAAGGTATAGCATTTGCTTTATTGTCATGGGTTCATATGTCATAAACATAAAAGGAAGAATGGATACTACAGAGAATAGAGAAAAGTAAAATACTATAGTATAAGACTGTTCTCGACCGCCTAGAGCTCTAAGGCAGGTATAGGCTACAGCAGCACATAAACCTCCCAAAACTCCAACTAATCCAGGAAGCATATCAAAGCTAAAACTTGGCTTTATTATAAACAATGCACCAACAAAAGCTGTAAGTATAGTTAGCATTTGTTTTTGATTTATATTTTCTTTCAGAAATAGAGAACAAAATATTATAACAAAGAATGGATTTAGCTTATTTAGCATATTTGCATCAGATAGAACTAGTCTATCTATAGCATAAAAATTGCATAAAACCCCTACGGTTCCAAATACGGAACGAAGGAGAAGAAGTTTTTGGTTTTCCATTTTACCAAAGAAGCTCTCCTTGTGTTTTATAATAAGGGCTAAAGCAATGGCTAAAGATACTGAATTTCTAAAAACCGTCTTTTGAAAAGCTGGAAGGTCTCCAGACAATTTAACAAAGGTAGACATCATAGCAAATCCAAAAGCTGAAAATATCATAAAGGCTATACCTTTACTTCTATTACTTATATTGTTGAAACTAATTTTAAACACCTCCTCGTCTGTTGAATAAAATTTTATGTCATGAAAGAGCATTTATAATACGGTAATAATATGATTAAATAAAGTTAACTTCTAAAATCAATTAATTAGTCAAACAGATCATGACTATCTCTGAACGACTTCCAATTCTTAGGGGTGGACCCCAAGTTCCATAACCGGAAGATACTACTACGTTAGTATTATCAAACTTTTTAAGGCCATAGTCAATATCGAAAATACTGCGAGTAACTAAGTTACATGGAAATAGCTGACCTCTGTGAGTGTGACCGGATACCTGAAGATCTATGCCATTAGTCGAAGATTCATCTATGTCATTTGGAACATGATTTATAAGTATCGAAAGTTTATCTTTATTAAGTGTGTCGGTTATACAATTTAAAGGTTTGTTATTTCCACCATATTTAAGAATAGCTTTATCATCTTCTCCTATTATATAAAATTCATCATTTATAAGTGCAGCCTCATCGCGAAGTACATGAACTCCATTTTCTCTTAAAATTTCAGCAATCTCATCGCTTCGTCCTGTGTAAAAATCATGATTGCCAAAAGCAAAGAAGGTACCATATTTGCTTTTTAAATATTTTAGCTGAGACAACATATCATCTTGAAGCACTGGTTCCAGATTACTATCTATTAAATCTCCAGCTATTATTACAGCATCTGCATCTAAAGCATTTATCTTATCTATCATTGTTTTAAGCCTAGAATTACCTATAATTTCTCCGAGATGCACATCTGAAACTAAAGCTATCTTAAGCTTACCATTTTTCAGTGGTTTTTCAGTTGTGATATCATAATATTTTACATAAGGAGAAAAACCAAAATATGTTCCGATAATTAATAGTATGGCTATGAATAAAAGACTTATGCCGTAGAAGTCAAAGTTAGTATTCTTAAAAATTCTATGTAGCAGCGAAGCTACTGGAAATAAAATTATCATATAAAGAAGAGCTGCCATATAGTAATATCCTATTAATGATAAAATTTTAGAGAAACCAGAAGGAATAAATCTTCCTGTCAATTCTCCTAGTACAAAGGATAAAGCTATAAAAGAAAATACAGTCCAATAAACTTTTATGTTAGGACTTCTAAACTTGCACAGGCTTTTTAAAATTCTTATTCCTACAAAAAAGCTTATTAAGATATAGGCGGCTATTATGAAAATACCTAAAAGAAACATAAAAAATCTCCTCTATAACCAAATTGCAAGTATTAAATGCTGGACTAAGCAGCTAATTAAGAACTAAAGTTTTTTAATAATATCTTCGCAAAGTCTATGAGTTTTTATAGAATCATCAAGTAAATCATAGGATGGAGTATTTTCTTTTACTCTTTTCAAAAAATCATCTATGATGTTTATAAAACCTCTTTTTGCAAGAGTATGATCCCAATCTCCAAATTTCTTTGTAAATATAGTTCTATTTTCAAAATAAGAGGTTTCACATAAATTTGATACTATAGCTTTCTTGCCAGAAGCCATGTATTCCATTGTCTCTTCACGAATACCATTATCTCTATTCATTATTCCTATAGCTGTGGTAAATTCATTAGAAAGTTTTATAACCACATTCTTTAATCCACATTCATCCTTTAGGCTATCCACAGTTAGGGTTTTATAATCATTTCCAATAAGAAATCTCAATGTATCAACTACATGAATGAAGTCATCAAAGACGAAAACTCTTGGAATTCCAGGAAGATTCACTCGGTTTTTTTCGATTATTATTATATGAGGCTTTCCTAAAGTTTTTAAATCAGCTACCATAGGTGCATAACGTCTATTAAAACCAGTCATAAGCATCTTGCCATTTTTCTTTGCTATATTACTAAGCTCTAAAGCTTCATCTAAAGAGTGGGAAATAGGCTTATCTACGTAAACATGAATCCCATTGTTCAAAAGTTTTTCACAAATTTTATAGTGAGATTCTGTAGAACTGTGGACAAATGCACAATCTATCCCCATTTCTATGAGTTCCTCCACAGAGGTAGTGAAATTTTGAATTCTATATTTTTTACTTATATCTAGAAGTACATCTTTATTTCTAGAACATAAAATTATTTCTATATCCTCCCTTGAAGTAATTATAGGGAGGTAAGCTTTCTTACATATACTGCCTACTCCAATGATCCCAACTTTCATAAATTCTCACCCCTTCAATATAAATATAATTAAATATTATCATAAAAAAGAAAAGTGCTAAATAGTTTGAAAAATAAGATAATATTGCTTATCGAGGAAGCGAAGAAGATAAATATATCAGTGGATGATATTGTAGAGATGATTCAAAGGGGGGAGTAGCTGTGGCTTTTATAGAAGTTTCAAATGTATCTAAGTTTTAATATTTTAATACAGGAATTAAAGATGGAGGTAAAAGATTAAGAAGATATTATTGAAAAGATAAAGATAATTGTATTTATAAAGCTATTATTATGTAATTTTAACTAAAAGTTCAGCAAAAGACTTTTCTAAATAGTGTATGACTTATATAATATAGTATAATAGAAATAATAAGTTTTAATCATGTTAAAATATTACAATTGCATAGTCATTATTATATAATAAGGCTAGAGGGGTGGTCTGAGTATGAGTTCGTGTAAAGCTGAATACTGGGAGGTAATTAAAGGCTTTAATAATAACATTTTATTAGTAAAGGACGATGAAGGAGAGAAGATTTTACTTGCCAAAGGTATAGGGTTTGGAAAAAATCCAGGAGAAAAGGTTGAAAAGACTGTAAAAGTAGATAAAGTCTTTGCTATGGAAAACATCCAAAATAAGAAGAACTTTAAGGATCTTATAAATCATGGTAACGAGAAAATTATCGGTATGTGCGAAGAAGTCATATACATGATAGAACAGGAGCTTGGAGAGGAACTTGATGAAAAGATTCATATATCATTAACTGACCATGTATCTTTTGCTATAAGGAGAATTCAAAATGGAGAGGAAATACAAAATCCATTTATAGTTGAAACTGAAACTCTATATAAACAAGAAATTGAAATAGCTCAAAAGGTTGCACATATAATAGAAGATACAATGGGGATAGAAATCCCTTATGGTGAGTGTGGTTTTATAGCTCTTCACATACATTCAGCGAGAAATAAAGGGAGATTATCGAATACGGTTAAGTTCACTTATGTTACAAATTCTATAATAGAATTTATAGAGGATGAACTAGACATATATGTAGATAGACAAAGCCTTGACTTTGCAAGATTTAGCACTCATATAAGATTTGCAATAGAAAGAATTTTAAATGAAACAACTATAAAGAATGAATTATTAAAGGTTATAAAAAAGACATATAAGGAATCATATAAATTAGCAAAGAAAGCATCAAGGATAATAGAAGATCAATTAGATGTAGATGTTCCAGATGATGAACTTGGATATTTAGCGATACACATTGAGAGATTTAAAGAAGCTGCTAAAGATGAAGCTTAAAAGCATATTGGAAATCTCAAGATGAAAATAGCAGCTGGAGAAGGGTAACAACTTTTCTGGCTTTTTTAAAGAACACATACTCAAAGGAAGGAGAAATTCTATATGGCAAGAAAGGATAGATTTCTAGGAGCATTACAGAAGATGGGAAAAGCTTTAATGACACCAATAGCAGTGTTACCAGCAGCGGGACTTCTAAATAGACTTGGAGCACCTGATGTGTGGAATATTCCTTGGATGATGCAGGCTGGCGGAGTTATATTTGAGAGTCTTCCATTAATATTTGCCATAGGAGTTTCTGTAGGAATAGCAGAAGAGAATAATGGAATTTCAGCTTTGGCAGCAACAGTTGGGTATATGATACTTACAAGAGTAGCGGTGAGCTTTGATACATCTATAAATATGGGAGTTTTAGGTGGAATATTAATAGGAGTAATGGCAGGTATTCTTTATAACAAGTATAAAGAAATAGAACTTCCGCAATTTTTAGGTTTCTTTGGAGGGAAAAGATTTGTTCCAATAATAACATCGATATTGGCTCTAGCCCTTGGATTGTTAGCTGGGTATGTATGGCCTACTATTCAAGAATGGTTGAACATTCTTGGAATAAGCATGGGGAAAGCTGGGGCTATAGGAGCATTTGGATTTGGAGTATTAAATAGACTTCTTATCCCGTTTGGACTTCATCATATATTAAATGCAGTATTTTGGATGGAGCTAGGGAACTTTGAAACCGCTTCTGGAATTATAGCAAAGGGAGATATAGCGAGATTTTTTGCACTAGATCCTACCGCTGGAACATATATGACGGGATTCTTTCCTATAATGATGTTTGCCCTTCCAGCAGCGTGTTTAGCCATGATAACTACAGCTAAAAGAAGAAAGAGAAAAGCTGTAACAGGAATGCTTATAGGGATAGCATTTACATCATTTTTAACAGGAATAACAGAACCTATAGAATTTTTATTCATGTTTTTAGCTCCGGGATTATATTTAATTCATGCATTATTAACAGGAGTTTCTCTTGCACTAACTACAGCTTTAGGAATAAGAATGGGATTTAATTTTTCTGCTGGAGCTATAGATTATGGATTAAGCTTTGGAATATCTTCGAAACCTCTTTGGATTCTTCCAATAGGATTGGTATTTGGAGTATTATATTATGTGATTTTTGTATTTTGCATAAAGAAATTTAATATTCCTACGCCAGGAAGAATTAATGAAGATGAAAATAGACATGAAGAACCATCATTTAGAGAAACCGTATCTGGACTCTCTACAAAGGCAAAGGATATTATAAATGCAATAGGTGGAAAGAAAAATGTAGAGGCTGTAGATGCATGTATAACAAGAGTAAGACTGTCTATAAAAGATGATTCAAAGGTGAATGATGAAAAACTAAGGAAACTAGGAATCACTGCTATAATGAGGATGGGAGAAGGAAATCTTCAAATCGTTGTAGGAACTATAGCAGATCCTCTTGTAACTCAGATGAAAAAGATTTTAAAAAAATAAAAAGTTGCATAGAATAGATAAGAGTGAAGAGCTGTTGTTATACGAAACTGTATTTAAAACAGCCTTCACAAGAAAATACTATCATGGAAAAATTCATCACAATAGTATTTTCTATTGTGATGAAAATTAGCAATCTATAAATTAAAATGATGTTCTTAATCTAATAACTGAATTTAAAGATACTATAAAATAACTATTCACTAATTAACTCTTATCTAGCAGCGTATGGATGCTATTCATATATGGCTGTTTTTACACTTATTTCAAAGTTATCATCATTATTGCTTGGAACTATTGACAGATTGATTGTGGCTTTGGTTTTATCAGAAAAATCCTTTAACAATAACACATCTTTAGTTTTATTTTTCTCGTCAATATAGTAAAATTTCATTGAGTTAGTATCGAATTTTGATATGGAATTCATATGTAATTTTTTTGTGGACTTTTTATTGATAGAAGGTATGTCAAGTTTTTCTTCAGATACACTATACTTTATATAAGAATTATTAAAATTAATAGAAGTTTGATTATCAATTATTATGGTAAAATTATTTTTTGGATACACGATAGATATTATAATAATAAATAAAGCTGAAATTAAAACTAATAATGTTATAATAAGTTTCGTATTCCTTTTGGAATTTTTCATGAGACCACTCCTAACTTTAATATAAAAAAGATTATATCATATAATTACTCAAAAGTCATTTTTTGGATATTAGCTTGAAATTGAGAAAAGTTGGTGGTTGAAATTAGACTATTAGATATTTTATCATATATAAAAGCTACAATTACTAAGAAAAGGGTTGATAAACAATGGAACATTCAGACCAGCATCAAATAGAAGTACTTAAAGTATTTAATAATAATGTTTTATTAGTACAAGATGGAAGTGCAGAAAAGATTCTATTTTCTAAAGGCATAGGTTTTGGAAAAAAAACAGGCCATATTATAGATAAAGATGTGGAAGTAGAGAAAATATTTATAATTGAAAACAAAGAAAATAAAAAGAATTTTAATGAACTTATAAGTTATGCCGATAGTGGTGTAGTAGGTATGTGTGAAGAAATTATTTTTATGATAGAGAGAGAATTAGGCGAAGAATTAGACGAAAAAATTCATATATCTTTGACAGACCATATAGCTTTTGCCTTAAAGAGAATTGAAGATAATGATACCATAGATAACCCATTTTTAGTAGAAACACAGACTTTATATAAACTTGAATTTATAATTGCTCGAAAGGCTAAAAAGATTATAGAAGATACTATGAAGATACATATACCAGAAGGTGAAGTTGGATTTATAGCCCTTCATATACACTCAGCCAGAAACAATGGAAAGTTATCAAACACTTTAAGATTCACTACTGTTGTAAATGAGGTAATTGAGTTTGTTGAGAGAAATTCCAATATAACTATAAATAGAGAAAGCATAGATTTTGCAAGATTTACAACTCATGTAAGGTTTGCAATAGAAAGAATTCTTAATGGGGAAGAGATTGAGAATGATCTTTTATCTACTATAAAGAGAAAATATGCTGAATCCTATAAACTAGCAAAGAGAGCATCTAATATACTAGAAGAAGAGTTGGATCTTAAAATTTCTGAAGATGAGGTTGGATATTTAGCTATCCATATAGAAAGACTAAAAAAATAAAAAATTTTAAATAATCCTCAATGTTTGGTGAGGATTATTTTTTTAGAGATTAATTGACAAAGTCAGATAAAAAGAATATTATTGACTTGGTCAGGTAAATGGAGGTAGTAAAATGAAAAAAACATTGGCTTTTTTTACAACATTTTTGTATAAGGATTTTTCAAAATTCTGCAATGAAAAGCTACAGAAAATAGGGTTATCAAGAGGGCTTCTCTATTTTGTTATATATATTGGAAGGCATCCTAAATGCTCTCCTGGAAACTTATCTTCTGAACTACGATTTGATTCTGGGCATACAACTAGGGCTATTGAAAAGCTTGTTCAAAATGAATTTGTTTTGAGAGAAAAAAGTGAGAGTGATAAGAGAGCCTATATATTAAGCTTAACAGAAAAAGGTGAGGAAGCCCTCAAAGTTATTTACAGTTTGTTCAGTCAATGGGATGAAAAAGTGTTTTCTGGTATTGAAGAAGATGAGAGAACACAGCTAATCTCACTGATGGAGAAAATCATTCAAAAGAAGGGGGAAAACAAATGGAATATTCAATAGTTTATAGTAGTAATACTGGAAATACAGCTATGCTTGCAGAAGTTATTAGAGAGCAAGTTGGTAGTGAAAAATGCAAATACTTTGGTAGCGTTGATCCTAAAGGAAAAGATACAACTCTCATATTTGTAGGATTTTGGACTGACAAAGGAACCTGTGATGAAAAGATGGAGGAGTTTTTAAAGTCTTTGAGAGATAAAAAAGTATTTATTTTTGGAACAGCAGGCTTTGGTGGTAGCGAGGAGTACTATAGCAGAATATTGAAATCAGTAGAAAAAAATTTGGATGTCTCCAATAATATTGTAGGAACTTATATGTGTCAAGGAAAGATGCCTGTGTCAATTCGCAATAGATACGAAAAAATGATGAATGAAACAGATGATATTAAGTTTAAAAATTTAATAGACAATTTTGATCGTGCAGCATCTCATCCAAATGAAGATGATTTTAAAGAAATTAGAGATATGGTTAAGTCTCTTGTATAGATATATATGTTTAAGTAAAGGCTTAAGAATCAAGGGATTTAGAGTCTCCAGAGAAGGCACTTTCATTGACAAAAAAAGACTTTTGGAATATAATCGCACTATAAATATAGGTAGTAAAATTTTACTTAAATGAGGGGATATTGGAGGAGATAAGGGTATGAATTACAAAGATGTTTTAGATAATGCAAAAGGAAGCTTAGGTAGTTATTGCAAAGCATGTCCTGAGTGCAATGGTAAAGCGTGTAAGAATCAAATGCCAGGACCAGGATCAAAGGGTATAGGTGATACTGCTACACGTAATTATGAAAAATGGAAAGAGATTCGAGTTAATATGGATACTCTTACTGAGAATGGTCCAGTTGATACTACGTTTGAATTATTTGGAAAAACATTCGATTATCCATTTTTTGCAGGTCCGGTTGGAGCTGTAAATTTACACTATGGTGACAAATATGATGATGTTCAATATAATAATATCTTAGTTTCAGCTTGTGCAAAAGCTGGAATTGCAGCCTTTACTGGTGATGGTACAAATCCAGAGGTTATGAAAGCAGCTACAAAGGCTATAAAAAAATCCAACGGAATGGGAGTCCCAACGGTAAAACCATGGAATGCAGAAACAATTAGCGAAAAGATGGAGCTTGTCCGTGAAAGCGGAGCTTTTGCAGTAGCTATGGATATAGATGCAGCAGGACTTCCGTTTTTAAAGAATCTTACTCCCCCAGCAGGCAGTAAATCAGTAGAAGAATTGAGGGATATAATAAAATCTTCAGGGCTCCCTTTTATAGTAAAAGGAATCATGACTGTAAAAGGAGCTTTAAAAGCTAAAGAAGCAGGTGCTGATGCTATAGTTGTATCAAATCATGGAGGACGTGTATTAGATCAATGTCCAGCTACAGCAGAAGTTCTTCCAGAGATAGTTAAAGCAGTAGGTAAACAAATGAAAATACTTGTAGATGGAGGAATACGTTGTGGTACTGATATTTTCAAGGCATTAGCTTTAGGAGCTGATGGAGTAATAATTTCAAGACCTTTTGTAACAGCAGTATATGGAGGAGCTGAAGAAGGTGTTGAAGTTTATACAAAGAAACTTGGAGATGAATTAAAGGATACTATGGCAATGTGCGGTGCTCATAGTTTAAATGATATAACAGAAGACATGGTTAGGATTTAAGTTAAGAGTTTTGTGAATTTATATAAGTTTAATTAGCATTTTGAAAATAAGAATTTCTGCGATAACAGAGTAGAAATAACCGTTACTCTTCACTTTTATATTCTAATTTTTCACTAAAAAAGCATAGTAAACAGGATGACCTGTAAACTATGCTTTTTATTATGCATTTATGAAATTACTTTTTGTAAGAGATAACTGCGTCTTTTCCAGCAGTAACGTTGTTTCCAACTAATCCATTCATCTCTTTTAGGATGTCAGGGTTTGTAACAAGGACTGGAGTTACAGTTTTGTATCCTTTTTCTTCGAATAATTTTCTGTTTATTTTAACTATAGGAGTACCAGCTTTAACTGTTTCTCCTTCAGTTGCTAATCTTTCGAATCCTTCTCCGTTAAGTTCTACAGTATCTAATCCTATATGAACTAGTATTTCTAATCCATTTTCTAAAGTCATAGCAAAAGCATGATTTGTTTTAAATATTAAAGTTATTGATCCATCAGCAGGTGCAACAACTAAATCATCAGATGGCTCTATTGCTACTCCATCTCCAGCCATTTTTTGTGAGAAAACTTCATCAGGAACTTGAGATAATTCTATAACTTTACCTGAAACTGGTGCTACTAATTCACTATTTTTCTTTTTTAAAAATCCAAACATAAATATACTTCCTTTCATCAGTATGTCGTTATTACGTAAACAGGCATAAGTTTATTAATAAAACTTATGCCTGTTTAAACAGTTACATGTTTATTATGATTATATTACTAGGAAAATTCAATGTCAACGGAATAATTATGAAAAAGTTATTAATTAGAAATAATTTAGAGAAAATCGATTGCAACCATTGAAAATATGGAGTTTTTCCTAATAGATGAGCTATAAAAAGCACTAAAATTAGTTGCAAAAAATAAAATTTAAGCAGATATTAATGAAATTATACTGAAAAAACTTATAAAAATTATCATAAACCACTTTATTGTGGTAAAAAATATTAAAAGCTATTATTCCAAAAGATGTAAAAAAAGTATATTATATATATATATAAGGAATGTACTTCGTATTGGAGGGATAAATATGAAAGACATCATAAAAATGAGATTAATAGCAGCGTTTTTAGTTGGATTTTTATGTTTTTTAGTTTTGGGGAATCGTACAGTAAAAATTCCATGGGTTGCGCCATATTTAACCTGTGAAGTCAATGGAGAAAAAATTAAGGCATTTAAAAATGAGCATATGTGGTCATTTACGGGAAATTCGAATCTTGGAATTAGAATAGAGAAGGCAGCAGAAAAGCTAGAAGGACATAAAATAAATGCAGGAAGCAGCGTGAAAATAAAATTGTCATCAGATAAAGGACTTAAAGATTTTAAAGTAAAGCAATTTGTTATTGATGATAATGCAGTAAGAAGCAATATAGATGTGCTATTAAAAGATAACACTATAACGATAGCAGAGAAACCGGGAGAGTATATTTATAGTTTTATTGCAGGATGGAATGAAACTCATTGGGTAGAATATATTATTAAATTTGTTGTTGAAGACTAAAGTTGTTAAATATGGTGTTATAATTCTGTTAGAGGTGATGAAATGAATCATAAGAAAATAGTAATTGCAATTTTGACTATAGCATTAGGATTAGGAGCATATTATGGTTCTAAGGGAATAGTAAACAAAGTAAATGAAAATTATACTGAAACAAATCCTTTAAAAGAGGAGAAGAAAAAAGATACCAGTGAAAACTATGTGGATACAACAACTGATATAGATAGAATGATATCTAGGGCTATTGATGGAGAACATCCAGTAACCTTAAATGTAAAGACGGAAGAAAATTATGTAATACGGGATGGATCACTCTATATAACTATGGACAAGGGAAAATCTTGGCTTAAGGTTCCTGATGATAAGGATGCAGGATATGCAAAAATAAGTGGCTATTTAGATGAAATAGAAGTAAGCAATGTATATACTTCAAACAATAAGACAGCCATTATTTATGGAGGAAAAGGTTCTGAGAATATAAGCATAATAACTACTGAAAGTGAGTATAATGGTGAAGCGTGGAGCGTAGGAACTATATCTAAAACTGCTAACCATAACTTGAACAGAACATATGAGAGAATGTATATAGATTTTGTTGATGACGAGAAAACTGGATACATAGCAACTATAGAAAAAACAGTTGATGGCAAAGGAAGAGTAAGGGCATATAGAAGTGTAAATACAGGGGTAACATGGGATCCTGTAGATAGAGAAGATAATCTTTATAAAGATATATTAAATCACTTCAAATTAGGGGGATTAATAGATGATAAAAAGTAAAAAAATTAAAACATTGTTAGGAATTCTTATAGTTTTAGCTGTACTATTTGAAGTTTTTTCCCTAATTGTAGCACCTAAAAGGCAATATTATTTGATCTATGACTGGATGATTTATGTAACAAACTATCTTATAATAATAGTTTTATTTTCAATAATTTGGAATGAAAAATTCAGAGGAATAAAAGCAGCAGTAATAGCAGCTCTGATTATCGCCAATTCAACTTTAATGTATTTTGTTGGAGGAGTTAATCTTATAGTGTCAAAGTCTCCAGATAAAAGTCATGAGGTTATATTGAAAGAGTACAAAAATATGAGATTTGAAACTGTAAATTTGAAAAGAAGAGCGATGATATTCGGGAAGAAAGTAGAAACGCTTATTGGCAGTTCAAATTACAAATCAATAGAAAAAAACACCTACAAGATTCAGTGGCTTAATAATGATAGTGCTCTTTTTATTTATGATATGGATGGAAAAAACAACTTAAAGAATACTATGTTTACATTAGGTGATAGAGGATATATAAATTACTATTATGTAATGGCGAGTATTCAAGGAAAATGGATAGATAAAGATGATGATAAAAGCTATTTTTTAAACCGTGAAAAAGATGTAGCTTATGCTGATGGAGGAAGTCTTAGATATTATAATAATAGTAAAGAAGAGCAATTTGGGTTAAGTTCAGTTATAATACCAGGAGATAGTATGAATTCTACCCTTGCTATATCTATAGATCCAAGTTGTGAGCTTGATGAAAATTATCAGGTTGTAAGGGGCGGAAGTATATCTATAGTAGAGGTAACATTAAAAGAAGCAAAAGTAAAGACGTTCTTCAAAGAGTAGTACAAGATAATAAAGAGTGCTAACCATGAGATTTAAACTCTCATGGCAGCACTCTTATTTTATTTAATCAACTTTAAAATTTTTTTAATGATTTACGTTTTATAGTAATTCCAGCTAAAACAATCAATGATGCAGAGGCTATTATTATATATGATATTAGGTTATTAGGATCTCCAGTCTTAGGAGTATTGTTTCCTGTGTTATTATCATCAGGAACAGGCACCGTACTATCTTTTGAATAATAATAAATTACATCTTTGTTTTCAGTGGCAAAAGTACCATTAGCATTGTAAGGTGTTTGAACAAGTGAATAACCTTTTACTTTTTTAGCTGAAGTTTCGTATTTATCACCAACATAACCAGCTAAAACTTCATTAGGAGCAATTGGTTTATTAGAGTTTTTATCTAAATATTTAACAGTAACAGTACCTTTAAGATGTTTATAATAATAAGTCACAGTTTGAGGCTCTTCCTTAAAAGTACCATTAGCATTTTCAGGAGTTTCAACTAATTCGTAACCATATATAGCTTTAGAAGTAGTAGAATACTCTTCTCCAATTGTTCCATTTAGATTTTCATGAGGAGCAAGCTCCTTATTAGACCCTTGCTCTAAATGTTTAACAGTAACAGTAGAAACACATGGTACGGCTTTTCTATAATAATAAATAACAGTTTGAGGAAGTTCTAAGAACACTCCTTTTGCGTTAATTGATGCTCTAACAAAATCATAACCAGGAATATTTTTAGCTGAAGTTTCGTATTTATCACCAACATAACCAGTTAAGACTTCATCAGGAACAAGAGATTTAAGAGTTTTTTCCTCAACATACTTTACATTAACAACACTTTGACGATGTTTGTAATAGTAAGTTACAGTTTGAGGCTCTTTTTTGAAGGTTCCATTGGCGTTTTCAGGGACCTTAGTTAATTGATAGCCATAGATATATTTAGCAACAGTATAGTATTCTGTACCTACAGCACCAATTATAGTTACATCATGAGATAATTCTTTATTAGAACCCTCTTCTAAATATTTAACAGTAACAACACCATCAGTATTAGGAGTATTGAAAATATTTTTTGAACAAATAGAACCACAAGCACATTGATTAAATAAATATTGGTTTTGGAAATTTGTTATTTCAGGAATTTTTGTGTTCCATGATCCTTTTACTTCAACTGCAGTAATACTTGAAGTGTTCATATTAAATGGAATAAAAGGAGTTACAGTAAAACTTAGAGATGGACCTGGGGAAAGCTGTTTTACAACTAAGGTTAGTACTCCGTTATTATATTTTGATGATACAAGCTTTCCATTATCTATATTTCCTATTTTAAAGTTGTCTGTATTTAACATGAAATTTTTGCCGTTTATCAAAGCGTCAATTTTGATTGAATAAGTTATTAATTCATATTTAGGATCATCAAGAATTTTAGATATGCTAATTATATTTTCTTTTTCTGTAGTTACGGTAAAGGGAGCAGTAAAACCTTTTTTACCGTCTATGGTTTTATATTCTATTGAATTTGAGGATTTTAAAGTGCTTACTAAATTGCCGGAAGTTGATAGTTTTAGTGTTGGAAGATCAAAAGGTGAGCTGACTTTTTTTATACCATCTTTAACAGCAACTACTTGTATTTTAGGCATTACTTTAGTTTTCCAGTATAATCCTGAAGCAGGTAAGGTAACTGTTATAAATGTGTCTAAGCATGAATTGGATTTAATCTTTGATGAGGAACTAAACGGTTTAGAATACATTTTAGAATTATAACCATTGACTATGGTATTTTTTCCATCATCAGTTGTATCTTTAGGATCTCCATTAGTATTTATCCAATATCCTAAAAATTTGCCGGTTCCATCTTCTCTAGGGTCAGCTACTGATTGAATATAAAGCTCATCTAAATCATATAACTGATTACCTTTACTATTTAAAGATATTTTAATATTATAGTTTGCAACTTTGCCAGTACTTACATTATCAAGCAATGAAAAATCTTTGCCTGGAAAATAGGTGTTAGCAGGTTTACCAAGAGAATAAATGCCTGTTAGAGTTGGAGTTTCAACGCATTTAGTCTCAAGGGTTATACCTAAGTCAGAAGAGATGTCTACGGATTTTGTTTCAGCTCGAGCTGATGTAGAAAAGTAAGGAATTAGTAAGAAAAGACTTACTAATGCAGCCACCCTTTTTAAGATTTTCTTTTTAGAGTTTAATAGCTTTTCCTGCATTTGTAAAACCTCCTGAAATATACTCATTATATAATATGTAAACGATTAATATATGTGAGGGTAATAGGTATATTCTGAACTATAAATTATATAAAAAGATAGAAAGGTTATGGAAAAATTAGTATAATGAGAATATAAAGATTTACAATCATTGAAAATAAAAAGGAGAAAGTCAATGAAAAAGAAAACACATCTGATTTTAATCAGCATAATGGCTTTGGCAGTAGTATCATTTGTTCTTTACAAAGAAAAAGTTAAGGAAGTTCCACTTGATAATACAGCATCAATGGAAGATACAGAAAATGATAAGAATCCAAAGGATGTGGAAAATACAATAGAAGACGATAAACAGGAAAAAGAAGAGGCCGCAAGGACTAAGGAAACTGAAAAGGAATTTGAAGATAAAACGAGAAAAACAAAAGAAAAAAATAATATAACCATAGTAATAGATCCTGGACATGCGGTTAAGGCAAATTTAGAAAAAGAACCGTTATCTCCAGGATCAAATGTTATGAAGATAAAGGACGGTGGAGGTGCTTCAGGCGTAGTTACAGGCATACCTGAATACAAGATAGCCATGAGAGTAGCAAAAGAATTAAATGAAAAGTTAACAGCTAAAGGATATAACTCTGTTATGACGAAAACAGATGAAAATTTAAGCCTTGGGAATGTTGAACGGGCAGAAATAGGAAATAAAGCTAACGCAGATTTGGTAATAAGACTACACTGTGATTCTTTTGATAATGCATCAGCAAAAGGAGCCTCAATACTAATTCCTAAAGGAGTAAATGAAAATACAAAAGCTATTGCAGCTTCAAGTGAAAAATACGGAAAGATACTATTAGACACATATTGTAGCAAAATGAACATAAAAAACAGAGGGTTAATCTATTCCGAAGATATGACAGGATTTAACTGGTCCAAAGTTCCTGTAGTACTAATAGAAATGGGCTTTCTATCAAATCCAGATGAAGATAATATGATGTCAGAATCATCATTCCCAGAAAAGTCGGCAACAGCCATAAGCGAAGGAATAGAGAAGATATTTCCGAGATAATAGAAAACTTAGACATAATTAAATTCGCCTATACAGATTCATTTAAATTTATGAATATAAGAAAATCATACGATGGCATTTGAAACCATACTAGATTGAGTATAAGGAGGATTAATATGAAAGAGAAAAAAACTAAAAAAATAACCTCAATTATGGTAAGTACGGTTGTTGTTTTACTTCTAGGTGGAATATGGATAGATTCATATTATTCTAAGATAGAGAGGAAAAATTACAAAATAGAGAGAACGAATAGTTTGGTAGCAGGAAAGTTGAATAATGACAGTGGAGATTTGTATGTGGCGGCTAAGAAAGTTCTAGAAGATGGTTTTCTAAGTGAGGAAAAGCTTGAATATATGATAGCACAGAGTAAATTGGTCAATGAGAAGTTATTTTTTTTAAATGATGAAGATATTACTCTTTACCATATTGTTCCTTATGGAGAAATATTAAATAAAGATAACTTTGAGGTAAAAGATAACGTATATTATTTGAATGATAAAACAAAGGAGGTTTTTAAAGATATAGTTGAAAGCACAGAGATAATATGTAATTGGAAGGCTCCTAGTGATAAGCGAGAAAAAAATCTTTATACTGACGACATAGAGAAGCAGTGGAGGGACAGTATATATGAACTACAAAACAGTTTATGGGAATGGAAAAGCCAGAGTAATAATCATTAGGAGGTTACTATAAATGAAGGAATTTAGGATCAAAGCTATAATATGGGGATGTTTATTTATTTTTAGTATGTTATTTTCAGAATTAGGAATATCTTATATATGGATTTTGGTATTGCTAGGATTTTTAGCATCAAGAAGTGAAAACTTTAGAGAGTGCAGGACTTCATTTGTAGCAATAGGAGTATTTGCAATTATTCTTGTAATTGCGCTTCCACTAACAATTTCAAATAAAGAGCTTGATACAATTTCTATTTCGGTAAGCAATATAGAAGAACATGGCAACAATATTTATATAAAAACTAAAGAGATTCTGGATAAAGGTGAAATCACCAGTGAAGAATTAGCATATATAAATAAAGAAAAAGATGAAATATCTCAGTGGTGTGCAGTATTTGATAGGCAGTCAGATATAATAGGATTGGGGAATGTAATAATATTACAAGGAGATAATGCAAGAAATGTGTTTGCAAATCAAGATGAAGATATTTTTAATATAGAACAACGTATAAGGAAGTTAGATAAGAGTGAACTAATAGATGTGGAAAGACAGTGGCTACAGGATGTGAGAAGCAGAATTCATGATATTTTAATGTCAAAAATAATTCAAGAAGGATATGGAGAATATTATAATTTTAGCAAATGGAGAGTTAGATATCTCTACCTTGATCTTTACAAGATAATTCATTCAGATAAATAAATTTTGTCCTTTCTGAGAAAACTAATAAAAAAGGAGGGATAATCATGGATACAGAAAGTTTAAATGAATATCTTCAAGGAATATATATGGGAATTGAAAGTTTTAAAGGATTTGAAAACAAATGTAATGTAGAAGATAGTTTGAAGGCTTTAGTTAGTGAAACTAAAAGCATGTATCATAATCATGCAGCTATAATTTCTGACAGAATAATGGATCTAGGTGGAGATCCACCAAAGAGCTTAAGTGTTGCTGGAAAAATGGCAGAAAAGATGTCAGAGGTAAAGAACATTTTTGTTAACACTGAAGAAGAAATAAGAGATAAAGCAATAGAAAGCATGAAGATGGGAATAGATTTAGAGGAAAAATTTCTACAAAACCATCCAGACATCGATGGAGAAAGCAAGACACTTATACAAGGAACTATCAAAGAAGATAAAGACCAGCTTCAAAAATTTATGAATTAGAAAGCAGTTTAGGCTGTTATTATAAAATAATATGACAAAAGCATTTTATCTTAAATTTTTAGATAAAGTGCTTTTATTTTTAGAAATTGAGGGAGTGTTTAAAAGATGAAAGGGATAAATAAAAAGTATATAGTTGGAGTTTCTGTGACTGCTATATGTATTTTATGCTTTATAATTTATTTTACCTATGGAGACAAATCAAAAATAATAGACAGAGAATTAGAGAAAATTTATTCTCTGCCTCAGAACTATAGTATAGAACAGGCAGTTAAAGACGGAATGGTTGATGTAAGTAAAGTATTAGAAAAAGAAAATAAGAATATAAATAAGTTTTTATTAAAAGTAAATCAGAAGGGATGGGCAGTTTTAAAAACTGTTGAGGACTCAGAGGAAGGACCTGTCATTACTATGTATGTTTTTGATGATAGAATAGATGAGATAAGAACATGGAAGTACACCGTCACAAAACAAGGTGGACAATCTCCTGACAGATGTTTTAAATCTTACTATACAACTGATAATAATGAGATTTCTACAGTTTACCTAGTAAATATAAAAAATTCACAAAGACCAAATAGTGACTCAGAAATATTAAAGGACGAACCTCTATATTCATATAAGAAATCAAATTAAAAGGGCCTAAGCATAAGCTTAAGCCCTAAATTTTTATGAGTATTTAAGCAAATCTAAATTTGCAACAATAGCTTTGAATAGTGCCATAGGCATCTATTCAAAAAAACTCTTCACTTTTCACTACGTAACTCTTAACTAAATTAGCAGATTGATCCACCACTTACAGTTAAGTCTTCGTTATTTTCTACAGCAGCTTTTATACAGCATTCTAATCCTTTTGCTATATCATCAAGGCTTAGAGAAGGCGTATTTTTCTTATCTAAAACTTGGCTTGTTGTAAATGGAACGTGAATAAACCCACCCTTCATATTTGGATATTTCTTATCTATAAGATAAAGAACTCCGTACATTAAGTGATTACACACGTAAGTACCAGCAGTAGTTGAAAGAGAACCTGGAATACCATTGTTCTTCATTTCTTGAACCATAGCTTTTACTGGAAGATTAGTGAAGTAAGCATTTGCTCCATCTTCAAAAATCTTTGTATCTATAGGTGCATTTCCTTCGTTATCCTTTATTCTAGCATCATCTAAGTTTATAGCAACTCTCTCAGGAGTTATATCAAATCTTCCACCAGCTTGACCAACACAAATAACTATGTCAGGAGTGTATTTAGCTATATATTCAGAAACTTTTTCTACTGACTTTCTAAAAACTGTAGGTATTTCTACCTTGATAACCTCTGCACCTGCAATGTTATCACTAACCTTTTTAACTGCCTCTAAAGCAGGGTTAACTGGCTCTCCACCAAATGGATCGAATCCTGTTATCAATACTCTTGTCATAATTTCACCTCTCAAGATGTTATTTTCTTTTATTTTATCATAATTAGTCTTAAAAATCACCATGAATTCTTTTACAAGCAGAAAATTTAAAATTTTAACAAATTATACAGAGGATTTTAAGATTTAAAAGAAGAAAGATTAAAAGTAGAGGTCTGAAAAAATTAACTATGGAAAGGCGTGAAAATTCATGGATGAAAAATCAGCACTAATAGAGCTTACAGAAGCTCATGGTCCAAGCGGAAGAGAAAACATGATACATCCCATGTTGAAAAGATATTTTTCACCTTATGGAGAGGTGTGGAGTGATAACATAAATAATTTGTACACCTTAAAAAAGGGCAGAGGAAATAATTCAATAATGATATTAGCACATAGTGATGAGATATTCCTTATGGTCACAGAGATAATTGATAATGGTTTTTTAAGGGTTGTATCCAAAGGAATTGATGCAAAAACTTTAGTATCTCAGGAAGTCATAATTCATGGAAGAAAAACTATAAAGGGAGTTATAGGTATAAAACCACCACACCTCATGAATGACAAGGAAAAGACAGGAGCAGTTACTATAGAGGGACTTTTAGTTGACACAGGATATTCAAAGGAAGCTCTAGAAAAAATTGTAGAAGTAGGAGATTATATAACTCTTAGCAGAAAATGTACTGAACTCTTAAATAACAATATGGCATGCAAATGTGCAGATGATAGGGCAGGAGTAGTAGCAATGCTTTCTTGTGCAAAGGAGCTTGAAAACTCAATTCATGATTTGGATGTTTATTTTGTTTCTGGAGTTCAAGAGGAAGTTGGTCTAAGAGGAGCTAAAGCCGCAGCTTACAATGTAAAACCTAAGATTGCAATAGCGTTAGATACAACTTTTGATAATGGAAGATTTGGTGATGATTATAGGGAAAATGAATTAGGAAAAGGACCTTCTATATGTATAGGACCCAATATTCATCCTAAGGTTAGAAAGAAGATAATGGAGGTAGCAAAGGAGTACAATATTCCTTTTCAGCTTGAAGTAGAACCAGGGTCCACAGGAACTGATGCTTGGGCTATACAGGTTACAAGAGATGGAATACCAACATTGCTTTTATCAATACCAATAAAATATATGCACACTTCAGTAGAGGTAGTTAATATCGATGACATAAAAAACACAGGAAAACTTATGGCAAGGTTTATTGAAAAATTAAAGGATGATGAATTGGAGGACTTGATATGCTTTTAGAAACTTTATGCAATGCTTCAGGACCTACCGGTTTTGAATGTGATGTAAGAAAGATAATAATAGATGAGGTAAAACCTTATGTAGATGAAATAAAAGTAGATACTATGGGTAACATAATTGTCCACAAGAGTGGAAAAGGAAAGAAGGTACTTGTGGATGCTCATATGGATGAAGTAGGCTTTATCATAACAGGTTTTAATAAAGACGGTACTTTAAGATTTTCAGCTTTGGGTGGAGTTAATAGCAAAATAATACCATCAAAGGTTGTGCTTATAGGAGAGAATAAAATTCCAGGAGTTATAGGAATAAAACCTATACACCTTCAAGGAAAAGAAGAAAGAAAAAATGGAATAACATATAGAGATTGTGCTATTGACATAGGAGCTAAGGATGAAGAACAGGCTAGAAGTAAGGTAGAGCTTGGAGATTATGCAGTATTTGATGTGGCTATGGAGGAATTCGGAGAAGGTCTTATAAAAGGAAAAGCCTTTGATGACAGAATGGGATGCTACCTTCTTATAGAAGCTTTAAAAGAGAACTATGCCTGTGATTTGTATGGAGTTTTTGCTGTACAGGAAGAGATAGGGGATAGAGGATCATATGCTGCCAGTTATGCTGTAATGCCAGATATAGGAATAGCTCTTGAGGGAACTATATGTGCAGATATGCCGTCTGTACCAAGCTATCAAAGTGCAACGACAGTTGGATGTGGTCCTGCTATATCTATTATGGATGTAACGAGTATATTTAATGATGATATAGCACAGGACATAATTAAGGTAGCGGAAAAGGAAAATATAAAGTATCAAAGAAGAAGAGCTGTAGCAGGAGGAAATGATGCTGGAGCTATATCCATGGTTGGAAGCGGTGCTAAGATAGCAACACTATCAGTTCCATGCAGGTATATTCACTCAGCAATTTCTGTAGCATCAAAAGAAGATATAGATAACGGAATAAAATTATTAAAAGCATATTTGAAAACTTTATAAGAGATTTTAGAGGGAGGATTAGAAATGAAACCTTTATTGGATAAATTAATACACACTTTTGGAGTTACAGGTCGTGAGGATAATATAAAAGAGGTTATAAAAAAGAGAATACAAGAACTTGGACTTGAAAGTTCAACAGATAATATGGGGAATGTAGTAGTTACACTTAGCCAAGGAAAAGAATCGGAAAAATGTATGATATCAGCTAATATGGACACTGCTGGACTTATAGTAAACTTTATAGAAGATAATGGATACTTAAGAGTACATCCTATAGGAAAATTTAATGCTTCAGAGGTAGCAAATGGACTTGTAGTCTTTCAAAATGGAGTAACAGGCAGATGTTGTTTATGTAAAAAAGATGGCGATATAGAAGACATGTATGTAGATATAGGTGCATCATCTAAGGAAGAAGCAGCAAAACTAATCAAAGAAGGTTATGTAGCTGCATTTAAAGGAGAAAGCATTACTCAAGGTAGATTTATAATGGGACCTAACCTAACAAATAGAGCAGCGTGTTATGTGCTTTTACAGGTTATAGAGAATTTAGTCAATGACAATAAGATTAAGGATATAAATAAAAATGTGACAATAGCCTTTACAACTCAAAGCTATTTAAGGCTAAAAGGGGCAAAAGCTATTATCCATACTGTGGAGCCTGATAAAGCTTTAGTAATAGATACTGAAGAGGCAGGGGATACTTTAGGTGGAAATGGAGCTTTAAAGTTAGGCAAAGGTCTAGGACTTAGAGTAATGGATGGAAACTTAATAATTCATCATGAAATGAAGGAAGAACTTCAATCTTTAAGTGAAGGAAAGCTTATAAATATAGTAAGCACAAAATCGAGCGATGGTGGAATTATTCAAAAAGAAGGCAAAGGCGCTAAGGTGGGTGTTATAGCCATACCTTGCAGATACCCTAACACTTCTCAGGAAGTAATGTCAGAGGATGATATTGAAATGGCTGAGAATCTTATAGAAAAGTTTATTGTGATATAATTGAAAAGATAAAATTATAGTAAATATGATGAAGGCACAAAAAATCAGTGATGAATATATTTTTATGTTAATAATATTGTATGCGAATATTGACAATAAGACGAGTTAAAAAATATAATGTAATTTTATATGAAGAAATGAGATGTGATCAGGGAGAAAAGGATGGAAAATCATAAAAAGTTAGCGATTAGAAGCATGAAAGTAATAGGTATGTTTATATTAGTTTTTGCAATTTCTAGTGTCCTACTAATTAAACTAGTTATTGATCAGCATATAGAAACTTCACAGAGGTCTTTATACGAAGTTGCTATTCGAAGTCAAAAAATGATTAAAAATCAGCTAAAAAGGGACTTAAATGAAATAGATACAATTGCATACATATTATCAATAAATCGCGATGAAAGTCTAAATTCGATGATAGACTTTGTTAGAGAAGACGATAAAATGAACAGCTTTAAAAGAATTGCATTCATTGGAAAAGATGGGGTGGGTTATGAAATAAA
The DNA here is from genome assembly GCF_020911725.1 of Clostridium cadaveris. Taxonomy (GTDB): domain Bacteria; phylum Bacillota; class Clostridia; order Clostridiales; family Clostridiaceae; genus Clostridium_X; species Clostridium_X cadaveris. Next base: position 421,966 of record NZ_CP076620.1, read on the forward strand.
ATCTGGAGAAATTTATAATCTTCCAAAGGATATGCTTAGCATAGAATGGATTCAAAAAGGATTCAATGGTGAAACTATATTATCTCATACAGAAAAAGATAAGGGAAATGTAGGTAACGTAAACTACTATGTAAAGCCTGTTGAGAATGAAGAAGGAGTTTTTGGTGTTGTTGTAGGCGTTATAGATAATTCGATATTAACGAATATTATTGCAAGTACTACTTTAGGCATAGACAGTATTACAAGAATAATTGAAAGCTCTACTGGGGAACTAGTTACTGGGAATGAGCTTGAACTTGATAAAGTTGCCATGGATGAAGAGGATTTTAAATGTATAAATGAAAAGATAAAAAATACTAAGGATAATGTTTTTTCATGTAAACTTAAGCAAGGAGAAATGTTGGTAACGTATATTCCCATGGATATAAATGATTGGATACTTCTAAGCGTTGTTCCTGAAAAGTTTGCTATAGAGAAGTATGATTATATAGTTGGAATCACTGCTGTATGCATAGCTATAATTATCGCAGGTTTTTGTGCTTTAATTTACTGTATAATTAAAATAGAAAAAAGTAAAGATGAAGAGATTTTAAATCTAGCCTATTATGATAGAGTTACAGGTGCATTTAATAAGGATAAGTTTAAAAAGGAAGCTTGTATGCTTATGGATGATAGGAAGTGTAATTATGCAGTTGCCTTTATTGATATAGTAAATTTTAAACTTATAAATGAAATATTCACTTATGAAAATGGAAATAAGTTTTTGAAATACATTGCAAAAGTTATTAGTGAAAACATAGGAGAAGATGAAATATATTTCAGGAATAATGATGATAAGTTTGGAGTGTTATTAAAATTAGAAGATGAAGAAATATTGTTAGAGAGACTTAGAGATATAGGAGAACAGATAAAAGACTTTCCTATTAAAAAGAATCAAAAATATAATATTATGCTCAAATTTGGTATATACGTTATTGAATATAACAAAACTAATATAGATTTTGAAATATGTATAGACCGTGCACAAATGGCTCTTGTAAAAGCAAAGAAAAGTTACAATAATCAATATGAATTCTATGATGAAGACATGCATAAGAGTACCATTATGAAGCATATTGTTGAAAATAATATAGAGCAGGCTTTAGAAGCTAAAGGATTTAGCGTTTATCTTCAGCCTAAATATGATTTAGCGAGAGAAACCATTTCAGGAGCAGAAGCATTAGTTAGATGGAATAATGAACAATATGGGATTATGTCTCCAAACATGTTTATACCTATATTTGAGGAAAATGGATTTATAATCCAATTAGACAGATATGTGTTAAGACGTGTGTGTAGAATGATAAATCAATGGAAGGAAAAAGGATATCCTCTATTTCCTATTTCAGTAAATCAATCTAGAATAAATTTTTATCAAGAAGAGTATATAGATGAACTAAAAAATATAATAGAAACTGAAAATATTGACCCTAAAATGATAATTATAGAGATAACTGAAAATGTAGTAATAGAAAATTTTGATACTATCAAAGATACTGTTGAGAAGTTAAGAGAATTAGGTTTTGCTATATCTATGGATGATTTTGGATCGGGATATTCATCTCTTAATATACTAAAGAATTTATTTATAGATGAGCTTAAACTTGATAAGAAGTTTTTAGAAAATTCATCTGATTCTTATAGGGAAGAAAAAATAATAGCCAAGATCATAGATTTAGCTAAAGCTTTATCAATAAAAACTGTATCAGAGGGTGTAGAAACAGAAAGACAAGTTCATTTTTTAAAGTCAGTTGGATGTGATATAGGTCAAGGATATTTTTTCTCAAAACCTATTCCTATAGATGAATTTGAAGCTAAAATATTTAAAAAAAGTTAAAAAAATAAGGGCATCTTCAAAGATGCCTTTATTTTTGTGTAAAAAAAGTCCTCTACATTAGTAGAGGATTAGGAAGAGTGATTAATATTATCACGTAGTACATTTATTCTGTACTTTATATGCAAGGAACAAGTTTAAGTAACTTGACAACTATAAATACATTATACAATATTAAAAAGAAAAATCAAATAATAAATGAAAAAAATATATAACTATTGCGAAAAAAAATAATTTTTAAAATTTAAGATATTGACAGTATTTCAAAGAATTAACTAGAATAAGCAGGATAATTAAGTGTATTATATAAAAATAGATTAGCTTGATAAAAAACTAAAATATATAGAAAAGATATACAATTTTAAAAATTATTGAAATATATAAATGTAAATGTTGGAAATTAACATATCTAAAATTATAAAATTGTATAATAAAAATGAAGAGAGTCGATGAAATATAAATACATAATTTAGGACTAAGAATAATTAAATTGTATTAAAATAAACAAACACATATTAAAATGTTACATCTATAAAATTATTGATTTATTATAAGAATCACATGTATTTCATCAAAAATAGATATTATCCACAAAAATAACTACTGAAAATACAAGGGATTACACAAATATTAAAAAAATAATAAACATGATATCAAGAGGTAAACCACAAAAAAAACATACTTATTCACAATTTATGCACAGAAAATGTGGATAACTTTTTAAAATGTGAAAAACTTATTGAATTTTCATTCAAAAATTTTGACATAGCTTTTTTTAAACATTATATTATTATTAAAGAGAGGATGGGGTAGTATGAACAATTGGATAAAAACTATTATAATTGGGAACTTATATTGCTTAGTATTTTTAGGACTTGGGGCATTATTTAAATTTAATTGGATAAGTATAGCAAATGGATTGTTTTATAGTATATCTTTATTTGTTATTGTAGGACTTATTGCTATGCTTAACCCCAAAAAAACATTGATAAAAAATGGTGAATCAATTAAGAGGGTTCCGCTTAAGGAAAGATTAACAAAGGGAAATGATATGATATCAAAGGGATATAGGTTGTTCTTATATTGCTTTATAATAAGTTTAATAATCGCGGTTTATTCCTATTTTATTTATGAAATTGGAGCAAAAGCTCTTGGAATAGTGTAAGGAGAAAATATATGGAAAATGGTATTGAAAGATCCAAATATCTTATAGTAATTTCATTAGATTCTTTAAATACAAGAGATTTGGATTATATAAAAGAGCTTCCGAATTTTAAAGAGATTTTAAAGAAAGGAGCTTACATAAAAAAAGTTCAAGGAGTATATCCTTCGTTAACTTATTGTGCACATACTTCTATGGTTACGGGAATGTATCCAGATCGACATGGCATATATAACAATGAGATATTTGATCCTTATGCAGAGATACAGCGCTGGAATTGGGAATCTAAGTATATAAAGACTAAAACTATAGTAGATGCTGCAAAGGAAAAAGGTCTTAAAATAGCATCTATTTTTTGGCCTGTCATGGGAAAATGCAAAGCAGACTATGTAATACCGGAGATTTGGCCTGTAAATGGTGAAAATCAAGCGGTTGTCACAATAAAAAATGGGACACCATTTTATGTTTTAGATAATTTTCTGCGTTATAGAAAAGAACTTGACGGAAAGAAAGAACCAAACTTAGATGAATTTATTTTAAAGATAATAGAGAGAACCATAATAAAAAAGAAACCAAATCTAATTTTGGCGCATCTCATACATGTGGATGAATTTAGGCATTTATATGGTACATTTTCCGATAAAGCAAAAGAAGCACTTAAAGCATCTGATGGAAGAATAGGAAAAATAATAGAGGCTTCTCAAAAAGCTGGAACTTATGATGATACTACTTTTATAATATTAGGAGACCATGGATTTAGGGATGTAAAATATATGGTTAATTTAAATGTTGCTTTAGAAAAAGAAGGATTTATAGAATTGGATAAAGACGGTAGTTTGAAATCATGGAAAGTATTTTGTAACACTAGTGATGGAAGTGCACAAATTCATATAAAAGATGAATTCAAAGATGAATTGAGAAGTAAGGTTTTTGAAATTCTACATTCATGGATGAAGGATTATGGAATAGCAGAAGTTTACTCTAAAGATCAGTGTAGAGAAAAAAAAGTAGATGGCGATTTTGAATTTATGATAGAAGCTGAAGATGGATACTATTTTAGAAACTTTTTAAGAGGACATCATGTAGTTGAAGAAATAGAACCAGAAAACATGAACAAGAGTCAAGACGAAAGACATGTTGCCACTCATGGCTATGATCCAGATAGAGACGATTATAAATCTTTATTTATTGCCTGCGGAAGGTCAGTAAAAGGAGGAGCAGTTTTAGAAACAGGATGCTTAGTTGATGCTGCACCAACCTTCGCAGAGATATTGGGTATAGATTTTAATGGAACTGAAGGTAACGTATTAAAAGAACTCTTAAAGGAAAGATAGAAACTTAAAAGATGAGGTGAATACAATAGACGCATTCAAAGAAAAAATGAAGAAGTATTGGAATATTGTAATTGATACATTAAAAAAGTACGATAACAAGAGGAATAGAATTATAGCTCTGTGCGCAGTAGCTTTAATAGTTGGTGTTTCAAGTTACTTATGGGTTTCAAGAGATGATAGCAGGACAAAGACTATAAACAAATTTGAAGCTGTTTTAAAGAGTAGAAATCCATACAATGTATACAAACAGATAAGCTTTGAAAATAAAGGTATAAAGCTTAATGATGAAAATATAAAACCTTTTGTGGATTATATAAATTCAGATGAAACTAGAAGGGATGAAATCTTAAGGTCATTAAGGTTTGACAACTCAGAGGGAGATAAGCTTATAAGTGTAAAAAATGATGGTAATAAATATTTTATCGAACTTAAGGGTATTTATATGACATTATCAACAAATCTTAAAGATACAGAGATTTATCTTCAAGATAAGCTTTATTGCAGAAGCGATAGAGATAACTACTCTGAAAAATTTGGACCTTTAATTCCTGGAATTTATGATATAAGAGCTAAAATAAAAGGTCCATTTGGGGAAATAGAATCTTCAGATAAATTTTCTTTAATAAGCAAAAATTCAAAGGTAGATATACCTGTGAAGGCAGTAAATGTAAGCGTGGAAGGAAACTACACAGACAGTAAAGTATTTATAAATGGAGAAGACACAGGAAAGACTATAGATCAATTCAAAAATATAGGGCCTATGCCAAGTGATGGATCTTTAAAAATTCATGTGGAAAAGAACTTTCCATGGAGCGTGGTAAAAAGTGAGGAAAAAGCAGTAGAGCATTTATCTTATTTAAGATTTGATTTAAATCCGATGACAGAGGAGTTAAGAAAGAATTTAGAGGTTTCATATAATGAATTTTATAAAAATTTCTTTGAAGCATTAAATAAAGAAGATATTAACCTTATAACAGGATGCACTGAAAGGGTGAAAAAATCTCTTTATGTCAGATATAACAAGAAATCTCTTATAATAAGCAACAGCTATAATCTTGAAGATTTGAAGTGGCAAAAGGATGCTATATCTATAGAAAATAAAGATGGAATCTTTTCAACATTTGCTATAGCAGATGTGAGCTATAAGGAAAAGAAAAGTTTATCCATAATTCCATTAAATGAAGAGAAAAAGAATGTATCATTTAAAACTGTAATGACGTATAATACTGAGAGTAATAAATGGATAGTTACTGAAGTAAGCGAAATATAGATTTTGCTAAAATAAAATATAAGAGAAAATTTAGAGGGTTCTGGGAAAATCTCAGGACTCTTTTTAGGTTGAAATAAAATGTAATAAAAAGGGAGTTTCTATTGTAAGGGTATAAAATTTATGTGGAATTTTATTATACCTGTAACAAATATGTAGTTTATTCATAGAATGTATTAGTATCATAAATATCCTAAAGATGATAAGGAGAGATGTAAATGGATAACAAGGAATTCAAATCATTTATAAGTGATGTTGATGAATTCGTAGAATGTACATGTAATAATGGAGAAGCATATTTTGACTTTGGAGAAGATGTACAATCTGATGATGAGTCAATGGAATTTATGAGTGATGACCTAAATAACTTTGATAATATTAGTATAGAAGAATTAACAAAAGAAGTTGACAATTTAGATCAAGGATTTGAGTTTTCAGAAAAATGGGAATATGGTAGTGATAGTTTTGGATGTAATGATGGTTTTAAGGACTATATAGGTGAAGTAGAAGTAGATGATAAATGTTGCTGTGGACATCATGAGAATCCTTGCTGTAAACATGGAAACTGTGAAAATCAATCTTGTTTTCAACAAGATGGAAACTGCGAAAACGATTGCTTTAAACCATGCAAACCACATCCCAAATATGCTTGTCTTAAAGTTTATAAGCATGTAGACAAGAGTGAAGCTTTAGACGGAGAAGTATTAAGATATTGCATAAAGATAGAGAATAAGGGAAACGCAACAGCATTTAATATAAAATTAACAGATATTCTTCCACTAGGTTTAAGCTTGATTAAGGGATCATTAAAAGTTTCAGGATGTCATCGCTGTCATAGAGGAACATTGAGTAATCTCAGCTTAGGTTCTCTTGAACCATGCGAAATAATAAAGATAACTTTTGAAGCAAGAATTGCATGCGGAACTTCAGGAATATTAACAAACTTTGCAGATGTAACTTATTGTTACGCAACTAGCAGATGTGGAGATATAAAGTGTGACAGTACTAGAAGTAATAATGCTGTAACGAATGTAACAACAACTCCAATAAGTATGGTTATGACCGCTAATAGAACTGTAGTTTCAGTAGGTGAAGAGATTGTTTATAACGTAAGTATTACTAATAATGGTGCAATTCAAGTTGACAACTTTACACTAAAGGATACTTTAGACTCTGATTTATCCTGCATAGAGGTTAGAGTTGGATCTACTATTTACCCATGTAGTGGATTAGCAAGTGGAATAAATATAGGTTCATTAGGACCTGGAGAAACTAAGAATGTTTCTATTAGAGCTAGGGTTCAGGACTTCCCAAGTGATGGAGTAATAAATAATTCAGCAACAGGAACATTTACTAGAAATGGACAACAATTATGCCCTGTTAGCAGTAATACTGTTTCAGTGAATGTGGTGTTATATATGTGCAGACCAGCATCAGTTGAAGATAAGATAAGAGTATCTTGTGCAAATGGACCAGTTCATACAGTAACAGACGCTATTGCAAATGTAAAAGTTTTAGATGTCAAAGAAGAAAGAAAATGCGGTTGTGAATGTGGAAGGTACAAGAAGGTTCGTGTATCTGGAATAATAAATCTATGCATCAAATATGATACTTGTTCTGGATGTGAGAAGAAAATCATAAAGAAAGTACCTTTCTGTATGACTATAAAGGTACCTCGTAGCTTCGTTTATAATAAGAATTACTGCATAACAGTAGAACCAAAAGAAATATGTACAAAGATTTGCTGTGGATTTGAAATTGCAACTATAATAAAATTAATTGTATGCTTAGTTAGCTTATAGGATTTAAACTCAATATAACTTTCTAAAATACGACCTCTATATTGCGATATGGAGGTCTTTTTATAATGTCTAAATGAAAGCTATGTAAATATAAAAGGATAAAGCTATAAAAGTTGGTTAAATTATATTTATAAATAAGAGTATGGGGTGAATATATGAGAGTTAGACTAGGTTACGTAGCTATAGCTTTAAATCTTCCTAAAGTTACTTCATCCAGTTCAGTGACATTCACAAATTACAATAAAATATCTAATGAAGAAGAAAAACTCGATAAGCTAAAAAAAGTAACTTTATCAAATTTAGATGACCTCATGAAAATACTTCAATACAATGTCGAACATGACATACATTTTTATAGAATAACATCTACATTAGTTCCGCTTGGAACGCATCCAGAAGTTATGTGGAATTATAGAAGTATATTTAAAAAAGATTTTAAGTACTTAGGAGATTTTATAAAGCTCAACAACTTAAGAGTAGATACTCATCCTAATGAATTTAATGTTATAAATAGCATAAGAGAAGATGTAGTTGAAAATACAATAAGAAATTTATGGGCTCATATTCATCTATTTGAAGATATGGGTTACGAAAATGGCAAAATGGTACTTCATGTAGGCAGTAGTCAGGGAGGAAGAAAGAATGCCATGGAAAGGTTTATAAGAAATTTTAAATCACTACCAAAAGATATAAGTGAAAGGGTGATACTAGAAAATGATGATAAAACTTTTACGGCTCAGGAAGTCTTACGTATCTGCAAAGAAGTTAACGCACCGATGGTCTTTGATGTTCATCATCACTTGTGTAATAATCAGGGCGAAGCAGTTGAAACTTTTCTAGAGGATATATTTCATACATGGGATAAGGAAGTATATCCTCCAAAAGTTCATTTCTCATCTCCAAAAGAGGGAGATAGGGATAGAAAACATCACGATTATATAAATAGTTATGACTTTATGAAATTTATTGAAGATTGCAAAAGGATAAATAGAGATATAGATGTGATGATAGAAGCCAAAGGCAAAGATCAGGCTATGTTCAAACTAATTGATGAACTTAGAGAAAAAGCTGGATATACGTGGATTGATGGGACCAGTTTTGAAGTTTAGCGTAGTGAAGAGTGAAAAGTTCAGCAGGGAACAGGGAAAGATAATGGTTTGAGAAAAAGGCTGCCTATAATGAGCAGCCTTTTGTTACCTATAAAATTTTAAAACTTCGCTTCTATAAGTTTGTTTAATTTATTCTCATTTTTGTAGTATGCATCTATGATTCCTCCGCCTAGGCATACTGGACCGTCGTAGAAAACTACTTCTTGACCTGGAGTTATGGCCTTTTGAGGCTCATCAAATTCAACTATAGCACAATTATTATTCTTTATGTGAATAGTAACTCCTTGGTCAGGCTGACGATATCTGAATTTAGCTGTGCATTTGAAAACAGGTGGTTTTTCTTTTTCGCTTATCCAGTTGATATCAGTAGCTTTTAACCCTAGAGAATAAAGTCTAGGATCTTGTTCACCTTGAACTACAAATAGTGTATTTGTTTTTAAATCTTTATTCACAACGAACCAAGGTTCGCCAGCACCACCTATACCGAGACCTTTTCTTTGACCTAGAGTGTAGTGCATAAGTCCAACATGCTCGCCAAGTACTTTTCCTTCAGGAGTTTTTATAGGACCTGATTTTGCAGGCAGATAGTTGTTTAAAAACTGCCTAAAATTTCTCTCACCAATAAAGCATACACCTGTGCTATCTTTCTTTGTAGCAGTAGCTAAATCCTGCTCTTTAGCTATTCGTCTAACTTCTGATTTTTCAATATCACCTACAGGGAAAATGCTCTTGCTTAACTGCTTTTGATTTAATTGACATAAGAAATATGTCTGATCTTTATTTGGGTCATCACCTCTTAAAAGTCTATATTCACCATCATGGAAGTCTACTTTAGCATAATGTCCCATAGCTATGTAATCTGCGCCTATTTGCATTGCAAAATCTAGAAACGCTTTAAATTTAATTTCTTTATTGCACATTACATCCGGATTTGGAGTTCTTCCCTTTTTATATTCTGATAGGAAATATTCAAAAACTCTATCCCAGTATTCCTTAACGAAATTTACAGTGTAATAAGGTATATCTAGCTTTTGGCAAACAAGTCTAACGTCTTCGTAATCATCAACTGCTGTACATGCTCCGTTATCATCTTTCTCATCCCAGTTTTTCATGAAGACACCTACAACATTATAGCCTTGCTCCTTTAAAAGATAAGCTGCTACGGAGGAGTCAACTCCACCTGACATACCTAAAACAACTTTAGTATCTTTTGGATCTTTTTTCATCTATCTTATCAACCTTTCATTTAATATCAAAATCTCTTATTTAATAATACCCTTAATTGATAAAAATTAAAAGTCCTCCATTATATTAATATTTTCAGTGATACTACTGTAGTTATTATAACTTCTTTTTTATAAATAATTAAATTTATTTAATTTTTTATTATAAATCCGGATGTTTTTTTGATGTTTTTATATTTATGAAATTTCTGACTTTACATTTATGGACATTTTTTAGCCAATATGATATATTCTCATAGAGTAAAGTATGATAATTATATATGAATGATATTGGTCATTAAAAGGAAGATGGATGAGATTTCCACACAGTACCGCTACTGTAATTAGGGAGTATTGATTAATTTATGTCACTGAGTTTTTGACTTGGGAAGGCTTAATTAATATTATGATCTATAAGTCAGGATACTTACCAATATTAAAGATATCGATACTCTTCGAGTAAAGAGTGATATTACAGTAGTTTAAAAACTACATTATTACTTAGAGTATCCTTATATATTCATAGAAATTATAATCTTTAACTAAATTATAATTTTGAATAAAAGGAGATTAACAATGAAAAAATCTAAAAAATTACTTACACTTCTAATGGGCTTAATGCTTATCTTTAGCTTTGCAGCTTGTGGTAACACAGCAAAAAGTGAAAATGTAGGAAAAAAGGACGATCCTTCTACTTCTAAATCTCATTATCCTGTAACTATAAAAACTTATAACTATAAAAAAGAACCTATTGAAATAACTTTTAATAAAGCACCTGAAAAGGTTTTTGCGGTATATCAAAACTCTATAGAAACGCTACTTGCTTTAGGTTTAGAAGATAAAATCGTTGCGGCAGCTGGACTTGACCATGACGTTAAACCTGAATTTCAAGAGGCTTTTAAAAAAATTAACTATTTAAAAGAATTTACGCCTTCGAAGGAAAGCGTTATAATGTCTGAGCCTGATTTTATACTTGGATGGTATTCATTATTTGCTGATAAGAGACTTGGAGATGTTGATTACTGGAATAATAGTGGGGTAAATACATATATGTCTTTAAACAGTGGTGTTGTTAAGGAGAAAACTATTGATAATGAGATCATTGACATCTTAAACTTAGGTAAAATCTTCAATGTAGAAGATAAAGCTCAAGCTTTAGTTGATGAAATCAATGGAGAAGTAAAAAAAGCTACTGATGCTACTAAAGGCAAGGAAAAGCAAAGTACTTTAATTGTTGAATTTTCTAGTGACAAAATTGTTACTTATGGTGCAAACACTTTAGGTGGAGATATGGTAACTAAATTAGGAGCTAACTTATTAAATACAGAAGGAAAAAATATTGGTAAAGAGGATTTAATTGAACTTAATCCTGATTCTATATTTGTAGTATATATGGATAGGGGAAATTCAGATGTTCCAAATCAAGAGATAAATAAAATCTTAAAAGACGACTCTCTTCAAAGTTTATCTGCTGTTAAAAACAAGAGAGTATATACAATTCCTCTAGGAGATATGTATTCTAGTGGTATAAGAACTGTAGATGGAATTAAAGCATTCTCAAATGGTTTATATGGAGATATAGAAAAGTAGTGAGTTATTATGAATAAACTTTACATAAAAAACAAAAAATCAAATAAATCTAAAGAAATACCTATGTATATAGGTGTTTCTCTTATTCTTTTAGTTTTACTTATAGCTTCAATTGGACTTGCTGTTGCAATTGGTTCTGTAAATATAACTATGAAAGAAGTTTATGATATTATATTATTTAAACTATTTAATATTGGAGATTCCACCTTGGGAATAGGCCCAAAAGCTGATGTTGTTTGGCTAATCCGTATGCCTAGAATTGTTTTGGCAATAGCAGTTGGGGCTGGTTTATCAGTTATAGGTATAGTTATGCAAGCTATTGTAAAAAATCCTCTAGCTGATCCTTATATTCTTGGAGTTTCTTCAGGAGCTTCCCTCGGTGCAACACTTGCTGTAATGCTTGGTTTCGGCACAGCTTTTGGCAGTAAATCTATTGGCATTATGGGCTTTATAGGAGCATTTGGGATTTCAATGTTAGTTTTACTTATATCAAATATAGGTGGACGTACAAATTCGATAAAGCTTTTACTTGCTGGTATGGCTCTTAGTTCCGTATGTAGTGCATTTTCTAGTTTTATTATTTATTTTGCTAACAATGCTGAAGGAATGAAGACAATCAGCTTTTGGCTCATGGGCGGTTTATCAGGTGCGAAATGGCAAGACTCAACTTGGATTTTCTTTATAGTAATTATGGGAACTATATTTTTTATGACCCAGTATAGAACATTAAATCTTATGCTTCTTGGAGACGAAGTTTCTATTACATTAGGTACAGATTTAAATAAATATAGACATGGTTATTTAATAGTAACTTCCTTAATGATAGGAGTGATCGTCTATGCTTCTGGTATGATTGGGTTTATAGGGCTTATTATTCCTCATGTAGTTAGAATGATTTTTGGAACAGATCATAAGAAAATAATACCTGTTGCAGCCCTTGTAGGTTCAATATTCTTAATATGGGCAGATGTACTTTCAAGAACAATTGTAAAAGGAACAGAAATTCCTATTGGAATATTAATTTCAATGATAGGTGCTCCTTGCTTTGTATGGCTTATGGTTAAAAGATCCTATGGCTTTGGAGGAGATAAATAATGCATATTGTAACTGAAGATATTAGAGTTAAAATTAATGAGTTTAATATATTGAATGGAATTAATATAGATGTCAAGAATAAAGAATTTGTAGGTATAATTGGCCCTAATGGAAGTGGAAAATCCACACTTTTAAAATGTATTTACAGAACTTTAAAGCCAAGCGGGGGCATAGTAAAATTAGATGACATTTACTTAAATGATTTATCTGTAAAGGAAAGCTCAAAGAAAATCGCTGTTTTATCTCAACATAATAATTATAGCTTTGATTTTACTGTAAGAGATATAGTTCTTATGGGAAGAGCTCCGCACAAAAAGTTTTTAGAGAGAGATTCAAAAGAAGATTATGATATTATGTATGATGCTTTAAAAAAAGTAGATATGCTAGATTTCTTAGATAGAAGTTTTCATACTCTATCTGGTGGAGAGCAACAACGTATAATTCTTGCTAGAGCGTTAACGCAGCAAACCGATTGTTTAATACTTGATGAGCCAACTAATCATCTTGATATTAAATATCAGCTTCAGATAATGAATATAGTTAAAAACTTAGGTATTGAAGTCATAGCTGCAATACACGATTTGAATATTGCAGCTATGTATTGTGATAAAATTTATGTACTTAAAGGTGGAAATATACTTGCTTATGGAAAACCGAAGGATATCTTAACCTCTGATCTGATAAAAGAGGTTTATGAGGTTGATGCCTATATAAGTGAGGACTCTTCAACAGGGTTAATAAATATTTGTTATAGATCATGATTAATTTGAAATAAAGTTTAAATCTCCTCATAGAGTTGTTAACCAATTAGGTATGAAAGTCATACTATGGAATATAGCAATTTTTAGGAGATTTTTTTTGAAGAGAAGAGCGTTTTTAAGCAATATATTTCTATTATTTTCTTTGATAATGGTAGTATTATTACCTTCAAAACCATTTAAAAGTCTCGATACTATGACCAATGGGAATATACTACAGTTTATATATATCTTTATGCCAGCAATGATTTATGCATCAATGAACGAAGATAGCAATGAAAACATATTTAAGATAAGAAAATTAGACAAGTCTCAGCTTATTAAAATAATAATTTTATCTATACTTATGATACCAATTACTACGTTCATAGCTAACGTAGTAAGCTGTTTACTAAATATGAATAACACGCCAGATGTATACTATGGGAAGACACCACTATGGTTTATATTATTTTCGGTAGTATTTATACCTACCATTTGTGAGGAGACATTTTTTAGGGGTGCCATCCTTCATGGATATCAAAATGCAGGAGTGTGGAAAGGTATAATAACTAGTGCATTTGTTTTTGGACTTTTTCACTTGAACTTATATCAGTTTTCATATACTTTCGTACTTGGAGTAGTAATGGCGGCTTCAGTACATTATACTCAATCAATATTGAGCAGTATGATTATTCATGGAGTAAATAATTTAGTTGCTGTAATTTTAACTTTACCATTTACGCAAAGATATACTATTTTAAATATCCTTAGAGATAGCTCTTTAGAAGAAATATCAGTTTTATTACCAATCTCTATAATGGCGATGATTGGGGTTCTAGCCATCTTAGGACTTTTATCTAAGGATTGCAGAGCTTACCTTCCTTTATACGAAAAAAAAAGAGGAAATAGTAGATGCCCCATTCATAGTAATAACCATATTTTCTCTCTCTTATATGGGATTAAAAATGTTTTTAATATTGAGTATGACTTAAAATATAGGGAATTTTTTTAAAAGGCGGATAAAACTTTTCCGCCTTTTTGTTATATATAAGTGAGGGGAGTGATGAACATGGCAGTTGAATCAACATTAATAAGCAGTACAGCTGTTATGAAAGTAAAAACTGGTACAAAGAATGGAAAGGACGTATTTAGAAAGGAAAATATAAACAATATTAATCCACTTGCAAAAGATGAGGACGTTTTTGCTGTAGTTGAGTCATTTAAGGGGATTATAGATTACAATGTGATTGATATAAACAGAGAAAACTTGTATGAATTGAGTAAGGCTGAGTAATAGAAACTATGAGAGGGGTATAGAATATGGGAGAAAGAATATTAAAGATGACATTCATAACAGAATCTGGGGCTAAGGCTACTGTAAGATTAAGAGGGATAAAAGAAGGTTTAGAAAATACAGATATAGATACAGTTATGAATCTTGTAATAACTAAGAATATATTTAAATTTAAAGGTGGAGCACTAGTTAAAAAAGACAGTGCGGTAATAGAACAAACTAATACTAAAAAGATCGAAATAACAGCATAATTTGTATAGTAATAGTAATAGTAATAGTAATAGTGGATAAGTTCCAAGTGAACTTATCCGTTTTTTTAATTTATAAAAAATCTAATAAAAAGACAGAAGAATACACTTCTACTTTCAAATTTAGTATAGTATAATATTGGAATAAAGAATTGGGGGGACGTCAATGAATAATAAAAAAAAGAAAATAAATGAGAGAATGTGGATTACAGGAATTTTAGCAATAGTTATTGTAAGTATATCTATGGTATATTTATATTTTTATTATAAAGTTCCAGTATATGAATATCCCAAAGCAGTTTCATCCTATGAAGTTGACAGGAAATTTAATCAAACACCAGATTCAACATTATCAGCATTTTTGAGGGCGGTATATACAAATGATGCTGACTTATGCAGAGCGGTTGTTCCTAGCAAGATATTCGATGATTACGGAGTTGACTACTATTATGGAATTTTCAATGATGCAAAGATTCAATACCTTTTAGAAGAAACAAATAAACAGTATAAAGCGGAATACGGTGATGAATGGTTTGAGAAAATGGAGGTTACAGAAGCAAAAGCAAATCCTATAGAACATAGTTCAAAAGTATCAGGAAGCGTAAAATCTACAGTTAATGGCAAGGATTTTAACTGGGATAATGCACTTATAGGATTTGATGATAGATATTCGATGAATTCAAGACTTATAAAGGAAATGTTTGATCCTCTTCTTGCAGATGAAACTAAGAGACCACAGCCATAGGATAGTTAATAGTGACATAGAGAAGAGTGAATAGTTATAGAGTGGCGGATTTAAGCAGTGAACTGATTTAAGGTGATTAGATAAAAGTATAAATTAAGCAGTGATAGAATTAAGATGAGACTTTATTTTATCACTGCTTTTTATTATTTAAGTAGTTAAAAGAGACTATTCTCTTATCGCTCTATTTGACTCTATTGTTTTATGCTGACTAATTGGCTTAACATTGAAGTTTGATCTATACTCTGTTTCTGCCCAGAATATATTTTCTGCAACTAATGCTTCGGGATTTAGGTCAACTCCATCTAAAATTATTTCTTTAAACTTATGATATCCTGCCCTGTCAATTAAGTGTCCGCCGTGTAGATATTCTGGCTTATAATCTAAAGCCCAAGCAGAGAACTTCTGCCAGTTTGCAAGCATACCTAGAACTACTTCTTCTGTAGCAAAGTTTATGAAAGTTTTACCCATTCTAGGAGTTTGTTTTCCAGTTCTACCACCTATAACAACTCTATAGAATTTTTTTGGGTTTCTTGTCCATGCACCAGCTGGACAGGCAATTACACATTCACCACATCCAACGCAGCAACAAGGGTCTTTATCTATTAGTCCTTTATCATTTAAGCTTAAAACTCTAGTTGCATGATGTTGGCAAGCCCTTACGCAAGCGCCACAGCCTATGCATCTTTCAGGGTGATATACCATTCTAGCTTGACCAATAATACCAAAGTCTTGGAAGTGAGCTTTTGCGCAGTCATTTGGACATCCAGCTATGGAAATTTTAATATGATAATGAGAAGGAAATATAAGTTTTTCTATTTTATCTGCTAATTCCTTTGTATTAGCATTTGCTTTTATACAATGAGTATTACCGATACAAGCCATAATATTTCTAGCACCAATGGTTGGATATCCGTTTTCGTCAATTGTCATATCACAGTTACATTCATCAACTTCAACTTCTTTTAAATAATTAGATATATATTTATTAACAGAAGGAATGTTCTCGTATTTAATACCAGGGATATTAAAGGTTTGTCTCATTCCTATATGAAAAGTCCCATCGCCATAAGTTTCAGCGATATATTGGACATCACTTAGATATTTTGCATTAACAATACCACCTGGAATACGCATTTGAAGCATGAATTCTCCTGGAACCTTTGACTGACGGAAACAGTTTAATCTAACTTTTTTAATATCTATATCATGATTCATAATAAATTCCTCCTAGTCTAATAAATTCTTAGCCTTAGTATAGTTGAATACAGGGCCTTCTAAACATACATAAGTTTCATCAATTCGGCAGTGTCCACATTTACCAACTGCACAGGACATTTTTCTTTCAAAAGACACCCAAATCTTTTCTTCTGGTACTCCAAGTTTTAACATTTCAATAGCAGTAAAATGCATCATTATAGGGGGACCTACTATAACAACTTCATAATTATCTTCAAAAGAATTTAGAGGTAATTTAGATAAATGATTAGTCACTAGACCTTGTTCCAAGCCTTCTTTTTCTCCAGAATCTAAAGTGTATATAGTATCAAATCTATCTTTCCATTTTGCTAGTTCATTTTTAAATAGTATTCCAGATTCATTTTTGAAGCCGAATATCAAGTTCAATGATTTTACATAGTTTTCTTCGTTATAAAATTTATTAATCATACTTCTTACTGGAGCAACACCTGTACCACCAGCTACTATAACTAAATGTTTATCTTTAAACTTTTCAACAGGCCAGCCTTTCCCATAAGCTCCTCTTAGAAAAATCTTATCTCCTGGCTGAAGATTAAACACTTCGTCTGTAACTTTTCCCACAGATCTTATAGTAAAATCCATATATCCAGCTCCAAATCCACTGACTGAAATAGGGGCTTCACCGATTTTAGGTAAAGATAACTGTAAGAATTGACCATGTTCAGGAACTATGTCTGTTGCAATCCTAAATGTATATTCTAAGTCAGTTTCATGAGTAATATTAAGTATTTCACATGCTTTAGGCGTTAATATATTGTTCTGCATATTATTTCCCCTCCATTATTTCATTTACTGCATTATTTACTTTATTAATGGTAGCTGTGATTGAGATGTGTTCAGGACATCTATCAGTACATCTTCCGCAGCCGACACACATATGCTCATCTCCAAACTGTTCTTTATAATCGTGTATTTTGTGAAGAACTTTATATCTCATTTTATCAGCTTTAGTAGTTCTAAAATTATGGCCTCCAGCCATTTCATCAAATCCATCTACATGACAAGAAGCTTGTACTCTTTTTCGAACACCTATTTTTCCTTCATGGTCATATACAATATCTCTAGTAGTATAGCAAGTACAAGTGCTACAAGCTATTGTGCAGCTTCCGCACTCAATACATCTCTTATTATATTCTTTCCACATTGGATGATTTTTTAGTTTTATTAAAGTTTCTTTATCCTTGATTTCAGGTATTTTTACTTCTACTTCATTTTTTTCAATAAACTTTAATTGAAAATCTTCTTCTTTTTTACCATGGAAGTAATGATTGAAATCTTCATCTTTTACTTGAAAAAGAAGGGATGATCCATTAAATCTAACTGCTAACGAATAATCATCTGTTTTATTGCTGTTCATTGATACACAGAAACAGGTATCAAATCCATCGATGCATTCAAGACAGACAAATTTGACTCTTTCTCGAATTCTCTTATAGAAGGAATCTTCAAAATTACCATTACTAAGATAAATGGTATCTTGCCTTCTCTGTGCGTTAATATCACAAGGCCTTGCAAATATCAATATTTTTTTATCATGACCTATTGAACTTTCTCTAAATTCATCTTCGGTAAAATAGTAAAGAGTTTGAGAAATAGGAGTTATAACTTCTTTTACTGGATAAGTAGATTTTTCTTTGAATTCAATTTCTTCTACAGTAGAAACCTCGTCATATCTTATTATATCTGTATCGGAGTAGCGACCTTGCTTTGCAAACCTCTTTGGTGCATAAATCTTGTATTCCTTTTTTAATTCTTCAAATAATGAGTTAACTTCATTTAATGAAAGGTTATATCCCATAATGAATACCTCCAAACTTGTTTTATTTTTAACGAACTTTATGGATTCATTATACTTCTCTGATATAATTATGTTAAATACTTAAAACTTATTATTATGATAAGTAAAAGGCTATGGATAAGACTAAATTTTTAAAGTGTACATGTATTTTGACATAAAAAGACACCCCATTAATTAGATTATATGGGTATTTTGAATAATCTAATTAATAGAGCTAACTTTTTGAAAATATGATATTTTTTAAAGTACTTTACTTAAAAACTCTTGAGCTCTTTCATTTTTCGGTGCTGCAAAGAACTCAGATGGAGTGGTATCTTCTAGAACTTTTCCCTGATCCATGAAGAGGACTCTATCGCCAACCTCTTTTGCAAAACCCATCTCATGGGTTACAACTATCATGGTCATACCTTCTCTTGCAAGGTCTTTCATAACATTTAAAACTTCACCAACCATCTCTGGATCTAGGGCAGAGGTTGGTTCGTCAAATAGCATTACATCAGGCTCCATAGCAAGGGCTCTAGCTATAGCTATTCTTTGCTTTTGTCCACCTGAAAGCTGTGAAGGATAAGCTGAAGCTTTATCCTCAAGACCTATTTTCTTTAAAAGTTTAAATGCTATTTTCTCAGCTTCTGCTTGAGATTTATTATTAACCTTCATAGGTGCAAGAGTTATATTTTGAAGTATAGTCTTGTGTGGAAACAAGTTAAAGCTTTGAAAAACCATACCCATTTTTTGTCTTAGTTTGTCTATATTTGTTTTCTTATTAGTAAGATCATTTCCTTCAAACTCTATGGTACCAGAAGTAGGCGTTTCAAGTAGATTGAGACATCTTAAAAATGTACTTTTACCTGAACCAGAAGGCCCAACTACAACTACAACTTCTCCTTTGGATATAGTAATGTCAATTCCCTTTAACACATGAACTTTTCCAAAGTTTTTTTCTAAATTACATACCTTGATCATAAGCTTTCAATCTCCTTTCTAGTAAACCAAGTAGTTTGGATAATGTAAATGTCATAATAAAATATATTAATGCTGCGACCAAAAGAGGTTCAAATGGCCTGAAGATATTTCCCCTTACTATATTTGCGTTATACATCAAATCATGCAGACCTATCATGGAAACTATTGAAGATTCCTTGATTACAACTATAAATTCATTTCCAAGGGCAGGTAAGATATTTTTAAAGGCTTGGGGAATTATAATATGAAGCATAGTTTGTCCATAGCTCATCCCTAGAGATCTAGAAGCCTCCATTTGTCCCTTATCCACAGCTTGGATACCAGCACGGATTATTTCTGCAACATAAGCACTGCTATTTATTGAAAGAGCAAGAATACCAGCTGTCATATCAGGAAGCTCAATACCTATAGATGGCAGACTGTAGTATATGATGAAAATTTGTACTAGCATAGGGGTTCCTCTTATGAACTCTACATAGACTGTTGAGATTGTCTTCAATATCTTACTGTTAGATAATCTCATAAGTGATAAAAATAATCCAATTATTGAACCGAATAAGACTGTGAAGAATGCTAATATTAAAGTAAGTTTTGCGCCTTCTAGAAAGAAGGGGCAATATTGAGACAAAAATGAAAAGTCCATAAAAATCCTCCTAGTTGTTAATTATAAAATTTATTTATTCATTATTTTCTTTGCTTCATCAATGAACTTATTGATTGAGCCATCATCTACTAATCTCTTGATTGTTTTATTAACTTGTTCAGTAAGATCAGAATTACCTTTTTTTATTGCTACTGCGCATCCGCCATCGCTAAGGTCTTGTAATTCAAAAGGAACGACTGCAAGTCCTTCATTATTTTTAACATAAGCTTCGGCTACAACACTTTCAACAACGATTCCTTCAACTTTTCCAGATTGAAGAGCAAGTACTAAATCTGTAACTTTTCCAAGACCTTTAAGCTTGGCACCTGTTATTTGAGATTCAGCTATTTGATATTGGATAGTTCCTTTTTGTGCTCCGATTTCTTTTCCATATAATGATTCAACAGTAGTGTATTTGTCTTTATCTGCTTCCCTAATGATAACTGTTTGAGGTGCTTTAAAATATATATCTGAGAAATCCATGTTTTTTCTTCTTTCATCAGTAGGATTTATACTAGCTATCCCCATGTCTACTTTTCCGGCTGGAATAGCATTAAGAACACCATCAAAGTCCATATCATTTATTTCAAGCTTAACTCCTAAATCTTTTGCAACTTCATTTGCTATAGACATTTCGAAGCCAACTATTTTATCTTCGCCATTTATTGTAGCGTGGAATTCATATGGTGGATAATCTGCAGATGTTCCAACAACTAACTTTCCAGCTTTTTTAATTTTGTCAATTTGAGATTCAGAATTTGCAGCATCAGCTTTTTTACCACAAGCAGCTAGTCCCAAACATAAGCTCCCAATCAAAGTAAGTACTGCTATATTTTTTAATAGATTTTTTTTCATTATTTATATCCCCCTAGTCATTTATTCTATGTGCATAATTATACAATAATAACTTATAAATATGCAATAGGTTATTGAGAAAAATTAATAAATATACGAAAAACGAATAAAATACCTATAAAAACTGTATAAAATGTTAATGATAACGTATTAAATATACAAGGAAAGTGCATAATTAATAATTTTTATTTATGTACATTTCATAATAAAATATTAAAAATACATATAATGCAATCATCAGTAAATTAAGTCGTGTATAATTAGTGGATAAGGAGTTGAAAGAAATGCCGATTAAGAATATTTCTCAGATTGAGGTTATAAATATTGATGATACATTAAGACTTAGAAAATTCGATTATAAATATGATTTTGCATTACAGTGGTATCAAGATGAAGAATTAGTACGTTTAGTTGATGGACCCGATAGTGAAATTTATACATTAACAAAGCTTAAAAGAATGTATGAGTATTTAAATAATAAAGGTGAGCTTTATTTTATTGAAATAAAAGAAGGCGAAGATTTTGTACCTATAGGAGATGTAACTATTTGGGAGGATGATATTCCTATAGTTATAGGAAATAAAAAATATCAAGGACAAGGAATTGGTAAGAAGGTTATAGCTGCTTTAATTGAAAGAGGAAGAGAGCTAGGTTTCCAAACAATGAAGGTAAGAGAAATATATTCTTACAATATATCATCTCAAAAACTTTTTAAAAGTATGGGATTTATAGAAAGCGGACAAACTCCATTGGGAAGGAGCTACTGTCTTCAGATAGATTAGATTTTAAAAATACGGAAATTGGAGGACCATGTTAATGAAGAAATTTTTAAAAGAACATTATAAAATCATTTTAGTGTTAGGCTGGATGCTTATAATATTTTTATTCTCTGCAACTCCGGGAGAGGAATCTTCAAAGCAGAGTCAGTTAGTTATTGATGTATTAACTACATTAGGAATAAATGTAGAAGGAACATTTGGAGAATTTGCAAGTTTTGTAGTGAGAAAGAGCGCTCATATGACAGAGTATTTTATTCTATGTGGGCTAGTATATAATGCTATTAAAGATAAATTTAAATGTTTAAAAGTATTCCTTTATCCTTTGGTAATAAGTTTTCTGTATGCATGTACTGATGAGTTTCACCAGTATTTTGTGCCAGGAAGAGCAGGTGCATTTAAAGATGTAATGATAGACACTACAGGAGCTGCTATATTTATTCTAGGGCTGTTTATAATTAAGACTATAAAGAATAAGAGTAAGGATAGTTAAAAGTTATCTAGTGAAGAGATAAGAGTTTGGCAGAGAAAAACGATTGTGGGTGTTTTGATTTTAACTTCAATTTTATATTGTTTTTGGTGAAAAATTGTATAGATAAGAAATATAAAAAGAGAGTAGATAAATTTGCTTTTTTACAAATTAATCTACTCTTTTTCATTTGAATTGTTTCTAAATTTTTAAATTTAAATCCACACCTCAGTTCTTTGCTCTTGCTATAAAATAGCTGAAAAAATTCTAGCTATGCTTTCTATCATTTGCTGTAATTTATTTGATGAATTAAATTCTTCTGAAGTCATTTTACGGCTGTTTTCTAAATCCACAAAGAAATCATTGTCTAAAAGTTTAGTGGTTTCTGAATCATATATTATTGAGTTTATTTCATAATTTAGTTCATAGCTTCTGATATCCATATTTGCAGTTCCTAAAGAAGATATAAGCCCATCAATAGTTATAGTTTTGCTATGCAGAAAACCGGAATTTTTATAACCATAAACTTCAGCACCGCAGTCCACAAGCTCAGATAAATAAGTCTTTGAAGCCAGAAATACTGTAATGTGGTCTGGAACCGATGGAACTATTAACTTGATTTTCACACCACTAAGGGCCGCGACTTTAAGAGCTTCAATGATACTCTCAGGAGGCACAAAGTAAGGTGTTTCTATGTAAATATGATCTTTTGCCATATAAATAAGTCTTAAAATAGATTGCATTATAGAGGAATAAGGAGAGTTAGGACCGCTCACGGCAAGCTGCATGGCA
>NZ_CP076620.1:450000-465000 GCF_020911725.1 Clostridium cadaveris
ATCGGTTGATATTCCGATACCACTATAAGCGTATGACCAATGGGGTGACGCAGGAGGATAAGATGTGCTAACTAATGGATGTTAGTCTAAGCACTTAGACAGTAAAGATAGGCAAATCCGTCTTTATAATGTTGAGGTGTTATGGGGAAGGCCCAAGTGGCTGAAGTATCTGATTCCACGCTGCCAAGAAAAGCCTCTAGGGAGCAAAGTAGTGCCCGTACCGCAAACCGACACAGGTAGGTGAGGAGAGAATCCTAAGGCCATCGGAAGAATTGCAGTTAAGGAACTCGGCAAATTGACTCCGTAACTTCGGGAGAAGGAGTGCCATAGAAATATGGTCGCAGAGAATAGGCCCAAGCAACTGTTTAGCAAAAACACAGGTCTCTGCTAAAGCGAAAGCTGATGTATAGGGGCTGACGCCTGCCCGGTGCTGGAAGGTTAAGGGGAACACTTAGTTTAGGCGAAGGTGTGAACTTAAGCCCCAGTAAACGGCGGCCGTAACTATAACGGTCCTAAGGTAGCGAAATTCCTTGTCAGGTAAGTTCTGACCCGCACGAATGGCGTAATGACTTGGGCACTGTCTCAACTGCAAATCCGGCGAAATTGTAGTGCCAGTGAAGATGCTGGCTACCCGCGATTGGACGGAAAGACCCCGTAGAGCTTTACTGCAATTTAGCATTGAGTTCCGGTATTGTCTGTACAGGATAGGTGGGAGGCTGAGAAATAGGATCGTCAGGTCCTGTGGAGCCACCCTTGGGATACCACCCTGACAGTACTGGGATTCTAACCGGGCACCATGAAGCTGGTGACGGGACATTGTTAGGTGGGCAGTTTGACTGGGGCGGTCGCCTCCAAAAAAGTAACGGAGGCGCCCAAAGGTTCCCTCAGAAGGGTCGGAAATCCTTCGAAGAGTGCAAAGGCAGAAGGGAGCCTGACTGCAAGACCAACAAGTCGAGCAGGGACGAAAGTCGGGCTTAGTGATCCGGTGGTACCTCGTGGGAGGGCCATCGCTCAACGGATAAAAGCTACCTCGGGGATAACAGGCTGATCTCCCCCAAGAGTCCACATCGACGGGGAGGTTTGGCACCTCGATGTCGGCTCGTCGCATCCTGGGGCTGAAGTAGGTCCCAAGGGTTGGGCTGTTCGCCCATTAAAGCGGCACGCGAGCTGGGTTCAGAACGTCGTGAGACAGTTCGGTCCCTATCCGTCGCGGGCGTAGGAAATTTGAGAGGAGCTGTCCTTAGTACGAGAGGACCGGGATGGACTGACCTCTGGTGCACCAGTTGTTCCGCCAGGAGCATAGCTGGGTAGCTAAGTTGGGAAGGGATAAACGCTGAAAGCATCTAAGCGTGAAGCCCCCCTCAAGATGAGATTTCCCATAACGTAAGTTAGTAAGACCCCTTGAAGAACACAAGGTAGATAGGTGAGAGGTGTAAGTGCAGCAATGTATTCAGCTGACTCATACTAATAGGTCGAGGACTTAATCAAAGATACAAAGATAGAAAAGAAAATCTGTGTGCAATTTTGAAAGAATAAAATCTTTCAAAAACTTTGAAAAAAGTTGTTGACAAAGATTAAAAAATAATTTATAATAATTTTTGTCAAGAAAACAAGTGAATCTGGTGATGATGCGTAATTTGGTAATACCCGTTTCCATTCCGAACACGAAGGTCAAGCAAATTACGGCTGATGGTACTGCAGGGGAGGCTCTGTGGGAGAGTAGGTGGTCGCCAGGTGAAAACTTGGATCTTTAGCTCAGTTGGTTAGAGCAACCGGCTCATAACCGGTAGGTCCGGGGTTCGAGTCCCTGAAGGTCCACCATTTTTGGGGGTATAGCTCAGCTGGGAGAGCACCTGCCTTGCACGCAGGGGGTCAAGAGTTCGAATCTCTTTATCTCCACCAAAAACCATGAAGTTAATCTTCATGGTTTTTTATTATCTAAAATTATATATGATAATAATTACTTTTTACGTTTATTTTTAAATTTAAGTTATCTTTGGTATAATAGCATAAGAGGTCGGTTATCATAAAATTTGACCTAGTAAATGAAATGTAAGAATTAAATTAAGTAATAGTAATATATATAAAAAGGAGGATCAGGAATGAAAACTGAAAGAGTTGAAAAAGTATTAGAACAAATGAAAGCTTTAGAAATCCCACAGGCTATAATAGCAGATAGTGCAGCTATATTTTATTTGACAGGAAAGTGGATACATCCTGGAGAAAGATTAGTAGCACTTTATTTGAATGTTAGCGGAAATCATAAGTTGTTTATTAATGAATTATTTCCGGTTACAGAAGATCTTGGAGTTGAAAAGGTATGGTATAACGATACTCAGGATCCTGTAGCTATAATGGCTGATTATATAGAAAAAAATAAGACAATAGCTATCGACAAGAATTGGCCAGCAAGATTTCTATTAAAACTTATAGATTTGGGAGCAGGAAGTAAATTTGTAAGTGCAGCTACATTAGTAGATACAGTTAGAATGTGCAAAGATGAAGAAGAAAAAGAATTCATGAGAGAAGCTTCTAGATTAAATGATATGGCTATAGAGAGATTAGCACAGCTTACAAACAAGGGATTCACTGAAAAGGAAATGGCATCTAAACTTGCAGAAATATATCAAGATCTTGGAGCAGAAGGATTTTCGTTTGACCCAATAATAGCTTATGGAGCTAATGCTGCAGATCCACATCATGAACCTGATGATTCTAAAGGAAAGACAGGGGATAGTGTAATACTAGATATAGGATGTAAAAAGAATTCTTATTGCTCAGATATGACAAGAACTGTATTTCTTGGTGAACCATCAGAAAATGCCAGAGAAGTATATGAAATAGTGCGTGAGGCTAATATGAGAGCTATAGCTATGATTAAACCAGGAGTTAAATTCTCAGAAATAGATGCAACTGCAAGAGATTATATAACATCTAAGGGATATGGTGAGTATTTTACACATAGACTAGGTCATTCTATAGGAATAGAAGTACACGATCTAGGTAATGTTTCAGCTGTAAATAATGAGCCAGTAAAAGAAGGTATGATATTTTCTATTGAACCGGGAATATATATAGCTGGTAAAGTTGGAGTTAGAATAGAAGATTTAGTGCTTGTAACTAAAGATGGATGTGAAGTTCTTAATAAGGTGAGCAAAGAACTTAAAGTTATTAAATAGTTAGAAGTGAGATGTGTGAAGAGTGAAATTTTAATTAATAACTCTTAATTCAAAACAATCCACAGTTATGGAAAAATTTTAATCCATAGCTGTGGATTGTTTTATTATAAGTTAAAAAATAACTTGATAATAATACGAGACTTTTATTATTATAGTATCATTTCTTTATATAATCAATAGCATCCTTTAATGTTTCACAGATTTTCTCTGCATAGTTTTCATATTGAGGAGAAGGATATTGAAGATCAGGAACAAGAAAGCATTTTATTCCAGCATTATGAGCGGCTATAAGACCATTTTGAGAGTCCTCGAGGACTATAGCTTCTTCTGGCGATATATTTACTTTTTTACAGGCGGTTAGAAAAATTTCTGGATTTGGTTTTCCGTTTTTAACTTCATCTCCACAAATCATATCATCGAATCTTTGATAGATACCGGCTTTTTTTAAAAGATAAATAGCTCTTTCTCGTCCTGTCCCAGTTGCAACAACTTTCTTTATTCTCATATGATCAAGCACATCCAAAAGCTCTAGCAAAAAAGGTTTTACACTAATGCCTTCTCTTTCTATAATATCTGTTACATATTGATTCTTTTCAGTGTATATCGTCTCATATGGAAAATCATCACCAAAATCTTTACGAAGGATAGGCTCATGTTCATGACGAGCCATGCCCATTATTTTTTGAATATTTTCAGCCTGAATAGTATAATTATGCTTTTTTCCGATATCAATCCAACCCTTTAAATTAAGTCTTTCTGTATCGATCATAAGTCCATCCATGTCAAATATGATGAGTTTAGTGCTGTTCATAAATTACCATCCTTACTTTATTTATTAGTTTCTCTTTAGTTTAAAAATGCGTTAATTTCTATGTGCATATATATTGTATCTGCTTGAACATTTTAGGTCAAGTTTGGTAGATAAAAGCAACGTGAGATTAGGTTTTGTCTAAAAAATTGTTTCATTTTGATTTGTAAAAACGTTTTATCTATATAAGGTTGTTTGATAAGAAAATTACTACTAATGTTTAAAATATAATTCGATTTCGTAAATGAATATGATACACTATTGATAAATGGTAAAATGTAAGGAGAGTGTTTCATTCATGAAAAAAGTTGGAAAGATAATAGGAAATATATTATTTTATTTAGTACTCATATCAATGATACTTATATGTTTCACTATGCTTAGAGCAAAAAAAATGGGGGTTCAGCCTTCGGTAATGGGTCATAAATTTTATACAGTTCTTACTGGAAGTATGAGTCCTACTATAGAACCGGGAGATTTAGTTATTGTAAAAGAAACTCCTGCAAATGAAATAAAAGAAGGAGATATAATAACTTTTGCAAGTTCACAGTCTGACAATATAACAACTCATAGAGTTAAACAAGTCATAAAAGAAGATGAAATAAAGTTTGTCACAAAAGGAGATGCTAATAATGTCGAAGATCCAAACCCGGTAAGTGAACAGCTTCTTGTAGGAAGGGTTGTAAAACATATAGGTGGACTTGGAAGCAGAATGCAATATATGCAGAAGAATTTGAATAAGATAATAATAGCTATAATTGTAATAGCAGTTGGACTTACTGGTGTTAGTGTTATGGTTAGAAAGATTAATAAAGATGACGATAGAAATAAAGATGATAAATAAAATTAATATAAGAACTTTTAGTGTTTTTGGGATTAAACGGACTATATAGGAATGTATAGTCCGTTTTTAATTTTGTTTATATAAAATTCTTACTTTATATGGGAAAAACAAGGCGGTCTTTAGCAAAAAAACTGCACTTCATTCCCTATGCGTGCATTTCAAAGCAAAATTTAAAGAGTTATAAAAAAACGGATATATAATTTAAACATAGCCAAGTAACAACATACTTGGTTAATAAAAGAAAAATATCATAAATTTTATAAATAGTATTTTAGATAGTGATAAAATCGAAAGGCTAATAAAACCGTACAAAAAGTTTAATGAATTTCCATAAAAAACTTACTTAAATTGTAAAAATATCACTTGTGTTGCTAGAAACTATGTGATAAAATAACCAATATAAACGAAAGAAAAATTAACCATAATAATAAAATGATAAAATAAGTTAAGTGCAAGTGTTATATTATATTAAATAAATAATTAAATTTGCATATGGTTAACAAAATATCAAAAACTAAAATTCGACATTTTGAAGAAGAGATTGGAATGGGATTTTTATTAAATTCTTAATTATTACATGAAATCACATTAAATTAAGACGAGATTCGAAAGCTAAGTGATTTTCATATCAACCTTAAAGTGGATAAAACTACTTATAGGTTGATATAAAAATAAACTACAATGGCTTAGGAAAATTCTTCTATAAGGAGGTGAAAAGTAGGGTAATGAAAAAAATTATGATAGGAACGATATTAGCTACAATTATGATAGGAGCTGTAGCTTTGACATCAGGGACATATGCAACTTTGACAGCGGAAGATAGTGTTACTAATAATCTTTCTACAGGAAGTGTGAAAATATCAGTAAATGAAAATGGGTTTACAGATAAGACCGATTGGAACGGTTCAAAAGTAGACAAGTTAGTTCAAATAACTAATGAAAGCAAGAGTCCAGCCATCATAAGAGTATCGATAATACCTAGATGGGTAGATGAAAGTGGAAATCCATGGCCTGGAGATACCTCTGTAGTTGAAATCACATTTGCTAATATAGCCTCTAATTCAAGTGATACTGGAAGCAACCAGGAAGGTAGATGGCTTAAAGATGGCAAAGGAGAATACTATTATTACACGGCTATAGTTCCAACAAACAAGAATACAGTACCTATTATAGAATCCGTTTCGGCTACAATTCCTGATAATTTAAAAAGTAGATATAAAGGTAAAAAGCTTATAGTAGATGTCAAATCTGAAACTGTTTTAGCTGCTAAGAATCCTAATGGAAGTGGAGCCATTTATGAAAAAGCTTGGACTAATATTCAAGACGAAAACATAAAAACAATGCTAAGTGAATTGAGTAACAGATAGAAAAATGAGATGAAAATTTGCAATTGGGAAATGGGAAGCTTGGTTGTAAAAAAGGATATTAAAGATAAAAACAATTGGGAAGTTGTTAAAATTAATAAAACAATGTAAAAAATAATTTGGAAGATTATTTTATAATAAAAAAAATAAAAGAGAAAAATGGGAGGATTTATTATTATGAAAAATAAGAAGATAACATCATTATTAGTTGCAGGAGTATTAACAGTTGGAATAGTTGGAGGAACTTTAGCTTGGTTAACAGCTAGCGATAGCGTAACAAATAAATTTAACACAGGAGCAGATCAATCTGTAGCATTAGATATATTCGAAAAATTTGACAAGGACGATGCGAAGGTATTACAACCAGGTAAAACTGTAGATAAGAAAGTACAAGTTAAGAACTCAGCTACTTTTGATCAATTTATAAGAGTTAAAATAACACTTGATAATAGCTTAAGTGAAATGGTTACTATGAATTTTGTGAACGCAACTGGAGAGGATTCATCTTGGGTTAAAGATGCTGATGGCTACTACTATTACATGGGAAAAGTAGCAGCAGGAAAGTACACAAATCAATTATTAGACACAGTAACTTTCTCTAAGGATGCAACTATTGAGCAAATGAATAAGGCATTCAATATTAAAGTTGATGCAGAATCTGTACAAGCATCAAATGGAGCATATGCAGAAAAATTTGCTAGTGCAAGCGAAGATGTTAAAGCTAAGTTAAAGGCATTTGAAGGTGCAACAGCAGTAGGAAATGAAAAACCAATAGATGGAGCTACTATAACTGACAATTCTGAATACTAAAATTTATTAAAAATAAAACAAAGGGGCTTGCTACCACAGTATGCCCCTTTATTTGAAAATTCAATGCTACTAATAATTTAGTAGTAAACCATAATGGGAGGTATAAAGGTGAAGGGCTATTTAAAATGTATAGTTATGACCCTTGCACTTCTTTTGGTAGTAAATGCTCAAGGGGTTTTGGCACAAACTTTACCTTCTAATGTTCATTTAGTTGGGGACGAAGACGGTATATTAATATCATTACCAGAAGAAGAAACAAACTTTTTATATAAAGAGAGTATGTTGCCAGGTGACTCTATTGATAGAGAAATGTTTATAAGAAATGAACATGATCAGCCATATACTCTTTACTTGAGAGCTGAAAGAGCTACACCAAAGGAAGAGAAGTATGACTTGTTAACTAAGTTAGAGATTAAGATAACATATAAAGATAAAATCATATATAATGGACCTGTTAGTGGTGAAAATGGATTATCTGAAGATATAGAACTTGGAACTTTTCAACCAGGAGAGAAAGCTAGACTACATGCTGTGGTGACACTGGATGGACCCTCTACAGGACATGAATATATGAACAAGGAAGGCGCTGTTGATTGGATATTTACAGCAACAAAGGAAAGTCTTTATCCAGAACCAGACGATTCAGTTGAATCATCTGAGCCAGAAAAAGGCAAAAATGATTCGCCAAAGACTGGAGATGACAGCATAGTAACGTACACTGCTATGGCAGTTGGTAGTTTAATGTTGTTGCTAGTTGTAGCTAAAAAAAATAGAAAGGCAAGTAAGGAGGCATAGTAATGAAAGAAGTAAGAAATCTAAAAAATATACTAAAAAAGAGACTAAGATCTGCATTACTAGCTGTAATATTGCTTTTCACAATGGGGTTTACTGGATATAACTCTAAAGCAAATGCTTCTACATCAACATTTGTAAATATAAATACACCAAGTAACCAAACAATCACTATAGATAAAACTGCAGAATCTATAGGAAATGATTTATATAAGATAAAGTTTGACATAAATGGAACTGTACCACAAAATGAAAAAGTTAAAGCAGATATAATAATGGTTGTAGACGAATCAACAAGTATGAAGGACAAAATTAAAAATGTAAGAGATGCTGCTGAAAACTTTGTAAATACAATATACAATAGCACAAATCCTCTTAATGCAGATATAAGAATGGCTATATCGACATTTGGGAAAAGAGAGTATAATGATGATGGTATGGATTTTACTGGAGATAAAAGTAATATAATGAAGTCTGTAGCAGGTCTCAAAGCTAGAAATCCGTATGGAGGAGAAGGGACAAATACAGAGGCTGGAATAGGTGAAATAAAAAGACTTCTTCAAGTTTCTAAAAAGACTAATCCTACTGCTAAAAGATATGTATTGTTTTTTACAGATGGACTCCCAACTTTCTATTATAATGATTTCTATGTCTCAGGTGCAGGAAATAGATCATATGATAGATATTTTAAAGAAGCTCAAAAAAAATATAATGAGATTAAAGGAAGTATAACTACAATCGGCGGAATTGGGTATTTTACATGTAGCTATAGATATTGGGATTATGAGTACTATGATGATGACTCTGGTAGATATGGACCATATTTATACGATGATCGTTACACATATGCAGATGGGCAAGGCAAGCTAACTATAGCAAAAGGAACTGACAATTATCCTGAAGCTAAGATGTACAGTGTTGGATTGTTTACCGGAAATTCATCTCAGACTGATGAGAATATGGCAAAACAATTTTTAAGTACTATTCAAAGTGTAGAATCAACTCAAAGTGCATGGGCTGATAAATATTACACAAATGATAAAGATAAAATAGTTTCCATGTTTACATCAATAGCTGAGGAAGTAAAGACTGATATAAATGAAACAATAATTAAAGATGGAAAAATTTATGATATTTTACCATCAACTTTTACATTACCAGAGAATACAGCAGATAGAGATATTAAGGTAAAGGTTAACGGAACAGAGGTTAATCCTTCAGCTGGATTTTTCAAGGTAGTTAAAGATAATCCGGAAACTATTGAATTTGATTTGTCTAAGATAACTCAAAGTCCTCAAAATAATAGAGTACACATAGAGATATCATATAATGTTACTGTATCAGATCCTTATTTTAGTGGAAAAGATGTAGAAACTAATGTTTCTGCAACATTAACAGGAAAAGATCCCTTAAAGCCAAATGAAAATATAACAGGAACGTTCCCAGTACCTCATGTAACTATTAACCCAAAGGTTGGTAGCGTAACTATAGATAAGGCAGTTAATGGTACAAGTACATTTGATACTACGTTCCCTATCTCTGTAGAAAAATTAGGAAGTTCAGCAAAATATAATGTAGATTTATCTGCTGGAGATATCAAGACTATGAATGCTTATTTAAGAGGAAATGATAGAGTAGTGTATGATACTGGTTGGTACGAAACAGGTGATAAGGCTGATTTAAGTAAGTATGGTTATCTTACAGCTGGTACTTATAAGATTAGTGAAATAATACCAATGGACTATAGTGGAAGCCCAGTAATTAAGGTGAGTTATACTAAGAACACAGATTGGTCAAAAATTGATCCAAGCAATACTTTTACTATAGACAAAAATCACCCTCATGTTTATATACATGTTGAGAATACTGTAAATAACAATTCTTATTGGCGTGATCGTTCAGATAAGACAAATACATTCACTTATACTGATACTTCTAAGTAGTAAATATTATTATCACTCAGAGTTTGAGTAGTGTGAAAAATTTAGGATATAAAAATAAAAGGGTTCTATCGGATTTTATGTTCGGTAGAATCCTTTTTAGCAATTATGGCTCAGACCTTTGATGCTATAAAAATTTATTAGGGTATTTTTGACTTTAAGCTGAACTTAATATTTATGAATGAAGGAATTTTAGATATAATGTATATAAGGTAAAACTTTCATAATGAAATAAATATAAGAAAATGCAACAAATTGAAGGGATGTATAAAATGAAGAAAAAAATTATGACGTTTATTGAGATTGTATTAATAATTGTTTTCTTATTTTCATGTTATAAAATATTTTCTAAGCTTCATGAATATAAAACCGATGGTAAGACTTATGATGCTGTAAGGCAGGAGTATATAGAAGAGATACAGAAGAGTCCTGAAAATATTGATTATAAGGGAATATTTGATAGGTTAAAAGGTATTAATGGAGATTATAAGGGATGGATAACTGTTGAGAATACAGACATAGATTACCCAATCGTTCAAGGCACGGATAATGATTTTTACCTGAAACATGATTTTAATAAAAATGAATCTATTTCAGGATGCGTTTTTATGGATTACTTAAATGAAGAAGGTAAGGATGATAATACTGTAATTTATGGACATAATATGAGAAATGGTTCTATGTTTAGTAAACTTCAAAAATTTAAGGAAAATGAATTTTTTAATCAAAATAATAAAGTTATCATAAAAGATGAAAATGGAGAACATACATATGAGGTGTTTTCAGTTTATGTTTTAAAACCAGGTGATAAACTTGGAAAGATAAATTACAGTTCTAAAGAAGAATTCGACGAGTATGTGAAGCTTATAAAGAATAAATCCTTTTATACTAATGATGTAAAAGTAGAAAAAGGGGATAAGATCTTGACCTTAGTAACGTGTACTTATGAAATAGACGATGCAAGAACTATTGTACACGCTAAATTAGTTAAATAGTGGATGTAAAGATTAAGTTAAAGAAGAGGCACAAAGAAATAAAATTTTGTATAAATAAAAGTCACATAGTGAAAAATTAAGATCTTGGATTTCATAGGCATAGCAACTTTTATAAGTAGCTGTGCTTTTTTGAGTCTATAGATAAAATCAAAAACTAAAAAAGCAGAGAAAGCTTTGGGATTTATGTAAATCTCAAAGCTTTCTCTGCTTAAAATTTCACTATTCACTACGCAACTCTTAACTAATCTCATAATAGTATTTCAGTATCCGTAGAATAATAGTAAGCTTTTATTCTTTGTCTTGTCTATTGTTGGAATAAGTTTCTAAGAGAGTATCTTAAATCTCCAGTATAAGGCTCTATCTTGCTTTCATCCATTAAATCAATTTTTACATCATTACCTAAAGCTGTTGTGTCGTAATTAGATGTGAATTTCATTTCCATGGCATTATTTAAATTAACTTTTCCTGTAGTTTGAGCAGAAAGAATATTGCCGTCTTTATCTTCAAAAATAGTAACTTTTACGTCTGTAACTTTAACTACAGATAAAAGATTGCTATTTTTCTTTTTGTACTCTTTTTCTAAAGTAGAAACTTTCTTTTCTTTTTCCTTATCTGAAAGCTTGGATTCACTCTCTGCTTCCTTTATTGAATTTAAAGTATTAGCTTCATTTTTCATATTAAGAATGTTTTCAGCATCTTTTTTGAACACGTCTGCTAATATCTCATCACCTTCATAAACTTTTTCTGTACCTGAGAAGGTTTTGCCACTTATAGTTTTAGAAGTGCTTTTCTTTGAAGTTTCATTTAAATTAGCATAGGTAGAAGGTGTAAGATAATCATTTCCGTAAGTTAATGTCTTTTGAAGAGAGAATAAATATTGGAATTTGCTATTTCTAAATGGGATAGTTATATCCTTATATATATCTCCAGCTTTTATAAGAAAATGATCTTTTTCTAAATATAGTGTTTCTTCAGTTTTAGGGTTTTTTACCCTTATGTATGATAAATGAGCTTTTGGATCAGTTGATACATCAATTGATGATTCAATTGTTGATGTTTTTGATGTTTCTAGATTTTTAATTTCTACTTTTGAATTACCTTGAATTTCGTAATTTACAAATTTTTTTTCGTTGCTGTCATCTTTTACTGCTGTAGATGAAGAAGAACTACCACATCCAGCAAGCAGTGTCAAAGATAGCAATACACCTAATAATGCTGCTTTTTTCATCGTTATTTTAGGCTAATTCATAAGAGAGAATTAGCTTTTCCTCCTTTTCATATGGTAATTTTTAAATCTATCTTTTCTATAAATATATCATTAAAGACTTTATATTTCAATGCAAATGATAAAAGGAATATATTGTAGGAACTATAAGAAATTATCTTCATATTATAATAAGAGGAAAAATTTTGGGAGATGAGAGGATGTATGCTTTTATAGCCGTTATCACGATTATTGCAATACTCTTAGCAATATATAAATTAAAGATATTATTACATCAATGTGTTGTAAATGAAAAGGCAGAGTATTTAATGACAACCTATCATGAAAATAATGAAAAACTTTTATCTGTAATAAGCTTTATTTTATTCCTAGCTATTATCAGTATATATATGTATAAGTCTTATGGTAATATTCAAGGGCAATGGAACTTCATCTTAGTTGATATTATATTGATTAGTTTCTTAACTTTATATTTTACAATAAGTATCATATTAAATTATAAGGTTAGAATCGCTATAAATGATATAGGATTATCAGTGAGAGGAAAAGAGGTGACTTGGAAGATGCTTTCTTTTATAAGAAGGAAGGGTGACAAGATGATAATATGTTATGATGTAGGTGTAAGTTATAATCCAGGAAGATATAAATTTGTAGTGGCTAATTATGATGAAGAAGTCTATAAACTTATAACAGACCATATAAAAGAGTAAGTGATTAAGAGTTGATTATAGGAATGTCGCTAAATAAAGGCTCCTAGCAAAGTTAAAAAATGATGTGACCCCAATAAGTTAGACTTTATAGCGTAGTAGTTTTTAACTGCTACGCTATTCTTTATGCAGCCTGGTTAAGACGATATTCAACAGGACTCATCCAAGCAAGTTTCTGTTTGATTCTTTGATTATTATAATACTCTATATATTTTTCTATTGCTGACTTTAATTCTTCATAACTATAATAAACACAGCCATAGTACATTTCCTGTTTCATAATGCCAAAGAAATTCTCCATTACAGAGTTGTCATAACAGTTACCTTTTCGAGACATACTCTGAAATATTCTGTTCTCTTTAAGTGTATATCTATAGGCTTTCATTTGATAAGCCCACCCTTGATCAGAATGAAATGTCCTTCTATAAAAGCAATTGGATGTGATATCTATAGCCTGATTCAAAGCTACCATTATGTTATGTGCCGATGGTTTCTTTGATATACAATAACTAAGTATTTCTGAATTATACATATCCATAAATGGATCAAGATATAGTTTATGGATCGTCATATGCCCTTTATTATCAACTTCATAGTACTTAAATTCAGATGTATCAGTTGTTATTTTCTGATGTTGAATACATGTATTAAAGCGTCGATGAATACGGTTTGGAGCAACCTTTCCAACCTTTCCTTTATAGGAACTGTATTTTCTGCTTTTTCTGGTAAAGGATATAACCTGAATTCCAAGCTTTTGAATAATGCGCTGAACTTTCTTTTTGTTGACAAACATTCCGCGTTTTCGAAGTTCACCATAAATTCTTCGATATCCAAAATCCTTATTATTCTTACGAATTTCAAGAATAATGTTTTCTAATTCTTGATCAGGGTTTTCTCTGTCAAACCGTTTTTGCCAATACATATATGTAGCCTTTGGAAATCCTGTAAATGAGAGAATATCTTTCAGTTTGAATTCTCTTCGGAGGCTGTGGATGACTCTTGCTGTTCTCTCAGACGAGCTTCGTCCTCTAAACGCAACCTCCTCAATTCTTTTAAATAGGCATTCTCTATTCTGAGTTTTAAGTTTTCTTCCTCTAATTGTTTAAGATACTCCCGATTATCATTTGATGCATCAGTAGTTATAGCTTTAGTTTTATCCACTTTTCGTCTCCGTCCTTTACGCTTAGTTTTTAAAGCATCAGGACCAGCAATTCGATAGTCATTTACCCATCTAGTAATTAGAGGTGGGTTATTTATACCCACAGATAAAGCTAACTCCTGATATGAAACTTCTGTTGTTAAATATAACTTTACTACATGAAGCTTAAATTCGAAAGAGTAACTTTCATTTTTTCTTGCTCGTGTCAAACCATCTTTGCCAAACGCTTTATATGCATTTACCCATTTTCTAATATCCCTTCCAAAAGGAATTTCATATTTTTTTGAAAGATAGTTATAACTACCTTCACCATTTAAATATGCTTGAACAACCTGTAACTTAAATTCAAAACTATATTTTGCCATAAAAAACTGACCTCCCATAAGTTAGATTTTTAGGTCTAACTTTTGGGGGTCAGCTCAAAAAGCTAGGGGCCTTTTATATTAAATATTCCATAAGGAATATGAAATCAGTTATCAATATCCACGAGCGATTTCATAATATATACATAAAATAAGCATGGTTATGAATGAAATGTCGGAAATAATGATGAGATATACATACTCTCTATAAATATCTATAGAATCAACTAATATCATACCTA
The DNA here is from genome assembly GCF_020911725.1 of Clostridium cadaveris. Lineage (GTDB taxonomy): Bacteria > Bacillota > Clostridia > Clostridiales > Clostridiaceae > Clostridium_X > Clostridium_X cadaveris. Next base: position 464,428 of record NZ_CP076620.1, read on the forward strand.
TGGAGGAAATGAAAATAAGTGAGACAGAAAGTATAGGGGGAAGAAATTTGCTTATCCGAAATCTTTTGAATCCATCACTAAGTATATATGGTATAAAAAAGCATAAAAGATTTATTAAGACTAGCAATATGATGAAATAAATATGCATATATATCCCTTCTAAAATTGGTATATATAATAATATATGAGTAAGGATTGGGTTTTGATAATGAAATTCTATAAAGAATAATCAGAATAAAAAAGTATACTATTCCAGGCGTATCAATAAGGGTAAAATGTAGAATAAAAGAGTAATTAAGAGAAATAGAAATATAAATTAGATTTAAAGACACATTTTGTATAATTGCAATAGTTCAAAGGTGATATTATAAGTCATGTCGCTGATGCAGATAAGCACTGAGCGGCAAGAAAGTTTAAGTTTCAACTAAAAAAACTTTGAAAAAAGTTATTGACAAGAAGAAACTTAAATGGTAAGATAAATAAGTCGCTTGAGGGCGACAAGGTCTTTGAAAATTAAACAGAGTAAGAAAATAAGTTTAGAAATAAATTTAGACCAGCAATTCTTAAAATGAG
>NZ_CP076620.1:467500-535000 GCF_020911725.1 Clostridium cadaveris
GTGTGATGACGTGCTTTTTGTAGAACGAGCCAGCGAGTTACGGTATGTAGCGAGGTTAAGGACTTAAGGTCTGGAGCCGAAGGGAAACCGAGTCTTAACAGGGCGAAAAGTTGCATGCTGTAGACCCGAAACCAGGTGACCTATCCATGGTCAGGTTGAAGCGAAGGTAAAACTTCGTGGAGGACCGAACCACGTTGGTGTTGAAAAACCATGGGATGAACTGTGGATAGCGGAGAAATTCCAATCGAACTTGGAGATAGCTGGTTCTCCCCGAAATAGCTTTAGGGCTAGCGTTGAGAATGAGTAGTGGAGGTAGAGCACTGAATGGGCTAGGGGGCATAGAGCTTACTGAACCTTATCAAACTCCGAATGCCACTAACTTGAATCTCAGCAGTCAGACTACGAATGATAAGATCCGTGGTCAAAAGGGAAACAGCCCAGACCATCAGCTAAGGTCCCAAAGTGTAGATTAAGTGGAAAAGGATGTGGGATTTCTAAGACAACTAGGATGTTGGCTTAGAAGCAGCCACTCATTTAAAGAGTGCGTAATAGCTCACTAGTCAAGAGATCCTGCGCCGAAGATGTCCGGGGCTAAAATCTACCACCGAAGCTATGGGTGTACACTAGATGTACGCGGTAGGGGAGCGTCCTATGTTGGAAGAAGTTGTACCGAAAGGAGCAGTGGACGACATAGGAGTGAGAATGCTGGCATAAGTAGCGAGAAGTGAGTGAGAATCTCACTGGCCGAAAACCTAAGGTTTCCTGAGGAAGGCTCGTCCGCTCAGGGTTAGTCGGGACCTAAGCCGAGGCCGAAAGGCGTAGGTGATGGACAATCGGTTGATATTCCGATACCACTATAAGCGTATGACCAATGGGGTGACGCAGGAGGATAAGATGTGCTAACTAATGGATGTTAGTCTAAGCACTTAGACAGTAAAGATAGGCAAATCCGTCTTTACAATGTTGAGGTGTGATGGGGAAGGTGCAAGCACCGAAGTATCTGATTCCACGCTGCCAAGAAAAGCCTCTAGGGAGCAAAGTAGTGCCCGTACCGCAAACCGACACAGGTAGGTGAGGAGAGAATCCTAAGGCCATCGGAAGAATTGCAGTTAAGGAACTCGGCAAATTGACTCCGTAACTTCGGGAGAAGGAGTGCCATAGAAATATGGTCGCAGAGAATAGGCCCAAGCAACTGTTTAGCAAAAACACAGGTCTCTGCTAAAGCGAAAGCTGATGTATAGGGGCTGACGCCTGCCCGGTGCTGGAAGGTTAAGGGGAACACTTAGCATAAGCGAAGGTGTGAACTTAAGCCCCAGTAAACGGCGGCCGTAACTATAACGGTCCTAAGGTAGCGAAATTCCTTGTCAGGTAAGTTCTGACCCGCACGAATGGCGTAATGACTTGGGCACTGTCTCAACTGCAAATCCGGCGAAATTGTAGTGCCAGTGAAGATGCTGGCTACCCGCGATTGGACGGAAAGACCCCGTAGAGCTTTACTGCAATTTAGCATTGAGTTCCGGTATTGTCTGTACAGGATAGGTGGGAGGCTGAGAAATAGGATCGTCAGGTCCTGTGGAGCCACCCTTGGGATACCACCCTGACAGTACTGGGATTCTAACCGGGCACCATGAAGCTGGTGACGGGACATTGTTAGGTGGGCAGTTTGACTGGGGCGGTCGCCTCCAAAAAAGTAACGGAGGCGCCCAAAGGTTCCCTCAGAAGGGTCGGAAATCCTTCGAAGAGTGCAAAGGCAGAAGGGAGCCTGACTGCAAGACCAACAAGTCGAGCAGGGACGAAAGTCGGGCTTAGTGATCCGGTGGTACCTCGTGGGAGGGCCATCGCTCAACGGATAAAAGCTACCTCGGGGATAACAGGCTGATCTCCCCCAAGAGTCCACATCGACGGGGAGGTTTGGCACCTCGATGTCGGCTCGTCGCATCCTGGGGCTGAAGTAGGTCCCAAGGGTTGGGCTGTTCGCCCATTAAAGCGGCACGCGAGCTGGGTTCAGAACGTCGTGAGACAGTTCGGTCCCTATCCGTCGCGGGCGTAGGAAATTTGAGAGGAGCTGTCCTTAGTACGAGAGGACCGGGATGGACTGACCTCTGGTGCACCAGTTGTTCCGCCAGGAGCATAGCTGGGTAGCTAAGTCGGGAAGGGATAAACGCTGAAAGCATCTAAGCGTGAAGCCCCCCTCAAGATGAGATTTCCCATAACGTAAGTTAGTAAGACCCCTTGAAGAACACAAGGTAGATAGGTGAGAGGTGTAAGTGCAGCAATGTATTCAGCTGACTCATACTAATAGGTCGAGGACTTAATCAAAGAAAACAAAGATAGAAAAGAAAATCTGTGTGCAATTTTGAAAGAATAATTAAGTTCTTTCAAAGGAAACTTACTCACTGAAGTGAGGAGTACAGTTTTTCAGCTAAATCGAAGATTTAGGAAAAATTAAGCATCTGGTGATGATGCGTAATTTGGTAATACCCGTTCCCATTCCGAACACGAAGGTCAAGCAAATTACGGCTGATGGTACTGCAGGGGAGGCTCTGTGGGAGAGTAGGTGGTCGCCAGGTCAGGCATTCCGCGATAGCTCAACGGTGGAGCACTCGGCTGTTAACCGATAGGTTGAAGGTTCGAATCCTTTTCGCGGAGCCACTTTTTTTTCGCAAAAATAAACTAGAATATTATTAATGCCTAGGCTGACGCCTAGGTTTTTTTATTTTAAATTCTCAAATAAGAAAAGTGCATAAAAATATATTGAGAGGTAATAAATATAATTATAAGAAGAATATGCTAGAGTATGGACTTTTTTAGATAAGAATTACTATTGTTAAAATTTTCAGAACATTTAATGAATTTTGAAGGAAAATTAATATTTTATATAGAATTAAAGTATTAATAATCTAATTTAATGCTAGGAGGGTTTTACTATGAAAGAATATAAAACCAAGCATCTAAGGAATGTAGGCATAATTGGACACAGTGGAGCAGGAAAAACATCATTGGCAGAGGCACTTTTGTACTACACAAAAACAACAGACCGTTTAGGAAAAATCGAAGATGGAACAACCATAAGCGATTTTGATTCAGAAGAAAAGAGAAGGGCAATTTCAATTTCTGCTACAGTAACACCATTTGAATGGGACGATGTAAAAGTTAATCTAGTAGATATACCTGGATATTTCGACTTTGTTGGAGAATCAATTCAAGGTATGAGAGCAGTTGATGTGGCAACTATAGTTGTATCTGGAGTATCCGGAATACAGGTTGGTACAGAAAAAGCTTGGAGCTATGTAAACAAGATTAAGCTTCCAAGAACATTCTTTATAAATAAATTAGATAGAGAAAACAGTAATTTTGAAAAAGTTTTAACTCAGCTTAAAGAGGCATTTGGAATATCTGTAGTTCCAATACAGTATCCAATAGGCAGTGAAAGTGATTTTAAAGGTGTAGTAAACGTTATATCTAGAAAAGCAAGATTTTATAATTCTAAGACACATGATATGGAAGATGGTCCAATTCCAGAAGAACTTATAGACAAAATTGATGAATGTAAGCAAATGATTATGGAAGCAGTAGCTGAAACAGATGAAGCATTATTAGATAAATATTTTAGTGAAGGTGAACTTAGTGACGAGGAAATCTACAAGGGACTTATAGAAGGCTGTGCAAGTGGAGATATAGCCCCAGTTATGTGTGGTTCAGCATTAAAGGTTATAGGAATGAAAACTCTTGTTGAAGGAATAATAGAATGTTTCCCATCACCAGAATATGCAATACCTCAAAAGGCTGTAGATCTTAAGAGCGGAGAAGAAAAATTTATTAAGATAAATGAAGATGATCCATTTTCAGCAATGGTTGTGAAAACTATAGCTGACCCATTCGTGGGAAAAATGTCTATCTTTAGGGTTATAACAGGAAAAGTTAAATCAGATGATGTAGTGTATAATTCTAATCAAGAAAAAGAAGAAAAATTAGGAAACTTGTTTTTCTTAAGAGGAAAAACTCAGATTCCAGTAAAAGAAGTAATAGCAGGAGATATAGCAGCAGTTGCAAAACTTCAATATACAGAAACTGGAGATACATTATGCAATAAGAAAAATCCTGTAGTTTATGACAAGATGAATTTCCCAGAACCAGTTATGTCTATGGCAGTTTTACCTAAAGCTAAGGGAGATGATGATAAGATTTCATCAGCAATTACAAAACTTCAAGATGAAGATCCTACATTTAAGGTAACTAGAGACATAGAAAATGCTGAACTTATAGTATGTGGTATGGGTGAAACTCATCTGGATATCATAGCAAGCAAGATAAAAACAAAATATGGTGCAGAAGTAATCCTTCAATTACCAAAGATACCTTATAGAGAAACCGTAAGAAAGGTATCTGATGTTCAAGGTAAGCACAAGAAACAATCAGGAGGACATGGGCAATATGGTGATGTTTGGATTAAATTTGAACCTAGAGCAGATGGAATAGAAGAACTTGAATTTGTTGATGAAGTCGTTGGAGGAGCTGTTCCAAGAAACTTCATACCAGCGGTAGAAAAGGGACTTAAGGAATGTATGAGACATGGAATCTTAGCTGGATACCCAGTTATAAAGATAAAAGCTACTTTGCATGATGGATCTTCTCACCCAGTAGATTCTTCTGAAATGGCATTTAAAGTAGCTGCTTCATTGGCATTTAAGAAAGGAATGGAAAAAGCAGATGCAATACTTTTAGAACCAGTTATGCATGTGGAAGTTACAGTTCCAAAGGACTACATGGGAGATATAATGGGTGGTATTAACAAGAAGAGAGGAAGAATATTAGGAATGGAAGCTGTAGATGACCTACAGGTTATAGTAGCTGAGGTACCTCAAAGTGAAATGCTTACTTATTCCACAGATCTACGTTCAACAACTCAGGCCAGAGGAAGTTTCACCATGAGCTTTGAGAGATATGAAGAAGTTCCTGCTATGGAAGCTGCAAAGATAATAGATGCTGCAAAAGCTATGAGAAATGAAGCATAAAAACAAATATTAATTTATATTTTGTTTTTCTATTAAATCCCGAGATAAGATGCTGTATTTGAACAGCATCTTATTTTTTTATCATTTCAAAGAATTTATTGAAAGAAAAATGGATAAAATACACCTATGGATTCATATATTAATTGTAAGTGCTTGAGATGGAGGAGATATATATGTCAAATTATCGACTAGATGTGACAGGGAATTTAGGATTGATGGATTATAGCAATATTTATGATTATATGGGTGTTGTAGATATGAAGGATAATTTTGTACTTAGGCTAAGTGATATGAATGAACAAAATTTCAATATGATTTATACGATGTTAAAGGAAAATAACTTTGATATTTGCTATGAAAACACTGCTCCTGGACAGTGGGAAATTAAAGCAAATAAAAAATAAATTTCAAGAAATTTTAGAAGAACTAGCTTATAATAAAGCTAGTTTTTATGTTTCACTTTAAGGAAGATAAAGTTCTATGATATAATAATTTTAATAATGATTTATTAATTGTGGAGGAAGAAGAATGAATAGTTACGTAATAGGAATAGATTTAGGCGGCACAAAGATTTGTGGTGCTTTAGCTGATTTAGATGGTAATATATTAATCAAAAAAACTATAGCAACAGAAGCAAATTCTGGTGAAGAACATATTTTAAATAGAATTATATCAGTGATAGAAGACTTAAAAATAGAAGGAAAAGTAGAAGAAGGTCAATTGAAATCCATAGGAATAGGTTCACCGGGACCACTTGACTCTGTAAAGGGCACTATAATTGAAGCCTCAAACCTTCCGTTTAAAAATTTTAACTTAGTGAATCCAATAAGTGAAAAATTTAATGTTCCTGCTTATCTTCAAAATGATGCAAATGTAGCTGCTTTAGGAGAACACCTATTAGGAGCTGGAAAAGGAACAAATAATATGGTTTATATAACTGTAAGCACTGGAATTGGTGGAGGTGCTATTATAAATGGAAAGTTGTATTCAGGTAACACATGTAACGCTTTAGAAATAGGACATACTACTATAGTGCCAGATGGTCCAAGATGTAATTGTGGAAATTATGGATGTATTGAAGCTGTAGCATCAGGAACAGCAATAGCAAAAAGAGCAAAGGAAGCTATTGAAAGAAGAGAAAAAACATCTTTATCCAGTTATGAAAATGTAACTTCTTTTGAAGTTTTTAAAGAAGAGAAAAATGGGGACAAGGTTGCAAAGTCTATATTAGATGAAGCTTTAAATTATTTAGGAATAGGAATTGCAAATGTAGTAAACATTTTTGACCCAGAAATGATAGTTATCGGAGGCGGTGTAAGTAAAGGAGGAGACATAGTCTTTGATACTGTAAAGAAAGTTGTAAAAGAAAGAAGCTTAAAAGCTATGGCAGAAAGTTGCCGAATAGAGCCAGCAAAACTTGGTGGAGACGCAGGTGTTTCAGGAGCAGTAGCACTTGCATTATCAGAAATTAAATAAAAATATTTTAAGGTCAGCAAAAACTGAACAGTTTATTGTATAATCTACAGAAAGCTGCTAGAAGTTTAATTAAAGCTGACCTTTTGTATTTTTTGAAGGTGTTTATTTTAAAGATTTTTAAAATAAAATTTATTGGAGTAAATTTACTAGCATATAAAAACGAAATTATAGCAAAATAGTATTATAAATAAAATTTGAAGGAGGATATGAATATGGCAAAGAAGGGTATGCGTAGACCAGATCCAAGTGATCCTCATGGAACTGAAAGTAATCATAAACAAAAATTCCCTAAAAATGATCAGCCACCTGTACCAGAAATTCAAGGTATGGCCGCAAAAAGTGGGAACAAAAAAGCAAATCCAATATATTATGATTAGGAGGAGACTATATGCCAAAGGATAGTCAACCAGACAATAAAAGAGCTAGAATGGAAAAATGTAATTATCAAACTCCTATAACTAGTGAAGAAGGTAAAAATCATAACAGAACAAATAAAAAACAGTCTACCATAAACAATAATTGGAAAAGTAATCCTTAAACCATGCATAATGGATTAAAAGTTTTATATAACTATTGAAAATTTAAACAAACATAACTAAGGCAAAGAGCTCTTCTCTTTTGCGGTAATCATTGTTATACTCATATAGTCAATGGATAGCATATATAGCAGATTAGAAACATTCAATTGATGTATTGTTATTAGTAAAGGACACCTCTACAATTGTAGAAATATATGTATTAAATAAGCTACCGTGCGCACCTCAAAGTAAAAGAGAAGAGTTTTTTCATATATTAAACTGTTCAGTGTTATGGGAAACTATAGCATTGAACAGTTTTTTCTATTATGATATGATTACTTTACAATGGAAAAATTTATGACATAATTAATGTAAAGCATTAATAGATATTCTAAATATGATGAATTTTACATATTATCAAAGGGAGGTTATACTATGAATGCTGAAATAATCGCAGTAGGAACAGAATTACTTTTAGGAGACATTGTAAACACGAATGGTCAATTTTTGGCTAAGGAGCTAGCTAGTCTTGGAATCAATGTATACAGACAAAGAACTGTAGGAGATAATGAGGAGAGAATTCTTGGAGCTTTTAAAGATGCATTTTCTGATTGTGATCTTATAATAACTACTGGAGGTCTAGGGCCAACAAAAGACGATATGACAAAAGAAATGGTCTGTAAATTTTTTAATAAGGAGCTTATCCTACATAGAGAATCTTTTAAATATATAGAAGAATATTTTGAAAGGCTTGGAAGACCTTTTAGTGAGAATAATAGAAAACAGGCCTTATTTCCTGAGGATGCAGAAATACTTCCAAATCCAAATGGAACAGCACCTGGTGCAATTATAAAAGGAACTGATGGCAAAACAATAATTATATTGCCTGGACCACCAAAAGAAATGAAACCTATGTTTAACAATTATGTTAAGCCATATATTAAGAAATTAAGCGATGGCATACTTTACTCAAAAGTACTTAGATTATTTGGAATAGGTGAAAGTCACATGGCTGAATGCCTAGATGATATAATAGAAGGACAAACAAACCCAACAGTTGCTCCGTATGCAAAAGAGATGGATGTAACTTTAAGAATTACAGCAAAAGCTGATAGTGAGGAAGAAGCCATAAAACTCATTGAACCTATGGAAGAAGAAATAAGAAATAGGCTAAATGAATATATATATGGTGAGGGAGATACAACATTAGAAGATGAAGTGGCAAAACTCTTAATAGCTAATCATAAAACTATATCTCTAGCAGAATCTTGTACAGGAGGAATGGTTTCATCTATGCTTGTGAATTATCCAGGAGTTTCCGAAGTATTTCTTGAAGGAGCTGTAACTTATACTAATGAAGCAAAAATGAGAACTTTAAAAGTTAAAAAGGAAACCTTAGATAGATATACTGCGGTCAGCGAAGAAACTGCTATAGAAATGGCAGAGGGCATTGCTAGAAGAACAGGTTCGAATATAGGTATAAGTGTAACAGGAATTGCAGGTCCAGGAGGAGAAACTGAAGATCAGCCAGTTGGACTTGTCTATATAGGTATATATAATGATGGCAAGGTAAGGGCTGAAAAGCTTAATTTTCAAGGAAATAGGAGCCAAATAAGGTCAAGGGCAGCTCTGAATGCTTTAAACTTTATAAGAAAAGAATTAATTTAAGATAAAAAAATCCCTCTAACTATTATGCTAGAGGGACTTTAGGAGATTATATAAATAAAATGGGGGAGAGTCTAATATAAGTCAACTTATATTAGATTGGGTAATTACTTTACATTTATAAGTATTTACTAAATACAAAAATAATATACATCCTTATCAAAAAAAATTTAGGAGAATGCGTGTGAAAAAGAAAATGAAACCAATATTTAAAGGCAACAGCTTTGTACTAGTGCTGGTAACAATTCAATTTATCGGAAGTTTGATATTAGGCAATACTATAGGAGCGAAAATGACTACAGGACAACTTTTAGTTTTCAGCCAAGTAGCATTCCTTTTAGTTCCAACGGCTATATATTTTATAATAACCAAGAAACCGATAAAGGAAACTTTGAAGTTAAACAAACTTTATATAACAGACATAATATGTCTTATAGCTATAGGAATTTTATGTTATCCAATCGCAGGATTATGTGCAAACATATCCAGCATATTTTTTGAAAACAATGTGCAGGCTGTGGTAAATCAACTTCAGGGAATATCTTTTGCAACTCTTATAGGAATAATGGCACTTACTCCAGCAATATGTGAAGAAATTGTTATGAGAGGAGTAGTCCTTAGTGAGTATAAATATAAAAATACATTTAAAGCAGCTGTAATGAATGGAATTATATTTGGACTTATGCATTTAAGCGGACAGCAATTTTTATATGCGGCTGTGTTAGGATTTTTATTTGCATATATAGTTAGAATCACTGGAAGTTTATTTTCAACTATGATAGTACATTTTGTTTTTAATGGATTCAATATGACAGTATCATATATGGCAACTAAATTTCAAGGTGATGCTATGGTAGAAGCTGTTCCTATGACTGCAAATACTTTTCTTAGTGCTATAATAACTCTTTCGATAATGTCAACTATAAGTGGATTTATTATATGGCTTCTTGTAAGGTATATGAAAAAGAAAAGAGAAAGGCTTAATTTAAATATTGTAAGCCAAGATGAAAATGAAGAAGAGAATTTTTCGGATGAAGTATGGGAATTAAAAAAAGAAACAATGGTGAATTTGCCTTTTATTTTATTGGTGATATTTAATATTGTATTTATTAAGCTTTTTCAATAAAACTATTATGGTACAGATTTTACCAAATATAGTTGCTATAGTTAGATAGAGATGATATAATTTCAATATAGTAGAAAATAAGTTGATAGATTACTAAAGTAGCGCGAAAAAATTAATTATTTTGTCAAGCAAATTTTAGTTATTATATACCCCTACAAATGGAGTCCTTAGGAACAAGCACCTAGGGCTCCATTTCCTTTTTTGAAAAATCTGTCGTAATACAGTTTGAGGTATCATATTGTGCAAGTCTAATAAAGCTATTTGCTTTCGCTTCCTTAAAAAATATATACAAATATGCGCTTATCGCATCTTGAGTATATGTCATAGTGGAATCAGCACTAAGTCCCCATTTATCATAATCATCAAGAATTATACTATAGCCTCCCCAAGGAGTACATTTTTTAGCAGTAGCATAATCTTTCATATTATAAGCATTAGCTGCACATCTTTCAGCTAAAGTATTCAATGCCTTAGAAAAGTTAATATCTCTATAATCTGAATATACAGTTGCATTTGAAAGTTTAAATTTAGCTCTGTTTTTATCTGCCCATTTTTCATACTTTACATGGTTAGAATTAACAGCTGTAAGGTTTGAGGCATGATGGGGCTCATTTATGTCTTCAAGATAGTGGATAGCACGACCAAGGTGGTCGAATGCTTCATGCTTGTCATGAGTGAAAAGTTCTAAAGCAAGCTGACTGTGTTGAATAAATTTGTCTTTTGCAGTTGCTCCAACAAAAGCATAATTTTTCTTGAAGATGTAGTGATAAAAGTGATGAACATATAAAAATTCATTTTCATCAATATCAGGAGCATCAGCGCCATTTAAAATAACATGAACGTAAGGATATATTATATCATCATAATCAGCACCTACATCACTTAAAAAAAGTTTTATTCCTCTAGCACATAGATATTGATGAGTATGATCTATTCCTCCGCTTTCCCATCTAGCGTCTTCAGTATCATTATGAAATAATGGTTCAAATCCCTTACCGCTACCCATAATATCATCACTGCCATTAGATATATCTTCAAGTTTTTCTTTGTTGAAGGAAGTTGATATAGGGCTATAGGTTCCTTGTTTTGGAATTTCAGTCTTACTATAAGTAGGAATACAGGGAGCTGAAATACCACAAATTAAAGTAAAACAAACAAATAAAGATATTAAAGCACGTTTCATATTTATCATTCTCCCAAAATTTTAAAGTCTCATATAGATACTATCTCCAATATTGCCATAGGATATTTACTAAAGGGAAAAATAGAGTTTGAGATTTTTTCGATTTTTAAATATAATAATCTAAGAATGTCATTTACGTGAGGAGAGAAACTGATGAGTATACTAACAGTAAAAAATTTAAGTCATGGCTTTGGTGACAGAGCTATATTTGATGATGTATCATTTAGACTTTTAAAGGGTGAGCATATAGGGCTTATAGGCGCTAATGGAGAAGGAAAATCCACCTTTATGAATATAATAACAGGAAAGCTTATGCCAGATGAGGGAACTGTAGAGTGGAGCAACAGGGTGAGAGTAGGATACATGGATCAGCATGCAGCTCTAGAAAAAGGTAATACCATAAGAGATATTCTTAGGGATGCCTTCAAATATCTTTTTGATATGGAAGAAGAAATACTTAAAATATCAGATAAAATGGCAGAAGCAACACCTGAAGAATTAGAAAAACTTTTAGATGACATGGGAACGCTTCAGGATATATTGGATCACAGCGGGTTTTATACTATAGATGCAAAGATTGAAGAGGTTGCAGGAGGTTTAGGGCTTAAGGATGTTGGATTAGATAAAGACGTAACAGACTTAAGTGGTGGACAAAGAACTAAGGTATTGCTTGCAAAACTTCTTCTCGAAAATCCAGATATATTACTTTTAGATGAGCCTACAAACTATCTTGATGAGGCTCATATCGAATGGCTTAAGAGATATCTTCAAAATTACGAAAACGCATTTATATTGATATCACATGATATACCATTCTTAAACAGTGTAATAAACCTTATTTATCATGTTGAAAATCTTAAGATAACAAGATATGTTGGAGACTACGATAATTTCAAGAGAATACATGAAGCAAATAAAAAGCAGCTTGAGGCGGCTTATGAAAGACAGCAGCAAGAAATAGCAAAACTCGAAGATTTCGTTGCTAGAAATAAGGCAAGAGTTGCTACAACAGGAATGGCTAGAGCAAGACAAAAGAAGCTAGACAAGATGGATAGAATAGAGCTTGCAGGAGAAAAACCAAAGCCAGAATTCTACTTTAAGGAATCTAGAACTTCAGGAAAGGTTATTTTTGAAACTAAGGATTTAGTTATAGGATATGATAGTCCTCTTACAAAACCACTTAATCTAAAAATGGAGAGAGGACAAAAGATAGCATTAGTTGGAGCAAATGGTCTTGGAAAGACAACGCTTCTAAGAAGCCTTATGGGATTCATAAATCCACTAGAGGGGGAAGTTACATTAGGTGACTATCAAGAAATCGGCTACTTCGAACAAGAGATAAAAGATGCAAATTACAAGACTTGTATAGAAGAGGTTTGGCAGGACTTTCCTAGCTTTACACAATACGAAGTTAGATCAGCTCTTGCAAAATGCGGACTTACTACAAAGCACATAGAGAGTAAGGTTGTAGTTCTAAGTGGAGGAGAGCAGGCAAAAGTGAGACTTTGTAAACTTATCAATAAGCCAAGCAACATCCTTATCCTAGACGAGCCAACAAACCACCTTGATGTGGAAGCAAAAGATGAATTAAAAAGAGCATTAAATGAATATAAGGGAACAATTCTTTTAGTATGCCACGAACCAGAGTTTTATAGAGATGTAGTTAATGAGGTGTGGAACTGTGAGGATTGGACATTAAAAGTATTTTAATATTTATATTATAAAAGAGTTAGAGTTATTCTAACTCTTTTATAATGGATAAATTATCAGAAAAGTTATGAAAAATATGATATAATTTAGATGATTAATATTAACATATAAGTAATAAATAGGGGGAAACATGAATAAAAAGAAAATTTTAAAAACAATTATGTCATTATTAATAGTAATAACTTTAACTCCTCAAGTTGCATTTGCACACAAAGGTAGAACTGATTCTAGTGGAGGGCATAGAGATAATAAAAATGTATCAGGACTTGGTTATTATCACTATCATTGTGGAGGACATCCAGCACATTTACATGCTAATGGAGTTTGTCCTTATGGGAATAATTCATCATCTTCATCAACGAGCTCAAATGATAATGATGTTTCAAAAAGGAATGAAGCTCAAAAAAATGGATATGATGCTGGATACCAAGCAGGATCTAATGGAGATACTTATAATGATTCAAGTTCCTTAACATATGCAAATGAATATAAAAGTGGATATTCAAGTGGATATGAAAAGGGAAAAGAAGAACTAGAAATTAAAATTAAAACAGCTTATGATGAGGGATTTGCACTTGGTTCTAAAGGAGAAAATGAAAACAATACATATGATGTACAAGCTATTAAAAGTTCTTATTCAAAGGGTTACGATAATGGTTTGAAGGCATATATAAACGAAAATAAAGAGAAGTATTTTAAATTTGGAGAAGAGGACGCTGTTAATTTCACTATGAGAGAGTTTGACAGCAATGTTCCAAATGAATTAAAAGAGGAGTATAAAAAATCTTATAGTAATAAAACTTCTAATTTAAAGAAGATTGCTTATGATTTAGGCTATGAAAAAGCTGTAAACAATAAAGAGGCTGATTCTTCTAATTTTAAACATTCTGAAGAAAAGAATTCATATGATGAAGGATACAATGAAGGAAAAGCTGATATAGAAAAAGAAAAAGATATTGCTTATGAATATGGACACACAGGAAAAGAATATGATATACCAGAACAATTAGCTGGTGTTGAGGAATTATTATTATCATCTTATAATGAAGGTGTAGAAAAATTAAAGTTAGAGAAAGAATCTCAAGATAGAGCTATAAAAACTACAATGGCTGTATTATTGGTTGGTGGGATAGCAGGAGGGGCTGTTATCAAGAAAAAGAAAGGTGCTTCAAAGAATCTTACTATACATTCAAATAATGATAATCATAAAGAAGGATTTTAAAAATATATCAATTCTCATAGTAAAAGGGGATGTTTCAATTTATGAAATATCCCTTTTGTGATAAAATAGAAAAAAATATATTTTATAGAAAAAATTATTATGATAATATATTTATATTAACTGTAGTACATATTTTTGAGAAAATAATAATATATATACGAAAAATGTAAATATAAATAAAACGGAGGGAGAAATGTGGAAGAGATATTAAGCTTAGAGTGCATAGAAATATTAGACGCTATATGTAAGAGAATAGTAATTATAAATACAAAGTCAGAAATAGTTCATATGTCTGAAGATTACTGTGAATTTTTAAGTGTAGTACAAAATGAAATAATAGGCAAGCATATCACAGAGGTAGTTGAAAATACTAGGATGCATAAGGTTTTGAAAACTGGTGAAGCGGAGTATTCACACCTTCAAAGAATTCATGGTCGAAATATGATAGCTACCAGAATACCTATAATTAAAGAAGGTAAAATAACAGGAGTATTGGGCTATGTAAATTATAAAGATACTAGGGAAGTTCAAGAGCTATATAACAAGATATTCAATATGGAAAAGAAGATAAGTTGTTATAAAAGCAGTTTAAAAGCAGAAGTTACTTCAAAATATTCATTAGGTTCAATAATCGGCAAGAGTGATCTTATATTAGAGAGCAAAGAATTAGCTGTTAAATCTGCATTAACTGACTCCACAGTCTTATTATTAGGTGAAAGTGGTACTGGTAAAGAGTTATTTGCACATGCTATTCATTCATTAAGCAGTAGAAGAGACAAGCCATTAGTTAGAGTAAACTGTTCAGCTATACCGAGAGAACTTTTAGAATCAGAATTATTTGGATATGAAAAAGGTGCATTTACAGGAGCAAATAAGTCTGGGAAAATAGGAAAATTTGAACTTGCAAACAATGGAACTATATTTTTAGATGAAATAGGAGATATGCCTTTATTTATGCAGGCAAAAATTTTGAGGGTGCTGCAGGAAAAAGAAGTAGAACCTATAGGATCTAATATGCCAATTAAATTAAATATAAGAATAATTGCTGCTACCAACAAAGATTTACAAGCCATGGTAAAGGAAAAAACCTTTAGAGAAGATTTATATTACAGACTAAATGTTATTAAAATTAACGTACCGGCTTTAAGACATAGAGAAGGAGATATTGAGTTATTATCCTATCACTTTTTGAACTTATTATCACTAAAGATGGGGAAGCAAGTTAAAAAAATATCTAAAGAAGCAATGGCACTTTTAAATAAATTCGATTGGCCAGGCAACGTAAGAGAGTTACAAAATGTGATTGAATGGTGTTTAAATATAATAGATGAATCTGATGTTATAAATGTTAATGATTTGCCAGAAAGGTTGAAGAAGAATGAACCTATTATAAAGGATATAAAAACTTTAGAAGAGCGGCTTTTAGATACAGAAAAGAAAGTTATATATGAAGCTTTGATAACATATAAAGGGAATAAGAGTTTAGCGGCTAGGAAGCTTAACATAAGCAGAGTAACTCTTTATGAGAAGATAAAGAAATATGATATTAAAATTTAAATAAAAAATTATTATTTTACTAACACTTTGTGAAACGTTTTCTCAAAGTGTTAGTTTTTATTTACACTTAAAATTAAATGTAAAAAAGATGTTAAGTAAAGTTAACAGTTAGGTTTTGAAATTGATTTATATGTAAAGGTATCCATACACATTTATTTGAAAATTGAAAAAAATATAGCCTCTAATAGAGAAAAAGAATGCATTTGTATTGATTTTAAGCGAATTAAGCTTCAATAGTTTGGTATATAAATTGCTTTAATTATGTATTAACAGGTTCAATTTAAAATTATTGGAGGGATATTATGGCTAAATTTATAACAGCTAATGAAGTTGAAAAAATAATTAAAGATAATGCTACAGTTGCAGTTGGAGGATTTATAGGAACCGGACATCCTGAAGAAATAACTAGCGGAATTGAGGAAGATTACATTAAATCAGGAAGACCTAAAAATTTAACTCTTGTTTATGCAGCAGGGCAAGGAGATTCAAAAGATAGGGGATTAAACCATTTTGGTCATGAGGGATTAGTAAAAAAAGTTATTGGAGGACATTGGGGATTAGCACCTAAACTTCAAAAGCTCGCTATAGAAAACAAGATAGAAGCTTATAATCTGCCACAAGGCGTAATTAGTCACTTATATAGAGATATAGCAGCAAACAAACCTGGAACAATCACAAAGGTTGGATTAAAAACTTTTGTAGATCCACGTATTAGTGGAGGTAAGTTAAACGATATCACTAAAGAAGAGATAGTCTCACTTACAAATATATTTGGAGAGGATTATTTGCTGTATAAAGCATTTCCTATAGACGTTACTATTTTAAGAGGAACTTATGCAGATGAGGATGGAAATATATCTTTTGAAAAAGAAGCAGCTCAGTTAGATGCACTAGCTATGGCACAAGCAGCTAAAAATTCCAATGGAATAGTAATAGTTCAAGTTGAAAATATGGTTAAGAAAGAAACTTTGGATCCTCATTATGTCAAGCTTCCAGGTATTTTAGTTGACTATATAGTTATAACTAAAGATAAAAGAAATCATATGCAAACTTTTGCTGAAGAGTATAATCCAAGTTTTGCAGGAAAGATAAGAGTCACTTTGAATTCTATTAAACCAATGGATTTAAATGAAAGAAAGATTATATCTAGAAGAGCTGCCATGGAGTTAAAGCCTAATTCTATAACTAACTTAGGAATTGGAATGCCAGAGGGCATTGCGTCAGTAAGTAATGAAGAGATGGTTGGAGATTATATGAAACTAACTATTGAATCAGGTCCTATAGGTGGAGTGCCTGCTTCAGGATTAAACTTTGGAGCCTCAATAAATCCAGATGCAATAATAGATCAAAACTCTATGTTCGATTTCTATGATGGCGGTGGTTTAGATATTGCATTTTTAGGATTAGCTCAATGTGATAAATATGGAAATATAAATGTCAGCAAATTTGGATCTAAAATAGCTGGCTGCGGAGGATTTATAAATATAACTCAAAATGCTAAAAAAGTAGTATATTGTGGTACTTTTACAGCTGGAGGTTTGAAAATAGATATTAGCGATTCAAAACTAAATATATTAAATGAAGGTAATTGCAAAAAGTTTGTGTCTGAAGTAGAGCACATTACTTTTAGCGGTGAGTACGCAAGAGATATTGGACAAACTGTACTTTATATAACAGAAAGAGCTGTTTTTGAACTTACTTCTGAAGGAATAAAGTTAATAGAAATTGCACCGGGGATAGATTTAGAAAAAGATGTTTTAGACTTGATGGATTTTAAACCTATTGTAGATGAAAACTTAAAATTAATGGATTCCAGTATATTCAATGATTCTTTGATGGGCCTTGAGCAGAAATTAAAAGAGAAATACCAAAATAAAGAAAAATAAAAGTTAGGGGGAAAAAATAATGTTTGGAGTTTTAGGAATAATTATTTCTTTGATACTTTTGATGTACTTTGCTTATAAGGGAGTGAGCGTTATAATACTTACTCCAGTATTAGCTTTACTAGCTGTTATTTTGGGCGGAAGCTTAAACTTACTTCCTGTATATACTGAAACCTATATGGTAAGTTTAGCAAACTATGTGAGAACCTATTTCCCAATATTCCTTCTTGGAGCAATTTTCGGAAAGGTTATGGATAGCTCTGGAGCAGCTAAATGTATTGCTAATACCATAGCTAAAAAGCTTGGAAAGGAAAAAGCTATTATTGCAGTAGTACTGTCATGTGCAATATTAACTTATGGAGGAGTTTCATTATTTGTTGTTGCATTTGCCGTTTATCCAATAGCGGTATCTTTGTTTAGAGAAGCTGGAGTTCCAAAGAGATTAATACCAGCATCCATAGCATTAGGCTCATTTACTTTTACAATGACTGCACTACCAGGTACTCCACAAGTTCAAAATGCTATCCCAATGCCGTTCTTTGGAACAGATACTTGGGCATCACCTGTCTTGGGAATCATAGCATCTCTTATAATGGCAGTTGGAGGATGCGCATGGCTTATGTATAGAGCAAAGAAAGCTATTTTAGCTAAAGAAGCTTTTTCACCGGAAGAAGGAGAAGTGGCTGCTGAAGCAATTAGAGATATAGAAGAGGAGCCAGTTAATGAGAGTTTAGGCAACTTTTTTATTGCAATATTACCAATTTTATTAGTTCTAGTATTAAATTTCTTATTATCTAAGTTTGTATTTGTAGAATCATTTATGGATTGGGGAGACTTAAGTAAATATAATACTACAATACAAAAGGTTGGAGGTACATGGGCTTTAATAGTTTCACTTCTGATTTCAATCTTAATATGTTTATTTACTAACTATAAAAAGTTTGACCATCCAGTAAAAATAATAAATGAAGGTGCTAATGGTTCATTAATAGCTATATTAAACACATCTGCTGCAGTTGGATATGGAAATGTTATCAGTTCATTAGCTGCTTTTGAGATAGTTAAAGGAAGTATTTTAGGAATATCAAAGAATCCGTTAGTTGCAGAAGGTATTTCAGTAACTGCTCTTGCAGGTATCACTGGATCAGCATCAGGGGGAATGAGTATTGCTCTAGGAGCATTAGGAGAAAATCTACTTAAGCTTGCCAACACTTATGGTATAGACCCTCAAGTACTTCATAGGGTTGCAACTATAGCTTGTGGAGGATTAGATAGCCTACCACACAATGGAGCTGTTGTAACATTATTAGCAGTATGTGGATTGACTCATAAAAAATCATATTTTGATATCATGATGGTTTCAGTGATTATACCAATTGTAGCGTTAATAGCAGCTATAATCTTAGGATCTATGGGTATAGTTTAATAATATTAATAAACACAATTTAGAAGTAAAAGGAGATGGAAAATATGACTGGCAAAACTATTAATGAAATTAATTTAGGAGATAAAGCAAGTTATAGCAGGACGGTAACCGAAGCAGATGTAGTATTATTTGGTGGAGTAAGTGGAGATTTAAATCCAGCACATTTTAATGAAGAATATTGTAAAGATACTATGTTTAAAGGCAGAATAGCCCATGGTATGTTATCATCAAGTTACATATCAACGGTGCTTGGAATGCAATTACCTGGACCAGGTACTATATACTTATCTCAAGAATTGAAGTTTACTGCTCCTGTTAAATTTGGAGATACTGTAACTGCAACTATTGAGGTTATAGAGAAAATAGAAGAAAAAAATAGAATTGTTTTAGATACAATTTGCACTAATCAAGATGGAAAAGTTGTTGTAAAAGGAAAAGCGGTTGTAATGCCACCTAAATAGTTATGAGAATCCCTATACTTATGTGTAGGGATTTTTTATGTTGAATTATTTCTTTTCATCTAGATTCAAAAGGCAACCCTATTTATTGGGATACTTATGTTTATGCAAAGATAAACCCAAATTAACAATAATCTATTAAAAGCGTAATAAGATTGAAACAAAAGACTGCACCAAAAGTTTTGATATTTTTGATGCAGTCTTTTTCTAAGCATCTTTTTTCTGCTCAGATAATTCTTTGATATTTAGTATCTCAAGGATTTTTTCTGAACGTTCCTTTGTAGAACCTTCTATGGTTATGTAAGGTACGTTTTCGGAATCTAAAAATTGTTTGATTGCTTCATCAATTGATTTAGCAAGTGTCTCATCCTGCCATCTTATACCGTCTTGCTTGTAGCCGAATTCTCTAGGAACAAAAAATAGATAATCATATTTATCAAGATCACTTAGGGCTAGTCCATAAAGATCTTTTAAAATTTCTTTTTCTTTGGTACTTCTCTTCTTATCCCCAAGCATAAATCTTCCATATACATATGGAATAAATGTGGCATAATCGGTTATAGCATAATCAAATTCATTAAGAGAATCCTCTAACATTTTCTGTCCAAGATAAATTCCATATTGCTCGGAAATGGTCTCTATCATACCTTTTTCTTTTAAGTAATCTGTACTATATTCAGTTGCAGCACCTACATTTAAGCCTTTTACTTTTAAGTCTACATATACTTGCTGTATAAGAGTAGTCTTACCACATCTAGGGCCGCCTAAAATTGCAATTCTTATAGGCATCGTCTAATCCTCCAATTAAATTAAGTAAATACACTTTATTATATCATAAACATTGAAATTGTAACCTTATTAATGACTAATACTAAATTTTACATTTGCAAATCTTTGTAAGTAAAAATATAGAAATATTTATTTGTAGTGATAAACTTACACTAATGGTATAATTATGTAAATGGGGTGAGGGGAGCTATGAGTAAAAACAATAAAATACTAAAAATATCGCTTACGTTAATAATGTTATCATTAATAATAGTCATAATGTTAATCGGTAAGCTAAGACTAGAAAAGCCTGTATTTTTAATAAATTATTGTGAAATTGGTACTTATGAAATTGGAGACAAATATTCTTTAGGGGAAGAGAGATTTAAATTAAAATATATTTCTAACGTAGATGATACACGGCGTGTCGTTAGAATAACCTTTAAAGAAGCTCCAGACATAGATTTTTTTGCAACAGAGTATAATAGATGGAGTAATGTAATTGGATCTATAGATGAAAATTCTAATGTGAATAAGTATGGAAGGTATGGAATTCATACAGTAAATGTGACATGCCATTCTTTTAATTATGAGGATTACTCTGAAGAACTTGTACTAAGCGAGGCTACGGTTGAATTTGATGATGGATTAAAAATGGATGTGGATTTAGGAAAAATAGTTTTATACAAAGAAAAAAATAATCCTGTAGCTCTAGAGCACTTCAGTGCACAAACTTCAGATAACATAGGCTCTATTGCATTTACAGTAAATGAAGATGTAAAGATAGAAAAGATAGAATCACCTTTAATAGAAGAAGCATCAAAAATATTTGATTTCAATATCAAGTTGACCCCATGGGGAGAAAGCAAAGAGAAGGAATATGAAAAAGGGAAAACTATAAAAAAAGACTCTATAATAATATGTTCATCTAATTATAAGTCTAGTGAAGATATATTAGAAGATTATAAAGTATATGATATAAAACCTAAAATATGGTTTATAAATGACTATGATGATAGATATAGCTGGAGGTACTACGAAATGTCAAACCACCATAGAAAATATACTTATTATGGATTATATAAATATCTAAAAGCTAGAGGGGAGATATAATTGTGGGTGATGGATATAAAAATAAAAAATTTTCATATAATTTGAAATTGTGTTATTATAAAGAAGATAGAAATTAATGTTCTTAATATAAGGGGGAAAAGTTATGGCAATTGATAATAATATGAATTTAACATTTAAATCTGCATTTCAAAAAACATGGACTTTATTAAGTGACAGATTAATCTATGATGGCAAAGAGATATTATTTACAGAAATAAAAGATGTAAAAATAATGGGTAAAGTAACTATAGCTACAAATGGAATCATACAACTTATAGTAGGAAATAAACCTATAAATTTAGTATACACAAAGAAGAATCAAAATGCTGGGGAAATAGCTATAGAGTATTTATGTAAAAATTATGGAAATAAAGAAGATAGGGGATCTAGAAAAACATTAAGTGAAGTTCAAACTGAAATAGATAACTTACCATTTAAAGATAATTTAAAATCTCTAAAAGACGAGATTAAGGAATTACCATTTATACTTTTAGGTGATGAAAATATCAAAGCTATGACAAGCGGCTTAACAAATGGAAGCCCTTGGCTTATGGTATGTACTAATAAACGTGTATTGCACATAGATAAAAAGAGAAATCGTGAATTGCAAACAACAGATATTCCTTTAGACAGAATTAATAGTATATCTTATTCTAAAAAAGGAATATTCGGTAAAATATCTATTACAGATGGAGCAACTCCAAGAGAAATAGAAAATGTATCACTTATAACAATGAATTCTTTTATTGATACTGTAAATAAAGAGAAAGAATTAAATAAAGAAGCTAAAATGAATCCTACAACTCAAGTAATTAATAACGTGTCTACTGCAGATGAATTGATGAAATATAAGCAGTTAATGGACATGGGTGTATTGACACCAGAAGAGTTTGAGGTAAAGAAAAAAGAACTTTTAGGTTTATAAATTATAGAGTATTTAGTGTATGTGGGATAAAAAATTATTTCCACATACACTATTTATTTTTATAAATGAACTTAAAGATTAATTGAACATATTTGTAGTGCGGTACTTTTTAAAATCGAAAAACGGCATTAAATAACCTCATTAGAAGAATGGAGGATATAATTACCGTTCAACTAATTTATCAGAACTGATATAATAGTGACAAAACAAAAGAAAAAGAATATATTGTTTTTGGTGGAAAAAATATATTACTAATTTATAATATGGAGACAATGAATTATGGAACATTATAAGATTTTATGTGTTGATGAAAAGGCATCAATGGAAGAGGTAACGAGAGCATACAAAAGTAAAGTAAACCAATTTAAAGAAGAGATAAATAATGAAAAAAGAGCAAATGCATTTATAAAAGTATTTGATGAAGCTTATGAGGCAATAAAGACAGAAAGGGAACAAAATCAGTATAAGCACAATTCAGATGTGAATAGCTATGAAGATAATTACTCAAAGAAGAATTTAAAAAATAGCGCTAATGAAGATGAATTTCATGATTTTGAAGATGATGAATATGAGAAAGAAAACAGGAGAAGTTCATCAAAGAATTCATCAAGAAAAAAACAGAAAAATAATAAGAAAAAATCTTCAACTAGCAAAAATAAAGATGGAGAAAAAAATAGAAGAGATAAGAATAAAAAAACATCAGCTAAGGATAGGAAAGAATCATCTACAGCAGGCACAGTAACCCAAATGATATTGAAAGTTTTAGCAATACCGGTGATAATTATATTATCTATAATAATATTTTTGTGCAAGATAATAAGTTTAATATCGTGGATTGCATCAAAGGTTATAATAGTAGCGGCAATAGCTATATCAGCAATTCATGGATATCAAATTTATATTGGACAACCTATGCGCTATGAGATATTTGCAATAAGTGCTGTAGCTTTTATAGTTTCTTTATTTTTACCAAGTATATTAAAAATAGTTCCATCTACATTAGGAAGTGTAAATGATAGGTTAAAAAGATTTGTTTTTAAATAGATTACTTAAAGAAAATATAAACTTATAGGAGAAAATATGAAGATAAATTTCAAATATCTAAAAGCTTTTATTATTGTATTTTTTATTGAAGTATTTATAGCACTTTTCATACATGACAGAATTATTAGACCTTACATTGGGGATATTCTAGTAATTGTGCTACTATATACTTTAGTAAAAAGCTTTTGTAAAAGAGAAATAAAACTTTTACCAGTGTATTTATTTGTTTTTGCAGCCTTTGTTGAAGTAATGCAATTCTTTAATATTGTAAAGGTGCTAGGATTAGAGAATAATAAAGTACTTTCCATTATTATTGGAAGTACCTTTGATATAAAGGATATTTTATGTTATTTAGCCGGTAGCATAATTTTATTAATATGGGATAATAGAAGGAATCAATAAATTTAAGGGGGAGAATTCCATGATAAAGCATATAGTAATGTGGAAACTAAAGGATTTTAGCAATGGAAATGATAAGAATCAAAATGCTCAAATAATAAAGGAGCGTTTAGAAAAATTACCTGAAATTATAGAAGAGGTAAGTTTTTTAGAAGTTGGGATAGACATAAGCAATACAAGCAGTTCTTATGATGTTGTCTTATGTTCTGAGTTTGAAAGTGAAGAAAAGCTTAAAGCCTATGCAACTCATCCTGAACACCTTAAGGTAGTAGAGTTTATTACAGAGGTAAAAGAAGAACGTATAGTTGTTGATTATATTGTTTAGAGTTTAAAGGTAAAAGAAAGAGGGACAATCCTAGTTGGGGACTGTCCCTTTTGATTTTAATTAAAGATATTGAAACTGAGAATTTTGATTGAATTAAACTTTTTCAACGAGAATTTGTATTTCGGTAACATAATCATCACTTTCTTTAGAAGTTAAGCTGTCAAGGATGCAGTATTCATAGGAA
The DNA here is from genome assembly GCF_020911725.1 of Clostridium cadaveris. Lineage (GTDB taxonomy): Bacteria > Bacillota > Clostridia > Clostridiales > Clostridiaceae > Clostridium_X > Clostridium_X cadaveris. The sequence continues at coordinate 491,498 of NZ_CP076620.1, forward strand.
TAGCCTTGAGGTCTATAGCCGGCAGCTGAAATTTCATTTAATAATTTTTTGTAAGATTCCCCTATAGAGGGGTAAGTGCCTATGTGATATATAGAAGCATAGGTACCTTTAATTTTTTTGTGGATTTTTATATTAGCTAGCTTTGATTCTAAAGGAATAAAAGCATAGTGAGCTGAGGTGTAATCATCAGATAATATATTCCCCACAGGAACCATAGCACCTATTTGATAATAGTGTGGATAATTAAACTTATCAGCTTTATTAAGAAGAATTTTTAGTGCTATATCAAGATGAAGAAGGTCTTGAGGATCCCCAACTTTTTCTATGGCTAGGTATTCCGTTTCATTGCAAAACATAAAAGAAACATTCTTTTTATTCTTTGAAAAATCCTCTAAAGTTCTAACTTTTCTTTCTAGACGTTTATTTATAAGTTTTAGATTCTTAATTTTATTTTTAATTTCTTTTTGCTGGTCTTGCATAAGAGAAATTGCACTTTCGCTGTTTCGATTCTCCATAAACTCGCGTATAGCTTTTAAAGGTAGTCCCATTTCTTTTAATATCAGAATACTATCTAGAACCTCAAGTTGATCGGCAGTATAGTATCTATATCCGTTTATTGGGTCTATGTTTTTGGGCTTGAAGATTCCTTCCTTATCGTAAAATATTAAGGTCTGTTTTGAAATGTTATTAAGCTTTGCCATTTCACCTACAGTAAAGCGTGTATTCATATAGAAATTCTCCTTATTACACAAATTTTTATTTTGAGAAAATCATAGGAAAGATCTGTTGACAATATAGTTACTATATCCTTTATACTTGAAAGTGTCAATGATAGAAAGGAGTTTTAAGATGTTATTACAAAAGGCAAATACGAAAATAATAAAAAAACAATACTGTCTTTTGCTATTGGGAGCTGCTATCTTATCTTTTGGCCTATACAATATTCATAGCCAAAGTAATATTACCGAAGGCGGAATTTTAGGAATGACATTGTTTATAAAACATTGGATTGGCATTTCACCTGGTATAACTGGATTGTGAATGGATGCTATCTGTTATTTCTTTGCATACAAGCTTTTAGGTAAGACATTTTTAAAGAATGCAATTTTTGCTAGCTTTGGATTCTCTATGTTTTACAATATTTATGAGTACTTTGGATATGTTCTTCCAAGTTTAGATGGCTATCCTATATCAGCAGCGGTTTTAGGTGGACTAATTGTAGGGCTAGGTGTTGGAATAATTCTTAAGGCTGGAGGGGCTTCAGGAGGGGATGATGCCTTAGCGCTAATCATCTCAAAGTTAAGCAAATGTAAGATTTCAAAGGCATATTTTCTTGCTGATTTTGTAGTATTGATGCTTTCTTTAACTTATATTTCAGTAGACAAGATAATTTGTTCTCTTCTCTCGGTATCTATTTCGTCTTACGTAGTTGGAAAGATTCACGCTTCAAAAGATAAGGTAGCGGTAGTTTAGATATGTACATTAAAAGATAGAGTAGTTTTCTTAGCGTCAGTTAAAATTAGTAACTGACGCTAAGTTTTTTATATTTAAAGTTAAATGGGTTAGGAGTTCTTTCTATGAAGAGTAAGATTAAATATTTTTCTTCATAAAGTAACGATTATGTTCTTTAGGACAGTCAGCAGATCTGCACAACTATAGTAAGACATGAAACAATTTGTTCAGAGCTAATTAGAGAATTAATTTGAATTCATGTTTTATTTATTGTTGTGCCTTATTTACAAAGTAAGATGTAGATAGGAGCAATGATTTATGAGATATGAAAAAGCGCAGGATATCCTTCCAGAGGAAATTTTACATCACCTACTTTTTATTGAGCATAATTGATACAGAAATGTTTATGAACTTGTTACTATTTCATGGATCATGGTAAGTTAGAATAGATGAAACATTAAATCCATAGAATCAAGGATAAATGGAATATCTTCAGGTCTGGGATTTAAAGAATTATTAGAGAGAAAAACGCAAGAGCTTAGCGGGGGTCAAAGAAGTAAGATTATTTTAGGAAAGCTTTTATTAGAAAAACCTGATATTTTGCTTCTAGATGAACCTACTAATCATCTAAATATTGATGCGAAAGAAGAATTAAAAAGTTTGACAATTATGAAAAGAGAGTATAATATTAAATCATAAGTAGTAAGTAGTAAGTAAAAGTAATAAATTTACAAAAGGAGATATGTGTATGAAAGATTTAAAGTTATCACAATGCTTTTCTCTTATAGCTTTAAATGCACAAGATGCTAAGACTATGACTGTGTCAAAAAAGGTATCGCTAAACTGCATGGCAGCAGCAGTTATTTTAGAAGCTTATTTAGAGGGATGCTTAAGAGAAAGTCAAGGACAATTAATATTGGATAAAAGTATATTTAATAATCAGAATACAATGCTATATACGGAAACTGTTTTTAAATCAATCTTAAAAATGGAAGAGGATAAAGGCAATTTTTCATGGTGGCTTACTAAAGCAGCAAATTTATCGCAAAAAGATTTAGCGAATTTAGAAAAGACTATGGTAGATTCTTTAGAGGGGGAGGAGCTTATTGAGGAGATACCAAATCTTTTAGGATGTGATTTGTATTATGACAGTATGGATGTAGATATGAAGGAATACAGAACTAAAAGTGAAGTTTATACTAGAATTATTGAAAGCATACGCGCGGAGATTTTAGAGGAAGGACCAGTAAGCGATGAAACTATTTTTATGCTTTGGCTTTTACGTGAGAGTGCATGTTTTCAAGAGGTTTTCTCTAACAAAGAATTAGAAGAGATTGTGGTGAAGATGAATGAGCTGTCTGAAAAAGTGTATTTGGCAAAAATACTTTTTAAAATAAATATATATCATGGCTTGGAAATAGCCATAAAGAAATTTTTGAGAGCAAAGAAGAATGCAATGAAGACACCAACTGGAATAGGGTTAAACTTTGTATTTCCTTGGCTTGAACGTTCGCAATCTGTTTTTATAGATACAGAAGAGTGGTTTTCGAATCCTAAGCAGAGATTAGAGGCAGTTACGTCACGTCTAGCTAAAGGGGGGCACAGGTATGAAGTAATGAGAGGGGAAAAGATAGTTCTCATTAAAATTGATAATATACTTTATGAAGCCATTCCTACGTCCACAGGAGGAAGAACGACTATTCATGGAGTACGACTTAGAAGATATCCTAATTAGAGGAGTTGTATTAAAAGATGTCAAGACAAAGATCTATGGAAAAAATTCTTGAGTCAGAATATGTGTCCATTGGTGAGTTGGTAAGACTTACGAATTCAAGATATAGCACTTTAAAATTTTATACTGAAGAAGGTATGCTGCCTTTTAATCAAGAGGAAGAAAATTTGACTAGGCGATTTCCAAGAGAAAGAGCAATGGAGAGAATTGAAGAGATAAAAATTTTGAAAAGGCAGGGACATAGGATTGATGAAATAAAGAAAATCCTAATGGATAAAGATAATATTTAAATTCAATAATAAGTAATATAAAAAATGACTGGTAAGTATAAAAATTCACATAAAATCCATAAGTTTGACTTTAAATTAAGGCAGAAAACTGTTAACATATGGTATGTTGAAGTCATTAGTATTAATTTAGGATGTGACAAAAGTGAAAAATATTCTTAAAATTTTTAAAAGAGATGTAGTAAGCACAGCTAAAAATCCAATAGCTTTAATTGTTGTACTTGCAATATGTATTATTCCAGCGCTCTATGCATGGATAAACATAAAAGCCTGTTGGGACCCCTATAGTAATACAAGCACAATACCAGTAGCTATAGTAAATGAGGACAAGGGTACAAAATTTTTAGGAAATCAGATGAACGTCGGTGAAGAAGTTATTAGTAACTTAGAAGAAAACAAAAGTATAGGTTGGGATTTTGTAAGTTTAAAAAAAGGAGATATGGGACTTGTAGATGGAGCTTATTATGCAATGATCGTAATTCCTGAAGATTTTTCGGATAATATTACAAGTTTAACTTCAAATAGCCCTAAAAAACCTCAGATAATTTATAAGGTAAACTCCAAAGCAACACCTGTAGTTGGAAAAATAACTGAAGTTGCACAGGAAAAAATAGTTGGAGAAATCACAACCAACTTTATCTCTACTGTAAATAAGACAGTTTTTGAAAAAGTTAATATAGTTGGAGAAGATTTAGAGTCAAAAAGAAACGAATTGGTGGAGCTTAGAAAAGGGATTATTTATGCCAATAAACATCTAGATGAAATAGAAAATGCTTTAGATAATGGAAGCTTAGAAGCAGAGGCACTAAATAGTTATTTGGTAGAATTAAAGACAAGCATACCTCAAATGACAGATGGAATTCAAAGCCTTGAAAACAGCACTACTAATGCTGCTAATCTAGGTGAAACGGTACAGCAAACTTTAAATCAATCCTTTAACAACATAAGGATAATTCTTAATGATTTAAAGGTAGAGTCCATGGAAAATCATTCATTAGTACAAGATATTAATGAAAGTAGTAGCGAGGAAATTAAATCTAATATTACCAATGACATGATAAAAATAGAAGGTAGATTAAATGTAGCCATAACAAGCTCTGATTCCATAATTAAATATTTAGAGAGCTTAAATAAAACAGCTAATAATGAAGAAATTGCAAAGCTTATTTTATCATTAAGAAATTTAGAGGAGACTTTAAATAAGGAAAAGGATAATTTATCAAAACTAGAAAAGTACCTTCTAGAAACAAATAATATTAATAGTGAAGTGATAGCCTTATTAAATGATTTAACAAATAAGTCTGTCCAAGAAAGTACAGATATTTTATTAGATTATGATAATAATGCAAGACCTCAACTTAATAGTATTTCCAAGGAGCTAATAAGTTCCACTAAGGATGCCGCTGAAATATTAAAAACATCAGAGGGATTGTCTATACAGATTAATAACATGCTTTCCCTTGGAATAGAAGGATCAAATTTGGCAGGAACTATAACAAAGGATTTAAGTAATAAATTGAAGGACTTTAAAGGTATAATCTCAGTACTTGGTTCAGCGCTAGAAAAAACAAATGAAGATGATTTAATTGCAATAATAAGCATTCTTCAAAGTGATCCGAATCTTATGGGAAACTATATCTCAAGTCCTATAAACCTAAAGGAAGAACCTGTCTATGGAATACCTAACTATGGATCTGCCATGGCACCTGTTTATTCAGTTTTAGCCCTTTGGGTAGGAGCACTTATGTTAATATCAGTGCTTAAAGTGAATCCAGTTATTATTCCAGAAGGAGATCATTATACTCCAAGGCAGAAGTATTTTGGTAAACTTCTATATTTTGCAGTATTAGGAATGCTACAAGGGTTAATAGTTTCTATTGGAGATATTTTTCTATTACATGTATATACCGTTAATTCATTTTTATTGGTCATGATATCAGTAATAATTGGACTTGCATTTTCAACTATTGTTTATACTTTAATGAGCGTATTTGGAAATTTAGGAAAGGTTGCTGCAATAATATTAATGGTAGTACAACTTGCAGGATCTGGAGGAACTTATCCTATACAGGTAGATCCTTTAATTTTTAGAATTTTCCAGCCTTTTTTTCCGTTCACCTATGCTATAGGAGGATATAGAGAGGCTATTGCTGGTCCTCTTTCATCCAAAGTAGCACTAGATATAGTAGTTCTATTAAGCTATGTTATGATATTTATTCTAATAGGATTCTTCTTGAAAAAGCCATTATATAGTAAAATTAAATATTTTGAGGAAAGCTTTGAGGAATCAGGGGTAGGGGAATAGGAGGAGCACTATGAAGAAGATTTGGTATATATATATAAAAGATTTTAAAAGAATTGTAGAGAATAAAGTTGCTCTAGTAACTGTGCTTATACTTTGCACTATCCCTTCTCTTTATGCATGGATAAATATTAAGGCATGTTGGGATCCATATAGCAATACAGGCAATTTACCTGTCGCAGTTGTCAATGATGACAGAGGTACATCCCTTGAAGGAAAAGATATAAATGTTGGAGCAAAGATTATTGAAGAATTAAAAAAAGATAATTCAATTAGCTGGCAGTTTGTGGATCAGTGGCAGGGGAATTATGGCGTCAATGAAGGGAAATACTATGCATTAATAGAGATTCCAAGTGATTTTTCAAGTTCACTAGCTACATTAGTTACATTAAACCCCAAAAAGCCAGATATAATTTATAGGGCAAATGAAAAAGCAAATGCTATCGCAACAAAAATTACAGCAGTTGTAAAGGACAAACTTACAAAAAAAATCACAACAAATTTTGTGGAAACCGTTAATAAGGAAGCCTTTACATTTTTGAACTCACTAGGAGGAGAACTTCAGACTAATAAAGCTGAAATATTTCAAATTCGAGATGCCATGAATTATACCAGTGAAAATATTGATAAAACTATAAAATTAATAAATGATTCTACTGATCATGCAGTTTCTCTTGAAGATTATTTATACAAAGTAAAAAATACTTTGCCTGTACTTTCAAATCAAATTGAAAATCTGCAAAGTGCAACCGTTAGTGGAAAAGAGTTAATTGGTATTACTCAAAGTGCATTAAATTCTCTACTAACTAATTGCAAAAATAATGTGATGGAAATTCAAGTGATAAACTCAAAAAATCAGATGCTCATAGCAGAACTAAAGAATATCAATAATTCTAGTATTAGAAATCAATTAAAAGAAAAATCATCTGAGTATAGCAGTAATCTAAACAAGATGGACAAGATAAGTAATGGAGCAATGACGTATTCTGGTGTTATCGATTCGCTTAAAAGTGGCAAGGACATCTCTAAGATAGTAAACAAGTTAGATAAGAATAATGAGTTAGTTAAGGCACAGAGAAATATATTAAATTCAATATCTAAAAGTATTGATAGTGGGTCACCTTCAAAAGATATAAACGGATTATTAGATTCCTTATCACAAGTATCAAATGAAGTTACTGCTAATTTAATACAGCTTTCAAACAGTTTTTACTCAGAAGGAGTTTCCGCTGTAAATATTACATCAAATAAGATTATGGATAAATCATCTATGGCAAATAATATTTTAGAGGGTACAAAGATAATTATTCCTCAATTAAATGCATTAGCAAGCTTTGGTATAGCTTCAACTGAAGTAGCAAGTAAGCAGGCTGGAGACACTGCCACTAAGCTACAAAAATTTCAAAGTTCCTTAAATGAATTGAATAACAAGACTAAGGGAATCAATGAAGATAGTATAAATAATATAATATCAATCATGGGGAAAAATCCGGAAAGTATCTCAAACTTTATAGCTTCACCAATAGATGTTAAGGAGGAGGAAGTATATAAGGGAGGGGTATTTGGTGTTGGGATTACACCTTTTTACACTGTTCTAGCAATTTGGGTAGGAGTTCTATTAGCAAGCACTATACTTTCAACGGAATTTAAGGGATTAGAAAATATAGAAGGAGCAACTCTTATCCATGAGCACTTTGGTAAGATGTTGATATTTTTAACAATATCATTAATACAGGGAATAATAATAAGCATCGGAGATGTATTTATACTTGGGGTAGTGCCTGAAAGCCTTGGGTTGTTTATGTTTATGACTATTTTGACCTCTATAGTATTTACAGTTATAATATTTACCCTTGATTCTGTACTAGGGAATGTGGGAAAAGCCATTGCAGTAATTATTATGGTCATTCAAATAGCAGGGGCAGGAGGATTATATCCAATACAAACAAATCCGAAGTTTTTTCAAATTGTAAATCCATATCTACCATTTACCTATTCTATTTTAGGATTTAGAGAAGCTATAGCAGGACCACAAATTCATAATACGGTGGTGGATATTTTGATATTACTTTTATTAGGATTTGGATTCTTTTTGCTAATATTATTTAAGAAACCATTTCATAAATTATTACACTTTTTTCATGGTGAATTTAAAAAGGCAGGATTATAAGGGCTAAGGAATAAAACTCCATAGGATAATATTTAAATTAAACTAACCATATTTTTTGAAGAACCATTTTGGGTTGGTGTGTTTGAAGAGCATGAAGGAAAGAGTTACAGTGTAAGCAAGGTGACTTTTGGAGATGAGCCTAAAGATGAGGAAATTTATGAATTTATATTAACTAAGTATAATAAACTTAAATTTGTCGGGGCTATAATGGAAAAAGAAAATTCATATCTGATAAAAAAAGAAAATCCTAAAAGGCTTCAAAGAAAAATAAAGAGAGAAACTAAAGAACAAGGCATTGGAACAAAGGCTCAGGTAGCTTTAAAAGAGCAGTACGAGAATAATAAACTTGAGAAGAAAAAGCATACTAAGCTTCAGAGGAGTATAGAAGAGGCAGAAAAATTTAAGCTTAAGCAAAGTAAGAGAAAAGAAAAGCATAAAGGACATTAGCTATATGAGAAATACTACAGGATTTTGAAAAACACTGTGGTATTTTTCTTTTTTTATTTAAGACACGTTGACAATATCGTATAACGATATTAGAATTAAAGTATAAATATCGAGTATCGATATTGAAAGGATGATATAAATGCCAAGAGAGCAATTTCAAAATTTGACAGAGCCTATGTACTACATTTTGATGTCTTTAATGAAAGAAAGATGTGGTGTAGATATAATGGAGGCTGTTCTTGAAATTTCTAGAGGCCGTGTGAAGGTTGGACCGGGAACCTTGTACACACTTCTTGGAAAGTTTCAAAAGGAAAATATGATAAGAGAGACAGAAGTAGTAGGAAGAAAAAGGAGTTATATAATCACTGATTATGGAAAAGAGATTTTAAGAGATGAATATAGAAGACTAGAGACTATGGTTGAGGATGGAAAAAGCTTTATGATGGAGGGGTATGATGATTTGGGATAAGAATAAGAAAACTACGTACTTTATGTACCAGCCATATGAGTGTACAGCGGTGGAAGAATATTTAGAGGATATGGCTGAAAAAGGATGGATTTTAGAAAAGATAAATGGATGTCTATTTACTTTTCAAAAGATAGAGCCTAAAAAATTAAAATATTCAGTAGATGCATTTTGCGAAATATCAGTTTTGGATACAGAAGACTCAGATATGGCTATGGACTACAGAGAATACTGCATAGCAGCAGGGTGGAAGTATATATGTCAGGCAGGGAAGATTCAAGTGTTTTATAGGTCGGATGTAGAAAACATTATACCTATTCAAACTGATAATAGAGAAAAGTTTACAGCTATCTTTAAATCATCATTATATAATGTATTTATGAATCTTTTGGTAGCAGTATTATTTGGATTTAATCTGTATTTGCAGTTTTTTCAAGGAACTTTAGAATATAACCTTACTTCAAATTTAAGCTTATTTAGCGGAGTGATGATGCTATCAGTTATAGCTATGAATTTAACATCAGTGATCAGCTTTTTTATATGGGCTATAAGGAGCAAGATTAAGGAAAAGAATGATGAATTTATTCCTTATAATAATTATAAGCAGCTTAAGAGAAAAAATTGCTTAAATAAAATATATCTTGGAATATCTATGCTTGTATTAATATTTGCTGTGTCAAGCACGAATGATATATTAAGTATTATTGCAGTTATGTTTAGCATTAGTTTAATATCAATCTTTGGAGTGATTTTTATAAAGAAATTTATAAATAGAAGGAAATATTCAAAACCTGCTAAGTTTGCAATATCTGTTATAGGAATTTTAATAACCATAATTGTTACTATAAATATAACCATGTTTGGATTGATGATTACAAATAATAGCAATGAAGAAGATTCAGATTTACCACAAAAATCAACTTTTACATTATTAGATTTAGGATATAAAGATGGAAATCCAGAAGAGATATATGAGAGGTATAGTAAAAGTATATTGGCGGAAAACTTGCATTATTCAGGTGGTACAGAGGGCAGACATATTAGCTACGATATGTTAAAAAGTAATTATCAATGGACTATAAAACTTCAAAAAGATAGAATCATAAAAAACATGAAGGGTTACGGCTATGACATTGAATCAGTTTCGTATAAATTTAATCTACCAAAGGATATAGATGTTGACTCCATAGATGGGGGAAGGATATTACTTATATCTTCACCTAATACAATAGTGAAAGTTTTTAACAACTTTGAAGATATGAGCCAATACGATTTTGTGAGAACTATCTATGAAGAGTGCTTTTAAGAAATAGTTTCAAACTATAATTGGACAAGACTTTGCTATAATGTTAAAGATTAACTGAAGATGACCGTAGAGAACAGCTCTATGTAATATATAGAAATCTTATATATTGGAGGGCTAATATGAAAAAGGACAAATCTAAAAAGGTAACATTTTTCATTTATTCACTTATGAATGTACAGCTGTTGAGGAATATCTAGAGATGATGGCAGAAAAGGGATGGCTTCTTGAGAGCATATATGAGTATTTTTTTAAATTTAAAAGGATTGAACCTAAGAAATTAAAATATTCAGTTGAAGCCTGCAGAAGGCTGTCCATTTACGATGAAGAAGACACGGAAAAATCTAGAGAGTATAGAGAATACTGCATTGCTGCAGGATGGAATTATGTATGCTAAGAAAATAAACTTCTTATATTCTATACAGAGGATGAGAATAAAGTGATTCTCATTGAGACTGATGATGAGGAAAAGTTTAAGAATATTTTCAATGCATCAATACCTCGGATACTGATGAAAATTTCTATTCTTATACTCTTTGCAATGCAGCTTTATTTTGAGTTTATTGGAAATAGAATTAAATATGCCATAGCTTTTAATTCCTCCTTGTTTGTTGGAATACTATACTTGATATTTATAGCAATACTTTTGACGGAAATAATGAGTTTTTTCATATGGGCAGTGAGAAGTAAAATCGGTGAAAGAAGACACAAGTTTACACCGTATAACGATTATAAGAGGATAAAGAGGAAAAATAAATTAAAGAAAGGTTATATTTTAGTCTTTATTATATTGGCATTGTTTATAACAAGGTCGCCTATAGATGACAACAATCCATCACAGCTTTCTAATATAAAACTTACTGCAGAAGACTTTAATCTTAATGATGCTATGAAAGATAAAGAGCGTGAAAGATTTCATAGTAGTATACTTGCAAAATATATGAGGTATTCAAGCTTTTATGATGATGAGTATCGTTTTGATTACGAAATTCTTCAAAGCGAACATTCTTGGATCATAGATTTTTATAAAAAAAGAGCTTTAAGTGGATTGAAAGAAAATAATAATGTAGAGGCAATTTCAGATAGATTTAACTTTCCAAATGGGGTGGAGGTCTATTCTATAACTAGAGATAAGCTGGAGAATATTTTTATACTTTCATCTATAGATAGATTTATAGAAATTCATAAGGATATTAAAGATATCAGTGATGAGGAATTCATCAAAATAGTGTATGAAAAATGTTTTAAGGAAATTTAATAAAAAGCAACTCATTAAAGAGGCAGTGATTCTAGATTCTCATCTAGGCGCTGCTTTTTCAATGTACAAATTAAGAGTTTCTTAGGAATAGCATAAAGCTATATGGTGTTATAATGAAATTTATAATAGAAAGTTTTGGTTAAGGTGATGAAAATATGGTAAAGAGAAGAATAATTGGACTAGCAGCAGTTGTAATTTCGGCAGTGTATCTAATAGGGTGCAGCTATATATTGGATAATAAGGATGACAAAATTAATACGGATGATAACAAACATAATATCAGTGATACTGAAAAAGAATCCGAAAAAACACCAGAAAAACTTGAAATCCTAAATATAGATAAAGGCTATAAGATTGAAGGTGAGGATGTTTATGTAACTTATGATAATGGTATTAACTTTGTTAAGGTACCAGTACCGCTAAGCTCTCTTAAGGCTATGGCATCAGCTCAAGAGGAAACTAAGGACTTACTTGAAGGAAGCTATTTTATTTCTCAGTACAATACTGCATTTATATACGGAGACAGTATTGTTTATGCATCTGATGATAAGGGGAAAAGTTGGAGGACTAGCCAGCTTCTTAGCAATTGTGAAGGAGGCCCGTCCTCAATTGGATTTGAGTTGAGAAGGCAGTTTATAGGATATACAGAGGACGGTTTAGGATATGCAATAATTGCAGGTGATAGGGCTATGAACTTTGAAAATATACATATATACACAAGTAGCGATAATGGTGATTGTTGGAAATATAAGGGGGTACTAAATGGAGGAGGCACGAGCTTTGCTACAGGAATCTCATTTGGAAATAAAAATATAGGGTTTATAACTACAAAAGCAAATAAAGATAATATTTATATGACTAAAAATGGGGGTACATCTTGGGAATTATTAAAGCTTCCCATACCAGAAGAGTTAAAGAGTTCATATACCACTCCTAATGTTCCTAAGTTTTCAGGAAAACATGGAGAAATGTATATAGGGCAGGGAACAAATGAAGATAACTTAAGCAATGAAAAAAATAAATATATAAAACTTGTTAGTGAAAACTATGGTCAAACTTGGAAATATAACGGCGAGATTAGCAAGTAGAATATGTTTATTAAAGTACAACTTAAATTAAAGGAGAGACATTAATTAATGAAATTATCGAGACTAAAAATACAAAATAAAGCAGTATTAAAACATTTGGCAGTGATGCTACTATGTAGTATTACTTTGACATTAGGGGCATGTACTAAGGCTGAAGACACAAAAGAAGAAGTTTCAAAACAGGAGGAAACTGTTGTACAAGCACCTGAGATAGAAAAAAAGAAATTCAACTATAATCCATATCTTATGGTAAAGGAACAGAGGGAATTTATTGGTGAAGATTATGATAGGTATAAAGAGTTATTAGATGCAGTTATAGATGGGAAAACAGAAGTCAATATGGATCTGGAGTCCCAAAAGCAATGTGATAGGATTTCAAGAGGAATATTTGCAGGATTTTTTCCTAAAGTATTTATTGATGACTTCACCTATGATGTGGATAGTAAGAAGATAAATATAACATACAAAATACCTGTAGGGGAATATAAGATCAAAGTTAATGATTTTATAGCAAAGGTAGAAGAAATATTAAATGATAATCTAAGTGAAAAAGATGATGATTTTACAAAGGCATTAAAGCTTTATAAATATGTTGCAACTCACATAACCTATGATGATGATCCTATGCATAGCAGCTATAAAGGAATAATGGAAGGGGTCGGTCTTTGTCAGACTTATAGCAGCATTTATGAGTTTTTACTTAGACAAGTTGGGATAGAATGTAGTGAGGCTGGTGGGCCTATGATTAATGGAACACATCATGCATGGACAATTGCGAAGATTGATGGTATAAATTATCATTTTGACCCTACTTTTGAAAGCACGAACCCATTATCTAATGGTCAGGGAGTAATGTATTTTGCAATGAGTGACGAAGAGCGTTATGATACAGGAGCGCTGCCAAACTATATATCACCAACTAGGGACTGGTTTCCAAACATGGAGAGAAGAGTATGTCCTGAGGCTAGGTATTCAAGTTTTCGAAACTGCAATAAATGGGAAATTGATGACAAGGATAAGAAGATAAAGATGTACAATAATGATAAAGTTGTTTATGAATATGATATTATGAAATAAAGAAAAGGAGCTTTTGCAAAATAGGTGAGTAATCACTATGGAGCAAAAGCTTCCTTTTACGCTCATAAATGAAAATGAGGTTATATCATCGCCGATTTGTTTCTGATCCTGTTTTCATTTACAAAAAATATACCAAATCTGATTTTTTATTTAAGATATTTAAAATTTTATAATATGTAAATTTTCATTTTTTCACTAATTCTAGTAGCAAAAACAACGCTTCTTTGAGGAAAGAAAGTCAACGAATTTCTTTTCATATTCAGTTAAAGAATAGTTGTCTCTGAAAGCAACATAATAGTCAAAAGGGATAGTGAAATCTTTAATAGAGATCTTTTTTAGTGAACCTGTTTTTAGTTCGTGACTTACTACAGATTCAGGAAGGAAAGCATATCCTCTGCCTGATGATACTGACGATTTAATTGACTCCACTGAATTTAATGAAATAAGAACATTTAAATTATGTAAAGTTAAATGCTTTTCATTTAATTCGTTTTCTAATAGAGCTAAAATGCCAGAACCTTGTTCTCTAAGTATAAGAGGCAAACTGGTAAGTTCATCTAAAGTGATGGTACTTTCTTTTGCATCTTTCCCACTGACTAAGACTAAATTATCATGCATGATAGGAGCAGCAATTATATTTTGTGGTATATCTACACCTGTAATTATGCCAATATTTGCATCATGATTTAGTAGTTTTTTTAACACGTTTTGAGAGTTGTATATTTCCATGGCAATGTCTATATTAAAATGAATTTCTTTAAAAGTATATATACTGCAAGGAAGTATATGCTCACCTATGCTTTTACAGGAACATATTACAAGACTTGATTTCTTATTCTGTATATTTTTTAAATCACGTTCCAAATTATCTGCTAATGATATCATAGTACCTGCATATTCATATACAACTTTGCCTTCATCGGTAAGCTCCACACCCTTGTTACTTCTATTAAGAAGCTTCGTACCTATTTCATTTTCAAGGCTTTGAAGCTGCATACTAAGTCCAGGTTGAGTCAAATGCATATCTTTTGCTGCTTTTGAAATACTGTTAAATTTAACGGTTGTATAAAAAGAACGTAAGTATGTAATATTCATATTTATCACTTCCAATATATTATAATGAGTTTATTTTACCCTACAATCAGAGAAAATGTAAAGTTTTTTAGAATTTTAACTGATATAAGAAATACTTATCATGAATAAAGTTTTCTTATTATGCACAGGTTTTAATTTATGTTATGATTTTAACAGTAAGATATTTTTTTAACAATATTGAAAACTTTGTAAGTAGTTTAAATATAGATTGAAAGGTTGGTATGAAATGGGAAAGAAAATAGTAATAGTTGGAGGAGTTGCTGGAGGAGCATCTACAGCAGCACGTCTTAGAAGATTAGATGAGAGCAATGAGATTGTAATGTTTGAAAGAGGACCACACGTTTCATTCTCAAATTGCTGTTTGCCATATCATTTGAGTGGAAAGGTTGAAGATCATGAAGATTTAGTTCTTATGAAGCCAGAAACTTTCTTCAAACAATACAGAATTGATGCAAGAGTATTCAGTGAAGTTACTGAAATAGATAGAGAAAACAAAGAAGTTACTGTAAAAAATGTTGTTACAGGAAAAGAACACAAAGAAAGCTATGATAAGCTTGTTCTATCTCCAGGAGCTAAGGCTATAGTTCCTCCTATAAAAGGAATTTCCGATATTAATTTATTTACAGTAAGAAATGTTGTAGATATAGCAAAATTAAATGTTTTTATAAAGGATAATGGAGCCAAGAATATAACAGTTATCGGTGGAGGATTCATTGGTGTTGAGGTTGCTGAAAATCTAAAAGAAGCAGGATATAACGTTACTTTAGTTGAGGCAATGGATCAAATAATGAGAACTTTTGATTATGATATGGTTCAGATATTACATAAATCACTTTATGATAACGGAGTTAATCTTATAGTTGGAGATAAAGTAGACTCATTTGAAAAGAACCTTGTAGTCTTAGGATCAGGAAAGAAAGTTGCTGCAGATGCAGTTGTTATGGCAATAGGTGTTGCTCCAGAAACTGACCTTGCTAAAAAATCAGGACTAGAAATCGGAGAGACTGGTGCTATAAAAGTAGATCAAAACTACTTAACTAATGATAGAGATATATACGCAGTAGGAGATGCTGTAGAAGTATTTAATGCATTAACACACAGCAAAACAAAGCTTGCTCTTGCAGGACCAGCTCAAAAAGAGGCTAGAGCAGTTGCAAATCATATTCACGGAATACCAAGCAGAAATACAGGATTTATTGGTTCTTCATGTATTCAAGTTTTTGATTTTAACGGAGCATCAACAGGACTTACAGAAGGACTTATAAAGGCTCAAAAATTAAATATAAATTATGATGTAGTAAGAGTTATACCTCAAGATAAAGTTGGGTTGATGCCAGACAGCGAACCACTTCACTTTAAACTTATCTTCGAAGTTCCAACAGGAAGAGTTTTAGGTGCTCAAGCTATTGGACGTGGAAATGTAGATAAAAGAGTTGATATAATAGCTACATTAATAAAATTTGGTGGAACAGTTTATGACTTAGCAGATTTAGAACTTTGCTATGCGCCACCATTTGGAACAGCAAAAGATGTTGTAAATATGGCTGCATTAGTTGCTACAAACATATTAAACGGAAGTTTCAAACAAGTTTATGTGCATCAAGTTAGAGATTTAGTAGAAAGCGGCGCGTTTATAGTAGACGTTAGAGAAGCTGATGAGTATGAACTAAGTCATATAGTTGGAGCAAAGAATATACCTCTAAGTGAAATAAGAGACAGAGTAAATGAAATACCAAAGGATAGACCAGTTTATCTTCACTGCAGAAGTGCTCAAAGAAGCTACAATGCATGTGTTGCATTAGGTCATTTAGGCTTTAACAACATATACAATGTATCAGGTGGATTTATGGGAATAAGCTTCCATGAGTATTTCAATGATATGGTTACTGGAAGAGAAAAGATAGTAACAGACTACAATTTTAATTAATTATTTAAATTCATATATATTATAAATATTTTAAAGGGAGATGAAATTATGAAAAAGAATATGGAATATATTATTGGATTTCTGCTGCTTGCTGCGATTTTAATAGTAGGAAAAGTTAATCTTGGTAGTCCTATGTTATTCTTTAGACTACTAGCAGGATTAGGATTAGGCTATGCATTAACAAGATCATTCTTCGGATTTGCAGGTGGAGTAAACAGAAGTTATAGAAGCGGTTCTACAAAATTAATGAGAATGCTAATGATATTATTTTTAGGAAGCGCAGTAGTAAGTGTTTGTTTCTTTATAGGACAAGACGTAACTCAATACGATTTATGGGTTAACCCAATTAATTTAGGACTTATATTAGGCGGTTTAATATTCGGTTTAGGTATGGCTTTTTCAAGCTGCTGTGCATCAGGAGTTCTTACTGATGTAGTTACAGGAATGCCTCGTGCTTTAATAACACTTGTATTCTTTGGAATGGGAGTATATTTAGGATTTCCACTTCAAAGTACAGCACCTTGGATAAAAGAGACATTAATATCAACTGAGACTTTTAAGGATGGTGTATTCCTTCCAGACCTATTCAAATGGGATGGATTAGAAGGATATTTGGGAGCAATAATACTAACAGCAATATTTGCAGGTATAACAATTTGGATAGCTAAGAAGTATGAAGACAAGAGAAAATCGGAGAAAAAATATTTTGATGTAGAGACAGAAGTACTTCAAGAAAAAGCTCGCAAAGAACAAGAGTCATACAACTCTATATACGAAAGATTATTCGTAAAGCCATGGACACTTGGCATAGGAGCAGTTGCAATAGGAAGTATATTTATACTTTTAATGGGAGTTACTAAAGCAGGATGGGGAGCATCTACTCCTTATGGTTTTTGGTTTGGTAGATTACTTGTAGCGTTTGGAGTATCTCCAGAAAGTATAGCAGCTTTTGCAAGTAAACCAGTAGAAATGTTCACAGCACCTTTCTTCCAAAATGGTATGAATGTTCAAAATACAGGTATAATATTAGGAACACTTATAGCATTACTTTTAGCAGGAGACTTTGTAAAGACTTTCAAGGCTGGATTATCAATAACTTTTAAAGAAGCATTAATATATATAGTTGGTGGTTTAGCTATGGGATTTGGTACAAGATTATCAAATGGATGTAATGTAGGAGCTTTATATACTCCAATAGCTAACTTCTCATTATCAGGATGGATATTCCTTGTATTTTTAGTTTTAGGCGGAATCTTCGGAAACATAATATACAAAAAAATAATGACAAGATAAAATAAAAAAGGTAAATTAATAATAATAAGGCTACGATTAAAGAAACCTATATAGGTATTAATCGTAGTTTTATTATTTAAAAAAGGAGGTGGAAACTCTATGAAGAAATACTTAGGGCGTTTAGACTTATTTTCAATAGTAGTAGGCGCAATCATAGGCTGGGGTTCGTTTATGCTTCCAGGAACTAAGTTTCTAAAGGAAGGTGGAGTTATAAATACAGCTCTAGGACTTGTATTTGGAGCATTATGCATTGTTATAATTGAAAAAAATTATGAAGTCATGATGAACAGCCAGAATGAAGAGGGTGGAGAATTTTCATTTACATATAATAATTTAGGAAAGAGTCATGGATTTATAGTTGGCTGGTTTTTGACACTAGCTTATTTCACCATGATTCCACTTAATGCAACAGCTTTTCCATTAGTTATAAAAAAACTGGTTGGGGGAGTTTTGGAATTTGGTTATTTATATAATGTAGCAGGATATAATGTCTACTTAGGAGAAATACTTGTATCTACTTTAGTAATATTAATTTTTGCTTATTTAAATATAAGAGGAGTTAAAGAAACAAGCAAGGTACAGAAATTTATAATATTTGCGCTTATATCAATGGTCGCTCTTGTTTTTGCAGGAATGCTTATAAAAGGAGATAAAACTGCTTTTGCAGCTAATTACATTACAAATTATAAGTTTGACCTAGGTGGAATAGCTAAAGTATTTGCAATAACTCCATTTGCATTTGTAGGATTTGATGCAATACCTCAACTTAGTAAAGAGTTTAACTTTTCAGCTAAAAAAGCATCTCTAATTGCAATTATTTCATTATTAATAGGTACATCAATTTATAATATATTAAATGTAATAACTGCGTTAGCATTTAGTTCTAGTGAAGCGTCAGCTTTGGAGTGGGCAACAGGAAGTGCAGTGCAAGGAACTTTAGGAAAGGCATTTTTCTTTATGCTTATAATAGCTTTAAGTGCAGCAGTATGGAGTGGAATAAATGGATTTATGCTTTGCAGTTCAAAGCTCTTAGGTTCTATAGCAAATTACGGAATGCTGCCAAAGAAAATGGGTGATTTAAATAAAAATGATGTATTTAAAAACTCTATATTATTTATAGCAGGCATCAGTTTAATAGCACCTTGGTTTGGAAGAGAGGTAATACTTTGGATTGTAGATATGTCTTCTTTAGGTGCAGCTATAGCATACTTCTATGTTTCATTCATAGCCTATAAAAAGTGCACTACAAAATCGGGAAAAGTATTTTCTATATTAGGGATTCTTATAAGCATACTATTTGTTTTATTATTACTTCTTCCAATGTCGCCAGCATGTCTTGGAGAAGAATCAATGATAGCTCTTATAATATGGTGTGCTGTTGGACTATTGTTCTATCTTAAATTAAAAACTAGATAAGATAAATGAAATGAAAGCTGAGATGATCCTTGGCTTTTTTTTTGGTTATATAAGAGTGTAATAGAGTTTGAGAAAGAATAACCTTAGGCACAAATACCAATACTAAATTAAACTAGATTCTTAGCTTTAGTTTAGGGTTTAATATAATGTGAAGTTTAGAAGTCATTATTTAGATGATAAAATAAAATTTATGCAAAATATATGAAGGGGATAAGAGATATGGAATTTAAGCTGGACTTATTTGAAACTATGGCATTAGCAACAATAGTATATTATTTAGGGTATTATTTGAGGGTTAAAATAAAGTTTTTTTCGAAATACTGTATACCAGCACCAGTTATAGGCGGACTTATCTTTGCTATATTGATTTTAGCTCTAAGACTTACAGGATCAGTTAGCATTACCTTAGATACAACACTTCAAGGCATATTTATGACAGCTTTTTTTACAAGCGTTGGATTTACTGCTAGTGTAAGGGTACTAAAAAAAGGTGGGGCTAAAGTATTTGTATTTTTAGGTATTTCTATTCTACTTGTTATATTACAAGATCTATTAGGTTCTCTTTTAGCTGGGGTTTTCGGACTAAGTCCATTACTTGGATTATGCACTGGATCTATACCTATGGTTGGAGGCCATGGAACAGCTGGTTCCTTTGGACCACTTTTAGAAGATATGGGAGTTACAGGAGCAACTACAGTAGCTTTTGCATCAGCTACTTTTGGGCTTGTAGTAGGGAGTTTTTTAGGAGGTTTTGTAGCTAAAAACTTAATTGAAAAAAATAGTCTAAAAACACCTAAGTCACCAGGAGAAAATCATGACATACCAATAAGTGATTTTCATGAGGATAATACATCGGTTTTGTGTCAAAAGAGGCTTATGAATGGTGTATCATGGCTATTTATAGCAATGGGTATTGGAACTATAATTTCTGGACTTATAGAAGATTTAGGACTTACATTTCCATCATATATTGGAGCAATGCTTGCAGCAGCTATAATAAGAAATTTATGCGATTTCAAAAATATTCATATTGAAGATCATGAAATTGAAGCTATAGGAAGCATAAGTTTATCATTCTTTTTAGCTATGGCGCTTATGGGATTGAAGCTATGGGAATTATTTGACTTAGCTCTTCCTATGATAGTAATGTTGATAGCTCAAACTATTCTTATGGGTGGGTTTGCATACTTTATTACATATAGAATTATGGGTAAAGATTATGAAGCAGCAGTATTTGCATCAGCTAATTGTGGTTTTGGTATGGGGGCCACACCCAATGCGGTAGCCAATATGGATGCACTTGCTGCAAAGTTTGGACCTGCACCAACACCATATTTTGCAGTTCCCATAGTAGGATGTTTGTTTATAGATTTTGTGAATTCAGCGGTTATCACAATATTTATAAATATACTTAAATAGAAAAATTTCATATAAATAAGTGAGAAAAATACTATATTCAATCACACAAAGTTAAATTTAAGCTGTAAGAGAATGTCTCAACCATTGCCACGAAAGGGTAAGGTAAATCTTACTCTTTCAACCATTATTTCGAAAGGAAGGAGGATATTATGTCTAAAGCAAATACATTTGAAACAGAGCAACTCACTGATCCAGCTTATTATATATTATTGTCTTTATTAAAAGCTAAACATGGATATGCTATCATGAAATATGTAGAAGACATAACGGAAGGTCAAGTGATAATAGGACCAGCAACTTTATATACACTTCTTAAGAAAATGGCTCAATGAGGATTTATAAAGCATACAGGTGAAGAATCAGATAGAAAAAAGCAGTATATCATCACTAAAAAAGGATTTGAATTAATAGAAAATGAAGTTATGAGAAGAGTTAATATGGCAAAGCATGGAGTGAATGTGCTTAATGAAGAGGCTCAATCAGATTATGAGGAATAAGAAAAGTCTTAGCTAGATATAAAATTGCTAAGACTTTTTATTTTAAGATACTTCCTTAATAATATTTTGCTGGTATGTTTGTTGTTTCATTGAATATCATTTTGTCACTTTTAACCCAACCTCTAGAGTTTATGTTAGTAGACACATCCAAAGCCACTTCATACCAGATTTCATCTAAAGCTTGAGCTTTTGACAATATATTTACTCGTATAGGGGTATCCATCTTGGCCAATATTGGTGAATCAGGCAATGGACAGAGAAAAAGCTCTGTATTTTGAGAAAGAGCGCCATAGTTAAAAGGTGGATTTGAAAATTTTATACCTAAAGATTTATAGTTACTAAAGGAATTCTTGACCTTATCTTTCAATAAATCATTTTCTCTTTTTAGCGTAAAAACATATCTTCTTTTTTCATCCAGTTTACTCATAAAGTAATAGAATTCAACACCGAGAGCAATAATAAGAAGTACAATAATATAGAACATCAAACCACTCCAAATAGATTTATATAATTTATTTTATTTTAAATGGCTTGTTAATATGACTAGGATTGTGAAGTTAAGGATAGTATTATAGTAGAAAAAAATTTAAATTCTTCTTAAATAAGATGAAGAATTTAAAAAATTGTATATAATGAAGGTATAATAGCCATTAGATATTGCGTTTAGAGAGGAGGAGAAAGATGAGCAAGTTAGGAATTGTATTTGCAGGAGGAGGAGGAAAAGGCTCCTACCAAATAGGTGTATGGCGTGGCTTAAAATTATTAGGTATAGAGGACAAAGTATCTGCTATATCAGGCACATCCATAGGTGCATTAAATGGAGTTTTGTTTCTTCAAAAGGATTATGAGATAGGAGAAGAGGTATGGCTTAATAGTTCTCAAGAAAAAATGCTTCCTATAGATGATAGAATCATAGCTAGAAATATGCTTTATCTAAAGATCTCAGAGCGTAAGAAAGAGGAAGTATTAAAATGGGCAAGTACATTGAGAGATGAGGGAGATGTAATTTCAAAACAGGGACTTATCGAAATCATAGATAAAGGATTGAATTACGAAAAAATAAAAAGTTCTCAAATACCTATGTATATATGTTGTACAGAAATGCCTGATATGAAAGCTAAATATTTTAAGATAAATGATTATGATGAAAAAGAAATAAAGAATATTCTTTGTGCCACCACAGCACTTCCTATGATCTTTGAAAGTGAAGAAATAGGAGAACAGATATACATGGATGGGGGCTTAGTAGATAATGTACCTATAAAGCCAGTTTATGATAGTGGTTGTGACATTATAATAGTAATTCATTTTAACAAAGAAGAGAGAGTTGATAGATCTCTTTTTCCTAATGCGAAGATAATAGAAATAGTACCATCAAAGAATATGGGAGGATGGCTTGTTGGAACTTTAGATTTTTCTAGGCAGACTTCTTTAGAGAGAGTTCTTGAAGGATATAAGGATGCACTTAGATTATTTAAAGGAGTAGTAGATGACCCAACAAAAGATATTGTAGAAGTTTTAGATGAAAAATACGATGAAATAAATAATAATCTTGAAGAGATGATTAAGGAAAGAGAATCCCTAGAGGATAGTATACGAAGATTAAAACAAATAAAGGTAATAAGTTCTAACCTCAGAACTATAAGTAAGAAAAAACTAAAAGCAAAGAAGAAAATATTATAAACAAAGAATTTGTCCAATGTAAAAGAGCATCCTTGTCCAAGGGATGCTCTTTTACGAAAATACACATACAATCATTTACAAAATTAAATGTTAGATTAATTAAAAATTATAAGTGAAGCATCATTTCAACTTCAAGTTTTCCTTGATTTAATAATATACGAAATTTTTATTGTAAGCAAATTTAGTATAGCTTGAATAATTAAAATATATTTAAATATCTTCTTTATTCTAAATATTTCTTTAAATATGATATACTTTATAAAATATATTCTATATAGAGTATGCTATTTAAAGATTAAATATATTCGTATAGCCTATTATACAAATCTAACAAAATGTACATTAAATATTCTTTAATAATTCTAAAGCTTTATCCAAAGTTTTGCCTATAGAGTCATGAATTGTAAGAGCTGCTTTAGAATCTGCAGAGGTTCTAGTTTTATTTATAAGCACAAGATTTTGTCCTTTAAAGTAGTTTATGAGACTGGCAGCAGGATATACAACAAGAGATGTGCCACCTATTATAAGTGTATCTGCACTACTTATTGCTTTTATAGCGCCATCTATAATATCATAGTCCAGGCTTTCTTCATATAAAACCACATCTGGTTTTACACTTCCACCACATTTTGTACAAGTTGGAATTCCCTTAGAGTTTATCACAAAATCAGCATCGTAAAAAGCATTACATTTAGTGCAGTAATTTCTATAAACAGATCCATGAAGCTCGAAAACATTTTTAGAACCAGCCATTTGATGAAGCCCATCTATGTTTTGAGTTACCACAGCTTTAAGTTTTCTCATTTTTTCAAGCTCTGCAAGAGCTAAATGGCCAGCATTAGGTTTAGCATCAGGATATATTAATTTAGACTTATAAAATTCAAAAAATTCCTCAGGATATCTTAAGAAGAATGTATGAGATACAAGCTGTTCGGGAGTAAAATTGATCTTAAGTTTTTCATTCCATAAACCATTGGAACTTCTAAAATCAGGTATTCCTGATTCTGTTGACATTCCAGCTCCACCGAAGAATACTATGTTATTACTGTTTTTTAAAATTTTAGCTAAATGTTCTATTTTATTTTCCATAAAATCATCTCCATTTTTCTACTTATTAATATTATGTCACAAGTTACAATAAATAAAAAGAGCACAGTAAATGGAGTGGTAATATATGAATTTAAATATGAATCTTAACAATATACAAATCTTTATTAGAGAAATTTTAAAGCATTCAGAAGATTTTTTAATCTATGTATGCTTTTATTATATACTAAGTATTTGTATTTTAAATAGAAAAATTATTCATATTTAAAAGAATTGATGATAATAATATACATAAGACTCATAAGATTAAATTATAGATGACAATAAAAATCAATATTATTTGATACCTTCTTTGATTAAGAAAAATCTTTATACCGTTTTACTTTAATATGCTTTAGATATAAAGAAAACTATTTGTGAAAGGATGAGAAAGTCAATGATGAAAAAATTGAAATATATAATTATGGCTGTATTAATTATTGCATGTACTAGTGTAACGGTTAATGCAAAGCCTATTACATTTTCACCAACAGCAGGTATATACAAAGAAGGAATATATCATTTCAGTAAATGTTTGGGAAATAAGGTGTCATTAAAACTAACTACTCCAGAAGAAAATATCATTATGATGATTATAAAAAATGAAGATGGAGTCTTAAAGTATTTTGTAAATTTCGGTAAGACATGTAAAGCGGTAGATATTTTTCTTGAGTTACCTGTAGAAAAATATACTGTGATTTTAATTGGTGAAGGAGAAATTGCATTTACTTTTGAAAATTAGATTGCCATATTTTGAGTTAAATAAAGTTTATTTTTTAGAATTAAAGCCAGCTATCACATATTTATCTGAGCAGCTGGCTTATTTTAATAAATTATTTTTACGCTGTCTTTTGAAATAAGATGAGGATTAAGACATATTGTTGAAATTTCTTTTGGATTATTTTGTACAAGATTAAACATAAGCTTACAAGATGATGTTCCAAGCTCTGCAACATTTTGATCTATAGATGAAATCTGCATAAAGATCATAAATTCATTTAATAGATTATCATAACTAACAATTGAAATATCATCTGGAATTTTTATGTTTTTTTCAATAAGACGTTTTAATAGCCCTAAAGTCATCATATCGTTAGAAACAAAAACTGCTGTAGTATTATTTTTTAGAATGATATCTCCAGCTGCATAACCGCTTTCTGCATGATAATCACCTTCTATTACATAGTCTTTATTGATAGCAAGACCGTATTCATCCATAGCTTTTTTATAGCCCTCAAAACGAGAAATAGAGTTTTTAGAGTTAACAGCATTTGTGATACATGAAATTCTTTTATGACCATTTTCTATTAGATGTTTAGTTGCTATATAGGCTCCTTTTACATTATCGAAATAAACTTGATTGCATGAAAAATCATCAAATATCCTATCTATCATTACATAAGGTATAGTTAAAGCTTTAAGCTTTGAACATATTTCTTCTTGATGATCATAGGAAGTATTAGATATGGTGATAAATAGACCATCGATTCCTCTACCAAGCAACAAATCTATAAGATGCATATCTTCTTTATAATCATCATTAGAATTTGCAATTATTAATGCATATCCTTGATCCCTACAATAAGTTTCTATAGACTTTGTAAGCTTTGAGAAAAATATATTTTCTATATCGGGAATAATGAGACCAAAGGTAGTTGTCTTTTTAGTTATGAGACTTCTAGCATTTATATTAGGTGTGTAGTTATTTTCTAATGCGATTTTTTTAATTAGTGTTTTTTTCTCATCAGAAACTCTACATTCTTTATTATTTAAAACTAAAGAAACAGTGCTTATGGACACACCAGCTTCTTTAGCGATATCTTTTAGTTTCATCAAAATCACCCCTAAGAAAATTATATCATATTCTAGATAAAATATTAACAATTAAAATTTTGATAAAACGTTTTACTATTAGCTTGACAACGGTTTCTTTCGGTGATAATATAAATTTATAGAAAATGATAAAACGTTTTACCAACGGAGGGGATAATGTGCATATTGTAGAGAATGGTTTGACAATAGATCTTTATGATTCAATGAGAAGATATGCTGATATGAAAGTATATGATAAAGAAGACATAGCACAAGCCTTAAAAAATACTTTATATAGTACTGTTGTGTATGATGATGAAATGCCTGTAGCTATAGGAAGAGTTGTTGGAGATGGAAGAATCGTATTTTTTTTAAAAGATATTGTTGTCCATCCAGACTATAGAGGAAAGCAAGTTGGAAAATTAGTAGTTAACAATTTGCTGGATTATATAGAAAAGGCAGGATGTGAAGGAGCGTACATAGGACTTATGGCTATGCCGGGAACAGAAGCGTTTTATGAAAAGTTTGGATTTATTGAAAGGCCTAATCCTAAATTTGGGTCAGGCATGATTTGTATAGATAGAAGGAAGTGAATACCCATATGAAAAAAGTTATAGTTGCAGGAAGTCTTAATGTTGATCTTACTATAGAAGTGGACAAGATGCCTGTTCAAGGTGAGACAATACATGGACATGATTATTTTGTAAATGAAGGCGGCAAGGGTGGCAATCAAGCTATTGCAGCTGTAAAGTCAGCAGCAGATACCATATTCATAGGAAGTGTAGGAAAAGATGTTTTTGGTAAACAGGTATTAGATTCATTAGAAAAATTTCATATAAGTACTAGATGCATACAGATTCATGAAGATGTATCTACAGGAACAGCAATGATAATTAGAGAGAATAATGATAATAGAATAATACTAAACCCAGGTGCAAACTATGCAATGAAATTTGAATTTGCAAAAGAGCAACTAGATAAAGTTGCTTCAGAAGGAGATATATTTATAACTCAATTTGAAAATGATTTAGATGCTACTTTTAAACTTATAGAGTATGCAAAATCTTTAAAAATGAAAACTATATTAAATCCAGCACCAGCAAAAAAGATACCAGATGAAGTTTACAAATATATAGATCTTTTAGTTATAAATCAGAGCGAATGTGAAGTTATATGTGGAATTTATCCAAACAATGATGAAGAATGTTTAAAAGCTGCAGAAGTCTTAAAGGATAAGGGAGCTTCAAACATCATAATAACTCTTGGGAAAGAGGGAAGCTTAACAATAACTAATAAAGAAAATATAAGAGTAAATGCCCACAAGGTGCAAGCTGTTGATTCAACTGCAGCAGGAGACTCTTTCATAGGAGCTATGGCAGCAAAATTATCAATGGGAACTTCATTAAAAGAATCAATTGAATATGCTACAAAGGTTTCTGCAGTTACAGTGACTAGAAAAGGTGCTCAGATATCCATACCAACAGAGAAGGAAGTAAATGAATTTTTTAATAATATATAGAGGAGTGAAAGATAATGGAAAACAAGAGAAAGATAATAATTGATACGGACCCAGGAATTGATGATGCTATAGCTATAGCAATTGCTCTTTTTTCAGAAAAGCTTGATGTAAAGCTTATAACAACTGTAGCTGGAAATGTAAGCGTAGACTTAGTTACAGAAAATGCATTAAAGCTTCTTACATTCTGGGGAAAGAAAATACCAGTAGCAAAGGGGTCTAGAGAACCATTAATGCAAGTATTTGAAGATGCATCTAATGTTCATGGGGCATCTGGCATGGACGGATATGATTTTGGAGAACCAGATAGAAGCAATTTGCTTGATGGTCATGCTGTAAATGAGATGAGAAGAGTTTTATTAGAAAGCGACTCAAAGATGACTATAGTAGCTATAGGACCTCTTACAAATGTAGCTTTACTTTTAAAGATGTATCCAGAAGTTAAGGAAAAAATAGATGAAATAGTATTTATGGGTGGATCTTTAACAAGAGGAAATAGAACTGTTATGGGAGAGTTTAATATAGCTACTGACCCAGAAGCAGCAAAGATAGTATTTTCAAGTGGATTAAAACTTGTTATGGCTGGATTAGACATGGGACTAAAAGCTCTAGTTTATCCAGAAGATAGTGCTGAGATTAAAACATATGGAAAAACTGGTGATATGATGTGTGCACTTTTCTCAAAGTATAGAGGAGGAAGCTTTAAGACAGGACTTAAAATGTATGATAGCTGTGCAATTGCTTACCTATTATGTCCAGAGATGTATGAACTTCAAGAAACGTACCTTGATGTTGAAACTCAAAGTCCTCTAACTTTAGGATGTACAATCGTTGACTTAAAAGGATATATGAAGAAAGAAGCCAATGCAACAGTATGTACAGATATAGATATTGATAAATTTAAAAAATGGTTTATGGAAGCAATAAAAGCTTGTGTTTAGCATTAAATTTAGAATGAATTTAAAATGGAGCAGAGCAGTTGTAGTCGGAAAAAAGCAGGCTCTTAGTTCCTTTTAAAATAAAAAAAATAAGGAGATGAAATGTATGAATAATTATGTTATGTTCGCTACTGCTATAATAGCTGTTGCTATCGTAGTGTATATGTTAATCAAAAAGATGGACATAAAAATCACATTATTTGCTATAGGTCTTGTACTAATGTACATAGCAATTACTGTTGGAGATGGTCTTGGAATCAAGGACTTTGCATCAACAGGTTCTATATGGCTTGATCCGCTTAAAGCTGCAACGGATATATTCAAGCAAAACCTATCAGCAGCCGGATTCATAATACTTATACTAGGTGGATATTCTGCTTATATGAACAAAATTGAGGCTAATGATGTAACAGTAAGTGTTCTTACAAAATCTATAGTAAAAGTTAAATCACCATATATATTAGTACCAATAGTGTTTTTACTTGGAAACTTACTTTCATTAGTAGTACCAAGTGCTTCAAACTTAGCAATCATATTATTAGCTACTTTATTCCCTGTTTTAAAAAAGGCTGGTATGAGTACATTAACAGCAGCAGCAGTTATAGCTACAACAGCAACTGTAATGCCAACTCCACTTGGAAGTGATAATGTTGCCATTGCAAATGAATTAGCAAAGTACGCATCATTTAGCGGTTTAACAGTAACTGATTACGTTATAAAATACCATGCTATGATTTCAGTACCTACGATAGGAGTTATGGCACTTGTACATTATTTCTGGCAGAAGTTTATGGACAAGAAGGCTATAGCTTCAGGAGAAGAGGAAGTTATAGAAGTTCAAGAAGTTAAAAAGATTGAAGGATCCTTCTTATTCAAATTAGTATATACGCTTTTACCATTACTACCTATATTAATGCTTATATTCATATACTTCTCAGGTTCATCAGTGAAACTTTCAGTAGAAGTAGCTACAACTTTAAGCTTTATTATAGCTATAATATGCGAATCAATTCGTCATAAAGGAGATAGAAAAGTTCTTAAAGGAACAGAAGACTTCTTTAAGGGAATGGCAAACGGAGTATCTATAGTTGCATTATTAGTAGCAGCAAGTGTATTTGTACAAGGATTAAAGTCTATTGGACTTATAAAGGCACTTCAGGATGCTATGTTATCAACTCAAGGAACAGGAATGGGAATAGTTCTTCCTCTAATTTTAGTTGGATTAACAGTGCTTATAGTATTACTTTCAGGAAGTGGAACAGCATTATTCTTTGCAATGGTTCCATTAGTAATGCCACTTGCAGAAGCAGCTGGAATAAATCCTATAGCATTATCAGTACCAATGGGTCTTGCTGGAAATATCATGAGAGCGGTTTCTCCAGTAGCAGCGGTAACAGTAATAGTAGCTGGGTCTGTTAAGAAATCATCATTAGATATTGTAAAGAGAACTTCAGTACCAATGATAGCAGGATTAATATTCATGTTCGTTCTATCAATGATAATGTTTGTTTAATTAAATATCGATAATTGTGTGTAGAATTTACAGTAATGTAGATTAGATATAGCAAGGAACTAGGGTTAAATTTTTATTGTATTATTTGTTATATATTATAGGAAGTAATTAATATTAGAGTCAGCATGAGATGCTGACTCTTTTACTTTTCACTCATGTTTTTAATAATAAAAGTAAGTTCAAATGTTATTGAACTGCACTAAAGTAATGCCAACTCCCAAAGTCACATATCTTCTTTCATTATTGAATGGTAAATATTGTAGTATAATTTACATTAAAGGTGTAAAATAATTACATAGGATAAATAGTGCAGGAGGAAGAAATGATGAAAAAAAGAAGTATATTATATTTAGTAATCATAGTGATGCTTGTACTTAATGGATGTACAAGAGGATCC
Source organism: Clostridium cadaveris (assembly GCF_020911725.1). Taxonomy (GTDB): domain Bacteria; phylum Bacillota; class Clostridia; order Clostridiales; family Clostridiaceae; genus Clostridium_X; species Clostridium_X cadaveris. The sequence continues at coordinate 521,672 of NZ_CP076620.1, forward strand.
CAAATAACTGTGATGTCAAAAGAACATAATACGTCAACTATGATGTCTATGACATATAAAAGGTTTAGCGGATATAAAGAAACTAATGTTACTGTTAAAGAGGGGGAACTGGTTAAGATAGATGTTAATATCGTTACGAAAGATGGAACAATTAGTGCATATATAGCTAAAGATGACGACAAAACTGATTGCAGTTATGAAGGAAATGATATTCAAACATCAACATTTACTATTACACTTTCAGATCCCGGGAAATACACTATTAGGGTAGATGCAAAGAACCATTCTGGAGGATATGAATTTTCTTGGGAAAAATAATGGTAATGGAGGCATAACCTGATGAAGGACGAGTTTTTATTCATGGAGAGGTAATTAAGAAATAATAAGTTAAAAATAGGAGGATTCATATGAAGTTTATAACTGCAACAAGTGAGCACATTAAATCAGTAGCAGAAATTGCTTTAAAGCTTTGGCCATCAAATACTATAGAGGATTTAATTCTTGAATTTTCAACAATAATCGAAAATGATAATTCAAAGATATTTTTAGTATGCAATGAAAGTGAATTCATTGGATTTGCACAATGCTCTCTAAGATTTGATTATGTAGAAGGAACGGACAGTTGTCCCGTTGGATACTTTGAAGGAATTTTTGTAAAAGAAGAATACAGAAATAAAGGAATAGGAAAAGAACTTTTAAGATATTGTGAAGAATGGGCAAAGATGAAAGGTGCAGAAGAATTTGCTAGTGACTGTGAGCTTAAAAACACAGATAGTTTAAAATTTCACTTAAATATAGGATTCAAAGAGGCTAATAGAATAATTTGCTTTGTAAAAAATCTTAAATAAAAGTTTTGATATGAGAAAATAAGTTTTAAAGGAGTAGGATTCGAAAAGCTTGAAACGAGAATGATTTTAAATTCAGGTGAAAAAGAGAAAAAGCCATTTTATTATTATAGGTTTAGCAAGAATTAATTAAAAAACAGTAAATATAAATAAAGGTTAAAAAACACAATCATTTGGATAAATCCTAGTGGTTGTGTTTTTTCTTTAAAAATTAAGTGATTTATGCACAGAAAAAAATAAAAATGAACTGATTGTTAAAAAAACTATGAAATAATCTATTACTAATAAAGATATTAAAAAAAATCATAAGAAAAATAAGAATTTTCTAAAAAAATTAACATATATTTACAATAGAATAATCAAATGTTAAAATATTCTTAATTGAATGAAAATTGAATTAAAAATATGAATGTAATTAAAAAAATATAAAAATTTTCAGTACTGTAGAGTACGAGAATATAAAATCAAACTCTAAAATATAAAAAGGAGGATGAGAAAATGAAAACAAAGACAGCGATTGTTACTTTGTTTACGCTGATTCTATTAGCAGTTAACCCTAGTGTAGCTTCATTTGCAGCAAATCAAATGGACTTTACTCTAGGTTCAGTAGAAACAGCAAAGCAAGGTGAAACAGTAAATGTAGCAGTTGGAGTAGACACGGCAGGACTTACAGATGGAAAAGCCATTGTAACTTATGACAACAGTAAAATGACTTACCAAGGAGGAAAACTTGCATACTGTAGTGATGCTGAAAAATCAGAATTTGTAGTAAATGCCCTTGGAAATGGGAAACTAGTTATTGCATGGGCTACAGTAGATCCAGTAGAAAAAGCCGGGGATATAATTTCTTTAGATTTCAAGGTTAACGATTCGGCAGCGAATAATGATATAGCAAAAGTTAGTCTTGAAGGCAAATATGCTAATGATAAAGAAGGAGAAGCTATTCCTATAAAATTAGATGGTGACAAAAGCATAAATATAAAAATAGGAAGCGGATCTGGACAAGGAACAGGCGATGTAAGTAATCCAGGTAGTACAGGCAATAATGGATCTTCTGATAAAAATAACAATAGTGATATTAAAACAGGAGATTCGTCTCTAATAGGATATGGACTAATTATTATTGTCAGCTTAATTGCACTTGCTGCATTGAAGAAACATAGTGCGGGGAGGGATAGAGCATGATAAGAAAGCGTATGATGTTAAGTAGAGTTTTAGCAGCTGCTATTACTGTAACTATGTTATTTACAAGTATGCCAGTAAAAGCTGCAACTACAATGGCAAATGGAGATAAAGTTGAACAGCAACAGCATACTTCAAAGAAAACAGATGTTTCAGGACAAAAGTTTGAAAGTAGTGATGCTAGCAAATCAAGTCCTATTGATTTCGCTCCAAGTATAAAGAGGGAAAAGAAAGAAGAAGGACCTCATATTCAAGAAAATGAATTAAAAAAAGCATCTGAAATTGACATAAAAGAAGTTCATGATCCAGAGAAAAAAGTCAAAATTATAGTAGAACTAGAAAAAGATTCTCTAATAGATGCAGGATACAGCGCGAGACAAATAGCAGAAGGGATAAGAGTTGTATCACATGCAAATAATCAACAGAATCATATAGACACTATGGAAGCAAAAATGGAGGATGAGATCGATAGTAATTTAGAGATACTTTATGAATACAAGGTTGCTATCACGGGTATAGCTGTAAGTACAGAGTATAAAAATCTTAAATCTATCAAAGACATGACAGGAGTAAAAGATGCTTGGATATCTCCAGTGTATTATTTATCAGATGATGCTGAGACATTTACATCTAATGCGTCAACTATGATAGGTGCAAATAAAGTATGGAATGAAACTGGATATACTGGACAAGGCATGAAGATAGCCATAATAGATACAGGAATATATTTAAATCACGATAGCTTTAAGCCTTTAAATGGGGATAAGCTTAATGAAAATTCTATGGATGCAGAAGATGTAGTCGAAACTTGGAATAAACTTAATGCTGCCAAGCATACTGCGAGGCCTATAGGAGTATATCGTAATACAAAGGTGCCATATGCATACAATTATGTTGGTCATAATTTAGATGTAGCACATACTGGATCAGATCATGGTACTCATGTAGCAGGTATAGCTGCCGCAAATAAGATAGATTCTACAGAAGTAGTAGGAATTGCGCCAGATGCACAATTAGCAGTAATGCAAGTGTTTAGTCCACAAGGCGGGGCTGACTTTGTAGATGTTCTTGCGGCTATGGAAGATGCTGTATACCTTAATGTGGATGTAATGAACTTATCACTAGGTTCTACAGCTGGATTCACAGATTCAGAAGCATCAACTAATGCAGTGTTTGATAAGTTTGCCAATACAGATATTCAAGTTGCAATAGCAGCTGGTAATGATACTAACAATGCCTTCAACAATCTACATGGAAACAATATGAGCTTAGCTAAGAATCCTGACATAGGTCTTGTTGGGAATCCTGGCTCATATACAGACTCTATGACAGTAGCCAGCGTTGATAATAATGCTATTAAAGCATTTACGATTACAGTAGATGGAAAGAATATAGCATACACTGACACTGCATCAACTAACTATACTAATTTCCTTAACCAGCTTGGTATAAATAAATCATATGACTATGTATGGGCTGGTGAGAATGTATATGGAGGAAATGTTAGTGACTTTACTAATGCTAATAATGGTTCAGGAGTAGAAGGAAAGATAGCTCTAGTATCTCGTGGTGGAGGAGTATCATTTACACAAAAGCAGACAAATGCAAAATCTGCTGGAGCTGTTGGATGTATAATATACAATAATGCTCCTGGAATATTAAATATGCAAGTTAATGATGGAAAGGATCATATTCCATGTGTCAGTATATCTCAAAAAGATGGACAATATATGATAAGCAAGCTAAACAATGGAATTGGAAAACTTACTACAAGTAATGGAAATCAACAGACAGTTATAAATGAATCAATAAATATGAGTGATTTTTCATCATGGGGAGTAACTCCATCATTAAAGCTTAAACCAGATATAACTGGTGTGGGAGGAAATATTTATTCTACACGTGATAATAATACTTATGGTCTTATGAGTGGTACGTCTATGGCAACTCCACAAGTTGCAGGTGCTGCTGCAATTGTCATGGAGTATGTAAAAGATAAGTTTGAAGGTCTTAAGGAAGAGCAAATACGTAATATAACAAGTGCACTTCTTATGAGTACATCTAACCCTGTATTATCTGAGGGAATGGAATATTCACCTAGATGGCAAGGTGCAGGGCTTATCAATTTACAAGATGTAGTTGATACAAAAGCTTATTTGACAAGCAATGAACAAGAGGATGGGAGACCTAAAGTTGAGCTTGGGGATTCAAAGGACGGAAACTATAACTTTGGTTTTAAAATAAATAATATAACTGACAAACCTCTAGCTTATGAATTGGATAGCAATCTTTTAACAGAGGGAGCTACTGAAGCTGGAGATAATATATTTATGACTTCAACATCTGTTAAACTTGATAGCAAAATATCTTTTAAATATGATGAATCATTAAAGTATGATTTTAATGGTGATGGAAAGATTAATACAGCAGATGTAAGAGTTCTTCTGTCAGCATTAAATGATGTAGAAGCATTAAATAAGAGACCAGATAACTTCATGGATGTAAATGGTGATGGAAAGTTTGACAAAGAAGATAGCAAGGAGCTTGCTGAATACGCTGCTGAACTAGAAGTTGCTTTTGATGATGAAGAAACAGCTTTAATTGTACCTGCTAAGGGATCTTTAGATTGTGAAGGTTCTATAAATTTAGCAGATGCAGACAAAGAATATATGAACAAGTATTTTGAGAATGGAATATATGTAGATGGATATGTGTATGCAAAGTCCCTAAATAGTGATATTACAGAACTATCAATGCCAGTAATGGGGTTTTATGGTGATTGGACGGCTCCTTCTGCATTTGATGGGGGAACTAATCATTACTGGAATAGCGAAGGACAAGCAAGCTTATTCCCAACAGGTATTTATACTAAGTACTTTATGTTAGGCGTAAATCCTTATATAAAGGCAGATTATGATGAAAAGCATTCAGCTATATCATTAGCAAATAGTTTATCTGAAATAGATATGGGAATGTTACGTAATGTTAAGGAATTGATCTTTACAGTTACTGATGATAAGACTGGAGAAGAGTACTGGTCTTATGGAGAGAAAGATGTACGAAAGACATATTATGATAGTAGTCGGAGAATGATTATTCCATATTTCGTATTTAATCCTCAGCAAGGAGAACCTATATTGTGGGATGGAACTGATGGCAAGGGAAATCCTGTAACTGATAATACAAAAGTAAACTTTAAGATCGAAGCAAAACTTGATTATGAAGGGGAAAATCAGGTTCAGGCCATAGAACAGCCAATATGGGTAGATAATGCGAAGCCTTCCATTGAAAATTTTAATGAGCTTAAACCTGAAGTTAAAGATGGAAAGGTAACTTTAAATTTATCTTTAAAGGATAATAGATATATCGCAGCAGTACTTTTTGAAAGTCCTAATGGCGAAATTATGGCAAAACATGATATTCAAGATTATGAACCAGGAAAAGCAAAGGACTATACATTTGATATTAGTGGATTTGGAGAAAACTTTAATATAATTGTTGCTGACTATGCATGTAATGAATATGTTCAAGAAATCAGCCTTGACCTAGGAGCAGGGTGGAATGACAATGAACTTCCGTTATCTAAGCTAGATAAAGAAAAGCTATATGCATTTGAAAGCAGTGAAGATGGAGCTATGTCGCGAGGGTGGTATAGTGCTAATAAATCAGATTTAGGTGAAGCTAAAAATATAACTTATTCTAAAGCTGCACGTTATTATAGTGCTGAATATATAGATGGATATATTTATGCTCAAAATACAGCTGGTGAATTAGTTGTAATACCTCCAAGAAACACTTATTGGAAGGAAAATGTGTTAAATAAACAAAGTGATGTAATACTTTACGATATGGCATTCGATTATAGTGAAAAAATTCTTTATGCTGTAGGCTGGGATTACAGAATTGGAGAAGGCGGAGCATCCGTACTCACTAGGGTTGATCTTAAAAGTGGAGAGATTTCACGTTTATCAGCTTTAACTGGAATGGACTCCACAACTATGGTTACACTTGGATGTACTACTGAAGGACAGCTTTATGGTATAGATCTTACAGGAAATCTTTACAAGATTCCTAAAGTACAGGATGATGGAAAGGCAGAAAAGGTTGGAATTACAGATTTTGCAAAGAGACCAGATTTCTATGGAGTAAATGTTATACAATCAATGGCATATGATCACAATACTGATACTATGTATTGGGACGCTTTTAGTAGTAAATATGATATAAATACAAACCAAACGTTAAGAAGTTATGGAGTATATAAAGTAAATCTTCAAACAGGTGAAACTACATTAGTTGGAGATATGAAGAATAACTGTGGAGTAGGATTATTTATTCCATATGATGGTGAGGATATATTGCCTGATAGTGTAAAACCTACAAATGTAAATATATCTGGAAATTTAGAGAGAATAAGTATGCTTCCTGCTCAAAATAGAATACTCTCATTATCTTGGAATCCTTGGAATGCATCTCAGAGTCCAGTAGAATGGAGTATTACTAAAGAGGAGCCTGTTACAGAAGGAGAACAGGTTGCAACTGTAAACAATAAAGGGAAGGTTACAGCTATTTCTGAAGGTACAGCTATAGTAGAAGCAAAGACTAAGATATATCCTGAATGGCAACCGGAAGGATACGACAAGACAATGAGTATTCAAGTAAAAGTTTTATCATCTACAGATGAGATGTACGGATTCCTATTGGCAGATCTTAATGATATGGAGAAAGGTAAGAACACATGGATTACATTCAAGGACTCAAGTCCTAAAAACTATGAAATTCTTACAAAAAACGCTGGGAAAGAAATGTTTGCAGGAGCCTACTATAATGGATATGTATATACAGTATGGCCAGGGAAAAATGGTGATGATTTCTATAAGACTAAAGTTACAAAAGGAGCTTCTGATGGGAAGGCATCTTTTGGAGAACTTGAATATATAGGAAGTATGCCTGAAACAAATATAACTGATATGACTTTTGATTATACTACAGGGCGGATGTATGCAATTGAAAATAAACAATCCTTTATGTATTTATCAATCATAGACCTTGAAACAGGAGCACTTGACCGTGTAAGTGTTATTAACGATATAATAGTAGGACTTGCTTGTGATGCTGAAGGAAATTTATATGGAGTAAATACAGAAGGAAAGCTATTTACTTTTGATAGTGAAACTGGAGAAGGGATCTTAGTATATGAAACAGGAGTATCTACAGAGGGATATATTCAATCTATGACTTATGATTATAACTCAGGGAACCTATATTGGGCACAATGTAAGGGTCCAGGAGTATCAGCATTTTATCTACTTGCAAATACAAAGATTAAAGACGAATGGGGAAGTAGGACAGAATGGGAAACTGTAAAATTAGGTGATATAGGTGGTAAGAAGGGAGCTGAGGTAGCTGGTTTATTTACTATTCCTCAGAATGAGCCTGAAGCAGCATATATTCCAGTTACAGGACTTTCTATAGATCAAAATGATTTCAGTATGATAAAGGGAGCTAAAGCAAACTTATCTGCTACTACAACACCTAAGAGACCAACTTTACAAAGTAAAACTTGGACTAGTAGTGATGAGAATGTAGTAAAGGTTGATGAGGTTGGAGCAGTAACTGCAGTTAGTAGTGGTAGTGCTACTATAACAGCATCTATAACAGATAGAGAGTCGAAGATAACTTATGATGATTCAATTGAAATTAAGGTAATAGAGTCATCAGGTGAACTTAAAGCTTTCTTGAACCAAGATGTTAAAACTTCATACTATAACTGGTGGGTTTCAATACCTGACTATGATCCAGCATCATACAAGACAGTTAAGAGTGCTGTTGATAGTTTTGGTTTAGTTGCTGGTGACTATTATGATGGATATATTTATGGGTATGATAGAAATGGAGAATTGTATCAAGTAGAAGCAGACACCTATAAGTTTAATAATATAGGAAAGTATTCTACGGATAAATCTAATTTTTCACTTACGGATATGACATACGATTATAGTAATTTCCGTATGCTAGCATTAAGCCTTGAAGACTATTTCGGAAATCAATCTGCAATTTATAGTGTAGACTTATCAACAGGAAGTATTACAAAGCTTGTGGATACAAAGGAAGTAGTATATGGCTTAGCTTATGGAGATGGAAAGTATTATACTGTAAAGGGCAATGGAATGCTTTGTACAGTTGATCTTGAAACTGGAGAGCTTACAGAAATTCTAGATACAGGATCAAAGGTTTCAAAGTATAACTATGGACACAATACAACATTAGCATATGATCATAATAATGACAGGCTTTATATGGCACCAATTGTAGAGAATAATCCATATAGTGCTGGACAGCTTACTATGATAGATGTAAATGGAAAGGTAAGTATGCCTATAGGAAATATTGGACAAAATGGAGCTCTAGTATCTACAATGTATATTGAGCCTAAAGGTGGAAGTGTTCCAGAGGATAATTCCGTTAAAAAAGTTATACTTGATAAAGAAAATGTAAGGCTTGAAGTTAGATCAACCACAACACTTACTCCTAAGATTCTTCCAACAACATCATCAAACAAAGATGTTACATGGACTACATCAGATAAGAGTGTTGCTACAGTTAAAAATGGAGTGGTAACAGCAGTTGGACTAGGAAATGCTGATATTACTGTTACAACTTCAGATGGAGGATTTACTTCAAAGTGTAAAGTTACAGTTCTTGATTCAGAAAAGACATCAGGGAATACAGCATATGCATTCTCTAAAGATCATGGTGGACTTATCAGATTCAATCCTGATATACCATCAACTACTACAGAACTTCTTCACACTTATGATAAGACTGATAAGGTCTTAGCAACCACATTTATAGATGGATCATTATATTATTTAATAGATGTTGCAAACTATTATCCAAAGTTGTATAAGATGGATGTTCAATCTTATACTCCAAAAGAAGTTGGATATGTTGGAATGCAAATAGGACCTGCAAATGATATGACTTATGACCCATTCTCAGAGCTTATTTATATAACATCAGGTTTCTATATCTATGTCGTAGATCCTGGTACAGGTGAAGTTGTAACTAGTGTAAATATAAGCAATAACTCCACATATGGATTAACAGCAACTAATGGATATATATATCTTGTTGCAAATGATGGATATGGAAATAGCACATTATATCGTATAGATACTAATAGGATTTTAACTGCTAGAAATGGAGAAACTTTATATCTTAACACTGACTATGATGTAATCGGAGAATTAACACCAAGCATTCATACGACAAAAGATAGTAAAGTTGAAATAAATTTTGCAAATAGAACTGTATATGTAACTGCAGATGATAAACTTTATTCTCTTAATATTGAGAATGGTAATATTTCTGAGATAGATTCTGTTCCAACTATTAATGGATTAGGATTTATAACACCTAAAGACTTTAAGCCTGTCATCTATGTAACAGGGGTATCTCTAGATAAAACCGATGTGAAGATGAAAACAGGTATGACTAAGCAACTTAAAGCAACTGTATATCCTAATAAGGATAAAGTAAATAAAGAGGTTACTTGGAGTTCTGATAATAATAGTATAGTTAATGTGGATAACAATGGATTATTAACAGCTATTGCTCCAGGAAAAGCGATTGTAACTGTTACAACTAAAGATGGTGGTTTTACAGCAAGCTGTGCATTAACTGTCATGGAGATTGGAAACGAAGAATGGATGTATGGGTACTCAGTTGATGAGAAAGCATTTATACGCTTTGACCTTAATATGCCTGATGTAGAAGGAGAAAAGGTTCTAGCTTATGATGCAGGTACTAATAGTGATGGAGATCAAATATATCCAAAGGGTACTGAGTATTTAGATGGATATGTATATTTTGCACAGTTGAATAGTAAAGGAAATTCTAATTTGTATCGTTGGAATATGAATGATAATTCTATAGAAGAGTTTATGACAGAACTAAAGACAACTGATGGATACGATATGGTGGCAACTGATATGGCATCTATAGGAAAAGATTTATATCTTATGAGTGGGGATGGACTATATACTGTTAACACTGAAACAAAGATCATGGAAAAGGTTGTTCCAGACAATAGTTGGAGTTCGCCAGCAATTACAGCTGTTGATGACAAGACTATTGTAGGACAAATGGGAAATGGACGAGAGATTATATATACTAAAACAGATAAAGGCTGGACAGCATCAAGACCAAATAAGTATAATAACTTGAGGTTTGATGATGAGGATTATTCATTATCTAGTGCAGTTACTTTAAATAATGTTATGTATGTATGTTCAGGTAAAAAGCTTTATACCTTAAATTATACGGCTTATGAGGCTACTAAAGTAGGGGAAATTGGAATAGGAAAATTATCTTCCGTATTTGTAGTGCCAAGTAAGAACAATTAGTTATAAAAAGACTAAGTTTTAGTAACTTCCTTTTCGGACTTAATAAGGCCAAGTAAGAACAATTAGTTATAAAAAGACTAAACTTTAATGGTTTTAATTTCAACGTTATTAGATAACAAGTAATTTAATAAATAAAATTAGCCCTATATAGTAGAACTTTCTTTTATGAGTTTCTGCTATATAGGGTGTTTTTTACTTTTAAATATATTTTCTATAATAAGTTAACTTAATATATTTAATTTTTAATATACGGTAAAACCTCCATCGGAAGCAATTATAGAACCAGTTATATGTTTTGCTTCATCAGAGGCAAAGTATAATATTGTGGAAGCTTGCTCTTCTGGAGAAGCATTACGTTTTTGTAAAGTTTGAGTTTTTCCGCTAGTCATGCTTTCTTTTAAGAAGGTTTGAGGGTCTATCCCTTGTTTTACTAGTTCAGCTATTTTTGCTTTAATACCAGCTGCAGCGTTTTCTGTAAGTGGAGTATCTGTTCCAGCAGGGTTTACAGAATTACATCTTATTCCTTTTGTTGCATAATCAACGGCAACAGCTTTTGTAAGACCGTTAACACCATGCTTTGACGCTACATAAGCAGCGGCACTTGGAAAGCCCCTCATTCCAGCAACTGAGCTCGTATTTACGATGGCTCCACCCTTGCCGTGTTTTAGCATATATTTTACAGCTTCTCTACAACAGTAAAACATGGAATTAAGGTTGGCATTTATAACGCTGCCCCAATCTTCATCAGTAACCTCATCTAGGATTTTTGAAGCACCTACTATACCAGCATTATTTATAGCTATGTGTATTTCTCCGTATTTTTGTTCTGCTTCCTTATAAAGGTGAACAACATCTTCTTTTTTAGTAATATCTCCTTGAACAAAAATGGCTTCTCCACCTTGCTTTAGAATTTCATCAACGACTGCTTGTCCTCTCTCTTTGTTACGACCTGAAACTACTACATTGGCACCTTCAAGCGCGGCCCTAATACATACAGCGCGTCCTATACCTGAAGTTCCTCCAGTTACAATTATAGTCTGTCCGTTAAACCTGTCTTTAAACATTATGCATTCCCCCTTTAAATAGAATAAATTAGTGTAGAGTAGTGTAACATAAGAAAACGATTTATTCAATTAAATTCTAAAATCATATATTTACTTCAATTCCCACCCATTAATAGTTTCCCCAGATGAAAGCAAATTGTAGCTTTCAGAGACAATATCTCCGTCATAAATAATAAAATCAAAGTCATCTCTTGCGCTGGATATGAATGAATGTTTTTCTTTATTAAGGGTTCTAGAATGAACAATAATACCATGAGATAAATTATTATGATGAAGTATAGAGATAAATCTTTTAAAAGTGGAATAATTTATGGAACTTGGAGATTTCGATGAAAAGTCTTCTTTAATGCAAAGAACTCCATAATTTTCACCATGACGAGAAGTTAAAAAGTAGCTTTCATCATTGTAGCTTTCTGCTAAAGGGCTCAATGATGAAAAACCTTGCTTTTCTAAGACAAAATTAGAAAAACTTTGAAACTCTTTTGGAGTAAGTCCGCATAAATCTTTTGGAGATATTAATACATCATCACTTTTGAAAATAAATTTTTTAAGAGAAATCCAAATTATTTTTATTAACTTGTATATGGTTAATACGATGCTAAAAGCTAAAATTATTAGAAATAGTAATTTATAATTCAACAGATACATCTCCTTGTGATAACATAAATTTGTGAGTAAAAGTGCAGCCATCTAAAAATGATATACTGCAATTAGGTATAGATGAGGAAAATTCTAAAGCTTCCTCAGAAAAATCTCCAGTAGTTATTATAAGTGAATTAGTTATGTTCTTAAGAATAATATGACCGTAAATCTCCTGCATTTCTGACAGTGAAACTTTATCGAAATCATCTTCGCTTATAGCTGGATTGTTAATCTTCTTTTGTATAACCCATACATAACATGGATTACCTTCTACGGAACCATATATACTTGGGTTAGTAGAACCTCCAGTTCTATCTATTATATTTAAATTAGTATAATTTTCATTTATAAGGTGAATATAGCACCAGTTTAAAAATACACCATAAGGAACTGTGCTTAGAGATTTTCTTGACAAAAGTTTGGTGTATAGTTGCTCTTTATTAAGCATACTAAGGAATTTATCCAATATTTTATTGGCTATAAAAAGTAAAAATAAATAAAAAAATATAGTTAAATATGACATGAAATCACCTTCCTAGTTAGGATTATTATCACTATTCATAAAAAATATTCTAAGTTACAGAGGATTTTTAAAAATCATTGTTGAATACAGAAAGAAATGATACGGATGTAATTAATTTTTATTTAGGAGAGTGGAGAAATGTTATTAAAAAGACTATGTGATGCTTTTGGTGTAAGCGGATATGAAAGAGAAGTAAGAGAGACTATAAAGGAAGAAATCAAGAATTTAGCAGATGAGATTTTAGTTGATGATTTAGGAAACATAATAGCATTAAAGAAAGGACATGGAGAAAATAAGAAGAGAATTATGGCATCAGCTCACATGGACGAAATTGGATTCCAAGTTATAAAGATAGATGATAAAGGATTTATCATAGTTAGAGCTCTTGGCGGAATTCCACTAGTTCCTACTATAATGAATAGAGTTATATTTAGAAATGGGGTACAAGGGATAGTAAGCAACAGTGTTGATGTGGATGCTGTAAAGAATATAAAAAAACTATATATAGATATCGGAGCTGAATCTAAAGAGGAAGCAGAGAAATATGTAAAGATAGGTGACGTTGCAAGCTACGTTGGAGAATATGTTGAATTAAAAGGAAATAATGTAACTTCAAAAGCTTTAGATGACAGAGCTGGCTGCTATATATTAATAGAAGCTTTAAA
>NZ_CP076620.1:540000-557500 GCF_020911725.1 Clostridium cadaveris
AGGTCCTGTGGAGCCACCCTTGGGATACCACCCTGACAGTACTGGGATTCTAACCGGGCACCATGAAGCTGGTGACGGGACATTGTTAGGTGGGCAGTTTGACTGGGGCGGTCGCCTCCAAAAAAGTAACGGAGGCGCCCAAAGGTTCCCTCAGAAGGGTCGGAAATCCTTCGAAGAGTGCAAAGGCAGAAGGGAGCCTGACTGCAAGACCAACAAGTCGAGCAGGGACGAAAGTCGGGCTTAGTGATCCGGTGGTACCTCGTGGGAGGGCCATCGCTCAACGGATAAAAGCTACCTCGGGGATAACAGGCTGATCTCCCCCAAGAGTCCACATCGACGGGGAGGTTTGGCACCTCGATGTCGGCTCGTCGCATCCTGGGGCTGAAGTAGGTCCCAAGGGTTGGGCTGTTCGCCCATTAAAGCGGCACGCGAGCTGGGTTCAGAACGTCGTGAGACAGTTCGGTCCCTATCCGTCGCGGGCGTAGGAAATTTGAGAGGAGCTGTCCTTAGTACGAGAGGACCGGGATGGACTGACCTCTGGTGCACCAGTTGTTCCGCCAGGAGCATAGCTGGGTAGCTAAGTCGGGAAGGGATAAACGCTGAAAGCATCTAAGCGTGAAGCCCCCCTCAAGATGAGATTTCCCATAACGTAAGTTAGTAAGACCCCTTGAAGAACACAAGGTAGATAGGTGAGAGGTGTAAGTGCAGCAATGTATTCAGCTGACTCATACTAATAGGTCGAGGACTTAATCAAAGAAAACAAAGATAGAAATAGAAAATATGTGTGCAATTTTGAAAGAATAATTAAGTTCTTTCAAAGGAAACTCACTCACTGAAGTGAGGAGTACAGTTTTTCAGCTAAATCGAAGATTTAGGAAAAACTAAGCATCTGGTGATGATGCGTAATTTGGTAATACCCGTTCCCATTCCGAACACGAAGGTCAAGCAAATTACGGCTGATGGTACTGCAGGGGAGGCTCTGTGGGAGAGTAGGTGGTCGCCAGGTCAAAAAGACTTCATTTAATATGAAGTCTTTTTTTTATGTATTATTATATTATTTTCTTCACAATTCCAAATTTTTCTAATAAAATCAATATGAGAAAGGATATTAATATAATAGTCTTTGTATTAGCAACGCCTTGTAATTTTATAACTGATAAGATTGTGGAGATTTTAGTTAATCTTGGACAGATAGGCGGAAGCATGATGGGTGCTGCAATAGGACTACTAGGTGGACTTGATTATGGCGGAATGATTAGTAAAGTGCAAAGTACATTTTCAACCATAGCTATATCAGAAAATATATCCATAAGAAATGATATGAAGATATTAGAAAAAGATTTAGAAAAAATGGGTTTAAAGCTTGTTAAGAAAACTGGTATGTGAAGGACAATAGAAGGTGAGGATGAATAATAGAAAGTGTTGAAAAGATGCTTTCTATAAGTGGATTATCAAAGGACAGACAGCTTTTAAGCGGATTATCTCTTCATTTAAGACCAGCTATAAATAGACTGAAATATAAAATGATACTTAGAAATCCTCTCTTAGATTTAATAAAGGAGAATTATGCAGAAGTGTTTGGAGCGTGTGGATTACAAGCAACGTATTTGAAAAGCATTTTGGAATGAGAATAAGCGAAGAAGAGATTGGATATATAGTACTTCACATATGTGCAGGGATAGAAAGAAGTAAATGAAAAGACATCATATTTTCGTCTATGATGTCTTTAAAAAAACTGTAATTCTTTTGTTAATCTAAAAATTGAATGTTAATTTCTAAAATCACTTACATGAGCTGTAACATAGTCATTATCTTTAATTGCTTTAATTATCTGCTTCATAGGAGCATTATCATCATAAGTGTAGAACATCTTGTCCTTGGTAAAAGTAACATCTATAAAGTCAAGTTCCTTTGTTGGATGATAATAAAGGCTCGCTAATTGATAAGGCAATGGGTGATTCAGACCTCTTAGTATAGGTTTAACATTTAGATCTTTAACGTAGCTAAGCGGAGTCGGAATATAGAGATTATCACCTTTACGTCTTAATATAGTAAAATCTATAATACCAGCAGGCTGATATAGATATTGAAAATATTCTTCTATAATCTTTAACTGCTTAGAAGTTGCTTTGTAGTGAGGGCTTTCATAGAAGGTAACAGGAAGATTTAGAGCGCTGGAAGTATCAATTCCAGATTCAATTACCTTTCGTGTTTCTTCCTCAGATGCATTAGCTTTCTTGGAAAGTTCAGTACCTTCAAAGCTTATTTCACTGCCGTACTGATGAGTATATCCGTGAAGACCCAGCTCACCACCATTAAGTATGAGTCTATCCATCATATTTACAAATCCAACATTTTCTATTGAGTTATTAGTAAGCAGGTCATTATCTATATTGTTCTCTGGATCCTTATAACGAGGTACCCAAGCTATATGAAATTTTATATTATTAGAACCTAAAAAATCCGCAAATACTTTGAATTTTTTTTGAGTGGTA
The DNA here is from genome assembly GCF_020911725.1 of Clostridium cadaveris. Lineage (GTDB taxonomy): Bacteria > Bacillota > Clostridia > Clostridiales > Clostridiaceae > Clostridium_X > Clostridium_X cadaveris. The sequence continues at coordinate 542,496 of NZ_CP076620.1, forward strand.
TCCTTCTGCATATATGGACTTGCACCGAAATCTTCAAGTCTTATAAAAGCTGCTCTTCCGGTCTTAGGAGAATCGGACTTTTGAAATGATGCATTATGTACGAAGTTTATAGTTTTGTCTTTAAAATTAAAATAAGCATTTAGATCAAATATATTCTCTATATCTGAAACAGATAGAAATACTGTATCGTCTTCATTTAATACTTCACCTCTAAGCTTTGAATCAGAGGATATCTTACTAAGAGTGTTAGAAGAAACATTTATAGAAGCTTTGAAATCTTCTTTACTGATAGTTATAATTCCATTAGAAGAATCAAAGGAAAATCCTAAATTAGAACATACCTTGTCCAATGGTAGATAATAACGCTGAGCCTTATAGTATATAGAAGGGTTCTTAGAAAAATCCTTGCCTAAAAAGCAAAACTTAACATCAGAAACCTTTGATACATTCATATCAGATGAATTTATCTTTGGAACATACTTAGATTTAAGTACGTTTTTTGGGGTCTTTGAAGAAGCTAAAGTGCCATCATCTTTTACATTTACCCATCCCTGAAAGAAACTGCAGGCAAATAGTATTACAAATACGACTCCAATAGCACATATGAATTTAATAGCAGTGAAAAAATTTTTTTTAAAACGCGACAAATTATTGTCCTCCTTATAAAATGATCTTTCTATAATTATAACATTGAAAGTATTAAAATAATATTTGGTTTTTTTTACCATTAAGTAAATAATTATTACTAAGCTCCTACAAAATGATAACTGAATTAAAGCATGTTGCATATAATGACAGTATATTAATAGAAGGAGTGTAATAAATATGAGAGATAAGGCTGCCCGTCTAGTTGAGTTTTTTGGATCTTTACTTTTGATATTAACAGCCATATATATAGTAGCTATAAGTGCTCTTGGAAGATTTATAATTAATCCAATGATTATTCCTTTGATGATTTCCTTATTTATAATTGGATGTATAGGTAGTATTTATCTTGGAATAAGTATAAAAAGTAAAAAAGCATAAAGGAGAAGTAAAATATAATATGGAAATTATTTAGAAATCCCACATAGAGTCAAAACAGAACTATGTGGGATTTCTATATTTTATGTTAGTTTTAAAATGAATATTGTAGGAAACGACATATATCATTTATGAAATATATAATTTTAACTTTGATCTTTTTTAAGTAACACTTAAAGCCTCTTGAATAATGATTAAACCTATTTTTGGGTTTTTTTGAGTTATATTTGTAAGACCTAAAAATTTTGTATTTTGCATCATTGCAAGATGAATTCTTAGAAGATGACATGTAGGAGGATTTACTGGTTAATTCACTAGCAGATATGTTATTATTTAAAGTAATGATGTAAATAAATGAAAGCATACAAACTAAACTTATAATTGAAATATTTTTCAATACAGTCATCCCCTTTTCATAATAATAAACTTTGTATGATAAAATCATCATTAATATAATTGTATATGTTTTTATGAAATATAGAAATAGATTTATATTACATATTTATGAAAAATTATTACAATATTGTAAGGTTTGCCGATGAAAGGAGACAAAAATGGATAAAATATTAGTTTTAGCTGAAAAACCTTCAGTAGCAAGAGATATTGCTAAGGTTTTAAAATGTAATAAAAAAGGCGGAGGATATTTGGAGGGAGACAAATACATAGTTACTTGGGCATTAGGACATCTGGTAACTTTAGCTGCGCCAGAGGAATATGATGAAAAATATAAAAAATGGGACATGGAAACTCTTCCTATGATTCCAAACAAGATGAAGCTTAAGGTTATACCAAAAACCTCAAAGCATTTTTATGAAGTTAAAAAAGTCATGGCGAGAGGAGATATAAAAGAACTCATAATAGCAACCGATGCTGGAAGAGAAGGGGAGCTTGTTGCCAGATGGATAATTGAAAAAGCATATTTTAAAAAGCCTATAAAGCGTTTGTGGATTTCATCTCAAACTGACAAGGCAATATTAGACGGATTTAAAAATTTAAAGCCAGGAAAAGAATACGAAAATTTATATAAGGCTGCGGTATCAAGAGCTGAGGCCGATTGGATTGTAGGGCTTAATGTTACAAGAGCTTTAACTTGCAAATACAATGCACAGCTTTCAGCAGGTAGAGTTCAGTCACCAACCCTTGCTATGATTGTTCAAAGGGAAGATGAAATAAAGAATTTTAAACCAAAGAATTATTATACTATATCTGCAAAGGCTAAGAACTTTAATCTTCAATGGATAAATGGGAAAAATGAAAGTGCCATATGGGATGAGAAAAAAGCTGAAGCTTTAGTTTCAAAGGTTAAAGGAAAAATAGGAGTAGTTACATCAATAACAGAATCAGAAAAGAAGAAATTTGCACCAGCGCTCTATGATCTTACAGAGCTTCAAAGGGATGCAAATAAGCTTTGGGGATACTCAGCAAAGCAAACACTTTCTATAATGCAGAGGCTTTATGAAAATTATAAGGTGCTTACTTATCCAAGAACTGATTCAAGATATATATCAAAAGATGTAGTTGCAACTATACCAGATAGACTTAAAGCGGTTGCTCAAGGTCCATATAGGGCAGCAGCTACTGAACTTTTAAATGGAAGGATAAATGCTCACAAAGGATTTGTAGACGACTCTAAGGTAAGTGATCACCACGCTATAATTCCAACAGAAGAAAGAGCAAATATGATGCATTTCAGCCAAGAAGAAAGACATATTTATGATTTGGTAGTAAAGAGATTTTTAAGTGTAATGCTTCCTCCATATGAGTACATCCAAACTAATGTAACTGTAAAGATAGAGGAAGAGACTTTTATCGCAAAAGGAAATGTCACAAAGTCAAAAGGATGGAAGAAAGTTTATGACAAGGAAGATTTTGATGATAATGGAGAAGATGAAAGTTTAGGAGGACAGGAACTTCCAAAATTAGAAAAAGGTCAGGAGATTAATATAACTTCTGTAAGTTTGAATAAACTTCAAACAAAAGCACCAGCTAGATTTAATGAGGGAACTTTACTGTCAGCTATGGAAAATCCTCAAAAGTATATTAGAGTTGACAAGGCTTCGGCTAAGACCTTAAGTGAAACAGGGGGAATAGGTACTGTTGCCACTAGAGCTGATATAATAGAAAAACTGTTTAATAGCTTTTATATAGAAAAAAACGGCAAAGAAATCCTGCCAACATCTAAAGGAAGGCAGCTTATAGATCTTGTTCCAGAAGATTTAAAATCACCTCTTTTAACAGCAAAGTGGGAGAGTGAGCTTGAACTTATAAGCAAAGGAAAGAGAAATAAAGAAGGTTTTATAGAAAGTATGAGAAAGTATTCCTCTGATCTTGTAGATGATATTAAAGGTAGTAAAGACAAATTTGTTCATGATAATATGACAGGAAAAAAATGTCCACAGTGTGGAAAATATATGCTAGAAGTTAAAGGCAAGCATGGAATGATGAACGTATGCCAAGATAGAGAATGTGGATACAAAGAAACTGTAACTAGATTCACCAACGCTAGATGCCCAGAATGCCACAAAAGGCTAGAACTTAGGGGACAAGGCGAAGGTCAAATATATGTATGCCCAAATACTAATTGTTCTTTTAGAGAAAAGGCTTCTGTTTTCAATAAGAGATTTAAAAGCAAGAGCGATAAAATGAACAAGAGAGAAGTTGCAAATATAATGAAGAAGATGAAAAAGGAAAATGAAGAACCTTTAGATAACCCATTTGCAGCTCTTTTAGGAAAGATTAAATAATTAACGAAATAAAAATGCTCTGTAAAATGTGCAAAATCATTTTACAGAGCATTTTTTTATATTTACTCTATTTAGAGACCGCTTCTGCTTTAGAAAAAGAAGAAACCATTTTTGCCTTATCATCAGGTATTGATTTAGACAGATGAAGAGCTGCCTTGGCAGAAGCAGGTCCTATAAGTTCATAAAGAACGGAAGATGACAATATTATAGTAGAAAGAAGTCCACCAATTTCAGGAGGAAGTATTCTTTGACCTAGAGCTGCAAGTCCTATAGAAACTCCTGCTTGAGGAATTAAAGCTAGTCCCAAATAATTTCTTATTTCATCAGGAGACTTGCATACTAAAGCTCCCAAATAAGCACCAGCATATTTTCCAATAATTCTAACTACAAAATAAACCACACCTATAACTCCTGCAGAAGCTAGAGATGAGACATCAAGCTTCATACCTGACAAAACAAAGAAAATTGTTAGTATAGGTGGAGTAAAGTTGTTTATTTGTTTGAATAGATGACTATTATTACTTAGATTTATATAAGCTGCTCCAAGAGCCATTGATGAAAGTAAAGGTGATATATCTAAAACAGAACATACACCTGTCATAGCAAGTATTATGGAAATTGTAATTATAAGTTTGTTATCTTGAGTTCTTCTATCATTTATTATTTTATTTAATATAAAGCCCATAGCTATTCCTATTAATATCGCTACTACATTTGTTAATATAGGAATTAAAAATACAGAAAGACTTAGTTTTGTATTAGAACTTAAAGCTTGGGCAACTGCTATACATATGCTGAAAGCTACTAATGAAACAACATCATCTAGAGCTGTAACCTGCAATATTGTATCTACAAATCTTCCTTTTGCACCATATTGGCGTATAGTCATAATTGTAGAAGCAGGAGCAGTAGCACAACCTATAGCACCTAACATTATTGAAAATGGTACAGATAGATGAAATACAAAAAGCATTACAAGTGTTACAGCAACAGCTGCTAATAAAGATTCAAATATAGTTATGATAAAAACTTTGGCACCATTTTGCTTTAAAACAGCTATTTTAAAATATTTTCCAACACCGAATGCTATAAATGCTAAAGCAACATCTGTAACAAAATCTAATCCATTGATTATTTCTTTTGGAATTATATTTAGGACATAAGGTCCGATTAATATACCTGTAATTATATAAGCTGTAACGTTAGGCAACTTAAATTTTTTAGTCACCCTTGTAAGCAAAAAACTTGTAAGTAGTATAATAGATAAGCTGCTAATGATGACAGCATTATTATTTAAATTTAAAGTAGAAATTAACATTGATGAATACCTCCTAAATGCTTGAAAATTAAAACCGTTTACTTTATAGTGTTGATTATATTAGTAGAAGATGATAAAATCAAATAATAATTCTATATAATATTATAAATAAAACTAATAATCTTGATGAGGAGGGGTAGGATATTGATAGATAACAAGATTAAAACGCTGCTAACTTTAGTAAATGTAGGGAGTTATACTAAAGCGGCAAGACATTTGGCCCTTACTCAGCCAGCGGTGAGTCATCACATAAAATTGCTTGAGCAGGAGTATGGAATAAAGATATTTTATAGCGATAAAAAGAAACTGATTCCAACGCCTGAGGGGGAAATACTAATAAAATATTCTAGAAGAGCTATTGCTTTAGAAGAGAATGCTATAAAAGCGATAGAGGATAATAGAAAGCAAGTTAAAAGTTTAGTTATTGGAATTACGCCTACTGCGGAGGAAAATTTAGTACCTTATGTTTTTGCCTCTTATTGCAACGAGCATCCTAAGATTCATATAAATATTGTTACTAATACTATTAATAATATTTATGATATGCTTAAAGCTTATGAGCTAGATTTGGCAATAATAGAGGGAAGGATAACCGATGATAGGTTCACATCTATACTTTTAGACACGGATTATTTATGTTTGGCAGTTTCCCCTAAACATAAATTTGCAAAAAGAAAAAGTGTTAATTTATTAGAACTAAAAAAAGAAAACTTTATATTAAGACAGCCTAATGCAGGTACACGTAAACTATTTGAGAATCATCTTATAAGTCATTCAGAGAATATAAATAACTTTAATGTAATCATGGAGCTAGATAATGTTTCTCTTATAAAAGACTTGGTGTCTTCTAATCTTGGAATAACGGTAATATCTCATAAATCCTGCAGAGATGAGATTGCAGCCGGGAAATTAGTTGTGGTACCAATAGAAAACCTTATCATGACAAGAGAGATAAATATGATTTATCCAAAGGATTTTCATCACAAAGATATACTAGACGATATTAGAATGGCTTACAATTTAAAGAATTAGGAGGACATTATGATTAAGCTGCTTAGCATGTTCGCTTATAGCTTTGATACAGAAAGGTATGATAACGATAAAAAAGTTATAAGTGAATTTTTATTAAAAAATGAATTCCAAGGAATAGAGCTTATGGCTCCATTATATATGGATGAAAATATCATTCCAAAAGAAATGGTTAAAGGTGTACATCTTGCCAATTATCCTGCATGGATAGATTTATGGACAGGAAATCATGAGAAGCTTTTACAGAGCTTAAGAAGTGAAGAAAGAATTCAAAGCTTTTATGGAGGTACTGATAGAAATGTAATGATTAAAAAGTACAGAGATGAAATAAGAGCAGCAGAGAAAATTGGAGCAAAATATGGAGTTTTTCATATAGGACACGTAGATTTAGAGGATATATTCAATTACGAATTTACCTATTCAGATGAAGAGGTAGTAGAGAAATCAATAGAATTATTAAATGAAATATTTAGAGATTTTCAAACTGATATAATGATACTTTTAGAAAATTTATGGTGGCCAGGCATGACTCTTAGAAAGAAGGAGTTAGTAAGAAAGCTTATTGATGGAATTGAATATAAAAATGTGGGAATAATGCTTGATACAGGACATCTTATGAACACAAACTTTGAACTCAGGTCTGAAGAAGAAGGAGTTAAGTTTGTTATAGATACCATAGAGGATCTTGGAGAGCTTAAGGAATATATAAAAGGGATACATTTTCATTGTTCTTTATCCGGAGAGTATACTAAAAATATGCTCTTAGAAAGTAAAGAATTAAATTATAAAGATATGGATTTTAATGAAATGGAAAGCCTTGTGTATGATAGGTTGATGAAGATTGATTGGCATAAACCTTTCACAGAAAAATGTGCAAAGGATATTATTGATTATGTACAGCCTAAATATCTAGTGTATGAGTTCGTAACAGATAGCTTGGAGAAGCTACAAGCATATATAGATAAACAAAATGAATCTATAAACTAACAGTGAATTATTTGTGCTTTATTGAATATAATGGATACTATAAAAATTATATTATATATGATATAATTTTCTTAAAAATTATTTTTATATCAGAGGGGGAATATAGATGGACAGTAGTCCGAGTGGTAGTATTATTCTTATTCTTATTTTAGTGGCGGTGAATGCATTCTTTGCAGGCACAGAGATGGCTATAGTATCAGTAAATAAAACTAGAATTTCTATTTTAGCAGATGGTGGAAATGAAAAGGCCAAGCTTTTGCAAAAGCTTTTGGATGAGCCAAGTAAATTTCTTGCTACGATACAAGTTGCAATAACTTTTGCAGGATTCTTTGCCAGTGCTTCGGCAGCGACCAAGCTTTCAGGAGGATTTGCAAGTGTTTTAAAATCAGCAAATATTGCTTATAGTGATGAAATTTCATTAGTTATAGTTACTGTAATTATATCCTATATAACATTGGTGCTAGGTGAACTTCTGCCAAAGAGAGTTGCTCTTAAAGATGCAGAAAAAATATCGCTTGCAACAGTAAAACCTATAATTTTCATATCAAAGCTGGCAAAGCCTTTTGTTATGTTATTATCTTGGTCAACTAATCTTTTAGTTAAACTTTTAGGATGTGATGCAGAAAATTCTGAGGATAGAATGTCTAAAGAAGAGATACGATCTATAGTAGAAGTTGGACAAGAACATGGTGTAATTAACGAAAGTGAAAAAGAGATGATTGAATCTATAATATGTTTTGACGATAAGATGTCAAAAGAAGTTATGACACCTAGAACAGAAGTCTTTATGCTAAGCGTCAGCGATAAAATTGAGAATAAGATAGATGCGATACTCACAGAAAATTTTTCAAGGATACCTATATATGAAAAAGAAATTGACAATATAGTTGGTATTCTATATATGAAAGATTTGTTTTCAGCTATTGTTAAAAATGGCATAAGTAATGTGGATATAAAAGATATTATGAGAGAACCTTATTTTGTCCCAGAAACTAAAATTGTTGAGAACTTGTTTAAGGAAATTCAGGCAACAAAAAATCATATTGCTATTCTAATAGATGAATATGGTGGTTTCTCAGGTATAGTAACCATAGAAGACCTTATAGAGGAAGTTGTGGGAGACATTACTGATGAACATGATGCTGAAGAGCCTGAAATTGAGAAAGTCAACGAAAATTCTTATATAGTAAACGGACTTTTAAATATTGATGAAGTCAATGAAGCTTTAAACTTAGATTTGGCATCAGAATCAGCAGATACAATTGGTGGTCTTATTATAGAACTTTTGGGTAATATCCCGAAGTCCAAAGAAGAAACACCTATAGTTCATGGAAATACAATTTTTAAAATAGAGAAACTTGATGAAAAGAGAGTGGATAAAGTTCGAATTTCAATAGTATCATAAATTATAGCCGTTTAATGTAGTGATGTGCTCCTACATTGAACGGCTTTTATGTTAGGAAATAAGAAATTAGCTTATTAAAATAAAATTTTGAAAAAAGTATTTAAAAAAGAAGGAATTTCCATAAAAGTGAATAATAATAATATATATAGTAACTTATAAAAAATTAAAAGTTACTTGGTAATAAAGGGAAAAATAAAAAATATTTGATAGGAGCGCAAAGGTGAACATAAATTTGATGACAAATCAAGAAAAACTCATATTTATAAGAAAACTTTTGAATGCAAGACAAAAAGACTTAGCACGAAATAATATAACTAGAGAATTTATAAGTATGGTTGAAAGCGGAAAGAGAAATATGAGCAGAGATGTAGCAATAGACATCATGAGAAATGCCATTGAGTTCGCTAAAGAAAAAGAAGTAGAGTTAAATTATGATGAAGAGTTTATAGCTAGAACTAAAGAAGAAGATTTATGTGTACTATGCGAGAAACTTCCTGATATTAAGGAAAGCTTTGAGAAATGTGACTATATAGTAAACTTTGGAAAAGAACAAGGTATGTCTTGGACAGAGGTATATGCTACTAAGAAAAAAGGCAATATTTATGTGGTAAATCATGAATATGATAAAGCCGAAGCAGCATATAGGAAATGTCTAAATCTTATAGATAGTATAGGAAGTAATAAACTAAAGCATGAGATTTATAATAATCTTGGATTAATAAAAGATAGATGCCTTAAGTATTATGATGCAGTTATGTATTATCAAGAAGCGTTAAAGTACTGTTATATAAATAATGATTTTATTAAAAAGGATAGAATTACTTATAATATAGGTTTGACTTATTACAATATAGGTAATTATGAAAAATCCATGGATACACTTCAGTTGTTGATGGATGATAAATGTGAACAGACATCTTATTACTATAAGGGAAATATGATACAAGGCGTAATACTTTATAAATTGAAAAGAACCTCAGAAGCATTAAAAACTCTTCTAAATTTAGTAGAAATCAGAAATTTAGATAATAGTTTTTTAATAAGAGCATATAACAATATTGCATTGTGTTATATTGATAAAAAAGAATACAAGAAAGCCGAAGAGTTTTTTGACAAAGCTATAGAAACAGCAAAGGAAACAGATAGAGTTAAACATGAAATTCTAGGTGATAAGGGAAATTTTTACTTTGAATTAAAGAAATATGAAGAGGCTAAAATTGCTTTAAATGAAAGTATAAAGATTAGTGAAGAAATAGGAAGCTATAAATATCAATTAGAAGGTTTAAAGATATTATATGAAATATCAAATGAAGAAAATAACGAGAAAGAAATGGAAGAAATCTTGTTAAAACTATTAAGTGTAGCAAATAATACAAGTTCAAAGGATGAGGTCATATGGGCCATGAAAAGACTTTTGGATTTAGCAGTAAAGCAAAAGGATATAAATAAGATAAAAATTTTTAATGATTACATTAAAGATTAAAATATAAACTTAAATTTTTTATGATATAGGGGGAAAATGTAATGAAGAAAAAAGTAATAGCTATATTAGCAGTGTGCTTCATATTTGGAGGCATAAGAGCATTAGGAATAGGAGCAGTTGGGGAAACAGAATTATGTAGTAATCCTACAGTGATAGAAATAGTTTAGTTAGCTTTAAGAATGGAGCTTCAAGATTATTGAAGAATCTATTTCTTACAAATAAAAATTTCAAGAATGGAGATGATTGTAGTGAAGAAAAGAATAATTTCTATTTTAGCAATTTGCTTATTAGCAACAGGAATTATGCCAAGAACTGGAATAGGTAATCCTGGAGAGCCAGAGTTAGCATTAAGTGGGACAACATCAATTATTGATGTTGAATTAGTGTAGAACTGTAAAAAATATTCATATATTTAGATGCGTGTTTACAAGGATAATTTGTTAACCCATCTAAACTATGAGGTATATTAGGCGGATAGTTGTTACTGTCCGCCTTTTACTGTCTTTAAATCTAATGCCGTAAGTCATCGTTGAGTTGTTGAGTGAACTGAAATAGATTATTCATATGAAGGAAATAGTTCTTTTACTTTTGAGATGGGAATAGTTTTTTGGATATGAGCTTGACAAACTTACAATAAAGATATATTATATCAGTGATATATATCACTGATATAATATATCTTTTGTTTAGAAAGGAGGCCTACTATGGAGCAATTAACTGCTACTCAAAAGAAAATTCTAGACGTTGGTAAAAAAGAGTTTTTGGACAAAGGCTATAAAGATGCATCTTTACGTGGAATCGTGAAGGCAGCTGGATTCACCCAAGGGGCATTTTATGGCTATTATCCAGATAAGGCCGCTTTGTTTGACGCTTTGGTGGCTCCGGCAGCAGATGGACTTATAAATCAGTTTAAAGTGGCACAAGATGCTCATTTTGAGCTGATTCCAGATGGTAAAACTAACGCCAGCCGGGAAATGTCAACGGAATATTTGCAACATTTTCTTAGTTATATTTACGATAATTATGAAGCTTTCAAGCTAATTCTTTGCTGTTCGGATGGGACAAAGTATTCTTCCTTCGTGAATGATTTGGTTGAGCTTGAGGTGAAACAGACAGAGCGATATTATGAGTTGCTGCGATTTCATGGAAAAGTAGAAGGTTTTGCCAGTCACGAGCTTCACCATATGATTACCAGTGCATATTTTACAGCTGTTTTTGAAACCGTTGTTCATGATATGCCGCGAGAAAAAGCTTTCAGTTATATTGAAGAACTCGCCACATTTTTTAATTGCGGTTGGGATGGATTATTAAGGTTCAAATGAGCCTTAATTTTTGAAATTGAGTTAGTTTTGACTAACTAAGGAATACGACTTAAGTCAAATAGCTGCGTACTGCGTACATTCTAAGAAGTACTTTTAAGAATTTTTAATTAATTTAAAAGGAGGATCTCTATGAAAGATAGAAAAACGAGTTCCATAGCGTGGATATTACATTTTGCAACGCAATGCCGTGGGAAAATGATTGTATCGGTTATCCTTGCCATTCTTGGTTCAGCGAGCGGAATGATACCGTATTTTACGGTATCAGCATTGATTGTGCAACTATGTGCTGGAGATTACAGTTTAACTGGGATTATTCAAGCAGCTTTAATCGTATTAGTTGGGTATCTTGGAAAGGTATGGCTTTCGACTGCATCCACAGTACTTTCTCATCACTCGGCATTCACAATTTTGAAAAATATCAGAACAGCTCTTACCGCAAAGCTAGCTCGTGTGCCTATGGGAACGGTACTGGATACCCCTTCAGGCAAATATAAAAGCATTTTGGTAGATACCGTGGAAAAGTTAGAGCTTCCACTTGCACATCTGATTCCAGAAGTAACCGCAAATCTTTTGATTCCACTATTTATGATTATTTACCTGTTTGTTTTGGACTGGAGGCTAGCTCTAGTATCCCTAATCACCATTCCTATCGGTCTATTTTGCTATATGGGCATGATGAAGGATTATCAGGTACGATATAGTCGTGTGCAGGAATCTGGGAAAAATATGGATGCTGCTATCGTGGAATATATCGGTGGTATTGAGATCATCAAAGCTTTTAACCAAAGTGCTGTATCCTATGGGAAATATGCGACCGCTGTAAAAGAAAGTCGGGAGGCAAAAGCCTCTTGGTTTCAAAAAACGAATGGTTATTTTGTAGCGGGAATCGCTATTATGCCTGCCAATCTTCTAGGTGTCCTTCCTTTTGGGAGCTGGTTATTTATGCATGGGCGTTTGGATGCGTCAGTGTTTATAAGTTGTGTCATCCTGTCTCTTGGTTTAGTTCATCCATTGATTCAAGCAATGGAATATACCGATAGTCTGGCTATGGTAGACTCTACTGTGCAGGAAATTGCAGGACTCTTACAGGAAGAGGAATTGAATCGGCCTCAGAAGCCTGTGACGCTGTTAAATCATACTGTTTCAATGTCACATGTGTGTTTTGGATATCATGGCGAAGAGGTGTTGCACGATGTATCCTTCGATGCAGTTCCAAATGGTATGACGGCTATTGTAGGACCATCTGGATCTGGAAAATCGACTATGGCACGGTTGATTTCATCCTTTTGGGATGTGAATAGCGGTGCAGTATTATTAGGGGGAATAGATGTACGCAAACTACCACTTTCTCAAGTGATGGACACTGTTGCCTATGTATCTCAGGATAATTTTTTATTTAATCTCTCTATACGAGAGAATATTCGTATTGGTAAGCCATCTGCAACTGATTTTGAAGTGGAGGAAGCAGCAAAACGTGCAAACTGTCATGATTTTATTTTGAGTCTTCCAAAAGGTTACGAAACTTTGGCAGGTGATGGCGGAGGCAATCTTTCCGGTGGAGAAAGGCAGCGAATCGCTATTGCACGTGCTATTCTAAAAAATAGTCCAGTAGTGGTGCTAGACGAAGCCACGGCATTTACTGATCCAGAAAGTGAAGCAGTAATACAAACATCTCTAAATGAACTAGTACGTGGTAAAACACTTATCGTGATAGCCCATCGATTGGGAACAATCATCGGTGCGGATAAAATTATTGTTATGAATAATGGAAAAATACAGGCACAGGGAATGCATCAAGAGTTGCTTGATTCATGCTCATTGTATAAAACACTTTGGACAGCTTATACCAGTGCCAGAGATACAAGAGAGGAGAAAAATAATGATTGTAATGCTAAATCGATTACTAGACTTTGCTGGTAACCAAAGAAAAAATCTGTTTTACTCTTTTGTGTTCAGCTTTCTGGATTCTATTTTTGCAGTGATTCCAATTTTGGCTATACTTACGGTATTAACGGGTATCCTATCAACTTTAGAGGGAGGAAGTATGCCAGTGTCAACCATATGGATTTCTTTTGGAATTATGACTTTGAGCATTGGTGGACGGATTATATTTGGAAATGCTTCCTCGGTTAGACGTACGTTTGGCAGTTTCGATATGTGTGCAGAAAAGCGACTGGAAATAGGAGAAAACTTAAAGCGTGCTCCTATGGGTTATTTCACTCAGAACAGACTAGGTGATATTACCGCAGCTGCTACCACTACATTGAGCGACATTGAAACCAATGCCGTTTTAGTAATGGACAAGGTGTTTAACGGTTTTATCCACGCCATTGTAATAGCACTTTGGCTATTGGTTTATGAATGGCATATCGGTTTAATTACTATTTTGGGCATTATTATTGCTTTGTCGGTGTACGTTTGGATGCAGAAGGCTGCGAAGAGACTTTCGCCACCACGGCAGGCAGCACAGGCTGGATTGGTTACAGCAATTATTGAATATGTTCAGGGCATGGGAGTCGTCAAAGCATTTGGCCTTGGAGAAAAATCTGGGAAAACGGTAGACGATGCTATTTATAAAAGTGCTGATGCCAACATTGGATTGGAGAGTGTATTTTCTTCTTTAACGGCTGTATATCAGACTGTGTTTAAGTTGGCCGCCTCATCTATATTAGCTGTAGCACCTTATCTGATGATTGGAGGGGAGCTTGATTTGGTGAAATGCCTTCTTTTAGTGATTTCTGGTTTTTTAATTTATTCTCATGTGGAGTTAGTAGGAAGTATGGCTTCAGTAGCACGTGTCGTAGAAGCATCTCTTGACCGTATGGAAAGTGTATTGGATACACCGTCTTTAGATGAAAACGGCAAGGATATCATACCTAAGCATTTGGGTATTGAAATGAGACATGTTTCCTTTGCTTATGAGGATAAAGAAATCATCCATGATATAAGCTTTACAATTCCAGAGAAAACGACATGTGCAATTGTTGGTCCTTCTGGCTCCGGAAAAACAACTATTTGTAGCTTGATTGCTCGTTTTTGGGATGTTCAGCAAGGTCAGATATTGGTGGGTGGATACGATGTTAGGGAATATACATGTGACAGCCTACTGCGCAATTTCTCTATCGTGTTTCAGCATGTGTATCTTTTTGAGGATACCATTGAAAACAATATTAAGTTCGGCAGACCAGAAGCTACAGCTAATCAGGTGATAGATGCAGCTAAGCGTGCCTGTTGCCATGACTTTATTATGAGCTTGCCGCAAGGCTACAAAACAAAGGTGGGTGAAGGTGGATCTTCTCTTTCCGGCGGAGAGAAGCAGCGTATTTCTATTGCTCGCGCTATATTAAAAGATGCACCTATTATTATTTTAGATGAGGCTACAGCCAGTGTAGATCCAGAGAATCAGCAAGAACTACAAAAAACTATTGAGGAGCTTACAAAAAATAAAACTATTTTGATGATTGCACATCGTCTTTCCACCGTGAGAAGTGCTAATCAGATCATAGTGTTAGAGAATGGTCAGATTATTCAGCTAGGCACACATAGGGAACTAATGGCACAAGAGGGGCTGTACCGACGCTTTGTTAATGTCAAGGAACAAACTATCGGTTGGAGATTGAGAAGAAATGTATGATATATAGTAGGATAGATGATTGCTTTTCATTTGCATGAAATTCACAAAATAGGCTCTATA
>NZ_CP076620.1:562500-2550000 GCF_020911725.1 Clostridium cadaveris
AACTTCGTGGAGGACCGAACCACGTTGGTGTTGAAAAACCATGGGATGAACTGTGGATAGCGGAGAAATTCCAATCGAACTTGGAGATAGCTGGTTCTCCCCGAAATAGCTTTAGGGCTAGCGTTGAGAATGAGTAGTGGAGGTAGAGCACTGAATGGGCTAGGGGGCATAGAGCTTACTGAACCTTATCAAACTCCGAATGCCACTAACTTGAATCTCAGCAGTCAGACTACGAATGATAAGATCCGTGGTCAAAAGGGAAACAGCCCAGACCATCAGCTAAGGTCCCAAAGTGTAGATTAAGTGGAAAAGGATGTGGGATTTCTAAGACAACTAGGATGTTGGCTTAGAAGCAGCCACTCATTTAAAGAGTGCGTAATAGCTCACTAGTCAAGAGATCCTGCGCCGAAGATGTCCGGGGCTAAAATCTACCACCGAAGCTATGGGTGTACACTAGATGTACGCGGTAGGGGAGCGTCCTATGTTGGAAGAAGTTGTACCGAAAGGAGCAGTGGACGACATAGGAGTGAGAATGCTGGCATAAGTAGCGAGAAGTGAGTGAGAATCTCACTGGCCGAAAACCTAAGGTTTCCTGAGGAAGGCTCGTCCGCTCAGGGTTAGTCGGGACCTAAGCCGAGGCCGAAAGGCGTAGGTGATGGACAATCGGTTGATATTCCGATACCACTATAAGCGTATGACCAATGGGGTGACGCAGGAGGATAAGATGTGCTAACTAATGGATGTTAGTCTAAGCACTTAGGCAGTAAAGATAGGCAAATCCGTCTTTATAATGTTGAGGTGTTATGGGGAAGGCCCAAGTGGCTGAAGTATCTGATTCCACGCTGCCAAGAAAAGCCTCTAGGGAGCAAAGTAGTGCCCGTACCGCAAACCGACACAGGTAGGTGAGGAGAGAATCCTAAGGCCATCGGAAGAATTGCAGTTAAGGAACTCGGCAAATTGACTCCGTAACTTCGGGAGAAGGAGTGCCATAGAAATATGGTCGCAGAGAATAGGCCCAAGCAACTGTTTAGCAAAAACACAGGTCTCTGCTAAAGCGAAAGCTGATGTATAGGGGCTGACGCCTGCCCGGTGCTGGAAGGTTAAGGGGAACACTTAGCATAAGCGAAGGTGTGAACTTAAGCCCCAGTAAACGGCGGCCGTAACTATAACGGTCCTAAGGTAGCGAAATTCCTTGTCAGGTAAGTTCTGACCCGCACGAATGGCGTAATGACTTGGGCACTGTCTCAACTGCAAATCCGGCGAAATTGTAGTGCCAGTGAAGATGCTGGCTACCCGCGATTGGACGGAAAGACCCCGTAGAGCTTTACTGCAATTTAGCATTGAGTTCCGGTATTGTCTGTACAGGATAGGTGGGAGGCTGAGAAATAGGATCGTCAGGTCCTGTGGAGCCACCCTTGGGATACCACCCTGACAGTACTGGGATTCTAACCGGGCACCATGAAGCTGGTGACGGGACATTGTTAGGTGGGCAGTTTGACTGGGGCGGTCGCCTCCAAAAAAGTAACGGAGGCGCCCAAAGGTTCCCTCAGAAGGGTCGGAAATCCTTCGAAGAGTGCAAAGGCAGAAGGGAGCCTGACTGCGAGACCAACAAGTCGAGCAGGGACGAAAGTCGGGCTTAGTGATCCGGTGGTACCTCGTGGGAGGGCCATCGCTCAACGGATAAAAGCTACCTCGGGGATAACAGGCTGATCTCCCCCAAGAGTCCACATCGACGGGGAGGTTTGGCACCTCGATGTCGGCTCGTCGCATCCTGGGGCTGAAGTAGGTCCCAAGGGTTGGGCTGTTCGCCCATTAAAGCGGCACGCGAGCTGGGTTCAGAACGTCGTGAGACAGTTCGGTCCCTATCCGTCGCGGGCGTAGGAAATTTGAGAGGAGCTGTCCTTAGTACGAGAGGACCGGGATGGACTGACCTCTGGTGCACCAGTTGTTCCGCCAGGAGCATAGCTGGGTAGCTAAGTCGGGAAGGGATAAACGCTGAAAGCATCTAAGCGTGAAGCCCCCCTCAAGATGAGATTTCCCATAACGTAAGTTAGTAAGACCCCTTGAAGAACACAAGGTAGATAGGTGAGAGGTGTAAGTGCAGCAATGTATTCAGCTGACTCATACTAATAGGTCGAGGACTTAATCAAAGAAAACAAAGATAGAAATAGAAAATCTGTGTGCAATTTTGAAAGAATAATTAAGTTCTTTCAAAGGAAACTCACTCACTGAAGTGAGGAGTACAGTTTTTCAGCTAAATCGAAGATTTAGGAAAAACTAAGCATCTGGTGATGATGCGTAATTTGGTAATACCCGTTCCCATTCCGAACACGAAGGTCAAGCAAATTACGGCTGATGGTACTGCAGGGGAGGCTCTGTGGAAGAGTAGGTGGTCGCCAGGTCATATGGCTGGATAGCTCAGTCGGTAGAGCAGAGGACTGAAAATCCTCGTGTCCCTGGTTCGATTCCTGGTCCAGCCACCAAAACATCTAAACAAATTGTTTAGATGTTTTTTTGTTGTATGATATATTAAATAAAAAATTTAATAATAATAAATAAAGTGTAAATTCCATAGCATTTGTTTACATATATTGTAAAATGGTATATAATAAAAATATAGTTTAAGTACAACTGTTAAGTTAGGCAGATCAAAATCAAATGATTTTGGTCTTTTTTAATTAGAAATATTATAAGGAGATGAATAAGTAAATGAGAAAGAAAAAGATCATTTCAATGTTTCTTAGTGCTACAATGTTTCTTAGTCTTATGAATTTCTCAGGAAGGACATTAAAAGCAACAGCTAATCAAATGACAGAAAATGAAGTATCAAGCTATATTGACCAAATGATTAGTAAAATGACACTTAAACAAAAGATAGGGCAAAAGCTTATGTTGAGTTTTAGAAGTGGTTGGACTATGTCAAATGGTACAAAAGTTAAATCTGTAACTACATTAAATGATGAGATAGCATCTATTATTGGAGATTATGATATTGGATCAGTTATATTATTTGCCACAAATTTAGTGGATACAGAACAATCTCTAAAATTAACCGAAGATCTACAAGCAGCTGCTATGAGTAAAGACTATGCTGGTGGAACACTTCCTTTGATTATTGCAACTGATCAAGAAGGGGGAAGTGTATATAGGCTTAACAGCGGAACTGCATTACCTGGAAACATGGCCCTTGGGGCAACAGGAAGTACAGAAGATACTCATGCAGCGGGAGCGATTATTGGAAGAGAGCTTAAAGCTCTTGGGATAAATACTAATTTTGCTCCAGATTCAGACGTGAATAATAATCCTGCTAATCCTGTAATAGGGCTTCGTTCTTTTTCAAGTAATCCAGAACTTGCAGCTAAAATGGTAGTACCATATATAAAAGGAGTACAGGATAGCAACGTATCTACAACCTTAAAGCATTTTCCAGGACATGGAGACACAGGCACTGACTCGCATACTGGGCTGCCACGTGTAGACAAATCTTATGATGAAATAAAGAAATGTGAGCTTGTTCCGTTTCAAGCTGGCATAAATTCAGGAACAGATATGGTAATGACTGCACATATTCAATATCCTAAAATAGAGGATACTAAAGTCATTTCTAAAAAGGATGGACAAGAAATATATCTTCCAGCAACAATGTCTCACAAGATACTAACAGATATACTGCGTAATGATATGGGATTTAAAGGGGTAATAGTAACAGACTCTATGACTATGGGAGCTGTTACTGATAATTTTGGAACAGTAGATGCAAATATAAAAGCAATAGCTGCAGGAGTTGATATATTAGACATTCCTATAGCAGATATGAGTTCCTTAAAGGACATATCAAGACTTGAAGAACTTATTGATGGCATAGCTGAAGCATATAACGATGGAACTCTTGATATAAAAGAACTTGATGCTTCAATAAAACGTATTTTAACACTTAAATATAATAGGGGAATCTTAAATTTAAATAATGATACGACACCATGGGAAGAAAAATTAGCAGCTGCAAAATCAGAAGTTGGATCAGCTAAAAACCATGCAATAGAAAGAGATATTTCTGCTCATGCTGTAACTGTAGTAAAGAATAGAGACAATATTCTTCCTTTCACACCTAAGGCCAAGGATAAAATACTATTTCTAACACCATATAATAATGAAATACCAGGATTAAATCTTGGTATAGCAAGGGCTATAGCAGAAGGATTAATAGATGAAAGTGTAACTTATAATGCAGAAAGATATACAAGTGCATCTATGAGTACAGAAAGTTTCAATGAACTAAAGGAAAAAATAGATGGGTATAATTATGTAATTGTAGTGTCAGAAGCTACAAGTCAAGGTCAAATGGCATCCGATTATTATGCAACAAAATTTCCTAATGACGTAGCTGCTTATTGTTATGATAAAAATATTGATTGTGCAGTATTAAGTATAGGAAAACCATATGAAGCTGCGTGCTACAAAAGCGATAAAGTAAAAGCAGTAGCAATAGCATATGGTGCAAAAGGAATGGATGCAACAAATGATATATACCCAACTAATACAGCTTTTGGACCTAATATAATAGCTGGAGTAGAAGTTATATTTGGAAGATATGGGGCTACAGGAAAACTGCCTGTAGATATTCCTGATGTTGAAGGTGATTTAAATATAATGAATCCAGCTAAAACATTATACCCTTTAGGGTTTAGTGTAACTTATCCAGCTGTTGGATCAGTAGATAAATCAAAGCTAAAAGACATAATAAATATGGCAAGAGATTTTATAGCCAATAAGGGATTGGAAGGAGTTACATCTTCTATATCAAAAAAGGTTAATAATGCTTTAATTGCAGCTGAATCAGTATATGATAAGAAAAACTCAACTCAAAATGAAATTGATGAATCCGCTAAGGGGTTAAATGAAGCGATTAATTTAGTTAATAATATAAAAGAAGATAAAGTAAAATTAGGTGAACTAATTAAAGAGTGTGAGAATGTAGATTTGACCAAATATGAAGATCAGTGTAAAGATGAATTTGTTTCAGCGTTGACAGAAGCTAAAAAAATATATGAAGGTTTGGCTGATGAAAATATAAGTGAAGCAATTAATAAATTGAATGCATCCAAGAATAATCTTAAGGCTATTACAGATGATGATTCTAAAAATGATGTTGAGGAAAATTCCGATAATGATAAAGAAAACAATGATGCAAATGCTCCTAAGACAGGAGACAATACTAATATAATATTATTAGTAGCTGTAGCAATTATAAGTGGGGTTGGGATTATAGCATTGATATATAAAAAGAAGAAAAAAATTAATTAATATAGCAAGCTAACTCCTAAAATTTAAACCTGCATAATGAGTTTTGAAATTCGTTATGCAGGTTATTTTTATTGAAGAAATTTTAAATCCTAGATTCAAAATTCAACTTAATTATATATTTTCTATCTGCCAATCTATTGGATCAATACCATCAGCTTTTAAGTACTCGTTAGTCTTAGAAAAAGGTCTGCTTCCAAAGAATCCACGAGATGCAGAAAGTGGACTAGGATGCACAGATTTTATAATATGATGTATTGGATTTGTTATAAGAGCTTGCTTCTCCTGTGCATTTTTACCCCACAGAATAAATACAACAGGTTCTGTTTTACTATTTACCAATTCAATTATCTTGTTAGTGAAGTTTTCCCAACCTTTATTTCTATGAGAATTAGCTTCACCAGCTCTTACAGTAAGAACTGCATTCAAGAGAAGAATTCCTTGATCTGCCCATTTTTTTAGATATCCGTTATTTGGTATGTAGCAATTAAGGTCAGTATGAAGCTCTTTATAAATATTAACAAGAGATGGAGGGGCAGGAACTCCTGGTTTTACAGAAAAGCTTAATCCATGAGCTTGATTTGGACCATGGTAAGGGTCTTGACCTAAAATGACCACTTTAACTTTATTATAAGGAGTATAATGCAGAGCATTAAAAATATCATACATATTTGGATATACGATATTGCTTTTGTATTCTGATATAAGGAACTTTCTAAGGTTTAGATAATAAGAACTTTTGAATTCATCCTCTAAAAGATCCTTCCAATCATTTTTTAGAATTTCCATAAAATCACCCTTTAAAATTATTTAATACCCTTAGTATAGCACAAGATATATAAAGTATGTTATCATTAAGAGAAGAAGATTTGGAAAAGGTTAGTCCAAATTTTCAAATTAGATAGAGAAAAAGGAGATTTTTCATGGAGAATAATGTGCTAGCAATAGTTAATGGCGTTAAAATTACTGAAAAGGACATACAAGAAGCAGTTGACAGATTCCCTGCTGATAGAAAAGCTTATGTAGATAGCCCAATGGGAAGAGAACAATTACTTCAACAAATGGTATCTTTCGAGCTTATGTACAGCTATGGAAAAGATAATGGAGTAGAGGAATCTGCTTTATATAAGGAGCAAGTAGAAAGACTTCAAAAAGAAATATTAACTCAAGTAGTTATAAATGATTTATTATCAAAAGTTACTGTAAGTGACGAAGAAGCAAAAGAGTTTTATGAAAAGAATAGCGACAAATTTATGGAGCAAGAACAAGTAAGAGCTAAACATATCCTTGTTGAAAATGAGGAAGAGGCACAAAAAGTTGCAAAGGAAATAAATGAAGGTTTAAGCTTTGAAGATGCAGCATTGAAATATTCAAGCTGTCCATCAAATGCTCAAGGTGGAGATTTAGGATTCTTCACAAGAGGAAGAATGGTTCCAGAATTTGAAGAAGCTGCATTTGCTTTAGAATTAGGAAAAGTAAGTGAACCTGTTAAAACTCAATTTGGATACCATTTAATAAAGGTAGAAGAAAAGAAAGAAGCTGCAGTTCAACCATATGAAGCTATTGCAGATATGATAAAGAATAATCTTATGCAACAAAAGCAATCAGAAGTTTTTGCAAACGAAGTTGAAAGATTAAAAGGACAATACAGAGTAGAGTTCTACAAATAATTTAATTTCTACAATTTAAGAAAGTAATTAAAGCTGAATGATATAAATTTAGAGATTTTAGCTTTGATATCATGAAGACCGTTCTAGAAGGATCTGAGATTCCTTAGATCGGTCTTATATTTTGAAAAAATAAAGGTTTAGAAAGGTAAAGAACAAATAATGGAATAAATAATATTATATTAAGGAAAAACTGCCATTAATAAAAGCTATAGAATTTTTACTATATATTATAGATATGATATAATTAAAATTAAACTGAAAAAAATAAAATATATAAACATAGAGATTAAATGAGGGTGAAAATGAAAGAAAAAGATCAAAAACTTATACCTTGCTCATTGAGAGAAGCACAGTTTATGATGCTGGAAATTCTTGAAGAGGTTCATAGGATTTGTGAAGAAAATCATATAGAGTATTTTCTTATTGATGGAACACTTTTAGGAGCAATAAGGCATGGGGGCTTTATTCCATGGGATGATGATTTAGATATTGGAATGACGAGGGGAAACTATGAAAAGTTTAAATCAATAGCAAAAGAAGAATTAAAGAAGGGTTTTTTTCTTCAGAGTATTGAAACAGATAAAGGATACAAACTTTACCATATTCCTTTGAAAGTTAGAAAAGATAATACTATATTTGAGGAATTTGGTGAGGAGAATGAACCTTATCATAGAGGCATATATATAGATATATTCCCTTATGACAAGCTATCTGATAATGAATTTAAAGCATTTATACAAAAGAAATTTATTGGATTTCTTATAAAAGGAAAGTTTAAAAATTTGAAAGAAGATAAGTCGCTTAAGGGTGCTATAAG
The DNA here is from genome assembly GCF_020911725.1 of Clostridium cadaveris. Taxonomy (GTDB): domain Bacteria; phylum Bacillota; class Clostridia; order Clostridiales; family Clostridiaceae; genus Clostridium_X; species Clostridium_X cadaveris. The sequence continues at coordinate 570,289 of NZ_CP076620.1, forward strand.
GAAAGGAATATATAATGTGCTTAAGCCATTAAGTTATGAGAAGCTTAATGATATGGCACATAATACCTTAAAGTGGAGCAAAGATTCAAAGAGAACATCCTATAACTACGGGGTAGAGCTTTTATGGGATAATGACTTCAAAGAAAGCGATTTATTTCCGCTTAAAAAAATAGTTTTTGAAGGAAAAGAATTTTGGGGACCAAATAATCCAGATGGAGTTTTGACTAATATTTATGGAGATTATATGACTTTGCCTAAAGAAGATGAAAGAGTATGGCATGCTAAGGGAATTTATAAGGTTCAGGGAAAGGATGAAAACTAAAATGAATTTTAAATACAGGCGTATGGATATAATAAAGCAGAGATTTTTTTATAAACGAGCTTTTTTGATATATGCGTTATTTTTAGCTACAGAGCTATTTAGATTTAAAGCTTTTGATTTTGTAACAATTTTTATGATGCTATGGGGGATAGGACTTTTAGCTTATGATGTATATGATTCAAAAGGAAAATGCCTTTTCAAAAATGTGGTACTTCTTTCATATATGATTTTAGGAATACTTACATGTATTATTAATGTAAATAAGGATAAAAATTTTGGTATTTATTTTATAACAGTGATTCAGCTTTTTGTACTTTACAGTTTTGACATGAGAAATAGATTTTCAAATATTAAGAAAGAAATAAATAAGATTAATTTTGTTTTTATAGGTACAACTTTTATACTAACATTATTAGGAATAATATTTTATAAGTTTAATTTGGATTTATTCCCGTTTTCTATGACTGATTATTCAGGAGGAGAATTCTTTAAAGGTTTTTATATAATAAACAAAACTGCTGCTATGGCAAGTTATGTTTCCGTGGTTTTATCGGTTATATGTATAACAACAATGAAACGTGTTGGAATCTATAATAGAATTACTGCATTTTATATAATAAATATTTTACTTCAAGGATATGCAATGTTATATACAGGAAGCATAGGGGTATGGGTATCTTTTTTATTATTTTTAGTTATAGCATTTATGATGATGATACCAAACAAAATTATAAGAAGAATAATTTCGTCTTTAGTAGCACTTGGAATAATCTTTGGAGGTATTGCTACACGAAACTCAGAATATCTTACTGAGAGACAAGCTGTTTGGCAAAGTGGGTTCTCATCTATTTTTGTGGAATATCCAATGATAGGAGCTGGTGCAGCTAATGTTCCAACAATCATTGAAAATTCATTAGAACAAGACTTGGGAAGTTTAGAATATAGAAGGGTTGAGAATTCTTATTTAGATGTTTTATATTCCAATGGTATAATGGGATTTGTCACTTTTATGTGCTTTTTAATGAATGCTATGTGGATGCTTTATAGAAGATCTTTTAACAGCATAATGAGTGAAAAAGACTTAAGATATGTGAAATTGATATTTGCATTTTTAGTTTCTATATTAATTATAAGTTTTGTAGAATCAACGTTAATTTACTCTATGAATTTAATGTCAGCTGTGTTTTGGATATACATGGGATACGGAGCTTTTGTAGTAAAGAGATACAGGGAGTAGTTAATAGATAGATGACCTTTGAAAAATACCCAAGGAAAAATATAAGTATCAATTTTTCCTTGGGTATTTTGGAGTTTTACAAATAACAATTATATTAATATGAAGATTTACTATCAGAGTAAAGAAAATAATAGAAATAAAACTCATAGACTATTCATTCTTCACTAATATTTAAAAGTGTCTTTCGAAGATGTTTATTTTTTCTGGGTCCTTGAAGTCTTTTAAAGAGTTTATTCCGATATCTTTTAGAATATCAAGCATAACTTCACTATGAGTAGCAACTTTATAGGCAGAATCTAGAGCAAAGTCATCGAGGATCTTCTTACCTTCTTCTGTTGGTATTATAGCCTTTGGACCGCCTACACATCCGCCTTTACATCCCATTCCTTCTATAAAGTTAGATTCTAAACTGCCAGATTGAGCTTTATCTAAAATAGCTTTGCAATCTGGAACTCCATCTACATGAATAGCTGAAAGAAGGTCATATTTATTAGGATAAAGTTCTTTTATAGCATCTGCGATAGCTATAGATACTCCGCCAGCTCTTCCATAGAGACGACCTCCTTTTGAAGAATATTCTAAGGAAGGAATTCCTTCAAGTTCTGATGGGTTAATATCTAGAATATCAAATATTCCTTGAAGTTCTTGGAAAGTAAGAACATAGTCTATGTCTCCTAGAAGATCTTTTTCTTTAGCCTCTGCTTTTTTAGCAATACAAGGGCCTACAAAGACAACTTTACAGTCTGGATTTAAGGCCTTTAGAACTCTGCCAGATGCTATCATTGGAGAAACGGAAGGAGAAACATATTTAACTAGATCTTCATAAACTCTTTTTAGCATACCAACCCACATTGGACAGCAGCAAGAAGTTATCATAAGATCATTTTTAGATTTTACAAAATGATTAAATTCTACAGCTTCTTTTATTGTAAGCATATCAGCAAAGAAAGCAGTTTCCACCATATCGGTGAAGCCAAGCTTTTTAAAAGCAGCTCTAAGCTGATCCATAGATACGTTTTCTCCAAATTGACCAATGATAGAAGGGGCAACAGAAGCTATAACTGGAGTGCCGCTTTTCAATATGTCTACAATAGGTAGAAATTCAACTCTATCCATAAGATTTCCCATTTCACAAGCTGAGATGCAGAAACCGCAGTCAGTACAGGCATCCATATCAATATATGTAGTTGCTGTTATAGGATCTTTTAAAATTGCGTTAAAAGGACAGGCTGTTTGACAGAGAGTTTCTCCATCAGATTTACAAGAACATTCAGTGTTTGCAAGTTTATAAACTATTTTTTCATTAGCCTTGTAAGATGATATAGCTAATTTTAAATTTTCAACAAAATTTTCATCTGTAGGAAAATTAACTCCACAAAGAAGAGAGATACATTGAGCAAGTTTTTCCTTCTCTATATTATTATCATTTAAAATAGAAACAATAGTTTTATCAAAGTTGTCATTATAGTAGGCTTTTACAAGGGCCTGAAATAAATCTAAATACTTTTTATTCATAAGATTATCCTCCGTTAATATTTATGAATTAGAAATTCCCAAGGTAGAGATGATTATATGAAAATTATCAACTTTTGGTAATATATTAATTATAGAAAATATTGCATATATTTTAAAGTATAATCTTAGGAAGTTCACAGAATTATTCTGTGCAATATATAAAAAAAAATTCACTGAATATAAGGCTAGAATCTAGCTTCACGGTTGTAAAGGAGGAAAAACAGGAGTAAAATGAATTTATTATTTTATAGGAGTGATAAAGTATGAGAAGTGTAACTATAGTTATGGCACTTGCAAGTGCTTGGCTTATTATATTCGGAGCTTTGATTTTAAAAGGTAAAGCAATGGATAAAGCCATTGACAAGCGTAAGGAAGAAATAAAGGATTTAAAGAATTATATGAAATTCAACGGGATATTTTATATAGTCATGGGAATAATAGGAATTATACTTACTTTAATAGAGTATTTTATGGGTGGCAGCAATACGATAATTATAATATTTATAGTGATTATGATTGGATCAGGATTTATTCAAGGACTTATGGGAAAGAAATATAAGTAGAGTTTTTAAAATCCTCCTGTGTTGTATTTAGAACAGCATAGGAGGATTTTAAAGTTATGCTCATCATGAAGGGAAGCATGATAAAGGCTTTAATTTATGGTTATAATAAATAACTTGAATAACTTTTGTTATACTTTAAAGTAACTAATCATTTTATCAAGGTTTTCTGATACAGAGGTGTTTTCTAGTGATAGATTATGCATGTCTTCTATACAGCTATAAGATGAACTTACAGTTAAGAGTATTTCATTTGATCTGGCTGTTGAGTTTTCAGACAAAGAAGACATAGTTAATATAGATTCTTGCATATCATTAATTGTTTTTAATAAAGTTTCTATAAGTTCATAAAGTGATTTAGTTATAGATACTATATTTTTAGAATCATTTAAACAGGAGCTGGAATTACGATATAAAGAGTTAATTTGAGGATAAATCTTTACATCTACAAAATCTATAGCTTCATTAATTCCTACATTTAAATTGTCAATATTTTTATTGACATTATCTATTACTTCATGGACATTAGTTGAAATGTTAAATGCTTCTATAGAAAGTTTTCTAATCTCATCTGCAACAATTAAAAAGCACTTGTTGTTTTCACTGCTTCGAGCTGCTTCTATAGAAGCATTGGCAGCAAGTATATTACTTTTTTTAGACATATAATATATAACATCTGTAAGCTTTTGAAGAGATGATATAAGTTTAATTTCTTCTAAGGAAGTTTTAAGTAAAGAACATTTTTCAGCATATATACTATTAAGTTCTTCTGAAAAAATTGAATTTGCAGAAATTATAGCTTCGGTTTTTTGTTTTATATTTGATGAAATATATCTACAATCAGCAGTTTTGTTCAAAATTATAGTCATATTTGAATGAAGCATATCTAAATTAAGTTTTATCTTATCTATTTTATTATAATCATTTAAGTTTTGAAGAATTATGTCTTTAGAAGAAATGTTAATTGAGCTTATAGAAGACTTGATTTCTTCCGTAACTTTAGACAATTTTAGACTTGAGTTGTTTAGAGTAGTAGAAGCTATACGCATAGATGATATGGCTTCACGTATTTTTTCAGTTGCTTTATTCATAGCACTATATAAATTTGATATTATTGGATCATCATCTTCATCAAGTCTAGGGGTCAAATCACCTTCAGCTATCTTGTTTGCAAACTCTGTACATTTCTTAAAGACTTTGGTTGTATGAATAAAACTAAATATTCCAATAAATATAAAAACTAATAATATTAAAAAAGTAAAAATTAACAAATGAGTTCTTTTACTGTTATAATCTGAAATGTTAGACATATGTTTTTCGCTAGTGGTTTTGAAAACTGATTTAGTAATTTCAATAGTTGTAGTGGATATAGAAGATGAAATATCATTAAGTGAAAGATATAGAGTTTCAGTCTTATCTTTATTTCCATTATCAACTGCATCAATGAGATTTGAAATGGTGGTTTTATATTCAGAGTAATAGACAGAGAGATTAGACAAAGATATATAGTTATAATTATTAAGGTCAGACTTTTTTATATCCTCAAATGCTTTATCAGCCTTATATATATGCGTGATAAGTGTATTTTTGGAATTTGTAGCTATTTCACTATTACTATTCAGATATAAATAGTTTGATGCATTGTTTGTGGAAATAAAAATACTTCTTGAAAATTCATTTAAAATATCTATGTTGGAAAGATGCGATGAGTAGAGAGAGTTATTATTTGATTCTATAGTATCTAAAATTTTTATAGAACCAAACGAAAGTGACAATATTAAGATTGACGTAATAAATATATACAATATGTACCTAATGTTTAGCATTAAATCCTTAAGCATAAACTCTTCCCCCTAAAAACAAATATAAAATAAAAATGTAGTTAATTTACATTCATATTATACTACAGATGATTGGTATGAATAGAAGCTAATAGAAAATAAAACCATATAAAAATAAATATATAAGAAATGTTTAAAGATTGTTTACAGAAGTATTACAAAAAATCGTATTATGGCACAGATTAACATTGTAAATGTTTAATGATTAATGTTATAATAGTTACAAGAGAGTAACAAAGAGACTCTGGGGAGAGCTCAAATCTATAGGTAGAGGTGGATGTAATGAAAAAAAGAATGTTAGCGGCAGTCATAGCAACTATGATGATAGTGCAAACAGGCGTAATAGCTTCAGCAGTGCCAAACATTTCTAATGAGAAGAGACAAGAGATAGAACAACAACAATCAAAATATAGTGATGCAGAAGCAAAGTATAATGAATTAGAAGCTAAGCTTCAAAATCTTCAAGGACAATGCGAGAGAATTCAAGGAAATATAGATGAAAAGAATAATGAAATAAAGAATATTGAAAAGAAAATAGATGAGCTTCATGATGAAATGGCAGCTTTACAAAAACAACTTGATGAACAACAAGAGTTATACGGAAAGAGAATGAGAGCCATATACAAGAATGGAACTCCAGGCTACATTGACGTTATTTTTAATTCTTCTAGTTTTTCAGATTTAATATCAAACCTACAGGCAACTTCAAAAATCATGAGTTTAGATAAAGAAATGATGGACAAGGTTGTTGAGGGTCAAAATGAAATAAAAGAAAAGCAAGAATCTTTAAATGGAGATATCAATAAGATTCAAGAGTTAAAGGTAACTTTAAATGAAGAGCTTAAGAGTTTTGAAGAAAAGAAAGCAGCTCAAGAGCCATTAGTTGCAGAAGCAGAAGCTGTTAAAAAGAGCATAGCTGTTGACTTAGGTGCAAATGAAAGACTTATGATAGGATATTTAAAAGATGTAGTAAATGATCCAAACAGTTCAAAAGATGCACTAAACAATGCTATAACTGCTTTAAGAGAAATTAGAAAGCAAATAAAAGTTATAGATAGTGAAGTTGTAGATTTAATTGAAAAGGCTAAAACTAAAGTTGAAAGAATAAAAGCTCAAGAAGCTAATGCTGATAGAGGTGGTAGTGGTTCTACTTGGACAGGAAATGCTTCAGAAAAAGTTAACCAAGTTATGTCTATAGCATATAGTTTACAAGGAAAAAAATATGTATATGGAGCAACAGGTCCTGACACTTTTGACTGTTCAGGATATACTCAATATGTATTTGGAAAAGCAGGCATAAGCTTAAGTAGGACAACCTATACTCAAGTTAATGAAGGAAGATCTGTATCATATTCAGAAGCTAGAGCTGGGGATTTGGTGTTCTTTGGAAGTCCAAGCTCACCTCACCATGTTGGAATATACATTGGTGGAGGACAATATATTCATGCGCCAAGAACTGGTGATGTTGTAAAGATAAGTTCGTTAGGTGGAAGAACGGATACAAAGACATTTAGAAGAATAATAGGATAATTTGAAATTTAGGTGGTGTCATAAACTGATTTATTAGTTTTATGATGCCACCTTTAATCTTTTAAAGAGGTATCATATAGGATATAATACTAATGATAAGTCTTATGGTAATGATGGAAAACAAGCTGGAGGATAATATGGATTTTTTAAAAGAGGATGAATCCCTTGATGATTTAGAACTAAATGGTATAAAGATAATACAAAAAAAATATGGCTTTAGATTTGGGGTTGATGCTGTACTTTTAGCAAACTTCGCTAAGGTTAAAAAAGGGTTTAGAGTAATAGACATGTGTACGGGAACAGGAATAATTCCTTTTATAATAGCAGGCAAAACAGAAGCATATTACATAACAGGTCTTGAAATACAGAAGGACATGGTAGAAATGGCGGATCGATCAGTAAAACTTAACGATCTGCAACATAGAATTAATTTCATACATGGTGATTTAAAAGATAAAAAGCTTTTAAAATCCATAGAAAAAGCTAATGTTGTTACTGTAAATCCCCCATATAAACTAGGCGGAGCAGGGATAAAGAATTCAGAGGATGCACTAGCCATAGCACGACATGAAATATGCTGTAATTTAGAAGATGTTATAGCAGCAGCAAGAATTTTGCTAAAGGATAATGGTAGATTTTATATGATACATAGACCTGAAAGGCTAATAGATATTTTTTGTCTAATGAGAAAATACAAGATAGAGCCTAAAAGAGTGAGAATGATTCATCCCAATAAGGATAAAGCTCCAACTATGGTGCTTATAGAAGGTCAGAGAGATGGAGGCGCGTTTTTAAAGTGGGATAATCCACTTTATGTCTACGATGAAAATGGAAGGTATTCAGAAGAGATTGAGAGGATTTACGGGAGATAGTTAAGAGAGAGGAGACCTGCGGTCGGTGATTAAGAGTAAATAGTGAGGAGTTGTGTAGAGACGTTAGGTGTGGAATAGCTAAAATTATGTGAGTTAGAGGGCGTTGCTCCACGATGTTGTCCTAATGACAACAGTCAATTCATAATTTCTGCGACTTCAGGAGAAGAAATCTCCTGAATTAGTCACTCTTCACTAAATATCTCTCAGCCTAAATAATTCCCCAAACTTTAAACACACCTCAATGTCCTAAACTCTTCACTATTAACTAATTAGCTCTTCACTAAAATAAAGAAAGGATGATATTTAGTGGGAAAGATATATTTAGTTCCTACTCCTATAGGAAATTTAAAGGATATAACATTGAGAGCGTTGGAGGTTTTAGAAAATTGTGATTTAGTAGCAGCTGAAGATACGAGACAGAGTCTCAAATTATTAAATCACTTTAATATCAAAAAACCATTAGTAAGCTATCATAAATATAATGAAGGAACAAAAGCTGAAGAACTTATAAGGAAGGCGCAAGAGGGTTATAATATTGCTGTGGTAAGTGATGCGGGAAGTCCAGGAATATCAGATCCAGGTGAGGTTATTGTTAAAAGATGTATAGAAGAAAATGTTGACTTTGAAGTGCTACCTGGAGCAACTGCAATAATAACAGCTTTAGTATATTCGGGATTAGATACAACTAAATTTTTATTTAGAGGATTCTTACCTAGAGAAAATAAGGAGAGAATTCCTGTAATAGACGAAGTTAAAAATTCAAAGGAAACATTAGTGTTTTACGAAGCTCCTCATAGGCTTATTGTGACATTAACTTTTCTTAGAGAACATTTAGGAAATAGAAGAACGGTAGTTGCGAGAGAACTTACAAAGCTTCATGAAGAAATAATAAGAGGAACTCTTGAGGAAATAATAAATCACTATGAAACTTTAGAACCAAGAGGAGAATATGTGCTTTTAATTGAAGGAAAGACATTAGAAGAAATAAAAGCGGAACAAGAAGCTGTTTGGAAAGATCTTACTATTGGCGAGCATATAGAAAGATATATGGAAGAAGGTTATAATAAGAAAGAAGCTATCAAAAAAGTAGCAAAAGATAGAGGTCTTCCAAAATCAGAAGTTTATAAGCATACTATATTGTAAAAGTAGTATGCTTTTTTTTATCTGTAAAAGAGAGGATTTTACTTTACTATATTAGAAATAAATACAGGTTAAAAATCCTATAAAATACATAGAATTTTAATAAATGTAAAATAATTGAATCTTGACAAATAAAATCAAGTGAAAAAAATGGGCAAAATTACAAGTAAAATAAAATTGGAAAATTAAAATGGTAAAAATTGGATTTGAAAAGATAGATATAAGAAAAAATAATACCATAAAAATACATTGACACAATGAAATGGTAAAAAATATAATAGGTGAAAAAATAGATAAAATAAAAACATTTACATATTTATATTTGTAGATGTCTAGAGTGGATTTTAATAGAGATTTTGAGAATAAAAAAATATGCTATATAAAGAATATACAGCATATTTATATTAATTACTTATCAGTTTTTATTTCGTTTAAGCAATTCTTACAAATGTTCTTACCCCTGTAGTTAATAACATCTTTAGCATCGCCGCAGAATATACAAGCTGGCTCATATTTCTTTAATATGATTTGCTCTCCATCTACATATATTTCTAAAGCATCTTTCTCAGCGATATCTAGAGTTCTTCTTAACTCTATTGGGATAACGATTCTTCCTAATTCATCTACTCTTCTTACAACACCTGTTGATTTCATAAAACTTGTTCCTCCTTGTTTTAACTTCAATTAAAAAAGTAAAATAAATGTCAAAATAATAAAAAATTTTGGAAATCAAATTACAAAATTCTTATTAACTTCCATACAATAGATAATATACTACCAATTTGTTGTAATGTCAATATAAATTAACATTATAAAATGAGAATAAAAGGTTAATTTATAGTGAATATTTAGGAATCATTTTACAATAAAGTAGAAAAATGAAATTTTAATGAATAGATACAAAAATTATTCACTATAAAATAGTAATTTAATGGATAAGTAAAATCTCATTGTCGAAAGATATTTTACATTTAGAATTTGTACTTCTATTTTCTATTTTGCTCAATATTATGGTTTTTATACATTAATAGGAAAATATATTTTCTGTTCAATATATAGTATGTTTTATAAAATATAGAGGTTACAAATAAATAGAAATTTAAAAAATTTAAACAAGTTATCCACATACAAAATGTGGATAATGTGGACAAAGAAGATGCCATGTGGAAAACTATAAATACAATATGCTAATAAAGGATTATAATACACAGGTTTTGTGGACTAACTGTGGATTAGTGTGAATAATTTTAATATACAGTATTAAATAACTAGAATTTAAATTAAGAATTTTGTTGATTAGGAATAAATGTAAACAAATTTTCTTGTAATGAAAGAGTGATTAAACTATAATAATACTTATACTATGGTAATATTTTTTAGCATAGTATATAATATAAGATATCACATTATATAGTATAAACAACAGAAGATGATAGTAATATTTTTAAGGAGGGGCCTAATGGAAAAACATGATTTTAATATAGATTATGTTATGTCACTAGCAGAAGAGCTATCTCATAACAGTATGGTAGCTTATGAAGATCTACCAAAATATGATTTATTTCTTTCACAAGTTATAGACTACTTGAATGACAAATTTACAAATGAAAACTATACAAATAATATAGTACAGAATTATATAAAGAGTGATGTTATATCTAAACCAGAGGACGGAAAGAAAAGAGGATATACAAAATTACATCTTGTTCAATTGGTTTTACTAAGCTATATGAGACCTTTACTTACTGCAGAGGAAATTAAAAAGGTATTTAGATTAGCGTTTAATAATATAAATGATAGAAGTGATGATATAATCTCATGGGAAAAGGCTTACAAAGTTTTTGCTGATATTCAAAAAAATAGTTTTGATGCATTTTTAAGAACGCCTCTTTTTGATAATAACATGTTAGATGATATAACAGATGATCTGAATCTTGAAGAAACAGATGAAGAGAGAATTAGGACTTTCCTTATAGTTATGTCTTTAATTGCCCAAGCCAGTGTAATAAAGAAATTGGTACAACAGATAGTTACAGAGTACCATGAAGAAGAGTTATAGAAGGGTCCCAAGAAAATTTTTCGAAAAAGAATGAAAAATTTCTTTATATTATAGATAAACTTTTAAAGTTTTTAGTTAATACCCCATAGGGGGTGAAGAATGTGGAGAGTCTAATTGGAAGTATTGCAAATTTAGGGTTTCCTATAGTTGTTTCCATATATCTCTTGACAAGAATAGAAGGAAAACTTGAAGCGTTGACAGCTAGTATAAATGCACTTACTCAAGTGATGACTCAGAAGAAGTGAAGAGATTTAAGAAGTATTTAAAATAGTATAGCAAAATAGGGCTTTGCTGAGGCATAAGCCCTTGTTCTCGTTTAAATATTTTTGGGATATAAATCACAGAAAGCTTGTAACTCTTCACTCATAAAAATAAAAACCGAGGTGTACACCTCGGTTTTTATTTTTAAATTTTTAGCAATTAGATGAAGCATCGCTGCTTACTCTAAAACTATTTCCAAATAGACCCTTGTGATGACTTATCAAAGCATTTGATAGCATTGGAGAAAGATCATTTTCGGCTACAACTTTCAAACCATTAGTTTCGAATACCATATCGTCATTTTTTTGTTCATCCAGAACAAGACCAAGCTTTGGGCCTCCTCAGCCTATGCCTTGTATAACTATTCTAACTGCGCTTTTACCTTTTTTGTTTAACTCAGATTTTAAAATTTCAGTAGTACCGTCTTTAAATTTTATATTCATAACACACCTCCATTACCCCTGGGGGGTATCTAAGATAATTATATATCGATTTCTATATATGGTCAAGAAAATTTTATTTAGATTTAGGAAGATTATCGTTATAAATGTATTCATGAATTTGATTTGAAGTTTCATCTAAATCATATGGAAGATACCAAACTTCACCTATCATTTTTCCGCTGTCATTAAAATATCCGTCATAAGGAAAACGTACCTGTTCTATGTTGGTAGTACCGCTAGTAACTACGGAAGTTCCAAGAGACAGGATTTCCATATTAGATAAGCTAGTAGTTACATGAGGTCCTAATTTGTCTAGCAATGCGGGGTATTGTGATACATTGCTATTTAAAACTTTATGCATAATAGCTTCTAGAACTTTTCGCTGTCTGTCGGTTCTCTCATAATCTCCATTACCTTGATACCTTATCCTAGAATAGGCTAATGCTTGACGACCATTTAAATTTTGGCTGCCTGAATTTTTTAGCGGCGTTACTGGAGTTTGAGTTAAAGAAGCAACTTCCTTCATATGATCATTGATAAAAGGTACTTCTGCCGGTTTAATGTCAATAACTACACCACCTAAATCATCAATTAGTTTCTCCAATTCGAAGAAATTTATAGAAACATAATCTGTTATATTAAGCTTAAAATTCTGGTTTAGAGTTTTTATAGCAAGTTGAGGACCGCCGTAAGCGTAGGCGTGATTTAACTTATCTTTGCCATGTCCGTCTATATTAACATAGCTGTCTCTCATTATAGAAGTTAATTTTAATTTTTTATGAGCTGTGTCTACTGAAAGCACAATTATAGCATCAGAACGGCAAGGTTCATCTTCAGTTCTTTGATCAAGACCAAATAGTGCTATATTGACAACATCATCAGAAGAACTAAAGGAATTCAAGGTATCTTCAGTAGCTTTATCTATACCGAGGTCTTCTTTTGATACTGAAATGGAGGAGTCCTTATTAAGTTTTCCTAATTTATTTGTAACATAAAATCCGATAATACCTACAATAAATAATAGAAGAAGTGATATAATAAAGAAAATTCGACGTTTTTTATATTTTTTTTTAAATTTAGAATTGGATTTTTTTGTTTTTTTATGTTTTGGATCTTCTTTCATTGAAAAATACCCCCTAATAATAAGTGTATGTAAAATTGTACAGAAGTAATCTTATCATAAATATTTAGTAAGTGGTTACAAAAAAGTTATTAAAAGTTAGAAAAATGTGAACTATTATAAATAAATATATATATTATTAGGAAAGCAAGAACTAAAATGATGAAATAAGGATATATTATTGGTAGGAAAATTTATAAAAATATAATTTTTAATTCTTAAATGTAAGATTAGTATATTTTTAGTATGAAATTAAACTTCTAAAAAATACATAGCATTACTGATTAGTAATGCGTAGTATTAAAGGCTTAAAAATCTTATAACAACATGGGAGGTTTAAAAATGGACTTACATCTTTTGATTAAAAAAAGTAATGAAGGTGACGAAAAAGCTAGGGAGGAAATTTTAGAATACTTTGGACCGATGATAAATAAAATAGTAAAAACTACCTATATAGCAGGCTGTGATAAAGATGATATACATCAGATTGCTATAATTGTAATATTGAAAGCTATTAAAAAAATTGATTTATCGAAATATCAAAGTGTTGAAGGTTATGTTTATTCAGCCCTGAAGAATTACTTCTATACCCAAAGAGCAAGGGCTATAAATATGGGGATATGTCTCAGCCTTAATTATCAAGATGATGAAGAAGGAGAGGATGAGCTAATAGACCGATTAGCTGGCGACTGCAATGTAGAAGAACAGTGTATGTTAAAGGAAGATATAAGAATGATTAGAAATCTTATGAAAAATCTTAGTGAAGAAGAAAGGGATTTTCTTATAGAGATATATTCTTGGGGATATGGAGGAATAAGAGAGTACTCAAAGACTCACAATAAACCATATATGTACTGCTACAGATTAAAAGAAAGGCTTCTGAAAAAGCTTAGAAAATCAATGTAAACACTGTAGATACTAGGTATTCAATGAAATATATGATATAATAAATGTGTTTGACTATTGGAACAAGCTGTTAAAAATTAAGAACAATAAGGATGAAGCAGTGGTATTTTATGAGAAGATTTAAATGAAATATCATTGGACTAAGATGAAGAAAGTTGGAGGATATTTATGGAGAGAAACTTTTTTATAAATTTATTTAGAAGAATACAGAAGGATGATATATTTGCTCTTACATCTCAAATAGCATATGGGCTTGTAATATCATTTATTCCATTTTTAATATTCCTCATGACTTTCATAGGACATCTGAAACTTGATCCTCAGTCTGTACTTGTTACATTAAAAACTTTTATGCCTACTACAGCTTTTGAATTCATAAGGAGTACAGTTGAAGGCGTAGTAACCTATCAAAATGGGAATCTGCTATCAGTGTCCCTTATCCTTACAATATGGACAGCATCTACAGGATTTAGAGCTGTTATGAAGGGTATGAATAAAGCGTACAATCAAAAAGAGACAAGAAACTTTATAGTAGTTTTTATAATAGCAATGCTATTTACCATAGTATTCACTCTTATAATAATAGCATCACTTATACTTTTAGTATTTGGTAATATAATAGGTCATTATCTGTTAAAATATCTCACTTATACAGGATTTGTTACAAGACTTTGGAATCTTTTGAGATATAGTTTCATAATAACAATGATGGTTGGGGTATTTGCTCTTATATATAGGTACACACCGTGTATAAGACTAAAATGGAGTGAGGTAATACCAGGTGCATTAATAGCAACTTTGGGCTGGATTTTAACCTCCTTAGGATTTTCATTTTACGTGAATAATTTTTCCAACTATTCAAAGCTTTATGGAGGAATAGCAGCAGTGCTTATACTAATGACGTGGCTTTATCTGAGTTCATTTATACTACTCATAGGCGGAGAAATAAATGCATACCTATTAGAATATAAAGAGGAAAACGAAAAAATAAGAAAATAGTTTACATTTAAAATACCTTTAATGTCTCAAGGGACTTATAAAAATCTCATGTTAAGACTTAAAGGTGTTTTTTTATTTTCAAAAAAACTAAAGTTTAACGACTTCTAACCGAATAATAAAACATTAAAGCAAAATATAGAGAAAATTAAGTAATTTAGAGGAAAATGGAGGATTATAAAATAAATACCTCATAATTGTGGTATTCCATATAAGGGAAAAGTTGTTCAAATTATAAAGAAGAATATAAAAAAATCGTAAATTAATAAGAAATCTTATGAATATAATAACAAATGGTAAAAATATAGGGATTTAGGCGACAAAATACATTTAAAATATTAAATTTACTTAATTGGCGTAATTAAGGTAATAAGAAACTAAAGATAGAATAAACAACAATTTTATAGGGGGAGGATTTTAATGAGGGGTATGAGAAGATTTGCGTTAGTGGTTGCTGATCTATTTTTAGTGGAATTATCGTATTTAATATCATTTTTCTTAGTTATAAGCAATGATATGGCGGCCTTTGAATTAATGAAAAAAAATATACTTTTCATAGGGCTAGGTTATATTTTAGTCTTTTGGATTTTTAGACTATATGAAAGTTTATGGAGGTATGCTTCTATAGACGAATTTTTGTGTACTGTAGCAGCAAATCTTATTGCTGGAACTGTAGTTTATTCAATTATGAAATTTTTGGGAATATATATAAGAATAAATATAAGTATAATAGCTATGATACTTTCTATGACATTTACTATAGGTGTGAGAGTCAGCTTTAGACTTTGGAGAAGAGGACTTGCCTTTATACCAGATATGAAAAAAGGTAAGAACAAGGAAAGAGCTTTGATAATAGGAGCTGGATCTGCTGGGGATATGATTCTTAGGGAGATATTAAACAGTCAATACTCAAGATTTAATCCAATAGCTATAGTAGATGATGACAGAATAAAGGTAGGAAGAAGTATACTTGGAGTAAAGATTCTAGGAACTACTGATGATGTGGAGAAGATCGCAAAGGAAAAAGATATAGATACTATAATAATAGCTATGCCTTCTGCAGCTAACGAAGTAAAAGCAAAAATTATAGAAAAATGCAAGAAGACAGGATGCAAACTTAAGATAATACCAGGACTTTATCAGATTTTAAATTCAACTACTACAATTCAAGACAAAATAAGAAATGTAGAGGTAGAAGACCTTTTGGGAAGAGAATCTATAAAGCTTGATAATGAGGGGATAAAGGAATATATAAAAGATAAGACGGTAATTGTAACAGGAGGCGGAGGATCTATAGGATCTGAACTATGCAGACAGATTGCAAAATTTAGTCCAAAGACGCTGATAATATTAGACATATATGAGAACAATGCTTATGAAATACAAAATGAGCTTAGAAATAATTATAAAAATTTAGATTTAAAGGTGCTTATAGGATCTATAAGAGATAGAAGAAGACTTGATGTGATATTCAATAAATATAGACCTGATATAGTATTCCATGCAGCAGCTCATAAACATGTACCATTGATGGAAGAAAGTCCAAGTGAAGCTATAAAGAATAATGTTTTTGGAACTTTCAATGTGGCAGAAGCAGCAGATAGATATGGTGTAAAGAGATTTGTAATGATATCTACAGATAAAGCTGTAAATCCAACTAATATAATGGGAGCTACAAAAAGATGCTGTGAGATGATTGTGCAGGCATTTAATGAAAAAAGCAAAACAGAATTTGTGGCAGTGCGTTTCGGAAATGTACTTGGAAGCAATGGCTCTGTAATACCTCTATTTAAAAAGCAGATAAAGAATGGAGGCCCTGTCACGGTAACACATAAAGACATAACCAGATTTTTTATGCTTATACCAGAAGCAGCACAGCTGGTACTTCAAGCAGGAGCCTATGCTAAAGGTGGAGAGGTCTTTGTACTAGATATGGGGAAACCAGTGAGAATATACGATTTGGCAGAAGACCTAATAAGACTTTCGGGACTAGAACCTGGTAGTGATATAGAAATAAAAGTAACAGGACTAAGGCCAGGAGAAAAGCTATATGAAGAACTTTTGATGGGAGAAGAAGGATTACAAACCACAGGCCATGAAAAGATATTTGTAGGAAAACCAACTTTTAAAGATTTAGAGGGACTTACAGAAGAGCTTGAATCCTTAAAGTTTGTAATAGATAAAGGTGATAAGAAGTTAGTATCGGACAAGCTTAAAGAAATAGTACCAACTTTCAAAGATCCAGAAGAAGTAAACTGTATGGTAAAAAGCTATGATGGAGCTATGGTGTAAGAATGTAAATATTAACTAAATATTGAAAAGCTGACTAGGTAATAAAACTAAACGGCTTTTTAGCGACAAAAGAAAAAGATAGCAAAGGGTAATAAGTGAGAGAAATTTAGAAAATAAATTATGGGAGGAAGATGTAGTATGAAATCTAATAATATACCTTTTTCACCGCCAGACATAAGCGAGGAAGAAATATCAGAAGTAGTTGATGCTTTAAGATCAGGTTGGATTACAACAGGACCAAAAACAAAGCAGTTTGAAAAAGAAATAGCATCATATTGTAATACATCAAAAGCAGTTTGTTTAAATTCTGCAACGGCATGTATGGAACTTACATTGAGATTACTTGGAATTGGTGAAGGTGATGAGGTTATAACAACATCATATACATATACTGCTTCAGCTAGTGTAATAGAGCATGTAGGTGCAAAAATAATAATGGTGGATTGTGGTAAAGACTCTTTCCATATAGATTATGATGCAATAGAAGATGCCATAACAGAGAAGACAAAAGCAATAATTCCTGTTGATATAGCAGGGGTAATGTGTGATTATGAAAAAATTTTTAAAGCAGTAAACAATAAAAAGGAAATGTTCAAGGCTTCAAATGAAATACAAAAAGCTATAGGAAGAGTTGTAGTCTTGGCTGATGCAGCACATTCCTTTGGAGCTTCATATAAAGGAATGATGGCTGGAGAAGTAGCTGACTTTACAAGTTTCTCGTTCCATGCAGTTAAGAACCTAACAACGGCAGAAGGTGGAGCTGTTACATGGAAGGACATAGAAGGAATTGATAATGAAGAAATTTATAGAGAATTTATGCTTTTATCTCTTCATGGACAATCAAAGGATGCATTAGCAAAAACTAAGCTAGGAGCATGGGAATACGACATAGTATATCCAGCTTATAAATGTAATATGACAGATATAATGGCAGCAATAGGACTAGTTCAACTTAAGAGATATAAAGAACTTTTAGAAAGAAGAAAAGAAATCATAGGTAAATATGATGAAGCGATGAAGAAGCTAGATGTACAAGTGTTACAGCATTATGGAGAAGACTTCTCATCAAGCGGACATTTATATTTAGTTAGATTGAATGGAAAAGATGAGAAGGTTAGAAATAGAATTGTAGAGGAAATGGCTAAAAGAAGAATAGCTACTAATGTACACTATAAACCACTTCCAATGCATACAGCCTATAAAAATTTAGGATTTGATATAAATGATTATCATAATTCCTATAAACAATATGAAAATGAAATTACTTTGCCACTACACACTTTGTTAAGTGATGAGGATGTAGAGAAAGTTATAGAAGAGTTTAGTAATATTGTTAGAGGACATGAAGATATGGAAGAAGAGATAGCTGCTACAAGAAGTATAGACAAGTAGGATATGTATAGGAGGAGAATAAATGATATTAAAGCAGTGGGATTATTTGCCTGATAATATGAAAAATGAAAGTGTGAAAAAATATTATGATATGCTTGATAAAAAGAGAGGAAGTTTATATTTTAAACGTATATTTGATATATTAGCCGCAATAATCATTTTAATTATTCTTTCTCCTATATTTGTTGTTTTAAGTATAGCTATTAAATTAGATTCTAAAGGACCTATTATGTTTAGACAGGTTAGGGTTACTCAGTATGGAAGAACATTTAGGATCTTTAAGTTTAGAACTATGGTTAATAATGCAGAGAAAATAGGAACTCAGGTTACTACTAAGAATGATGTTAGAGTAACTAAGATTGGAAGTATTCTAAGAAAATGCAGACTTGATGAGCTGCCTCAGCTTTTAAATATAATATCAGGTGATATGAGTTTTGTTGGGACAAGACCTGAAGTTCCTAAATATGTTGATAGATACACAGAAGAAATGTTAGCAACATTGCTTTTACCAGCAGGGATTACTTCTGAAGCTAGTATCGAATATAAGGATGAGGATAGGGTACTATCAGAAGCACAGAACGTTGATGATACATATGTGTGCAAGATTCTTCCAGGAAAGATGAAATATAATTTAGAAGCGATAAAAAGATTTAGCTTCTTTAGAGAGATAAAGACTATGTTTAGAACTGTGGTAGCAGTTGTAAAAAACTAATTAGTATGATAGGTGGAAAGCATTAATGGAAGAGTATTCAAAAAAAGAGAATATAATAATTGAATCTTATGATGATGTAGATTTGGAAGATAGTGTATTAAAAGATATAGTTGATATACATATGCAGACATTCACGGGATTTTTTCTGACATTTTTAGGCCGAGGTTTTTTAAAATATTTATATAAAGGCTTTATAGAGCATTCTAAATCTGGAGTTATAGTGGCTAAAGAAAATGATAGAATATTAGGTTTCTTAGCATTCTCAGAGGATTTAAGCGATTTTTATAAGAATTTAATAAAAACAAGTCTGCTACCATTTGCATGGTATGGTTTTTTAGGAGTTTTAAGAAAACCTAAGATTTTTTTTAGGTTAGTTCGTTCATTCTTAAAACCATCCGAAAGTAAAAGAGAGGAAAAATATATAGAATTATCATCTATAGGGGTTTTACCTGTAGCAAAGCATAGGCATATTGGGAGCATAATGATAACAGAATTAAAAAATAGGTTTAATACAAGTAATAATGAGTATATAAAATTAGAGACGGATGCTATTAATAATGAAGCTGCTAATAGATTTTATATATATAATGGATTTAAATTGAATCAAGAATTTGTTACGCATGAGGGAAGAGTTATGAACGAATATCGTTGGTATCCTATAAAGAAAGATAATAATTAAAGGTTAACTATAGGATAAAGGAGAGGGTATAGAGATGCGAATATTATATATTGCAACATCGTTTCCGGAACCGGAAAAAGGTGCAACAATCTATACAGATTTAGCTGAAGCAATACATGAAAAAGGACATGAAATTGTTGTTGTGGTTTCAGAACAAGTAAGAAATAAGAAATATACAGAAATGAAAAAAGAGAGAGGAATTGATGTTTTAAGAATAGTTACAGGTAATTATTATGATGTTAATCTATTTCAGAAGGGTATAACAACGTTAAAGATGCCAGTGATTATGAAAAATGGTATTTCGAGATATCTAAAGAATTATACTTTTGATTTAATTATTTATGAAGCACCACCTGTTACTAATGGAGCGTTAGTAAAATGGGCAAAAAAATTATTTAATTGCCATACATATTTAATGTTAAAAGATATTTTTCCTCAAAATGCAGTAGATCTTAAAATTATGAAAAAACAAGGTCTTATATATAAGTTTTTTAAAAGACAAGAAAAAAAATTATATGATATATCTGATATGATAGGATGCATGTCTAAGGCTAATGAACAGTATATTATAAAACATAATCCTTGGTTAGATTATAAAAAAGTAGGATTATTTCCAAATACAAAGAAAATAAACAATAAAGTCAATACTACTAATTATGATGTGAGAAAAGAGTATGGGATACCAGCAGATGCATGTACATTTATTTTCGGTGGAAATATGGGAAAGCCTCAATATATAGATTTATTATGTGAGGGAATAAAACGTTGTACTAATGAAGAGAATATATTTTTTGTATTCGTAGGAAGAGGTACAGATAGATATAAATTACAAGATTCAATAAAAGAAAATTGTATAAAAAATGCTATTTTGTTAGAAAATCTTCCTCGTAATAAATATGAAGAATTGAATAAAGCATGCGATGTAGGATTAATTATACTAGATCCAAATTTTACTATACCTAATTATCCATCACGTATATTATCTTATATGGAATATGAAAAACCTGTTTTAGCAGCAACAGATCAAGTGACAGATATAAAGGATTTGATTGAAGAGGCTGATTGTGGAAGATGGGTATGGTCTGGAGATATAGAAGGTTTTGTTAATGCTATATATGAAATGGCTATAGATAATAGAATAAAAGACAAGGGTATAAATGGTAGAAGATATTTAGAACAAAATTTTAAGGTCGAAAGATCAGTTGAAATATTAGAAAAACATTTTGATAGAAGAGAAGGAGAATAGAATGTTTGAAAACAAAACTTTGTTAATAACGGGAGGTACAGGTTCATTTGGAAATGCTGTACTTAATAGATTTCTAGATACAGGTATTAAAGAAGTTCGTATTTTTTCTCGTGATGAGAAGAAACAAGATGATATGAGAAAGCTATATAAAAATAATAAGATTAAATTTTATATAGGAGACGTTAGAGATTTATCTTCAGTGAAAAATGCTATGCATGGTGTTGATTATATTTTTCATGCAGCAGCATTAAAGCAAGTACCATCATGTGAATTTTTTCCTATGGAAGCCGTAAAGACTAATGTAATAGGTACGGATAATGTATTGACAGCAGCTATAGGGTATGGAGTAAAGAAAGTAATATGTCTTTCTACAGATAAAGCAGCTTATCCTATAAATGCTATGGGAATATCAAAAGCTATGATGGAAAAAGTGTTTGTAGCAAAAGCTAAAACTGTTTCAATAGAAGATACTATGATTTGTGGTACAAGGTATGGTAACGTTATGGCATCTAGAGGGTCTGTGATTCCTCTATTTGTAGAACAAATAAAAAATGGGAAACCTTTAACTATAACAAATCCAGACATGACTAGATTTCTTATGAGTCTTGAAGAGGCAGTAGAGCTTGTAGTTTTTGCATTTGAAAATGCAGAGGCAGGAGATATTATGGTACAGAAAGCTCCAGCTTCAACAATAAAGGATTTGGCACAAGCATTAAAAGAGTTATTCCATGCAGATAATGAAATAAAGATAATAGGAACTCGTCATGGAGAAAAATTGTATGAAACATTGTTGACCAAGGAAGAATATCTTCATGCAGAAGATATGGGAGAATTCTTTAGAGTGCCAGCTGATAAAAGAGATTTGAATTATGATAAGTATTTTATAGAAGGAAATGAAAAACTATCAACTGAAGAAGAATATAATTCTCATAATACACAAATTTTAACAGTGAAAGAGATAAAAGAAAAGCTATTAGAACTTGATTATATAAGAGAAGAATTAAGTATGTGGGAAGCAGTGAATGAAGCCGCATTTACAAAATAATGATCCTAAAATAAGGAGAGAAAATAAGATGAAGATACTTATTACAGGTGCAAATGGTTTTATTGGAAAGAATCTTATAGCAGAGCTTAATAATAGAGGATATAAAGATATATATAAGTTTGATATAGATACTGAAAAAACTTTGTTAGATAAATACACTAAAGATTGTGAATTTGTTTTTCATTTTGCTGGAGTAAATAGACCTAAAGATGAAAAAGAGTTTATGGAAGGCAATTTTGGTTTTACATCAGAGCTACTGGATTTATTAAAGAAGCATAATAATAAATCACCAATTCTCATTACTTCTTCCATCCAAGCAGAACGTGACAATCCCTATGGAAATAGTAAAAAAGCAGGGGAAGAGTTGATTTTTAAATATAGTGAGGAAACAGGATCAAAAGCTTTAGTATATAGGTTAACTAATCTTTTTGGGAAATGGAGCAGGCCTAATTATAATACTGTAGTAGCTACATTCTGTTACAACATAGCTAGAAATTTAGATATACAAATAAATAATCCTGATGTGGAACTTTCTTTATGCTATATAGATGATGTGGTTTGTGAATTTATAAGAGCATTAGAAGAAAAAGAAACTAAGGAAGGAAACTACTGTGTTGTTCCAGTAAACCATGATATTAAATTAGGTGATTTAGCAGAAAAGATAAAAAGCTTTAAAGAAAGTAGAGAAAATCTAAGTATTCCTAGTATGGATGATGAGCTTACTAAAAAGCTTTATAGCACATATTTAAGTTTTTTGCCTGAAGATAAATTTGCATATGATTTAAAAATGAACTGTGATAATAGAGGTTCTTTTACTGAATTTATAAGAACTTTAGATAGAGGGCAGATATCTATAAATGTAGCTAAGCCAGGCATTACAAAAGGGAATCACTGGCATCATACTAAGAATGAAAAATTTTTGGTGGTAAGTGGTAAGGGCCTTATACGCTTCAGAAATATAGATTCAGATGAAATTATAGAGTATAGAGTAAGTGAAGAAAAGTTTCAAGTTGTAGATATTCCTACTGGATATACTCATTCAATTGTAAATGTTGGGAATACGGATATGGTAACGGTTATGTGGGCAAATGAAGTGTTTAACCCAGAAAAAACGGATACGTATTTTATGGAGGTTTAAAAATGAAGAAGTTAAAAGTAATGACAGTTATAGGAACAAGACCGGAAATAATAAGACTATCAGCTGTTATAAATAAATTAGATGAGTCAAAATCAATAGAACATATTTTAGTCCATACAGGACAAAATTATGACTATGAACTGAATGAGGTGTTTTTTAATGATTTTAAATTAAGAAAACCTGATTATTTTCTTAATGCTGCTACAGGAACAGCAGTTGAAACTATAGGAAATATACTTGTGAAGGTAGATCCAATCATGGAAGAAGTTAAGCCAGATGCATTCTTAGTGCTTGGAGATACAAACAGTTGTCTGACAGCTATAGCAGCTAAAAGGAGACATATTCCAATATTCCATATGGAAGCAGGAAACAGATGCTTTGACCAAAGAGTACCTGAAGAAACTAACAGAAAGATTGTTGACCACACATCAGATATAAATTTAACTTATAGTGATATAGCTAGAGAATACCTTCTAAGAGAGGGTTTTCCGTCAGATAGAGTAATAAAGACTGGAAGTCCTATGTTTGAAGTTATAAATTCAAGAATAGAAGATATTGAGAAGTCAGATGTCATAGAAAGATTAAATTTAAAAGAAGGACAATATTTTGTGGTTTCAGCTCATAGAGAAGAAAATATAAGTTCAGAAACTAATTTTTTAAACTTAGTTGATACACTAAACTCTGTAGCTGAGAAATACAATATGCCTATAATAGTAAGTACTCATCCAAGAACAAGAAAGATGATAGAGGCTAAAGGAATAGAGTTTAATCCATTGATATCACTTATGAAACCACTTGGATTTAATGATTATGTAAAACTTCAAATAAAAGCTAAAGCGGTACTTAGTGATAGCGGAACAATAAGTGAAGAATCATCAATATTAGGCTTTAAAGCACTGAATATTAGACAAGCACATGAAAGGCCGGAAGCTATGGAAGAAGCATCAGTTATGATGGTAGGACTTGAAAAAGAGAGAATATTACAGGGGTTAGAGGTACTTGAGACTCAAAAAAATTATACTTTAAGACAGGTAACTGATTATAGTATGCCTAATGTATCAGATAAAGTACTTAGAATAATCTTATCTTATACAGACTATATAAATAGAGTAGTGTGGGGAAAATAAAATGAAAGTATTACAAATAAATTCTGTTTGTGGATATGGGAGTACAGGAAGAATAGCTACGGATATATATAAGGTTTTAGAAGAACATGGACATGAATGTTTAATAGCATATGGAAGAGGGGAAGCGCCTGAAGATATAAGAAAAATAAAAATAGGAAACAAGCTTGATAATTATGTTCATGTAGCTGAAACAAGGTTTCTTGATAAACATGGATTTGCATCTACTAAAGCGACAAAGGCATTCATAGAAAAGGTTAAGGAATATGACCCTGATGTTATACATCTTCATAATATTCACGGATATTATATAAATATAGAAATCTTCTTTAATTATCTAAAAGAGGCTAATAAGAGGATTATATGGACATTGCACGACTGTTGGTCATTTACTGGTCATTGTGCTTATTTTGACTATGTTGGATGTGATAAATGGAAGAATGGGTGTAATAATTGTCCACAAAAAAAATCATATCCACAGAGCATGGTGGTAGACAATTCTAAATGGAATTATGAAATGAAAAAGAATTTATTTACTGGAGTGAGGGATATGACTATAGTTACCCCTTCAAAGTGGCTAGCAGGATTAGTAAAACAGTCCTTTCTTAAAGAATATGATATTAGGGTTATAAATAATGGAATAGATTTGAATGTGTTTTATCAAAGAGATAGAAAGATTTTTAGAGAAAAATATAATCTTGAGGATAAATTTCTGATTTTAGGAGTAGCTAGTGTTTGGGAGCATAGAAAAGGTTTGGAGTATTTTGTAGAACTATCAAAGATAATAGATGATGATATAAGGATAGTTTTGGTAGGGATAAATGACAAACAATTAAAGAGTATGCCTGAAAATATAATAGGAATAAGAAGAACTAAAAACTTAGATGAATTAGCAGAAATATATTCTGCAGCAGATGTTTTTTTGAATCCTACATTGGAAGATAATTTTCCTACTACTAATTTGGAGGCATTAGCGTGTGGTATTCCTGTTATTACGTTTAATACTGGAGGAAGTCCAGAAAGTATAGATGATAGTTGTGGAATTATTGTTGAAAAAGATCAATACAAATCTATTCCAATAATAATTCGAGAAAGTAGTATTATTCAAAATTCAGCTTCTAAGTGTATTAATAAAAGTAAAGTATTTGATAAGCGTAATAAATTTTTAAGCTATAAAGAATTATATGAATTGTCTCAATGTAAATGATAATAATATTTTTATGGGGTAGATAGCATAAAGGAGGTATATAATGGAAAATAAAACATATAAGGTTTTGCTTGCACATTCAGCCCAACAGCACTCGTTTAGAACAGCAACTGCACTTGAAAAATCTGGGGTTCTATTTAAATATATAACAACTGTTTATGATAAAAAACATTCTTTAACATCATTTACTAAGAGAGTTTTAAGTGGAGATAATTTAACTAGAGCAAATAAAAGGAGATGTAATAGTCTATCAGATAATGATGTTATCCAATTTTGCGAATTTGAAAGTTTAATATTACTTTTGCTATATCGTATAGATAAGAAAAAAAATATATACAACATATGGAACAGATTTATTATATATAAATTTAATATAAAAGTTGCTAACTATGCAATAAAGAACAATGTTGATGCAGTTATAATGTATGATACGCTTGCGTATAAAACTTTTGAAATCTTGAAAAAAAAAGCTCCACATATTAAACGAATTATTGATATGTCAGCACCATATTCTTTATATATGGATAAGATATTTAAAATTGATTTGCAAAAGAATAACAGATATTCTGATATATTAAGAAGGGAAATTTGTTCTACTCAATATTTGAATATGTTAGATAACAGCATAAAGGAGACTAAATTGGCGGATTATTTTCTTGTTGCTTCAAATTTCACCATGAATTCATTAATATATGAGGGAGTACCAAATAGCAAAATTTTAATGTGTCCTTATGGGATTGATAGCAATATATATTCGTATAATAAAAAGAGGGAAAATATGTATGAGGAAATAAGATGCATATTTGTGGGAACGATAACACAAAAAAAGGGAGCATTCTATTTACTTGAAGCTATTAAAGAGCTTAAACATAAAAGATTTTCTTTCATGTTTGTTGGCACATATGATAAAAAAAGTGAATATTATAAAGACTTTAAGGATATTTGCAAATTTACAGGTTATGTTACAAAAGAGAAAGTAGTAGATTTTTGTAGCAAATCTGATATTTTAATTTTTCCATCGCTAGCAGATGGATTTGGATTATCAGCATTAGAAGCTATGTCTTGCGGACTACCTGTAATTTGTACTTCTAATTCAGGTGTTAGTGATTTAATTATTAATGGATATAATGGATTTGTAATTAATGCAGGGAATGAAAAAGAAATTTATGAGAAGTTAATGTGGTTTGATAACAATAGAGATAAACTAAAAGATATGAGTGAAAATGCACGAAATACATCTCTTAAATGTACATGGAATAAATATGATTTATGTATTCAAAAATCAATAGAAAAAATTAGGATGGATGCAGCAAAGGATGAGATTTAATGTACGAAAAGATAAATAAAGTAAAAATTTGGTTTGTAGTGATTTTGGTGAATGTAGCTTTGCTTCAATATCTTATGAAGACATATCAATTATCTTTTTTAGGTGATAGTATTCGATATGTAGCTATAGCATTATTGGGTGGAACTTTGATTGTAAAAATTTTCATGTATACATTAACGGCTAAACGATATTCAAATATTTTTGTTTTATTTATTTTATATTCAATATACATATTTTTTATGTTAATTGTTCAAGGAAATTTTGAATTTTATTCCATCATTAATTGTATGTTATTTCCTGTAACGATATTGAGTGCATATATTTCAAATAGAGGGAAAAGTCAATTTTCAAAAATTATAAAATTTCAATTTATAGTTATGATTATATTTTTCATTTTATATTTGTATAGTAAATTTTATATGGATAATTATAATCCACTTTATGCTTCCTTGAGAATAAATTCCATTTATTATTTAGTGCTAATGTTACCATTTATATATAGTTTAGATAACTTGATTTTAAAGTCGATTGGAATAATATGTATCTTATTTTCAGTGTTGATATCGATGAAAAGAACAGCATTTATTGCTACAATTATATCTTTGT
Organism: Clostridium cadaveris; assembly: GCF_020911725.1. Lineage (GTDB taxonomy): Bacteria > Bacillota > Clostridia > Clostridiales > Clostridiaceae > Clostridium_X > Clostridium_X cadaveris. The sequence goes on from NZ_CP076620.1 coordinate 597,859, forward strand.
TGATATATGTATTTATGGAGAAAAGAAAAAAAGATAGTAAATATTCTAGTAAAATACGTAAAATACCAATAATATTAGCTGTTTTAATTATGTTTTTTATAGTTTATAATTATACATTGGATTTAGGATTTAATGTTTTTAGTAGGGTTGCATCTATAAAAAGTGATGGTGGTTCAAATAGATTTATAATTTTTAGATTAGTTAATATATCTATTCTTAAAAATAATATTTTTGAAACTTTATGGGGAAATGGGTATAATGCAGTTGCTTTAATGACAGGTGGATTATCAGCACATAATGATTTTTTGGAAATATTTTATGATTTTGGAATTGTAGGTTTTATATTTTACATATTTATGTATTTTATTTTGATAAGATATGCTGTTACTTTTAAGAGAAAAAATTATAAATATTCAGCAGCCTTTAGTTCATCAATTTATATATTACTATGTGTTTCATTATCTAGTCATTTAATATTTATACCTACATATATAGCATTTTTAGGATTATTTTGGGGACTTTGTATATATGATTATGAAAATAGGACATTAAATATAGAGGAAACTATTTAGTTAAATTCTTGGTATACAAAATTTACAATATATAGATATAAAATAAAATTTAAATGTGTATATAAAGATAATTATTTTATTAATAAATTATATAAGAAAGAGAGAGTATAGAATGAAATGTGGTATTATTACTTTTCACAGAGCAATTAATTTCGGGGCTGTATTACAAACATATGCTTTGAATAAAACAATTGAAAACTTAGGAGTTAATTGTGAGGTTATTGATTATTATTGTCCGTTTTTAGAGAATCACTATAAACCATTTAGAATAAAGGATTTGTTTAATATTAAGAAAATGGCTATTATATTTTTGAAAAATGGATATACAAAAGATAACCGAATTAATTTTGAACTTTTTTCTGAAAAATATATAAAGAAAAGTTTGAAAATTTATAGGACTCATTCTGATTTAATACAGTGTAATGAAGAATACGATACTTTTATTACAGGAAGTGATCAAGTATGGAGTTATTATTGTGCTGGTTTTGATAAAGCATACTTTTTAGACTTTGTAATAGATAGACATAAAAAAAATTCTTATGGAGCAAGTTTTGGTGTAAGTAAGATACCAGATGAATATAGAAATAAATACCGTGAGCTATTAAGAGAGTTTGAAAATATATCTGTACGAGAGAAACAAGGAGTAGAAATTGTTAAAAATATTATTGAAAAAAATGCAACACAGGTATTAGATCCTACACTTTTATTGACTAAGCATGAGTGGATGAGCATTACTGTAGATAATGATCAAAAGGATAAATATTTATTAGTATATCTTTTGGCGGAAAATAAATCTATTATTAAATTAGCAAAAAAAATAGCTGAAGAAAAAAATATAAAAATTATATATATAAATGATAGATTATTTAAGAAGAGTGGAATGAATAATGTTGGAAAAATAGATCCGGCAAAGTGGTTAAGTCTTTTTTTGAATGCTGAATATATTGTTACTAACTCTTTTCATGGAGTTTGTTTTTCGATAAATTTCCATAAGGAATTTTATATGCAATATTTGCCTGAACCTGCAAAAGTTAATTCTAGACTAGAAAATATTTTAAGCTTATTTGATTTATCTGATAGATGTATATATAATATGTCAACTCTCAATTTAGAAAACAAAGTTGATTATACTAAAGTTGAAAAAAAATTGAATGAAGAAAGAAAAAAGTCTATAGATTTTTTAAAAACCATTATAAATTATAAAAAAGTGTAAAGTGTAAAAAGAATGATAATTTTAATGCTAAGGAATATAAAAAAATAATAGTTTAATATAGGGAGATATATAATGAGAGAAATTACTTTAGTAACCGCATTTTTTAATATTGGAAGAGAAAAATTTAAAGCTATTCCAAGAACTGATGATACATATATGAAGAATTTTAAATTTTGGGCAAGAATGAAAAACAAATTGATTGTTTATACAGATGAAAATACTGCTAAATTAGTTTTAAAAGTAAGAACTGATTTTGGATTAAAGGATAAAACAGAAATAATAATTATCAATGATATATTTAGTATAGAACCAGAAATATTTGAAAATATGAAAAAGGTCTCAGAAAATAATTACTTTTTAGATTTTAGAATTCTTCCTAATGCAACTTCTAATATTGCAGAGTATTCTTATCTAATGCTTCTAAAATCATATTTTTTATCTGATGCAGTAAAAAGAGGTTTAACTGCATCACAGGTAGCATGGATTGATTTTGGGTTTAATCATGGTGGAGATTTATATATTAACCCAGAGGAATTTAATTATTTATGGGAATATGATTTTTCAGATAAAATAAATATGTTTTATTATAAAAAATATGATGAAAAACCTATATTTGAAATTGTAAGACGTTTATGTGATTGTATAATGGGATGTTTGATAGTATTACCTGCTAAATTATGTGACGAACTTTGGCAACTTAATAAAAGTTCAATGATAATTTTGAATAAAGTAGGATTAAGTGATGATGATCAATTAATTCAACTTATGTCATATAGAGAGAAGCCAGAGATTTTTGATTTGCATGAAAGTGAATGGTTTTTACCATTAAAAGAATATGGTGGAGAACATTTAACGGTAAGGAATATGTCTTCGAGGAAATGGTATATAAGAAAGCTCCGTAATTTGAAATTTAATTATAAAAAAAGAAAAAATGCTTTTGTAAATTCAGTGAAAACTTATAATAATTTAGTGTCTAAAGAGTAGAAAATAGAATGAGTAAGTCGCGTGTTAAAAATTCAATTGCAAATGTAAGTATAGGATCGATATTACAAATAATATCGATGCTTGCTACTTTTGGAAGTAGGACTGTATTTATATATCTTTTAGGGAATGACTATTTATCGGTAAGTGGATTATTTAGCAATATTCTTACAATGCTATCTTTTACAGAATTAGGTATAGGGAATGCTATTATTTATAGTTTATATAAACCCTTGAAAAAAGGTGATGAAAAAGATATATCAGAATATATTAATTTCTATGGCAAAGCATATAGAATAATTATATTAGTAATTTCTATACTAGGATTAAGTTTTATACCATTTTTAAAATATCTTATAAAAGATATTGTTGATATTCAAGAAAATATTATATACATTTATATTTTATTTTTAGTAAATACAATAGCATCATATATTTTTTCTCATAAAAAATCGCTATTAATTGCAGATGAAAAGAATTATGTTGTAATTATTATACAACAAACACTATATATTATTCAGCTTATATTTCAAATTATAATTTTATTTGTAACACATAATTACATGATGTTTTTAATTATTCAAATTTTATTTACTATGCTCACTAATATATTAACAACTGTTTATGTAAATAATAGATATCGTTATATTAGTACATTCAAGAAAAATGAATTGGATAAAAAACGTAAAATGAGTTTATTTGATAATATTAAGTCTATATTTTTTTATAAACTTGGTGCGGTTATACTTAATGGAACAGACAATATAATAATTTCAGTTACTTTAAAAACAACTTTTATTGGATTATGTTCAAATTATACTTTGATAATTAATGCAATAAATTCTGTATTAATGCAGGCTCACAATGGATTGGCTGCTAGTATAGCTAATCATAATATAGAAGCAGATTCAAATAGAAAAGAAGAAATTTTTAATATGTTAGTATTAATATCTTACTGGGTTTTTGGATTTTGCACTATTTGCTTAGCTATACTACTTAACCCATTTATAGAGTTATGGATTGGTAAGCAATATATGTTAAGTAAGACTGTTGTAAATTCATTGGTATTAGCATTCTATTTTACAGGGATAAATCAAATACCATCTTTATATAGAACGTCTATGGGCATATTTAAGCAAGCTAAATATGCGCCTATGCTTGCTTCTATAATAAATATTGTATTATCTATATTATTAGCGAAGGTGATTGGTTTAGCAGGAATATTTATAGCAACATCTATTTCTAAAATAGTTACATTTTGTATTATAGATCCTTTATTAGTTTACAAGAAAGGATTTAATAAAAAATGTGATAGATATTTTTTAAAATTCATTTTATTTTTTCTATTACTGGTTTTAACTTATGTTGTAGTAGAATGTACGATTAATTTAATAATATATAATGGTATGGTAGGAGTGTTATTAAAAATAATAGTATGTGTATTAGAAATAAATTGTATATTTTTAGTAGCATTTTTTAGAACTAGTAGTTTTAAATTGTTTTTGAATAAATTAAAAAGAAAATAGATTAATGGAGATGGTGATAGTTGAAGAAAATTAAATATATACCATTTGTAATATATACCAATATAAAAATGCTTTATTTAAAGATATTCAATATAAAATCGATTCAATATAAATGTTTTTCAATAATTAGAGCTAAAATAAAAATTATTGGGAAAAAGTCATTCTTTAAAATAGGCAATAAGTGTAAAATAATGAGTGGTAGTGAAATAAGAGTATCAAATGGAAGAATGTATATTGGTGATAATGTCGAATTTAAAGAGAATACAGTATTACAAGCAAATAAAGGAACAATTAAAATTGGTAATAAAGTATTTATAAACCGAAATTGTAGCATAATTTCTTGTGATAAGATTGAAATTGGTGATGGTACAAGTTTAGGTGGTAATATATTAATATATGATCATGACCATATATATAAACGATATGGAGAACAGAATTGGAATAATATTAATAAATCTTCAGTGATAATTGGAAAAAATGTTTGGATTGGTGCAAATACAGTTATACTCAAGGGGACTAGAATAGGAGACAATTCAGTAATTGCAGCTGGTTCAGTTATTAAAGGAGAAATTCCAGAACATACATTGATATACCAAAAAAGGAATAATGTATATAGAGATATTATTTAATATATATGATTAATGTTAGTTTAAGGAATCTTCACCTATGTCCCATGCGTTCGTGATCGAAAATTATTGGATTTTAGCAATAAAAAACTAAATTTCTAAAGTATTCTAATTTATAAGAAGCCTTATGAAGATGAAAGACTTCATTACATTACAGATTATACGATAACTTATAGATAAGCATATATTATATTTATAGGATTTGCTTCTTTAGAACATCCTGATGGTTCTGCGAATCTTAATTACATAGATACAGTTGCAAGGTAGATAGCTGATAATGGTGAAAAGGATTCTATTGTAGTTGTAAAATTTATAGTTCTTATAGGAATTAATTATAAGATTGAGCAATTTATTAATGATGTGAAAGTAGAGGTAGAATCTAATACAGAGTTTTTAGCTTAGTGGATATATGCATATTATACAATTTATGCTATTAGAATAATAATTGGTGCTGAGGGTAAGTGGGGAGAGAATATGATTATGGAGATTTATAAATCATTTGGTTTTCCAATAGTATCATTAGGTATAATATATTGTAAGACTTTTAAACAATCCTCCAACCCAAACAATCAATGATGACGGAACAAAATCAGTTCCGGCTAAAGTATTTAATATAGGAAATAATAACCCTGAAAAATTAATGACATTCATAGAAACTCTAGAAAAATCTTTAACTAAAGCTTTAAATAGAGAAGTAGTATTCGAAAAAATATTTGAACCACTAAAAGCTGGAGATGTGCCAGCAACTTATGCTTCAACAGATAAACTTCAAGAAGCAGTAGAATTTAAACCTTCAACATCTATTGAAGAAGGACTAGATAAATTTGCTAAGTGGTATGTAGAGTATTATGGAGTGAAATAGATACTAGATAGTTAAAGTTACTGAAAAGTGGCTTTAGCTATTTTTTATAGTATAGCAAAATTTACCGGAGCTTTTTTGCGATTTAATTTGAACAAATGCACATAATAAGTAGTGAAATAGCTAGAATTACAGAGGTTTTTCGATAAGTTTCATGAAAAATCAAAAGTACTTGACAATTCATAACTTACGGATGTATTATATATCCTTGAGAGTTATAACATTTAAACAAAAAAGGATAAAATCAAGATTAAAATTTGGATTAAGTTACTACAGAAAAATTAATATATTAAAAGGTAGGGTAAGATATGGATATTAATATAATAGGTATGCCTTTATTCTATGGCTCAGATGTAAAGGGAGTTGAAGAAGGTCCTACAAAATTGAGAAACAGTGGGATAAGAGAGATTTTATCAAAAAAACATAAGGTATATGATTTAGGAGACATCGTAGTAAAACAATGCCAAACTAAAGATAAATTTAATGATCATAAGGGCGCGAAATATTTACAAGCTATAGTAGAAAGCAATAATGATTTAGCCCATAATGTTTATTTGACATTGAAGGATGAAAGCTTCCCGCTTACTGTAGGAGGAGACCATTCTTTAGCATTAGGTACTATAGCAGGTTCTGCAAAATATTATAAGGATGACTTAGCTGTAATTTGGATTGATGCACATGGAGATTTTAATACAACGTCAACTACTCCAAGTGGAAATGTACACGGAATGCCACTAGCTGCATCAGCTGGAGTTGGAATAGATGAACTAAAGAATGTCTATTTTTCTGGAAACAAGATAAAGAGTGAAAACATCTTTATTCTATGTGCAAGAGATTTAGACAAGGGTGAGATAGAATTACTAAATAACAATAAAGTAAATGTGTTGTCTACAGAACAGGTAAAGGAAATCGGTATAGATATAGCTATAGACAATATATTGAAAAAGATAAAGGATAATGGAGTAAACAATATTCATGTTAGCTTTGATATAGACTGCATGGACCCAGAAGTAATTCCTGGAACAGGAACAAGAGTTGAAGATGGAATAACCTTAGAGCAGGCTAGTGAGATGATTAAAAAAATATTTTCATCTAAAAAAGTAAGAGCGCTGGATTTTGTTGAATTCAACCCAGTATTAGATAAAGACGATGTGACACTAAATAATTGTTTGAAAATCTTTGAAGTAGTAAGTGACGTTATAAGTAAATAGCATTATATTAATAGAATAACTAAGGCTCCTCTGAATAATATCAGTGGAGCCTTAATTTATATGACTACTTTCTTCTTGTAAAGTAGAATAATACACCTGATATGGGAAGAAGAATACATGAGAGCATGACTCTTTTTGAATTTATTGGACGATGGGTTTTGGTGCCGCTTTTTATTATTTCTAAGGAGGTAGCGTGAAAGTCTAAATCACCTCCGTGTTCTGGACAGGCTTTGTGAAATTCTCCTGTAACTCTAACTATATCTCCGGTGTTGTGATAGTTACCAAAGGTTGAAACCTTAGTTCCTAAATCAAAGTCACTCCATATTCCAACAGCCATATTTCCATCATTTATATTAATCCAGCAGTTATCTCCTCTTTTCATTATTTCACCAATGGCTTCCCCCTCTATAGTGAAGGTTTTATTGTCATACTCAGTACCTTTTTCGATAAAGTCGGTGAAGGGGAAGGTGTTATCAGCCTTTGCAGGAGTATAGACTATAAATATTAAACAAATTGCAGCGATTAATGATTTAAAGATTTTTTCCATAGCTTTTTAATACCTCCAAATAAGAAACCTATTAATGCAAATACTGAAATGAATTCAAGTCTACCTAGATACATTGTTAATATATAGCATATCTTTAATGGAACCGGGGTTGTTACACTAGTAACCCCAATTGATAAGCCAACATTACCTGTAGCAGAAGCAGCTTCAAAAGCCGACTCAATCACTGGATATCCATAGTAAGTTCCAAGAGCAGTTGCAAAGGAGAACAGAGCGATATAGCAAATTATTATAAGCATAGATGTTTTAAATAGATTATTATCCAAAATTATGTCTTTCATATAGTGAATTTTTTTCACGCTTACTCTATTTTCGGAAGAGATGAGACCTCTTATTTCGTTGATTACTCCCTTAAACACTACACCAACTCTAAGACCCTTAAATCCTCCAGCAGTGGAACAGGCAGATCCACCTATAAGCATTGCTATAGCCATAATTAAAAGAGGGAAGTCTCCCCAGTCAACAGCTAGTTGTCTTGCATAAAGGCTGCCAAAACCAGTGGTAGTATGAGCAGATAATAGCTGATAGATAACTTTTCTAAAGATTGCTATAAAATTAGGATAGAGACCACTTTTAGAAAAATAACCAATTAATAATAGAGAACATAATGTAGCAGTTATCACAAAACTTTGAGTTTCTATATTTTTAAATATTTCCTTCTTATTGTTTTTCCACATTGCATAATGAAGACCAAAGTTAAAAGATCCAATGATAAAAAATATTATACTTATAACCTCATAAGAGAAGCTGTGATAATATAGTATATTTTGAGAATATGGTGCGAATCCACCTGTACTCCATGCAGAACAAAAGATAAATATTGCGTTCATTAAGGAGCTTACAGGTTTTAAACCTATAAATAATCCGTTTATCCAAAAAGCTGAAACACCAACTCCAAAGTAAATCATGCTTATTATCCATATTATCTTTGCTGTATTTTTGAAGTTTGGCAAAAGGCCGATATCCTTGCCTTCACCAACGTACATCTTATAGGCTCCAGCTGTATTTTTAACTAAAAGAGATAAGGCCAAAACCACCATACCTTGTCCTCCTACGAAGGTTAAGATGTGTCTCCACATATTTAAACCCATGGATAGATGATCAAGGTCTTGAGTCAAAACAAGGCCTGTTGTGGTAAATCCACTCATTACATCAAAGCAGGCATCTAAAAAGGAAAGAACATTTCCACTTAATCTATATGGGATAGCACATAATATCATAAGAAGAATCCATGAAAATGAGGCTATGATTAGACCGTGTTTCCATTGGATTTTCACTTCTTTTCTTGTATTCTTTCCAGACATAACAAGCAAAGAACCTATGCTCAAAGATATAGAAAGGCTTAAGAGGAAATCTACAGCAGCAGGCCACTCTTTGAAACATATTGAAGTTATGACAGGAATGAACATTAAAGATGATATACATAGGACTATTAAGCCTACATAATAATTTATTATTTTTAAATCTTTCCACGAATTTTCTATATACATAATAACACCTACATTACCTTAATAAAAAACAAAATAAAAAATAGGAATAGAGATACTGATGCTACTTCAACTAAAAGTCCTTTAAAAACATCTTTACCATTAAGCATAATTACACCTCTTTGAAAAAATACTTTCTTTAAGATTATTTTCATTAAAGAAGTTAGTCATAACGATGACATGGTCATTTTCTAAAAGTACAAGAGGACCTCTAGGATATATTACATTATCATTTCTTATTACTGATACAATTACAGATTCTTCAGGAAGATTTATATTTTGAATGGTTTTGTTTAGCCAATTTGACTCTGAAGTGATTATTGCTTCAACTAAAACCATTTCTCCTCTCTCAAAGGTTTGAATAACTTTAAAGGTGTGGCTGTTAAGCTCATTTTCTATCAATTTTGAGATAACGTCTGTACTACATACTGTGGTATCAACTCCAAGCTTTTTGAACACCTCTCTATTTTTAGGGTTATTAATTCTAGCTATTGTTTTCTTTATTGAGAAGCTTTGTTTTGCCATCTGGCATATTATAATATTTTCCTCGTCTTTTCCAGTAACTGCAGCCACTACATCAGATTTCCACTCAATAGCTTCAGATAGTTCATCTAGATTGGAACCATCTCCATGAATAACATCGATATTCAAATCATTAGCAATTTTGTTACAGATATCAGCATCTTTTTCAATCAATATAACTTCATATTTCTTTTCGAGAAGACTTTTTACTAGGTAATATCCAACCTTCCCTCCACCAACAATTACTGCACGCATAAATATTTCTCCTTTACTAAGTTAATCCAAAGACTGTTTGGACTAATTCCTTCAACGCCAAGAGCTTCATATATATAAGCTCTTTCGGGGTTACAGATTCTTGCTAGAACTACAGGCACATTAAAAAGCTTTTTAGCTATTTGACATACCATTAAATTTATATTGTCATCAGGAGTAAGAGCCAAAAATATGTCGGCATCATTGATGCCGGCTTCTATTAATACATCAGTATCTATTTCCACTCCTCGAAGTCTAGAGCCGTTAAAGCCGCTGCCAAGGCTGTCTAGATTTTCGCAATGTCTGTCCACAATGGATACATCATGATCTGTTTTGGCTAGGGTTAGTGCAAGTTCTCTTCCTAATCTTCCACAGCCTGCAATTACGATATACATAATAAATTATCTCCTTCTAAATAATCTTTTATTATTTCACACAAATGTACAGGTTTGTATTGATAATTTGTAAGTTTTTTCATAATATAAGAATTAAATAATACTATTGTGTTTTTCACCTTAGATATATTTTCACCTAAAACTAAATTGAGGCAATCATCCTCAGTCCAAACATAGACATTGTCAATAGTATGTTTGTTAACATAATTAACCACTGTATCTATATTAGTTATATCTAATTTGTTGTAAATAACTTTATTACAATGGATACTTATATCCTGTTTATCTTTTTTATCTATGATAAAGATTGTATTTTCATTTTTAGAAAGATGCTGGATCAAACCTTCGCTAAAGTTGTTGTAGCCTATGATTACGTTATACATGATATTCCTCCTTTAAGGACTTCTATGATGATATAATCATATATTTTCGTAAGAAAAGTATCAAACACTGAAAAACGGGGAAGAAAAAATTATCTATAAATTCAATGGGTAAATTTTTAAGTTATCATTTTGAATCTTAAATTTTCACCGTAAATCTCAAAAATGGACAAGGTATTAAAAAGGGAGGGCTAGTAATGTTTAAGACATTAAAAAGTAAAATGACCATGATATGTATCATATTAATCATGCTTATTGCAGTTGTTGGAATAACATCTATATACAATATAACTCTTATCAATGCAGAGATAGAAAGTCTTATGATAAACAATTACAAGAGTATAGATGCAGCCTACAATATGATGGATCGAATACAAAAGCAGAATTTAGATATAGATACATATATTTTTGAAGATACACAGAATGGTATTACCAGTTATTACAGTCATGGAAAAGAGTTTAATGATGCCTATTATATAGAAAAAAGTAATGTCACAGAGCCTGAGGAGTTTGGAATTGTTGAAAGGATTGGAGAATTATATAGAGATTATGAAATGAATTTTTCAATATTGCAGGAAAAGATGAATACTAAAGGTATAAAAGAGGCTAGAGAATTTTACTATAGTGATATTATGACAAATTATAATAAGATTGTGGATGAGTTAAGCAATATAAAGAAGGTAAACGAAGAAGCTATGAATAAAAGTAGAAAAAATGCTATAGATGATGGGGAAAATGCCAGATATATAATAATCATAGTTTCTGCTATGGCCATAATAAGTGGATGTGCCATAACAAATTATCTTATTAATAAAATGTTAAAGCCATTGAGTCTTTTAAATAAATCAATAGCTGAAGTAAGAGAAGGAAACATAGGAAATCAAGTGCCTGTAACTACAAAGGATGAGCTTGGGGATTTGACAATAGAATTTAACAGGATGAATGAACGGCTTCAGAAGTTTGAAAAGAGTACTATGGGTAAGATGATTAAGGAGAAAAATAAATCATTAGCAATAATAAAAAGTATAAAAGAGCCTATTATAGTACTGGACAAGGATTATAGAATCATACTTATCAATCAGCAATGCGAAAACTTTTTTAATATCCAAGAGAAAGTTGCAGTTAATAAATATTTCTCTCAGGTAATAAAAGAAGAAAACATATTTGAAGCAGTATATGAGGTAAGCACACATCAAGAGATAGAAAATAAGATCATAAAGATATTTAGGGAAGAAGAGGAGTACTTTTTTAATATATCTGTAAATGAAATTGAGGATGAAGAGGCTAAAATTTTTGGATATATAGTGGTGCTTCAAGATATAACACAATTGAAGGAACTAGATATAATGAAGGGAGAATTCTTGTCTACAATATCTCATGAATTTAAAACATCCTTAACATCAATAATGATTGGTACTAGTCTTTTAGAAAGCACAAAGATGGGAGGCTTATCAGAGAAGCAGAAAAAAGTAGTTGAGGCAATTAAAGAAGATGGGGAGAGGCTTAATACTTTGATATCAGAGCTTATTACCTTAAGAAAGATGGAATCAAACAAGGAACTCTATAATTTTAGTCAGTGCAACATGGAAGATATAATAAATGCATCTATAACTACAGTGAAAAGCTTGGCTGAAGATAAAGAAGTTATTTTGGAGTGGGATGTTGAGGAAGACCTTCCTCTTATAAATGGGGATAGAGATAAGCTTGTATGGGTTATGAATAATATCATATCTAATGCTATAAAAAATTGTAACAAGGATGATGTTATTGCGGTGAGAGGAATAAAGCAGGAGAGGAAAATAGCAGTTACTATTACAGATACAGGCTGTGGTATGCCACCAGAGCTTACGGATAAGATCTTTGACAAGTATGTGAGATTAAAAAATGGAGAAACTATGCCTTTAGGTTTTGGACTAGGGATGTCAATAGCAAAGGAAATTGTAGAAGGGCATAATGGAGAGATATGGTGTACTAGCGAGGTAGGAAAGGGAAGTATATTTACTTTTGTTATTCCAATGGAGGAGGGGAAATGATGAAGAGAGCATTGGTTGTAGATGATACAAAAAATATAAGGACACTATTGACTACCTGCTTAGAACTTAATGATTATGAGGTAGATGCTTGTGCTTCAGGCAGTGAAGCATTAAAAAAATTAGAAGATAATATTTATGATTTAATATTTATGGATGTTAAGATGCCAGGTATGAGCGGTACGGAACTATTAAAGGAAATAAGGGGTAGGGGGATTCTAACTAAGGTTATAATGATAACAGCTTTTGCAACAGTTAAAAATGCGGTAGAATGTACAAAGCTAGGAGTAATCGAGTATCTTCACAAACCATTTACTGCAGATAAGATTAATAATGTTTTAGAGAAGCTTGATGAAGAACGTAGTACTTTTACGGCAATTAGCAATGCTATTAAAGGTGCAAAAAAGCTCATAGAAAATGAAAGATATGATGAAGGAATAATGTTTTTGAAAAAGGCTCTTGCTGAAGAAGCATCAAATTATGAGATATATGACATGTTATCTAAATGCTATTTTGCCAAAGGTGATGAAATTCTTGGAGAAAAGTTTAAAAACTGCAAAGAGATATTTAAATAAGAAATAGATATGTAATAAAAACTCCTCTAAATTTATGTTTAACAGAGTTTTGTATGCAAATTACACTTATGTTATACTTATGTTATAAGTTGTAAATTTGGAGGTAATAAAATGACTGTAAATAAAGCGATCATTCCAGCAGCAGGGCTTGGTACACGTTTCTTACCAGCTACTAAGGCTCAGCCTAAAGAGATGCTTCCGATAGTGGATAAGCCTACTCTTCAATATATCATTGAAGAAGCTGTGAATTCTGGAATTGAAGAAATTTTGATAATCACAGGAAGAAACAAGAAGAGCATAGAGGATCACTTTGACAGATCTGTTGAGCTTGAGCTTGAACTTGAGTCTAAGGGAAAGATGGAACTTCTAGAAGAGGTTAGGAAAATTTCTAATATGGTAAACATTCATTTCATCCGTCAGAAAGAACCTAAGGGACTAGGTCATGCTATTCACTGTGCAAAGACTTTTATAGGAAATGAACCTTTTGCAGTACTTTTAGGTGATGATATAGTTTACTCTGAAAAACCTTGCTTAAAGCAGATGATAGATGCTTATGATGAATATAAGACTACAATACTAGGAGTTCAGGAAGTACCTCATGAAGACGTCAACAAATATGGAGTTGTGGATGGGTTGCATATAGAAGATAGAGTTTACAAGGTTAAAGATCTTGTTGAAAAGCCAGCTGTAGATGAAGCTCCATCTGATATGGCGATTTTAGGAAGATACATAATAAATCCAGGTATATTTGAAATTTTAGAGCATACTAAGCCAGGTAAGGGTGGAGAGATTCAGCTTACTGATGCTTTAAAAGAACTAGCTACAAAGGAAGCTATGTATGCTTACAACTTTGAAGGAAGAAGATACGATGTTGGAGATAAGCAGGGCTTTTTAGAGGCTACTGTGGAATATGCGTTAAGAAGAGATGACTTAAAAGATAATTTCTTAAAATATTTAAAGACTATAGTAAAATAGTTAGAGACTTCGCCGAATACTACGTTTGGCGGAGTTTTTTTATACGTTAAAATAATATTAACTTTTAAAAAGCCAAATAGTGGGAACTAGCTCTTTATTCGATGTAAAAAATAAGGTACAATATATGTATTTCGACAAAATATGCAGATATGGTAAAAATGATATTGTATTTTGGTGTGAGGGGAGTAGCTTTATGAATTTTAACTCATTGCAGTTTATGGTTTTTCTGCCTATAGTTTTGATTTTATATTATGCAGTACCGCTTAGATTCAGGCATGTATTGCTTCTTATAGCCAGTTATATGTTTTACGGAGCTTTTAGCAAAAAATATGCTGCTTTTTTATTTTTCTTTACTGTTGTTTCTTATTGCTTTGCGAGACTTATTTCAAAGGCAGACAAGGACAAGAGACTGGCAAAGTTCTATCTAATTAGCTGTATTATTTTTCATATTGGGGCTTTAGGATATTTTAAGTACACAAATTTTGGCATAAAGATTGTAAATTCTATAGTGAGTACAAGCATTGAATCGTGGAATATCATAATGCCTTTAGGAATATCTTTCTATACTTTTAAAGTTTTAAGCTATCTAATAGATGTTTATCGAGATAAGAGCAGAGTTCAGAAAAACTTCTTTAAGTACGCTGCATATATAGCTTACTTTCCACAAGTTACATCTGGACCTATAGAGAGAAGTGAAAGATTCTTTAGTGAACTAAACAATAAAAGGGATTTTGATGAAAAAGATATATCCAGTGGTGTCATACGTATGCTTTGGGGCTTCATGAAGAAGATGGTTATTGTGGATAGGATGTCTATTATAGTTGGCTCTGTTTATGCTAATTATAGTAATTATGGAAGGACCATTCTTTTCATTACAACCATAATATATTCTATTCAGATTTATTTTGATTTTTCAGCTTACTCTGATATAGCTATTGGTATAAGCAGGATGTTTGGATTCAGATTTATGGAAAATTTCAAATTTCCTTATTGTGCAAGGAACATAGGAGAGTTTTGGAGAAGGTGGCATATTTCATTGAGCCTTTGGTTCAGAGATTATCTATATATTCCTCTAGGTGGAAATAGGAAAGGTGTCATAAGGCAGTATATAAATATTGTCATAGTATTTTTGATAAGTGGAATATGGCATGGAGCAAGTTTTAATTTCATATTTTGGGGATTTCTTCATGGCTTTTATCAGGTTATGGGAGCGATTTTAAAGCCGGTTCGTGAGTATTTTCTTAAACTATTTAAAGTGGACAAGAATAGATTTTCCTATAGATTGGGACAAACTGTTTTGACTTTTATGCTGGTTAATTTTGCATGGATATTTTTTAGGGCTGATGGTCTAAAGAATGGACTAGCTATAGTTAAGCAGATCACTGTGGGAACTTCAAATCTATGGCAGATTTTTGATGGTACTTTGTATACCCTCGGACTAACTCAGAGTTCTTTTGATTTGATGTTCGTTATGACTATTATAGTGTTGATTTTTGAGTACATCCACAATGAAAAGCGTGATTTAGTGGAAGGATTCTCTAGACAAGGTATAATATTTAGATGCTTTGTGTATTATTCAATTTTATTTGTAATATTCATATTTGGGATATATGGAGCTTCTAATGGAAGTGGTCACTTCATATATGGTCAATTCTAAGGAGGAAATATGAAGAAGTTAAAGTTTTTGTTTAGAACAATTGTGATATGCTTGATATTTGGCTTGTTATATCTAAATGTATCAGAAAGGTTTGAGACTTATAGTGAAATAAACCAAGGTCTTATGAAGAACTTTTATAAACAGGAGAAAAACTCCATAGATGTTGTGTATGTAGGTTCCTGTCATGCTTATTCTACATTTATACCACATAAGCTTTGGGATGATTACGGAGTTACATCTCATGTCCTTGCAAGTTCTGGGCAAGAGGTTCAGATGTCTTATTATTACCTAAAAGAGGCTTTGAAAACACAAAAGATTAAGACAGCTGTGGTTGAAGTTTACGGTGTAAATAGAATGGATAGTTATATACCTCTTGATGAATTTGATAAGTCGGTGATTTTTGGGTTTCAATCTCTGAAAATGTCCATGGACAAAATAAAATATGCTTTTGAGTATGATAATACTGCTAACAGCAATTTAGAACTTTTATTCGGTCTATACAGTGCTCATGATAGATGGGATTATCAATCTGAGACACCTATGAGAGAAGTGGATTTTGAAAGGTTTCAAAGAGATTATACTTTTATGGCAAATGGATGGAAAGAATATTGGCATATAGAAGAGAATGCAGATGAAAATGCTATTCTAAATTATCCTCAAAATGATATTGTTGAGGATTTTGATGAAGTAAGTGAAGAGTATCTTTTGAAAATTATAGAGTTATGTAAGAATGAAGGGATAAATCTTGTGCTTACATCGGCACCTTATGAAATTAAGGATATTGAAGTTTCAAGGCTTAATAAAGTTAAAAAGATAGCTGAAAGCAACAATGTGCCTTATATAAATTTCAATGATCAAAAGCTTATAGAGGAACTTGATTTGCATTACTATGATATGATAGATGCTAATCATGTTGATTATAGTGGAGCTGTCAAGATTAGTGATTATGTCAATAAATTTATAATGGAGAACTATCCTATAGAAAGTAAGAAAGGAAATCCAAAGTATGCTTCTTGGGATGATGGTACTCAAAAAGTTTTATCTGACAATGGAAGAGAGTATTGGTATGATGATGCAGCTTTTGAGCAAATAAATGTAGATAATAATGAACATCTAAATGTAGAATAATATTATATATTTAATGAATATGTAATGAAAATCACGATTATGGAGGAATAGATATGAAGAAAAATGGTATATTAAATAGCGATATTTCAAGGGTGCTTTCATACATGGGGCATACAGACAGGATTTGTATTTCAGACTGTGGCCTTCCAATTCCAGAGGAAACTAAAAGAATAGATCTTGCCTTAACTTTTGGAATTCCAAGTTTTATTGAAGTTCTTGAAAATGTAGCTTTAGACATGAAGATAGAGAAGATTTATCTTGCCGAAGAAATAAAGAATAATAATCCAGAAGTTTTAAACAAGATTAAGGAAATAATTACAGATGTTGAAGTGGAATTCGTAAGTCATTCAGAGTTTAAGAATATGACTAGAGAATGTAAAGCAGTTGTAAGAACTGGAGAAAACAGTCCATATGCAAATATAATACTTCAATCAGGATGTATATTTTAATTAAATATAAGAAAAGCAAACAAAAATATTAACAATATATTGATAATATTAACAAAAGATGTATAATTATATGTGTTGTATTAATTATTTCTATAAAACTTATACAATAATACTGTAAAAGAGGGATAAAAATGCAAGAGATACAATACAGAAATATACATAGTGATGTGAAAAGAAAAATTAATTTAACAAAGATGCTGCAAAAAATTGATTTTGTTTTTTGTATATCAGCATTTTCATTATGGATCAAAAGCTTATTATTTTTATTTGAAGTGAATAGAATTGATAAGATTAATGAAATAATGAGTAGAGTTATAGAATCTCGTAAAATAATGATAGTTGGAGTTCTATCATTATTATCCATGATTGCAATATGCGTGTATTTGAAGAGAAAAAATAAAACAAAAGAGTTAAAATATATATGCTTAGGAGTTTTATTAATTATAATGTCTGCATGTATGTTGTCTAGAAAGAATTATACAGTTTTGTACATGCCATTTGGGCTATTTTTGTTATCGATAGGACTGCTATTTAAAGGAAAAAATAGACTTATAGCATATACTGTTATAGATGCTTTAGCATCTCTTATAATATGGATGGATGCAATTTTGCTTAGGGCATATGGAAGCTTTCTTAGCATAGAATATATATTTCACCCATCTGCATTTAATTCAAGTAATAGAAATTTATTAAGTTATACTAAATTTCAAGATATCTTATATTTTATAGATATACTATTTTTGATATATGCATGTTTTAAGTATAGAGAGATTTATAAAGAGAGAGCTAAAAGCAGAATAAGGAATATAGCATTTGGATTATTTATGCTATTTGCATGCTTATTATGGATAAAGGGAATATATTATTTTTATGATGTAAAAGACATAACTAATGGTAAAGTCACATTTTTTACACCATATTCTTGGGATTTGCAAGGAGTTGCGCAAAATACATCATCATTGGGATATCATGTTTATGAAATTGGAAAGAAATTAACTATAAGTAAAGAAAAGAAATTAACTTCAGCTGAGGAAGAAGAAATAAACAAATGGTTTTTGAGCAATGATGAGAAATTACCTGATAATAATTATGTTGGATTATTAAATGGAAAAAATCTTATATTTTTGCAAGTTGAATCTATGGAGAATTTTGTAGTAAGAGAAACAATAAATGATCAAGAGATAACTCCTAGGTTGAATAAAATGCTTGATAATAGTTATTATTTTAAAAATATATATGAGCAGGTTTATCATAATAGTGCAGACGGAGACTTTTTATCAAATACTGGAATATATCCTCTAAAGGTAGAAACAAGTTATAGAAGATATCCATTCAACACATATAATTCTTTAGTAAATAATTTTAAGAAAAAAAATTACACAACAATATCTATACATCCAGAGGATTGTGATGGATGGAACTGGAAGGAAAGTCATTTAGGTTATGGATTTGAAAAAATTTATGATGGCAGAGACTTTGTGGTAGATGAGATTGTGGCAGGAAAGAAGATATCAGATGAATCACTATATAAGCAGACTGTTGAAAAACTTAAGAATGAAGAGAAACCATTTTTAGTTCATATGGCAACTATGACTAGCCATGGACCTTTTTATATAATTGATGAGAAAAAAGAATTGAATCTTAATGATGAGCTTAATAAATCTATGTTAGGTACATATTGCCAAGTTATGAGATACGTTGACAGCTCGATAGGTAAATTTGTAGATTTATTAAAAGAAAATAATTTATTAGATAATACTGTTTTGGTGATTTATGGAGATCATGCTGGTCCTCATAGATATTATCAAAATGAAATTGATGATATGGGTGAAATAGATGGTATAAAAGAATCATGGAGAAATAAGGATGTAAGAGTTCCATTTATAATTTATAATCCATCTATAAAAGGTGAGACAATAGATACAATAGGTGGACAAGTTGATATATTACCAACAACATTATCGCTTTTTGGTATAGATAAGGAAGAATATATTAACTGTATGATGGGAAGAAATCTTTTGAATACTGAGAGAAACGCTACTGTTTTAGCAAATGATACTATAATTGGAATACCAAATTCAGAAGAAGAAAAACAAAATCTCATTCAAATGACAAAAATTAGCGATAAGATAATAGAAAGTAACTACTTTAAAGGTAAGTACTAATAGTAGTTATAAATTATATAATCATTAATTAGAGAATATATACAACATAAAGAGGCTATAGATAAGCCTCTTTTATTTTTATAATATTATTTTAAATTTTGATGATGAGGCAGATGGAATTAAAAAAATACATATAAATTTAAGAAAGTATAAATTGGATAAGCAGATAGAAATATGGTAAAATTTTAATATTACTAATTAAAGTTGTATTATTTTACAGCATATTTCAAGATTTTATATGAAGAGGGTAATTAAATATGAGCATAAAGAAATCAAAAATAATAATCATTTCTATAGTGGCAATTTTGGCACTTATATTTTTGGCAGGAGGCTATGCAGTTTACTCTAAGTTATCAAAAATAAAGACTACTAAAATTGAATTGCCAGATGAAGAAATAGGTATACAAAAACATGAAAATGAAGAGGTGAAGAATAAAAAGGATGTAACGTCTATTCTTCTTTTAGGGTTAGATAGAGAAGAACATGCAACAGATGTAAATATGGTATTGACATTAGATGACGATAACAAAGAGATAAGACTTTTATCTATTCTTAGAGATTCATACATATATTATGGAGAAGATAAGACAAATAAACTTAATTATGCTATTAATTATGGAGGAGTAACAAACAGTATAAAGACGGTAAATGAAAATTATGGTACAGAAATTAGAGATTACATACTTATAGATTTTGATGGAGTAATGAATCTTGTAGATGCTATGGGGGGAGTTAATGTAAACCTTACTAGCGAAGAGATTCCATATATATCTCCAAACAAAAATTTAAAATCTGGGAATAATGTATTAAGC
Organism: Clostridium cadaveris; assembly: GCF_020911725.1. GTDB lineage: Bacteria > Bacillota > Clostridia > Clostridiales > Clostridiaceae > Clostridium_X > Clostridium_X cadaveris. Next base: position 618,239 of record NZ_CP076620.1, read on the forward strand.
GGAAAACAGGCTCTTTCTTACAGCCGTATAAGGAGAATTGGAACTGACTTTCAAAGGACTCAACGTCAAAGAAATGTCATAAATGCTATGTACAGTAAAGTTAAAAGCTTATCTTTAGGTGAGATGAATAAACTTTTAGATGTGGCTTTAAACAATGTTGAGACAAGCCTTAGCTATGGAGAAATCCTTTCTCTTGGACAAAAGATAATATCTTATGGTGGAAAAGAAATTAAACAAGGAAGAGTTCCAATTGACGGCACATGGCATGATGATTATAAAGAGTTGTATTATCTTATGTGGGATAAAGAACCAAACTTAAAATATATTAGAGACTTTATATATGGGGAATAATGAGATGAATTTCAAGTTAATATAGAAGATTTTGTACTGAAATATCAAATTTTAATATATATTTTAGATTGATATATTGAACTTGGTCATAAAAAAAAGTATACTGTACATATCGCCGTGTTCGGAAAATGAACATCATTATTGGTTGTAAAAAAAGGAGGAAAATTATGTTAAGCAAAAGAAAATTTCAATGTTTAAATGATATATTTAAAAATGAAAAGATTAGTTGCACTAAAAATAATTTTGATGAAGATATATTAGAGGATTTAAGAAAGGATGGATTGATAGAAAATCTATCTTTAACTGAGAAAGGGAAAAATACTCTTGAAGAATTTAAAGTAGATAATGCCATTATAATGGCTGCAGGACTTTCTTCAAGATTTGCACCACTTTCTTATGAAAGACCTAAGGCTCTTTTAGAGGTTAAGGGAGAAATACTTATAGAAAGACAAATAAGACAGCTAAAGGAAGCTGGAATTGACAATATAACAATAGTTGTAGGATATATGAAAGAAAAATTCTATTATCTAAAAGAAAAATTTAATGTAGATATAGTTGTAAATGAAGAGTACAAAGTTAGAAACAATAACTCAACACTTTATTTAGTTAGAGATAGATTAAAAAATTCTTATATATGTTCATCAGACAACTATTTTGTAGACAATGTTTTTGAAAAATACGTATATGATTCTTATTATTCATCTGTTTTTGAGGAAAATGAAACAGATGAGTATTGTATAACAGTAGATGATGACAATACAATTTCTTATGTAACAGTAGGTGGAGAAAATGCTTGGATAATGTTGGGGCATGTTTACTTCTCAAAAGAGTTTTCAAAGAGATTTACAGATATACTAGTTAAAGAATATGATGAACCTGGTGTTGACTCTATGTTATGGGAAGATATATTTATAAGACATTTAGGTGAACTTCGCATGAATAAAAGGGAGTACAAAAAAGGTGAGATTCTAGAGTTTGATTCTTTAGATGATTTAAGGGATTTTGATGAATCGTACAAGTATGACAGCAGATCACAAGTTATAAAAAATATATGTAGTATATTAAAGTGTAAAGAAGCAGATGTAAAGAACATTGTTCCAATAAAGAAGGGACTTACAAACATTTCATTTAAGTTTCTTGTCGATGGCAAAGCTTATGTATATCGTTTGCCAGGAGTTGGAACTGAAGAAATAATAAATAGAGAAAGTGAAGCTTTTTCACAAGGTGTAGCTAAGGAGCTAGGCTTAGATAATACTTACATATATATGAGTCCTACAGAAGGCTGGAAAATATGTGAGTTCATAGATAATTGTATAGATTTTGACTATAGAAATACCCAAGATGTTGAGAAAGCTATGAAGATGGTTAAAAAACTTCATGATGCTTGTGTACCATCAAAATGGGAATTCAGTATATTCGATGAGGCGGATAAATTATTAACTCTAGCAAAGCAATATGACTATATAAATAATTTCAAAGATATTGAAGAAATCACTGAGATGATAAGTAGACTTTATAAATTTACTGAAAGTGACAATGTACCAAAAAGATTATGTCACAATGATTGCTATGATCCAAACTTCTTAACTGATGGGGAGAATATGTATCTTATAGACTGGGAATATTCTGGTAATGCTGATCCAGCCAGTGATATAGGAACTTTTATATGCTGTTCAGATTATACATTAGATGAAGCAAAGGATGTACTAAAAATATACTTTGGAAGAGAATTAACTGAAAAGGAAATGAGACACTATTTAGGATATGTGGCAATCAGTTCTTATTATTGGTTTGTTTGGGCTGTGTTTAAAGAAAGTTTAGGGGAAGATATAGGCGACTATGTAAAGATATGGCATGATTATGCTGTTGAATATGGAAATATAGCATTAGCTTTATATGAAAATAAATAAAGAAATTAGATAGGGGATTTTTATGGAGATTATTGGGAAAGTAGTAGTTTATATAATAATGGCGTGTGCAGTTGCTGGGGCTGTAGCATCAATAGTCAAAGAGAACAGTGAACTTGGAAATGAATTTGTAGAAGGAATTAACAGTGTAGGACCAATATTCCTACCTGTTGCAGGTATAATGGCTGCAGCTCCTTTTATAACTGCATTCGTGTCTTCAGTATTTGGACCGCTTTTTCAGGCAGTAGGTGCAGATCCTGCTATGGCTGCTACAACTTTTATAGCAGTAGATATGGGAGGATACCAGCTTGCGGAAGCTTTAGCTCATACAAAAGAAAGTTGGATTATGGCTATGACAACAGGATATATGGCAGGTGCAACTATAGTTTTTAGTATTCCAGTTGGATTAAAGATGATTCAAAAAAAGGATCAAAAGTATTTAGCTTTAGGAGTTATGTCTGGAATACTGACAATTCCAGTAGGAGTTTTAGTATCAAGTGTTGTTATGGCACTTACTAAACCATACATAAGAGATATGATAAGCACTGATAGCGCAGCTACGTATCAATTATTGATGAGTTATGGAGACATATTTAGAAACTTAATACCATTAATTATTATATGTATAATTATTGCGGTAGGATTACTATTTAAGCCAGATGCCATGATAAGGGGCTTTATAATATTCGGTAGAATTATGGATTCTGCATTAAAACTAGTATTAGTTTTTTCTATAGTAGAATATTTTACAGGATTTTTCTCAAATATATTTGGAGTATGGGGATTTGAACCTATATTAGCTGACCAAATAGATCAGGTTAGGGCATTGGAAGTATCAGGAGCTATTGCAATGATGTTATGTGGTGCTTTCCCAATGGTATATCTAATTAAAAAATATTTAAATAAACCTCTAAATGCTATTGGAAAGAAGTGTGGACTTTCAACAGATGCAACTACTGGTATATTAGCAGGAGCTGCAAATATATTAGCATTATTTGCAATGATTAAAGACATGAAAGCTGAAGACAAAGTCAAAACTATTGGATTTGGTGTTTGTGGAGCTTTCCTTATAGGAGATCATCTTGCATTTACAGCAAACTTTCAACCAAATTTAATTTTGCCAATTTTATGTGGAAAGCTTGTGGCTGGAATATGTGCTGTAGCTATTGCAACTAAAATAGCAGTTCCAAAGGCTAAAAAGCTTGAGGAAGCAGACTCTTTATTAGCATAAATAAAGTTTAAGATATAAGTATCCTGTCTTATTTATACATGATAGGATGCTTATTTTTTTATATTATTAAACTTTATCAATTTACAATATATTCATAATTTAATGACATAAAATGAAGCAATAATTAAAAAAGTACTGTGAATAGATAGAAAGTATATGATATAATTCATAGTGTTATAGAAAACATGATTGGAGAAGGAAGATAATGTCCGAGAAGTTAGGGAAAAATAAAGTTTCGGTTGTAATTCCTATGTATAATAGTGAAGATACAATTATTCGTACTCTAGAATCTGTTAGAAAACAAACAGCTTTTAATATGATTTTGGAAATATTAGTGATTAATGATGGCTCGACGGATAAGTCTTTTGATATAGTGAAAGAATATGCTGATCAAAATAAGGATGTACCTATAAGACTTATAGATAAGCCTAATGGAGGCGTTTCTACAGCTAGAAATAAAGGAATGAAGGAAGCGAAAGGTGAGTTTATTGCTTTGTTGGATTCCGATGACGAATGGCTTCCTGAGAAAATTGAAGTTCAGATGAAAACTATAAAAGAACACCCAGAAATAGATTTTTTAGGCGGGGATGCTAATGGTAAAAGTTTGAGTATATTTGGAAGGAAAATAGACACTCTTTATAAAGCAAATGTTAAAGATTTGTGCTTAAAGACTTTTCCTTTAACTCCAGCAGCGCTTTTTAGAAAGAAGATAGTAGATGAAATAGGTTATTTTGATGAAAATCAACAATTTGCAGAGGACATTCAGTACTTTTATAAAATATGTAATAACTATAATTATTATCATCTTCCAGTACAAGTGGTTCAATGCGGATGTGGAAAACCTTCCTTTGGATTTAGCGGATTATCTTCAAATCTTAAGGGCATGCATGAAGGTACCATAAAAAATATAAAAGAATTAAGAGAAGAATCTATAATAAGTACAGGGTTTTACATATTTTTAAGAGTATTTTATTGGATGAAGTATATAAGGCGAATAATAATAACAAAATTAAGATAACCTCAATAATATATTAATAGATGTTAAAAGTGTTTACAAAATAATTAAGATAAAATATAGGACATTTTATTATTCTTGAAGAATTTTTATGATAAAAGATTAAGACTTGATGTCAAATCATAAGGAGGGAAAGATATGTCAATATTAGTAACAGGTGGAGCTGGATATATAGGAAGCCACACCTCAATAGAACTTTTAAATGCAGGATATGACATTGTAATTGTAGACAATTTTTGTAACAGTAAACCAGAGGTATTAAACCGTATAGAGGAACTTTCAGGTGGGAAAAAACCTAAGTTTTATAAAGTAGATATACTAGATAGAGAAGGTCTTTCGAAGGTATTTGAAGAGAATACTATAGAAGCTGTAATACATTTTGCAGGTCTTAAGGCTGTTGGTGAATCAGTTACTATGCCTATAGAATACTATGAAAATAATATAAGCGGTACTTTAGTTTTATGCGATGTTATGAGAAAATATGGAGTGAAAAGAATAGTATTTAGTTCATCAGCTACAGTATATGGAATGGAAAATAAGGTTCCGTTTTCAGAGACTATGCCTACAGCTAGTGTAACAAACCCATATGGAAGCACTAAACTTTTCATAGAGCAGATCCTTAAAGACATATATGTTTCTGATAATGAGTGGAGCATAGCATTGCTTAGATATTTCAATCCTATCGGAGCTCATGAGAGTGGAAGAATTGGAGAAGATCCAAATGGAATTCCAAATAATCTTATGCCATATATAACCCAAGTTGCAGTAGGAAAGAGAGAATTTTTAAGTGTATTTGGTGATGACTATGATACTCATGATGGTACAGGAGTTAGAGACTATATTCATGTAGTTGATTTAGCTAAAGGTCATCTTAAAGCTGTTGAAAAAGTAATGAACCTTAAAGGGGTAGAACCTTATAACTTAGGTACAGGTATAGGATACAGTGTTTTAGATGTTGTGAAAAATTTTGAAAAGGCATCTGGAGTTGAGATTCCTTACAAGATTGCGCCTAGAAGAGCAGGAGATATTGCAACATGCTATGCTGATGCAAGCAAGGCATTAAATGAATTAGGATGGAAGGCAGAAAAGAATCTTGAAGATATGTGTAGAGATTCATGGAGATGGCAGAAGAACAATCCTAATGGATATGATAAATAGGAGAATATAGTCATGAAAAAAGTTTTATTTACAGCTAAGGTTGACAGTCATATATTAAATTTTCATATACCTTATCTTAAATGGTTTAAGGATCAAGGATATGAAGTTCATGTAGCTAGCAATGGAGAGAATCATATACCATATACAGATTTTAAATATAATCTAAAATTTGATAGAAACCCATTAAAACCAAGTAATTTTAAGGCTTACTTAGAATTAAAAAAGATGATAGATGATAATAACTATGAAGTAATTCATTGTCACACTCCTATTGGAGGGGCTCTTACAAGATGGGCAGCTAGAGGTGCTAGAAAGAAAGGCACAAAAGTCATGTATACAGCACATGGTTTTCATTTCTATGAGGGAGCATCAAAGTTTAACTGGCTTGTATATTATAATGTAGAGAAATTTTTATCTAAATATACAGATTGTCTTATTACTATAAACGAGGAAGATTTTAATGCTGCTAAAGAAAGAAATTTTAAAGCTAAGAGTTTAAAGTTTGTAAAAGGAGTTGGAATAAATTTAAATAAATTTGTCCCTCAGACTTTGGAAAAGAAGAGAGCATTAAGAGAAGAGTATGGGTATAAAGAAGATGATTTTATAATGGTTTATGCCGCTGAATTAAGTTATAGAAAGCATCATGATTTATTGATTAATGCGATAAATTTAATAAAAGATAAGACTCCAAACTTAAAACTTCTTTGTGCTGGTCTTGGAGCATTAGAAGAAGAGTACAAAGATCTTACTAACAAACTTAATGTTGGTGACAATATAAAATTCTTAGGCTATAGAAAAGACATAAACAATCTAATGACTTTGGCTGATGTAGCAGTATCATCAGCTAGACAAGAAGGATTACCAGTAAATATAATGGAAGCTATGGCCACAGGGCTACCTATTATAGTTACTGATTGTAGAGGTAATAGAGATTTAATTGAGAATGGTAAAAATGGAATAGTAGTTGGAATAGATGATGTACAAGGGTTCGCTAAAGCCATAGAAAAAATGTATAATGATAAGGACTTTAGAGAAAAAGTTTCTAATTTTAATTTAGAAAGTGTAATTCAATACTCTCTTGAGGATATAAGTAAAGAAATGGCTTCTATATACAATGAGGTCATAGGGAAATAAATAGAAAATTGATAGATTTATTACAATCTATCAATTTTTTTTATGTGTTTTGATGATAAATTTTAACTTTAAAATACAAATTGATAAATGAGTTTTATAATTAAATACAAATTTACAATAAAACTCAGCTGTGATAAAATTAAATAAGTGAAATAATATAGATATAATGAGGGGTGAGCAAGTGTATAGAAGAAACAAGAAGATAGCATGTGCTTTAGCGCTACTGATGGTGGTGAACAATGTTTCTACATCAGGAATTTTAGCGTATTCTAAAGAAAAACAAACTCAAACAGTTGCAATAAAAGCTGTAAATGATATTAATATAGTATCTACAACTACTGTAACAATAGAAGATGCAAAGAGATGGGCAAAAAAAAGAAATGCGACTCAAACCTTTATTGGTCTTGCAGATTTATTCTGGAAATATGCACCTTCACGTGGAGGGGTTAATCCAGCATTAGCTTATGTACAATCAGCTCTTGAGACTGGTTATGGAAGGTTTGGAAATGTTTTAGATGAAACTTATTATAACACATGTGGATTAAAAAGAACAGAAACAGGAACTGCAGATGATAATAATGATAAAGAGGCTCATAAGAGATTTGATAACTGGGATCATGGTGTACAAGCCCATTTAGATCATTTAGCGCTTTATGCAGGAGCACCAGGATTTCCTAAAACAAAAATAGAACAAAATTATTTGGGGAATAATTTAAGTTCAAATGCTACTTATGATTCAAGACATTTTGGGTATTTGGCAGGAAAAGCTAAAACGGCCACTCAACTTTCGAATAGCTGGGCAACTAGTGTTGAATATGGAGAAAAGCTAGTTGAACTATATAATAGTCTTTTATCAGAAGCCGAATCAGGAAGACGTGGTTGGCTTCAAGATGGAGATGATTGGTATTATTATAACGAAACAGGTGAATTACATAAGGGATGGCTTAAGTTATCTGACGGAACATATTATTTAAATGAAAATGGAATAGTGCATAAAGGTTGGTTTCAAGAAGGCGATAATAAATATTACTTTGATAACTTTGGACGAGCTATTATAGGAAGAACAGAAACGATAAATGGTAAGAGCTACACTTTTGATAAAGAAGGAAAACTTGTAAAAGAAAATTTAAAATCAGGCTGGCATTATGAGGATTACTACTGGCAGTATTATAAAGACGGAAAGCGTCAACATGGATGGATCAATATACCAAACGACGGAAAGTACTATGTAGAGTCTTATGGAATGGTAAAAGGCTGGTATGATGTAGAAGGAAAGAGATATTATTTTGATGATGCTGGAAGAGCTATAGTAGGAAAAACTATAGAAATAGAAGGAAAAGAATACGCATTTGATAATGAAGGCGTTCTTGTAAAAGCATTAAAAAGTGGATGGCACTATGAAGATTACTACTGGCAGTATTATAAAGACGGAAAGCGTCAATATGGATGGATCAATGTACCAAACGACGGAAAGTACTATGTAGAGTCTTACGGAATGGTAAAAGGCTGGTATGATGTAGAAGGAAAGAGATATTACTTCGATGATGCTGGAAGAGCTATAGTAGGAAAAACTATAGAAATAGAAGGAAAAGAATACACATTTGATAATGAAGGCGTTCTTGTAAAAGCATTAAAAAGTGGATGGCACTATGAGGATTATTACTGGCAGTATTATAAAGACGGAAAGCGTCAACATGGGTGGATCAATATACCAAACGACGGAAAGTACTATGTAGAGTCTTATGGTATGATAAAAGGCTGGTATGATGTAGAAGGAAAGAGATATTACTTCGATGATGCTGGAAGAGCTATAGTAGGAAAAACTATAGAAATAGAAGGAAAAGAATACACATTTGATAATGAAGGCGTTCTTGTAAAAGCATTAAAAAGTGGATGGCACTATGAAGATTACTACTGGCAGTATTATAAAGACGGAAAGCGTCAACATGGATGGATCAATATACCAAACGACGGAAAGTACTATGTAGAGTCTTACGGAATGGTAAAAGGCTGGTATGATGTAGAAGAAAAGAGATATTACTTCGATGATGCTGGAAGAGCTATAGTAGGAAAAACTATAGAAATAGAAGGAAAAGAATACACATTTGATAATGAAGGCGTTCTTGTAAAAGCATTAAAAAGTGGATGGCACTATGAAGATTACTACTGGCAGTATTATAAAGACGGAAAGCGTCAACATGGATGGATCAATGTACCAAACGACGGAAAGTACTATGTGGAGTCTTACGGAATGGTAAAAGGCTGGTATGATGTAGAAGGAAAGAGATATTACTTCGATGATGCTGGAAGAGCTATAGTAGGAAAAACTATAGAAATAGAAGGAAAAGAATACACATTTAATGATGAAGGTGTTCTTGTAAAGTCTCTTAAAAATGGATGGCACTATGAAGATTACTACTGGCAATATTATAAAGATGGAGAACGTCAATATGGATGGATCAATGTACCAAATGATGGTAAGTACTATGTAGAGCCTTATGGAATGGTAAAAGGCTGGCATGATATAGAAGGAAAGAGATACTATTTTGACGATGCTGGAAGAGCCATAGCAGGAAGAACCGAAAATATAGAAGGAAAGAACTATACATTTGATGAAAACGGGGTTCTTCAAGTAAAAACAGGTTGGTGCTATGAAGATTACCATTGGCAGTACTATAATGAAAATGGAGAAAGACATCAAGGATGGCTTCAAAAACCAGAAGGAAAATACTATTTAGCTGATTACGGAATGGTAAAAGGATGGTTTGAAGAAGACGGAAAGAGATACAATTTTGACGATGCAGGAATAGCTAGAAAAGGCTGGATAAACATGGATGGAAAGAACTATTATTTCTATGATGATTGTCATGCTGCTCAGTTTGAATTTATAAATGGTAAATATATAGGTTATGATGGATATGTAAAAGATAAGATGACTATAGTTATAGATCCTGGACATAACAATGGTGGAGATAGTGGAGCGAGTTGTGTTCATGATGGTATAGTATATGATGAAACTCAAATGAATATGGATGTTGCTGTAAAGCTTAGAGATGCATTATTAGCACAAGGATATAATGTTATAATGACACGACAACCTGGTGAAATTCAGACAGATAAACTTTCTCAAAGTCTTTTAAAGAGAGTTGTAATTGCTAATAATGAAAAGGCAGATTTATTTATAAGCATACATCATGATTCTTATAACGAGACTTCAAATGGAATGACTGTATTCTATGATACTTATAGACCAAACGTTGAAACTAATGGAGTAAAAACAGATTCTGATGGAAATGATTATGATACAACTCCATGTAGAGCCGCAATTGTTTCAAAAGAATTTACAGCAGATTTGGCTAAAAACCTACCTTCAAGTTTAGGATTATATAATAGAGGAGCCAGATATAGAAATTTCTATGTAACAAGAAATACTATAATGCCTTCTATGCTTATAGAATGTGGATTTATATCAAATCCAGATGAAGCAAAAAAATTAGCGGATCCTCTTCATCAATTAAAGATGGCTGGAGAACTTACTAGAAATGTAAATAAATTGTATAAGAAATAATGAAAAAACTCTAGGGTATTAATACTCTAGAGTTTATATATAGTAAAATAAAAAGATATAATACATTGTAAAAATTATGATATAATGTATAAGTTGATTATTTAAATTAAAAATATACTGTTTTTCTAAAATATAGGAGGTAAATATGTTATTCTCATCTACTGTATTCATATTCTTATTTTTACCTGGAGTATTATTTGGATATTATATACTATTTAGAAAAAGTCGTAAATTACAAAATTTATTTTTAACTATATGCAGTTTAGTTTTTTACGCATGGGGTGAGCCCAAATTTGTATTAGTAATGATTGGGTCAATACTAATGAATTGGATATTTGCTTTATTAGTAGACAAACATAGGATGTCTAAGAAAAAGATTACAATTTTTATGACACTTATGATCATGTCTAATATAGGAATTCTTTTTGTATTTAAGTATTTAATGTTTACTGTAAGTAATATAAACAATATTTTTGGAATGGAATTATCAATTCCAAAAATAACATTACCAATAGGTATTTCATTTTTTACTTTTCAGGCAATGTCTTATGTAATTGATGTCTATAGAAAAAATGGTGAAGTTCAAAAAAATCCAATGAATGTAGCATTATACATAGCATTTTTCCCTCAATTAATAGCAGGCCCTATAGTAAGATATGAAACGATAGCAGAACAAATAAAAAATAGAAAAGAAACATTTGATGATTTTGCAGATGGAACCTGTAGATTTATAGTAGGGTTGGGAAAAAAAGTATTAATATCTAATACTTTAGCTATAGTTGCAGATAGAGCATTCTTAATGAGTTCTAATAACACAACTACAGTAGCAATGGCATGGTTAGGAGCTGTATCATATACATTTCAGATTTATTATGATTTTAGTGGATATTCGGATATGGCAATAGGCTTAGGAAAAATGTTTGGGTTTAAGTTTTTAGAAAATTTCAATTATCCTTATATATCTAAATCGATTTCTGAATTTTGGAGAAGATGGCACATATCTTTAGGATCATGGTTTAGAGATTATGTATATTTCCCACTAGGAGGAAGCAGAGTAACGAATAAATCTAGATTAGTACTGAATTTATTTGTTGTATGGTTTTTAACAGGAGTATGGCATGGGGCAAATTGGACATTTATAATTTGGGGTCTTATGTATTTTGTATTAATAACTCTAGAAAAACTTTCAGATTTTGAAAATAAATTAAAAAAACTAGGCATACTTAAATACATATATACTATGTTTTTTGTAATATTAGGATGGGTAATATTTAGATCTAATAACTTAGTACAGGCTATTACATATATAGGCAATATGTTTGGTATCGGTGTAACAGGAATAATTAATGATCAATTCTATTTGTATTTTATAGAAAATAGATACTTCTTTTTATGTGCAACTTTATTTTCTATGCCGATAACAAGAGTTTTTACAAAAAAAATTGATAATTATAAAATTGTAGCACCTGTATATATTATTATTTTAATGCTTACATTTATAATTTCGATATCATATATTTTTAAAGGATCATATAATCCATTTATTTACTTTAACTTTTAGGAGGTGTAGATTCATGCTGAAAAAAAGAATAACATGTGTTCTATTTATAGTAATGATATTCACTATGGCTATTATGGGTGGTATAGATAAAATGAATGAAACATATAAAAATATGGACAAATCTACTGATATGTCAATGTCACAGATTTTTAAACTTGGAAGATCTGTTTTATCAGGTGCGAAAGATGTAAGTATTTTCAAAGAGGTGGCTATAGAAGGAAATGGATTGTTTCAACGAATTATTGACAGAAAAACAGTAGAAGATATAAGCCCAGATGATAAAGTTATAAAAATGAATGATGGATCATTAACTTTTATAACTGATAAGATTTTAGATGTAGATGTGAGAGCAGAAAATATAATAAAGTTTAATAAATTTTTAAAAGAAAGAAGCATTCAGGGGCTATACATACAAGCACCACACAAAACAAATGAATATAATAGCCAACTACCTAAAGGAATAATTAATTTAGCTAATGAAACTGCCGACCAGATTATAGATAAAATGAGAGGTAAAATTGATATCTTAGATATAAGAAAAGAAATGAAGAATGATGGTATAAATTTTACAGATGCGTTTTTTAAAACAGATCATCATTGGAAACCAGAAACAGCATTTTATGCATTTACTAAAACAGCTGATATATTAAAAAATAATTATGGCTTTGAAATTAGTGATGAAATCTTAAATTTAGATAATTATAATAAAAAGATATTAAAAAAATGGTTTTTGGGAAGTGAAGGCAAAAGAGTCGGAAGTCTTTACGCGGGAGTTGATGATATATCTATAATTAGTCCTAAATTTAATACAAATTTAGAAATGATATGGCCTTCTTATGGAATACATGATAAGGGCAAATGGTTAGATACCGTTGTAATGGACAATAGTAATGAAGGGAAAAATTATTACAACTCTAATCCATATGCAATGTATATGGGAGGAGATAGAGATTTGCAAATAATAAAAAATCTTAATAGCTTAAATAATAAAAAGGTAGTTATTGTAAGAGATAGTTTTGGGTGTGCATTTACTCCTTTTTTGTCATTAGCATGTAAAGAATTAAGTGTAATTGATTTAAGACATTATGAAGGATCTTTATATAATTATGTGGAAGAAAACAAACCAGATGCAGTGATTTTTCTTTTTAATCCTACAGGAATTCAATATATTAGATAAAAATAAGTATAAAAAAAGTGAACTCCCATTCTAAATTTATAGTAAATAGAGTTCACTTTTTCATTAATTAAAAAATTTATAGTTGACAGTAATATTTAATAAAAGATTATAATAATTATTTATTAGGATGGATATCTTCATATATATATTTATGAAGGTAGTCTATATTTTTTTCTTTATCAAAAGGAAGATACCAAGTTCCTTTTATCATCTTTCCGCCATCTGGGAAGGTGCCATCCACAGGAATACGAGCTGTCTCTATTTCTGTAGTACCGCTTAGGAACAAAGATAATCCCATTCCCATCATTTCGCCAGTACCGAGACTTGTTCTAACCATAGGCGCTAGTTTTGAGATGTTTTTAGGAAGACCTAGGATACCGCCTTCTTTTATCTTTGATAATAAAGCTTGAAGTACTATTCTCTGTCTAGACGTTCTTTCAAAATCACCGTTTCCTACAGATCTTATTCTTGTGTATGAAAGAGCCTGCCTGCCTGACAAAGTTTGTGACCCAGTTCCGCTTAAAGGAGTATATGGGGTACCTGTTATATCGGCTATCTCTTTTATATACTTATTTATTTCTTTGACTTCATATTGCTTTATATCTAAATTTACACCACCTAAAGAATCTATTATTTTTTCCATATCAAAAAAGTTTACAGCTGCATAATCAGTTATATTTAGTTTGAAATTTTCGTTTAATGTTTTTATTGATAATTCAGGTCCGCCATAGGCATAAGCATGGGTGAGCTTATCATTTCCATGTCCATCTATAGATACATAAGAATCTCTCATAACAGATGTCAGTTTTACCTTTTTATGAGCTTTATCTATAGAGACTATCATAACTGCATCAGAACGAGAAGGCTCATCTTCACTTCTTTGGTCCAAACCGAATAATGCAATGTTAGTTACTTTATTGTAAGTATCATATTTTTTTAGCATATTTATATTTTCTTTGGATACACCAAGCTCAGATTTATTACTAGAAATTTTATCGTGCTTGATTCCGCTAAGCATGCTATAACCATAGAAAGTTCCAAAGCCTATTACAAATAAAAGCATCAATGTTATAAACATCATTATCCTTCTTTGTCTCTTTTTGCGTCTCCTACGTTTCTTTTTAGATGATACGGAACGAGATTTAGACCTAGGAGGCTCTTGATGATTTTTTGACATAAAATTACCTCATTTCTGTAACAATATTACAAATTTTATTATATTGATTGTTGAATTCTTTTTCAAGGTAAAAATTTCTTAAGATTAATTAGGTAAATTTTGATTTTCAATTTTTTGCGCTATATTATATAATGTATTTATGTTTAATTTTGCAAAGAGAGTTATGGAAGGAAGGTAAAATATATGTTGTGTGCTGTAATAATGGCTGGAGGAAAAGGTGAAAGATTTTGGCCTTTATCAACGGAGGATAAGCCAAAGCAGTTTTTAAATCTCCTAGGTGAGGAATCTATGCTACAACTTACAGTTAGCAGACTTGAAAAAATTATACCATTGGAAAGAATATTTATAGTAACTGCGGAGAGATATGAAGAGCTCATAAAAGAAAATCTTCCCAACATACCAAGTAGAAATATAATTTTTGAGCCTGAGGGAAGAAATACGGCTCCTTGTATAGCGCTTTCAGCCTTTTATATAAGAGAATTTTACGATGATGCTACACTTTTAGTTGTACCTTCTGACCACATAATTTTAGATGAAGAGAAGTTTTTAGATACGGTTAGATGTGCCTATGAATATGTAAAGACTAATGGAGAAGCGGCTGTAACTATTGGAATAAAACCAACAAGACCCGAGATTGGATATGGGTATATAAAATATGAGGAAAGTAAAAACTATATAAAAAAGGTGGAAAGCTTTAAAGAAAAGCCATCCATAGAAAAGGCCAGAGAGTATTTAGAAGATGGAAACTATTTGTGGAACTCAGGAATGTTTGTTTGGAAAGCAGAAAGGATTCTTGAACTTACAAAATGTCATTTAAAAAACACTTATGATATTTTAAATGAAGTTGCAATATCTTTGGAAGGTTTTGAGGAAAGGCTTAAAGATAATTACAAAAGAGTTGATAATATATCAGTAGATTACGCTATTATGGAGAAAGCAGAAGAAATTTATGTTGTATTAGGTGAATTTGGATGGGATGATCTTGGAAGCTGGAATAGTCTTTCTAGATACAAAAAAAGTGACAAAGATGACAATGTAATTGATGGAAGCGTTGTTGTATTAAAATGTAAGAATGACATTATAAAAACTCAAAAGAAGACATATGTTATGGGAGCAGAAAATCTTATAATTATAGAAACAGATAATGAAATAATGATACTAAATAGGGAATACGTATCTCATATAAAAGAATTAAAAAATTATAAACAATATTAAGAAAGTTGTAGTATTATTGAGTTTTAGGGTAATCTATGGTAACATGATAACGTTAAGTATTATATAGGTTTACCGACAAGTTAGGGGAATTTTTATATTTATAGCCTAGTTAATATATTTTATATAGACATTGTATATATAAAGAAATATATATAGAATTATTGTACTTATTGCAGTTTAGCTATGCCAAATAATTACTAGGTTAATTGGAGGATATTATGAAAGAAAAGATAATGGGATTAAAAAGAACTATAATGTTTCTTACAACATTCATCATATTATTAGCAACTACGTTGATTTTCTTTTATGTATGGGATGTTTACTATAGTGATAGCATAGTTTTACCTTTTTATAGAAAAGGTAATTGGCTTATTGGAGCTATTTATGCTGTGCTTTTATATGCATTTACAAAAATTTATAGCGGATATAAAGTAGGATTTTTAAGATTATCAGAGGTTATTTATTCACAAGTACTATCTCTCTTATTTGTAAATGCAATTACATATTTACAAATAAGTCTTATAGGAAGACAATTTCTAAATGTAGTACCTATACTTGGTATGACTGTAGTTCAGATTATAATAATAACTGTCTGGGCACTTGCTACTCACAAAGTATATTACCTAGTTTATCCGCCTAGAAATACTATGCTTGTATATGGAAGCGGAGAAGCGGGATCTATAGTAAGAAAGATGAATTTACGTAAAGAGAAGTTTAACATAACTTCTATGGTTTCTGCTAAAAAGGGTGTGAGCAGCATATGTGCAATGCTTGATGAATTTGAAGCAGTTGTTTTAAGTGGAGTTAATCCAGATGACAGATTAAAGATAGTGAATTATTGCTATTCTAAGAGCATAAGGGTTTATGTAGTTCCTAATATAGAAGACATACTTATAAGCAATAGTGATAATATACATTTATTTGATACACCTATGCTTCTTCTTAGAAATAGGGGGTTATCACCAGAAAATAGATTTGGAAAGAGAACACTTGATATATTACTATCATCTATAGCAATAATAATAACATCACCATTTATGATTATTGTAGCTATTTTGATAAAGCTATATGATGGAGGTCCATTCTTATTTAAACAAAAACGTCTAACTATAGATGGAAAAGTATTTGAAGTTTACAAATTTAGAAGTATGATTGTTGATGCAGAAAAAGATGGGGTTGCTCGTCTTGCCAGCAAAAATGATGATCGTATAACTCCAATTGGAAAATTCATTAGAAAGGTAAGATTGGACGAACTACCACAATTATTCAATATTTTACTTGGAGATATGTCTATAGTAGGTCCAAGACCTGAAAGACCAGAAATTGCAGAAGAGTATATGAAGACAATGCCTGAATTTGAATATCGTCTAAAGGTAAAGGCAGGCCTTACTGGATATGCTCAAGTATTAGGAAAATATAACACAACTCCAAAGGATAAGTTGTTATTAGATTTAATGTATATAGAAAAATATTCTTTATTCCTAGATCTTAAACTTATATTAATGACTATAAAGATTTTATTTATGTCAGAAAGTACTGAGGGAGTAGATGATGGAACAATCTTACCCCAAGAAGTAGTAGTGACAGAAGATAAGGAATAGATATCGTAAACGTAAAATTAAAGGGTATGAATGAATTTTAAATTCATTTATACCCTTTTTTAGTTAAAAATTATTTTCTCTATTTTGTCTTTGAAGCTCTTCATGACGAGTTTTTAAATGTTTTAATAAGTCTTTTGCCTCAGGGAAGTTGGTGAATTTATCTCTAATATTAGTATAGTTCATAGGATCCTTTTGTAAATCATATAATTCTAAAAGCTTACCAGAATCAAAATCATTATTTACATTTACTGCGTATACTATCTTAAATTTTCTACTTCTAATACAATACCTTATATCTCTTCTTACAAGATCAGGGCAACCGCTTCCCATATATTCTATTATTATAAAGTCGCGAATGTATGATGGATCTAAAAGAGATCTACCTCGTATATTGTCAGCCTCAGGAAGACCTAAATAATCTACAAGTGTTGGTATTATGTCTACACTTGAAGAGAACTTTTCTATTTTATTATATTTAGAGTCCTTATCAAAAATAATATATGGTATTCTATAATTTTCATCATAAAAATTATGGACTGAATTCTTTCTTATAGGATCGTAGGAGAAAGAAAAACCATGATCAGCTGTGATTACAATAGTAGTATCATCATATCTACCTTCAGCTTTTAACCAATCTACTAATCTTTTTATACATAAGTCCATATAAATTATAGAATAATCATAAATTAAAGAGCCTTTATAATTTTTTGGAAGAGAAGCTAGAAATTTTTCTAAAGCTTCAAACTCTTCATCTAAAATGGCTGTATCTGTGCAGTCATAGCTGAAAAACATAGCTGGAGAATGAACGTCATCTACATGAAGTAATGCAAAATAAGGTTGTTCAGAACGTTCCTCATTACGTGATGATACCCATTTTTTTAGATGTTCCAAATGAGTATGAAGACTTGGAGCGCTTTTGAATTTATCGTAATTTATAGCTATCCTATCCATAAAGTCAGGAGCTATTAAGCTTTTTTTATAATTATACATATATTTAGCAAGTTGTCTAAGATTACTTTCTGAATCTGATATATTTTTAACTGTAAGTATGTTTTTTATCTCTTTAAAAGAAACTCTATTATTTCTTAGGTTAAAATTTTTGTTAGCCTTGAAAGAACGGTTGAAAAATTCCTGATGTTTTTTAATGAAGTTTTCTTTCCATTGAACATCTGTTATTTTTCTTTGTTCAGCTTCAGGCACTGTGAATAGAGCATGAGATTTTCCTTCTGATAATAGATTTTTTAAATATCCTTCTTTATCTTGTAAAAACTTATCAAATTCCTTCTTTACAAAATCTAAATTTGATTTTGCATCATAATACTCTAAATTTTTAGCTATAAATTCTATTGCCTCTGCATTTTCACTCAATTCTTCTAAGAATAGTATCCATCCGTTAAAATTCTCTTCTAATAATTCTTTTAACATTTCTATATCAGAATCTAAAAGCTTATTTTCTTTATATAAGTTTGAGAAGTAATCAAATCTATATGCCCAAAGAGTATTTATATCAAATCCTACATTATAATATACAGAAGAAAATCCTTTTCTTATACTAGTAGGGTATACATGAGGTTGATAAGTGTTATTAAAGGTTTCATATCCTCTATCTTCAAAAAGTTCACCTATATTTTTTCCCTGATTTTTGAATTTTTTTAAGTATCCGCCATTATCTAGAGTGTGTGCACTTGTTAACAATGCTATAGTGGCTGCTTCAGTAAATGGGGCTTCAGAATACATATTGTCTGCAAATACAGCGTTTTTTAATTTCTCATCAATAAAAGGTGATGCAGAATATCCATGTGAATTACCTAAACGAGTATATAAAAGTGAGTCTATAACAAAAAATATAACATTTTTACTCATAACAAATTTCCTTTCTAAAATAATAGTTTTATATTGTAATAAAATGTTGATTATAATATTAACATTAATCATTATACAACAAAAGGATATTGGGTACAAATAGCTAATTGAGTATAATTATCAATATTATATAAAAATTAAATAGTTTATGTTTGATGAAAACGAATTTTACAAAAAGTTGACATGATTAATTTGTTATAATAAAGTATAATTGTTTAGATGGTATGCAAATCATAATTATGATGGGATAAATATATGATATAGACATGTGTCATGGAGGGGAAATGATTGATTTGAGACAAAATAAAATCATGCAAATAGATGAGATATTTTTATACAAATGTTTATTTGTGATATATACAGTATTTTTGGCAACAGAATTTTCACAAATGAGAAGTTTTACACTACTAAAAGCATTGATTTTTGGAGGAGGAATTTTAATTGTAATTTATGAATCCTTTAAAACTAAAGGTGAATATTTAGTAAGAAATAAACTTCTACTAGCTTTTATGATTTTTAGTACATTAACTCTAATCGTTAATAATGGAAAATCAGGAAATCTTAAATTTTATTTGATAACATTAATCCAACTTTTTATATTAACAAGTATAAAGAGAAAAAACAATATCAAATCGGTAAAAGAAGAATTTAAAAAATTAAACTTTGTATTTATACTTACAACATCAATATTTACAATGATTAGCTTGATTATGTATGTATTTAAAATTTCAATTTCAACTTTTTCTATTACTGATCCAACTAGAAGTGATTTGATAAAAGGAGTTTATGTTATAAGTACATCAGCAGGTCTTATATGTTACTTATCTTTAATGGCAACAGTAGTTTCTTTAATAATATTAAGGAAAGAAATGCGAGACTATAAATTTTTAAGTATATTTTATTTGTTTAATTGTTTCCTTCAAGGTTACGGGTTATTCCTAAGTGGTGCAAGAGGATCACTAATTTCTTTTTTTGCTTTCATAGTAGTCTTGGGGTTTTTATTTATATCAAACAAAAAAATAAGAGTAGGAATAATATTAAGCTTAATTACTATTATTCTATGTTTTCCTATTTACAAAAGTCATTTACCTAATATAAACCTTTTTAATAAAGATACAGAAGGAAACTTTTTTAATGGAAGGTTATTATTATGGGAAAATGGATATAATCATGCCTTTAAAAATTACAAATTTTTAGGAACTGGTGCAGGTAATATGGTAGAAGTTACTGAGACATTATCAGATACGTATTTACCTGGTATAGAGGGAGGAAGGCTTCATAATATATATTTAGATGTATTATGTTCTAATGGAATTTTAGGATTCTTAGCATTTATGACTTTTATCATCTATGAAGGTATTAAACTTTATATGGGCAGCTTTAGCAATAGGGTAAATAAGGAAAATAGAATTTATATTAAGTGCATTACAGCTTTTTTAGTGTCAATTTTAGTAATTAATATAGTAGAATCAATAATGGTGTATGTATTAAGTATAGCAGCAACTATGTTTTGGATATACATGGGGTATGGTATTGAGCTTATAAGCAATAATAGCAGTAGTTTAGAAAATTATAAATAATTAAAATTTAATGTGATAATAATAAAATAAATGATGGTTATATGAATGGAGGAAAAATAATTGGTAAGTTATGATATACGTAAACTTCAATTAACTCAGTTTGATATGTTAAAAGACATACATAAAATTTGTGAGGAGAATAATATAAATTATTTTATAGCATATGGAACACTATTAGGTGCTGTAAGACATAAAGGATTTATACCTTGGGATGATGACATAGATATTATGATGTTTAGCAGCGATTACAATAAATTTTTGGATATATGCAGAACTAAGCTTCCAAAAAAATATTTTTTACAGAATGATGAAACAGATCCTATGTATCCAAGAATGTGGTCTAAGATTAGAATAAATAATACATGTAATATGGAAAGAGAATATAGAAAGCTTCACATTCACTATGGAATAGATATGGATATATTTGAACTTGTATCTATTTCAGATAATCCAATTATGTTTGAATTACAAAGAAAAGCAGGATATGTATATAGATTAATGAAGTTTGAAAAAGCACATGATGCTGTTGATGATAAATTTAAAAGGGAAAGAGATACTAAAATATATAAAATTTTACCTAAGTGCGTAAAAAAGTTTCTTATGAATTTATCTAAAAAATTGGTTTATGCAACTGCTGATAAGAATACCAAGAGAGTTGTAGATTTAAGTGAAATAGTAATAATGGAGAGAGAATGGTTTAATGAGAAAGTTTTATTAAAGTTTGAGGATCAGAAATTCTATGCTCCAAAAAAATATGATGAACTTTTAACAAATTATTATGGTGATTATATGCAGCTTCCTCCAGAAGATCAAAGAACAGGACATGGAGATAGAATTGTAGACTTTGAAAATTCATATGAGAAATATCGAATTTAATATTGAGTGATGGAGGAGAAATTATGACATCGATAGGAAATTATGTTTTTAATAGAGGCTTATATAGAGAAATATTTGTGGGAATAACCATTTTATTTGCAATATCATTTTTTACACCTTTTAGTACTATATTAAATTTATTTTTACTATCATGGGGTGGAATTTTAATTTTAAAGGATTTATTTACGGAGAGAATAATTTTTAAATCTAAAAGGTTTATACCACTAATAATATTTATGTTTTTTTATTTTATTACTGTGGTTATAAATAGAAATTTAAACTTGTTTGAAAATGTTAAAATTTTTGCTTTGACTGCGCTTCAATTTTTTGTTATTTTTACTTTTGATGTTCATGACAACTATGATAACATAAAGAATGAAATGAAAAAGTTTAATAGAATTATTATTAATATGACTTTCGTAGCTACATGTATTTCACTTTTAGTATATTTATTTGGTATTGGATTTACAATCAATGGACATGTAGTTGGACTTGAAAATGGTATGCTTAATGGTATTTACACTGGGGCTAATACTGCAGGACCATTAGCATCTATTTCTATAATTTTGACTATAATCAATTATCAATTCAGTAAAAGAAAAAAATTGAGCAAATTTGAATACGCAAATATAATTGTTCAATTGATATTTATATATACTACAAACTCTAGAGCAAGTTTATATTCTATGATTGTATTTGGTATAATATTTGCATTGTTCTATTTTGAAGGAGCTAAGAAAAAAACTATATCAGTGGTAGGTGTGGCAGCAGTATACTATTTATCAAAAATAGTTAATGAAGCGGTGTACTGGCTTTATAGAGGTATTAACTTTATTGAAAAAGTTGTTGTGTATGGATTTAGGATTGCTAAATCATATATAACTAAGGATGGAATCACTCCTAGCATAGATGATTCGATTATTAGCAACATATCACCAGGGGTATCTGGTGCTGTGGAAAAAGAAATAAACAGAGGATTTTTAAATGGAAGAGCTCAACTTTGGGAATGTGGAGTGAAAATGATAAAGGAAAATCCCTGGTTTGGAGTTGGTTCAAGAAATGTATATCATGTTGCACTAAAATATGGTGATATGAATAGCCTCCCAGGAATAGAGGGAGGAGGAATGCATAATATAATTATGCAAGTGTTAGTGTCTAATGGAATACTTGGATTTCTAGCTTTGTTAGTCTTCATAGTTCCAATTATATTCGTTTATTTGAAATATTTAATAGACAGCAAACTGAAGAGTCATAGCTCTAAAACTGTTTTATTGGTGAGTGCATTGCTACTTATGCTTTTAGTACATAATATGGTTGAGGCAAGTATTCTATATAGTGCATCATACATGGCTACAGTATTTTGGACATATTTAGGATATGGATTATTTATAATGGATAAGGATTCAAGAGGTGAAATAAGTGATTAGTGTTATTATACCTTGCTATAATATTGAAAATTATCTTAGTAAGTCAGTAAAATCAATTATTAATCAGGCATATGATGATGTTGAGATTATCTTAGTAAACGATGGGTCTACAGATAATACGCTTAAGATATGTGAACAGTTAAAACAACAGTATCTTAATGTAAAAGTAATTAATCAATCTAATGAGGGAGTTAGTTCTGCTAGAAACAATGGAATTTTAGCGGCAAAGGGAGAATACATATGTCTTTTAGATGGCGATGACTTTCTTGATAATAATTGTTTTAAAAAAGTTATGGAAATCTTTAAAGAAGACAATAATGTAGATATGTGCTTCTATGGCTTTAAAGAAGTATCTGAAAATGGTGAAGTATATAGAAAATATGAAGATATTCATAAATATCCTGAAAATAAATTGACTGGAGCTGAATGTCTATTATCTAAAGCTATGAGAGAACTTTGGATATGTACAGGATCCTGTATTTATAAAAAATCCATCTTAGATAAATTTAATATAAAATATAGTTCAGGCTATAAATATGGAGAAGATATAAACTTTATAAATACATACATAAGCTATTCAAAGAAAATAGGATTTGTTAAAGAAAATTTTCTCAACTATCTTATGAGAAATGGATCAGCAACTAGAGCAGGCATTAATCCGTTTCTTATTCAAGCTTCTAATCTTAATAGAGATTTATACAAAACAATAGAGTGTAGAGATGATCTGAATGATGAAGAAAAAAATAAGATGTTAGTAGCTTGTGATGTTGATTACATTCATTTGACAACATCTGCAGCTAAAAATGTTGTAGAAAATACAGGTTCGTTTTCTTTTAGAGAGGCAGAAAAATTTTACGATAAATTTAAAATAATACCAGAAGATATAAATATATCTTCTATAGAAAAATATCTATCCAAAGCAAAAAAAATAGAATGGAAATTATTTTGCAGTAATAAGCTTTTGTTTTTTTCTACTGTAAAATTTTATAGAATGATGAAGAGGTGATGACCATTGTCAAAATCAATTAAAAAGAATGCCCTTGCAAAATTAGCATTAAATATTTTGAATGTGGTTTTGCCTTTTATAACAGGACCTTATTTGGCAAGAACTTTAGATAAAAATCTATATGGAGAATTTAATGCGGCGTTCGCTATAGTATCTTGGTTTATTCCATTTGCATCTTTTGGAATATACAACTATGGAATTCGTGTTATAAGTCAAATAAAACATGATAAGAAGAAAACAGAAGCTATGTTTACAAGTCTTTTTTCAATGGGACTTATAAGCACGGTAGCTGTTTTAATCATATATTTTATATATGTATTTTTAATACCAGATAAAGCTAATACATGGCTTTATACCATATTGTCAATACAAATTGTTGCTAATATTTTCATGGTTGAATGGATGAATGAGGCTTTTGAAAGCTATGGTTTTATACTTTTTAAAACTATGGCAGTTCGTTTAGTTAACGTAGCAAGCATACTTATATTTATAAAGAAACCAGATGATATATTAAAATATGCATTAATAAATTCTTTAATACTACTAATAAACAATTTAGCAAGCTACGTATATATAAAGAAAAAGATATCCTTTCACAAAATAGATAAGGCGCAGTTAAAAGTATTAATAAGACCTTTGTTTGTAATGCTTCTTTTAGCAAATGCAAACATGTTCTATACGTATCTAGATAAGTTATTTTTAAGTATATTTTCAGATAAGGTATACGTAACTTATTACACATTTTCTCAATCTATAACAGGACTTATAGGTAGTGTTATAAATGCAGTAATAATTGTTACTATACCTAGGCTTTCACTATATATAGGTCAAAAAAATGATAAGGAATATAAGAATCTATTGTATTCTTCATCGAGAATATTTTTTATGGTAGGTATACCTATGTGTATAGGACTTAGTGTTCTTGCTAAACCTATTATGCTTTTATATGGAGGAGAACAATATGTAGGAGCAGGAATGACAATGGCGTTATTTGCTTTTAGATATTTATTAGGCTTATGTGATTTAACCCTAGCTAATCAAGTTATTTTCATTCATGGAAAAGAAAGTCTATTAACAAAAATGTACTTTATAGGTGGAGGAATAAATCTAGTCCTTAATTCATTGCTAGTAGTCTTTAAAGTAGTGAGACCTGAGCTATTAGTAATTACTACTTTTATGTCTGAAGTTGTTTTAATTTCCATGATGGTTTCGTGTGTAAGAAAAATTGATCCTACCATTCATGTTTTAAATAAGAGTACTCTAAGATACTTTTTAACTGCTGTGATGTTTTATCCTATAGGCTTTGGAATTTCTAAGGTAATGGGATTAGAATATATAATAAATCTTAAATTTATTATTATAGTTGCTGTTATTGTTATGACTTGTGTGATATTCTACTTTGTAGTTTTATTAGTGTGTAAAGATGAAGCATTGGTCCAACTACTAGATATGATATTAGGAAAAGTAAAGCATAAATTGCATAGAGATAAAAAGTAAAATTTAAGTATCTGAAATTATGGGAGCTGGGATTAATGAACAAAAATATTGAAGTCCTAGAAATTTTAAATAGAGATAGTAATCTTAGTCAACGAGAAATTTCAAAAAGAGCAGGAATTTCGGTTGGCAAAGTAAATAGCATATTAAAAAGCTTAGAAAATGAAGGGTACCTGGAGTATAACCAGGCAAAGAATAAAAAATATAGTTATATAATAACTGAAAAGGCATTATTTTTATTGGAGCAAAATCTTAAAAAAAATGATGATACAAGGATTAAAATATTAGATGATACTCCTACAGAAGTGAAACAGGCAGTTATTCTTGCAGCCGGTAAAAGAAAAGAAATTCTGAATCCAGTTGGGATTTTAGAGCTGGAAAAAGATATTAGCATTATAAATCGTATAATAGATGCTCTTAAGAATAATGGAATAAATAATATAACTGTAATAACAGGGTACGAAAGTGAAAAATATGAGCATTTAAAAGAAACTAATAATGTTACAATTATAAATAATCCTAAATATAAATGGACTGGAACTATGGCATCCTTAGCTTTAGCGGAGAAGACCATTAAAGGAGATTTTATAGTTGTTGAAAATGATCTTATATTTGAGGAAAGAGCATTAAAAAGATTGATAACCAATCCGAGACGTGACTGTGTAGTTATTACTACAGAAAGTGGATCTAATGATGAAAGCTTTGTAGAACTTCGAAATGAATTCTTGTTTAAAATTTCTAAGGATATACATGCATTAAATAAAATTGACGGAGAATTTATAGGATTAACAAAAATATCTTTAGATGTTTTTAGGAAGATGCTAGATGAATATAGCAAAAATAAAAATCCATATATAAATTATGAATATACACTTTTAGATGTTTGCAGATATTATGATGTAGGATACATAAAAATAAATGATTTAATATGGGCGGAAGTAGATAATAAAGATCACTATGATAAAGTTATAAATTATATTTATCCAATGATAAAGAGAAAAGAACTTGAGGTGAAATTTGGGTATTTAGAATCGTTGATTTGCAAATTATTGAAAGTTGATAAATCAGAAATATTAAATATAAGTCATTTAAGTGGAGTAAATAATAATAGTTTCAAAGTTTTATTAAAAAATGATGCGTATAGCCTAAGAATACCTGGGGAGGCCGCGGATAGGTCTGTAAATAGAAGTGTTGAAAAATATAATTCAAAGAAGCTTTATGAATTAGGCATAAGTCCTAAGGATGTTTATTTCGATGAAAAGACAGGAATAAAATTTAGTGAGTTTATATACAAAGCTGAGCCTATAAATGCTACGTCTGCAAAAAAAGAAGAGAACATGAAAGATATAGCTGGTATTTTGAAAAGGCTTCATAAATCAAATGTTATTTTTGAAAACACATTTGACTTTCAGAAAAGTGTTGAAAAATATGAGGAATTGATCAAGGAAACAAGCACCTATATTTATCATCAATATAAC
Organism: Clostridium cadaveris; assembly: GCF_020911725.1. GTDB lineage: Bacteria > Bacillota > Clostridia > Clostridiales > Clostridiaceae > Clostridium_X > Clostridium_X cadaveris. Next base: position 645,058 of record NZ_CP076620.1, read on the forward strand.
GAAATTAAGAAAAAAGTTTTTAATATATATGATGAAATAAAGGATAATAATATAAAATTATGTCCTTGCCACAATGATTTAATTCCGGAAAATATAATTAAAAGTGGAAATGGTAAATTCTACTTAGTTGATTTAGAATACTCTGCTATGAATGATTATCTTTGGGATATTGCATCGTTGTTCCTTGAATGTGCTTTTTCTCAAGATGATGAAGAATTATTTTTAAGAATATATTTTAAAAGAGATATTGATGAGAAAGTAAGGGAAAAAATATTTAAATATAAGATTTTACAAAATTTCTTATGGAGTCTATGGGGTAGATTTAAGGAAGCGGAGAATGAAGACTTAGGTACATTTGGCATAGATAGATATAATAATGTAAAAAACTATATATATACTAGATTGTAAACCGACACCTTTATGTATTTTTATACATAAAGGTGTTTTTTGTGGGTAAAATATTGACATATTATAATGAAAAGTATTATCATATAACATGTGTTCAAAAAATGAAACAATAAATGAAACAATAAATGATGAGATTATAGTTTTATTATATATAACAAAGCTATAAGTAAGGAGAAATATGAGTAAAAAGTTAGATATATTAAAAGCATTAAACGAAAATAATTTTTTGAGTCAAAGAGCAATTGCTAAAAAACTGAATATGTCATTGGGAGTTGTAAATTCAACATTAAAAGAACTTATTGATGAAGGAATATTAAATTATATAAGAAAAAACAACAAGGTTAAATATAGTTTTACTGATAAAGGAATTAATTATTTGGCCAATAGCATAAAAGAATCTAGAAATATAAAAATTAACTTTTCTAATGATAGTGGTCAAACGAAAATAAAACAAGCTGTTATTCTTGCAGCAGGAGTCTGCAAGGACTTCGATAGGCCGGTAGGACTTTTAAATTTAGAAAATGATTTAACGCTTATAGACAGAAATATAAAAACACTTAAAGAGAATGGAATTCAAGATATAGTAGTTATAGTAGGTTATAAAAAAGAATATTATGAGGAAATAAAAAATAAATACAATATAACTTTGATAACTAATGATAAGTATAAATGGACAGGAAGTATGTCATCATTATCATTGGCTAAGGGTTTTATAAAAGAAGATTTTCTTTTAATTGAAAATGATTTGTTATTTGAGGATAGAGCTATATCAACAGTGCTAAAAAATAAGAATAGTAGCTGTCTTTTAATAACTTCAGAAACTGGGTCTTATGATGAAGATTTTGTGGAAATTAAAAATGGATTTTTATATAAAATCTCTAAAGATATACATGCCTTAAATAAAATAAATGGAGAAATGGTTGGGATATGTAAATTGTCTTATGAGGTTTTCGAAAAAATGCTCGAAGAGTATGGAGAAAATGAAAATCCATATATTAATTATGAGTATCTACTTTTTGATGTTGCAAGGTATTATAATATAGGCTATGAAAAGATAGATGATCTTATATGGTTTGAAATTGATAATATGATGCATTATAGAAATGTAAAAAATTATGTGTATCCTACACTAAAGAGAAAAGAGCTTGAGTTTAAAATAAGCTCACTGAAGAAATACATCGTAGATGCATTAAAGATAAAAGAGGAATTAATTACTGAGATAATTCCTTGTGGTGGAATGACTAACAAAAATTATAAAGTAACTATAGATGAAAAACTATATATTTTGAGAGTTCCAGGGGCTGGAACAGAAGAGATGATAGATAGAAATATAGAGAAAGAGAATGCTGAGCTTGGATATAAAATTGGCGTTGATGCAAAGATCATCTATTTTGATTCTATTACGGGAATAAAAATATCAGAATACATAAAGGATGCAGAAACTTTAACTCCTATGGCTGCAAAAAAAGAAAATAATATGAAAGCAGTTACTGATATTTTAAGAACTCTGCATAATTCTGACATAAAGTTTAATAATAAGTTTGATGTTTTAGGAAAGATAAAAGCATATGAAGACCTCATTAAAAAATATGAGGGAGAAAATTTCTCTGATTATGACAAAGTAAAAAAAGATGTTATGAAAATTTATAAATCACTTGAATATATGAATTTAGAGGACAGACCATGTCATAATGATACAGTTCCAGAGAATTTTATTAAAGATAGCAATGATAAAATGCATTTGATTGACTGGGAATATAGTGGTATGAATGACCCAATGTGGGATTTATCAGCGTATTCTATAGAGTGCAGGTTTACAGATGATGAAGAAGAATTGTTATTAAAGTTATATCTTGGAAATGATCCGGATGGGGATACAAAGAAGAGAATTTTGATTCATAAGATTATGCAGGATTTTTTATGGGCTATTTGGACAGTAGTAAAAGAGGCTAAAGGTGATCATTTTGGAACCTATGGATTAGACAGGTACAACAGAGCGAAGGAAAATATAAAGATGTTTGAAGAACTTTATGATTAAAAATTGGGGGAATAAAGGTGAAAGATAGAACAAATTTGGGATTTATATCAGCCCTAGGATCTGGAATTGCATGGAGTATAGATACAATACTTATAGGAATAATATTAGCCAAAACACCATTTATAGATACTGAAATGGCTATAGCTTTGGCACCTTTTGTAAGTACGTTTTTACATGACTCAATTTCAGCCGTGTGGGTATCTATATATAATGCTATAAGAGGAGAATTTAAAGGAGTCATTAAAGCTATAAGATCAAAAAGTGGGATGTTTATAATGATAGCTGCACTTATGGCAGGACCACTGGGGATGACAGCTTATATGCTTAGTATAAAATATATAGGTCCTGCTTATGCTGCCAGCATAACAGCTTTCTATCCAGCTCTTGGAGCATTACTAGCCTTTATATTTTTAAAAGAACCTATGAATATTAGAATATGGAGTGGTATTATTCTTAGTATAATAGGAGTAATAATACTAGGATATTCACCAAGTAAGATGTCAACTACTGGCCCAACTTTCTTATTGGGAATAGGTTTTGCATTGCTTACAGTAGTTGGATGGGCATTGGAAAGTGTTATATGTGCTTATGGAATGAAGGATGATGTTACTCCAGAACAGGCCTTGAATATAAGGCAACTTACTTCGGGAGTATTTTATGCAATAATATTAATGCCGATTTTAAAGGGATATCCTATAGTGATTGAAACAGTAAGGAGTTTTAATATAGTTACAATAGGAATCACAGCTTTAGTTGGAACTATGTCTTATTTGTTCTATTATAACGCTATAAATATTATAGGGGCCGCTAGAAGCACCGCTTTAAATATAACTTATTCCATGTGGGCTATAGTTATACAAGTTTTATTTATGGGTATGGAGTTTAATGTACAGTTATTGCTTGGAAGTATAATTGTAATTACTGGCTCTATATTGGTTGCAATTAACCCAAAAGAGCTTTTGGGATTTACTAAATAAGTAGTATTATAGCTAAAACATAAAAAGAGAGATGTTCAGACAGATAGTCTTAAACATTTCTCTTTTTATGTTTTATTTATGTGGTTATAAATAACTTAGATTTCAAATATTAACATAATATTAACGTGTTAATATTAAATTTTTGAATTATTTATCAAAAATAATTGAATTGAGATTAAATTCAGAGTATAATGAAAACACGATTTATGTTCAATTTTTGAACATAAATTATTTCCCGGGATAAATTTATAAGGAATGGGGCGAGGAAAGATGAATATTAAAAGAAATATTTTATTAAATCCAGGACCTGCAACTACTACTGACAGAGTAAAGATGGCTCAAGTTGTGCCAGATATATGTCCTCGTGAAAAAGAATTTGAAGAACTAATGAATCAAATGCGCAAGGATTTGGTAACTATAGTTCATGGAGATCAGAAGAAGTATACATGTGTAATGTTTACTGGATCAGGTACATTAAACATGGATGTATGTTTAAATTCATTACTTCCAAAGGACAAGAAGATCCTTATCGTTGATAATGGAGCATATAGCTCAAGAGCTGTAGAGATATGTGAGTATTACGGTCTTGCTCATATAGATTTAAAGTTTAACTTTGATGAAAGACCAGATCTTTGCAAAATTGAAAATACATTAAAAGAAAATCCAGATATCGCCTTAGTTTATACAACTCATAATGAAACTGGAACTGGAATAATGAATCCTATAAAGGAGATAGGAGAGATAGTTCACAAATACAATGGAGTATTTGTTGTAGATACAACTTCAACTTATGCAATGGTTCCTATAAATATGGATAGGGACAATATAGATTTTTGCATGGCGTCAGCTCAAAAGGGACTTATGTCCATGACAGGACTTTCTTTTGTAATAGGAAATAGAGAAATGATAATCAAGTCAAAAGACTATCCAAAACGTTCATATTATTGCAATCTATATCTTCAATATGAATTCTTTGAGAAGACAGGACAAATGCATTTCACTCCTCCGGTTCAAACAGTATATGCTACAGCAGAAGCTATTAAGGAATACTTCCAAGAGGGAGAAATTGAAAAGTGGAATAGACATACAAGAGTCTTTGAAGCAATTCACAAAGGAATTGAAGAGCTTGGTTTTAAAGATGTAATAAAAAGAGAATGGCAGACAGGGCTTGTTGTTTCAATAAAATATCCGGATGATCCTAACTGGGATTTCGAAAGGGTACATGACTACTGCTATGAAAGAGGATTCACAATATATCCTGGGAAGATAGCGTCTACAGATACATTTAGATTATGTTCTTTGGGAGATATTGATGTATGCGATATAGAAGAATTCTTTAAAGTATTTAGAGAAGCGTTAGAAAAAAATAACATATCGATTCCTGTGGGATATAAAAAATAATAAACAGGATAGCAGTGATTATATTTGGTGTTAAATGAGAGGTTAAGTGTGAAGAAATGAAAGTCGAAACTATAATAAATAAAATTCAAAGTCTTGGAATTAATTCAATTGTTGGAGTTCCAGATTCAACTCTTAAGGAGTTCTGTGACTATATAAATTATGAAAATCCAAATGGTTTAAAACATTACGTTCCAGCAAATGAAGGAGCAGCCGTAGGACTTGCGGCTGGAATATATCTTGGCAGTGGTAAACCAGCTTGTGTTTATATGCAGAATAGTGGTATTGGAAATGCTGTGAACCCAATAGCATCATTATTGAATGAAAAGGTATATGATATTCCAGCATTATTTTTGGTAGGTTGGAGAGGGGAACCAGGTGTTCATGATGAGCCTCAGCATAAATTTCAAGGTACTATAACTAGGGAGCTCTTTGATGTTCTTCATATAAAAAATCAAGTAATTGATGGAAATACTAGTGAAGATGAACTAAGCGAAATATTCAGAAAAGCAGAAGAGGCATTAAAAAACAATGAGCAGTTTGCAATAATCGTAAAAAAGGGGACTTTTGAAAAGAGAAAAGGAGAATCTCATAAAAATTCATATGAACTAGTGAGAGAAGATGCTATAAAAGAGATATTAAGTCAAGTTGATAAAGATGATATGATAATTTCGACTACAGGAAAGATATCAAGGGAAGTGTATGAACAAAGTGATATTATACTTGGAGGACATGAACAAAACTTTTTAACAGTTGGATCAATGGGACATGCTTCAATGATAGCTTTAGGACTAGCTAAAGAGAATAAAAACAAAAAAGCATACTGTATAGATGGAGATGGAGCAGTACTTATGCATATGGGAGCTTTACCTTTCATTGCTCATGAAAATCCAAACAATTTCATTCACATAGTTCTAAATAATGATGCTCATGAATCTGTGGGGGGAATGCCTACTGGAGCAGTTGGGGTAGACATTGCAGATATAGCAAAAAGTGCAGGATATAAAAATGTCTTTAAAGCTTATAGCTTAGAAGAGTTAAAGAATGCATTGAAAATTACTAAGTCTTTAAAAGAATTGTCTTTTATTGAAGTAAAAGTAAGCTTACAATCTAGAGCTGATTTAGGTAGACCAAAGGAGTCAGCAAGAGAAAATAAAGAGAATTTTATGGGATATCATTTAAGGTAGAAAAGGAGAGAGCTATGAATAAGGAAAGAGTTAAGAAGGTATATGCATGTTTTAGTACAGATGTTTTACATGAAGGGCATATTAATATAATAAATGAGGCTCAAAAATATGGGGAACTTACAGTAGGAGTATTGAGTGATGAGGCTTGTGTAAAGTTTGACCGATTTTCAACAATATCTTTAGATGAAAAGATTAAGATGTTTGAAAAAATACCTGGAGTAAGTAGGGTTATTATTCAAAAAAATACTACATATAAAGATGTATTAGATGATCTTAAACCTGATTATGTAGTACACGGGGATAATTGGAAGTCAGGACCACAAAGGATTATAAGAGATGGGGTTATAGAAATATTATCAAAATGGGATGGAAAGTTAATTGAAGTACCATATACAAGAAATGAAAATGTTAAGGCTATAGATGATACTACAAGAGAAAAATTATCTATGCCTGAATACAGAAGAAAGAGGCTTGGTCAATTATTAAAGCTTAGACCAATAGTGAAGGCTATAGAAGTCCATAATGGAATAACTGGTCTTATTGCTGAAAAAACAGTTGTTGAACGTGACGGTGAACTAGATCAGTTTGATGCTATGTGGATTTCAAGTCTTTGTGACTCTACTGCAAAGGGAAAGCCAGACATAGAGCTTGTTGATATGTCTTCAAGACTTGATACAGTGAATGATGTTATGGATGTTACTACAAAACCTATAATATTAGATGGTGATACAGGTGGACTTGTAGAGCACTTTGTATATAATGTGAGAACTCTTGAAAGAATGGGTGTATCTGCAATTATAATTGAAGACAAAACAGGTTTAAAGAAGAATTCATTATTTGGTACAGAGGTTAAACAAACTCAGGATACTATTGAGAATTTTTGCTATAAGATTAGTGAAGGAAAGAAAGCCTTAAGAACATCTGAATTTATGATAATAGCAAGAATTGAAAGCTTAATTCTTGAACAAGGTATGGATGATGCATTAAATAGAGCATATGCCTATGTAGAGGCTGGTGCTGATGGGATTATGATTCACAGTAGAAAGAAGGACCCAGCAGAAATATTTGAATTCTGCGATACATTCAGAAAAACTAATAAAGAGACTCCAATAGTTGTTGTTCCGACATCCTTTAATATGGTGACAGAAGAAGAGTTTGTAGAGCATGGAGTTAACATAGTAATTTATGCCAACCAGCTTACAAGAAGCGCTTTTCCTGCTATGCAGGATACAGCTACTAAGATACTTCAATGTCATAGAGCAAAAGAAGTTGATGAGAGTCTTATGTCTATAAAAGACATAATAACATTGATAGACTAATATAAGTTAAAAGGCCGTCTCAAAATTTAAAGTGAGACGGTTTTTTTGGGCAATTTTTTCAGAATGTTAATAATTAATTCTTATTTTTTTTATCAAAATTAATTGAACAAAAAAGTGGAATAAGGTATAATAAATCTACAGTTTGTTCATAAAATGAACAATATTTTAAAATTTAGAAAAGATGTTTAAATGTAGTTCAAATATAGAAAAAAAGGAGAATATATAATGAGAGTTATAATACTAGCAGCAGGAATGGGTACAAGGCTTAGACCGCTTACAGATGATAAACCAAAGTCATTGGTTGAGGTTAATGGAGAACCAATGATTGAAAGACAGTTAAGGTTTTTAAAAGAAAAAGGAATAGAAGATATAATAATAGTTACAGGATATATGGCAGAAAAGTTTGAGTACTTAAAGGAAAAATACGGAGTGAAGCTTATTCACAATGATAAATATGATGTTTATAACAATGTTTATACTATGTACTTAGTTAGAGAATATTTAGAAGATGCTTATGTATCAGAAGCAGACGTATACATGGTAAAAAATTATTTTGACCCAGAGATTAAAAAATCAGCTTACTTTGGAGGATATAGAGAAAACTTTGTTAACGAGTGGGTATTGGGAATCGGTGAAAACAATAAGCTTCATAGCATAGAATTGCAATCAGGAAGTGATTATATTTTAGCTGGTCTATCTTACTGGACAAAGGACAGCAGTAAATTAATAAAAGAAAAACTTGAAGAGGTTATAGATGCAGGACATTTTGACACGATGTATTGGGATGAAGTTGTTAATTTATGTCTTGAGGATATGGATGCAGAGGCAAGAATTATTGGAACAAATGATTGGTTTGAAATAGATTCAGTATCAGACCTAGAAAACGCTGAAGCATGTTTAACTACTTTAAGTTTTTAAGAGGTGAGATTGTGAAAGCGAGGAGTACATCTACTTTAGCGATTATTTTAACTGTAATTTTGGTATTAATGACAGTTTTTAGTCCTAAAAGAGTTTTTAGTAAAGATAAATCCATGAAGGAAATAAACATATATACGGCTATAGAGGATGAATTTTTGAATGAATACGTAAATGAATTTGAAAAAGATTATCCTGATATAAAAGTAAATATAATAAGAGATTCTACAGGAATAGTTACAGCAAGACTTTTAGCAGAAAAGGATAATCCCAAAGCAGATATAGTATGGGGAGTAGCTGCCAGCAGTCTTTTAATATTAGATGAGGAAGGTTCACTACATCCATATACACCTATAGGATTAGAGAATGTAGATGAAAAATTTTATGATTCTAAAAATGAGGTGCCACACTGGGTTGGAATTTGTTTATGGACAGGAGCCATTACAGTTAATACTGAAGAGTTAGAGAAAAATGGACTGCCAATGCCAACATCATATACTGATCTTTTAAATCCAGTATATAAGAATGAAATGATTATGCCAGATCCAGGATCATCAGGTACAGGTTTTCTTATGGTTTCAGGATGGCTTCAAAATGATGGAGAAGAAAATGGATGGAAGTTCATGGATGAGCTAAACAAAAATATGAAAAGTTATGTTCACTCAGGAAGCCTTCCAACAAAATCAACAGCTACAGGAGAACAAGCAATAGGTCTTGGAATGGATTTTGAAAGTTTGAGAATGGAAAATAAAACGCCTCAAATAAAGACTGTGTTTCCATCAGATATTTTACCATGGGAAATGGAAGCTGTTGCACTTATAAACAAACCTCATGTAAAAGATGAAGCAAAAACATTTGTAGATTGGGCAATATCTAAAAAAACTATGGATATGTATGCTAAAAACAGGAGTCTAGTAAGCTTAAAAGGAGCAAAATCTCAATTAAAAGGTATGCCAGAAGATTTATCAGAAAGACTTTGCAAAAATGATTTTTATTGGTCATCAAGTAATAGAAAAGATATTTTAAAAGAGTGGAATAAAAGATTTAGTGGAGAAAAAAAGTAAGATGAATAAAATTAAGGAGGATGGGGGAAAATCCTCTTTAGTTTTGTAAAGAAACAATAAACTTAAGGTAGGAGTAAAAAAGTATGAGCTATTTAAAAGTTGAAAATCTTAATAAGAAATTTGGAAGCTTTAATGCATTAAATAACATAAATTTTGAGATTAATGAGGGCGAATTTGTATGTTTTTTAGGACCAAGTGGATGTGGTAAAACCACACTTTTAAGAATAATAAGTGGACTGGAAGATGAAACTTTAGGAAAAATATATTTAAAGGATGAAGATATAACAAATCTTCCACCAGCTAAAAGAAATTTTGGAATAGTGTTTCAAAGTTATGTGCTTTTTCCAAATATGACAGCAGGAGAAAATATAGCTTATGGACTTAAAAATAAAAAAATGCCTAAAGATAAAATAGAGGAAATGGTAAATGATGTACTTTCTCTTGTTGGACTTTTAGAGTGTAAAGATAAATATCCTAATAAGTTAAGTGGGGGACAGCAGCAGAGAATTGCAATAGCTAGATCAATTGCATTATCTCCAAGAGTATTATTATTGGATGAACCATTATCAGCATTAGACGCAAAGGTTAGAGAACATTTGAGAAGAGAGATAAAAAATATTCAAAGTAAACTTGGTATAACAACTATAATGGTAACCCATGACCAAGAAGAAGCTTTAACAATGTCTGATAGAATAATAGTTATGAATAATTCTAAAATTGAACAAATAGGAACTCCGGAAGAAATTTATAAAAAACCAGCAAACAAGTTTGTTGCTGATTTTGTTGGTAATGTAAATTTTTTCGAACTTGATGGAGAAAAAAGAGCTATAAGACCTGAAGAAGTTAAATGCTCACTTTTAGAACAAGAAGATTATCTAAAAGGGAAAATTAAATCTGTTGAGTTTAGAGGAGCTTTTTATAGGATAATAGTAGATTTAGAAGTAGCTATAAAAGATATTATGGTTGATATAATTAGTGTAAAGATGGAAGAAAAAGATTTTAAAGTTGGAGACACTATATATTTAAAATTAAATGACAGTGTAGCAGTAGAATAGAAAGAATGGAGACTAGTCATGAAAAAAATAAATAAATCAGATTCGACCAGAATATCATTAATTGTTATAATAATATCATTTTTAATGGTAACTTTACTTTTTCCTATAGTGAACTTGTTTAAAGAAGCTTTTTATAATGAAGGGGATTTTATAGGTTTTGCAAATTTTAGTGAATATTTAAAGACGCCAGCATTAGTGAGTTCTATAAAGCATAGTTTTACAATTGCATTAATATCTACGGCAATAGTCATTGTGCTAGCATTTTTATATGCATATGCATTGGAAAGAACTAATGTTAAAGGGAAAGGTTTTTTAAAATGGATTGCACTTTTACCTTTGTTTGCACCGACAATGACTCATGGTATAGCATTAATATATTTATTTGGAGCTCAAGGAATAATAACAACAGGGTTCTTTGGAAAACTATCGTCACTAGCTTTTGAGTTTCCTCTATATGGAATGTGGGGAATAATATTTGCGGAAAGTATATATATTTTTCCATCAATTTTTATGATGTTTAGAGTAGCTTTAAAGCTTACAGATAATAGACTTTATGAAGCAGCAGAAGTTATGGGAACAACCAAAGTAAAACAATTTTTCACAATAACCATTCCTAGTGTTAAATATACTATGGTAAGTGCTTTTTTTGGAGCATTTACTATGGCTTTTACAGACTTTGGAGCACCAAAAGTTGTTGGAGGAAGCTACAATCTTTTGGCAACAGATATATATAAACAAGTTATAGGACAGCAAAATATCACTATGGGAGCGACAGTAGGAATACTTCTTTTAATTCCATCTGTAATAGCTTTTATAGTGGATCAAAGATTAAATAAGAAGAATAGTACGGTAGACTCTAAAGCGGTTGAATATGTTACGAAAAAAGACAAAAAAAGAGATATTATATTTGGAAGTTTTACATATATAATTGCTTTAATAATCATTATGATATTTGGAACAATAATTTTTGCTGCTTTTGTAAAACAATGGCCATATGACTTATCATTTACGCTAGATTGGTTTAAAGTCAAGACCTATGGAATAAGCACATTTGAGATTTATTATAATACTATTTATACGGCTCTTATGAGTGCTATAATAGGAACAGTACTTGTTTTAATAACCTCTTATTTAACTAATAGAGGAAGAGGTTTCGGAAAGATGAAAAAGGCATTATCTTTCTTATGTACTATGCCATTAGCATTACCAGGACTTGTGGTTGGTCTATCATATATATTATTTTTCAACAAGGCAAATAATCCTCTAAATGGGATATACGGGACTATAACAATAATAGTTCTTGCAAATATAATACACTTCTTATCAGTACCATATATGACTATAACAACTTCTATGAAGAAGATAGATATGGAATATGAAAATGTTTCTGAATCTATGGGAGTTCCATGGTACAAAGTACTTTCAAATGTTATAATTCCAATGTCAATGCCTTCAATATTAGAAAGTTTTTCGTATTACTTTGTAAATTCTATGATGACTATATCGGCTGTAATATTCTTATATGCATTTGATACGAAGTTAGCAGCAATAGATATGATTAATAAATATGATATAGGTGAAGTAGCAGCTGCAGCAGCTATGGCAGTTCTAATCATATTTACAAATATTATATTTAAAGCTATTTTTGATAAGATAATTGAAAAAATGAATAAGTAATTTAAAGAATAATTTGAATCCCTCTAATTTTAGAGGGGTTATTTTTTGTGTGTCCGACATGTACGAAGGATATTAGGAAAAGTTATTTTTTAGGTACAGAAAATACATTTATCTAAACCTATTTTTCCTTCATTCATAGATAACATAAAAACTGGCTATGTTTATTTATTAATAAACGGTTGGTAAGATATTATAAAAATTAAAAAATGCGAACTAATATTCGAATAAAGTGATTAAATCTCTAAATTAATGACAATAATTAAAATAACGTTTTTAGTTTAGAGGTGAAAAGTATGATAGAGGCTGTTAAAACAATTATAAATATGCTATATACTACCACTTTAAGCAAATGTCCTCATTGTTCTAGCGAATCAATTATAAAATATGGAAAAAGTAATATAGGAAGACAACGATATCGTTGTAAGCAATGTAAAAAATGTTTTTCTCAATTCACATCATCTCCCATGAGTTATAGCAAAAAGCCAATAGAATCATGGGCAAATTATATAGTTTTATTAAATCAAAAAGCTACTTTGGATGAAGGGGCTAAAGCTAGTAAATTATGTTTGACGACCTCTTTTTACTGGAGACATAAGCTTTTAGCATCATTAACACCGGAAAATTCAAATCAAAGATTTTCAAAAGTACTTCAAATTAATGAATTGATTCTTCCGATTAATAATAAAGGAAATCATAAAAATAAGAATATAAAGTGGAGAAGACCTAGGTGGATTTTGAATAAATTTGTACCTAGCGTAAAATTATTTAGTTGTGTTGATTCTGCATATCATAGAGATATAATACCAGTGGCAGAAAGAATAGACATACCTAATATAAGAAGATATTTAATGCCAAGAGTTACTGAAGGAACTATAATAGCAACTATGAATCCAGGAAGATATAATATTTCTGCTAATTATAAAAAAGTTATTGCTAAAAGATATGCATTTGGTGTTGACACTAATAAAATTTCGGATGAATGTCCTAAAGAGAATTTAGCTTTGAAACAATCTGATAATTTTAAAAAATTTATAAGAAAAATGAATGGAATATCTACAAAATATTTATCATTTTATAGCAAATGGTTTATGTGGATTCAATATAGCGGTTGCAAAGAAAATATGTTTCTTAAGGCTATAATGAAAAATAGATATAAAATAAGATTTTTTGAAATATCTAAAGTAAATTTAAGAGGCGAAATAGTAGGAATTTAAGTTGATTTTTTTATATTGCTATGTAGTTTCTTCAATTAACAACCGTTAATTAAAAAAACTACATAGCAAAGAAGTAAAGTGACTGCACCAGAGATTAATGAATGGGTTTTAGAATAATATAGGGAAAGATAAATTTATTTTATTTAAGTGAATAATTGGTTTTAAAATGGTTAGAATTCAAGAAGAGTTGATGAACCTATATTATATATTTATTTTGTGGAGGAATTAGGATGAATAAGATATTATTAGTTGGAAGGTTGGTTAAGGATCCAGAATTAAGAATTTTTAATGAAGGAGAGAAAATATCAACAAGATTTATCATTGCTGTAGAAAGAAATTATAGAGAGACAAATGGAGATAGAAAAGCAGACTTTATTCCAGTGACAGTTTGGGGTAAAAGAGCTGAGCTTATTTGTTCGAACCTAAAAAAAGGAAGTCTTGTCACTGTAAGTGGAAGGCTTAGAACAGACAGTTATGATGATAAAGACGGAAATAAAAAATATGTATATGAAGTGGTAGCTGAAGACTTTAAGTTTTCAGAATCTCCTAAGAAAATTTCAGAAAAAAAAGAAGCATAAGAAATATAAGTGTTTATTCAACTCATGCACAAAATGAAATAAAAACCGATTAGGCATATCCTAGTCGGTTTTTGATTTTATGAAAATATTATTTATGTCTTTTTGCTAGCACTTTATCAGCAAATAGTTCGCCGAAATTAAATGCGGAAGTCAATTCTTCTGAAGATGGTTTGAATTTTATTTTTAAACTTGGAAGAAGTAAGTCCATTCTAAGTTCTTTAAGTCTATTTTCCATATTAGGAACAGCTTCGCCGCTCCATCCATAGGAACCAAAAGCTCCGGCAACTCTCTTTCCATGCACTACAGGATTAAGCTTTGTCATTAAATCTCTAATTGGTTCTAGTAAATCGCAGTTAATAGTTGGAGAACCAAATAATATTCCATCAGATTTATTTATGCTCTCTAGAATTTCGTCTTGAGATGAAGAAACTAGATCAAATAATTTTATTTCAAAATCACCTTTAGATGAAATTCCCTTAGCTATTTCTTCAGCAAGCTGCTTAGTATAACCATAAGCTGAAACATAAGAAATAGTTATATTAGGGATGGATGGAATTGGGGATGGTGTACTCCACTCTTTATAAATATTTATGATCTTCCAAGGATTTTCTCTTAGTATAGGACCGTGTCCAGGACATACTGTATCTATGGAAAGATCTTTAATTTTATCTATAGCCTTTAATACATAAGGTTTAAATGGTCCAAATATGCAGTCGTAGTAATATTTTAAAGCATCCATATAATCTTTTTCATTTTTAACAAGGTCATTAAACATATTTTCTTCGCTATAGTGACTTCCAAAAGAATCACATGTTATAAGAAGCGAATCTTCAGGTATATAAGTATACATTGAATCTGGCCAATGTAAAAATGGAGCTGATATAAATTTTAATGTTTTATTTCCAAGGCTTAGGCTGGTGCCGTCTTTGGCAACTATATGTTCAAAAGGTTTGTTTATTATATGATTTAAATATTGAATAGCGCAATTTGAGCCAACAACTTTAGCATTAGGAGCTAAATCTAGAATTTTACTTACACTACCAGCATGGTCTGGTTCAGTATGATCTACTACTATATAGTCTATATCAGAAATATTGATGTTTAAAGAATTTAGTCTCTCAATATATTGATCAAAAAATTCTTCTTTTACAGTTTCAAAAATAGCGATTTTTTCGCTTCCTTGTACAACATATGAATTATAAGATGTTCCATAAGGAGTATACATAATTATATCGAATACTCTTAAGCCGGGATCTAAAGCTCCTACCCAAAATATATCTTTTTTTACTTCAACAGATTTCATTATTTTCATACCCTTTCTACAAAAAGATTTTTCCAAATGCAGTTAAATATAGTTTGCTTCTTTAAATATATTTTAAACAATATGTATCAAATGCTCAATAAAGAATTATAATTTTTGAAACAAAAGTACTAATATATATTATCAATTAATAAAATTTATTTCAACATATGAAGTCGTTTTCTTTAAAAATTTGTGGATTATGTTGCAAAAAACGACTATTTTAAAATTAAATACAAAATATAGTGTGGATAAGCTGTTGATTATGTGTGTTTTATTACTATATTAATGTTGATAAGCTGTGAGGAAATTAAAATGTCGATGTGGGTTATCAACATGTAATGAAGAAAAAATGTTGATATTATGTTAGTAAAGTGTTGATATTGGTGTGAAAACTGTTGAAAAAGTGTTGAGATTATGTGGAGAGTTCTAAAAATATGTAGTTATGAATTGATAATAATGCCACTGAAACGACAAAATTCATTGAGTTAATTTACATAAAAAGGTAAAAGGGTTTTGAAAATACACTATTATATAAAAGAAAAAATATTTTAGTGTCGGTTAAAAAAGATAAAAAAATATTTAAGCATTCATATAATGACATATTTTTTTTTGTGTTAATGTTATCATATTCTTAAAGTCTTATAAAGTTCGTATGAAGCAGAAATGAGGGGGAGTTTTTTTATGTTAGTAGTAGAACAAATGAATCGTACAGAATCTTTAGAGGAAAAAAGTTTAATCTATAGTTATAGATTAACAAAAAACTTAAGGTTCTAGATTCTAGTGGAGAGCGTATAGAAATACAAGCTTATGGAATTGAAGTGGAAAGACAGGATTTTTGTAATGGTGTACTTATCAATGTGGAGAGAGAATTTATAGAATCTATAAGTCCCCAAAGATATAAAGTTAAAAATTTATTGAACTTATTATATGATAATGTAGTATCCCCTATACATTTAATTGATGTATTAGGAGAATATATAGATGAATACGTTTCAGATTTTGATAGATGTGAACTAGAATTAGCTACAAATTAATATGATGTTGAAAATAAGGGTATAGCTTTAGCTATGCCCTTTATAAATATGATACAATTTAATGTAAGGGTTTATATAGGATAATTAAACGTTATAATATAAGGTATATTGGAATGTATAGGAGAGTAGATTTATGATACTGGGAAATGGAGTAGATATAATAGAAATAAGCAGAATAAAAAAAGCCATGAATCAAAAGGGATTTATGGATAAGATATTTACATATAAAGAATTAGAATACATAAAAGAAAGAAATTTTAAAGAAGAGACTGTGGCAGCTTCTTTTAGTGGTAAAGAAGCTGTAAGTAAGGCATTAGGCACTGGATTTAGAGGCTTTGGATTTAGAGATATTGAAATTCTCAGAGATGAATTAGGAAAACCGTATGTAGTGCTTTATGAAGGAGCTCTTAAAAGAGCTGAAGAGCTGAGGTATCAATCAATAAAGTTGTCTTTATCACACGATAGAGAGAGAGCCACAGCTTTTGCAATCCTAGAAGGATGTGGCTCTATAAAAAATATGAGTACAGTGGGAAAATGTTATAGTAATAGAAACATATCTGATATTCAAAATAGAAGTTTAAATAAGAATTGTTTTGAAGAGGAAGAAAGATATGAAAAATTCATATCATCAATGATTCCTATAAGAAAAGAAGACGGACATAAAGGCGATTATGGAAGAATACTCATAGTAGCGGGATCTAAAGGGTTCACAGGAGCTGCTTATCTTAGCGCTGAGGCAGCTCTTAGGAGTGGTGGAGGACTTGTAACATTAGCAACACGTAAAGAGGTTATGGATGTAATGGCAGTAAAACTTAATGAAGCTATGACATCAGCTGTTGAAGATGAAGAAAAATTTATTAGACTCATAGAGAAGGCCGATACAATTGCTATAGGACCTGGAATGGATAATGATGAATTCACATTTAAAGTAGTTAGTATGGTCTTAAATAAAGCTAAATGTCCAGTTGTTATAGATGCAGATGGAATCAATTGTCTCCAAAATAATTTGGATCTTTTAAAAAATAGTAATTGTAGTATAGTTATAACGCCTCATTTAGGTGAAATGTCTAGAATTACAAAGCTTTCGATAAAATATATAGAAGAACACAGAAGAGAAGTAGCAGAAGAGTTTGCTAGAAATTATGGCATAGTAGTGCTATTGAAAGGTAAAAATACAATTGTAACTGATGGCTGTAAAACCTTCATAAATCCTACAGGAAATAGTTCCATGGCATCAGGTGGTATGGGAGATACACTTACAGGACTTATAAGTGCTCTCATAGGTCAAGGACTTAGCACTTTAGATGGAACAGTGAGCGGAGCATATATCCATGGAAAAGCAGGAGATATACTTAGCGAAAATATGTATTCACTGTTGGCTAGAGATATTATAGAAATGATACCATGTGTTATGAAAGAGTTAGCCCTTAAAAATCATCAAACTTAATTATTCTTGAGATTTAGTAAGAATAATATCTTGAACAATATTTTAAATAGCCGCTGAAAGAAAAATATGAATAAAATTAAATTGACGTGAATATTAGTAGTAATGTAATTAATGTTGATTTAAGGAGCGCTATGAAAAAAATAATATCTATTGTATTACTTCTTTGCACCATCTTATGTTTTGGAGGATGTAAAGAAATAGTCCAGCCAGAAAAGAAAGTCGTAAAATATATACAAAACCTTAAGAACTATACTTGTGATGTGGAATACACATTTAAAAATGAAAAAGATCAAGATAAGTACTCAGCTAAGCATTATTATATGAAAGATGAAGGGTATAGACTAGATTTAGGAGAAGATAGGGTTAATATATATAAAGGCGACTATATATATGTAGAAGATAAAAAGGCTGGAAAGAAATATGAGGTAATAAAAGAGTTTGATGAGATTTACAAATATACTTTTCTAAATGAAATAGTAGATTTGACAAGTCACCCTGAAAGTAAAGTTTATGCTGAAGATGATGAAGAAAGCGATAAGCATTACGTAGTTATTGAGTTTATAATCCCAAGCACTAATAGAAATATTGCAAAAGGGGTATTATATATGAATTCTCTAACTTTGAAACCAGAGGTAGAGAAAATTTATGATTTAAAGGGGGAAGAGAGGGTAGAAATAAGATTTAACGATTTTGTAGCAAATGAAGCCATGGAAAAGGAAGCATTCCAGGAGTAACGTAAGAAAAAAGGTTTGACGGCATAGGTAATGAGGAGGAACTATAAGTGATTGATAACATAAGGCCTACTTGGGCAGAAATAGATTTAGATAATTTAGAGCATAATATGAAAGAAATCGCTAAACTATGCAAGGGAAAAGAAATAATTGCAGTACTTAAGGCAGATGCATATGGACACGGAGCTTTAGATGTTGCCAGAACTTTAATAAATGGAGGCGCAACAAAGCTTGGAGTAGCAGTAATAACAGAAGCATTAGAACTTAGAGATAGTGGTATAGATACTCCTATAGTAATATTGGGATACACTCCTTTAAGCTTTGCCAAAGAGCTTATAAGAAACGATATAGAACAAACAGTGTACACCTATGAGTGTGCTGCTGAATTGTCAAAAGAAGCACAATCTCTAAATAAGAGAGTAAAAATACATGTTGCAGTGGATACAGGAATGGGGAGAATAGGTTTTTTACCTACAAATCAGGGACTAAATGAAATAGAAGCTTTGAGTAAACTTCCTAATGTAGATATAGATGCTATATTTACTCATTTTGCAACAGCTGACGAAGCAGATAAGAGTTACACATTAGAGCAGATGGAAAAATTCAACTGGTTCTGTGATGCTTTAGAAAAAAGAGGGGTAAATGTAGGAAAAAAACATATAGCTAATAGTGCTGCTATAATAGATATGCCAGATGCATACTTTGATGGAGTTAGACCAGGAATTTTGTTATACGGATATTATCCATCTTATGAGGTAAATAGAGAGAAGCTAGATTTAAAAAGGGTACTTACATTAAAAGCAAATATTTCATATGTTAAGACCCTGCCTAAAGGAGAATACATAAGTTACGGAAGAAAATTTTATACGGAACGCGAGAGTATAATTGCAACCATTCCTATAGGGTATGCAGATGGATATTCAAGGCAGATGCTAAACAAGGCTAAAGTTATAATCAATGGTCAGTTAGCGCCAGTTGTGGGATCTATATGTATGGATCAATGCATGGTTGATGTAACAGACATTGGACAAGTTAAAGAAGGAGACGAAGTAATACTACTTGGAGAACAAAATGGTGTGAAGTTTGATGCAGAAGACATGGCAGAAATAATAGGGACAATAAGTTATGAAGTGATATGCATGATAAGCAAGAGAGTTCCAAGAGTATACATAAGGGACAGAGAGATAGTAAAGGTTAGAAATTATGTATAATTAGTCATGAATAAGTGCATTAATAATGTAATTCTACACGAATCTCTTCAAAGATATTGATATATGATTAATCTTATGTATAGAATACAAAAAAAATTAATATTCGTGGAAAATTTCCTAAAGTCTTTGACATACTGACAAAAAAAGCAATATAATTGTAATATACATATTTTCGCTAAGGAATATAGGGGGTAATGTATTAAAATGTCGTATTCAAAGGTAGGAAGAAAAAACCTCTCTGATAAACAAAAAAACAAAGTCAATAATAAAAAAAACAATCAATTTTTCAATGATAGATTAATAGTATATATAGACGATAAAAAATATGAAGCAGAAGACTTAAAACGCGGATACGCAGAGATGGCTTCTATAAATTTAGAGTTTTCAGAAATAAGCTGTACTTATGAGTTAGAAGAATGTATAAAATATGAGTCATGGCTTTCGGAGAGTGATATATTTAATGGCAATGATGGTGGTGAAAAGGGGAGATATCTTTTATGCAGACCTTAGCCCCGTTGTCGGTTCTGAACAGGGAGGCATAAGGCCAGTTATCATATTGCAGAATGATGTGGGAAACAAATACAGTCCAACGGTTATTGTTGGAGCTATAACGTCTCAAATCAACAAAGCAAAATTACCGACCCATGTGGAGATATCTTCTGAAGAATATGGATTAAACAAAGATTCAGTAGTTTTACTAGAACAAATACGTACCCTAGATAAGCGAAGATTAAAAGAGAAAATAGGACATATGACCGATAGTGATATGGAAAAAGTAGATAAAGCTCTTTTAATAAGCGTAGGTCTATGAAGATAAAAATACCGTAACAAAGTGTCAAGAAATATTTCTTGGCACTTTTTTTGTATTTGAGTTATAATTTTGTGGTAGAATATTAGATGGGTAAAAAATAACTTTACTACATATTGAAAAAAACTAGTAAATTATTTTAAAATATGATAACTATGTATTATCAAAAACTTAGGAGGTGTTTGCTGTGAAAAAGAACATTAATGAATTACAAGAAATAGCAAAGGTAATAAGAAAAGATATAGTTACAATGCTAACTGAATCGGCATCTGGTCACCCAGGTGGATCTCTTTCAGCAGTAGAGATTTTAACAACATTATATTTTAATGAGATGAATATCAATCCAGAAAAGCCAAGAGACCCAGAGAGAGATAGATTTGTACTATCTAAAGGTCATGCAGCTCCAGTACTATACAGTGCTTTAGCAAGAAGAGGTTTCTTCAATGTTGATGAACTTCACACATTAAGAAAAATTGGAACTATGCTTCAAGGACACCCAAATATGAACGATGTTCCTGGAGTTGATATGTCAACAGGATCATTGGGTCAGGGAATTTCTACAGCTGTAGGAATGGCGCTAGCTGGAAAATGTGATGGTAAAGCTTATAGAGTATATTCTTTATTAGGAGACGGAGAGCTTGAAGAAGGTCAAGTTTGGGAAGCGGCAATGTGTGCAGCTCACTACAAACTTGACAATTTAACAGCATTTATTGACTCAAACGGATTACAAATAGATGGGAAATGTGAAGATGTAATGAACCCAGGTCCAATAGACCAAAAGTTTAAAGCTTTCGGATGGCATGTTATAGAGATAGACGGACATGATTTAGAAGCGGTACAAAATGCTATAGATGAAGCCAAGAACACTAAGGGACAGCCAACAGCAGTAGTGTGTCATACTGTAAAAGGTAAGGGAGTATCATTTATGGAGAATCAAGCTGGATGGCATGGAACAGCTCCAAGCAAAGAGCAATGTGAAATTGCTATAAAAGAAATCGGAGGTGAAAACTAATGGCAAAGATGGCTACTAGAGAGGCTTATGGAAAAGCATTAAAAGAACTAGGCGGAGAAAATAAGAACGTAGTTGTAATGGATGCTGATTTATCAAAATCAACAAAGACAGCGGACTTTAAAGGAGAATATCCAGAAAGATTCTTCAACATGGGTATTGCAGAAGCTAACATGATGTCAGTAGCAGCCGGTATGTCTACTTGTGGAAAAATTCCATTTGTAAGTACTTTTGCTATGTTTGCTGCAGGAAGAGCTTTTGAGCAAATCAGAAACTCTATAGGATATCCTCATTTAAACGTAAAAATATGTGCTACTCATGCAGGATTAACTGTTGGGGAAGATGGAGCAACTCACCAATCAATAGAAGATATAGCTTTAATGAGAACAATACCAGGAATGACAGTATTATGTCCAGCAGATGATATAGAAACAACAGCAGCTATAAAGGCTATTTCTGAACTAAATGGACCTTGCTATGTTAGACTTGGAAGAGCAGCAGTAAATACTGTAAGTGATTTTGAAGGATACAAATTCGAAATAGGTAAAGCTGTTACTCTAAGAGAAGGTAAAGAAGCAACAATTGTAGCTACAGGTATAATGGTAGATGCAGCTCTTGAAGCTTACAATATGTTAGCAGAAGAAGGAATAAAGGTTAAAGTTATAAACATACATACAATTAAGCCAATAGATACAGAAGCTATAGTTGCTGCTGCAAGAGAAACTGGTTTGATTGTAACTGCAGAAGAGCACTCTATAATCGGTGGTCTTGGAAGTGCCGTAAGTGAAGTTATATGTGAAAATCATCCTGTTCCAGTTCTAAAAGTAGGAGTTAAAGATACTTTTGGAGAAAGTGGAAAGCCAGCTGAATTATTAAAAGCTTACGAATTAACTGCAAATGATATAGTTAAAGTAGTAAAAAGAGGATTAGCTATAAAATAGTATGGAAATATAGAAATATATGTAATTAATGGCCTAAGAATCGCTTAAATTGGTTCTTAGGCTTTATTTTCTTGTTATAGAATTTTCAAAAAATATGTTATAATATATGGATATGAGAAAAAAAATATTGTATAATATGATAAGAAATAACTCTTAACGTGAGAAAAAAGTAATTTTAAGGGTGGTTATAGAAAATTATGAAGAAAACATGTAAATTTATAAGCTTAATTTTAATCTTAATAGTTTTACTGCCACTAGCCGGGTGTAGCGTAGGGAAAAAGGAATATTCAAAAGAAGCTTTTATGATGGGAACCATTATAAGTCTAAAATATTATGGAAAAGATGGAGAGAAAGCTATTGAAGAGTCTGTAAAAAGGATTGATGAAATAGAGAAAAGTATGTCTCTTAATATAGGAGATAGTGAAATATCCCAAATAAATAAAGAAGCAGGTATTAAACCCGTAATAGTAAGCGATTCCATATTTGAAGTAATTGAAAGAGGGATTTATTATGGAGAGCTTAGTAAATCAAGATTTGATATATCAATAAGACCAGTTGATGCTTTATGGGCAATAGGAACTGAAAATGAGAGAGTTCCAGAAAAATCGGAGATAGATGAAGCATTAAAAAAAGTTGACTATAGAAATATAGAGATAAATAAAGAAAAAAAGACTATATACCTTAAAGAAAAAGGAATGGCCATAGATTTAGGCGGTATAGCCAAAGGATATGCTGCAGATGAACTTGTAAATATATTGAAAAAGTATAAAATAGATAGTGCTATGATAAATTTAGGTGGGAATCTCTATGTTTACGGTAGCAAAGATGGAAAAGAAGTTTTAAATATAGGAATTCAAGACCCTAAAAAGACTCAAGGAGAATACTTTGGAGTTGTAAAAGTGAAGGATAAATCTGTTGTTACTTCAGGAAATTATGAGAGATACTTTGAAAAAGATGGTAAGAGATATCATCACATAATGGATCCAAGTACAGGATATCCATCAGAAAATGGAATAATAAGTTCTACAATAATATCTGATAAATCTATAGATGGAGATGCCCTTTCTACTGCTACTTATGTTATTGGAGTAGAAAAAGCTATGCAGCTTATAGAATCAATAGGTGGAGTAGAGGCTATTATTGTAACTGATGATAACAAGATTTACACATCATCAGGCATAAATGAGAGTAATTTTAATATAACTAATAAGGAGTATTCACATGAAGCGTGGAGATAAATTTGTCTTGATGCTGACGATAACTGTATTTATAGCAAGTATAGCTTCCATAGCCTATTATTTTTTTAAGGATAGCAGTACGGATCGTCTAAAGGCGGAAGTGTACAAGGATGGAAAACTGATAGATACCATAGACCTACAAGCTGTAGATAAACCAAAAAAAATTACCGTTGGAGATGATGAATACAATGTTATTCTAGTTGAAAAGGGAAGAATTAGATTTGAAGAAGCAAACTGTAAAGATGATGTCTGTGTGAAAACAGGGTGGCTTTCTAAAAAAGGAGAAATGGCAGTTTGTATTCCACATAAAACTTATATAAAGATATCAGGTATCCAGGATGAAATCGATGGAGCAACTTACTAAGGTTGGTGCAGAATATGAAAAAAGTAAATAAATTATTGTACCTCAGTATGCTATTAGGTATAGCTTTAATAGTGCATGTTATTGAAGCACGAATACCAGTTATATTTCCAGGGATTAAACTGGGACTAGCTAATGCTGTATCATTATTTGTCCTTGTGACTTTTGGAGGAAAAGAAGCTATAACAATAATGATACTAAGAACGATTATAGGTTCTATTTTTGGAGGAAATATATTTGGATTTCTTTTTAGCTTAGCAGGAGGTCTTTTGAGCAATATTTCAATGATTCTTTTATATAATTATTTTAAGGATGACATAAGTATTCCTTGGCTAAGCATAGCTGGAGCTATATTTCACAATATAGGTCAGCTTTTAATTGCGTCAATTGTCATTGGAGACTTTAGGATGTATATATATCTTCCAGTACTTATGATAGCAGCTGTCATAACCGGTTATTTTACAGGGATTGTCTGTTATAATTTAAAAAAAAGAAAATTAATACAATAAAGTTCTTTTTTTCAAAACTACTGGAAACCTAATAAAGATTGTTTTATAATAAGTAAGATAAATATTTTAAAATTTATAATAAATTTAAAAAAATTATTTTAAAACTTTTCAAAACATAAAAGAAGAAAGGAAGTAATACAATGGAACTGTTAACTTTTAAAAAAGGTGTTCATCCACCTCATGGAAAGCACTTAACAGAGAAGAAGCCTATAGAAGAGTATCTTCCTAAAGGTGACTTAGTATTTCCTTTATCTCAGCATATAGGAGCACCATGTACAGCTCTTGTAAAAAAAGGAGATAGAGTATTAGTAGGTCAAAAAATTGGTGAAGCTGGCGGTTTTGTCTCAGCTCCAATTTATAGCAGTGTTTCCGGTACAGTAAAAAATGTTGAACCAAGAATGACATCAATGGGAACAAAGGCTATGTCTATTATCGTAGAAAACGATAACCTTTACGAAGCAGTTGAAAAGGCTGAAGAAAGAGATTACGAAAAGCTTTCAAATGAAGAGATAGTATCAATCATTAAAGAAGCTGGTATCGTAGGTATGGGAGGAGCAACATTCCCAACTCATGTTAAGTTAACTCCACCTAAGGACAAGACTATTGACAGCATAATAATAAATGCTGCAGAGTGTGAACCTTACTTAACTTGTGACCACAGATTAATGCTTGAAGAGGGAGAAAAGATCGTTGAAGGTCTAAAAATTATATTAAAATTATTCCCTCAAGCAAAAGGTTATATTGGAATAGAAAACAATAAGCCAGATGCTATTGCAGCTATGAACAAGCTTACTGCTAATGAAAGCAGAATAGAAGTTAAAGCATTAAAGACTAAGTACCCACAAGGTGCTGAAAAGCAATTAATCTATGCTGTAACTAAGAGAGAAGTACCATCAGGAAAACTTCCAGCTGACGTTTCATGTATAGTTCAAAACGTAGGTACGGTATATCAAATTTATAAGAGTGTAGTTCAATGTGAGCCACTTATAGAAAGAATAGTAACTGTAACAGGAGAAGCTATAAGAGAGCCAAAGAACCTTAAAGTTAAGCTTGGAACTTCAGTACAAGAATTAATTGAAGAGGCATGTGGTGGATTTAAGGAAGATCCAGTTAAAGTTATATCTGGTGGTCCTATGATGGGAATGACTATAAGCACTATAGAAATTCCAGTTACAAAAGGAACATCAGGAATATTAGCTCTTACAAAGGATATGGCAGTATTACCAGACACTTCAAACTGTATAAGATGTGGAAAGTGTGTAGAAGCATGTCCAATGAATCTTCTACCAACTAAGCTTCAAAGTTTATCTCAAAGAAATGAATTAGAAGAATTTGAAAACTTCCACGGATTAGACTGTATAGAATGTGGATGTTGTACATTTGTATGTCCTGCAAAGAAGAACATACTTCAATCAATACGTGTTGCTAAGCGTGCAGTTTTAGCAAATAAGAGAAAGAAATAAGAAAAATAGACTAAGGGGTGACTTTTATAATGAGCGAAACAAGCGCAACAGTATCCCAAAAAACTGCAGGACAAACTGGCAATAGTGGAAAGGTGAAGATGCCAATGCTTACATTATCTTCATCACCACATATTAGAACTAATGAGTCTGTGCAGACTATTATGAGGGATGTTTTAATAGCATTATTACCAGCAGCTTTAGCTGGAATATACTTCTTTAAAATGAGAGCTGCTTTGGTTATGATAGTAGCAGTAGCAGCAGCAGTTTTATCAGAGTATTTATGGCAAAGATTAACACATAAAGATATAACTGTAGGAGATTTAAGTGCAGCAGTAACAGGATTACTTTTAGCATTTAACGTTCCTCCAACTATGCCACTTTGGATGGTTGCAGTAGGTAGTGTTTTTGCAGTTCTAATCGTAAAACAATTATTCGGTGGAATTGGACAAAACATAGTAAACCCAGCTTTAGCAGGAAGAGCTTTCTTACTTGCATCATGGCCTATAGCAATGACTACTTGGACTCTTGATGGAGCAACAACAGCAACTCCACTTGCAATATTAAAAGCTGGAGAAGGCACTCTTCCAACTTTATCACAAGCTTTCATTGGAAACATCGGAGGATGTATAGGTGAAACTTCTGCATTAGCACTTTTAATAGGGTTTATATATTTATTATATAGAAGAGTTATTTCTTGGGAAATACCAGTGGTTTATATAGGAACAGTTGCAATATTAACTACTGTCATTGGAAGAAATGGATTTATGACTGGAAATGGAATATACGAAATTTTCACTGGTGGATTAATGCTTGGAGCTATATTCATGGCTACAGATTATACAACTACACCAATGACTAAAAAGGGACAAGTTATATTCGCATTAGGATGTGGTATAATTGCAACTATAATTCGTACTATAGGTGGATACCCAGAAGGTGTTTCTTATTCAATATTAATAATGAATTTATGTGTTCCACTAATAGATAAGTTTGCAACTCCTAGAACTTTTGGGGAGGCGAAAAAACATGGAAAATAAAGTTGAAATAAAAAAAGAAAAAAGTATAGTTCAATTAGGATTAATACTTTTAATTATAACAGCTATAGCTGGATTAATTTTAGGTCTTGTTTACAATGTAACTAAAGATTCTATAGCTAACCAAGAAAAGTTAGCTAATGAAAATGCCATGAAAGCATTGCTTACTGATGCTGATAGTTTCTCTAAAAAAGAAGTAAACTTAACTGAAACTGTTTTAGAAGTAAATGAAGGTAAAAAAGGAAGCGAATCTGTTGGATATGCTATAAAAGTAGCAAGCAAAGGATATGGCGGACAAATTCAACTTATAGTTGGAATAGATAAAGCAGGAAAACTTGCAGGAATACAAATACTTTCTCAATCAGAAACTGCAGGTCTTGGTGCAAACTGTAAAAATCCTGAGTTCTACGGACAATATGCAGGAAAGTCTATAGACAAAGATATAGAAGTTGTAAAGACTGAAGGAAATGATAGTCAAATTAAAGCTATCACAGGTGCAACAATAACTTCAAAAGGAGTAACTAATGGAGTTAATGATGCAATCAAATTCTACAAAGAAAATTTACAAGGAGGTAATAAATAATGTATTCTCCTTTAGAGCGTATTAAAAATGGTGTTATCACAGAAAATGTTATATTTGTTCAAGTACTTGCTATGTGTCCAACACTAGCGGTTACTACTAGTGCAATTAATGGTCTAGGTATGGGTCTTGCTGCTACAGTGGTATTGATAGGTTCAAACATCGTTATATCACTACTTAGAAAATTCATACCAGATGAAATTCGTATACCAGCATTTATAGTTGTAATAGCAGGTTTCGTTACTATGTTACAATTCTTATTACAAGGTTTTGTACCTTCATTATATAGCGCATTAGGATTGTTCATACCTCTTATAGTTGTTAACTGTATGATACTTGGAAGAGCAGAAGCATTTGCTTCTAAGAATGGTCCAGTACTTTCTATCTTTGATGGATTAGGACAAGGATTAGGATTTACAGTAGCTCTTTTAGTTGTTGGAGCAATAAGAGAACTTTTAGGAACAGGAAAGATATTTGATTACACAGTGTTACCAGCTGCTTATGAACCAGCAACAATAATGGTTTTAGCACCAGGAGCTTTCTTGACTCTTGCTATATTAATGGCTTTATTAAATTACAGAAATGCTAAGAAGAAGAATGAAAACAAGAGAATTACTGAATTTGCAGGCTGCGATGGAAATTGTGGACATTGTTCAAAGCATAAAGAAGCATAAAGTAGAAAATAGTTAGAAGTCAAATAGAAAGAAGGGTGAGATTAGATGAATTTATTTGTTATCTTTATAAGCTGCTTGCTTGTAAATAACGTTGTTTTAGCAAAATTCTTAGGAATCTGTTCATTCTTAGGAGTATCTAAGAAGATAGAAACTGCAGTAGGTATGGGAGGAGCCGTTACATTCGTTATGGCTATCGCATCTATCGTATCTTTCGCAGTATACAAATATATATTAATACCACTAGATATCACTTACATGTATACACTAGCATTTATACTAGTTATTGCAGCTTTAGTTCAATTAGTTGAGATGTTCTTAAAGAAGAACAGTCCAAGCTTGTACAAAGCTCTAGGAATATTCCTACCACTTATAACTACTAACTGTGCTATATTAGGTGCTGTTATCATTAATATGAATGAAAACTATAACCTTATACAGTCTTTAGTAGCAGCAGTAGCTACAGGTCTTGGATATATGCTATCTATAGTTTTACTAGCGGGCTTAAGAGAGAGAATGGAAGAAAACGAAAGCATACCAGCATGTATGCAAGGTTTACCACTTTCTTTATTAACTGCTTGTTTAATGTCAATCGCATTTTTAGGCTTCCAAGGCTTAATTCACTAAGGGGGTGTATTGAATGGATATAAATTCAATAGTTTTTCCGATTGTAAGTTTAGGAGGTCTTGGATTAGTGCTAGGTGCTGGTTTAGGATATGCTTCTAAGAAATTTAAAGTTGAAGTAGATGAGAGAGTTCCTCAAATCAAGGATTGTCTACCAGGTGCAAACTGTGGTGGATGTGGATATGCAGGATGTGAAGCTTTCGCTCAAGCAGTTGTTGAAGGTAATGCACCAGTTAATGGCTGTGCTGTTGGAGGAGCTCCAGCTGCAGAAAAAATAGCTTCAATCATGGGAGTAGATGCAGGATCATCAGAGCCAAATAAGGCTTTTGTAAAATGTGCTGGTACTTGTACTACTGCTAAGAAATCAGGAGAATATTATGGATACAGAGACTGCAGAGAAGCAGCTATAATTCCAGGTGGCGGAGATAAATCTTGTTCTTTTGGATGTTTAGGATTAGGATCTTGTACAAAGGTCTGTCAATTTGATGCTATACATATTGTTGATGGAATAGCAGTGGTTGACGAAGAAAAATGTACAGGATGTGGAGCTTGTGCTACCGCTTGTCCTAAAAACATTATAGAAATCAAGCCAGTATCAGAAATTATTAGAGTTCAATGTTCATCTAAAGACAAGCTTAAGGCTGTTAAGGATGTATGTTCTACTGGATGTATGGGATGTGGAGTTTGTGCAAGACTTTGCCCTAATGGAGCAATAGTTATAGAAGGAAATCTTCCTGTAATAGATAAGGAAAAATGTACTCTTTGCATGACTTGTGTACAAAAATGTCCAGCTAAGATTATAAAGGCATTTGGAAGTAAAGTAGAATCAGGATCAATCATAGATAAGGTTGAGAAATCTGAATAAACTGAATTCTTAGCGTTAGATGGAGTTTTAACTCTTTAGCTAAACTACAGTTTTATTAAAAATAAAGCTACAATTTTATGAATAAAATTCATAGAGTTGTAGCTTTTTTTAGATTCTTAAATATGAAGATTTGAATAAAAAATTATTATAAAATTCTAACCAGTGTAAATAATTTAACAAGGATAATGAATAAAAGTGCATAATTTCATATATTTTTTTAAGGTACTTTAAACCAAAGGAGATATATCATATAATTGTAAAGGATTATGAATAATTTAATGCAGAAATATATATATAAATACAAGAAAACCAGCAAATGAAATTTTAAATTAACTCATGATAAAAATTAAAATATGTTAGGACGGGGATTTTCATGAACAAAAAGTTTAAAGAGTATTTAATTATGACATTAGGTATGATTATGATAGCGACCTCAGTAGAGTTTTTTGTAATACCTAATGATATGGCATCTGGAGGAATAACAGGATTTTCAGTGGTTATGAATCATTATATACCATTGTTGTCTGTTGAAGCATTAACCTTCATATTTAATATATTTCTTTTTATAATTGGATTCATTTTTATTGGGGGAAGTTTTGGAGTAAAAACATTATATGGAGCTTTAGGAATATCAGGACTTATGTGGGCTATAAAGACAGTATTTAACCCTCAAGCTTTAACCAATGATTTAATGTTAAATGCTTTCTTTGCAAGTGCATTAACTGGAACTGGACTAGCGTTAGTGTTTAGTCAGGGTGCATCAACTGGAGGAACAGACATAATAGCAAAGATACTGAACAAATATTTAAAACTTGATATGGGGAAATCCATGCAGGTAGTAGATATGATAGTGGTAGTATTAGGAGGAATAACATTTGGCTGGGAAAAAGGTATGTACTCCTTAGTAATAGTATTTATGAATGGATTTATAATAGATAAAGTAATAGCAGGTTTTAATAACTGTAAAGAAATGCATATAATGAGTTGCAAGAATGATGAAATAAAAGCTTTTATTATGAATGATATTAACAGAGGATGTACTATAGTTCCAGCAAAAGGTGCATATAGTGGACAAGAAACTGAGATGATATATTGCGTGGTTAATAGAAAGCAGTTTATAGATATAAGAAAATTTATAAGGGAAATAGATCCGGAGGCATTCATTACAGTAATTGAGGCACATGAGGTATTAGGAAAAGGCTTTAATTCATTATAGTAAAAATCAAATAAGTATGAGATTCTTAAGAGCTGGTATTATTAAAGAAATTTTAATATACTGGCTTTTTATATCAATTTATGTAGAAAGTTCTTAGGAGATTTGACCAATATTTTTACGAATTTTTTAATTGTAAATATTTAAATTCAAAGTAGCAACATAATGTGATATAATTATTATAAATTTGTATATGAAGAATGGATAACTTAGTGAGGAGTTGAATATATGATAGAATTTAAGAATGTCAGTAAGACTTATGATAATAATGTTTTAGCCCTTAAAGATGTGGATATAAAAATAGAGAAGGGTGAATTTGTATTCTTAGTAGGACCAAGTGGAGCAGGAAAATCTACTTTCATCAAAATGCTCCTTAAGGAAGTTGACCCAACAAAAGGAGAAATAGTAGTAAAGGATCAAAAACTTTCAGCTATAAAAAAGGGAGAAGTTCCTTACTATAGAAGAAAGATAGGAATGGTATTCCAAGATTTTAGACTTATTCCAACATTAAATGTATATGAAAATGTTGCTTTTGCTATGAGAGTTGTAGAAGCGACACCAAAAGAAATAAGAAAGAGAGTACCTTTGGTGCTTGCGATGGTTGGACTTGGAGATAAGCACAAGATGTTCCCTAATGAACTTTCAGGTGGAGAGCAACAGAGAGTTTCTGTAGCAAGAGCTATAGTAAATAATCCAGCTATCCTTATAGCTGACGAACCAACAGGGAATTTAGATCCAGAAACAGCTAAAGATATAATGGAAATAATAGATGATATAAATAAGAGTGGCACAACAGTTCTTATGGCTACTCACGCTAAAGAAATTGTTAATGGTATGAGAAAGAGAGTTATAGCTATGGAAAAAGGATGCATAGCTAGAGATGAGAAGAGGGGAAGATACGGATATGAAAACTAATACGATAAAACATTTCTTTGTAGATGCAATGAAAAGTTTGAAAAGAAACAAAACTATAAGTATTGCATCAGCCCTTACTGTATCAGCAACTCTGTTTATATTTGGTATTTTCGTACTTATTGCAGTAACTGTAAATAACCAGGTTAAGATGATTGAAGATATGGTAGAAGTTGAGGTATTCTTAACTGATGATATAAGCATATCAGAACAGAGAAATATAGAAGCAACTTTAAAAGATCTTAATGGAGTAGAAGACGTTATATATAAGAGCAAATTAGAAGCGTTAGAAAATTTTAAAGATCAAATGAAAGGAAATGAGGTTATATTATCAGGATATGGCAGTGATAATAACCCATTACCAAGTTCCTTTGTGGTGAAAATATCTTCTCCAGAAGTAGCAGAAAGTATAAATGATGCTGTGAAAAGTATGCCGGGTTATGAACCAGGAGAGGGGCATACAGACATCATAGACAAAATTGTAAAAGTATCTTCAACTATAAAGGTAGTAGGAGTAATTGTATTTATAATATTTATAGGAGTATCGTTATTCCTAATTTCTAATACAATAAAACTTACTGTTTTCTCAAGAAGAAGAGAAATAAGCATAATGAAATTTGTTGGAGCAACAGACTGGTTTATTAGATGGCCGTTCATAATTGAGGGTATTATAATAGGGGTTATCGGAGCACTTATTGCAAATGGGCTGCTTTCAATTGGATACAATATCCTATATACAAATGTAACTCAATCTATGATTGGAGCGACACCTTTAGCTGCACCAAGTTATGTTTACACTATAATATTACTAGAATTCTTAGTTGCAGGAATAATAGTGGGAGCTTTAGGAAGCTTCGTTTCTTTAAGAAAATTCTTAGAAGTTTAAAAAAAATTGTAAAAGCTCAGATGATTTATGTCATCTGAGCTTTAATTAATATATAATTATATATATTGAATATTAATATAATAAAATAAATGATATTAGGTAAAATAATTTGAGAAGGTTTATAAGAGAGGGTGTTATTAAATGGATAATGAAGAAATAAAAGAAACAAAAAAGAGAAGGAAATTGCGTTGGAAATGGATTGCTATAGTAGCAGCAATACTTATAGTTACAAACTTTGCTGCATTTTTTGTAGGAACAAAAGCTGCTATGGCCATTCCAGGAATGGGAGTAAGTAATAAGGATATAGCTAAGTCCCTAGAAGGCATAAGCGATGTTTCTAAATTTAAAAAATTATTTCAGGTGAGAGATGTTTTATATAAGCTTTATGATGGAGAAATAAATGAAGACACTTTGGTAGAAGGAGCCATCAAAGGAATGACGAACTCTCTTAATGATCCATATACTGTTTTTATGAACAAAAAAGAATTTAGTGATTTCAATGAAAGAAATGAAGGTAACTATGTAGGCGTAGGTCTTCAAGTAGCAGCAAAAGATGAAGATATAGTTGTTATAGCAGTATTCAATGATTCTCCAGCAGAAAAGGCTGGAATAAAGCCAGGAGATAAGATTAAAAAAGTTGCAGGTACAGATGTAGGCGGAAAAGATTTAGAAAAAGCTGTAGCACTTATGAAAAATGGAAAAGCAAAAGAAAAAGTAGATATGACTTTATATAGAGAAGGAAAAGGATTATATACTACTGAAGTTTATAGAGATACAATAGTTATGCAGACTGTTGCAGGAGAAATGATAGAGGGAAATATAGGATATATTCAAATATCAATGTTTGATGAACATACAGGAGATGCTTTCACAAAGAAATTACAAGAGTTGAAGGATTCAGGTGCTAAAGGAATAATCTTAGATCTTAGACAAAATCCAGGAGGACTTTTAAAAGAATGCATCAATGTGGTTTCTAACTTTGTAGAAAAGGATAAAGTTATAACTTCTACAATAGATAAATACAATAAAGAAACAAAATACAATTCTAAGGGCGGAATTGCCATAGGAATGCCTTTAGTAGTTTTAACCGATGAAAATACAGCAAGTGCATCAGAGATTGTTGCAGGAGCTGTAAGAGATTACGATATAGGTACATTAATAGGAACTACTACTTTTGGTAAAGGTGTTGTTCAAACAGTACTAGGAATGGATGAGGGAACAGGATTAAAAGTAACTATATCTAAGTACTATACTCCAAATGGAGAAAATATTCATAAGAAAGGTATAGCACCTCATATTGAAGTGACAATCCCTAAGGAAATTCAAGAAAAAGGATTGACACGTAGTAATGATCCTCAATTTAATAAGGCTTTAGAAGCTATAAAGGATAAAATAAAATAGGAGGATTTTAGCTAATGAATTTATTTGAATACACATTACGCACCATGGCTTATGCTATCGCAGATCCAAGATTAGTTTTTGTTTTGGTACTGTTAGGATTCCTTCTATATAAAAAGAATAGAAAAATTGTAATACTCCAAAGAATGATGGTAGGGGAGAAAGTAATTTCCCCCTTAGAACTTACTTTATCGGAAGTGGTAATGGGTATTCTTGGGGGACTTATAGGAAGCATGATACTCTCATATTTGGGAGTCATGTTTAATATAGGTGCCGGCATAGAACTTATATTTTTTATGTCTTTATTCTTACTTGTACTAAAGCCAAGATGGGTAAGCTTTTCATACAGTGCAGCTATATTGGGAGGAGTAACTTTAATTTTAGGATGGCTAGAGAATTTAGAGATTATATCTTTGGGGTTTACTGTAAAGCTAGATATAGGAACATTAGTAGCTCTTGTAGGAGTATTAACTATAGTTGAAGGGCTATTAATCTTAGTAGATGGATATAGAGGCTCTATTCCTATATTTACAAACAAAGATGGAAAATTGGCAGGAGGATTTTCTCTTGAAAGATATTGGCCTGTGCCTATAGTAATAATGATGTTTACGACAGAAGCTATATCAGGCGGAGGCTCGGCTATATTGACTCCTAGTTGGTGGCCTGTTATAAAAGGAGGAATAAATATATCCCTTTTATCAGCTGCTATAGTAAGTGCTGTGCCTATATATTCTACTATAGGATATAAACAGATAACATTTACTCAAAGTAAAGTATCAAAAATAGCTTTTTCATCTTTATTAAAAATCCTATATGGAATAATTTTGCTTCTGATTTATAAACTAGCTAATTATGGAGCTATTTTTCAAGGACTTCTTTTAATATTCATGCCTTTAGCTCAAGAAGGAATGAGACTCATTGAGAATTATAGGGAAAATAAAGGTACGATGAAATATGTAAGCGATGAAGAGGGAATAACTATATTAGATGTTATGCCTAATTCTCCAGCACAAAAACAAGGAATAAAAAGTGGAGATAAGATATTAGAAGTAAATGATGACAGGCCTGATGAATATACCATGATTTATGAGAGTATAAACAAAAATTTAGCTGATTTAAAGCTTAAGATAAAAGATAAAAAAGGTAAAATTAAAGATATAAGATTCCATATAAATAATGGACAAAACACTATGGGAATGATACTGATTCCTAGAGGAATTCCTAAAGGTGTAGGGGTAGTTGAAGTTAGTGAAACAAAACTCAAAGATATAGTAGAAAAGATAAAGAAAAACAGAGATGACAAGTAGTATTCTTAAAAAAAGATGCTGTCTGAGTACACAATAAGTAAGGAGAGATATAGATGCCAGAGTTTAAAATATCATCAAAATTTAAACCCACTGGAGATCAGCCTCAAGCCATAGATTCCATAGTAAAGTCTATAGAGAATCACAATAAATTTCAAACATTATTAGGAGTTACTGGTTCAGGAAAAACTTTTACTATGGCAAACATAATAGAAAGATGTCAAAAACCTACTTTAGTATTAGCTCATAATAAGACATTGGCCGCGCAGCTATGCTCAGAATTCAGGGAGTTCTTCCCTGATAATTCTGTAGATTATTTTGTATCTTATTATGATTATTATCAGCCAGAAGCATATGTTGCTCAAACTGATACCTATATAGAAAAAGATGCTTCTATAAATGATGAGATCGATAAATTAAGGCACTCAGCCACATCAGCTCTATTTGAAAGAAGAGATGTAGTAATAGTTGCATCAGTATCTTGCATATATGGATTAGGTAATCCAGAGGAATACAAGAACTTAACTATATCCCTAAGACCTGGCATGGAAAAGGATAGGGATGAACTTATGAGAAAACTTGTAGAAATACAGTATGAGAGAAATGAAATAGATTTTGCAAGAGGAACCTTTAGGGCAAGAGGAGATGTTGTAGATATCATCCCAGCATCATCAAGCAATAAAGGAATAAGAATAGAATTCTTTGGAGATGAGATAGATAGAATAAGAGAATTTGATGTACTAACAGGAAATATATTAAATGAACTAAAGCATGTAGCTATATTCCCTGCATCTCACTTTGCTACTTCTCATGATAAGCTTGAGATAGCAATAAAAAGAATAGAGGAGGAACTTGAGGTTAGACTTAAGGAACTTACATCTGAAGACAAGCTCCTTGAGGCTCAAAGACTTAAACAGAGGACAAACTATGATATAGAAATGATACGAGAGATGGGATATTGTACGGGTATAGAAAATTATTCTAGGATATTAGATGGAAGAGATCCAGGAACACCTCCACAAACTCTTTTAGATTATTTTCCAGATGATTTTTTAATGTTCATTGATGAAAGTCATGTGACTCTTCCTCAAGTTAGAGCTATGTATGGAGGAGATAGATCTAGAAAGAACTCTCTTGTTGATTATGGATTCAGGCTTCCATCAGCATATGATAACAGACCTCTTCAATTTGATGAGTTTGAAGAAAAACTAAATCAAGTAGTGTTTGTAAGTGCTACACCATCAGCTTATGAACTAGATCATTCAAATGTAATAGCAGAACAGATTATAAGACCTACAGGATTGTTAGATCCAGAAGTAATAGTTAGACCTGTCAAAGGACAAATCGATGATTTGTATAAAGAAATAAAAGATACTATAGCCAGAGGTTTTAGAGTTCTAGTTACAACCCTTACAAAAAGGATGTCTGAAGATTTGACAAAGTACTTAAAGGAGCTAGACATCAAAACCACTTACCTTCATTCGGATATAGATACCATGGAGAGAATGGAAATAATAAGGGACTTAAGAAAAGGAGAATTTGATGTACTAGTAGGAATTAATCTTTTAAGAGAAGGACTAGATATACCAGAAGTAGCGTTAGTAGGAATCTTAGATGCAGATAAA
Organism: Clostridium cadaveris; assembly: GCF_020911725.1. Classification (GTDB taxonomy): domain Bacteria; phylum Bacillota; class Clostridia; order Clostridiales; family Clostridiaceae; genus Clostridium_X; species Clostridium_X cadaveris. The sequence goes on from NZ_CP076620.1 coordinate 682,055, forward strand.
GAGGGTTTCTTAAGGTCTGAAACATCGCTTATACAGACAATAGGAAGAGCTGCTAGAAATTCTGAAAGTAAGGTAATAATGTATGGTGATACCATAACACGTTCTATGGATAAAGCTATAAAGGAAACAAATAGAAGAAGAAAAATCCAAATGGAGTATAATGAAAAACATGGTATAACACCTCAAACTATAATAAAAGACATAAGAGATGTACTAGAGGTTACTAAGGTGGCGGAAAGTGCTGAGGATTATAAAGTAAATGAGGAAATTAAAAAAGAAGAAAATATACCAAAACTTATAGAAAAGTATACAGAAGAGATGATGGAAGCAGCTAAGAATCTTCAATTTGAAAGAGCTGCTGAACTTAGAGATATTATACAGAAGCTGAAGAAGAAACAATAATTTTTTAGCTTTTTAAAAGACAGGGTTTTAAGAATTAAGGAGAATCATAATGAGTTATATATTAAAAATAGAGCAGCATTTTGAGGATTTTACACAATCTGAAAGGAAGATAGCAAAGTATATATTAGAAAATAGACAGGATGTAATAACACTCTCTACGCAGGAAATAGGAATTCTTACTGATACATCTCCTGCATCTGTAGTAAGGTTTTCTAGAACTTTAGGCTATGAAGGATTTCAAGATCTGAAGCTTGAGATTGCAAAAACTCAAAATCAGGATGAAGAGAAAATTATTGATGATATCATTGAAGAAGGCGACAGTATAGAAGAGGTAGTTCAAAAAGTAGCAAATCAAGGAATAAATACAATAAATAATACAGTTGCTCTTTTAAATATTGAAGATTTTGAAATGGCCATAAATGAAATCAAAAAAGCAAAAAATATATATTTATTTGGAGTTGGAGCTTCAGCTATCGTGGCTATGGATCTTCAACATAAACTTCTTAGAATAAATAAGATAGCAGTTTTTCATCCTGATGCTAATATACAGCTAGCTATGTCAGTTCATGCTAATAAAGGAGACTTAGTCATCGGTATATCTTATAGAGGAAGAAGTAAGGATGTAAATAATTCTATTAGGAGAGCAAAAGCAAATGGAGCATCTTGTCTTTCTATCACAAAATACGGAAACAATCCTCTGGCAGATTTATGTGATATAAATTTAAGAGTTCCCAATGTAGAAAAGGAACTTAGAGTTGGAGCTATTGCATCTAGAATGGCTCAACTTATGGTTACAGATATATTATTTTTAGGAATAGCCAAGGATAACTTTGAAGAGGTAGAAAAATATCTAAAATCAACTAAGAAAATGACAGACATGTTGAAAGAATAAAAGATACATAAATGCAGATACTAAGTGCGTAATTAATTTTATAAACTTAGGAGGGTATATATATGAATAGATTAAATTGTTCAGTTACTACCTGTGCGCATAACAATGATAATTATTGCTGTCTAGGACATATAGACGTTGATGGAAAGAATGCTACAGAAGAAAGAGAAACTTGTTGCAGTACATTTGCGCCACAAGATGGTTCTATGACAAATTGTTCAAACAATCCAAATCCAGAATTACACATACACTGCAAAGCTGAAGAATGTGTATATAACCATAATTGTGAATGTAATGCTGACCATGTTGATATAGGTGGAGATGGTGCATGCCATTGTGAAGGAACAAAATGCGGTACATTCCAATGTGACTGTAAATAAAAAATAAATATTGACACGAAAGCAAGTCATTTTATATGTGACTTGCTTTTTTCATATTATTAGAACATATATGAAATTATTTTTTAAAATATGTGAATTAAGTTGAAATTATATTTCTAAAAAGTTATAATTATGAATAGAAGAATAAATTTTGGTAATAAAAACATAAATTTTTATTATTAATAATGAAGAATTAATTTTTAGGGGGGAGATAGCTATGAAAAAAAATCTAAAAACCTTTATAGCAGCTCTGGCTTTGACAACTTTTATAGGCAATTCCACATTAGCATCGGCATCAGCAGCAAAACAATATGGTCTTAACTTGAACAGTGAGACTACGGTACTTGGATCAAGAAATATGAGTAGTTTTAAGGGATATGCAGGTCAAGGAACGTTAACTATAAAGGGAAATGGTGCATCAAATGCTGAGGTTTATGTAAACGATAAACTTGTCGATGTTTCTGCAGCATTAAAAAATGGATCTGGAGTAGTAGACATAAGTAAATATACTGTGGACGGATACAACAATGTGAAAGTAACAGAGGTTTCACCGGCAAATTCCAAGATAGAAATCGCTGTAAGCGCGCCTACAGTGAAGGATACACGAAATACTGAGGAGTTTTCAAAATCAAAATTAAACTATGTAGATAAATTTATAAGACAGGAAACAAAAGGAATAAATCCTATTACAGGAGAAGATATGATTGCTTCAGGTAAAGTTCAAGCTGGTTTTCCAGGAGCAGTTCTTACTGTAGTTAAGGATGGAGAAATCGTAAAAAGTACAGCCTATGGTACTAAGCAGCTTTGGAATAAAAATGATTTAATACCAGAAGCTCAGAGAGAGCCTATGACAGAAAATACTATGTTTGATTTAGCATCAAATTCAAAGATGTATTCAACTAACTTAGCTCTTATGAAACTTGTATATGAAGGAAAGATAGATTTAGATGATAAGGTTCAAAAATATCTTCCAGAATACAAAGATGCACCAGATGCAGAATTTAAAGGAAAGAGCACTATAACTTTAAGACATCTATTACATCATTGTGCTGGACATAAATCATCAATAAGATTCTATGAGGAGTCATCAGGAGAGTTTTATTCTCATGACAGAGAAAAGACAATATCATTACTATCAAAGGTACCTCTAACATATGAGATTGGATCAAAAACCGTATATTCTGATACAGACTATATGATATTAGGATATATAGTAGAGCAAGTTACAGGGATGAAGCAAGACAAATATGTTGAAGAAAATATATATAAACCATTGGGATTAAAGAATACTTGTTACAATCCATTGGAAAAAGGATTCACAGTAGATCAATTTGCTGCTACTGAAAGAAATGGTAATACTCGTGATGGATCAAGAAACTATCCAGACATAAGAACTGAAACTGTAAGAGGAGAGGTTCATGATGAAAAAGCATTCTACTGCATGGATGGAGTTTCAGGACACGCAGGATTATTCTCAACAGGAAAGGATTTGGCAGTTTTAACTCAGCTTTTATTAAATGGAGGTACTTATGGTAATGTAACTTTATTTGATAAGGCAACTTTAGACGAGTTTATAAAACCTTCTTACTATGGAGCAGACTGGGGACTTGGTTGGAACTCACAGGATGGAAAAAGAAGCAGAGACTGGATGTTCTCGCCTTATACTTATAATACAATAGGTCATACAGGATGGACTGGAACTTTAACTAGCATAGATTTTGAAAATAATATGGCAGTTATATTGCTGACAAATGAAAGAAATTCTCCTTGTCCAAAGGGAAAATTTGAAGGAGAATTACAATTTCAAACAGGAAGATATGGAAGTCCAATAACTTTAGTATATGAAGCATTACTTGAAAACAAGTCAGCTACATCTTCTAAAAATGAAGAAACATTAACTAAGGTTTTAGATACAAAGTCTAAAAATACATTTGAGTTTCCTAGAATAACAAGTACAGCTAGACCACTTATAAACAACAAGGTAGGTTTTTATGGATATGAAGGCAGGGGATATCTATTAATTCAAAATTCAGGAGTTACTAATGCAGATGTATATGTAAATGGAAACAAGCTAAATATAGGTGATTTGTCATCTTACAATGGAGATGGAAAAATTTTCGATATAGGAGCTTACACTAAAAATGGAGTAAATGCATTAAAAGTGGAAAATATAGCTCCAGAAAAGGATGCAAAGCTAAATATTTCAATAGTTTATCCAGAGCTTGTAAAGTCAGATAAGAGTTTAAGCAGATTTTCAACTATTGACAGCATAATAAATTCAGAAATAAAGCAGGGTGTTTCTGGAGCATCATTAGGAGTTATAAATAACGGAGAATTAATTAAAGAAAGTTACTATGGAACAGCAATTGAAGACAAATTGATACCTTTAGGAAATGGGACAGAAGCATTTGCGACAGCTTTAGCAATAGAAAAGCTTATAAGTGACGGTATTGTTAAATATACAGATAGCGCATCAAAGTATGTAGAAGGAATTAATGATTCTATAACTATAAGAAATTTACTAGAGCACACTTCTGGATTACCAGAGAAAATTACACAAACATCAGCATCACAAGAGTTTGCATCTGGTTCTAAGGTTAGATATAGTGAATATGATGGATATTTCTTAGGAAAGATTGTTGAAAAAGCATCAGGAATGACTTTGGATGAATATGTGGAATCTATGATTTATAAGCCATTAGGTTTAAATAATACAATGTTTAATCCAACATCAAAGGGAATAGACTCATCAAAAGTAGAAGCTGGGTTAAATGATTATACTTCAGAGAATTTAAATGGAGTGTCAGGAATATCAGGATTATACTCAACAATTAAGGATATGTCAGTGCTTTCTCAATTAATATTAAACTATGGCGGATATGGCACTGATAAGATTATAGATAAAAACCAAATTCAATATATGATTAGTGCTGTAGATGAAAATCCTCAGCAGGCTTTAGGATTTATAAGACAAGGATCTTATGACAATATAGAATCTTTAGGGGCATATGGAAGTAGCAGAACTATAGGATTTGAATCTAATACTGGGGTTTCAGTAGCTATAGATATGGAAAGTGGATGTGCTTCTGTATTTACAGCAATGGATAAAGGAAGCAGTTTTATTGTTTCTAGAGGTGGAAATGTGATGTCATTGGTAAGAGAAGCTTTAAATGCTCAAGGAGATGACAATTATAGTTCTTTATTACAGATGACTAAGGATGCAGTATCAAGGGCGAACAAGGATAATAGCGAAGATAATAGGAAGGCTGTGGTAGCTCTTATGGAAGTTGTAATAGAAAAGCTTGGAGCTGAAACAGCTAAACCAATAATCGAATCTATGATGGATAGTACAGAAAAGACTTATTTACTTGGACTAGTAAATCCAAAAGCAGATTTAGATACTGATAATGAAAGTAAAGAGGATGGAAAGCCAACTCTTCCTCAAACAGGTTCTTTAGTAGATACTAATATGATGATAGCTCTAGGAAGCATTATAGCAGCATCAGGTATAGTTGTAGATAGAAAGAATAGAAAAAAAGTCAACTAAAGAAAAATTATCTTATGGCTAGTCATTATAAAACTCTATCACTTTTAGATGTGAGTGACACAATGGATAGGCCCCTAGATAACAACTTCTTATAAAATTCCCAATAAAAGAGTATGAAGTTTATTAAAGCTGTCATACTCTTTACTTTTGAAGTAAAATAAATATACAAAAACTTTGAGATATGAAACAAAAATCCATTATAAGAAATTAAATTTCTATATGTTTGAAATATATTGAAATTAAATTTCTTGATGATATAATATAGGTATAAATCAACTTTTAACCGAACTGGACATAGGAGGGTAAGTATGAATATAGACTTAAGTAAAATGGTTACTGAAAAAAGAAATTCTAACACTAAGGATATTGATAAAGTTTCTACTTTAGAAATGGTTAAAAAGATAAATTGTGAAGATAAATTAGTTGCTTGTGCAGTGGAAAAGGAACTTCCACAAATAGCGGAGGCAATAGATAAAATAGCAGATGCTATGAACAATGGAGGAAGGCTTATATACTGTGGAGCTGGAACATCAGGAAGGCTTGGCATATTAGATGCATCAGAATGTCCACCAACCTATGGAGTCTCTTCAGAATTAGTTCAAGGTATAATAGCAGGAGGAATTGAGGCTATTTTCAAGGCAAAGGAAGGGGCAGAAGACTCTAAAGAACTTTGTGTAGAAGACCTAAATAATATGAATTTTACAAATAAAGATGTATTAGTAGGTATAGCAGCTAGTGGAAGAACACCTTATGTAATAGGAGGTCTTGAATATGCAAACAGCATTGGAGCTGTTACAGTAGGAGTTACATGTAATCCTCAATCAGAAATAGCGTCTGTTGCAAAAATAGCTATTTCACCTGTAGTGGGACCAGAAGTAATAACAGGGTCTACTAGAATGAAGGCAGGGACAGCTCAAAAGATGGTGTTGAATATGCTTTCTACAGGGGCTATGGTTAGAACAGGGAAAGTTTATGGAAATCTGATGGTAGATGTAAAGGCTACTAATGAAAAGTTGGTTGAAAGAGCAAAACACATAGTTATGGAAGCAACAGAAGTTGACAGAGAAAAGGCTGAGGCTGTTCTTGAAGAAACAAATTATGATGTGAAGCTTTCTATTTTAATGATAATGGCAAACTTATCAAAAGAAGAAGGAAAAGAACTTCTAGAAAAAAATAATGGCTATATAGCAAAGGCTTTATCAAAGTAAAAAATATAAACGATGTCTTATAAGACCTGAAATTGGGAACAATGTAAAGAGAGTCTTATAAGACTTTTTTTATGTAAAGAAATCTTTATTTTAAGGAATAAGTATATTTTTTAAATAATAATTAGTAGTTATTGACAGAGTATTTTATAAAGACTAATATAGTATTATAAGAACAGATATTCGTAATTTTTTATAAAAGGAGAGACACCATGCAGGATAAGATAATAATTAAAGGTGCTAAGGTACACAATTTAAAGAATGTATCTTTAGAAATACCAAGAGACAAACTTGTGGTATTTACTGGACTTTCGGGATCTGGAAAATCATCTTTAGCTTTTGATACACTTTATGCAGAGGGACAGAGACGTTATGTAGAATCTTTGTCGTCCTACGCAAGACAGTTTTTAGGACAGATGAATAAACCAGACGTTGAGTACATAGAAGGACTTTCTCCGGCTATATCTATAGATCAAAAAACAACCAGCAGAAACCCTCGTTCAACAGTAGGAACGGTTACGGAGATATATGACTACTTAAGACTATTATACGCAAGAATAGGAATACCTCATTGCCCTAAGTGTGGTAAAGAAATAACTAAACAATCAATAGATACTATGGTAGACCAAATCATGGATTTTCCAGAGAGAACTAAGATACAAATTCTTGCACCAGTCATAAGAGGAAAAAAGGGAACTCACGAAAAAGTTATAGAAAATATAAAGAAAAATGGATTTGTGAGAGCAAGAGTAGACGGTGAGATGTTTGAAGTCACTGAAGAAGAAATAAAATTAGAAAAGAATAAGAAGCACAATATAGAGGCTGTAGTTGATAGACTTATGGTAAGGGAAGAGTCTAGAGGTAGAATTGCAGAATCTTTAGAAACTGCCTTAAAGATGGCAGAAGGTATAGTTATAGTAAATATAATAAAAGAAAATGAGGAAGAAGATAGACTATTTAGTGAGAATTTTGCCTGTGAAGATTGTGGAATAAGTATAGGAGAAATAGAGCCTAGACTATTTTCATTTAATGCTCCATTTGGAAAGTGTGACAAATGTGATGGTTTAGGAACTCTTTTAGAGATATCGCCTGATTTAGTTATACCAGATAAATCTAAGAGTATCATGGAGGGAGCTATAGCATCATGGGGAGAAGGAAGGCTAAAGGAAGACTCGTGGAGTTATAGAGTACTTACTGCTTTAACAAAGAAGTTTGATTTTTCATTAGATACACCAATAGAAGAACTTCCAAAGGATATAGTAAAGATACTTCTTTATGGACTAGGTGGAGAGAAAATAAAGGTTGATTATAGTAAAGATGGCGTAAATCGTACTTATAATCATGCTTATGAAGGTATAATAAACTCCATGCAGAGGAGATATAGAGAAACAGGTTCTGATCTTATAAAAGATGAGATAGAGCAGTTTATGAGTAATACACCTTGTAGCAAGTGTAAAGGAGCAAGACTTAATCAAGATGCCCTTGCTGTCACTGTTGGAGATTTAAATATAAATCAATTCTGTAGGATGTCAATAAAGGAAGAATTAGAATTCATACGAAATCTTAAGCTTTCTGAAAAGAATAGAATAATCAGTGATCAGATTATAAAGGAAATAAAGAGCAGACTTAGATTTCTTATAGATGTAGGCTTAGATTACTTAGATCTAGCAAGAAATGCAGGAACTTTATCAGGAGGAGAATCTCAAAGAATAAGGCTTGCAACTCAGATAGGATCTAGCTTAATGGGAGTTCTATACATATTAGACGAACCTAGCATAGGACTGCATCAAAGAGACAATGACAAACTTATAGATACATTAAAAAATTTGAGAGATTTAGGAAATACCTTAGTAGTTGTTGAGCACGATGAAGACACTATGAAAGCTGCTGATTATATAGTAGATATAGGACCAGGAGCAGGAGAACATGGTGGTAATATAGTTGCCGCTGGTACTTTAGAGGATATAATGGCTTGCAAGGAGTCTATAACAGGACAGTATTTAAATGGAGAAAAGAGAGTTGAAGTTCCAGAGAACAGAAAAACTGGAAATGGCAACTTTATAGAGGTAATAGGCTGCAAGGAGAATAACCTTAAAAATATAAAGGCAGCATTCCCTCTAGGTACTTTTACTGCTGTAACAGGTGTATCAGGTTCAGGTAAGAGTACTCTTGTAAATGAAATTTTATATAAATCTCTTCACAAGATAGTTAATAGAGGAAAGAGCAATCCAGGACAATTCAGAGAACTTAAAGGACAAGAAAATGTAGATAAGGTAATAGATATAGATCAAAGTCCAATAGGACGTACTCCACGTTCTAACCCAGCAACTTATACTGGTGTGTTTGATATAATAAGAGAACTTTTTGCATCAACCCCAGAATCAAAAATGAGAGGCTACAAACCTGGTAGATTCTCATTTAATGTGAAAGGGGGAAGATGTGAATCCTGCAGCGGAGATGGAATAATAAAAATTGAAATGCAGTTTTTATCTGATGTTTATGTACCTTGTGAAGTATGTAAAGGAAAAAGATATAATAGAGAGACTCTTGAAGTAAAATATAAAGGAAAGAATATAGATGAAGTTCTTAATATGACTGTAGATGAAGCTTTAGAGTTCTTTGAGAATCTTCCAAGAATAAAAAATAAGCTTCAAACTCTTCAAGATGTAGGTCTAGGCTATGTTAGACTTGGTCAACCTTCAACTCAGCTTTCAGGAGGAGAAGCACAAAGAATAAAACTTGCTTATGAATTATCAAAGAGAAGTACAGGAAAGACATTATATATACTAGATGAGCCTACAACTGGACTGCATATAGACGACGTAGCAAGGCTTATACAAATACTTCAGAGATTAGTGGAAGCTGGCAATACGGTAATAGTTATAGAACATAACCTAGACGTTATAAAATCAGCAGATTATATAATTGATTTAGGACCAGAAGGCGGAGATAAGGGAGGCACTATAGTTGTAACTGGGACTCCAGAAGAAGTTGCAGCATGTAAGGATTCTTATACAGGAAAGTACCTAAAAACTGTTTTGAAAAATAATTAGTAAAGGGGCGTATTAAAGGGTTATGTTTACTTTTAATATGCCTTTTTGATGTAAGTTTAATATATATTAACTTTTATTTAAGAATTACAAGATATTTTTGTAACATTTTTTAGAGAATTTGGTGATATAATAATAATGAATTAATATGTGTGCATGAGGTGAAGTATATGAATAAGGTATTGAGCTTTATCTTTACAGCGGTATTCATAGTTATATTATATATAATTATAATTCTTGCCTTAAGGGTAATGTATAAAGACGTAAAAGCTGGAGGGAGAAAGAAAGTATTAAAGTCTTCTTGGGGACTTGAAGTTGTATCATCAGGAGATAATAGTACGCTAAAAACAGGCTCTATTATACCAATAAAGGGCGTTATAACCCTTGGAAGAAGAGAAGACAATATAATAATGCTGGATGATCACTATGTTTCAGGACATCACGCTAAGATATATACAAAGAACAATCAATATATACTAGAAGATTTAAACTCCACTAATGGTACTGTTGTAAATGGAGAGAACATAAAAGGAAGACGATATGTTCAATTAGGAGATGAAATAAAGATAGGAAGTTTAGTATTTAGAGTCATCGGCTAGCAATTAAGCTAGCCATGAATTTTGGAGGAAGAATTTACATAAAAATATAAAGTGAATTAAATTTAAAGTAGGTGAATTGAGTGAAGAGCTTTTTTAATGATGAGAGAAGAATGCTTTTATATACATACCTGCTGCTAATAGCTATGTTTGGAAACTTAAGTTTACTGCAGCAGCCTTTTGATACGAAGGCGGTTATTCTTGGTGTAGTTATGGCACTACTTTTAGGGTATGCACATTTTGTAATAGGAAGATTTTTTTCAGATGGAGATAAGTATTTGATGCTGTTTGCATTCATACTTTCAATGATAGGCATTGTAACCATGTATAGGATAGACCCTAGCGTTGCTATAAAGCAGCTTATCTGGTTTACTTTAGGTGTAGTTGCTTATGTCTTAGTGGTGGTTGTATTGCCTGATTTAAAGAGTTTTTCAAAGTATAAATATGTATATTTAGCTGGAGTTATAGTATTTATGGCTATGGCAACTCTTATAGGTGTAGAGAAGTTTGGATCTAAGAACTGGGTGCAGTTTGGACCTATAAGTTTTCAGCCATCTGAGATAGGAAAACTATTTTTAGTAGCTTATTTATCATCAGCTTTAAAGGATTATAATGGCAGTGTAAAATCCCTTATAGAACCGGCATTGATTGTGATGTATTCCTTAGGGTTTATGGTTATACAAAAGGACTTGGGATCAGCACTAATATTTTTTGGAATATCAGTAACTATGCTATATCTGTCAACAAATAAACTGAAATATATAGTGACAACATTTATATTAGCTGGAGTTGGTGCGACTTTAAGCTATAAGCTATTTGATCATGTTCGAGTAAGAGTGGCCATATGGTTAGACCCATGGGCAGATGCTTACAATAAGGGTCTTCAAATAGTACAGGGATTATTTGCAATGGCATCAGGAGGTCTTCTAGGGGCTGGTCTTGGGAAAGGATACCCTGGATTCATACCAGTAAATACATCAGACTTTATATTTGCGGTAATATGCGAAGAAATGGGACTTTTAATGGGATTTGGAATAATGATACTATTTTTCTTGATGTTCTATAGGTCAATGAGAGCTGCAATATATGTAGAAGATAAATTTTCTCAAATGATGGCAGTAGGATATGCAGCTATGTTTGCAACGCAAGTTCTTGTAATAATAGGAGGAGTTATGAACGCAATTCCTCTTACAGGTGTAGCTTTACCTTTCGTAAGTTACGGAGGAAGTTCAATGCTTACAAGTTTCTTTGCACTTGGAATAATACAAAAGATTTCAGAGGAGGGTTAGTATGCAAAAGGATTTAATGAATGGAATGAAAAAAGTACTTGTTGTATTTTTAGTTTGCTTTTTAGCCCTTATAACTTATATGGCATACTTTACTGTATTTCAAGCTCCAACAATAGCTGATAGATCTGATAATAAAAGATTATGGGCAAAGAGAAATGAAGTGCTACGAGGAACTATCTATGACAGAGATGGAAAAGCTCTTACAAAGAGTGAAAGAGGAGATACTTTAACACAGAAAAGAGAATATGTATATGGAGATTTATTCACTCATTCATTAGGTTTTGTTGATATCAAATACGGAATTACGGGATTAGAATCAGCTTATGATAATGAACTTATGAATACAAAAAACACCATGTTTAATATAAAAGAAGCGTTAAAGACTTTCAATCTTAAAGAGGCATTTTCTAATAGGCAGACAAAAGAAAAGATTGGAAATAGTTTGGGAACAACCTTGGATTACGATTTGCAGAAGATTGCTTATGATGCTCTTGGCGATAATAAAGGATCTGTTGTGGTATTAGATCCTAAAACTGGAGATGTAATAACAATGATATCAAAACCTACTTATGACCCTAATAACCTTGAGGCTAATTGGGCGGACATAAATACAAATGAGGATTCACCTTTGCTAAATAGAGCAACTCAAGGTATGTATCCTCCAGGGTCAGTATTTAAAATAGTAACAGCTGCCAGTGCTCTTGAAAATATAAGCGGTGTTACAAACAAGGTGTTCCATGACAACACTGGAAAGATAGACTTTGGAGGGGGATATTCTCTGAGCAACTATGGTGGAACAGTTTACGGAGATTTAAATTTAAAAGATGGATTTAGAAAGTCTAGCAACGTAGTATTTGGTACATTAGCTTTAGAGCTTGGAAATCAAAAACTTCGTAAAACTGCGGAAGATTTCTATTTTAATAAAAGTATACCAAGCGATGGATTCTCTATAGCAAAAGGAAGATTTCCTACTTTAGAAAGTTATGAAAAGGGTAATATAGCTCAAAGTGGTATAGGTCAAAGTTCAATACTTGTAAGTCCTATGCAGATGGCTCTTGTAGCAAGCACTATAGCCAATAATGGAGTTATGATGGAACCAAAGATAGTAAAGAATATATTAAATGCGGATGGAGAGATAGTAAATACTATAAAGGATAAAGAAGTGTCAACTGTAATTCCTGGTGATGATGCTAAACTTATAGCTTCCTATATGAAGGAAGTTGTAGATAATGGTACAGTAAGATCTTCGTATTTCTCTGGAACAAATGCAGCGGGAAAGACAGGAACTGCTGACCATATGGACAAAGACGGGAAACCAGCTTCGCCACATTCGTGGTTTGTAGGATTTGCACCATACAATAATCCAAAGTACGCTATAGCAGTAATAGTTGAAAATGGAGGAGTAGGTGGTGGAAAAGCAGCTCAGATAGCAGGTACAGTATTAAAGGCTGCAGTAAACCAATAATTTTTAAGATTACAATAAAAGTTAAGGGTATCAACCTTAACTTTTATATTTGTAAAAATTTGCATATTTAGATATTAATTTTATCTTTTATACCAAGAGATAATAAGGTACAATATAACTGACTCAAATATTCCCATAAAACAGGAGATGAGGCTATGTTTGACTTTGAGAAACAACTTAAAGGACTACCAGATAGACCTGGAGTTTACTTAATGAAAGACAATAAAGGCGAAATAATATATATAGGAAAGGCTAAAATCTTAAAAAACAGAGTAAGGCAGTACTTTCAAAACTCTAAAAACCATACTGAAAAAGTTAGGAACATGGTTGCTAATATAGCTGAGTTTGAATATATAGTTACAGACACTGAGATGGAGGCTTTAATTTTAGAGTGTAATTTAATAAAAAAATACAAGCCCAAATATAATATACTTTTAAAAGATGATAAGCATTATCCGTTCATTAAAATTACAACTAATGAAGCATTTCCAAGAATTTTTGTAACAAGGACATATAGCAAAGATGGAAATAAGTATTTTGGACCTTATACAGATGCAGGTGCTGTTTATGAGGTTATGGAGCTTATAAAAAAGGTGTTTCCTATAAGAACTTGCAAAAAGCATATAGAGGAAGAAGGACCTTTTATAAGACCATGCCTAAATTACCAGATAAAACTTTGTAATGCTCCTTGCGCTGGATATGTTTCAAAAAAAGATTATGAAAGTATAATAAATGAGATTATAAATCTTCTTAATGGCAAAAATACTAATATAATACATAAACTCCAAGATGAGATGATGGAAGCATCAAACAATTTAGAGTTTGAAAAAGCAGCTGCTATTAGGGATAAATTAAGAGCTTTAGACACTATAGTTGAAAGACAAAAAATATTTACAAAAACTATGGAAGATGAAGATTTTATAAATATTTATAAAGACGAAAAGGATGTATGTGTTCAAGCTTTCTTTTTACGTGAAGGAAAGCTTATTGGAAGAGAGCATTTTATACTTGAAAATAAAGCTTCCTATGAAGATGGGGAAATAGTAGGAGAGTTTATAAAAAGTTTCTATAGTGGAACTCCTAAGATTCCAAAAACCATATATGTGCCAGCTGTAGAGGACGAAGAGCTTTTGGAAGAATGGCTCACTTTAAAAAGAGGTTCTAAAGTCATTATAAAGATTCCTCAAAAAGGAGAAAAACTTGCATTTCTTGAAATGGTGAAGAAAAATGCAGGGATAACTTTAGATCAGTTTAAAGTTAAAATACTTCAAGATAAAGAGATACATAGGATCGCTCTTAGAGAGCTTATGGATTCTCTTCAAACAGAGGAGCTTCCACATAGAATAGAGGCTTATGATATTTCTAATATACAAGGCATGGATTCTGTAGGGGTTATGGTAGTTTTTGAAGAAGGAAAACCTAAAAACAGCCAGTACAGAAGATTTAAGATAAAGACGGTAAAGGGAGCAAACGACTATGATTCCATGAGAGAGATTTTGAGAAGAAGATTCAAGCATGGAATGGAAGAGGTCAGAGCAATTAGGGAAAGAGATTTAGAGCTTAGTGCAGGAAAGTTCTGTGAGTTTCCGGAGCTTATATTAATGGATGGTGGAAAGGGCCAAGTTAATGTAGCTTTAGAAGTTTTAGATGAACTTGGCTTAGACATACCTGTAGCAGGGCTAGTAAAAGACGACAGGCACAAAACTCGAGGAATAATATATAATGATATAGAGATAAATATTTCTAAAAAAAGGAATGCAATGAATTTTATTACTAGAGTGCAGGATGAAGTACACAGATTCGCTATAACATATCATAGAACACTTAGAGATAAGCGAGTTCTGCATTCAGTATTAGAAGATATACCAAACGTGGGTGAAAGAAGAAGAAAGGAATTACTTAAGGCTTTTGGAGACATTGAAGCAATAAAAAAGGCCAGCTATGATGAGCTTATAAAAACTCCTTCAATAGATAGAAAAGCAGCAGAAAGTATTCTTAACTTCTTTACGAAGGAGGAGAATAAATGAAATACGTAGTAGATACACACACACATACCTACGCAAGCGGACACGCTTATAGTACACTTATGGAAAATATAAAATGGGCATCAGAGAATGGAATAGAGGTGTTAGCAACAACAGACCATGGTCCAACTATGCCAGGAGGACCTTCAAGGCTTTACTTTGGAAATCTTAAATCTGTTCCAAGAATTTTAGAAGGGGTTATACATTTAAGAGGTTGTGAAGCCAACATAATAGATGTTGATGGAACTTTAGATATACCTGAAAAAACTTTGCAAAGATTAGATATAATTTTAGCAAGTCTTCACGATGTATGTATAGAAACAAGAGAAAAGGATCTAAATACCAAGGCTTTTATAAATGTTATGGATAATCCATTGGTAGATATAATATGTCATACAGGCAACCCTATATTTCCGATAGATTATGAAGCAGTTATAAAAAAAGCAAAAGAAACTGGCAAAATAATAGAGCTAAACAATGGATCGTTTAAGGCGAGACCTGGAAGTTCAGAGAATTGTCGAGAAATAGCAAAACTTTGTAAAAAGTATGAGGTTCCTATGATGGTAAATAGTGATGCTCATTTTTTCACTGCTATAGGCAAGTTTACATTTGCAGATGAACTTATAAGAGAACTCGAGATACCAGAGAAGCTTATTATGAATACTGACAAAAATAAGATTCTTAGATATTTGAAGGAAAAGGGTAGATTAAATGATATAGAGCTTTAACCTTTTAATCTTGATTAAATGGGTATAAATGCCGTATACTATATATTATTACGCAATGAGGAGATAAAGAATGAAGTCATTGAAGGATTTAGTATTAGAATTTAAAAGCATAGTTAATGAAGAAAATGTTTTGATAGATGAACCCATGAAGAATCATACTTATTTTAAAGTAGGGGGACCGGCAGATGTATTGGTTGTTCCTCAAACTGTAGAAAAAGCTATAGAAGTAGTGAAGGTATGTAAGAACTCAGGTCATCCTTACTATCTAATAGGTAATGGCTCTAACCTTTTAGTTAAAGATGGTGGAATAAGGGGCGTTGTTATCAAACTTACAACTCTTCAAGATATCACGGTTGAGGAAAATGATATAATAGCTGAGTGTGGAGCACAATTAAGCAATATCTCTAAAAGAGCTTTAGAGGAATCACTACACGGTTTTGAATTTGCATGTGGAATACCTGGAAGTGTAGGTGGAGCTGTATTCATGAATGCAGGAGCTTATGACAGTGAAATGGTGAGAGTAGTTAAAAGTGCTACGGTGTTAGATGATAAAGGAAACATAAGAGAATTAAAGAATGGTGAATTAGAGCTTGGCTATAGAACATCAGCTATAATGAAATATGGATATTTTGTTCTTCAAGTAAGAATAGGCTTAGAAAAAGGTGATAAAGCAAAAGTTCAAGCCAGAATAGATGAGCTTACTAGACGTAGAACTGAGAAGCAGCCTTTAGAGTATCCATCAGCAGGAAGCACCTTTAAAAGACCAGAAGGGTATTTTGCTGGAAAGCTTATTCAAGACTGCGGACTTAAAGGATTCTCTATAGGAGGAGCAGCAGTTTCAGAAAAACATTCGGGTTTTATAATAAATAAAGGAAATGCTACAGCTCAAGATATTCTTGATGTTATAAAGCATGTCCAAAACACAGTAAAATCAGAATTTGGTGTAGACCTATCAACAGAAGTTAGAATAATAGGGGAAGATTAAATTCACATATACAAACTTTATAAAAAAATTTAAATAGAAATAATATTAGATACTACTTGAATAGATATAGCTTTTCAAGTGGTATTTTTTTATTAAAAATATTATTAATATAAATTTTAGAATTGATATTTGGCAGGCTATTAAAAATATTTGCGATTAAGTGAACCCTTACAAATATTATTAAATGTACCCATACATTTGATAAAGTTTCGGTTTTAGAATACATTTTAATTATAAATTGAATTCTTTATAAGATAAAAGTTAAGGGGGAATAGGAATGACAAGAGAAAATGTAAACAAAAATTTAGCTCAAATGCTAAAAGGCGGAGTAATAATGGATGTTACAAATAAAGAGCAGGCTATAATTGCAGAAAGAGCTGGAGCTTGTGCGGTAATGGCACTTGAGAGAGTACCTTCTGATATAAGAAAAGAAGGTGGAGTTGCTAGAATGTCTGACCCTAAGATGATAAAGGAGATACAAGAGGCTGTAACAATTCCAGTTATGGCTAAGGTTAGAATAGGTCACTTTGTTGAAGCACAGATATTAGAAGCTTTAAATATAGATTTTATAGATGAAAGTGAAGTTCTTACACCAGCAGATGACAGATATCATATAAATAAAAGAAACTTTAAAGTGCCATTTGTATGCGGAGCCACAAACCTTGGAGAAGCACTTAGAAGAATTGGAGAGGGAGCTTCTATGATAAGGACAAAAGGAGAAGCAGGTACAGGAGATGTAATACAAGCTGTTAAGCATATGAGAACAATGACAGATGAGATGAAAAAAGTTCAATCAGTTCCAGAGGAAGAACTTATGACTGTGGCAAAAGAAATTGCAGCACCATATGATTTAGTCAAGTATGTATGGGAAAATGGAAAGCTTCCAGTAGTAAATTTTGCAGCAGGTGGTATAGCGACTCCAGCAGATGCAGCGCTTATGATGCAGCTTGGATGTGATGGTGTCTTTGTTGGGTCAGGAATCTTTAAATCTGACAATCCGGAAAAAAGAGCGAGAGCTATAGTTCTTGCTACAACTTATTACAACGATGCCGAAAAACTAGTTGAAGTATCCACAGATTTAGGAGGAGCTATGAGCGGAATTTCTGCATCAGAAGTGGAAACTGAATATGCTAAAAGAGGATGGTAAAATGAAAATTGGGGTTTTAGCTTTTCAAGGAGGAGTCATTGAGCATATAAAACAAATAGAAGCATTGGGACACGAAGCTGTAAAAGTAAAAAAGGAAAACGATTTGGAAGGAATAGAAGGTATCATACTTCCTGGAGGAGAAAGCACTACTATGTCAAAACTGCTAAATATTACTGGTATGATGGAGCCTCTTAGAAAGAAAATAGAGGAAGGCCTTCCAACTTGGGGAACTTGTGCTGGGATGATACTTTTAGCAAAGGACATTGATGGAGAAGATAAAAGTCATCTTGGAGTTATGAATATTAAGGTTAAAAGAAATGCCTTTGGAACTCAAATAGACAGTTTTACAACTAGGAAAGCTATAAATAAAGTTAGTTCAGAACCTATAGATCTTGTATTTATAAGAGCTCCATATGTGGAAAGTTGTGGTGAAAAGGTTCAGGTATTATGTGAAATTGATGGGCGCATAGTGGCAGTTAAAGAAAACAATATTATAGCCACATCATTTCATCCGGAATTGACGAAAGACTTAACTTTTCTAAAATATTTTTTGGAAATTGTAAAATAAATTCATATAAAATAGAAACACCTGCTGTAAAAATTATTTCTTATGAAAGGATTAAAACAGTGGGTGTTTTCATTTTGCATTTTTATCACTCATAATGTAGAGAATAATTATGCCACTATGATATAATAGTATATTATAACTTTAAGGAGGAGCAGTATGAGATTTGTTATAGTAACTGGATTATCTGGAGCAGGAAAGACTCAAGCTACAAGGAACCTGGAAGATCTGGGATATTTTTGTGTAGACAATTTACCTCCTACATTGATTCCGAAGTTTGCAGAGCTATGTATACAAAGTGATGGAAAGATAGAAAAGATAGCACTGGTAATAGATATTAGAGGAGGAAAATTCTTTGATGCTTTATTTGAAAGTTTAAAGTATCTTCAAGATAATGAATTTCCTTATGAAATATTATTTTTGGATGCATCTGATGAGGTACTTGTAAAGAGATTTAAAGAAACAAGAAGAACTCATCCCTTAGCTCAAGAGGGAAGAGTTATAAGAGGCATAGCCTTAGAGAGACAAAAACTTAGAGAAGTAAAAAATAGAGCAGATATGATAGTAGATACTTCAAAAATGGAGATAAAGGATTTAAGGGCAAAGATAAACGAAATTTACGGAGAAATGGAGATAGAAAGATCAGGACTTTCTATTGCAGTTCTTTCTTTTGGTTTCAAATATGGAATACCGGTGGATTCAGATTTAGTCTTTGACGTAAGATTTATGCCAAATCCATTTTATATACCTGATCTTAGAAGATATTCAGGTAATGATAAGCCGGTAAAGGAATATGTATTAGAACATGAAGAAGCTACTACATTTATAGAAAAACTTAAGGATATGCTTGATTATTTAATTCCTCATTATGAAAATGAAGGAAAGAGACAGCTTATAATATCTATAGGATGTACAGGTGGAAGACACCGTTCAGTAGCTATAGCCAATGAAATATATGATTACTTAAATGCTAAATGGGCTAAAGTTACTATTGAACACAGAGATATAAACGAAGATATCAATAGAGGTGGAGGAAAACTATGAGGTTTAGCGACTGGCTAAGGCCGGGGATTAAAGTGAAAAGGTGGATACTTCTAGCAATACTAGGTATACTTATAATCGTTTTTGCTGTAAGTGAAATGTTATGGAATGGGTATTATTCTGTTTATTATAAATGTTTCTATGCCTTTTTGAATATTACAGGAATATTTTTACTTTATATAGCTATAACTGAAGGAATAAGATCCATAATAGCTTTAATAAACAAAGGATATTTAAGGTTTTCTTTAGACTCTAAGAAGATTGAAAATCTTATGTATGAAAAGAGACTTTTGATAAAAGGTCCTAAGATAGTTGTAATCGGTGGGGGGACAGGATTGTCTACCATGCTTAGAGGACTTAAGTATTATACGTCAAATGTTACGGCAATAGTTACAGTTGCTGATGATGGAGGCGGTTCAGGAGACTTAAGGGAAGATTTAGGCATACTTCCACCTGGTGATATAAGAAATTGTATATTAGCATTAGCTGATACGGAGCCTTTAATGGAAGAATTGCTTCAGTACAGATTTCCTGATGGTAAGCTTAAGAACCAAAGTTTTGGAAATCTGTTTTTAGCTGCTATGGATGGAATATCAGATAATTTTGAAGATGCAGTTCAAAAGATGAGCTCTGTATTAGCCGTTACAGGTAAAGTTCTTCCTGTAACTTTAGAAAATATGGTGTTAAAGGCTAAACTTAAAAATGGTAACGTAATAACAGGAGAATCAGCAATACCTGAAGAGGCTCTGAAACAAAAATCGCCTATAGATAGAATATTTATAGAACCAAAGAACGCAAGAGCTCTTAAAGAAGCTGTTACTGCTATAATGGAGGCAGATGCCATAATACTTGGACCAGGAAGTCTTTATACTAGTGTAATACCTAATCTTTTAGTAAAAGATATATCATCAGCACTTCATAAGAGCGATGCTATAAAAATATATGTATCAAATATAATGACACAGCCTGGAGAAAGCGACGGTTATACAGTAAGTGACCATATAAAAGCTATATTTAAACATGGTGGTAATAATATAGTTGATTACGTAATATGCAATGTGGCTGGGATAGATGAAGAGCTTAGAAAAAAATATGAGAAAGATAAATCAACATTAGTTGCATTGGATAGAAAAAGTCTAGAGAAGTTAAATGTAAAAGTTGTAGAAGCTAATTTAGTTAAAGTAAGAAAGGGACTTATAAGACATGATTCAGAAAAGTTATCTTCTATTTTAGTAGAAACTATAATGGATAAAAAATTATTCTATGATAGAAAGAAGATTGTAGAGTACTTCTATTTATCCGAGAGATTAAAGCAAAATAAGAAAAATTAGGAGTAGAGAAGTTATGTCATTTTCATCAAAGGTAAAAGGAGAAATATGTAGAAATATGGATTTGACCCATCAAGAAGCTGTGGCAGAAATTTCAGCTATAATGAAAGTCAGTGGAACACTGTCTTTTACTAGTGGGATGCAAGTGAGCTTTAAAGTGTCTACAGAAAATCCGGCTACGGCTAGATTGATGTTTAATATATTAAAAGAGTATTTTAATATTCACTCTAAGCTCATGGTAAAGAGAAGTAATTCTTTAAAGAAGAATAATATATATATGGTAATGATAACAGAGGATATGGGAGTAAAAGACCTTTTAAAAACTACTGGTATCTTAAAAGAAGAAGATGGAATGATGTCTTTAGACTATGGCATAAATTCTCATCTTATAAATGATGAGGAAACTTCAAGAGCATATATAAGAGGTGCTTTTCTTGGAGGAGGAAGTATAAGCAATCCAGAGAGAACATACCATCTTGAATTTGTGACTCACAGCTTAGAGTATGCAGAGGATCTATGTAAATTAATTAATAAATTTGAACTTAATTCAAAAATAATAAAAAGAAAAACAAGTTACATAGTTTACTTAAAAGAAGGAGAGCAGATAGTCGATTTATTAAATATAATTGGAGCTCACAACGCTTTATTGGAACTTGAGAACATAAGAATAATGAAGGAAATGAGAAACAATGTAAATAGGCTTGTAAACTGTGAAACTGCAAATTTAAGTAAAACTGTAAATGCTGCTGTAAGACAGGTAGAAAGCATAAAACTTATACAAAAAGAGATAGGTCTTGGAAGACTTCCAAAGAATCTGCGAGACATTGCAGAATTAAGGCTAAACTATCCAGATGAATCATTAAAGGAGCTGGGAGAAATGCTCGACCCTCCTGTTGGAAAATCTGGAGTCAATCATAGATTAAGAAAGATTGAAAAGATAGCGGAGGAATTAAGGAAAGAGGGTATATAAGCATGTCCAAACAGGATGAAATAATAAGCTATATAAAAATGCTAGACCCAGGGAGCAAAATCTCAGTAAGAACAATAGCAAGCCAGCTAGGAGTAAGTGAAGGAACAGCCTATAGAGCTATAAAGGAAAGTGAAAATATAGGAATAGTTTCAACTATACCAAGAGTTGGGACTGTAAGAGTAGAGAGAGCAGGAAAGAAAAATACTGAAACATTAACTTTTGCAGATGTAGTAAAGATAATAGACGGGGTCATACTAGGGGGAAAGGATGGCCTTTATAAGAAGCTTAATAAACTTGTTATAGGAGCCATGGCTGTAGAGGCTTTTACTAAATATGTAGTACCAGGATGTTTAACAATAGTTGGTAATAGGGAAGAGATTCAGAGGTATGCACTTGAAAATGAAGCAGCAGTGCTTATCAGTGGAGGCTTTTCATGTTCAGAAGAAATTAAAAACTTAGCAAATGACAAGATGCTTCCAATAATTTCATCTACATATGATACATTCACAATAGCTTCTATGATAAATCAAGCTATTCAAGAAATTAAGTTGAAGAAAGACATAATATTTGTAGAAGAAATCATGGACCAAGACTTATATTGTATTAAAGAATCTCAAGATTTAGAGACATGGAAAGAGCTTGTCATAAGCACCAAACATACAAGATATCCTGTAGTGGATGATGATATGAGAGTAGTTGGCATAATAACATCAAAAGATATGCCTATAGAGAATATGGACAAAAACGAATCTATTAAAAAGTTTATGAGACGTGATCCGATAACTGTAACGCCAAAAACAACGGTATCTTATGCTGCAAACATAATGGGCGGTGAAGATATCGAGCTTTGTCCTGTTGTAGATGGAAGGAAACTAGTTGGTGTTATAACCAGAAAAGATGTTATAAAGGCGTTAAAAACTATGGATAATAACTCTCAGATGGTAGAGAATTTAGAAGATACTATATTCAAAACCTTCCAATGTACAAAAGAGGGAGAGAGCAGAGTATATAGGGGAAGTATTACTCCTCAAATGATAGACAGCATGGGTACAGCATCTTGGGGAATCCTAAATATGATAATAACATCGGCAGCATTAAGGCATGTGAATGACCTTAATATAAACGTTGCAGTAGATAACATAAGCGTTTATTTTATGAGACCTGCTCAGCTTGGCACAGCTATAGTAATAAAATCTACTATAATAGATATAGGCAGGAGTTCAGGAAAACTAGAGATTGATATAGACAGCAGTAAAGGTGAAATCATAGGAAAAGCTATGGTATCAGTAAAGATATTAAAGAAATAATACATATATAATAACCAATCATACAGGGGGATAAGTATGGAAAAATATTATTTGTGTTTTGATATTGGGGGCACTAAGGTCAAGTATGGAATTTTAAATTCTAATGGACAAATATTAAATAAAGCTTCTTATGATACTCCAAAAGAATCTTTGGAGTCATTTATGGGGCCTATGGAAAGTATAATAAAAGGGTCTATATTAAGTCATGATATTAAAGGAATATCTTTAAGCTGCCCAGGGTTTATTAATCCTTATAGAGGGAGTATAGAGGTATGTCAGGTTCTAAGCTTTCTTGAAGATATAAGCATTACTGATATGCTGAGGGAAAAGTTTAATATTCCAGCAGCTATAGAAAATGATGCTAATTGTGTTGTTCTAGCCGAAAAGTTCAATGGTGCTGGCGAAAAATGTGATAGTTTTGCAGTAATAACTATAGGCACAGGAATTGGCGGCGGAGTATTCGTAAATGGAAAACTCATAAGAGGACATCAATTTAAGGGTGGAGAATTCAATTTTCTAATAAACAATGGACTAGAAGGTGTAGATGAAAAGTTCCAAATTTATGGAGATAATTCATCAACTAATGCGCTTATAAGAATGTATAAACTTTATAAAGAGATACCTATGACTTCTAAAGTAGAAGGCTATGAAGTATTTGAGTCAGCTTCAACGGATATCAATGTACAAGCCATAATAGATAAATGGTTTCAAAATATAAGCTATGGCATAATAAATATCTGCGCTATGTTAAACCCGGAAAAGATTTTAATAGGTGGAGGTATATGTGAGCGAGAAGATTTCATAGAAAGTATTGAAAAAACTCTAAGGTCTATAAAATGGTGGGGGTATGTTGAAACTAAAATAGAAAGATGCTGCCACAAAAACGATGGAGGACTTATAGGAGCGTTATATAACATTCTTAATGAAAATAATTAAAAAGTGTTTTAAAATATGAAATCAGCTAAGACTCTAAATAAGAGAAAAGCTGGTTTCTTTTTTATTAATGAAAATTTTGTAGAATTACTTTAGATTAAAGCTTATAATTTATATAGTACAACTTAAGAAAATACAGGGAGGTGAATAGCTGATGAGTAGTAATTTTTGTCATCTTCATGTCCATACCGAATATTCCCTTTTGGATGGGGCAGGAAAAATATCGAAGCTTATAGATAAGGCAAAAGAGCTTGGAATGGATAGCCTTGCCATAACAGACCATGGTGTCATGTATGGCTGCGTTGAATTCTATAAGGAGGCAGTTAGTAAAGGAATAAAACCTATAATAGGTTCTGAAATATATATAGTACCTAAGAGTATGCACATAAAGGAACATAATCCAGATAATGAAAATTATCATTTGGTTCTTTTAGTGAAGAATTCTAAAGGATACGATAATCTTATGGATATAGTTTCAAAGGCATCTCTTGAAGGTTTCTATTATAAGCCTAGAATAGACCACGATTATCTTAAGAGCCATAGTGAAGGACTTATAGCTTTAAGTGCATGTCTTGGAGGTGAGGTCCAAAGCCATATAAATAAAGGAAGACTTGAAAAAGCAAAAGAAGCAGCAGTATTTTACAAAAGTGTTTTTGGACCAGATTTTTATTTAGAACTTCAAGACCATGGTATAGAGGAACAGAAAAAAGTCAATGAAGAGCTTCTAAAGATGTCAAAGGAACTCCAAATACCTTTGGTAGCAACAAATGACGTTCACTATATCAATAAAGAAGATGCTAAGGCTCATGACATACTTTTATGTATACAAACAGGAAAAACAATAGAAGATGAAAATAGAATGAGGTATCCTTGGCAGCAGTTTTACCTAAGGTCTGAGGAAGAGATGCGTGAGCTGTTCCCATATGCTCAAGAAGCTATAGACAACACTCAGAAAATAGCAGATATGTGTCAATTTGATTATGAGTTCCACAAATCAAAGCTTCCAAAATTTCCTTTAGATGAAGGGATAGACCCTTTTGAATATCTTAGAGACTTATGTTATAAAGGGCTGGCAGAAAGATACGGTTGTATTAGACCTATATTGAAAGATGAAAAAATAGACTATGAAAAAGCAGAGCAGATAAAAAAAGAAGATGATGAAGCAGCCCATCTGATAGAAAGATTAGAATATGAGCTTGGTGTAATAAACCAAATGGGTTATGTAGATTATTTTCTTATAGTATGGGATTTCATAAAGTTTTCTTATGATAACGGCATACCTACGGGTCCGGGGAGAGGCTCTGGAGCAGGATCAATAGTAGCTTACACATTAGGAATAACCAAGATAGACCCTATCAAATATGGACTTATCTTTGAGAGATTCCTAAACCCAGAGAGAGTTAGTATGCCAGATATAGATAGTGACTTCTGTTATGAAAGAAGACAGGAAGTTATAGACTACGTTGTAAGAAAATATGGTGCAAACAATGTATCACAGATAATAACTTTTGGTACTATGGCAGCAAGAGGATGTATCAGAGATGTAGGAAGAGCTATGAATTATTCCTACGGAGAAGTAGATAAAGTAGCAAAGATGATACCATCAGTGCTTAATATAACTATAGATAAAGCTCTAGATATGAATAAAGAGCTTAAGGATCTTTATGATGGAGACATGAGGATAAAGGAACTTATAGATGTGAGCAGAAGCCTTGAAGGACTTCCTAGGCATACATCAACTCATGCAGCAGGTGTTGTAATTGCGTCACAACCATTAGTGTCCTATGTACCGCTTCAGAGAAACGAAGAAATGGTAGTTACTCAATTCCCTATGGGAACATTAGAAGAGCTTGGGCTTTTAAAGATGGACTTTTTGGGACTTAGAACTCTTACTGTAATGAGAAATGCTATAGAGATGATAGAAGAAAACCGAGGGGTAAAAATCAATCTTGATGATTTAGGCTTTGATGACCCTAAGGTATATAAAATGATTGGTGAAGGAAAGACTGTAGGAGTATTCCAGCTGGAATCTCCAGGAATGACATCTTTCATGAAGGAACTTAAACCTGACAATCTAGAGGATATAATAGCTGGAATAAGTTTGTACAGACCAGGACCAATGGCGGAAATTCCTAGGTATATAGAGGGGAAGAGAAATCCTGATTCAGTAACTTACGAAACTCCAGAGCTTGAAAGCATACTTAATGTAACATATGGTGTTATGGTGTATCAAGAGCAAGTTATGGAGATAGTTAGAAAACTTGCTGGATACTCTATGGGACGAAGTGACCTTGTTAGAAGAGCTATGTCCAAGAAAAAGCACAAGGTTATGGAAGAGGAAAGAAAAAATTTCATAAATGGGATAGTAAATGAGGATGGTACTGTTGAGGTCCCAGGTTGTGTTAGGAATGGAATATCTCCTGAAGCAGCAAATCAAATCTTTGATCAGATGATGGACTTTGCAAGCTATGCATTCAATAAATCTCATGCTGCGGCTTATGCTGTTGTAGGATATGAGACTGGATATCTTATGAGATATTATCCTGTAGAGTTTATAGCTGCCATGCTGAATAGTATAATGGGTCAGAATGAAAAGGCTGCTTACTATATAGCATTTGCAGAAGGCCTTGGAATACAAGTACTTCCACCAGACATTAACGAGAGTTATACAAAGTTCACTGTTAAAGGAGACACTATAAGGTTTGGTCTTGGAGCTATAAAAAATGTTGGATTTAATGTTGTAGAATCTATAGTAGAGGCAAGAAACTCAAAAGGACGTTTCAAAAGCCTGTATGATTTTTGTAACAAAGTAGATCTTGGAACTGTAAATAAGAGAGCTATAGAAAGCTTAATCAAAGCTGGAGCATTAGATGAATTTAAAATATATAGGTCTCAAATGCTTGCAGTTTATGAAAAAATAATGGATGGAATAGCAGGTCAGAAAAAAAGAAATATAGAGGGCCAGATGAGCTTATTTGGTGGAAATGAAGAAGTAGAGACTACAACTACAATTCCATTTCCAAACATAAAAGAATTTGAAAAAAAATATAAGCTTGCTATGGAAAAAGAAATGACAGGACTTTATATAACCGGTCATCCTTTAGATGATTATGAAAGCAGCTTAAAGTTTCAGACATCAATAACTTTAGGTAAAATAATGGAAGAATATAACGAGTATTTTGGCGGGATGACATTAGAAGAAGATGAAGCCATTGTGACATCCACTAATGTAGTAAAAGAAATTGAAGCGTCCATACAGGATAATCAAAGAGTTAAAGTCGGAGGAATACTCTCAGAAGTAAATCGAAAAATAACAAGAAATAATTCTATGATGGCATTTCTTAGATTAGAAGATCTGACTGGAGATTTGGAGTGCATAGTATTTCCAAAAGCTTATGATAAGCTGATGACTCTTCTTCAGGTAGATGAGATGGTAGTCATAGAAGGAAGATTATCATTAAAAGAAGATGAACTTCCAAAAGTTATATGTGAGAATATATATCCATTAGAGAAAGTAGATAGTCAAAAATTATATATAGCTATACCTGAATATAAGGAATTTGCTTCAATAAAAAATAAATTGAGGTTTATATGTGAGAAACATAAGGGATTAACTCCACTTTTCATTTTTTCCAGAAAGGAAAAACAAAAATATATGCTCAGCAAAGACTTTTGGGTGGATGCAGACTCTGACTTAATGGAAGAACTACGAAAAGTTTTTGGCGAAGAAAATATTAAAATTTTAAATTAAATTTAAAATAAATAAGGTGAAAAGGTTTGTGAAGAGGGCTTTGATGCCCTCTTTTGACTATTTTCATGTAGTTTGATGTTCACCTAATAAGAGATTTAGTGTATAATTATTATTGAGGATTAAGGATATAATATAAACATGAAGATTTAAGAAGAATTACTTTACTGATGGTGGGACTAGCTTTGTCCCAGGTGGCGATAGGAGGAATAAAAATGAGGAAAATAGCCGTATTAACAAGTGGCGGAGACGCACCAGGAATGAACGCAGCAATAAGAGCAGTAGTAAGATCAGCTATTGATAAGGGAATCGAAGTTATGGGAGTCCAAAGAGGATATGCAGGTCTTATTAATGGAGAATTAGCTCCAATGAATAGAAACAGTGTATCAGATATAGTTCATAGAGGTGGAACTATATTAAAGACTGCTAGATGTCCAGAGTTTAAGACGGAAGAAGGAAGACAAAAAGCTGCAAATGTTTTAAGAGTATTTGGAGTTGATGGTCTTGTTGTAATAGGTGGAGATGGATCATTCACAGGAGCTAGATTATTATCAAAGCTTGGAGTTTCAACTGTAGGAATACCAGGAACTATAGACAATGACTTATCGTACACAGAATATACTATAGGATTTGATACATCATTAAATACAGTGTTAGATGCTATAAACAAACTTAGAGATACTTCATCATCTCACGAAAGAGTAAGCATAGTTGAAGTTATGGGAAGACATTGTGGAGATTTAGCTTTATATGCTGGAATCGCAGGTGGAGCTGAAGATGTTATAGTACCAGAAATTGAGTTTGATAAAGATGAATTATGTAAGACAATATTAGAAGGTAAGCTAAAAGGAAAAACTCACAGCCTTATATTATTAGCTGAAGGTGTTGGTGGAGCTTCTAAGCTTGCAAAATATGTTGAAGAAATGACAGGAATAGAAACAAGAGCAACAATATTAGGACATATACAAAGAGGTGGAAGTCCTTCTGGATTTGATAGAATATTAGCATCAAAGATGGGAGTTAAAGCTGTAGATGTTTTAATGGAAGGTAAGAGCGCAAGAGTTATAGGAATAGAAAGTGGAAAGATAATGGATCAAGATATAGATGAAGCATTATCAATACCAAGAAGATTTGATGAAGAACTATATGAAATATCAAAAGTTCTAGCACACTAAAATAAAAAAATACGTTTTCCAGTTAGATTAAATTACAAAATTTCCAGTTAGATTTATTTAGAAAATTATAAGGAGTGTTATTATATGAGAAAAACAAAAATAGTTTGCACAATAGGCCCAGCTAGTGACAGTGAAGAAGTTTTATCACAAATAATAGAAGCAGGAATGAGTGTATCAAGACACAATTTCTCTCATGGTGATCATGCTGAACATAGAAGAAGAATGGAACTAGTTAGAGAATTAAGTGCAAAATACCATAAACCAATAGCTATAATGCTTGATACAAAGGGGCCAGAAATAAGAACAGGAAACTTTGCTTTAGGTAAAGTTGAATTAAAAGAGGGAGCAAACTTTACAATATATTGTGGAGAAGAAGTTATTGGAGATGAGACAAAGTGCTCAATCACTTATGCTAACTTATGTAATGACGTAAAGCCAGGAAACTTCATATTAATAGATGACGGTTTAGTAGGACTTGAAGTTGTTTCTATCGACGGAGCAAAAATTAACTGTGTTGTAAAGAACAATGGTATGGTTGGAAACCATAAGGGTGTTAATGTACCAGGAGTTTCAACATCACTTCCTGCTATAACAGAAAAAGATATAGATGACTTAAAGTTTGGATGCGAAATGGGAGTTGAATTAATAGCAGCTTCTTTCATAAGAAAGGCATCAGACGTAGAGACTATAAGAAAAGTATTAACTGAAAATGGTGGAGAAAACATCTTAATATTCTCTAAGATAGAAAATCAAGAAGGTGTAGAGAACATAGACAAAATATTAGATGTATCTGACGGAATAATGGTAGCTAGAGGAGACCTAGGAGTAGAAATTCCAATAGAAAAGGTACCAGGAGTACAAAAAATGATCATAGAAAAGTGTAATAGAGCTGGAAAGCCTGTTATAACAGCAACTCAAATGCTTGACTCTATGATAAGAAACCCAAGACCAACAAGAGCGGAAGCTTCAGACATAGCAAACGCTATACTTGATGGAACTGACTGTATAATGCTAAGCGGTGAAACTGCAAATGGTAAGTATCCAGTAGAAGCTGTAAAGACTATGGCGAGAATAGCTGAATCAGCTGAAGAAGAAATAAACTATGATAGAGTATTTACTAGAAAGCGTAAAGAGCACGTTCCAGGAGTTCAAAGCTCAATAAGTTTAGCAGCTGTTAATACTTCAATGGAAACAGATGCAAAAGCTATAATCGCAGTAACTCAAAGCGGTAGTACAGCAAAGATAGTTTCAAAATATAGACCAAAATGTGCTGTAGCAGCAGTAACTCCATCAGAAAAGGTTGCTAGACAGCTTAATTTAAGCTGGGGAGTATATCCTATAATAGCACCAAAGCAAGAAAGTATAGATGCACTTTTAGATGTTGCTAGTGAAGAGTGTGTAAAATCAGGTCTTGTAAATAAGAACGATATGGTTATAATAGTAGCAGGAATTCAACAAGTAGGAACAACAAACCTAATGAAGGTTCACACAGTATAAAGTAATATTCTTAAAAATAATGAGGTCTGAGAATTTTCTCAGACCTCTAATTTTTATATTTTGAAAATCGGGATAATAAATAGAATTATAGTTTTTTATAATTAAAAATCTATAATTTAATAGTTAAAAACTATTAATTTTAGAGAAAATCATGAAAAAATAATATTTCAATTAAAATTTACAATTTGTTAACAACATTTAAGCTGATTTTTGTGTATAGTATATTTTATGCAGGCGAAGATTAAGAAGAGAATATGAGAAAAACTGGCAACTGATTTATTCAAAGCTATTGCAAAAGTATCATGGAATTTTACTCATTCTAATGATACATAATGTTGGAGAAGCATAAGACCACTGATTACCCCAGTGGTCTTATGCTTTTTCGATATTTCATGAATTTGTATTAAAAGACTGGGAAAAATAAATTATAAGAAAGCTTAGGAAGGAGGCAGTTAAAGATAGGATATCTTTAACCATAAATATTATGACAAAGCTTACTTGTAATGCTAATGGATGCGTAAACAACATCGGAGGATATTGTACAGCCAGATATATAGATATAAACATAAAACAGGAAAATGAAAAAGATAAGGATTTAATATTTTGCTCTACCTTTGGTGAAAGAAATTTAGCAGAGGCCTTAAGAGAATTTGGCAATGTAAACTTAGGAGGAGCCATAGAGCAGGCATTAAACCCTGATGAAGTTGTGCTAACACCATTTGTAAATTGTATTGCTTATAAATGTTTGTATAACGATAATGGAAGATGCGAAGCTAAAAATGTTATGATAGCATCATTAAACAAAGAAGGCACAAAACCTTACTGTGAGACTTATGAATAAATCACAAATCAATTATTAATTTTAGAATAGAATACTAATTAAAGAAATTTGTATAAAGAGCTTAAAGCTAAATAAATATTTTTAGCTTTAAGCCTTAAATACTTTAGGATATAATAGAGGATAGAAATGAAGGCTAAGGAGTGGAATTTATTGATAGAAAAGAATAGTGAACACATTTTGTACATAGAAGGCGAAGGTTATGAAGGTGAAGGCATAGCAAGAATAGACGGCTATCCTATATTCGTCAAAGGAGCTCTTACAGGAGAAAAAGTTGCTATAAAAATAATAAAAGCAAATAAAAATTATGGATATGGCAAGATATTAGAGATACTTGAACCTTCACAAAGCAGGGTGACTCCTTCCTGCGAATTATATAAAAAATGTGGAGGATGTAACCTTCAGCATATGAGCTATGAAAAGCAGCTTAAATTTAAAAAATCTAGAGTTGAAGATTGTCTTAAAAAGATAGGCGGTTTTAAGAATATAAAGGTTGAAGATACTTTGGGTATGGTAGAACCTCATAGATATAGAAACAAGGTTATGCTTCCTATAGGAAAAGAGGAAGGAAAGTCAGTTGTAGGTTTCTATGCACCAAGGAGTCACAATATAATAGATATGGATACTTGTCTCATTCAGCATGAAGAAGGGGACAAGGTTGTAGAAATAATAAAATACTGGATGGATACTTACAATATAAAAGCTTATGACGAAAATAACACTTCAAGAGAAGCTATGAAGGATAGAGTAAGACATGTAATGGTGAGAAAAGGCTATAAAACAGGAGAAGTCATGGTAGTTATAGTTACCTCATCAAAACATCTTCCTCATAAGGAAGAACTTATAGCTCTTCTTACAAAGAATATAGAAGGCATAAAGTCAATAATTCAAAATATAAATGAAAAAGCAACAAATGTTGTTCTTGGACTAAAATCCATAACTCTATGGGGAAGTGACACAATAAAGGACTATATAGGAGAATTTCATTTTAACATATCTCCACTATCCTTCTTCCAAGTGAACCCTTTTCAAACAGAAGTGCTTTACGGTAAAGCTCTAGAGTTTGCAGGATTAACAGGAGAAGAAGTGGTTTTTGACGCATACTGCGGCACAGGAACTATATCACTATTCCTATCCCAAAAAGCAAAGAAAGTCTATGGGGTAGAGATAGTACCAGAAGCCATAGAGGATGCTAAAATTAACGCTATGGAAAACAAGGTAAACAATGTTGAATTCCTAGTAGGAGAAGCGGAAAAAGTCATACCACAAATGGTAGACCAAAACATCTACGCTGATGTCATGGTAGTAGATCCTCCACGTAAAGGCTGCGGAAGAGAGCTGCTAGATTCTATAGGCATAATGAAACCAAAAACACTAGTATACGTATCTTGTGACCCAAGTACATTGGCAAGAGATATGGCTATATTAGTAGGAAAGGGCTACGAAGTTGAAAAAGTACAGCCGGTTGATATGTTCCCTTTTTCATCACATGTAGAAACTGTGGTGAAGCTAATCAAGAGATAATAAAGGTTATATGGTTTTAAATATTTAAAAAATATGGTTTTGTCCACTTAGTGTCCACCTAAAAATCACTTGGTGGGCAAAATTCCATTTACAGCATTTTCAAATACATCAACTGCATTTTGTTCCATTTTTTCTGTATCATGGACATATGTTTGAAGAGTAGTTTGGATGTTTTTATGTCCAAGTCTTTTCTGAACTGATTTTGGTGATATCCCATTTTCAATCAACAATGTAGCATGTGTATGTCTTAAGGAATGATAATCAAAAGCAAGTTTCAATTGATTATGAATAACTCTGCTACAATATTTAAATGAATCGGTTGAAGTATATTCACCATTTTCAGTTATACAAACCATTTTTACCCTTGGTAATGTTGCTCCAACACACTTCTGAACAGGCATTAATCGTATAATATCATTTCCTTTTTCGTCTTTTTCAACCTTCTTTATCATGATTGTATAATATTCACCATATGTTATTTCATATTCAAATTGCCTAATTTTTTCAGCTTTTAATGCTTTGATTAGGCTGTCACCAATTTTAATTGTTCTTACAGAATTATATTTTGGTGTTGTAAAGTACCATGCTGACTTTTCTTCCTTCTTACCTTTTTTCTTTAAAACTTCACGAACATCAACACCATAATTTCTTTTTACAATCTGTTTGTTAACTGTCAGTGTTTTATTATCAAAGTCAATATCATCCCATGTTAATCCAAATGTTTCAGATATACGCAAACCACAATTCCATCCAATAAGTAGTGGAATGTGAAATCTATTTCCTACTGGAAACCTTTCAATGATTTCTTGAAATTCATCAGGTTTCAATATTATCCTTTCCTTTGGTTTTCTTTCTACAGTTGGAAATTTTACATAGTGTATTGGATTTTCTTTTAAATACTGCAAAGGATGAACTGCATAATCCAATGAAGCTGAAAAGGTTGAAATAATTCCCACAAGGTGTGACCTTGAAAATCCATTCAATTTCAGATTATTGGCATATACTTGAATCATTGTTGGATTTAGTGATTTCAGTTTATATTGACCAAAGTTCGGTTTTAGGTGATTCTCTATGATACTCAAATAAGCAAGTTGTGTGTTATATTTTAGTTCAATCTTGCAATAATTATCAAACCAAAAATCCAAATAATCAGATACACTGATTTCAGTTGATTCAAAGTGCATTCCTGTATTATTGTATTCAGCTAAAGCCTTTGTTCCTGATTCTAAAGCTTCTTTTTTTGTTTTAAATCCACTTTTTGAAATCTGCTTTCTTTTCCCATCTATCTTTGCAGCTTCAAAACGATATTCCCATTTATTGCCCCTTTTTCTTACATTAATTTCTGCCATATGAATTCTCCTTTCCTTGATTTTAAAGTAAAACTTAGAATATATGTCTTAAAATTACATAAAATCACCACCTTTACGAATATATGTTCTTTTGTAAGTTAAAAAATATATTAAGGTCAGTAAAGACCTATAATATAAACAATTTAAATGTGTCTTTTTAATTCTATTAATTCGCTAGGAACTTCATAATAAGCAGCTAATTGATTAATAGAGTAGCCCTCAAGAATAATAGGATCCACATCATATATTAAAAATTCAGCAGCAAATAAATTTGCTTCATATTCTTTTTTTCCCTTATTTATATAACCTATGCTAGTAAAAAAGCATGTCGATTTTGTATGAAGTACACAATGACCCAATTCATGAGCTAGAACGAAACGCTTTTGACAATCATCTAAATTTGAATTTAAATAAATAACTTTATTTCTTTTTATATATTTGTACATACCATAGATACTGCCTAAAGGTTGGGTTACTAAAACTACATCTAAGCAATTTGCTAACTCAAAAGGGTCATTGGTTTTATATTTTTCTTTTAAATCGTTAATTACCCTTTTAATATAAGTATTCAAATTATCCCCCACCTATTTTTTATATTTATTTGGTGTATATTTCTCCTTGTTTTTAATTTTTATTTGTTCTAAGGCTATTTTCATAGCACTTTCAATCAAGTCTAAATCTTCTTCTGCAAGTTCTTGTCCATTATAATAAGCGGTACCATCAGTACCTTCTCTAAATTCATCCATAAGAACTTTCAAATCTTTAGTTATGGATTTTTTATCTTTTTCATTCAATCCAGTTTCATTATCACTTATTAAATAATCTACTGTTACTCCAAAGAAGTCAGCTATCTTAACTAATGTCTTTCTGCCAGCTGGTCTACTATTACTTTCAATCATACCTAATGTTGATTGAGCTATGCCAATTTTACTACATAGTTGTTCTTGGGTTAGACTCATACCTTTTCTTAAATTCTTAATTTTATCACCTAACATAACAAATTCACCTCATAAGATAATATTATCACTTTTGAGGATAAAATCAATAGCAAATTTGCGATAATTAAAGATTTTTTAAGTAATGAGGAGCTAATTCTACATATTATCCTAAAAAGGGATATACAAGTATTTTATTTTTATCGCAAAATAGGATATTATTAAAACATACCAAGACAAACAATTCACCTCAAAGAATAAGTTTATCTTGTAAATCAAATTGTAAAGGGGGAATAGGAAATGGAAAATATAGATAAAGTTATAGAAAATTTATGTAACTATATTAATTCAGAAGTGGAATCTAAAATTGTTACAGATGCAACTATTGATATGGTTAAAGCTCTAGCTGAACTAATATCAGCTAGAGCACTCTAGTTTTTAGAAACTAGTTTTTAATTTGGGCTTATTTGTAATTCTGTCATCTTCTAAAATCTTATATATTTTAGAGTAAATTTCTAAATATTTATTTGTAAGTTCTTCTGGAGAAAGTTCAGACAAATTTTGAGATTTTAGATTTAACAAAGTTAGATCGTGAGCTTTAGCTTTTACTGAATAAGTAATCACATCAGACATAAAATTCACCACCTTTCAAAGACAATTTTATCACCTAAAGTAACAATATAGCAATAAAGGAGATGATATACAGTGAAAAACACACCTATAAGACTAAGAAGGTTAAACGCTGGTATAGAGCAAGAAGAAGCTATTGAGCGTTTAGGCGTAAGTAAAAGTACATTTTATAAGTTAGAGCAGGGATGGACTAGTCCATCAGCACAGTTGATTAAAAGACTTGCAGATACTTATAAATGTACTACAGATGAAATCTTTAGAGATTTTAAGATTATGGGATAGGAGGAGAAAAGAAGATGAATAATATCAAATTGTTTGAAGGGCAAGAAGTTAAAGTTAAAACAGATAAAGGGAATACACTTATTAATTTAGTTCATGTTGCTAAGTGTTGTGGATTAACCAGGGAACAAAATGGCTATTTAAAAATTAGGTGGACTGATAAAGGAATAACAGAAAAGTTAAATTTAATTAAGTCCACAGATGTGGACAAGAAAATACTGGTAGAAATCAACTACATTTTAGATGAAATAGAAAATACAGATGATAGAAATTCTATTTATATGAGTAGTTGGTTAAGTAAAAGATTAGCAATCGAATGCCACAGTGAAAAGGCCAATAGGTTTAAGAACTGGTTGGTAAGTCTAGATGAAGCTAGAGAAAACGGACAACTTGCTTTAGCTAATATAGATGAAGATGTCGTAAAAAATATGAGCCTAATGGCACAGAATATGCAATTTATGAGTAAAGCTATGACTGGGATACAACAATATGTACAAGACAGTATTCAAGCCAAAGACCATCA
Organism: Clostridium cadaveris; assembly: GCF_020911725.1. GTDB lineage: Bacteria > Bacillota > Clostridia > Clostridiales > Clostridiaceae > Clostridium_X > Clostridium_X cadaveris. Next base: position 718,407 of record NZ_CP076620.1, read on the forward strand.
AATAGACCAAGCTATGGACCTTATAGGGTTAAGAGCTAGAAACGTGTCAAGATTAACTGGAAAACTTAAAGAAGTTCTATGCAAGAAGTATGGAAGAGCAATATACGCTAATGACATTAAATACAAAAACGCTAAAGATAGAGTTTTTAAAGAATTCGACGTTATCAAGTGGGAAGAGATACCAGTAAATAAATATAACACTGTATATGCTTTTTTAGAAGTAATGTTTGATTAGAAAGGAGGGCTAGCAAATGGAAGATGTTCTTTATACAGTCCAAGAAGTGTCAAAGCTTATTAAAACAAACCCTGCATATGTTTACTCGCTTATTAACGAAGGATTATTGCCAGTTCTTAAGTTAGGAAGTTATAAGATTCGAAAGACATCATTGCTAGAGTTTTTAGCTAAATATGAAGGAAAAGATTTAACAGATCCTAAGGATATTAAAGATTTATAAGGAGGAACAGTATGAAAGAATTAATTAGTATTAAAAACCACGAAGGAGAAATGGTAGTTACAAGCAGAGAAGTAGCAGAGAATTTTGAAAAGAGACATGCAGATGTAATAGAAAAGATTGAGGAATTTATCAAAACGGAAAATTCCGTTATGACAAAAATGTTTATAGAAAGTAGTTATAAGGCTGGTACTGGGAAAAGTTATAAAGAATATTTGCTTACCAGGGACGGATTTACGCTACTTGCTATGGGGTTCACAGGCGGTAAAGCTATAGAGTGGAAGTTAAAGTACATTGATGCATTTAACAAGATGGAACAAGCTTTAAAAGAACAGTCCAAGCCTACATGCATAGAAGATTTAATAATAATGCAGGCACAAAGCTTAAAGGACATGAGAGAACAGGTTAATCAAGCTAATTACCACGCCCTTGAAGCTAAGGCGGAAGCAGAGAAGTCTAGGGAAGAGATACAGGGCATGAGGGATTTAGTAGCTCTTACACCTAATGCTTGGAGGAAAGATACAGCAGCTATAATTAATAAAATAGCAAACAAGCTTGGTGGATTCGAGCACATTAGAGATGTGAGAGAAGAAAGCTATAAAATACTTGATGAAACTTTCAAAGTAGATGTTAAGCGTAGGCTACAAAACAAGAAAAAGAATATGGCTCTTGAAGGTGTTAGTAAGTCTAAGATAGATAAACTTAATCCTTTGGATGTAATAGCAGAAGATGAAAAGCTTATAAATGGATATTTAAGCATTGTCAGCAAAATGGCTATAAAAAAACGGGATAGTTTAGGAGGGTTAATATGCACACATGGGGGATTAAAGCAGCAAGCTTATACTGCTTAGCAGTTGTACTTTATATCATAGCTAGAAACATTTATAAAGCTATAAAAGGTAAGGATGATCTTCACACACTTTTTCAAGTGGCTTTGCTTGTACCAGCGTCAATTTTCTTATTTGATTTGTGGTACATGCTATAGGAGGTGAAGGTATGAAGAAGAGATTAAACATCAATGGAGAGATAGTAGAAATGAGCTTTGAACAAGCTTATGAGCAGTTTGCAGCATTTAGACATAAGATGCAAATCAAGTGGAACAGAATGCCAATGGATATGGAGGATTTAAAGCAAGAGATAGATATAGCTTTTTACAGAGCGTTTCTAAAGTATGATGAAAGGTTCAATGACAGGGTAGCATTTTTAACATATGCTTTTCAGTATGTGGAAGCAGATATGTGGATTTTTCTTAGAGATTTGAACGCTACTAAACGAGTTATAAATCTAAGAACAGTATCTTATAATGCCATTTTTGAAAATGACGATAATAAGGAGAATTCTTTTGAATCGAAGATATGTATTGAAGATAGCTTTGAGGAAGAACTAATCACAGAGTTAGATGTAGAAAGCGTTATATCAAGATTAGCTGATAGAGACAAGAAAATAATTGAACTATTGAAGTTAGGGTATGTACAAAGTGAAATTGGTAAAGAGATAGGGGTATCTCAAATTCAAGTAAGCAGACTTAGAAGTAGAATTTTAAAGAAGCTTAGAGAAGAAATTGCAAGTTAGGAGGTTATAAAATGCATAGGGATATTGAAGAAAGGATAAAGGAAGAAGCTAGTTACTTTTTAGCTAACAACTCAACAACAAGGAAAACAGCCAAAGCCTTTGGTGTAAGTAAATCACTTATTCATAAGGATTTGAGTAAAAGATTAGCTATAGTAAATCCACAGCTACACACAGAAGTGCTAAAGCTATTGGATCACAACAAAGAAGTAAGACATATAAGAGGTGGAATAACCACTCAAAAAAGATATAAAAAAAAGATGGCATAAGCCACCAAAAATTTAATAAAACATTCAAGTTCAGTATAACACATGGAAGGGGAAATTCAAATGGTAAAAAGAGAATTAATAGATTTCATAGATAGAGTAGAACAAAAGGCAATTAATAGCGTCGAGGATAGATTTAATAAGCAGATAGAAAGCAAGAAAGCTGAAAAGCTAGAGGTTTATACAGATAAGATAGATCAGTTTCAAGATATTTTCAACCGTTTTTCAACTAATCTGACATTACTATTAACAGACATGAGAGAAGATACAGAAGTTTTATACAATGGATCTTATGATATAGACCATGGGAAGAGATATTTATCTAACTTAAAAAGCAGTATTGTTAATAATTGTAGCTTTCAAGGTGAGGTTCAGAAACTTAAAGATGCAAAAAACAAAGAAATAAAGGAGGTCAAAGCTAATTATCATAAAGTACGTGTAGTTTCTAAGAGTATGAGCAGTGCTAAGAAGATAGCAGAGTATTTAAAAGGACTAGGCTTTGATTTATCAAGCTTAGAGGAAGATGAAATGAAGTCATTAGTAGCTGATATAGATAAATCCAAATTATTTGTATGTGGCGAAAGAAAATAAAAAAATTTAGGAGGAAAGAAAATATGAAAATTACAGCAGAATTTAACTCTAATGAGGAGTTAGTAAGTTTTATCAATACATTTGGAGCTAAGTCAATTACTTATGCTCAGAAGGGAATGAAGGAGACTTTTGAAAAAGTTACACAAGCTCCTATAGTAGAAAAGCCAATAGAAGAATCAAAGGAAGAAGTCAAAGTAGAAGAAAAAAGTAAGAATGAAAAACCTGTTAAGGAAGATAAGCCGGTAGAAGAACCAAAGGAAGAAAAAGTTATAAAAATCACTAAGGAACAAGTGAGAGCAGTATTCTCTAAACTACTTAAAGCTGGAAAACAGCAGGAGGCTAAGGACCTTACAGCAAAATATGGTGCTAGTAAGATACCTGAAATTAAAGAAGAGGACTATGAAGCAGTTCTTAAAGAAGCGGAGGAATTACTATAATGTCACATGCGATATTAAGTGCTTCTGGTGCTAGTAGATGGATGGCATGTCCTCCATCAGCTAGGCTAGAACAAGGATTTGAAAATAAGACAAGTGAGTATGCAGAAGAAGGTACACTTGCCCACGAGCTAGGGGAATTAGGACTCAGAAAAGCCTTAGGAGAAATAAGTACAAGAAAATATAACTCTGAAATTAAGAAGATAGAAGCTCATGAGTTATATTCAGCTGACATGCCTGACTATGTTGAGATTTATACAGATACATGTATGGAAAAGGTTAGTGAAGCAAAAGCAAAAACTCCTGATGCAGTATTCAAAGTTGAACAAAGACTAGATTTCAGTGAATGGGTTCCTGAAGGTTTTGGAACTGGTGACTTTGTGATAATAGCAGATGGAACTATGGAAATATGCGACCTTAAGTATGGTAAGGGTGTTCCAGTAAGCGCAAATAACAATAAGCAAATGATGTTATATGCATTAGGGGCAATACAAGAATTCTCATTCTTATATGATATTGAAAAAGTGAGAATGACCATTATTCAACCAAGGTTAGATAACATATCAACTTTTGAGGTAATGGCTGATGATCTTCTTAAATGGGCAGAAGAGTATGTTAAACCAACTGCGGATTTAGCTTTCAAAGGTGAAGGAGAGTTTTGTGCAGGAGACCATTGTCAATTTTGTAGAGCTAAAGCAGTATGCAAGGCTAGAGCAGATAAGAATATGGAACTTGCACAGTATGACTTTCAGAAGCAAGATACTATGGATAATAACGATATAGCTTTTGTTCTAAGCAGAGTAGATGAATTAGTTAAGTGGGCCAGTGATGTAAAAGATTATGCCCTGGAGCAAGCTCTGCAAGGTGAAGAGTATGAGGGCTTTAAAGTAGTTGAAGGTAGAAGTAATAGAAAGTGGAGTAGTGAGGATAAAGTCGGACAAATACTTACTGGTGAAGGATTTGAAAGGAGTATTATCTACACAACTAAGCTTGATGGAATTAGCAAAATAGAAAGTGCTATAGGTAAGAAAGAAGTTCAAAGACTTCTAGGTGATTACATTATAAAGCCACCAGGAAAACCTACGTTAGTACCTATATCTGATAAGAGAGAACCTTATAATCCTGCTAAAGCAGATTTTCAAGAGTAGGTGATATTTTGACATTAGGAGAAAACATTAAGAAATATAGAAAAGAGAAAAATATGACCCAGGCACAACTTGCGAGGAAAATAGATTCAACTGATTCAGCGATTACTCGCTATGAAACTAATACTAGAGAGCCATCTATAGATATACTAAATAAAATAGCTGCGGCTCTTGGGGTTACTATTGGTAAACTAGTGGGAGATATATATGATGTTAAGAACTATGACAATGTTATCAAACATTTAAATGAAGCCATACAAAATATTGAAAAATCAATTTTACAGGAAGGATATAATCCAAATTTAAATTACATGAAAGGTAATTTAGATGGGTTAAAAATAGCATTAAAAATTTTAATAAATGAAAGTGAGGAAATTTAATTATGAAAATAACAGCAAAAAGAACAGGAACAAAGGTAACTACAGGAAAGGTTAGATTAAGCTATGCTCATTTATTTGAGCCACATGCAATAGAAGGAAATGAGCCAAAGTATTCAGTATCAGTTATCATTCCAAAGAGTGATAAGGAGACATTACAAGCTATAAAGGATGCAGTTAATCAAGCTAAGGAAGATGGAAAAGCTAAGTGGAATGGAAAAGTACCTGCTAATGTTAAAACCCCTCTTAGAGATGGTGATGTAGACAGAGAAGGTGATGAAGCTTATGCAGGATGTTATTTCTTAAATGCTAACTCTAAGAATAAACCAGGAATAGTTGATAAAGATGTACAGCCTATACTTGATCAATCAGAAGTTTATAGCGGATGTTATGCAAGATTAACACTTAACTTTTATGCTTATGCAGCAAGTGGGAATAAAGGTATAGCAGCAGGATTAGGGAATGTACAAAAATTAGAAGATGGAGAACCTCTTGGAGGATTCACTAGAGCAGAAGATGACTTTGAAGCTATAGAATCAGCTGAGGATGATTTCTTAGGTTAGAAAATATGAGGATTAATTCGATTTCAGACCTATGCAAATATGACATTCCATTTGTTGTATTAAAAGATGTAGAGAAAAGGATAACTGATTGGTTGGCTTCTGGAGGAAAAGAGGATGATCAATATATAAAACAGCAATTTAGATATGCTGAGAAGTTTGTGAGGTAGATTAATGAGAACACTTGCAATAGATGTAGAGACATATTGCGAGTTGAATATTAAAGAGGTGGGTGCTTATAGATACTGTGAGCACCCATCATTTGAAATATTGCTATTCGCATATGCTTTTGATGATGAACCAGTAGAAATAATAGATATTATGAATGGCGAAACATTACCTGAAGAAGTGAAATCGGCTATTCTAGACTATGAAATATTAAAAACGGCTTTTAATGCAAATTTCGAAAGGAATTCATTAGAGAATTCTATGTGTTATGAAATGCCACCAGAACAATGGGAATGCACAATGATTAAAGCGTTAACTATGGGACTTCCTGGTTCTTTGGACATGGTTGGTAAGGCATTACATTTTGAAGAAGATAAGCAAAAGATGAAGGAAGGTAAAGCATTAGTCCAATACTTTTGTAAGCCTTGTAAACCCACTAAGACTAACGGTGGAAGAAATAGAAACCTTCCAGAACATGAACCTGAGAAGTGGGAACTATTTAAAGAATACTGTAAGCAAGACGTTGAAGTTGAAAGAGAAATAAGGAAAAAGCTTGGTAGATATAAAACTATACAGGATGAAAAAGAATTATGGGATTTAGACCAAAGAATAAATGACAGAGGAATAAATCTTGATATGGATGTGATTCTAAATGCTATAAAATGTGATGAACAATTCAAAGAGAGACTAACAAATGAAGCTATTGAATTAACTGGATTAAACAATCCTAATTCACCTACACAATTAAAAGCATGGTTAAGTGAAAGAGTTGGATATGAAGTTAAGAGTTTGACTAAAGATAGTATTCCAGGATTAATTGAAGCAGCTGAGGACGATAAAGTAATAAGAGTTTTAGAGTTAAGACAACTTATGGCAAAGACTTCTATAAAGAAATATCAGGCTATGGAAGTAGCAAGATGTGAAGATGGAAGAGTAAGAGGATTATTACAGTTTTATGGAGCTAATAGGACAGGTAGGTGGGCAGGCAGATTAGTACAAGTACAAAACTTGCCTCAGAACCATTTGCCTGACTTAGAAGAAGCTAGGAATTGTATAAAAGAAGGAAGATTTGATGATGCAGAGTTTTTATTTGACAGTATACCAGATACTTTAAGTCAGCTTATAAGAACGGCATTTATACCTAGTGAAGGTAATATATTCATGGTTGCAGACTTCTCAGCTATAGAAGCAAGAGTAATTGCTTGGTACGCAGGTGAGAAGTGGAGACTAGATGTTTTTAAGAATAATGGAGATATATACTGTGCTTCTGCATCTCAAATGTTTAAAGTTCCAGTAGAAAAGCATGGCGTTAATGGGCACTTAAGACAGAAAGGAAAGATAGCAGAACTTGCACTTGGCTATGGTGGAAGTGTAGGAGCTATAAAGAGTATGGATAAAGCGGGGAGTATTCCAGAAGAAGAAATACAACCACTTGTAAGAGATTGGAGAGCAGCAAGTCCTAACATAACTAAGTTTTGGTGGGATGTAGATAAAGCTGCTAAAAAAGCTATAGCTGAAAGAACCACTGTATGTATGCAGTATGGTCTTAAGTTTATCTATGATCCTGGAGTGCTATTCATCCAGCTACCTTGTGGAAGGAGACTTTCCTATATAAGACCGAAGATTGAAGAAGGCAAATATGGCAGTAATATTATTACTTATGAAGGCATGGAACAAACAAGTAAGCAGTGGACCACATTAGAAACTTATGGACCTAAACTTGTGGAGAATATAGTTCAAGCTACAGCTAGGGACTGCTTAGGGATAACAATGAAAAGAGTTGAAGATAAGGGATACCCTATAGTAATGCATGTTCATGATGAAATTATCATGGATGTACCTAAAGATTATGGAAGTCTAGAGGAAGTTAATGATATCTTTGGAGAACCAATCTCATGGGCTCCAGGACTGCCTCTTACAGCTGATGGATATGAATGCAATTACTACATGAAAGATTAATAGAAATTGATATTAGGAGATGAAAGTAATGTTTATAAGAGTAAAAGAATTTCAGTGTGAAGAAGAATTATTATTAAATATAAATACTATATCAGTTATTTTTGAAGACGGAACTATAGTGACCAATGGTATACATGGTTCTAAAGATGGATTATATCATTTAGAACCAAAAAGCTTAGAGAAACTAATAAAGCAAATAGAAGTTATATAAAATTAGATGTAATAAATTATCATATTAGTGCTATACAGAAAAGAGGTGATACCTTGGAAAGCATTTATAAAACAGAAGAAAAAATTAAACATGATGGGTCCATATCAATCGCTACTGGAGCAAGTAGCAAAACAAAGACATGGAAGAACAAGACCATGCAATGGTCAGAACTTGTAGAAAAGTTATCACATACAACCAGAACCCCGGAGACAGTTGCAGAATATAAAAAACTTTCTAAGGCTGAAAAGGGGAAGATTAAAGACGTTGGTGGATTTGTAGGTGGATGCCTAAAGAATGGTCGTAGGCTCAAAGGTAATGTTCAAAATAGAACTCTACTAACATTAGACCTAGATTATATACAAGGAGATATATGGTCCAGTATAGAGCTCCTATATGACTTCTCTGTTGTTATGTATTCAACTCATACTCATACGGCAGATAATCAAAGATTAAGGTTAATAATACCTTTATCAAGACCAGTACTTCCAGATGAATATCAAGCTATAGGAAGAATGGTAGCTGATGATTTAGGAATAGACCAGTTTGATGACACAACTTATGAGCCTGAAAGACTTATGTATTGGCCATCAACTCCAACTGATGGAGATTATGTATTTAAATATCAAGACTTACCTTGGTTAAATCCAGATGATATCTTATCCAGATATACATTTGGATGGCAAGATATAAGTTATTGGCCAGAGAGTAGCAGAGTAAGAGCTAAGATTAGTAGTGCAATAAAGAAGCAAGAAGATCCTTTAACTAAGAAAGGTATTATAGGAGCCTTCTGTAGAACCTATACAATTACTGAGGCTATATCAGAGTTCTTAAATGAGATTTATGTATCTGGTGCAGATGAAACAAGGTACACATACGCAGAAGGTAGTACCACAGGCGGTGTAGTTATATATGATGATAAATTTAGCTATTCCCACCATGGTACGGATCCAGCTTCAAATATTTTATGTAATGCCTTTGACCTGGTAAGAATTCATAAATTTGGGGAATTAGATGATGAAGCAAAGGAAGATACACCTGCTAATAGGCTTCCAAGTTTCTCAAAAATGAGCGAGTTTGCTGCAGATGATAAAAAAGTAATAGTTACTATAGGAAAAGAAAAAATGCAAGCAGCTCAGGAGGATTTTGGAATAATTGAAGATGAATCAGATGCAGAATGGGTAAAAGAACTTACTTATACAGAGCAAGGTAAATTAAGAAGTACTATAAGTAATTTTCTACTAATTATAGAAAATGAACCATTGCTTAAAGGCAAGATTGCTTACAATGAGTTTTCTAATAGAGCTGTAGTAGTTGGCCAACTTCCATGGAGGAAAAAAGAAAATAAATCGGATTGGAACGATACTGATGATAGTGGACTTAGAGAGTTTATTGAGAAATATTATGCTATCTCAAGTACTGCAAAATGTGCTGATGCATTAGCATTAAGTTTTGAAAAACATTCGTTTCATCCTATTAAAGATTATATAGATAGTCTTATGTGGGATGGAGAAGAAAGAATTGATAAACTATTTATTGATTATCTAGGGGCAGAAGATAATAACTATGTAAGAACTGTAACTAGAAAAATATTAGTTGCTGCAGTAGCAAGAGCATTCAATCCTGGATGTAAGTTTGATAATATGCCAGTTTTAAGTGGACCACAAGGAATAGGAAAAAGTACTATTATTAAAAAGTTAGGACAGGAGTGGTATTCAGATAGTTTAACTACTGTAAGCGGAAAGGAAGCTTATGAACAATTACAAGGTGTATGGATCTTAGAAATGGGTGAAATGATGGCCACAAAGAAAGCTGATATTGAAGCTACAAAACATTTTCTATCCAAAACAGAAGATATATACAGAGTTGCATATGGACGTAGGACAAGCAGATTTCCTAGACAATGTGTGTTCATAGGTACAACTAATGACAGAGAGTTTTTAAGAGATAAAACAGGAAATAGAAGGTTCTGGCCAATAGATGTAGGTATGCAAGAAAGAAGTAAGAGTGTATTTAATGATTTAAATAAATATGAGATAGACCAGATATGGGCTGAAGCCTATGAGTTATATAAAAATAATGAACCTTTATATCTCAACAGTGAGGAAGAGAAGGAGGCTGCTAAACAGCAGGATAGCCATAGCGAGGAAAGTGCTAAAGCTGGATTAATAGATGAATACTTAAATAAGCCTATTACTGAAGATTGGTATTCATTAAGTTTAAATGATAGAAGAGCATATATACAAGGTGGAGATTTTGGAGAAGTTCCAGAAGGCAATATCACCAGAACTAAAACATGTGTTATGGAAATTTGGTGTGAGCTTTTTAATGGAGATCCTAAACAGCTTAATCCGTTGTTAAGTAGAGAAATAAATGAAATCTTAAGAGGATTTAGTAATTGGGAACTTAGCGGAAGACTTAAATTTGGAAAATGTTATGGTCAACAAAGGGCATATATACGTAAATTTTAGCGGTGACAGAATACAAATGATGGTGACAAAGTTAAAAATCAAGAGAGGTGACAGAGGTGACAAAAAAATAATTGTGTCACCGTTGTATGTCACCCATAAAAAGCCATATAAAATAAAGGTTCAAATGGCTAAGGTGACAAGGGTGACAAAAAATTATATATAAGTATTATTTATATAATTAGGCATATACACGTATATACGTATACGCCTAAATACACAGATAGAACTATATAAGAAATTTTGTCACCTTGTCACCGCCTAAATCGGGAGATGATAATTTGGAAGAATCAAAAATAGAGAAGAGACTTAAAAAAGAAATAGAGTTGATAGGTGGTAAAGCATTAAAGTTCGTTAGTCCAGGAATGTCAGGAGTGCCAGATAGGATTATTTTATTACCTCATGGCAGAATTGTTTTCATAGAACTTAAAGCACCAGGAAAGAAACCAAGGCCTATACAGATTAAAAGAATTAAAGAGTTAAAGGACTTAGGGTTTGATGTGAGAGTTATAGATTCCATAGATGGGGTCAAAAACTTCATAGAGGAAGTGGTTATATGAAATTTAGTCCATGGAAATATCAGACCTATGCAATTAATCATGTTATGGATCATAAAGCTTCAGGATTATTTCTAGATATGGGTATGGGGAAAACAGTATCAACTTTAACGGCTATAGATAATTTACTGTGGCTTGGGGACATAAATAAAGTTTTAGTTATAGCACCTTTAAGAGTAGCTGAAGATACCTGGTCAACAGAATGTGAGAAGTGGGAGCACTTAAAACATTTAAGGATATCTAAAATCTTAGGAACTAAAAAGCAAAGAAGGGATGCATTACTAAAAGATGCAGATGTTTATGTAACTAATAGAGAGAATGTAGATTGGTTAGTTGATGAATGCTTTAGTAGCTGGATGTGGGATATGGTTGTTATAGATGAATTGAGTTCTTTTAAGTCTAGTAAGGCAAAGAGGTTTAGGGCACTAAAGAAAGTAAGACCATACTTTAAAAGAATTGTAGGGCTTACAGGAACACCAGCACCTAATAGTCTAATAGACTTATGGCCACAGATATATTTGTTAGATGGAGGACAGAGATTAGGCAAGACCATTACAGGATATAGAGAAAGATTCTTTTCTCCTGGAAGAAGAAATGGTTATGTAGTTTATAATTGGGAACTTAAACAAGGTGCAGAAGAATCAATTCAAAATAAGATATCAGATATTTGTATAAGTATGAGTGCAAAGGATTATTTAGATATGCCAGATAGAATAGATAATAGAATTGATATAACTTTACCTAAGAAAGCATTAGATACTTATAAACAACTAGAAAAAGACTTAGTAATAGAATTAGGTGAAGATGATATAACAGCAGCCAATGCAGCAGTGTTGACTAATAAATTATTGCAGTTGGCCAATGGTGCAATATATACAGAAACCAAGGAAGTCATTAAGGTTCATGATGAAAAACTAAACAGACTAGAAGAAATAATTGACACATCAAATGGAAAACCAGTATTAGTTTTTTATAACTTTAAGCATGACTATGAGAGAATATCAAAACTTCTAGAAAAGCTTAAAATTAAATATCAAACACTTAATACTTCAGAAGATATTAAATCCTGGAATAATGGAGAAATAGAAGTTGCATTACTTCATCCAGCAAGTGCAGGACATGGCTTAAACCTTCAGTATGGAGGGAATATCATTGTATGGTTTGGACTTACATGGAGCCTAGAGCTATACCAACAGGCTAATGCAAGACTTTACAGGCAAGGTCAATCTAATTCAGTTATAATACACCATCTTATAGCTAAAGGAACGGTAGATGAGGATGTAATGAATGCATTGGCCAATAAAGAAATAAATCAGAATATGCTTTTAAAAGCAGTAAAAGCAAGATTGGAGAAAATATGAGGTATGTGATAGCAGGAGTATTATTTTACTTATTTTTAATAGTCTTTTATTTTATATTTTTCAAAGGAGTTGATAGAAAATGAAGCTGTTAATGCATGTGTTAAAAAAGAATAATAAGCTTAAGGTAGATAATGAAAATATAGGACCAGTAGATATAATCATGAAACTTAAAGAAGAATACAATGAGGTAGTTAATTCAGATATGTATCTTAATTTTATGGAGATGTAATATTAAGGCACATACCTTGGACGAACCTAATCTTATATCAGAAATTAATATAGAACATAAAGACAAGCTTATGGAAAGACAGTGGATCATAGAAACTGGAATTGAGATTGACATAAAGGAGTGATAAGTATGATTAAGCATAATCTTAAAGAAATATCTGAGTTAATAGATTTAAATACAAATATTTTAAGAGGATGTAGAGAGAGTAAAATAAAAATAGAATGTTTTTTACTCATGTCAGGATGTCCTGATGGATATAGCGAAGGTACAAGTTATTTAGATGCAGATTGTATTCATGGAACCCGAAAGGAATATCATGTAGATGATTATCAAAGATTAGTAGAGGAACTGTCTAGGCTTGATAGTATGATAATACTTCAAGAAGATATTCTAAATAATCTTAATAACATAAGAAATACTTTAGTAGAGAGGGTAAAAGGGTTAAAAGGTTTAGAATATAAGGTTGGTATAAAATATTATTTAGAAGGTAAGTCATTAAAAGAGATAGCTGATGAACTTGGATATAGCTATGACTATATAAAAGAAATAAACTCAAGAATATAATCCCACTTTTAACCCACTCAATAATTATTTTATCTATAGTATAATAGTAATTAGAAAAATAGTAGCCTCCTTTCAAGTTTTATATAAAAAGCATTTATGGCTTAGGCTGTAGATGCTTTTTTAGTTTGAGGTAGTTTTTACATAAAGGAAGTGAGAACATGTTAAGTATCTATACAAGTTATAAATGTAATAGTTGTGGTAGAGAGTTTGTATTATTATCAGAAGAAGAACAGAGATCAAAGGGATACTTAGTGTGTCCTTATTGCAGCAGTAAAAGAGTTAAGAAAGAAACTGTTACGGATAATCTAAAAGAATGTATGCAGGAAAGAAGTTATAAGAGAGTTAAAGGAGCCTTAAGGCAGAGATAGAAAGTGAGGTGGCATTATGGCCAAGTTAACTGAAAAACAACAAAGATTTGTAGAAGAATATCTTATAGACCTTAATGCTACTCAAGCAGCAATTAGAGCAGGATATAAACCATCAAGTGCAAGACAAGTAGGAACAGAGAACATGTCAAAACCGTCTATTCGTGCATGTATAGACCAAGCTATAGCAGAAAGGTCTAAGAGAACAGGAATAAACCAAGATAGAGTAATAAGAGAACTAGCAAGACTTGCATTTGTAAATGCTAGTGATGTAATAGACATGGATGAAGCATCTATAAAATGTAATGCTAGTGAAGATGATACAGCTGCTATTGCATCAGTAAAAGTAAAAACTATACCTACTAAAGAAGGTGATGGAGTTGAAAGAGAGATTAGGTTAAATGATAAGCTTAAGGCTTTAGAACTCCTAGGAAAGCATTTGGGTATGTTCAAAGATAATATAAATATAAATGCTAACGTGAGTAGTACTAAAAAACTTGATGCCATATTAGAGCAACTAGGTGATGATGGTAATGAGTGATGATTATAAGTTATCTCCTAAATACAAAGATTTCTTAAAGCATAAAGCACCAGTAGAAGTTTTAGAGGGTACAACAGCAGCAGGAAAAACAACAGTAGGTATTACTAAGTTTATGTTAATGGTTGCTAAGTCTAAAAAGAAAATGCATGTAATAGCAGCAAAGACAACTGGTGTAGCTGAAAAGAATATAATCCAAAAGGAATATGGGATATTAGATGTATTTGGAGATTTGGTAAGATACAATGGAAATGGTGATAAAGATAATAAGATACCTCATATAAGGTATATAACACCTAATGGTGAAAAGATAATTTATATATTAGGATATGACAATATAGAAAAGTGGAAGATGGCTTTGGGTTCTCAATTTGGTTGTGTGTTGATAGACGAAGCAAACACAGCAAGTATTGATTTCATAAGAGAAATATGTACTAGAAATGATTACATGATGATGACGCTTAACCCAGATGATCCTAACTTGCCAGTATATAGCGAGTTTATAAATTGTGCCAGACCATTAGAAAAATATAAGAAAGATGTTCCAGGAGAAATTATGGAGCAATTAACCAGTGAATCCAAGAAAGGTTGGACTTACTGGTTTTTTGATTTCTATGATAATGCAAGTCTTAGTGAGGAAGATATAGAGAAAAAGAAGTTAAGTGCTCCTAAAGGTACTAAGCTTTATAAAAATAAGATACTGGGACTTAGGGGAAGGGCAACAGGATTAATATTCTGTAATTTTGATAGAAACAGAAACCTAACAACTAAAGCTAAAATAAAGAAACAGATACAAGATAAAAAAATAAGATTTATACAATTTACAGCTGGGTTAGACACTTCTTATTCAAGTCAATCCAATGATACTATAGCAATGACTTTTATGGGAATTACAGCTGATAAAAAGTTATTTTATTTAAGCGAAGAAACCTACAACAATAAGGACAATAAAGAAAAGCCATTAGCTCCAAGTGATACAGCAGTAAAATTTGTTGAGTTTTTAGAGAAGAACAGAAAAGAATGGGGATTTGCTAGAGATGTCTTTGTTGATAGTGCAGACCAAGCAACTATTACTGAACTTAAGAAACTAAAAAGGCAAAAGCCTAATTTATATAACTTTATTAATTCATATAAGAAAGTAGAGATAATAGATAGAATTAACTTCTTATTAAGTTGGATGGGAAGTGATGAAACACAGGTATTCTATTATGTGGTTGATACTTGCAAAGAACATATAAGGGAGTTGGAAACTTATTCATGGAAAGAGGATAAAGATGAGCCAGAAGATGCTAATGACCATACGATTAACTCTTGTCAGTATGCATGGATACCTTTTAGAAAGATGATAGGAGATTATAAGGAGGAGTAAAAGTGGGGTGGTTTAAAGGGATGTTAACTAAAGCAGCAATTAAATATTTAAATGTTCAGCCAGCGATATCTAACCCTATAACTATACAAGAAGCTTACACTTATGAATCTAATTTAGTTAGAAATAAGCTATGGTATAGGGGGGAAGCTTATGAGTTAGAACAATTCTTTAAGAATATAAGCAGTGATCCAGTAAATAAAGCTAGATTTTGGAGTGCGGTACCAAGCGAGGACTTAAATATAAGAAAAATACACAGTGGTATGCCAGCAATGATAGCTGATAGATTAAGCGATATAGTAGTTTCTGATATAGATAGTATAGAAGTTACTGGAGATGAGTTTAATAACATATGGGAAGAAATAAGGAAAGATAATAAGTTTGATGATAATATAGGTGATATGATTGCTAGTACTTTAGTATCTGGTGATGGAGCTTTTAAAATATCTATTGATACAGATATATCTAAATACCCAATCATAGAGTTTTGTGAGGGTGATAAGGTAGAATATGTGACTAAAAGAGGAAGGTTACAGGAAATTAAATTCAATACTTACTATGCCAAGAAAAATAAACAATACAAATTAGTAGAGATTTATGGTATAGGATATGTTAACTATAAATTATATGATGATATGAATAATGAAGTACCCCTAAATACTTTAGAGGAAACAGCAGAGTTACTGGACGTAACCTTTAGTGGTGATTTTATTATGTCAGTTCCTTTGATGTTTTTTAAATCTCCTAAGTGGGAAGGTAGAGGAAAGAGTATATTTGATAGTAAATCAGATTCATTTGATGCACTTGATGAAGTTATAAGTCAATGGATAGATGCAATTCGTGATGGTAGGGTACAAAAGTATATTCCAGAAGATTTAATACCTAAGAATCCTATTACAGGTGAATTGATAAAGCCTAATAGTTTTGACAATAAATTTGTTAAGATAGGTTCAAGTCTTGCAGAAGATACAAGTAATCAAATAGATATGAAACAAGCAGATATTAATTATTTGGCTTATGTAGAGAGTTACGCTAATGCAGTTGATATGTGTCTACAAGGTATTATAAGTCCTTCTACATTAGGAATAGACCTTAAGAAAACGGATAATGCAGAAGCACAAAGAGAAAAGGAAAAGACTACTTTATACACTAGGAATAAGATGGTAGATATACTAACGGAGGTTATACCTCAATTAGTCAATATAGTACTCAAGACATATGATACAATGAATAGTAAAACACCAGGAGAATATGAGGTGGCAATAGTATTTGGTGAGTATGCTTCACCTAGCTTTGATGCAGTAGTAGAAACTGTTGGCAAAGCTAAAAGCTACGGAGTAATGTCTATAGAGCAATGTGTAGAAGAGATGTATGGAGATACATGGAGTGATGAAGATAAGGCTATAGAGGTCCAAAGAATAAAAGAACAAAATGGAATGATTGAAGCAGAAGAGCCTAAGACAGTAGATGAAGAAGACTATAATAACTTAGAGAATCCAGAGGATGTGGATTTAGATGGACAAGAAGAATAAACCTACACAAATAGGCGACATACTCAAGAGCATTACAAAAAAGTATGTACAGGATGAAGTAAAGAAGGAAAGGAATAAGTCTTATGACATAGGAAAGATATTTGAACAGATGGAACTGGATCTAATATCTTCTATGAATAGGGCTTTTTATTTTCATCAAAACGAGCAGATTAAGGAAGGTTTTGAGTGGGAACAATGGCAATTATCTAAATTAAGAGCTATGGAGCAGTATAGAAAGAGAAATAAAAAGATAGTTGGCAAATATAATAAACCTATTCAAGAAGCAATAGACAGAGAACTAAAAGGAAATTTCTCTAAGGGTGAGAGTAAGGTAGAAAGATTATTTAATAAGATTAAACAACTACTTAAGTGGAGAAAAAAAGAAAATCCAACAATAGAGTTTCCACAAGATATTGATACATCTACTTTAAAAGGATATATAGCTAAGGAATTAGGAAGTCCAGGAGCAGTTCCACAAGAAAAGAACTTCTTTGGAGTTAATGAAAAGAAGTTAGAGGCTTTAATATCTACAGTAAATAATGATTTAAATAAGGCTGAATATGCAATCCTTAGAAAGATGGATGATGTATATAGACAAACTATATTTAAAACTCATATGTATTTGCAAAATGGTGCTAAGACATTAAATCAAGCTATAGATATGGCTACTAAAGATTTCTTAGATAAGGGTATCAACTCTATACAGTATAAAAATGGTGCTAATGTTAATATAGCAAGTTATGCAGAAATGGCATTAAGAACAGCCAATCATAGAGCCATGCTTTTAGGAGAAGGCAGTAAGAGAGATGAATATGGAATACATTTAGTAGTTGTCAGTGCTCATGCTAATACTTGTCCTAAGTGTGAACCATGGCAAGGGAAAATACTTATAGATGATGTATTTAGCCATCCTAGTAAAGAGTATATAGAGAAATATAGAGATAAGTATAAGATGGCAAGTGAAGCCATAGAAAAAGGATTATTACATCCCAATTGCAGGCATGCATTAATTACCTATTTTGAAGGCATAACAAGACTTCCAGTAATTCCAGATGGTAAAGAAGCCATAAAAGTATATGAGGCAGAACAAAAGCAGAGAGCACTTGAAAGAGATATAAGAAAGTGGAAAAGGATTGAAGTAGGATCAGTTGATGCTAAAAATGTAAATGATGCAGCTAAGAAGGTTAAGGAATTAGAATATCAATTAACTAATCATTTAGATAAAAACAAGCAATTAAGAAGAGCTCCACAAAGAGAAATAGATAAAATACCTATTGATAAAGTTAGTGGTAGTGATAAAATTATAGATAGGAAGTGGTTAAAAGCCAACTTCTCAACACAAAAGAAATATGATAGACATATAGAAAAACATTTATCAGAATATGGTGATATAACACCAGAAGATTACTTGAATACAGCTAGAGATTTGTTAGCAGCTCCATTAAGTAATGATATAGAAGGATTTATTAGTAAAGATGGATTTACATTTAAGTATAGAATAAGTACTAATGATTTTGCTATAGGAAGAGCTGATGGTAAAATATCAACATTGTTTAAACCAGATAATAATATAGAGTATTGGAAAGAACAAATAAATTTATTTAAGAATAAGGAGGAATAGAGCATGAAATGTCCTGTATGTGGTTATGAAGTAGATATGTTTGATATTTGCGATAATTGTGATTATCAAAATAGTGGTCCAAAAGAAAATTTAGATGGTCCATTAGGTCCTAATAAAATGACATTAAGAGAAGCTAGAGAAGCTTATAAAAATGGTGAAAAGATTATATAAAAGCACTTACCAAGTAAATGGTAGGTGCTTTTATATGCTTAAAATTAAGGAGGAATAAATTATGAGGGAATTAAGTACTATTCAAAAAAGAGAAAAGTTAAATGTAGTAGTAGCTACGGATGAAAAAGGTAATGGGGGTGCTAATCATAGATATGAGGTTATTGCACATCAACCTAATGTTAATGGTGTTGTAAATATGGCAATAATACAATTTCAAGATGGGGCAAGAAAAGAAGAAGGTTCAACTCCAGGGGTTTTAGATACTGACTTATTAGAAATAGTAAGGGATAGATATAAGGCGTTCCAAGATGGACCATTTGCTAGTGAATATAATGCTAAAGCATTAGAGCATATTGAAATTGCTTTAATGTATGCTAACAGAAGAGTTGAAGATAGAATTGAAAGAAATGTTTTAGGAACTAATAATAAGTGATTTAAAGTCTTAGGAAACTAAGGCTTTTTATTAAGCCCAAAACATGCTTTAAGGCTCTAAACTGTGCAAGGAGATAACAGCCGACAGGCTATAAATGGAGGTATTTATGTTTTTAGAAAATTTAAGAATGAGTAGATTAATGGAAGCTGATACAGGAGCCAATGGTGGAGCAGATACCGGTAAGGCAGACACCGCAGAAACTGGAGCAGATACACAAGAAACTACTCAAGAAGAAAAGACTTTTACACAAGCGGAGGTTGATAATCTTTTAAAAGAAAGGGTTGCTAGATTAAAGAAAGAGCAACCAAGCAAAGAGGAATTAAAAGCTTATAACGATTGGAAGGAAAGTCAAAAGACAGAAGAAGAGAAGAAAGATGAAGCTTTAACTAATGCTGAAAAGGCTAAGCTTGCAGCAGAAGAAAGAGCTTTATTAGCAGAAACAAAAGTAACTTGTTTATCTAAAGGAGTTATAGCAACATCTGTAGATGATGTAGTTACACTTGCTAAAGCTATGGTTACAGAAGATGTGACTATAGAGCAGGCTATTGATAAAGTGCTAGAAAAGTATCCGAATTTCAAAAGTGAACAGCAACAAGAAGAGCAAAAAGGATTCATCAAAATTGGTGCAGAAAATCAAAGACAAAAAGAAAACTCAAATGATGCCCTAGCAAGAGCATTTGGAAATAAATAAAATTTAGGAGATGATTATTAATGGCAGTATATAGTTATGCTGAACAATTTGAAAGAGAATTACAACAAAAATATGCAAGGGAACAAACTTCAAATGATTTAGAAAATTCTAATCCACAAGTTAAGTTTATCAATGCACAAACTATTAAACTACCTAGTATTACAGTTAGTGGTTATAAAGACCATAATAGAGGTAATATGGGATTTAATACGGGAACAATAACAAATGAATGGGAGCCAAAGAAATTAGCTCATGATAGAGATATAGAATTTGCTTTAGATCCAATGGATATAGATGAAACTAATTTAACTTTAGAGGTAGCAAATGTTCAAAATACATTTGAAACAGAGCAGGCTATTCCAGAAAGGGACTCTTATAGGTATTCTAAATTATATTCAGAGGCTAAGACTTATACTTCAAATGGTGCAGTAGTAGACACTACTACAAAATTAACTACTGCTAACATTTTAGATTGGTTTGATACTCAGATGGAAAAAATGGATGATACAGGAGTACCATCAGAAGGAAGAATACTTTATGTTATTCCATCAGTCCATAAAATGCTTAAGCAAGCAGAAGGGTTAACAAGAAATATTGATGTTAACAGTAATAATGGCAACATTGATAGAAGAGTTTATTCTTTAGATGATGTAAAAATAAAGAAAGTACCATCTAGCAGAATGAAAACTAAGTATAACTTTACTAATGGATGTGTTGCTGCTGAAGATGCAAAGCAAATATACATGATTCTTATCCATCCTTCTTGCCAAGTTACTAGAAGAAAATATGCTTACATGAAGTTATTTACTCCTGGTACTGATTCAAGAACAGCAGATAAGTATGTATATCAAACTAGAGAGTATGGAGACACGTTCTTAATTAAAAATAAAGCTTGTGGTATTGCAATAAATGCTGAGGCAGAAGCATAGGGGGAGATTTTAATTGAAAGCTACAATGGAAAATAAAGTTTACACAATAGATGAAACTCAAAAAGCTATGTATAAAGCACTAGGATATGATATTACAGAAGATGATGGAACTGTAATAGAGTATGGAGCTAGAAAGTCAGTTTCATATGAGGAATACAAGGCTTTAGAAGAAAAGGCTTTAAAGTTAGAAAAAGAAAATAAGAAATTAAAAGAAGAAATTAAGGAATTGAAGAAGGGTGCTAATTAGTGACCTTCTTTTAGTTTAAGGATGTGATTAAATGTCTTATGTAGACAGCACATATTATAAAGATACCTTTGGAGGGACTATCCTTCCAGAGGATCACATAAAACAAAAACTAGAAAGAGCATCAGATCAAATTGATACACTCACTTATAACAGGATAGTAGGCAAAGGCTTTGAAAATCTTGCTAACTTCCAACAAGATAAAATTAAAAAGGCTGTATGCATCCACGCTGAGTTTATAGAACAGTATGGGGAATATATTAATATGCCTTTAAGTGGCTTTTCTGCAGGTAGTACATCTGTTAGTTTTAATGCTAATAAGGTTAATGGGATTACTACTACACAAGAAGTATTAAATTATCTTAGTCAAACCGGGTTAACTTGTAGGAGGATTTGAGTATGGGATTAAAATTACCGTTTCCTAAATGGTTAGCTAATACTCCAATAGAAGTATGGTTTGAAGGAACTAATACAGATGGAGACTATGAGGAAAAGAAACTATTCGAAGGTAAATGTATCTATACTGATAAGTCTAGACAGGTTCTTAATGCAGAAAGACAGTTGATTCTATTAAGCGGCAAAGCTGTTATTGAAGGATCTATTTATGATGGTCCATTTGAAGGCTATGTAATAGTAAATAAAATAAAGAAAAAGATTTATTCTATTGAAAGACCTTTAAATCCAGATGGTACTATCTTCAGTACGGAATTGAATTTACAGTAATGAGTGTGAAAGTAACAGTTAAGCTAAACACTAGCAAAATAAATACACTAATTGAGGCACATAAAAAAGCCCTAGAAATGACAGCAGATGTAGTTCTTAGTGATATTAAGACTAGTGCTGTAGTTCCTAAAGATACAAGTATATTAGAAGATAGTGCCTTTGTAGATAGGTCTGAATTAATAAACTGTATTATGAGGATAGTTTTTGATACTCCTTATGCACGTAGATTATATTGGCATCCAGAGTATAACTTCAGGAAGGATAAAAACCCTAATGCTCAAGGGAAATGGATGGATAGCTATTTATACGGAGACAATAAGCAATTCATAATAGATACCTATTCTAAATTCCTAAAAATGCTTAGCGAAGGATTGATTAAGTAATGTTATTAAGTGAGATAAGAGAATTTTTAAAAAAGAAAATAGAATGTCCTCAATGGTATTTAAATAAGATTGGAGATAAGGAAAAGAGTATAACGATTTATAATACTGTAGGACCTAAACCAATGATAGCTATTGGAGGTTTAGCTAACACAAGCTATACCACCAAATCTATTTCTGTTTTAGTACATTGGGGTAAAAATTCGGATGAAGCAGAGAAAAAAGCACAAGAAGTATATAATGCTTTCTTTGGTAAATATGGATTTATAGGTGGTAAGAGAGTAATACAATTTGATATGAAAACATCTAACCCTATAAGTGTAGGTACTGATAGTGAAGGCATTATTGAATATGTAATTGAAGCAATAATTTATTATGAAAGGAATGATATAAATGGCATTTAGTGGAGTATTCCCAGTATATAATATTAAATTTAAAGTTGGAACTAAAGGAAAAGAAAGTACATCACCATCAGATATGGCAGTTATAGCTGATATGGAGTCATTCTCTATCAGCATAGATGGAACAGTAGAAGAATGGACTCCAATGGATACAGATGGATGGGCAAGAGCTTTAATGACAGGTAAGAAGTTCAGTATAGGTTTAAAAGGAAAAAGAAATGTTGGTGATAAGGGCAATGATTATGTTGCTGCTACAGCTTGGAAAGACGGATTAGGATGCAGTACAAAAGGGGAAATAGAATTTCCAGATGGCAGTAAATTAGCTTTTGATTGTGTAATTAATGTTAAGAATGTAGGCGGTGGAGATAGTACAAACGTTGCACCTCTTGAATTTGATATGCAAGGTGATGGTAAACCAACATATACACCAGCAAGTTTACCAGCATAAATTTTAGGTGCTATTAGTAAAACTAGTAGCACTATTTTATTATTGAAAGGATGATATAAATGGCAAGAGTATATGATATTATAAGCAGATTAGAGAATGGTAATCAAAAACCAGTAGTAAAGATAGATAAAGATCATGAATTTAAAATTAATAATAGCAAAGCTGCAGCTTTTAAAATAATGGCTTTAGTTGATGATGAAAATGTAAAAGAAGATGAAAGACTAGAAAAGATTATTAAAGTAGGATTGGGAGAAGAAGCTTTTAAGTATATAGAAAGCTTAAAGTTAAGTATGCCTAATTATACTTTAGTTATAAATACAATAATGGCAGCAATAGGGGATGTAGAGCTAGAAGAAATTGAGAAAGAGGCAAAAAAGGAAAGAAAAAATCCCAGAAAATAAATGGTATGACATAGTAGAGGACTTTGATTTAATAGAAGCCTCCTTTGCTATGCAATACGGAATTCGCTTAAGAAATGATGATATGACATGGAATGAGTTTTGTACTTTATTAACTGGAATAATGCCAAAGACTCCATTAGGAGAAATAGTAAGCATTAGATGTGAAGAAAATAAAGATGTATTAAAGAATTTTACTCAAGAACAACATAAGATACGTAATGATTGGAGAAATAGAGTAAATCCAATTAGAGACATGTCAGATGAAGAGAAAGAAGAAGAAATAAAGAAAGTACAAGAAATATTTGCAAAAGCCTTTGGATAGTATATACTTAAATTAACATAAATGTTAATGGGGGGTATACTTATATGAATGAAGTTGAAGAAGTACAAGAGAATGATTTATCTATAATACAAAAAATGAACGGGTATGCAAAGGGGAATATAAAGTATTTTGGAGCACATCCAATGTTTCCTAAAGAATGTAAGATGACTTTAAGAGTTAATACTGATAGCATTAAATTTGGTACTATGTTTAAAAAGGATGAGATACCATTAGACCAAATAACGCATGTGAGTATAGAGACAGAAGAGGAGATAATAGAAAGATTTACTGCAACAAGAATTGCACTATTCGGACCATTTGCATTAGCATTTAAGAAAAGAAAGGTTAATAAAGAGAAATATTTAGTTATAGAAACAGAGGATTTTACATTAACTTTTGAAGGAAAGAGTCTATTTGCTAGAAAAATTGCAGAAAAAATATACACTAATATAAAAAAATATAATTAGCCAAAAGCACTTAGAAAACTAGGTGCTTTTTATTATGTCTGAAAGGAGGATTAGTATGAGCGATAGCGTAGGGAAGATTAGTCTTGACTTAGAAGTGCAATCAGATTTAAGCAATCAAATTAGTAGTGTATCTAATTCAATAGCGAATAATCTTAAGAAGTCATTAAGTAGCGGAATGAAAGGTACATTTGAGAACATGAATAGTGCTGTTAAAAATAATCTAAATAGCATAACAAGTCATGTTAGTTCATCCATGAAAAAAACTATTAGTAATATAGCTAAGACTATGAAATCTATTTTAAGTAGTATGAAAATGCCTAAGATAAACATTCCCAGACCTAATAATGTAGTTAAGCCTAGAACAGTTGAAACAAACTCTAATGTTAATAAAAGAGGACCACCAGCTGATGCAGAAATATTAAAGTCTCAAGTTTCTAATATGACAGCAAATTTAGATAATATTGGTAGTAAAATTGAGCTACAAACAGACAAATTAAAACGACTTAAAGAGGAATACAATAATTGTTTTAATCAAAAGAGAAAAAATGTATTAGAAGAAGAAATGGCTAAAACAGAAGGGAAAATAATTAAACTAATAGGACAAGCTGACAAACTATCTCTTAAACTGTTTAACTTAGAGGATAAAATGAGCAAGGTAGGTAGTGGAGCAAGCAAGGCAAGTGGAGGCACTAGTAAACTTAAATCAGTTTTAAATAGCATGTATGGGGTTTTTAATAAGTCTGGGAAAGGTGCTAATGAGTTAAGTCGTAGTACTAAAATTGCCAATGGTAATATGGGGAGAATGAGATCGGGGATTGGTTTTACACTTAATCAAATGTTTAAGTGGATGATAATACTTCCTATGATAGCAAAAGGTATAAGAAGCCTAGGAACGGGACTAATAAATAATTTAAAGACTAATGAACAATTTTCTAATTCATTAGCTCAAATAAAGTCTAATCTTATGATTGCATTCACTCCAATTTATCAAGCTATTTTGCCAGCTATTAATGCTTTAATGAGTGCATTGAGTGTAGCAACTCAGTATATAGCTAGTTTTATAAGTGCTATATTTGGTAAAACATTTGAACAAAGTAAACAAGCTACACAAGGACTTATAGATGCAAAAACTGCTATGGGTGTTTATGGAGATAGTGCTAAAAAAGCAGGTAAAGCAGCTAAAGATGCACTAGGTTTAGCAAGTTTTGATGAAATAAATTCTCTTAACGCTAATAAATCTGATGATAGTGGCGGAGGTAGTGGAGGTGCTTCTAAAGTACCAAAACTAGTTACACCAGCACTTGATACAACAAGTGTTGACAGTGCTATGCAAAAGCTTACAGATAAGATTAAGGCTTACTTTGGTACGTTTGACTTTAACCCATTGATACAATCTTTTAATAAAATTAAAGAAGCAGTAGAGCCTATATTAAATAATATAGGTAAAGTTATAAAGTGGTTCTTAACAGAGATATTAGACCCATTAGCACATTGGACTATAGAAGATGCACTTCCAGCTTTTCTGAATGTAGTAGCTGGAGCATTAGAAGTATTAAATCCAATTTTAGAAGTGTTTATGGATGCAGGTAAATGGTTATGGGATAACATTCTACAACCAATAGCAGAATGGACAGGTGGAATAATAGTAGATGTATTAAATGGGCTTGCAGATGTATTAAGCAAAATAGGTGCTTGGATTAATGAGCATAAGGAAACATTATCTAAGATTGCAAAAGTTATAGGAATTATAGGAATTGCTTTAGGAGCTGTTAAAATTGCAATTGCTGGAGTAGCAATTGTTATGGGTATTTTAACTAGTCCAATTACATTAATAATTGGAATTATAGTTGGTTTAATTGCTATCTTTACACAGTTGTATGATTCTTGCGAAGGATTTAGAAACTTTGTGGATACTGTGGTTGAATTCGGAAAGAATTTGATATTCGGGTTGTTTGAAGGAATAAGCAGTGTAATGTCTACTATAGGAAGTTGGCTTAAAGATAATATTGTAGATCCAATTCTTAATGCAATAAAAAGCTTTTTCGGAATACATTCTCCAAGTACGGTTTTCGCTGAAATAGGTACTTATTTAATGCAAGGACTACTTAATGGTATTAAATCTTTAAAAGAAAGCATAATTGATTTCTTTGGTAACTTCTGTACTAATTTAAAAGAGATTTTTACTAATATACCTAAATGGTTTGGAGAAAAGTTTGTTGAAGCTAAGAATGCTATAATTGAAAAATTCAGTCCTATAGGTAGGTTTTTTAGCAATTTATTTGGTAGCATAAAAGATATTTTTACTAACATAGGTGGCGCAGTCAGTGATGCAGTAAGCGGAGCGTTTAGAAAAGCAATAAATGGCGTTTTAAGATTTGCAGCAAATACTATTAATGGATTTATACGTGCTATAAATGGTGCAATAGGATTAATAAACAAAATACCAGGTGTAGATATAGGACGAATTAATTATATGGATGTTCCTCAATTAGCTAAAGGAGGAATTTTAGATAGTCCAACTCTTGCAATGGTAGGTGAAGCAGGTAAAGAGGCAGTAGTACCATTAGAAAATAATACTGGTGGTTTAGATTTACTAGCTAGTAAACTCCTTGAAAGAATGCCACATGGAGGTTCTAATGATAATTCTAATGGGGATTTAGTTCTTATGATAGATGGTAGTGTAATAGGTAAAGTAGCATTAAATCAATTAAGAAAGATGCAAAGACAAGGTGGAATAACCTTAATACCAACATAAAAGGAGTGGTAATATGCTTAAAATTAATGGAGTGGCTATTGCTACTCCTAAGACATATGAAGTTACAGTACAGGACCTAGATGGAGAAACAAATAGAAATGCTAATGGTGACATGATAAGAGATAGAATTGCAGTAAAAAGAAAGCTTAATTTAGAATGGCAACCATTAAGTCAAAGTGAAATATCAACATTACTTACAGCAGTAAGTGGTGTTTTTTTTACGGTTACTTTTCCAGATCCTCAACTTGGTATGGTTACCAAAACAATGTATGTAGGGGATAGGACTTCACCAGCTTATCAATTTAAGAATGGAGAAGTTAAGTGGAGTGGTCTTAAAATGAATTTTATTGAGAAATAGAAATCAAGGAGTGATAAATAATGATTAAAGTTGAGGATTTAAATAGGGATATCTTAAACAAATGCAAAATAGATGAAGAGATACTAGGGAATTGCAAAGTTGATGTTTTAGAATCATCAGGGGAATTAACTACTACTCTAGGAAAAGCAAAAGTAGTAGTTAATAAATCATGTATTACTTGCGAAGTTGGTAACTAATTAAAAAAAGGAGGAAAGGATACTGTGTTTAAAAGGTTTATAAAGAGAATTTTCAATTTAGAATTTAAGAGAAAAGCTATAGTAATAGAGTTTAAAGGATTAGATCAATTTAAGATAATCGAATATTAGCAAGGATATTCACCCCTAAGAGAGAATATTAACATAAAAGGGGGTGATGTAAATGGCAGAAGAAAGGAAAGCTTTAATTGACAAAATTATATTAAAATATCCTCATAAGAATCCGATTGAAATAGTTTATAATGGGGATGATAAAACTCAATTAGATATGCAATTATTTACAGAACAATTGCTTAAATGCAAGTACAATGGCTTTAGTTTGCAAGCAGCTCCAGGAATGGATTATGAGATTAATAAAGTGTCAGCTATTGAGTTTGTTTTTAAACCAAAATACTAATTCTTAAGAGCTCTTAAATAGGGCTCTTTTTTAATATTTAAAATAAGAAAGGATGATAAAAATGTTAAAAAGTAATGAGAGTATGACAATATCAGGCGAAAGTAAAATAGAAGACAAGGTTGTAGTAAGCATGGTTGCAAGCATAAACACAGACGGAGAAGGTTTTCCGAATACTTCTCATACAGTTTTAGATAAGGAACTTTATGCGGCTAATATAGAAACGTGTCAAGCTGATATAACAGCATTTAATACTAGAGTATTTGAAAAGCAAAAACAAGTATTAGGGGGTAATAGGTAATGGAAGATAAGAAAGAAATAATAGACGTTGAATCCACATCAGTGGAGGGGGAAGAAAATAAACCAGTCTTAGAAAAAGGTAACTACATCATAGAAGTTATAAGCAAAGGAAATATAATTAAGAAGTTTGTTGTAGCTAATGCAGAGATTAATATATCAAAACTAGCAGATGGAGGTCTAACTGTAGACCTTAAATAGGTAAGGAGGTTAGGCTATGCAGAATACAAGTACCTTATTTAAGACTAAAATAAAAGAAGCAAGCAGACAATTTCAATGCAAGATAACTATAGGGGATAGAATATTTACTAATGAGAATATAGTAGATGTAAAAATAGATGGCAATATGCAACCTCAAGATAGTTTTATGATAGGTGTTACACCTTCAAATATGCTTGATTTAACGCTTTTAAATAGTGGAGATACCATTTACTCTACTAACCAAATTAAGATTGAAATAGGGCTTAATATAGGCTCTACAATAGAATATATATTAATGGGATATTACAATATAGATGATATAACTAAAACTGACTATACTATCAAGATTACTGCATTTGATAATATGATAAAATTTGAAACACCTTACTTTTCTAGCTTAGGAGATACAGCCACATTACAACAAGTAGTTAATGAATTAGCAAGTAAAACAGGAGTACAATTTACAGGAAGCCTTCCAGCTTACAATGTTAAAAAGTTGGAAGGCTTTACTTGTAGAGAGGTACTTGGATATGTCGCATCTTTATGTGGTGGAAATGCAGTTATTACTAGAGAAGGTAAGTTTACTATCGTAGTGCCAAAGGACATAAACTACTCTATAGACACTAGCAACTACTTTGATTATAAGAGAGAAGAAGTTAAATATAAGATAGGTAAAGTTAGTTGTAAAGTTGGAGATAAAGAATTATCTAAAGGAGCATTAGGTACAGATTCTATGGAACTCCAATTTGAGAATCCATGGGTTACAGAAAGTATATTAAACGATATATACAATAAGCTAAATGGGTTTAATTATCTAGGATATTCTATGAAGTGGCAAGGAGATATATCTTTAGATCTCGGAGATATAGTAACTATTACAGATAAAAAAGGAGTAGTTAGAAAGCACCCTATTCTATCACAAAAATTCAACTATACTGGCGGACTTACTGTAGAAATGGGAGCAAAAGGAGAGTCTAAAAATAAGAACTCCTTTAATTCCAGTGGAGAAAATTCTAAAAAGATAAATAGAGTTGTTACAGAGCTTGCATTAGTTAATAAGGCTTTTGTAGATTATGCGAGAATAAATGATGCAGAAATAGTAAGTCTAAAAGCTAAAGATGCAGAGATAAACAATGCTTTAATATATAAAGCCAATATTAAGGATTTAGACGTTATAAATGGCAAGATACAGAACTTGATTGCAGAAGATGCTAAGATAAATAAAGCAATTATAAACAAAGCAGATATAATACAACTAAATGCAGTAAGTGCAAAGATTAATGTACTAGAAGCAGATAGTGCAACTATAAAAACTTTAGTAGCAGGAAATATTACAGCTGAAAATATACAATCTAATTTCTTGCAGGTATTACAAGGATGGATGTTAGAGGGTTCTATAGGTAATGCACAGATAAGTGACTTGAACGCTAACAAGATTAGGAGCGGTACCGTAGATACTTCTTTAGTAACCGTAGCAGGACCAGGGGGAAGGCTACAGATAAGCGGTAATAAACTCCAGGTATTTGATAGTAAGAGTGGTAAACTTTATGAACGTATTATGTTAGGTATAGATAATAACAACAATAGTTCTTTAGTTTTACGTGGTGCAGATGGTAACACTGTTCTTATTACACAAGATGGACTTACTAAAGCTGGATTTACAGATGGTTATAATAAGCTAGAGAACAATAGTTTAGATAGTTCAAAGCTAGATATTAACAGTGTAGTAAGACGTATTAATGGAGCTACAGAGAAGATAGAAAGCACTGTAGTGAATGTAGGCAATAAAACTCTTAATGTATTGCTACAAGAGCAAACTAACACCATTACAGAGCATGGCAAGAGCTTAAGTACACAAGAAGCTAGGATAACAGCTAATGAAAATTCCATAAAGCTTAAAGTAGATACACAGACCTATAGCCAAGATAAAACTACTATAAATAGCAGTATAGCAACTACTCTTAGAGACAGTAAAGCTTATGCAGATACAAAGAAGAATGAAGCTATAAGTACTGCGAGTGCAGATGCTACAACTAAATCCAATAATGCTAAAAATGCTGCTATTAATACAGCTGCAACAGATGCAACAACTAAGGCAAATGCCGCAAAAGATACAGCTATAGCAGAAGCACAGAAGAAAGCAGATAAAGCTTTAGCAGATAGCAAACTCTATATAAATCAAGAGATTAAAACAGTTAATAGCAACTTAAGCAAAGCTACTTCGGATATAAGTGTACTTAAAGGGCAAATAGCTTTAAAAGTAGAGCAAAGTGATATAGATAAGACAGTTACTACAGCTAAAAATGAATTGGTTACGAAGATTGATGGAATACAAATGGACACTAGGAATCTAATTTTAAATTCCGCTACAACAAAGATTGGTGGAGGAGAAAATGGAGGAAGTGTATATTTAGATTTCTCCAAACAATTAATTGATAATTTCAAAAATCTTGTTGGTAAACAAATATTGCTATCATTTGATTTAGAACTTAATAATGCTATTGAAGCATTAAGTAGTTATGGAATGCGTGTTGGTATTGAATTAGCTATCTTTTATGATGACGGTACTACAACTTATGCAGGTAAATGGTACAAACCTAAAGTAGGAGAGTCATTTACAGGCAGACTTGTAAGCGATCCTTTTACTCTTAGAAAACCAATAACAAAAATTCTTGGAGGACTATACATTCAAGTTAAGTCTACAAGATGTGTATGCTCATTACCTAAAATGGAATTTGGTACTAAAACTACTGGATATTCAGAAGCTCCTGAGGACATTGATAAAGCTATAGCAGATGTAATAACTACGACAGATACTAAGATATCTAAAGCTAAGGCAGAGATTAAAACTACTACAGATGCTATAGCACTTAATGTATCTAATCTAACAACTAAAACTACAACTATAGAAACACAGCTAGGGGATAAGGCTACTAAAGCAGAAGTCAAGACGGTTTCTGATAAAGCAGCATCTATAGAATCTAATCTTAATGGGATAACTCAAAGAGTTTCTTCAACTGAAAGTACCGTTAGAAGTCACACTACACAAATAGGTGCAGTAGATGGGAAAATAAATACTGCTAAAACAGATGCTATAAGTACAGCAAGTGCAGATGCCACAACTAAGGCTAATAATGCGTTAAAAGATGGGAAAGCATATACAGACAATGGATTAGCACCAGTAAATAAAACATTAGCTACACATACAACAGAGATAAGTACAACTAAGCAGCAAGTGTCTACTATAGAAACTAATCTCGGCTCTATAACTAGCAGAGTAAGTACTGTAGAGAATAAAACAACTACTATAGATGGTAAGGTTAAAGCACAGGAAACTAGAATAAGTACTGCAGAAAATAAACTTACTCCTACATCTATAGTATCAAGTGTAAATGAAGCACTTAATGGAAAGAGTTCATCAATATCTACTACAAGTACAACTCTAAGTAAGAATAGCTTTGAGGTTAGAAATGCAGCTTTTAAATTGTATGATACTTATGGAGATTTAGCTTTAAGTTCTGGAAATGGATGGACTTATGCCCAAGGAGGATTACAAGCTGCAGTTGCTCCACATAATAAACCGACTGTAAGAGGTGTAACTTTATCAAGCGGCAATAGTGGACTTAAGCCATATGGAATCACCCATGAGAGTTTTAATAACCTACCATTTACTATAGGAAGTAATACTCATAAAGTAGAAATACGTAACATGATAGATACTGAATGGGGGAACATAGAAGCTAAATCTATATTTGGTAATGATGTGTACTCTAACCATGCTGAAGGTAACTACTCACAGTTAATCAGAAACGAACTTAACTCAAGAGGTGGAGACGGAATATTGTGGCTCAATTATTTAACAGATTCAGTTTCAACTAGCCAAGTAGTTATTGGTGCTGGAGATATGGGTAATTGGGGGAAGATTAGTGCAAACTCTCTCTATGTTAAAGGTTCAAAGAACTGCATCCAGGACACAGAGAATTATGGCTATCGTGCTATTAATGCATATGAGACTGCAAGTTACTACTTCGGAGATATTGGGGAAGGAACTATTGGTAAAGATGGGCTTTGTTATATAAGCATAGATGATGTATTTATGGAAGTTATTAATACTAAGTGCAAATATGAAGTGTTTTTACAGAAGTATGGTCCAGGAGATGTTTGGGTAAAAGAACGTAAAGAAAACTATTTTATAATAGAAGGGACTCCAGGTCTTTTATTCGGATGGGAGCTTAAAGCAAAGCGTAAAGGATTTGAAACAGATAGACTAGAAACAGTAGAAATTACACCAAAAGTATCTATGGATTTTAGACTAAATAAAGAAGATGAATCAACTCTTAATTTAGATAAGCGTTCAGAGGAAACTCTGGCAATAATGAGTAATGCCATAAAGGAAGAGAATAGAGAACAACAAGCTATACTGCTAAGTATGGATGAAGAAGTTAGAGAAGAGGAAATTGAAAGAGAAAAAATTTTAGAGGAGTGATAGAATGTTAAGAAATATAACAGGAATAAGCGTTTTAAACGTTGGTGGTGGAAAAAGAATAAATGTAACAAGTGACATCATAGATAACAATGGAATTTTAAAAGAGAACAACCATAAAGACAGCTTCTTTGTAATAGACCAGGACATGAAAACAAAAGTTGAAGAGCTTGAAGCATTAGTAAGTGCAAAATTAAATGTTATTAATCCAATAGAGTAGACCGAGGGGTCTTTTTTTATTATTTAAATTTAGAAAGAAGGTATTAAAATGAATTTTTTACAAGCAGGATTATTAAAATTACTACCAACAACTATTATGTGGTTATTATTAGCTTACTTAGGGTTTAAGTGTTTAGATATGCTTTTAGGGATACTTAAAGCATGGAAGAACAATAACTATAGAAGTGGCAAAATGCGAGATGGAATAGTAAGATGGATAGCCGAAATAGTGGCTATAGTCTTTGTAGTAGTTGTAGATATGGTGTTAGGATTAAACTTTTATTTATGTGGCTTTACATTATCTTTATTTGTATATAAAGAAGCAGGAAGTATATTAGAGAATCTTACAGAGTGTGGTGTAGAAATGCCATTGGCAGTTAAAGAGAAACTAGAAGTTTTTAATAAAAAAGAATCTAAAGTAGAGTAGCCAAAAGGCTGCTCTTTATTAAATTTAATTAAGAAAGGAAGTAATGTATTATGAAAATAGCAATGAGAAGAGGACATCAAAGAACAGGATCAGATGGCTGTGCAGTAGGTATATTAAATGAAATAGATGTGGCAGAAGATTATTACAAAAGAGCTATGGAGAAATTTAGACAGCTAGGCCATGAAGTTTTAGACTGTACACCACCAGAAGCTAATAGAAGTCTAAGTGATAGTTTATATTATGGTATAAATAAAGCTAATGCATGGGGAGCAGATATATTTATTTCTTGCCATGCCAATAAGGCCTATGATAGCTATAATGGAGTTATTGGCTGTGAGGTTGTATACCATAGAAATAGCAGAAAAGGAAAAGAATATGCAGCAAATATAGAAAAACAATTATCGGATATAGGTTTTAAATCAAGAGGAGCGAAAGTAGATATAAGAGGTCTAGCAGAAATGAATAAAACCAGTATGCCAGCTGTTATCGTAGAGCCTTTCTTTATAGAAGCTACAGAGGATGTAGCTATATATAGAAGAGTTGGAGGAGAAGGTATAGCAAATGCTATAGTGGAAGGAATTACAGGAGAAAAAGTAAATACTCCAGAAGAAAGCCCACAAGAACCATCAAACTATGATTATTCTGTAAAAGACAAAATAGGAACAGTAACAGCAAGTGCTCTTAATGTAAGAGATGGAGCAGGAACAGAATACAAGATAATAGGACAACTAGTAAAAGGTAAGAAAGTAAGAATAGGATTTGCATTAGGAGATTGGTATAATGTCTATTTTGGCGACCATGGTGGATGGATCCACAAGAACTATATAAACTTAGAAAACCAATATGGTATAGTAACCGCTAAAAGTGGATTGAAAGTAAGAGATGGAGCAGGAACTGGATATAGACAACTTGGAGTTTTAAGTTGTGGAGAAAAGTGAAGATGGAAAGTGGCACAATATATATTTTGGAGATCATGGTGGATGGGTTAGTGCAGATTATATAAGATTACTATAATAGTAGAAGGTAGTGGGATATATCCTGCTACCTTATTTTTTATGTTTAAAATTAGGATGGGTATAAAAAATTATATAAATATCGTAAGCATTATATAAGTAAGTGCATATTATATATTAAAAAATTAGTATTCTTAGGGGATTTATGATATTGAAAAGTACTTTTAGGAATATAAACAAAAGGGTGCAGTTTCAGCAACTACACCCTAATAAAATAGCATGTTTCCGTGCATTTTAAATGCTATCCAATTTTATAGAATTTATTCAAGGTAGGGAGAGAAATCTCTCTGCCTTCATATTATTTGTGGTCAATGCCCGCGATATGTCCACTAGGTGGAAATATTTTTTTATAGTAATAAATAAAAATAAGTAATAAAAAATAATTTACTTTCTTTTAAAAACCTTGGTATTACTTCATTTAAAGTAATAAAAAATAAAAATAAGCAATAAAAAATAAAAGGATATTAACAATCATCACATGTAGAAACTATAGTTAAGCTAATCAAGAGATAATAAAGGTTTTAGATATAAAGTAGATGTGAAACATATAATTTGTTGCTTAATTGTTGCCCTTATTTTTATTTGGGCAACAATTATTTTTTTGTTACTTTTTTAAATGAATAATGTTATTTTTTTCATCTTAAAGATATAAAACAAGAAAATATAAGAAAGATATAAGTTTTTCTGTTAAGTATTCTAAATGAAAATTGTTTTCCTATAGTACAAGTTTGGGTGAATATATATCTTGATTGATTATCCAAAAACTATATTTATACCAAAATATTTTCTGTGGCAATATATGATTATTGTAAGTTAGTGTATGATAACTTAGGGCGATTAATAAAACAGATCTTTTGAATTCCTTTAATCAATAGTGAATTAATATGTCTAAAGGATAATGAGCCATCAAAATTCTTGGAAATTTTATGGACGTGATATCTATTTTTTAGGTATGTAAAGGAGATAGTGCCAATAATTTTAATGATATATAAACTTTGTTGAGATTTTATGGGATTAGTTACAAGCCTTGAATTTATAATTTTTTGGTGTGCTTTTTTAGTATTAAGTGCTGTTATCAAAAGTATGAAGCACCTTTTTAGTAAAAATAAATAAGATGATTTAAGAAGACTTTAAACAAATTGAGGGGAATTGTCAATTAAGATGATTTCCTTTTTTATGTAGCTCAAAATTATTATTTATTAGCAAGAGCACAGATAAGTATGAAAGAATACATTGATTTGTTTACGAGACAACTGACAAAAAAAGAAAATAAAACATTCATCTGATTAGAGGGCTGCTTTAGTAGTCTTGTTATTGACGGTTTTTCAGAGCACGAGTAGTGCTATTGATAACATATCCTTACAAGGTTTAATCAAGCTATAAGTCTAGTTAGTGTCAAATTTTTTCTAAAATCAATAAAAATATAAAATTAAATATTCGTGAATATATGATACTATTAAGCATGTAATTTTGAGATTAGATATTAAGTCTCAATATAGATTATTATATGTAGGATATTACGATAAGAGAAAGGATATAAGGATGAATAGAAAAAAAATATTAATATTATTAAACACGGCTATATTAAGTTTTACGATTAGTACTTCTGTTATTAATTTTCAAAAGGTAGAGGCAAAAGAACCTGAAGTGAGAATTGTAGAAAAAGAAAAAATGGAAGATGAAATATTTAAAAATAAAGATTATATAGGATTAGTAAAAAGTATAGGTCATGCTGAAAGATTATCTGAGGATAAAGATGCATATATAATATATACAAAAGATTCTATGAATAGACTAAAAAGTGAGTTAGAAAAGGCAAGAAAAGTAGTTAAGGAAAAAGAAAAATTAACTAAAAAGTTAGTTGAAGATACAAGAGATAGTTTAGAATTAGCTATAGTTGAATTAGTTAAAAGAAATAATGTAAAACCAATTGTGAGATCAACAGCTAAACCAAAAGCTGATAAAGAGGTTGTTTCAGTAGATAAACCATTAGTAAATTCAGAGGCTGTTTCAATAGTTAAACCATCAACTAATGAAGGGGTAGTGTCAAGTGTTAAACCAGCAGTTAGTGAAGCGGTTGCTGAAGTAGTTGAACCAACAGTTAGTATGGGAAATATCACAGTAGTTAATGAGGAAATTAAACCAGTATCTACAGTGATTAAGCCAATAGAAAATGAAATACTTAAAAATAAAGATTATATAGGATTAATAAAAAGTATAGGTTATGCTGAAAATTTATCTGAGGATAAAGATGCATATATGATATATACAAAAGATTCTATGAATAGATTAAAGAATGAGCTACAAAAAGCAAGAAAAGTAGTTAATGAAAAAGAAAAGTTAACTAAAAAGTTGGTTGAGGATACAAGAGATAGTTTAGAATTAGCTATAGTTGAGTTAGTTAAAATAAAAAACCTAAAGCCAGCAGTTAATAAAGAAATTAAACCAGTAGATAAAGCAGTAGTTAAACCGGTAGTTAAAGCAGAGGTTAAACCAGTAGATAAAGCAGTAGTTAAACCAGTAGATAAAGCAGAGGTTAAACCAGTAGTTAAAGCAGCAGATAAGACAGAGGCTAAGCAAAAAGTTAAA
Organism: Clostridium cadaveris; assembly: GCF_020911725.1. Lineage (GTDB taxonomy): Bacteria > Bacillota > Clostridia > Clostridiales > Clostridiaceae > Clostridium_X > Clostridium_X cadaveris. Next base: position 755,298 of record NZ_CP076620.1, read on the forward strand.
GCAGAAGTTAAAAACATTCAAGAATTACCAAAAACAGGGGATTTTAGTAGCTTACCTTATGTAGGTGGAATGGTAATGTCTTTAGTAGCTTTAATGAAATTAGATAGAAAAAATAAGAAAAAATAGTTGCCCTTAGAAATTTCATAATGATTGGGAATGTAGATAGATTTGTGTAAATCAAATCTACTACATTCCTTTTTTGTATGTTTTGATGGTAGATTTGGAATAATATACATTAAAAAGATTGAGGAGGATTCCAAATGAAAGTACCAGATATTGATTATCATGAAGAAGTTAAAAAGTGTAAGACTATGGAAGATGTAGTTGGCAAGAATGGATTGATGCAAAGACTTCTAAAAGATGTTATGCAGCAGTTATTAGAGGCAGAAATGGATGAACATTTAGGACGTGAGAAGTATGAGCGAACAGATGAAGACGAAGATAAGAATTACAGAAATGGTCATTCTAAAAAGCTAGTGAAAAGCAGCTACGGGGAACTACCTATGGATATTCCAAGGGACAGGAAAGCAGAATTCGAACCAAGATCAATAAGAAAATATACAACTGACTGCAATGAGTTAGATAACAAAATTATAAGCTTATATGCTCGTGGAATGTCAACAAGAGATATAGAATCAGAACTTGAAGACTTATATGGAATAGAGGTTTCACCATCAATGATATCAAAGATAACAGACAAAATTATGGTTGGAGCAGCTGAGTGGCAAAACAGAATGTTAGACCCAGTATATCCAATAGTATACATGGATGCAGTACACTTTAAAGTTAGAGATGAACACAGAATTGTGTCTAAGGCCGCCTATATTTGTATGGGCATTGATATGGAAGGCTATAAAGATATATTAGGCATCTGGATAGGCGAAGCAGAAGGTGCAAAGTTCTGGTTAAGCGTCTGCAATGATTTGAGCAATCGAGGAGTTAAGGATATATTGATAGCCTGCATGGATGGCCTTAGAGGACTTCCAGATGCAATAAGAGCAGTATTTCCTAATGTTTGTATTCAAAACTGCATAATTCATCAGATTAGAAATTCTATAAAGTATGTGTCATACAAGCATAGAAAAGAGTTCATGAATGATTTGAAACTAGTTTATAAGGCTGATACAGAAGAGCTTGCATTATCTAACTTGGATGAACTGAAGAGCAAATGGGATGATAAGTATGGCTCAGTTGTAGACTCCTGGTATGAAAACTGGGATAAGTTATCTACATACTTCTCCTACACTAAAGAAATTAGAAAAATGATTTATACAACCAATACACTAGAAGGTTTTAACAGACAAATAAGGAAGTTCACTAAAACACGCACAGTATTTCCTACTGATGATTCACTACGTAAATCATTGTATTTGGCCACTGATCAGATAATGAGGAAGTGGACTTCACCACTGCCAAACTGGGGTGTAACACTTTTAAAATTTGAGATAATGTTTAAAGACAGAATTAACGAAGCATTAGCAGTATAGCTTGTATTATTTATAAAAATTAAGTATATTTCACAAATTTTAGTGCAAGATAGAAATATAAAGAATTCTTATTTTTAGTATTAGTTGAAAAGCTTAAAAATATAACTGGAAATGAAAATTTCCAGTTATATAAAAGATTTAATATCTAATTTACACAAATCGATGCACATTCTCTATTGGGCTAATAACATCCCAATTAGTTGACCAACTTTTCATTGCATTAGGATAATGACCTTGCCACTTTTCAGTAACTTCAAGCATACGTTCATGACCTTGTGATTCACATGGAGCATGATATATTGTCTTTAAATCAGCTGCAAATTGCTTCTTATCTTTATCAGCAACATATTTTAAGGTATTGCGAACTTGATGAACTATACAACGTTGATATTCTGTGTTTGGAAAGGCAACATTTATAGATTCTTTTATCCCTGAAAGCCCATCAGCACAGAAAATTAAAATATCTTTTACTCCTCTGTTTTTTAATTCATTCAATACACTAAGCCAATATTTACTGCTTTCATTTTGACCAATTTGAATACTAATAACTTCTTTTCTACCATCTTCATTTATACCTAAAATAACATAAGCGGCTAGCTTTTTAATTACATGATTGTCTCTTACTGAAAAATGAACTGCATCAATATAAACTATAGGATAAACTTGAGAAAGTGGGCGTTGTTGCCAATCCTCAATCTCTGGTAGCAACCTATCGGTTATGTCAGAAACCATTCCTTCACTAACTTCAAATTCATATATGTCCTCAATTTGATCTGAAATTTGACGGGTCGTAAGACATTTTGCATACATAGAAATTATCTTATCTTCGATATTGGAAATATCCTTTTGTCTCTTTTTTACAACCTTCGGTTCAAAAGAACAATCACGGTCTTGAGGTATATCGATTTCCATTTCTCCATATTTGCTTCTAATGGTCTTTTGTTTTTTACCATTTCTAGCATTTGAACCTTCGGTACGTTCATATGGGGCGTAGCCTAAATGATTGTCCATCTCAACCGCAAGCATACTTTCAATAGTTCCACCAAGAAGATATTTTAACGCATCTTGAATATCCTCTGCAGATTTTATATCATATTCCCTAATTAAATCTGCAATAATGTTCTTTTTCCCATCAGTTAGTCTTTCTTTTCTTTTTACCATAACAAAACAGCCTCCCATGATATTTATATTTTATCATAGAAAGCTGTTAGTATTCGTAATTTACAGACTTTTTTTCACAGGCTCATCTACATTCCTAAATAATTCTAAAGTTTGTATTTTTTCTTTTTCTATAGTATTTAAAAGATTAGTTAACTTATTTAAATCATACTCTACTCCTAAATAAGTAAATCTAAAAATATGACTTGAGATGCCATTTAAAAAATGATCATTAATATTGGTTATTATTAAGTCGTAGTTATGTGAATTTTTCTCGGAAAAAACTTCAGCTTTTGCATTAAATCTCTTTGTTAATAAATTATTGAAGTCCTTAAGCAGAATTTTTAATGCTAAATTTTCTGTTTTGGATAATACGCCAATTTTTATAGTATATTTACTTTCTTCATCTATATATGATAAATTTAAAACTATTAAAAATTTGAAGTATTCAAAATCTAAATTATCTAGCTTAAAAATTAATTGGATATCTTTAAATAACGTATCTATAAAGTAATTTTTAAAAAAGCTTAAATGTGTGTTCAAATAAAAATCTCTAGTATTTTGATCAATAGAATAGAATATACCCTTAAAATAAAATTGCTTATTACAATAAGCTAAGATATTACTTTTAATATATTTATCAAATTTGAAATTATCATTTAAAAATAGAGACTTCATTTTTAGCAAGATAAAATTATATATATTGAAAGGAACTGTTTTATCTATTATGTTTTCTAATGATAAAATTCCAAAACTTTTAAGAAAACAAGTTGTAGAATAAGCTAAATACTTTTTGTGAATTGGAAATTCTGAATAAAATGATTCTAAATTATTAAAAAGCATATCATTCTTAAAACTATCAAGGTTTGATAAAGAAAATTTATCTGAAAAACCTTCTTTAGTAAATTTCTTTTTATGTTTCATAATAACTTTTGACCAAATATATATGCTTAATTTTTGTGAGAAATTAAATTCTATCGAAGTTAAATTTTTTAAAAACTTAATAAGAGTTTCATCACTTAGATCAGTTTCAATCTGTGTGTTTAAACTAATATTTCTAAAAAAATAATAATAAAAATATGAAATTTGAAGCGGAGAACCTTTTATTTCAAATTTTTTAATTGCTAATTCAAAGGGATTTAATAACTCATTACATTCTCTAATTTTTCTGTTGAGAGTTGATAAACTTATATTTAAGTGATGGCATAATTTAATGCTATTTAAATTTTCATAGTAATAAAGAGTATGTAATAATTTGTATTTTAATGAATTTTCTATGTATATGGAAATAAAGTTATCTAAACTAATGTCAGTGTGATATTTCAAGAATATAGTTTCTTTGTTTATTTGTATATTAACCTGATTATTATAATAAGTAGAAAACATTATATTAATATTTTTTATGTAAAGTTTTAATGTTGGAAAAGAAATATGTAATTCATTACAAAGATTATATTTTGAAAATTTACCATTATTGATATAAAGTTTTTTTAAAATTTCAATTTCAATTTTTTCTGATGGTTCTAATAAATTTTCTTTAAACATAGTAGTCTCCCTGTGTGTTTTAAAACCGATATAGTTTTATTTTAAAATTTAGACTTAATAAAATATTTTGTAAAAGTTAATATTTAATTCAGATTTATTATCTTATAATTGACAATGTTTTTCAAGTACATTTATTTTATATCAACGTAAAGATAGCATTATAAAAGAAATTCTTGAATTTTATTGTTTATAGCAAAAAACTAATTGTGAAGAAAAGTGAAATTAAACTTAAAACTATTGATTGAAATTTTTAAATATATATAATTTTAGTGTAGTTAGTTATAACTAATGTATTGAAAGGGGGAAAATTATGAAGCTTAAAAACTTTGTAAGCTTATTTTGTACTGGTTTACTAGCTGTAGGCATTTTTTCTGGGTGTGCTAACGGAGGAAAAACTACAACTAATTCAAATCAGGACAAATCAGAAATTAAAGATGAACTTATAATAAGTATGGGAACTCGTCCATATGGAGAGTTTGATCCTAGAAAAAGATGGGGTATTATGAGTGAATCTCAAATTATTCACAGCACATTGTTAAAGAAGACATCAGATTTAAAAATTGTTGGAGATTATGCGAAAGAATATCAAGTAAGTGATGATGGTTTAACTTGGACATTTCATTTAAACGATAATTTTAAGTTTTCAAATGGAGAAGATGTTACTCCGGAAGATGTTAAATTTACATACGAGATGTTGAAAAAAGATGGTATTAACTGGGATCTTAGTTTCCTTGAAAAAATTGAGATTCAAGATGATAAAACAATTATTTTTCATCTTTCAGAGCCACGCTCCACTTTTTTTGCTCAATTAACTGAAATCGTAATTCTGCCTAAAGACCATTATGATGATAATTACTCTGAAAATCCTATTGGTTCTGGACCTTATAAACTGGTACAGTGGGATAAAGATCAGCAGGCAATTTTTGAAGTGAATCCTTATTATCATGGAAAGAAACCTCACTTTAAAAAGTTTACATTACTATTCCTTGATGAAAATGCCGCACTTGCTGCAGCAAAAAATGGAACAGTAGATATGATTTATGCTTTGCCAGAATTTGCAGATACGAAGATAGATGGGTTTAAGTTATTTTCTCATGAAAGCAATGACGTTAGAGGGATATCTATGCCTACACAGAAAAGTGGATACGGGAAAACACCTCAAGGTTATCCAATTGGAAATGATGTTACTTCTGATATCGCAATTAGAAAAGCAATGTATATAGGTTTTGATAGGCAGAAAATCGTCGATACTGTTTTAAATGGACATGGTAAAAAAGCTTATTCTTTAGTTGATAAAATGCCTTGGTGGAATGAAGAAACAGCTATTGAAGACAATCGAATTGAAGAAGCAAAAGAAATATTAGAAAAAGCTGGATGGGTAGATACTGACAAAGATGGTATTCGTGAAAAGGATGGTTTAAAGGCTTCATTCAAGCTATATCATTCATCTGCTGATGCTGTTAGAACAAATATTGCAATTGTAGTAGCAGAGCAAGCAAAAAAACTTGGTATAGATATACAATTAGTGGGAAGTAACTGGGATGAAATGAAAACATTAATGCATTCAAATCCAACTCTTTTTGGAGGGGGAAGACATCATCCACATCAGTTTTATACTATGCATGACCCAAAAGGTGCTGGTATTTCCTACAATAATATTGTTTATTACAATAATCCAGTTGTGACAGAATACATGGAAAAAGCTTTGCATTCCAATACAATGGAAGAAGCAAATAAGTATTGGAAACTTGCACAATGGAATGGAGAAACTGGTGCTAGTGGATTAGGAGATGTTCCATTTGTGTGGTTAATTCGTTTGGATCACATTTATTTAGGAGATAGTAGAATAAATGTTGGGAAACAACCAGTTCATGCACATGGGCATGAATGGGCACTTTTAGCTAATATTGCAGAATGGACATGGGATGCAGATGCTACTGTAAAATAAGTAAAAATTAAGAGTGTGGTGTGGAATTTCACTACACTCTTTTTAAAGGAGTGATGTAGGTGAAACAATTAAAATTCCTTGGATTGAAGTTTTTAAGAGGCTGCTCTCTTCTTATTGGATTATCAATTTTAACCTTTATTATGATGTATAATTCACCAATAGATCCTATCTCTGCATATATAGGTGGAGATGTGTCAATTACCACAGAGCAGCGTGAAGCACTGGAAGAATACTGGGGGCTCAATAACCCTCCTCAGGAACAGTATTTAACATGGCTTAAAAACTTTGCTTCTGGAGATATGGGTACATCTAAAATATACAGAAGACCAGTTTCTAATATTATTTCTGAGAAATTTACAGCCTCATTTGTACTTATGGGTATCTCTTGGATTTTGTCTGGTGTAATAGGTTTTTGTTTAGGAATTTTAGCAGCAGTGAAAAAAGGCAAGCCTTTAGATAAAATAATAAAATGTTTATCGTATATACAGGCATCAGTACCAACTTTTTGGCTTGGCCTTATGCTACTGATTATATTTTCAGTTTGGCTTAGATGGTTTCCTATTGGAATATCTGTACCAATTGGGGTAATGAGCAGTGAGGTTACATTATGGAATCATATACATCATATGATATTGCCTATAATAACTTTAAGTGTACTAGGGATTGCAAATGTAACGTTACATACACGAGAAAAGATGATTGATGTCTTAAATTCAGAGTATATTTTGTTTGCAAAAGCTAGAGGGGAAAGGTCATGGGAAATTATAAAAAACCATGGAATAAGAAATGTTGCACTTCCTGCAATCACACTTCACTTTGCCTATTTTGGCGAGCTATTTGGAGGGTCGGTTTTAGCAGAACAGGTTTTTTCATATCCAGGATTAGGATCTACTTTAACCGAGGCAGGATTGAAAAGTGATCTTCCGCTTTTAATGGGCATTGTAGTAGTAAGTGCTGTTTTTGTTTTTACAGGAAACATGATAGCAGATATATTAAATGCTATTATCAATCCAAGGTTAAAGGAGGGAAATTCGCTTGATTAAAAAACATAATGCAAGAAGCAAGCTTGTTTTCTCGCTTCTTTTATCAATTGGGATTATTTTGATAGCATTAATACTTAGTTATCTGCTAAGTGATAATAATTTAGTTACTAATTTTGCTCAAAAAAGCCTTCCGCCTTCATGGAACCACATTTTTGGTACAGATTGGCTTGGAAGAGATATGTTTACAAGAACATTAAAGGGGTTAAGGTTATCTTTGGTTGTAGGATTTATTGGAGCTTTTGTAGGTGCTTGCATTGCAAGTATTTTAGGAATTGTGGCAGCAACTTTTGGTAAGAAAGCAGATGCAGTAATTTCATGGTTTGTAGATATGTTTATTGGTATGCCTCATTTAGTTTTTATTATATTGATTTCTTTCATGGTAGGTGGCGGAGTAAAAGGCGTTATATTAGGAGTTGGGTTAACTCATTGGCCATCACTTACTAGAATTATTCGTAATGAAGTCATGAGTATTAAAAACAGTGAGTATATTAAACTCTCAAGAAACCTTGGAAAGTCTAAGACATTTATTGTATTTCAGCATATTTTACCGCATATATTACCTCAAATTATGGTTGGTTTTTTACTATTATTTCCTCATGCAATTCTTCATGAAGCTGCTATTACATTTTTGGGATTTGGACTTTCAGTTCAAACTCCTTCCATTGGTTTAATACTATCAGAGGCAGTAAAGCATATTTCTGTGGGAGATTGGTGGTTAGCGGTATTTCCAGGGCTGATGCTTATTTTAGTTGTTGAAAGCTTTGACAGCATAGGTGAACAGTTTAGAATACTTATTAATCCCAACAGTGCAAATCAATAGGAGGGGTAACATGAAGTATAATAAATGTGTTTTATTTGTAGAAAATTTATCTGTATCTTTTTCTCAATATGTAAAAGGTTTGAAACAAAAAATGATTACGCCTATTAGTTCGCTTAGTATTCAGCTTAATGCAGGAGAAGTGCATGCGATTATAGGGGCTAGTGGGTCAGGTAAAAGTCTTCTTGCTCACGCTGTATTAGGAATATTACCATATAACGCAATTTGTACTGGATGTATGACATATATGGGAGAACCTTTAACTGAAAAAAGAAAAGAGCAATTAAGAGGCAAAGAAATTGCTTTTATTCCTCAGTCAGTAAACTATTTAGACCCTCTTATGAAGGTAGGTAAACAGATTAAAATTGGATTGCCAAAGCAAAGTGCTGGGAAAATAGAAAGGCAGTTGTTAGAGAAATATGGACTGAAACAAAAGGATAGGGAACGATATCCTTTTGAACTTTCTGGAGGAATGTTGAGACGTATTTTATTTGCTACTAGCGTAAGAGAAGGAATTAAACTTGTAATTGCTGATGAGCCTACACCAGGTATTCATCCAGAGGCTTTAAGTGCTATATTAAATCAACTTAGAACTTTTGCGGATGACGGAGCTGCGGTAATGCTTATTACACATGATATTGTATCTGCATTATCAATTAGTGATAGAGTAACTGTACTACAAGATGGACGGGCAATTGAAACCGTAAATGCTGATTGCTTTGATGGGTATGGAGAAAAGCTTTCTCATCCATATACCAAAGCTCTTTGGAATTGTTTACCTACCAATGACTTTATTCGAAGCAAGGAGGTGAACAAATGTCTTTAGCTGCAAAAAACTTAGGGTTTTACTATAAAAAAAAAGGAATGGTTGTTTCAAAATATAAATTTTGAATTAACAAGAGGAGAAGTTGTTGGAATTTCTGGCTATAGCGGTTGTGGAAAAAGCACATTTGCTAAAATAATGGCTAATTATTTATCACCAATTGAAGGTAAGGTAACCGTTGATGGTCAATCGTTTATAAAAGGAAGTTGTCAACCAGTTCAAATGATTTATCAGCATCCAGAAAAGGCTCTGAATCCTAAATGGCATATGTATCGTTCACTTACAGAAAGCTATTATCCTGATCAAAAAACGTTGGATCGTTTTGGAATAAAAGATGAATGGTATAGGAGATTTCCAGTAGAAATATCTGGAGGTGAAATGCAAAGATTTTGTATTGTAAGAGCTTTAGGACCAAATACAAAATATTTAATTGCTGATGAAATGACGACCATGTTGGATGCAGTAACTCAAGCGAAAATCTGGAAAGAACTTATGCTAATTTGCCGTGAAAGAAATATTGGACTTATGGTTATTAGCCATGAAACAGAATTGCTTGCCAAACTATGTGACCGCATCTTATCTATAAAAGAAATGCAGTGTAACTTGTAAAAAAACAAAGGATAACCGAGAAATTTTATGCGGTTATCCTTTATTTTGTATAGGAAATATAATTGAAACAATAAAATTATCATCAAGAATCTCAGAAAAAAAATCTCCATCATGTATCTTCATGATTTTTTTACAATTTTGTAAGCCTATTCCGGTGCTTTTGTTTTTATTAAAAGTTAATCCAATTTTATTTTTTACATAAATTTTAAGAGTGTCTTTGGTTAATTCACCATTAATAAAAATGGGGTGAGTAGTATCAGCGTACCTCACAATATTTGTAAAGACATTGTCAAATAATCGTTCCATCATTCGTATATCATATACCATAGAATAGTGACATTTAGGAAGCTCAGAATGAATAGAATATCCATTTTGTTTCAAAATATCTGTGCATTTATGAATGATATTTGATAGACTTCGATATGAATTGCATCGAAGCAGTTCAATTTCACAATTCTCTTTTTCAGTAAGATAAAAATGTTCAAAAGCTGTATTAATTAGATATTCAAGTTGTTTTGCACGATCTAAGCAATGTATCAAATATTTTTTACGTTTCTTTTTATCTTGAAAATCTTCATCTTGCAAAATTTCTAAATAACCAGTTAAAGTAGTGAGAGGAGTACGTAAATCATGAGATATAGAAGTTAATAATTTCTGCTCCTTTTCGATTTGAATTTTTTGATTTTCTTTGTCAATACTCACTGATTTTCTTAATTCGTCAATATGGGTTGCTAAATGAGATAATTCATTATTTCCTCTTATTTCTGTTTGATTTGTATAGTTGCCACCTTTTATCAAATGAATCATATCTATTAGATAGGCAATATACTTTTGCTGTTTTAATAAAAAACGAATCATAAGTATGACGTAAATGCAAAAACAAAATAATAAATCCGAAAAAAATAAAAAGTCTTTATAGACATGGAGTGTATTTGGACTAACTTCAGTTTTGGCAAAATAGTCAATGATTGAGCTACCAATTAAATATATTGAGATAAATAAACCCAATAAACATAATGCATACTTAATTGTTTTATATATAAACTGAGGAATAAGTCCGTAAGGAGTAGGCTTAGACATAAATAGCATATCCTTTCCCCCATACTGTGTGTATATATTCTACCTCTTTATCAAAAGCACTTATTTTTCTTCGTAGATTTTTGATATGTACAATTACATTGTTATTTGAAGAAATTGTGAAAGTTTCACCCCAAATTTTCTTATAAATCATTTCTGTATTTAAGGACACTCCTTTTTGATTTATAAGAAGGATTAAAATTCGGTATTCGATATCTGTCAAATCGAGTTGATATCCGTGTATAGAAATAATTCCTGTCAACTGATTATATTTGAGATTTGCTATTTGTATTATAGAATCTTTTTGTTTTAAATTGTATTGAGTACATCTTCTTATTAAGGAATCAATTCTAGCTAGTAGTTCTTTAGCAGAAAAAGGTTTAACCATGTAGTCATCTGCTCCACATTCCAATCCTTCTAATTTGTCATTTTCTTGTACCTTTGCGGTTAGAAATAAAATAGGGAAATAATGCTTAGTTCTAATGGATTTACATAAATAAAAACCATCTTTTCCAGGCATCATTACGTCTAAAATTGCAGCGGAAATCTCATTTTGCTCTACGATATTCATTGCATGGTCAGCATTTGTAGCTGTTATAACATGATACCCTTTTTTATTTAGATGATATGAAATAATATCTAAAATTTCTTCGTTATCATCAACAACTAAAATAGTATTTATAATAAGCACCTCATTTAAAAATTTATTTTTTCATATAAAGTAAATTAATTGTAGGATATTAGTTAGTTCGGACTAACTAAATTATATTATATTGATTATTTTGTTGCAATAAACAGATTAAAATTTCATGATATTTTGTATAAATTATATTTAAGATAAAAATAAAATTAAAGTGTTTTATATTATAGTATAATAAAATAAGTATAATTGGGGGTTAAGATATAATATGGAAAATAAGAAGTTTAAAGAAATTTTTTCATCAATAATAATGGTACTAATAGTTATATGGTTCATACTTAGATTTATTTTAAAAAATTCATTAAGTGAATTTGTAAGTTCTATTGCTATGACGATGATAGGAATTAGTTACTTTATGACTTACATAGAGTCATATAGAAAAACAAAAAATAAATCTGATGGAGTATTTATGCTAATCAGTTTTATTATAATTATCTCGGGTAGTATATTGATAGTCGGATTTTTTGTTAAGTAAAAACAGTTAATTATTAAACATTAACTGCTTTTACTATTATAGATTCAATAAAAATACAATATGATTCTGTATATTAGAAATTTTTTAAAAGTTTTTTATAAATAATAATACCTAAAATATATTGAAAAACTAAAAGTCCACTTAAAAATACAACAATATATTTAATATCTATAGATGCATATAAAAATGAAAGAATTGAAAATATAATTATTGAAAATAAAAGAATAATCAAATTTGCAATATAAGCATATCTTCCACTTTTATTTCTTAATTGTTCTTTAAGCTCATCATGTAACTCGATATATTCACTTTCGATTTTTTCATTATATTTTTCTTTGTTTTCAGGTTTGGACCAGTAAAAGTATTTATAACACATGGTTATTCCAGGTATAATAAATGCCCCTGCAAATCCACATAGTAAGCTTTGAAAAATAGTTTTAAAAAAGATAGCGGCAAGTAGGCAAAGGATACCAGCAATGAGATATAAGATCCCTAGAAATAAATTACTTTTTTTCATATTTATCAATCCTTTCATGTATAAAAATTTCTTCAATAGGTTTTCTAAAAAAATCTGAAATTTCAAAAGCTAAGTCTAAAGAAGGATTATATTTTCCTCTTTCAATGGAACTAATAGTTTGTCTAGATACACGAAGTAATTTAGCAAAATCTTCTTGATTTAATCCCATTTCTTTTCTTAATGTTTCAACTCTATTTTTCACATTATCACCTCCATTGACAAGGTAACTTTACATAAATATAATAACTTTTTGAGAAGGTTATGTCAAGTTTCCTTTACAAGATTTTGATAAAAATTATGATATGATTAGTACAAATATTGAAAATAAATTGAAATTGAAAAGATGAGAGCTTATAGTAAGAAATGTAAGAGTATTTAAAATTCTTATGAAGAATAAGTGAAGGTAGGTGCTAAAATGAACTTTAGTGTGCGAGAGTTATTAAGAACAGAAACTTTAAAAAACGCTAAAATACTTGCTGGTAAAAGCGGAATTGATAATGAGATTAAAGGAGTAACAATTATTGAAGCACCAGATATAGTAAAATTTATTAAAGGTGGAGAAGTTTTATTGACTGGTTTATACGCCTTTAAATCTTGCTCGATAGAAACATTTAAGGGATATTTTAGAGAGCTTACGCAAAAAAATGTCAGTGCACTTATACTAAAACGAGGAAGAAATGTAGAATTTGCTGATAATAAAATTGATTTATTAATGGAATTTGCAGAAGCTTACTCTATACCTGTTTTAGAAGTCCCATTTGAAGTATCTTTTAGAGAAATTATGAGTATAATTATGGAACATATATTTAATGAGGAAGTTGCAAGGTTAAAATACTTTAAAACAACACATGATAATTTCAGTGCACTTCTATTTTCATTGAATTCCACAGAGAATGAAATAAAAAGAATATTAGAGGTTCTTTCTAAACTCATTCATAATCCAGTTTCGATTTTTAATCAGAATATGAAGTGTTTAGAAACTACTAGTGATGAAATACTTAATCTAGATATAGGAGATAATTCAGAAATATATGAGGTGGGGTTTTATTCTAATAATACATATTTAAAGCAAAAAATAACCATTGAAGGTGAAATAAGGAATCAATATTTAACATTTTTAAATATAACTTTAGGAGTAAAATTATACTTAGTTATTACAGAAATAAATAAAATCCTTGATATTATGGATTTTATTGCTATTGAAAATGCAATCACTGCTCTATATCATGAATACTCTAGACAATATGCAATTAATGAGTTGGAGAAAAAATTTCAGAATGACATTATGCATAATCTTTTAAATGGGAAGATTCATTCTGTAGATCAATTACAGAAAAGTCTTAACATTCTTGGCATTAAGAGTGAGGGGAATTATAGAGCAATTGTTTTAGGGTTTAAGAATGAAGAAGAATCATATCTAGATTTTAATAAAAAGACCCAACATACTAATATTTTAAATGACGCTATTTTTATGTATTTTGTAAATGCTAGAATTCAGAATGATTTGGATAGAGTAATAGTTATTCAGGAGATAAACCTAGATCAAAAACAAGAAGAATATAGGAAAGAAATAAAAATTATAGTAGAAAAAATTCAAAAGTATATTGAAAGGCACAACAATGATTTAAAAGTAAAAGTGGGAATTGGAAATGTAGTAGATGGAATCATAAATATTTCAAGAAGCTTTCGAGAGGCCAATGATGCATTTAATTTTGTTGATGTTGCTAACGAAATTTCAAGTATTGGATCTGAAATTATTTTATTTTCTGATTTAGGGATTTTTAAATTGCTTTGTAAGATAAATGATACAGCTGAGTTATTAGAGTATGTTCCAGAATCCCTTCAGAAATTGTATAATTATAAAAAAAATATGAGAGATGACTTACTTCTTACACTTAAAGCTTATTTAGATAGAAACCAAAACCTTAAGAGGGCAGCAGATGATTTGTATATTCATTATAAAACTGCAGCTTATAGGATGGACAAAATAAGTAATATTACAGGAATTGATTTTAATAATCCTAGTGAAGTACTGGCAGTGAGAATTGGATTGATTGTATATAAAATGATTGAAAAACATAATAAAAATTTGATTTAGTAAAACAGCATCAATAATTATATAGAAAGATATTTTATCCCATATAGATAAAATATCTTTCTTTTTTTATCTATATCTGGCGATGAAAATTGTTAAAAATTTATTTATAATTCTAAATATAGAAATTATATTTAGAAAATAAAGAAAATTGAGAAATATAATATGGAGGTGAAGATATTGCAAAAGAATTACGATCTGATTATTAGAAATGGAATAGTAGTTTTTAATGATAGTGTAAAGAAAGCTGATATAGGCGTTTATGATGGGAAAATCGTTGAAATTAATGACGAAATATCAGGAGATGCTAATGAAATAATAGATGCATTAGGATTTCACATTTTCCCAGCTACAACAGATGGACATGTACATTTCAACTCTCCTGGAAGAATGGATTGGGAAACTATTAAAACTGGTAGCAAGGCCATTGCTGCAGCTGGTGGAACTGTATATTTTGATATGCCTTTAAATAGCTCGCCTTGCACATTAGACCGAAAAACTTTTCAAGCGAAATTAGAAATAGCAAAAATGGATTCCCTTTGTGATTTTGGATTGTGGGGTGGATTTTCACCAAATAACATGGATAAATTTGAGGAACTTGCTGAATGTGGAGTAATTGGGTTTAAGGCTTTTGATTGTTTTAGTGGTATCGATGAGTTTCCAGGTTCAGATGATTATACATTCCTAAAGGGAATGGAGCAATTGAAAAAATTAGACTTACCATTAATGGTTCATTGTGAAAACGATAAACTGACTAGTATGTTGACAGAAAATTCACGAAAAGATGGCAAAACAGGAGTATGGGATTATTTTGCAGCACATGCGCCAATTACAGAGATAGAAAGTATATCAAGGGTGATTAGTTTTGCCGAAGAAACAGGATGTAAATTAATCATTGCACATATTAGTACAGCTAAAGGTGTAGAACTAGTGACTGAGGCAAGAAGAAGAGGTGTAGATGTTTTTTGTGAGACAATTGGACATTATTTGTATCTTACAGATTATGATGTGGAACGCATGGGTACTATCGGAAAATGTTCACCACCAATTAGAGATGCAGAAAACCAGTTAAAGTTATGGGGAAAGTTGTTTAATGATGAGATTACATTTATTTCATCTGATCACTCACCTTGTGACCCAAAACTGAAAGAAGGAGAATTTTTAAATGTGTGGGGGGGAATTTCAGCTTGTCAGACAACTCTGGCAGGATTATTGAAGCATGCTTACCATGATAGAAAATTACCACTACATAAAATTGCTAGATTAACAGCATCAAATGTTAATGAGGTATTTGGGATTAAAGGAAAAGGAAAAATTGAAATAGGGTATGATGCAGATTTTACACTGGTTGACCTTAATAAAGAGTATACATTAAAGTCAGAAGACTTATTTTATTTACACAAAGTTAGTCCATATGTGGATTGTAATTTTCATGGACAAGTTGTTAGGACAATTTTGAGAGGTACAACAATTTATAAAGATGGGAAAATAGTATCAGAACCAATAGGGAAGCTAATAACTCCAAAAAGATGATATGAAAAGGATGTGGAATATTTGTCAGAAGTTTTACAGGAGAAGATAGCTCAGCTAATTGAACGTGTGGCTGATAAAGCATCTGATTCAAAAGGAGGAATTACCCGTCTTCTTTATTCTAAAGAGTGGTTAGACACTCAGATGGAATTAAAAAAGATTATGGAGGAAGAGGGATTAATTACATATTTTGATGAAGTGGGTAATTTATATGGGCGTATACAAGGTAATAAAAATCCAGAAGAAACCATTATGACGGGTTCACATGTGGATACAGTTATAAATGGAGGAAAGTATGATGGAATGTATGGAATTATTGCAGGGATTGTAGCCTTGAGTCAGCTTAAAGATAAGTATGGTCAAGCTTGCCGCAATATTGAAGTAGTGTCATTTGCGGAAGAGGAGGGATCACGATTTCCTACTGTGTTTTGGGGAAGTAAAAATTTCTTGGGATGTGGAGACAAAGAAGAAGTAGAACATATTCAGGACGGAGATGGAATAGCTTTTACAGATGCAATGCATAAGGCTGGGTTTGAGTTTAGAAATTCATCAAGAGATAAACGTAGTGATGTGAAGGCATTTTTGGAAGCGCATATAGAACAGGGAAACATCTTGGAAATGGAAAGAAAAGAAATAGGAATAGTAGATAGTATTGCTGGACAGCGAAGATATAAGGTTGAGGTTACAGGTACTGCAAATCATGCAGGAACAACCCCAATGGAATATCGTAGAGATGCATTTTATGCCACAAGCAAAATGATTAGTAACATTTTAGATAAGGCAAGGGCATATGGAAGCCCATTAGTTGCAACTGCAGGTTTTATAGAAATAAAACCTAATGTAGGAAATGTAGTTCCAGGAAAAGCAGAATTTTCTTTAGATATAAGACATACAGATGAAGAGTTTCTAAAAAAATACACAGATGAAATAGTTTTGTTTATGAATGAGACAGCAAAAGAATGTAATGTTGAAGTTGATATTCATATGTGGATGGACGAGCCACCAGTTCAAATGGACAAAGAGATTGTGGCTTGTATTGAAAAAGTTTGTGTTGATAGAAAAGTTAATTATAGGGTCATGAATAGCGGAGCAGGACATGACTCACAACTCATTGCAAAACAAATTCCTACGGCAATGATTTTTGTTCCAAGTAGAGGAGGTATTAGTCATAATCCAAAAGAATATACAGCTCCTCAGTATCTTGAAAAAGGGGTTGAGATATTAGTTGATAGCATATATCAATTAGCATATAAGTAATTTATTAGGTAAAAAAGGAATAGGAGGAATAGAAATGGCTTATCCAAAAGGATTATTAACAAATAGATCAATAGTAAAGAAAAATAATTATGCTTTGATTTCTGCAGAAGGAAGGGTAAATAATATTGTTCCTGGATTTGAAGGATGTGAAATGACAATTCTTGCATCTCCTAAGCTAGGTGCCGGTTTCGTTGATTATATTATTAAAATGAATCCAGATGGAAAGAACGAAAAAGGCTTTGGAGGAAATGGGGTAGAAACCTTTGTTTATTGCATAGAAGGAAATGTTACGGCATCGGCAGATGATGAATCATTTAAACTTACAGCAGGTGGATATTTATATTGTCCTCCAGATAAAAAAATGTATTTAAAAAATACTGAAAAAGAGCCTTGCAGATTATTCTTATACAAAAAAAGATATGAAAAGCTTGATGATATGAAAACATGGGTTGTTACAGGAAATGTAAATGAAATGGAATATAGAATTTATGAGGATATGAAAAATGTTTTAATTAAAGACTTATTACCAACAGATCTAGCCTTTGATATGAACATGCATATTCTTTCATTTGAACCAGGGGCTTGCCATCCGTTTATTGAAACACACTATCAAGAACATGGCGCTTATGTTTTAACTGGACAAGGAGTTTATAATCTAGACAATGAATGGATACCTGTTGAGAAAGAAGATTATATGTTTATGAGTGCATATTCTTTACAAGCAGCTTATGGAGTTGGAAGAGAACCATTTGCCTATATTTACTCTAAAGACTGTAACCGTGATCCAGAAATATAGAAAACTCAAAAATTAATAAAGGGAATGAGGCTATGAAAATTAATTTTAAAAAAGTCATTTCTCATATAAATGAGCTTTATGAATGTGGTGTTCAAGAGGACGGGACACATAGTAGAGTGGCGTATTCTAAAGAAGACATTAAGGGAAGAGAAATTTTTATGGGATATTTCAAGGCTTTAGGTCTTGAACCAAGAATAGATGAGGCTGGGAATATTATCATTAGAATGGAAGGAAAACATTCTAGTCTTCCAGCTATTGTTATCGGGTCTCATTTAGATACAGTGCCAGATGGTGGTAAGTATGATGGAGTTCTTGGATGTGTAGGAGGTCTTTGTGTATGTGAAACCCTTCTAGAGAATGATTATAAATTGTTACACCCTATAGAGATTATTGTATTTACTGATGAGGAAGGCTTTAGATTTAGCAATGGACTTTTGGGAAGTAGTGCTATATGTGGAGTGGATCCTATGATTAATGAAAATGATGTGGATATGTATGGAGAATCTAGAAGTAAAGTTATGAGCGAATATGGAATTAATATTTCTAAGCTTCATAAGGCTAAAAGAAAAAAAGATTCAGTTCATTGCTTTTTAGAATTACACATAGAACAGGGAGCATCACTCTATAAAAAAGATACTTCTATAGGAATTGTATCATCCATAGCTGGTGTTAGCAGATATGAAATCGTTATTTGTGGAGAGTCAAATCATTCTGGAAGTACAGTTATGGGAGACAGAAAGGATGCCTTAGTAGCGGCAGCTGATTTTATATCACAGGTACCAAGAATTGTATCAGAGCATGGGAATGAGTTTACTGTTGCTACAGTGGGTACAATAAAGGTTTCACCAAATTCTGTAAATGTTATTCCGGGAATTTGTACATTAAATTTAGAAATTAGAGACCAAGATGATGAGATTATCTCTTTAATAGAAAAAAAATTAACAGAATATCTTAGAAAGGTTTGTGACGAATCAGTAAATTCATATACATTTCGCAATATTTCTTACCATGAACCAGCACCAATGTCATCATGGGTAAAAAGTGAAATAGAGTATTCAGTTAGAGAATTAGGATTTGATTATGAAATAGTTCCAAGTGGAGCTTTCCACGATTCTTTAGTGATGGCGGAGAGGTTTCCAACAGGGATGATATTTGTTCCTAGTGTTAATGGGATTAGTCATTCAAGAGATGAATTTACACGAGATATGGATATTGAAAAGGGATGTCAGGTATTATTAAACACAGTGCTTGCTATAGATAAAGAGTAGTTTTATCAAATAATTAGTTTAAATATAAGAAGAAAGGTGGATAAACTTATGGAAAAAATACGTATTGGAATTATTGGAGGAGGTATATCAGGTACAGCACTTGGATATCACTTAAGTCTTTATGATAACGCAGAAATAGTTTTATTTGAAAAGAGCACAATAGGGGGGGCATCTACAGCAAAATCAGCTGGTACTGTATGTTTATTTGATGACTCTTTAAGAAATAGATATTGGGATGTAAGGCTTTATGGATTTGAATCTTATTTAAAAATGGAGCAAGAAGAAAAAGGATCTGCGGGTTTTGATAAAACAGGAACATTAGTAGTTGCTACTAATGAAGAGGTAGAAAGAGTAATTAAAACAGGTATTGCTTTAACGAAAGCAGCAGGTTATACAGGAGAATATATAACTGATAAAGAACGCATCAAAAAGATTCTACCAGATATTTCTACAGAAAATATTTTAGGAGCAGGTTACACTGAAGATGATGGATATTTCGATGGTACCATGATTTCTAATACTTATGCAAAGAAAATGCAAGCAAATGGTGGAATTATAAAACTAGGCGTAGAGGTTACAGAGGTTAAAGTTAAAGATAATAAAGTTAATGGATTAAAAACTAATGATGGAACTGAGTATGATTTTGATTATGTAGTTGATTGTACCGGACCATGGAGTAAATTCACAGGTGAAATGGTGGGACTAGATGTTCCAATTTGGCATACAAAAGCAGAAGCATTCTTTTTATGTCCTCCAGGAAAGAAGCTAGGATATACATTCCCAGTTTTAAAATATCCTGAATTCTATGCATTGCGTGCTGGAGATAATATCTTTATTTGTAAATCTCATTTATCAATGGATTTAAATAATCCAATGCATGCAGGACAATGGGATCCAGATAAATTACCATCTACTGGTGGTACAGATGATTACTTTATTGATTTCTTACTAGAGCAATTAGAGTGTAAGGTTCCAGGAATTGTAGACAGTGGTCTTGTTTCTTCATGGTTGTCTTATAGAGCTGAACCAAAAGATTTCCTTCCTATATTAGGGAAAACACCTGTTGAGGGATATATATTAGCTACAGGATATGGTGGAAATGGTGTTATAGAAGCTCCAGCAGCAAGTAGAGATCTTGCTAAGCTTATTATGAGAGGTGAATCGACTCCACTTTTAGAGGATTGGGCATTTAGCCGTTTATTAGAGAAATAAATGTTTAAATGATTTATAAAAACTGTGATGGAATGAGGAGGAAATATGAATATAGCAGTTCTTATTAAACAGGTTCCTGTTTCAAATAATGTTTCTGTAGACCCAGAAACCCACGCACTTGTGCGTGGGAGTTCTGAAGGAATGATTAATCCTGCGGATTTAAATGCAATTGAAGAAGCTATAAGATTAAAAGAAAAAACTAATGGTGAAGTTGTAGTATTTACAATGGGTCCACCAGATGCAGAAAAGTCATTGAGAGATGCTATGGCTATGGGATGTGATAAAAGTTGTATTATCACAGATAGAGCTTTCGCTGCAGGGGATACTATTGCAACAGCAAAAGTAATAGTTAAGGCTATACAGAAATATGGTAAATTTGATTTGTTATTATGTGGAGCATTATCCTCAGATGGTGCAACAGGACAGGTAGGAGCAATGGTTGCAGAATATTTATCAATACCCCATGTAGCAGAAATACAAGGTATAGAATATAATCCTGATGAAAGTTGTAAGATAAATGCAGTTAAAAAATATAAAAATACAATAGTGAAACTCCAGTGTGAGCTTCCAGCATTAGTAACTGTTTGTTTTGGGTCTAATGAACCACGTCTTGCTACATTAAGAACAAAGCGTGGAGCTAAAAATAAACCTATGGATGTTTATACAAACAAAGAGCTAAGTATGTGTACATCAGATATAGGACTAACTGGATCACCTACAGTAGTTACAGATTCATATGCACCAGAACATACAAAAAAAGCTGAGATTCTTGTAGGAACGCCAAAAGAAATGGCTAAGCAGATTATAGAATTAATTGAAAATGAGAAAGGAAAAAATTAAATGGCTAATGGAATTTGTGTTTTTGCAGAAAATTATAATGGTAATTTACAAGCTGTTGTAGCAGAACTAGTTTCAGCAGCCAATCTAATTAAAAAGACAACTAGAGAAAAGATAAAGGCTTTATTAGTTGCCAAAGATTGTGAAAAAATTATTGAACAAGTAAAACAACTTGGAATAGATGAAATCTATGCAGTTAAAACAGAGACAGATTGTTCATTTCAAGATGATGCAGTTAGTCATGTTATTGCAGAAATGATTAAAAAGATAGAACCATCTAGTGTTTTAATTCCTGCAACAACTATGAGTAGGTCATTATTTTCTAGAGTTGCTGCAAAATTAGAATGTGGACTTACAGCAGATTGTACAGAATTAAAAGTAGATAAAAGAGAAGATGGGTCATTTTACATAAAACAGAATAAGCCTTCCTTTGGAGAAAACATATTTGTAACAATCGTTACAAAGGAGGGATATTATCCACAAATGATGACAGTAAGGCCAGGAGTTTATACAGAAGTTGAAAAAATAGAGAATAGCAATACTGAAGTGTATTATTTAGATGATATAGTTATGCCAGAATCTAAGATTAAATTTATAGAAGCACTTCCTTCAGCTAATAATACAGATAGTATTTTATCCGCTGATATTGTAGTAGTGGGAGGAAGAGGAGCAGAGAGTGAAGAAAACTTTGAACTTCTCAAGAAGGTTGCAGATAAATTAGGTGCTGCTATAGGAGGGACAAGACCTCTTGCAGATACAGGATTTATACCATTTGAGCATCAGATTGGACAGACTGGATATACAATTAGACCTCGTATATGCATTTCATTAGGAGTATCAGGAGCTATTCAGCATACAGAGGGAATTAAGGATACAAAATTATTTATAGCTATAAACAAAAATGAAGAAGCTCCAATTTTTAATATTTCCGATTATGGAATTGTTGGTGATATGAAAGAAGTGTTGGAGTGCATTTTAGAATTATAAAGAGATTAGAGATTGATTTTACTAGATTTAGAAGTAATTCTATCGAAAAAATCAGGGTTCAAAATCACAATATTTTTGACATTAGATCCAAA
Source organism: Clostridium cadaveris (assembly GCF_020911725.1). Taxonomy (GTDB): domain Bacteria; phylum Bacillota; class Clostridia; order Clostridiales; family Clostridiaceae; genus Clostridium_X; species Clostridium_X cadaveris. Next base: position 777,571 of record NZ_CP076620.1, read on the forward strand.
GAATAAGGAGTAACTAGCCTTATAAAAATTATCAATACCTTAAAATATATGAATTACAAATCAAATAGAAAGGTACAGCTGGTTTTTCTAACCTTCTGTACCTTAAATGAAAGGAATGATAAATCTATGGATAATAACATGAAAAATATAGATACAGATAGCTATGAAACAGATAGTCTTTCTCCAATTCCTGCAAATAAGCGTATCATGGGAGGAACCTCTTACTTACTAGCATGGCTTGGAGGATGTGTTTCTATTGGAAATTTTTCATTGGGGTCAAATCTTGTAGAAGGTGGACTTAATCTAATACAATCTATTGTAGCTATTGCCCTTGGTTCTACATTGGTAGCTGTTTGCCTTGTGTTAAATGATAAATTATGTTATAAGACTGGGATACCATATGTTGTACAATTAAGAAGCTCTTTTGGGTTTAAAGGAACTTTTATTCCATCTTTATGTAGAGCCATACCTGGAGTAATATGGTATGGATTTCAAAGCTGGGTTGGCGCTTCAGCATTGAATGAAGTTAGTAAGATATTATTTGATTATAACAATATTGTTTTATTCTTCATTCTGTTCCACTTAATCCAGATAGGCTTATCTGCTTTGGGGTTTAAAGGAATAAAGGCAATAGAAAACATCGGAGGAATTATTATTATTGCAGCGTTAACATATATGCTAATCACAATTTTAAAACTTCACGGAAATGTTGTAACAGAACAACTTATGAATACTAAAGGATCTTGGGGACTACCATTCTTTGGAGCTGTAACATCCTTTATTGGTGTTAATTGTGCAGTATTAATCAATGTTGGTGATTATGTAAGAGAAGTGAAAACGGGAATGGGGCCTGGAAAGAGAGGAGTTATTTATTGCTTAGCATTAATTCCAGCCACGGTATTTATGGGAGTAATTGGACTTTTAGTAACAAAAGTAACAGGAATTGCGAATCCAGTAGTAGGTTTTGCGCAAATTGTACCTAATAAATTAGTTGTTATTTTAACACTTGTATTTATAATTTTTGCACAGATAACAACTAATCTTTTAAATAATGCATTACCACCAATTTATGCACTTATGGACATTGTAAAACTGAACTTTAAAAAATCCGCTATAATAGTAGGACTTGCGGCCTTTGCAACATTTCCTTGGGAACTTATCAAAGAATCATCTGCTGCAGGATTAAATATATTTATTTTGGCATATTCTGCATTCTTAGGGCCAATTTTTTCTATACTCGTAGTTGATTATTATATATTAAGAAAACAAAAAATAAATTTAAATGATTATTATAATCCAGATGGACCATTTAAAGGAATTAATTTCCCGGCAATTGTGGCAATTATTGTAGGTGTAATATTTTCACTTATGTTTGTAGAAGTTTCTTGGCTAGCAAGTATCATACCTACAGCAGTTACATATTATTTCTTTAGCAAATATAAGGAAAAGAAGAGCATAAAACAAATTAACACTGAAAAGTTAACACAATAGGGGGGAAGAGAATGAGCTATGACATAGTCATTAAGAATGGTAAGGTAGTTTTGCCTAATCAGGTGATGGAAATAGAGGTTGGTATTAAAAATGGAAAGATTTCTTCTATAGGTCATGATTTATATGATTCAGAAAAAGTCATTGATGCAGAAGGTATGTATGTTCTTCCAGGAGTTATTGATGCTCATGTTCACCTTTGTGAGCCAGGTAGAACTGTATGGGAAGGGTTTGAAACTGGAACTAAAGCACTAGCAGTTGGAGGTACAACCTGTTATGTAGATATGCCATTAAATAATTTGCCAGCTACTACAGATTGGGAAACTGTGAATATAAAATTAGCAAGTGCTAAAGAAAAAAACTATGTGGATTATGCACTATATGGTGGATTAATGCCAAATAACTTAGAAAAACTTCATGAGCTTAATGAAGCAGGAGTAGTTGCTTATAAATGTTTTGTTTCCACATGTGGTTTTGATGTTCCAGGAGATTTCAAAAATATAGATGATTATGTATTGTATAAAGGAATGGTAGAACTAAAAAAACTTAATCAGACTCTTTCTATTCATTGTGAAAATGCAGTTGTATGTGATAGATTAGCTGATGATGCAATAAATGAAGGTAAAAAAGATATGAATGCTTATATGGATTCACGACCTATTTTTGCAGAGGTAGAGGCAGTAAAAAGGGTATTATATTTTGGAAAAGTAACTGGATGTAAACTTCACTTTGTTCACTTAAGTTGTGCTGAGGCTGTTGAAGAAGTTGTAAAAGCTAAAAATGAAGGCATGGATGTTACAGTAGAATCTTGTCCTCATTATCTTGCTCTTACACGAGAGGAGTGCGTAGAACTAGGTGGGGTTGCCAAATGTTCTCCACCAGTAAGAGATAAAGATGAAGTAGAGAAATTATGGGAGCAGCTTAAAAAAGGAAATATTGATATTTTAACTTCTGACCATTCTCCTTGTCCTCCAGAAATGAAGGGAAACCAAGAAAATGATATGTTTAAAGTGTGGGGCGGTATGTCTGCTTGTCAAAATGTTCTCGATGTTATGTTTGATGAGGCAGTTCAAAAAAGGAAAATGTGTGTATGTCAATTGATGAAAATACTTTCAACAAATCCGGCTAAAATATTTGGATTAAAAGATAAAGGAGAAATATCTATTGGGAAGGACGCAGATATTGTTTTGTTAAAACCAAACAGTCCTTATAGACTAAAAGCAGAAGATTTACAGTACAAGCATAAACATAGTCCATATGTAGGAAAAGAAATTGGATGTCAAGTAATAAAGACTTTAGTACGTGGAAATTTAGTATATGACAAAGACAATGGGATTATAGGAACAGCAATAGGAGAATACATAAAAAAAGGATAAAAAAATATATAAGGGCACTTTAGCAATTAATGGCTAAGGTGCCTTTATTAGTGGTATAAGATTTATATTAAAATTTTAGTAATTTTAAGGTTTAGATAAGGTTGGGATTATAAATAGATAAGGTTGCTTCGGTAATATATAAATTGTTATTTAGATTTAAATAGAAGGAGAGTATGGATGAATAAACTGGAGATCATTAAACTTAAAAAAGTTTATAAAGAAAAAATAGCAAATGATGATATAAATCTAGTGCTTGATTGTGGGGTATATGGTTTATTAGGAGCAAATGGTGCTGGAAAAACAACCTTTATGAAACAAATTGTTACACTTACTAAGCCTACAAATGGTGAGATTTTATACAATGGTAAGAATATAGAATTATTAGGATCAGAGTATAGAGAATTAATTGGATATTTACCACAGGATTTTGACGCATATAGGGATTTTAAAATTATTGAATTTATGGAGTATATGGCAGATTTAAAGGACATTGAAGATAAAGAAGTAAAGATTAAAGAATTATTGACATTGGTTGGTTTGCATGAAGTCAAAAATAGAAAAATGTCAAAATTATCAGGGGGAATGAAAAGGAGAGTTGGTATAGCACAGGCTTTACTTAATGACCCAAAGATATTAGTTTTAGATGAACCAACTGCTGGATTAGATCCTCAAGAGAGAAATAGGTTTAGAAATTTAATATCTAACCTGGGAAAAGAAGCTATAGTAATATTATCAACTCATATAATTTCAGATATAGAACAAATCTCAAAAGAAATAATAATGAGAATTTAGATAAAGATGCTAAGGACTTATCTAAAATGGCTTATGATAAATTACAAAAGGACAGCGGAGATGAATATAAAAATACTTATTTTTATAAGATATTTTATTTTAGGATCTCTAATGCTTTGATAAACATTTCAATGAGTATTATAATTCTTATAATATTTTCAAATATATATGTTAAAGAGAGACTTTCAAAAATAGATACAATATTATTGTCATCTAAAAAGAAATCTAATGTACTGTATTCTAAATTAGGGATGGCGTTAATAATTCCAACCTTTATATACCTCACTTATATAGTTATTATTGGAATAATAACAGCTATGCAGTATGGATTTCCTAATATGGGGTATCTTCAAGCCTATAGAATAGTAGAAAATCCAGTTTTTTTACAAGGAAGTATTACTATAAATCAATATTTAATTCTTACGGTTCTAACAATAATAGCATTATATGTAGAATTTTCATTATTTACTAGTATATGTTCATTTTTAAGTAAAGATAGTATAAGTTCCATAGTCAGTGCAACAGTGATTTTAATATTGTTTAAAGTATTGTCTGAAGCAAAATTTTTAGCAAAGGAAGTATTGAAGCTTTTAAATAATATTAACTTCGTAGACACATTTAGAAATCCTCAAATATATATAGGTACTTACAAAGGAAGCATAATACTATTAAACAATACTTTAGACTTATACTATTTATGTTATTTAATTTTAGTTATTTTTATTATCTTAGGTATTGCTGTAAATATATATATATTTAAGAAAGTATTTTAAAGAATATTGATTTTTAGTAGTGTAATTAAGGAGATGAATATATGAATATTTTAAAATCAAAGGGAAAAATCATAACTATTATTTTAATAGCCTTATTATTAGTGATTTTCACAGGTAATATTTTAATAAATAAATTTTATAAAGTTAAGTATGAAAATTTTAATTTCGTAGATAAGGAAATGTTTAATAAATTATCAGAGATATATAAAGAGTTTGATGAAAATAGAGAAAAATTATGGCCAGATTATGATTTTGAGAAGAAGCCTCTAATTTTAATAAGAAATTATAAGGATAAAGGAGTTCTTAGAAAATATGCCTATGCTGTTAACGTGGATGGAATAAAAGAAGGGATTTTTTCTACTGAAGTTACATTGCCAAAAGACTTAAATTTACCTAAAGTTTATAGACTAAGTAGTTTAGATCCTAAGATATTTAAGACTCTAATGATAGGAAACTTTGGAACTGTAGATATAAAGGGAGAAAAGGTTTTTTATTTTAAATATAATCAAAAGATGATTGAAAATCCTGATTTATATTTTGATTTTTCCTCGTTTTTATTGCATGAATCATTTCATGTGTTTAAGCAAAAAAATTGGGAATATGATAAAAATGATAAGGAATATATAGAGGACTATCCTAATAATAAAGAGAACTATGCTTTAATGGGTGTTGAATTTTCATTACTAGACAAGGGATTAAAAACAGATAATAAAGATGATATAAAGAAATATTTAAAAGATTGGACAATGATACGTGGATATAAATATAGAAAATGGCCTCAATTAAAAAATGAAACTAATACTGAGGCAATAGAAGGTACTGCTAGATATATGGAGTATAAATATAGTAAATTAACTGGTGGAAGGTTGACTGTACTTGCTAATGAAAAGTCGCCATACCATATTTCATTTATTCAAGCATTTAATTATATAGCTAATGGAGAAGCTAAGTCACTAGAATACCTAAAAAGACCTATGAGATATGAGGTTGGGTCAGCTCTCGGGCTTATGATGGATGAATTAAATATAGATTGGAAAAATCAAATAGAAGATAGTAAAGATAATAAAGGAAGAACTCAATATGAGATATTAGAAAAATATTTTAATATAAGTGATAAAGATATAAGCGAAGAAACGATTCAAAACATAGAAAATGAAAATAATTATAATGAATTGCTAATTCAAGGTAAAAAGTTAGTAGATCTATCAAAACAATAAACTTACAATTTGGTTTGAATTTCTAGAGATAAGGAGTTTTTATGGAATCTTTAATAAAGGAGAAAAAAGTCTTAATAATAGATGACGAGAAAGAAATATTAAATATCTTAAAAACAGTTCTGATGAAAGAAGGATTTAAAAATATATACACAGCTTTAGATGGAAAATCAGCCATTAGACTGTTTAATGATGTAAGTCCAGACATAGTAATACTGGATATAATGCTGCCTGATAAAGAAGGATATGACATATGCAGAGAAATAAGATCAGAATCTAATATACCTATACTTTTCCTGTCAGCCAAAACTGATGAGATAGATAGAGTATTAGGATTATCTATTGGAGCAGATGATTATATAACAAAACCATTTAGTCCAAAAGAGGTTGCTTTAAGGATTAAGATAAACTTAAAGAAAAATGTAATAATGAATAATGCAAAAAAAGAAGATTCTGTATTAGAGTTTGGTCCATTTAAGATAGATCAACAAAAGTTTGAGGTAATGAAAAATGGTAGGTTAATTTATCTTAAACCTAAAGAATATAAAATGTTTTTATATATGGCTAAAAATATAAATTATATAATAAGTAAAGAACAGTTTTGTGATAAAGTATGGGGGGAAGATTTTGAGGGTTTTGATAATACTATAATGGTGCATATAAGAAAGTTAAGAGAGAAGTTAGAAGACAATCCTTCAAAGCCTAAATATATTATAAATGTAAAGGGCTTAGGATATAAACTAAGTGTTAAGGATGAGTAATTATGAAATCCAATATAACTGTTAAATATAGCATGATGACTACATGTATAGTTTTAATAGTAACTATAATAAATGTTGTGGGTATAGCTTTGATATTAATGCAATCAAACTTAGATTATGCATTGTTAGAAGTATTAGTAGGTATGCCAATTTTAGAACTTACTGTTGCAATTTATTTTGGAATTAAATTTTCTAAAAAGGTTACAGAACCCATGAAAGAAGTGATAGAAGGAGTAGATAACCTTGAAGAAGGAAAATATGATATTTTATATGATGAGGATGGGATTTATAAAGATGTTAAGGTAAAACTTAATAATTTAGCTAGAACATTAAAACAAAATGAAATTGAAAGAAAAAAGATTGAAGTTATGAGAAATGAATGGATATCAAATATAACCCATGATATAAAAACACCATTATCTTCTATTAAAGGTTATGCAGAACTTTTAGAGAATTACTCCGATTTTACTGAGGATGAAATAAAACAATATGGATTTGTAATAAATCAAAAATCAGAATATATAAAAGAACTTGTAGATGATTTGAATCTAACAATTTATTTGAAAGACGATAAAAAAATACTAAATTTGCAGAAAGCCAATTTAGTAACAGAAATAAAAAATTCCATAATAAGTATATTGAATGATTCTATATATTCGGAGAGAGAAATAACATTTGAAAGCAATAAAAATATTGTAGAGGAGACTTTTGATTTAAAACTTTTAAAAAGACTAATAGACAATATTATATATAATGCGCTTATTCATAATAATGATGATGTCAAAATATGCGTAGAAGTATTAAAGATAGACAGGACACATATCATCATAAAAGACAATGGAAATGGAATAAGTGAATATGATTTAGAAAATATATTTAATAAGTATTATAGGGGAACTAATACATCCTATATACATAAGGGCTCAGGTTTAGGTATGGCCATAGTTTACAATATAGTAAAGGCTCATAATTGGGACATAAATATAGAAAGTAAATTAGGTGAAGGAACTAGGATAGAGATAATTATATAATAGGAATCTAAATATAAAAGTGTACGTTATGAGCAAGAATTTGATAGTTTCCTAAGTTATGTGATAAACTTAATATAAGTAAAGATTTTTTGTTTTACACCATCTATATGGTGTATTTTTATGTTAAAATATGCCGTGTAGAAATTTCTTAGTTTCAATGAAGTTGGAATAAATATTTTGGGAACTATTTAAAATGGTATAATTTTTGTATGACCAGTGATGTGTTTAAAAGTAACAAGATTGCTTATAGATGACTGTTCACATTAGAGGAGGATAACATAATGAAAATTTCAAAGAAAGATGCGTTGATGTGGTTTGAATTCTTTGCTATGCTGCCAGAGGATCAGGAACTTATGGTAAAGCAGCAAGAAATAATTTATGCGACATTTGCTCAGATTGAAGAGGCAATTGATCATAGAAATGATATATTAATGTCGGAAATTAAAAACTTGAAAACTTTAAAAAATAGAACTTATTTTGTTGGTAATGACAGCAAATTCTCAAAGGGATGCACTTCATGCTTATTTGGTACAGGGCTTAGTGCAATTAGAAAAACTAACAAATGTAATATACAATGTAAGTTCTGTTACAATTATGGAGAGCTAGATGATCAGCCACCTATTGGTGAAGGTATGTGGGAAATCGGAGGCACAAAATTTTATGAGAAAGATATAGATTTGCTTCTTTCAATCCACAAGAAGCCAACTGGTGTTGCTTATGTTTATTTAGAGCCATTTATGGAGATTGAAAAATACTATGGAGTTATAAAGAAATTTAAAGATGCAGGGGTTTACCAGCACATGTATACAAATGGTATTTTAGCTACGGAAGAGAACTTGAAAGCGCTAGGTGAATCAGGACTTGACGAGATACGTTTTAATCTTGGTGCTTCTAACTGTTCAGATAAGGTTATTGAAAATATGAAAATAGCTAAAAAATATATCAAAAGTGTAGGCATTGAAACTCCAATGACCCCTGAGTTCTTTGAGGGATTTTTTGAGAAAAAGGAAGCTATTTTAGATACTAAGCTAGATTTTATGAATTGTGCAGAATTACATTTAAATGAGAACAACATATATAATTATAGCGAAGAAAACATGTATATTTCGAGACAAGGATATATCTCTCCGATTTGGAGCAGAGAATTGACCTTGAAATTTATGAAGATAGCTGATGAAGAAAAATGGGATTTAGCAGTTCATGATTGCTCAAATCACACAAAATTTGCTAGAAATTTAAATTTAAGTAATAAAGAAGGCAAATGGTTCGGGGCCAGTGATTACGGCTGTGAGTTCTCTAGAACTCCTTACGAAGCATTTTTACCAATACTACGTGATGACAACTTCAAATTTTTAACCGAAGAAGAATTACCTGAAGGATATAAACCAGGAGAATTGATTTTTTAAATTAGGTGATTAAGAAAGTGTAAGATGCCAATAGAAGCTAAAAAAGTAGTCTGCTATTGGCATCTTATTTTTGCATAATTTGAGGAGTGCAATATTTTAATTTTCATAACTTATATATACGTATTATAAAGTTCAATAAACTCCTCAGGGGTAACTGTGTTTAACCATTCTTTAGATGGATATAAAAATTTATATTGATTTTGTTTTACAAGACCATCATCTATGGTATTAGAAATACAAGATAATAGAGATGCAGATTTCACAAAAGAATTGCAAAAGTCTTCAGAAATAAGAGAATTTAGCACTTCTAACATAGTATCTTCATCTAATGATTTATTTGCAGCAATATAAGAAGGTAAAGCTATAGCCCCATCATTAGGATATGACATAAACAAATCTTTGTTATTGGCACGTTTTGCATATATGCTAGGAGTTATAGCAACTCTATTAGAACCATTTTTTATATCATTAAAGGACTGTATTGGCATATCTAATATGGTTGAGTTAGACAGAAATCTTCTAACAGAGTCCTTACCATATTTACTCCATATAGCTTTAACTATAGATTTTGCACCAGAGTTATTTATTCCGCCTATAGCAGTTTTTGTATCAGTATCAATTAGATTTTTTATAGAATCTGTTACTCCAGTATAATTGCTATTGTAGGAAAATACTAATGGTATAACTAGAAAAGGAAGTAATCTATCATCAAAATATATAGATGATGATTTAATTTCATTTTTTATATCAAAATATTTTGAGAGATTATATAAATCATTTGAGAACTTTGAATAAATATTATTATCTTCATATACTTCTAAATCGGTTGAAACCATGATATCAGGAAGTATAGCGTTAGTTTTCTTTAAATACTCATTTAGTTTACATGGATACCCTATGCCAAAATAAGTGACTTCTAAATTAATATTTTTTTCTCTTAAGGATAAAATTAAATTATCTAAATAGTTTTTTTCATATTTATGAAGTATACAAATGTTACTCCAATATAGTTTAACAGTTTTCATAAAGAATAGCTCCTTTTCTTAGTTTAGATTGACATTCTATTTGAAAATCATACATAACTTTTAGTTTATTTAAGATTTCCTCTTCTTCTTTAGGTTTGACAATTACTTTAAAAATTGATCCGTTTTCCATTATTATCCGTTTTTCGGCTATTAACGCTGTATGAGGATCGTGGGTAACCATAAAAATTAATTTATCACTTTTTAATAAAATATCTAAAGCTATATTTTTGTTTATCCCAGCATTTTCTATCTCGTCTATTAGAATAATAGGGTTATTTGAAATAAGAGCAATATCCGCAATCATTAAAGCACGAGTTTGTCCTCCGCTTAATGATGTAAGATCTTGACATAAAGAAATGGGCTCAGCTGTTATAGAGTTTGCTGTATCTAATACTTTTTTTATTGATACAGACGTATTATTTTTACATTTTTTATGAATAGTTAAAAATTCTTCAACAGTAGAATCTAGAACAAATCTCATATTTTGACTGAGATGAGAAACAAGTTCTATAGAAAGTTTATTACGTTGTTCCATGGAAACTTCAATATTATCTATAACTATTTTTCTATTAGTCAAGGAATCTCTATTTACAAATTGTTCTATATCTTTAATTAATCTGCTCTTACCAGAACCAGTATTACCTACAATAGAATAAATATGACCTCTATGAAAGGTTAGAGGATCAAAAGATTCACAATTACCAAACTTATCTTTACCTGGATATATAGTTATACTTTTCATTAAAATTCACCTCTAAAATTTATTTTAGAAACTATTCCTTGCTGGAATTCCTCGCCGATTCTACATTCTCCAATACAATAAGAACAAACTCCGCTTGGCATAGTGTGTCTTAATAAATGTTCTCTATTATCTTCAAGTTTAGTATTAATTAAATAGTTTGAAACTAGCTCAACACCAAAACCAACTAAGCCATCAATAAAGAATATATTAGAATTAGGATTTATTTTTCTTATATTAAAAGATATTATTTCTCTTTCGGCCTGAGATACCATATCTATCTTACTTAGAACTATAGCATCACTTTCGCTTAACATTGGACCTAGTTTTTGTGGTGTTTTGAAACTAGAAGTACAATCACAAACACATATGTGTAATGTTCTATTTGTTGCGGGAGAGCATCTATTACAAAGACCAGCAGTTTCTATTATTAAAACATCACTTTTTTTATTGTTAGCCCAAATCATAAGTTCATTTAGATTTGAAATAAGAAAATGATCAGGGCAAATATCTTTGCTAAGACCTACCATATAAGGTATATCTAAATTTCTATATACTAAATCATCATCAGTAGCTAAACAATCTATTTTACATATAGAAGGATTAAGGTTTTTAGACTTTAGATGAGGAATCAAATGTTTTATTAAAGCTGTTTTTCCAACAGATGATGAGCCAGAAATCAATATAGTTTTCATTGTTTATTGAAAACCTCCTTTCGAATTTTAACTAAAATCTATAATATCATTAGAAGATGATAGAAGTTGTATCAAATGAGACAAACGACATTGTATTTCAATTAAAAATGATTATCAATTGTAATTGAAAGTTAGAAAACACTATGATATGATTTTAATTAAAGTGAATATTTAACAGAAAAGGTGATAGCTTTGAGTGAAAAGGAAGTACTGGTAAAAAGTAAATTATTCTCTAAAAGATGTATTATAGAAGATAAAATAAAAACTAAAATTTATAAAAAAGGCCAATTTATAAGTGATTTTTTTGATGAAGAATATTATGTTGGGGTAATAAGAAAGGGAGAGGTATCAGTATATTGTATATCTAGTGATGGAAATGAAATTAATATGTCTGTTTTAAAAGATGGAGATGTTTTTGGAATTTCTAATATATTTGAGGAAGAATCCTTAGACACTGTATTAAAGTGCAAAACTGGTGTTACAGCAATTTTCTATCCTAAAAAGTATTTTATAGAAATGATAAAGTCAGATAGTGCAGCCGCTTTAGAATATTCGCGATATTGTAATAGGAAAATACAGTTTTTATTAAGAAAAATAGAATTCTTAAATATACAATCTAGCAAGAAAAAGATTATTGAATATTTGCTAGATAAAAAAGGAGAGGACAATGTAGTCTTGTTAGAATGCTCTAAAGAAGAATTAAGCAAAAGAATTAATGTAAGCAGAGCATCTTTATATAGGGAATTGCAAATCTTACAAAATGAAAATTGTTTGGAATTCGATAAAAAAAGCATAGAAATATTAGATAAAGAAAAATTAAGAAAAATTTTATATGAAATATAGGAGGATAAGATTATGAGAAAGAAGATAACAACATTATTATTAATATCATTAATAATAAGTTCTTTATCAGGATGTGTGATGACATCATCAAAGAATCAGAAAAAGGAGGAAGAGGTAGCTGTTAAGATAACAGCATTAAAGGGACCTACAGGAATGGGGATAGCTAAAATGATTAGTGATGAAAAAAATAAAGAAGATAAGAAGTATGATATTAATATAGCGAATTCTATTGATGAAATTACGCCTAAGCTTGTTAATAAGGAAATAGATATTGCAGCGGTTCCATCTAATTTAGCGTCAATTTTATATAACAATAATGGTGGAGAAATAAAGACATTAGCTGTAAATATTTTAGGAGTTTTATACATAGTTGAAAATGGGAACACTGTAAATAACTTGGAAGATTTAAAGGGAAAAACAATTTATTCTAGTGGAAAAGGGGCAACTCCTGAATATGCTTTAAATTATGTGTTAAAGGAAAATGGAATTAATCCAGATAAAGATCTTAAGATTGAGTATAAATCAGAACATACAGAGTGTTTATCGGCTTTATTAAATGATAAAAATGGAATAGCATTGCTTCCTCAACCTTTTGTTACAATAGCATTAACTAAGAACGAAAATTTAAGAGTAGCTTTAGATTTAACAAAAGAATGGGATGCCTTGAATAAAGATAAAAAAGATGGAAGTGCGTTAATAACGGGAGTTGTTGTTGCAAGAAAAGAGTTTATCGATAAATATCCCCAAAAGGTTAAAAATTTCTTAGAAGAGTATAAAAAATCTGTTGATTTTACAAACAATAACATAGAAGAAGCATCAAAACTTATTGGAGAAAATGGAATAGTACAAGCAGAAGTTGCTAAAATGGCAATACCTAAATGCAATATAACATTTATAGATGGTAAGGATATGAAGGATAAACTTAGTGGATACTTAAAGGTTCTTTATGATGCTAATCAAAAGTCTGTGGGAGGAAAAATGCCAAGTGATGATTTCTACTACATTGAAAAAAATTAATAAGCATTATATATTAGCAATAGTCTTTTGGCTTATGATTTGGCAAATAAGCAGCGTAATACTTGGTCAGGAGATACTTTTAGTATCTCCTTTTTCTGCTTTTAAAAGATTATTAAAATTATCTATGGAACTTGAATTTTGGGAATCTATAGCATTTTCTTTTACTAAAATAACAACTGGTTTTATATTAGCTTTTTTTACAGGAATAATAATGGCTATAATAGCAGCTAACAATAAAAGTTTTAAGATATTAATTGAGCCATTGATACTTACAATACAGGCTATACCGGTAGCTTCTTTTATAATATTATGCTTAATATGGATATCATCAAATAATTTATCTACTCTTATATCATTTTTAATGGTATTGCCAGTTGTGTATAGGAATATTTTAGATGGGATAAATAGTATTCCTAGAGAATTAAATGATATGGCGAAGGTATTTAAAGTTAGCAAAAGTAAAAAAATAAGATATATATACATGTCTCATGTAGTACCATATTTAAGAGCTGCATGTAGTGTTTCACTAGGATTATGTTGGAAGTCAGGAATAGCAGCAGAAGTAATAGGTATGCCAACTAATTCCATTGGAGAAAATTTGTATGAAGCTAAAATTTATTTAAATACACCAGATTTATTTGCATGGACTATAGTCATAATTATCATAAGTATTTGTTTTCAAAATGGATTTCTAGCATTAATAGATAAGTTATTACATAAAGTGGAGATAAATTGAATGGATATAATAATTAAAAATATAAGTAAAAAATATAATGATAAAGTTGTTTTAGATAGTTTCAACAATGTTTTTAAAGAAAAATATATATCTTTTATAATGGGGACATCTGGAGTTGGAAAGACAACTTTAATAAGAATATTAATGAACTTAGATAAGGTAGATAGTGGGGAAATTATAGGTATTAATGATAAAAAAATTAGTGCAGTATTTCAAGAAAATAGTTTATGTGAAAACTTAAGTGTATTATCAAATTTAAAGTTAGTATGCAAAAATATAAATTATCTAGAAGTTGAAAAGGCTTTAGATGCATTAGATTTAAATGACTGCATTAATAAAAGGGTACGAGAATTAAGCGGTGGCATGAAGAGAAGAGTAGCAATATTAAGAGCTTTATTATATGATTTTGATTTACTTATTATGGATGAACCCTTTAATGGATTAGATGTAACAACTAAGTTTAAAGTTATGGATTTTGTAATAAGCAAATTGGAAAATAAAAGTGCGATAATAATTACTCATGCTATGGATGATATAGAATATTTTAAGAAACATAAAGACCTATCAGTAGATATAAAAATAATCTAAAATTGAATTATGAATTTTATTTCTGTATGCAATAGTGGACACGAAAAGTTTAACACAATATATATTACAAAAGAAGAATGTGTTAAATTTCTTATGTCCACTATATTTATTTAAATCATGTTTCTAATTTATTATATCTTTTCTCTAACTTTGAAAGTAGTTCAATATTTCACATAGACCTCTCATCTATTTTATAGCAGTAATCATTTATTAGAAAAGAAAATTTTAATAAAAATTTTGTATGATAATCTTCAAAATCGAGGTTAGTCAATTCTATAATTCTATTAACCCTGTAAGATAAGGTGTTTCGGTGTATAAAAAGTTCAGAAGCAGTTGTTTTTATAGTGCAGTCATTGTTTATGTATGCTTTTAAGGTTTCAAACAGATGCGTCTTATTCTTTTTATCATAATCTTTAAGAATTGAAAGTGATGGATGAAGCATGGTACTAAGTGAATTTTTATCATCTACACGGGAAATTAAGTCATAAGCCATATAATCTTCATATGAGTATACCTTTTTAGATGGTTTAAAGAGCTGACCTAATATTAGTGCCTTATAAGCTTGCTGGTAATGATTATACAATTGTTTTATGGTGAAAAAAGGATAGCTGATGCCTATTTTTATATTTTCATTATCTGCAAATTTATTAAGATGCAATATTAAATCATTATCAATATTTATTTTGTCGTTAGGAATAGCAACAATTATTCCCTTGTTGTCATAAGTCACATGTGCACCTAAAAATTCAAGCTTAATGTCGTGAACTATCTTATTTCTTTTATACCAATTATCATCATTATAATTATCATGAATATATAGGGCAGTCATTTTTGAAGGGAATTGAATACTAGTAAGTCTTGATTCAATATCTTCAAATGGAACCCCGATTATACAGTCATACATGACTCTATAATGTGGCGTAACTATTTCCGATAAATTTGAAATATACTTTTTTATAGTGTACTCTACAGCATCACATATTATTTTTAACAGCTCATCATTAGATGACGATATTTTTTTCTGGCCTTCAATCATAAGAATAAATCCTATCTGCCGTTCATTCAAAAACACTTTTTTTGTGAACTTTCGGTTAGGGGATTCACTACATGTAACCTCAACTGGAGACGATGACTTAGATAAGTTTTTTATGCTGGGAAGTGATTTTACAGCGCGGATAAAATCATAATTACAGTATCCGTTTTTTACATTCTCAGACCACAATGGATCAGATACGGGTATGGAGGATGAGCTTGCAATTATTTTAAATGTAGTATCACATAATAGCAATGATTGTCCAAGATTTATAGATGCTAAGTCAATGACTGAATTGAGGTTTCGTGTTTTATCAGCAATGGTGATTAAGTCTTCATAGAGTGTTGAATTTATGTCTTTTTCCAAATATGATTTTACTTCATTAAATATGCTGAAAAGGGAACTGTCATCAGTATAAGCTAAATTACAGTTACAATACGTGATTTTAGGTGAATTTACTGAATGATTAAGTATGCACTGAGATGGTAGATTAGGTATGCCCTGAAGTTGTGAATCATATCCAAAGTATAACGTATTTTCTGAAAATGTGGTACGTTTTACATCAATTAGAGCAACATCGCGGATATTAATTTCATTCTTTTCTGAGATAACTTCGATAAAATAATCATTTCTTAATGTTTCCAATAGTTTTGAAAAAATCATAGTATAACACCTCAAAATATAACTATAGATACAATATAGTGCATCGTGCACAAGTTGTCAAATAACTATCGTAGTTCATACACATGGTAAAGAATTCTAAATATTCTTATAATGGTATTAACAATAGTAATGAAGATTTGAAGATTTAAATGGGAGAGTGATATTATGTATCCGAAACTTTTTGAAGCGGGAAACATTGGCAAAGTTAAATTGAAAAACAGATTAGTTATGTCTCCTATGGGATGTGGACTTGCCAACCTTGATGGGACTCCAAGCAAAGAAATGATTGCATTTTATGAAGCGAGAGCCATAGGAGGAGCAGGACTTATTATTCCAGAGATTACTAGGATAAATGATGTACATGGTGCTGGGCTCATGAGACAGCTATCAGTAACAAAGAACAGACATATCGAACCACTTTCTAAATTAGCTGAAGCAGTTCATAAGCATGGAAGCAAAATTATGATTCAGCTTCATCATCCAGGAAGAGAAACTGTGTCAGCATTATTAGGGGGACAGCCTGTTGTGTCAGCATCTGCAATACCATGTAACTATCTTAAGCAGGAGACACGTGCTCTAACTACTGAAGAAGTCAAACAGCTTGTTAAGCAGTTTGCAGAGGGTGCAAAAAGAGTTCAGAAGGCTGGATGCGATGGAGTAGAATTACATGCAGCACATGGATATCTTTTACAGCAGTTTCTTTCTCCATATACAAATAAAAGAGAAGATGAGTATGGTGGAAACTTTGAAAACAGACTCAGATTTGTACTAGAAATAATATCAGAAATAAGAAAGGAATGTGGATCTGATTTTCCAATAGGAGTACGTCTTTCGGTGGAAGAATTCCTAGATAAGACTGGAGTAAAGGAGGATTACATTCATATTCAAGATGGAATTAAAATAGCTATTGCACTTGAAAAAGCAGGAATAGATTTTATTGATGTAAGCTGTGGATTATATGAAACAGGAATGACATGTATTGAGCCTATATCTTTCCCTCAAGGCTGGAGAAAAGATATGATAAAAGCAGTTAAGTCACATGTCAGTATTCCAGTCATAGGAGTATCAGTTATAAGGGAACCTCAGGTCGCAGAAGGACTATTAGAAGATGGCGTAGAGGATTTTGTATCTATGGGGCGTACATGGCTGGCTGATGAACAGTGGGGCAGAAAAGTACAAGAAGGAAGAGAAAATGAATTAAGAAAATGTGTAAACTGCCTTCGATGCTTTGAGAGCTTAAATGAATATAATGCACAAGGCGTACCACCAGAGTGTGCTATTAACCCAAGAATGGCAAGGGAACTTCAATTTGGAGATTTAGAATATGATACAGAAGGTCATAAGGTAGTAGTTGTTGGTGGTGGACCAGCGGGAATGTGTGCCGCAGAAACATTAGCAAGACGAGGAATTAAGGTTGTACTAATGGAGCGTCAGGGAGAGCTTGGAGGGACTGTAAATTTAGCTAAAAAACCTCCTCTAAAAGAACACATGCAATGGATAGCAGATTATTATACAGTTGAACTCAAAAAGCTAGGAGTTGAAGTTAGATTAAATACTGAAGCTTCTAAAGAGAACATAATGGCAGAAAATCCAGATGCAGTTATAATAGCTACTGGTTCAGTATCAATTATTCCAGAAAGTATTAAAGGAATAAATGAAAATAATGTATATACAGTAGAAAATATACTTAAAGATAAAACCAATCTTGAAAATAAGAATGTAGTTGTAATTGGAGCAGGACTTACTGGACTTGAGACCTCGGAATATCTTTGTGTAAATGGGAATAAGGTTACAATAGTTGATATTTTAAAGCAGCCAGCACCTAATGCTAATCACACAAATGTTGCAGATGTATGCTCAAGACTACAAAAATATGGTGCACAGTACAAACTAGGATATTCTTTAAAGGAAATCAAGAAAGATAGCATAGTGATAGAGAATATTGATACTAAGGAAGAAGCAGTAATAAATACAGATGCAGTAGTATTATCTTTAGGTTTCAGACCTGACAATTCTTTAGTTTATGATCTTAAAGACGTTGAAGTTAGAGTAATTGGAAGTGCGGTAAAGGATGGAACAATATCACCTGCCACAAAAACTGGCTACAAAATTGGACGTGAACTTTTTGCTAAATTAGAGAAAAACACAAGCTTTAAAATATCAAATGATGAGTTAAAGAACTTTGGCAAGGTTTCATTAATGGATAATCAGGAAGGTGTATATATGGCTTATCTTACAGATCCAGAAGCTATTTCTAAAATACTTCCGCCACCATTAAAGCCATTCTCAATGCCTGTAGTAACATTATCGGTTTGCCATATAAATAATCCTACTTTTTCGGATGATTATTATGAGGCTATTTTAGGAGTATATGCAATGTATGGTAAGAATCTTGGATTATATCCAATAAGCCTTGTATTAGGTGGTCCAGGTGCTGAAATGGCAGTTCAATGTGGAAGGGACAATGGAAGTATTCCTAAGAAATTAGGGGCAGAGTTCGTAATAAGAAGAAATGGAAACAATGTTAATGTAGGAGTTACAAGAAGAGGAACACAGCTTGTAGATATGACTATGGAGCTTGGAGAATACAACAGCCCGCTTACTTCAGTATTATATCAAAGTCCAGCACCAGGTAAAAAGACATATGGAGGTGGATTCTATTTCCATCTTGATAGAATTCCAAATAAAGAGGGAGTATCTAACTTTAAAAATGCAGCACTTTTGATGAATCAATGTGAATACAATTATACGTCTTGGGAGCCAGGGTTAGTATCATTAGAATTAAAATCAAGCATTGATGATCCATGGGCTGAACTTCCAATTAGAACTATTATTGGAGGAGCATACTCAGTAAATAGTCTTTTAGTTCATAAACTTAATTTAGCAGAAGAATTAAATGCAGATGAAATAATAAATTATTTATTGACAGCAAGATATGACCGCACTGCTTTTATGGAAACAGGAAGAATATGATAGAGAGGAAGGAAAGAAAAATGAAAAATTTATTTGATTTAACAGGAAAAGTTGCCGTTGTAACAGGAGCTAGTTCAGGACTAGGAGCAGATGCAGCACTTGCATATGCAGAAGCAGGAGCAGATGTAGCACTACTTGCTAGAAGAGTTGAAAAGCTTAATGACGTGAAGAAGAAATTAGAAGAGAATGGACACAAGGTTATTGCAGTTCAATGCGATGTAACAGATGAAGAAAGCGTAAAGACAGCAATAGAAAAAGTTCTTGAGACATTTGGACATATTGATATATTATTAAACAATGCTGGAGTTGCAGTGCGTGGTGGAGTTGACAGCATGTCAGAGGAAGACTGGGATAAGTCATTTAACACAAATGTAAAGGGAATCTTCTTAGCTTGCAAATATGTAATACCACAAATGAAAGAAAGAGGCTATGGAAAAATAGTAAACATAGCATCAGTAAATGCAGTAATAGCTGATAAGAATGATATATTTATAAGACATTCATATAATGCATCAAAGTCAGCAGTATTAGGATTGACAAAGGGCATGGCAGCTTCTTACGCAAGATATGGAATTACTGTAAATGCAATAGGACCTGCTTTATTTGAATCTGAAATGACAGCAAATACTTTATTTAAATCAGAACAATTCTTAGCAGGATATAATATGATGAATCCAACAAGCCGTCCAGGTAGAAGAGGGGAATTAAATGGAACAGTAATTTACTTATCAAGTGATGCTTCAAGCTATGTTCAAGGACAGTTTATAATTGTTGATGGCGGCGGCTCAATTGTTTAATTAACTAAATTATAGTAAAATAAAAAATTCTAATGATGCCATTTCCAAGTATTAATTCAGAAAAATCCTAGTTTTTACTGGGATTTTTTATTTTGTAATAATTATTAGTTCGTATCTATGGATACCGAATAAGATAAAGGATAACAATATAATTAAAGCATAGATTAACTAGAAAAAAGGAGGAATAAAAAATGAAGATTTTAAAGGAAATGACTATTGGAGAGGTTGTTAGAAATTATCCAGATTGTATAGATGTGCTTTTCAGTTTTGGTATGGGGTGTGTTGGATGCCCATCTGCACAAGCAGAGACAATAGAAGAAGCAAGTAAAGTTCATGGTATAGATGTTGAAAAACTTATTAAGGCATTAAATGATGCTGTAAGATAAGGCGGGAAGAATATGAGTGCATTTTTAGGGAAAATACATTATTGGCTATTTAATAAAATACAATTGCATGAAAAACTTATAGAAGAA
This sequence comes from Clostridium cadaveris, assembly GCF_020911725.1. Taxonomy (GTDB): domain Bacteria; phylum Bacillota; class Clostridia; order Clostridiales; family Clostridiaceae; genus Clostridium_X; species Clostridium_X cadaveris. The sequence continues at coordinate 797,994 of NZ_CP076620.1, forward strand.
ATAGTTGGTTTGTCTGAAAGTATAGGTTACAACAGTGATGTAATAGTAAATGAAAGCTATTCTAAATATGGAATGCCAGTAGAAGGAAAATTAGAAGATGAAATAAATCATTCTAATATTCATGGATGGCTTCAAGAGAAAATAAAAAGTGTAGAGAGCAGATTGGCATATATTATAACTGAATTACTGAAAAATGATATTCTAAAACAAGAAGAAATTGAAGATGTTTTTTATAAAAATGCATTTAACACAGGAAAAGAACTTAATATAAGTGAGTACTCTCCACAAAATGTATTTAATTTGATTTTTGATTTTATGCTTGAAGGAATGCCTTGTGATAGAGTAAATGAAATAGTTGAAAATAGTGATACTATGATTCAATGGAAGACTACAAGGGAAATTCATAAACAATATTGGGATGTAGTTGGAGGAGATGTCAATGAATTTTACTCATTAAGAGATTCATGGATAGAGGGATTTTTAAAGGGAATTGGTAGTAAATTTAAATACATTAGAACAGAATCTGGAATAAATACAATAGGGCAGGTGTAGTTATATGGATGGAATTGTATTGATGATAGATGAGCACAAAAAAATAAAGAGAATGCTTGATGTAATAAGAAAAGTATGTATGGACATCATGAATGGAGCGGAAATTGAGTTTAAGGATTTTGAAAATATAATTGATTTTGTAAGAAATTATGCAGATAAACATCACCATGGAAAAGAAGAAAAGTTTTTATTTACTAAAATGGTAGATGAAATAGGTGGGGCAGCGGAAAAACTAGTTAAGTTTGGTATGCTGGTTGAGCATGATTTTGGAAGAATGTATATAAGGGATCTTGAAGAAGCACTTGAAAAATATAAATCTGGTAATGAAGAAGCAAAATTAGATATAGTTGCTAATGCTGTATCCTATGCAAATTTATTATTTAGACATATAGATAGAGAGGATAATGTTGCCTATTCTTTTGCTAAAAGAGAACTATGTAAAGATACATTAAGCAAAATTGATATTGAATGTGAGGAGTTTGAAATAGAAGCTCACAAAGAAGGGCTTCAAGACAGGTATATCAAAGTTTTAGAAATGCTTGAGAAAAAATATAATGAAGTATAAGAAGTAATTTCATTATGAAATCAGATATTATGAAAAAAGTTTATAAATTATAAATAATAGCAGCTTTTGTGATAAAATAAATATATCATAGAAAGCTGTTTTTTTATGAGAAAAAGAAAAGAAAGGTTAAAATATAGATGACATATATTGATGTGATGAAACGAGATATAAGAAGAGATTTTTTAGTATATGTGGTATCTCCAATATTAATAATAGTAATAACTTATAATGTTTATATATACATAAACGGTGATTCACCTCTAGATTATTTCTCTTTATTACTAGTATGTGGCTTGCCTTTTGGAATAAAAAATATGTTTAATATTTTAATTCCAAGTAATATTTCTACTCTTGTATTAAATATATTTATAGGATGCATTATAGGTGATTTTGTAATGATATGGAAATTAGCTTTAGCAATTTATTATTTAATATTAACAATAGTAAGAATTAGAAATTTAATAGAAGCTAAGCAAGAAAAGTATTATATTAAATAATAATAGAAGTAAAACAAAAGAGACTGTCTTAAAATGATTCTTCGAATCGTATTTGAACTGCTCCCTGTCTACTTGACAGGGAGCAATTCGATTTGAGACAGTCTCTTCTTTATTTTAAATCTAAAACTAATTTTTATTTATTTTTTTATCTTTAGCATAAGTTATATATTTTTAAAATGTTTATAATGCTAAAGCTAATAAAATTTCTTAAGCTATGGATAATACATACGACCCAAAAAGGTGATACTTTTTTTGTTTCATAAACTACAAAAGCATAAGAAAGGAACATACCTAAAATAGTTGTATGAATTACATAACTTAGACTGTAGCAATGTTGCAGACCAAAGATTAAAGCTGATATTAGAATTATAATTAAATTATTATTTTTTAATATATTTATTTTTCTTAAGATTTTTATAGCTCCATATTGAAATAAAAAGGTCTCTAATAAAGGTGCAATTATTGATATAGCTAGAAACTCTATGATTAAAGGAGCTTGTGATATAGATGGATTAGTTTCGGCAATTTTAATATTAAAAATATCAATTAATAACCCCAATATATATGAACAAAGGAACATACTTAATGTAATAGTAACGATAAATTTGAAAGTAGATAAGTTTCTTAAAAAGGTATCTACTTTATTTAAAAATTTCATAAAAAAACCCTCAATTAATTATTATATTTTAATTATAACACAATGCCAATATAAACTCAGTATTTACAAGACCTTAAACATGATAAAGTCATACAAATACCATTGGAATTGTATGACTTTATCTATGCTCAGCAAGAGACATGACGTTTATTTTTTTGCTTTAATAGTCACAAAAACTTTTTAATAGTTCAATATCTTTTATCTTAAATGTAGACAAATGAAAATCAATAATACCTTCATCACGCATTGCACACATTTCCCTAGATAACGATGGACGTGATACATTTAAAAAATCAGCAAGTTCATTACGCTTTAGTGGAATAGTTAAAGTTGTATTTTTCGAAATTTTATATTGATCTATTAAGTACAAAGAAATTTTTCCTCTTATAGATTTAAGTGAAAGATATTCAACTTTTTTGTTTAGCATTAATCCTTTATCAGATATTACTTTTATAAAATTTTGAAGTAATGAGGTATGCCAAGAACAATTTTTACCGCATTTAGTTATGAGAGATGAGTTTGTAATAAATAAAATCTTACAAGGTGATTGTGCCATTACTGTTACTGGCCATGTTTTGCGGCTTGAAAATACAAACATCTCACCAAATAATCCACTTTTTTTTATTAATGACATCACTACTCTGTCTCCGTTAACATTTTCCTTAGTGATAATTACTTCTCCTTCTAAGACTAATCCAAATTCATTAATTGTGTCGCCAGAATTTATTATAAATTCATTTTTGTCATAATTAACTATATTAGGAGTCAAGCAGTTGAAAAGTAAGGGGATTTCATTATCATTTATACTATTAAATAAAGGTGATTTTTTAATAACGTCAATATACTTATTTATCATATAAAATCCATCCTTTTGTATCTTTAGATACCAAATCATTTTAATAAATATAATATAATAACTGCATATAAATGACAAGACTCTAATTTAGAAATAAAATATTATATTCCCTTTTTGTCATAAAACAGCTTTATATAAAAGTTTTAAAATTACCCTTTTTTCGAATGAATAACATAAAAGGAAATAGTGGCATAAATGCTAAAATTTAATCAACACTTATAAAAATATATTTTAGGGAGAAGGGAGAAAATATAATATGGATTTATTTGCATTAATCGCATCATTTGGGGGAGGGGTAATAGGAGCTTATATGGGAGCACTTCCATCATTTATATTAACGGGAGTTCTTGCAATCGTAGGTGCAATCGTATCAATGTCTGGAGGAGCAGATATGACAGTAGGATATGTGACTTTTGGATCTTACTTAGGACCACATATCGCTTTTGCAGGAGGAGTTGCAGCAGCAGCATATGCTGGAAAAACGAAAAAAATAGAAAGTGGAACTGATATTTTATCATCCCTTAATGGTTTATCAGATCCTATAACATTAGTTGTAGGAGGAGTCTTTGGTGTTTTAGGATTCTTTATACATTATTTAATAGGTCAAGTACTTCATCTTAATACAGATCTTCCTGCTATTACAGTAATTATATCAGCGATTATTGTGCGTCTTGTATTTGGAAGAAGTGGACTTATTGGAAAAGCAAATCAAGGTGAGAAACGTGAGTATTTTACTGGTGGTAAAGGCTGTATATGTAATATCTTATTAGGACTAGGTTTAGGTACTGCTATAGGATTTATATATCAAACATTAATAAATGCTGGAGCTAATGAAATCGTTATAGGTAGCTATCCAATACTTTGTTTTGGTATTGCTGCATTTTCTCTTATTTTTACTCAAACAGGATTTGCAACTCCAGCTACTCATCACATTGCTTTAATTTCAGCTTTAGCTGTAGTTTCGTCAGGAAATCCTATCATGGGAGTTGTATTTGGCATTCTTACATCTTTATTTGGTGACTTTATAGGAAAGACATTTAATAGCTATTGTGATACACATATTGACCCACCTGCATTTACAATTTTTATATTTGCGTTTATTGTAAACGTAATATTCGGAGTTGGAATCTTCACGATTTAGTAAAATTAAATATATTTTTATGGAGGAGTTATTATGAGAGAAAAAAAGTATTCTGGTAATTTTTATAATAATGATAACAAAGAAGATATGGATGAAAATTGCCCAAGTTGCATGTATAAAAATAAAAAGGTAGAGAAGAACAAGAAGGAATGTCCTAACTGTTACTACATACCAAATAAAGAAAATCAAGAAGAAAGTAAAAATAAATAATAAAAAGGCGTCAATTCGTAAGATTTAAGAATTGACGCCTTTTTATTCTATAAATATTAGAGTCTTTAAGCAAAATTAACAGCATATTTAGCAACCTTTATATCCTGTTCTACAGAACCGCCTGAAACTCCAATTGCCCCTATGCAGTGATTGTGTCTTTCAATAGGAATTCCACCTCCAAAGATACAAAATTTTCCGGGATGTGTATCTTGAAGTCCATATAGAGAGTTTCCAGGAAGAATATTTTTGGCAGCTTCCTCAGTTGGTATTTGGAGTGCTACGGCTGTGTAGGCTTTAGAATAAGAAATTGAAATACTAGCAAGAAGTGAGTCATCCATACGATGTTGAGCAATTATATTTCCACCGTCATCAACAATAGTAATAGCCATAGGAACTTTTATCAAAGCAGACATCTCTTCGGCCTTTGTAATCATTTCAAGTGCATCTTTTAAAGTGAGGCGCTGTCTTTTTAATGTACTTATTATGGTATTAGCAATTTCGTTTGTCATATCTGTATCCTTCATAAATTACCTCCATAAATAAAAATGATGATATGAAAAAAGATTAAATATCAATATAATTTTATATTTTCATAAGAATAGAAAATTCCTTAAATATATTATAGAAAAAAAAGAAACTTAACTCAATTAATGTAAAATCTAAAAAAGTGTAAAATACAATACTTTTGCCGTAAAAGAAATCAGGTCTGAAAAGTACATAAATTAGGTTTGTCTATTACTAAAAATCTTATAATTCAAATGCTACAATGTAGGAAAATAAAAATTAAATTAAAGAAAAGGAGTGATTATATGAAACGAGTCTTAATGCTTGCTGGTGATTTTACAGAAGATTATGAAGTAATGGTTCCATATCAAGCTTTGAGTATGGCTGGTATAGCTGTAGACGTAGTATGCCCTGATAAATCAGCAGGGGAATATATAAAAACCGCTATTCATGATTTTGAGGGAGATCAAACTTATACAGAGAAACCGGGACATAATTTTAAATTAAATGCATCCTTTCAATATTTAAAACTAGAAGAGTATGATGGCTTATTTATTACAGGTGGACGAGCTCCTGAATACTTAAGATTAGATTATAGGGTTATTGATATAGTGAGATTTTTTATGGATTTAAAAAGACCTGTAGCAGCAATTTGTCATGGCGTTCAGATACTAACTGCAGCAGATGTATTAAAAGAGAAGAAAGTTACTGCTTATCCTTCAGTAAAGCCAGAAGTATTAGCTGCAGGAGGAATTTTTGTAAGCAAAGAAACTGATGAAGCTGTAATATTTGAAAATTTAGTAACTGCTCCTGCATGGCCAGGAAATGTTGAGATATTAAAAGGATTTCTTAAATTGTTAGGAGTTATTATTTTATAAAGTTAAAAAGTTTGGATTTTACAGTGTTTGCGTTTTAATAATGTTACAGTGTGTTTAAGTAGATAAGCTATGATTTATTTAAGAACAAAACGTTCTTTGTTTAAAAGCAAAATTATGAATTCAATATAAGTGAAGGAGGATATTTTGATGATTGGAAAAGGATTTAGTGAACCAACCGAAAGAGTAAAAAGACTTAAAAAGGCAATTGTTGATGCAACTCCATATGTGGAGTCAGAAAGAGCAGTTTTGGTAACAGAGTCTTACAAGGAGACAGAAGGATTATCTCCAATTATGAGACGTGCAAAAGCAGCTGAAAAGATATTTAATAACCTACCAATTACTATTCATGAAGATGAATTAATTGTTGGAGCAATTACAAAAAATTTACGTTCTACAGAAATTTGTCCAGAGTTTTCTTATGAGTGGGTAGAAAAAGAATTTGATACTATGGGAACTAGACTTGCAGATCCATTCCAAATTCCTAAGGAAACAGCAGCTGAATTATCAGAAGCATTTAAATATTGGAAGGGAAAGACAACAAGTGAATTAGCAGATTCTTATATGTCACAAGAAACAAAGGACTGTATAGCAAATGGAGTATTCACAGTTGGAAACTACTTTTATGGTGGAGTAGGTCATGTATGCGTAGACTATGAAAAGGTTTTGAAAATAGGGTTTACTGGAATTATCAAACAGGTTATTGAGAAGATGGAGTCTATGGACATTAGTGATCCCGATTATATTAAGAAGAGAAATTTCTATGAAGCGCTAGTTATTACATATACTGCAGCAATTAATTTTGCACATCGGTATGCAGCTAAAGCAAGAGAATTAGCATCAGCTTGTTCAAATCCTGTAAGAAAAGCAGAATTACTTCAAATAGCAGCTAACTGTGATAGAGTTCCTGAAAGAGGAGCTACTAACTTTTATGAAGCATGCCAATCTTTCTGGTTTGTACAAATTCTTCTTCAAATTGAGGCAAATGGACATTCTATTTCTCCAGGGCGTTTTGACCAGTACATGTATCCATTTTTAGATAATGATAAGAATATATCAAAGGATTTCGCTCAAGAATTAGTTGACTGTATATGGGTTAAATTGAATGATGTAAACAAGACACGTGATGAAGTGTCTGCACAAGCATTCGCAGGGTATGCAGTGTTCCAAAACTTAATTGTAGGTGGACAAAATGAAGAGGGATTAGATGCAACTAATGAAGTTTCTTATATGTGTATGGAAGCAGTTGCACATGTTAAATTACCAGCACCTTCATTCTCTATCCGTGTACATCAAAATACTCCAGATGAATTTTTATATAGAGCATGCGAAGTAACTCGTCTTGGGTTTGGAGTACCAGCAATGTATAATGACGAGGTTATTATACCAGCACTTTGCAATAGAGGAGTTTCTCTAGCAGATGCAAGAAATTACTGTATTATTGGTTGTGTTGAACCACAATGCCCACATAAGACAGAAGGATGGCATGATGCTGCGTTCTTCAATATTGCAAAAGTTTTAGAAATAACTTTAAACAATGGTAAAGTTGGAGACAAGCAATTAGGACCTGTTACAGGGGATATAACTACATTTACTTGTCTTGATGATATATTAGAAGCTTACAAGAAACAAATGGAATACTTTGTTTATCATCTTGCTGAAGCTGATAACTGTGTTGATTTTGCTCACGCAGAGAGAGCTCCGCTTCCATTCTTATCTGCACTTGTAGATGACTGTATTGGAAGAGGAAAGAGTGTTCAAGAAGGTGGTGCAATTTACAATTTCACTGGACCTCAGGCTTTCGGGGTAGCTGACTCAGGGGACTCTTTATGTGCAATTAAGAAGCATGTGTTTGAGAATAAAGAAGTTACAATGGCTCAACTAAAAGAAGCTTTAGCTAATAACTTTGGCTATGCATGTGATTCTTCATCAAACACAAATAATGTTGATTTAAATGATGAAGCTAAAATTTATGAAGCCGTAAAGAAAATATTAAGCAATAATGGTTCTATTGATATAGCAGATCTTCAAAAACAATTAAGCAGCAGCAATACTCAAATTTTAAGTTGCAGTAATGAAGAGCTAGCTCAAATAAAGAGAATTATGGAGAAGACACCTTGGTTTGGTAATGATATTGATGAAGTAGATATGATAGCAAGAAAATGTGGACAAATCTATTCATATGAGGTTGAAAAATATAAGAATCCACGTGGCGGACAATTCCAAGCTGGATGCTATCCTGTATCAGCAAATGTACTATTTGGTAAAGATGTAGGAGCATTACCAGACGGAAGACTTGCAAAAGCTCCATTAGCAGACGGAGTATCTCCAAGACAAGGCAAGGATACTAATGGACCAACTGCTGCAGCTATGTCTGTTGCAAAATTAGACCATGAAAATTACTCTAATGGTACACTTTATAATCAAAAATTCCTTCCATCTGCACTTGCAGGAGATGAGGGGTTAAGACATTTTGCTTCTGTAGTACGTTCTTACTTTGACCATAAGGGTATGCATGTACAATTTAATGTTATAGATAAAGAGAAGTTACTTGAAGCTCAAGCTCATCCAGAAGATTATAAAGATTTAGTTGTACGTGTTGCAGGATATAGTGCTCAATTCACTGTATTAGCAAAGGAAGTTCAAGATGATATCATCAGCCGTACAGAACAATCATTCTAATATATTGTGATTATAAACGGTGAAGGAGAGTAGACATGAATTCAATTAATTATAATCTAACAGGAACTGTGTTTGATATTCAGAGGTTTTCTCTACATGATGGACCAGGAATTCGAACAATTGTATTTTTGAAAGGATGTCCTCTTTCATGCCAATGGTGTAGTAATCCGGAATCTCAAGACAAGAATCCGATTATTATGTATAAGAAAGATGAATGCCTCCATTGCGGTCGTTGCATAATGACCTGCAAGAGGGGGGCAATCAGCTTTGACAACAATGGATTTATAAATAGAGATCTGTGTAATGGGTGTGGAGAATGTGTAAACGCATGTCCTTCAGGAGCCCTTGTATTAAAAGGAAATACAATGACAGTTCAGGAGCTTATAAAGGAATTAAAAAAGGATGCCACTACGTTCAGAAGATCTGGTGGCGGTGTAACTTTATCTGGAGGTGAGCCGCTGCTTCAATATGAATTTGCCTCAGAAGTCTTAAAAGCCTGCAAAGGGCAAGGTTGGAATACTGCTATAGAGACCACTGGAATAGGAAGTAGTAAAGCAATTGAAAAGGTAATTCCTCATGTTGATACAGTGCTTATGGATGTTAAACATATGAATGCAAAAAAGCATAAAGAGTTTACAGGTATAAGTAATGAAAACATGATAAAAAATGCAATGAGAATTAGCCAGATATCTAACACCGTAATACGTGTTCCAGTAATACCAGGTTTTAATTATTCAGTAGAAGATATTAAGGATATTGCTGAATTTGCAAGAAGCTTAGTTGGTATAAGGACAATGCATTTATTACCATATCATGTATATGGGCAAAACAAATATGAATTAATAGGTAAAAACTATGCTTTAAATAATATAAAACCTCTTAGATCAGAAGATTTAGAAGAATGTAAGAGTATAGTTGAAAGTTATGGTTTCCAATGCATAATTGGAGGATAAATTTTAATGAGGATGGAGGAAAAATAATGGATCAACAGTTAATTGAAAAAGTAATGAAACAGGTAACTGATGAACTTGGAATTAAACAAGAAACTTGTGAAAAAGAAAGCAAATCAGGAAATAGATGCAATGGTATTGGATTAACTGAATTTGTAGGAACTGCAATGGGAGATACTATTGGATTAGTAATAGCTAGTGTAGATCCTATGTTATCTGATGTTATGAAATTAGGAAAATATCGTTCTATAGGTATTATAGGGGGAAGAGTAGGAGCTGGTCCACAAATTTGGGCAGTTGATGATGCTGTAAAGGCAACAAATACAGAGATAATTTCTGTTGAACTTCCAAGAGATACAAAGGGTGGAGCAGGACATGGAAGTTTAATTTATATAGGTGCAGATGATGTATCAGATGCAAGAAGGGCAGTTGAAATTGCACTTCAATCAATACCAAAATACTTTGGTGATGTATATGGAAACGATGCAGGACATTTAGAGTTTCAATATACTGCAAGAGCAAGTTATTGCTTAGAAAAAGCTTTAGGAGCTCCAATAGGAAAGGCATTTGGTATGACATGTGCAGGTCCAGCAGCAATAGGAACAGTTTTAGCAGATATAGCTGTAAAGGCAGCAAATGTAGAAGTGGTAGGATACTGTTCGCCTTCAAATGGAACTAGTTATTCAAACGAAGTTATTCTTACTTTCACTGGTGATTCAGGAGCTGTAAGACAAGCTGTAAAAGCAGCTATAGAAGCTGGCAAGAAGATGTTGGGGGCATTGGGAGAAGAACCTAAATCTACAACAACACCATATATTTAATAAGAAATAAAATATAGATTAACAGAGGAGGTTTCAATATGAATTCAGATGCATTAGGTATGGTTGAGACAAAAGGATTGGTTGGAGCAATCGAAGCGGCAGATGCTATGGTAAAAGCAGCAAATGTTACATTAGTAGGATATGAAAAAATAGGTTCAGGACTTGTTACAGTTATGGTTAGAGGTGATGTAGGAGCGGTAAAGGCTGCTACAGATGCAGGAGCAGCTTCTGCAGCAGCAGTTGGTGATGTTGTTTCTACTCATGTTATACCACGTCCTCATACAGATGTTGAAAAAATTATTCCACATCTTGAAAATGAAAAATAGACTATAAGAAATTATTGTTTGAGTGGTAGTATCGAGAGATGCTTTTTAAGCATCTCTTGAAACGAGGTGAAATAATTGGAAATTAGTGAGGAGCGTTTAAAAGAGATAATACTGCGTGTATTACATGATTTTGAAGAAGAGAAGAAACTTTCAGGGATTCAGAAAGTATATATGATATGTACCTCACAATGGGATGAGAGATATTGTGATTTTTTAAAACTCATGGAGAAATTTGATAATATTCAGATATATGTAGTTGTCCATGAATTATGGATAGGCAAAGAATATGAAAGAATTTTAAAAAGTTATAAATCTTGTTATAAAACAATATCCCAATCATGTGAGTTACCAAAAGATCTTGATAAAGCAGTTACTGTATTTCCAGTAGTTCCTAAAGATATAGTTGTGAAGTCTGCTTTATGTATAAGTGACACATTTGAAACATCATGGATTACTTCATGCATAGAAAATGGAGGTAGGATTATTTTCTTACGTAATGGACTTATGAAGTTTTCAGGTAAGGAATCAAAAGTTTATATAAGCCAAATATTATCTTACTATCGTAAGATTTTAGAGTATGGTATTGAAATTAGTGATATCAATGAAATAAAAGAAAAAGCTAAAAATGAGACTTTAAATAAGCAATACATTATGAAGGAAAAATACGTTTTGCCAAGTAAAGCTATTAGGAATGAAAAGAGAGTTATAACAGCATCAAATATTGAACACTATGCTGAAGATGGTATTGTTCATATAAATAAGAATGATATTGTTACAGACTTAGCACGAGATAAGGCGAAATTTTTAAATATAATTTTTAAATATGCAATATAGTGAGGTGATAGGATGAAACAATCACTGGGATTGGTTGAAATTCAAGGTTTATCTACTGCTGTTTTAGTAGCAGATGCAATGGTGAAATCAGCTAATGTTCGTATTATAGAAATTGAAAATGCTAAAGGTTCTGGCTATATGACAATTAAGGTTGTTGGGGATGTAGGAGCTGTAAATGCTGCAGTAAATGCAGGACAGCAGCTTGGGGCTATGAACCAAAAGTTGGTTTCATGGAGAGTTATTCCGAGACCTTCAGATTTTGTAGAAAATACCTTTTGTAATTTAGAAACATTAAAGCCATCAAAGGTAGAACACAAAGTAGAAATAAAAGAAAATGAAGTTGCAAAAAATGAGGATTCTTTCATAGAAGATAGCACTATGGTAGCTGATAAAACTGTAAATACATCAACAATTTTAGAAGAAAAGACTGATATTAAGGAAAGAGAAGTTATTAAAGAGGCTAATTTAGAAGAATCAGTAGTTGATATAAAGAAAACAAAAGAAAGTGAAAGTAATAAAACAGAAGTTGAAAAGAAAGTAGTATCATCTTCTGGAAGTAAGAAAACAAATTCAATAAAAAAAGATACATCAAAGCGAAAGAATAAATAACATGGAGAACTTTTAGGTTATATATTAATGGAGTTTATTTTCGATGAAAGGAAAGTGAGCAGTATGAAATTAGCTAAGGTTATAGGAACTATTGTGGCTACAAGAAAAGAGGAATCCCTTGTTGGTTACAAATTAATGGTGATTAGGCGTATTGATGGCAGCACCAATTTTATTGGAGATGAAGAAGTAGCAGTAGATTATGTAGGGGCTGGAATTGGAGAGATAGTTCTTATAGGTCAAGGATCTGCTGTTCGTTTAAATAAAGCGAAAAAAGAAGCTACCATTGATATGGCCATTATAGGAATTATTGATGCTATAGATATTTAGCAGGTTATCGTAAAAGAGGAGGTAGTGTTTCATATGAAAAGCAGTATATACTCTAGTGTTACCGATGCTGTTTTTGCAGCTAAATCAGCTTATTTAAGATATATGAAGTTAACTTTAAATGAACGTCAAGAAATATTGGAAGCTATAAAAACAGCATTACGTCCAATATTGTATGATCTTGCAGTTATGACAGTAAAAGAAACTCATATGGGAAATGCAGAGGATAAGACAGAGAAGCTAAAGCTTGCAATTGAAAAAACTCCTGGTATTGAAGATTTAATCACAGAAGTCAATACTGGAGATCATGGTATGACTTTATATGAATTATCTTCCTTTGGTGTAGTTTGTGCAGTCCATCCATGTACTAATCCATGTGCGACTTTAATAAGCAATACTATTGGTATGCTGGCTGCTGGAAATGCAGTCATTCATTGCCCTCATCCAAGAGCAATTAAGGTCTCTCAATATCTTACAAGCATCATAAGCAATACTATTCGTTCTGTTTGTGGAATAGATAATTTGGTAGTGACTCTGGATGAAAGTTTAATGGGATTTACAAGAGAAGTTATGAGTCACCCAGATGTTGATCTTGTGGTTTGCACAGGAGGAAATAAATCATTACATAAAGCTATGACTTCTGGAAAAAAGGTAATTGGAGCTGGACAAGCAAATCCAGTAGCAATTGTGGATGAAACTGCAGATTTATATAAAGCTGCTAGGGATATTGTTCAAGGTGCATCTTTTGATAATAATCTTATGTGCACATCAGAAAAAAATATCGTAGTTTTAGATAATGTAGCTGATTCATTTATTGGTGAACTAATCAAAAATGAAGTTTATTATACAAAGAATAAGGATGATGTTCAAAAACTTTTAGATGTAGTAGTAACAGAGGATTGTACTATTAATAAAAAACTAGAAGGTAGAGATGCAAATTATATTTTAAAATGTGCTGGAATTCAATGTGATTATAATGTGAAATTAATCGTAACTGAGACAGAAGTAAGTCATCAGTTTGTAATGTTAGAGTTATTAATGCCGCTTGTTCCAATTATAAGAGCAGATAACTTTGATGAAGCTCTTGAATTGGCTATAAATATTGAACAGGGATATAAGCATACAGCTACAATTCATTCAGAGTCTATAGAACATTTAAATAGAGCAGCAAAAAATATGCAAACTTCAGTTTTTGTAAAGAACGGATCATCTCTTTTAGGAATTGGCTTTGATAAAGAGGGACATACGAGTTTTACAATAGCTAATGCAACGGGAGAAGGTACTACGACAGCAAGACATTTTACTAGACGAAGAAGATGTACCCTTAGCAACGGTTTCTCTATACGTTAATTGTTAAGAAAGCAGGTTGGTTAAATGAGAGAAGTATACAATGACAGAACTTATTTCATAACTTCAGAATCTGTAACCGAAGGGCATCCTGATAAGATATGTGATCAAATTGCAGATGGTATATTAGATGCTTATCTTGAAAAAGATCCTAAATCACGTGTTGCAATAGAAGCTATGGTTTCGACTAATGCATTAATGCTTTCAGGAGAGGTTACATCTATTGCAAAAGTCGATATTGTAAAGAAGGCTAGAGAGATTATAAGAGAAATTGGTTATATTGAACATGGAAAGGGATTTGATGCTGATACATGTCTCATATTTACTAATATTCATAATCAATCACCAGATATTTCTCAAGGTGTGACAAAACAATCTTTTGAAGATAAAGAGATACTTGGTGGTGGTGATCAAGGAATTATGTATGGATATGCTACAGATGAAACTGAAAGTTTGATGCCTGCACCATGTGATTTAGCTAATAATCTTGCAAAGCAGCTTGCTTATGTAAGAAAAGTACTTAAAGCAAGTTTTTTATATCCAGATGGAAAAACTCAGATTACTATGAGATATAGTGATGCAGGAAAACCTATTAATATTCATAGTATTGTTGTTTCTGCACAGCATAGTGATTGGATATCCCATGATACCTTAGAATCATTTATACGTAAGGCAGTAATTGAACCGGTTATAGATACTAAATGGATGACAGAAGAAACAAAAATTCATATAAATCCTACGGGAAGATTTGTAATTGGTGGGCCAACAGGAGATACAGGGCTTACAGGAAGAAAAATTATGGTGGACACTTATGGAACAATAGGGAAACATGGGGGAGGAGCATTCTCAGGAAAGGACCCTACAAAGGTTGATCGTTCTGCAGCTTACATGGCACGATATGTAGCTAAAAATATTGTAGCATCAGGGCTGGCAAAGAGGTGTGAGGTTTCCTTTGCATATGTAATTGGAGGAATTGAGCCAGAAGCAGTTACTGTTAATACATTTGGAACTGGAAAGATTTCTGATAATGATATAGAAAAGTTAGTTAAAAAGGTATTTAAATTTGGAGTTGCTGATATTATTGAACAATTAGACCTAAGAAAGCCTCAATTTTTGAAAACAGCTGCTTATGGTCATTTTGGGAGAATAGATCAAGACTTCAGATGGGAAGAAACTGATAAAGCGTTAATCTTAAAGGAATCAATACTTTAATAATTATATAAAATTAAATTTTAGGAGGAATTAAGTATGACAAATGAAGCGTTAGGAATGGTTGAAACAAAAGGTTTAGTAGGAGCAATAGAAGCAGCAGATGCAATGACAAAGGCTGCAAATGTAGTATTAATAGGATATGAAAAGATAGGATCAGGATTAGTAACAGTTATGGTTCGTGGAGATGTAGGAGCAGTTAAAGCATCTGTAGATGCAGGAGCAGCTGCAGCATCTAATGTTGGAGAAGTAGTATCTCAACATGTAATCCCAAGACCACATACAGATGTTGAAAAGATTTTACCAAAATCTTTATAAGATAAAAGAAAATATATAGGGGCATTAGAGCCCCTTAAATAATAAAATTCCGAAAGGGGTTAGGATAATGACTAACAATGAAATTATAAAGATAGTTACTGAAAGAGTAATTAAGAAATTAAAGGAATACAATGATTTTAAAATCCCTGTAGGAGTTTCCAATCGTCATGTACATGTAAGCCAAGAAGACTTAGAAGTTTTATTTGGAAAAGGCTATGAGTTAACTAAAAAATCTGTTTTAAAACAACCAGGTCAATATGCAAGTAATGAAACAGTTACAATTCGCGGACCTAAAGGCGAATTTGAGCGTGTTAGAATATTAGGTCCAGTAAGAGCTAAGAGTCAGGTGGAAATTTCCAAGACAGATAGTTTTAGACTTGGAATTAAGCCTCCAATTAGAGAATCAGGTAAATTAGATGGAACTCCAGGTATAGAAATTATTGGGCCTAAAGGTAAAATAGTTCTTCCGTATGGAGCTATTATTGCATTTAGGCATATTCATATGACACCGGAACAAGCTTTAGCAATGGGACTAAGAGATAATGAGATAGTAGATGTTGAGACCTTTGGAGAAAGAAAAGGAATATTTGGAGATGTACTAGTTAGAGTTTCTGACAAATCGGCTTTAGAAATGCATGTAGATGTTGATGAGGCAAACGCTTTTTCACTTAATAATAATGATTATGTGGTTATAAAACATGATAATAACCAAGAAAGAGGAAGTATATGCTCATAAATAATGATATTCTTGCAGAATTTTCAGAGCTTATTCGTGAAAATAAATGTAACTCTTTTTCTGGAATTTTAAAAACAGGAGTAGACCTTGGAACAGCAAATATTGTAATTTCAGTTGTAGATGAAAACAACAGACCTATAGCAGGAGTAACGGAGGTTTCAAAGGTAGTTAAGGATGGAGTTGTAGTAGATTTTGTAGGAGGAATACAAGCAATTAAGCGCTTGAAAGCTAGATTAGAAGATATGCTTGGAGTAACTCTTGAAACTGCTGCTACAGCTATTCCTCCTGGAATTATAGATGGGAATGTAAGATGTATTTCTAATGTAATAGAAGGAGCTGGATTTGAGGTAACAAATGTTATTGATGAACCTTCAGCTGCTGCTACTGTTTTAGGAATAAAAGATGGAGCAGTAGTAGATGTAGGTGGGGGAACCACTGGTATAAGTATTATAAAAGATGGAAATGTCATCTTCACTGCTGATGAACCTACTGGTGGAACACATATGACTTTAGTTCTTGCAGGATATTACGGAATCTCTATTGAAGAAGCAGAGGAAATTAAGAAAGATATCACAAGGGAAAATGATGTATTTCCAATTATAAAACCTGTTGTAGAGAAAATGGCCTCTATCGTTAAGGGATTTCTTTCAGAATATGATGTGGACGATGTATATGTTGTAGGTGGAGCAGCTTGTTTCAATGAATTTGAAAGCACTTTTGAAAAACAATTAGGAATAAGAACAATAAAGCCTAATGATGCATTACTTGTTACGCCTTTAGGAATTGCATGGAATGCTTAAAGGCAACCTCAAATAAGAAAATAAGGAGTGATATTCGTGGAAATGGATATTAAAGTAATTGAGCAAATGGTAGCTCAAGCTTTGAAGGAGATTCAAACAGAACAACCACAAAAATTTACATCTGTAAAAACAGAAAAACAATATGGAATATTTAAAACTATGGACGAAGCAATAAATGCATCTGAAATCGCTCAGAAAAAGTTATTGTTCTCTAAAATATCTGAACGTCAAAAGTATGTTGATGTTATAAAAGAGACTATTTTAAAAAGAGAGAACCTAGAACTTATATCTAGGTTAGCGGTAGAAGAAACAGAAATTGGAAAATATGAAGATAAATTAATTAAAAATCGTGTAGCTGCTGAAAATACACCAGGCACTGAAGATTTAATAACAGAATCCAAGACAGGAGACAATGGAATTACTTTAGTTGAGTATTGTCCATTTGGAGTAATAGGTGCAATTACACCAACTACAAATCCTACAGAAACTATAATTTGTAACTCTATTTCAATGATAGCAGGTGGAAACACTGTTGTATTCAGCCCGCATCCAAGAGCAAAAAAGGTGTCTCAAATGCTTGTGAAAATGTTGAATAAAGCACTAATGGAAAATGGAGCTCCAGAAGATCTTATTACTATGGTAGAAGAACCTTCTATTGAAAATACAAATAAGATGATTGATAATGATAAAGTTCGTCTTCTTGTTGCAACAGGTGGACCTTCTATTGTAAAAAAGGTGCTTTCTTCAGGAAAGAAAGCAATTGGTGCAGGAGCAGGAAATCCACCAGTTGTTGTAGATGAAACTGCTGATATAGAAAAAGCAGCTAAAGATATAATAGATGGATGTAGTTTTGATAATAATGTTCCTTGTATTGCAGAAAAAGAAGTTTTTGCAGTTGAGTATATTTGTGATTATTTGATTCATTATATGAAAATTAATGGAGCTTATCAAATTACAGATTCAGCACTTATAGAGAGATTAGTTGAATTAGTTACAAATGAAAAAGGTGGGCCCAAAACATCATTTGTTGGTAAGAGTGCAAAATATATACTTGATAAGCTTGGAATTAAAGTTGATGACAGCGTAAAAGTTATAATTATGGAAGTAGACAAGAATCATTTATTAGTTCAAGAAGAAATGATGATGCCAATTCTTCCAATTGTTCGAGTTCCTGATGTAGATACTGCTATTGAGTATGCACATGAAGCTGAACATGGAAATCGTCATACAGCTATGATGCATTCTAAAAACGTTGATAAATTAAGTAAAATGGCAAAATTACTTGAAACAACAATTTTTGTGAAAAATGCTCCATCATATGCTGGAATTGGTGTTGGTGGTGAAGGTTATACTACATTTACTATTGCAGGACCAACAGGTGAAGGACTTACTTCAGCAAAATCATTTTGCAGAAAACGTAAATGTGTTTTAAGTGATGCATTTAGCATTCGTTAAACTTACAGCTGCTTTAACAGATAAAATGATAATGAAGGGGAAATGTATATGGCAAATGTATACATAAAAACAAAAATACTTAGTGGAGATTCTGCTATAAAATATTTAAAGGAAATTCGAAGTAAAACTATTTTTATTGTTTGTGATAAATTTATATCAGAAAGTGGAACTATTAAATATATCACTAATGCTTTAGATTTAACTAATTCTGTAGAAGTTTTTGATCAAGCTATACCGGATCCGACTACTGAAGTAGTTGGAAAAGGGTTAAATATGATATATAAAGTGAAACCAGATATTGTAATTGGTTTTGGTGGAGGTTCAGCTATTGATACAGCAAAAGGTATTATTTATTTTGCTAACCTTAAGAAGGGAATAAAGAAACCTGAATTTATAACAGTTCCTACTACTAGTGGAACTGGTTCTGAGGTTACATCTGTGGCCGTTATAACAGATTTAGAAAACAAAAGCAAGCATTTGATTGCATCAGATGAAATTTTAGCTGATGTTGCATTAGTAGATCCCCAATTAACACTTTCTGTTCCGCAATCAATTACAGCAAATACTGGTATGGATGTATTTACTCATGCTCTTGAAGCTTATGTTTCAAAGGATGCAAATGTATTTTCTGATGCACTAGCTGAAAAATCAATAGAATTACTTTTGAATTCACTTCTTACATGCTATAAAGAAGGTAAAAATTTAGTAGCTAGAACAATGATGCATGAAGCTTCAACCCTTGCAGGAATAGCATTTAATACAGCAGGATTAGGTGTTAATCATAGTATTGCTCATCAACTTGGAGGTACTTTTCATATTCCACATGGTTTAGCTAATGCGATTCTTTTAAATGAGGTAATTGAATATAACTGTGTAAATCATGATATTATGTTGAAATATGCCTCTCTTGCATATAAAGTACAGCTTGTAAGTATAGATGAAACACCTGAATTTGCAGTAAAAGTATTAAAAGAAATAATAAATACTTTAATGCGTTGTATGAATATGCCACTCAACATAAGAGGAATTGGGATAGATATTGAAGAATACAAACATCATATTCAGAGAATGAGTGATACTGCGCTTTTAGATAATTGCTTAAATACTACTCCTCGTAAAATTGGAGCGGCTGGCATTCAAAAGATTTTATGTAGTATCTACTAGATGAATTATAAAGACAGTTAATCATAAAATAAGAAAAGCCAAGCTAACTTAATATTGATATTAAGTCAGTCTGGCTTTTCTTATTTTGAAAAATTAAATTTAAGAGAATCAGATAAATAACTATTAAAAAATTTGAGCAATTGTATGAAAAATTACAATAGATTACAGAGAAATTGTCATCATATTTTTAAAATGATAAAATAAAAGAAGCATGAATAGAGGGAGTGATTATATGGAAGAATTTTATGAAAACGATTATTCCATTGAACACCATACCAAAGTAGATATTGATAATTATATGAATGATGATAATAGTAACAAGTTAGATATTATTCATATATTTGGTAAGGAGAAACTAGAAAAGATACAGACAAGTCTTTCTAAAGCTACAGGATTAGCTTTTATTACAGTAGACTATAAAGGAGAGCCAATAACAGAATCAACTTATTTTTCAAAGTTCTGCTTTAATATTCGTAAAGATGCATCAGCTGTAGAGTTATGCAGGTCTTCAGATGCGTTTGGGGCTATTCAGGCTGCAGTTACACAGAAGCCTAATGTTTATTTTTGTCCTTGTGGATTATTAGAAGTAGCGATTCCAATAGTAGTAAAAGGACATTATCTTGGAGGATTTATCGGAGGACAAATACGTTGTAATGATGCTCCATCTTCTGTAAGTTGTCTAGAATCAGTGATTCATTCAAAAAAATCAGAAAAACTTTTAGAAGATAACCGTAAGTTAATGGAGGAGATACCTGAGTATTCATACGAAAAGTTTGTAGATATTGCAAATCTTGTTTTTCTTGTAATTAATCAATTGAGTGAGAATGAAATCAGTAAGCATATGCAGGAGGAAGTTTTAAAGAAACGTATTAAAAAATTTCAGATAGCCAATAATCGCTGTAGAAAAGAAAATGAACAGAAGGATATGCAACTTAATGAATTAAAAGCATTGTCAAATCCATATGAAATTATTAATGGATTGATATCAATACTTAATATGACAATTATTGAAAATGCACCTCAGACTAATGAAATGATGAATTTATTTATAGAGTATTTAAAATATATGTATATGGAGAAAGAGACATTTACTACTATTTCTAATGAAATTGAGCACGTAAATCAATATCTTAAGTTTCACAAGAAAAGATTGGGAGAAAGACTTGATTATTCAATTAATATCCCTAAAGATTTATATATACGAAAAATACCGACAGCTTTATTAATGCCATTTGTTCAAAATGCTCTTTATAATGGGATTATGTTAAAGAAGGAGGGGGGAAAGATTTCATTAAGCGGAGATATTAAAGATAATAATATTGTTTTAATAATTAGTGATAATGGAGTAGGACTAACAGGAAAAGAATTAGATATTAAATTTGAATCTTTTAAAGATAAGAACGAAAGGTATTATATAAAACTTGGAATGGAATGTGCAATGGAAAAAGTTAAACGTCTTTTTGGAGAAGATTATAATATTGTCATAGAGGATTATAGGAATAAGGGACGAAAATGTATTTTAATTTGGCCAGAAAATCTGAATGAAAGGATTGAATAATTATGTACAACGTTTTAATTGCAGATGATGATATTTTAATGAAAGAAGCATTAAATATTATGATATCCAGAGAAGAAAAATTTAAAGTTAAGAAAATGGTCGGAACTGGTGAAGAAGCAGTTAAAGCATGTAAAGAGGAAGATATTGATATTGTTTTTATTGATTTTCGAATGCCTGGTATTACTGGTTTGGAAGCAAGTAGAATCATTTATCAAGCTAACTCTAATATAGATATCTATCTTTTATTAGATTACTCAACTAATATTATAATCAGTAATGAAGTTAAGGATTCAGTAAAAGACATTTTTGAAAAACCGATTACATATGCTAAATTAAAAAGAACATTAGATAGTTATAAATCAAAGCATGAAGACTCAGTTCAAAAACAATTAGAACAACTTACTGAAATTATTAAAAAAAGAGATTTTGAATTCTTTTACATGAACTTAAATAAAATTATTGATGAAATTTATGTTATTGGGAATGAGGATTCAATAAAGTTGATTGAAATTTTCAAGTATATAGGACGTAATCTTTTAGATACTATTAATTTTTATGATGGTCAAAAAAATATTACAGAAATATTCCCTATTAATGAAGGTCTTATACTAGAAAAGAAGACATCAGAATTGTGGTTATTTCAGATTGTGGACTATTTGTTTCAACAAAATAGTATTAATAGATATCCACTTTTAGAAAATATCTTTATTTATATAGACAATCACATAAAGGAAGATATTACTCTTAATAAAATTATTGATAATTGTGCAATTAGCCAAGGATATCTAAGTAGAATCTTTAGAGAGCAGTTTCAAGTAAGTGTAACAGAATATCTTCATATGAAAAAAATGAATTTGGCAAAGGGATACTTTTATTTTACGTCAGATAGTATTGCAGAAGTTGCATTTAGACTTGGATATAATGAAAGTAGCTATTTTAGTAAGGTATTTAAAAAGTATGAAAAGATGACTGTTAAACAATACAAGAATGGAATATCAACGAAATAGAATCTATAAGATGATTAATTAATCTGAAAATTTGACAAAATCAAACGCTTATGATAACATTTAGTAAAAATATATTTCAGGGGAGCTTGTACGGCAGGCTGAGAGGAAGTAATCAAACTTCGACCCTTAAACCTGATGTGGGTAATGCCACCGTAGGAAGAGAAAGCGCTTGCTTACTATACGGAGAATACCTATGATGGTGTTCTCCGTTTTCTCTTGCCCTGAAAAGAAAGAAGGTAAATATAATGGAATATTCAACACAAATGGAAGCTGCTCGTAAGGGTATCATTACAGATGAGATGAAAATAGTTTCTGAAAAGGAACATATTTCTATGGACAAGCTTATTGGCTTTATGGCAGAGGGAAAGGTAATTATTCCATGTAATAAGAATCACAAGGCAATTTCTCCAAATGGTCTTGGCTCTATGTTAAAAACAAAAATTAATGTAAATCTTGGAACTTCAAGAGATATGATTGATTTAGATATGGAATTTGCCAAAGTTAAAAGTGCTGTTGACATGGGAGCAGAAGCAATCATGGATTTAAGCTCTTATGGAGATACTAGAAAGTTTAGAAGACACCTTACTAAGAATTGTCCAGCTATGATTGGAACAGTTCCTATATATGATGCTGTAGTTTACTATCATAAACCTCTTATTAAAATTACTTCTCAAGAATGGATTGACATTGTGAGAATGCATGCTGAGGATGGAGTTGATTTCATGACTATTCATTGTGGAATAAACAAAGAAACAGCTCATAAATTCAAGAAAAATAAACGTCTTACAAACATCGTTTCAAGAGGAGGATCTATAATTTTTGCATGGATGGAGATGACTGGAGAAGAAAATCCTTTCTATGAACATTTTGATGAGATTTTAGAAATCTGCAGAGAATATGATGTTACATTAAGCCTTGGTGACGCTTGTCGTCCAGGATGTCTTAAGGATGCCACAGATGCATCACAAATTGAAGAACTTATAACTTTAGGAGAGTTGACAAGACGTGCTTGGGAGAAAGATGTACAGATAATGATTGAGGGGCCAGGACATATGCCTATGAATCAAATTGCTGCTAATATGGAAATTCAAAAAACACTATGTAATTCAGCACCATTTTATGTATTAGGACCTATAGTTACTGATGTAGCTCCTGGATATGATCATATTACTTCAGCAATCGGAGGAGCAATGGCTGCTGCAAATGGAGCATGTTTCCTATGCTATGTTACACCAGCAGAACATCTACGTCTACCAGATATAGATGATGTTAAAGAAGGAATTATTGCTACAAAAATCGCAGCTCATGCAGCAGATATCGCTAAAGGTGTCCCAAAAGCAATGGACTGGGATAATGAAATGAGTCTTGCAAGAAAGAAGCTTGATTGGGAGCGTATGTTTGAGCTTTCAATAGATCCTGAAAAGGCAAGAAGATACAGAGCTTCTTCTAAGCCAGAGAAAGAGGACACTTGTAGTATGTGTGGTAACTTCTGTGCCGTTAAAAACATGAATAGAATTCTTGACGGTGAGATTGTATCTATATTTGACGAGTAGAATGGTAAATCTATTTGTAGTGTAGAATAAAAAAATAAAAGTAATGAAATAAAGACTTCTAACCTTTCGATGGAGTTAAAAATCCACTTGAAGATTAGAAGTCAATTTATTTTGAATCAAAATCTGAAATGCTATTGCTAAACATTTTCATTAGCTCCTCACTTTGAGTGATAAATTTTGTAACATCTAGATTTTCATTGTTTAAAGTTTTATGTATAAATAAGCCATCAGATAAAAGAAGTAGGAGCCAAGCAAGGTAGTCAGCTGACATTATAGAGGTTCTTTCTTCTATCTTTTCTGAAATGATTTTTGCAAAGTCTTCATAACGTTTTAAAAGTTTAACACGTACTTCCTCATTACCAAGCATAGCATCATAGAAAAAGTGTAGACGCATATTGGCATTAGAGATATCACGTTCTAAGACATACTTTACAAGACGATGGAGTGAAGTATCTTTATTTGGATTTTCAGTCCATGTAAGCAGATCATTAAATTGTTTAGATAAATATTTATCCATGATATCAAAGAGTATATCATTCTTGCTTTTATAATGATAATATAATGTTCCTTTTGAAATTCCGGCACCTTTAGCTATCTGAGAAAATGGAATATCAGATAGTTTTTGTGTTTCTAATAATTTTTCTGTTGTTTCTATGATTAATTTCTGCACATTATCTTTCCTTGGAGCTGCCATGATTGTGAGTCCTTTCTATAATAAATTTGAAATAGCAAATACACTGTGTAGAGTCATGATAATTACAGTATATGTCAGCAAGAAATTTTTGTCTAGTTAGATAAAAATTTACGAGTAATTATATAAAAAAGACATATTGACATATTATAGAAAAGGAGTTAAATTTAAGATAGGAAGTCGGACAGCCGACCGACTTAAGTTAAAATTATAAAAGACAGCGGATTTTGAAGCGGAAAAGAATTTGACGTAGCTGCCTGCTACTATGTAGCAATGGGGGTAAATATGAATATAAAAAAACTAGAAAAAAAGATTCAGAAAAAGCTGGACAGTGAGTATGGAGGTAAGCTTGCAGTAAATATTGAAGATGAGTGTATTAAGGTAAGAGGAACATTAGACAATTGGAAAGATATTGTCCATGCGTGCTCCTTGTGTGTAGTTAAGAATAGCAATATGCATGTTGTTAATGACATTAAATTTACAGGTGATGATATACCTAAGATGAGAGTTCCAAAAATAAAAACTTCAGAACTAGAAGGGGCTATACCAGATGTATTAATAATTGGTGGTGGAATATCTGGAGCCAGTATTGCAAGAGAATTAACGAAATGGAAACTTAATATACTTCTAGTTGAAAAGGAATCCGATTTAGCTATGCAAGCTTCTGGAAGGAACGACGGAGAGGTTCATCCCGGTGTGGATCTAGGCAAAGGAAGTCTAAAGCAGCATTATGTACTAATTGGAAATAAGATGTTTGATAAAGTGTGCAGTGAACTTTCTGTACCATTCAAGAGATGTGGACAGTATGTTGGATTCAAGCAAGCATATCTATACCCTATCATATGGCTCTACGCTATGCAGAGAAAGTATATCTGTGGAGTAAAGGATACGAAGATTATCGGAAAGAAGAAACTTAGAGAATGTGAACCGGAACTCAATGAGGACTTTTCTTTTGCATTGTATAATCCAAGCGCTGGATGTGTATGTCCATATGGATTAACAATAGCTTATGGCGAAAATGCTGTTATAAATGGAGCTAAGGTATCATTAAATACGGCAGTATTAGGAATGAATGTGGAACATGGAGAAATAATATGCGTTCATACAAATAGAGGAGATATATATCCAAAGCTAGTTATAAATGCTGCTGGTACTTTTGCAGAAGATATAGCTTCCATGGCAAAAGATCGCTTTTACTCCATTCATCCAAGACGAGGAACAAATTCTATATTAGATAAGAAATCAGCTCATTTAGTAGGATCTATTGCTTCAATTAAAACTTTAACTCGAAACAAAAAGCATACAAAAGGTGGAGGGATTTTACGAACCGTTCATGACAACTTATTAGTAGGACCTAATGCTGTTGAAACTTATGAAAAAGAAAATTTTGCTACAGAAGCTGAAAGCATAGAAGAAGTATTTGAAAAGCAAAAACAGACTGCAAAAGGATTATCAGAGCGTGATATAATCACATATTTTACAGGTGTACGTGCAGCAACCTTTGAAGAGGATTTCGTTATTGAAAGAGGAAGAAAAACAAATAATATTATCCACTGTGCTGGGATTCAATCTCCAGGACTTACAACATCTCCTGCAGTAGCGGAGGATGTTTGTAAAATGGTTATTGAGGAATTAAAAAAATCACAGGATGTGAGAAAAAACGAAGATTTTAATCCGTTCAGAAAGGGAATACCCGTATTGAGGGAGATGAGCAAAGAGGAACGCTCAGAAATGATTAGAAAAAATCCTGATTATGGCGTAATCATTTGTAGATGTGAAGAAGTAAGCAAAGGAGAAATAATAGATGCTTTAGAATCTCCTATACCTGTCCATACTGTTGATGGTGTGAAAAAGAGAGTACGACCTGGAATGGGAAGATGTCAAGGAGGTTTCTGCATGCCACTAGTGACAAAGATAATCAGTGAACACGACCATATTCCTATGGATGATGTAAAAAAATCCAATGATGATTCAGTAATTATATTTGGAGATACAAAGGTAGGTGTTGATTGTGAAAAAGTATGATGTCATAGTAATTGGAGGGGGACCTGCCGGCCTTGCAGCTGCTATTTCTGCAAAGAAAGAAAATGCAGAAGTTCTGCTAATTGAGCGAGAAAGCAGATTGGGAGGTATACTAAAACAATGTATTCATGATGGATTTGGATTAGTTAGATTTGGAGAGAAGCTTTCTGGACCGGAATACGCAGAAAAGTTTATAGAAGAATTTCATTTATTAAAAATTGATTATAAGGTTTTGACTTTTGTAACTTATATAAAGAAAATCGACTATGGCTTTGAAGTCACAGTAGTTAATAAGGATGGCGTTATATCTTATGAGACTAAGACTATAGTTCTTTCCACAGGATGTAGAGAGAGAACTGCAAAGCAAGTATCAATTCATGGAACAAGACCAGCAGGAGTATTTACAGCAGGAACTGCCCAACATTTCACGAATATTTTAGGAGAGATGCCTACGAAGAAATGTGTTATTTTAGGCAGTGGAGACATAGGACTTATCATGGCAAGAAGACTTACACTAGAGGGAGCTAAGGTATGTGGAGTATATGAGGCTAAACCATCACCATCGGGACTTACAAGAAATATAATGCAGTGTCTTACTGATTTTGATATTCCACTTTATCTATCAAGGACTGTAACGAGAGTCTTTGGACAGGACAGATTGGAGGCTGTAGAGATTTCAAAAGTTGATGAAAGTATGAAGCCTATTTCTGGAACAGAAGAAATTATAGAGTGTGACGCGTTGATCCTATCTGTAGGTTTAATTCCTGAAAATGAGCTGGCAGAAAATCTTGGTGTTATATTGGATCCAAGGACTAAAGGGCCTATATGCGATGAGAAATTTATGACAAATGTTCCTGGCATTTTTTCCTGTGGTAATGCACTTCATGTCAACGACCTTGTAGATTACGTATCGGAAAGCGGTGAAATTGCAGGGAAGGCAGCAGCGCATTATAGAAAGGATGAAAAGAAAATTGTTAACCTAAATGTAAGTTCTAATTTTTTTTATATGGTGCCACAGAAGGTACATGTTAATCTTGAGGAAGAGATAATATTATATTTTAGAAGCAGAGATGTTATGGAAAAAGCTGTATTTTCAATAAAAGTTGATGGAAAGACGGTATTTGAAAAAAAATATTTTAATTTAAAGCCTCCTGAAATGGAGAGGTTGATAGTGAATTTAAGTGACCTTGGAATTAAGCAGGATTCAAAAGTGGAAATGGAGGTGCAGTGATGAAAGAGTTAACATGCATTGTATGTCCTAATGGATGCCATCTTAAAATAGATTTCACAGAAAAGGGTATGTCAGTAAGTGGAAATAAGTGCAAAAGGGGAATAGAATTTGCAAAAACAGAGTTTACTCATCCTATGCGCACAATTTGCTCTACAGTGAAAACGATTTTTAAGGACGCACCTGTTTTGCCAGTAAGAGTTAGTGCAGAAATACCAAAAGACAAGATTTTTGATGTTATGAAAGAGATTAACAAGGTAGTAATAGAGGAAAGGGTATTGCGGGGAGACATTATTATACACGATGTATTGGGACTTAATGTTGATGTGATAGCTACTAGCAGCCTTTTAGGAGAAATTGATAATTAGCATTGATTCAATATAGGGATGAAATGATGGAGGGTATATGATGGAACCGTTAATATTAACCTTTGATCTTGGAACCCAGAGCATGCGTGGAATGTTAGTAGATAAATCTGGTAATATTGTAAGCATGGTTCAGCACAAATATGTCCAGCCCTATTTTTCTAGAAAACCCGGGTGGGCAGAGCAGAAACCTGAATTTTACTATAAAACATTATGTGAGATAGGAAAGGAATTGAAAGAGAAAAATGAAAATGGATACGATGATGTTATAGCTGTTACTCTTACTACAATTCGAGATTCTTGTATATGCCTTGACAAAAATTATAATCCACTCACTGATGTAATCCTATGGCTTGATAGTAGGGAGACAAGAACTATAAAACCATTTAAATGGTGGGTGAAAATCGCACTTAAAATAGTGAGAATGGACGTGGCATTGAAAAGACAGTATCAAGTTACAAAAGCAAATTGGATTATAGAGAATGAGCCAGATATATGGAGTAGGACAAAAAAGTTTGTAATGCTGCCAACGTATTTAAATTATCTTTTGACAGGAGAGCTTAAAGATTGCCCAGCTAATATGATTGGACACATTCCTTTTGATTACAGAAATGGAACATGGCAGTCAAAAAATAATCTTAAGAGATGTATGTGTGATATACCTGAAGAGATGATGTGTGATTTAGTATGCACTGAAGATGTAATTGGATATATAACTAAAGAAAGTTCAGAATTATCAGGCATACCAGAGGGGCTTCCTCTTATTTCTACAGGGTCTGATAAAGGGTGTGAGACACTAGGCTTGTCAGTAATTCATGAAAATCAAGCTGCATTGTCTTTTGGAACCACAGCTACAATTCAATTTGCTACAAGAAAGTATTTTGAACCCGAAAAATTTTTACCGGCATATCCTGGAGTTCCTAAAGGGATTTTTAATCCAGAAATTCAAATATATCGTGGATATTGGCTAATATCATGGTTTAAGCGGGAATTTGCAGCTAAGGAATGTGTTGAGGCTGACATGAAAGATTGTTCAGCAGAAGAGCTTTTGAATGAGAGACTTAGGGAAATTGAACCTGGATGTGATGGTCTTATATTGCAGCCATTTTGGACACCTGGAGTTATAAAGCCAAATGCAAAAGGAGCAGTTATAGGATTTTCAGATGTTCATACGAGAATCCACCTTTATAGAGCTATTATAGAAGGAATCGGATTTGCACTTATGGATGGGATGTATAGTATGGAAAGAAGGTCTTCTCAAAAAATAAGTGAACTATATGTAGCAGGTGGAGGTTCTAAGAGCGATGAAATTTGCCAGATAACAGCTGATATGTTTGGACTTCCAGTAAAGCGAATTCAAACCCATGAAGCTTGTGGACTTGGTGCTTCCATAGCAGGATTTGTAGCTATGAGAGAGTTTAAAAATTATGAAGAAGCTATGGAATCTATGGTGCATGTCAAAGATATTTTTGAACCCAAAGTTGAAGTACACAAGCAATATGAGGCTATATATAAACAAATTTATAGAAAAATATATTCACATCTTTTACCGCTTTATAAAAAGATTAAGATTCTTTCAAAACATGATGACAATTTTAAAGAAAAGAAAAATACAAATCAGAATATAAAAATTATAAGAACTGAGCAAACAGTGCAGAAGTGAGGAGGAAATATGAATGAGTAAGCCATATACAGGATTTGAACCTAAATGGGTAAAGGAAGCAGCGCCAGCTAAAAGTTATCGTTCTATATTTAGATGGGGAGATCCAGAATTCGTAAAGTATCCAAAAGAATCTTTATATAAGCTGATGAAAGAAAAATTTAAAATGACAGATGAAGATTTTAGTCATTATAATGGAGACATAGGAATGGATGAAGTAAAGCTTGATATTCCATGTAATCTTGATGAATGCCACATTCGTGCTTTTGAAGAGATCGCAGGAAAAGAATTTGTGACAACAGAGGATTATCCAAGGCTTGCAGTAGCTTATGGAAAGACTGGATATGATGCACTTCGCCTTCGTGATAAAAGAGTAGATTGTGTTCCTGACATAGTTATTTACCCAGATACTACTGAACAGGTTGAAAAGATTGTAGCCTACTGTACAGAACATAATATACCTTTATATGTATATGGGGGAGGCAGTAGTGTTACAAGAGGAGTTGAACCTATAAAGGGTGGAGTTTCCCTTGATATGAGAAAACGCTATGATAAGGTTATTTCTTTCAGTGAAATAGATCAGACAATTACAGTGCAATCAGGAATGTCAGGTCCTAAGTTAGAGCAGGTATTAAATGACGCACAAAAGTTATTTGGAGCTAAAAGAGCTTATACTTGTGGACATTTTCCACAATCATTTGAGTACAGCAGTGTAGGAGGCTGGGTTGTTACAAGAGGTGCAGGACAGAATAGTACTTATTATGGATGTATAACAGATATTGTTATGGGACAAAAATATGCTACGCCTATAGGAACAATAACTACCAGCCATTACCCAAGAGAGGCTACTGGACCAAACCTTAACCAGATTATGATGGGTAGTGAGGGAACTTTCGGAGTGTTAACAGAAGTAACTTTAAAAGTGTTTAGATATATGCCGGAAAATAGAATTCGTTTTTCTTATATCTTTAAAAATTGGGAAATTGCTATGGCAGCGGCGAGAGAAATGATGCAGTGTGAAGCAGGATATTCTTCTGTATTCCGTCTTTCTGATCCAGAGGAAACTAATTTGATGCTTCGTCTTTATAATGTAGATGAAACACCACTTCAGAAAATTTTTGATATCCGCGGATATAAAGATATGGAAAGATGCTTGTTTTTAGGATTTACTGATGGTGGAAAGGGATATTCTAAAAATGTAGCAAAAAATATAAAAAGAATTGCGAAACAGTTTGGAGGGATGAGCCTTACTTCTTTTGTTACGAAAAGTTGGGAGAAGGGAAGATTCAATGACCCATATCTTAGAGATACCCTTATGGATTTTGGTGTAATCACAGATACTTTAGAGTGCACTGTAAATTGGTCTAATATGGCAAAGGTGCACAAGGAAGTCAGAGAAGTATGCCATAGGCTTCCAAATACTATAGTTACTACTCATATGTCTCACTGTTACCCACAAGGAGCAAACTTATATTTCATATTTATAACAAAGATGAGCGATGCGGATGAATTTAAGCGCTACCATGCAACCATATTGGATGCAATTCAAAAATCAGGAGCAGCTTTAAGTCATCATCATGGAATTGGAAAAATGTTTGCACCATGGTTAGAAGGACAACTTGGAAGCCGAGAATATGGCGTGTTTAAAGTTTTAAAGGATTATTTCGATCCTAGTTACAATATGAATCCGGGAGGAACTCTTGGGTTAGATTTAAATGAAGAAGAAAAGGTTCTATTTAAAAAATAATTTTAAGAGGCATTGAGATTAAAAGTCTTAATGTCTCTGCTTTATGTAAAATTAGAATAATAAAAGGATTTAAGAGAAAAATATATATTGATTTAAAATAAATATATTGGAGGTAACATTTTATGAAAGTACTTTATCACATAGATGAAGAATCTAAATGGCATATGGTTTTAGAAAATACAAAAAATATGCTTAAGTATGGAAAGGAAAATAATGAGGAGTTTGAAATTGAAATTGTAGCTAATGGTATTGCAGTTATGGGACTTATAGAGCATGTAGCACAAAAATCAAAATTATATCTTGAGATGGACGAATTAAGTAAAGAAAAAGTTAAATTTGCTGCATGTAAAAATGCATTAAATAAATTTAATCCGGAAAACAGTCCTATGTGTGCATTTGCAACTATTGTTCCTGCTGGTGTTGTAGAAATTGCAAAGAAGCAGCAAGAAGGATATTCCTATATTAGACCATAGTAAAAACGAAAATGTAATATTGATATTAAACTAAGGATGTTTTTAATCTAAAAGGAAAGGATGTACTAATGGAAAAGAAGAAATTAACTTTAATTCAATTAAACGATGTCCATGGATACATTGCTTCTCATAAAGAAGTATTCTTTGAAAAAGAAGGATTTGAGGTTAAAGAGGCAGGAGGATATGCAAGAATAAAAACTCTTGTTGATAATATAAGAGAAGAGTCAGAAAATAGTTTGTTTCTTGATTGCGGTGATACATTTCATGGAACATTTATAACTACTCAGACACATGGCATGGCAATTTTACCGATTTTAAATGCAATGGGTATTGAAGCTATGACTGCTCACTGGGATTTTGCATATACTCCATCAAAATTAAGAGATTTAATTTATAGGCTCAATTATCCATTACTTGCTGCTAATGTATATATCTACGATAAAAAGAAGCGACTTTTTGATCCTTATATAGTAAAAGAATATGATGGGTTAAAGGTTGGTATATTTGGAATGGCCTGCGAACATGTTGTTCAAGGATTTCCACAAAAATTTTCTGAAGGTATATATATGTCACCAGAATATAAAGAAATACCAATAATAGCTTCTGAGCTACGTAATAAGCATAAATGTGATATTGTAATAATGCTCTCTCATTTAGGTATGCCTACAGATTATGAGATTCTATCAAAGACAACAGGAGTAGATGTATGTATAAGCGGTCATACTCATAATAGATTAAACTCTCCAATTAAGGCGGGAAATACTATATTAATACAATCAGGTTGTCATGGATCCTTTATAGGCAAGCTTGATTTAGAAATATTGAATGGAAGAGTTGTGAATTATGAACATGAACTTATTCCAGTAACAGCTGATATTGATGAAAATGAAGAGATAAAAAAACTAGTAGAAGAAGCATATGAACCGTATATTGATAATTTAAATACAGTAGTTGGAAAGATGAAAACTCTACTTTGTAGGGATTTAGCTGCTGAATCGACTATGGATAATTTTTTATTGCATTCAATATCTAATGTTACAGGAAGAAAGGTATGCTTTTCACACGGCTGGAGGTATGGAGCTCCAATTCCAGAGGGAAATATTACTGAGGAAGACTTGTACAATATAGTTCCTATGAATCCAAAAATCATAAATGTGGATTTGAAAGGATATGAAATTGTTGAGATGTTAGAAAATTTTATAAATAACACTTATTCAAGAAATCCATTTGGACAAATTGGTGGATATCTACCAAGAGCTATAGGAGTAAAGGCGTATATAAAGATAGAGAATCCACATAACTATCGTATTCAAAAATTATATATTGAAGATGAACCTTTAGAGGCGGATAGAGTTTATAAGGTAAGCTATATTACTGAACAGGGCGTACCAGAACACTATGGTACAAATAGAGAAAAATTAAAAGTAACAGCAATAGATGCAATGAAAGAGTATTTAGCTGAAAAACGAGAGATATCAGAAGAGTTACTTGGAACATTTACAATTATATAGTTAATAAAAAACAAGAATGAATCTTTTCTCTTTGATTCATTCTTATTTTATTTTGGTACTCTAATTCAATTAGCATTAAAAAATACATATTTTATTTAAAGCTTAAGAGTATTAAGTAAAATAAATCTTAATCCAAGAGCGGTTAAATTTCTTAGAAAATGTATAGAGAATACCACCAAATAAGGTGAAAAATCATTCTCGAGACCTTGTCTAGCTTTTAATAGATAGATAATATATGAATAGGCCAATATAGCACCCATAAAAAATGCAAAAACTAAATAGGAAATGCTATAACCATGTCTCCAAGTAAATATAATAGATGATATAAGAATTGTAATAAAAATATTCTTTTTACTTGGCCTTTTTTTATTTAATAATAGATGTATAGGTATAGTTTGAGAGAAAAGTGTTTCTATAGCAGGAGCTATGAATAAGGAAAGAAAAAGATATATACCTGAACTATCAATTGTTGATGAAGGATGTGGTACACCTTGAAAATCAGGAAACATAATTGAAAGCAAAGCTACAATTAATTGTAAGAAGAGTATCTGAGGCAAATATGTAAAAAGAGTCATGATTAATATAAACTTAAATTTTTTTAAGCTTTTAAGATAATTATGTAATCTTTTTAACCGAGCTTTTAGATTCGTAAATATACACATCTTTAAAAACACTCCTTTCTTAAAATAAATATTATCAATATATAAGTATAAGTAAATATGATATGCTTTAAGTTGTACCATATTTAACCATATAATTAATATTGTTATGCTTAAAATTAAATTTTTTTGCATTAATTAGTTTTAAAATATAAAGTAATAAAAAACAAGAATGAATCAAGGGGAGAAAAGAGTCATTCTTGTTTTTCTTCTATATAAATTTTCGATATTAGCTAAATTTTAAATTGAATTTCGAACACTGTTTTATAATTAGGTTCGCTTTTTAGAGTTATTTCACCACCATGTTTTTCTATGATTTGTTTGGTTACAAACAAACCTAATCCACCATGGTTTCTAGAACGTGAGTTATCTCCTTGAAAGAACGGGTCAAAAATCCGATTTTTATTTTCTTTTGGTACTCCAATTCCATCATCTTTAAACTGAATAAAGTAAACACCGTTTTTTATAAAAGTAGATACTTCAAACTTTGTGGGTACTTTATTATGACTTAAGCAATTTTCAAAAAGATTACAAAATGCTCGCTTCATATTTGTAGAATCAAAGTCCATAATATGAGGAGTTTCATCTATTTCAATATTTACATCAAATCCATGTTTATCAAATATCATATAATAATTAGCACATAAATCTCTCAAGAAACTATTCATATCTTCTTTTTCTAAATTTAAACTGAAATCAGGATGCTGAAATTTTACTTGTTCGAATAATAGAGAGATTAATTCACTTAAATCACTAGCTCTTTGATTAATGTACATTAAATAGTCTTTTTGCTGTATAGGTGAGAGATCTTCCTCAATAAGAAGCTCTGAATATCCTTTTAATGTAGTAATGGGCGACTTTAAATCATGTGATAAATTTGAAATCAGAGTTTTATTTTGCCTAAGTATAGAATCCTTTTCCTTTCGTATTTGTTCTAGTTCATCAAGCATATTGTTATACGATTGTAGCACTGAGTAGGATTCGGATAACTTAATGGAAGATAAATCAACTTTAGATTTATCATGAGGTGTCTTGGATATATTAGTTTCTATCAAGTCAAAAGCAGTTTTTATCCTTTTGTAAATAGTTCTAACAAAGGCATAAAAAATAATCAAAAATACTATTATAATAGTTGCAAATATTGAAAGGGAGTAGATTGATGATAAATATGAAACCCTTGAAGCAGTTTTTTTGGTAAAATGCTGTTTTAAAAGTACTGTATAAGTTTCACCATTTTCTTCAATATTCTGATAAGTAGTCTTAATATTAAACTGTTGGTTTGAGATCAATTCTGCGAAGGAGATAGCAGAATATTGATATCCAGCAACTTCGGCACTTCCCTTTGATTTTAAAACACGTAAATTTTTATCTACGATTTCCATTCCAGCACTATTTTCTGTCAAATAGCTTTCAGATATATCATCATATTGTTTTAGCTGAATCTCTAGATTTTCAAATAGGTCAATTTTTTTAAGGTGTCGTGAATACATGTAATTCAATTCTGAAACTGCAAAAAAAGAAATTATTATTGCAGCTGATATAAATATCAATAAGTACCCAGATATAAACTGTTTTAAATTTATTCTTTTATTTTTTTTCAATTTTATAACCTAACCCCCTTATTGTTTTTATATATTGAGGAGTTTTAGGATCTGTTTCAATTTTTTCTCTTAGCCTGCTTATATGTACAGCTATTGTATTTTCATCTCCTTCTATATAACAATTATTGCTACACACTGATTTATACAGCTGAGATTTTGTAAATACTTGTTCTGGATTTGAAATTAATTTTACAAGGAGTTTAAATTCCATAGCTGTTAAAAGACAGTCAACATCATTTTTATAAACTACGCACTTTTCTTTATCTATCTTCAAGTCTCCATATTTTATTATGGAATCAGAAGTATTCATTTTATAGTTTCGTCTTAAATGGGCATTTACACGAGAGACAAGCTCAAGGGAAGAGAATGGCTTTGTTATATAATCATCAGCTCCGAGGTCAAGTCCCAAAACTTTGTCTTGTTCCATATTTTTAGCTGTAAGTATTAATATAGGTACATTAGAAAATTCACGTACTCGTTGAATCAAAGTAAAACCATCCATTTTAGGCATCATTATATCAAAAATGCAAAGATTTACTGTTTCGCTTAATAGAAATCTTAGTGCTTCTTCGCCATCTTTTGTTAAGATTACTTCATAACCTTCTTTTTGTAAAAAAACTTTTATTAAATTTGCAATATCTTCTTTATCCTCTGCAATTAAAATTCTCATATCATCACTCCTTAATGCTTATTATAGTATGCCTTTTATTTTAAGTCATTATAAAATGAATATTAAGATTCCTTAATGTTAAAGTAATTATTATTTAAAAGTAAAAGTGTAGACTTTAAGAAGATAAGTCAAGAAGGAGGCTGAAAAATGAAGGTTTTAATCCTTACTGGAAAGTTTGGAATGGGTCATAATTCAGTAGCTAAAGCAATTGCTGAGGAATTTGAAGATGCAGATAAAAATAATGAAATAGTTATATTGGATATATTAGAATACTTATTTCCATTGGTACATCAATTTTTATATAAAGGTTTCGAGATGATGATAGATAAATGTCACGGTGTTTATAACATGATGTACAGGCTTTCTGCAAGAATAGAAGTAGATGTTACTCCATTAGGGAGTAGAATATATAGAAAGATGGATGAATTTATTACTGAAAATAAACCTGATTTTATAATATGCACTATACCATTGAGTGCGAGAATTATATCTCAGTATAAAGAGAAGAAAGGTTTAACTATACCATTGATTACTTGTATTACAGATATAAGCAAACATAAAGAATGGATTGCTCCATATATAGATTTTTATTTTGCTCCTACAAAAGATATAAAAAAGCATTTAGTAAGTAATGGTGTAAATGAAGAAAATATTTTTGTTACAGGGATACCTGTGAGAAGAAACTTTAAAAATATAAAAGAAAATCAAAAAACTAATGATAGAAAAAATGTATTAATAATGGGGGGAGGACTTGGATTATTACCTGATATAGACAAACTAATCTTGAGTCTAAAAACTATTGATAATGCTGATATAACAGTTATTACAGGGAAAAATAAAAATGCTTTTAATTATTTAAAAGAAAATTTTGAAGGCATAGAAGTTTTGGGTTATACAGAAAATGTGAATAAATATATGGAAAAAGCAGATTTGATTATAACTAAAGCTGGAGGGATTACTCTATTTGAAGCCATTTATAGTGGAACGCCTATGTTCGTTATAAATCCTTTTTTAGAACAAGAAAAAAGAAATGCAGAATTTATTGAAGATAGAAAAATTGGAAAAGTTGTATGGGACAAGTCTTTTGATTATTCTAAAGAACTTGTAGAATTGTTGAAGACAGAAAAAGATTTGGACAGGATGCATATGAATATGGTCAATGCAAAAGAAGAGATTATAGAGAAACAGCCTTCAATGATAATCAATGAACTACATAAAGTGGAGGTAGCATAATATGTACTGGATTATTATTTTTATGATTTTAAGTTATAGTTTTTTCCCAACTATGATTTTTAAAGCATTATGGCGTAGAAAATCTTTCTCTATAGGAAGAGAAAAAAATGTTTTTTTAACTTTTGATGATGGTCCTAGTTCAGAATACACAGCGGAACTATTGGATTTGTTAAAAGAATTTAATATTAAAGCAACATTTTTTGTTGTAACAGATTTTGCTAAAGAAAATTCTGATTTGATAAAGCGAATGAAGCTTGAAGGACATGAAATTGGCTTACATTCTTGTAGTCATAAAAATTCACTTTATAGAGGATGGAAGTATACAAGCAGAGATTTGAAAGAATCATTAAAAGCTATGGAAAATATGAATGTTAATGTATGTGGATATAGACCGCCATGGGGGCATTTGAATATTGTTACATTATATATGCTTAAAAAATTGAAGATAAAGCTTATTCTATGGGGAGCAATGGCACAGGATTGGAAAGCAGATACCACATCTGAAGAGATTAACAGAAAAATTATTGAAGCCATGAAAAATGGAAATTCTATACTATGCTTACATGATGGAAGAGGAGAAGAAAAAAAGGCTCCACAAAGAACTATAGAGGCCCTTAGAGAATCTATTCCTATATTACTAAAGAAGGGATATAAGTTTAAAAACTTAGGTGAGTATTATGAATCAGTATATGAATAAGAAAAAGACAGCAATATATGTAATTCTTCTTGCGATTCTTACGCTTTTCATTTATACTGCACTATTTAAAGATCAGGACATTCATAAGATTTTTGATGTGTTAATTTCAGCAAATCCTTCTATTATAATAGCTGCTTCTTTGCTGATAATTTTGTTTATTTTATGTGAGGCATTTAATATAAATCTTCTTTTAAAATCCATGAGATATAATACATCATTATTTCATTCTATAAAATATGCTATTACGGGATTTTTTTATAGCTCTATAACACCTTCTTCTACAGGAGGACAACCTATGCAGCTTTATAAAATGAAGAAGGATGGGATAAATTTATCCCATGGTACTCTTATTTTATTGGTTGAACTAGCATGTTTTCAAACAGTAACATTAATTTTTAGTGGTATAGCAATAGCATGGATGAGCATATCCAATTCACAGATTACTAATGTTGTAAAATTTTTAGCCTATTTAGGATTTGCTATAAATACATCTATTTTAATAGGTATATGGACAAGTATATTTTCAAAGAAATTTTTAGAAAAGATTTATATCATCGCAAAGTTTTTAATAAATAAGTCATTTTTTATTAGTGAGATAAAGAAAAAAGATCTTTCTGATTCAGTGAAGAAAAATTTGAATAAATACAATCAGTGTTCGGAGTTTCTAAAAAAACAGCCATTATTGTTTTTGAAATGTTTATCTATTACCTTCATACAAGTAATAGGATTATTTAGTATTCCATATTTAGTTTATTTAGCTTTAAACCAGAACTCAACTTCATTTGTAAATATGTTTATGATGCAAAGTATAGTTTACTCAGCTTCTTCTTTTATTCCGCTTCCAGGGGCATCAGGAGTAAGTGAGAGCAATTATATGAAAATATTTTCAAAGATTTACTCTTTAGATGTATTAAATAGTGCAGTCTTATTGACTAGATTTGTAAACTTTTATTTTCCTGTTATATTGAGTTTGGGAGTATTATTATGTATACAAATAGTATCTAAAAAAAGTAAGTTAGATAATGTTTTTAATGTAGTTTATAAAGATTAAATACATAAATTTTAAATTTATCTAAAACTATACAATTAATTTGAAGTTTTATATAATAAATATTAGATATATAATCTATGATGAAATTTAGAATTTAAATTATTTGAGGGAGAAATTTATGAATTGTAGCATAATAAAAAGATGTATTGATTTTCCAGCAGATAAAAAATATAAAGAAGAGATAGAAAACAATCTATCTACAGATTCTTATATATATGAAATTATAATGTGTTATATTATATTATTTATGCAGTCATTTATGGCAGTTTTATTTTTATTAAAAAAAGGTGGACCTTTCACTTCTATGCGAAGTTCAGGATATTTTAGTTGCTATATCTTTTTATTTTTAACAACTTTAGTTTATTTGATAGTTTTTAATTGGGGAAAGAGGATATATTCTGCATCATTTCATCAAAATGCAAGAACTATTTATGCCGTTATAATATGTTTATGGACTTCTGGAGTAACAATTCTTGATCAGCTTGGGGGTGGTGGAATAAGTGTGTTTTCATACATAATTCCAGTTACAGCAGCTACAGTTATATTAAAACCTTGGCAAAGCATGATAATATTTTCAAGTGAATTTATAGTGCTTAATATATTATTAGTTCTATTTCCTAATGGTACAAATAATATGTTTGGTAATATATTAAATAGTATTTTTATAACTATTCTTTCAATTTTTATTTCTATCAGATTATATAGGAGCAAAGTTATATCTTACTATGATCGTATAGTGATAAGGAAACAATATCAAGAAATATTACAAATAAATCATAAATTAAGTATACTTGCTATGACAGATGAGCTTACTGGTATGTGGAATAGAAGATATTTGGAGGAAGTTGTAAGAAAAATGTTGTGCAAACCTGAGGTAAGAGGGAATTATGTAGCAGGAATTATGACAGATATAGACTTTTTTAAATTAT
Source organism: Clostridium cadaveris (assembly GCF_020911725.1). Lineage (GTDB taxonomy): Bacteria > Bacillota > Clostridia > Clostridiales > Clostridiaceae > Clostridium_X > Clostridium_X cadaveris. The sequence goes on from NZ_CP076620.1 coordinate 838,082, forward strand.
ACAATGATGAGTATGGACATCAAGCAGGTGATGAATGTTTAAAAGAAGTTGCAAAAGAAATAAAGCATCAAACAGAGAATGAAAGTACATGTGTTATAAGATATGGTGGGGAAGAAATTTTTATATGTCTATTTGAATGTAATCAACGCTCTGCTTTAAAAAAGGCTGAGTCATTACGTTTATCAATAGAGAATAAGAGAATTGAATGCAATGGATCACCTTTTGGGTATGTAACTATAAGTGTAGGGGTATATTCAAAACGCATAAAAGAGAATGTAGATTTAGATGAATTCATAGAAAAAGCAGATAAAGCTCTTTACGAAGCTAAAAATAAAGGTAAGAACAAAGTAATTTTTTATAAATAATGACTAAAAAATCTATTGTTTTGCTAAGGAAAACAATGGATTTTTATTTTTTTGATAAAAGGTACAAGAAAATTTGCAAATAATATTGACGTATTATTAATTAAGAGTTATTATTAGTTTGCAAGCTAACTAATTGAGGAGGTATTAAGAGTGGAGAAGCAAAAATGTTCATATCAGCTAGCCATGCTTATAAAAGAGGTATACCTCATGTCCATGAGCTCTATGGAAGAGCAGATTTCAAAATTTGGAATAACGCCTCAACAGCTGATAACTATAAAATTGATAGCTCACAATAATGGGATGCAGCATTCTGATTTATGTAGGGAGATGAATTTATCTAAAGGAACTGTCTCGGGAATCATAAAGCGTCTCATGGAAAAAGGTATGGTAGAAAAGAAGCCTATTGACAGCGATAAAAGAAACAGCATTATAGTTTTCACTGATAAAGGAAGAGAATTTGCTTATTCAATAAGGCATGAAATGAATGATACTTTTAAAAATATTTTTAAGACATCTAGTGAGGATGATGTTCAAAGATATATAGACACTTTAAAAGAAATGATATACAAGATGAAAGGAAGTACATAAAGTTTCATTTATAAAATATAAAGATACGTAAAATTACTTTATACAATTAAGTATATATGTAAAAATGTGAGGAGAGTTGAGAAATGAATAAGAAGTTATTTAATATATCATTTATGTTTTTAATTTTAGGATTAGTATTAGGAGTGGTTTATCGTGAATTTACAGGATATACAACTTTATCTGTATTGCATGTTCATACGCTAGTTTTAGGATTTTTGTTCTTTTTAATAGTAATGATTTTAAACAATATGTTTAAACTTGAAAAAGTTAAGAAATTTACTGCATGGATATATGTATATATAGTTTCTATAATAGGAACAATTTCTACATTATTGTGGAGGGGAATACTACAGGTAAGAGGCGGAGAATTTGTTGGACTTTCACACATAGCAGGATTATTTCACTTTATGCTTGGATCAGCGCTTATTTGGTTTATGATTATAATAAAAAATCAAGTTGCCAAAAAAAATTAAAGTAATCATTCATAAACTGTGAAGTGATATAAGAACATAAAACCAAATTTTATATTGAGGTGATTAAATTGAATCATAAATTATCAATACCAAAGAATTATTTAATGCTTATAGCAGGAATTGTATGGATGTTTGCAGGATTTATGGTCATGAAGATAGGGATTCCTATATTTATGGATATAGTATCAGATAATCTTATTGTTTTAGTGTTAAGCGTTATAGTGTTTTTAATATTTTATTTATTTATATTTTCAAAGTTAGTTGGAAAACATACAAATAGAATAAAGCATCACCCATCAAAAAAGATGCCATTTTGGCAGTTCTTTGATCTCCCATCATATATAATAATGGCAGTTATGATGAGTGGAGGAATATGGTTAAGATCTTCAAACTTATTACCAGTATGGTTTATAGGATTTTTCTATAGTGGATTGGGTTTGGCATTATTTGCATGTGGAACAAGGTTTATAAGTGTATTTTTCAGAAAAAAGGTGGTTTCATAATTTTTTTAAGATATATGTCATGTTTTATATTGTAATTCTTAGAGAAGTCTAATATTATTCTATTATATAAAATATATATTAGGAGTTTAATATGGATAAGAATATTGAAATGATGAAAAAGATAATTGAAGAAAAAAAGAAAAAAGGACAAAATGTGAAGAGTAATATGAAAGCTAAAAAAAGTATAGGATCTGTATCAAAAGGAAAAAGAAATAGTAATGGTGGAGGATTATTTGATAAATAATTAAATTCGTTGGAGTACCATTGGTATTTAATTTTGGTGTATAACCTAATTAATTTGCGGTTTCTGTGGTATACTTATTATTCCAATGGCTTTAATCATGTTAGTTTTCAAAATCTGTTATATCTATAAAAATAGGGCTGACCTAAAGATAATTTATGTTATTTTAGGTCAGCTTTTAATAAATAAAGATTTACTTTGATAAAGTAATAGTATTTAATTGTGCGACATTAAATTCGGAAAAATATGAATAAACTACAAATAATTTATTAAGTATTTATAATTGGTCAATTAAACTTGAAAATTAAATGTAATTTATGATATTCTAATATAAAATATTTTGGGACAAAAAATAAGTAATATAATTATAACTTTTTATAAATACTATAAGTGGATCTACTTATGATAAATATATTGTTTTAGGAGAGAATTATGGACATTTCAAAAGGAGCAAAGATTGTTGCCAAGAATTGGCTAAAGATAAAAAATGAAGAGAAATTTTTAATAATAACAGATGAAGCGCATGTGGAAGAGGCTATGTGCCTTAAAGAGGAAGGAGCAAAGCTGGGAGCATTAGCAGTGGTCATGATAGTACCAGAACATTGTCCACAGCTAGGACATCTTTTTGATGATATGATAGATCTTTTTAGCAATAATGATGTTATTGTTGGAGCTACAAATTACTCACTTATAACAACTAATGCTGTAAAAGAAGCTATAAAGAATGGAAAAAGATATCTGTCTATGCCTTTATCATCAAATGATGGAAAATCAGTTCTTACAGCTGATTTTATGAATATGGATACAGAAATTGCAAAGGATAGAGCTTTGAGACTTATATCATATCTAGACAAGGTTGATGATGTAAGAGTTACATCAAAAAATGGTACTAATATGACTTTTCGCAAGAATAATAGAAAGGCATCTTATTTTAATGGAGTAGCAGAGAATCCAGGTGATTTTGCATCTTCAAGTTTTGAAGTTTACTTTGCCATGGAAGAAGATAAAACTAATGGAACTGTTATTTTAGATGGTTCTTTTGGTTACATAGGAGCTGTAGAAGAGCCTACAAAACTTACATTTGAAAATGGGAAACTTGTATTCATTGAAGAAACAGAAGATGGTAAGAAGCTTAAGGAATATATGAAACATTTCAACGATGAAGGCATATATGTTGCAGGAGAATTTGGTATAGGACTTAATGAAAAAGCAAAATGTATAGGAAGAAGTTACATAGAGGATGAATCTGCTTATGGGACTTTTCATATAGGAATGGGAAGAAATTTGGCGCTTGGAGGAGTTCATGATGCCAAGGGACATTTTGATTTGGTATTTGAGAAACCAAATATATATGCAGGCGATACTTTGATCATAAAAGAAGGAGAGATTATCGTTTAGATAAAATTATATATAAATAAATGGGAGATTTTAATGAAAGTTTTGGTTACAGGATTCCAACCATTTGGAACAGATACAATGAATCCAGCTTATGAAGCAGTAAAATTGCTTCCAAATGAAATAGCTGGAGCTGAAGTTGTAAAAATAGAAATTCCAGTTGTATATTATAAGGGTGCAAATATTATAGAAGAAGCTATAGAAAGAGAAAAGCCTGACATAGTTATAAGTGTTGGTCAAGCAGGCGGAAGAGCGGCTATGACTGTAGAACGTGTTGCTATAAATTTAGCTGAGTGTCCAAATTTTGCGGATAATGAAGGTAACACTCCTGATGGCAGAAGAATTCAAGAAGATGGAAAAGATGCTTACTTTGCAACTGTACCAGTGAAGGCTATGGTAAAAAATATGCATGACCATGGTATACCATCAGCTATATCTTACTCTGCAGGGACTTATGTATGCAATGATGTAATGTACAACCTATTATATATTTTAGACAAAAAATATCCAGGTGTAAAAGGTGGATTTATCCATGTACCATTTGACACTAAGCAGGCAATAGGTCGTCCAATAACTACACCTTCAATGCCAATAGGAACTATAGCAGAGGCACTAAGATGTTGTGTAGAAGCTGCTGTAGAAAATAAAGATGATGTGGTGATTGAGTGTGGAACTACACACTAACATAAAAAGAGAGGGATTAAAGTGAGTTTTTTTAATAGGAAACCTAAATATGAAATTGAAGTTATTGAGATAAAAGAAGATATGTTTTCTGCTGGTTTTATGATAACTTCCGATGAGAAAAGCATTATGAATGATGGAGCAGATATTCAAAAGAAATTTTATGAGAAGAAAGCTCATATTCAAAATGGCTGTGACCCTTGGGGTATAACAGTTATCACTTATCCCAAAGACAAAAGTGGAAAATTTAAATATTTTATAGGTAATAAAGTAGAAAACTCAGAGGGAAATGATGAATTTAATACTGTAACTATACCAAAAGGTCTATATGCAATAATAACAGTTAAATATAAAAATTCTGTCATGTGGAATGTTGATGTTGCAAATGCTAGGAGATTTTTTTGTGATAAGTGGCTTCCGAAATCAGAATATAAAGCTTCAAATGAATTTATAGATATGGAATATTATGATAGAAGATGTAAAAACTATTCTCCAACTATTGATTTATATTTTCCAATTATAAAAAAATAAATTAAGCTGTTCTAAATCTGAATGTATTATGTACAGAAGGCATTAGAGCAGCTTTTATTTTTAAATTAGGAATGAATTTAAAGAGAAATCAGAATTAAATTCCATATTTTCCTGTTATACTATCTTTAAACATAGGTATGTGTGGAGGATAAAAAGTAAAAATAATAAATAATAAAACTATAGATACCAGAATTATTAATGAGATATTTATATTGACAGCAGTTCCATAATTATAATAATGAAGACCTAAAAGCTGTCCCACAGCTAGGCTTAAAAAAAGATCTAGGATATCAACCCAAAGGAGTTCACATCCTAAGGCTGATGAATAAGTATAGAAGAATGCAATCATTATTATTATAGAAGATATTAATGAAATTATTAATGACATAAACCACTTATCTCTATCTATGTTATAGGTAGAACCGCAAAATAAATAATACAAACTCCACCAATCAATCATAGGAATAACTATCATCTTGCTATGTTCCCATACACTTTCATTTATTGGTGAAAAAGCACCTATAAAATAAGATTTGCCTGTTAAATCATATATAAAATGCATTAATGAACCTATAAAAAATAAAGCGGGAATACCGACTATAATCCACTTTTCTGGATTGTTAAAATTGTTCCAATTCATTTATATCACCTCATAAAATATTTTATTCTCTAAAACACAAGCTATTCCTAATATTTATGTGGTATTTGTAATTTTATAAAAGATTTAGATTAAATCAGGTGTAATCAAAGAAAAATAGAAAAATAATAAAAAATTACACTGTATATGTTTACAAATGTGAAAATCTATGATATTATAAAATCATAGTAAATAGAGTGTTACTGTTTCGACAGGCATGACCTATTATTGGACGAGTTACGTCCATTAATAGGTCTTTTTTATTTATATGATGAGTGGCCAGCATCTGAAAATAAAATGTCTCTCATGACAGGGATACTTTTAAAGAACTTTTAGATTTTACACATACAATTGAAATTTTAAGAATTCATATAATAAAAGGGAGGAAGAAAAAATTATGATGAAATATCTTCAAAAACTAGGTAAGTCATTAATGCTTCCAGTTGCTGTTCTTCCAGCAGCAGCAATATTAATGGGTATAGGATATGCAATTGACCCAGCAGGATGGGGTGGCGGAAGTCCAATCGCCGCATTTTTAATAAAGTCAGGATCAGCAATTATAGATCATTTACCAATACTATTTGCAGTAGGTGTATCTTTAGGAATGTCTAAAGATAAAGATGGAGCATCTGCATTAAGTGGACTTGTTGCATACTTAGTAGTAACTACACTATTATCTTCAGCAACAGTTGCAATGCTACAAGGAATACCAGTAGAAGAGGTTGCACCAGCTTTCGGTAAGATAGAAAATGCCTTTATCGGTATTATATCAGGTTTAGTTGGAGCAGGATGTTACAATAGATTCTCACATGTACAATTACCACAAGCATTTGCATTCTTCAGCGGTAAGAGATTAGCACCAATAATGTCTTCAGTAGCTATGATAATTGTATCAGGAATATTATTCTTTATATGGCCAGTAGTTTACGGAGGACTTGTAGCATTTGGTGAATCAATAATAGGACTAGGACCAGTAGGAGCTGGTATATATGCATTCTTCAACCGTCTATTAATACCAACTGGACTACATCATGCATTAAACTCAGTTTTCTGGTTTGACGTAGCTGGTATAAATGATATAGGTAAGTTCTGGGGAACTGTAGCAGGTGGAGTTAAAGGTGTAACTGGTATGTACCAAGCAGGTTTCTTCCCAGTTATGATGTTTGGTTTACCAGCAGCAGGACTTGCAATGTACAAATCTGCTAAGCCAGAAAAGAAGAAAGTTGTTGCATCTTTAATGTTAGCAGCAGGTTTCGCAGCATTCTTAACAGGTGTTACTGAGCCTTTAGAATTCGCATTCATGTTCGTTGCTCCAGGTTTATACCTAGTTCACGCTATATTAACAGGAATAATGGTATTTATAGCAGCTCAATTCCAATGGATAGCTGGATTTGGATTTAGCGCAGGTTTAGTTGACTACTTACTAAGCATAAAGATGCCTTTAGCAAATAATATATTCATGTTAATCCCTCTAGGATTAGTATGCGGAGTTATTTACTATGCATTATTCAGATTCTTAATAGTAAAATTCAACCTAAAGACTCCAGGTAGAGAAGACGATGATGTTTCTGATGAAGAAATGCACGTAAGTCTAGCAAATAACAACTTCAAAGAAGTTGCTCAAGTTATCCTTGAAGGATTAGGCGGAAAAGATAATATAGTATCTATAGATAACTGTATAACTCGTTTGAGATTAGAAGTTAAAGATTCAACTATAATAAATGACAAGAAGATAAAGACTACAGGTGCAGCTGGTATAATTAAGCCAAGCAAGACAAGTGCACAAGTAATAGTTGGAACTCAAGTTCAATTCGTTGCAGAGGCATTAAGCGAGTTAGTTAAATAATACGTTACCATAATCTTATAATATAAAGGCGGCCCCGAAGGAATTAGAGGTGATTCTTTCGGGGTTGTGTTTTTATAAAAGTAGATTTACATATTTTATATGGAGGAGTATAATTAGAAAATGGAATGATAAATATAAAGGTGAAGGAGTTCACCTATAAATGCTATAAGCTGATGGCTCTTATAAGATAAGTTGTATTACTTATCTTATAGGAGTTTTTTTATATTAAAGGAGAGGATTAAATGGAAGGGAAAAAGATAAAAGTTATAAAATTGAAGAGTAGAGAAAATGAAAGTCTTAAAATCACTATTTTTTTTGTAAAATGGGTATTCTTAGGGGGATTAGTAGGTATATTTACAGGATTAGTTGGAGCTTTCTTTTTAAAAAGCTTAGAATATGTTACAAAGGTTCGTATAAATACGTGGTGGATATTATTTTTACTTCCTTTTGGAGGAGCTTTTGTTAGCTGGCTTTATTATAAATTTGGTGGGAAATCGTCAAAAGGGAATAACCTTATAATAGAAAAACTCAATGATAATGAAGATGAAGTGCATCTAAGAATGGCTCCATTAGTGTTATTAGGCACTATTATAACTCATTTATTTGGAAGATCAGCAGGAAGGGAAGGTACAGGGGTTCAAATAGGAGCGAGCATAGCAGAAAGAATAGGAAAAATTTTTAGGTTAGATAAGGCGGACAGTAGAATAATACTTATGGCAGGTATAAGCGGATGATTTTCATCAGTGTTTGGAACTCCCATAGCTTCAACAATCTTTGGAATGGAAGTAGCAGCTTTAGGATCCATGAACTATGTAGCTATATTGCCATGTTTTGTTTCAAGTTTTATTGGAAATTTTGTAACTCAGACCTTTGGAGTATCACATAGCCATTATTCCATGGGGGTAGTTCCAAAGTTAACATTTTTATTATTAGGAAAAGTTTTAATTATAGCTATACTTTTTGGACTAACTAGTAAATTATTTAGTATGACTACTCATGGTTTAAAAAAACTATTTACTTCTAGATTTAAAAATTCTGCTTTAAAGAGTTTTATAGGAGGATTAGCAGTAATATTTTTTACATATATCATAGGATCAAGAGAATATTTGGGTCTAAGCCTTCCTATGCTTTCTAAAGCCTTCACCAATGTATCTAGTCCGTTAGATTTTATAATTAAGCTTTTTTTAACTTCTGTGACATTGGGATCAGGTTTTCAAGGCGGAGAAGTTACACCATTATTTGTTATTGGTGCAACTTTGGGAAGTTTTTTATCAAGTATTTTAAATGCGCCAGTATCATTTTTTGCAGCATTAGGTCTTATAGGAGTATTTACAGGAGCTACTAATACCCCTATTGCAGCTGTATTCATGGGAATAGAGATGTTTGGTTCAGATGGTACTATATTTATACTTATGGTTTGTATAATAAGCTATTTATTTTCCGGTCATAGTGGAATTTATACGTCTCAACTGATTAGCACCAGCAAAAGCAGTCTGATAAATATAGATGAAAATTCGAGTATAAATTCACGATATACTAAGAAATAAACCTAATTTTTATAAAAAAACTAGCATAATATGCGAATTTGTATTAAAATATCATGTGTGTATTAAAAAAATAATTAAATTGATATATTTAAAACTGTAATGTTATTTTAAGATAATAATGTTTGCATATTTTAGATAGGAGGCGAATAAAGATGGATATACAGGAAGAAGAGATTGTCAACTTGAATAAATCAAAAGGAAATATTTTTGCCCTAATTCCACTAGGAGTATTTCTTTTAATTTATCTAGCTGGATCTATAATAGCAAATGACTTCTACAAGATACCAGTAGGTGTAGCGTTTCTTGTATCAGCTATAGCAGCTTTGGCTATGAATAGAAAGAAGGCTTTTGAGGAAAAACTAGAAACTTTTTGTAAGGGTGTAGGTAAGGTTGATATAATTCTTATGCTTCTTATATTTGTTTTAGCAGGAGCCTTTGCTCAAGTTGCAAAGGATATGGGAGCTGTAGATTCAACTGTTAATTTGGGATTGTCCATACTTCCGGCAAATATAATGGTAGTTGGAATATTTATAATAGCATGCTTTATATCATTATCTATAGGAACTTCTGTAGGTACTATAGTTGCCCTTACACCTGTTGCGGTTTCCATAGCTGAAAAACTAGGTTCACCAATAGGATTAGTAGTTGCAGCAGTTGTAGGAGGAGCAATGTTTGGAGACAACCTTTCCATGATTTCCGATACTACAATAGCGGCTTCTAGAACTCAAGGAAGTGAAATGAAAGACAAATTCCGTTGTAACTTTAAATTAGCGCTGCTAGCAGCTGTTATAAGTGTGGTTATATTATTTATGCTTGGCGGGAAGGGAAATGCACTTTTAGATACGGAGTACACTTATAACATCATAAAGATAGTTCCATATATATTAGTTTTGTCAGGAGCACTTTTAGGCGGAAATGTAATGGTGGTTTTAACTTTTGGAACTATAGTTGCAGGAACTATAGGAATATTTACAGGAAGCTTTGATATATGGGGATTTGTTTCTTCAGTGTCTACAGGAATGCTTAATATGGGAGAGCTTATAATAATAACCATATTAGTTTCCGGGACTGTGGAGGTAATAAAAGCTAATGGCGGAATAGATTTCATAATTAATTTTATTAAATCAAAGATTAAGAGCAAGATGGGAGCAAAATTAGGTGTTGCAGCTCTTGTAAGTATAGTTGATATATGTACGGCAAATAATACAGTAGCTATAGTAATGTCTGGACCAATTGCAAAAGAAGTTGGAGATGAATATGAAATAGAGCCTAAAAAAATGGCTAGTATACTTGATATATTTTCTTGTGTATTTCAAGGAATTATTCCTTATGGAGCGCAACTTCTAATGGCAGCAGGAATTGCAGGAATAAGCTCTTTTGAAATAATGCAGTTCTTATTTTATCCATATATATTAGGTGTGATAGCTCTTATAGCAATAATAATTAAGAAATTTTAATATTCAGCATGGTGCATTTAATGTATCATGCTGTTATAATTTTTATACAATCTTATTTAAAATAAGTGCAAAAGAGAGGAAGATAGTATGATAAACTTTATTACAAATATAGATTTTAGTATTTTAGATTTTATTCAAAATCATTTAAGAAACGGTGTTTTAGATTGGCTTATGACAAAGATCTCTATGTTGGGAAATGCAGGAGTCATATGGATAGTTATTTCTATTGTTCTTCTATCTATAAAAAAATATAGAAAGTGTGGAATAACTTTAGTTATAGGATTACTGTTAGGACTTTTAATTGGAAATATTATTTTAAAGCCTCTTGTAGCAAGACCACGTCCTTGTTGGATTAATAGTGATATAGCCCTGTTAATAGCTAGTCCGAAGGATTTCTCATTTCCATCAGGACATACACTTTCATCATTTATAGCTGCTATTATTTTACTTAAGGAAGATAAGAAATTTGGATATGTAGCAATGATTCTTGCAATTCTTATAGCTTTTTCGAGAATGTATTTGTATGTTCACTTTCCAAGCGACATTTTAGCAGGAGTTGTACTTGCAATTTTAATAGGATTTGCAGCTATAAGAATATCTCGTAAATTTATAAAATAATAGTATATTTAAAATGAGTTTGATTGTTAATATTAGATATTAATGATCAAACTCGTTTTTTTATGTCATTTATATATATCTAAATAAGAACTGTGTTGAAAAATAATAAAAGTGTGTGAAAATAGATGAAAATATCAACACACTGATGTTGAAAAATATAAGAAAACCTTTTATAAGTGTATTCTAATTAAATACTCTGCTTTAAAAAATTAATAAAATTATAAATTAATATGAAAAAATGTTGAAAAATATAGATTTATACATACAATTATAAGTTGGCATGACATTTGCTAATATAATAAAGTGTAAATTAAGTAAAAATGCAATAAGGTATAAATTTAAATTACACTTCAAATAATAGGAGGAGATTACCATTAAGAAAAATAAGAAAAATAAAGTTACAAAGCAGGTTGTAAGAGCAAAAGAATCTCAAAAGAAAACGATAAACATGAGAAGAGCTTTTGCATATGTATTGGATTGGTATTTGGCCTCTGTAGTTGCATCTATACCTGTATTGCTTATTTATGGTATGGAGAGTGGGAAAACAGGTTCTCCACAATCATTATCAGAAATGTCTCTTTCAAGTGGAATAACTGCGGGAATACTTGCTATTTTATTTGTAGCTATATACTATGTAGTGATTCCAACTAAAGTAAATAAGGGACAAACTTTAGGAAAAAGACTGCTTAGTATAAAGGTAGTGAATAATGATGGAAGTGATGTGAATCTTTTTACCATGATAAAGCGTGAGCTATTAGGGGTTATGATTGTCGAAGGAGCTCTTGTTTGTAGCGGGGATTACTTTAGGCAAATAATTCATATGTTCACCAGCGACAATATTTATGGGCTAATCATTAAATTAGGATTTGCCATATCGATAATTTCTATATTGATAATGTTAGTTTTAAAAGAAAAACGAATGATACATGATTTTATAGGAAATACAAAAGTTATAGAAGTAGAAAAATAAATAAAATGATAATAATAAATTAAATTATAAATTTATTAATAAAATTTTTAATGAGGTGAAAAGCATGAAAAAAATTTATTTATTTTGTAGTCAAGGGATGTCTACAAGTTTATTAGCAAGTAAAATGCAAAAAGTGGCAGATACTCATAACTTACCAGTGGAAGTTAAAGCTTTTCCACACGGAAAATTAGGTGAAATAGTTGAGACGTTACATCCAGACTGCATATTACTAGGACCACAAGTTAAATACTTATATGAAGAGACAGTATCTCAATTTGGAAATTTAAATATTCCAATTCAAGTAATTGATTCAGCAGATTATGGTGTAATGGATGGGGAAAAAGTACTAAAAAAAGCTATTATGGCTATAAAGAAAAATAAACAATAATAACTAGAAAAAGAGGGGGACAAACGCATGTTTTCAAAATTAGAAAAAGTTTTGATGCCTGTAGCAGATAAACTAGGAAAAAATAAGATACTGTGCGCGATTCGTGATGGTTTCTTAATAAGTACACCACTACTAATAGTAGGATCAATATTCTTACTAATAGCAAACTTCCCGATTGAAGGATGGTCGGAATTTTGGGCTAGATTCCTTGGAGAAGGATGGGAAACTTGGTTTACTAATGTATCAAGAGCAACATTCAATATAGTTGGTCTATTGACAGTTGTAGGTACTGGATATGCATATGCTAAAGAGCTAAAAGGAAATGCAATTCAAGGTGCCTGTGTAGCACTAGTTTCATTTGTAATATTGATGCCAACAAGACTTACTATGAAGGGTGCAGAGGGAACTTTAAGTGCACTAGGTTTTGAATATGTAGGTTCTAATGGTATATTCTTAGCACTTATAATATCATTATTCTCAGTATGGATATTCACTTGGGTTTATAAAAAAGGCTGGACAATTAAGATGCCAGATGGAGTTCCACCAGCAGTAGCAGATTCTTTCGCAGCTTTAATTCCAAGTGCTGTAGTTATGCTAATATTCTTCTTAATTAGAATATTATTTGAGTTCACTCCATACGAAACAGCACATAACTTTATATACACAGTATTACAAACTCCGCTAAAGGGTGCAGGTAATACATTAACAGCTCAACTTGTATATTCATTTGCTTGTACAGGATTCTGGTTCTTTGGAATTAATGGACCAGCAGTTGCTAACTCAGTATTTGGACCAATAACAAAGGTATTAACAATAGAAAACTTAGAAGCTTTTGAAGCAGGACTAACATTACCAAACATATTTACAGATCCATTTTCTAACTTCTTTACAGGATTTGGCGGAGGCGGAAGTACTTTATCTCTAGTTATAGTAATGCTGCTTTTCTGTAAATCAAAAAGAATTACTCAGCTTGGTAAATTATCAATAGTTCCAGGATTCTTTGGAATTAATGAGCCAATAATATTTGGATTACCAATAGTGTTAAACCCAATATTATTAATACCATTTATGGCAGTACCTGCAATAAATCTAGTACTTTCTACTTTAGCTACTCAAGCAGGAATCATACCTTATACAACAGGTGTAAGTTTACCATGGACAACGCCAATAGGATTCTCAGGATACTTATCCACAGGAAGTTGGATGGCAGGTTTATGGCAAATAGGATTACTATTACTTGGATGTTTAATATATTATCCATTCATAAAAATGCTAGATAAGCAATATTTAAAAGATGAAGAAGAAGCTCAAAACAATGCTTCAGAAGAAGATATCTCATTTGATGACTTATCCTTCGATGATCTTTAGGAGGTAATATTAATGAAGGTTTTAATGATATTTGATCAAACCCAAGCAGGACTCGGGGGAAAGGAAAACCCCAACCTACCACTAGGTGGAAAAGGCATGGCTATAGGTTCAGCAAGTATGTTAGAATCATATCTTAAAGAAGTTGATGGGAAAGTAACTGCATGTCTATATTGCGGAGACGGATTCTTTAGAGAAAATACAGAAGAAGTTAAGATGAAGATGGTTGCAATGGTTAAGAAGATGAATCCAGATGTAGTTATATGCGGACCAGCTTTTAATTATGCAGGTTATGCAGAAATGTGTGCAGTGCTTGCCAATGAAATAAATAATAAAACTGATATTCCAGCTATAGCAGCTATGTCCAAAGAGTGTGAAAATGTAATTGCAAACTATAAAGATATAGTTAATATAGTAGAAATGCCTAAAAAAGGCGGAATAGGTTTAAGTGAGTCTTTAAGACACATATGTAAACTTGCGCAAAAGAAGGCAGCAAAAGAAGATGTAGCTGAATACACAAAAGAAATATGTTACTAAAATAGAGAGGTAGTCTAATTTTATTAGACTACCCTTTATAGAATAACTATAATTTTTATATAAGATAAATTTTAAAATATAAATCTTTATAGAAGTTTTAGGGGGGCAAGTATGGAAAAGATATTGAACGATAACATAGAAAAATTTAAAGATCAAATGATAGGACATATCATAGACGTGGTAAAGATACCAAGTATAGAAAGTGAAGCAAAAGAGAATGCTCCTTTTGGTGAAGAGGTAAATAGAGCTTTATTGAAGGCGTTAGAAATATCAGAGGATCTAGGATTTAGAACTAGAAACATAGATGGATACATGGGATATGCACAGTTTGGAGAAGGAGATGACTATATAGGAGTAGTTGGACATCTTGATGTAGTACCTACAGAGGATGGATGGATTAATTCTCCATTTAGCGGACATATAGAGGATGGACGAATTTATAGTAGAGGGGTTCTTGATAATAAAGGGCCTATAATGAGTGCATTATATGGATTATATGCTATAAAGGAATCTGGGTTAAAACTTTCAAAGCCAGTTCGTATTATATTTGGAACTGATGAGGAAAGCGGATTTGAAGATTTAACATATTATTTGACTAAGGAAAAACCACCTATTATGGGATTTACACCAGACTGCAAATATCCTGTAGTTTATGGTGAAAGAGGAAGAGCGAAAATAAGTATAAGTGTTGACATAGATAATGAAAATAGAGATGATGCTACAAAGGAATTCTTTAATTTTGTAAATAAATATTTTCTTTCAAGTAACTCTAATGGAGATAGATTAGGAATCAATTATAGCGACAAAGAATTTGGACTCATGCATATGAGAGGATACAAACTAAGTAGTAGTGCCAAAAGTTTAAGTTTTAGTTGTGCATTGAGTTATCCAGCGGTTGTTACTGTAGAAGAAATATTAAAGCAAATAAAAAGCAAATGTACTGAAAATATAAAAGTAACATTAGATCATAATTATAATCCAGTAAGATTTGAAAAGGACTGTGATCTTGTAAAAGGGCTTCAGAAGGCATATGAAGAAGTAACAGGCTTAGATGGAACACCTGTAACAACTACAGGAGGGACTTATGCTAAAGCAATGCCTAATATAGTACCTTTTGGACCATCTTTTCCAGGACAAAAGGGAATTGCTCATAATCCTAATGAATACATGGACATATGTGATCTAGAGATGAATGCAAAGATATATGCTCAAGCCATATATAACCTTGCAAAATAAACAAGACTTCCATATAGAAAGAGGTAATTAAACATGAATTTAAATACAAATACACTAGAATTGATGAAAAAACTTACTCAAATATCAGCAGTTTCAGGAAATGAAGTTGGAGTTTCCAAACTTCTACAAAGCTATTATAAGAAATACACAGATGAAATAATTTTCGATAATCTAGGATCTGTTTTTGCAGTGAGACGATGTGGACTAGAAAATGCACCAAAGGTCTTAGTAAGTGGACATATGGATGAAATAGGATTCTTGGTTCAGGATATAACAGAAAAAGGTTTAATAAAGATGCTTCCATTAGGATCTATATGCAATGAAGGATTAATTGGACAAAGGGTAAATATAGTAAATCGTAAAGGTGAAGAATTTAGAGGAATTATAATGTCTTCTTCTAAAGATGCTTCAAAGTTAGTTGATATTAAAAATCTAGTTGTCGATATGGGAATGTCAACAAAAGAAGAGGTTTTAAATTTAGGAATACAACTTGGAGATTCTATAGTTGTTGAAGGGGATTTTGAAATCTTAGCCGGTGGAAAGAGATTGCTTTCAAAGGCATGGAACAATAGATTTGGATGCGTAATGGGAATAGAAATTTTAGAAGCTCTAAAGGAAGAAAAACTTGAAGTAGATTTATATGTTGGAGCCACAGTTCAGCATGAGGTAGGATTAAGAGGCGCTCAGACATCAACAAATTTAGTACAGCCTGATCTAGGAATAGTTCTGGACTGCCTTTCAGCTAATGATGTTACAGGAGAGAAAGATGGGGTTGGAAAGCTTGGTGAAGGTGTTCTTATAAACTATTATGATAAGTCAATGATGCCAAATAGAGCGTTATTAAATTGTTTAGTAGAAACTTGTAAAGAAAAAAATATTAAGCATCAGTATTATTTTTCATTAGGAGATGGGGATAATGGTTGGATACATAAACTTTTAAGAGGATGTCCTACATTAACAGCTTGTATTTGTGCTAGAAATCTTCAGACAAATAGTGGAATCATAGATGCAAATGATTATGTTGCAGCAAAAGAAGCTGTTATAAGTGTAATTAAATCTTTAAATGCAGAAAAAGTTGAAGCTTTTAAAGCTGAAAATAGATAGCATTAGGAGGATGACTTATGATTACGAATAATATAGAGCCATATGGTGATGTGGATTTAAAGATGCTTCAAGAACTTACAGAAGCTGATGGGATTTCTGGCTGTGAAAAGGAAGTCAGCAGGGTTATGAAAAAGTATTTAGAAAACTATGCTGATGAAATATCTTATGATAATTTGGGATCTATCATAGGGCTAAAAAAGGGAGAAGCTGATGGTCCAAGAATTATGATAGCCGGTCATATGGATGAAGTAGGCTTTATGGTAAGAGATATAGATGATAATGGATATATAAAACTTATTCCCGTTGGCGGATGGTGGGGACATGTTCTTCCATCGCAAGCAATGGTTATAACTACAGAAGATGGCAGGAAAATAAAAGGAGTGATCGGAAGCAGGGCACCTCATGGAATGAATGCTGATGAAAAGAGTAAGGTAATAGTTCCTATGAACTTATTTATGGATTTAGGAGTAGAGAATAAGTCAGAGGTTGAAGCTCTAGGTGTAAAAATAGGTGATATGATAACTCCTGATACAAAATTTGAAGTTATGAATAATCCAAACTACTTAATAGGTAAAGCCTGGGATGATAGAATAGGAGCAGCAGTAGCTATAGATGTTTTAAAGGAACTTAAAAAAAGTGCACATAAGGCAAATGTGTATGCTGTTGGTACTGTTCAAGAAGAAGTAGGCTTAAGAGGTGCGAGAACTGCTACCCACAATATAAAGCCAGATATAGCTTTTGCTTTAGATGTTACTACAGCAAAGGATACTCCTATGGATAAAGGAGATATAAAGCTTGGTGGAGGAGTTATATTAAGCATCTTAGATTCTTCAACTTTGGCAAACAATGGGCTTTTACAAAAGCTTGAAGAGATATGTGAAAGACTTGGATTAGATATAAATTATGATTGCATGGTAGCAGGAGGTACTGACGCTGGAAATATACATAAGACTTTTGAAGGTGTAATAACAATGACACTGTCAATACCAACTAGATACATGCATTCTCACAGGTTGGTTATACACCGCAAGGACTATGTGCAGACAGTTAAAGCTATAGCAGAGTTTTGCAAAGTAATAGATAATAATATGTTAGATGAGATACAGAAGGTAAAGAGATAAGTTTAAAAGGAGATAGGATTTTGGATTTTCTAAAGAATATAGATATAAACGGAGAATTTTTGGATGATTTAAAGATGATTTTAGAAAAGAAAACATTAAAAGGAGAAGCGGACTCTGAGAATCCATTTGGAAAAGATATGACAGAAGGATTGAAGTGTGCTCTTGAAATAGCGGAAAGATATGGCTTTACTACAAAAAATCTAGATAATTATGTAGGATATGCTGAGTATGGTTGTGGTGAAGAGTATGTTGGGGTGTTAGGACATCTTGATGTGGTTCCAGTAGGTGAAGGATGGAATTCAGATCCATTTATTCCTATAGTAAAGGATGGGAAAATATTTGGAAGAGGAACATCTGATGATAAAGGACCTATATTTGCATCATTATATGCTCTGAAGCTTATGAAGGAGAATGAAATAAAACTTTCTAAAAAGGTAAGAATTATCTTTGGAACTAATGAAGAAACAGGTACTGAGGATATGGATTATTATTTACAGAAAGAGAAGCCTCCTATTGCAGGTTTTACGCCGGACGCAGAGTTTCCAATAGTGACTTCGGAAAAAGGAATACTGACATTCCAATTCCATAGAAGTTTCAAAGAAACTCAAGGAGATTATAAGGTAGAATATATAAAAGGCGGAAAGAGGTCGAACATAGTTCCTGACTGCTGTAAGTGTAAGATATCTTATACTAATTCAGTGTTTTTGAAGTATTTTAAAGATGAAACGATAAAAGAAAGATATAAGATAGAAATAGAAAATGGCAACGGGTATTTGATAGTTGCAGCTGCAGGAGTGGCTGCTCATGGAAGTACGCCTCAGTCTGGTGATAATGCTATAAGCAATCTTTTATTATACTTAAATGAAGTTATGACTTTCAAAGACGATTTTACAAATTTCTTAAATGATTTTAATAATGTAATAGCTAAAGAATATAATGGAAAGAAACTTGGAATTGATTTTCAAGATGAAGAATCAGGTAAACTTACTTTAAACCTTGGGATAATAGATGGTAATGAAAAAGAGGTTTCCATGAGATTTAATGTGAGATATCCTGTAACAATTAAACTAGATGATATTTTAAGACATATAGACACAAGTTTAACTGGAACAGAATTTCAATTTAAAATGGGACATCATAATGCTCCCCTTCATTTTCCTAAAGATCATGATTTAGTAAAATCTTTGAAAAAGGCTTATGAAGAAGCTACAGGTGAAGAAGCAAAGCTTTTAGCTATGGGGGGAGGAACCTATGCAAAACTTATGCCGAACACTGTTGCATTTGGACCACTATTTGAAGATGATGAAAATCTTGCTCACGAAGTAAATGAGTATATAAAGTTAGAAACCCTAAAGAAGTGTGTTGAGATATATGGAAGAGCTATATATGAATTAGCAAAATAAATATTTCATTAAGAGTGAAAAATTACATTAAAAGTGCTATGCCTCTAAAGAGGAATAGCACTTTTTTCATAAACTTTTAATTATTTTTCTATAATGAAAAGTGCAAAAAGCGTAAGGAAAAGTATTTCTATTGATGAAAGGTTTATATTATATGTTTTCTCTATTATGGATTTCAAGGTTAATGCTTCTATATAATGATTGGGAAATAAATCCTTTAGTTTATTTAGCATAGGAAGTGCATTAAAATCCATAAGGTTTATCCTGTCATAAAGCATATCTAAATGAATATGAAAGAAATCTTTTGTTATATCATCGTTTAAAGCATCCGTTAAAGAGTTTTGAAGATGGCTTATACTACTAAGTATTTCATCAAAGGCAGAATTATTAAGACTGTAATGATAAGTTGCCATGTTCTCATCTATTATATTGAAATAATCTGTAAATATAGAGTTTATTAAAGCACTATTTGTATTTCTATTCTTTAGTGTATTGTCTACATTTTTAATAAGTTTTTTAAATGTAGATAGTATTATATGTTTCTGTTTTAAAAATGATAAGCTTGTAACCTCAGTGTTTTCATCATAAGTAAAATATCCGTCTATGCTTTTTAGAGAATTAATAAGCTCCCTTTCTTTAGTAAGCGGAGAGCTTAGAGGCTTTTTCAAATCATTTGGAAGGTCAGGGCTATTTATTTTTATCTGTTTCTTGTTGTTTATAAAATATGAAGCATAAGCATTTGCTACGGCTAAGGTTATATCATTTTTCAACTGACCTATATTATACGGACAATCATACGATAAAAGACAAAGCATAGCGTTGTAAGAAACAAGTACGGGTTTAGAAAGCTTCATACTTTCTTCTTTGAGAAAATGTTCTATAAGTGTAAGCCGTTCCTCTATAAGTCTTTCATTTAAGTCAGGAAGATAGATTTTTATTGGTATTCTTCTTATAAACGTATCTAAAAGAGAAGTACTTATATCTTTATTAGTTGCACATATGATTCTTGCAGAGGATTTGATTTTTTTTGAAACTTCTCCAAACCTTTTGAAATATCCTGTATCCATAAATATAAAGAGCATTTCTTGACCTTCACTAGGAAGGTTATGTATCTCATCTAAAAATAAGATGCCACCATCAGCCTGTTCGATTAATCCAGCTCTATCTTCAGTAGCACCTGTAAAAGTACCCTTTTTTACTCCAAAAAGATGTGAACTTAAAAGCTGAACATTATTAGAGTAATCAGAACAATTAAAATGAAGAAATGGCATATCCTTGCCTTTATTAATAGAGTTAGCATATTCATGCATCAATTGTGCAAGCATAGATTTACCAACACCGGTATTACCTATGATAAGTGAATTCATACCATTAGGTGGGTAAAGTATCGCTGTCTTAGCCAGCTTTATAGCTTCAGTAAGAGAAGGATAAAGATAAGCTAAGTTATCTAGTGACGATTTATGTGAAAAATCTATGCTATTAGGATTATTTAAGAAATATCTAACAGGACGAGCGTTATTTTTGTATAGTGAACCATTGTTAACGAGAATATTCAAATCTTTACTTACGTTAGAACGCTCAAGATTTAAATAACTGCTTATTTCAGATGTAGTGACTCCGTCACCTTTGTCTAAAGTTTTTATAGAGTTAAAAATCGAATCTATTCTTTTCAAAATTGATCTACTCCTTATAAAGTGTATTAGTATAGTTTGCTTTTTTATTATTGTATCAAAAAATAAATATAATAATTAATACTGTATTATTATTTTAACTATTTATATCTCTTTATGTATTATTCTATAACACACTATAGATATAAGGCAAATAAAAGTTTATAAATATAAAGGTAAACTTAGAAAAGATTACTTTCATTATATAAACACATTTTTGGCATGATTTTTGCTGTTTTAAAAAGTATACTACATTAACGGGGGGAAAAAGGATGAAATTTGCAATGATAGCTACTTGGAGAATGGCTGTAGAAGGAATAACTAAAGCATCAGAAGGATTAAAGAATGGAATAAATGCAGGAGATGCTATAGAGGAAGCTATAAAAATGGTTGAAGATTATCCATTCTATAAATCCGTTGGATATGGCGGCCTTCCTAATGAAAATGGAGAGGTAGAATTAGATGCAGCATATATGGATGGAAACACTTTTAGTATAGGAGCAGTAGCTGGAATAAGGGATTTCAAAAACCCAATAAGTATAGCTAGAAAGCTAAGCCATGAAAAGTTTAACTGTTTTTTAGTTGGAACTGGCGCAGATGAATACGCACACAAAAATGGTTTCGAAAGAATGAATATGCTTACAGATAGAGCAAAATTACATTACGAAAAAAGAAGAAGAGAAACAATAGAAAAAGGATTAAGCCCATATGATGGACATGATACTGTTGGAATGATAGCTTTAGACAGTGACAAGAATATGGTAGCAGGTACATCAACAAGTGGACTTTTTATGAAAAGAAGAGGAAGAGTCGGGGATTCTCCATTATCAGGTTCAGGTTTCTATGTAGATAGTGAAGTTGGGGGAGCAACTGCAACAGGACTTGGAGAAGATTTGATGAAGGGATGTATATCTTATGAAATAGTTAGACTTATGAAAGAAGGATATCATCCACAAGATGCGGCAGATAAAGCAGTAGCAGATTTACATGAGGAGCTTACTAGAAGAAGAGGAAAGTCAGGAGATTTGTCTGTAGTATGCTTAAATAACAAAGGAGAATTTGGGGTCGCAACTAATATTGATGGATTCTCATTTTCAGTAGTAACAGAAGATTTGGAGCCAACTGTTTACGTATGTAAGAATGTCGAAGGGAAGACTCTTTATGAAAAGGCAAGTCAAGAATGGCTTGATGCATATTTAAAGAGAATAAAATCACCTATAACTTTTGACTAAACTACTAATTTAAAATATTATTAGTAGTAATTAGAAAAGTTCTGTTTTTAGGAGGATTAGTTAATGGCTATTTATGAAGCATGTGTTGGAAATTATATAGAAGCTAAAAAAGCTGAGGAACTAGGAGCTAATAGAATTGAACTGTGTGACAATCTATTAGAAGGGGGAACAACTCCTAGCTATGGAACTATAAAGAGAGTAGTAGAGAAAATAAATATACCTATCATGGTCATAGTAAGACCTAGAGGTGGAAATTTTGAATTTTTAGAGGAAGAAATTGAAATAATGAAAGACGACATAAGAATTGCAAAAGAGCTTGGGGCTTATGGCGTTGTCATAGGGGCTTTAAAAGGGAACAAGATAGATATAGATGCTACAAAGGCATTCGTAGAAGAGGCAAAACCCTTAAGCACTACATTTCATATGGCATTTGATGAAATCGATGATAAATTTCAAGCTATTGATCAGTTGGCAGCTTTAGGCATTGATAGGATACTTACAAAAGGCGGAACAGAAGATGCAATGTCAGGTAAAGACGAATTAAGAAAGCTATCGGATTATGCAGCGGGAAGAATTACTATAATGCCAGGAAAGGGCGTAAACAAAGAAAACAGGGGCTTCCTATTAGAGTATGTGCACACAGATGAGATTCATGGAAGTAAAATTGTTTAGGGCTATTAAGATACAGTAAATTTAAGGTGGGAAATAAGGAGTACAATGATGGAAGAATTAGAGTTAATATCATTTCAATTAATAACGAATGTAGGAGAGGCAAGATCAGCTTTATTTGAAGCTATGAAAGCAGCAAGAGAAGAAAGATTTGAAGAGGCAGAAGAGCTAGTTAAAAAGGCAGATGCAAGCTTGTTAAAAGCTCAAGAATCTCATATGGGATTAATTCAACAAGAAGCAGAAGGAAAAACTGTAACTGTATCATTACTATTGATGCATGCAGAAGACCAAATGATGACAACAGAAACATTAAAGGGAATAGTTAGGGAAGTTATTTTAACTCACAAGAAGTACTCTAACAAATAAGAAATTTAGTAAAATAGAAAAGCACCTATTAAGTTAATGAAATTGGATGGGAGATTTCTTTAATCTAATAGGTGCTTTTTATAATTTATTACCTTAATCTTTGTAGAATTCACGATATATTAAAATTATCTTGATGTATTATGAAAATTCATTATATTATAGATATAAAAGATTTTAAATGAAAGTTGGGGGATATAATGAGTATAAGAAAAGTAGCCGTAATTGGAATAGGACATGTAGGGTCTCATGTAGCAAGTAGTATTATAACTCAAGGAATCTGCAATGAACTTATAATCATTGATAATGACATTAAAAAGGCATTAAGTCATGGAGAAGATTTAGCAGATACAATGGCGTATATGCCAAAGAGAGTCAATGTTAAAGTGGGGAGATACGAAGATATAGAGGATGCAGATATAGTAGTTATGAGTGCAAGCGGGCCAATATTCAAAGAGGATCGTCTTGAGGAATTAGAGGGGACTATAGAAGTTATGGATGAAATAATACCATACATAAAGAATAGTGGATTTAAAGGAATTATAGTATCTATCTCAAATCCATGTGATATCATAGCATATTATCTACATGAAAAAACAGGACTGAAAGTCATAGGAACCGGAACAGTCCTTGACTCAGGAAGACTTCGTGCAAGACTTGGAAGGCAGCTTAATTTGGATCCCAAAAGTATTGAAGCCTATTGCTTAGGGGAACATGGTGACAGTCAAATGGTTCCATGGAGCAGTGCTTTTATAAATGGTAAACCTATTTTAGAAATTATGAGAGAAAAGCCATATATTTATGGAAGATTAAGACTTAAAAATATAGCTTTAGATACCATGAAAGCTGGATGGAATATAGTTGTTGGAAAAGGTTCAACAGAATTTGGAATAGGAGCAGCCGCCGCAGAAGTGATAAGAGCTATCTTAGAAGATGAGAGAAAGGTGCTACCTTGTTCAACAATGCTTAATGGAGAATATGGTGAAACTAAAGTTTATGCCAGCGTACCTTGTGTCATAGGAAAGAGCGGAGTAGAGGAAATAATAGAACTAAATTTGACAGAGAAGGAACAAGAGGAGTTTCATAGTATTTGCAGAATTATTAAAGATAGGATAAAAGCAGTTGTATCTGATAAGTAAAATAATAAATATAAATTTATTTAAATAATTTGTAAAGATAATGTTTACATAGGAAAAGCTTTCTTATATAATATAGTTGAAAATTAAAGTATAACATTGTTTTTTAGTTGAAGCGTGTTACCTATTGGGCACTAGCTTTCCTACAAGTTTGTAGGAAGGCTTTTTTTGTCTTCAATTATAAAAATGTGAATTCATAGGAGGTGACAAAGCTAATAATAAAATTTTAAAACATTAATTTAAGTATACAAGGGGGAAAAAGTGTGAAAATAAAAACTAAGAGACTAGTAAGCTTTTTATTGACTACTGCATTAACTTTAGGGATGGTTCAAACATCTGTAGTTAATGCTTCACCTGTAGCAGAGAAAAATAATCAGCAAGAAGAATATGAAATTTATCCTAAGCCACATGAAGTAAATTATTTGGGTGATGAATTTGTTATACGTAAAGATGTAAATGTGGTTTATGATAGTACAATTGATAAAGCAACTAAAAATCGCATGACTGAGATCTTAAAGTTAAAGGAGAAAAATATTACAGAATCAAATGCAGTTGTAGATGGAAAAACTAATATTTTGGTTGGAACTCATTCTTCAGATGAATATGTGGACAATTATGTAAAAAATAATTATGAAATAGATGAGAGTGTATTCGAAAAAATTGACTCTTATTATACTATAGCAAAAAATGGAGAAATTATTATTTTAGGTAAAAATACAGATGCTGCATTCTATGGAATAACAACCTTAAAGCATATTTTTAACCAAATGGATGGTTCTACTATTAAGAATTTTGAAATTAAGGATTATGCAGATACAGCAATACGTGGATTTATTGAAGGATACTATGGAATTCCTTGGACAAATGAAGATCGTATGTCTTTAATGAAGTTTGGTGGAGAATTTAAGATGACTTCTTATATATTCGCACCAAAAGATGATTTATATCATACCAGAAAATGGAGAGAATTATATCCAGCAGATCAATTGGCAGAGATAGAGAAAATGGTTAAAGTAGGAATAGAGTCAAAAACAAGATTTGTTTGGACTGCGCATCCATTTATGGGGGGATTTAATGCAAATGATTTTGAAGGTGAAATGAAAAAATTAATCGCTAAGTTTGAACAATTATATTCAGTTGGTGTTCGTCAATTCGGTGTTCTTGGTGATGATGTTGGTAATCTTAATAAAAAGATTATTACCGATATGATGAATAGATTGTCTGAATGGGGTAAAGCAAAAGGTGATGTTTATGACTGGGTGTTCTGTCCAGCGGGATATAATGCAAGTTGGCAAGGTGACTATTCAGAATTAAATGTATATGATAAAGACTTTCCTAAAAATGTGCAAATTTTCTGGACAGGAAATTCAGTATGTGCACCTATTATACAAAATACATTAGATAATTTTAGAAGAAATAGAGCAGAAGAAGGAAAAACTAGAAGAAGTCCTCTATTTTGGCTAAACTGGCCGGTTAATGACATAAACATGAGCAGGTTAATGATGGGTAAGGGAAGTTTATTGCACACTGATATAAATATCGAAGATTTAGCAGGTGTAGTAACAAATCCTATGCAAGACGCAGAACCATCAAAGGTAGCTATTTTTGCTGTATCTGATTATTCATGGAATGTAAAAGGATTTAATGAAGACAAGAGTTGGAAAGATTCTTTCAAATATGTAGATAGTGATGCATCAGAAGCTTTACACACAATAGCTAAGCATACATCAGATCCAGCTCCAAATGGACATGGATTGGTATTAGGAGAATCAGAAGAAATAAAGCCTTTATTAGATGAATTCACTAATAAACTAAAAGCTAAAGAATCAGTAACTGAAACTGGAGCTAAATTATTAAATGAAATGGATACAATAATTAAAGCTTGTAATGAATTTGTAAAAGCTAGCACAAATAAAAGAATGGTTGAACAGATTACTCCATTTGCAAATTCTCTAAAAGATTTATCATCAGCTATCAAATTTTTTATCCAATCATCAATGGATTTAGAAAGTAATAATAAGGATTCAGCAGTACAAAATTTTGCTGAAGGAACTACTTTGTATGAAAATAGCAAAAAGCATGAAAGACCAGTAATTAATGGTGTTAAAAAAGCTCAACCAGGTTCTAAACGTTTAGTTCCATTTGTAGAGTCAGTTAGAAATACTATTTCTGAGAAGATAAATGAAATAGTTAATAGTGGACAAGAAAAATTAGAACTAACAGCAGAAACAAATATTTCAAATGTATATCAAGGCAAAATTGAAAACATCATAGATGGTAAAAATGATACTTATATATGGAATGGTGTATATGAAGCTAAAGATCAATACTACCAAGTTAACTTAAGTAAACCAACTACAATATATGGTGTGGATATATTAAATGGTAATAATGGAAAACCAGAGGATACCTTTGGACATGCTAAAGTACAATATACAACTGACGGTAATACTTGGAAAGATATGAATAACAAAACTTATGGACCATATGCAGTAAATGTTAAAATATCAAATGTGGAAATAAACGATGTTGTTGGTGTGAGATATATATGCACAGCAACAGATAATGGTAGAAAATGGCCTGCTATGAGAGAGTTTAGACTATTAACTACTCCACCAGTAGAAGCTCCAACATTTACAAGTGAAGTAATTCGCACAACTGATGGATGGGGAATTTACTCTGGAAAAGATGTAGATATGTTAGATGGAAATGAAAATACTGGTGTTCATTATAGAGTAAGACAAGGGGGAAACCCAGCTGATAGTACAATTGCAGGAGATTATGTAGGAGTAAAATTAAGTGAGCCTATAGTTTTAGGTAAAATTAAAATTCTTCAAGGACCAAGTGCTAGTTCAGGAGATTACTTTAAAAATGCTACTTTAGAATATTCTTTAAATGGTACTGACTATAAAGAAATTAAGCAATGTGTAAATGAAAGAGATATAGAAATAGATCTTTCAAACCAAAATATTGAAGCTCAATATGTACGTTTAAGAAATAATCAAAATCAACATAACTGGATTGGATTTAGAGAATTTCAAGTTAATGCAAAAATAAATCACAACGGTAAAGTATACACAAATGTAGAAAACTACAAAGATCACCCAGCAGATTATTTCAATGATAATGCTAGTATGGTTGAGCTTAATAATATAACATTAGGATCAAACCAATATATTGGATTAAAGTTAGATCGTATACATGAATTAACTGAAGTAATTGCAAAGGGAAATGGGTTAGATAAGGTTACCTTACAAGTTTCTAAGAATGGTTATGAGTGGACTAACTTAGATAACAAGACTTTAAGCAAAAATACTGATGCAAGATATATTCGCTTAATTAACTTAGGAGATTCAGAAGTAACTTTTGATATAAAGGAATTTAGAGTATCATCAAGAGAAATATCAAAACCAACAATAATCAAAAACAATATGGGAAAAATCCATGCAGGAAAACCAGAAGATTTATTTGATAAGGATCGTACAACAGGTCTACAATTTGAAAGACATCAAACTAAAGGTGACCATATGATTATTGATTTAGGCCAAGAAATTGATTTGAATGAATTAAAAATAGTTGTTCATGATTCACATCAAGACTATCTAAGAGATGGTAAGGTTTATGCGTCAATAGATCAAGAAAATTGGGGAGATGCCATAATTCAAATAGGTGATCAAATAGCTAATACAACTGCTGATGACTCAACTATAAATGAAAGTTTCCCAGATCATGAAATTTCATACAATGTAGCCAAAGCAACTGATATAAATAAAAAGGTTCGTTACTTAAAACTTGAAATAACACAATCTTATGGACATAGATGGACAAAAATAAATGAAATTGAAATAAATGGTGGAGCATATATACCATCAGTAAATAACCCAACATTTAAATCAAACGTTTCAGATACTCAAGATGGATTATTTGAATACTTAGTAGATGGAAATATAACTACAATGTTTATACCTTCTTCAGACAATGGGCAGCTTGTTTATTCGGTATCTGAAAACAATAAATCAAATCATATAAAGGTAATGCAAAATGCTAAGGTAATATCAAATGCTAAGGTAAGTGCAAGAATTTTATCTAACGATGGAAGCTCAAAATGGGTAACATTAGGTAAGTTAAATAAAGGTACAAATGAATTTAATTTACCATCAGGTACTACTTTATTAGATGTCAAATTTGAGTGGAGTGGAGTTGTTCCAAATTTAGTAGAGCTGATGATTGATTCAGTTTCTGATATTAATGTAGATAAAACAGAATTACAAAAATTAATAGACGAAAACTTAGATACTACAAATTGGACAACTGATTCAGCAAAAGTTTATAATGATGCTATAGAGATTGCTAAGGAATTAGTTAGTAATTCCAACGTATCACAAGGAACTGTAGATAGCTCAGTAAAAGAAATAGAAAACGCAAAAGCAAACAAGAAATTAAAAGGAGATAGCTCACTTGTGCAAGCTGCGATAGATGCTGCTGAAACAGATGAAGCTAAATACACAGCTAAGACTTGGAAAGAGTATCAAAAGGCTCTAAATGCAGCTAAGAAAGCTATGGAAGATGTTAATAACTTATCAGAAGATGATGTTACTTCATTGATAGATGGACTTACAAAGGCTAAGGAAGCTTTAGTTTATAATCCTACCAATAGAGAAGAAGCTGAGGTTGTACTAGAGGATATAACTATATTCATCAATACTATTACAAATCCAGAGAAGACTTATACAAAAAATTCATGGAAAGCATTAATCGATGCCAAAACTGAGTTAGAAAAGTTGATAGAATTAAATAAAACTAAACCTCAAGAACCAGCATTATTTGAAAAAGCAAAGAATGTAATGCTAGAGGCAAAGAATTCTTTAGTAAATGTCACTTCATTAGTGTCAGCAATTGAAGAGTTTGAAGCAATAAATGATCCAAGTATATACACAGAAAAGTCTTATAAAGCTTACGAATCAGAAATTACAAAGGCTAAAGAGTTGTTAACAAATGGTGCTGTTGAAACTGTTGAAAAGGCATTAGAAAATATTGCTGTAGCTAAGAAAAATTTAGAATTAGTTGGCTCAAGTGAAAGTATTAAGGGCCTTATTAATGAGTTGAAGGCATTAAATAATGAAAACTATACTGCTAATTCATACAAGACATTAATGGATAAAGTAAATGAAATTGATGGTATG
The DNA here is from genome assembly GCF_020911725.1 of Clostridium cadaveris. Lineage (GTDB taxonomy): Bacteria > Bacillota > Clostridia > Clostridiales > Clostridiaceae > Clostridium_X > Clostridium_X cadaveris. The sequence continues at coordinate 867,338 of NZ_CP076620.1, forward strand.
AACTTTAATGATATGACAGAAGAAGAATTGAAGAAGCTTGAAAATGAATTATTATCATTAAAGAATGATTTAGTTGATGTAACAGCATTACGTAAACAGGTTGAAATAGCAAATGGATTTGAAGCTGATTTATATACCAAATCCAGCTATGATGCATTGATGGAAGTTATAAAAGCTTCAAATGAAGAGTTTACATCTGGTACAACAGAAAGCATACAAAAATTAATTAATCAACTTGATGCTGCTATTAAAGCGCTAGAAGCTAGAGTGAATAATAAAGAACTTTCAGATTATATTAATGCTATTGAAGATCTTGATTTAAGTAAATACACAGATGAAAGTGTAGCTAAGTACAATGAAGCATTATCAGCATTAAAAGCTATGTTAGAAAATGCAGAAAATATATCTGCTATAGAATTTGTACAGGCTAAAAATAATTTTGAGAATGCAAAAGCAGGCTTAGAATTAAAAGCTGATAAAGAGGATGAAGAGGATAACAACAATAGTAATAATAATGACAATAATAATGGCAACAATGGAGATAAACTTCCACAAACAGGTGGAGTAAGTACTAATGACATTATATTTACTGGATTTTTATTAATATCTTTAGGTGCGATGCTTATATACAATAAAAGATCAAAACTTAAAGAACAATAAAATTATAAATGGTTAAATGATGTCATAAAAATAAAATCATATATTTAATTTAAAGGCAGGGATTACCTTAAGATAACATGATCTTATGGGGAATCTCTGCCATAAATTTATATTGACAAAAGTATTTTGGTTTAATATAATTAAATTGAATCAAATTGAATTTAAAAAAATAAAAGAGGTCTATTATGAGTAAATATGAAAAATTGAAGTTAGAGAATCAATTATGTTTTTCATTGTATGCAGCTTCAAGAGAAGTAATAAAAGTTTATAAGCCATTATTAGATAAGTATGGGCTTACATATACCCAGTATATTGTAATGTTAGTAGTATGGGAGCATGAAAAAATAACAGTTAAAGAAATGGGGCAAAAACTTCATTTGGATTCGGGAACCCTTACTCCTGTTTTAAAAAAGCTTTTTTCAATGGAATTAATAAATAAATATAGAGATGTAAATGATGATAGAGTTGTTATTGTTGAAGTAACGCAAAAGGGAAAAGAGCTAAAAGATGAAATCTTAGAGGTTCCAGAGCAAATGTATTGTAAATTTGACGGAAATGTTGAAGAAGCAATAGAACTTAAAAAAATGTTAGATAAATTATTATTAAGATTCAAATAGGTATTTACTAAATTACACGTTTAGTTTAAAAATCAATTCTAAATTAAACGTGTAATCAGTAGATGCTATTATTTTAAGATAATTAATTGAGTTAAATTAAATTTACATAAATTAAAATTTATTAAAGAAGGGAATAAGATAATATGAAATTTTATGATTTTTCAGCTAAAAAGATGAATGGACAAGAAGTGAACATGGATAGCTTTAAAGGAAAAGTTGTACTAGTAGTAAACACAGCAAGTAAGTGTGGTTTAACACCTCAATTTACAGAGCTAGAGGAATTAAATAAAAAGTATAAAGAATATGGGTTAGAGGTTTTGGGATTTCCATGTAATCAATTTGCTAATCAAGATAATGGAAGTAATGATGAGATACAAGAATTTTGTTCTTTAAACTATGGCGTTACTTTTACTATGTTTCAAAAGATTGAAGTAAATGGGGAAAATGTTCATCCATTATATAAATTTTTAAAGAATGAGAAAAAGGGATTATTAAGCAAGGAAATTAAATGGAACTTTACAAAATTTCTAATTGATTCTCAAGGTAATGTAGTTAAAAGATATGCCCCTACAGTAAAACCATTAAAAATAGAAGATGATATTAAATCATTATTAAAATAGTTTAATAAAATTAATAGTAAATACAGCAAGTGGTTGTTGATTTACACCACAATATGAAGGTCTACAAAAGCTTTACGATGGGTATAAAGATAAAGGATTTGAAATATTAGATTTTCCTTGCAATCAATTATTATGATGAAATAAAGAAAATTAGATCCTTTGAGATAATGATTTTATCTTAAAGGATCTTTAGTTTTAATTATACAAATTTATATTTCAAAATTGCATCCAAGTGCAAGATATTTTATTTGATTTCCCAAAATTGATTGGAGGGTTTCAAATGGCTTCTTGCCAGTACAATGGCATGTGTAGTAATTAGTAGAGCGCTTTTTAAGTTCTTTTCCGATAGCCTCTATAAGCTCCGGCTTCTCTGTTGAAAGGGTAGCAGGATTTGATAGATGAAAGCCTGAAATTACATAATCAAGCTCTTTGCCGCATATGTTTTCAGCTTTTTCTAGTATATTTACTATACCATTATGAGCGCATCCGGCAAGCAGTACATTTTTATTTCCCTCATGGATTATCAAGCTCTGCTCGTGTTGGAAGGAATCTACAGTAAAATCTTCACAAGATTTTTCGTATAGAGAGCTGTTTGTTTCTGAACATAAAATATGATTTGTTATGTCAGAAAATAACTGAAGCTCATCATCTATTTTAAAATTATCTTTAGTAAATATTATTCTATTATTATCTTTTAAAGTTTTATTAAGACCTATGTATTTCTTTACGCCTAATCTTTTAGAGTAGTAGTCACCAAAGGCCATATTATGAATGTATATTTTCGCTTTATCATTATTTTGCATAAACGTTTCAAGACCACCGCCATGATCATAGTGTCCGTGAGATATTATAACAGTGTCTATATCTGATATATTTACGCCAATCTTTGAAGCATTTCTTAAAAATAGGTCATTTGGACCTAAATCAAATAAAATCTTATGTTTCTCTGTTTCAATATAGATGCACAGGCCATGTTTAGTTTTTAAAGAAAGGGATATGGTTGTGTTTTCAACAAGTGGTATGATTTTCATAAAGTACCCCCATATTATTAAATTTTATATCATAAATTCATAATAAACATGAATTATAATAATTATATCAAATATAAGTAAAATGGTGCAAATAAACCTAAAATCTAAAGGGTAGGCATTTTTCGGTATTACAAACACTATTCGTTCCAATTATTTGTTTAACCTCAAATGAATCCAATGGATATTTTTTCTTATCACTTAACTTTTTTTCAATTATTTCTACTCGTTTTGCAAAGGCCTCGCCAACTTCTTTACTTGGAGGATTGTTCATAGCTTTAAGTGCACTATCTTTATCTCCATACCACTCTACCATTTTCTGATAACCTTTCTGCATATCCTCTTTTGAACAACGCTCCACATAATGTTTTTGCCACTGTTCAATTCCTCCAAATTCCTGTATAATGCTTTCCTTCATAATATCTGGCATATGATCAAGTGTTGTTTGACATAGTTCTTCAATTTCTGTCTTTGTAAATATTGTGAAATCCATATTATTTTCTCCTTTTATAATATTATCAATAACGGAAATCAGGTGTTCCATTCGCTCTTTTTTTACAACTAGCATTTTCCGCTGCATTTGCAGAATCTTATTTCTATCAAGAGTAGGATTGCATATAATAGCTTTGATTTCTTTCAAAGGAATATCAAATTCTCTAAAAAATAATATCTGTTGTAATGTTTCCAAGGCTTTATCGTCATAAAGTCTGTATCCAGCATCACTTTTATTTGTAGGGTGCAAAAGTCCAATCTCATCATAATAGTGAAGTGTGCGCACACTAATACCCGTCAAATCTGATATTTCCTTTACTGTTTTCATTAGCTTATATCCTCCTTGTCTTTGATAAGATTATTTTAACCTATGACGTTCCGTTATGGTCAAGAACTTTTAGTAATTATTTTTATTTCTCAAAATTATTATTTTTTATAAGTAAAAGTAATGAGGCTATAGCATTAATCAATGCTATAGCCTCATAAAATATTTAACTAATAGAAGTTACATCAGATCTTCTTAATATTTTATTCTTCTAGATATGAGAAGTCATATACTTTTTTTCTAGCTGTATAGTGAGTGTGAAGAAGTTCATGAGATAATTCGCTTAAAGGAGATCCTAGATATTCGTTATATAAAGTTACGATATCTGGGTTCTCGTGTGACTTTCTTATAGCAGAGCTGTTATCAATGTCATAAAGAGCATCCATACGAAGTTTCTTTATATCTACTATAGTTGTTACAGGTTGTCCGCCGCCTCCAATGCACCCACCAGGACATGCCATTATTTCTATAAATGTATAAGGGGTTTCCCCAGCTTTTACACCTTCCATAAGTTTACGTGCATTTAATAATCCGTGGGCGATAGCTACTTTAATTTCTTTATCTCCAAGCTTTATAGAGGCTTCTTTAATTCCTTCATATCCTCGAACATCTATAAAGTCAAGCTTCTTTAGTTCCTTACCAGTATAAACTTCATAAACTGTTCTAAGAGCAGCTTCCATAACACCACCACTAGTTCCAAATATAGCACCAGCACCAGTTCCAAGCCCAAGAGGACTATCAAATTCAGTAGATGGTAGGTCTACGAATTTTAAACCAACATATTTAATCATCTTTATAAGTTCTCTAGTAGTTATTACTATATCAACATCTGGTATTCCATCATGTTCCATTTCTGGGCGTGTAGCCTCATACTTTTTAGCGGTGCAAGGCATTATAGAAACAGTTACTATATCATGAGGATCAATACCAGTTTTTTTAGCATAATAACTCTTGGAAACTGCACCAAACATTTGTTGAGGAGATTTTGCTGTAGATAAATGTTCTAGAAGGTCTCCAAAATTCTTTTCCATGAAATTAATCCATCCTGGTGAACAAGAAGTTATCATTGGAAGTGTTCCACCATTTTTTATTCTATCCAATAACTCTGAACCTTCCTCCATTATTGTAAGGTCGGCAGCAAAATTTGTATCAAACACTTTGTCAAAACCAAGCATTTTCAAAGCTGTAACAAGTTTTCCTGTAGCTATTGTTCCTGGTTTTAAACCAAGTGAATCTCCTAAGGCAACTCTTACTGCAGGAGCAACTTGAACTATTACATGCTTTTTAGGGTCATGCATTGCTTCCCATACTCGTTGAGTATCATCAAGTTCTACTATGGCCCCAACAGGACAAACTACGCTACATTGACCACAGAAGGTACAATCTGTATCTTCAAGAGGTTTATTGTATGCAGTTGTAACCATGAAATTGCTTGAACGATTAGAATATGTTAAGGCACTTATTCCTTGAACTTCTTTACAAACCTTAACGCATCTTCCACATTTAACACATTTAGAAAGATCGCGTACTATGCTTGGATTCTTTATCTGCATAGGCTGTTTAACATTTACAGAAGGAAGAGTAGGTCTTAAAATATTAAAACGGCTGCAGAGATCTTGAAGCTCACAATTTTGGTTTCTTGCACAAGATAAGCAGTTTTGGCCATGATTTGCGAGAATAAGTTCTAATATACCAACTTGAGTATCTCTAACTCTTTTTGTATCAGTATGAACTTCAATACCTTCCCATACGACTGTTGAGCAAGCAGCAAGTAATTTTCTACTTCCTACAACTTCAACAACACACATCCTGCAATGAGCTTTTACAGTTTGGTCAGGATGATAACAAAGATGAGGGATATCTATATGGATAAGCTTTGCTGCTTCAATTATAGTAGTACCAGCTTCAACTTTTAAAGGAATATTATTTATTTTGATATTTACCATCTTTTTTTCAGATTGCATGAACATACACCTCGTTTCATATATTAATTAAACTTCAAATTCTTCTTTAAACCAATGCATAGCAGAAAGTAGGGCACTTTGAGCTGTTTCGCCAAGACCACAAAGGGAAGAATCACACATTATATTTGCGAATTTTTCTAGATTTGCTATGTCTTTTTTCTTTGCAGTTCCTTCTATACATTTGTCTAAAATCAAGCTGATATGAAGATTACCTTCCCTACAAGGTGTACACTGTCCACAACTTTCATGGGAGAAGAATTCTTGAGTAGCCTTTAAAAACTCTAGAACACTTGTCCTCTTATCAACTACTAAAATTGCTCCAGAACCTACAGTAAGGCCAACTTTTCTTAAATCTTCATAGGTATATGGAATATCTAAAATCTTTGGAGAAGCTATTTTACCAGAAGCTCCACCTAGTTGGACTAATCGTATTTCGTTATTATCTATTATTCCGCCAGCAAGTTCATAAATTATCTCTCTAAGGGTTATGCCAAATGGAATTTCAAAAACACCTGGATTTCTAACATTTCCTCCAACGCTAACAAGCTTTGTTCCAACGGAACCTTCTGTACCATAAGTTAAATACTCTTTCGAATCATCAAGTAATATGCTGGGTACTAAAGAGAGACTTTCTACATTATTAACTAGTGTAGGGAGCTTAAATAATCCGCACTGCTTTATGAAAGGTGGCTTCATCCTAGGTCTTCCGCTTTTACCTTCAATTGACTCCACAAGGGCTGTACCTTCTCCACACACATAAGCACCAGCTCCAGAGTATAAATGTATTTTAAAGTTAAAATCTTTTCCTAAAATATTGCGTCCAAGATATCCTTTTTCTTCTGCTTGATTTATAGCATTTAAAAGAAGAGGTCTTAAGTGCTTGTACTCTTCACGAAGATAGATATATCCATCGTGGGCATCAACACTATAACCAGCTATTATAATTCCTTCAATAAGCCTGAAAGGATCGTTTTGAATTATAGTTCTATCTTTAAAAGTACATGGTTCTCCCTCATCAGCATTACATACTACAACTTTTTTAGGAGCAGATATGTCTTTAGCTTGACTCCACTTTTTCCCCATATCATAAGCAGCACCACCACGACCTTTTACCTTACAAAGAGATATGAGTTTTGCTATGTCATAACCATCCATATTAGTAGCTCTTCTGAGTGCAGCAAATCCACCTATTTTTTCATAGGAGTCAATTGAATTTACATCATAAGTACCAAAATCTTTTGTAATATACTTAACTGTTTTAGCCATACTATTCCCTCCTAATCTAAGCTATTTAGCATATCTTGAATTTTTTCTCTAGTAGTAAGCTTGCCATAAACCGTACCATTAATTCTTACGGCAGGAGCAACATCGCAGGCTCCAAAGCAAGGAGTTTTTTCAATAGTAAACTTACCATCATAAGTGACCTCATTCAATTCGATACCTAATAAATCTTTTAATGTATTAAATAAGAATACGTTTTCATTTATTTTACAAACAATGCTGTCACAAATTTCAATAGGATATTTTGCTCTAGGTTTGTCCGATATAGCTGAGAAAAAGGAGATGACATCATAAATTTGACTTATAGGTAATGATAGTCTTTCAGCTAGATAGTAAGCTATCTCCTCGGGAATATAATGTCTTTCAACAACATCTTGTATGTCAAGAAGTATTCCTAAAAGCTGAGTTGAATCATTATCATGGCTTAAAATAATTTCATCAATTTCTTTTGCTAGATTTTTATCTAGTACAATGGTTTTAGTAGAAAATTTATACACTTCCATATCCTCCATTTCATAAGTAACTATTAATTTAGAAACAAATTTAGAAAATTAAGAAAAATCATATATGTATTTTATCATAAACATAGGTAAAAGTAAAAATATGTTATTAATTTAACATTGATATATTGTTATTTATATTAGTATTAAAATATTTGACATTATAAAAAATATATGATAGCAAAAAGCTAAAATTACATATTGTAGAATAATATATATTTTAGAATTCAAGTTTTGAGGTGTTTTATTATATGATTTATCAATTAAGACTGCAACTTTTAGAAATTTTTGTTTGTAAATAATTTTATTAAGAATAAATTAAGAAGGAAAAATAAAATTATAAAAAATTAAAAAAAATATAAGATTAAGATTGCAGAGTGCATTATTCTTATTGACATGTTTAATATTTAACACTGGAATTACTTCTTTTTTGATATTTTATAGCTGTTAATGGAAATGTGCCAAAAAGTATTTGACCTGTCATCTATATCTCCGCTGCTAGGAACGTTAAGTACATTAAGCATTTTAAGAAGTGTTGTTTTCCGCTTCCTGAGGGGCCAACGATGCATGTAACCTGCTTATCAATTACAAGTTCGGGAATATCTAATATGTCTTTATACTTCAAATTTTTAATTTCAAACATAATTTCACCTAACTTCAATAAAAATTTTAAAATACATTATATCATTAATAATAAACTTAAAGTTATAAACTGACATTTTTATACAAAATAACAGCTTGATAATAATATAAAATATTATAGAGGTACAGTAGCATGAAAAGAAAAAAGTTGAAAAATGCAGAAAAATAGTGAATTAATTTACGTCTAATAAATGGAAAATATACGGTATTAGTAGTAAACTATATTTGTAAATATTACATGTTAGGGGGAGCAAAATGAAAAGAAAAAGAACAAAGCTACTGAGTTTTTTTGTAGCACTTTCGTTTTTAATGACATCTATTGGTGTGCCAAGTATAGCGGCTTGGGCGCAAGACTTTTCTAATGGTAACAGTGACAGTGGGATTATACTAGAAGAAGGCTTTATAGGTGAAAAAAAAGAAAGTAAACCTGCTAATAGTGGGTGGATGATGACAAGAAATGGTGAAGTAGCTACCTTATTAGGTGGGTATGACAGTACAGGAAATTATGGAAAAGAAAAACCGTCTTTTGGATTTGGAAGAATGAGAGGTAGCAAAAATGAAACCTTAGAAAGTCCCTCATTTACGTTAACAAAAGATGGAACCTTGAGTTTTTGGTATAAAGCTCAAAGGGGAAATAGCGAATATACGTCAAGCTTGAAGGTTGAAATTTTGGTAAGTGATAAGTGGCAGGAAGTACAAGGGTATAATTTAGTTGACACTTTAAATAAAGGTACCACATTTGAAACAGCTATACCAAAGGAAACAACAAAAGTTAAGTTTTCATTCTCAAAGGTAGTTGGAAATTTAGCTATAGATGACATAACCATAAAGGGTGATGGAAGCTCAATAGCACCACCAGATCCAAAGCCAGACCCTAATCCAGACCCTGGTGTAAATGTTTTAACAATTGCAGAAGCTAGAGCTTTGGAAAAGGGAAAGGAAGTTACAGTTAAAGGTGTGGTTTCTTTCAACGATAGAAACAGTACTTTGCATATTCAAGATGAAACTGGTGCTGTAGCGATTTCTAACTATAAAAGTAAGATAGACTTAAGCACTGTTAAAAGCGGAAACTTAGTACAAGTTACAGGAACTTTAGATGGCTTCCATAATTTGATACAAATTCAAGCTAGTGACGTAAAAGTAGTGTCTGATCAGGGAATGCCTGCACCAAAGACATTGACTATAAAGGAGCTAAAAGAAAAGAATTATGATTCATTATACATTAAAATAGAGAAGGCTATAATAGACGTAGAAAAGAAAACGTTAACTCAAGGTGCAGATTCGTTAGATATCTATTTTGTACCTAGTGATATCAATGTAAAAACTGGTGATGAAGTAAATGTTCAAGGGACAATAGGAAGATATGATTCCAATGTTCAAATTTATGGAAGCTCTTGCACATTTACATTAGTAAATAATAATGACAAAGAAGCTCCAGTCATAAAACATACTCAAATAGAGAAAGCTTCTTTGAATAAAGACTTGGAAATAATGGCACAAGTTAGTGATAATAGAAATGTTGAAAAGGTAACTTTAAACTATAGAGCTAAAGGTGAAACTACCTTTAAAAACATAGATATGGCTAAAGATGGAGAAAACTCTTATAAGGCTGTTATACCTGCTATAGATGTAGTAAAAACAGGTATTGAATATTATATAGAAGCTACAGATGGCGTTAATACATCAAAGCTTCCTAAAGAAAATGCATTTTTAGTAGAAGTAAGTGACAAAGACATAGATGGACCAGAAATATTTGAATTATTACCAGCAGAGGGAGGCAGTGTGGGAACAGAAGAAAAGCCTATGATAAAGGCTTCACTAAAGGATGCTTCAGGGGTTGATAAATCTTCAATAAAGATATTCTTTGATGAAGAAGATGTGACAGCTAAAGCAGATGTAAAAGAACTTTCTGTATCCTATGTACCAGAAAATTCTCTAAAAGATGGAGTTCATACAGTTAAGGTAGAAGCTAAGGATATGCTTGGAAATAGTTCTTCTAAAGAATGGTCATTTAGAAAAGGACAGTTACAGCACTTATTTGGACAACTTCACTCTCATACAAATATTTCAGATGGATCTGGAACATTAGATGAGGCTTATGATTGGGCTAAAGCTCATGGAGCAGACTATATTGCAGTTACAGACCACTCTAACTGGTTTGATAATGATACCTCAGCAAATCTTGCAGATGGGTCAATGAGTAAAGCTTGGACAGGAGCACATGTTACAGCAGATAAACATAATGAGCCAGGAACTTTTACATCAATATACGGATATGAGATGACTTGGTCAGGTTCAACTGGTGGATGGGGGCATATAAATACTTTTAACACACCAGGATTTGAAACAAGAACAAATAAGAGTATGGATCTTAAGAAATATTATGATACTTTACCTACTCAGCCTCAATCAATATCACAATTGAATCATCCAGGAAAAACTTTTGGTGATTTTGCTGACTTTGGATTTTACACTGCAGCTGCTGATTCAGTAGTAAATATGGTGGAAGTAGGAAATGGAGAAGGACCTATAAGAGGAAGTGGATATTTCCCAAGCTATCAATATTATACAAGAGCTTTAGATAAAGGATGGCATTTAGCACCAACTAACAACCAAGATAACCATAAGGGAAAATGGTATAGTTCAAATGATGCTAGAACAGTAATAATAACAGATAACAATTCTAGAGAGTCTATATATGATGCACTAAGAAATAGAAGAGTTTATGCTTCAGAAGATCCAGATATGACAGTTGATTATTCTGTAAATGGAAATCTTATGGGAAGCTTCTTAGGAAATGTAGATAAGCTAGACTTTAAAATAAATATAAATGATAATGACCAAATAAAGAAAGTTTCAATAATAGCTAATGGTGGAGTTGTTGTTGAATCAAAAGAATTTAATTCCAACAATGTAAATTGGGAATTAGAATTAAATCCTCAATATACGTATTATTATGTAAGGGTAGATCAAGCAGATAAAGATATAGCTGTTACTGCTCCAGTATGGGTTGGAGAAAACATCAGTGCTGGTCTTACATCAATGAGTACAGACAAGCCATTGGTTCTTTCTAAGGAAGAGGCAAATGTTTCAGTTGGAGTATATAACAATGGAACAAGTCCTATAAAAAATGCCAAAATTGAATTCTTTAAAAACGAAATTTCAGATGAAAATAAGATAGGCGAAAAGATAATAGAAACTATTGATACAAGTAAAACTGAGAACGTATCTATGCCTGTAAGCTTTGATAAAACAGGCGAATATACTATTTATGCAAAAGCTTCTTTAAATATAGGTGGAAAAGACAGAATCTTTACAACAAGTGTGAAGATTAAAGTTGTAAACAAAGAAGATACACACAAAGTTGTCATAGATGGTGCTCACTGCAATCAATATGTCACTGGAAACTATGCTGGAAAGCTTACAAAGCTTCAACAACTTCTACAAGATAGAGGGTGCATAACCACTATAAATAATAATACATTAACAGATGAGACTTTAAAAGATGCTAAGCTTCTTATATTAACAGATCCTCAAAGTGTAGATGATTCAAAGTTCAATTTAAAAAAGAGCAAGTTTGAAAAGAGTGAGATAGAAGTTATTAAGAGATATGTAGACAGAGGAGGAAATATAATAATATCTTCTAAAGCTGACTACAAGGATGGAACAGGAGATTATAGTAATAGTGCTCAATTAAATCCTATATTAGAAGCTATAGGATCAGAATTAAGACTTAATGATGATGAAGTTCTTGATCAAACCGTTGATGGAGAGCAAAAGTATAGATTGTATCTAAGTAGATTCTCATCAGAAAATTATAATTTAACAGAAGGAATGGAAAATGATAAAGATAAATTCAGTTTCTATAGTGGATGTTCTGTAATACTTGCAGATGGCTCAAAGGGAGGAAAGGTTGATTTTCTAGTTAAAGGTTATGATACTACTGAGACATTAGATTCTGACAATGCGGGAGATAATGTTGCAGTTGAAAAAGGAAAGGTTAATGTTACTGGAGCAGAGATGCTGGATAGTGGAGCAAAGGTTGTTGCTTCAGGAAATACTTTCTTCTCTGACTTTGAAATAGATGGAACAAATGGAGAACAGTATTGCAATATTAAGCTTACTAACAATGTTTTAAATTGGATGCTTCCAGCAAAGAAAGCACCTACTGCTAAGATAGCAGATATAAGAAAAGATGAAAATAAGGATGGAGTTCCAGACTTATTAGAGCAAAGATTCACTATTGAAGGTACTGTAACATCTCAATCAGAGGCTATATCACCAAAGAATTCATTCTTTGAAGTTGTATATGTAGAAGATGAAACTGGTGGAATATGTGTATTTGGTGTTTCTAAGACACCATTAAAGGTTGGCCAAAAGATAAGGGTTACAGGGGCTGTTGATTGCTACCAAGGAGAGTTTGAAATACAGGTTTCTGACGAAGATAGCGAAGTTCAAATTATAGATGAAGCTATAAATCCAATAGAGCCTACAAAGTTATCTACAATTGACAGTATGAATCCAATAAATGGTGGAAAACTTGTTAAAGTAGAAGGCAAAGTTGTGGATATAAATGGATCAAATCTTTATATAGATGATGGAACAGGCGTTTCAAGAGTATATGTAGAGGGGTACATTTGGGATGGAATAAATGGAGATATGAAGGGAAAATGGAATCCTGACATAAAGATTGGTGATAATGTTTCAGCTGTAGGACTTGCTTCTTTTGACCCAGAAGGAGCTAGATTAAGGGTTAGAAATACCGCTGAAATAGTTAAATTAGATAAGCAATCAGAACCAACAAATCCAGAAGATCCAAATAAACCATCAGATCCAGAAAATCAAAATAAACCAGGAAATTCAACTAGCCAAGGAAATAAACTTCCTCAAACAGGAGGATTTGATTACAGATTAATAATAGTTGCAGCTTCAATATCAGTACTTGCGGGAGCTTACTTGGTTCTAAGAAGCAGAAGAAAAGAAAATTAAACTAAAATAATTGAAGGTGTCTTAGGAATGTGATTTTTCTAAGACACTCTTTCTCATAACAATGGACAAAAGAGTTAAGGAGAGAAGGGTATGAATTTAAAGAACTATAGAAATGACATAATATCAATAGGAGTTACAATATTATTGAGTGCAATTATAATAATATTTTCTAAATCCATAGGGGAGAGTGGATTTCTTCCAGATAAATATAATAAAGGAACAGAGTATTATGAGGCTCAAGTGACAGAGGTTGCAAAGGAAGAGTTAAAAGCAGATCAATACATAGAAAAAGTAGAACTTGGATATCAAAATGTGAAAATCAAAATGTTGGAAGGTCCGTACAAAGGTAAGGAGTACGATATAATAAATAATATAAGCAGATTATACAATTTTAAAGTTTCAAAAGGAACAAAAGTTGTAGCATGTATGTACTTTAATGAAGGAAATCTGAATGATATAGCTATAACAAGTTATAAAAGAAGTCATGTATTAATAACTTTAATGGCGATATTTGTGATAATAACTATATTAGTCGGTGGGTTTAAAGGTGTGAAGTCTATATTAGCTTTAATATTTACACTTGTATGTGTAATATTTTTGATGATGCCTCTTATGATAAAGGGGGTAAACCCTATACTCTCAGCTATATTGATAGCTATAATAAGTATTTCTATAACCATGACTTTGGTCTCTGGGATAAATAAAAAGACATTAGCGGCAATAACTGGAACGTTTATAGGTGTTATAGTAGCTGGAATTATAGCCTATGGTTTTGGAAACTGGGCTCATCTTTCAGGTATAACTATGGAAGACTCAGAAAGCATAATGTATATAGCTGAAACAACTGGATTAAAGGTAAGTGGAATATTATTTGCAGGAATATTAGTGGCGTCTTTAGGAGCTGTAATGGATGTTGCAATGTCTATATCATCATCAATATTTGAAATATATGATGTTAATAAAAAGATGACATTAAAAGAATTATTTAAAAGCGGAATGAATATTGGAAGAGATATCATAGGTACTATGACTAATACATTAGTTTTGGCTTTTGCAGGAGGGTCTATAACTACTATGATTCTATTATATTCAGCAAATATGTGGACTACACAACTGATAAATCTAGATATTTTGGGTACGGAAGTGATACAAAGTTTGGCAGGAACTATAGGAATAATATTAACTGTTCCAATCACTGCAATAATATCAGCTTATTTATGTAAGACAAAGATAAAAGATATGAAGATCAAAAAGGTAAAAGCTTAAAAATTAAAATTACAGTTTATTATGAATAAATAAAACATATAATTAATGTTGAAAGAGGGTTGTCCTTGTGATAACATGAATGATGTAAATTAGAAAGTAGCAGAGTAGGCTTATAAGCGTGAAGTGTTTGGTAGACGGGGAGTTGTTACCAAAACGAAAAGTAAACAAGTGCTTGCGATTTATTTGCCGCATCCCGCTGTGATTAATTTATGAGGGTTACCTCTAAATTTGATCAGCAAATTTTTGGAAGGAGGTAACTGCTATGAAAAAAATTATTGAAAAATTTTATTACTCTTATAAGGAGATGAAAAACGTAAGATCTTTAGTTGCGATATCGCTCCTTGTGGCACTACAGTTGGTTTTATCGTTCTTTAGAATTGATATTCTGCCAACGTTGAGACTAAGCTTTGCATTTATTGCAATCTTTTTAATGGGAACCATGTATGGTCCTGTAGCTGCGGGACTTGGAGCAGGCATGGGAGATATAATAGGCTATATTATAAAACCCACTGGACCATATTTTTTCGGATTTACTTTTAATGCTATACTGGGAGGAATAATCGTAGGATTATTTATGTATAGATCAAAACTTTCCTTATGGAGGGTAATTGGTGCTAGAACGTGTATAACATTATTTGTAAATTTAATTCTTAATACATGGTGGTTATCTATAATAGGTGGAAAAGCGTTTATGGTTTTATTAATACCTAGAATAGCAAAAAATCTTATAATGCTTCCTATAGAAATCATAATTGTATGGTGTCTTTTGAAAGCTTTAGATGGAAAATTGAAAAGAAGTTGTGTATAAAAATATACCCATGAGTGCAATGCTCATGGGTATTCTTAATATTACGGTGATTTATTAAGTTTCAATGATTTTACAGTTATTTTAATAGGTTAATAATGTTATAATAAGTAGACGAATAAAGTTGTCAAAGGACTTAAATTTTATATTAAAGGAGGAGAGAATTTGACGGAGATATTTAATGCTGTAAATAGCTTTTTTGAATTTATAGTACCTATAACTGATTTTCTATGGGATTTTCCGACTAATATAGACTGGTACTCTAAAATACCTGTTTTAGGAGGAATGTCATTAGCAGTTATACTACTTTTAGGAACAGGAATATACTTTACCTTTAAGACATCTTTTGTACAATGCAAGAGATTTAAAAGAGGGATAAAGATATTAGCCCAGAAGAAAAGCAGTGAGATAGGGGTCAGCCCTTTAGCATCATTTTTATTAAGTTCAGCTATGAGAATAGGACCAGGAAACATAGTTGGAGTTACTGGTGCTATAAGTGTAGGTGGTCCAGGAACTTTATTTTGGATGTGGCTTTCTGCCTTTTTTGGAATGGCTACTGCTTTTTCAGAAGCTGTTTTAGCTCAGGTGTTCAAGGAAAGAAAAGGTGATGAGTTTGTAGGAGGATTGCCTTTTTACGGAAAAAGGATTTTAGGTAACAAGAGATGGATTGGAATTATACTTTCTATAATATTTATAGTATATGCACTATTCTGCATACCAGCTCAGACCTTTAATATTATAACAAGCTTAGGTTCTATAGCGGAAACTGTAACAGGAGGTCCTATAGATAGACAGTCAGTTGTATATTATACTATTACAATATTGCTTATAATATCAGTAGCGGCTACTGTATTTGGAGGAATAAAGAGAGTAACTAAGGTTACAGATAGACTTGTTCCTATAATGGCACTTGTATATATAGGAATAACTATAGTAGTAATAACATTTAACCTAGATAAAATACCATATTTCTTTAGTGCAGTGTTTAAGGGAGCATTTACTCCTGAAGCTATATTTGGAGGAGCATTTGGAATAGCATTATCACAAGGGATAAAGAGAGGTCTTATGTCAAATGAGGCTGGACAAGGAACAATAACTATGGCTGCAGCAGTTGCGGATAATAAGCATCCGGCAGAGCAGGGATTTGTTCAAGCGATAGGTGTATTTTTAGATACTATGGTAATATGCACAATGACTGGATTCGTTGTAGTAATGGCAAGTGTCTGGAATGGAGTAGGAGCAGCTGCATGGGAAACTATAAGAAGTGCTAAGCTTCCGCTTTATCTTACATCACTTCAAAATCTAATACCTGGAACATCTTTTGATGGAATCATAACAGTAATAGTATCTTTATGCTATGCATTGTTTGCATTTACAACACTTATAGGGATGATATTATTTGCAGAGATATCAGGTAATTTCATATCTAGAAGCAAAAAATTCATAACATCTTTAAGAGCATTAGGAGCACTTATATTTGTTCCTTTTGGATGTTTGACAGTTTTATCAGGATTAGAACTTGGAAACCTATGGTATATATCTGACTTGGTAAATATAATAGTTGTATATGCTAATGTTCCTATACTTCTTATAGGAAGTAAAATAGTATTTAAAGTACTAGATCATTACAATAAAACTGATGGTGGAAAGTTCTGTTCTATTGACATTGGAATTGAAACAGATTATTGGAAATAATATAAGAAAGAACGAAAAAATAACCGTACACATTGTGTGCGGTTATTGCTTTACTTTAGAGAGTAAATCATCTAATAAATCTGCAGCATTTTCTGTAGTTATATCTTTTGCAAGACTAATTTCATCTATAAGTGATGAAGTTGTACTAGTAAGCATCTGCTTTTCACTAGAATTTAGGTGATGATGAGTTTGGACTTCTGTAAGATTTAATATTACTTCTATATAGTCTTTTATTGTAGAAGATTTTAATTTTAATGAGTTTTGAAGCATTCTTTCTTTTAAATTGCATTCATTCATCTCGCAGAGATCTTCAGCAAAATCATCAATGTGATCAAATGCATCATCTAAGTCTTCAGAATTACTCAAAAGCCTTATGTTAGAATTTTTAAGACGTTTTTTAGGGAGCATTATTTCTAAACTACTATTCCTAAATTTTATTTTGTAATATGTCTGCAATTCACCTAAAAACGGTTCTTCTTGTATAGATACTATTGTACCAATACCTTGGTTAGGATATACGATTGTGTCACTAATATTAAACAAAAAAACACCTCCAATATGATATTAATTATATTATAACATATTAAAGGAATAATATAAAATTTTTATTATATCATAATGATTTAAAAGGTGTCAATATGTAAAAAATGTGGTAATGTATACGTTTTTATAGAGAAGAATGAAATTTTTCTATAATGCTGCATAAAAAGTTATATTATAAAATACTTAAATAAAAAGGAAAGATATTTTATATTTTTTGAGTATATAATAACTATACTTTACTTTTAATATACATATACTAATTAAAATTAGTAATACTAAACATATAGAATATTAATGTAAACAAAGTGAAGCAAAGGTATGACTTGCCAACGATTAAAAAAATAGAAATACCCAAAAATATTAGAAAAAATTTTTATAAATCTATTGATTTATTATAAAAAAAGCTATAAAATAACATTGTTTGTTTAGTAAAAATAAACATATAGTTTAGATATAATACACAAGTATTGGAGGTAAGTTTTATGGAAATTGGAGATAAGATTAGAAGATTAAGGATGGAAAAGCAGCTAACTCAAGAAGAACTAGCGAATAGGTGTGAATTATCTAAAGGATTCATATCTCAAATAGAAAATGAATTAACTTCACCTTCAATAGCAACTCTTGTGGATATACTTCAGGTGCTGGGAACAAATCTTAAGGAGTTCTTCAGTGAGGAAACCAGTGAAAGAGTTAGATTTACAGCAGATGATATGTTTGAAACAGAGGATGACGAATTAAAATATAAATTAAAATGGCTTGTGCCAGATGCACAAAAGAATGAAATGGAGCCTATAATGCTCACATTAGAGCCATTTGGAAAATATAAAGAGGAAGAACCTCATGAGGGAGAAGAATTTGGATACGTATTAGCGGGAATAATACACCTTCACATAGGTGAAAAGGTGTATAAGATAAGAAAAGGAGAGAGCTTTTACTTTCAACCAAAGGAAAGACATTATATTTCCAATGAAGGAAAGACAGATGCCAAGGTAATCTGGGTAAGCACTCCGCCATCATTTTAGAGAATAAGAGGTGTTAGGTAATGGAAAACATAATAGAAATTAAAAATCTTTCAAAACAATACGATGATTTAAAAGTATTGGATAGTATAAATTTAAACATAAGAAAAAATGAATTTGTAACTTTACTTGGACCTAGTGGATGTGGAAAGACGACCACCTTAAAGATAATAGCAGGATTTGAAACCTGTGATGATGGTGAGGTAATTTTTGAAGATAAAAAGATAAATGATGTACCTCCATTTGATAGACAGATAAACACTGTATTCCAAAAGTATGCTTTATTTCCTCATATGAATGTATATGAAAACATAGCTTTTGGTCTTAGAATAAAGAAATTATCAAAGTCAATAATAGATACAAAGGTAAAAGAAGTATTAAAGCTTGTATCATTGGAAGGGTTTGAAAAGAGAAATATAGATTCACTAAGTGGAGGACAGCAACAGAGAGTAGCTATAGCAAGAGCAATAGTAAATGAACCAAGAGTTCTTCTTTTAGATGAGCCTTTAGGAGCTTTAGACTTGAAGCTTAGAAAAGAGATGCAGATAGAGCTTAAAAAGATTCAAAAACAACTTGGAATAACTTTTATATTTGTTACTCATGACCAAGAAGAGGCACTTACCATGTCAGATACAGTTGTGGTTATGAATAAAGGAGTTATTCAGCAAATGGGAACTCCTCAAGATATATACAATGAACCTGAAAATAGATTCGTTGCAAAGTTCATAGGAGAAAGCAACATATTCGACGGAGTTATGCTTGAGGATTATAAAATTCAAGTATGTAATAAGGTATTTGAGTGTGTAGATAAAGGTTTCGCTAAAAATGAACCAGTTGATGTGGTAATAAGACCAGAGGACGTAAAGATGGTAGCTGCTGGTAAAGGTATGTTAGAAGGAATAGTAAAGTCAATAGTATTTAAGGGAGTTCATTATGAACTAGAAGTAGAGGAAAGCGGAAGAACATGGCTTATTCACAATACTCAGTGTGCACAAATAGGTGCGACTATAGGAATGGATTTATATCCAGAAGATTTTCATATCATGACAAAATCAGGTGATGAATAATGAAAAAGAAAAAAGATTATTTAGCTTATCCATATGTGTTATGGAGTGTAATATTTATAGTAGTTCCTTTACTTTTAATAATCTTCTTCAGCTGTACTAAAACAGAAGGAGGAGAATATGTATTTTCCTTAGATAACTTTACTAGACTAATGAATCCAATTTATTTAAAAGTTTTCGGGCGTTCCATATGGCTTGCATTTTTGTCTACATTATTATGTTTAATAATAGGATATCCAGTGTCATATATAATATCTAAAAAACCAGATCATAAG
This sequence comes from Clostridium cadaveris, assembly GCF_020911725.1. GTDB lineage: Bacteria > Bacillota > Clostridia > Clostridiales > Clostridiaceae > Clostridium_X > Clostridium_X cadaveris. The sequence goes on from NZ_CP076620.1 coordinate 887,123, forward strand.
AAGGGTATGCTTATATTGCTATTTATACTTCCAATGTGGATGAATTTTCTTTTAAGAACTTATGCTTGGATGTCTATATTGGGAAAAAATGGACTTTTAAACACGCTATTAACTTCTATTGGACTAGATCCAGTAAGTATTTTATATACAAATGGTGCAGTGCTTTTAGGTATGGTATATAACTTCCTACCATTTATGGTACTACCTATATACACTTCACTTTTAAAGATTGACCAAGATTTGGTTAATGCAGCTTACGATTTAGGAGCTGGAAAATTTAAGGTATTCACAAAGGTTATTTTTCCATTAAGCATACCAGGAGTTGTATCTGGTATAACAATGGTGTTTATGCCTGCAGTTTCTACCTTCGTTATATCGCGACTTTTGGGAGGAGGACAATACACTCTTCTTGGAAACTTGATAGAGCAGCAATTTACAACTGTTGGAGATTGGAACTTTGGTTCAGCTATATCAATAGTTATGATGCTGTTAATATTAATTTGTATGGGACTTACATCTAAGTTCTCTGATGAAGATGAAGAGGAGAGAGGAGGCAGACTATTGTGGTAAAGAAGATAACCTCTAATGTATATTTATCAGCAATATTTGTGTTTTTATATGCACCTATATTTGCTCTCATATTATTTTCTTTCAATGATTCTAAATCTATGGCAAAGTGGCAAGGATTTACTTTTAAATGGTATCAGGAGCTTATGCACAATGAGGCTATATTATCAGCTCTTAGAACCACTATATTAGTTGCTGTTGTTGCATCTATAGCAGCTACAATAATTGGAACTATAAGTGCTATAGGAATCCACAAAATGAAAGGTGCCAAAAAGTCAGTGCTTCTTAATATAAATTATCTTCCAGTATTAAACCCAGATATAGTTACAGCTATAGGGCTTATGAGTTTATTTATCTTTTTAAATTTAGACTTAGGACTTGGCACTATGATACTTGCACATATAACTTTTGATATTCCATATGTAGTATTGTCAGTGCTCCCTAGATTAAAGCAATTACCACAAAATATAGAAGAGGCAGCAATGGATCTTGGAGCAAAGCCAATGTATGCACTTAGGAAGGTAATATTACCTCAAATAAAACCAGGAATAATTTCAGGATTTTTAATTGCATTTACTATGTCTATAGATGATTTTGTTATAAGTTTCTTTAATACGGGAAGTGGTGTTTCTAACCTTTCTATTGAAGTATACTCTATGGCGAGAAGAGGAATAAAACCTGAAATAAATGCTTTATCAACTTTAATGTTTGTATCAGTTTTAGTATTATTACTACTTGCAAATAAAAGACAGCCAGTAAATAAGTAACACAAAGAAAGAGGTGCTTGTATGAAAAATATAAAGAAAATTATAGCGTTAGCTTTAACATCAGTGATATCTGTAGGACTTTTAGCAGGATGTGGATCAAAATCATCAGCTGAGGTTTTAAACATATATAATGTAGGAGATTATATAGATGAAGATTTAATTCCTAAATTTGAAAAAGAAACAGGAATAAAAGTAGTCTATGAAAAATATGACACTAATGAAATTATGTATCAAAAAATAAAGAGTGGTGGTTCTAAATATGATTTAGTATTTCCATCTGACTATATGATAGAAAAAATGATAAAAGAAGATCTTTTGCAAAAAATAGATTATAGCAACATACCTAATTATAAAAATATAGATGAGAAATTTAAAAATGCATCATATGATCCAAAAGATGAATATTCTGTTCCATATTTTTGGGGTACTTTTGGAATAATGTACAATAAAACTATGGTAAGTGATCCTATAGAGAGTTGGGATATACTTTGGAATGAAAAATACAAACAACAAATTCTTATGCTTGACTCAGTAAGAGATACTATGGGAATAGCGCTTATGAAGCTTGGATACTCTCAAAATAGTATTAATGAGGCAGAACTTCAAAAAGCTAAGGAAGAGCTTATAAAGCAAAGACCTCTTGTTCTTGCTTATGGAAATGACGATATAAAAGATAGACTCTTAGGTGGAGAGGCAGCCATGGGAATAGTATATTCTGGTGATGCCATAACTCTTATGGAGGAAGATAAGAATTTAGCTTATGCTATTCCTAAAACAGGAACTAATAAATGGATAGATGCTATGTGTATACCATATAATGCAGAAAATAAAAAGGAAGCTGAAAAGTTTATAAACTTTATGCTTGATGCACAAAATGCAAAGCAAAATATAGATTATATAAATTACTCAACTCCAAATAAGGCTGCATTTGAATTACTAGATGAAGAGGTTAAAAACAATCCAGTAGCATATCCAAGTGATGATATTGTAAAGAAGAGTGAATTCTTTATAGATTTAGGAGATAAAATTAAATTATACGATGATTTGTGGCTTGAGATAAAATCAAAATAATAGTCATTAAAAGAAGGTGTGTTTCAAAATGTATAATTCATATTGAAACACACCTATTTTTATATTTCCTTAATAATAGTAAATAAAAGCTAAGATTATAAAAAAATTATAAAATGTTGTAACGAAATAGAAACTTCTAAGTCTTATATATGAAAGTGAGGTGAAATAGTGACTGAATTTAGTAAAATATATGATGAATATTTTCAATATGTTTATAGATATACATTATCTTTATGTCAAGATGCAGCTATAGCAGAAGATGTGACACAAGAAACATTTTTTAAGGCACTGAAAAGCATTGATAAATTTAATGGCAAATGTAAACTTCAAGTATGGCTCTGTCAAATTGCAAAAAATACTTATTTTTCTTATTGCGAAAAAGAGAAAAGTAAGATGAAAAAAGAGATAAGTGAAATCCAAACTGATTCAAAAGAAATTGAAAAAGGACTTATAAATAATGAAACGGCATTTGAAATACACAAATTGCTCCATAAACTTCAAGAACCATATAAGGAAGTATTTACACTTAGAACTTTTGGAGAATTATCATTTGCTCAAATCGGAGAACTATTTGGAAAAACGGAGAGTTGGGCACGAGTCACATATCATCGTGCAAAATTAAAGCTTAAGGAGGATTTAGTATGAAAATATCTTGTGATGTCATAAGAGACTTATTACCTCTATATTACGATAATGTATGCAGTGAAGATAGCAAAATACTTGTAGAGGAACATTTGGCACAGTGTGAAAGCTGTAGAGAGGAACTTAAAAAATTTGATATAGAAATTAAATATAATACAGTAAATTTAGAGGATGGTAAGGCAATGAAAAAAATCGCAAAAGCATGGAAACAAGATAAAGCAAAAGCATTTACCAAAGGAGTTACGATAACATCATTATTAATGAGTGTAATGTGTTTAGTTATGTTTAACGTAATAGGGTCTGAAGTTTTAGAAGATGGAACTTTGGTTGAACCATTTATATTAATTCCACTATTTTATTTGTTTGCATTTATTGCACTTATATCAGGAATCTCATTGTTTTTCATTTCAAAATATAGAGCGAAACAAGGATAATAAGAGGCTCCCAATAGTTTTATATAAAACTATTGGGAGCTTTTATCATGAGTTTATATAGATAAAACTGTGTATAAATACATAAAGTTTGTTAAAGCTGTTGACAAAATCCATATATACGCATATTATAATAGTGTAAACTGAATAAAACCTCGGTAGGTGAGGTTACTACAAGGATACGGGTTGATGCCGTGAAAGAATGGAAACATTTTTAACAGGTTAGCAGGTTTGGCCGAACAAAGAAGGCTTAATCTAATTCAACTTCATTGCCTTGCAGAGCCAAAACTTGAACGAAACGTATTTTTATAATAACGCCTGCGTCATGTTTTGGTTTTGACGGAGGTTTTTTATATTTACAAAGAAATTTTATTATAGAATTTTAGGAGGTGGAAAGAATGGAAGCTGGCAGTAGTAGTATAGGCAGTGGAGGGAGAATTGCATATGTAACATTGAATAGGCTACTAACTGATGGTACATTCTTTTTACAGAATATAAATTTAGTAGTTTAAATCTTATGCATTTCTTTGGAATAATTTAGAACATCTTCGCTGTCTTAAAGCAAATCTTTAAATTACCAGTTTCGTATTAAATTAAAACTAAATATTTAAAAGGGGTTACTATGCCCTTTTGTGTTGAGGTAGTAAAAAAAATTAAAGTCACTACCCTTAGTTTATTGTTGTCTTTTTTAGAAAAGAGGGAATTTGGAGGTGTTAAAAATGATTAAAAAGAATAATGAGATTATGGAAATAAAAGCTAGAGAAATAGCAATGAATCTAATAGGTTTTAGCAATAAAGAGATAAATGAAGTATATGATGAATTAAATACAACATCAAAGGGATTGAAGGAAGCAGAAGCTGAAAAGAGATTAGAGGAGTATGGAGAGAATCAAATGTCTCATGAAAAGCCAGCTCCATGGTATAAAGAACTTTTTATGTCATTCATGAGTCCATTCACTACTGTATTAATAATAATTGGAATAGCATCCGCTCTTACCGATATTATTTTTGTAGCTCCACAAGACAGGAGCTATAGCACTGTTTTTATAATAGCTTTGATGATACTTTTAAGCGGACTTTTAAAGTTTTTTCAAGAATTTAAATCAAGTAAGGCTGCAGACGAACTTAAAACTATGGTAAGCAATACAGCAGCAGTAAGAAGAGCTGATAGTGCACTTAAAGAAATAGATATAAAGAATATAGTTAAAGGGGATATAATATATCTTGCAGCAGGAGATATGATTCCAGCTGATGTTAGAATAATTAGGGCAAAGGATTTATTTATTGGACAATCATCTTTAACTGGCGAGTCAGAGCCTGTTGAAAAATATTCAGAGATAATGAACTGCGGAAATAACGTAAATGTATCAGATTTAAATAATATCTGTCTTTTAGGAACCACAGTTATAAGCGGATGTGGAAAAGCAGTTGTTGTTTCAACTGGAGATGAAACTTATTTTGGAGCTATGGCAAAGAGTTTATCAGGAACAAAAGAAGCAACAAGTTTTGAAAAAGGAGTAAACAGCATAGGGTTATTGCTAGTAAAATTTATGATGGCAATGGTACCTGTTGTATTTTTTATAAATGGTTTTACAAAGCATAACTGGATTGAAGCTTTATTATTCGCAATATCAATTGCAGTAGGACTTACCCCTCAAATGCTTCCAATGATATTAACAAGCAATCTTGCTAAAGGTGCAGTAAAAATGGCAAAGAAAAAGACTATAGTGAAAAAGCTTGATGCTATACAAAACTTTGGAGCTATGGATATTTTGTGTACTGATAAGACTGGAACTTTGACATTAGACAAGATAATAGTTGAAAGATATTTGAATGTTCATGGAGAAGATGATGAGAGGGTTCTAAGACACGCTTACTTGAACAGTTTTTATCAAACAGGACTTAGAAACTTGATGGATATAGCTATACTAAATCATGGAGAAGAATTTGGATTTGAGGAACTAAAAAAGAAATACACTAAAATAGATGAAATACCATTTGATTTTTCAAGAAGAAGGATGTCAGTAGTTTTAGTAGACAAAGAAGGAAAGAGTCAGCTAATCACAAAAGGTGCAGTTGAGGAAATGCTTTCTATATGTTCTATGGCAGAATATCATGGCCAGGTTGTGAATCTTACTGATGAATTAAAAGATAAAATTAAAAAAACTGTTGACGGCTTAAACAATGAGGGCATGAGAGTTATAGCTGTAGCTCAAAAAAATCATGTGGCAGAAGAAGGATCATTTGCTCAAGAAGATGAAAGGGATATGGTTCTTATAGGATATATAGGATTTCTAGATCCACCAAAGGAGTCAGCATCTTGTGCTATAAGTGCATTAAAAGATTACGGAGTAGCTATAAAAGTTTTAACAGGCGACAATGATTCTGTTACTAAAAAGATATGCATGGAAGTTGGAGTAGATTCGGATAGAGTATTATTAGGATGGCAAATAGATGATATGAGTGATGAAGAATTAGCTGACAAAGCTGAAAAAACAAGCATATTTGCAAAATTATCACCTATGCAAAAATCAAGAATTGTTAAGGTATTAAAAGAAAATGGACATGTAGTTGGATTTATGGGGGACGGAATAAATGATGCACCAGCTCTAAAGGTAGCAGATGTAGGAATTTCTGTAGATACAGCAGTGGACATAGCAAAAGAGTCTGCAGACATAATCCTTCTTGAGAAGAGCTTAATGGTTTTAGAAGAAGGTGTGATAGAAGGAAGAAGAGTATTCGGTAATATCATAAAGTACATCAAGATGGCTGTTAGCTCTAATTTTGGAAATGTGTTTAGTGTATTAGTAGCTAGCATATTTTTACCATTCTTACCAATGCTCCCAATACAGTTATTAACTCAAAATTTACTTTACGATATATCACAAATATCAATTCCTTGGGATAACATGGATGAAGAATATTTAAAGATACCAAGAAAATGGAATGCTGATGATATAGGAAGATTTATGATATTTATAGGACCTATAAGTTCCATCTTTGATATTATAACATTTATAGTAATGTTCACAATATTTAAAGCTAATGTAGAATCAATGCAGGGCTTATTCCAAGCAGGATGGTTCATAGAAGGATTACTATCACAAACACTTATCGTTCATATGATAAGAACGAAGAAAGTACCATTCCTTCAAAGTAGAGCATCATACCCAGTATTGCTTCTTACAATGACAATAATGGTAATAGGAGTAGCAATACCATTTACAACTTTGGGAACTTATTTAGGATTTCAAGTGCTTCCACTATCATATTTTCCATGGATTATAGGAATTTTACTATGCTACTGCAGTTTAACTCAAGTAGTGAAGAAACTTTATATTAAGAAATATGGAGATTGGCTATAAGAAAATAATATAATAATGTAATATGATGTATTGATTGAGGTAGTCTTTTAGGGAGACTACCTCATTTAATTTAGGAACATCTCAGAAAATATAGTAAGTATGATTGATATTAATTAGTTTTATTTATTTACTGTATATATATTCAAATTTTCTTGTAAAATATTTTTTCTATTCCTTTGTAAATACATTTCAACATATTTATCAGTTATATCTTCACTGGTCGGGCATTATGGTATGAAAACAACCTATTGTTTTATTGAAGCCTTTAATTTTTTATATCACGCTTACTACAAAGCTTAAAGTAAAATTGTAATTAAGATATGTATACAAAAATATATATGGTATAATTAGGGAAAGGGCTTTGGAGGTAAATATGGGAAGAATTATTACAATTATATCGCTACTGTTATTTATCATATTTCTTATTTTGTATGCTATTTATGTAGAGGATTTGATTAGAATGGATAGAGTATATAGTTATTTTGGAGGATATGACCCCTTGGAATTTTCAATATTTATTACCAGAGTTGTATGTATCATAATGGCAGTGATATTATCTATAGGACTTATTTTTTATATATTTCAGTAGATATATAAATGGATGTAACTAAAAAATCAACAACGATTTAAAATAATGCAGTAAAATTATTATGATAATTATTATGTATATATCACAAATATAATATTGTGAAAAATTAGAAAATAGATTATAATTATTTGTGAAGTAGTGTTTAAAAGGAGTGATTTATTATGATGAAAAAGGTGATTAATTCCTAAAATTAAATAATAAAGGTGCATTGAGCTGATTCCGTACAGGAGTATGCACTTTTGAAACTGCAAAGCCTTTTAGAAAACTGCTTATATAAAAAGATTATATATCCGTAGAAAAGCAGCCTGTTTTAGGGGTTTGTTTTCTACGGATTTTTTATGCCCATTTTTAATGGGATAAAGAAAGGAGAGATGGTTTATGAAAAAAAATATATTGAATGTTGAGATGAATGAATTATTTTGTAAGAATAGTATGGAGGAATTTTATGAATACAATAAACCTAGAGGAATGTGGATATGGTGACTATTTTAAATCACAAGAAAATGATATTAGAAAAGAAGAACGAGAACTAATAGCAGCAAGGATAACAGAGGTTCATAAGGAACAGTATAAGATAATATGCAGCTTAGGAGAGTATAGTGCAAAGCTAAAGGGAAGCTTTCTTTATAGTGTTACTGACAGCGAAGAATATCCTACAGTTGGTGATTTTGTTTTAGTAAAGCTAAGCCAAGGCAAGGAAGCTGTGATATATGATGTATTTAGAAGGAAGAGTAAATTCTCTAGATTTGATACTGTGAAAAAATCGGAGCAGTTGGTAGCTTCAAATTTTGATTATGTTTTTATAATGACCTCTCTAAATTATGATTTAAATTTGAGAAGACTTGAGAGATATTTGACAGTAGCATGGGAAAGCGGGGGAATCCCAGTGATAATCCTTACTAAGAGTGATTTGTGTGATAATATTAATGAAAAGAAAGCTGAGGTTATGAAAGTTGCTTTGGGAGTTTCAGTTATTTCATTAAGCTCTTTCACAGGAGAGGGACTAGAGAATGTTGCTTCTTATTTTGAAAAAGGGAAGACAGTAGTATTTTTAGGATCATCAGGAGTAGGAAAGTCATCTTTAGTAAATGCAATTATTGGAGAAACAATAATGGATGTCAACTCTATAAGAGAAGATGACAGCAGAGGAAGACACACAACTACTCATAGACAGCTTATAAAGCTCAGAGATGGAGGAATGATAATAGATACTCCAGGTATGAGAGAATTATCAGCGTTTCATGGGGAAAATGGAATGGAGAGGGTTTTTGATGATATTGAAGAAATAGCTAAGGAATGCCGATTTAGAGATTGCAATCATGATAAAGAACCGGGATGTGCCGTGAAAAAAGCCTTGGATAATGGTGAGATATCATGTGAAAGGTGGGAAAGCTATATGAAGCTGAGAAGGGAAGTAAGATTTATAGAGAAAAAATATGCAGGTGAAAAGGTTAAACAGAAAAAGGCTAATAGGAGAAAATATATTTAGCTAATATGATGAGGAGTGAAAGCAGAAAAACTTTTCACTCCTATTTCTCTATTTTTCACTTAATCATCACATAATAGTGTTAAACTAATATTAATTTATGCATATAAAAGGTGGTGCAAAAATGTATAAAATTCTCGTTGTAGATGATGAAAAGAGAATAAGAGAGATAATAAAGAAATATGCAGTTTTTGAAGGCAACACCATAGTTGAAGCGGAAGATGGAATGAAAGCTATTGAGATGTGCAGGAATGATGATTTTGATATAATCATAATGGATATAATGATGCCTGATTTGGATGGATTTTCAGCCTGCAGAGAGATAAGGAAATATAAAAATACACCTGTGATAATGCTTTCGGCAAGAGGTGAAGAGTACGACAGAATTCACGGTTTTGAGCTTGGTATAGATGATTATGTAGTGAAGCCTTTTTCGCCTAAAGAACTTATGATGAGGATAAATGCAGTCATGAAAAGATGCTCTAAAAATTCTTTAAATGATGAATTGCAAAAGGAGATATTTAGATTCAGAGGACTTACCGTAGATTTTACAGGAAGAATAGTTTATATAGATAATGAAAAGATTGATATGACACCAAAGGAATATGATTTATTTTTTTATCTTGTAAAAAATCGAGGCATTGCTCTTACTAGGGAAAAACTTATAAGTGAGGTATGGGGATATGATTTTTATGGAGATGACAGAACACTAGATACCCATATAAAACTTCTTAGAAAAAGTCTGGGAGATTACAGTAAATGTATAGTTACTCTTAGAGGGGTAGGTTATAGATTTGAAGTCTAGAGAAATAAGCATAAAGTGGAAGATCTTTGGCTATCTAGCGGCTTTTGTTGCGATACTTCTAGTGCTTTTATGGCTTTTTCAAATTGTTTTCCTAGAAAGTTTTTATAAGTCTATAAAGAGTAAAAAGATAAAATCTTATGGCGATTTAATTGAAAAAAATATAGATAATGAAGATCTTCAAAGTCTTTTAGATAGAATATCTAATCAAAATGATGTATGTATAAGAATAATGGATTCTAAAGGATATGACAAATATTCTATAGATGCTATCCCAAACTGTGCTATACATAAGATGCATCCAAGTCAGATATATGGTTATTATGAAGAAGCAAAGAAAAATAATGGATCAGTTTTAGAGATATCTTCTAAGGAAGATATAAAAGGAAATGGGTTTAATGAAAAGTTTTTTGTAGGGAAGATGCCTCCGCCTGATATGATTAAGGAGGAGAGCATGATTTATGTAAAAGTTGGAAAGAAAAGTGATGGCTCTGAAATTATGATAATACTGAATTCTGTTATAACACCTGTAAAAACCACTATAGAAACTTTAAGAGTTCAGCTTATTTATATAACTATAATTCTAGTAGTTTTATCTTTGATTCTAGCTTTATTTATATCAAAAAAGGTATCAAGGCCTATAATAAAGATAAATGATTCTGCAAAGGAATTAGCAAATGGACAGTATGATACTATATTTTCAGGTAAAGGATATAGAGAAATTGAAGAATTAAATGATACATTGAACTATGCAGCTAGTGAACTTTCTAAAGTGGAAGGTTTACGAAGAGAACTTATAGCAAACATATCTCATGATTTAAGGACACCACTTACAATGATAGCAGGATATAGTGAAGTTATGAGGGATATTCCAGGAGAAAATACACCTGAGAATGTGCAGATAATAATTGATGAAACACAGAGACTTGCGAATCTTGTAAATGATATTTTGGACATATCAAAGATTCAATCTGGTTCTCATGAGCTTACTATAGAAAAATTTAATCTTACAGATAGTATACGAAGTGTTCTTGAACGATATAAAAAGCTTACAGAACAAGAAGGTTATTTTATAAAATTTATAGAGGATTGTGAAGTTTATGTAGAAGCAGATGAAATAAAATTATCTCAAGTAATCTACAATCTTATAAATAATGCAATAAACTATACTGGAGATGATAAATTAGTAAAAGTTCTTCAGAAAGTGAATGGCGATACAGTAAGGATAGAAGTAATTGATACTGGGAAAGGAATACCTAAAGAAGATATAGAGTATATATGGGATCGATACTATAAAGTAGACAAATCTCATAAAAGTGCTACAATAGGAACAGGACTTGGACTTTCAATAGTGAAGACAGTCCTTGATGCTCATGATGGAAAATATGGAGTTACTAGTATAGAAAACAAAGGAAGTACGTTCTGGTTTGAGATAAAAAAAGTTAATTTATGATAAGCATATAAACACCTCGGGTTAAACTGAGGTGTTATTTTTATGTAAAAATAACTGAAATGTTTTTCGTAATAATCAAATTACCTTCAGACAACCATCACATAAGGAAGTTAAAATTTAAATAGTCAAAGGAAATAAAAAGCTTTGGAACAGGTGGTGAGAAAATGAAAAGCAGAAAACCTAGACATGAATTTAAGCATTACATAAATTTAGCTGACTACTTTGCTCTTATTCAAAGATTAAAGATAATTACAAAGCAAGACCCTTATGCTGGAGAAAATGGAGAGTACAAAATAAGAAGTTTATATTTCGATAACCTTTATGACAAGGTGTTAAATGAAAAAATAAATGGGGTAAATAAGAGAGAAAAATTTAGAATACGGTATTACAATGATGATACGTCATTTATAAAATTAGAAAAGAAAAGCAAAGTAAATGGTTTATGTTACAAAGAAAGTGCTCTTATAACTAAAGAGGAGTGCGAGAAGATAATTTCAGGTGACATAGAATGGATGAGGAAGTGCTGCAATAAGCTCATATTAGAATTTTATGCAAAGATGAATTTTCAGCAGCTTAAACCTAAAACAATAGTTGATTATGAAAGAGAACCATTTATATATGATGCTGGAAATGTAAGAATAACTATAGATAAAAATATTCGTACAGGAATATATTCAAAAGACTTATTTGATAATAATCTTCCAACTATGGTAACAGATAATGAAGGAATTATGATATTAGAGATTAAGTATGATGAGTTTATTCCTGAAATCATAAAGAACGTAATAGAAATTAAAGATAGACAGGCATCAGCATTTTCAAAGTATGCAGCTTGTAGAATTTATGGATAAAAATTTTTGGAATTATGTGGAGGTAAATTAAGATGACATTTAATGATATTTTTAAGTCTAGTTTTATTGAAAAAGTATCATCATTTTCACCTATGGATATGGTGATAGCTTTAGGGTTAGCTTTTGTTTTAGGATTATTTATTTTTTATGTTTACAAGAAAACTTTTAATGGTGTAATGTATTCCTCTAGTTTTGGGGTATCACTTATGGCAATGACTCTTATAACTACGTTAATAATATTGGCAGTAACATCAAACGTGGTGCTTTCTCTTGGTATGGTAGGTGCGTTGTCTATTGTTCGTTTTAGAACTGCAATAAAAGAACCTCTTGATATAGCATTTTTATTTTGGTCTATATCAGTAGGAATTGTTGTAGGGGCAGGACTTATTCCTCTAGCTGTTTTTGGGTCTATATTTATAGGAATAATAATGATTATATTTGTTAACAAAAAAAGTACAGACAGTCCATATATACTTTTAGTAAGTTGTAGTGATATGAATTCTGAAAATAATGTTACAAAGGCAATAAGGGAAAGTGTAAGAAAACATATGATAAAATCAAAAACAGTTTCAACAAAGGGCATAGAATTAACTGTTGAAGTAAGGCTTAAAGATATGTCTACAGATTTTGTAAACAAGATTTCAAATATTGAAGGAGTGACTAATGCCGTTCTTGTGAGCTATAACGGTGAGTATATGTCTTAAGGTGGTGTGTAAAAGATGATAAACAGCAAGTATATAGACAAAATTATAGCTGTATTTGTAATTGTTTCACTTGCTTTCACCATTAGTTTTATGAGAACCTCTTCTTCTACAGAAGCAGCTATAGTAACATTAGAGCCAGAGTATGCTACTAAACTTTTTGATAAGGAAGGTGTAATAGAAGTAAGTATAAAAGCTGATCAGAGTCAATGGGACGATATGATTAGAAATGCTAATAAAGAAGAATATATTCCATGTGACGTAACAATAAATGGAACTACATTTAATTCTGTAGGTATAAGACCAAAGGGAAATTCAAGTCTTAACACTATATATAGTGATCCTAATACAGATAGATACAGCTTTAAGTTGGAATTTGACCATTATATAAAGGGTCAAACTTGCTTTGGCTTAGATAAATTAGCATTAAATAATATCCAGGCAGACACAACTTACATGAAGGAGTATCTTTCTTATGATCTTTTAGACTATATGGGTGTAGTATCTCCATTATATTCATTTACGAATATAATGGTAAATGATGAAACTTGGGGATTTTATATAGCGGTAGAGTGTGTTGAGGAATCTTTTGCAGAAAGAAATTATGGAAGTAACTATGGGATGCTGTATAAGCCTGAAAGTATGGGGATGAATGCTAAGAAAAAAGAAAATAATGGAGAGAATGACAAGAATAAAGACAATAATGGACCACCTGATATGAATGGAAAAGGTAATAATGGAGGCAATATAGGACCTGGAATGAAAGGTGATATGCCTCAAGGAGAAAATGCTCCAAACATACCTCAAGGTGGCAATGGTGGAAATATGCCGCCAGAAATAAATGGTGAGAACTTTGGAGAAAATAAAATGCCTCTTTTTAATGGCAATGATATGCCTAATGAAAAGGTCTCTAATTATAATAATGATAGAGAAAATGAAGATAAAAAAAATATGATGAATATAGGTATGGGAAGAAACGGGAATAGTGCAGGATGTGATCTTAAGTATGTAGATGATAATATAGATAATTATTCTAATATCTTCAATTCATCAGTGTTCAAGGTAACAGACGAAGATTATGAGAGAGTTATAACAGCTTTAAAGAATTTAAGTGAGGGTAAAGACTTAGAAAAATATATAGATGTTGACCAAGTTTTAAGATATTTTGCTGTAAATACTGCTCTTGTAAATCTCGATAGCTATGTGACAAATATGCAGCATAACTACTATTTGTATGAGAATGATGGACAGCTTTCCATGGTACCATGGGATTATAATTTATCTTTTGCAGGTTTCCAATCAGGGAATGCTACATCAGCTGTAAACTTTGCTATAGATACACCAGTATCAGGAGTTGAGATGTCAGAGCGCCCAATGCTTTCAAAACTTTTAGAAGTAGATGAATACAAAGAAAAGTATCATGAGTATTTGAGTGAAATAGCATCTAATTATTTTGGAAATGGCATATTTAAAAACAAAATAAATAAGTTAAATTCTATAATAGGTGAATATGTTAAAAATGATCCTTCAGCTTTTTATACTTATGATGAGTACACAAAATCATTAGGAACATTAAAAGAGTTTGGAAGACTTAGAGCATTAAGCATTCAAGGACAGCTAGAAGGAACTATACCTTCTACAACCACTGAACAAAAAGAAGATTCTTCTAAACTTATAGATGCATCTAGTATAAATCTTTCAACTATGGGAATGCAAGGTGGAGGTGGAGAAAAAGGAAACAGACAAGATAAAAAGCAAGAATTAAATTTACCCTAAATTTTGTTGCCTGTGCAACGGAATATTTGAGTTTATTTTAGTATAATAAGAATACAAACTGAATTCTTAGCTTTAGGCTAAGATTTAACTTTGACTTGATTAAATAAACTCAAGGGGGAATTAATAAATATGATTAGACAAATAATAAAAATAGATGAATCAAAATGTAATGGATGTGGATTATGTGTGACTGCATGTCATGAAGGAGCTCTAGGAATAATTGATGGAAAGGCAAAACTTTTAAGAGACGACTACTGCGACGGATTAGGAAATTGCCTTCCTGTATGTCCTACAGGAGCACTTTTATTCGAAAACAGAGAGGCAGATGCATTTGATGAAGTGGCTGTTCAAGATAATATGAAACAAGCTAAAGAAGTTGAAAAGGAAAAGTTACCTTGCGGATGTCCAGGAAGTCAGAGTAAAGTTATAAAAAGACAAACTTTATCTATAGGTAGAGGAAATTTAAATAGCACAAATAGAACTACAAATGAGAATACAATATCTGAGCTTATGCAATGGCCGGTTCAAATAAAGCTGGTTCCTGTAAATGCTCCTTATTTTGATAATTGTAATCTTCTTATAGCAGCTGATTGTACAGCCTATGCTTATGGAAATTTCCACGGTAAATTTATAAAAAATAAGGTTACAATAATAGGCTGTCCAAAACTAGATGAAGGAAATTATGCTGAGAAGTTAACTGCTATAATAAAAAATAACAACATAAAATCAGTTTCCGTAGTAAAAATGGAAGTGCCATGCTGTACAGGAATTTTAAACTCCGTAAAAGAAGCTTTGAAAAATAGTGGGAAAATAATACCATGGAGTATTTCTACTATAAGTACAAGCGGAGAAATAATTGAAGAGTAGTAAGTATAATAAAAATTAAGTCTTTATAGGCAGGATAATCTTTAAAAAGATATCCTGCTTTTGCTTTATATAAATTCAATAGTCAGAATTAATAAAAAATTGTTATAAAAATTAACACTTATTGGCTATAATTTTATATATAAGAGTGAGGTGGTTAATTTGAAAAAATATATTAAAGTATTTAGTGTAATAGGGTTTTTGATTTTAGGAGCAGCTACTGGATATGCATATACAAATCAATTATACAAGGAAAAAGATGAGATTAAAGCGGAATTACCAAATGATGAAGATACGATAACATTAACTTCGGTTGGAAACATAATATTCCATCAAAGTCAGATAGATGGAGCAAAAGAAGGCAAAAGTTATGATTTTTCAAAGTCTTTTGAGTATGTCAAAGATGTTTTAAGTGATAGTGATATAGCTGTTGGAACTCTTGAAACGGTTTTTGCTGGAGGGGGAAACTATAGTGGTTTTCCGTTATTTAATACTCCAGATGAAGCTTTGGGAGACATAAAAAATAGCGGCATTGATATTGTGAATTATGGACATAATCATATCGTAGATAAGGGTATTGCTGCTATAAAAAGAACAATTGAATTAACAGAAAAACAAGGGCTTCAATATATAGGAGTGAGGAAAGATACTTCTTCTAAAAAGTATCTTATTAGTGAAGCAGATGGTGTAAAGATAGGATTTATGTCATATGTCTATGAAACTCCAACTCAAAAGGGAAAGAAAACGATAAATTCTTTACCTATCTCTAAAGAAATAGAGGGAATTGTAAATACTTTTAATTACAAAGAACTCTCAAAACTTTATGAAGATATGAAAAATAATATGGCATCTATGAAAAGAGATGGAGCTCAGTTTATAGTTCTTGAAATACATTGGGGGAATGAATATGATACAAAGCCATCTCAATATCAAAAGGATATAGCTAAAAAGGCAAATGAGCTTGGTGTTGATCTTGTATTAGGAGCACATCCTCATGTAATTCAGCCATGTGAACTAATAAAAGGCAAGACAAAAAATACATTAGTTACATATTCTCAAGGGAATTTTTTATCCAATCAATGCTATGAAGAATTAAAGAATAGATTAACTGAAGATGGATATATACTAAAGATTAACTTGAAGAAGGGAAATGAGGTTAAAATACAGGACTATGAGATAATACCTACCTGGGTTTATAGAGAAGAAAAGGAAAAAGGATTATTTACTCATAGAGTAATTCCTATAGATGAAGCTGTTAAGAATAAAGAAAGATTTAATTTGACAGATGAGGCAATTAGCAGGGTAAAAACTTCTATAGCAGATACAGAAAAAATCCTTGGAGAAGATACGGAAAATGTTATAAAGGTAATTGATTAAAAACAAGATCAAAGTTTATGTAGGATGTAAAATCGTTTTAGATGTATGGGTTTTACCATATCATTATGGTAATCAATGTAGAAAGTGTAAACGTTGAAATGCGACGTATTTCTCCATTATAATTAAGTCATGAACTGAAAGATAGTTTCTTAAAAAATTAAATGGAAGGATGTCGATAATATTATAAATAAGTTACAATTAAAAAAGCTTATAAAAGAAAATATGCCCTATCTCATAAAAGATTTGGAAAAATTAGTGGCAGTTCCTTCGATTAGAGATTTAAATACTAAAAAAGAAGATGCACCTTTCGGAGAGAACATAAGTAAAGCTTTTGATGAGTTTTTAACCATAGCCAAAAGAGAAGGATTCAGAACGGAAGATTTTAATGGATATGCAGCTCATGCAGAAATAGGTAGTGGAGATGAATTTATAGGAGTGTTAGGACACTTAGATGTGGTACCTATATTTAATCCAGACCAATGGCATAGTGATCCATTTAAAATGACAGAGAGAGATGGATTTTTATATGGTAGAGGTGTAAACGATGATAAAGGTCCTATTTTAGCTGCTTTATATTCTGTGAAAATTTTAAAAGAACTAAATTTAGACATGAAAAGAAGAGTCAGAATTATAGTTGGTGGAGCAGAAGAAACTACATGGGAATGTATGAAGTATTATTTTTCAAAGAATCCTCAACCAGTATATGGATTTTCACCTGATGGAGATTTTCCTATAGTAAATGGTGAAAAAGGGATAATGTACTATTCATACAGACTCGATGAAGCTACAAAAAATGATAATAAACATAACCTTGCAAAGGTTTGTAGTAAAGATGAAGACGGATTTGTTTGTGATTTTATAGAAGCAGAATTTATAACCAAAGATGAAAAAGAGCTTAAGTCATTATTAAAAAGAGCTTCTTCTGTAGAAATTAAGGATAACAAAGTTCGTGTCACCTATGAGGGTAAGAGAGCTTTGTCAAGGCATCCTGAAAGAGGTGAAAATGCTGCATTTAAGTTCGGTAAAGATTTATGTGAAATAAGAGAATTAAACAGCAAAGGTAAAGCACTTAGAAATATATTAGAGAAATATTTTATAGATTCTATTTATGGTGAGAACATAGGACTTAATGTTGATGATAAAGAAATGGGAAACACAACTATGTGTCTTATGAATTTATTTTTTAGGGAAGAGGATTTTTGCATAAAATTTGATTTTAGATATCCAAAAGGTATTAAAAAAGAAAAAGTTAAAGATACCTTCAAAAGGATAGCAGATGAAAATGGACTAATTTATGAAATAACTAAAGAACTTGATATGTTATATGTAAGCCCAGAGAGTGAACTTATATCATCTTTAAAGTCTGCCTATAATGAAGTTATGGGAGAAGAAGCAGAGCTTATAAGTAAGGGAGCAGCTTCATATGCTCGAACGCTTAAAGAAGGCGTTGCTTTTGGGCCAACCTTAATAGGGGACGTACCAAATTCACATAAAGCAAATGAGAATATAAAAATAGAGACACTTGAAAAGGCAATAGAAATATATTGCAATGCTATATATTTGTTAGCATGCAGGTAAAAAAGAGGAGGAAAAACAAATGAAAGATAAACTGCAAGTTATATCAGGAGCAATGATGATACCAGTTATACTACTTGTTGTAGCAGGGGTATTTATAGGACTTGGATCAGCATTTGTAAACATGGAAAATGTAGGAGCCTTAGGACTTGGATGGCTTATAACAGAGGGAGGAATGCTTCACTCATTTTTTAAGGTGATAAATGACCTAGGATTTATGGTAATGAGATTTTTACCAATATTCTTCGCTGTAGGTATAGCGTTTGGTCTATCTAAAAAAGAAAAAGGATGGGGTGCATTTGGTGGATTAGTATTATTCATAGCTATGCACACTGTAATAAGCACTTTACTTGGAATTAACGGAATAAATGCGCAAACTGCAACAGCAGAAGCATTTATGAAATCAGGACTTAGCGAACAAGCTGCAATGAATAAAAGCGCACTTTATACTACTTTCTTAGGAATATTTACTTTTGATTCAAGCATATTTGGAGCTATAATATCAGGATTTGTTGCAAGTTTAGTACATAACAAATTCTGTGAGAAGGAACTTCCAAATGCACTATCATTCTTCTCAGGTCCAAGATTTGTTCAAATAATGTTATTTGTAGTAGCAATACCACTAGGATTAATTATGTATTTTGTATGGCCTTATATAGGAGGTGCTCTTGCAGCTGTAGGTAATTTTATAGGATCAAGTGGACTAGTTGGAACATTTACTTTCGGAGCGGCAGATAAAGCTTTACTTCCATTTGGAATACATCACTTAATAGCATTCCCAATCGAGTACACTAAAGTTGGTGGAGCTATGGAAATAGGTGGAGTTATTTATGAGGGTGTAAATAACATAAAGCTTGCTCAAATGGGAGATCCAAATACATTATCTTATATAGTACGTAACTTTACAACAGGACGTTTACTAATACATTTTGCAATACTACCAGGTGCAGCATTAGCTATGTATAAAACTGCAAGACCAGAGAACAAGAAAAAAGCTGCAAGTATATTAATACCAGCAATACTTACAGCTATGTTAGTTGGTGTTACAGAGCCAATCGAGTATACATTCTTATTCGTAGCTCCACTACTATACTTCCTAGCATATGTTCCACTAGCAGGATTAACTTATGTTGTAACTGAGGCTACAAATGTTTCAATAATGGGAGAATCATTTAGAAATATGTTTCCTAACTTATTACAACCACAAAAGGTTCACGCATGGTCATTATTATACTTAATACCAGTATTCTTCATTGTAGCTTATATTTTATTCAAGTATGTTATAGTTAAATTTAATATCAAGACTCCAGGTAGATCTGAGAATAAGGATGTTAAACTATATAGCAAAAAAGAGTACAAGGCAAGAGAAGAAGGCAAAGCTAGCATTAATGATAACTCTGAGTTAATCAGTGGAATTATTGAAGGTCTTGGCGGCGCTGATAACATAGTAAATGTTACAAATTGTGCTACAAGATTAAGAGTAGAACTTAATGATGCAGAAAAAACTGCTGATAATGATACTTGGGTTAATAAATTAGAAGCAACTGGGGTTGTAAGAAGAAAGAAATCTCTTCAAGTAATATATGGACCTCATGTAATAACTTTAGCAGCAAAAGTTAAAGAACAATTAGGAATGGATTAATAATTCCTTGAGCACACTAATAGACCTAGACTGGACAGGCAGTCTAGGTCTATTTTTGCATGTAAATATAAATATATCAACTAAATCTAATATATACCATTATAATTTACCACAATATAAAGGTAAGTTAAGGAGGGTCTAAACCCATTGACGGTAGGGGTTCAGCCAGTGTAAGATAAATATGAAAAGAAGCTAAGAAACAGTTCAAACAATATGACGTAAGCAAAAATATAAGAATAAATAATAATAATAATTAGTATATAGGAGGAATTTAAAATGAAACATATAAAGATAGCAGCAGGACTTGCACACGTTAATTATGGAAATATAGCAGCAGTAGTAAAGGAAGCTACAGATGCAGGAGCCGATTATGTACACTCAGATGCAGCAGATATGTACGATTTAAGAAACATGCAGCTTATGGGCGGTCACCAAATAATAGAGGGTATAAGACCAGTTACAGATAAGCCAATAGAGTGTCATATATACACTAGAGAATGTGATAGATTATTTATAGAGAAGTTAGCTAAAGTTGGATGTGATATGCTTATAATACCAGCAGAGCAGTTTATAGGAGCTCCTCTTGCATACATCATCAACTACTGCAGAGAGTTTGGAATAAAGATAGGTTTAACAATTGGATGTTATACTCCATTAAGTTTTGTAGAAGAATCAATCTATGACATAGATAGATTACACATCGTTGTTCATGGAGTTGATGAAACAGATGGACAAGAGAACTGGGGATGGAGAAAGAGTGCTATAGACCTAGTTAATAGAGCTAGAAAGATGATAGATGAAAAGAATCCAAGATGTGAACTTGCTATAGACGGAGGACTTCGTGTAAACAATATGGAGAAACTTATAGCATGTAACCCAGATGTTATAGTTCTTTCATCAGCTATATTCAGATGCGAAAAGGGAATAACTGAAGGCGTTAAAGAATGTAGAGCAGCAATTGATGCAGCAGTAGAAAAATTAGGATTAGAGTAATATAAACTTCATTCAATAACCAGTATTTAATACTGGTTATTGTTATTAGCAAAGGAGAAAGTAATGAAAAATAAGGAAATAATAAAAGATTATCTATGGATAACATTATCAAGCATTCTTACTGCTATGGCGGTAAATTTCTTTTTTAAAGAACACAACTTAGCTCCAGGAGGAATTACAGGAGCTTCTATAATAGGAAGTAACTTTACAGGAATACCTGTTGAAGTAATGTCATTATCTATATCAATACCACTTTTAATAATGGGAATTTTATTTTTAGGAAAGAGTTTTGGTATAAAAACACTTTACATAACATTAATGTCACCTTTATTTTTAAAGCTTATACCAGAAATCCACGTTACAGATAATCTTTTAATAGCAGGAATTATAGGCGGTCTTTTAGTAGGAAGTGCTATAGGAATTGCCATAGTTAGAAATTGTGCTACTGGAGGAACAGACCTTGCAGCAATGCTTATAAATAAGATTGTAAGATTTGTGAAGCTTCCAGTTATACTATTTATTCTTGATGGAACCATTGTTGTAGGTTCAGGTATAATAAGTAAGAATTTTATGATTTCTGTTTATTCATTGTTATCATTATTTGTAATAATAAATACTATAAATTTTATAACAAAAAAGTTTATAACTACTACAGAAAGCAGTGTTGCTGCATAAACAATGGTGTCCTGTAAAATGATTTATACATTTTGCAGGACACCATTGTTTTAAAATTAAAGTATAATTTTAAAGGTAAATCTTTTATTTTTCAGGACTATTTTTTTGAGAATAGATTTCTTTTATAACCACTTTGAGCCTAAGCATATCTGATTTTGTCAGTAGTGGATTGATGGTTATATTTCTTATGTCTGAGTCTATATCTAAAGGTACTGTAGATATTATAAGATCTACGCCGGATAAACTGAATGAAGCTAAGGAGGTGGCTGATTTTAATGCTATAACTTTAAGCTCATTAAATTCAAAATTAAGCTTATTTAATAAAAGCTCACAAGCTCCAACTCCGCTATGACATACAACGACAGTTTTTAAAGGCTCTTTTAATCTATCTATAGAACATGCTAGATGTAATGTTAAATAGCCAATTTCATCATCATTTATATCTACATCTAAGATTCTTTTAAATATATAGGCACTTCTTTTTACCGTTTTAAAAGTGTTAGGATAAGTATCATATATATCACTAAGAAGAGGGTTATTAAGTGGAAGACCATACTTAATCCTTGTTATAGCTGGATTAAGATGGCTTCTAAGTGAACATAATAATTTACTGTCTTTTGTAAGTGGTATTTTTAAATCATTTTCCCAGCATGATATCAATTCTTTAGCTATTGTGGTAGCTTCGTTGTTGTATATATCACTAAGTCCTTCTTTTAGGAATGAATCGTGGCTGGCTATGTTAGTTTTAGAGCCTAATATATTTACCAATATATGGCCTGCTTCATCATCAGACCATGGTGCATCAAAGTTAGCTTCAAGTGATGATGTCAAATCTTTCGCCATGTTAAACTCTTTAAGTGAGCGAAGCTCTTCTAAAAAGTCATGGGATAGAGTAAGACTATGACCTGTTTCGATTCTTCTCATTGAAACAGCAATAAGAATTAATAGCTGCATAAGAGAGTCATCAGATAAATTATATTTTGATAGAGAGTCAACAGAAAGAACTATATTCTGAAGCTTTATAAAATCAATATCTATAAGATTTTCAATTGAAGTAAATTGAGGTTCAGATGTAGTTTTATCATTGCTTTGAAGAAGCTTACTAAGATTGGTAAATTCCATTTCCATCTGAATAAGTGAACATATAGCTTTTCTTATGTTTTTTTCTTTTCCTTCTATGAATAAGAAGTAATCACTGTTTCTTATAAGGCTTATCTTATGTCTTTTCAGCCAAACTTCAACACTTATGAGATCCTTGTGGATAGTTGCACGGCTGACGTAAAGTTCTTTTGACAAAGACTGAAGTTTTATAGTACTATTGCTTGAAAATAGTTTTTTTAGTATATAAAGCTTTCTATCCTCAGGAGAATAAGATTCAATAACATTTTCCTTAGAAACAACATCGTTCAAAATTCTAAGCTTTATATCTTCATCACCTAATATAGCTACTCCAACTCCTGGTTTTTTATCTAAGTCTAGAGACATTTCTCTAAGCCAGTTATCTAGGGTAACAAGGTCATTCCTTATGGTTTTATTACAAACTTTTAATTCTTTTGATATAGAATCTATTGTAACATAGTCATTTTTCCTAAGAAGTATGGATACTATAGATGATAGTCTCTTGTTCAACGATAGACCTCCTTAAAAGATTATTTGTTTAAAATAGCCCAATGTTCCTCAAAAGTTTTAGCTCCTGATTCTGTAAGCTGATGATACATGGCTTTTTTAAAACAGTCAAAAGTTACAGCAGCATAATTTGCTCCAACTAAAGCCGCTTTCTCTAAATGATTTAAGTTTTTGATAGAAGCTGCTACAACTTTTGTGTTGTAGTTATTTAGCTTTATTAAATGGCATATATTTTTTAATATATCTAATCCGTCTAATCCTATTTCATCATTTCTTCCTATGAAAGGGAAAATATAAGAAGCACCAGCATTAATGGCTATAGTTGCTTGTCTTAAAGTAAATATTAGTGTAGCTGCTGTCTTAACTCCTCTTTTACTAAGAATATTTATAAGTTTTAGTCCTGTTTCGGAGAAGTTTATCTTTATTATTATATCACGATTTATAGCTAATATATCTTCAGATGATTTTACCATATTTTCAAGTGTATCTTCCATAACTTCCGCAGTTAATATGGATGGTTCTAATGATGATACCTCACTTAAAAATGATTTGAAATTTACATTTTCCTTAAGATACATTGATGGGTTTGCAGTTACCCCTTTTACTCCTAGTTCTAAGGCTTCTTTTATTTCTTCCATGTTTGCTGTGTCTATTAAATATTGCATCATTAATCCCTTCCCTCTTTAAATTTTAGTAATTTTCTATGCAATTAAATTATATCATTGTAAAACGGATATCATGGTTAAAGGTGTGTAGTTTTTATTTCCACAACAATGAGGAAAAATATAAAATTAAATATATAAAAATAGTTTATTATAGTTGAAAAGTACCACATTCTTTAGTTAATTTTTATGAAAGGTCATTGTATTGTAAGGAAAGCTGAATATCTCTTATAATGGGGGTATGGAAAGAAAAAGTGATTAATAACTAACTATTAGATAAAGTATATAGGAGGTAAAATATGTTTAATTATTATCAGCCATCAAGAATACACTTTGGAAAAGGTAGATTAGAAGAACTTGGACAAATAGCTTCAAAATATGGTAAGAAGTGTTTACTTGTTACAACTCCAAATGAGGCGCCACTTGATAAGCTTTTCCAAAGAGTAAAGGATATATTAAAGAAAAGTGATATAGATACAGTACAATTTGATAAAGTTATTCCAAATCCAACAGTTGAGATAGTAAACCAAGGATTTGAATTAGCAAAAGAGGCAGAGGTTGATTTTGTACTAGCTGTAGGTGGAGGATCCAGCATAGATACAGCAAAAATCATTGCTTTAACTTATGGATTAGATGCTATAGATTGGGACATAATGTATGGAACATATACAAGCCCTTTTGAACAATATGAACCAGTAAGTGAAAAAGCACTTCCACTTTTAGCTGTATCAACTACATCAGGAACAGGAAGTCAGGTTACTCAAGCTGCGGTAATATCAAGAGGAGCAGAGAAGAACACTATATTCCATCCACAAAACTTTTCAAGAGAGTGTATAGTAGACCCAGAGCTTATGACAACACTACCAGCAAGAATAACTGCTTCTACAGGATTTGATGCTTTTACTCATGCATTTGAAAGTTACATAAACAAGAATGCATCAACAATGACAGAGATTCAATGTTTGAAGAGTATGGAACTTGTTATAAACAATCTAGAAAAGGCTATGAAAGATGGAAGTAATTTAGAATATAGAGAAAACCTAGCTGTAGCAGATACATTAGCTGGTTCAGGACTTGCTAACGCAGGAGCAGCTGCGCCACATCCACTTTCAGAGATTATAGGAGGAATAACTCACATATCTCATGGAGAATCTTTAGCTATTGTATTCCCAGCATTCGTTAAGAATTCTCATAAGGAAAATGTAAAGAAATTTGCAGATGTAGCTAGATTGTTCAATGTAGAACTTCAAAATGTATCTGATGAAGAAGCATCAGAAAAACTATATGATGAACTAGTTTCTTTCTTAGAAAAAGTGAATTTAAGAAAGACATTAAAAGATTTCAATATAAGTGAAGAACAGCTAAAAGAAGTTATGGAGTGTCCAGTACTTGGGTTCCTTCCATTTGGATCGAAAGAATATTTACAAAATATAATAAAAGAATCATATTAATAAACTGAATTCTTAATCTCATCGCCAATCAGTATTTAATATATAAGAGTTTGTGATTTGAACTAATTCCTGTGAAACAAGCAGTTACATAGTTCATAATCACAAACTTTTTTTGTTAAGAAAGACTTCATAAAAGTTATAAAAAATTTTTATCTAAATAAAAAACAGGAAATTGGGAACAACTAAATTCAAGGTTTTTATATCAGGAGGCGAAGGGTTTTGAAGGAAAAAAGGTGTAAAGTATTAAATTTTTTTGTTGCAGTAATAATAGTTCTAGGAGGTACTTTTTTTATGTTTTCATATATGGATAATGTTACAGTATTTGCAAAAGATAATATTACTGCATCTAATGAAGAAAGAGAGGAAAATGAGAATAAGGGAAGCGACAATAAGACAGAAGAAAGATTTCCAGCATCCTATGGCAGGGATATAGTAAAAAGAAGAGTTAGCAAAGATGGGAAAAGGATAGTGTTTTTAACCTTTGATGATGGACCATCTTTAAAGAATACTCCAAAAATCCTGGATGTATTAGATAAAAATTCTATAAAGGGTACTTTCTTTTTAATAGGAAAAACTGTAGATCAAGGTGGAGAATATGCAGAAATCGTTAGAAGAATGCATAAAGAAGGTCATGCCATATGTAGTCATGGATATACACATAGCGGAAAAAATCTTTATCCTAATGGTGTAGTTAACGTAGATCATTTATTAAAAGAAATAGATGATACTGATAATGCAATATCAAAAGCATTAGGCTTTGATTATAAGTGTAAAATGTTCAGATTCCCTTATGGGGAAGTCACAAGAATTTATAAGCATGATAGAAATATAAATAAAGCTATAGATATATTAGGTGAGCATGGTATAACAAGCATTGATTGGAATAGCCTTACTGAAGATGCTGTAGGAAACAAGAAAAGTAAACAGCAGCTTATGAATAATTTAAAAAAGACATCTAAAGGCAAAGATAAAATTGTAGTGCTTCTTCATGACTCAGAAGATAGAGAAGATACTGCAAATATGATACAAGATATTATAAATTATTTTAGATCTCAAGGTTATTCATTTGGTGCATTTGATATATAAAATAAAGAAAAGCCTTAGAGGAAATAGTGTCCTTTAAGGCTTTAATATATGATATCTTAAAAAAGTGTGCTATTATTATATAATTAAGAGATAGATACAAAAATTTAGGAGGAGCTGTATGGAATTACTTACAAACATTCTTACTATAATTTATGGATTAAATATTTTAGCAATAATAGCCCTTATATTTTTTGAAAGAAAGAACCCTACATTAACATGGGCTTGGATTATGGTTCTTACTTTTCTGCCCATAGTAGGATTTATTATCTATTTATTTATAGGACATGGTATGAGCAAGCATAAGATGTTCAAAAATAAAATTATAGATGATAATACAAGAAAAGAATACTTAAATGAAATAAGAACTACATATGTATATGATGTTGATTCAAATAAAAATCAAGACCTTATAACAATGAATACTGCTCAATCAAAAGCAATATACAGCCAGCATAATAGAATTAAAGTTATATTTGATGGAAAAGAAAAATATGAAGAGCTTTTTGAATCTATAAAAAAGGCTAAAAAGTATATACATGTTGAGTATTATATAATTCAAAAAGATGAAGTTGGGCTAGAATTTATAAAAATTTTAAGTGAGAAAGCAAAAGAAGGAGTAGAAGTTAAGCTCCTATATGATGCCATGGGATCTAATAAACTTAATAGAAAAAAATATTTTAAAGAGTTTAAAGCAAATGGCGGAAAATGTGCAGCATTTTTTCCAAGTGTAATACCGTATTTAAGTTTTAGAATAAATTACAGAAATCATAGGAAGATAGTTGTAATAGATGGTGAAGTTGCATTTACAGGAGGCTTCAATATTGGAAAAGAACATATAGGCAAAGATAAAAAGATAGGATATTGGAGAGATACTCATCTTAAAATAGAAGGGGAAGGAGTAGAAGATATAGAAGAAAGATTCCTTTTAGATTGGATATATGCTTCTAGAGAAAAAATTAATGATTATTCTAAGTATTTCCCTAAAGTAGATAATATAAAAGAGATAACTGGAATGCAAGTAGTGTCCTGTGGCCCTGATAATGATGAGCAGCATATAAGAAATGGATATTTAAAAATTATTAATAATGCAAGAAAAAATGTATATATACAAACTCCATACTTTGTACCTGATGAGACAATGCTTAACAGTTTAAAGATAAGTGCATTATCGGGAGTAGATGTGAGATTAATGATTCCTGGAAAACCTGATCATAAAACCATGTTTTGGGCTGCTAATTCATATATTGGAGAACTTTTAGAAGCAGGAGTTAAAGTTTATTACTACCAAAAGGGATTTATACATGCAAAAACTATTGTAGCTGATGGAGCTGTAAGTAGCGTTGGAACAGCAAATATGGATATAAGAAGCTTTAAATTAAATTTTGAAGTCAACTGTTTCATATACAATAAAGAAATTGCTGAAATTATGGAAAATCAATTTGAAGAGGATATTAAAGCTTCTAATCAAGTAGAGATTAATGAGTTTTCAAAAAGAAGTGTTCTTGATAGACTTGTAGAATCTGTAGTAAGGCTTGTATCACCGCTTTTATAAGGTGAATTCTCAGCCTCAATTAGAACTTTAAATCAATATGAAATGATTTCAATCATTGAAAAATATTTGAATATATTATAAAATTAACTTGATAAAAAAATGATTTGGAGGTATTATTATGAATAAATCAGCTATAGCAACAACAAAGGCACCAGGTGCAATAGGACCATATTCTCAAGGAATAACAATAGGAGAGCTTGTATACACTTCTGGTCAGCTTCCAATAAACGTTGAAACTGGAGCAATGCCAGAGACAATAGAAGAGCAAACAAAACAATCATTAGAAAATGTTAAAGCAATTCTTGAACAATCAGGAAGCAGCATGGACAAAGTTATAAAAACTACTGTATTTTTAAGTGACATGAATGATTTTGCTAAAATGAATGAAATATATTCTTCATTTTTTACAGAACCATATCCAGCAAGAAGTGCTGTACAGGTAGCAAGGCTTCCAAAAGATGCCAAGGTAGAAATAGAGGTTATAGCTTTAGCATAATAGTATAATACTAAATGAACATAAGGGCACACATTATTAAATAAAATTCAATAATGTGTGCCCTTTATAAATTTTACACTATCATACTTATTATAAATGGCATGCCAAGAGTAAGAAGTACATTGAATCCCACAGTTAAAAGAACTGAAGCTAATGTATATATGGAACATTTTATTACCTTGGTTTTTGTATTTTCAGAAGACTTGGATATATTAATACATTTTAAACTTAGAAGAATAAATAGTATCCATGGAATGATGCTCTCTATAGAAAAAATAGGCATCATTAGTCCTATGACTATAAATACTATTACCCATTTTGGTGCTTTATTCATGATATCTACTCCTTCCTGAAATAGTTAGATCTAATTAGTTTATCACTCAAATCTAATGAGTCTATCATATATTGCTGTTCTTCCTCACTAAGACCTGTACTTATTATTTTTCTAGTAGAAAGAACTGCAAAGCTTTTATTGGTATTTAATAAGTTTCTTCCTAAGGTGCTATTATCATATTTAGAACTATCTACTCCAAAAAGATAACTTAAAGTTGGAAGAATATCAACTTGTCCACCAATAGTATCTATAGTTTTACCTTCCATGCCTTTAGAGTATATTATTAAAGGTACTTTTAAATCGTTATTTTTATACCAAGTTTCATTATCATTTATTGTAGCGATTTCATCTGCAAAGAATTTGTGTACACCTTCATGATCTCCGTATATTACTACTACAGAATTATCTAATATTCCTGAAGTATCCAATTCATTTAAAAACATTCCTATCTGCTTATCTGTATAGTGAACGGCCTCTATTGATTTTCCGATTTTAGTGTCTTTTAGTGGTCCTGAGGTATCTATATCAATAAATTCTTTAGGCATATTAAATGGAGTATGATTTGTCAATGTTATAGAAAAATTATAAAAAGGCTGAGGCTGATTTTTTATGTAAGTTGAAAGCTGTTTTAAGTAGCTTCTATCACTTAAACCTAGTCCTATAATTTCGTCAATTTCAAAATTTGCTGAATCTAAACATTTTTCGAATCCTATTGATTTTAAAGCAGACATCCAATTCCAATAAGAACCCTTATCAGGGTGAGCTGCTAGGGTATTGTATCCCATATCCTTCATAAGTATAGGAAGAGAACTTTTATATGTGTTATTTGGGAACCTGAAAAATGTACTTCCAGACCTTACTGGGAAAAGTGAAGTATTAGTTAAAAGTTCAGCATCAGATGTCGTACCATTATGAGTTTGCTCATGAAAATTATTAAAATAAAGGCTGTTTTCTAAAAGCTTATTTAACGTAGGGGTTATTTCTTTGCCATTTATACTTTGGCCAATAACAAAGTTTTCAAGAGACTCTACTTGAAGTATTATAAGATTTTTGCCTTTAAACATATTTTTATACTCATTGTCAGGGAGAGTTTCTTTTTTATTAGAGAACCAAGTATTTACACAATCCAATTCTTCATTGTTAAAAACATATTGTTTGCTTTGTTCTTTAAACTCAAAATAATCAAAGATATGATAGCCAATTGGAGTAAGGCATGACATAGTTTGATTTTGTGCCCAAGTAACTCTAAACAAATATTGATTAGGGTATGCTTTACCTAGCTTATCTACTTTTATATGAGCATAAAAAAGATAAGAACTGGGAATGAAAACCATTATCAAAAAGCATATAAATTGAGTTTTATATGACTTTATTTTTAAATCACTTTTTAATGTTAAGATCATTATAACTATCAAGTCTAAAAGAAATAACAAATCAACCCATCTAAACATGGCCATTATACTTGAACCTAAGTTGTCTAAATTAGAAGAGTATTGAAGCATATGGTAATTTAAAAATGAACGATTGCTTCTAAAATACCATATATCACCTATATAAAGTATAGTGATAAGAAGGTTTATAACAGAAAAACTCCACTTGTGAACTTTACCTGTGAATAAAAATGCAGGTGCTAGTGCTAACATAAAAAAACTTAAGTATGCCAAAATTGGCGGAGCACTAAAAAATATAGTTTTAAAGTTGACAGTTGTGGCAGTATCGCTAGATATAAGAAATAGAAATAAAAGTGTTTTTAATGATATAGCTAAAAGACTGTATCTTAAAAGTTTATTTTTCTTTAAAGACTTAAAAGCATATTTTAATGAAAAACTATTTTCAGATACAGTATTGTTAAATGTTGAATTTTTCATTGGTAGTATCCTCCATATTATAAAGTGTATATTATAAAGTATATTTAGTATACTACATATAAACTAGTAGGTTATGAATTTTGTTGGGTACTTAAGGTAAACTTAAGTATTTAAAATGTTTTTTAAATAAAAAGGGACTGTTACAAAATGATTATTTCACTTTGTAACGGTCCTTTGAAAACAAGTATTAAAATTATTCTGTAAGAAAGCTTAAAAGGCCACTTAATGAATCGCTATCTTTAGTATTAATATAGTAATTTAAAAGCTTGAAAATAAGCTCATTTACTTTAGTAAGTTTATTTATAGATATTAAAGTAAGGATTTCTGTTTTAAAAAAATCTATCTTATCATAGCAATTATTACTTATTAAAAAATCAAGATATTTAGATAATATTGATATTATTTCATCGTTATCAACATTGTTTCTGCAAGCACTTATAGATAAGTCAAATAACTTTATTGCAGACTCAAGATCATCTATGAACCAATAGAATTCAGCAAAAGAGCTGAATATTCTAGCTGACCTTATAGTTGTATCCATAGTGCAGTATTCTTTTAAAATTGATTCATTTAATTTTAAAGAATTTAATACATTCTTAGAATCTTTAGTAAAGACATATATTTCAAGCATGGAATTTATAGCTAATAGTTTGTCCTCTATGCAGTCTTTACGAAGAGAAGCAAGAATTTTTTTCTCAATCCTTAAAGTGTCATTAAAAAATCTCTTTTTCTTTAAGCATTGAGCTTTCAATTTAAGAAGTAAAATCTTTTTTTCTGGATTTTTTGCAAAATAAGGAGATAGCTTATCATCTATAAAAGAAATTTTATTTAATGCATCATCTAGGTTATCTAAATAAATACAAGATTTTATACTGTTGATGTAGAATTGATAGAGTATATCATCATTTAAAATATCTATATTTACTAAAGCTAAGCTACTATAAGTTAAAACATCTTCATAGTTATGATTAGAGAAAGAACTTACGCTTAACTTATAAAGAACATTTATAAGTTCTCTCAAATTGTTTTCTTGAAGAATGTTTTCATAGGCTTTTAGATAGAAATTATTAGCTTTATAAAAATTATTAAATTTAAAATACAGATCTCCTATAAGACAATAAATTTCAGCTTTTTTATCATATATAGGGTAGCTCATTAGAAATTTTTCTATATCTATAGATATCTTGTTTAGTTTTGATAAAGATAGAAAGTCATTTTTTAAATCTAGTATGTATTTATCAGCAATTTTTTTTGCTTGACTTTCTACATCTTCAAGCAAATATTCTGAAGTTACACTGAAATCTATTCCCTTTTCTTTGCATACTCTATTTATATTTTCAGATAAAATTATAGCAACTTTAGATGTCAAATTAGCTTTGTCATTTTCAATTATGCTAATTAGATTTCTGGTTATCTCGCCTCCAGTTATGTCTTCCTGATTAATTTTAAATGATTTACGAATTTTACGAATCTTTTTCCCAGGTGATAATATTTCTTGACCTTCCATTATAATCTCCTTCCTTTAAAAATAATTAATAAATAAAATAATAAGTAAAATAATAAGTAAAGAATAAATATAGTAATGTGTGAGAAAATCTAACATTATATGAAAGTATAATTAAAATAATATTGAAACTAAAGATATGTAAATTAACATAAATATTACATCATATCTTTATTATATCAAATATAAGAAAAATATGTAATGAAATTTTCGTAATATTTACACATTAATTTACAAAAACTTGAACAAATCATATATGACTAGTGTATTGTTTTTGTGATATAATTGTTAGATAATACAATAATTAAATTTTACCTTTAAGTTAGAAAAATTAGCAATACATAATTTTATATTAAAGGAGTATTAGACATATGAGAAGATCTTATATAGTAGACAGGATAGAGGGCAGTTTTGCTGTATGTGAAGAAGAAGATGGAACCATGGAAAATATATCTTTAGAGAAGATAAAAGGTGATATACGAGATGGTGTAATTCTTTTAGAAACTTGCAAAGGATATTTCAGAGTTGATGAAGAAAAGACAAGAGAGAGGGAAAAGGAAGTGCAGGATTTTATGAAAGGTATGTGGAGTGATGAGGAGTAGTAGAGCAAAGAGAAATAGTAATGAATTTATGACATTTTTTAAAGATTGGATAATACCAATTTTAATAGCTGTACTCGTAGCTAATCTAGTTACTAAGTATGTGTTGTTTAAAGTATTAATACCTAGCGAATCCATGTATCCTACTCTTGAAAAGGGAGACCAGCTTTTTGCTACAATGATTTACAATCATGATAAGATAAAAAGAGGGGATATGATAGTTTTCAAGTTTGACCAAGATGGTAAGGATGAAACTCTAATAAAGAGAGTGATAGGACTTCCAGGAGATGAAGTGGTTGTTAAACCTAACGGAGAAGTTTATGTGAATAATGAAGAATTAGATGAACCATACAAAGTTCAAGGAAATACGCAACCTGGATATTTTCAAGTGCCTGATGGGAAATATTTGTTTTTAGGAGATAATCGAAACAATTCTTATGACAGCAGATTCTGGAAAGACCCATATATAGATAAAAGTAATATAATTGCTAAAGCAAGAGTTAGAGTGTATCCATTTAATAGAATGAAATTTTTTGATTAGGGGGATAATTATGTTAAATAAAAGAATAGATGAATTACAAGAGGAACTTCTTTCTTCAACCCAAAGGCTTTTGAAAATCAGAAGTTTAGAAGGGCAAGCGCTTCCAGGAATGCCATTTGGAAAAGAAGTTAATGATGCACTGATGGAAGCTTTAAAAATATCAGAGGAATTAGGCTTTAAAACCAAAAATGTAGATGGCTATGCAGGATATGCAGAGTATGGTGATGGTGACGAGTATATAGGAGTATTAGGACACTTAGATGTTGTACCTGAAGGTAGTGGCTGGAATCATGAACCATATGGAGGAGAAATAAGCGACGGAAAGGTATGGGGAAGAGGATCTCTAGATGACAAGGGGCCTATAATTGCAGCACTTTATGGATTAAAAGCTATAAAGGATTTAAACCTTCCATTAAGCAAAAAGGTAAGGATAATTTTTGGAACTAATGAGGAAACAGGCTGCGGTGAGATAGAATATTATCTAAAAAAAGAAAAGGCACCTATTATGGCGTTTACTCCAGATGCAGAGTTTCCAATAATTTATGCTGAAAAGGGAATATTGAACTTTACAATGCATAGTGACTTTTCTCAAAGTGGAAATGTCATAATATCTTATATAAAGGGAGGAGAAAGAGCCAATATAGTACCAGGATATTGTGAAGCATTAGTCAAGGGTGCAGATAGGGCTATATTAGATAGCTATATAATTCAAAATAGAGCTGCTATAGATATAGAAGAGTGTGAAGAGGGAATGATTTTAAAATCTCATGGAGTATCTGCTCATGGTTCGACTCCAGAAAAAGGAAAAAATGCTATAATGGAACTTATACTTGCATTAAATACTCTAGATATAGATGGAAAAGCAGGAATTATAATAGATACTCTTGCACATAAGATTGGAAGAGATGTTAATGGAGAAAACATAGGAGCCGGCTTATGGGATGAGCCTTCAGGAAAGTTAACATTAAATGCAGGAGTTATAAATATGAGTGAAACTTCATTAGATTTCAGAATAGATATAAGATACCCTGTTACTAAAAATAAAACAGAGATACTAGATGGAATAGAAAATTCATTAAAGAAATCAGAAATTGAGATTAAAGATATAGATGAAGTAGGGCCTCTTTACTTCTCAAAAGATCATGAGCTTATTAAGAAACTTCAAAAGGCTTATGCAGAGGTAACTGGATTTGACTCAGAACCTTTAGCTATTGGAGGAGGAACTTATGCAAAGTCTATGCCTAATACAGTGGCATTTGGACCAGCTTTCCCAGGCAGAGGCGATTTGGCTCATCAACCAAATGAATATATAAGCATAGATGATTTAATGATGAGTGCAAAAATATATGGAAGAGCTATATATGAACTTGCAAAATAGTTTGTTTTGCAAGTCATCCTTAAAACAAGACAGATATATGGATACGAAAGGATGTGAAATGCCATAAGGCGGAGACATGTTTAAAAATAAAAAAACTAAATTTACTCTAGCATATGTGATAATAACTTTACTTATGGTTTTATTTATTAATGATTTGATAACATCGTATACTACAAAAGAAATAACCTATAATGAATTTTTAAATATGGTTGAAAGCAATGAAGTAGAAAGTGTAATCATGGAGAGAGATAGGATACTCATAATACCTCAGAAGAACAATGAGTATTCAAATAAGACTTTATATACAGGATATATAAATGATCCGGACCTTATAAAGATTTTAAAGACTAATAATGTAGATATGAAAAGAAATGTTCAAACCAACGACCCAATAACTAATATAATCTTTTATTGGATAGGACCTATTGTCATATTTATGTTTTTAGGTAAATTGCTTTTTGGAAGATTAGACAAGAAAATGGGTGGAGGAGTTATGTCCTTCGGAAAGAATGTTGGGAAACTTTATGCTGAAAATGAAACAGGAAAGACCTTTAGAGATGTAGCAGGACAAGAAGAAGCAAAAGAATCTCTTGTAGAGATAGTTGATTTTCTTCACAATCCTCAAAAGTATGCAGACATAGGAGCACAGCTTCCTAAAGGAGCACTTTTAGTAGGACCTCCTGGTACTGGAAAGACTCTTTTGGCTAAGGCTGTAGCGGGAGAAGCTAAGGTACCATTTTTCTCTATGTCTGGTTCTGATTTCGTAGAAATGTTTGTAGGTATGGGAGCTGCCAGAGTCAGGGACTTATTTAAGCAGGCAGAAGAAAAAGCTCCTTGTATTGTGTTCATAGATGAGATAGATGCTATAGGTAAAAGCAGAGAGGGATCTATACAAGGAAATGACGAAAGAGAACAGACACTAAATCAGCTTTTATCTGAAATGGATGGATTTGATTCTTCTAAAGGAGTTGTAATTTTAGCAGCAACTAACAGGCCAGAAGTGTTGGACAAGGCACTTTTAAGACCTGGAAGGTTTGATAGAAGGGTTATAGTAGATAGACCTGACCTTAAAGGAAGAGAGGCAATTTTAAAAGTACATGCTAAGGATGTAAAGCTATCAGATGATGTAGACTTGAATTCTATAGCAAAGGGAACCCCAGGTGCTGTAGGAGCGGACTTAGCAAATATAGTTAATGAGGCTGCACTTAGAGCTGTTGCAAATGATAGAAAAATGGTTATGCAAGAAGATTTAGAAGAGGCAGTTGAAGTTATAATAGCAGGTAAGGAGAAGAAGGATAGAATCCTTTCTCCAAAGGAAAAGAGGATAGTGGCATTTCACGAGGTTGGTCATGCACTTATCGCTACCTTGTTAAAGAATGCTGACCCTGTCCATAAGATAACTATTGTTCCAAGAACTATGGGAGCTTTAGGATATACAATGCAACTGCCAGCAGAAGAAAAATATCTTGTTTCTAAAGATGAGCTTTTAGATCAGATAACAGTAATGCTTGGAGGAAGGGCAGCAGAAGAAGTAGAGTTTAATATAATTTCTACTGGTGCTTCTAACGATATAGAAAGAGCAACACAAAGTGCTAGAAATATGGTTACTATTTACGGAATGACCGATAGATTTGACATGATGGCTTTAGAATCTATGTCTAGCAGATATCTTGACGGAAGACCTGTTCAGCAATGCAGTAATGAAACAGCATCTATAATAGATGAAGAAACTCTTAGTATAATAAAAACATGTCATGATAAGGCAATACAGCTTTTAAGTGATAATAGAGAACTTTTACTAGAAATCTCCGAAACTCTTATAGAGAAGGAAACTTTACTAGGTGAAGAATTTAGTGAAATAGTAAAGGCTAAAAAGCCAGAACTATTTAGCAATGAAGAGGGAATAGCTTTTGATAAAGAGGAGATTATAGAAGAATAGTAATTTATAGGACTGACTCATTAAGGTAATACTAATATTATGAGTCAGTTTTACTTTTCATAAAAAGGAGATGACAATGGTGAGTGAGAATAATTTCTTGAAAGACCAGGAAAAGGAAATACAGTTTCATATGGAAAAGCTTAAGTTAAAAGAAACTATAGAAAAGATAAATGATGAGATACTAAGTACTTTAGATAAAAGAAAAGGCTTTATGAACTATATAAAAGAATATAGAAAAGAAAATCTTGAAGAATATAGAGATGATGAAGATATGGGTATTGAATATTTTGATCATGATAAATTTCTTCAGGAAGAAAGCTTTAAAATCATAGATAAGAGATTAAAGGAGCTTACGGAGCTTAAACTATCTCCTTATTTTGGAAGGATAACATTTTTAGACAAAGATATTGAAGAAGTGGAAGATATATACATAGGAAAATATGGGCTTAAAAAAGAAGGTGCATATCTTCCAACTATAGTAGACTGGAGAGCTCCTGTAGCATCTTTATTCTATGCTGGAACTTTAGGAGAATATCATTATGAATGCCCAGCAGGCAGAGTGGATGTTGATATAGAGAAAAGAAGGCAGTATATAATAAAGAGATCAGAGCTTTTAGGTCTTTTTGATTCGGATTTGGACGTTAAGGAT
Source organism: Clostridium cadaveris (assembly GCF_020911725.1). Lineage (GTDB taxonomy): Bacteria > Bacillota > Clostridia > Clostridiales > Clostridiaceae > Clostridium_X > Clostridium_X cadaveris. Next base: position 924,435 of record NZ_CP076620.1, read on the forward strand.
GAGATACTTCAAATGGTGTTGAGTTCAAATACAAATGAGAAATTAAAAGACATAATCTTAACTATTCAAAAAGAACAAGATGAGATAATAAGACAGCCTAGAAACGGTGTTGTTGTGGTAAATGGGGTAGCTGGAAGCGGAAAGACTACTATAGCTCTTCACAGGATAGCTTATTTATTATATAACTTTAGAAAATATTTAGAGAACAAGGTTCTAATACTTGGACCTAACTTTATTTTCATGGAGTATATATCAAGAGTTCTTCCATCACTAGGAGAGGATGGAGTAAAGCAAAATACCTTCAGAGAATTTGCATTAAGTCTTTTGAATATTCCAGAAGAAATAATGGATTTTTCTACAAAAATGCAGCAGGTATTAGAAGGAGATAAATCTTTAGAAGAAGATATTTTAAAAAAGACTTCTGAAAGTTTCATAGATAATCTTGATGGACTTATAGAGAAATTAGAGAAAAACTATTATAATGTTGAAAATATAATGTTTAGAGGGAAAGTAGTAGTAAATGCAGAAGAGATAAAAGCTATGTTCAGTGATTACTACAAATCTATGCCTTTATTTAGAAGGGCTGCAAAGATAAAAAGAATTTGTATAAGCAGAATAAAAGATGAAAGAGATAATATATTTAGAGATATAAAGGCTAAGTATAAGGAAAAGCGAGAATCCTTATCTGAAAGTGATAGGGAGTTCCAAGAAAATGATCTTGAATTTAAGAGAAGACTTGAGATTAGGGATTTAATTAGAGATGTTATGAATACAAGAAAAAGCTTAAACTGGCTTGATGGAGAGGACGTTTACAGCATATATAAGAAATATAACGGAGATGGAGTGCTTATAGATGAAGATTTGGCACCAATGCTTTATCTAGAAATCAAGTTATGGGGATTAAAATCTAATGATGACATAAAGCATGTTGTAATTGATGAGGCTCAGGACTATTCTTCACTTCAATTTAAGGTTATACAGGAACTTACAGGAGCAAAATCATTCACTGTTGTAGGGGATTGCAACCAAAGACTTATAGTAAACAAAAACATTCCTATGATGCATTTAAATGATATACTTGAAAGTGAGAGTATAAAGGAATTCAATTTGAAAAAGAGTTATCGTTCTACAAAACAGATTATGGAATATGCAAATAGTTTTACGGGTTATGAAGAGGTTCCATTTGTAAGAGAAGGAGAAAAAGTTCAAGTTCAGAACTTCAAAAATATAGGTGATTCAATAACTAGAATTAAAGAAACTATAGAATTACTTTTAAAAGATGGATTAGAAAATATAGCAGTAATATGTAGAACGTCATCTATGACTAAAGAAATATCAAAGCAGCTTAAAAAGAGTATTAATATTAGAAGCATAGATAATGAATACATGATTTATAATGGCGGAGTAGTAGTTATACCGAGTTACCTTGCAAAAGGACTTGAATTTGACGGAGTAATCATAGTAGATGAAAATAAAGAGGGGCAGGATTTAGTTAAGTATATAATGAGCACAAGAGCACTTCATAGGCTTTATGATTTTAGAATAGGATAAAGTATAAGCTGAATTAGTTGGGAAATATATGATTTCCAATTAATTCAGCTTTTCTTAAGAAAGAAAGGAATTAATATTCATTTTTATGTGATATAATATTAAACTGATGAAAGAATTTTAGCGATAGGCGGTGCATCGATGACTAAATTTAATTTAAAAGAATGGTTTAAGAAAAGAGATAAGCTATTTTTAATAGTTGGATTTTTGATATGGCTAAAAACACTGATGTTCTTGGCACTTATCCATGGAAAAGATTCAGCAACTTTTAACATAGCAAGAATGTACTTTTCTCCGCCACCTTTTATATGTCACATATTGTTTGTAGTTATAATAATGGCTATAGGTTTGTGCTTTAAGGGACGTGGAAGATTAGCATATTACATAATAATAAATTTATTTGTGTCAATGCTTTTATGGGCAGATTTAGTTTATTATAGAGAATACGGTGGATTTTTGACAGTAGAATATCTTTTCCATCCAGGAAGCTTTAATCCCGGAGATGTTAATTTATTCAAGCATATACACCTTGTAGATATATTATTTTTTATAGACATAATAGTTCTTTTAGTTATAGCTATAAAATACAAAGAGTATTATAGAGGTAGATTTAAATCTTTAGGAAAGAATATTTTAACATCAGCTGTGTTGATAGTTTTATCAGTAGCATATATATATGGAGCTCATATCTATATAGATGTGAAAGATAAGACAAACGGAGATATGCTTTTCTTTAAAACAACTTGGGCACCATTCCAAACTATGTCAAATACATCACCTTTAGGATATCATGCTTTTGATATTTATAATCACTTTGTTGCAAATAAGGTAAAAGATCTTAGCAAAGATGATATGAAGGCTATAGATGAATGGTACAAGGAAAATGATGAAAATCTCCCAGATAATAAGTACAAGGGGATTTTAAAAGGCAAAAATGTAATATTCCTTCAAGTTGAATCTTTAGAGTCATTTGTGATAAATGAAACTGTAGATGGTCAGGAAATAACTCCTAACATCAATAAAATGCTTAATAACAGCTATTACTTTAATAATATATATGATAATGTTAATAATGGAACTAGTGCAGATGGAGATCTCATATCAAATACATCTTTGTATCCTGTAAGACAAGGAGCTACTTATTTTAGATATGCGTTTAATAAATATAATTCTTTAGCAAATATATTAGAAAGTGAGAATTATAAAACTATATCTGTACATCCAGAAAGATCAGGAAATTGGAATTGGAGAACAAATCATAAGAACTTTGGATTTGAAACCACTTATGATATAAATGATTATAAACTTGATGAGATAATTGGACCGGGATTGTCAGATGGATCTTTCTTTAAGCAGACTGTAGACTTTATAAAAGATGAAAAAACTCCATTCTTTCTTCATGCGGCTACACTTACAAGTCATGGACCATTTGATATACCTGATAATAAAAAAGAACTTAATTTATCAGACAATATAAAGGATACGATACTTGGAGCTTATTTTCAAAGTATACGTTATGTAGATAATGAGATTGGAAACCTAGTCAAGTACCTAAATGATAATAAGCTTATGAACAATACAGTGTTAGTTATATATGGAGATCATTCAGGTCCACACAAATTTTATCAAGATAAGATAGAAGCAATTAATGGAATAAAAGAGCAGTGGAAGAGTCCTGAAAAGAAAGTTCCATTTATAATATATAATCCTTCAATAAATGGAGAAATAAGAGATGTAATAGGAGGACAGGTAGATATGATGCCTACAGTCTTATATGCATTAGGGGTGGAAAAGGATAAGTATATTAATACAGTAATGGGAAGAAATCTATTAAATACAAAAAGAAACTTTACTGTTTTAAATTTTGGAGAAATAGTTGGAAATCCTAACACAAAAGAAGAAGAACAGCATATAAAAAATGCTATTCCTATAGCTAATAAAATTATAGAAGGAAACTATTTTAAGGTTAAAGATGAATAGACAATTTATAAGATGATATCTTTTTAGATATCATCTTATTTTAATGTAAACATAATTCTATACCAAATATAAAGGATTATTGAAAAGTAAACGCTTTAAAACACATTACCACATAATAAAGGAACTTATAATATTTTTACATATAGAGTAATTTATAATATAATTATATAGTATAAAGAGTACTCTATTTTAGAAAAAGTATCACTATAGGTGAAAATATGAGTTATATATTATTAGATGAAGCTAAAAGATAAACCGTGGAAAAGGAGATTTGATCTATGAATTGTATAGTAGCTCAATCGGGAGGACCAACAGCTGTTATCAACAGTAGTCTTATGGGAGTTTTAGAAGGAGCATTAAAAAGCGGAAAGTTTGATAAAATTTTTGCTGGAATTAATGGGATTGAAGGAATATTAAAAGAAAATATAAAAGACATATCAACTTTATCTGAAGAGAAAAGGGAGATAATAAAGCATTCTCCAGCGGCTATATTAGGATCATGTAGATTTAAATTAAAAGGAATTCAGGAAAATAAAGAGCAGTATGAAAAGCTGTTTGATATTTTTAAGAAATATGATATAGGAGTCTTTTTTTACATAGGTGGAAATGACTCAATGGACACAGTAAAAAACTTAAGTATATATGCTAAGAAGAATAATATAGACTTTAGAGCGATAGGAGTTCCCAAAACTATAGATAATGATTTAGAGGTTATGGACCATACTCCTGGATTTGGAAGTGCAGCTAAGTTTGTAAATACATGTATAATGGAAACAGCCTTAGATGACAGTGTATACCAGGGGAAAAGTGTAATCATACTAGAAACAATGGGAAGAGAAGCAGGATGGCTTGCAGCCTCAGCAGCAGCAGCTAAACTTAATGGACAAAGGATTGTAGATCATATATATGTACCAGAAAATCCTTTTAATGATTTAAAGTTTTTAAGTACTATAAAAGAAGATTTAACAAAAAAAGATAAACTTTATATAGTTGTATCTGAAGGAATAAGATATGAAGATGGAGTTTTTGTGTCTCATTCTTCAATCAATGCAGGTCATGATACATTTGGACATGCTCAACTTGGAGGAGCTGGACAAAAACTTAGACAAATGCTTATAGATGCTGGAATAATCAAGAGAGTCAAATGTGTAGAGTTAAATATACTGCAAAGATGTGCAGCTCATGTTTCCTCATCTGTAGATGTAGAGGAAGCTTTTGAACTTGGAGTAAATGCAGTTAATTTTGCTAACCAAGGCTTAAGTGGAATTCTTCCAGGTATAATAAGAACTTGTGATAAGCCTTATACTTATGAGATAAAGCCAATAGAAATAGAAAAGGTGGCAAATCATACAAAACTTTTACCAAAACAGTGGATTGATTTAGAAAATGACTTTATAACAGAAGATATGGTAAGGTATGTAGAGCCTCTTATGGGAGGACAACAAGCTTTCCCTATATATTTAGATAATGTAAAATAATTTGACAAGCCATAAGGCAGAGGAATATGAACCGACCCCCAAAAGTTAGACCAAAAATCTAACGAATTGGAGGTCGATTTTTTATGGCAAAATACAGTTATGAATTTAAGAAAAAGGTTGTTGATGCATATTTAAATGGTGAAGGCGGATATCCGTATCTTGCCAAGACTTATGGTATTCCTGCGTGGAGTAACATTAAGAAGTGGGTATTATCTTATTCCAAAATGGGTGATGAAGGATTAAAGCGCTCAAGAAAAAAAAATAATTATTCTTTTGAATATAAACTTCATGTGGTAGAGTTATATTTATCAAGTGAGGTTTCGTATCAGGATTTAGCTCTCCAAGAGAAAATCAACAACCCAGTACAGATATGTAAATGGGTCAATGATTTTAATATTGCAGGTGTTGATGCATTGAGACCGAAGAAGAAAGGTCGTAAGAAGTCATTGGTGTCAAATAATAAGAAAGAAAAAGTACAGTCATCTTCAGAAATTACTCCAGTAGACACAAGTGCTGAACATGTGAGACAACTTGAAGATGAACTTTTAAAACTTAAAATTGAGAATGCCTATTTAAAAGAACTGAGGAGGCTGCGTTTAGAGAAGGAAACTCTTCTGAAAAAACAGCGAGAATCATCCACAGCCTCCGAGGAGACTTCAAACTAAAAGATATTCTCGCAATTGTTAGCTTTCCGAAGGCAACATATATGTACTGGCAGAAAAGATTTGATAGGGAAAATCCTGACCAGGCAATTGAGGATAAAATCTTAGAAATACATAACACAAACAAGGATTATGGCTATCGTAGAATATATGGTGAACTTCGAAATCAGGGCTTTATTGTTAATAAAAAGAAAGTACAGAGAATCATGCAGAAACTAAATCTCCAAGTTGCTTCCTTTACTAGAAAAAGTCGTAAATATAGTTCTTACAAAGGCAAGGTCGGAACAGTTGCGCCCAACAGAATCAGAAGACGTTTTAATACCAATATCCCTCATCAGAAAATCACAACAGATACTACTGAGTTTAAATACTATGAGGTAGATTCTAAGGGACATATGACGATGCACAAACTATACTTGGATCCGTTTATGGATATGTGTAACAGTGAGATTTTAAGTTACGGTATTGATAGGCGGCCTTCTGCCACCAATGTGATAAATGCTCTAAATGAAGCCATTGAAATAACATCTGATTGCCCATATCAAAGAACATTTCATTCTGACCAAGGCTGGGCTTACCAGATGAAGTCATACTCACATCGTCTTAAAGAAGAGCGGATTTTTCAGAGCATGTCCCGCAAGGGAAACTGTCACGATAATTCTGTAATGGAAAACTTCTTTGGACTCTTGAAACAGGAAATATACTATGGTGTTGTTTATTACAGTTATGAGAAATTGAAATCTGAAATAGAAAGATATATAAAGTACTACAATGAACAAAGGATTAAAGAGAAACTAGGATGGATGAGTCCTGTGCAATACAGACTCAAACTCTTGGCTGCATAAAAATAGCGAGGCAGCCGAAACTGTCTCGCTAATAAAGTCTAACTTTTGGGGGTCACATCAATATTCTCTTCATTATGGCTTTTTTATTTTTTGTAAAAAGGAATTAAAAAACTTGTTTTAGATAAAATAAAAATAAGATATATGAAATAAATTTATTATAAAGTAATTAAGAAAAAAAATTCAATTATAAAATATATGAAATAAATTTCGATATTTTATGGAAGTGAATAAAAAGTATGGTATAATAAATTTGTAGAAACATTTTCATTTTTATAAATTTATAAATAATAGAAAAGGAAGGTAATGAAGATGGACGTTAGAAAAATATTAGATACAGTAGATCATACTCTATTAAAACAAACTTGTACATGGGAAGAAATAAAGAAAATTTGTGATGAAGGAATGGAAAACAAAGTAGCATCAGTATGTATTCCACCATCATATGTTAAGCAAGCTAAGGAGTATGTTGGAGATAAATTAGCTATATGCACAGTAATAGGTTTTCCAAATGGATACCAAACAACAGCTGTAAAGAACTTTGAGACAAAAGATGCCTTAGAAAACGGTGCTGATGAAATAGATATGGTTATAAACCTTGGACATGTTAAAGATAAAAAATTTAACGAAATCCAAGCTGAAATAGAAGCGTTAAAAGCAACTTGTGGAGATAAAATCTTAAAAGTAATAATTGAAACTTGCTTCTTAACTGATGAAGAAAAGATAGAACTATGCAAAGTAGTAACAAACGCAAAGGCAGATTTCATAAAAACTTCAACAGGATTTGGAACAAGAGGTGCTACTCTTGAAGATATACAAACTTTTGCTAAATATGTAGGAAAAGATGTAAAAATCAAGGCTGCAGGTGGCGTTAAAAACTTAGAAACTGCAGAGCAGTTTATAGAAGCAGGAGCAAGCAGATTAGGTACTAGTTCACTTTTAAAGATAATAAACAATCAAGAGGCAACTGGCTATTAAAAAGCAGAGTTCTATTGATATAAGGTGGTAAATATGAAAAGCAATGATTTAGAACTGATTATAAGAATATGCAAAATGTATTATGAAGAGGAACTTAAACAAGAAGAAATAGCTAATGACTTAAATATCTCTAGAGCAAAAGTATCTAGAAGTATTACTAAGGCTAAGGAGCTTGGGTATATAAGGACTGTAGTTTTAGATCCATTTTCTATAATTAAAGAAAAGGAGCTGAAATTGGCTGAAGCTTTAGGATTAAAGGACGTAAAGATAGCTATTTTAGAAGAAGGTGAAGTTCTAAAATCAGTCATAGGAGCAAAAACCGCAGAATATGTCATGAGTATTTTAAAAGATGGAGATATCATAGGAGTATCATGGGGAGTTACCATGAAAAATATGATAGATAGCATGATTTCTCGTGAAATAAAAGATCTTACAGTAGTTCAGCTTAAAGGAAGCATACCTAACGGAAAAGGAGAAGAAATATCATATTTTGTAGCAGAAAAGCTAGGAGAAAAGTTTGATGCTAAAGTAAGATATCTTCATGCACCAGTTATGGTAAGCAGCAAACTTTTAAAAGAACAGCTTTTAAATGAACCAAGTATAAAAAGCGTTGTGGATCTAGGGAAAAAAGCTAACATTGCTGTATTTACCATTGGATATCCATCTAAAAAGTCAACTATATCAAATTGTGGTTATATAACAGGAGAAGAGTTAGAGGATATTAGGGCAAAAGGAGCAGTAGGTGAAATTTGTTCTAGATTCTTTAACGTAGATGGTACCATATATGATAAGAATTTAAATGATAGAAATACCAGTATAGAATTAGAGGATTTAAGAGAAAAAGAATTTTCTATAGGTATTTCTGGAGGAGATAATTGTATTCCTGCAATAATAGGAGCTATTAATGGAGGATACATAAATTGTCTTGTAGTAGATGAATACACTGCAGATAAATTACTGATGTATAATGATTCTATAAAAAAATAAATATATAAAAATATTTAAAGAATACATGAAATAAAAAATATTTCATGTATTCTTTTTTTCTGTAATGTATTAAAGAATTATGGGGAAACATAGTAGGGAAAAATAAAACAAAAGGAGGAAGTTTTATATGTCAGATGATGGATTGAAGGGCAAGAAGATGTCCATGATGGCTCTTATATTAATGATTTTTACTTCCGTATTTGGATTCGCTAATATACCAAGAGGCTTCTATCTTATGGGATATGCAGCTGTTCCTTGGTATATCATTTCAGCTATATTGTTTTTTATTCCATATGCATTTATGCAAGCTGAATACGGAGCAGCATTCAAGAATGAGAAGGGAGGAATATACTCCTGGATGGATAAATCTGTAGGTCCTAAATATGCATTTATAGGAACATTTATGTGGTATGCATCTTATATAGTATGGATGGTTAATATATGCTCAGCTATATGGATTCCCTTTGCTAATGCTATTTCAGGAACAGACACTACAGTAAATTGGTCCATATTTGGACTTAATTCTACACGTACTTTAGGAGTCTTAGGCATATTACTAATTATAGCTATTACATTTATAGCTACAAAGGGATTAGAACAAATAACAAAGGTAACATCAATAGGTGGAACCGCTGTAGCACTTTTAAATATAGTTCTCTTAATAGGTGCTGTAGTTGTTCTAATTTTAAATGGAGGAAAACTTGCAGAACCAATAGTTTCTTATGAGAGTTTTCTTTATTCACCTAATCCGGCTTACAAAACAACAATTGCAATGCTTTCATTCTCCGTTTTTGCAATATTTGCTTATGGAGGAATAGAGGCTGTTGGAGGACTTGTAGATCAGACTGAGAATCCAGAAGTAGTTTTTCCTAAGGGGCTTTCAATAGCAGCTATTATTATATCTATAGGATACTCATTAGGAGTTCTTTTAATAGGAATCTTTACTAACTGGGGACAGTCATTATCTACAAAGAATGTACACCTTGGAAATGTAGCTTATGTGGTAATGAAAAATTTAGGTTACGCAATAGGTACAAGTGTAGGATTAAGTGAAGCTGTATCGTTAAATATAGGATTGTGGGTAGCTAGATTTGTTGGAATTTCTATGTTCTTGGCTTTAATAGGAGCCTTTTTTACATTATCTTATTCGCCATTAAAACAACTTATAGAAGGTACACCAAAAGAACTTTGGCCAGGAAAACTTTCTGTAATAACAGATGGAATGCCTAAGAATGCTATGTGGGTACAATGCGTAATAGTTGCTGTATTCATAGCCATCGTATCCTTTGGGGGCGAAGGTGCTGCTGAATTTTTTGAAAAATTAGTTCTTATGACTAATGTTGCAATGACTCTTCCATACATGTTTTTATCAGGAGCTTTTGCAAGATTTAAAAGAATAGAGAATATAGATAGACCTTTCGTTGCATATAAGAGTCATGCTTCATCACTTGTTGCAACTGTAGTTGTAACACTAACTGTATTGTTTGCAAATATATTTACAATAGTTGAACCAGCTACAAGAGGAGACATGAGTTCTACTATCTTTATGATAGCTGGACCATTATTTTTTACTATAGTAGCATTAGTAATGTATCAAAGATACGAAAGAAAATATTTAAAATAGTAGATTATATAAATCCTTGAAGGTTGAAATCACTTTCAAGGATTTGTATTTTTAAATAAAAATTAGATAAATTATTGACTTTATCAATTTAGCGTGGTAAAGTGTTAAAGTATACTATGAGTTTAGGGGGAATAAATATGAAATCAAATATAAAAGTTATAAAAAAAATAACAGTAATTATAATGTTAGTATTATTATCAGTAAATGTTGTGGCATGTTGTAAAGATAGTGTAAAAGCTGATGAAAATAATGATACTGTAATAATAGGACTAGATGATACATTTGTTCCTATGGGATATAAAGATGAAAAGGGAGAGATTGTAGGATTTGATGTGGATTTAGCCAAAGAGATATTTAAAAGAAGCGGAAGAAAAGTTAAGTTTCAGCCTGTGGATTGGACTATGAAAGAATCAGAATTAAATCAAGGAAACATAGATCTCATATGGAATGGATACAGTGTAACAGAAGAAAGAAAAGAGCAGGTTAAATTTTCTGATGCATATTTAGACAATAGACAAGTAATCATAGTTTTAGCTACTTCAAAGCTTTCATCTAAGGAGGATTTAAAAGGTGCTAAAGTTGGAACACAAAGTGAATCAAGCTCCTTAGAAGCAATAAATAAAGATCAGGAATTAACAAGGAACTTTAAAGATGGACAACTAGTGTTGTTTGATACTTATAATGATGCCCTTATGGATTTAGACGCAGGTAGACTTGATGCTGTAGTTGTTGATGAAATATTAGCAAGATATTACATGAAACAAAGAGGCGAAGAAAGGTTTAAAATATTAAACGGTGACTTTGGAAAGGAAATTTATGCTGTAGGAGCAAGAAAAGACGATGAAGAGCTGATTAATGATATAAATAAGTATTATAAAGAAATTAAGGAAGATGGCACTGGAGAAAATATATGTAATAAATGGTTTGGAGAAAACATATTGAAATAGAATTATTTAAATTTTGATGGGAGACTTAAAGATATGCAAATGATAGTAGAATTAATGCCTCAGTTTTTATCTGGACTTTTAATGACCTTGAAGGTATTTATATTTACAATAATTCTTGCAATGCCATTAGGCGTCATCACAGCAATAGGAAGGTTATCTAAGATAAAAATTATTTCTAGAGTTACAGAGATTTATATATGGATAATGAGAGGAACACCTTTATTGCTTCAGGTAGTATTTATATACTTTGGACTTCCTGTTATAGGTATAAAATTTGATAGATTTGCAGCTATAATAATAGCTTTTGTTTTAAATTATGGAGCCTACTTTGGAGAAATATTTCGAGGTGGAATAAGTTCTATAGATCAAGGACAGTATGAAGGTGGAGAAGTATTGGGAATGACACCGAGTAATATATTCTTTAGAATAATTTTTCCTCAAGCTGTAAAAAGGATAATTCCAGCTGTTTCTAATGAAATAATAACGTTAGTAAAAGATACTTCCTTGGTTTATATTGTAGGACTTGATGAATTGTTGAGAGTTGCCAAAATAGCATCTAACAGGGAAGCGTCTCTTATACCTCTATTATTAGCAGGTGTTGTTTATCTTATAATAGTAGGGGCTTTGACTAAGATGCTTAGAAATGTAGAAGGAAAATATAATTACTATAGTTAGGAGATATAAGAGAAATGCTTAGTATAACAGGGTTAAAGAAGAGTTTTGGAAAAGATATAGTATTGCAAGATATAAATCTAGAAGTTATGAATGGAGAAGTTACGGTAATAGTAGGGCCATCGGGAAGTGGGAAAACCACACTGTTGCGATGTATAAACGTCTTAGAGAAGTGTGATGGAGGTACAATTAAAATAAATAATGATTACATTTGTATTGATGGAAAATATGCTGATAAAAAACAGCTTAAAGAGGTTAGAAGAGAGATTGGACTAGTGTTTCAAGATTTTAATCTCTTTCCACATATGAGTGTTATAGAAAACCTAGTTGAAGCTCCTCAAAAAGTTTTAGGAAAGACGAAAAATGAGACCGTGATTCAAGGAAGAACATTATTAGAACTTTTGGGATTAAGAGGAAAGGAAGAATCATATCCAAGTGAGCTTTCGGGTGGACAAAAGCAGCGTGTTGCTATAGGAAGAGCACTTATGATGAATCCATCTCTTATGTGTTTCGATGAGCCAACATCAGCATTAGATCCTGGGCTTGTAGATGATGTTGCTGCTCTAATAAGGGAGTTAGCAGCTAGAGGGATGTCTATACTTATCATAACTCATGACATGAGTTTTGCAAAGAAAGCAGCTGACAATATAATATCTATAAAAAATGGTGTTATATTGAAGGAACATATCTATAAACTTAATTCTTAAGAAAAATGGGTTTAATGAAATGTATATATCATTTCATTAAACCCATTTTGTTTGAAATTTAAACTTTTAATGATAATGTAGAAAATCATTATCTATTGTTATTACACAATTGTACGTAGGATATATTTTTTTAACTTTCTCACATATATCATGTTTTATGTCTTCATCAGATAGTTGTATTTTTTTCCTATTGGAATCAACAACTACGTCGAAGATTAAATTTTTCTTTTCGCCAGACCCAACTATTCTAAAATCATGCATAGATTTTACTAATGGATGTTCATTTAAGATTTTCAATAGTTCATATTGAGTTTCCATAACCTCAGCATCATCAACATTGATTGGATCCATGTGAATTACAAGATAAATATTTAATTTTTCTGATACATTTTTTTCAGCTGCATCTATAATCTCATGAATCTTAACTACAGACATATTAGCAGGAACCTCTGCATGAATAGAGCACATACATTTTCCAGGACCATAGTTGTGTATTATAAGATCGTGAACTCCTGTTATATTATCATAAGACATAACCTGATCTTTTATGGCATTAACCAGTTCAGGGTCTGGGGCTTCTCCAAGAAGAGGGTTTAATGTCTCTTTTGTTAGCTTAAAGCCAGAGTATAAAATCATAAGAGCTACAGCTACACCTACATATCCATCTACAGGAAAATCTGTCCATTTAGAAGCTAAAAGAGATAATGCAACAGTGCTTGAAGTTACAACATCACCAAGAGCATCTAATCCTGCTGCTTTAAGGGCAGACGAATTAATCTTCTTTCCAATAAGTACATTGAATCTAGAAAGCCAGATTTTAAATAATATTGAAAATAAAATAAGCACAAAAGGAATTACTTCAAATTGTACTGGTGTAGGATTTAATATTCTCTGAATAGAAGAACGAATGAATTCAAGTCCAACAAGCATAACCATGGCAGATACAATTAAAGCTGAAAGATATTCTATCCTTCCATGTCCAAAAGGGTGCTCCTCATCTGCAGGCATATTAGAAAGTTTAAATCCTAATATGGTTACAAGAGAAGAACCAGCATCTGTAAAGTTATTAAATGCATCAGCAGTTACGGCTATACTTTGAGATATCATACCTACCGTAAGTTTAACTCCAAATAAAAAAAGATTAACAATGATTCCGATAATCCCCGCAAGAAATCCATAAGCCCCTCTAACATTTTCATCTGATGTATTTTCAGAATTTTTCACAAAAGTTTTGATTAAGAATTTAGAAAGCATTATTTCACGTCCTTTTGTAATAGAAATATCTATATATTATATCATATATTTAATATATATTTCCATGAATCATATGGTAAATATTAAATTTTATATAAAGGACTTAATTTATATATTGACAATCTGATATTAGTTATATATTATATATAATAATATATTAAAAATAATGAAAATTCAAATTATTATTGTAACCTTAGGGTAGAGGAGCTGTATTTATAAGTAGCTTTATTAGCGGGCACGCTGTGATATAAAGTGAAAGGAAATATAGCCGAAGGATTAAATTTGGCACGAATTAATCCTGGTTCATCATAGAATATATGATGAACTGTCACTATTATTAGTGGGGAGCTACAGAGGTACACCAAAATTGTTAAGTCTCTTTCCGAGGTATAACGAAGGTGTCCTTTGTTATATCTTTTTTTATGCACGCAGGGGAGGAGAAAAATATGAGAATTTTTGGAACAATGAATTTAGAAAATAATAATCTTTATATAGGAGGAATAAATACTTTAGACTTAGTTAAAGAGTATGGAACACCACTATATGTAATGGACGAGAGATTCATAAGGGAAAATTGTAGAAAGTTTAGGGATTCTTTCAATGCTATAGAGGGAAGAAATAAAGTTGTTTATGCTGGAAAAGCATTTTTGACAATAGCCATGGCACAGCTTGTAAATGAGGAAGGTTTGAATCTTGATGTAGTATCAGGAGGAGAATTATATACAGCATATAGAAGCGGATTCCCTATGGAGAAAATTTATTTCCATGGAAATAATAAGACTAATCAAGAGATACGCATGGGATTAGGATATGGGGTAGGAACTTTTGTGGTAGATAATATCGAGGAACTTTATGAAATAAACAAGACAGCTCATGCTTTACAGAAGATACAAAATATACTATTAAGAGTGACTCCAGGTGTTGAAGCTCATACTCATGAATATATAAAGACTGGACAAATTGACTCGAAATTTGGCTTTACTCTTCTAGAAAACAATTTATTTAATGTATTGGATGAATTAAAGAATATGCCGAACATTCATCTCAAGGGGCTTCACTGTCATATTGGATCTCAGATTTTCAATACGGAAGGTCATAAGGAAGCTATTAAGGTTATGATTAGACTTGTAAAAAGCATAAAAGATTCAAGGAATGTAGAGATTGAAGAATTAAATTTAGGTGGAGGTTTTGGAATATACTACTCAGAAGGTGATACTCCAATGACAATTGAAGATTACTGCCGAGACATGATAACTGAGACGGAACGAATATGCAATGAATTTAATGTTAAGATTCCAGATTTAGTAATAGAACCAGGAAGAGCTATTGTAGGTAATGCAGGAACAACTCTTTACACTGTAGGAGGAGTTAAAGAAATACCTAATGTTAGAAGCTATGTATCTGTAGATGGAGGGATGACAGACAATATAAGACCATCTTTATATAGTGCAAGCTATGAATGCCTCATAGCCAACAAAGCAGAAGAAACTTGTGTAAATAATGTTACTATAGCAGGGAAGTGCTGCGAAAGCGGAGATGTCCTAATAAATCATATAAATATTCCACAAGTTGAAATAGGGGATATAATTGCCATAATGTCTACAGGAGCGTATTGTTATTCAATGAGTTCAAACTATAACAAGATACCCAAGCCACCAGTAATTCTTGTAAATAATGGTGAATCACGAGTTATATGCAAAAGAGAAACCTATGAAGATATAATAAAAAATGAATTAGGACTTCAAGTCATATAGGGTTATAAAGTTTATGGGATGGTAAGCTGATATTAATAGATGCTTACCATCCTTTTTAATTGGTTATTCATAGTTTAAAATTAGATTGTAACGAAACATATAGATTACTGCACTAATAAGTAAAATTATATTCTTTAGAGTGAAAGAAAAAATAGTGAGGGAGTGAAGTTATGAGTGATTGTAATGTTATAAAGGATTTGATTCCATTAAAAGTAGAGGGGCTGATTAGTAATGAAAGTGATAATTTAGTAAATGAACATTTAAAAGAATGTGAGAAGTGTAGGAGATATTATAACTCTGTAAAATTGGATTATGAAAATATCGGAAATAATGAAGAAAAAGAAGCGGGCATAGTCAATTTTACTGAAGAACAGATAAAAAGCAGTTATAAAACATTAGAGTATGAGAAAAAGTAAAAACTATTAATAAGCGGTTGTAAAGTGACTTATGCATTTTGCAGCTGCTTTTTTTAGTTAGGGGGATGTACCTCCCCACTTTATTAAAAATATATGAGATAAACACATACATAAAATTTTAGTTATGTGGAAAGAATAAAGTATAGAGGATTTTAATAAGGGAATGGAGTTGTGGTATATGATTTTGCTATACATAGCCTTAGTATTTGGAATTGCAGTAATAATAGCGTATTTTGTTGTTAGAGATAACAAATGCAAAAAGAATCCATTAGCAAATATAAAATTTAAAGATATATCCCTTGGGGAACTTGAAGAAAAGGGAATGAGTTTATCTCAAAATAATGCTGTTGCATTAAGAGAAGGAGTAAATAGGAGACTTACAAAATATTTAAGAAAAATATATAAGAATATAATAAAAAATCACGGCTTCTTCAATGATGTCTCAAAAAAAAACTTTAATTTTAGTGAAGAAAAGAAATGTATATTAGAAAATGTATATTTGGTACAAGAAGCTTACGACTATATACAGAATGAATTATCTACTACAGATTATGTTGGTTTGCTATCTTTTTATGATGGCAAACCAAGAATTTTTTATGTGTCATCAGAATTTATAAATGATATAAATGAGGATAGACTAGAAATATTTTTTAAAAATTTTAAAGATAATCTGACTATAGACGAACTTGAAGTATTACCAGCTTCACTTATGACTACTTTAATAGAGAGGTTCAAATTATATAAATAATAATATTCTTCAAAAAAGATTTCACAGAAATCCTTATGTGAAAGCCACAGAGATTATCCTTCAAGAACAGTTTACAAATTAAGAAGACTAGGAGCAGTGCTCCTAGTCTTTTTTAGAAAGGTAATGAATATTGATTATTAGAAATCTTCACTTTCGCCAGGTACATGAGTGTAATCAAATTCAGCATTAGCGATATTATTTACAACAATATCATCTGTTACTGGACTTGGTAGTTTAACACTGTCAGATCCATCTTTTGATTTTGAACAAAGCTCATGTTTTGTTGGCTTTAAAAAAGTCCTGTCATTAGGAGGATAGTTTTTACTTCCTTTACTCAACTTGATCACCTTCCTTTAGTAATAGTATGTTTCAAAAATTACTTTTTAATCGTATATATATTTTCCATTAGTCGTTATTTTTGCCTATGTCGGAAAGTATAAGTTCTTTGTTATGATCAAGCGCCCAACTTATTCCCCAGTCAGACTGGAAGATTAATAGATTTCTATCTTTTAAATCAGTAACCTTCTTAGTATCAGAAGTTATATTTATAGAATTCATATCTATTTCCTTGTTTTCAATCCATCTAACATATTTGAAAGAAAGCCTATCCATCTTTATGTCTACGCCATACTCATTTTTAAGTCTATACTCTAAAACTTCAAACTGAAGCACACCTACAACACCAACGATAATTTCTTCCATACCGATAAACAATTCTTTAAAAACCTGAATAGCTCCTTCTTGTGAAATCTGAGTTATACCTTTTATGAATTGCTTTCTCTTCATAGAATCTATAGGACGTACCCTAGCAAAATGTTCAGGAGCAAAAGTTGGAATTCCTTCAAATTTAAATTTTTCACCGCTCTTACAAAGTGTGTCACCTATAGAATATATACCTGGGTCAAATACTCCAATGATATCTCCAGCATAAGCTTCATCAACTATTTCTCTATCTTGTGCTAAAAATTGTTGAGGTTGGGCAAGCTTTACTTTTCCTTTACCTTGAATGTGATTAACGTCCATACCTTTTTCGAATTTACCAGAACAGATTCTCATGAAGGCAATTCTGTCTCTATGAGCAGGATTCATATTAGCTTGAATTTTAAATACAAAAGCAGAGAATGGCTCATCGTAGATATTTATAAGACCTTTATCAGAATTTCTTGGAGTAGGTGGAGAAGTAAGATTTAGAAAGTGCTCTAAGAATGGCTCAACACCAAAGTTAGTTAAGGCACTACCAAAAAATACAGGTGTAAGTTCACCGGAATTTACTTTTTCTAAATCAAATTCATCTCCTGCATAGTCTAAAAGTTCGATATCTTCCATAAGTTTTTCATGTAAAGCAGAACCTAAAAGTTCTGTAAGAGCAGGATCATCAACCTTAGCTTCGACTTTTTCTGCTTCCTTTTGACCATGTTCTCCGTCTTGGAATACTTCTATAGATTCCTTATCACGCTCATAAACTCCCTTGAATTCAGAACCTTGACCTATAGGCCAATTCATAGGGTATGATTTTATTCCAAGTTCAGTTTCTATTTCTTCAAGAAGCTCAAAAGGGTCTCTTGTTTCTCTATCCATCTTATTTACGAAAGTAAATATAGGAATTCCTCGAAGTGCACAAACTTGGAATAATTTTCTTGTTTGTGCTTCGACACCTTTAGCACCATCAATAACCATTACAGCGCTGTCTGCAGCCATTAATGTTCTATATGTATCTTCACTAAAGTCCTGGTGGCCAGGAGTATCTAGTATGTTTATGCAATAGCCATCGTAATTAAATTGCATAACTGACGAAGTTACAGAGATACCTCTTTGTTTTTCTATCTCCATCCAGTCAGATACAGCGTGCTTTGAAGCTTTTCTAGCCTTTACAGAACCTGCAAGTCTTATAGCACCTCCATAAAGCAAGAATTTTTCTGTTAATGTTGTCTTACCGGCATCTGGGTGAGAGATTATGGCAAAGGTTCGTCTCTTATCTATTTCTCTTTGTAAATCTGTCATAAATGTTCCTCCTATTATTGTTTACCAATAAATCAATTTATCTCAAAAAGATTTAAACTGCAATTCTATTAACTATTATAATCTAAAATTCTACATAATGCATCTTATAATATTTTCATTAAATTTTTTGTAAAATAATGAAAGGCTGAATAATTTAAAGATAATGAATGTTAAAAACGTTACCAAATAGTCATTATGAAAAAAACTAAGCTTTCATCAAATTTGATATGAGCTATTTAAGTGATATAATAGTTTTTGAAAAGAGAAGCTCATAAAAGCTAAGATATATAAGAACTAGAAACAACCCCCTAAGAACTTACTATTCCCCGTAGTGAGTTCTTAACTTTTCCCCAACAAGAAAAAAACCCCCCCGTGTATATTATAGACATACACGGAGGGTTTTATTATTGTATAAAGCCTATTTTCTTTTGCATTTTTCTAAGAACTTTTCTAGATACATAGTTTGCTTTTTCAGCGCCTTTTTTGTATATCTCTTCTAGATAAGTTTTATCCTTTAGAAGCTCTTTCACCTTTTCTTGGATAGGAGACAGTTCTTCTAC
Organism: Clostridium cadaveris; assembly: GCF_020911725.1. Classification (GTDB taxonomy): domain Bacteria; phylum Bacillota; class Clostridia; order Clostridiales; family Clostridiaceae; genus Clostridium_X; species Clostridium_X cadaveris. The sequence goes on from NZ_CP076620.1 coordinate 943,593, forward strand.
TATAGCTTCTGCTACGTCATGTTTTAATTCAGCATAGCCTTTATCTTTATAAGAAGCAGCAACTTCTATTGGGTCAAGCTTTTTTATTACAGCAAGAATATCTATTAGATTTTTTACCCCAGGCTGATCTTCAGTATAATTTATAATACCTATACTATCAGTTACAGCTCTGCTTACTTTTCTTCTTATAACCTCTGGTGGATCCATTATAAGTATGAAACCATTAGGGTTATCAGCGGATTTAGACATCTTTTTAGAAGGGTCTTGTAAATCCATTATTTTCGCTCCAGCCTTTGGAATATATGCTTCAGGTATTGTGAAGGTTGGGCTATAAGCGCTGTTAAATCTTTGAGCTATATCACGAGTAATCTCTAAATGCTGCATTTGATCTTTACCAACTGGTACAAGGTCAGTATTATAAAGCAGGATGTCTGCTGCCATAAGAACAGGATAAGTGAATAATCCTGCAGATACAGAATCTCCAACTCTTTGAGATTTGTCTTTAAATTGAGTCATTCTAGATAATTCACCCATGTAAGTTGAGCAGTTTAAAAGCCATGCTGCTTCAGAGTGAGCAGGTACATGGGATTGTATAAAAATAGTATTTTTTTCAGGGTCGATTCCTGCTGCTATATATATAGCAAGAACCTCTAAAGTTCTGGCTCTAAGATCCTTTGGTTCTTGTCTAACTGTTATAGCATGAAGATCCACTACACAATAATAGCAGTCATATTGATCTTGAAGAGCTACCCAGTTCTTTAATGCTCCTAAATAATTTCCTAAGGTAAGATTACCAGAGGGTTGAATTCCACTAAATATAACTTTTTTCTTATCTTCCATAAAAAACTCCTCCTAATAAAGTTTTAACTGTAAATTTAAAATATAAAAAAGCCCTATGAGATAAAACTCATAGGGCGTAATAATCGCGGTACCACCTATTTTAACCTGAAAGGTTAACTCTAATAAGATACTAACATATCTATCCTTTATAACGTAAGGTAACGGCTGATGCTACTAATAAATTTCACACCGCATCTCAAAGACCCATTCAACTAAAGCATAATTGCTATAATTCCACCACCTATAGCTCTCTGTAAATTTGTTTTTTAGCCTACTAATTCTTATCATAGATTTTAAGACTCTTTGATTATTATAATATGTATTTGATTTGCATTTGTCAATAGCTATAGAGTAATTTTTAAGGAATCAACAAGAAAAATAATTAAAAAAATTCTTATTAGAAACAGATGACAAAATTTGAAAAATTATTATGCATATAAAAAATATACTCAAAAAATAAAATAACCTCATGCCATAAGGCATGAGGAATTAAGTCAATTATCTTCTATTGCTCATTTTAGATGCTTTTCTAGCTTTTCTGCACTCTGGGCATCTTACTGGATCGTTTTCGAATCCTTTTTCTTTGAAGAATTCTTGCTCTCCAACAGTGAATACGAATTCTTTTCCACAATCTTTACATACGATAGTCTTATCTTCCATTTTAAAATCCTCCTTGATAATATAGCGATAATTTTGGGATAACTTTACTTCCGCTATTCAAGGAAGGACAAGTACCTGAAAATTAACCTATACATAAATTTATTATGTATTTATTATAACATAATGGCTAATAAAATCAATAAGTTTATATTACAATTTTATAATATTAAATAAAGATTAAGTAATGGGAAATAATATTAATTTCGATAAATTTATGCTGATATTATGAGTTAATTTAGAGAATAGAGGAAATATTATTGATTATAGAATATAAATATTTTAAACTATATTATATATAAAAAATATTGTAGGAGGGCATAAAATGGCTAGTACATATTCATTTGATGTAGTTTCAGAGGTAAATATGCAGGAAGTTGACAATGCTGTAAACCAATCTTTAAAGGAGATTTCTCAAAGATATGATTTCAAAGGAAGCAAATCAGAAATAGAAATAATAAAAGACGAAGAAGTGAAGATAGTTTCTGATGATGAATACAAATTAAATGCAGTAATAGATATACTAAAGGGTAAGCTTATAAAAAGAGGGGTATCTCCTAAGGCTTTAGAGTTTGGGAAAGTGGAACATGGTTCTCTTGGCAGCGCTAGAGTAAATGCAAAGATAGTTAATGGAATTTCTAAGGAAAAGGCAAAAGAGGTTGTAGCAGCTATAAAAGACAGTAAGATAAAGGTTCAATCTCAGATATTAGATAAACAAGTCAGAGTATCAGGTAAGAACAAAGATGATCTTCAAAATATTATGCAGCTTTTAAAGGAAAAGGATTTTGGAATAGCACTACAATTTACAAATTATAGATAGAAACTTACTTAAAATTTACATGAAAACTCCATGATATGAAGTATAAAAATCATTATCATGGAGTAGAATCTATAATATAGGGTGAGGTCGGAATTTAAATAATAAATAGATAAAAAAGTGGATTAAAATAGTTGCTAAAATATTCTGAATATTATATACTAGTATTAATAGATTTTCACCTAAAAAAAACTTAAGGGGTGGTAAAAATGATAAATGTATTCTGTAACAAGAGAGGTTCAGGTAAAACAAAAGCTTTAATAGATTTGGCTAACCAAAAGATCCATAATGCAGACGGGCAAATGGTTTATATTGATGATGACAAAAGACCTATGTATAGTTTGGACAGAAGAATTAGATTTATCACAACTGAAGATTATGAAGTAAAAGACTGTAATGAATTTTACGGACTATTGTGCGGTATACTTTCGGGAAATTATGACGTTGATATGATATTTGTTGATGGGTTAAACAATATTGTGTCTGGGTCCATGGAAGATATGGCACATTTATTTTGCAGATTAGAGAGTTTTTGTAAAAAGAACGGCGTGGAAATGTATATAAATTTAAATTCTGACATTTCACAAGAAGGAATGCCTGAGTTTCTAAAAAAATATGTGAAGGCAGCCTAGAAGGATAAAGTTGAAAATATTATAGGAACTATATGTAAAGGTCTACCTAATGAGTGAAAGAAAGATTTTCATTCAAAAATCAGGTAGACTTTTATTTTTAGAAAATTACTGAATTGTTTCCCTATATAAATGTAAATTCATGTGATATAATAAAATAATTGATAAGACTATAGCGAATTTATAGGGAGGTATTACATGAGAAATGTATATGACATCCTTACGGAAAGAGGATACATAAAACAGTTGACTCACGATAAGGAAATAAGAGAATTACTTGAAAAGGAAAAGGTAACTTTTTATATAGGCTTTGACCCTACAGCAGACAGTCTTCATGTAGGACACTTTATAGCTATGATGTTTATGGCACATATGCAAAGAGCAGGACATAGACCTATAGCTTTAGTAGGCGGCGGAACAGCTATGATTGGCGATCCTAGTGGAAGAACTGACATGAGACAAATGATGACTAGAGAAACTATAGAACATAATGTAAGCTGTATTAAAAAGCAAATGGAAAGATTTATAGATTTCAGCGATGGAAAAGCTATACTAGAAAATAATGCAGATTGGCTTTTAAATTTAAATTACATAGATTTTATAAGAGATATAGGTTCAGCCTTTTCTGTAAATAAGATGCTTACTGCAGAATGTTTCAAGCAGAGATTAGAAAAGGGATTATCATTCCTTGAGTTTAATTATATGTTAATGCAGGGTTATGATTTCCTTGTATTAAATAAGAAATACGGATGTTCAATGGAGCTTGGTGGAGATGACCAATGGTCTAACATGCTTGCAGGAGTAGATCTTATAAGAAGAAAAGAACAAAAACAGGCTTATGCAATGACTTGCACACTTCTTACAACAAGTGAAGGTAAAAAGATGGGTAAGACTCAAAATGGAGCCTTATGGCTTGATCCAGAGAAGACATCTCCATATGAATTCTATCAGTACTGGAGAAATGTTCAAGATGCGGACGTTAAAAAGTGTCTATCACTCTTAACTTTTGTTCCAATGGATAAAGTTAATGAACTATGTGCTGTAGAAGGATCGGCTATAAATGAAGCTAAGAAAGTTTTAGCTTATGAAGTTACAAAGCTTATACATGGCGAAGAAGAAGCTAAAAAGGCTATGGAAGCAGCAGAAGCTTTATTTGCAGGTGGAAACAATATGAATAATGTTCCTACTGTTGAAGTTTCAAGAGAGAAATTAAATACATCTTTATTAGATATCCTTGCAGAAGGTGGAATAATACCATCTAAAGCAGAAGGAAAGAGAATCATAAAACAAAATGGTTTATCTTTAAATGATGAAAAAGTTACAGATATATATAGAAACTTAGTAGAAGAAGATTTTACAGATGGAGTAGCCTTAGTTAAAAAGGGTAAAAAGAGCTATCATAAACTTCAACTAGTATAGTTAAAATCTAGGGAGTGTTGCAAAACTATAAAGTATTTGCGACACTCCCGTTTTTTAAATATATATAATTGTGATATAATCTAAATGGATAAAATAACACTTAACTAATGATGCATGGTCTGGGAAATATTTTTAAAAATATATTATACATAACGAAAGGTGATAAGACATGGCTTTATATGCTATTTCAGATCTTCATCTTGCTTTAAATGGTGAAAAGCCTATGGATATCTTTGGCCAGCATTGGAGCAAGCATGATGAAAAGATAAAAGAAAATTGGATTAAAATAATTAAAGAAGAAGATACAGTTTTAATAGCTGGAGATATATCTTGGTCCATGAAAATGGAAGAAGGTCTTATGGATCTAGAATGGATTCATAAGCTTCCAGGAAGAAAAATAATATCAAAGGGAAATCATGATTATTGGTGGACTACTATATCTAAACTTAGAAATTTATATGAAGATATGGATTTTATACAAAACAATTATTATACATATGAAAATTGGGCTATATGCGGGACAAGAGGATGGATATGTAAAGGGGCAACTGGTTTTACAGCTCATGATGACAAAATATACAATAGAGAGAATATACGTCTTACATTATCTTTAGAACAGGCAGTTAAGGATGGTTATAAAGATATAATTGTTATGATGCATTATCCTCCTAAGTTTAATGAAAATCAGGAAACTTTATATACAGAGACTTTTAAAAAATATGGAGTGAAGAAAGTTATATATGGTCATCTTCATGGAGCAGGTTTAAAAAATGCTTTAAATGGTGTCTATGACGGAATTGAATATATCATGACTTCTTGTGACTTTCTAGACTTTAATCCCATTAAAATATTATAAACTTAGGATAGCCATAAGATAAAGGCATACAAGAGAGGGTAAGAGAAAAACAATAAGAGGGTGAAATATCATGGCAATAATGGAATGGAAAAGTTTTTTAACACCGTATGAACAGGCTGTAGAAGAGCTGAAAGTAAAACTTAGGGGAATACGAAAAGAATATAGAAGAACGAATGAATATTCACCTATAGAGTTTGTAACGGGAAGAGTAAAGGAAGTTTCATCAATACTTGAAAAAGCTAATAAATTTAACATTCCTTTAGATAGATTACAATATGAAATGGAAGACATCGCTGGTGTAAGAATCATGTGCCAGTTTGTAGATGATATAGAAAAAGTTGTTGAGATAATTAGAGGAAGAAAAGACATGCAGATAATGTATGAAAAGGACTATATAGCAAATGTGAAAGAAAGCGGTTATAGAAGCTATCATGTGATAATAAGGTATCCTGTAAATATGGCAGAGGGTACGACAGAAATACTAGCTGAGTTTCAGATAAGAACTTTAGCTATGAACTTTTGGGCGACTATAGAACATTCATTAAACTATAAGTACAAACAGCAGATTCCTGAGGAGATAAAGCAAAAGCTTAAAAGTGCAGCTGATGCAGCTCATAGACTTGACGAAGAGATGACAGAAATCAAGGAAGAAATAAAGGATGCACAAAAACTTTTTGAAGTTAAATCTGACATAGTATCAAGTATAATGAATAGAATACTTACTTTAAGCTCTTTAAATAAAGTACAAGAAGCATATAGATATGAGGCTAAGCTTAATAAACTTATAGGACAGGGAGAAGTATGGGAACTAAACAATCTCCTTGAAGCTGTAAGAAAAGAAGTTGAAAAGTATAGGTAGATATGTAACCTTTTTGCAATATTTGGCTTTAAAATTAAGAAATAAATAATACGTAAGTAGACCTTGGTGAAGCCAGGGTTTATTTTATGTATTTAAATTTTTATCATAACATGATATAATAATTTATATTTATAAATAATGATTATTAATAAGAAGGTGTTAGAATGGAAGAGGAAGGTTTAATTATAAAACAGTTGAGAGATAATCCTTTTTCAATAAAGAATATAGATAGTCCAACAGAAGAGATGAAGATAGCTGCAGTTTCATCAAATCCATCAGCTATTCAGTACATAAAGGAACAATCAAAAAATCTTAGAAAAATTGCAGTAAAGAAAAATCCAATGACTATAGAGTACATGGAAAACCCTGAAGAAGATATATGTCTTTTAGCGGTTACAGCTTCATGGAATGCTTTAAAACACATAAAGAATCCATCAAAAGCCGTCATTGAAAAAGCACTATCTATGAAGGGATGGGCTATACAGTACATTAAAGATGCTTCTGAGGATTTAGAGATTAAAGCAGTACAAAAGGACTGCGATGCAGTAAAGTATATAAAAAATCCTACAGAAAAGACTCAAATAGAAGCCATAAGAAATTATTGGAGCGTAATAAAGTTTATAGAAAAACCTTGTTTAAACGCAAAGATAGAAGCTGTAAGGCAGAATGAAGAAGCAATAAGATATATAGATGCTGTAGATGATTATGAGCTTAAGGCTCTTCTAAAAGGAAATATAAAAATTTTAAAATATATATATGATGATGTAGATGAGAATCTTATAGAAGAAGTTCTAATTGAAAAAATGTGTTGCGAAGAACCAGACAAGGTGTATATAAAAAACTTTTTAAATTTGGAAGTCTTAGTTATGAATAAACTTGCCTTTATAAGTGAGTATGGAAGTAAAAAAGTAAAGCAGTTTTCTATGGATTACACTTTATCACTATAATGAGGAAAGGCGGAAAGAAAATTGAATTTTAATGAAGCATTAACAACAGTAGATTTAATTATTAAAAGCCAGTCTGTTCCTCTTTTAGTGGGAGAGAGCGGAATTGGAAAGACAGCACTTGCAAAGGAACTTTGCAGAAAAAACTCCTATCATCTTGTAAATATAGATGCTAACCTTTTAAAAGAAGGTGAAATAGGAGGGCTTCCAACAGTAGAAGAGTATAATACCTATGATAATGGCAGAAACATAAAGGGTAAAAAAACAGTATATGCTATGCATACAAAGTTTTTAGATATAGAAGAGTATTTGAGAGAGAACCCAGAAAATGAAGTTATGCTTTTTATTGATGAAATAAATAGATGTGACCATAATGTTCAGCAAGAGCTGATGAATCTTATACTGAATAGAGAAATCAATGGATATCATTTGAAGGAAGCGGTTCATGTAATGGCAGCTATGAACCCATCAAATAAATATGATGCTTTTGAAGATACAGAGTATGAAGTTGTAGATATGGACGAAGCACAGGAAAATAGGTTTGTATGGGTTTATATGGAGTCAAACTTTAAGGACTGGATAAGCTGGGGAGCAGAGAAAGGCGATATACATCCTCACATACTAGAGTTTATATCCGTATTTCCTCATTATCTTCATAGACCAAAATCAAAAGAAACGGTGAAGGCAACTCCAAGAAGCTGGGAAAGAGTTTCAAAATCTTATAATGTGTATTTAAGCAATAAGGATTCTTATAGTAAAAATATATTCTACAATGTGGTAAAAGGCAATGTTGGAGGAGATATAGCGCAGGATTTCATAAGCTACATAAGCGACTACAAGCCTATGCCTCTAAGAGCAGAAGAGTTATTCTCAAATGAAGTCGTGCCTTCAGATGTAAAAGACATAATACTTAAAGAAGACCACGCAAGACTTTATATAATGGCAAAAAATCTCCTTATGTATCTTGACAAGGAGAATCATAAAGAAAAGGATATAAATATTTTCAGCAATGTTCTTAAATGCTATCCTGTAGATCTTAGAATATCAATAATGAAGGATATAAGAGCAGATTATAAAGATGGAATTTATAAAGAACTTTTAGAGGATGATGACTTCATAAATGCTTTCTTTGAATGTTATTAAAAGGGTGATATAATGAGTAATTTTACGTATTATGATAAAGAAAAAGCAAATCTTTATAGGGAAGCAGCGGAGTTTAACAGTCAAAAGGATATAGATGCTCAGTTCAAAATTAAATTTTTTTCTCTTATAGAAAAATGTAATCTGCATATGATTACAGGGAAAGACAGCTTTTTTGGAAACTTCATGCTGAATGTAAAAAAGCAGACTTCTTTAGGATTAAAATGGCCTATAGAAACTACTAGAAGTGCTAAAGGTTATATAATGAACTTTGATGTAAAGATTTGTCTTGAGCTTACTGAGTGGGAGATGCAGGCTCTTATAAAACATGAGATTTATCATATAATGTATTCTCATTATGACAGGGCGCAGGCTTTGGAAGGAAGATACAGAAAATCAGCGATAAATATTGCTATGGATATATCAGTTAATCAATATATAAAATATCCGCCAAACTTTACCTACACCATAGAAAAGGTGAATTTTCTTTATAATTTAAGTTTAAAAAAGGGAAGATCATTTGAAGAATATGCCTTAAAGCTTAATGAAGCAATGAAGGATTACAGGCTAGGAAAGCCTGAAGTTAGCGATGAAATCTATGACATGGAGCTTGTTCATGATAGTTGGAAGAAATCTAATGTTTTAAACAAAGAGTATAATGAGGATCTTGTAAAGATTATGGCTAAACGAGCAATTAAAGATGGTAATCTTCCAGAGGGTCTCGAAGCTATACTAGAAGCTTTAGAAATGAAAGCTGAAATAAGTTGGAGTAACTACTTAAAGCGCTTGGTAATGACAATGCCACATGGTTATAAAAAGACTATAACAAGAAAGGATAGAAGACAGCCGGAAAGACTTGACCTTAGAGGAAATCTAAGGGATAGAGTAGCTAATATACTTCTTGTTATAGATATAAGCGGTTCTATAACTACCGGCGAAATACGCAACATCTTAAAAGAGGTTTTTGAGATACTAAAAAATTGTAAGGCTAATATAAAAATAGCTGAATGTGATGATAAAGTCAGAAGAGTTTACGATATAAAAGACTTAAAAGATATAAAATCTAGATTAGATAAGACTGGAGCTACTGCTTTTTCTCCACTGTTTTCCTACGTAAAAAAAGAAAATTTAAAAGATACTTTAGTAGTTTACTTTACAGATGGACTTGGAGAAAAGGAATTGAAGGTTAAACCTGTGAATTATAAAACCATATGGGTTCTTACAGGAAAGGAAAAAGAGATTTCTTTAGAAAAGCCTTACGGAAAAGTTCTCAGCTTAAAAAATAAAAGAGAATATGATGATGATAAGGTGGGTATTCATATAGCAAGAGATATGATACATGACATTCAAGGAGAGGTCAGTGTACTGACCTTTGATTTATAAATATAGAAGGGATTAAATTCATAAGAATCTAATCCCTTACTTTTATGTTTAAATTAGAATTAGTGACAGCTTCCTCCACAAGAAGAGCATCCACCTTCAGCCTTAACTACAGGCTCAAGAGATAATCCTCTGCCATTTTCAGCTTCACAAGTAATGTTGAATCCGCCGAAGTCTTCAACTAAAGATTTATCAACTAATATAGTTACGTCTTCAATCTTTGTAACATCATCATTTTCTTTTTGTTCATCCAGAACAAGATTAAACATAGGACCGCTTCAGCCCATTCCTGCTAAATTTATTCTTACTGTATTATTTTCTACTTTATTGTCTTCAAGTAATTGTTTAAAATCCTTGAAAGCAACATCGCTCATATTAATTGCGCTCATCAGTAATCACTCTCTTTCTTTTAAAATTAATGTGTAAATTCATCGAATAATAAACTTCAACACATCTATGTTATAGTTTATACTAATAGTATTCGCTATATTTATCGAAAATATCGATAGTTATAAAGTTATTATAAGATAATAATTATTCCTTGTCAAAGAAATAATGATAAAAAATTCGACATTTTGGGATAAAGTTGTATAAAAAAATAGATATATCTGAAGATACCTTCAAATATATCTATTTTGAACTTTAAAATTCTTATATAATTTAAATTAGTGGTGACATCCGCCACCGCAGGATGCGCATCCGCCTTCCACTTTAACTATTGGCTCAAGAGATAATCCTCTTCCATTTTCAGCTTCACAAGTCACTGTAAAGCCTCCAAATTCTGATACTAATTCTTTTGTAACTAATATAGTAACATCTTCTATTGTTGTAACATCATCATTATCATCCTTTTCTCCGATAACAAGATTAAACATAGGACCGCTGCAGCCAAAACCTGCTAAATTTATTCTAACCGTATTATTAGGTACTTTATTATCTTCAAGTAATTTCTTGAAATCTTTAAAAGCTTCACTACTTATATTAACTGAGCTCATTATAATCACTCTCTTTCTTAATAGAAATTTTATGTGATTATTATATAATAGTAATTATTAGTAGTCAATGAAAATAGGGCATCTATAGAATAATACAATAGAAGGACTGTAATCTATTTTAAATTACAGTCCTTTAGGTTAATTTTATAAGCATATTTACAAGAATTAGAATATAATGCTTATATTCATAAATCTGTATATTTATTTAGCAACTATATTTACAAGTCTTCCTTTTATAACTATTACTTTAACGATATTCTTACCATCTGTAGCAGCTTTTATATCTTCATTTTCTAGAGCGGCTTTCTTTATAGATTCTTCATCTAAGTTAGAAGCAATGCTTATTCTAGCTTTAATCTTTCCATTAACCTGAATTGCTATTTCTACTTCGTCCTTAATTAAAGCATTAGGATCAAAAACAGGCCACTTAGCATTAAATACTGAATAAGAATTATCGACTACATTTGAATTATCGTTAATTGTGTTCCACCATTCTTCACCAAAGTGAGGAGCAAATGGTGCTATTAATTTTATGAAATCTAAAACTGTTTCTTTTAAGAATGCTAAGTTCTTAGTTTCTTCGTTTATATATTTATTTAAAGCATTAACGAATTCCATCATTCTAGCTATAGCTGTATTGAATTGAAGGATTTCTGAATCTGATGTAACGTTTTTTATAGCATTGTGTCGCCAGAAGTTAAGTTCCTTTTCAGCAGCATCCATAGTTGATTTATCATTTTTGCTTTCTACTATAGCTTCATGAGCACCTATTAAAGCTCTTTCTATTCTTTCAATGAATCTGGCTACAGAACGTATTCCGTCATCACTCCATGCTCCACCTTCAGTGTAGCCAAAACCAAACATTAGATACATTCTAAATACGTCAGAACCATATTCTTTGATGTAGTCATCTGGAGAAATTGTGTTTCCTTTTGATTTACTCATCTTTAAGCCGTCTGGTCCAAGTATAAGTCCTTGGTGAGTTAATGATTTAAATGGTTCATCAAAGTTTAGATATCCCATATCTCTTAAAGCTTTAGTTATGAATCTAGCATATAATAAGTGCATGCATGCGTGCTCTGGACCACCTACATATTTGTCAACAGGAAGCATCTTGTTGATTATTTCAGTATCAAAAGGCTTTCCACTGTTGTGAGCATCTGCATATCTTAAATAGTACCAAGATGAACATACAAAGGTATCTAAAGTATCAGCCTCACGTTTTGCAGGTTTTCCGCATATAGGACACACCGTATTTATGAAGTCTTCGCATTTTGCAAGAGGACTCTTTCCATCTGGAGTAAACTCAACGTTGTATGGAAGCTGTACAGGTAAATCTTTTTCAGGTACAGGAACAGTTCCGCAGTGATCGCAATAAATTATTGGAATAGGAGCACCCCAGTATCTTTGTCTTGATACAAGCCAGTCTCTAAGTCTGAAGTTAACTTTAAGACGGCCAAGTCCCATTTCTTCAAGTTTTTTAGTGACAGCTTCTTTACCTTCAGCAGTAGTCAATCCATCGAACTCTCCAGAGTTTATCATCGTTCCATGTTCGCAATATGGAAGGGAATCTCCGCCTTCTATAACTCTTTCTATTGGAAGGTTATACTTTGTAGCAAAAGCAAAGTCTCTTTCGTCATGAGCAGGAACAGCCATAACAGCACCAGTACCGTATCCAGCAAGAACATAGTCTCCAATCCAGATAGGAACTTCTTTTCCGTTTATAGGATTTATAGCATATCCACCAGAGAATACACCAGTTTTTTCTCTAGTTATAGATTGTCTTTCTATCTCAGATTGCTTTTTAGTTTCTTCTTTGTAAGTTTCTACAGCATCTCTATATTCATTAGTTACCACTTTATCTACAAGTGGACTCTCAGGAGCTAATACTACATAAGAAACTCCAAATAATGTATCAACTCTAGTAGTGAACACGTCAAATGTGATATCAGAATCTTTTACCTTGAAAGTAACTTCAGAACCAGTTGATTTGCCGATCCAGTGTTTTTGCATTGATTTAGTCTTTTCTGGCCAGTCTAATCCATCTATATCATTTAGAAGTTCTTCAGCATAATCAGTTATTTTAAAGAACCATTGAGTTAAATCTTTCTTTGTAACTTCGGAATTACATCTTTCACAGTATCCATCAACAACCTGTTCATTTGCCAAAACTGTGTTACAGCTAGGGCACCAATTTACAGGAGCTTTCTTTCTGTAAGCTAATCCCTTTTTGTAAAGCTCTAAGAATAACCATTGAGTCCATTTGTAGTAATCAGGAGAGCAGGTAACAACTTCATTTTCCCAGTTGAACATAGCTCCCATAGCTTTAAGCTGCTTTTCCATAGTTTCAATATTCTTTAAAGTTGAATCTTGAGGATGAACTCCTGTTTTTATTGCATAGTTTTCAGCTGGAAGTCCAAATGCATCAAAGCCCATTGGCTGGAATACATTGTATCCTTGCATTCTTTTCATTCTAGCCCAAGAGTCAACAGGTCCATAATTGAACCAGTGTCCAGCGTGAAGCTGAGCTCCTGAAGGATAAGAGAACATCTCTAAAACATATAGCTTTTCGCCTAACTTATTTTCATCAAACTTATAGAGATTTGAATCTTCCCATTTTTGTTGCCATTTTCTATCTATGGCAGTAGAGTATTTAGCCATTAAAATTCCTCCTTTTGATAAATAAAAAAACCTTCATCTCTTGAAAGAGACGAAGGTATAATAATCCTCGTGGTACCACTCTAATTAATTCTGAAAAATAGAATTTCAGAATTCACTTTGAAATATAACGGTTTTAACCGTACTTGCATTTCCTCAAGTAAGCTCATAGGCGAGTTCATAGGAATCTGACACCACATCACACCAAACTGCGGCTCTCTGAAAGACAAATAACCTACTAATACTCCTAATCAAAGCAAAATATTAGTATTTGTAAATCATTATATTATATATAGTATTTTAAGTCAACATAGAGTTTTTTTAGACTATAGACCTTTTAATTTCTCAGACCCTCCTATGAGTTCATAAATAGTTTTAGAAGTAGTGTCATCCATAGTGTATCCTAATAGTTCTACTATTTCCTGTAGTGCACCTTCGTCAGGTGCTTCGATTTCTATATATGGAAAAGGACAGAAAGAAGGGTCGTTTATATCTATTTCTATCAAGCTGTCTTTGTATTTATAACTTTCACGATATTTTTTTATTGACTCAAAAAGCACAAGTCCTAAAGATTCAAATATAGCTTTGGCAGCTTCGCAATCATTAACCTCAGTTTCATTTTCTTCCATAACTTTAAATTTATCTTGACTGAGCATTTTTTTTGTTGTCATGTAGTAATGATTTGTGCCGTTTAAAAGGTCTTCAACTTCTCTTACTCTTGCATAGCCTTTTTTATCTAAAAGAGTCCTATCAGGAAAATCAAAAATGTTGTTGATTTGATTCTCTTTTTTTACATTTTCGCATCCAAGAGAGATTAAAGAACTCCTTATTTTTTCTACATCTATTTTAAATATCTTAGTTTCTAATTCTTTCAATGTAATACACCGCCTTTTCATGATATAAATCTATTTTAAACATAACCACGATGGAGTGCAACAGAAGTTGTGATATAATATTTTATTGATTAATGAATTAATATGAGTTAGACAAACCTTAATTATGATATAATATTTAAGCTAAATGAGGAGAAAAGAGGTTTAGATATGGAATACATAAAAGAGATAAATATAATGGAAGCTGTGCTTCATATTTTAGATAATAACAGTGATGAGCCGGTACTCAATGAATATTCCTTAGAACTTAACGAAGATACATACAATTTTTTACTAAAGCATTTAGAGAGATGTTTTAAGGATGAAGAATTGAAATACGCAAAGTTTAATTCTGGAAGAAGCATAGTTAAAGAAGTGAGTCAAGAATATTTAAATGGTGAAAATACCTTAATAGAAGTGTCAAAGGAGCTTGCAAATCAGCTTTTTAATCAGATGAAGGCTAATGGAAATATACCTTCCTGTGACCTTCTTATAATATCTATAGTTACTGAGTATGGGCCTATGCTTGTTATACTTAAGATGGATTATGTAAAAAATTTTACTCATAAGATAGATTTTATTGAAAATAAAATAGGAATAAACATAATTCCTCAAAGTGCAGGACTTCCAAGCAGCAGTCAACGAATTCAAAAAGGGGCTTTTATAAAACTTATAAAAGAGGAACAAGAATTTAATCTTATGGTTATAGATAAGCAAAGTAAATCTAAAGAAAAAGATGAGTATGGCTCTAATTATTTCATAAATAATTATCTTGGATGTACACTTATAACTAATGAAAGAGACATGACTAAGACCTTTTTAAATGCAACAGAAAACTTTACCAGAAACCATATATCAGAGGATGCAGTAAAAGCAGAAACAATAAGAACTGCTGTAAAAAAATCTTTAAGAGAAGATGAAGTTATAGATGTTGAGAAGATAAGTGATGACTTATTTGGAGAAGATATGTTAAATAAATCTAAATTTAAAGAATTTGTAACAGCTCAAGGAATAGAGAATGAAGTTAAAGTAGATAAGGAATGGGTAGAGAAGAAATTAAAAAGAGTAAGGCTTAAGATAGATAGAGACATAGATCTCTATCTTAACGAGGAGGCTTATCATGATAACGATAGATTTGAGATACAAAGAAATGGTGATGGTAGTATAAACATAGTTTTAAAACACATAATGAATTATATTGAGAAATAAAAAAATAAGATTGAATCTCTTTTAGATGAGATTCAATCTTTTTATTATATCTATTTCATGCTGTCTACAGAACCTAAAACGTTCTTGATCTTGCTATCAACTATAGCTTCTATTGAAGATCTTCCAGAAGCCATGTACTTTCTTGGGTCGAAACATGCAGGATCTTCTCCGAAAGTCTTTCTTATTCCAGCTGTTAAGCCTAATCTTAAGTCTGTATCCATGTTTATCTTACATACAGCCATAGATGCAGCTTTTCTTAACATTTCAACAGGAATTCCCTTTGCATCAGCAATCTTTCCACCATACTTGTTGCACTCAGCCACTACTGCAGGGTCAACAGCAGATGCTCCATGAAGAACTATTGGATATCCAGGAAGTCTTTGTTGGATTTCTTCTAATATATCAAATCTTAATTGTGGCTTAAAGTCTGGAGGGAATTTGAATGCACCATGGCTTGTTCCTATAGCTATAGCTAATGAATCACAACCTGTTGCTTTTACAAACTCTACAGCTTGATCTGGGTCAGTGTAGATATGTTTGTCAGAAGAAACTTCATCTTCTACTCCAGCTAAAACTCCAAGCTCAGCTTCTACAACTACTCCACGAGCGTGAGCATACTCAACTACTTCTTTAGTAACTTTTATGTTTTCTTCAAAGCTGTAGTGAGATCCGTCTATCATAACAGATGTAAATCCGTTGTCAATACATTCTTTTATAGCTTCCATATTTGGACCGTGATCTAAATGAAGAGCTACATCAACTCCAGTGTCAGCTATTGCAGCGTCTACTAAAGCTTTTAAATATTTTATTCCAGCAAATTTTATAGCACTTGTAGAACATTGTAATATAACTGCAGAGTTATTAGCTTTTGCAGCGTTTATTACACCTTGTACTATTTCCATATTATTGATGTTGAAAGCACCTATAGCATACTTACCTTCGTAAGCTTTTTTAAACATTTCTTTAGTTGTAACTAATGCCATAAGAAATACCACCTTTCACAAATTAAATTTTGCCCGCGTGGGACTTTATATAACCCAGCGGGACTATTCCTAAAGCACAATACTATTATAAATGAAATAAAAAGATTTTTCTACCCCATAAAGCATAATTATGAAATTAAAAAATATTTTCTAAAGTGAATTCGTTTAACTTTCGTATATTTTCTAAATTAAATTTCATTCTATGCAGAGTAGAAAGAGATAAGTCTAGATTTTTATTTTTAACATATTGAGTTAGGGTATATAATTCTAATTCTAAATTATCTACTTCTTGATGATTTATAATTACAGCGGTTAATTTTCCTTTTTTAGATGTTTCTTCTAATAGCTCTATTACATAATTGTAACTCTCATCCCAGTTTTCATCCACTATTAATTCTTCTAATTCATCATATTTATTAGAAAAATCTACACAGAAATTGTGTAGATAGAAACTAGAAAAAGTTGCTGATATCAATAAAAGTAGAAAAAGTACACAAGAGGTTATAGTGCTTTTATTCATTTAGTCTTTCCTCCTTCTTTTGATAGAATAAACTTTTGTTAGAATCTATTATTGCAAAATCTATATCTTTTTCAGTTAAATTATTTTTATGAAGTTCTTCATGAACCCAGTTTTTACTTTTTTTGTAATATGCTAAATTGTCTTCGTAAAATTGCCCGTTACAGAATACAACTTTAGGTAGAGACTTATTATTATATTCTTTAGATGGGACTACAGTTAGTTTTCCATTAGTTTCTAACAATCCGTATTCAACTTCCGATAGATCTAAATAACCAGCTCCTCTTAGTTCCTCTAAAAGTTCATTTATTGTGAGTTGTTGTGCCTTTAATTGGCTTACATTCACCACACCTTTTTTTATTAATACAACTGCTTGACCGTCAACAATTTTTCTAAATCCTCTGTTTTTAAATTGAAGCCATGAAATTCCAATCTGCATTATTAATATAGTTATAATAGGGGTAATGCCGTTTATGAGAGGCATCCTTATGTCTTGCATTGGAAGTGTTGCTAAGTCTGATATTATAAATGCGATGACTAATTCATAAGGTTCCAACTCTCCAACTTGTCTTTTTCCCATAAGTCTCATTATGAGAACTATTAGTGCATATAAAATTGCAGTTCTTACTAAAAATATAAACATTTAATCACCTCCCACATATGATATGTAAAAAAATAAGCTTTTATGTAAAAGAGTAGGCTGTTAAAATTTTTAGAAATCATAAAAGTGCTATTGACCATAAGGATGAAATGATATAACTTATAAATCATAAGTGACTATTAATTTTAAAAATTCAGTAAAATTATAATATGTAATGATTAAAAAGACGATTATAAATTAAGGGGGTGCTTTCTATGGCACAGATATCATTAAATTTAAAGGATATAGGAAATATAAAAGTGGAAGAAGGTACAACAGCATATGAGATTATAGAAAAATACTATAGTGATAGAGAAGTACCTATAATTTTGGCGAAACTCAATAATGATCATATAGAATTAAGGGAAGAAATACACAAAGAAGGAAATTTTGAACCTATTGATATATCAACGACAACAGGTAATAGGACTTATTTTAGAACACTTCAATTCGTTTTTATTAAAGCAGCCTATGAGCTTTTTCCGGGATGCAAAGTTACTATAGAGCATGCTCTTGATAAAGGAATATATGGAGAAATTCATAAAGAGAAAGCTCTTGATGAAGAAGATATAGAGGCTTTAAATAAAAGAATACAGGAGATTATAGATAGGGATACTATAATAAACAAGAGTAGAGTAACAGTAGAAGAAGCAATTAATATTTTTGACAGTTATGGGCTTGAAGATAAGCTTAGGCTTCTAAGGAGTATCGGAAAGAATGACGTGACATTATATGAGTTAGATGGAAGATATGATTACTTCTTCGGATTTTTGGGGTATTCTACAGGAGTTATAAAAAATTTTAAAGTAATATTTCATGATCCAGGTTTTATAATAAGGATACCGTCAGAAGAACATCCAAAAGAAATACTGCCTTTTATTGAGCATAAGAAGCTTGATGCCATTTTTAGAGAAACAGAAGATTGGCTGGATATACTAAATGTGGCAGATGTAGGAGCATTAAATGGGTATATTCAAAATGGAAATATAAATGAACTCATAATGGTAGCTGAAGCACTTCAAGAGAAAAAGATAGCATATATAGCTGATATGATACAGGAAAGAAAAGAAGTGAAAATAGTTCTTATAGCCGGACCTTCATCATCTGGAAAGACAACTTTTGCAAATAGACTAGGAATACAGCTGCGAGTTAATGGATTCACACCAATACCTATTTCTTTAGATGATTATTTCTTAAATAGAGAAATAACTCCTAAGGATGAAAATGGCAATTATGATTTTGAATCTATTAAAGCTTTGGATATAGAATTGTTTAATGAAAATTTGAGAGATCTTATGGATGGAAAAGAAGTAGAGATACCAAACTTTGATTTTAAACTAGGAAAGAGAAGATGGTCAGGAAATAAGCTTACTCTTCCTCATAATGGCATAATAATAGTTGAAGGCATACATGGACTTAATGATATGCTTACTAATTCTATTGCAGCAAAAAATAAATTTAAGATATATATAAGCGCTCTTACTCAGCTTAATTTAGATAGTCATAATAGAATAGCTACAACTGATGTAAGAAGAATAAGAAGAATAGTAAGAGATTTTCTTTCAAGGGGGTATGGTGGAGAGACAACTCTTACCATGTGGCCATCTGTTAGGCGTGGAGAAGAGAAAAATATATTCGTGTTCCAAGAAGAAGCAGATGTGATGTTTAATTCTACTTTAGTTTATGAATTATGTGTATTAAAAAAATATGCCGTAGAGGAACTTAAAAAGATTTCAAAAAACAGTCCGGTTTATTATGAGGCAGAAAGACTGATAAGTTTTTTAAATTTGTTTAAAGATGTAGATGTTAGTTTAGTTCCTTCAAACTCTATATTAAGGGAATTTATAGGAGGCAGTATATTTTATAGATAAGTTAAGTGATATTGTGGTTAAGCCTTAAAATTTATATTATAATTAAAAATGGAATTTTACAAAAGTTTAATAAGGAGAAAATTATGAGAAAATATGGAGTTTTTGATATTTTAGGTCCTATAATGATAGGTCCGTCTAGTTCACATACTGCAGGAGCAGCAAGACTTGGAAAATTAGCAGGATCTATAGCAGATGGACCTGTAAAAAAGGTTACATTCCTGTTGCATGGATCTTTTGCTAAGACTTATAGAGGACATGGTACAGATAGAGCACTTGTAGCTGGAATTCTAGGCATGGATCCATGGGATGAACAACTTAGAGACTCAATAGATATAGCTGAAGAGAGAGGCATAGAAATAAAATTTCAAGAAGCAGATTTAGGAGATGTACATCCTAACACAGTTAAGTTTATCATTGAAAAAGAAGATGGAGATATAGTTACAGTAATGGGTTCATCCATAGGTGGCGGAAGTGTAGTCATAACTGAGGTAAATGGTGAAGAAATAGAGTTTACAGGAGAGTATCCAACTATAATAATACATCATAAAGATCTACCAGGAATGATATCAAAGGTAACTAGATTATTGTATGAAAAGGAAATAAATATAGCTTTTATGAAAGTTTTTAGAACCGTGAAAGGTTCTTCTGCTAACATGATATTTGAAACAGACAATGAAATTCCAGAAAATATAGTTGAAGCTATACTAGCAGTAGAAAATATAGAAAAAGTTAAAGTTATTAATCCAGTTAAGGAAGGGGAAATTTAACGGTGTATATAAGCAACGGGAAACAACTGGTTGAAGTATGCAATGAAAAGAATTTGTCCATAGGCGAATTTGCAATACAAAATGAAGTGGAGGAAAGTGGACTTTCAAGAGAAGAAGTTATAGAAAAGATGAGAAAAAATCTTAAGACCATGAAAGCCTCTGCAAGCAAGGGATTAGATAAGGAAATAATTTCAGTAAGTGGTCTTATAGGCGGAGATGCTAAAAGATTAAATGAGTATTCAAATCATGAAAAAACTTTAAGCGGAAATATAATGGTTACAGCCATGGCAAGAGCTTTATCCTGCTCAGAGGTAAATGCATCTATGGGAAGAATAGTAGCATGTCCTACAGCTGGTTCATGTGGAATAATTCCAGCAGTAATAACTACTGTTGGAGAAGCTTTAGATAAGAATGATGAAGAACTTATTAAAGCTCTTTTCTGTTCTTCAGCAGTTGGGATTATAATAGCTCAAAATGCATGCGTAGCTGGTGCAGAAGGAGGATGTCAGGCAGAATGCGGTTCTGCTGCAGCTATGGCCTGTGCAGCAATTATAGAACTTATGGGTGGAACTCCAGCAATGTGTCTAAATGGAGCTGCTATAGTTATAAAAAATATATTAGGACTTGTTTGTGATCCTATTGCAGGACTTGTTGAGGTTCCTTGCGCAAAGAGAAATGCATCAGGAGCTGTTAGTGCTATTACTGTAGCTGATATGATAATGGCAGGCATAGTAAGCAAGATTCCATTTGATGATGTGGTATCTGCAATGTACAAGGTAGGTAAATCTCTTCCAAGTGAACTTAGAGAGACAGCTCTTGGCGGATTAGCTGCAACTCCTACTGGAATTGAACTTAAAAAACAAATATT
Organism: Clostridium cadaveris; assembly: GCF_020911725.1. Lineage (GTDB taxonomy): Bacteria > Bacillota > Clostridia > Clostridiales > Clostridiaceae > Clostridium_X > Clostridium_X cadaveris. Next base: position 964,514 of record NZ_CP076620.1, read on the forward strand.
AGGTGAGTAAACTATAAAGGATATATAACATTAAGGAGAGGCAATGCCTCTCTTTTTTTACTAAAAATGTAACAAAACTCGGGTGATAGGAATATTGTGTATATAGGAATATTACTAGGAGGATTTTAGTCTAATGGATAATAAACTAAAAGGCACTGAGACCTATAAAAATTTATTAGCCACTTTTGCAGGAGAGGCAAGAGCTAGAGATAAATATGATTTATACGGAGAAAAAGCTAATGCAGAGGGATTGGTATATGTAGGAGATGTGTTTAGAGAAACTGCACATAACGAATATGCCCATGCCAGAGAAGTTTTTGACAGATTTTTAGGAAAGATACAAAATACTGAAGGAAATTTGATGGATTCTGCTAGAGGAGAAGCAAAGGAGGCAAATTCTATATACAAAGAGTATGAGAGAACAGCAAGAGCAGAAGGATTCAATGATATTGCAGATTTCTATAAAGAACTAGCAGAAGTAGAAGAGACTCATGAAGAAAGATTTATGGAGATTTACAATCGTCTAAAGTCAGGTACTTTATACAATAGAAATGTAGAATCATTATGGCAGTGTACAAACTGTGGATACATTTATGAGGGATTACAAGTACCAGAATTATGTCCACTATGCCACTTCCCAAAGGGATTTTTTGCACCTTACTGCAATAATAATGAGAAAAAGTAGGAGGGGGAGAATATGATAATAATATACCCTAAATATTTTGAGATGCCTGTAGTTATGGATGATGATTTTGAACAGTTCACCAATGAAAAAATTATGTACAGAGGCGAAGAAATTATATCAGATGATATTAATAAAAAAAACATTCAGGAAGATGAATTTGAGGAAATAGATGAAGAATATATCAAGAGTCAAATGCAGGACAGAGAATATTATTTATAAACTTATAGTTATAACATTGGTGCTTGTTGGAACTATTATAAACACAAAAAACGCTTTAATAAATACGGTGTTTGCTTCTATATCTATGATAATTTTAGCTGTGTATATTGGAAAGTACACTAACTTATATTCTGAATATGTAGGCGAAAAAAGAGGAGGGCTTTTATCTGCAACCCTTGGAAATTTACCGGAACTTGCTATGGGTATATGGTCTTTAGGATATGGGATGGTATCTATGGTAAAGTGGGCTCTTATAGGATCCATAATAAGCAATATGCTTTTAGTATTAGGAATATCTTCATTTGTAGGAGGTGTAAAATACAAAGAACAGAGCTTTAATAAAAATATAGCTAGAACAAATTTTAATATGCTTACACTGGCGTTAGCGTCAATGATATTGCTGGCTACAGTTAATTATTACGTACCATTAAGCAGTGAAGCAATATCTTCTATAAGTAATAAAGTAGCTATAGTATTAATTTTTGTATATGGATTAGGATTGATATTTTCATTAGTAACTCATAGTAATTTATTTGTTGTAAGCGAAGATGGAAATGAGGTGAGAAATGAAAATAAAGATAGGAAGATAAGAATCTTATCAATTATTTTAATATTATCTCTTACACTATTTTTTTCTAGCGAAAATGTGATAAATAACTTAAATGAATTAGTTAAAGTAAATGGAGTTTCCGAAAATTTATTAGGTATACTGGTAGTACCTTTTATAGGAAATATAGGAGAGAATATTTCGGCTATAATGGCTGCGTTTAATGATAAAATAAACATGAGCATAGAAATAGCAGTAGGATCAAGTATACAGATAGCTCTTTTTGTAACGCCAATAATAATGGTTCTATCATATACCATGGGTATAACTATGAACTTGCTTTTTTCTCCAGTACAGATAATAATAGCTCTGGTAGCAGTGGCTATGTCATTTATAGTATATGTAGATGGAAAAAGTTATTGGTTTGAAGGGGCTATACTGCTAGCTATATATCTTATGAGCATAATTTCTTGTTATTATATTATTTAAGCATAAAAATCCATCTTCAATAATATAAATAATGTGAAATATTTAAAAGGTGGAATAAAATATGCCGTACAGAAATATAATAGATTTCCATTACAGAGATGTATGTAATTTGCAAGACAGTTTGATTAAATTTACCAGTGCATATAGAACACTTATTGGTGGAGCTAATGACCTAAATGGCATAGCTTTAGCTAAAAAGAGTGAAGTTAAAGATGCCTTAAAGAGAGCTGATGAAATTGGATATATAATGGATGATGTAATATCAGCTATAAGAAAATCTCAATGCAGATATTTAGATTATTGTGTCATGTACTCTAATCAGATAAAAACCATTATAAATCCTCAGTTTTTATTGGCTGAGATAGAAAGAGAACTTTATGTTTCACCAAACAATGAAAACAATAAAAGCCAAGGGACGTAATCCCTTGGCTTTTAAACTTTTTTAAGTTGAAACTTACTAATCATAAGATATGATAAAGATACAATAAAAATTACTGGTAATGCTGGATTCAAAGGTCTATTTACTGTAAATAAAGCAAAAACAGCCATAAAACTTCCAGCTAATGTTATAGGTACACCGGTAAATACTCCATCAAATGTTGAGATATTATATCTAGCTAATCTATATGCACCACATATAGGAAAAACAAGTACTAGAAGATATCCAACAAATCCAAAGCTCATAAAATTATAAAGTCTATAGATAAGTATGGACGGTGCCACACCAAATGATACTAAATCTGCTAAAGAATCTAGTTCTTTTCCTATCTCACTGTCTACATTTAAAAGACGTGCTATTCTTCCGTCATATCTATCGGCTAATGCTGCTAATAATACAAAAATTGCTGCTAATTTGAAGTTTCCGTGAAAAGTCATTAAAATCGATAATAAACCAAAAGCTAAATTACCTAATGTAAAGGTATTTGGTATTGCGCTTTTTTTCATTAAATCACTCCTACCATAATAAAAATAATATAACTTCATATATTATATTATACATCAAAACTATTATTTACATAAGGGGAACACTTAAAAAAGTGGATTTTTAAGGTTGATATAAGATAAAACAATTAAAAAATAATGTAAGATGATAATATATTATAAAACACATATATGATCATATGTCAATCGACACATAAGTATTAAGATGATATAATTTAAAGATAATGATTTTTAAAGGAGGAAGTAAATATGAGAAAAGTAAAATTCATATACAATCCTTTTTCGGGTGAAAACACCATATTAAATGATATAGATACTGTAATAAAACTACACCTGCAAAAAGGATATATAGTAGTACCGCATAGAATAAGTTTTGATATAGAAATAGAGAAGGCTTTTATAGATATAGACGATACATATGAATATATTATAGTAGCAGGCGGAGATGGAACCGTTGATACTGTAGTAAACAAAATGAAAGAACTTAAGATAGATTTACCTTTAGCGATTCTTCCAACTGGAACTGCAAATGATTTTGCTAAATTTATAGGTATGCCTTATGATGTTGGCAAGGCATGTGAACGTATTTTAAACTCTACTCCAAAGCCTGTTGATATTGCGAAGATTAATGATAAATATTTTATAAATGTAGCAAGTACAGGACTTTTTACTGATGTTTCTCAAAAGACAGATGTAAATCTAAAAAATACTATTGGAAAATTAGCTTATTATATAAAAGGAATAGAGCAACTTCCTAATTTCAGAAAGCTCAAGATAAATGTTGAATCAGAGGAACTAGATTTTGATGGTGAGATGTACCTTATGTTGGTATTTAATGGACAAACTGCTGGGAATTTTAAGCTGGCAACTGAAGCAGAAGTAGATGATGGAAAACTTGATGTTATTATAGTAAAAGCAGTAAACATAATTGAACTGTTGCCTTTATTTATAAAGATGTTAAAGGGTGAGCATCTAGAAGATAATGGAGTGATTTATTTTAAAACAAATAAACTTCATATAAAATGTAATGAAGATATAGTGACTGATATAGATGGAGAAAAGGGACCAGATTTCCCAATTGATATAGAATGTGTTAAAGGTGGAATTAAGCTTTTAGGAATAAATGAAAGATAACTTTAATAAATATTAAGTAGCAGTAATTAAGGAGAAGTTAAAAAATGATAAGTGTATACTTATACGTTGCATTATTGTTACTTATGATAGTTCTATGTATAAAAGCTTTTTTCATAGGACGTAGAAAAGCACCAGGAAAGATAAGGATATACAATACTGTCATAACATTGGGATTTAGTTTAAGATACATAGCGCTGCTTATACTATTTATGGTACAAAGCATGAATTATATATACTTTACTAAATACCTTGTGTGTTTAAATCTTATTATAGTGCCATGCACTATAGCTTTATGCTTATATATTTTCATGAGAGTTGACGGTTTAAAATTTGATTACTTCTTTGTTCTCATGGCATTAGGTGCTGTGCTTTATGGAATAGTTATGACATTGTGTAAAGTTTCTATTGAGATAAGAAATCCTTTTGGATATATAATGCGGTTTTTGTTTGAGGACAAAATATATCTAGCATATATAGCAATTATTTCTGCAGCTCTTGTAATAACTATTGTTGGTTTTGGCAAAGCAAATAGTAAATCTTCAGGAATTATAATTACGATGATTAGCATAATGGTGATCTTAGGAGAATTGCTTTTAAAACTTATGGGAGTATCGCTAGCTTTTAATACTTTAATAGGTGAATTTATGATTCTTTTGACTCTTAATATAGGACTTAAAACTTTTAAATAACAAAAGGTGTACTGTAAATCGTTTTTAAATTTTACAGTACACCTTTTTTATATTTAATGCTTTTTAGACTTTCCTTTAACCTTATTTCTTGATGAATTAGAATCTTTATTAGAAGAAGAATTTTTATGATTCTTGCCCTGATATTTTTTTGGAGAGCTCTTTTTAGAAGGAGCATTAAATGGTATTAAACAGTTTTTGCTGTTACCAATAAGATCTTCTCTTCCTGCTTTCAAAAGAGCATCTTTCACTAAATTATAGTTTTCTGGAACTTCAAACTGAAGAAGAGCTCTTTGCATAGCTTTTTCTTTTGGATTCTTTGGCACATAGACTTTTTCTCCAGTAAGAGGGTTAATTCCTGTGTAATAAATGGTTGTAGCAAGACTTCCAGGTGTAGGATAAAAATCTTGAACCTGTTCTGGATTATGCCCCATTTGCTTTATATATTGCGATAATTCTATGGCAGCTTTTAGGTCTGATCCAGGATGACTTGACATTAAATAAGGAACTAAAAATTGATTTTTATTTATTTTTTTATTTATTTCAAAATATTTTTTGCTAAATCTATCATAAACTTCTCTTGATGGTTTTCCCATTTGAAGAAGCACTTTGTCACTGATATGTTCAGGAGCAACCTTAAGCTGGCCGCTTATATGATATTTACATAAATCATTAAAAAATTCCATGTTTTTATCATGAATTAAATAGTCATATCTTATTCCAGAACGTATAAATACCTTTTTAATTCCAGGAAGAGCTCTCACTCTTCTAAGGATGTGAAGGTAATCTTTATGGTCAACTTTTAAATTTTTACATGGTGTAGGGAACATACATTGTCTATTTCTGCAGGCACCATGAGTTTCTTGTTTTTTGCAAGCCATATTTCTAAAGTTTGCAGTAGGACCCCCTATATCATGTATATATCCTTTGAAGTCATTTAAAGTTGTGAGTAGTTTTGCTTCATCTACAATACTTTCTTCACTTCTATGTTGAATTATTCTTCCTTGATGGAAGGTAAGAGCACAGAAAGCACAAGAACCAAAACAGCCTCTATGACTTGTTATTGAAAACTTAACTTCTCTTATAGCAGGGATACCTCCCTTTTCTTCATACATAGGATGATAGGTTCTCATGTATGGAAGATTATAGCTTATATCCATTTCTTCCTCAGTAAGAGGTTCTTGAGGTCTGTTAGCTATAAGATATCTGTCACCATACTGTTGTATTATACCGCGGCCATTAACAGGATCTTGTTCATAGTACTCAAGCTTATAGCTTTCGTTGTATTCAGATTTACTTTTTTCTATATCTTCAAAACATGGAGTGATTACGTAATCTTTAGCGTTATCAGGAAGATCTTTTGAAATGTAGCATGTTCCTCTTACATGAGTTAGGTTTTTAATGTTCATACCATATTTTAAAAGATCTGCTATCTGAACAATAGTTTTTTCTCCCATTCCATATATTAAAAGATCTGCTTTAGAATCTAAAAGTATGCTTCTTCTTATTTTGTCATCCCAGTAGTCATAATGTGCAAATCTTCTAAGAGATGCTTCAATACCTCCAATTATTATTGGAACATCTTTGTAGGCCTGACGAATCATGTTACAGTAAACTATAACGGCTCTATCAGGTCTATGATTAGGCTCACCACCAGGTGAGTATAAGTCTTCTTTTCTTTTTCTTTTAGAAACACTATAGTGATTTACCATAGAGTCTATATTACCAGAGTTAACTAAGAAACCTAACTTAGGGCGTCCAAGAACTTTGAATGATTCTACATCTTTCCAATTTGGCTGAGGTATTATACCAACTTTATAACCGTTATATTCTAATGTCCTTCCTATTATTGCAGTACCAAAAGAAGGATGGTCTACATAGGCATCCCCTGTAACTATTATAAAATCCAATTCATCTATGGATTGTTTTTTCATATCTTCTATGCTTACAGGTAAAAAGTTTCTACCAAGCTTCATAAATTTTTCCTCATTTCTACATTTGATTATCTTTGAGTATCACTTGATATATTAGCATAATATAAAAACCTTGTAAAACTTATTTGATGTAAAGTGGAATAAGAGAAATGAAAATACCAAGATAGTAATTTATAAACAATTATGACAAGATATTTTTATCAAAAATGTAAATAATATAGCATAATAGAGATTATTGAAAACTAAGAAAATTAATGATATCATCTATTTATAATAATAACCAATAAAAGAAAAACTTTCAATTTATAGTAGGAGGATTATTATGGGGGACGTTTCATCACAAAGCAGAAAGGTAGCTCTTGATTTCTGTAAAGAAAGTCTAAATATGACTTTACAAGTTGAAGGCAAAACATGGACTTGGAAAAATGATTATAGACCGTACATGGATACTAAGCAGGGAAAAATTTATTTTGATGATGCCGTAGATATAATTACTTATCCATGGAATACAGGCATAGGAAGAGGAATACGAACTTCTTATAAGGGATTTAAAGTAGAGGGGAAAACTATTCCTTTTGAATTTGAAACCGTAGTTTGGGTTGAAAATTCAACAGACGATGTATTTTTTGAACTTATTCCTGTGTGTGAAGATGGGATAGATATAGAGGCTATATATTGGCCAGGTCCTATGGAGTTTAGTGAAATAAATCATAAATGGTATACACTTTTGAATTTAAGACAAGGACTTTTGATACCAAATGATTGGCCAAATGCTATAGATAAAATTATTTTAAATTCACAGTTTTGTAGTACAGCATCATGTATGCCTTGGTGGGGACAAGTTAAAGAATCAGAAGGATATATCGCTATATGCAAAACTCCTTGGGATGCTGCTTATAAAATAGACAAGATACCTGGAGGACCACTTCATATAGGAGTAAAATGGCTTCCAAGCCTTGGGAAAATATCTTATAAACGTGAGATGAGATTTACTTTTAGAGAAAACTGTGACTATAATGATCTTTGTAAAATTTATAGAACTTATGTGAAAGAAAATGGACTTTTTGTAACTTTAAAAGAAAAAGCAGCTAAGAATCCGTTGGTAGATAAGCTAATTGGGTCTGCTATAGTTCATAAAGGAATAAAAAAACATGTTGTAGAAGAATCAAGGCAATATAATAAGGAAGACTTATCAAAAAATGATGAGCTTATTCAATTTTCTCATAGAACTGAGCAGATGAAAAAACTTAAGGAATTAGGAGTAGATAAGGTATATTTCCATCTAGATGGATGGGGAGATCCTGGTTATGATAATAAGCATCCAGATTATCTTCCTCCATGTATAGAAGCGGGTGGAATAGAAGGTATGAAGGAACTTTCAGATACTATGAAGGATCTTAATTATATGTTTGGTATTCATGATCAATATAGAGATTATTATTTTGATGCCCCAACTTTTGATAAGGATTTTGCAGTTACAAATATGGATGGAACAGTACCAGAAAATACTTATTGGGATGGTGGACATCAGACTTTCTTATGTGCAAGTCAAGCTCAGTACTATGTAAAAAGAAATTTTGAGGAGCTTTTCAAAGCTGGAATTCATCTTGAAGGAACTTATTTGGATGTATTTACTTGCAATGAGCTTGATGAGTGTAATCACAAATGGCATAGGATGACTAGAAAACAATGTGCAGAGTATAGAAAGTCATGTTTTGACTATTTATTATCAAGAGGAATACTTCCAAGTTCAGAAGAAGTTGTAGATTGGGCCATGGAAAGCTTAGTTTTTTGTCACTATGCACCATATGATTTTATGCTTGAAAAACCTGATTCTCCCAAAAAGGGAGTTCCAGTACCTTTATTAAATTTAGTATATCATGATTGTATAATTATTCCATGGCTTATGAGTGATGATGAAGGAAAACAAGACTATAAGCTTTATGCACTTTTAAATGGTGGTGCTGCATACTTAGATTGTGATAAAGAAGGAGAAGAACTTCATTTGGAAATAGAACGTTATAGAGAAGTTGTTCAGCTTCAAGAATGGGTTGCAAAGTATGAAATGACAAAGCATGAATTTATAGATGGATCTTATAATAGACAGAAGACTACATTTTCTGATGGAACAGAAGTTACAATTGACTTAGAGAAGAATAGCTATTATATAAAATACAGATAAAATAAGCTAAATTTTAACAGGTATTTATTTAGTAATCTTAAGTTGCAATTTTGGCGATTTATAATATAATAATTAGTAGGAGATTACAGTTAGGTGAGGCTCCTACAGGGATAAATGCTGCTGCCCCGAAACATGGAGACATGCCAATGGGGTCAACAGGTATGATCGGATTAAGGTTTTACTTAACGTAGCTGGCAAAAGCCAAAGCCCTGTAGTGCTAAAACTCAACGATATAATTATAGTTGGATTTTAGGAGCCTTTATTAGGCTCCTTTTATATTTTTTTAAATTTCAAGGTGGTGAATTTTAAAATGGAGGGTGTCCCTCGTATTGAAAAACCAAAACTGAATAATATAACTTTAGAGGGATACGTTTTAAAGTTTTAAGATGTGTTATTCCTCTTAAAGTTATGCCGAAGGAGGAATAACAATGAAGAAATTAAACGTAGTTTATTTCAGCAGTATTTTAAACAAGAAGGTGTATGACGAATTCGATGATTGTATAGGAAAGTTGAAGGATATTTATGTAACAACAGAGGACGGATATCCAAGAGCTATAGGATACAAGATAAAGAGAGGATCAGAAACTTTTAATCATGAGTTCAAGAATATAGAGTTCCTTGAACTAGATAATGGAAATGTTAAAATACAAGTTAAAGGAGGAAGAGAAATCCTTCCAAGAACTTATTCTTATCTTTTATCAAAACACTTAATCGGCAAGGAAATTGTTGATATAAATGGCAAGAAGGTTATAAAAGTAAATGATCTAAGATTGGCCTTTGTAGGAGGCGAACTTAAGGTTGTTGCTGTTGACCAAGGTCCATTAGCATTAGGAAGAAAGCTTGGATTTGAATCATTTATGAAATTCCTTTACAAAATAGTAGGTAAGAGAGAATTTGAATCCATGATAATGTGGGAAGACGTTGAGTCATTGGAGATGATCGACAACAATTTAAAGCTTCAAATTCCATTTCAAAAGCTTTCTAAGCTGCATCCAGCAGATTTAGCAGACATATTGGAAGAGATGGATGCTAAATATAGAACTAAGATTTTTGAAAGTCTCGATGAAAATTTAGCGGCAGAAACCTTAGAGGAAATAGAACCAAAGGTTCAAGCAGATATAATACAGGCTCTTAGTGAAAGCAAAACTTCAGAGGTGCTTTTAAATATGTCTAATGATGAAATTGCAGACCTTATAGATGAAGTTGATGAAGAAACTAAGGAAAAAATCTTAACCCACTTAGAGGAAGAAGACTCAAGAGAAATAAAAGAGCTTATGGCTTATAAGGACGAAACTGTTGGTTCTCTTATGAGTAAAGAGTTTATATCTTTTAATATAGATGTTACAGTGGCAGAAACTATTGATATATTAAGAGAAATGGAACCTGATGAGGAAATGATGTACTACATTTTTATCGTAGATGATGAAGAAAAACTTCAAGGATTTGTAACACTAAAGGATCTTATAATGAATAAATCTGATGCAAAACTTGCTGATATAATGGAAAAGGACATTACAACAATAAAAGTTGATGACGATATTGAAGATACTATAGAGATATCCACAAAATATGATTTACTTTCTATACCAGTTGTGGATAAAAGTGATAAATTATGTGGAGTAGTTATACTTCATGATATAGTAGATGAATTTTTAGTACCTATGTGGCATAAAAAATTTAAAAGAGTAGGATAAATAAAAAGTCTTAGATTAACTGGAAAAAACGGGAATATCTAAGGCTTTTTATTTACAAAAAATATTAAAAAATAATTTTTTTTAGAATAAATCCTTTTTTTTCACAATTTATGGCTGGCAAGCATATTATAAATTATTCTATTAAAGTAAAGGAGATAGTTACAATGCTTGAAACAGCAGTAGTTTTAACACCAATTCATTTTGTATATCTCATAGGAGTAATAGTCATACTTGGGCTTATGATAATGAGAAAAGATGCACCATTACCTTGTTTGATATTTCTATTTATAATTGGAGTGCTAGCAACTAATAGTATAGTTGGAGGAGTACAATCCGTATTCAATTCTGTTGTATATGCTGGTGCTACATTTATGGATATTATAATAACTATAGCATTAATTTCAGCTTTATCTAAATGCCTGTCGGATATAGGAAGTGATGGGATTTTAATATCGCCTATGCTTAAAATCATGAAAACACCTAAGAAAGCCTTTTGGATTATAGGTATTTCTATGTCTATTTTTGCTCTTTTCTTTTGGCCATCTCCAGCATCAGCTTTAATTGGGGCTATAATGCTTCCAGTTGCATTAGCCACAGGGATAACACCTTTAGCAGCAGCAGCAGCTATGAACCTGTTTGGACACGGTATTGCTCTAAGTGGAGATTTTGTTATACAAGGAGCACCTAGTGTATCAGCAGCAGCCGCTGGGATATTACCAACAGATATAATGTCTCAAGGATTTCCTCTATTTGCAGTTATGGCTGTAGTAACAGTGGTAGCAGGGTACTTCTTTAATAAAAAAGACATGAATAAAAAAGAAGAAACTACGAACAAAAAAATGGATAAAAAAGAAGTTACTAAAGCAGCTAAAGTAACAGCTATATTAACTCCAGTGACTTTTATCATATCTATAATTACAATACTTGCATTGAAATTAAAAGGTGGAGAAGCCACAGCTTTAATAGTTGGGGCAGCTATATTTATAATGTGTATAGGAACAATACTGAACTACAAAAAAGAAGCCTTTGATAAAATAACCGAATATATAAATTACGGCTTCCTATTTGGTATGAAAGTATTTGCCCCTGTAATAATTATAGCAGCATTCTTTTTCTTGGGTGGAGATAGCATTACTAAAATATTAGGAGAGCAGTTTAAATCAGGATTAATGAATGATTGGGCTTTATGGATTGCCCAAAATGCACCTGTAAATAAATATATAGCTGCAGCTGTTCAGTTAGTAGTTGGAGGATTGACAGGGCTTGACGGATCTGGTTTTTCAGGACTTCCATTAACAGGGTCCCTTGCAGCAACTTTTGGAGGTATAGTAGGAGGTTCCATACCAGTATTTGCGGCTTTAGGTCAGATATCAGCTATATGGGTTGGAGGCGGAACAATAATTCCTTGGGGATTAATATCTGTAGCTGCAATTTGTAATGTTGATCCTGTTGAATTAGCAAGGAGAAACTTTAAACCTGTTATGATTGGACTTGGAGCCACGTTAATAGTTACTTGGCTTATACTATAGGAGGTGAAGTATATGTGCGGAATTGCAGGTTTTTTTAATGTTCATCAAAATTATAAAAAGGTACCGCTAAAATGGGAAAATATTTTACTAAATATGAGGGAAAGTTTAGATAGAAGAGGTCCTGATGATCACGGAGAGTTTTTATCTAAAACGGTAGCTCTTGCCCATGCAAGATTATCTATAATAGATTTAACAACTGGAAGACAACCAATTGTAAAGACCATTGATGGAAACACTTATGCAATAGTTTATAATGGAGAACTTTATAATACAGAAGAAATTAAAAGTGATCTTACATTAAGAGGATGGAAATTTGAGACAAAGACAGATACTGAAGCTATACTCTGCAGCTTTATAGAATATGGACCAGATTTTGTTGAGAAGCTAAATGGAATATTTGCTTTTGCTATATGGTCAGAAAAAGATAATAAGATTTATTTATATAGAGATAGATTTGGAATAAAGCCTCTATTCTATACTATATTTGGAGAAACTGTAATATTTGGATCTGAAATAAAAGCCTTGTTCAGATATCCAGGGATAAAAGCACAGTTAGATAAGACAGGATTAAATGAAATTTTTGCTATGGGACCTGCAAAGACTCCAGGCATTGGTGTATTTAAAAATATATATGAAGTGCTTCCAGCTAACTATATTATATTTTCTAATGATGCTCCAAAGGAAATACAATATTGGACTTTAGAGAGTAAACCTCACACAGACAGCTATGAAGAAACTGTAGAAAAGACTTCTTTTCTTGTAACGGATTCAATAAAGAGACAAATGATTTCTGATATTCCTATATGTACTTTTTTGTCTGGTGGAATAGATAGCAGCATAGTATCATCAGTTTGTGCCAACGAATTAAGAAAGAAGGGAATACAACTAAATACTTTTTCTTTTGATTTTGTAGATAACAATAAATATTTTAAATCAAATGCATTCCAACCAGAAATGGATAGACCTTGGGTAGATAAGATGGTTTCTTATCTTAAAACAAATCATATATATTTGGAATGTGACAATATTGAATTAGCAGACTATCTATATAAAGCAGTTGATGCTAAGGATCTTCCTGGAATGGCAGATGTGGATTCATCTTTATTATATTTTTGTTCCAAGGTAAAAGAGTACAATACTGTTACACTTACTGGAGAATGTGCTGATGAGATTTTTGGTGGATATCCTTGGTTCCATAAAAAAGAAAGTTTTGAAGCAAATACTTTTCCATGGACAAGAAATATAGATATTAGAAAAGCGCTTTTATCAGATGATATTGTAAATGAATTGGATATAGATGAGTATATTCAAAGAAGGTATGATGAATCTGTAAAGGAAACTCCCCTTTTAGAAGGTGAAAATGCCACTGAAAATAGGAGAAGAGAAATAGCTTATTTGAATTTGCGTTGGTTTATGGCAACATTGCTTAACAGAATGGATAGAACAAGCATGTATTCTGGGCTTGAAGCTAGAGTTCCTTACGCAGACCATAGAATTGTAGAATATATATGGAATGTTCCTTGGAATATGAAGTGCAGAGATGGTGTTGTAAAAGGATTATTAAGAGATAGTGCTAAAGGACTCCTTCCAGATGATGTTTTATATAGAAAGAAGAGTCCTTATCCAAAGACTTACAACCCTAACTATGAAAAATTATTAGGGGAAAGACTGATGACTGTATTGAATAATTTATCATCCCCAATTAATTCTTTAATAGACAAGGAGAAGGTAGTAAAATTTATAAATACACCTTCGGATTATGGAAAGCCATGGTATGGACAACTTATGGCTGGTCCTCAAATGATTGCTTATATGCTTCAAGTGAATTATTGGCTTGAAAAATACAATATTGATATAGTTAATTCTTAAGTTTTTTCTAAAAAAGGTGTGAAATTCACGCCTTTTTTATACGAAGATTCAATAAAAAAAACTTTTTTGTAAAAAGTAGTTTACAAATTAAATATTTCGAATATAATATAACTATGAACTAATTCAGAGTAAAACACTAGGAAATACTATGACAAAGGAAAGTAGGATAAAGGAAGATAACAGAGAGGAAGGGATGGTGAAAGCCTTCTATCTAGAATTTATTTGAAGTGCCCTTTTGAGTAGAAAGCCGAAATTTTCAGTAGGCTTCTCCGGATTGGCCCGTTACAGCCATATGACATGATAGTGTCAGAATTTAAGTGGGATTTTATATCCAAATAGGGTGGAACCGCGGAGTACATAATCTTCGTCTCTAATTATGAAAAGAGACGGAGTTTTTTTTGTATCTAAATTTAGGACATTTAATACAATTGATATTAAAAATCAAATTTCAAGGAGGGATTTATATGATATATAAATCAGTTTTAAACATGATAGGCAATACACCTTTATTGCAATTAAAAACAGAAGAAGGAATGGCAAAGGTCTATATCAAACTAGAAAACTTCAATCCAGCAGGAAGTATAAAAGACAGAGCTGCCTTGGGAATGATTGAAAAGGCAGAAGCTGATGGTAGGCTTAAAAATGGATCAGTTATTGTAGAACCTACTAGTGGAAACACAGGTATAGGATTAGCTATGATAGGGAGACTTAAGGGATATAGAGTAATAATAATTATGCCAGATACTATGAGTTTAGAAAGAAGAAATATGATAAAGGCTTATGGTGCAGAACTTATTCTTACACCAGGAAAGCAAGGTATGAAAGGTGCAATAGAAAAGGCCAAGCAATTGGTAGAAGAAAATGATAACTTTTTTATGCCAAATCAGTTTGCTAATGAGGCTAATCCACAAAAGCATTATGAAACCACTGGAGAAGAGATATTGAAAGATTTACCAGAGATTGATGCTTTTGTAGCGGGAGTTGGTACTGGAGGAACATTAATAGGCGTAGGAAAATACCTTAAAGAAAATAAGGAAGGTGTAAAAGTATATGGAGTTGAACCTTATAGTTCATCTGTATTAAATGGAGAAATGCCAGGACCACATAAGATACAAGGTATAGGAGCAGGATTCATACCAGACATTTATAATGAGGAATTTGTTGATGATGTTTTTAGAGTTAAGGATGATGAGGCAATAGAAGCAGCAAGAAATACAGCAAGGGAAAATGGAATGTTAATTGGTATTTCTGCAGGAGCTAATGTGTCTGCTGCTATAGAACTTGCAAAAGTATTAGGAGAAGGAAAAACTATTGTTACAGTAGCTCCAGATGGAGGAGAAAAATATTTATCTACAGGACTTTACGATTAAAATAAATGAAATAAGTGGGAGGAGAGGAAATGAAAATGCTAATATATGATATAAAAAATGTACTAAAAAAGGATCCAGCAGCTAGAAATTTTTTAGAAGTTCTCCTGCTATATCCAACAATACATGCTCTTATTATATATAGAATAGCTCATGTGTTTTATAAACTAAACCTAAAATTTATAGCTAGACTTTTATCTCAAATAGGGAGGTTTTTTACAGGTATAGAAATACACCCGGGGGCTGTCATAGGAAAAGGATTATTTATAGATCATGGAATGGGAGTTGTCATAGGTGAAACTGCTGAAATTGGTGATAACGTGACAATGTATCATGGATCAACTTTAGGAGGCACAGGAAAGGATACTGGAAAGAGACATCCTACTGTAAAAGATGAAGTGATAATAGGGGCTGGGGCAAAGATTTTGGGACCAATAACTATTGGAAAAGGTTCAAAGGTTGGAGCAAACTCTGTAGTATTAAAACCTGTTCCTGATTATGCAACAGCTGTCGGTATACCAGCTAGAAATATTCTAAAAAAACAATGTGACATAATAGAGATAGAGGATTATAAAGGCAGAAAAAAGAACCCTTATAATGAATAAATAGATTGTTTGATAAAGATAGTCAAAATGATTAAAGTATTAGTATAACTATATACTAATTAACTTAATCATAAATGACTATTTTTTATTGGAAATTTATAATTTAATATTTTATGAATAATATGAAAATATTTTATGACTAAAATATTGAATTTTCCACACTAACGGTATGGGCGAACTATATTCTTTTTTAGATAAGGAGGTCAATATGGTACGTAAAAGTGATTATTCCAAAGAAGAAGACTTAAGAATAATAGAATTATTTAACAAGGGATATACCAGCAGAGAAATAGGAGAAGAACTTAATAGGACAAAAGCAGCCATTCAAAAGAGAATTCAGCTTTTTAAGAAAGAAAATTTTATTATAGAAAAAGTAAGGACATTAAAACAACTAGAAAACAGGGAATTTAAAAGGACACTAAATAGGGAAAATAGTAATTTTCTAAGCAATGGTGCAACAGTTAAGGCTTGTATGTCTGCTTATAGAAACAATTCTAAAGGGGACTTAGTCTTAAATACAGATAAAGCTGAAAATGAAAATTTTGTTTACACAGAAGATATGCCTAAAAAATTAGAGAATAAAGAGATAAGGGAATACATTAAAATATTTGAATAAGGGGTGTAGAGCATGTCTAGGGTTAATCTTACAATGGATCAAAGAGAAAAATTTAATAGATACTTTGTAGACCAAGAGCAGAGAAATATTGCAATGTCTATATTTTCTAGCATTAATTACTGGCAGGATAAAGAATTAGGGTTTCTTAGATTCTCTTTGGACAAGCTATATAAAAAATACAAAAATAAATTCTTTTTAACCTTATCCAACTTTAAAAAAATAGCAAACAAACTAGTTGATTTAGGATTTTTAAAAGTGATAAATAGGGGTAGATTAAAATTTTATGGGACAAATGATTGCAAAAGTAATATAGAAATAAGAGAAGAAAACAAAAAGTTAAAAGAAGAGAATTCTATTCTCAAGGAAGAGTTAGGAAGTATAAGAAGAGAGTTAGAAATATTAAAACAGAGAGTTGAAAATGGGAGCAATAGCAGAGAAGATTCAAAGAAAAAAGAAAATGAGGACAAGGAATACAGGGCAGTTTCTCAAGAGCAGTTATAGAAACAGCTTATGAAGCTATGAAGGAATTTGGTATAGAAAAGGGGTCTATTCCATTCCAACAAGTCATAGAAAGTTTATATCAAAAAACTGATAAAGAACCGATACATAACAAAGGTCTATTAAGTTACATAAAGACAGTAATACATAATAAAGTACATAATCAAGCAAAGTTTAGAGAAGAACTTAAAAGAGAAAGAAAAAATCCAACATATGCCTGGATTACAAAGAGCAAAAGAGAAGAATATAAAGAATTAGAAAACAAGCTATTAGGATGGTAAGGAGGGAGAGCCGTGTTAATTAAAAGAGGGGACATCTTCAAAGCTGATTTAGGAAACAGCGAAGAAGCAGGAAGCGAACAACAAGGAGAACGACCAGTTGTAATAATTCAAAACAACATAGGTAATACATATAGTCCAACAGTGATAGTTGCAGCAATATCAGCATCTTTTAACAAAAAATCAAAGGAGCTTCCTGTACATGTAGAAATAGCATTAGAAAGGGATTCTGTGATTCTATTAGAGCAAATAAGGACTTTAGATAAAAGAAAACTAAAGGAGAAAATAGGCAAACTTGATTACTTGAAACTAAAAAATGTAGATGATGCACTTAGGATAAGTGTGGGTTTATAAAATAAGGGGTAAGTATATGAAAATGACAGATAAAGAATATGGAGAATTGATGGAACATTTTGAATTTTTGGAAGATAAGGTGGAAGCTTGCTATAAAAGAGAAACTAAAGCGGTTTTACAGTATCTTAAAGCTGAATATGAAAAATATGTTGAGAGATATTAAGTTTAGCGTTACTACAAGCATGAGAAAGGAGTTGTGCTAAAAGTGGAACAAGGGGAAGTCATTATAAAGATAAAAAAGCTATTAGCTTTAAGTAAGAGTACAAATAAAAATGAAGCTCAAAACGCTATGCTTAAAGCTCAACAGCTTCTTATTAAGCATAAGATATCATTACAAGAAGTAGAAAGTTATGAGGAAGAGAACATTGAAATAGAAGACCTTAAAACAGAACAAAAATTTCGAGGAAAGAGTTGGAAAGGAAATTTAGCACAAGTTATAGCTAATAATTTTGGATGTTTTTTATATTATAAAACTGGAAATTACAAAGTTCATAGAGTCTGTTTTTATGGTAAACAAGAAGATGTAATAATTGCTAATATAATGTTTGAGTATGCAGTAAAGTGGATTAACTTAGAAGGGAATAAGCTTGTTAAAATGATGAAGCAAGATAAGAGAAGAAAACATTTTGATAATATAAAGAATGATTATGCATTAGGATTTATTACAGGACTAGAAGAAAGATTTAGAAGTCAAATTAAAGAAAATGAAGAATGGGGATTAGTTCTTCAGAAGGATCAAGCAGTAATAGACAGTTATAATAGCTTTTCTAAAGGTTTTGGAACAATATCAGTAAATGAAAAATTTAATAGACATTATAAAGCTTATATGCAAGGAGAAAAAGACGGCAAGAAATTTGATATAACAGATAAAATTGAAAATGATGGAGAAGAAGAATTTCAATTAGCTTAAAAGGTGTCCCCGGGGGACACATAAAAATGGGGTGATGATTTGGAAAATAGCATAGATAGATTTTCACAGTATATAAGTGAACAAATATATGTAGAGCTAAATAAAGAAAAAAATATAAAGCTGAATGAACTTATAGAGTGGAAAAAAGAATTAGGACTAGCTAATTCTTTAAAACTAGATAGCTATTCAATGATAAAAGAGTTACTTAAAAATGGTGTAACATACTTGGATTTTTATAATAGATTTAAGGATAGAGCCTATGGAATACATCCATCCCGTTTTGATAATAAATTTAAGGTTAATAACTACCAAAGAAGAAAAATGATAGATACAGGATTTCTTGAAATTGCATATTACAAAGAAGAAGAAATATATCCAGGAAGAATTGAAAAAGTCCCTTTTTTAGATGCTGAAGCTTATTTCAATTTAACCAAAGAAGATATAGAAATATGGAGAGCAGATAATATAAGAGGATATAATGGAAAACAAATGAAAATGGATATATAAAAGGTTTTAAGGAGAACTTTAATGTTTTTTAAGAAAAAATTTGAGTTGTTAAATAGAAAATAAAATATTAAAACACAAAATATAGTATAATAACTAAGACTTTACAAATCTAACAAAAATAGATTAAATTTCCCCGGGGCTATTGTAAAGCTATTAGGGAGGATGCTTATCTTCCCTAATAATAAGCAAAGGAAATAAAGGAAAATGTTTTATGTAAGAGAATATTATATTAATAGAAATGAAATTGTGAAACACAGAGAGCTAACAAGAAATATTGATAAAGAAGTGGCATATAAAAGTTTTACTGAAATACTATCTAAAAAGAATAGAGATAATTATAAATTTTATGAATTTATTTCAGCAAGAGAAAAAGCGGTCATTCTAAAAGGCTTAAATTACAATGGTAAAAGGGTAATAGTATTAGAAAAAGAATAAAAATAGGTGTCCCCGGGGGACACGAATTAAGGGGGATATAAATGAAGAAGCTAAAAATAAATGATATGTTAAAAAATAAAAAGGTATTAGCTGTTTCAGCTTTAGTAGTAGGGGTAATAGCAGTAGGAATAGTAGGTACAATATATTCAAAGAATAAAGATTCGGTAGCTGTAGAAAAAAAGAGTGAAAGTGGCAAAATAGATGTTGCTAAAGAAGAGAAAAAGGCTGAAAATGCAGATATAGTTTTAACAGAAGACGAAAACGGCAACTTAGTAGCTACAGATAAAGAAGGTAAAATTGTTGCAGAAGGTGAAGAAGTAGCAAAGCTTGTAGAAGAGAAAAAAAGTAAGGGTGAAACAATTGTAGCAAAAACTGAAAATGGTTCTGTTATAAGTGTAGATAAAGTAGAAGGGAATAAAGTAACTTCATCTAGTGGTGAAACAGTTAAGCCAACACCTGAGCCACCAGTGGCAGATAATCCAAAGCCAACACCACAACATGAACCAAGTCCAGAGCCACAACCAAAATCTGAAGAACCAAGTAAACCTGAACCAATACCACCAACTCCAGCACCTGAACCAACACCTAATCCACCAGCACCACAGCCTGAACCACCAAAGAGAACATGGCAGTATATGGCTGACATGTCAAGGGAAACATTTAACCTAATGAACCAATTTAGACAACAAAACGGTGTAGCAGCATTAAAATGGAGTGATGTAGAACACACTAAAGCTAAAAAACAATGTGAAGATAATGCACAAAAATCTATATCCAATCATGGATTTGATCAAATATCATTATTAAGAGGGGGATCAGGAATGAATATCACCTCATCTATGTTTATAAGACAATGGGAAAAGTCACCTAGTCATAGAGAAAGCATGTTAGATAAAAGAAATATTGAAGGAGCTGTTGCAGTATACAAAGATTCAGATGGAGTTTGCTATGTGGTAGCAAGCTTTGCAGACGGATTTGGATGGGATTAAAAAGAAGTTCTCTACGAACTTCTTTTTTAATGCAAATAATAGAAGAATAATTACAATCTGTAGAAATTGCGAAGGGAGAAACCGGATGAATTCAAAGTTTGAAATAATTGAAAATGAAAGAAACCGAAAAGCTATAGTAATTAGAGAAAACGTCATATGAGGATACTTACACAAGATTGTATACTCATATGACAATAAAATGATGAAAGAATTTATTTGGTATCTTTATCAATGAATATTTGACCAGTTCCAACTATCACAACTCTATAATCGGATTTAAGAGGTATCAAATTAAATTTAGCTGATTTAGGGGCTAAACGAATACTTTGTAAAACAATTTGATTTTCATTGTAAACAGTAATAAGAGCGCTATTATCAGATGAAACATTCTGCACAAAATAAGTATCATTATATGATAAGTTAAAATCGCTTGCTTTATAAATACCTTCTGTAAATACATTTTTAGCAAATGCAGTTGTTGAAATAAACGGATTAAATGTTAATCCTATTAAAATTAATAATATACAAATATATTTTTTCATAGAATATCCTCCTTTCAAAGTTATTTTGTGTAATGGAAATTATAATATGCAACTTATATAGGAAGGGGAGCTAATAAAATGCGTAGTACATCACGTATAGAATATAGGCAGAATATACCTTTCATCATGACCTATATTCTCAATACTAAGATATTGTGAAGTAATGAATAGACAAAAGGTGTCCCTTGAGGACACTTTTTTTCATAGATATTAAAGACATTTGTATTAGTGTAAGTGTCTTTATATATAGATTTTATATTAAGGGGGAGTTAAAAATGGTGTATTTATTATAAAAATAAGAAATAGTATTATCAATTTTAAATTAGGGAGGAAAAGAAGTGAGAAAATTTTTAAAGAAAAGTAAACAAATAATTGCAGCTATAGCTTGCCTTGCTGTTTCAATTACATTAATACCACCTAGTATAGCACAAGCACTTGTTATTGACAGTGGAGAAGACACAGGTTATGAGATTACTTGGCATCCTGAAGATGCAGAACTAGGGAAAGGAACTCATATTAAACATGATGAATATGGAAATGTAGTTTACTGTATGAACTCTATGAAAAACTCACCTCCAAGTATAGATTTTGATGAAGGTGAATTGTTAGATGATGTTGCTTATAGAGTACTCAAAAATGGTTACCCTAACAAGTCTTTTACTGGTGATGATAAAAAAGATTTTATGATAACACAAACAGCTTTTTGGGCTTATGTTAATAGACCTTATGTGTTAGAAACAGCATTTTTAAGAGAAAAAGGAACACTATATGCAGATATGGAAATGACAAACTATTTTAGAGACTTATACTGGGACTCTATAAATGGAAGTGATACTCAAACTATAAGTGTTAATTTTTCTCAAACAGATTTAGAAGCTACGTTTGATGGAGAAAACTATGTTACAGATTATTTTACAGTTAATGTAACAGGAGCAATAGAAGAAGCAAAATTTCAAATGAAAATGAAAACAGAAGTAGATGGAGTAAGATATCAGCTAGAAAATGGAGATTACGTAGAAGAAGTACCTATGAATACTAACTTTAGAGTAGTAGTTCCTAAAAATGCTAAACAATGTGAAGTTAAAATAGGTGCAAGGGGAAGTGTTATAGGGGCTAAAGTAGTAGTATATAAAAGCCCTAGAGATGATGTTCAAGATATTGCAAAATGGGATCAAATTGCAACTGATGCTGAAAGTAAAGACTTTGCTAATATAACATGGAACACAAAAGGTAATTTTGAACTTACTAAAACTAATGATTTTGGGGAACTTATAGATGGTGCTAAATTTGCATTAAAGAACATTAATGATGGATCTATAGTTGCTGAAGCTATAACTAAAAATGGTAAGATAAGATTTGAAAACATTGAAAGTGGTTTTTATGATTTAGTTGAATTAGAACCAGCACCAGGTTATATAAACAACTTTAAAACAAAGCGTATAGAAGTTTTACCAAGCAATTCTACAACTAAAGAAAATGTTCAGAATGAAACAATAAAGGGAAAAGTTAAGATAACTAAAACTGATATTGAAACAGGAGAAAAGCTTGTAGGTGCAGAGTTTGAATTAAAAGAAAAATCTTCAGGTAAAGTAGTTGAGAAGTTAGTTACTGGAACTGATGGTACGGCAACAAGTGGACTACACAGATTTGGAGAATATGTTTTAAAAGAAACTAAAGCACCTCACAAATATACTCTTAATGAACAAGAATATCCGATTACTATTTCTAAAGATTTAGAAACTATAGAAATAACGCATAAAAATAAAATTATCAAAGGAAAAATTGAAATAAATAAAGAAGATGGAGAAATACCAGGATTAAAATTAGAAGATATTAAGTTTGGTATTTTTGATTTTAAAGATAAGTTAGTAGAAGAACTAACAACAGATAAAAATGGACACGCTTTAAGTAAACTTCTTAACTGGGGAGATTACACCATTAGAGAACTTAAAACTAAAGAAGGTTATGGTTTAAACAATAATGAATGGAAAGTAGAGATAAGAGAAGATAATAAAACATTAACTTACAATATTAAAAATGAAAGAATTAAAGGAAAACTAAAGCTTATAAAAGTGGATCAGGAAAATAACAAGATAACTCTACCAGGAGTAAAATTCAAAATTACTTGTACTGATGGATTTATGAAAGCTAAGAAATGGACAGAAACTACAGATAAAAATGGAGAAATAAACTTAAAAGACTTACAATACGGAAAATATGTAGCTGAAGAAATAACTCCACTTTGGAATTACATTCATAATAATAAAAAGATACAATTTGAAATAACTGAAAATGGCAAGACTATTGAACTTAAAGCTCAAAACAAAAAAATTCGAGGTAGTGTAGAAATTATAAAGTTAGACAAGGACACTAAAAGACCGCTTGAAGGAGCAGAGTTTGAACTTTATAATGGTGAGAAATTAATATCAAAATATACTACAAACAAAGATGGAAAAATAGTAGTTGAAAATTTAGAAGCAGGAAAATATTACTTTAAAGAAGTCAAAGCACCAAACAATTATATTGTTAATGATGAAGATAAACTGTATTTTTCAATATTGGAAAATAAACAAATAGTTAAACTATCAGCAACAAATAAAGTTAAGGAAGGTGGAGTTGACTTTTCTAAAACAGATGTAACAACTGGCGATTTAATAGAAGGTGCTAAAATAACAATAACAGGATTAGAAGACCATAACAATCAGATAAAGCTAGAATTTGTATCTTCAAAAGAAGGTAATAAATTCAAACTTCCTGTAGGGAAATATGAATTTAAAGAAGTTTTAGCTCCTGAAGGATATGTTCTTAATGAAGAAATTGGTACATTTGAAATTAAAGAAAAGGAAGTTGTTAAAGCGGAGCTAAAAAATAAGAGAATATCAGGAACTTTAGATTTTTCTAAAACAGATGTATCAACTGGAAAATTGATAGATGGTGCAAATATAAAAATAGAGTGTATTGAAGGATTTAACAAAGGAAAGGTTATAGAGTTTATATCAAGTTCCCAAGGTAATAGATTTGAATTAGAGTATGGTAAATATAAATTCTATGAAACTACGGCTCCCGAAGGCTATGAACTTTCTACAGAAGTAGGAGAATTTGAAATTAAGGAAAATGGAGAAATAGTTAAAGCAGAACTAAAGAATAAAAAAATACCTGTAGAAGTACCAAAAACAGGGGATGATTCTTTAAGATTATTAATATCAATAGTAGTCCTATCAATAGCAGCATTGGCTGTAATTTCAAGAAAAAAAGCTAGCAAATAAGTTAGTTTTATTTTTTTGCATACAATTTAGGAAGAGTGAATTTATAAAGGTGTCCCCGGGGGACACCTTTTATAATAGGAGGAGTGATTATAATTATGGTAGAAATAAGAGAAAAAGTAAATTTAGCTATGCAACTAAAAATAAATAGAATTAGAAAAGGATATTCAGTTGACGAACTAGCAAGAAAAAGTGGGATTGCTAAAAGCACTATATTTTCTATAGAACAAGAAAGGTTTAAAATGACTAAGCTTGATACAATAATAACCCTTGGAGAAGTTTTAAATGTAAGTTTAGAAGAGCTGATTGTGGAAAGGAAAGCAGTAGCATGTTAGAGTATGAATTAAAAAGAATTGCAAATAACTTAAAAAGAGTAAGATGCAAAAAACACTTTAAATTTGAAACCATTTATAAAAACACAGGGATAACGGAAGAAAGATTAAGAAAAATTGAAACAAGAAAAGCTTCTGTAACTTATAAGGAACTATATGCATTGTCTAGATTTTATGAAGTAGCTATAGATGATTTAGTTTTTAAAGATTTAAAATAAAGGGTGTTCCCCGGGAACACTTTTAGGAAAATGATAATTTTTCAAAATACATAAAGAGATAAATAATAAAAAATAAAGGTGTCCCCGGGGGATATCTTTTAATTGAAGGGGGTAAAATGAAAAGATACTTATTTAAATATGATGTAGTGATTCTAATTTTTTATATGATTATAGAGTATATTTTTATTATTACATTAATTTTTTTATTTATTTATAACATCCATATTGTATTTAGTGATATCAATATAAGTATATTTAGATTTAATCTATATAAATATTTTATTATTGAAAATTTAATTTATATGTGTGTTTTTGGAATAATATATATCCTTTTTCAAAAACACACTGTATATATTTTCAGCATAAAAGAAGCATTTTTTTCATTTCTAAACTTTAATTTAATTTATAAAAAGGGTTTATATAAAGAATTAAGTGAGTATACAATTATTCCGCTAGACAAGATGAATTTAATATAGGGAAAGAAAGAATAAGGTGTCCCCCGGGGACATCTTTTTAAATATAAAAAACAAAGAAAGAGGGTAATAAAATGATTGATTGGAATGAATTTAATTATGGAGCAACTGTTATGTGCATTTTTATAGTAGCTATTTTTCTAAGTAGTGGAGTAATGTTAATGAGAGAGGATTTTAAAATAAATGTTTTTAAACTAATTAATGATTTTTTAGATATTATGATTTTTTCTTTAATGTTTCCTTTTTTATTATATTGAATGGCAGCTGCTGAAAATGCTGGTTTTAATATTAGAAGGATAATTTGGATTATGTTAATAATTTCCTTAATAAGAAAGTTTTATATAAAATTTATATTTATAGTGAAAAAGGCTTTTGTATTAATTAAAGAAAAATATATTAAATGAATTGAAGGAAGTTTGAAGATGTGAGATTTATACATTCAGTAAGCTTTAAAAAATCAGAGAAAAAATTAATAATTTTTGCATTATCTCATAATGGTTTTTCAGAATACATAAAAAATTTAATTAAAGAAGATATGAAAAGAAATGAGAAAGTATTTACAGATGAAGAAAGAGCAGAAATCGAAAGAATTATAGAAGTAAAGTTTAAAGAAATAATGATAGTATCAGACCAAACGGAAGATTAACTTATATAACAAAGTGATTAAGTTAATCTGTAGTACGGTAGCAAATTAAGGTGTCCCCGGGGGACATCTTTTTTTATAAAAATTTAAAGGGGTGTTTTAAATGATAGAAAATTTACAAGAAAAGTATAATGAATGGAGAAAAGATATTGAAAAGGAGAATTTATGGCAGAAATTCCATGGTGGTAGCAATCCCATATTCACAGAATTTGATAGTGGAGAAAAAACAGCTAGAATGGGATTTTCAGAATATGCAGAACTAGAAAATGAAGTATCATTTGAAGAAATGTTTGAATTAGAAAATGATTTTGATAATGAATTAACTAAAGATGAATATAAAGAAATATTTACGTTTAATGACTTTGAGGATACGTTGACAGAAGAAAATTATGATTATTCTATAAAAAAATATTTAACAATAGAGAATGCTTATGACACATATATAGAAGGCTGGAAATTATCTAATGAAGAAATTTATATAGATCCAAATCAATATATGGAGAATAATAAAGAAGCAGAAAAAGATGTTAAAGATTGGAGGCTATCTGAAAAAGAAATAGAAGAACTAGAGTTGAAATTTATGAAAAAAGATATAGAAAAAATGATGGATAACAATTATGAGGGATTTATTAAAGGCATTATATCTATAGAAAAGGGCGTAGATGATTTAGAATTACTAGATAACATGTACCAGGAATATATGAAAAGTGAATTTAATCTTATAAATGATAAATTTAATATAGGTATATCTGAAAGAGAAATTGAAAAGACGAGTAAGAATCATGAAGAAATGCTTAGCAGGAAAGATGAGAAAAGTAGTGAACTTGTAGAAAAATACAATGAGTTCGACTTGTCTAAGATAAATAGAGAAATAGAAAAAAAGGGTATAGAAGCTGTAATGGAAGATATAGATGATTTTGTATCATATGCAAATGTAGAAAAAGAACGTTATAAGGCTGTAATGTTAGCAAAGAACTATTTAAAAGATGATGTTATAGAAAAGGTAAAGCAAAAAGAAGCTATACTTGATAAACATTTAAATTTAGTTGGACTAGAAAAAGAAAATAAAGAAAAAGAGATTAATAATTATTTAGAGAGTAAAGGTATAACAAATGTTGAAATTAAAGATAATCTAAAAACTAATGAAAAGTTTTTAGATAAGTTAGAAGAAAAAATGTTAATTGAAAATAGAGCTGAAGCAATAAGAAATGACATTGCAGTGTTACCTTCTGAACATGATAGTATATATACTGATAAATATAATGAAGCATTGAAAAAATTAGAATTAAAATTAAATTATGAAGAAAATAACTTAATTTTAAAAGAAAAAGATATAAATGAAATTATTGATAAAGAAGTAGTTTTTAATTATGATAGCAATAAAGTAATATCACAAAAAGAAATTGATAAAATGGTGAAGGATCATGAAGAATGGCTTAATTCCAATGGTGAAAAAGGTAAGCGATTAGATTTAGAAGGAAAGGAATTAAAAGGACTAAGAATACTTAATGTTAACTTAAAAGAAGCTAATTTAAGTAATACAGTAATACAAGATAGTGTGATTTTTGCTGATTTAAATAGTGCAAATTTTACAGGGGCAAAAATAGATAACACTAAATTTTTAGGTTCCAATATAGAAACTATTAAGATAGACTCAGTAAACTTAAAAGTTATAAATAAACAGTTGAAAGAAGAAGAAAAACTTCATAAAGAAGTTAATAAAACATTGAAATCAAATCTTACAAAAGACAAAGAGAAAACAAACAATAAGGACTGTGAAATGGATAGATAAAAGGTGTCCCTCGGGGACATCTTTTTTATACAAAGGAGATTAACCATGAATGTAGTTTTAAATATAATAGATAACTTGTATAAGATAAATTATCCGATTATATTTATGTTTTTATCTTTATTTTTACTTCCAACAGTTTTTTATTTAAAAGAAATAATCTATATACCTATAATTAGCAGCTTTGTTATAGTTGGATTAATAACAAAGTCTAGCTACATTATTTTAGGATATTATTATATATTGATAATATTTAATTTTATAATTGGACTTAGATTTTTTATTAAAACTTCTAAAGAACGAGGATATGATAAAGAAGAACAAAAGGAAATAATAAAATGCTTCTTGATTCTTTATGGATCACTAAATTTAATAACAACAGTGATAATATTAATAACTATATATTTAATGCTTATATAAAGGTGTCCCCTGGGGACATCTTTTTTATATAGAAAAATATAGAAAGAAGGTGTATGAATGGCAGTGAAAAAGGATAAAGAAGATAGCTTTTATAAGAAATTAGTATTAAAGATTTTAGAAATGAAAGGAGTGAGTTATAAAGATTGGTTAGAAGAAAAACATAAAGAATTTCTAAACAGCAAAGAAAATCAAGAACAAATATTAAAGAGCTTAGATACACTTAAAGAATTTGGAGGGGAATAGAATATGGATGTATTTTCAAGAATGAACACAATGATTATAGATTTAATAACAGCTGCTCAAGTGGTTGGATTTGGATTACTTGCATACTCACTTTTAAAAGCAGGAATTCAATATTTCTTTCATGGTGCAGAAGGATTTAGAATTGCTAAAGGAACAATAGCAGCAGGGATTATAGGTTTCATACTAGTTGTAGGAGCAATAGCAATAGCTAGTTACTTGAAAACTAAGCTTTATTTTTAAAAGATTAAAGGTGTTCCAAGGGGACACCTTTTAAACAAAGGAGGTAGGAAATGGAGTTTATAAAAAAACTACTATTTAAGCTTAAAGTATATCTAAATGAAGACAAAGCTAATAAAGAAATTAAGAAAGCTAATATATTGGCAAGCAATAAATTTAATCTAATAGTGTCAATAATTATATTAATTTGTGGTATCTTATTTACTAACATATTTATATATTCTATAAAGTTTTCTATTAATAAATTAAAAAATAGTGAAGAGACTTTTAGTTTTTTCAAAGGTCTATTTTTCTTTTCAAGTGATCTTCTGTTTATATACTTAATTGTATTTATAATTCTTGTGGTTATAATAATTAAACTACAATTTAGACTAAAAACAAGCTTCAGAAGTATAAACGAAGGACAGAAAGGAACAAGCAGATTTTCTACAATTAAAGAAATAGATGAACAATATAAAGCTATTCCGGAAGTAGAGACAGATGAAGAAATAAAAAATGATGGATATGAGGGAAAAGGCGGAGTTGTAATAAGTAGGTTAGGGAAAAAAGTCTATATAGATGATAGTGACTCAAACAATTTAGTCATAGGTACAACCAGGAGTGGTAAAGGAGAACTATTTTTATTCCCTACTATAGATTCATATAGTAGAGCAAAAGAAAAAGCAAGTTTAATTATAAATGATCCTAAAGGAGAACTTTTAGGAGCAAGTAAGGAAACTTTAGAAAAAAGGGGGTATAGGATAGAGGTTTTAAACTTAATAAATCCTGAAAAATCTATGTCATATAATCCACTACAACTTATAATTAATGCTTATGAAAAAGGAGAATTAGGAGAAGCACAAAAGTTATGCAAAACTTTAACATATGCAATGTACTATAAGCCAAATGTTAAAGACCCATTCTGGCAAGACTCTTCTATGAGTTTAGTTAATGCTTTAATCCTTGCAGTAATAGATAAAGTCTTTAATGAAATTAAAAACTTAGATGATGAAGAAAAAATAAAAGAACTTAAAGGGAAAATAACTTTATATGCTGTATCTCAAATGCTGTCAGAATTAGGTTCAGCATATGATGAAGCTGGGAATAATGAATTAGATAAATATTTTCAAAGTTTAGATATTAATAATGTTGCTAAAATACAGTATGCTACAAGTAATTTTGCCAAAGGAACTGCAAGAGGTGGTATATTTTCTTTTGCTATGAATGAACTACAAAAATTCACTATGGAAAAGATAGCAAAATTGACATCAAAAAATTCAATTGACTTAAAAGATGTTGGTTTTATAAATAAAGAAGACAATAGACCAGTAGCCTTATTTATTATACTTCCTGACTATGATAAATCTGACTATATAGTATCTTCTATGTTTATAAGACAATTATATTATGTGCTTGCAAAGACAGCCGAAGAAGGAAATGGGAAATGTGACAGAGACGTTATTTATCTTATTGATGAAGCCGGAAACATTCCACCAATAGAAGAATTAGACACAATACTTACAGTGTGTCTAGGTAGAAGAATATTCTTCACTTTAGTAATACAAGCACTTTCTCAAATTGAAGGCAAATATGGAAAAGATGCATCTAAAACTATAATAGGAAATTGCGGAAATAAAATTTATATTTTAACTACAGAAAAAGAAACAGCTGTAGAAATATCAGACCTTTTAGGAGATAAAACAATAACTAATGTATCTCGTAGTGGCGAATTTTTAGATACAACAAAGCATATTACAGAAAATGTTGATGGTAGAAAGCTTAGAAATTATAATGAGCTTATGTTATTTGAAGAAGGAGAAACAGTAGTTATAAGGACACTAAAAAGAAGAGATAAGAAAGGTAATTTAATAGTACCATACCCAATTCATAACTATGGTGAAACTAGAATGAAGTATAGATATGAATATTTGGGAGACTGGTTCGATAATAGTAAGAGAGTTAAAGATATTGAGGTTAAATGTATTCATAATGAGGTTAAATTAGAAGATTTAGTCTTATTTAAACTAGATAATCAAATATTAAATAATGATGTTGACTTAACTAATGAAGGAGAATATAAAGTGAAAATCAAAGATTTAAAATCTAAAGAAGGATTTAAAATCTTTGATGTAATAGTCAAAGCGGAAGGCTCAGAAGAAGAAAAGAAAAAAAGTAAGACTAAAGAATTTAAGATAAATGAATTATTAAGTCCACTAGAATGGAAGGATCTTAAGAGAATATTAGACTTCACATATTCATTAGAAGAAAAAGAAGGAATAGAGTATTCAAGTGATTTTAAAACTCTTGAAAATTTATATAATAAAAATCCAAAAGAAGATTTAAAAGAGTTTATTTTAATTGGAATTAAGAGACTAAAAGAAATGTAAGTGTCCCCAGGGGACATCTTTTTTTATTAATTGAGTATTTGAATTTTTAGTATAACAAATAATTTTTAAATATAATGAGAAAAGGAGGACTAGAATATTGACAGATATAGAATTCATGAAAATGCTCATAGAAAATCAAGTTTTATCTCCTATAGGAGTATTTGCAGATGGATTAAGAAAAGTTGGTTGGTGGATAATAGGAGGACCTGTTTCTTTAGTAAATGGATTAGAAAAAGTTGCAACTAAAGTCTATAGCTTTAATGATTTTTTTAACTCTAAAGGAGTAAATGAATTACTAGATGCTTATAAGCCATTAATATTTGGAATACTAGCTTTAGCTTTGCTGTTCTTAGGATATGCTGTAATGATGGGTAAGAAAAAGGATAGAAGTGAGATACCAACAAATATTTTGATATCAGCAATGATTATAATATCACTTCCATTGTTTATGACAAAGCTAGGAGACTTAACAGAAGCTTTTGTAAGCTATAATATATCAGATCAACAATCAAGTGCAAAAGAAATAGTAAAAGATAATGTAAGTGACCTTTACTATTTAGATAGAATTGGATTTAAAATAGAGAATAAAAAGAACGGTATTCAAGTAGATGATATAACAAATATTGATATAAATGAAAATTTAGATTCTAGGAAGGTGAGCAATAGGAGATTTAAAGATTTAGCAAACTATAAATTAATAAGAAATGAAAATGGAAATGAATCACTTATAAAATTAGATAAAGGTTTTTTTGGAATGTTCAATGAAGGTTATTATAGATACAATGCCAATTTCATGATTATAATAGTATCTTTAGGTATAACAGGAGTAACTCTTCTCTGTATAGCTTTAAAGGTTGCTGGCATAATATTTGAACTTGGCTTTAAAAAGATATTTGCTACACTTTTAGCCATGGCTGATATTAGTGATGGAAGAAAGCTAAAAGCTATTGTAATGGATATTGTATCATCATTTACAATTCTTATGGTAACATCAGTAATACTTAAGCTATACGTTATATTTGTAGCTTTTCTAGGGAATAAGTTTGAAAGCTATAGTATTATTAATTTAGTAATACTAGCAGGAGTATCATGGAAGGTAATTGACGCTCCTGATATAGTTGAAAGAATACTTGGAATAGATGCAGGTGTTAAATCTAACTGGGCTTCAGTTATTGCAGGATATGAAGGAGCTAAAGGCGTTGGAAGAGCTTTAATGGGTACTGGTCGTTTAGCGAAGAAAGGTGTCAATGCTGCTAAGAATTCTCTCATAAGTTCAGATAAAAAAGAAAGTAATACACAAAATGACTCTGGTGGAATTTATGGTAATGAACAAAGTGAAAATAATAGTAATGCAAACAATAACTCTAATAATAATAATTTAAACAACAATAATTCATCAGGCAATAAGAACAATATAAATAAAAATGATGCTAATAGTAATATCAATAGAAATAGTGGAATTTATAATAAAGCAGGAGATAACGTGAATAACAAATCAAATACTAATAATAGTAGTAAAGAAAACAGTTCGAGCAAGGATAATGGTATTTATGGTAAAGATGGATCAGGCACAAATAGTGATAAAGAAAAGTTTGTTAATGGTAATAATCTATCTCAAGGAAACGTTAATAAAGATAAAGGTGAAAGCAATAACATAAATACTAACAATGGAAAACCTATATATAACAATCCAAACGATAGTTCAAAGCCTAGCAATATAAAGGATTCTAAGGACATGAATAATTTATCCAGGAACAGAAATAGACCAGGTAATATAAATAATAATAATGAAACAATCAAGAATAGCTTTAATAGAAGCAATAAAGCTAATTTTAATGGTGTGAATTATAAAAACTATAATGTTGGAAATCAAAATAAGTGGAATTTAAAAGGGAAGGGGAATAAAAAATAATGCAATATAAAATAATAAAGGATTTAAACCATGAGCCGTTATTCACAAGTAAAATAACAGCCTTTGATTTAGTATTCATACTATCAGGAATGATAGTTGCTGTTATATTCAACTTCTTAGTATATGATAATTTAATTTTCAAAGTTTCTTATTTTACATTTTGTTTCTTTTCGCTATCCTACTTAACAGGTAAAAGTAGCACAAACCCTAAAAGAAGGAATTTTCAATCTATATATTATGCTATGTCTAGAAATAGATATGTATATAGGAGATTTTAAGAGCCAAGTTTAATGGTTCTTTTTTTATAGAATTTATATGGAGGAAAACATTATGCCATTTAAAAAATTTGATAATATAAAGATAAAAAATCTAAAAGAAGAAAATAAAAAATTAACTAAAGAAGAGAAAAAGGAGAGAAAAGAAGAGATAAAAAAACTAAAGAAAGAAGAAAAAGAAGCAAAAAAACTCCTGAAGAAAATTCCTTCCAACGTTCTTGAAGAGATGCAGGTTTTAGATATAACTGAAGAAATTCAAGGAGACACTTTTATTAAAACTAAAACAGGATATTTAAACTTATATCAAATACAAGGAATAAATATAGTAACCTTAAATGAAGTAGAACAATTAAGAATAATAAACGATTTTTCAGATTTTATAACAGCATATAAAGATGATTATAAAATAATAATAATGAATTTTCCTGTAAGCACAGCAGTACAGCAACAACATTTACTAGAGAAGATAAAGAAATGCAATAATGAATTATTTAAGGATCAGCTAGAAAGAAAATTAGAAGAACTTAAAATATTAGAGAAAAATAAAACTAACACTGAATACTATTTAGAAACATTTTATGATGAAAACTCAAATTTAGAAACAGAGAGAACCTCATTAGAGCAGTGTTTAAAAAGGAATTTTAGACTAATGGAACTAGACATAGAAAAGAAACTTAAAATTCTATATAAACTGCATAATCTTAATTCTAAACTAATGTAAAGGTGTCCCCGGGGGACATCTTTTTTATGGAATAAATCAATTAAGAAAGGAACTATTACATGGAAAAAATTAAGTATAAATATAACCCTTATTTTATAAATTTGGTTCAACCTTGCGGGGGAATAAGTTTTAAAGAAAACTATATAAAAAAAGGTGATGGGTATGAAGCCTGTATACACATTTATGATTTTCCAACTACTTGTGGTGACTTTTGGCTTAATTCTTTGTCAAACATTAGTAATGATGTAGTTACGACTATAGACGTTAGAACAGCTGACATGTCAAAATTACCGGATACATTAAATAAAGCTATAAATGAAAATCTACAAAGAAAAAATGAAAAGAATAATTATGAAGCAATAAAGGCAGCTGCTAAAGTTCAAGATTTAGCAGAGCTTACAACTGATATTGTACAACATAATGAGGTAGTTAAATATATCATCATTAGATATTATGTCTATGCAAAGACCTTAAATGAATTAGACGATAAGGTTAAAAGTATACTAACTGAATTAGAGACAAAAACATTTAAAGGTGCAGTATTTTTAAATGAACAAGAATATGATTGGGCAGCTTTATTCCTTCCAATAAAACTTCAAAAAAAGTTTAGAAATAAAGTTATAGAACAGCCTATACAAGAATATTCTCTTGCTGGTGGCTATCCTTTTCACTTTGTTGAGTTGTGTGATCCAACAGGAAGATATTTGGGGTACACTAAAACAGGTGGTAATGTAATCTTTGATTTATTCACTAAAAATAGTATAAGAAAATCATTTAATGCTTTATTAGTAGGACTAACAGGTGCAGGAAAATCAACTGCATTAAAAAAATTATTAGATGATAATGTAATCATAGGAAATACGGTAAGAGTATTAGACTTAACTGGTGAATTTAGAAATCTTGTGCTTGAACGTGGAGGGAAAATTATAAAATTAGATGGGACAGAAGGTATGATTAATCCATTTCAAATTTTCGCTACCATGATTGATGTAGATACCAATGAAGTGTTGGAAGAATTAAGTTATATGTTTCAGATAAGCCGACTTACTATGATGTATCAGTTTTTATCTAATAATTATGATGAAGCTGTGACAAGTGAATTTGAAAGACTGGTAAATGAATTTTATAGAGAATGTGGATTAACAAAAGAAAACTGTACATCTTTCAAGTCTAACGAATATCCAATCATGGAGGATTTTTTAAGATTCTTAGAAAGGAATTTATATTCTGATGTAGAAAATAAATTACTAAGAAGTAACCTTAGTCATTCAAGAATAGAAAAGATTGAAAACATAATTGCAACAATAACTTCTACAATAGATGGATATGGAAGTCTATTCAATGGTCATTCAAGCCTTGAGAATTTAACTAATGAACAGATAATAAGCTATGAAGTTAGAAATTTATCTCAATTTAAATCAAATATATTCAATGCACAAATATTTAATGTTTTAACTATGATTTGGAATGAAGCATTAAAACAAGGTATAATAGAGAAAAGAAAATATGATAATGGAGAAATAACACTATGGGAAGCTAAAAAGTTTTTAG
This sequence comes from Clostridium cadaveris, assembly GCF_020911725.1. Lineage (GTDB taxonomy): Bacteria > Bacillota > Clostridia > Clostridiales > Clostridiaceae > Clostridium_X > Clostridium_X cadaveris. The sequence continues at coordinate 999,968 of NZ_CP076620.1, forward strand.
CCTTTGTAGATGAAGCACATAAATATATTAACTCTAATAGTGAATATGCAGTAGATTATTTTATTAATTTTACAAGAGAAGATAGAAAATATTTCGGGAGTTTAATTTATGCAACTCATGCATTAAATGATTTAGTTCCAAAAGGAAATGACGATAGAGTTAGAAATATCACTGAAAAAATATCAACACTTTTTGAACTTACTCAATATAAATTTATAATGCAACAAGATAATAATGTTAAAGAAGCTGTAGAAAAGACATTTAAAAATCAGCTTACAGAAAGTGAAATTGAAGATATTCCCCTTTATGAAGAAGGAGAATGTATGCTTGTTATAAATGGGATGGGGAATATAAGATTTAAAATAGAAATATCCGAAGAAGAAAAAAGGTTATTTACAGGAGGTATATAAAGGAGGGCTTTATGAATAAAAAAGTAATAATAGGTGGACTTGCAGTAGTAGTTCTTTTAGGAATTGGAGGTTATTCAATAGTAAAGAAAAATAAAAAGAAAGAAGCTAATAACATTAAAATAGAACAGCAAAAAGAAGTTGAAAGTCTAAATAAAAATGAATTGAATAATTCTATAAAAGGACTATCAGACCAGGAGCTTATAAAGAAATATCTACTTCTCAAAGATAGCAAAGTACCCGTTAAAGATAGAGTAGAAGCTTCAGAAGTAGCTAGAAAATTTGTAAAAGCAATAACAGAATATAGTTCAGATGATCCTAATAAAGGTGAAAAGGAAGCTTTAAGTTGTGTGTCAGAAGAGATATATAAAGATATACAAGGAATGTTCATAACAAAAGAGAGCGATAACACTATAGAGAATATAGTTGTAGATGAAGAATATAGTGAGGAAACATATAATCATGAAAAAAATGATTATATATTTATAAAGGTAAGAGATGGATATTATATTACTGATAAATATAATCAAAAACGTGAAGATGTTATATCATATGTTGTACAATTATTGAAAATAAATGGTCAATACAAAGTTATAAGCTTTAAAAAATAAAAGGAATATTGGATAAAGAACTAGTAGATTTTCTATTAGTTCTTTTTGTTGCACAAAACTACTTTAAGGTGGTGAGTTATTGGACTATAAGAAAATTGTAAAGAGAATAATAGTTGGATTTAGTTTAAGTAGTTTTGCTATATTAATTCTTTTTCTAATTATTATTACTGCAATAATTGGAGCGATTCAAAACAAAAATCAGAATAGCGGTTATCATAATTTAGTTGGAGTTCCAGTAGAATATATTGGCTTCTTTAATGAAGCTTCACAGCTTACAGGAATACCGAATTGGATTTTAGCTGCCATAGCAAAGCAAGAAAGTAATTTTAATCCTAATACTAGTTATGGTGGAGCATATGGAATAATGCAAACACAAAAGGTAGATACAGCAAGTGGGAAGGATTTGTGGCAGTATTTAATTAGTAATGGATTAGGGGATATATATAAGGCTCAAGGCTATTCATTTAATGACAGTGAGGAAATGTGGAATATATTTTTGAATGATCCAAAGGCACAGATATTTGCAGGAGCATATGAGACAAGATATTATGCAAATTACGTTTTATTTAGAAAAGGAATAGCAAACTCTTTAGATTATAATAGCACTGAAAATATGAAACTTATAAATTGGAATGAAAATGAAAGCAATGATAAGTTTGCAGAGTTACTAAAAAGAATATTTGCTTGTTACAATGGTGGAGGTAGTTATGGTATGAATGTTGAGTTAGATAAAGCACAACATGATTATCCTAATAAAGTTTTTAAGTATGCAATAGAATTTAGAAATGCTGGATTAAATCAAGGAAGTAATGAAACAATAGAAAAAGCAATAGAAGCAGGAATGAAATGGGTCGGAAATTCTCCTTATGTATGGGGTGGAGGAAGGACACAGGAAGATGTAGATTCAGGAAAATTTGATTGCAGTTCATTTGTTCATTACTGCTATGCAAGTGCAGGTATTCAGCTTGGAGACCGAGCAAGCGTTGTCACATTTTCTTTAGTTAACATGGGGGAAAAGGTAGACTTCAAAGATATAAAAAGAGGAGACTTATTATTTTTTGATACCTATACAACTGATGGACATATTGGAATATGGCTTGGAGATAATAAATTTTTACATGATGGAACGTCAACAGGTGTAACTATATCAGAGTTTAATGGATATTACAAAGAGAAGTTTAATGGAAAGGTTAGAAGAATAATAAATTAAATAGGGAGGTTTTAAAAAAATATGAGGAATGATAAAAAGAAAGAAGATGAAATTAATGAGAACAATAAACAATGAAGAATATTTTATTAAATCATATAAAGAAATAATTAATAAAATTATAGAGTTTAAATTTCTATTATATCAATACAGTGGAGAAATGAATTTTAAGCTTGTAGAATTATTAAATTTAAAAAAGACTTCAGAAGAAAATATGGGGGTAAGATTAAATACAAAATTAAAATTAAATTTATATATAAATATATTAATAATGGCATATTCAAAGTTAAGTGAAATAGATAAGAATAGGCATAAAAAATACTTAGAAGAAGTGATAAAAGAATTATATAAGTTATATTTTCAGTTGGATTTAGAAGGTTATGAAAGAATAATGGATGTATTAAAGTTCTATGGAGTATATGAATATATAAAGGCAAATATAGTTTATGCAGATACATCATTAAAGAAAAATATAGAGTTAAAAGATATAGAAGATAATAAATACAATATAAAAGTTTATAATGATGGATTAAAAATTTATAAGAATAATACTTTTATAAAAGGATGTTATTATGGATTAACTAAAGAAGAAATTGATAGGATTAATTTATTAAAAAAGTATAGATGAATAATAAACTAAATAGGGAGGGTTTAAGGTGAACATTGGGAAGGAAGAGTTTAAAAATAGACATAGAATATTTAAAAGCCAATCATCTAAATATTATTGTATTACATTTTCAATGATATTTATATTAGGCTTTTTTTTATCCTCAAATTATCTTTTTAATAAGAATTTTGTTGATATAAAAAGTACACCATTAGAACAAAAAATCACATTAGAAAACATAACCTTTAATCTAATAAGTAGAAAATACAATGAAGATACAGGACTATTTCAAGGCATATTACATGTATCAAATAGTGACCTTCAAGACAATAATTCTATAGGTGTTGATGTAAAAATAGACACTGATCCTCAAAATACAATAAAAAGTAATCTAGTAAAGGTATCTAATAATTACTATATAGTAACTACTTACTTAAAAGAAAATTGGCATACAGTTTCACTAGTAGTAAGTAAAAGCATAAATGAAGAAGAGAAAAAAAGTATAAGTGTATACAGCAATAAAGATGATGTTGAAAAGGACAATAAACTTAAAGAAGAAAACTTAAATGCATATAATATATTGATTGTAAATTTAGAAATAGAAAATATAAACAAAGAAATTCAGAATATAACTCAAGAAATAGGCACTAAAAATAGGTTAATATCGAACCTTTCAGATGATAATACTAGACAAAAAGCTAATGAAAAATATCAAACAGAAGATGAGATTAAGGAAACAGAAAATAAGATAAACCAAAATAATAAAATCATAGAAGACACAAAAAATAGCGTTATAAAATTATTGAAATCACTAGAAGAGCAAAAAAAGAGAGTAGAAAAACTTCAAGAAAAGAAATATGACTTAGAAAAAAATCAATAATTTATGTATGGCAAAGGGCAATCTTTTGTACCATTCTTGTACTACTAAGGTATGGCAAAGTGTCATATTTGGGAATTATTTTGATATCAGAGAAACGCTAGGCTTTGCCTAGCATATCATCTAAAATGATATCAGTTTCTCCTTATGCTCTTAAACTTTTTAATGGTTAGTCATTTCCAGTAAAAAGTTTTTTCAGTTTTGGTATATACAAAAAGTTTAAAATCAAAAAGGAGTGCAGATAAAATGGATGACATTCTAATAAGAAATATACCTAGGCATATAATTTCTAAGATAGATGAAGATTGGAAAAATCAAAATTATAAAAGTAGGAATGAATATTTAAATAAGCAATTAGAATTAATGATCTCATTAGAACCATTAAAAAAGATGGAAGACAATTATACTTATTTAATAAAAAGATTAAGTAAAGTAATTGAATATAATTCGATGTTAATGGAAGCATTGGCTGAGGAAATTTTATCAGAAGATATTCAAACTATCATAAAAAATAAATTATAATATTAAGGAGGTTTTGCTAAATATGACTAGAGAAAAGAAAACTTATAGAGTTAAAAGTGAGGATTTAGAATATATAGAAAAGATAAAAGAAGAAAGGAACTTAAAATATAGTAGTGAAGCTTTAGAAACTATCATAAGAGAGCATAAAGAAGATGAAACACTAAGTATAGAAGAAAGAGCTAAATTTCTTGCAAAAGAAATAGCAGCTGAAATTTCTAAAGAACTTTTAAGTATAAGGTACTCTTCAAGAGAAGCTAATAAAAATTCTAAAATAACTTTAGAATTATTAAATGGAATTTATATAAAAAAGAGTTTGGGACCGATACTACCTTCAACTGAAATTGAAAGCGAAGCTTTTAGAGATATGAAAAAATATATTGAAGAAGATATAAAAAATAAAAGAGTTAGAAAATTATATGAGGAACATTAAAAATGAGTACACCAGGAATAATTTTAACTTCTGATTTTGTTTTACCAAATGGACTTATGAAAAATGGAGAAGCTGTACAATTTAATGACTATGTAGAATATATGAATCGAGAAGAAGCAAGAAAAGAAAAAATTCAAAAGGATTATGAGGGTTATAATGATTATATGGGAAATCCAAATAAGAACGGATCACTTTTTACTAAAGACAAAGAAAGTTTAAATGATGAAGAGATTAAAGAAGTAAAAAGGCTATTTAAAGAAGCTCAAAATAAACATAGTATTCTATGGCAAGATGTTTTTTCTTTTAATAATGAGTGGTTAGAAAAACAAGGATTATATGATAGTAAGACAAGAATTTTAGACGAAGAAAAAATACAAATTGCAGTAAGAAATGCTATGGATGCACTAGAAAAAAAGAGTGATAAAAAGTATTTTTGGGCATCAAGTATTCATTATAACACTGACAATATTCATGTTCATGTAGGAAGTGTTCAACTCGATAAAATTGATAATAGGGGAAAGAGAAAATTAAGTGCTATTATTGCAATGAAAAGTTCTTTTACTAATTCCTTAGTTGACTTCAACAAAGAGTATCAAAAAATAAATGAAGTAATAAGAGAAAAGTTAGTTCATAAAACTAGAAATCATGATTTAAAAAATGATAGAGAATTGAAAAATAATATTAAAAAAATTGTAAAGATGCTGCCAAAAGATAAAAAGCAATGGCACTATAACTACAACACATTATATGATGTAAGACCATTACTGGATAAAATAACAACACAATTTATTGAAGAAAATTTTAAAGAAGACTTTAAAGAATTAAACAAGTTATTAGAAGAGCAAGGAGAAAGATTGAAGGATTTATATGGAGAAGGTGCAAATGAATATTATAAAAATTATAGTGAAGGAAAAATAAAAGAGCTTTATACAAGAATGGGAAATGCAACTTTAAGCAACATAAAAAAATATGTTTATGAAGAAGAAAAGAAAAAATATATGAATAGAAGTAATCTTACAGAAAAGAAACCTATTATTACTCAAAAGATGATAAATAGTTTCAAGCGTAATTTAAGAAAGAATTTTACTAGCATAAAAAATCAAATTGAATATGAGAAGCTTGAAAGAGAAAAAGAATATTTAAACAATAAAATTAAAATTAATGAATACGAATTAGAATAAATGGTATTGTCATGTTTATAAAGGGAGGATATAAAAATGTTTAATAATCTAGCTATAGTTACAGGAGTAATAAGTGAAAGAGAATTAAAGGTGCTAAGGATATATTCAGGAAAGGAAGTTATAGTACAAGCTTCAAAAGATTATGTATCTTCAATTAAAGCTGAACTTAATGATGAAGATGGAGAAACAGTGATCGTTGAGTATGACCTAGAAACAAAGGTAGTAAATGAAAATATTACAGAGTAAACGCCAGGTAAAACACCTGGTGTTTTCTTATGAAAATTTTTAGAAAGGAGAAAAAAGGTGGAGAAAATATACAATAAAAAATCTAAGGAAGATAAAGAAAAAGAAGTTAATGAACTTTTTAAAAAAGCTAATGAAGGAATAGAAAATTGCTTTAGTAGCATTGAACAACTTAAAGAACTCGCTGACTATATGAGTAAATTTTATAATTACTCACTAAGAAACACTTTTTTAATTCAGGAACAATTTGAAGGAGCATTTGCGGTAGGTTCATATTCTTTTTGGAAGGACAAAGGCTTTTCTGTTAACAAGGGTGAAAAAGGGATTAAGATATTAGTTCCAAATAAATTAAGTGATTATTTTATTAACTCAAAAGGTGAGGAAACTAAATTAAGTAAAGCAACTACTGAAGAAAAGAAACTAATAGAAGAAGGTAAAATTGAATTAAAGAAAGGGAACATAATATTCAATCAAGGCTATGTTTTTGATGTAAGCCAGACCAATGCAAAAGCTGAAGATCTTCCTAAAATATTTCCTGGTAGATGGCTTGATGGAGAAGTTAAAAATTATGATTTAATGTATAAAGCTATGGAGAATATAGCTAAGAAAATAGAAGTTAAAATTATAGAGCCTAAAAGTGAATTAGGAGCAGCTAAGGGTGCAGCTTATCCATTAACTAAAGAAGTAGCTTTAAACCCAAGAAACACTGAATTACAAAACGTTAAGACACTAATACATGAATTAGCTCATGCAAAGCTTCATACAATTGAAAAGATAGATAACTATACGACAAATGAACGAGAGTTTCAAGCAGAAATGACAGCTTATGTAGTAAGTAGTTATTTTGGGATAGATACATCAGAATACTCTTTTAGGTATATCAGTTCATGGAGTAAAGATACTGAATTAAAAGAAAAATTGATAAATGAAGTTAAAGAAACAGTAAAGGAGTATGTTGAAATAATTGAAAATACATTGATTAATGATAAAGAATTATCTTTATCATTAGACAACATAAGTATAGATACAGAAATAACAAATAATCGGGAAAAAGAACAATTTTTAAACTTAAATAAAGAAGAATTAGCCAAGATATATGAAAGACAAATGACAGAAGAAGAAAAAGTTTTTATAGAGAAACAAGGATTAAAATTAAGTGATGTTGTAGAAAATTTTAAAGAAGTTTTAGAAGAATTTGATATAGAGAAATTTTCTTTTAAAGATTATTTAATAGAAACAATGGGTACTTATAATGAACTGTTTAATACAAGCAAAGAAATTACAATAGACAATATAAGTATAGATACTAAAATAACAAATAATCGAGAAAAAGAAGAATTTTTAAATCTGAATAAAGAAGATTTAATAAAAGTATATGAAAAAGAACTATCAGAAACTACTAAATCTTTAATAAGAGAATGCGAATTAAATTTATCTTCTCTTGTAAATACTTTTAAAGACACTTTAGATGACTATTTTGTTAAAGAAGATAATTCTATTGGTATATCTTTTGAGTATTTTTTAAATTACGAAATTTTTGGTTATACATTAACAGAAGAAGAACAAATAAAAAATGAAAATAGAGTAAAGGGGAATGAAAACATGAAGATAGGACTAACACAAAAAGAAGTCAATAAAATGGTGAAGGATCATGAAGAGTGGATTAATACAAAAGGTAAAAAAGGCAAGAGATTAGATTTGGAAGGAAAAGAACTTAATGGAATAAGATTATTGAATGTCAATTTAAAAGAAGCTAATTTAAAAAATATGACCATAAAAGACAGTACAATTTTTGCTAATTTAGATGGAGCAGATTTTGAAGGAACTAAAATAGAAAATAGCAAATTTATAGGCTCAAAAATAGAAAATCTAAAGATAGATGCAAAGGAATTAGAGCGAATTAATATACAGATAAAAGAAGAATTAAGCTTACATAATGAAGCAGAATCAACCTTGAAAACAAATAAAAATAAGAGAAAAACTAAAGAAAAAAATAATGAAAATGAGATACAAATATAAATTTAACTCCAGGTGTTTTCCTGAATCTTAGGTTTAAAATAAGAACCTAAATTTATTTTAATATAGGAGTGAATTTTATGGGAGACTTATCAAAAAGCTTTAAAAAAGAAGAAATTTTTTATTTAAGCAGCCAAGTCAAAAAGTTAATAGAACTTCTAAATGGGACTATAATAAGTGCCGAAAATGAGTATAAGATAAAAGAAATAGAAAAGCAGAAGAATAAGCTAGAAAGAATTCTAGTTAAATATGAACCTAGCATTTATGATGAGTATTCAAGAAAAACTAAAGAAGCATATATTCAGATGATAAATGCAAGAAAAGAATATGAAAAAATTGTAGCTGATAAATGCATTAAAGAAACAATAGAAAAATATAGAATAAGCTATGAAAATTCAGTGGAAGAGTATGAGAGAATAAAAGAATTTAGAAATAAATTAAAGAATATATAGAAAGTAAAGGTGTTCCCGGGGGACACCTTTTTATAATGGAAAAATCCGTACAAGGTAAGTGGTTAAAGGAATAACACTATAAAAAACTGATCGTCTCACCAGCGATAATATCTCCGTCAAAAGGAAAAGACTAATTTCTTAGACACTTCTAAAAAGAAGTATTAGAAGTGGCGTGCCTGTCCTAGAGAAGTCTTTGGCTTCTAGGGGTATATTGGAAGTTACATGGTAGTATACTTGATAAAACTAGACCTAAGCGAGTTTGACCAATATAGCAGTTTTACTGTGAGAATAATGTTATTATTTTCCCTTTTAAGTAGAAAGTTATATTTTATTTTAATTTTCCACTTAGGGGGAGAGCGAGTAAATAAAGCTAGAAAACTAGCTTTATTGATTAAGAAATTTATAGAGCAAAATAAAAATAAAAAATTAATTGAGTGATGGGGAGATAATAGATTAAATTAAAATCTATGTTTTTAAATTTTAGGAAAGTTATAGTTTTTAAATCACTAAAAAAAGAGATTGTCGTACTAAGAAATTTACATACAATATAATTGTAGTATTTATTCTTAATGCGACATCTCTTTAATTAAAATAATTTAATACCCTGATGCAGAACCACTAATATCGGTACAAGCTGGATCAACAGGTGCATGAAAATAAAAAGAATATGTGCCACTAGGTAAACCTGAAAAATCAAAATTAGTTGTTCCTTCTCCTTTGGTTGTCTCCTTTTGTTCAGTTGACCATCCCCACCAAACATTTCTATCTGCCCAAATTTCCATTGTCTGTCCATAAGGTATATTCCAATTAGAATTTGTATGGCTTACAGATATTCCACTATCTGCGGTAAGCCTACCAACAGAACGCTTTCCTCTAATTCCAGAACCGTTATAAGTAAATGAAGATACTGCAAATGCTGTTATTGTTGAAAAGCAAATAATTATAGTGGTTAATACTGTAATTTTTTTTAAAAATGATTTTCCCATGAATATCCCTCCTTTTATTTACATATATTTGATTTTATTGTATAATATTAACTATAAAATGTAAATATGTAAAGGAGAAGTAATATGAATAATGTGAAAAAAATACTAAAAAACACTTTTCTTATCTTATTTTCAATTATAATTTCTTTTTTTATCTATCGATTTATAACTATAAACTTACTTGACTTTATTCCATTTGTTATAACTAATAAAATACCTTTATATATATCAATTGTTTTAGTCCAAAGTATAATAATTTTTATAATACTGTTAGGGATTATAAACAATAAATTAGACTCATTTTCAAAGAAATTACTTTGGCTGCAATACTTTATAATTTTATTATTTCTATTATTTGGTAGAAATATAGGGTTTAAGGGAGTAGAATTAAATATTTTAAATTCTAGTAAAAGTTGGTTAAGCAATTCATATAATGTTGTTATAACAATTGCTAATTTATTAATGTACATGCCATTGTCATTAAATTTTACAAATAAAAACCCAAAAAAAATAATTCCTGTAATGCTATTTTTAATAATAATTTTTGAATCGATTCAATATATGTTATCTTTAGGTGTTTTTGATGTTGGAGATATAATTCTTAATATAATAGGATTTATAATAGGCTTAAAAGTATTTAAAAGCAAATCAATGACCAAATTAAAAAATATTTTTCAAATAAATAAAGAATAAATATTTTAAGAAGTTACGTTACTAGAGAAACTTCTTATTTCGGTTAATTTACAAGAATTTTTAGATATGCTGTAATTTAATAAAATAGTAGGTGATATTAATATGACTTTAGATAATTTAATGTTGCTAAATTCCATACTGTTTTTTATAGTATATATTATTAGATATAAAGATGAACTTTTGAAAAGATTAATAATTCTTGTTATAGGTAGCGTAGTAGTATACATCTTTATATATTTTATGTTTTTAAAAGCTAGCCTTACTATCTATTCAATTTCTAAAAGTATTTTATTATTTGTGTTACTTGACCAGTTGCATTTTTACACCTTTAGATATAAGAACAGAGATAATAAGTAATTTGCATATATAAGAAATGCTTAAAATAAGACAAAGAAGAGTAGCTTTAATGTAAAACTACTCTTCTTGATTTTAGACAAAAAGAATTAGTTTGAGTATATATTAAATTAATCTTGAGATAATTGAAGTTTAACTGTAGAAATTTCTTCAGAAGTTGCTTGTTGAGCAGGGATATAATATCCTTTATTCTTTGCTTCTTTGAATAAAGCATATTGGCGAATTTCATCTTGATTTCTCATTCCTTGAATTGTTTGGCGAAGTTGCTCATTTTCAGTTTGAGCAATTATGCCACCATAAGCAGCTATACTAGAATTTATTTCAGCAAGATAATCATTAATCATTTCTTTTTCATTCATAAATATATTCCTCCTAATTTAGAAATCCCATTAAAGTGTCTTTGCTTCTTTTAGCATCTTGAGCATCTTTTTCTAGCATTTGTTTAAGGTTAGAATCAGTGCATTGCTGAGAGTAGAAAGTTAGCTTTTTTTCAATATTGGAATGAGCTCCTATTAAATGGCGTAAGTTTTGTAGCTCTAATTCATTTAAGTTCGACATATAATCATCTCCTTAATTAAATTTGAATACTAATCATAGTATTTGAAATAAACATATAAATTATGCATGAATTAAAAATTTAATATCATATTGTGAATATTAATTATAATCATATGAAATAATAGATTTAAAAGTATATTAATTTATAAGGAGGAAAGAAGATGTTTGAACACAAGAAGAAGTTATTGCATGAAGTAAAAGTAGAAAAACCTAATCCTCAATATGCGGTGTTAATGCAAGAGCAATTAGGTGGAGGGAATGGAGAATTAAAGGCAGCAATGCAATATATTTCCCAAAGTTTTAGAATTAAAGATCCAGAAATAAAAGATTTATTTTTAGATATTGGTGCGGAAGAATTAAGTCATATGGAAATGGTTGCACAAACAATAAATTTATTAAATGGTCATGATGTGAATAATAATGATGTTAAAAATGGAGAAATTCAAACTCATGTACAATGTGGATTATCTCCAGTATTAATTAATTCATCAGGAGCTCCATGGACTGCAGATTATGTAACAGTAACAGGTGACCTAGTTGCGGATTTATTATCTAATATAGCATCTGAACAAAGAGCAAAAGTTGTATATGAATATTTATATAGACAAATTGAAGACAAGGAAGTACGAGCAACTATAGATTTTTTGCTAAATAGGGAAGAAGCTCATAATGCTTTATTTAGAGAAGCGCTTAATAAGATTCAAAAGAGTGGTTCAAATAAAGATTTTGGAGTTACAGAAGACTCTAAACTTTATTTCAATTTATCAAATCCAGGACCTTCTCATGAAGCACCGAATCCAACACCTCCTTCATTTGAGAATCCAAGAAGGTAAAATTAGCCAAATTATATATAATAAGATTAAGTAAAAGCATTTCGTATTCAGAGTAGAATATGAAATGCTTTTTTATAGGAAATAGTACATAAATTTACAATTAAATTATATTATTAACTGATATAATATGAATAAATTGTATCATAAGAATGATTATATGCATAATATGAATTAATAAGATATGAAGGGGTGAATTTTGGATGTACAAAAGAGAAAATAATAATTATGGAAGAGACTTTATTTTTAAACAAAGATATGAAAATCTTTTAAATCCAATGATAGCTTTAAAAATTGGAACTATTTTTAAAGATTTGTATAGGCCTTATATTGGCCATAATGGGGAAAGTTAGGAGGTATATATATGTGTGAAAAAAAACTTTTAGATGAAATAAAAAAATATCAGTTTTATGCTGTGGAGTTAAATTTATATCTTGATAATTTCCCTAATAGTAGAGAAGCTTTGAGTGATTATAAAAGAATCTCTGCAAAATTAGATTTAATTATAAAAAAGTATGAAGAGAGATTTGGACCATTAAGAAATTTTGGTGATGCATCAAGAGAAGATTCGTTAAGTTGGACAACTAAACCATGGCCATGGGAAAATTATTAAGGAGGATAATTATAATTATGTGGTATTATGTTAAAACGTTAGAATATCCGATAAATTTAAAATCTAAAGACTTAAATATGGCTAAATTTCTTATGTCTCAGTATGGTGGTCCAGATGGAGAGTTAAGTGCAGCACTTAGATATCTAAATCAAAGATATACTATGCCAACAGGAAAATCAAAAGCTCTTTTAACAGATATAGGTACAGAAGAAATGGCTCATGTTGAAATGATTGCAACTATGATTTATCAGTTGATGTCTAATGCATCTCTAGAAGAGTTAAAAGAAGCTAATTTAGGTGGACACTATACAGATCATGGGAGGGCACTATATTATTCGGATTCACAAGGAAATCCTTGGACTGCCACCTATATTCAGGCTAAGGGAGATGTAATAGCAGACCTTCATGAAAATATGGCTGCAGAACAAAAAGCTAGAGCAACCTATGAATGGTTAATAAACCTAACAGAGGATAATGAGATAAAGGAAATTCTTGAATTTTTGAGAGAAAGGGAAATTGTTCACTTTCAAAGATTTGGAGAGGCATTAATGGATGTACAAGATAATATGATTACCCATTAGTAAGTATAAGTAATTAACGCTTAAGTAAAAAACTAGCTATAAGATATTTAAAACTAAATTTTGTAATTTTCAAAGAGAGAATAAATAAGTTAATATAAATTTAGAAAAATAGTAGTGAAGTACGAATTTAAGATTATGACGAATATTTAAGAAAAGAATACCAAAATTGTAGTTGATAAATAAATTAAAGAATATATAGAAAGTAAAGGTGTCCCCTGGGGACACCTTTACTTTATTTGAGTTCAGTTATAAGTATTTTTAGAATAGATAATGCATTATCAGTACTTTTAAGTTCGTCTGTGACATCATCTAAAAGTTTTATATTATTATTTTTCATCTTATCATACTGATCCATTATAGCAACTAAGCTAGATTTAGCATTCCTTAACTCTATTATAAGCTTGTAGTTATCTTTAAGTATTTGCCCATATTTACTATCAAGTTCTTTCTTTAATTCAATTCTTAATTGAGCTTTAAGTTGTTTTATTTCTTCTTTGTTTTCATTTTTTACCTTTAAATTTTCATCGATTATAGTATGTTTATTTTTGATTTCAAATTCTGTATAATCTTCTAATTCATTTAACCTATTATTTAAGTTTATAGTTTCTTGCTTATTTAATTCAACTTTCCTGTGAATTTGTTTATTATTAATTTCACAGTTTGGTTCATTGCAATGAAATCCATTTATATCATACCATACTGAATGTCGTGTGCTTTCTAGACAAATTAAATGTTCTAGTGTCCCATCTTTTTTTTTAATCTCGTGCAATGGCATATCCTGCTCATGTTTAAAATATTTCATGATATCTCCCCACAGTTTAGCTATATTAAGTAGTTGAACAATTTTTACATATTGCAAAAATATCATTATATTTAATATGCATTATATCATAATATTATCGTGTTTTTAATAATTTACATGATTTTAACTGTAATAAAGCTTGTTAATATTTGTTTTATAATCTAATGACTTAAGTTTTAGATATTATGAAAATAGCTGAAAAATCAAATTATATTACGGAAAATAGTTTTGTACTTTATAGATATGAGTGAAATAAGGTATCCCTAGGGGACACCTTATTATTTGAGTTCGATTATAAGAATTTTTAGGATAGATGTTGCATTATTAGCACTCTTAAGTTCGTCTGTGATATCATCTAAAAGGTTTATATTATTATTTTTCATCTTATCATACTGCTTCATTATAGCAACTAAGCTAGATTTAGCATTTCTTAATTCTGTTATAAGCTTATAGTTTTCTTTAAGTTCTTCTGAATTATTGTCTTTAGTTTTAGCTTTGATTTCTTCTAGTTCTTTTTTATAGCGTTCTTTTTCATCTTTAGTTACTTTAGTTTCATTCTTAATCTCTTCAATCATTTGTCTATATTTATTATCAAGTTCTTTCTTTAATTCGATTCTTAATTGACCTTCGAGTTGTTTTATTTCTTCTTCACTTCTTGAATTATCTTTATCCAGTTTAGCTTTTAACTTTAAATTTTCATCAATTATAGATTGTTTACTTTTAGTTTCGGATTCTTTGTAATCTTCCAACTGCTTTAACTTATTTTTTAAGTTTATTGCTTCTTGTTTATTTAATTCAACTTTATCATTTATGATATCTAAAATTACCTTTTGATTATCTTCACTTAAACTGGAAAATTCACTTGCATTAGCAATTGTTAGATTCCCATTTTCAAGTATTTCCTTTAATTCAGGAATAAGCTTGTTGTTTATACTCTCATATCTACTAACTTGTGTAGGAGATAGCTTTAAATCATTAGCAATTAGATTCCTAACCTTTCCTGGTATATTCTCTCCATTAGCTTTTTTAGCTTTATATAGTTCAGTAAGCCTTTTCACTTGTTCAAGTTTTTCTAAATCTGTCAATTCCCTAGTTTGAGCATTAGCTTGAATTAAAATTATTTCAGCGTCAAGGTCATTAGCTTCAATGACTTTACAAGGAACTAAAGCAAATAATTCATTCCCTTGTTCAACTAATTGTGTAAGTGCATTATATCTTCTTTCACCACTTATTAACTCATATTCCCCACTATCTAATTTTCTAACTACTAAATTATGATTTAATCCATTCATTTTAATATCCTCGGCAAGTTCTTCAACATTAACTATCTCATAGAAGTTTTTTTCATTTCTTTTTATATTCTTAATGTCTATATATTCAACTTTAAAGTTATTCTTAGCTTCAAGTGTGCCAGCTTTTTCAGTGTTCTTACTAATTCCATTTAACATTCCACTACTTATAGAAAATTTCTTACTCATATAAAACCCTTCTTTCTATTTAATCTTTTAATTATGTATTTGGTTAGGTGTCCCCGGGGGACACCTTCTTCAATTTCTAAAAAACTTCTTTGCAAAGGTCTTTGTAATTGATACTTGCTCTAGCTTTTTTATTACTAAATACAACAGGACACTCTTCAAAGGTACTTTCAATTACTTTAACATTTTGCTTTATAGTAGTATTAAAAATTTTATCTCCTAGTAAAGATTTAAGTTCTTTTTTTATTAGCTTGTTTACTGTAGTGTCACTATCCATTGTTATGAAGCAACCCCTAAAGTTAAGACTAGGATTAAATTCATCTTTAATTTCTTCTATACTTTCAAGAAGATACTCAAGTCCATCTAAAGCGAACTTATCAATTTTAAGTGGAACAAAAACTTCATCACTTGCACACAGAGCATTTACAGTAATCATATTTAAACTTGGTGGTCAATCTATCAAGCAATAATCATATTCGCTCTCTATGAATTTTAAAGCTTTAGCAAGTCTATTTTGTTGACTTCTAGTATTATCAATAAGAATACTTCTTTCAGCAAAAGTTAAGTTTATATTTGCAGGAACTATATCTATACTTTCAAAGTCAGTTTTTCTAATTACTTTATGCATATCTAAGTTTTTATCTAACAAGACATCTGATACTGATAAATCGTCCATGCTATAGGCTTTAAATAGCTTTGTAAGGTTACTTTGTGGGTCAATGTCTATCAATAATACTTTCTTATTTTGTTGGCTTAAACAAGCCCCTAGATTAGCTGTAGAAGTTGTTTTTGCTACTCCACCCTTTATGTTCATAATAGATACTTTTCTCATATAAAATCCTTCTTTCTTTTTAATATTTTAGTTATGTATTGGGTGTCCCCGGGGGACACCTATATTTACTTCTTAAATATTTGTATGTATCTAACTTTTCGATAGATAAGTTTTCCTTTAAGTGATATTAAATCTTCATGCCCTTTAGATAAATAAATAATATTGAAATTTTTAAGTTGGGGAATGTCTTTAATCTTTGAATTACCATAAAGGTCAACTCTAAGTTTAGATTTATCTGCTATTTTGTTATCAGTAGCAGATAGAAAAATTTTGTACTGGCACATAACTATCAACTCCTTATTTGAATTTTAAATAACCACCGTCGCTGTCACGTTTTGTTTTTTTGTTGAGCCTAGAATTACATATTGGAGTGAATTGTAAAGGAAAATGAAAGAAAAAAATTTGGAAACAAAATTTTTTATGGAATGGCTTTACAATTTTAACGGAAATATGTTAGGCTAGTGCTTCAAAAAAACAAACTAAGAGAAGTCCAGTAGGACTTCTTACCTATTTGGTATTTAGCAAACCTTAAAAATAATATATTTAACTTTGAATTCTTAAACTAATGAAAAGGTAAATAAATTCATTAATCTTAAATAATGGATAATTATTAAAATTAATAGAGATTTAATAGGAAAAATAAAGTAATATTCTTTTATAATCTTCTAAAATGAAAGGGGTGCAGCAGTAAAGTGGAAAAGGATAGGGAAGATAAAAAGATTTTTCTAGGAATAGACATAGGTAAAACTTTAAATTGGGTTTCATTTTTATCGTTATATTCAAAAGATGAGATAAGAAAAAGAATTAAAATAACTAATAATATCTATGGATTTTTAAAGCTTGAGAGCATATTAAAAGAACTTTTAAGAGAAGAAAAAATAACTAAAGAAGAAATTTTGATAGGAATAGAATCTACGGGGCATTATTGGATAAATTTTTATGAATTCTTTACAAAAAGGGATTATGAAGTTGTTATGGTTAAAAACAGAGTTGTAAAGCTGAAGAGAGAAGCTAAATATTCTCAAAAGGGGAAAAATGATTCTATTGATTGTCATTGTATAGGGCTAGTATTAAAGGATTGGGATTATTTCAATATACAAAAGACAGATAGAAACTTTTCAGCTTTAAAAAGATTAACCAGGAGCAAAGAAGATTATACTAAAATTAAAGTTCAAAATAAAAATAGACTAGGGGCATGGATAGATGTAAATAATCCTATATATTTTATGATTTTCACTAAAATGGATTCAAAAACTGGACTTGCCATACTTAGAGAATATCCTTCACCTCATGATGTTGTCAATAAGGACATGGAAGAAATTAAAGGAATTCTTAAAAAGGACGGAAAGAATAAGGGAATAGATTTACGAATAATAAACGAGTATGTAATGTTATGCAAAGATTTATATAAAGATATTATAGTCCTTAATAATGGAGATAGAAGAGAGCTGGAGTGCTATTTAGATCAAGTGGCATCTATAGAAAAGCAATTAGAGCAACTAGATTTAGCAATACAAGAATTAGCAATGGAAACGATACCTGCATATGAAAAAATAATAAAAATAAAAGGAATGGGTGATACTCAAATAGTAAATTTTCTTGCAGAAATAGGATTAATTGAAAATTTTCCTTCTGCAAGAGCATTACAAGCTTATTTTGGCTTAAGTATTAGAGCAGATATGTCAGGTAATATGGTTAAACAAAGCAGGATCACAAAGGCAGGAAATAGAGTTGGGAGAAAAATTCTATATAATATAGCAATGATGTTAGTTAATCATAATAAAGATTGGAGAAAATTATATTGTTATTATAAATCTTATAATAGAAAAACCGCTAATTCTAACAATGAAATGCTAGTTGCTGTAGCTTGTAAACTTCTAAGAGTTCTTTACGGAATGTTGAAACATAATAAAGATTTTGATCCAGATGAATTGTTAAGACACTTTGATTTTAGAGATTGCAATAAAGAAAAATTCATAAAGGAATATATAGGAGATAAGAAAAAATTAGCTATTCCCAAAGAAGAATTAGAGGCATTATTTAAAGAAAAGTATTGAAAAAGTAACGAAAAAGTATTGAAAAAAACTAATGGGAATTTAGTAATAGCAATGGTTTAGAGATATAAAAGTCATTCTAATAACAAATATATAATAAATATAATACTATATAAGAAAATAGATTGATAAAAATACATAGATTAAATATAATTAATAATGTAATGCAGATGGAATATATTACTCAGAACAAGATTCGGGAAAAAAGAATAAATCGCATTATGCCAGGACATTATGAGGAATAAGGGTTTTAGTGATACATATAGTTTGTATATACGGAAAATGGGAGTTTCTTAAATGTCTTAAAGAAGGAAAGATGTGTAAGCGTACATTATTAATTCATAGAAATTAATAAGGCTTTCACATCTTTTTAAAAAAGATGAAGTATGAAGGTCTGTTTGTCGTGGCTGAAAACCTAATAAAATCAAAGGTTTACAGGTATATCAACCATATAAAAAATGGATTACTATGAAAAACTTAGGAAAATGCAGTTAATTTAAGATAGATAAGAATAATCAAGGGAGGTAATATATAATAATATGGTTATATGATAATGGGCTAAATACATTGCATATACTAACTATTATAAACTGAATTTAACCTTCAGGTGGAGTATTAACTTCACCTGAAGGTTATAAGTCTTTATGTAAGGAGTGTATATTGCTATCACTTACATAAAAAGAGATAGGATGTTACAATAGGTAACTATAATACAAAAATACTCATATATGATACTGACGTGATATAATAGAATAATGAAGATATGAAGGTTTATGATAGGAAGGTGAGCTTAATGAAAGAAAATAGAATTAAAAAATTAGAGGTTCTAGCTGAAACAAAATTTCTGAGTTTGTTTGATGCTACTTATATAAATATAGGTGGAAGAGAAAAGCATTGGACTATTGCTTCAAGAAAAAGCTATGATAAATTAAGAGAAAAATATTTTGGAGATGAGGAAGACTCTTTAGATGCAGTTGTAATAGCTGCATATCATGAGGAAAGCGGCAAATTAGTTCTTATAAGACAATTTAGAATACCTATAAATTCATATGTATACGAACTTCCAGCAGGACTTATAGACCCAAATGAAAATGAAGAAAGTACTATAGGAAGGGAACTTAAAGAGGAAACAGGCTTAGAGCTTGTTAGTGTAAAACATAACTTAAGTCTAAAGAGAGGGTATATGTCTCCAGGAATGACAGATGAATCAGCTTCACTTATATACTGTACATGCAAAGGAGAAATAACTAACAAATTCTTAGAAGAAGATGAAGATATATATGCATTTATGGTATCACCTAAGGAAGCGGAAGAACTACTAAAAAGCGGTGAAAAGATGGATATGAAATTATCTGTGATATTAAGGAGCTTTGCAATATTAGGAGAAAAGATGTTTATAGAATAAAGAAATAACTCTATGCATTCAATAGTTTCATTTTAAAGATTTAGAGCAAAAACTATGATAAATGTATAAGATTAAATATATGATTTTATGAGAGGAAGGCGTAAATGACCTTTAAAAATGAAGTGGTAAACTATTCTAAAGGCCTAGGGCTAGATGCTGTAGGCTTTACATATTGCAGGAGATTTAATGAATTAGAAGATTTTCTAAAGGAAAGAAAAGAAAGAAAAATTGAAAATGAATTTGAAGAACCTGACATAGAAAAACGGATAAATCCCAAATTGTATATGGGCGATGGAAAGACAATAATATCTATTGCATTCCCATACTATGGAGGAGATTCTCAAAGGGAAGATGTATATTTTTCTTACTATACAATGGGAATGGATTATCATAAGGTTGTAGAAAGTTATCTTAAAAAGATTTGTGATTTTATAAAAGAGAAATTTTGTGGTAAGGCAGAATATTTTGTGGATAGCAACGCTCTTCCGGAGAGATATATAGCATATTTGAGCGGATTAGGATTCATAGGTAGAAACGGAATGCTTATTACAGAAAAATATGGATCTTACGTATTCTTAGGAGAGATAATAACTGATATAGAAGTTGAAGATCTTAAAAATAATAAAAGAGAAGTTGAAGAACTTTTAAAATTTAAAAATTGTGGTCAGTGCAAAAAGTGTTTATCTAACTGTCCAACATCAGCTATAAATTACAACAAGACTATTCCTAATATATGTATGTCTTATATTACTCAAAGCAAAGTCATAGAAAAACCTTTTATAAATAAGATGGATGGAAGAATATTTGGCTGCGACCACTGTCAGATATGTTGTCCATATAATGAGAATATAGCTACTGATTACATTAAAGAGTTTGAGCCTATGGATTATATGAAAAAAGCTGATATAGAAGAGATTATTTATATGGACAATAAAACCTTTAGAGAAAAGTATGGGACTACTTCTTGCGGATGGAGAGGCAAGGCTACTCTTCAAAGGAACGCTTTAATAGCAAAAATATTAAAAAAGCAGGAATTTGATATAGACGAGGAAAAAATTACATCACCTAAGGTACAGGAATATTACGAAATCTTGAAGAAGTTATAACTATATTGAAGAATATTATATTTACCAATATAATATATCTATAGAGAACCTAAAATGTTTATAATTAGAAAGGTTGATAAGCAATGAAAAAAGCTCAAATACTATCTGTTTTCTTAAAAGTTCTTTCACAAGAAAACGGGGATAAGCTTTGCAAAAGAATAATTAAAGGATATATGGATAAGTATGCAGAGTTAGATATCCATGGATTAGAAAACATAGAAAATATAGAGGGACCAATAATATTTACAGCTAACCATTTAAGTAATTCAGATGGTCTTGTTTTAAACGAAGTACTAAGAAAATTTGATCCAACCTTTGTTGCAGGAGTTAAACTCTCAGGAGATAACGTAACCAATATAGGAATGAGAGTAATCAGAACTATAAATATAAAACCTAATAGTGCTGACAAAGATGCTATAACAAAAGTTATAAAGTCTTTAAGAAGCGGAGAAAATATAGTTATATTTCCAGAAGGAACACGCAGCAGAGTTGGCTCAATGATAGAAGGAAAAAAGGGAATTGTTTTAATTGCTAGAATGTCTAAAGCCACTATAATACCAATAGGTATGTGTGGCAGTGAAAAGCTTCTTCCTATAAACAAAGAAGGGAACATGAAATCAGAGAACTTCCATCATGCAAAGGTAACAGTGAATATAGGTTCCCCAGTAGCTATTCCTGAAAAGGAAAAAGATGAAGACAGACATTTATATGATGATAGAGTACTTACACATATAATGAAATCCATAGCTTCTCTTCTACCAGAAGAATACAGAGGAGTATACAAATAGAAAGGTAAAAATATGAGGAAAAATCCAAGTGAAGAAAAGGTAAATGGTGTTTTAAATATTTTAAAAGAGTTATATCCTGATGCTAAGTGTGAACTTAATTATGGTACTGCTTTTCAACTTTTAGTAGCAACAGCTTTATCTGCTCAAACTACGGACAAAAAAGTAAATTCGGTTACTGAAACCTTATTTAAAGAGTATCCTGATGCTGATGCATTTTTGACATTAACTCAGGAAGAACTTGAGGAGAAGATAAAGACAATTGGACTTTATAGAAATAAGGCCAAAAATCTTTTGAAGATGTGCCAGCAATTAAAGGAAAACTTTAATGGACAGGTTCCAGACACCATGGAAGGCATAACTTCTCTTGCAGGAGCAGGAAGGAAAACAGCTAATGTTGTTTTATCCAATGCCTTTGGCGTTCCAGCTATTGCAGTAGACACCCATGTGTTTAGAGTATCTAATAGGATAGGGCTTGCCCATGCTAAGAATGTGGAGGATACAGAAAAACAGCTTCAAAATAATATTCCTAAAGAAGAGTGGTCTCTTGCACATCATCTCATAATTTTCCATGGAAGAAGATGCTGCTATGCGAGAAAACCTGACTGTGAAAATTGTGCTCTAGCTTCATATTGTGATTATTTTGAAGGAGCTAAATAGTATTATAAAATATTTAATAATTTTTGAATTTTATACTTCTAAAAGTCATATTCAAGTGATATAATAATAATTGAATTAATACTTTAGTCGAATATGAAAGTAAACCAATAAATAAAAATTAACTTTAAATAAAGACTTGTAGTGATACGAGTCTTTATTTAGGTATATAGGTAGAATTTATTTCCAATAATGACGAAAGTTTATTGAGAATTTCTCTGAATTTCTATACTAGAATAGTTCAGAGATTTTTTTAATGCATTTAATACTTTTGTAACCCACTAATTGTATTTCAATTTATAATATAAAGTGAAATGATTTTAAGTAATTGTAAATTATGCTATACATTAACTACCAGCTTAAAGCTTTAAGTTGAGGCAGAGGAAGGGGAAAATTACATGAAAGAAAATGGCAAGGAATCGAAGAATAAAAGCAAAATGAAAATTACTATAATATCTGTTAGTGTAGCAGTAATTGTATTTATAGCAGCTTTGGTATCTTATAGAATTTATGTTAAAAATAAGGTGGCTGAATGGGACAATCTTATTTATCCGCAAGTTATAGTAGAGTCTACTAACATTGGTGGGATGACTAAAGAGGAAGCTAAGAAAGAATTAGAAGAAAAGTATGGCAAGGCAATTTTAGAAAAGAAGTTAGAAGTTAAAGCTAATGACAAAACTTATGTTTTAGATTACTCAAAACTTAATGCTAGATACAATATAGAGGATACTGTAAATAAGGCATTTGAACTTCACAGAGATAAGAGTTTAATGGATGCTTATAAATTCATAAAGAATGGTTCAGGAGAAACAATTAAGCTTGACCTTACTACAGATAATGAATATGTAAAAGAATTTATAAAAACTATAGCTGATGAAAATAATAAAGAAGCTAAAAATGCAACTATATCAATAAATGGTGGGAAAATATCTGTTGCAGACAGCACTACTGGAAATAAAGTTGATGAAGAAGATTTAGAAAATAAGATTTTAGAAAAAATAAATGGTGAATTAGGGGAATCAATATCTTTAGAGGCAAAGATAGATGTTGTGGAACCTTCAATTAAGGGAGAAAGTCTCAAAAGAATAAATGGCAAAATGTCAACTTATTCAACTAATTTTGCATCTTCTGCAAGTGGAAGAGCGTCAAACGTAGAACTTTCAACTAAAGCTATTAATGGAACGGTTGTTATGCCAGGAGAAACTTTCAGTTACAATGAAGTTGTTGGAGAAAGAACCAGAGCAAGAGGATATCAAGATGCTGGCGTTATTGTTGGAAACAAAGTTGAAAACGGACTTGGTGGAGGAATATGCCAGACATCAAGCACATTATATCAAGCAATTATAAGATCTGGATTAAAATCTGTTGAAAGATATAATCATTCACTAGTTGTAGGATATCTTCCAAAGGGATTTGATGCCACAGTATCTTGGGGAGGACCTGATTATAAGTTTAAAAACACCTATGATTTTCCTATATACATAGAAGGATATATTAGCAACAGAAACTTGATCTTTAATGTGTATGGAGATACTGTATCAAACAATAAGACTTATGATTTTACAAGCGAAGTATATGAAACATTAACTCCAACTACACAGACTATACAGGACCCTAATTTACCAGAGGGCCAAACTATAACAGAAAAGTCTCCTACTACAGGTTATAGAGTAAAGACTTATCTGCATACTTATGAAAATGGAACTCTTGTAAAAACAGAACAAATATCTAATGATACTTATCAAAAGGTAGATGGGGTTGTGAAGGTTGGAACAAAAAAGGTGCAAGCTCCACCAGAACAACCAGAAACACCACCAGCAGATAATGGTAATACAGGAGAATAAAAAATCATATACCTTAGAGAACACATTAATATGTATATATGTGTTCTCTTTTTTTTATAGTATTAAAATGGTAAAATTATCTTGTGGAATTTTATGTTTTAGGGGGGATTAAGTTGAGTCAGTTAGTTAAAGAAAGGGCTATTGTAGATAGAATAGTTGAAAATGTAAGTAGTGTTATAATTGGCAAAGAGAAAGAAATATATAATATTTTAAAAGCTGTACTTGCAGGAGGTCATGTTCTCATAGATGATGTTCCTGGAGTTGGTAAAACAACTTTAGTAAAGGCTTTATCTAAATCATTAGATTTATCTTATAGAAGAATACAATTCACACCAGATTTATTACCTTCAGATATAATAGGGATTTCTGTATTTAATCAAAAAGAAATGACATTTGAATTTAAAAAAGGACCTATTTTTTCAAATATAGTTTTAGCAGATGAAATAAATAGGACATCTCCTAAGACTCAAGCGGCCTTATTGGAAGTCATGGAAGAGAATCAAATCTCTGATGGAAATGATACTTATAAGTTTAAAGCGCCATTTATAGTTTTAGCAACAGAAAATCCTATAGAATATCAAGGAACTTTTCCACTTCCTGAAGCACAGCTTGATAGATTTATGATAAAAGTTAAGATTGGTTATCCATCGAAGGAAGCAGAAGAAATAATACTAAGCGTATATAGAGAACGCGTACCTTTGGATGATATAAAAGCAGTTGCATCAATAGATGAAATATTAATGTTACAAAATGAAGCTAAAAAGGTAAATATATCAAAAGATATAACGAAATTTATAGTGGAAATAGCTGAAAATACCAGAAATTCAAAATATATATCTTTAGGAGTAAGCACTAGAGGGGTACTAGCTCTTCAGAGAATATGTCAGGCAACAGCTCTTATAAGAGGAAGAAATTATGTTATTCCTGATGATGTGAAAGAAAATTTAACTATGGTTTTAAGTCATAGAATACTTCTAAGCCCTCTAGGAGTATCAAATAGATACAGCAGAGAAAGCATAATTGAGGCTATATCACAAAGAATAGATCCGCCAAGGGTTAAATTAAATGAATGGAATTAAAGTTAATCTAAGAATGATGTTTTTACTAATAGCATCATTTATATTTTACTATTTGCAAGGAGGGTATATAGCTACTGGATTTTTCTTTAGCATATTTTCAATATTTATATTAGCAGCTATTATAAATGGAGTAAATTATTTTGCTATAAAATTTACAGTATGTATAGATGAGAATATATATTTTAGCGGTGATGAAGTTGAGATAACTCTTAATATACAAAATAGAAGCTTTTTTTCAATTCCATATATGATAGTTAAAAGACACGTAATAGAAGAGTCTGGAGACAATTATGATGGTGAAGCTCTAAGTTTAGGAGTTAATGGAGAAGAATTTTTAAAATATAAGATTAAATTTTATCATAGAGGTATTTATGATTTAGATGATTTTGAAATTTTTATAAGTGACTATTTTAATATATTTACCTTAAGTAAAAAAGAAAAAAGTCATAGCAAAGTGATTGTATATCCTAAAATTTATTGTATAGTTAAGGATGACTATTTAGGAGGGTTCAATTTGTTAGATACACAGAATAGTCATGATACATCTATGGAAGATATGCATGATGTAAGGGAAATGAGGAGATACGTATATGGCGACAGTGTAAAAAGGATTAATTGGAAACTTAGCGCAAAGACGGGAAATCTCATAGTAAAAAATTATAACTACAGATCTGGAAAAGAGTGTTTTATATTTCTTGATATGAATAAAGAAAATTATGTTTTAGATTTAAAAGGCATAATGGAAGAACGACTTATAGATTTTACGGAGTCTATCATAAAAGAATTTAGTATAAACATTGATGTGTATAGTGTTTATATAAACAATTCACCACCATGTGAAATAAAGATAAATTCACATAAAGACATCCAAAGAATAAATGAATATTTTTTAGAGAATAAAAGCTGCGGCGAAATCAGTATGGGAAAGTATATGATAAATATTATTGATGAAAGATTCTTGGGAAAACAGTTTATAATTATAGTAGGGAAAATTACACAAGAGTTTATCGATTCTCTACTAATAATAAGGGGAATTTCTAGACACATATGTATATTTTATTTAATAGCAGAAGAAAAGTTAAGGTATAAGCTTAAAGAAGAACATATTAAAACTTTTAATATGAATTTAATGATGAAGAAAAAATAGAAGCTGGGAGGGGGAGCAGTGGATTTTTTCAAAAGGAATAAATTCGGAATAATTTTAGTATATATAAATTCAATATTTATAATATCTTTATTTAAAAAATGTTATGACATTCAAGATCTCAGCTACGTCTTCATAACAGTTTTATTTGTAGTATCCCTTCTAGTATATTTTGTTTTTTCAGAAGTTTTTTTTGAGGAAAAGAAAAGGTTCTATGTCATAATATCCATTTTAGTTGTATTGATATTTTTAGTATTGATATTTAGAGAAAATGTTTATACTTCTATAACTAAGGATATAGTTTATAATATAGTAAATATAAATGAACTGGTGGCACAAAGAAGACCAACTTTCTTTAGTCAATATAAATATATTGTATTGTTGGTATTGCCACCTATAGTAATGATATTTTTTAGTCTTGCAAAGAATCACAAACTAAACTTTATTGTGTATATAAATTTAGTATTTATGATGTTTTTTTACTATATAGGGTATGAGAAATTAATCAGAGGATCAATGATATCGTTCATGATGGTAAATATAATTGCACTAGGTATTAATGAGCAGAATACATTTTTAAAATATATTCATAATTCTAATATAAGAAATAGTATAAAAGATTCATCTGTGATTTTTAGAGTAATTTCATCAGCTGTTATAATAGCTATGATTATAAATGTGATTCCTTTAGGAAAGGAAGGGAAATATCAAAGCTTTATAGAAAAGAAAATGATGTCTATGTTAAGAACTAACGGATTTGGAGCTATAAATGAATCTACAAAATATGACTTAAGCTATTCGGGATATAGTGATTCTTCGAAAACTCTAGGAGGAAGTATAAATATAAATAAAAATAGGATTTTAAGAATAACAGGAGACTATAAGGGATTATATCTGCGAGGAAGTGTAAGAGATTATTATGATGGAAACTCTTGGCAGGACAGTTTTAAGGAATATAACAGATTAAATGCAGCGAAATCAAATGAAAAAAAAGATTTTTTAGAGATAAATATAAATCAAGTGGGAATGGAAACCAGCACATTATTTTCACCATTAAATACAACAAATATAAATTTACAATCGGGCCGGATATATAAAGACAAAATAGACAATAGCTTTTTATCAGAGGAGAAAAAGGGTAATGTTTATACTATAGAATATACAAGAGACAAAAATTATTATGACGAAGAAAAAAATGAAGATATAAGTATACCATATCTCCAGTTGCCTCTCTCAATAACAGATAGAACCAAGGAACTCACTAGAGATATAACAAAAGGAAAAAGCACAAACTATGAAAAGGCTATGGCTATAAAAGATTATTTAGAGAGGAACTACACCTATTCTACAACAGTGGGAGAGAATGAAGAGAAGGAAGACTTTATAGATTATTTTCTTTTCACTGAAAAAAAGGGGTATTGCGTTTATTTTGCATCTGCACTAACAATTATGAGTAGAATAGCTGGAGTGCCAGCAAGATATGTAGAAGGATTTAAAATAGGAGAGAACATTAAGCCTTCTAAAGAAATTTATGTGACTAATGAAGATGCTCATGCGTGGAGTGAAGTTCTTATAGATGAACAAGATAACAGATGGATTTCAGTAGATGCTTCAACTACAATATCTGAACAGACTCAAGGTACTTTATCTAATCAATCAGAAAATACAGGAGATAATCAAATAAATCCAGAAAACGATACAAACCATGAACATGGGGAAGACATTAGTGAAGAATTAAATGTAGAAAAAGGTGGAAGTAAAGATTTAAAAGTTTTTGTTTATCTATCTTTGATTGCAGCCTTGATAACTTGTATAATTTTTAGACTTTTAAAAGCAAAGGCAGTAAAGAAGAGACTTAGAGGGTATACTGTACCTTCAGATATATACTATTATTGCTTGAGAAGACTTAGACAAGCAGGGATAGAAAAGAAAAAATATATGACAGATCTAGAGTTTGCATATAGCATCAAGGATGATAAGTTAAGAGAAACTATCATAAATTTAGTAGAGTGCTGTTATAAAGAATATTATGGAGGAGAAGAATCATATATAAAAGGAGAAGAAGTTTTAAATATATTAGACGATTACTTAAAAAAACATCTGAATAAAGTAGGATATTTTGAAAATAAATATTTTAAAAAGTAATTTAAACTAGTATTAGGCATGGATATTTAAAACTTTCTATGCCTAATTTTTGTTTTTTTAGTAATAATTAAATTGTATATTATTTATGAACTTTAATTCAAAACTTTACTACACTCATGATTTAGAGTAATATATTTTATGTATCTATATGTCATTTTAGGATACATGGAGGGACTTATATGAATTTAAATATAGTTTTATATCAACCAGAAATACCACAAAACACAGGAAATATAGCAAGGACATGTGTTCTTACTAATTCGAAACTTCATCTTATTAAACCTCTTGGATTTAGTTTAGATGAAAAGCACTTAAAAAGAGCAGGACTTGATTATTGGCAGTATCTTGATTTAGAGATTCATGAAAGCTATGAAGCTTTTAGAGAAAAATATAAAGAAGGAAACTTTTATTTATCAACTACAAAAAGAAGTAAAATATATACTGATATAGAGTTTAAAAAGGGAGATTTCATTATATTTGGAAGAGAATCAAGTGGAGTGCCAGAGTATATAAGAGAGGATATTGCAAATGGATGCATCAGAGTTCCTATGATAGAATCAAGCACAAGATCTTTGAATCTATCTAATACTGTAGCATTAGTTGCGTATGAAGCATTAAGACAGCTAGATTTTCCAAATATGAAATAGAGATGGAGAGGAATTTATATTGATGGAAAAAATAAAAATTATAACAGATAGTACGTCAGATTTAAGTAAAGACATCGTTGAAAAATACAATATAGAAGTGCTACCCCTTATAGTTAATTTTGGAGAAGAAAGCTATTATGATGGAGTCGATATGACTTTTGATAAATTAATAGCTAAAATAAAAGAAGGAGTTGAATTTCCTACAACATCTCAAATAAACCCTCAAAGATTTTATGACTGTTTTAAGGAAAATATAGAAGATGGGTATAAAATAATTTATATAGGCATAGGTTCGAAGTTTAGCGGAACATATCAATCAGCATGTATAGCAAGAGATATGCTTTCATCAGAAGATATAGTTATAATAGATTCTGAGAACGTAACTTCAGGACTTGGGATATTAGTTATCTATGCAGGAAAATTGATGGAGCAGGGAATGAATTTAAAGGAAATAGAAAAAGAAATTTTAGAATGTATTCCAAAGGTGGATAACATGCTTGCTTTTAATTCTCTAGAACACTTGATAAAGGGTGGAAGATTATCAAAAACAGCAGGTTTTATAGGAAATGTTTTAAGTATAAAACCTATGCTTGCCATAAGAGATGGTGAGATAGGGGTTATAGATAAGGTAAGAGGAACAAAAAAAGCTATTAAAGCTGTAACTGATTATTTAGAAGATAAAAAAGTAAAACAAGGAACTCCTGTGATATTACTAGAAGCTCCAGGTGGAGATATGAAAAAAGTGGTTCTTAAAAAATTGCAGGAGAAAGATTTTGAAGTTATAGAGCAAAAGGTTGGATGTGTTGTTGGAACTCATTCGGGGCCAGATGCAGTTGGGGTTTTTTTTATAAAAGATTAATAGTGTTATTATAAAATTAAAAAGTCTTTAAATAACGTTTAATTATTTAAAGACTTTTCTAATTAAAACCACATTTTTCACAAACTAAAAATGTAAACATTATCATAATTAGACAGAAAATCGGGAAAAATAGTTTTTTTATAAATTTTAAGAATAAATGCTATTATAAAAACAAATAGAATTATTAGAAAATTTCATGGTAAAAGTTATAAACCTAGTATATAATAAAGATGTAAAAACAAATAGCTGTGAATGAAATTCTCGGGAGATGATTCTGAAAAAGAATAGCCGAAGGAATAAGTGATGTATTCCCATACATCATGAAGCTCTCAGGCAAATGTATCGAGAATGGACACAACTCTGGAAAGCGGGTTTACGCACCGAAGGAGCAAATCTCTCAGGTAACAAGACAGAGCTAAAGGGAAACTTTAGATTTCTGTCTTTTTTGTTTAAATTTATTTGTAAAAATAAGTAATAATTTCACGATGAAAGGAATCAGATGCATATGATAGAACCATGTATAATACTTACTAACAATCCACTAAGCAAAAAAACATTTGAGGACAGATACGAGGTAGAGTACAAAGAAACAGAGGTTTTGGATATTATGTGCATGGTTAGAAATCGAATACATGAGGGTCACAGGTTGTTAACTCATCCTCTTATGAGCAGTGTAAAACCTAATGAAACTCCATATAGGACAATCCTTATTTCTAAGGAAAAAGGGAAGTTAGATTTTGACTCACTTGCTATAATAGAGGATTCTATAAATACAACTCAAAAGTTTTTAAACATGGCTAAAACACCAAAATGGACACAATCCATACTAGATGACTTTGAACTAATAGATATGGATTTAATAAAAAATGCTCTTAATCTTTAAAGAGCAATGAAAAAAATACACAAGTAGGAGGATTAGTATGTCAAAGATTTATGATACCATCATAATTGGTGGAGGACCAGCAGGTTTATCTGCAGCATTATATGCAGGAAGATCAAAAATGACAACATTAGTAATTGAAAGAGGAAAATTCGGTGGACAGGCAGCTACTACTGATGAACTTGAAAATTACCCTGGATCTATCTTAGATTGTACAGGACCTACTCTTATTGAGAGAATGAGAAGCCAAGCAGAAAGCTTTGGAACAGAATTTGTAAAAGACGAAATAGTAGACATAGATTTAGAAAGTAAGACAAAAACTTTAAAGGGAAGAAAAGAAGAATACCAAGGTAAGACTATAATAATAGCTACAGGAGCTCAACCAAGACTTGGTGGATTCACTAATGAAATAGAACTAAGAGGAAAGGGAGTTTCTTACTGTGCAACTTGTGATGCAGACTTCTTTACAGAACTTGACGTTGCAGTTATAGGTGGAGGAGACTCAGCTATAACAGAAGCTATATACTTAACAAAATTTGCTGACAGTGTAACTATAATTCATAGAAGAGACCAATTTAGAGCAGCAAAATCTTTGGTGGAAAAAGCACAAAATAATCCAAAAATTAAATTCATATTAGATAGCGTAGTTACAGAAGCTAAGGGTGATGAAATTTTAGAAGGCTTAGTTGTAAAAAATGTTAAGACTGGAGAATTATCTGATGTAAAAGTTGATGGATGTTTCGTATTCGTTGGATTTTTACCTATATCAGAGTTATTCAAGGGCAAGGTTAATATGAATGAAAGAGGAGACATAATCACTGATGAAGAGATGAATACTGGAATACCAGGAGTATTTGCAGCAGGAGACATCAGACAAAAGTCTTTAAGACAGGTTATTACTGCAGCAGCAGATGGTGCTATAGCAGCAACAAATGCTGAAAAGTATGTAGAAGAGAATTTCTAAAAAATTAAATGTGTATTAAATGGATGGCTGGATTAAAGCTGGCTATCCTCTAATAAATAAAAATATAGGAGTGATCAGAATGATAGAATTAAATAAGGATAACTTTGAAGCAGAGGTGCTACAAAGCGACAAACCTGTATTTGTTGATTTCTGGGGAGACAAATGTGAAATTTGTAAAGAATTAATGCCAGGAGTACATGGATTAGAAGAAAAATATGCTGACAAGATCAAATTTGCATCTTTAAATATCGGAGCAGCAAGAAGACTTGCTATAGCTCAAAAAGTTTTAGGACTACCAACAATGATAATCTACAATGGTGGAGAAAAAGTTGCAACTATAACTCCAGACAAGATAGCAACTCTTGACGATGTAGAGAATTTTATAAAAACATATTACGAAACATTATAATTTAAAGAAGGTTATAACTAGAATTGTCTCAATATAGAGATGATTCTAGTTAATAATAAAAAACTTTCAAATTATTTGGGAGGTGAAGGCTTTGCGTCTAGAATTAGGCAATATATTTATTAAAGACATGCAATTTGGAAATGACACAAAGGTAGAAAATGGAACTCTTTACATCAATAAAGAGGAATTATTACAAGCTGTTTCTGGTGACGAAAGAATAAAGTCTATAGACTTTGATATCGTAAGACCAGGAGAGGAAGTAAGAATAATACCAGTTAAAGACGTAGTAGAACCTAGAGTAAAAGTTGAAGGAAAGGGTGGAATATTCCCAGGCTTCATCAACAAGGTTGACACTGTTGGATCTGGAAGAACTCACGTTTTAAAGGGAGCAGCAGTAGTTACTACAGGTAAGGTTGTTGGTTTCCAAGAAGGAATCATCGACATGTGCGGAGAAGGAGCAAAATATACTCCATTCTCAAAGACTAATAACTTAGTTGCAGTAGTTGAGCCAAAAGATGGCGTTCATCAACATGAGCATGAAGAAGCTTTAAGAATGATAGGATTTAAAGCTGCAACATACTTAGGCGAAGCAGGAAGAAATGTTGAGCCAGATGAAATAAAGACTTATGAAACTTTACCATTACTTGAGCAAGTTAAGCAATATCCAGATCTACCAAAGGTAGTTTATGTATATATGCTTCAAACTCAAGGATTATTACATGACACATATGTATATGGAGTAGATGCGAAGAAGATAATACCTACTTTCATTTATCCAACAGAAGTGTTTGACGGAGCCATAGTTTCAGGAAACTGTGTATCTGCATGTGATAAGAACCCAAGCTATGTTCATATGAATCAACCAGTAATAACTGATTTGTATGAGAGACATGGAAAAGACTTTAACTTCTTAGGCTGCATAATAACAAACGAAAATGTTTATCTTGCAGACAAGGAAAGAAGTTCAAATATGACTGCTAAGCTAGTTGAATATTTAGGAGCAGATGCAGTTATAATATCCGAAGAAGGATTCGGAAATCCAGATGCAGACTTAGTTATGAACTGTAACAAGATAACTGACAAGGGAATCAAGACAGTTCTTATAACTGATGAATATGCAGGACAAGATGGATGCTCTCAATCATTAGCAGACTCAACTCCAAAGGCTGATGCAGTTGTAACAGGTGGAAATGCTAATGAAGTTGTAACATTACCTCCAATGAAGAAGGTAATAGGACATCCAGAAGCAGCTAACATAATAGCTGGAGGATACGTTGGAAGTTTAAGAGAAGATGGATCTATAAATGCAGAAATTCAAGTTATAACAGGTGCAACTTCAGAAGTAGGATTTAACTACTTATCTGCAAAAGGACTTTAAGATTTAATATTAAAAATTAGTAATTGTATATAGAAGGAGATGAAGAAAATGTTACAAGGAAAGAAAGTTATCGCTATAGGTGATAGAGATGGAATACCAGGACCAGCTATTGAAGCTTGTGTTAAGAGCGCTGGAGCTGATGTAATATTTGCTTCTACAGAATGTTTCGTCTGAACAGCTGCGGGAGCTATGGATCTGGAGATCCAACAAAGAGTTAAGGACCTTGCTGACAAGCACGGTGCTGAAAATGTAGTAGTTGTTTTAGGAGGAGCAGAAGCTGAAGCTTCAGGATTATCTGCAGAAACAGTAGTCCTTGGAGACCCAACTTATGCAGGACCTTTAGCAGGTGTGGCTTTAAATCTAGATGTATATCATGTAGTTGAGCCAGAAATAAAAGACGAGTGTGATGCTGCTGTTTATGATGAGCAATGTGGAATGATGGAAATGGTTCTAGATGTTGACGCTATCATAGCAGAAGTTAAAGCTGTAAGAGATCAAAGAAATTAATAAAATTTGAACTCCAGAAAGGGGGAAATATCCTTGATTAGAGTAGTGCATTATATAAATCAATTTTATGCTGGAATCGGTGGAGAAGAAAAAGCTGATATAAAACCAGAAGTTAGAGAAGGCGTTGTAGGACCAGGAATGGGCCTAAATGGATTACTAAAAAAGGAAGATATTGAGATAGTTGCTACAGTTATATGTGGAGACTCATATTTCAATGAAAACATAGATGAAGCTAAGGCTGAGATTATAGAAATGGTTAAGTCTTATAATCCAGACTTATTTATAGCAGGACCTGCATTCAATGCTGGTAGATACGGTGTTGCTTGTGGAACTATAGCTGAAGAAGTTCAAGCAAAGTTAAACATCCCTGTATTAACAGCTATGTATCCAGAAAACCCAGGTGCTGATATGTATAAGAAGGCTGTTTATATAGTTGAAACTAGAAACAGTGCGGTAGGTATGAGAGATGCTCTTCCTAAGATAGCTAAACTTGCTGTAAAGTTAGTTAAGGGTCAAGAAATTCTTTCACCAGCTGAAGAAGGATATATAGAAAGAGGAATAAGAAAGAATTATTTTGCTACTGAAAGAGGTTCTAAGAGAGCGGTTAATATGCTAGCTAAGAAGCTTAAAGGCGAGGAATTTGTTACTGAGTTTAAGATGCCAGTATTCGATAGAGTTGATCCTCAGCCAGCAGTTAAGGATATAACAAAGGTTAAAGTTGCTTTAGTTACATCTGGTGGAATAGTTCCAAAGGGAAATCCAGATCACATAGAATCTTCAAATGCATCAAAGTATGGTGAATATTGTATCGAAGGAGTTGTTGATTTAACAGCAGATACTTATGAAACAGCTCACGGTGGATACGACCCAACTTATGCAAATGACGACTCAGACAGAGTATTACCTGTTGACGTTTTAAGACAAATGGAGAAAGAAGGAAAGATAGGTTCTTTACACAACAAGTTCTATACTACAGTTGGTAATGGAACAGCTGTTGCTTCATCTAAGAAGTTTGGAGCAGAAATAGCTCAAAAGCTAGTTGCTGATGGGGTTCAAGCAGTTATCTTAACTTCTACATGAGGAACTTGTACTCGTTGCGGTGCAACGTTAGTTAAAGAAATAGAAAGAGTTCTACCAGTAGTTCATATGTGTACAGTAGTTCCAATATCATTAACAGTTGGAGCAAATAGAATAGTACCAACAATAGCTATTCCTCACCCACTTGGAAACCCAGCATTAAGCCAAGAGGATGAATATGAATTAAGATACAAGTTAGTTGAAAAAGCTTTAAGAGCTCTTGAAACTGAAGTAGAAACTCAAACTGTATTTGAAGACAAATAATATATATATATAAGGGGACAACACTTGTCCCCTTATATTCTAATAAGAGTATTAAGAAAGTAGACAAAAGTGAAAGGTTAATTATCATCTTTTGACTTATATCTATTTGAAATTTAAGGAGGTATAACAATGGATTTTCCAGTAATTAAAAAGGCAAGTTATATTTTAGTTAATACACCAGATATGGTTCTACATGATGGTACAACTCAAACAGTAGAATTAGAAGCAAACAAGGACTCAGAATATTTAAAGGAATTACCAAAACATATAAGAAGTTTTGAGGATGTTGTTGCTTACGCTCCAAACCAAACATATATAGGGAATATGACTCCAGAAGAGTTAAACTTAAGAAAAAGACCTTGGCACAATGAAAATGTTGAAGGGGCAAATAGATTTGGTAAGTTTGGTGAAATAATGCCACAAAAAGAATTTTATGGTGTTATGAAACTTGCAGATACTTTCGACTTAGTACTTTTAGAAAAAGCTTTCACAGAAAGCGTTAAAGAAGAATTATCAAAGCATCCACTATTAAAAGATAAAGTTCAGGATATAAAAGAAGGCGTAGAGCAATCAGAGATTCAAGCTTTAGTAGACAATCATGTAGCTGTAGGTTTATATCAAAATGATGAACTTGTAGGATGTGTAAAGAGAGCTCATGAGTATGATAAGAATCTTTCTGCTCACGTACTTTTAGAAAATTTATCAACAAAGGCATCAGGAGTAGTTGCTCTTATGAATTTATTCAAAGACAACGATATAAATCCAGATGATGTTGAATATATAATCGAATGCTCAGAAGAAGCAATTGGAGATATGAATCAAAGAGGTGGCGGAAATTTAGCTAAATCTGTTGGTGAAGTAGTAGGACTTAAGAATGCTTCAGGAATAGATATGAGAGGATTCTGTGCAGGACCATCTCACTCATTAATAAATGCTGCAGCACTTGTAAAATCAGGAATTTACAAAAATGTAGTAGTTGTTGCAGGAGGATGTACTGCAAAACTTGGTATGAATGGTAAGAGTCACGTAGAAAAGAACCTTCCAGCTTTAGAAGACTGTTTAGGAGGATTTGCAGTACTTATAAGTGAAAATGATGGAGTAAATCCAATAATAAGAACTGACGTAGCAGGAAGACATACTATAGGACATGGTGCTTCACCACAGGCTGTATTAGAAGCATTAGTTCTTGAACCATTAGAAAAAGCAGGACTTAAGATTACAGATATAAATAAGTTTGCTCCAGAAATGCAAACACCAGATATAACTGAACCAGCAGGAGCAGGAGATGTTCCAACTCAAAACTATAAGATGATAGGAGCTCTAGCAGTTAAGAAGGGACAATTGGAAAGAAAAGAGTTAATGAATTTTGTTAAAGATCATGGATATCCAGGATTTGCACCAACTCAAGGACACATACCTTCAGGAGTTCCAGTAATAGGACATGGAAGAGATAGTATCTTAAATGGTGATATGGATAACTTTATGATAATAGGAAAAGGAAGTTTATTCCTAGGAAGAATGACAAATTTATTTGATGGGGTTTCTATAGTTGTAGAAAAGAATAGCGGAGACATGGGAAGCGATGCTGGAGTTTCTAAAGAAGAAGTAAAGTCAATGGTTGCAGATGCCATGAAAGATTTTGCAGCTTACTTAATGAACAATTAAGGAGCGTGATATAAATGGAACAAAATAATAAAGTAAAAGAAATGATTTCAGAAGTATTTAATGAAATATCAGATGGAATAAAATCTGGTTCATTTAAACCAAAGGTTAAAATAGGACTTACAACATTAGGATCTGAGCATGGTGTATGCGAAATGGTTCACGCTGCAGAAATGGCAAAAGAAAAGTATGGAGATTTTGACATAGTTTTAATAGGTTCAAAGGTTGAATCTGAATTAGAACAAGTTATAGTTGAAACTCCAGAAGATGGTCATAAAAAAATGGTTGAGCTTTTAGAAAGCGGATACCTAAATGGATGTGTAACTCAACATTTTGACTTTCCAATAGGAGTTTCCACAGTAGGAAAAGTTGTAACACCAGGAAAAGGAAAAGATATGATTCTTGCAACAACTACAGGAACAACTTCTACTAACAGAGTAGAAGGAATGACTATAAATGCAATTTCTGGGATAGCAGCAGCAAAAGCTATAGGAATAAAGAAACCTAAAATAGGGATATTAAATATAGAAGGTGCAAGAAAAGTAGAAAAAATCTTAACAGAACTTAAAGAAGGCGGATATGAAATAGAATTCAGTGATTCCTTAAGAGCTGATGGCGGAGTTGTAATGAGAGGAAATGACCTTCTTGCAGGAACTCCAGATGTTATGATTTGTGACTCCCTTACAGGAAATCTTCTTATAAAGGTATTTGCATCTTTCACAACAGGTGGAAATTATGAAACTATTGGAGCAGGCTATGGTCCTGGAATAGGAGAAAATTACGATAAGCTTGTAAATATAGTTTCAAGAGCATCAGGAGCTCCACTTATATGTGAAGCACTTAGATATTGTGCTAAATGTGCAGAAAACAATGTCTTAACTATTGCAAAAAATGAATTTGAAAAAGCTAATAAAGCAGGATTAAAAGAAATAATAGCTAAGAACACTAAAGAGAAAAAGAAAGAGGAGAGCGACGAAGAAATAAAGATGCCTCCTAAGAAAGTAGTAACTTATGCTATAGCAGGAATCGATATACTAGAACTTGATGATGCATGCAGAGCTTTATGGAAAGCAGGCATATATTCAGAAAGTGGAATGGGATGTACAGGACCAATCGTTTTAGTAGGAGAAGATGAAAGCGACGCTGCTGTAGAAGTATTAAAAAAAGCTGGATATAAGTAAGATTTTAATCGACTTTAAGGCCTTAAAACCGCTTTAAAGTCGATTATCCATATCAAAAATTATATTAATTTGCGATAAACTTTTTTTTTATTTTGTAAAAAGGCTATTCACAATTGAGGGGTTTATTGATATAATCAAATTGTTATTTATAGTAAGTTATCAAAAAAAATTGTGGAAATATAGTGATTTTTATAAATTTACTTTAAAATTACATAGAGAAGGCTAAGTGCTACTTTAGATTTTTTATTTTTTTTTATAATCTCAAGAAAACGTTGTAAATGATTATTGAAAAATAGTTTTTGTTATGTCTATTTTCAATGATTATATAATAAACTTTTATTTTAAGTATTTAAAATTTTTAGGAGGTAGTCTTATGAAAAGAAAAAGACTTGTGGCAGCCATAGCTGCATTTTCTGTTGTAGCAACTTTATTTGCTGGTTGCGGATCAGATAGCAGTAGTGATGCAGGAAAAAAAGATGATAGCAAAGCTAAATTAAAAGTAGGTTTAGTTACAGACCAAGGAGGAGTTCATGACGGTTCTTTCAACGAGAGCGCTAATAGAGGTATAAGCGAAGCAGTTACTGAATTAGGAATTGAACAAATACCTTCAATAGAATCTAAGCAACAAGATGCTTACCTTCCAAATCTTCAAACAATGTCAGGAGCAGCAGATTTAACAGTTGGAGCTGGATTCATGATGGCAGATTCAATGAAGAACATAGCTACTCAAAAAGCTGACAAGAAATTTTTAATGATAGATGCTGAAGTTAAAGTAGATAATGTACTATCAGTATTATTCAAAGAGCATGAAGGCTCATTCCTTGCTGGTG
Organism: Clostridium cadaveris; assembly: GCF_020911725.1. GTDB lineage: Bacteria > Bacillota > Clostridia > Clostridiales > Clostridiaceae > Clostridium_X > Clostridium_X cadaveris. Next base: position 1,039,122 of record NZ_CP076620.1, read on the forward strand.
TTTTAGCTGGTAAGCTTACAAAGACTAACAAAATAGGATTTGTTGGTGGAGTAGATGGAGATGTTATTCAAAGATTTGAAGCTGGATTTGTAGCTGGTGTTTCATCAGTTAACCCAGAAGCTGGAAAGCTTTTAATGCCTAAGGATGACAAGACTCCAGGACAAATGGTTAAGTACGTAGCATCTTTTGATGATGCAGGAAAAGGATATGAAGCAGCTAAGATGTTAATAAACGAAGGCGCTGATATAGTTTATCATGCAGCTGGTGGTGCTGGATTAGGAGTATTTAAGGCTGTTAAGGAACTTACAACTGCTGATGCTCCAAAGTATGCTATAGGTGTTGACTCAGACCAAGCTAAGACTGAAGGTGGAAAGCCTTTTGCAGATGTAATCTTATTCTCTATGGAGAAAAAGGTTGACGTAGCTGTTAAGAGAGTTGTTAAAGAACTTCAAGATGATAAATTCACTGGTGGAAAGACAGAAACTTTAGGACTTAAAGAAGGAGCTGTTGGAATATCTCCAACTCGCCTAGCAGTAGTTACTGATGATTTAATGAAGCTTTCACAAAATGCAGAACAACAAATTAAAGATGGAAAGATAACAGTACCTGCAACACGTGCAGAACTAGTAAACTATAAGGCTCCAGAAATAAAGTAAAAGCATTTCAAATAGGCTAGATGAGTTTCATCTAGCCTTATTTAACCTATAGGAGGAGAAAATCTATGGAAAAAGTTGTTGAGATGAGAGGTATAACAAAGATTTTCCCAGGAGTTATTGCAAATGACAATGTGAATTTTGATTTAGAAAAAGGAGAAATTCATGTGCTCCTTGGTGAGAATGGAGCAGGTAAGACAACGCTTATGAACGTGCTATATGGTCTTTACCAACAAGAAAGCGGAGAAATTTATATAAATGGAAAGCTTGCAAATATGAAAAGCCCTAAGGAAGCAATAGCTTTAGGGGTAGGGATGGTACATCAGCACTTCATGCTTGTGCATAATTTTACAGTTGCTCAAAATATGATTTTAGGAAACGAACCTAAAAAAGGTTTAAATATAGATATAAAGAAAGCTATAAAAGATACAGAAGAATTGTCTAAAAAGTATGGCTTTAACATAAATCCTAAAGATATAATTGAGAACATGACAGTTGGACAACAACAAAAAGTTGAAATATTAAAGGCATTATACAGAGGAGCAGAAATACTAATATTAGATGAACCTACTGCAGTTTTAACTCCTCAAGAAATAATAGAATTAGGTGTTATATTAAGAAACCTAGTAAAAGAAGGTAAGTCAATAATACTTATAACTCATAAACTTAAAGAAGTTATGAGTATGAGTGACAGAGTAACTATAGTAAGACGTGGAAAAGTAATTGAAACTATAAAAACTAAAGAAACTAACATAGATGCACTTGCTGAAGCTATGGTAGGAAGAAAAGTAAATTTGGTTGTAGATAAAGCTGACACTAAAGTAGGAGACCCTGTACTTAAAATAAAAGATCTACACATTTTAGACAACCGTAATATTCCAGCAGTAAAAGGCGTTAATCTAGAAGTTAGAAGAGGAGAAATTTTAGCTATAGCTGGGGTTGATGGTAATGGTCAAACTGAGCTTATAGAAGGAATTTCTTGTCTTAGAAAGCCTGAAAAAGGTTCGATAATTCTTAATGGAAATGAAATTGTTGGCAAGTCTCCAAGAGAAGCTATAGAAGCTGGACTTGGACACATAGCAGAAGACCGTCATAAGAGAGGACTTATATTAGGATTTTCATTACTTGAAAATTCTATACTAGGACTTCACTATAAAAAGCCATTTTCAAAAGGTTTAATGCTGGATTATGGTGCTATAAGAGAACATGCTAAAAAACTTATAAAAGATTATGATGTAAGAACTCCAAATGAAGATGTTAACGCAGTTGCATTATCAGGAGGAAATCAACAGAAGATGGTAATAGCAAGAGAAGTTGAAAAGAATCCAGAACTTTTAATTGCTGCACAACCAACTAGAGGTCTTGATGTTGGAGCTATAGAATATATCCATAAGAGGCTTGTTGATGAAAGAAATAATGGAAGAGCTGTACTTCTTATTTCTCTAGAACTTGATGAAGTTTTAGCTTTAGCAGATAGAATTGCCGTAATATATGATGGAGAAATAGTAGATATACTAGATAGAAAAGAAGCTACTGAACAAAAGCTTGGTATACTTATGGCTGGAGGAAGCTTAAAAAAGGAGAACCAAGGAGGTAATAAAAATGCTTAAAATGAAAGATAGAAAATCCTCAGAAGTATTTGGAAAATTCATGATATCCTTGGTTTCCATATTACTTGGATTATTTATATCCATATTTTTTGTTATGTGGGGAAAAAATTTAGGATTCTTTAAAGCAGCAGGAGTTTTATTTAGTTCTATATGGAAAGGAAGTTTAGGAAGTCCTGCTCAATTTGCAGAAGCACTAGTTTTCACAACACCACTTATATTCACAGGTCTTGCTCATTCAGTAGCATTTAAAACTGGATTATTCAATATAGGTGTTGAAGGACAGTTTATAATAGGAATGCTTGTTGCCTCTTTAGTAGGGCTTATACCTGGAATACCAAAGCCTCTTCACATATTAATTATAGCTTTAGGTGGTATGATTGGTGGAGCTATATGGGCTGGAATACCAGGATATTTAAAGGCAAAGCTTGGAACAAATGAAGTTGTTAATACAATAATGATGAACTTTATAGCAATGTACTTATCAAACTACTTCACAATGGGAATATTCCATAAAGAAGGTAGTGCTAGTACAGAAGCAATTCAAAGCAGTGCAGAACTTACAAGATTCTTAGGACCCCAATATAGATTAAATACAGCTATTTTTGTAGCATTAATATTTGTTATTTTAGTTTACATTTTACTTTGGAAGACAAATGTAGGTTATGAATTGAGAGCAGTTGGAACTAATCCTAGTGCGGCAGAATATGGTGGAATAAGCATAAAGAAGAATATAATACTAGCAATGGCGATATCAGGTGCAATTGCAGGGCTTGGTGGAGCACTTCACGTAGCTGGAGTTCAGCATATGTCAATGCAATTATTTGGATTTACTAATCTAGGAATGGATGGTATAGCTGTAGCTCTTGTTGCTAACAGTAACCCATTTGGTGTAATATTATCAGCTTTATTATTCGGGTCATTAAACCTAAGTTCTGGTACAATGATGCTGAATGGAATACCAAAGCAGATATCATACATCATTCAAGGTATGGTTATACTTTTCATAGCAGGACAATATGTGTTTAAGCTAGTAGGAGAGAAGAAAAAGAAGAAGGGGGCAGTTGTAAATGGATAGCTCATTATATGTAACTATAATAGGGATTATTGCAGCCACTCTTAGATATTCCACTCCTCTTATATTTGGAGCATTAGGCGGAATTTTCTCTGAAAAATCAGGAGTTGTAAATATAGCATTAGAAGGTATCATGGTAGCAGGAGCTTTCTTTGCTGTTTTAGGTTCTTATATTACAGGAAATCCATGGATGGGATTAGTATTTGCAGCAGTAGGTGGTATGATATTTGCGGCAATACATGCTTATTTAAGTATACATCTTCAAGCAGAACAGGTTGTATCAGGTACAGGAATCAACGTTTTTGCACCAGCAATCATTGGATATATGTTATTTAAAGTTTTTGGTAATCCATCTCAATCAAGCGCAGTAGCTACACTTCCATATCCAAGAGAATTTTTCTCAAATATACCTGTTATAGGACCTATAATAGGAGACTTAAACTGGTTTGTATGGATAGCAATAGCACTTGTAATATTAGCTTCTTATATATTAAATAAGACAGCATTTGGACTTAGAATAAAAGCTGTTGGAGAACATCCAAAGGCAGCAGATACATTAGGAATTAATGTATACAAAATCCGTTATATAGCAGTATTACTTTCAGGAGTATTAGCCGGTATAGGAGGAGCTTCTTTATCTATCGGAGTATTAAACTACTTCAGAGAAGGTATGATAAGTGGTAGAGGATTTATAGCACTAGCTGCTATGATCTTTGGTAACTGGAAGCCAAAGAATGCATTATTTGCATGTTTATTATTTGGATTTGCAGAAAGTCTTCAGCTTGCAGCTCAAAGCTTTGGCTGGAGCATACCGCAAGAATTTTATGCAGCATTCCCTTATCTACTAACTATGTTAGTTTTAGCAGGATTTGTTGGTAAGACTCAAGCTCCAGAAGCTGATGGTGTTCCTTACAGAAAAGGTGAAAGATAATAAATTTAATTTACATTTTGAGCTTTGTTGAATTAAAAGCTTGAATTAAAGGGGCTGTAAAATAAGTCCATAATTAAGAATCGCCAGTTCCGGCAAATACCGGTTCTGGCGATTCTTAGTTTTAAAAGTTATTATTTATGGTAATTATTGATTTTCCAGTAAAAAAATGTGCACTTAATAAGGCTGTGTGTATAACTCTTTGATTTTACGCAGCCAGCCCTTTTCTATGCTTTTTATTATGATATTTGTAAAGGTTAAAACCGCAAGAAATCAACGTAAGTTCAAGAATTACGTTTTTCTCGCCTCTTCGGAATAGTCTTTTGTAAGACTTATCCCATTTTAAAACACCAAACGTTCCTTCTGCCTGTATGCTGCGATTCATTCTTAAAAGTGCTCCGTGTATGGATTCAAGGTTTGAAATCACCTCTTTATGAATAGAGGTTAGTTCCTGATTCATGTGGATTGTCCTGTTATGGGATGCTTTAGGACAACAATCACTTTTATACTGGCATCCTTCACAGGTTTCACATTCATAGATTTCTTCCGTTCTTCCATATTTGTTTTTGTAAACATGTCGCCTGCTTTTAAAGTAAAATTTCTTCCCGTTTGGACATATCAGATTTCCGGATTCATCCTGCTTAAAGTTTACTGCTCGATAGGGGTTTTCATGATACTTTTTATCTGTTGTTTCTTTTTTAAACATGGTGAATTTCATATATTTTTCCATCCCATGCTCTTCACAATAAAGATAGTTATTGTAAGAACCATACCCTGCATCTGCAACTGGATATTTGGGGTAATGCCCGTAGGATTTATTGAACTTCTCCAGTAAAGGAACAAAGCATTCCATGTCTGATGCGTATGGTTTTACATCAACTGCCGCAATGTATTCATCGCAGACAGCGGTCTGAAGATTATATGCTGGAAGCAGCTGATCATTTCCCATGTAATCCCGTTTTAACCGCATAAAAGTGGCATCATGATCCGTTTTGGAATAGCTGTTTCTTTCCTCTCCACAAACTTCTATATGATGCGCATATGTTTTCAAACGTTCCAAATATCCTTGTAATTCCTGATACTGTTTTTGCTGAATGCTTTTTCTATGACCACAACCAGATACAAAAGTGGACTCATCTAGGTTTATTACTTTCCTGTACATTTCCAGCAATTCAGAAACATAATCGATGGCATACTCTTCCCGCTTTTCAAGTTTCACATTTAAATAGCCTAAAACTTCCTGGTTCATGGCATCGATTAGCGTGGATATCTTTTCAAAAACTTTTCCCCGGTTTTTTGTACATGACTTTTTCCATACCCAAGTATAGCGGTTCGCGTTAGCTTCTATTTTAGTACCATCGATATAGGTGTGCTGCAAGTCAACATGGTCTTTTTCAAAAATATAAGTATTCATATCCAAAAAAATTTGTTCTATGGAATCAGTAAGTTCCTTTCGGATCATGTTGCCGAAAGTGGCAAATGAAGGTGCCTTCATTCCATCAAGAAGATACATATATCGGATATCATTTCTGCAGAGTTTTTCAATGTACCGCAGAGAACAGATTCCGTGTTCCATAAAGGCAAAGAGTATCACCTTGAGGAGCTTCTGTTCATCACATCTTGGACGACCTGTTTTGCAACCCTTCTCTACAAAATATCTTGATAGGTCGATGTGATCCATAACCTCACAAAAAGTGTATACCGGATCAGAAATATCAATTAATTTTTCCATTTCCAATGGTAATTTCAACTGACGTAGAGTATAATTATTATTGGTTTTATTAGTTAGTGGCATAATTAATTATACCAAAAAATCGCTGGAGTCTCACGACCTCAGCGATTTTTCTTTTAGGGGAGTTTTTTTACAGCCCCTTTGCAGTTTTATGAATAGAGGTATATTGGAGATAGAAATACGTAAAAAACTATTTGGAAACTTATGGGTTAGATGATAAAATTTAATTATATATTATACCCAAATCAAAAAATATAAAGTCATTATTATAAAGATGAGTCAAGTTGAAATTCGTTAATGAGAATCAAGTATATGAAAAGGAAGGGATAGTATGAGAAAAAGTGGAATATTAATGCATATATCTTCGCTTCCATCAAAGTATGGCGTAGGCACTTTGGGAGAAGAAGCTTATAAATTTGTAGATTTTTTAAAGGATTCAGGACAAAGCTTTTGGCAGATACTACCTATAGGACCAACCAGCTTTGGAGATTCACCATATCAATCACCATCTACTTATGCAGGTAATCCTTACTTTATAGATTTTGAATTTCTAATGCATGACGGATTATTAGAAAACGGTGACTATGAAATATATGATTGGGGAAAAGATGAAGAAAAAGTTGATTTTAATGCACTATTTCAAAATAGATATAAGGTGCTAAGAAGAGCTTACAGAAATGGTTTTGAAAGAGACAAAAAGGAAGTAGAAAAGTTTAAGAAAGAAAATGAGTACTGGCTTTTAGACTATGGTCTTTTCATGGCAATAAAAAAGTATTTCGGATTAAAATCTTTTCTTCAATGGGATATGTCGATAAGAAGAGGAGAAAAAGAAGAACGTGAACGATATAGAGAGATTTCAAAAGATGATATAGATTTTTATATTTATGTGCAGTACTTGTTCTTTAAACAATGGAGAAATTTAAAGGAATATGCTAATAAAAATGGTGTGGAAATCATAGGAGATATACCAATATATGTAGCAGAAGACAGTGTAGATGTGTGGTCTAATAAAGAAATATTTTGTGTGGATAATGATTTTAATCCTATAGAGGTGGCAGGATGTCCTCCTGATGCGTTTTCAGAGGATGGTCAGCTTTGGGGAAATCCATTATATAATTGGGAAGCATTGAAAAATCAAGATTTTAGATGGTGGATCAATAGAATTAAATATGCTTCTTCAATTTATGATGTTGTGAGAATTGATCATTTTAGAGCATTTTCGTCTTACTATGGAATACCTAAGGGAGAAAGGACTGCCAAGAATGGAAGTTGGGAAAGAGCCTATGGTGAAGAACTATTCAAAAGGGTAAAAGAAGAAATTTCAAATGTGAGGATAATAGCTGAAGATCTGGGGGTTTTATCTCAAGATGTTTATGAATTAATGGAAAAGGTAGGCTTTCCAGGCATGAAAGTTTTACTCTTTGCTTTTAACAGTAGGGAAGATTCAGATTATATACCGTATAAACTTGAAGCTAATTCAGTAGCTTATATAGGAACTCATGACAATGATACTTACATGGGATGGGTTAATAAAGCTGATGGAGAAGATTTGGATTTTGCTAAAAAATATATGAATTTAACAAAGGAAGAAGGATATAATTGGGGTGTTATAAGAACACTTTTGGAAACTAAAGCTGAAATATCTGTTATTCAGATGCAGGATATTTTGGGATTGGGAAATGAAGCGAGAATGAACCAGCCATCTACATTAGGAACTAATTGGCTTTGGAGAGCAAAAAAAGATGTCTTTACAAAAGAGCTTTCTAATAAATTATATGAAGTTACTAAAATTTTTGGTAGAATTCCAAAATAAAGAATGAAGTTAAAAATAAATTTTTATAAAATGCCATAAAAAAACAGGGTAGCTTAAAGTCGCAATATGTCATTTTAAACTATCCTATTTTATTTCTATAGATATAATTTTGCATAATTGTTATAATGGAGCTATAAGTGATAGAATTAGTTCAGAGGGTGTGGCTAAAATGAGGATGGATTTTAATCTTAATATTACTCAAGAGCAAAAGTTAATAATGACTCAACAGATGCAGCTATCAGTTAAAATTCTTCAAATGTCTGGTATAGAGCTTCAAGAATACATTGATAAAGAAATTCAAGAAAATCCTGTGTTGGATGCGAAATATGAAGAGCTTACAGGAAAAGATAATAAAGACGATATTGACTACAAAGAACTTGTAAAGTTCTTAGAGTTTGATAATTATGGATCTCAAAGCTATGAGCATTATGATAATAGTGATGAGGTGTCACCTTTTCAATTTATAAGCAATCAAAAAAGTTTTGGGGAATTTTTAGAAGAGCAGGTATTAGAGCTTAATAAGGATGAGTATACCAAAACATTATGCAGATACATAATAAACAGTTTAGATGAAAAAGGTTATCTAGCAGTTCCTCTTAAAAGTTTGTCAGAGGAGCTTCATATTTCAGAAGATGATATGGAAGATATTCTTTATATAATACAATCTTTAGAGCCTTACGGAGTAGGAGCTAGAGATTTAAAAGAGTGTTTAAAAATTCAGATTAAATGTAAAGGTATTTTTGATGAGAATTTACTAGAAATAATAGATAATCATTTAGAAGATATAGCTGAAAATAGGTATGCTAATATAGCAAAAAGCTTGAAAATTACTGCAAAAGAGGCTCAAAACTATGGAGATGCCATAAAAAAATTGGAACCAAAGCCAAGCAGAGGATTTTATAATGGAGAAGAGACCAAATATATAGCTCCTGATGCGTATATAAGGAATATTGATGGAGAATACTTTATAATAATGAATGATTCTTTAGCACCTAAGCTTTCTGTGAATAGTATATACAAAGAAATACTGAAAATGGATAAGGACAAGGATGCTGTTAAATATGTAAAAGATAAGATGAATAGTGCCATGTTTCTTATGAAAAGTGTAGAAAGCAGAAAGAGTACAATCTATAGAGTCCTTGAAAAGATAGTTGAAAAACAAAAGGATTCTTTAGATTATGGAGAAGATCATCTTCATCCTATGACATTAAAAGAAGTTGCTGAAGAACTTAATTTACATGAATCAACTATCAGCAGAGCTATAAGAGACAAATATGTTTATACACCAAAAGGGATAATAAAAATTAAAAAATTTTTTACACAAGGAATAGTTGCAAATGGTTTTTCAGAAGATATATCTACAGTCAACATAAAAAATGCAATAAAGAAACTTATAGATGAAGAAAACAAGAAAAAACCTATTTCAGATCAAAATATATGCGATAAGCTTAATGATATGAACATGAATATATCGAGAAGAACTGTAGCAAAATATAGAGAAGAACTTGGAATAAAATCCTCGAGTAAGAGAAAAAGACTTTAAAAATCAAGGGGTGAGGGGTCACTCCTTTTTTATTAAAATAAATTACCACTATTATACGGAAAAGGATTTAAAATAAAATTCACAAAAAAAAATCAAGTTTTTCTAAAAGTCTATTTAAAAATCAAATGATATGTACTATAATAATAAATGTGGGACAAAAGTAAATGTGCTGGGACACTAATCGACCAAAGGGGTGTTTGGCTTGAAAGAAATTTTAAAACTTCAACAAAAGATTGTTCCAGAACTTATAGAAGTTCTAGAAAAGAGATACAATATACTTAGGACTATTTATTACAACGGACCTATAGGAAGAAGAGTTCTAGCAACTGAACTTGACATCGGTGAGAGAACTGTGAGAACAGAAATAAATTTTTTAAAGTCCCAAAACCTCATAAACATAAGCACTCCAGGAATGACAGTAACTGATGAAGGTGAAGAAGTTCTAGAAAAACTTAAAGCTTTTATATATGAATTAAAAGGTTTAAATGATTTAGAAGAATCACTTAGAAAAGTGCTTGGAGCAGAAAAGGTAATTATAGTTCCAGGAAATGTAGATGAAGATGAGTCCGTAATGAAAGACCTAGGTAAGGCAGCAGCAGCATATGTAAGATCTATACTTACAAATGATAGCATCATAACACTTACAGGTGGAACCACAATGAAAGAAGTTGTAGATAATTTTCCAATGACTAATGGTTATGATAACATTTTGATTTTGCCGGCCAGAGGGGGCATGGGGAAAAATGTTGAGACCCAAGCTAATACTTTAGCAGCAAATTTATCAAAGAGATTAAGTGGAAATTATAAGATGCTTCATATACCAGACAGCTTAAGCGATAAAGCCATAAGCGCTATGATGAATGAAGAATACATAAGCGATATAGTAGGCAGTATAAAAAATGCTGATATACTTATTTATGGTATAGGAAAAGCTGAATCTATGTGCAGAAAAAGAGGTATGAGTGAAGAAAAAACACAAGAAATTATGAGTAAAGGTGCTGAAGGAGAAGCATTTGGATGTTATTTTTCAGAGCATGGAGAAGTAGTTTACTCAATATCTTCAGTTGGAATCAATGGCGATGATACAGAAAGTATTGAGCATCTTGTAGCCGTAGCAGGAGGAATCTTTAAAGCAAGAGCTATAATATCTGCACAGCTTAAAAATCCAAGAAGTGTCCTTGTGACAGATGAAGGAGCAGCTAGAGAAATCTTGCATATTTTAAGCAAAGATAGTAAAAATAATTAAATAGTTTATAAAAAAATTTTTATAAAGATGAACTTTTAGGAGGTAATTTTAATGGCAAATGTAAAAGTAGCAATTAATGGTTTTGGACGTATAGGACGTCTTGCATTCAGACAAATGTTTGGAGCAGAAGGATATGAAATAGTTGCAATCAACGATTTAACAGACCCTAAGATGTTAGCTCACTTATTAAAATATGATTCATCTCAAGGTAGATATGAAGGAACTGTTGAAGCTAAAGAAGATTCAATAGTTGTAAACGGAAAAGAAATAAAGATTTATGCTAAAGCTAACGCAGCTGAACTTCCATGGGGAGAAATCGGCGTAGACGTAGTACTTGAGTGTACTGGATTCTATGTATCTAAGGCTAAATCTCAAGCACACATAGATGCAGGTGCTAAGAAAGTTGTTATTTCAGCTCCAGCTGGAAACGACCTTCCAACAGTTGTATTCAATGTAAACCAAGATATATTAACTGCAGAAGATAATATAATCTCAGCAGCATCTTGTACAACTAACTGCTTAGCTCCAATGGCTCAAGCACTTAACAACTTTGCACCAATTCAATCTGGTATAATGTCAACAATCCATGCTTACACTGGAGACCAAATGGTACTTGACGGACCACACAGAAAGGGAGACTTCAGAAGAGCTAGAGCTGCAGCTGTAAATATAGTTCCTAACTCAACAGGAGCTGCTAAGGCTATAGGACTTGTTATTCCAGAATTAAACGGAAAATTAATAGGATCTGCACAAAGAGTTCCAGTTCCAACAGGATCAACTACTATATTAGTTGCAGTTGTTAAAGGAAAAGACATAACTAAGGAATCTATAAATGCTGCTATGAAGGCTGCTTCAAATGAATCTTTCGGATACACTGAAGAAGAATTAGTATCTTCAGACATAATCGGAATCAGATATGGTTCATTATTTGATGCAACTCAAACTATGGTTGCTCCAATCGGAGAAGATTTATACCAAGTTCAAGTTGTTTCATGGTATGACAATGAAAACTCATACACTAGCCAAATGGTTAGAACAATCAAATACTTCGCTAGCCTATAATTTATAGAATTAGTAGAAAGTAAGATAAGTCTGGTTTTGTAGTATAAGGCTATAAAGCCAGACTATTTTAAAATGTAGAAATATTTTTATGAGGTGAATAGAATGAGCTTTAATAAGAAAACTATAGAAGACATAGAAGTTAAGGGCAAAAAGGTTTTAGTTAGATGTGACTTTAATGTACCCCTAAAAGATGGAGTTATAACAGACGAAAATAGATTAAATGGAGCACTTCCAACTATAAAATATCTAATTGAAAATGGAGCTAAGGTTATACTTTGCTCTCACTTAGGAAAAGATGCTTCTAAATCTTTAGCACCAGTTGCTGCAAGATTAAGCGAAATGCTAGGAAAAGAAGTTAAATTCCCAAGAGATGAGGAAGTTGTAGGACCTAATGCTAAAGCAGCAGTTGCTGAGATGAAAGACGGAGACGTTATATTATTAGAAAACACTAGATGCAGAAAAGAAGAAACTAAGAATATAGAAACATTCTCTAAGGAATTAGCTTCTTTAGCAGATGTATTTGTAAATGATGCATTTGGTACAGCTCACAGAGCTCACTGTTCAACAGTTGGAGTTACTGAATTCTTAGATACAGCTGTATGTGGATACTTAATCCAAAAGGAATTAAAATTCTTAGGAGAAGCTGTAAATAATCCAGTTAGACCATTTGTTGCAATACTTGGAGGATCTAAGGTTTCTGATAAGATAGCAGTTATCAACAACTTACTAGAAAAAGTTGATACAATAATCATTGGCGGAGGAATGGCTTATACATTCTTAAAGGCTCAAGGATATGAAATAGGAACTTCATTATGTGAAGATGATAAATTAGATTATGCTAAGGAAATGATTCAAAAGGCAGCTGATAAGGGAGTTAAATTCTTATTACCAGTAGACCATAGAGTAGCTGATGGATTCAAAGATGTTGAGCCTACAATAACAGAAGGACAAAACATTCCAACTGGATTCATGGGACTAGATATCGGACCTAAGACAGAAGCTTTATATGCTGATGCTATAAAGGATGCTAAGACTGTAATATGGAACGGACCAATGGGAGTATTTGAATTCGAAAACTTCAATAAGGGTACAATTGCAGTTGCTAAGGCTATGGCTGATGCAGATGCTACAACAGTTATCGGTGGAGGAGACTCAGCTGCTGCTGTTAATATTTTAGGATTTGGAGATAAGATGACTCACATCTCTACAGGTGGCGGAGCTTCTCTTGAATTCTTAGAAGGAAAAGAACTTCCAGGAATCGTTGCATTAAACGATAAATAATTTTAAATTAATATAAGGATTTCAGGTAGAGGGATGAGCTATAATACCTTCTACCTATTCCACATTAAAAGGGAGATGTTTAGGTATGAGAACACCAATAATAGCTGGAAACTGGAAAATGCACTATACAGTAGATGAGACTGTAAAAGTTATAAATGAATTAAAACCTTTAGTAAAGGATGCAAAGGTAGACGTAGTTTTATGCGTTCCTTTCACATCTTTAGATGCTGCATTAAAAGCAGTTAAAGGAAGCAATATAAAGATAGGTGCACAAAACATGCACTTTGAAGAAAAAGGCGCTTTCACTGGAGAAATAGCTCCAGGAATGTTAGAAGCTATGGGAGTAGACTATGTTGTTTTAGGACACAGTGAAAGAAGACAATATTTCAATGAAACTGATGAAGCTCTAAACAAGAAAGTTAAGGCTGCATTTGCACACAACTTACTTCCAATCCTTTGCTGTGGAGAAACTTTAGAGGAGAGAGAAAATGGAACAACTAACGCAGTTGTTGGAGCTCAAATCAAAGCTGACTTAGAAGGATTATCAAAGGAATTAGCAGAAAAAGTTGTTATAGCTTATGAACCAATCTGGGCTATAGGAACAGGAAAGACTGCTACAGATGAGCAAGCTAATGAAACAATAAAGGCTATAAGAGATATAGTAGCTGAAATGTTCGGATCTGAAGTTGCTGAAAAGGTTAGAATCCAATACGGCGGATCAGTTAAACCAAACACAATTAAAGCTCAAATGGCTATGTCTGATATAGATGGAGCTTTAGTTGGTGGTGCAAGTCTCGTTGCCAATGATTTTTCAGCTATAGTTAACTACTAGAATATTTAGAATGGTTGGGGATTCTTTTTAGAACTTTCCAAACAATTTTAAAAACTATCATGGTAGTTTCTTCATAAATTTAAAATTGAACAAATAATTCGTGACTTCATATAATTAGAAATGTACTATAATTTATAGTAAAGACAATAAATAATTCGGAGGAGTATTATGGCTAAGAAACCAGTAATGTTGATGATTTTAGATGGCTTTGGTCTTTCTGATAAGGTAGACGGAAATGCTGTAGCAGCAGCAAACAAGCCAAACTTTGATAGATATTATAATAACTATCCTCACACTTCTTTAAGTGCCAGTGGTCTAGACGTAGGACTACCAGAAGGACAAATGGGTAATTCAGAAGTTGGACACTTAAATATAGGTGCAGGAAGAATAATATATCAAGAACTAACAAGAATAACTAAAGAAGTTAAAGAAGGCAAATTCTTTGATAATGAAGCATTAAACCTTGCTATGGACAATGCTCTTAAAAACAATTCTTCACTACATTTATTAGGACTTTTATCTGATGGAGGAGTTCACTCTCACATAGATCATTTAAAAGCACTTTTAGATATGGCAAAGAAAAAAGGTTTAACTAAAGTATATGTACACTGCTTTATGGATGGAAGAGATGTACCTCCATCTTCAGGTAAGGAATTTTTGAAAGACATTGAAGCTTATATGGCTGAAATAGGAGTAGGAAAGATTGCTACTGTAAGCGGAAGATACTATGCTATGGATAGAGATAAGAGATGGGAAAGAGTTCAGCTTGCATACAATGCTATGGCTCTTGGCAAAGGAGAAATAGCTACATCTTCTAAAGAATGTATAGAAGCTTCTTATCATGACAATAAAACTGACGAATTCGTTCTACCAACAGTAATAATGGAAGACGAAAGACCAGTTGCAACAATAAAGAATGGAGACTCAGTTATATTCTTTAACTTTAGACCAGATAGAGCTAGAGAAATAACAAGAGCTTTAAATGACAAAGTATTCGATGGATTTAAGAGAGAAACTCTAAACCTTACTTACGTGACAATGACTCAATATGATAAGACTATTGAAGGTGTTCATGTAGCTTACAAACCACAAAGTTATACAAATACTTTAGGTGAGTATGTAGCAAGCAAGGGATTAAATCAGCTTAGAATAGCAGAAACAGAAAAATATGCTCACGTTACTTTCTTCTTTAATGGAGGAGTAGAAGCACCAAACCCTAACGAAGATAGAGCCTTAATACCTTCTCCAAAGGTAGCAACTTATGATATGCAGCCTGAGATGAGTGCAAATGAAGTTACTGAAGAAGTTATAAAGAGACTGAATGAAGACAAGTATGATATGATAATACTTAATTATGCTAACCCAGATATGGTTGGACATACAGGAGTATTTGAAGCAGCAAAGAAAGCTATAGAAACTGTAGATACATGTCTTGGAAAAGTTGTAGAAAAGGTTCTTGAAAAAGACGGAGCAGTATTTATAACAGCTGATCACGGAAATGCAGAGCAGATGATAGACTACTCTACAGGAAATCCTATGACAGCTCACACTTCTGACCCAGTACCATTCTTGTATATATCAAAGAGTAACAAGGGATTAGAAGATGGGGGAAAGCTATCTGATATAGCTCCTACAATGCTTGAAGCTATGGGACTTCCTCAGCCAAAAGAGATGACAGGAAAATCTTTATTAAAATAGACATCAAGGATAAGACTCAAGAATATCATGGGTTTTATCCTTTTGTCTTTTTTAGATAAATCTATTTTTAAATTATTGTAATAAATATATGGTTTTTGAATAAAACTAAGGCTGTATGAAAAAAATATAATTTAGAATTTTATCATTAACTTTTAGGAGGTATAGTAATGAAAAATTATGTAGAAATCGTAGACGTTTATGCAAGACAGATTTTAGACTCTAGATGTTTTCCAACAGTAGAAGTTGAGGTGACTTTAGAAGATGGAACTGTAGGAAGAGCAGCAGTGCCATCAGGAGCATCTACAGGTATTTTTGAAGCAGTAGAGCTTAGAGATGGAGACTCAAAAGTATATAATGGTAAAGGTGTTTTAAAAGCAGTAGAGAATATAAACGAAGAAATAGCCACAGAATTAATAGGCATGAACATATTTGACCAAGTTGAAATAGATAAAATTATGATTGATTTAGATGGTACAGAAAACAAAAGTAAGCTTGGAGCAAATGCAACTTTAGGAGTATCTTTAGCAGCAGCAAGAGCAGCAGCAGCTTATTTAGGAATTCCTTTATATCAATACATAGGCGGTGTAAATGCTAAGGTTCTTCCAGTTCCAATGATGAATATCATAAATGGAGGAAAGCATGCAGATAATAATGTTGACCTACAAGAATTTATGATAATGCCAGTAGGTGCTAAATCTTTCAGCTCAGCATTGAGAATGTGTGCAGAAGTTTATCATTCATTAAAATCAATATTAAAAGATAAGGGATATTCTACAGGAGTTGGCGATGAAGGTGGATTTGCACCAGATTTAAACTCTAATGAAGAAGCAATTCAAATCATATTAGAAGCAGTAAATAAAGCAGGCTACAAGCCAGGAGAAGAAATCTTTATAGCTCTAGACCCTGCATCTTCAGAATTCTTTGAAAATGGGAAATATGAACTTAAGGGAGAAGGAAAGAGCTTAACTCCAGAACAAATGTCAGATTACTATGTTGATTTGTGTAACAAGTATCCAATAATCTCAATAGAAGACGGTATGGCAGAAGAGGACTGGGAAGGCTGGAAGCTTATAACTGAAAAATTAGGCAAAAAAGTTCAATTAGTTGGAGATGACTTGTTTGTAACAAATACAAAGAGACTTACTATGGGAATCCAAAAGAGAGTTGCAAACTCAATTCTTATAAAGCTTAACCAAATAGGAACACTTACTGAAACTTTAAATGCTATAGAACAGGCACAAAGAGCAGGATACACAGCAGTAGTATCTCATAGATCAGGAGAAACAGAAGATACAACAATAGCAGATTTAGTTGTAGCTGTAAATGCAGGACAAATAAAGACTGGAGCTCCAGCAAGATCTGAAAGAGTTGCGAAGTATAACGAACTTCTAAGAATAGAAGATGAACTTGCTGATATGGGTGAATATAGAGGAAGATGTGCATTTTATAATTTAAAGTAATCCTATAAAAAATAAGCAAGGGCACTTCAAATGAAATAAGAAATTTTGAAGTGCCCTTAAATATATTATTTTAAAAAAATTTTAGGAAATTTGCATCATAATTTTACATAATAATTCATAAACTTCACTTTAAATGATGACACTTTAATGTGGAAAGAAAAAATCATAGAAATCTTAAGAAAAACCAGTGATTTCCTTAAGATTTAATATACTATTTAATAATAAAATGTTGTAAAATTTATAGCAATATGATAAAATGTTAAAGTATTAATTAACCTAGGAATGGAGGAGTGAATTTGCGTACTTTTTTCATAGCCTCAGAATTAATTTTGGCAATTGCCATGATTGTTGTGGTATTACTTCAACCAAGTAAAGCAGATGGTTTAAAGGGATTTGTTACCGGAACTACAGAAACATTTTTCAGTAAAAACAAATCAAGAACAAAAGAAGCGTTTTTATCAAAACTTACAGTACTTGTGGCAATCTTACTCGCAGTAAATACTTTAGCTTTAAATTTTATAGGAAAGTAAAAGCTTCTTGCTGACTTATGTTTTTTTAGGAAAGTCTGCCTAATAATAAATAAGCCAGCTTTTTTCACGAAAAGTTAATTACGTAAGCTATAAAATTATTAAGTATATGCGAAAAGAAAGTCGAAGAGAAAATGACATATATTATTCCCATTTTTGCAATAATATTGTATATTATATTTATGGGATTGTTATATAACATATTTAAAAACCTAGGAGGGAAACGATAAAATGGATAGTAAGATTTATATCTTAGCTGCTATCGCAGGTGTGATAGCATTGATCTTTGCGTATTTATTAGCTAAAAGTATTTTAAAGCAAGACGCAGGAAATGACAGAATGAAGGAAATTGCAGCTCATATACAAGAAGGTGCTATGGCATTCTTAAATAGAGAATACAGGTACCTAGCTATATTTGTAGTAGTTATAGCAGCAGCTATAGCAATATTCCTTAACTGGCAAACAGCATTATGCTTTATTGTCGGAGCAATATTCTCAATTTTTGCAGGATACTTTGGTATGAAGGTTGCAACATCAGCAAACGTTAGAACTGCTGAAGCAGCTAGACATGGACAAAGCCCAGCTCTTAAGATAGCTTTCTCAGGTGGAGCTGTTATGGGTATGAGCGTTGTTGGATTAGGAGTTTTTGGAGTAAGTGCACTTTTCCTTGCATTTGGAGGAGAAACTGCTTACTTGACAGGATTTGGTCTAGGAGCATCTTCTATAGCATTATTTGCTAGAGTTGGTGGAGGTATATATACTAAGGCAGCAGACGTTGGAGCTGACCTAGTTGGTAAGGTTGAAGCTGGAATACCAGAAGACGACCCAAGAAACCCAGCAGTTATAGCTGATAACGTTGGAGATAACGTTGGTGACGTTGCAGGTATGGGAGCTGACCTTTTTGAATCTTATGTTGGAGCTATAATATCAGCTTTAACTTTAGGAGCAGCTTTAGCAGCAGACATAGCTCCAAAAGCTATGATGTTCCCAATGATCTTAATGGCAATCGGAATAATAGCTTCTATATTTGGTGCTGTAATAGCTAGAAGCAGTAAATCAGATAACCCACAAAAAGCTTTAAACAGCGGAACTTATATAGGTGGAATTATAGTTATAATTGCAACTGCTGTATTAAGTAACTTTATGTTTGGAAACTTCAAGGCATTCTTTGCTGTAACAGCAGGTCTTGTAGTTGGTATGGCAATTGGTAAGATTACAGAAGTTTATACTTCAGCTGATTTTAAATCTGTTAAAACTATAGCTGACCAATCTCAAACTGGTCCAGCTACTACTATAATATCAGGACTTGCAGTAGGTATGAAATCTACAGTTGCTCCAATTTTACTTATCGCATTAGGAATCTTAGTTGCTTTCTATGTAATGGGTGGAGCTAGTGATTCTGCTTCAGGACTTTACGGAATAGCTCTTGCAGCAGTAGGTATGCTTTCAATCACTGGATTAACAGTTGCTGTTGACGCTTATGGTCCAATAGCTGATAATGCTGGTGGAATAGCAGAAATGTCACACTTACCTCATGAAGTAAGAGAAATCACTGATAAGCTAGACTCAGTAGGTAATACTACAGCTGCTATCGGTAAGGGATTTGCAATAGGATCAGCTGCATTAACTGCATTAGCATTATTTGCTTCTTATGCACAAGCAGTTAACTTAAAGGGAATTGACCTATTAACTCCTGTAACTCTAGTTGGAGTACTTTTAGGAGGAATGCTTCCATTCTTATTTGGTGCTTTAACAATGGAATCAGTTGGTAAGGCTGCAAATGAAATGGTTGAAGAAGTTAGAAGACAATTTAGAGAAATACCAGGAATCATGGAAGAAAAAGCAAAACCTGATTATGCAAGATGCGTTGAAATTTCAACAGCTTCAGCATTAAAGGAAATGATGCTTCCAGGAGTACTTGCTATAATAGCTCCTTTAGCAGTAGGTTTATTACTAGGTGCAGAAGCTCTAGGCGGACTTATAGGTGGAGCAGTTGTAACTGGTGTTCTTATGGCTATATTAATGGCTAACGCTGGTGGAGCTTGGGATAACGCTAAGAAGTACATCGAAGGCGGAATTTATGGCGGAAAAGGAAGCAGCGCTCATAAGGCAGCTGTAGTTGGAGATACTGTTGGTGACCCATTCAAGGATACATCAGGACCTTCAATGAACATCCTAATCAAACTTATGACTATAGTTTCATTAGTTTTCGCTCCAGTAATAGCACAGTACGGTGGAATACTATTAAACTTAATAAAGTAATTTAAAGTTTTCACAATAACCCTGTGAGTTTTTCTCGCAGGGTTATTTTTATGTTAAAGAGGATAAAATATAATTATTATATAGTGTAGCATCATATTTTTAGTGTTATAGTCTATATAGATAGAATTTATTGATTAAAATTATTTGGGGATTAATTTAAATAAATAAGGAGGATAGTTTATGATAAGTATAAAAGAGATATTAGTGAAATTTATGAATGAACCTGCTTACAAGCCTATGCATGTAAGCGAATTAGCAAAAATTTTTGATATATCTAAAAGAGAATTTAATGATTTTCAAGATACCATAAAAGCTATGGAAAAGGAAGGATTAATTATAAAGACAAACAACGATAAGGTTGCACTTCCAGAAAGAATGGGCATGATTGTAGGAAAACTTTCGGTTCATCAAAAGGGATTTGGATTTTTGATACCAGATGATGAGGAACATCAAGATGTGTTTATTCCAAGCTCTTTTATAAATGGAGCTCTTCATGGCGATAGAGTTATGGTACAGATAACTAAAGAAGATGTAGGCAAGAAGAAATGCGAAGGAGAAGTTGTAAAGATAATAGACAGGGCAAATAAGACTGTTATAGGTGTATTTGAATCTTCTAGAAATTTCGGATTTGTAGTGCCAGAAGATAAGAGAATTCAAAATGATATCTTTATACCAAAAGCAAAGACTAATAATGCTGAGGATGGAGATATAGTAATAGTAGAAATAATCGAATGGGCAGGAAAGAGGAGAAATCCAGAAGGAAAGATTATAGATGTTTTAGGAAAGAAAGGCGATAAGGGTATAGATATCCTTACTATTATTAAAAAACATGGTCTTCCAGAAGAGTTTCCTCCAAAAGTTCAAAAATATGCTGAGGGAATAGAAGAAGATATTCCAAAGAGCGAGTATAAAAGAAGAGTTGATCTTAGAGATGTAAGAATGGTAACTATAGATGGTGAAGATGCAAAGGACCTTGATGACGCTGTTTCTATAGAAAGATTAGAAAATGGAAACTATAAGCTTGGTGTCCATATAGCTGACGTATCAAACTACGTAAAAGAACTTAATCCATTAGATAAAGAAGCTCTAAAAAGAGGAACCTCTGTTTACCTTATAGATAGAGTTATTCCAATGCTTCCAAAAGAATTATCTAATGGTATATGTTCATTGAACCCTAAAGTAGATAGACTTACTTTATCCTGTATTATGACAATAGATCAAAAAGGAAAGGTTCTGGACCATGAAATAGTTGAAAGTATAATAAAAACTGATGAAAGAATGACATATACTGATGTTACAAAAATACTTAAAGATCATGATGATGAGCTTATAAAGAAATATGATTATTTATATGACGATTTCAAAGCTATGGAAGAACTATGCGATATCCTTAGAAAGAAGAGATTAGGGAGAGGTGCTATAGATTTTAACTTTGAAGAGAGCAAAATAATCTTAAATGAAAATGGAAAGCCAATAGACATAAAACCTTACGATAGAGAGATAGCAAATAGAATCATAGAAGAATTCATGCTGGTTTGTAATGAAACAGTGGCTGAACATATGTATTGGGCAAATATACCTTTTGTATATAGAATTCATGAAGAGCCAGATGAAGAAAAGCTTCAACACTTTAGTGATTTTATCTACAACATGGGTTACAGCTTAAAATCATCAAGAGAAGTTCACCCAAAGGCACTTCAAGCTATTCTTGAAAAAGTTCAAGGAAAGAAAGAGGAAACAGTAGTTTCTACATTACTTCTTCGTTCTATGATGCAGGCAAAGTATTCTCCAGAATGTGTGGGACACTTTGGATTGGCAGCAAAATACTACTGCCACTTTACATCTCCAATAAGAAGATATCCTGATCTTATGATTCATAGGATAATTAAGGAATTCGTAAATGGAAAGATTGACCCTAAGAGGTCAGAAAGACTTTCAGGAATTGTTGATTATGCGTCAAAGCAGTCTTCAGATATGGAAAGACGAGCTCAAGATGCAGAGCGAGAAGTAGATGACTTAAAGAAGGCAGAATATATGAGCGAGAAAATTGGGGAAGAATATCATGGAATTATCTCTTCAGTTACAAATTTTGGATTCTTTGTTGAACTGCCAAATACCATAGAAGGACTTGTTCATATAACAGACTTAGATGATGATTACTATGTTTATGATGAAAGACACCTCTCTCTTATAGGAGAGCTTACAAAGAAAATCTACAGATTAGGAGATGAGGTCAAAATAAAAGTTGATAGAGTAAATATAGATACTCATGATATATACTTCAAACTTACAGAAAACGAAAGAGATGAAGATGTCTATGATGATTTAGAAGAAGAGTTTGAAGAAGTCGAAGAAGATTATGATGAAGATTATGGCTGTGAAGAAGAGAAGTATGAGGAAGATCTAAACGATGAACTAGATTAGAAATCAGTTTATAGAAGGCTTACCTAAGAAGAATTAGGTAGGCCTTTAAGATGAAAGAAGGGGGACAGGGTGTGGAAAAGAAATTTACGTTGATAACAGGAGCTACGTCAGGAATCGGGTGGGAGCTTTCAAAAGTCTTTGGAAAACATGGGCATAATCTTTTGATTATAGGAAGAAATGAAGAAAAACTTAAATCAATAAGAGATGAGCTTCCAAAAGAGATAGAGATAATAACACTTAAAGGGGACTTGAAAGATGCAACCTTTATAGAGAGAATAAAAAAGATGGTTGAAAAAGAAGATATATTTATTGAATTTCTAGTCAATAATGCAGGACTTGGTTCTTTTGGTGAGTTTCAATATATAGATAAAGATGTAGACCTTAATATGATAGATATCAATGTAAGAGCTTTAACTTATCTTACAAAGATTTTTCTTCCAGATATGATAAAGAAGAATTCTGGAGGAGTAATGAATTTATGTTCCACTGCAGCTTTTTCACCAGGACCTTATATGACGGTATATTATGCAACCAAGGCTTATGTTTTGTCCTTTACAGAGGGAATTAAAGAAGAAGTGTCGGGGAAAAATATAAAAATAAGTGCAATATGTCCTGGACCAACAAAGACAGCTTTCCAAAGTACAGCTAAGGTAAAAAAAGCTGAATTTGCAAAAAAAACGCTTATGAAGCCAGAGAAAGTGGCAGAGATTTCTTATAAAGAATTTATGAAGGGTAAAACTGTAGTAGTACCTGGCCTAAACAATAAATTTTTAGTTGCGGGCAGTAAAATATTGCCTAGGAAATGTCTGAGCAAAATAATATGTAAAGTTAATGGTAAATAAAATCTTGTTAATGAATATTATATGGAATTTTATAGAAAATAGAGAGTCTAAGTTTTAGATAAATAAAAGCGACTGAGTACAGCCGCTTTATTAATTTTTTGAAAAGGAAATGAGAATACACCATTAGAAAAATGGGGAATTTAGAACTAATAAGAGAATAAATGCACAAAATTTCACTTTGATTCAAGTAAAAACGTAGTATTTAAAGTGAAATAGTTCAATTTTTCCTAATCAATTAGAAATTTAAAGGACTCATCATGGGTTAAATTTATATATAGTAATGATTTATAATTTAAATAGAGGAAGTGATAAGAGTAATGGTACTTAATAAAGATTGTATAGATATTTTAAAATATATGTGGAATAAAGACGATTATGTATCCATTTCTGAACTTGCTGAAATGTACAAGGTAACGAATAGAGCTATAAGATACAAAATAGATAAAATAGAAGATTTTCTAGTAACTAATGGATTTGATTACTTAGAAAAGCAGCACAGCAAAGGTGTAAAGATAATAAAGACAAAAGACCTTAAGAAGTTCATAGGAGGATTTTTGGCAGAACATACACCTTACAAATATGTATATTCAAAAGAAGAGAGATTTGAATTTATGGTTATAAAGCTTCTTCAAAGCAGTAATCCAATAAATCTATCTTACTTTGAAAAAACCTTATGTCTTTCCAAGAATACAGTTTTAAAAGAGATAAATGAAGTGGAAAGCTGGCTTAAAACTAAGGGTATAACTCTTATAAGAAAGCCAAGGGTAGGAATACAAGCTGATGGTGATGAGATAAATAAGAGGAAAGCAATAATAGATATAACCTCTGAAACAATGTCTTCGGAGGATTTGTTAAACTATGTTTCTAGAAAAATGGTTCAATCAAAGATAAACAACCTTCAATTTGACATATTGTTTGCTGATATAGATGTAGATTTTCTAGACATAGTAATAAGAGAGGCTGAATGCGAGCTTAAAAAAGAATTTAGTGATGAAGCTTACGGGGGACTCATAACTCATCTTTCTATAATGATAAAGAGAGTTCAGCTTCACAAAGATATATATTTGCCAAATGTTAATGAAGAAATGATACTCTACACAGAAGAGTACAGAGTGGCAAATGAAATGATAGAAAGAATAGAGAAGCATTTTAAAATAGAGGTACCAGAAGGAGAAAAGAGTTATATAGTTATACATCTTTTAGGGGCAAAGGTTCTAAAAGATGACAATCTATACAAAAACGCTGGTCACAACATAGGAGATTTAAGAGATATAGTAATAAAGATAACGGAAGAAATAGAAAATCTTTATGGAGTGCAGTTTGGCGAAGAAAGGCAAAAACTTATAGATGATTTAGTTCTTCATCTAAGACCAAGCATATATAGAATGAAATATGGTTCAAAGCTTGTGAATCCAATGTTTGAAGAAATAAAGATGAGCTATAGGGAATTGTTCTATAATGTGAAAGCTGCAATGGTTCATTTAGAAAAATATATAGGAACTGTAATAGATGAACAGGAAATTTCATATGTTGTAATCCACTATGCAGCAGCACTAAGAAATCTTGAAGAGAGAACAAGCAAAAAGGCTAGGGTTGTTTTAGTATGTGGAACTGGAATCGGAACAGCAAAGATGCTTTCAACAAAGATTCAGTCAAAATTCCAAGTTGATGTTGTAGCAACTACAGCCAGCAGAAATATAGATGCCTTAGGTCATGAAGATTATGATTACATAATAAGTACAGTTGATATACCACAACTTAATAAAGACCAATATATAAAGATAAGTGCATTACTATTAGAAAAGGACTGCAAGAAACTTGAAAAATATTTAAATTTAAAGCTTAAAGCAGATAACAGTTTTTATGAAGCACAGCTTGTAAAAAGACTAATTGGAATAATAGAAAAGCATTGTACTATAAGAGATGAAAATACTTTGAAATATGAACTTTTATATGAACTTAAAAAGGAATATGAGTATAAAAAGGAAGATCAGCTCTATGTCTTAAGAGATTTAATAAAAAGCGATACTGTAAAGCTAAAATGTAACTGTAAAGATTACAAAGAAGCTTTATATGAAGGCTGCAAGCTTTTAATAGACAAAAATATAGTGAGTGAAAGATATTATGAAGAAGTGCTAAACAACATAGACACATATGGTCCATACATAGTAATTGCACCAGGAATAGCATTATCTCATGCTAATGTGCCGGAAGATGTAAAAGGTACAGCAATGAGTATTGTAAACCTGAAATATCCAGTGAAGTTTAATCATGCAACAAATGATCCAGTAAGATTAATAATAACCTTTGCTACAGAAGATGATGAAAAGCATCTAAATGCATTATCTCAGCTTATGTCACTTTTCAATAATACTGAAGATTTAAATGAAATGATGCATACTTCTTCTAAAGAAAAGGTGTTAGAAATTATAAATAAATACTCAAAATAAGGAGGACGAAAATAATGAATAGAGAAGAGATTTTACTTCTTGAAGAGAAAGCTAAAAGGGTAAGAAGATTAATAATAAAGGAAATTGCAAGTATAGGAACAGGTCACGTAGGCGGAAGTTTATCTGCTGCAGATGCCTTAGTACTTTTATACAACAAAGTTATGAATATAGATGTAAATAATCCGAAAATGGAAGGAAGAGACAGATTTGTACTTTCTAAAGGACACGCAGGTGCTGGATTATATGCAGTTCTATGTGAAAAGGGATATATAACTGAAGAAACTCTATACACATTAAATCAAAATAATACAACACTTCCAAGTCACTGCGACATGAACAAGGTAAATGGAATAGATATGACTACAGGTTCTTTAGGACAGGGATTCTCAGCAGCAGTTGGAATGGCTTTAGCAGCAAAGATAGCTAAAGAAGATGCATATATTTACACAATGGTTGGAGATGGAGAGTGCCAAGAAGGTCAAATATGGGAAGCAGCACTTGCAGCAAGCTCTTTCAAACTAAACAACCTTATAGGATTTGTAGATTATAACAAGCTACAGTTAGACGGACCATTAAAGGAAATTATAGAAATGTCTCCTATGGACAAGAAGTGGGAAGCATTTGGATGGAATGTTATAGACGTAGATGGACACAATATGGAAGAAATGTATAATGCCATAATGAAAGCTAAAGAATGCAAGGATAAGCCTTCTATGATAATCCTAAATACTATAAAGGGTAAAGGCGTAAAATCAATAGAAGCTCAAGGATTCAAAAATCACAGCATGACTTTAACAGAAGAAATAGTTAAAGAAGCTTTAGAAGAGTTAAAGTAGGAGGTAGAAAAGTTATGGGAATGAGAGAAGTTTTATGCGAAGAAATGATTAACCTAATGGAAAAGGATGAAAAGGTAGTATTTATAGATGCAGATTTAGCATCAGCTAATGGAACACTTCCAATAAGAAAGAGATTTCCAGAAAGAGGACTTGATGCAGGTATAAGTGAGCAAAACATGGCAGGAATGGCAAGTGGAATGAGTGCTTACGGACTTAAGCCATACATCTGCACATTCACAGCTTTTTCAACGAGAAGAATATGCGATCAAATAGCTATATCTATGGCTTATGCAAAACAAAATGTAAAGATAATAGGAACTGACTCAGGAATAACTGCACAGCTTAACGGTGGTACTCACATGAGTATGGAAGATATCGGAGTTTTAAGAAGTATACCAGACGTTATGATAGTTGAAGTTGCAGACGAAGTAGAACTTAAAAAGGCACTTCCTGTAATAGATGAACATTATGGAGTAGTTTACCTAAGAATGGTTAGAAAAGATTCTCCAAAGGTATATGAGGATGATTATGAATTCAAACTATTTGAAAATCATACAGTAAGAGAAGGATCAGATGTTGCAATATTTACAAACGGAATCATGATAAGTGAAGCATTAAAGGCAGCAGAAGAACTTAAAAAGGAAGGGATAAACGCTAAAGTTGTAAATGTCCATACTATAAAGCCTCTAAACAGAGAGAGCATAATAGAGACATTAAAGGAAACTGGATGTGCTGTAACAGCAGAAAATCACAATGTATTAGGCGGATTATTCAGTGCAATATCAGAAGTTGCAGCTTCAGAAGTGCAAGTTCCAGTAAAGGCTGTAGGTGTTATGGATCACTTTGGAGAAGTTGGAAAGCTTGATTTCCTTATGGAAAAATACAATATGACATACAAGACTATAGTGGAAAAAGCAAAAGAAGCTATAGCATGCAAAAATAAATAGTTCAAAATTTCACTTTTAATTCGAAAAAGAACGTACCTTTACCTTATTTAATGGGAAGTAACTATACCATATAATATAGGTAAAGGTAGTTATTAAGAAATTCATAGGATTGGGAAGAGGATAAGAATGGATAAACGATTAATTACCGAAGAGGTTGTAAGAGTAAAGGCAAAATGTAGTGATTGGAAAGAGGCAATACATGAGGGTGCAGAGCTTTTAGTAAAGTCAGGAGATATCACAAGGGAATATGAAAACGCTATCTTAGCAAATTTTAAAGAGTTGGGACCATACATGGTTATAGCACCAAGAATAGTATTATCTCATGCTAGACCAGAAAATGGAGTAAATAGTACGGCAATGAGTATGGTAACTTTAGAAACTCCAATAGAGTTTGGAAGCGAATTAAATGATCCAGTTACATTAGTAGTTACTTTAGCAGCTTCAGATAATACAAGTCATATGGAAACTCTATCAAAGCTTATGGAGTTATTTATGAATGCAGAGGATATGGATAAAATATTTGAAGCATCAAGCAAGGAACAATTATTAACTATAATAAACAAATATAAAATATAAAATTTTAGGAGGAATCACTTATGAAAATATTAGTATGTTGCGGAAGCGGACTTGGAAGTAGTTTTATGATCGAGATGAATATCAAAAAGGTATTAACTGAGCTAGGAAAAACAGGAGTAGAAGTTAATCATGCTGACTTATCTTCAGCAAAGGGAATGCCAGCTGATATATATGTAGGAACTAGAGATATTGCAGTTCAATTAAATGGATTAGGCGGAAAGGTTGTTTCCCTAAACAATATGATAGACATAAATGAATTAAAGACAAAGCTTCAAGAAGCTTTAGCTTAATATATTGAGAGAAGAAATTCTCTCAATACCACCTCAAATTAACAAAAGAGAAATCTTGAATAAAATAAGTTATCAATTTCCAAAAGAAATTATATATATTTATTAAAATTTATTAAACGAGGGAGAGATAAAAATGCTAGATTTTATCGTGGATATTCTAAGTGAACCATCAATATTAGTTGGATTAGTAGCCCTTATAGGACTATTACTTCAAAAGAAATCGGCTTCAGAAACAATTACAGGAACTATTAAAACAATAATGGGATTCCTAGTACTTAGTGGAGGAGCAGCTATTGTTGTAGGAGCTCTTGAACCATTCGGAGCAATGTTCCAACAAGGATTTGGAATACAAGGTATAGTACCAAACAACGAAGCAGTTGTTGCAGTTGCATTAAAAGACATTGGTAGTCAGACAGCACTTATAATGGCATTTGGTATGTTAGCTAACATATTGATAGCTAGATTTACTAAGCTAAAATATATATTCTTAACAGGACACCATACTTTATATATGGCTTGTATGATAGCAGTTATATTAGTATCAGGTGGAGTAACAGGAGTACCTCTAATAGTAATAGGAGCAGTTGTTTTAGGATTTATAATGGCAGTTATGCCAGCCTTAGCTCAACCAACAATGAGAAAGATAACTGGAGTAGATGATGTTGCATTCGGACACTTTGGAACATTTGGATATATTTTATCAGCTTGGGTTGGTAAGTTAGTAGGAAAAGGATCAAAATCAACTGAGGAAATGAACGTTCCTCAAAGCTTAACTTTCTTAAGAGATACATCAGTAGCAATTAGTTTAACAATGAGCATACTTTACTTAATAGTTGCATTTGCGGCAGGACAAACATTTATTGAATCAGAATTAAGCAAAGGACAAAACTTTATAGTTTATGCATTAATTCAAGCAATCACTTTTGCAGGTGGAGTTTACGTAATACTTTCAGGTGTTAGATTAATACTTGCAGAAATATTACCAGCATTCAGAGGAATAGCAATGAAGTTAGTTCCAAATGCAAAACCAGCAATAGACTGTCCAGTAGTATTCCCATATGCACCAAATGCAGTACTTATCGGATTCTTATCAAGTTTCGCTGGAGGTATAGTAGGATTATTCATACTAATGGCATTAGGCGCTCCAGCAATACTTCCAGGTGTTGTACCTCACTTCTTCTGTGGAGCTACAGCAGGTGTATTCGGTAACGCAACAGGTGGTAGAAGAGGAACTATAATTGGAGCTTTCGCACACGGATTATTAATAACTTTCTTACCAGCATTGTTAATGCCAGTACTTGGAGGATTAGGATTTGCAGGATCAACATTCTCAGATGCTGACTTCGGAGTATTTGGAATACTTTTAGGAAAGATCGTTCAATTTGTAAGATAATATAAAGGGGAGGATTTTACCTCCCTTTTACTGTTACCACAATATTGTGTAAAACAAAGAAAAGAATTATAAACTTTAAAAATTTTTATAATAATGTTATAATGAACATGGAATTTTTAAGAAAAGGAAGGGATAACGATGAAATTATTTATCGATACAGCCATAGTTGAAGAAATAAAAAAAGCTAATGACATGGGAATTATCTGTGGAGTAACTACTAACCCATCTCTAATTGCAAAGTCAGGAAGAGATTTTAAAGAAGTTATAACAGAGATCACTAATATAGTAGATGGACCAATAAGTGCAGAGGTTATAAGCCTTGAAGCAGAAGGTATGGTTTCAGAAGCTGATGAATTAGTGAAAATCCACAAGAACATAGTTATAAAATTACCAATGACTGTAGAAGGACTTAAAGCTACAAAGATCCTTTCATCTAAAGGAATAAAGACTAACGTAACTTTAATATTCTCAGCTGCTCAAGCATTACTTGCAGCAAGAGCTGGTGCTACATATGTAAGCCCATTCTTAGGCAGATTAGACGATATCGGAATGGAAGGTATGAACCTAATAGAAGAAATCGTAGATATATTTGAAATACATGGAATAGAAACAGAAATAATCGCTGCAAGCACAAGAAGCCCAATGCACGTAACTAGAGCTGCAAGAGCTGGTGCTCATATAGCAACTGTTCCTTACAACGTATTACTTCAAATGACTAAGCACCCATTAACAGATGCAGGAATCGAAAGATTCTTAAAGGACTGGGAAGGCGTGACAAAGAGCAAGTAGTAAAAACAAGAAAAGAACTCAACCGTAAAGGTGTGAGTTCTTTTTTGTTTTTAGTGAAGAGTGACGTAGATAAGAGTGAAGAGTTAAGCAGGGAATAGGAGTGGATGGAGTTTTAGGAGATATAGGGATTAGTTAAGAGTGACGTAGATAAGAGTGAAGAGTTGAGCAGGGAATAGGGGAGGATGGAGTTTTAGGAGATATAGGGATTAGTGAAGAGTTACATAGATAAGAGTGAAGAGTTAAGCAGGGAATAGGAGTGAATGGAGTTTTAGGAGATATAGGGATTAGTTAAGAGTGACGTAGATAAGAGTGAAGAGTTGAGCAAAAAAATAGGAGTGGATGAAGTTTCTGGGGAGGGGAGAGATTAATTTTTATTTTTAGCTGTGTTTAGGGTTGAGATTAGCATCTTTTTTAGGCTAGTGCATTTATTTTTTAGAGAATGAAAATTTTGTGGTAAAAAACCAGTTTTTGCTAGAATTATAAGCCAGTACTCTGTTTCGGAGGCTTCTTTCAGAGCAATTTGCATTCTGTATATAAAATCATTTCGACTAACAGCAAAATTCCCCTCATGAACATTAGCACCAATACTAGTCCCACTTCTAAGAATTTGCTTAGATAAAACAAATTCCTTTTTCTCATAAATAAGCCATTTATAATACTCAACAATATCAACACCAAATTCAATACTCTGCTCAACTATAGGCCCAATCACAATAACTCACCGTCCTAAACTCAATTTATCCTAATTATTAACTTCCTAATTAAAAGTTATTCATCTAACTTCAAATCCTTCACAACAACCGAATCCCCTCCGAACTCTTAACTCTTCACTAAAATTACTCTTAACTAATCCCCCCAACTTTAAATCCTTCGCAACTACTAAATCCCCTCCGAACTTTTCACTCTTCACTCAAATTACTCTTCACTAAATAGAAATTAACCTCATGTTAGTTGATAATTAATCCTATATATAATATAATTAAGTATCACAGATGATATAGAGGTGATTATATTGGCTAAAACAGGAGAAAAGAACAATAATAAAACTTTAGCGGAAAATAGAAAAGCAAGACATGACTACTTCATAGAGGAAGTTTATGAAGCTGGAATAGAACTAGTAGGTACAGAGGTTAAATCCATAAGAAACGGCAGAGCGAACCTTAAGGACAGCTATGCTGATATATATAATGGAGAAATTTTTATAAATAATATGCATGTAAGCCCATATGAACAGGGAAACATATTCAATGTAGACCCTTTAAGAAAGCGTAAGCTTCTTCTTCACAAGGCTGAAATTTTAAAGCTTTTGGGAGCCACAGCACAGGAAGGGTATACCTTAGTTCCATTATCTTTATATTTAAAGCGTGGAAGAGTTAAGGTTGCACTAGGTGTTGCAAAGGGTAAGAAGAACTACGATAAGCGTGATGCTATGCTTGAAAAGGCTCATAAGAGAGACATAGAGAGAGAAATGAAGGAAAGATATAGATAGAGCATAGAAAAATTTGAAATAAAGGGTGTGTTTATAGATGTGTAAATCATTTTATAGCACACTCTTTTCTTTTGCGTCATCCATAGAAAATTTAATGGATATTATTTTTCATGACTTATTTCTTTTGAAATGTTAAAATATAAAATACATACTAGAAATCTTTTAAGGAAGGTTTAAAGTGAAGATGAATAGAGTATATGAAATTTTTAGTGATTTTAGTGGTGGAAGCAGCATAGGCGATGCTCTTATAGAAAATGTAACTTTAATGAAAAAGACCAATAGCCTTGTTATAAGGATTATTTCAAGCAAGTACATTGCTATAAGAGAGATTGAAGCTTTCAATAATTTTATAAAAAAGAGATTTATATTATCTGATTCTAAAACA
Source organism: Clostridium cadaveris (assembly GCF_020911725.1). Classification (GTDB taxonomy): domain Bacteria; phylum Bacillota; class Clostridia; order Clostridiales; family Clostridiaceae; genus Clostridium_X; species Clostridium_X cadaveris. The sequence goes on from NZ_CP076620.1 coordinate 1,071,262, forward strand.
GCTATTAAGTATACTGATGAAGTTGATAGGAAGCATATAGAAAATGAAATTAAAAATGTAATACTTTTGATTTCAGATAGGCATCCACTTCTTAAAGCTGCAGTAAATGACTGTGATTATGATATAAATGAAAATGAGATAAGCCTAAAATTCAAAGTAGTTGTATCCCATATTTTTAAAAAGCTCAATTATGATAAGGAACTTCAAGAAGCTATAAAAAACTTTTGCGGTATGTCTTACAGGATAAATTTTTCTGATGATGTAAGTCATGAAGAACTTATGAAAATTAAGGAAAAGGAAGAGAAGAAAGAACTTCTAGCTATTCAAAAGCAGATAAAATCTCAGCAGGCTGCTATAAATAAAGCACCTAAACCGGTAAGTGAGTCTGAAGTTAAAGAGGAAGGCAAGAAGGAAAATACACTTTTAATATACGGAAGAAATGCTAATATAAAGGATCAAGTAGTGAAGATAGTTGATATCACACAGGATGAAGGAAATATAGTCTTAGAAGGTGAGATATCCAATATAGAAACAAGGGAATTAAGAAGCGGAAAAGTATTGATTTCCTTTGACTTATATGATGGTTCTGGATCTATAACCTGCAAATCCTTTGTAAAAGGTGAACAGTTTGAAACCGTAGAGTCAAAGATTAAAAAGGCTAAGGGAGTAAAGCTTCGTGGAAATGCAGGTTACAGTAAATTTTCTGGTGAAGTAGAAGTTATAGCTAACACTATAATTGAAAGTGGAGGCCTTATGAAGATAACAAGGAAGGATAAGGCAGAGGTGAAGAGAGTAGAGCTTCATATGCATACCAAGATGAGTCAGATGGATGGAATGACAGGTGCTGCTGACTTAATCAAGAGGGCTATGAGCTGGGGAATGAAGTCCATAGCCATAACTGACCACGGAGTTGTTCAGTCCTTCCCAGATGCTCATAAGCTTTTAGGAAGAGATAATCCTAATATGAAAGTGATTTATGGAGTAGAGGCTTATTTAGCACCAGACAGGAATCCATCTGTAGTCAATTCAAAAGGTCAAAGTATAGACACTACCTATTGTGTGTTAGACCTAGAAACCACAGGTTTTTCGCCTGTAACTGAAAAAATAACGGAAATAGGTATAATGAAAGTTAATGATGGCAAGGTAATAGATTCTTTTAGTACTTTTGTAAATCCACAGAAGCCTATTCCACCAAGAGTAGTGGAAGTTACAAACATAACTGATGATATGGTAAGGAATGCAGAAACTATAGATAAAGTATTCCCTAAGATGCTTGAATTCATTGAGGGCAGCGTATTAGTTGCTCATAATGCAGAATTTGATATAGGATTTTTAAAGTATAATGCTAAAGCTTTAGGTTATGATTTTGACTTTTCATATATAGATACACTTCCTTTGGCTCAAGATATTTTTTATGAGTACAAGAGTTTTAAGCTTGGCAGAATTGCTAAGAATCTTGGTATAAAAGTATTAGTTGCCCACAGAGCTTTAGATGACGTAGATACTACTGTAAAAGTATTTAATATAATGATTGATAAACTTAAAGAAAAAGGCGCTGAGACTATTGATGATATAAATAAGTGTGCTTTATGTGAGGAAGCAGCTAAGATAGAATATAAAAAGCGTAAGACATATCATGCTATAATTCTTGCAAAAGATTATACAGGACTTAAGAATCTTTATAGATTAGTATCATATTCTCATTTAGATTATTTCTACAAAAAGCCTCGTATACTTATAAGCATGTATGAAAAATATTCCGAAGGACTTATCCTAGGGAGCGCCTGCAGTGAGGGTGAGGTATATAAGGCTGTGATGATGGGAAAATCTGATGATGACCTTGAAAAAATAGCTTCAAAATATGATTATCTAGAGATTCAGCCCCTTGGAAACAATGATTATTTGATTAGAACTGAGCAAGTTGAAAGTAAGGAAACTTTAAAAGATATAAATAGAAAGATCATAAAACTTGGTGAAAAACTTAATAAACCGGTAGTTGCTACAGGTGACGTTCACTTTATGGATCCTGAGGATGAAATATACAGACGTATATTAGAAGCAGGTCAAGGCTTTAAGGATGCTGATGATCAGGCACCATTATATCTTAGAACAACTGAAGAGATGCTTGAAGAGTTTTCATATTTAGGTAGTGAAAAAGCTTATGAAGTTGTTGTTGAGAATACAAACAAGATAGCTGATATGTGTCAGCAGATAAGCCCTATTTCTCCCGAAAAATGTCCACCGCACATAGAAGGTTGTGAGCAGACAATAAAGGATATAGCCTATGGAAAGGCTCATGAACTTTACGGGGATACTCTTCCTGATATTGTTCAAGATAGACTTGATAGGGAGCTTGATTCTATAATAAAGAATGGATTCTCAGTAATGTATATCATAGCCCAAAAGCTTGTGTGGAAGTCTAATGAAGATGGATACCTCGTTGGTTCCAGAGGATCTGTAGGTTCTTCCGTTGTTGCTTATATGACGGGGATAACAGAAGTAAATGCATTACCGCCTCATTACAGATGTCCTAAATGCAAGTACTCGGATTTTAAAGATTATGGCCTGAAAAACGGTTTTGACTTGCCAGATAAAGCTTGTCCTATATGTGGAGAAATGATGGATAAGGACGGTATGGATATACCTTTTGAAACTTTCCTTGGGTTTAATGGAGATAAGGAGCCTGATATAGACTTAAACTTCTCTGGAGAATATCAAGCTAAAGCACATAGATACACAGAGGTTATCTTTGGTAAGGGAACTACATTTAAGGCAGGTACTATAGGAACAATAGCTGATAAAACAGCTTTTGGTTATGTAAGAAAGTATTTTGATGAAAAGAATGAAGAGGTAAATAAAGCAGAGGTTCTTAGAATTTCAAAGGGTTGTACTGGAGTAAAAAGAACTACAGGTCAGCATCCAGGGGGAATCATAGTAGTTCCTAAGGGAAGAGAGATATTTGAATTCTGTCCGGTACAGCATCCAGCTGATGACCCTGAATCAGATATTATAACGACGCACTTTGATTACCACTCCATAGACCAAAACCTTCTAAAGCTTGATATACTTGGTCACGATGATCCTACTGTAATAAGAATGCTTCAAGATCTTACTGGAGTTGATCCTCAAAAGATACCACTTGATGATAAAGATACTATGTCGCTATTTTCATCAACAGAAGCTCTTGGTGTAACTCCAGATCAGATAAATTCTAAGGTAGGGACTTTTGGAGTTCCTGAGTTTGGTACTAAATTCGTTAGAGGAATGCTTGTAGATACTCTTCCAAAAACTTTTGGAGACCTTTTGTGTATATCAGGATTGTCCCATGGTACAGACGTGTGGCTTGGAAATGCTAAGGACCTTATTGATGCAGGAACAGTTACACTAAGTGAAGCTGTATGTACAAGAGACGATATAATGATTTATCTTATTAAGAAAGGACTAGATCCTAATACATCCTTTAAAATAATGGAACTTGTACGTAAAGGTAAGGCCCTAAAAGATCCTGAGAAATGGGCAGCCTATGAAAAGAATATGAGAGAGCATGATGTACCTGAATGGTATATAGATTCTTGTAGAAAGATAAAATACATGTTCCCTAAAGCCCATGCAGCTGCTTATGTAATGATGGCCTTTAGAATTGCTTGGTTCAAGGTTCATATACCAAAAGCTTATTATACAGCGTATTTCACTATAAGAGCTAAAGCTTTTGATGCTGAATTCATGATTTTCGGAAAAGAAAAAGTAAAAGAAAAGATGAAGGAAATAAGTGATCAAGGTAATGATGCAGCACCAAAGGATAAGGATATGTATGATGATTTAGAAATAGTTTTAGAGATGTATGAAAGAGGTATAAAGTTCCTTCCTATTGATTTGTATAAATCGGATGCTACAAAATTTAAAATGGAGGAAGACGGACTAAGACCTCCTATAAATAGTATATCAGGTATGGGAAATGTAGCTGCTGAATCTATTTACAATGCTGTACATGAAGATCCACCAATAAGCTCTATAGACAATCTAAAGAAACGTGCAAAAATTGGAAATGCAGCAGTAGATCTTCTTAGAAAATTTGGCTGTTTAAATGGCATGACAGAAAGCGATCAGGTAAGCTTCTTTGACCTTATGCAGGCATAACTAAATCTTAAAATACTAAAACACATACTAGATAAAATCTTCTTGTATGTGTTTTAGTTCAAAATTAAAAAATATGAATAACATCTTCTAAATAAGGCATACTATATATAACGAAGGAAACAACTAGTATGATAATATAAACTTTTCAATGAGTAGTTACAGTTACCTATTGATTAAAGTGGCTGATTAATGTATTATAATAAGTGTCAGTAAGAAACAAAACTTACTAAGATTTTTAAAAATTGAATATGTGGAGCAAAACAAACAAAGTTTCAGAGACTTTTACCTCTGCGTTAAATCCCATAACATGGGGGCGCAATGGTTTCGACGGGGGTACGGAGTTCTAAGGAAGCGAGTGGAGGGAAGTATGGGCCCGCCTTAAAAAACGATGCACTAAATGTAAACGCAGAAGATAATTTTGCATTAGCAGCTTAATATAGCTGTTCGTTCTACCTTTGAGTCCCACGGCTTAGGATAGGGCGTCGATTAGTGGGGAACCGAGCGTAGGAAAGCTTTGACCTATGAACGGAATTCATGAAGCTACTAAAGTGAAAAGCCTGCCAATGGGCATTTCATGGAGGGAATGTTAAATCATCTGGCTGCACTCGGAGATGCTTTAGGAGTTTGGCTTTCGGACAGGGGTTCGATTCCCCTCGCCTCCACCATCAAAACTCACAATCGTATTTATTGCGATTGTGTCTTCATTTACAATAACTTTAGACACATACGCTTGGAGTATGAGCTTTTGCTCTTCCAGGCTTTTTTCTTTTATATTGGAATCTTTTTCAAGATATTTTCTTATAAGTTCTTCGCTAGGAGAGGTTAATAGAGATTCTCTTTTGGCTTCTTCCAATCTTATAAATATAACAGACCTTCTATTTTCCAATTCATCTAGTTTAGTTTTCATTGATTCATGGAACATTCCATTTGCAATAGCATCTGTTATGTTATTTATTTTAGTATCTATTGATGAAAGTTCAGCTGAAAATTGTTTTATATCCTCAGCTATTTTTTTATTTTGTTTTAAGGCATTTTCTTTTATTTTCTTTATAGTTTTCTCAATAGCCTTGGAAGTGAATAAATTATCATATAAATAGTTTATTACAAGATCCTCGATGTATTGCTTATTAATAGATTTCATATCACAATCATGGGTTCTTTTGCGAGTAGAGCACTCATATGTCTCGTATAAAGTTTTATTTCTGCCAGCATACTTTTTGTTTCCTGTCATGGATTTTTCACATTTTCCACAGTATATGAGACCACTCAAAAGATAAATTGTTTTAGCTGAATTAGCAGCTCTATTAACTTTATTGGCATCCATTTTCTTTTTTACTTGTTACCATACATCATAAGATATTATTTGAGGCATACCACCTTTAATTTTAATAACTTCATCATCAGGTTTATAAGCATGAGAATTGCGTTTACCATTAGTTTCTGATGATGAACGATTATAAATATAAACTCCTGTATAACGCTCATTTCTTAGAATATCATAAAGGCTATTCTTGCCGAATAAATTTCCCCTCTTAGTTCTATATCCATCATTGTTCAGTGTGTCTATTATAGTATTATAGCTATTGCCATCAGAATACATTTTAAAAATTTTCTGCACTATTTTAGCTTCAGATTCGTTAATTTTATAAGTTTTATCTTTATTGAGATCATATCCTAAAGCTGGAGTACCTCCAGTGTGTTTACATTGTAGAGCTGTTTCCTTCATTCCCTTCATGACTTCCCTTGCTAAGTTGACAGAGTAGTATTCGGCCATACCTTCTAGAACGGATTCAAGCATAATTGATTCTGGACTATCATCTAAGTGTTCTAGGACAGACACAACTTTAACACTATTATCTTTAAGTTTCTTTTTATAGAATGCACTGTCGTATCTATTGCGGGCAAATCTATCAAGTTTATGGACTATTATCATATTGAATAACTCAAGGGAAGATTCTTTAATCATTCTAGTAAAATTAGGTCTATCATCTGTTTTGGCCGATTTAGCTTCATCAATGTATGTTTTTACTATCCGTATATTATTAGCTTTAGCATATTGATTTATAGCCCTAATTTGAGCCTCTATAGATTCTTCTCTTTGGTTGTCGCTAGAATATCTAGCATATATTGCTGCTTTTAACATAAAAGTACCTCCTTATTTGCGAATGTATGTTCTTTGTAATGATAAAAAATATATAAGGTCAGTTAAGACCTACAATAATAGTTAACTTGAATTTGCTTTTTCAACTCTATTAAATCAATAGGTACTTCATAATAAGCAGCTAATTGGTTAATAGAGTATCCCTCAAGTATAACAGGATCCACATCATATATTAAAAATTCAGCAGCAAATAAATTTGCTTCATGTTCTTCATATTATCCTAAAAAAGGATATAACATTGTTTTGATTTTATCCTTAAATAGGATATTATTAAAACATACCAAGACAAACAATTCACCTCAAAGAATAAGTTTATCATGGTAAATCTAAAAGAGGGGAGATATAGGATGGATACAAATAAAGAAAAACAACCTGTAACTAATGACCAATCTTTTGAGTCAAGAGTTTTCAAAAATCCATCAAAATCTTTCATATTAAATTCTGCCTTTCATAATTATTTCAGCTTGGTAGAGCTGATAAATAAATTATAAGTGGAAAATCATAGTAAATAATGGGGAAGTAGTGGAGATTAAAAAATGGGGGAAGTTAGCAATGGAACAGTCAATTGAAATAATGAAAAATTATATAGCAAACATTCTATTGGATAATAACCCTTCTATATATCTTTATGGTTCAATTGTGCTTGAAGATTTTAAAGATGGATGGAGTGATATTGATATATTGTGCTTAACAGAAACTAAAATTTCTGCTAAACAAGCAGAACAATTGCTTAACTTAAGACAAGAACTTTTAAATGAGTATAGAAACAATTCATATTTTCGCTCATTTGAGGGTAGTTTCTTAACACTTGAAGCATTTATTAATGATATTCCTGATACAGTTGCATATTGGGGTACAAGTGGTCAAAGAATAATAGATAAGCACTATGTTGATCCTTTTTCCATGGTAGAGTTGATTGAGCATGGAAATTTGTTATATGGTAATGAAGTAAGAAACAACTTCATCTATCCAACAAAAGAAGAAATTATAGAAGCTGTTTCAAAACATTATGAGATAATAAGAAAATTTGCAGTCATAACAGAAAGAAATTTATACTCGGCAGGTTGGCTTTTGGATATTGCAAGATGTATTTATACACTTAAAACAGGTAAAATAATTTCTAAAACAAAAGCAGGAAAATGGGCTTTAGACAACAATTTAGTTCTAGATATTGATATAATGAAAAAGGTTATAAAAATTAGGGAAGAACCTAATAGATATAAAAATGATAATGAAGTTATGAAGTGGTTGGGGACACTTGGGAATTATATTCAGAGATTTGCTGATGTTTTAGAGAAAGAAATTTCATTGGCAAAGTTAACATAGCTTTTAATTCACATTTTTAATATATTACGAAGATAAAATTAAATATAGATAAAAGAGGATACCGCACTATTCAGAAATTAAGTTGCGGTATTTTTTATGCCGTAATTCTAAGAAAGTTTGTAGATAATAAGGAGGAATTTTATGAAAGTAAAATATATTATACAATCTATAGGATATACACCTTTTAAATTTGGAGCTGAATACAAAGTTTTAGCAAATTACAGACAAAGTAGGCAACAAATAGATGACAATGGTTTTGTTGTTATAGATGATCGAGGGCGTGAAAATATGTTATTAAAATAATAGAAGATGATGAAAAGTGTTTCACATTTAATTATAAGCAATAATTCGCAATACTAAGAGAGTATTAACTAAGAAAATCATAAAATATTTGAACTTAATAAAGTAGATAAAACGTCATATGAGGATACTTACGCAAGATTGTATACTCATATGACAATAAAATGATAAAAGAACTTATTTGGTATCTTTATCAATGAATATTTGACCAGTTCCAACTATCACAACTCTATAATCGGATTTAAGAGGTATCAAATTAAATTTAGCTGATTTAGGGGCTAAACGAATACTTTGTAAAACAATTTGATTTTCATTGTAAACAGTAATAAGAGCGCTGTTATTAGATGAAACATTCTGCACAAAATAAGTATCATTATATGATAAGTTAAAATCACTTGCTTTATAAATACCTTCTGTAAATACATTTTTAGCAAATGCAGTTGTTGAAACAAATGGATTAAATATTAATTCTATTAAAATCAACAATATACAAATATATTTTTTCATAGAATATCCTCCTTTCAAAGTTATTTTGTGTAATGGAAATTATAATATGCAACTTATATAGGAAGGGTAGCTAAGAAAATGCGTTTTATTTATAGCTATATTATTGATAATTTGTTTTTGTGGGTAGGAGTTGAATACTATCTTGATGGTCAAATATTCAATCAGCATAGCGATACGGTATATGCAATAATTTTAGCTTCTCTTATAACTGATAAGCTAAGTAATAAAGAATACAGAGGTGATTACAATAAATAAAACTATAGCTAAAATAAGAAGATATAAAGAGCTTAAAGCTGAAATAATAGACGCAGATATAAAGTTACAAGAATTAGAAGATGAAATGCTAGGGATAACAGGACAAGGTATTGAACTAAAGAATTTATACAGAGAAGTTAAAGCTAAACAAAATACAATATCAGGTAGTGTCTATAAGGTTGATTCAAACGGTATACCGTTAAAGGATATCTGGAAACATATTGTTATAGATAGAATGTAGGGTGATGAAATAGATAATTCAACATCTATAATAAATAAAATTTGTAGTGTAGCTAAAAAAGAGGATATTATATCTATTAATTCTAGAAAAGATAGATATGAGTTTGTTGCAGATTTACTAGATGCTAATAAAATTAATGGCTTTGAAAATAGAACTGTAAAGAAATTATTGAAAGTAATTAATGGAGGTGGATAAAGATGAAAGGAGTTAAATGTTTAGAATGCAAGTACTTAGGTGAAACAACAGATAAATTCATTCCTACTTGCAAAGCATTCACAAAAGGAATACCAGATGAAATATTCTTTGAAAAAGTAACACATGATAAACCTTATCCTGGAGATAATGGGATACAATTTGAAGAAAAGTAAAAGCACTTACTAAGATAAAGAGTAGGTGCTTTTATTATGCTTAAAATTAAGGAGGAATATAAAAATGGAATTAAAAGAAACAGTTCAAATGATGGGGAGCTCAGACTATAAAGAAAGATTTATGGCGGAATATTTACAGTTAAATAAGAATGACTGGTTTAAGTAATATGCTTAAGAAATAAATTTGAGGAAGAACATCACAATAAAGAGGTAGAGTGGTATAATATGTATATGAAGGGTAGGTGAGTGTAATGATTTGGATTGAATGCATAAAGTCAATAGCTAGTACTGGAAAGGCTGGAAAATGTCCTTATTGTGGCAATATCAATACTGATTACGCTCATGTTAAAGTAGATAATGAAAATGGATATTTGGATGTATGGTGTAATGAGTGTAAAAAGATGGGACATATAAGTAGAGTAAGAATAAATAAAGAAATAAAAAATGTTATTAATTTGGATGAGGTTCATAAGGTTATTCCCAAATATGAAATAACATATTAAAAAGCACTTACTAATTTAAAGGTAGGTGCTTTTATTAAGATTATAAGGGTTATATTGACAAATTTTCCTTATATGGTAAAATAATCATTGGAAGTGGGGCGAAATATATGAAAAGAATAGTAAGAATTCTATTAGTAGGATTAATGATGTCAACTTTAGTTGCTTGTGGTAACGCAAATATACCTGTGAACGAAGAAGGGATTAAGCAAGAAAAAAAAGAAGATAATTATATAGCGTATGGTGATTCAGCAGACTCAGGGAATTGGAATATAAAAATTAGAGATGTTTCTGAGGTAAGTGAGGTAGATAAAAAAGACGGAGGGAAATTTACTGCAGATGGTAAATTTATAAATACATTATTGGATATGAAAAATATATCACAAAATCCTGTTTCTTATTCGTTAACTGATTTTAAACTAAAGGATATATCTACTGGTAAGACATATGTTATAGAAGATATAGGTTATGAAGTTGCTCATGAATTGATATCAGAAGAAAAATTTTATAAAGGAAATGATGAATATATAACAATAATGGATGATGTTAATCCAGATAAATCAAAAATAGCATGTATATCATTTGAAGTAAATGAGTATTTACAACTAGATAATTTAGTATTAGTAAATAAGAATAATGGAAATGCAGGTGAAGGTGTACAATTTAAATTAAAATAAGTTATTTATAAAGCATTTACTTAGATAAAGAGTGAGTGCTTTTATTATATATTAAAATTAAGTCTTAGAAAACTAAGGCTTTTTATTTTAACCTAAATAAGACTCTAAATTGCTTAAATATTATATTTGAACGATATGGGCCATTAGGAATGTATTGGGTAAGGAGGAAAGTATGAAAAGATTTATGATAATGAATTTATAATCTAAATCCCTTATTGAATACACTTAAAAATATTTTTAGACTCTGTTATGGTGTTATATTAAGAGGTGAACATAATGAGTAAAATTAATGATTTATGTGGAAACGTATATGGGGATTTAAAAGTTATAAAAAGAGAAGGCTCAAACAAATATGGAAAAGCTTTATGGAGATGCAAATGCAAATGTGGTAAAGAGATAATAGCTATAGGAACAGACCTAAAAAGAATGCATACAACTTCATGTGGATGTGGAAGAATAAAACACAATCTAAGAGATAGCAGATTGTATTCAATATGGAGTTGTATAAAAAAACAGATGTAATTCTCCTAGCCTCCACAATGAAACCCTCGACAATATTGAAGATTTTACAAAAGTAATAATTGATAGAAATACAAAAGATTATAAAATATTATTAAAATGGTCAAAGGTTTTTCTGATGAATAAAAGCTTCACTACTTTTTCGGGAAGCACGAATGCAAGAGCATTACTATTTCCGATGGAAAAAGTTTTTGAGGCTTATGTATCGAAAAATTTAAAAAAAGTTTTAGACGATTTAAATTGGGATGTATCAACACAAGATAGAAAATATTATTTATTTGATACTCCCAAGAAGTTCGCTTTACGTCCAGATATAGTGATAAACCGTGAAGATGGAAGTAGAGTTGTTTTGGATACCAAGTGGAAAATACTAATTAATAAACCGTCTCAAAACTATGGAATATCTCAAGAGGATATGTATCAAATGTATGCATATGCAAAGAAGTATAAAACACCTGAAATTTGGTTAATATATCCATGTCATGAAGAAATGGAAAATAGTCAAGATATAAGATTTGAATGCACTGAAGATGAAGAAAATATTAGAGTGAGGATATTTTTTATAGATGTAGCAAATATAACAGATAGCTTAGAAGCTTTGAGAAAAATATTAGTAATCAGAAGCTAACATTCCAAAGCATTTTATTTTTGTCAGAATCTCTAGAGTGTAATATTTTGAAGCATTGTAAGAAAATATATTCTTATAATTAGTCAAGAATAATTTTTTAAATAAAGCAATATTAAAATTAAGGGATGGAGTCACTTCATTCGTGACTTCCATGCCTTTTTAAATAATTATCATAAAAGCTATTTACAGAAATAATATAACAGTCTCTTTTTATCTTAACATTCCATACAAGTTTTTAGGATTTTCTAATATTGGGACAAGAGATTGAGGTACACCTATATTTTCATCCTTGGCAATGTCATACATCAAGCGTAGGATTGAAAAATCTTCTAAAGCAAAGCCTACTGAATCAAAAATAGTAATTTCATCAGGCTTTCTATCTATAGGTTTTCCAGTCTTAATTATATTCCAAATTTCAGTTACCTTAAAGTCTTTACTCATATGTTGAATTTCTCCTTCTATACGGCTTTGAGGTTCAAACTCAACATAGACATTTCCCATATGAAGAACTTCTGAATGAAGTTCGGTTTTTCCAGGACAATCTCCGCCAACACCATTTATATGCATACCTGGTTCAACCATATCAGGGGTAATGATTATAGCATTTTTCTTGTCTGCAGTAACAGTTGTTATAATATCAACGCCTTTGCATGCCTCTTTTGTACTGTTGCATTTTATTAATTTAAGATTTTTTACATCCTTAAGATTATTCATCAATTTATCAGTAGCAGAGGGATCTACATCGTAGCAATAAATTTCTTCTATACCTAATACATGATGAAAACCAAGGGCTTGGAATTCACTTTGACAACCATTTCCGATTAGAGCCATTTTTTTTGGATTAGGTTTTGCTAAATATTTTGCAGCCATTACGGAAGTAGCTGCTGTACGGATAGCAGTTGTTAATGTCAATTCACTTAAAAACAATGGAAATCCAGTTGATACGTCGGCTAAAAGACCAATGCCCATTACCGTTAAAAAGTTATGTTTAGGATTTCCAGGGTGACCATTTACATATTTAAATGAATAAGTTTTTGAATCACCTATAGGCATTAACTCAAGAACACCTATATCACTGTGGTGTGCTGTCCTTGGAATCTTGTGAAAATCATTCCAACGGCTGTAATCGTCTTCTAAATATGGGATAAGACGACTTATTACATTTTCTGATCCAACTGATTTTAAATATTTAGTCATGGTTGGTAAATCAATATACCTTGTTTTTAATGTTTCCAAATTTAACACCTCTCATATAATTTTTAGTGGAAATTGATTATGTAATAGAATAATTAAGAAGATAGACAGAGATGAATTTTTGTAATATAAAAGGTTATGTCAAAATATTCACACAATACTTACAATAACAATGTACCAAAACATTGGATTCATGTCAATTAACACTATATGTATAATTTGAACTTATAGAATTAATTTTTAAATTTTATATTGGAAAATAGCAGTCATAAATATAAAAAAGGCATCAAGTTTTGAAAAGAAATATTAAATGTAGAAATATGATGTTAAAATTTTTTATAAAACGCAGATTTCATAAGATTTTATCTGAGAAAAGTTAAAAAGGTTAGATTTTAAAATATAGGTAATTATGGTAAAATTAATTATGTAAATATTAAAAACGTTTACAATGAAAGAAACAAATTATATAAGAAATTAAATTAACTTTGAGGAGAGGTAAAATGGGGGAAAATATAAAAGCTTTTATCAAAGATTTACCAATATTAACATTTGGTATGTTTATTGGAGCAATAGCCGTACATTTCTTTTTGATTCCAAGTAAATTAATTATTGGGTCTATTACGGGGTTATCAATAGTAATTAATTTACTTACATCAATATCATTGCCAGTATTAATTTTTATTATAAATGCATTTTTGTTGGTATTGGCTTACTTTATTATTGGAAAAGAATTTGGCGTTAAAACTGTGTATTCAGCGTTGATTTTGTCACCTATGATTGCTATATTGGAAAAAATATATCCAATTGAACAATCATTAATGCAGGATCAGTGGTTAGATCTTTTGTGCTTTGTGTTGATTTTGAGTTTTTCACAAACAATTTTGTTTAGACATAATGCATCAACTGGAGGCTTAGATATTATAGCTAAGATTGTAAATAAATATTTTCATATTGATTTAGGAACGTCAGTTTCTATTGCAGGAGGACTTATTTGTTGTACTGCAATTTTTGTGTATGATATAAGATCAGTAATTATAGGATTAATTGGAACTTATCTTAACGGAATAATATTGGATCACTTTATGATAGGATTCAATTCTAGAAAAAGGGTATGTGTTATTTCGAAAGATTACCAGCTGATTCGTAATTTTATAATAGAAGATATGCATCGTGGTGCAACGCTATATCCAATTAAAGGTGGGCTAGAATATGAGGACAAATTTGAAATTGAAAGTTTAATGACACGAGAAGAATTTTCTTATCTTATGGAATTTATTAAAAAAGAGAAAATTGATGCATTTATTACGGCAGGAACAGTTAGTGAAATCTATGGGAATTTTGGCATGAAAGGAATTAAAGGCAAACCTAAAGTATTATTAGAAAACAAATAAAAATAACTACTAGCTTTGTAATGAAAATCTTTTTAGTATCTTAGTTCATATCATTACAGCGTATTAATAGTTAAAAGATACAAACTCCGAAGCAATGCTTCAGAGTTTGTTTGCTATTATTCCTAAACTTCTTTTCTGCTTTTTTTTCTTATAATGAAAGCCAACATTCCAGCAGAGGCTGTAAGGATAGAAGCCCATACTCCAATATTAGTGAAATCCCCTGTCTTTGGAGTTGTGACAACTTCATTAGTATATTGTCCAATTACAGGTTTAGTAGAAACTTCATTTTTGGTATTAGTACTCTCAGGTGATGCTAAGGAAGAGTTTATATTTCCATCAGTAGGAGTTTCAGATGGATTTGTACCTGGAGTTTCAGGTTTTTGAATTTGATTCACTGTTATTTCGTTAGAAACTATAGAATACTTGTATTGTTTATCTCCATAAGTTGAAGGATATATGCTCTTTACAATGCGGTATGTTCCATTTTCATTAACTTTAAAACTTCCTGAAAGTTCATCTGCTTTATCTGATGAAATATTTTCAGAAACAGTTGTGAATATACCATCATCATTTTTTCTTTGAAGTTCTGTTTTAATGTCCCAATCATATCCTTTATCATTCATAATGGTTACTATATCTGTGTTCTCTAATCCTTGAGATGCAAGCATATTCTTATATTCCTTAATACTAGTGATTTCTTTATCCATATTAGAAACTGTAGAATTGTACCATAGGAGTAAATCAAGCATTCCAAATTCTTGTGACCACTTTAATTTCTGATTTTTGTCCACATTTAATGATAAGGCTGTTACTGATTTTTGAGGGAATATTTTGGCATCTCCCACTAATTTTCTAAGGAAACTGTCAACTTTATTAATATTATTCATTTGTAAATCTAATGTTCTAAGCTTAATATTATCAGGAAGAATATCTGTGTTAAATGATGTCAAATCATTATCATAAAGTCTCAATTCTTCCAATTGTGTGTTATTTACAAAGGCTGCTTTCTCTATTTTTGAAATTCTATTAGAATCTAATCCTAAATGCTTAAGGTTTTTTAGGTTTTTGAAAGATTCTGCATTGATTTCTGATATCCTATTTTTAGTAATAGATATCCTTTCTAATTTTATCAGATTTTCAATTCCATCTGGTATTTTTGAAAGAAAGTTATTATCTAAAAATATCATTTTAAGTGAAGATAATGATTTAAGAGCAGAAGATGGTATTTCTTTAAGCTTATTGCCTGAAAAAGATAGACTAGTAAGATTATTTAATCCATAAAAAGCATTTTTATCAATTGACTCTATTGAATTTTCACCTAAATCAATTTCAACTGCTGAACTTAATCCAGTAAAATCTTTGTTATCAATAGCTGTAAGTTTATTTGTAGATAGTGCAACATAAGAAATTTTGTTGTTATTAAGGAAAAAGTTTTCGGGAATATCTGTAATATGATTAGCTTGAGCATAGAAATTTTCTAAATTAGTCATATTATCTAAAAGTCCTTTTGGAAGCACCTTTATGTTATTTCGAGATATATCAAGAGTTGTCAATTTGTCAGATAAATCTTTTAACATACTGATATCAGTTAATTTATAACTACTTAAATCTAATTCACCAGAAATAGCTTGTAGTTCTGCTTTACTGATTTTTTTATCACCATCTAAGTCAAAACCTTTCTTAACTAATACCTGTTCTAAAAGTGCAGAATCGGTAGGGGTATTCTTATTGTCTATGTCATATTTATATCCAGTCCATCCTTTTTCTATATTGCTACCAAAAGTCATATCTAGTTTTGTATATTTTTCATATTTACCTATATCTGTGATTTGACCACCCATCATAGTTACTAGTACAGCTCCCTTATGCATTTTAGAAAGATTCTTAATAGGAATCGTAAATTCTTGGAGCTTGAAGGTTCCGTCATTATCAGGTTCTCCAATTTTTTTCTGTTCAGATTTTGGATATTGACCATTAGATTCAATACTAAAATCTAACAGGAATTTTGCTAGACCAGTGTTCAGCATAGAAATCTTCATTTCTCCGTTTTTTACAGTAAGTTTTACTTTAGGATCAAATGCTCCTTGCAGCATAGAGGAACTGTCTTTACCTTCAACATTTGCTCTAAAGCTTAGAGTATATTCACCATTTTCCAACTTTTCAGGATCTAATTGAGTGTTTTCAAAAGTATTGATTGCATTTTGCAATGCTTCTACTGCGTTATTGAGTTCTGATTGTGTTTTGGCAGTATCTCTGACTTTTTCAGCTTCTTGAATTGCAATCTGTAAAGTTTTGAATGCTTTATATGTTTTAGTACCTTGTTTAATTAGTTTTGCATTATCAATTTTCTGATTTAAGGAATCTTTGTTTAATATCTGTACACCATCAGAAGTATCTCCAATATCTTTCTGAGAAACAAGTTTATATGTTTTGCCATTCTTTGAAAAATGTATTTCTTTATTCTTATATCCTTTTGCTTTTATAAGAATGGTATTGTCACCCTCAACAAATGCGCCGTCTTTGATTCTTAAACCATATGGAGAAATTTCAAATATTAATTTGCTATTTTCCTCATTTATATCTTTTTTATATTTTGTTCCATTAACTAAAACCTCATCTATACTATTAGCATACTTAGAGTCATTGGAATTGTCTGAATATTTATCGATATTTGGGAAATCTAATCCCTGTGCCCAATCACTACCATTCCATTTTAATTCTGATACTTGTGTACCAGTTAGCAATGTTTTAAAAGTTGCCCTGATTTCTCGTGTTGTATTTTCCAATGCCAAAACAGGAGCAGCAGTTTGTGTGAAAATGAACGCTGCTGATAGCACCAAAGGTGTAACTTTTTTTAGTTTTTTCATGAATTCATACCTCCTATTTCAAGTTAGTTATAACTAACTTGTTTTCTTTTTTAGATTATATTTCCAATAGTATTTTGTCAAGCTATTTATAGAGAATTTAAGTTTTAACTAAATTATTATCACAATTATTAATATAAAGAAGGATATTTCTATTTATAATTATAAAATTTAAAAATATATTTGACAACTAATGCACAACATGGTATATTACAATTAGTTAGCTAATACTAACTGAGTTATGTGGATGATATCCACTTTTATTTAACAGAATAAGTTAGTTTAAGCTAACTTGTAAAGTGACGACTTTAGAAATTGACTAGTTTTTAATATACAATATATTTTAAAGCGGTAAAGTGTTGTTACCGTTTATATTTCAAAATATGAGTTAGTTAAGCCTAACTCGAAGGAAGGTGTAGGATGAGTGTTGTAATTATAGGTGGTAATGAGCGAATGGCTTGCCAGTATGAAACGATTTGCAAAAATTATGGATGCAAAGCAAAGGTATATGCAAAGGAAAATGGTTCTATTAAAAAGAAACTTGGTCGACCTGATTTGATGGTGCTTTTTACGAATACAGTGTCTCATAAAATGGTAATTAGTGCAATGCAAGAAGCAAAGAAAAATGGAATTACTATTGCTCGTATACATAGTAGTTCTGCTACAGCATTGAATAATGCATTAAAAGAGCATTGCAGATAAAGAAGTTAGTATAGATTAAAGACTATATAAAATAGTATCTTTATTAAAAAAATAAGATTGTTCTAAGCAGCTTAAAGTAGCTGTTTGAAATAAAAATAATATGAAAAGAGGTTATATAAATGAGTAATATTGCAGTTGTATATTGGAGTGGTACTGGAAATACAAAGATTATGGCGGATTGTGTTGCTAATGGAGCAAAAGAAGCTGGTGCGGAAGTTACAGTATATACTTCAGCAGAATTTTCAGCCGATTTGATGAATAAATTTGATGCTATTGCTTTTGGATGCCCATCTATGGGAGCAGAACAATTAGAGGAAAGTGAGTTTGAACCTATGTTTTCATCTTGTGAATCTAAGCTTGGAGGAAAGAAAATAGCTTTATTTGGTTCTTATGGATGGGGAACTGGAGAATGGATGCAAAGCTGGCAAGAAAATTGTGAGGATAAGGGTGCAAACCTTGTTTGTGAAAGTGTTATTTGTAATGAAACACCAGATGATGAAGCTCAAAAAGCTTGCTATGATTTAGGTAAAGCATTAGCAGTTTAAATGAATTAAATATAGGATATGATATCATAATGATAAGGGATTAAGTTTGATGAATATATAAAAATTTTATAATTGTTTATATATTTAAAAAAATAAATTGACAAACATTAACTATATTGATATTATAAGAATATAAAATTGAATATATACCTCACTTTGCTGTGAGGTAGAGGCGCGAAATCTAACAGTCTTTAGCAGAGCTAGAGAGAGCTATGAAGCTATAGAGAAGGGGATTTTGCCGAAGTTTGTAATATATCTCAGTATTACTTGCTGGGTCTACAGTTAAGAACTGTAGGACTGTCTTAATAAGCTACCCGGTTTATTAAGTTGCGCTATCTCAAATGGGAAAGATGAGGGAAATTAGTATGAAATTTAAGCTAAACCCTACAGGTTTAGCTTTTTTGTATTTATAATCTCATCAAAAGATTTAAGATAGTGCCAACCCTAGAGGTTGGTTTTTTATTACAAAAAAAGGAGAGGATAAATATGAAAAAGGGGTTATTATCATTAATTTTAGCTGTAGCAACAGCAGCAGTTACATTTACAGGATGTGGTGCAAAGGAGTCATCAGAAAATGTTTTTAAAGTAGGAATGGAGGCAGGATATGCACCTTTTAACTGGACTCAATTAGATGATTCAAATGGAGCAGTAAAAATAGATGGAAGTGCAGAATATGCAGGTGGATATGATGTGGAAATAGCAAAAAAAATAGCTGATTCATTAGGTAAAAAATTAGTTATAGTTAAAACTGAATGGGATGGCTTAGGACCAGCATTAACATCAGGGAAAATAGATGCTATTATTGCAGGGATGTCACCAACGGCAGAACGTAAAGAAACATTAGATTTCACAGATATATATTATAAATCAGATTTAGTTATGCTTGTTAAAAAAGGCGGAGCATATGAGAATTCAAATACATTAAAGGATTTTTCGGGGGCTAAAATAACAGCTCAATTAAATACTTTCCATTATTCCGTAATAGATCAAATACCATCAGTTAATAAGCAAACTGCTATGGACAACTTCCCAGCTATGAGAGTGGCATTGGAATCTGGAGTAATAGATGGATATGTTACAGAGAGACCAGAAGCATTAAGTGCCCAAATGGCAAATGAAAAATTTAAGATGGTAGAATTCAAAGATGGATTTACTACATCAGAAGAAGATACAGCTATAGCAGTTGGAGTAGCAAAGGGAAGTGAATTGAAGGATAAGATCAATGAAATTCTAAAGGGAATATCACAAGAAGATAGATTGAAGATTATGGATGAGGCTATTAAGAATCAACCAGCAGCTCAATAGTTAAATGTATAGAACATTATGGAGAGTGTATATTATATGATTTAAATATTTTAAGGAGAGTTTTGTTATGAGTCTAGAATGGGTAATAAATATATTGAAAAATAACTGGCCAATGTTCTTGCGTGGAGCTGGAATGACTTTATTAATTTCTATAATAGGGACATTGATAGGAACATTGATAGGACTTATAGTTGGAGTTGTAAGGACTATTCCAGTTCCAGAAAGAGGAGCTAAAAGATCAGTTTTAAAGATAGTAAATACACTTTTATCGATTTATATAGAGTTTTTCCGCGGTACTCCTATGATAGTACAAGCTATGGTTATTTATTATGGATCTGCAGCAGCTTTTGGAATAGACATAGATAGAGTTTTAGCAGGATTATTTATAGTATCGATAAATACAGGTGCCTACATGTCTGAAATAGTGAGAGGTGGAATTATTTCTATAGATAAGGGCCAATTTGAGGCAGCGGAAGCTATAGGAATGAATCATTTTCAGACTATGACAAACGTAGTTTTGCCACAGGTTATTAGAAATATTTTACCAGCAACAGGAAATGAATTCGTTATTAATATAAAAGATACCTCTGTCTTAAATGTTATATCTGTATCGGAACTATATTTCCAGACAAAGACTATATCCGGAAATAATTTTAGATATTTCGAATCATTCTTTATAACATGCATAATTTACTTTATTATGACATTTACAGTTACGAGAATATTAAGAGCAATAGAAAAGAAGCTTGATGGACCAGAAAACTATATTATGGCAGGAAATCAAATGCAAGTTGAAACACCAGAAGAGATTGCTAAAAAATCTGCTGAAAATGTGGTGGCTTAAGGAGGAATAAATATGGAAAAGATAATTGAAATTAATCATTTAAGTAAATCCTTTGGAAACCATAAGGTTTTAAAAGATATAGATTTCTCTGTTAATAAAGGAGAAGTTGTCTGTATTATAGGATCTTCCGGATCTGGAAAATCAACATTATTAAGATGTGTAAATCTTTTAGAAAAACCAACAGGTGGCGAAATAATATACAATGGTGAAAATATATTAGATGATAAACACGATATATATAAATATAGAACTAAGCTTGGAATGGTATTTCAACAATTTAATTTATTTAACAATCATAATGTTTTAAGCAATTGTGTAGTTGGACAGATTAAGGTTTTAGGGCGAAGCAAGGAAGAAGCAGAGAAAGTTGCTATGAAATATTTAGATATTGTAGGTATGAGTAATTATATAAATGCTAAGCCAAAACAATTATCAGGAGGACAAAAACAAAGAGTAGCAATAGCAAGAGCTTTATCTATGGAACCTGATGTAATATTGTTTGATGAACCAACATCTGCTTTAGATCCAGAAATGGTTGGAGAAGTTCTAAAGGTAATGAAAAAGCTTGCAGAAAGTGGGCTTACAATGCTAGTTGTAACTCATGAAATGGAGTTTGCAAGAGAAGTATCCCATAGAGTTGTCTTTATGAATAATGGGATTATTGAGGAAGAAGGAGACCCTGAAGAAATTTTCAATAATCCTAAAAAGGAAAGAACAAGAGAATTTTTAAAACGTACTTTGAGAAAATAATGTCATAGAAAGTCAAAAAATGTTTACTTTTTAATAATGCTAAGATATAATAAAGAATAAATAGAATATTAGCAAAATTAGAGAAATCTAATGACGCAAAGCTAGAGGGGCTAAAGTCTTACACCATGCCAGCCAGTTGCCAAAGAGTGAATATTCTTTGTATTCTTGTTTTTAACGACCGCTCTTTAGAGTGGTCTTTTTTGCTCTTTGGGGGAATTTTTCTTTAAAATTATTTGAAAGGGAGATGAGCCATGAACAAAAAATTTATTGTAACAGGGTTATTAGTAAGTATGCTAATAACAAACACTAATACTGTAACAGCTTTTTCAAGCACCAATACTGTAACCAAAGACAGTATAGAAAATTTAAAAATCTATAGAAAAACAAGTCTAAGTCCAGGTCAGGACAATAAAAAATTCAACATAACATTCCACATAAGTGAACCATTAGGCATAGAAGTAATGGAAGCAACAGAAGTGGATGTACTTATTACAGGTGAAGGGATATCAGGTAGTGCAAATTTAGCACTTCACGATGTAAATAATTTAAGAGGACTAAAAAATGTTAGAGTAGGTGAAAAAACTACGGTACATATTCCTAGAAAAGGTGAATTATTTTTAGAGGTAGGAAATATTAAATATGATGGAAATGTAGATGATGATTTTTCTTTAGATGTAACCATTACATTAAACGGAAAAGACTACAAAATAACACCAACATATGATATGAGAAAAGAAAAGATTACTGATAAAGTTTTAGATGAAGAAAAATTTGAGGAAACTATTTTTTCTAAAGAAAATTCAGAAGATGGAGCTTTATTAATAAGTGATAATGTAAGAATTTATGTGCCAAAATCAAAATATATACCTAAAGATATAGATGCTAGTGATACATTAGATACACATGAAAAAATAATAGCAACATATAATAAAGTTGCAGGATTAGACGAAAAAAACAATGATGAAATAAATAGACCGAGAGAAAACTTTGTATTAGTTAGTGCGAGAAATGAACAAGCTGGATATATGTCTGCTGGTGGACAAATGTTAGATACATTACCTCAAAACATACATGAATATTTTAAAAAGCCAAAAACTCAAGATGTATGGGGAATGTACCATGAGTATGGGCATATGTATGAACAGGGATGGGGATTTATAGAGTATTGGAATAATATGTTTGCAAATACTCTTAGAAGAGTTGATTTTGAAAATCCAAATTGGTCTTGGATTTATGGTAATGAAAAAACTAATTATGATATAAAAAGTGTAATTCCTAGTTATGAAAATTATTTAAAAACAGGGAAAAAGGGAAGTATACATGCCATGTATTTCTTTTTAAGCTTTATAGACAACATAGATAGTGACTTTATGGCAAAGGCTGAAACTTATTATAGAGAAAATGGATACTCAAGAGGTGGATGGGATTATATTGCTTATTTTATAGCAAAAGAGTATAAGTTAAATGTAATACCATACATTGAAGCAACAGGAAATAGCGTAACATCACAAAGGGTAATAGATGATGTTCTTGAAAATGCAACATCAAGCTTCATATATATGTCAGATACAGAAAACTTTAATAAATATAAAAATATATCAATTCCTCCAACTTTAAAATCTATATTTGATGGAAAAAACTGTGTTATATCGGGCATGAGTAATCCTAATGCAGAAATATTTATAGATGTAGATGGAATTCATTATAAGACTACAGCTGATGAAAATGGTAAATTTAATTATGAATTAGGTGTAGATATATCATTAGATAGCAATGTAAGTGTAGCTTCTAAAGAACAAGGAAAAGAAACAAGCTTTTATAAAAAACTTCAAATCAAAGATTCGACTAATGAAATAATGTTTAAAGGATATAAAAGTGAAACTTTTTTAACATTAAAATTTGATTATGAAAATAAAAAATTTAAATCGGAATCTAGTGGAAATCCAGCAAATGTCTATATAGGAGGACAATATATTAAAATTGAGCACTATGATAAACATGGAAATAAAAAAGGCAATTATGCATTAAATGGTGGACAAACTGCAGATGAATTAGCTAATAAATTAAATGAAACAAATTATAGAGATGGAGATTATTTAAAACTATATCATGCTGAAAAAGATAGATTGGCTATTAATGGTAAAGTCAAAAATGCACCAGCATACATAAATGAAAGCTTAGGCAAAGTAGATTTAAATAACAGCTATTTTTATATTATAAATGGGAAATTAACTTACTCAAACATAAGGCTAGATTTAGGGTTTAATAAAGATGATTTGGAAGATTTTATAGAAAAAGTTAGCACTCTTAAGAAAAATTACTATACAAAAACTACTTGGGACAATGTGATAGAAAAATCCAATGAGGCTAAATTAGTATATGATAACAATGAAGCAAGTAATAAAGAAATAGTTGAGTCAGCCATAAATCTTAAAGAAGCTATAGAAAATTTAAGAGCAATAAATTTAATAGAATTTATAGGTTCACACTCTAATATGTTCTTGAAGATTGAATTTGATATGGACAATAAGAAATTTAAAGCAATATCAAATGGAGAAATAGCTCATAGATATTATGGATCAGCAGTATATGCTACAATAACTCATTATGATAAAAAAGGAAATGAAAAAGGGAAGTACCAAATAAGAGCTAATGAAACATCAGAAGCAGTAGCAGCTAAATTAAATGAAACAAGCTTCGTAGAGGGTGATTATTTAAAATTCACTCATTTAGAGAAAACAGGAGCATTTAGAATAAAAGGATATGTAGAAAATTCACCATCAGACTTGAGCAATGGGGTAGGAAAATTAGATTTAAATAATAGTTTCTTCTATTTAGTTGGTGAAAGTTTAAAGTATTCTGATTCACAATTAGATTTATCTGCAAACAAAGATGATTTAATTGTAAAATTAGAAGAATCTAAAAAAATATCAAATAAAGGTTATACGAAGTCATCATTTGAGAACTTACAAAATAAAATATCGGAAGGTGAAACTTTAGTAGAAACGCCAAATTTATATGAAAAAGAGGTCACAGAGGCTATATCCAATATAGATGCTGCAATAAAAAATTTGGGAAAAATAAATGAAGTAGTATTTAAAGGATATAACAATGAAATAATACTATCTTTAAAATTTGATACAGATAAAAATAAGTTTGTGGCTGTATCAAGTGGTAAAACTGCAAATCCATATTTCTAAAAAATGAATTTTATGGTACTTAATATTTAAGGGGCTGTAAAAAAACTCCCCTAAAAGAAAAATCGCTGAGGTCGTGAGACTCCAGCGATTTTTTGGTATAATTAATTATGCCACTAACTAATAAAACCAATAATAATTATACTCTACGTCAGTTGAAATTACCATTAGAAATGGAAAAATTAATTGATATTTCTGATCCGGTATACACTTTTTGTGAGGTTATGGATCACATCGACCTATCAAGATATTTTGTAGAGAAGGGTTGCAAAACAGGTCGTCCAAGATGTGATGAACAGAAGCTCCTCAAGGTGATACTCTTTGCCTTTATGGAACACGGAATCTGTTCTCTGCGGTACATTGAAAAACTCTGCAGAAATGATATCCGGTATATGTATCTTCTTGATGGAATGAAGGCACCTTCATTTGCCACTTTCGGCAACATGATCCGAAAGGAACTTACTGATTCCATAGAACAAATTTTTTTAGATATGAATACTTATATTTTTGAAAAAGACCATGTTGACTTGCAGCATACCTATATCGATGGTACTAAAATAGAAGCTAACGCGAACCGCTATACTTGGGTATGGAAAAAGTCATGTACAAAAAACCGGGGAAAAGTTTTTGAAAAGATATCCACGCTAATCGATGCCATGAACCATGAAGTTTTAGGCTATTTAAATGTGAAACTTGAAAAGCGGGAAGAGTATGCCATCGATTATGTTTCTGAATTGCTGGAAATGTACAGGAAAGTAATAAACCTAGATGAGTCCACTTTTGTATCTGGTTGTGGTCATAGAAAAAGCATTCAGCAAAAACAGTATCAGGAATTACAAGGATATTTGGAACGTTTGAAAACATATGCGCATCATATAGAAGTTTGTGGAGAGGAAAGAAACAGCTATTCCAAAACGGATCATGATGCCACTTTTATGCGGTTAAAACGGGATTACATGGGAAATGATCAGCTGCTTCCAGCATATAATCTTCAGACCGCTGTCTGCGATGAATACATTGCGGCAGTTGATGTAAAACCATACGCATCAGACATGGAATGCTTTGTTCCTTTACTGGAGAAGTTCAATAAATCCTACGGGCATTACCCCAAATATCCAGTTGCAGATGCAGGGTATGGTTCTTACAATAACTATCTTTATTGTGAAGAGCATGGGATGGAAAAATATATGAAATTCACCATGTTTAAAAAAGAAACAACAGATAAAAAGTATCATGAAAACCCCTATCGAGCAGTAAACTTTAAGCAGGATGAATCCGGAAATCTGATATGTCCAAACGGGAAGAAATTTTACTTTAAAAGCAGGCGACATGTTTACAAAAACAAATATGGAAGAACGGAAGAAATCTATGAATGTGAAACCTGTGAAGGATGCCAGTATAAAAGTGATTGTTGTCCTAAAGCATCCCATAACAGGACAATCCACATGAATCAGGAACTAACCTCTATTCATAAAGAGGTGATTTCAAACCTTGAATCCATACACGGAGCACTTTTAAGAATGAATCGCAGCATACAGGCAGAAGGAACGTTTGGTGTTTTAAAATGGGATAAGTCTTACAAAAGACTATTCCGAAGAGGCGAGAAAAACGTAATTCTTGAACTTACGTTGATTTCTTGCGGTTTTAACCTTTACAAATATCATAATAAAAAGCATAGAAAAGGGCTGGCTGCGTAAAATCAAAGAGTTATACACACAGCCTTATTAAGTGCACATTTTTTTACTGGAAAATCAATAATTACCATAAATAATAACTTTTAAAACTAAGAATCGCCAGAACCGGTATTTGCCGGAACTGGCGATTCTTAGTTATGGACTTATTTTACAGCCCCTTTTTTATAAATTACGCATTTACAACAGCTAGTAAAGTTTTAGGGTTAGTTAAAACTGTTACATCTTCTGGAATAGATACATCTTCAACAAAGATCTTATCTTCAAATTTCATCTCAGACACATCAATTTCAATATATTCAGGAATTTTTTCAACACTTCCCTGTAAATCTATAAATGAATTATAAGTTTCTAAAACTAATTTTTTAAATTCTAAAGCTTCCTGTCCAATAGTTCTAACAGGAATTCTCATTTTTATGACTTCATTTGGTTTAGTATATTGTAAATCTACATGCAATATTTCATGTAATGTGTTTTTTTGAACTTCTTTAACTACACAATTTAATGTTTTACCATCTAACTCTATTGGAATAATAGAACCGCTATTATTTGTTTTGAGTAGTTTTTCAAGTTCAAAAGTAGGAATTTGTATTGGGATTGAAGTCTTAAGGAATTCTCCGTAAATTATTCCTGGGGTTTGTCCTAATTTTCTAAGTCTTTTTTGATTTGAGTTAGCATCTCTTTTAAACACTTTAAATGCTGAGTTTTTCATAATAAATACCTTCTTTCAATAATTTTGTAGTTTTTAAATGGAATTATCAATAGAGATATTTCAGCTGACAACATCAAAAGATGAACTTTAAGGTTCATCATATGTACTAGATTCCTTTAAACGTTTATGTTAAGTGTAAGGGAGAAAGATACAAAAGGCAAAGATATAGAAATATCAAATTAGCAATAAAATCTTGTATTTAAATAGAAGTGTTAAGGAAAAGTTGGTAATATTATGATAAATTAATAAAAAACTATAATTATTATTGAAGTGGAAAATATTTTATTTTTTGTATTTAAGATTCCAATTTGTAGAATCTAAACGAAAATTATTATCAATTGTTATATAAAATCTATTGAAAATGATTATCAACTGTGATACTATAATTATAGTTTGAAGAGTAAGGAGAAGCTAGGATGAATAAAGTTAAAAAGTATATGTATGTAATATTAGGGCTGTTGGCATTTGCTATTGGGGCAATAGGAGTGGTACTTCCTGTACTTCCTACAACACCGTTTTTATTATTAGCATCTTTTTGTTTTGTTAGAGGGTCAGAAAAGTTTGATAGATGGTTTAAATCAACAAAGATTTACCAAAAGCATCTAGAGAGTTTTGTAGAAGAGAGAGCAATGACACTAAAACAAAAAGTAACATTATTATTATTTGTAAATGCAATGTTGGCAATTCCAATGATATTAATAGACAGCTTGCATATGAGATTGTTTCTAATAGGTTTAATATGTGTTAAGCTTTATTATTTCATCTTTAAAATAAAAACAATAAAGCCAACTAATTTAAATGCTTAGATCTTTATTAATCAAATAAGATATTTGTACATATGATGAGGAAATGTGATACATGAAAAGCAGCAAATAATTTTAATTTTAAATTAAAAAGGAGATACAGATTTATATGTTACACAGATTAGGATCAATTTTATTTTTATTAGCTATAATAACTATTTTTTTAAAGTATTTTAAACTTATGAATAGCAAGAAGGCAGTAAAGCTTCATATTATTACAGGCACATTAGGTGTACTAGCAATGGTTATGTATTCAATATTAGATTTTGTTAAAGATAAAGAAGAAACAATTTTACTAGTTGGACTAGCTAGTATTTTAATAATCGTATCTGGAACTAAAAAAGTAAGAAAAAAATATAAATGGCTGCATCTAACATCGTCTATAGGTTTTGCAGCAGCATTGACATTTCACATAATGAATTAGCATAAAGGAGGGATTATTATGGTAAATAAAAGATTGCTTTCACTAAGTAAAGAATCTCAAAAATATGTATACTTTACAGTTTTAATGAACTGGATATCAATAATCTGCAATATAGGAATAGTCCTATTTGTAGGAAATATAATAGATAAATTATTTAATAATGATTTAAATTTTAATATGGGAGTTTATGCTCTTTATATAGGATCATTAATTTTAATAAGGTTTATATGCAACTATATGTCTGGAAGATTCTCTTATAAATCATCAGCCAATGTAAGAAGGTCTATAAGAGAAAGCATCTATAAAAAATTATTAAAATTAGGTGTAAATTATAATGAGACAATATCAACTTCTTCAATTGTACAAATATCAGTAGATGGAGTAGAGGCTCTTGAAATTTATTTCGGAAGATATTTACCTCAATTATTTTATAGTTTATTAGCACCACTTACTTTATTTGTAGTTATTGCACCAATAAGTCTTAAAGCTGCAATAGTGCTTTTAATTTGTGTTCCTCTTATACCAATATCCATAGCGTCAGTTATGAAGTTTGCAAAAAAACTTTTAAGCAAATATTGGGGAATATATACTAATTTAGGTGATTCATTTTTGGAAAATCTTCAAGGTTTAACAACTTTAAAGATATTTGATTTGGATGAAGAAAAAAATCATGAGATGAATAAGGAAGCAGAGAATTTTAGAAATATAACAATGAAGGTTTTATCAATGCAGCTAAATTCCATAACAATCATGGATTTAATAGCATTTGGTGGGGCGGCTATAGGTATATTAATAGCTATAAATGAATTTAGCAAAGGTAATATAACAGTAGGATCTACAGTAGTAATAATATTATTATCATCAGAATTCTTTATACCAATGAGACTTTTAGGATCATTTTTCCATGTAGCTATGAATGGAATAGCTGCAGCAGATAAGATTTTTGCTTTACTTGATACAACGGTTGAAGAGGAAAAAGCTTTATCTCAAAGTGATAAGGATAAACTAAAAGATATATCTATTTCAATAAAGAATGTGGATTTTAGTTATGATGAAGAAAGACAAGTTTTACACAATATAAATATAGATATAGAGAATAAATCAATGGTTGCCTTAGTTGGCGAAAGCGGTTGTGGAAAAAGCACAATTACTAATTTGCTTTTAAAGTTAAACAAAACTAATAAAGGTGAAATTTTATTAAATGGAATAAACCTAAATGATATACCATTTGATGAATTAAGGCAAAAGGTAAGCTTTATAAGCCATAGCTCATATATATTTAATTCAACAATAGAAGAAAATTTAAGAATGGGCAAATACAATGCAAGTGAAAAAGAGTTGTATGCTGCACTTAAAAAGGCAAATTTATATGATTTTGTAATGTCATTAGATAAAAAATTAGAAACTCCAGTTGGGGAAAACGGGTCATACCTGTCTGGTGGACAAAAGCAGAGATTAGCTTTAGCTAGAATGATACTTACAAATTCAGAAGTTTATATATTTGATGAAGCCACTTCAAATGTTGATGTTGAAAGTGAAGACTCCATCCTTGACACTATATATGAATTATCAAAAGAAAAAACAGTTATTGTTATATCTCATAGACTGGCTAATATAAAGGGAGCAGATAAAATATATGTTTTAGATAAAGGAAATATAGCGGAAAGTGGAAATCATGATGAACTGATGAAGAATAATTCAGTATATGCAAATTTATATACAAATCAAGAAAAACTTGAGGATATATATAAAGAAGAAACTCATAAAGATAGTATAGATAAAAGAACAGAAAAGAAGAAAAATACAGTTGGGGAGGTGGCTATAAGTGAATAATGAAAAAAATAGGTTATCTGGCGGAAAGATAATGTTTAGACTTATAAAAATATTAAAGCCACTAGTTCCTGTAATGATGATAACAATAAGTTTTGGTGTATTAGGATTTTTAGCAGCTATAGCCATAACTACTTTTGGGGCCATAGCAATAGGAGATATTATGGGGATTAACATGGGGTATGCTCTAAATACCACAGTGAAAGTCATAATAATCTGCGGGATAATTCGAGGAATATTAAGATATATAGAGCAGTATTCTGGGCATTATATAGCCTTTAAAATACTTGCTATTTTAAGAGATAAGATATTTAAAGCTTTAAGGAAATTAGCACCAGCTAAACTTGAAAGCAAAGAAAAGGGAAATCTAATATCTGTTATAACTAGTGATATAGAACTTCTAGAAGTATTTTATGCTCATACAATAGCACCAATAGCCATAGCGATACTTACATCTTCTATAATAGCGTTAGTCCTATATAGTATAAATTCATACTTTGGAATTATAGGATTAGTATTCTATGTAATAGTGGGATATATAATACCAGTTTTATCTTCAAAACTTGGAAGTGAAGCAGGAGTTGCTTACAGAAATGAATTTGGTAAAACTAATAGCTTCTTGCTTGATTCATTAAGAGGGATAAAAGAGATACTTTTATTTGGTCAAGGGAACAATAGATTAAACTCAATAAATAGAAACAGTGAAAAACTAAATGAAAAAATGAAGGTTATAAAAGGTCACGAAGGATTAATAAGAGCTTTAACTGACATAACTATAATGATTGCAATACTTACAACACTTTATATGGGAACAGTGTTATACAAGTCAGGGACTATAAATTTAGGTCAATTAATAGTAGCACTAGTTTTACTTGCTAGTTCCTTTGGACCTACTGTAGCACTAAGTAATTTATCTAACAATTTAATGCATACATTCGCTTGTGCACAAAGATTATTTGATATATTAGATGAGGTGCCTGCTGTAGAAGAAGTGGCTGGAGATGCGGAGTTAGAGATGTGCAGCACTGATATAAATGATTTAGAATTCAAATATGCAGGAAGAGATGAAGTACTGCTTAAAGATGTTAATCTTAAAATCAATAAAGGTGACAAAGTTGCAATAATAGGGGAAAGTGGTTGTGGAAAGAGTACACTTTTAAAGCTTATGATGAGATTTTGGGATGTAAAAAAGGGAACTATTGAAATAGATGATAAGAACATCAAAACTATTCCAACTAAAGGCTTAAGAAAGGCCCAATCCTTAGTTAGCCAAGAAACATTTTTATTCAATGATACCATTGAAAATAACTTGAAAATCGGTAAGAAAGATGCTAGTCGTGAAGAAGTTATAAATGCTTGCAAGAAAGCATCTATACATGATTTTATAGAAACACTGCCAAATGGATATGAAACTAACGTTGGAGAAATAGGTTCTAACCTTTCATCTGGAGAAAAGCAGAGATTAGGTATTGCAAGGGCATTCCTGCATAATCCTCAAGTTTTAATTCTTGATGAACCAACAAGCAACTTAGATACTCTTAATGAAGCTCAAATATTAAAGAGTATAAAAGAAGAATCACAGGATAAAACAGTAATAATGGTATCACATAGAAAATCTTCAACATCAATATGCGATAAAAAAGTTTACGTAAAAAATAATACACTTAAATTTAGTTAGAATAAAATATAATTTATAAATTAAAAAACAGCATTGAAAACAAAATTTCAATGCTGTTGTCTTGTGTTTAAAACCACTGGTTATGCCAGTGGATAAAAAGGATTTAGATCTGAAGAAAAAAGAACTCCTATGATAATATGCTACTAATAATACAAAATCACTTAAGAATGATGTAGTCATTAGAAACTTTCTCATAACCTTCCAGAATTTTTGATAAAATTCAATTATATCTATAGATAGCTTTTTCCACTCACGATATATCATGCCTTGCATATTGTAAAGTCTTATCTCCTTGGCATAATCACTATCTATGGATAATCTCCAAGACATAAATTCCATCTTTTGATTTACATCCATCATTTCTTGGTACATCTCTAGATTCTTCTTATTAATCTTCCTATCAAGTTTTGGATACACAATAGTTAATATTCCCATTAATAGAACTACTAATATAATTGATCCTATTTTTGAAGTGATAATTCCTAATATACCTTCTTCATCTACTGCTACAAAACAAAGTTTCATTAATAAAACAATTGCTACTAAAAAACATATTATCATGGTTAATAAAATGCTGCTATTACATAAACGGTTAATTTCTGAAATAAGACTAATGGAGAAATAAAGTAAGATTTTATGCATATAAATATATTGTATTACTTATATAAAAGGGAGAATTATGGCCGATTCTAATAGAGTTATAATTAATAAAAAACTTTTAAAAAAGTATTTATCGGAAGATGAGGAATTAGCAAAATCATTAAGTAGATTTATAGATAACTCTATAAATAGATTGTATAGTAGAGATTAATTATTATGGAGAGATGAGAAAATTTATAGATAATAAAAATGAGTTATTTACACAAGTAATAGATTTTATTAAAGAAAATAGAACAGCATTCTTAAGTAAAACTATTTCAATTCAATATGATATGGATATAGAAAAGGTAGATGATTTGGAAGAATATTATGATGAGAATTCAGCTAAGTCTATAGGAATTAAGGCATTTAATAAGCTTTATGAAGACTTTTTGTGCAAGAAAGATAGATTTTGAGTTTTCTTAAGATGAAAGTAGGCGGACTGATAAAGAGTTGTTTAAAGACTACGTAACTTGAAAATTATATTATATTTTAATATTCTCATTTTTTTAAAATCTTTTTCATACATTTCTATGCTAATATATATATAGATACTATTTTGAAAGGGGATATTTGTATGAGATTAGAGAAAAAAGTAGTTTTAATCACTGCATCTACTAGAGGAATAGGACTTTCTTGCGTTCAGCGTTTTGCAAAAGAGGGTGCTACTGTATATATGGGAGCTAGAAATCTTGAAACAGCTGCAGAGCGTGCTAAAGAATTAAATGATAAAGGCTTTAATGTAAAAACAGTATATAATGATGCTTCTAAAAAAGAAACTTATATTTCTATGGTAGAGGAAGTTATAAAGAATGAAGGAAAAATTGATGTGTTAGTTAATAATTTTGGTACATCAAACCCTAAAAAAGATTTAGATATTAAATCAACTGAGTATAGCGAGTTTATTTCTACTATTGATATGAATCTTGCTAGTGTATTTATGACTTCTCAAGCAGTTATTCCTCATATGGTAGCAAATGGGGGAGGAAGCATTATTAACATATCTTCCATTGGAGGAACACATCCTGATATTTCTCAGATTTCATATGGTACTAGTAAAGCATCAATTAATTATTTAACTAAGCTAATTGCTGTACAATGTGCTAGAGATAATATACGCTGCAATGCAGTGCTACCAGGAATGACTGCAACAGATGCCGTAAAAGATAATTTAACAGACGATTTTCGCGATTTCTTTTTAAAGCATACTCCTATCAAGAGGATGGGAACACCTGAAGAGATTGCAGCTGCAGCTTTATACTTTGCAAGTGACGAGTCTGCATATACTACTGGACAGATTTTAGAGGTGTCCGGAGGATTTGGAATGCCTACACCAGTATATGGCGACATGATTGAAATGAAAAATAGAAGATAAATCTTATAATAATAATGTATCAAAACGGCATTGAGTAAAATAACTCAATGCCGTTTTTTAGACTGTAGGAAAGAAATTGTTTCATAACCGAAGCTTAATTTCCTTTAGTATTCATGTGAATTAGGCGAGGCTTTAGAGTCACGCCATGATGATTATGAAAATTACTTTGCGATCCATTCTTTAACTGATGGATTTTGGCAAGCACATGATTCTGCATCTACCTTTGTTACAAACAAGATATCACCTTTATTTGCTACAGATTGAAGCTCATTAAATATTTCCTCGGCAGAAATATTACTCTTAACAAGGTATGCTTCAGGCATAAAGTTTGCCCAAGCTCCTAAAGATTTTATCTTGGCAATTATATTACCTTCACTAGATTCTATATGCTCATGTTCATGATCATGATGGTGACCACAGCCACAAGTATCACTTAAAAAATATGTAATCATATATGTTGACATAAAATTATCTCCTTTCAAAACTAAAAGTATATAAATAGCTTGTTTATTTATATTTAAATTATACATTAATAATATGGAATGTAAATTAATATTTTTATGTAAGAAGATTTAGGCTCATATTATAACATAGATATTATAGGTGAGAAGCAGTACTTAAGATGTAGCAAGCTTATCGATGGAGGTACTGTAAAAAAACATAAAGAATAGATTTTGATTTTGTTCAAAAATCATAGTGAATAATAGTATAATAAAATGTATAATTACTGATACAATAGAGAGATGTCAATTATAATCTTAAATGATGAATATTTAAGATTATATGAAAAATTAAAGGATTTAAAAAAAGAGCAGGAATACTTCGAGAGTCTCTACAATTCCAAATTAGGTGCTTTGATATTTTTGAGGGAGGAACTTAAAGAGCTTTACTAAGAAAGGAATTACAGGACATATATACAGAAATTCTTATGAATAGTTTTTTATGTTGATTATTGAAGCAAAACTGCCATGAAGATGCTGAATTATGATAATGACTAAAGATATGGTGATAAATATGATTAAAATCAAGATAGATAAAAATAAAAGAGAACAACCGAGTTTTAAAATCCATGCTGACAAAGAAGATAGAGAAAAATATCTATTTCTAAAGAGGGCACTTATGGAAGCTAAGAGCATTAAGGGAATATATGAGTATGAAGTTCCTTTAAAGTATTTTCTTCCTATTATAAATAATTTAAAAAAAGAAGATTTTTATATAGATGAAAAATCAATAGAATATTACTTTGAGTTTTCTGATGAATATGAAGGAGAATTCTTTTATACATGTAAGGCTACGGCTGATTATATGAAGCTGTGGAGGGAAGAAACATGTCCCGAGATTTTTAAGGTCCGTATTGATTTTAAGGAAAAGAAGGCTGAAAAAATTATAGCCTTTAAGAAGATTGATTATAGATAGACTGATTAAAATTAATCCTAAAAGCCATAGTTTAAAATTTTGAAAGATTAGAGGTTACTATATATGAAAAAAGTTATAATAGTTGGCGGTGGACCAGCAGGCATTACGGCTGCATTAAGGGCATCAAAAAATAATGAAGTGATTTTATTGGAGAAAACTGAATCCATAGGAAAGAAACTCAAGCTTACAGGTGGCGGAAGGTGTAATATAACAAACAATAGAGATATTGGAGAGATGCTAGAAAAAGTAGTTACAAACAAGAAGTTTCTTTATTCGGCTTTTTATGGATATACCAATAGAGATGTTTTGGATTATTTTTCAAATAGAGGTCTTAAGTATAAGGTAGAGCTTGATGAAAAAGTTTATACAGACAGTGATAAGGCAGATGAGGTTATAAACATTTTAAGGGATGACTTAGAGAAAAATAATGTGGAAGTTGTATATAAAGCTGATGTGACTGATTTTATAGTTGAAGATGGCATCATAAAAGGTGTAGTTATAAATGATTTTAGAACCATGGAGTGTGACAAAGTTATAATCTGCACAGGTGGAAGAAGCTACCCTGCTACAGGATCGGATGGGGCTATGTATAAGGTTTTGGAGAAGTATGGACATAAGATCCAAAAGCAGTATGCAGCACTCATTCCACTTGTTATAAAAGAGGAATTCGTGAAAAAGCTTCAAGGGGTGTCTATGAGTGATGTCCTAATAAAAGCTAAGGTTAAAAATAAAAAATATGAACAAAGAGGAGATATGATATTCACTCACTTTGGAATATCAGGACCGGCTGTTTTAAAACTTTCTTCTTATATAAATAAGGCTTTAGAGGAAGGTGAGGTTAGTATAACTTTAGATTTTTTACCGAACATTGAAAGAGAAGAACTTATAAGACTTATGAAGAGTAATACTCAAAAGGATGTTCTCAATAATCTAAAAGGAAAAATGCCACAAAACTTCTTGAAAGAAATAGGTGAACTTTGTGAATTAAATGGAGTAAAGGCATCTGAACTAAAAAAGAAAAGTGAAAATAAATTTCTTCAGATGGTGAAAGAGATGAATCTTACAGTAAGGGAGACTCTAACAATCAAAGCAGCTCAGGTAACCAGCGGAGGAGTAGCTGTTAAAGATATAAATTCATCAACATTAGAATCTAAAAAAGTAAAAGGCCTATATTTTGCAGGAGAGGTTATGGACGTTGACGCAGAAACAGGTGGATATAACCTTCAAATAGCCTTCTCAACGGGAAATTTAGCTGGAATGCTGGAAGAATAGTGAATATAGAAATTTAAAATAAGAGGAGTTATTAAATGAAATATTACTTAGCACCTATGGAAGGAATCACAGGACACATATATAGAAATTCTTATGAAAAGTTTTTTCACAATATTGATAAGTATTTTACACCTTTTATCATACCAAATACAAGTACAAGTATTAAGACTAAAGAACTAAGAGATGTTCTGCCAGAAAACAATAACGGAATAAATGTAGTTCCTCAGATACTCACAAACGACTCAGAAGGATTTATTGTTACTACTAGGAAACTGAAGGAGTTAGGATACGATGAAGTTAATTTAAATTTAGGGTGTCCTTCAGGAACTGTTGTTTCAAAGAATAGAGGATCGGGATTTCTAGCACAAAGAGAAGAACTTGACAGATTCTTAGAAGATATATTTTCTATGGATGATGTAAAGATTTCTGTGAAGACTAGAATTGGGAAAGATAGTCCAGAGGAATTTTATGAATTAATAAAGATTTACAACAAATATCCTATAGAAGAACTAATCATTCATCCGAGAACACGTGAAGATTTTTATGGAAATAAACCAAATTTAGAAGTGTTTAAAGATGCATTAACTTTAAGCACAAATCCAACATGTTATAATGGAGATATTTTCACTGTTAGTGACTATAAAAAAATAACAGAGACTTTTCCAAATGTAGACAAGGTGATGATAGGAAGAGGAATTCTCGCTAATCCAGGTTTAATAAATGAAATAAAGGGTAAGGGAGTTATAGACAAAGAAGTATTAAAAGCTTTCCATGATGAAGTATTTAGTAGGTATAGAGAAGTATTGAGAGAAGATAGGAATGCTATATATAGAATGAAAGAGCTATGGGGATATATGATTTACATATTTTCAGACAATAAAAAATATGCCAAGAAAATAAAGAAAGCTCAAAATTTAATTGATTATAATATGGCAGTTTCTACTTTATTTATAGAGCAGCATATTGTAGAGGGAGCTGGATTATTTAATAGTAAATAGAAATCTATATAATCTATTGTTATCTCCCACATAAAAAGAGATGGGAGATAACAATGCTAACCATCAGATAAAGTTAGTTAAGTGGATGAAGAGGCTGTTTGTATGTCCCCAATAAGATTGGGAAAATTCTAAAAGCCTGCATCCAGCAAGGAAACCAATAAAGAAATTTTCGGCATGCATATCCGTAAATATAAGCGTAGGGACAGATACTTTTATATCGAATTGAGGACGTAACAACTCTAGCTTTTTATTGAAAAATCCTGAAACTACTTTATATCCTTCTAGTGTAAACATATCTTTTTTCATACATCTATCTATTCTCATATCTATAACGGAAGCAAAACGATCTGAAAAATTATCTAGTCCAGCAGTTTCTAATGCTATTTGAGCTTCTTTACAAGTTATATTTTTGGTCATACTTAATTCTCATATTATTCCTATGCAATATTTTAACGTGGCTTATTATAATAAAAAAATAGTGTCAATTAGGTAAAAACATATTAACCAAGTAAAAATTTGACTCATTGATATGGAAAAAGCTTACATAAAGCTAAACAATATAAGTTTTTATGTTACTCGTAGGAATAAATAATATTATATGGTAAAATATACTTAATTTAAAAGCGGATAAATATATAGGAGGGATTTTAGTGGAGAGTAAAATACTTGAGATAAGAGGATTAAAAAAGAATTTTGGAAACAAGGAAGTATTGCGTGGAATAAATCTAGAAGTAAATAAAGGCGAGATAATAGGGTATATTGGACCAAACGGAGCAGGAAAAAGTACTACAGTAAAAATCATTTTAGGACTCATAGAGGCTAGTGCTGGAGATGTATTTATATTTGGAGAAGATATAAAGAAGAACGGCATGGAATATAAAAAGCGAATAGGTTATGTTCCGGAAGTGGCAGAGCTTTATGAGAGTTTAACGGCAAAGGAATACTTGACTTTTGTTGGTGAGTTATATGGTTTAAAAGAGGAAACCTCATTAAAAAAAGCTCAGGCTATGATGACATTACTAGGTATTGAAGACTGCATGAATACAAGATTATCAGCTTGTTCAAAGGGAATGAAACAAAAGATTGTATTGATTTCCAGCCTTATTCATGATCCTGATATTTTATTTCTAGACGAGCCTTTAAGTGGTTTGGATGCAAATAGTGTAATGATAATAAAGGAATTACTTGCATGCCTTGCTGCTCAAGGAAAAACTATATTCTATTCATCTCACATTATGGATGTTGTTGAGAAGATAAGTCATAGGATTGTATTGATTAATGATGGTGTTATAGTTGCTGATGGCAGTTTTCATGAGCTTCAAGAAAATTGTAAGGAAGATTCTTTAGAGGAAATATTTAATGAATTAACTGGGTTTAAAGATCATAAAGAAATTGCAGAGACTATGACATCAATTATAAATGAGGTGTAATTATGAGTGAGTTTAAGTTCCTAAAATTTTTGGATAAATTTCAAGGAATATATGAGAAATTTGATGTGGATTATGAAAAGATGCGTTTAATACTAAAAGTTAAGCTGACCATGGATGAGAGGCGAGTTCCTACAATTATGAAGGACAATAGGAATGAGGATAAAGGAAAAAATAAGTTCATGAAAAGCTTACTATTTTATGGACTTATGGGATTATTTATTGGTATGATTACATTTTTACCTATAAATAAAATGTATGTTTATACTATGTTTTTTGGTATGTTTATGTTTCTGGTTTTGACAGTTTTCATATCGGATTTTTCTTCAGTTTTATTGGATGTGAGAGATAGGAATCTCATAGCTACAAGAGGGGTGAGTAGTAGAACTATTAATGCAGCAAAGATAACGCATATTTGTTACTATGTATTTTTGATTTCTTTATCTTTATGCTGGCTTGCAATTATAGGAACATTTAAATCTGGTATATTGACAGGTATTTTATTTCTAGTAGAAATATTTATAGCTGATATTTTTATGATTGTAATTACTGCACTTTTATATTTCTTTATACTAAAATTCTTTAATGGTGAGAAGGTAAAAGATATTATAAATTTTGTACAGATCATACTTACTATTGTTATGGCTGTAGGCTATCAATTTTTGGGAAGAATCTTTAATTTAGTGGATTTTAATATAACTTATACAGAAAAACTATGGAATTTAATCTTTCCACCAATGTGGTTTTCATCACCGATATATTTGGCTGAGGGTGGAAGAATATCGTCAATTAATATAGCATTAACAGTAATTGCAGTTATTGTTCCTTTAATTTCCATAATGATTTATATTAAACAGAGCAATAATTTTGAATTATATCTAGCTAAATTAAATAGCAGTGATTCGAAAGAAAAGGAAAAGAAAAAAGGCATGTTTTTTAAGCTAGGAAGGGTATTCTGCAGAAGTAATGCAGAAAAAGCTTATTATACCTTGGCAAATTCTATTATGAAAAAAGAACGAGAATTTAAACTTAAAGTTTACCCTAGTCTAGGTTTCACAATAGTTTTCCCTCTGCTTTTTATATTCATATTTTCACAAGACAATAAATTTAGCAGTCTTTTAGAATGGCAAAATAGTTTGGCGAACTCTAAGAACTATTTGAATATATATTTTTTTGCTTTGATGATATCTACTGTTATGACAATGCTTCAGTACTCACAGTGCTACAAAGCAGCATGGATATTTAAAACCTCACCACTGACTGATGAAGGCGAGATCTATAGAGGAAGCTATAAAGCTTTTCTATTTAACGTATTATTACCTCTTTATTTATTTGAAAGTATTATATTTATTCTATGTTTTAAAGTCAAAGTAATAATTCACTTGATAATTGCGTTACTTTTTATAACTTTAATGATTCCTTCTCTTCATATGATGAACAACTTTTCCCTTCCTTTTACCGAGGAATTTAATGCAGGTGACAATAGTTCCAATGTGATTATTGCAATACTTTCGCTCTGCGTAGTAGGGGCAGGAGCTTTTATTCACAATATTTTGGGGCAAAGAATAGAGATGCTCTCTATTTATGGAGTAGTTCTTATAATCTTAAATGTTGTAATGTGGCGTAAAATAGCAATGAAGAAGGAAATCATAAATTAATTTATGATATAATATATATGAATCCAGAGAAAAATACATGGATTTATATAAATCAATTACTATGGGGGGGATAGTATGTATTCATTAAAATCGTTAGTTTTAGGACTTCCTGAGGATGTTGAAAGATATATAATGTATGGAGACTTTGACTCTGCTGATAGGCTTATTGACATCTATATGAAAAGAAATGTTTCAGAATTACTTAAAGAGAGACTTCGATATGAAAAAAGAAGGATAAGAAGACTTGAAAAAGATTATATTTATTTTTTTGATGAAGCTTTAGAGATGGCGTCAAAAAAATTAAAGGATTTTAGCAGCGAAGAGCTCCAAAATATGATGGATGAAAGATTTGCTGACTGGATATATATAAACGGTAATGTAATGTTTCACCATAATTTTTTAGAAACCATTATAAAAACGGCGCCTAATATATCAGATAGACTTCTTGAAAAGCATGAAGATAAAGAAACTGGCAGGACAGATATATTAAATAAAGTTATTGATGACATAATTAATGATGGTGAAAAAAAGTATTCAATATATGTGAAGGCTGGAATAAAGATTAATAAGGAATCTGTAAGGCGTGGTGAAACAATAAGAGTGCATATTCCGATTCCTAAAGAAGCACAGCAGATCCATAATATAAAAATCATAAGCACTTCGCCAGAAGCAAGCTTAATATCACCAGAAGACTGCTTGCAAAGGACAGCTTATTTTGAAAAACAGGTTGAGGGTGAAGAGAGCTTTACAGTAGAGTATTCTTATGAAAATCATATAAAATACAATCTTCCTGATTTTAATATGGTTTCAGAAGAGCAACCTGATTTCTATACAGAAGAAATAATACCTCATATCAGATTTACACCATATTTAGTTAGTTTAGCTCATGATATTGTAAAGGATGAGAAAAATCCTCTTATCAAAGCAAGAAAAATATATGACTATGTTACACAAAACGTTCAATATTCTTTTATGAGGGAGTATGCATCTATAATTAATATACCAGAATATGCATCATACAATTTAAAAGGTGATTGCGGAGTTATGGCACTTTTATTCATAACTTTATGCAGAATTGAGAAAATACCTGCAAGATGGCAGTCTGGACTTTATGTAAATCCAACACATATTGGGTGCCACGATTGGGCAGAATTCTATATTGCACCATATGGATGGCTTTTTGCAGATCCGTCTTTTGGAGGAAGCGGTTATAGAACAGGTGATATGAAAAAATGGAACTTCTATTTTGGAAACCTTGATCCTTTCAGAATGGTTGCAAATTCAGAGTTCCAACAAGATTTAATGCCAGAGAAGAAATTCTTTAGATCCGATCCTTACGACAACCAGATTGGAGAGGCAGAGTATACAGATATGGGACTTTGTTCAGAGGATTTTGAATCTATAAAGAAAATAATAAGTATTTATGAGATATAATTTTTAGTTAATTTAACTAAAATAAAAAGTAGAGCCTAGAAATCCGGCGAAAGACAAACTAGGCTCTACTGTAATCAGCACTTTCGTACCAACTGCTTATATAGAATAACATCATTGCAGAATAAATGCAATGATTTTTATATTTAGTTTAGCAAAATTTTATATTTACAGAAATATATTATCTAGCAAGCTATCTTAAAGAAAGTCTCCCTAGACATTTGATATTCGATTTCCTTTTCTAATT
Organism: Clostridium cadaveris; assembly: GCF_020911725.1. Taxonomy (GTDB): domain Bacteria; phylum Bacillota; class Clostridia; order Clostridiales; family Clostridiaceae; genus Clostridium_X; species Clostridium_X cadaveris. Next base: position 1,113,274 of record NZ_CP076620.1, read on the forward strand.
CATTGACTTCTTTAAAGCCAATACCTTTAAAAAGATTTCTTGATCTACTATTTGTCTTTTTTATCTTTGCTACTACCTTTTCTGTGCGCATGTCAAAAAAAGCTTTTTTCAAGGCTTCAACTACAGCATCATGACCTATCCCTTTTCCCCATAGATCTTTTTCTCCGACTGCAATTACAATCTCAATTCCACCGTTTTTGGGAACTAACCTTAAAAAACCTACTGTTTCATAAGTGGTTTTTATAGTGAAAAATCTACAATTATTATTAAATAAATGAGTCAATATAGGCATATCTATTCTATTTACAATATTGATTAGGTTAGCCTTAGCGTTAGCATCCTCGTTTAAATTTTTAGTTATCTCTTCGTCGCTAAGCCAATCAGCCATTTTTTCGGCATCAGATCTGTATACTTCTTGACTTAGCTGAATACTAATCGTTTCCACTGGGTACACTCCTTAATCTATCATATTATTTTAAATATACATAGCAATTGCTCACAGACTAGTCATCCTATACATATTACTACCAATGTATAGATAAGTAAAAAGTTATATTTATCATTAACGAAGTTTAACTTATCTTTTAAGTGTTTATCTGAATTTATATCGATTTTGCTATGCAAACTATATTTTCCATTTTTAGCATTTAATTTCCTTTTAAAGTTATTAAAAGTATTTTTATGTTAAAAGTTATAATTTAAAATAAATAAACACTTGTGGCTTTGTATGGATACAATTGACCAAAATTGATTTGATTTATAAAATGTAGTTAAAGATTTATGATGATCAGGGGGCAATTATTTTGAGTAGAGAAATAAGATTTAAAAAATTAACTCAAACGGCATTATTAGCAGCATTATGCTTTGTATCTTTCACTTATTTACAAATTAAGATTCCAATGCCAGGAGGAGGAGATGCTACTTCGCTTCATATTGGAAATGCATTTTGTGTTTTAGCTGCATTATTACTTGGAGGGTGGTATGGAGGAATTGCTGGGGCCATAGGCATGACAATTGCGGATTTAATGGATCCTGTATATATAATGGTAGCACCTAAAACTTTTGTTTTGAAATTATGTATTGGAATTATAACAGGATTAATCGCACATAAATATGCTAAGATAAGTAAAAGCAATGATAAGAAATATATATTTAAGTGGAGTCTTATTGCTTCAATTGGAGGCTTGGCTTTCAATGTAATAGCAGATCCTGTTGTTGGATTTTTCTATAAACAGTATATATTAGGACAGACACAAAGTGCTGCTGTTATTTTGGCAAAATTAAGTGCTGTTACTACCTTTGTAAATGCAGTAGTGTCAGTAATATTAGTTGCAATACTTTACAATGTTCTAAGACCAATCTTGAAAAAATCAGGATTATTACTACCTATTGAATAGTATAAAGTAATTAATTATGTTTTTTAAGCTACTCTTTTTGAGTAGCTTTTTTAATGTACATATATATGGGATATACAATTATAAGACTTAAGACTTATTTTTATAATAAAATATAGCAAGCTGAGTTCTATCTCTAAGGCTTAGTTTTTGAAGAATTATAGTTATGGTATTTCTAACTGTACCCTCGCTTAAATAGAGGTTAGATGATATTTCTTTATTGCTAAGACCGTCTGCAACAAGAGTTATTATTTCAAGCTCCTTTTCGGTTATTCCAAAGCTAAAAAAATCTACTTTGCTAGTATTATTTATAAGAGAAGGTATTTTAGATACGATGTCATCCCCAAATACGCTTTGACCGCTATATACAGCTTTTAAAGATGGGACAATACATTCAAAGTTTTGCTTTATTATATATCCTTTAGCTCCAATTTTTAAAGCTTTAACTATATAATCGTCATCAGAAAAAGTGGTTAAGAATAGTATTTTTGCATTTTTATCATTATTTAAAATAGTTTCTGCAGCCTCAAGTCCTGTCATGCCGTCCATCCTTATATCCATTAAAAGAATATCAGGGTTTAAACTCTGAAAGAGTTCTAAGGCTTCTTGTCCACTATTTCCAGTTCCGATAACATTTATATCACCTTGTGATTCGAGAATAGTTTTTAAAGAAACACATACTAATTTATCATCATCAATAACTAATACACGCATATTTTATATTATCCTTTCAACTTATTTTGGGATTGAAATAAAAATTCTAAATCCATTATCATCGTTAATGTTGAGATTACCTCCTAAAGCGGATACTCTGTCACTTATATTTTTAATGCCTATACCTTTTTCACTAAGATATTTGCCGCTATTTCCATTATCCTTAATCACTAACTGATATAATGCAGGATGCTCTCTAATAGAGATTAAAACATCTGTAGCATTGGAATGCTTTATAATATTTGATAAAGATTCTTTTATTATTGTAATGAAGCAGTATTTTATATTTTTTTCTGGGGATGATTCAACATCATAATTAAATTTAATAGAGCAGAATTTAAAACTATCAACTAACTTCTGCACTTCAATTTGTAGGTCAATGGCTTCTTCGTGCAAGTCATGGACACTGCTGCGAATGCTGGTCATAGCCTCTGAAAGGGTTTCTTTTATGAGAGAAAGATTATCATTAACGTTTTTATCTTTATTTATAGCAAGAAGAGCTCCAATTTGTAATATGCATCTAGATAGAAGATGTCCAACATTATCATGGATATCTCTTGCAATTCTATTACGTTCTCTTAAAGTTGCTAAATTTATTTCGTAATCCTGTTTTTCTAGAAGATCTCTATTTTTACTTTCAAATTTCATAGTTAGCTCTTTGGCATTATCGCTAGCAGAATAGTAGCTTTTCTTTATATTCTCTAAAGAGATAGTTCTATATTTTAATATATATGATAAAAAAATATAAGTTACGATAGACACTTTTGAGAATGCAGGAATCACATTGAGGTCTATCAAAATAGGAAATAGTGACAGTAACCACAGCCATTTTACTTTGTAAAAAAATAAGTCATAACATATGACTGGAATGAAAAAGATAAAAGCCCACTGCCATATGCAAAGAAATAAGAAAATAAGAAAGATAGAAATTAAAGCTCTTTTATTTTCTTTATAACTTAATAATGAAGTCAAAAATAGAACTATCAAAATAGGTACAACCATATATTTGTTATTTATGTTTGGCACATATAAGGCAAAACAAATAATGAAAATAATTAGTTTATCAATTAAAGCATTCATAAATAAATCAACCTTTGTTCTAAAAAAAGTAATTATATATCAATTTTAACATTTAAGATATATATATAACAATAACATTATTATATTTGTCATGATAGTTTCGGAGTTTTATCACTTATTAATTATCCTTGAGTCTAGTAGAATTAAAGTATAGAAAATGTGAGAGATAGGAGTGGAGGAACTGTTATGGTTATAAATGTTAAAAATTTAGTTAAAAGATATGATGATCTATTGGCTCTTGATCATTTAAATCTAGAAGTTAATGATGGAGAAATCTTTGGACTTTTAGGACCAAATGGGTCAGGAAAGACTACAGCGATTAATTGTATTTTATCTTTATTAAAGTATGATAAAGGAACCATAGATGTTTATGGAAAGCCTATGAGACCAAATGCTTATGATATAAAAATGAATATAGGAGTAATAATGCAGAATGTAGCCGTGTTTGATGAACTGACAGTTTATGAGAATATTGATTATTTTTGTGGACTTTATATTTCTGACAAGAAACTTCGTAGAAAACTTGTGGAAGAAGCTGTAGATTTTGTTGGACTTTCTGATTTTAAAAAGTTTTATCCAAAAAAATTAAGTGGAGGGCTGCTTAGAAGATTAAATATTGCTTGTGGAATTGCCCATAAGCCAAAGCTTATTATTTTGGACGAGCCAACAGTTGCTGTAGATCCTCAAAGCAGAAACAATATATTAGAGGGTATACAAAAGCTTAATAAAGAAGGAGCTACAATAGTTTATACTTCTCATTATATGGAAGAGGTTGAGCAGATTTGTACAAGAATTGCAATTATGGACAAAGGTAAGATAATAGCTACTGGAACTAATGAAGAGTTAAAGGCAATGATAAATTGCGGAGAAAAGATAACTATAGAGATATTTGAAATGGATAAGGAAATCTTAGAAGGAATTAGAAAACTTCCTCACGTAGTTTATGCTGAATATAAAGATAATTATCTTGTGGCAAAGTCAAGTAAGGGCAAAAATAATTTAGTTAATTTGATAGATTATTTAAAGAGTAAGAATGTTCATGTAGGAAAGATTTATTCAGAGCCGCCTACATTAAATGATGTTTTCTTGGAGATAACAGGCAAGGAACTTAGGGATTAAAGGAGGGGTAAGATGTTTTTTCATAATTATAAATATAGAATTAAATGTATTGTAAAAGATAAGCAGATGATGTTTTGGACTCTTTTATTTCCTATAATTTTGGCAACTTTATTTAATTTAGCATTTTCCAATCTTTCAAGTGCAGAAAATTTTTCGAGTATAAATATAGCTGTTGTTAAAGATGACGAACACGAAAAAAATACAGAGTTTATTGAAGTTTTAAAATCAGTTTCAAATGGTGAAAATGATAAGAATTTATTTAATGTAGAATATACATCTAAAGATATGGCTCAAAAACTTTTGGATGATAATAAAGTAGATGGTTTTATATACTTTAATGATGGGATAAAGGTTGTAGTCAAAAAGTCTGGAATAAATCAAACCATATTAAAAAGCTTTGTAGATGAATTTAAGCAAACTTCTTCAACAATTAAAACTATTATAGAGAAAAATCCAGAAATAATTAATCAAGGAACTTTAAATAGTTTAATGAAAAGGTCAAATTATATTAAAGATGTATCTATTAGCAAAGTTAATCCAGATACAACTGTAAATTATTTTTATACTTTAATAGCAATGACTTGTTTTTATGGAAGCTTTCTTGGAATAAAGGAAGTGTCAGCTATCCAAGGGAATCAGTCTGCTCAAGGAGCAAGAATAAATACTGCGCCAACTAATAAGCTGAAAGTATTTATGGTATCTATGGCAGCGGCGACTACAGTTCAACTTTTTGATATTGGAATATTGATAGCTTATTTAGCTTTAATTATAAAGGTAGGGTTTGGAAATCAACTTGGATATATAATTTTGACATGCATAATTGGAACAATAGCGGGGGTAACCTTTGGAACATGTATAGGAGCTATAATAAAAAAAGGTGAAGGTCTTAAGATAGGGATTCTTGTTGGGTTAACCATGATAATGTCATATTTCTCAGGTATGATGTATGATAAGATGAAGTATATTGTGAATAATAATATGCCAATTCTAGGATATATCAATCCTGTAAATTTGATAGCAGATTCATTTTACTCATTATATTATTATGATAATTTAACAAAGTTTTTTACAAATCTAAGCCTGCTTTGTGGTTTTTCAATTATTTTTAGTAGTATAACCTATTTAGTTTTAAGGAGGCAAAAATATGCAAGTTTATAAGGCCTTTTTTAAAATTATTATAAAAAATTTAAATCAAATAATGATTTATGTAGTAGTATTTTTAGCATTTGCTATACTCCTTGGAAATATGGATGTTAATCCTGCAGATACAAATTTTGAGGAAACTAAAATCAATGTGGCTTTTATTAATGAAGATGAAGATTCAGAGCTTGTAGAAGGACTTAGAGAGTATATCAGTAAAAATGCTAATATAGTAGATATATCAGAGGATGATGAAAAGCTTAAAGATGCTTTATTCTTTAGAACAGTAGAGTATATAGTAAGGATTCCTAATGGGTTTACAAAGGAAATGATGGGTGGCAGTGAAAATGTTAGTATTAAAACAACTACAGTTCCTAATTCAAATAGTGAAATGTATATGAATAATTTGATAAATAGATATCTTAATACAGTTAAGATGTATAGTGGATCAATAAGTAATTTATCTCAAGAAAAGATTGTAAGCTATGTAAGCAAGGACTTGTCAGAGAGTACAGATGTAAAGCTTAGTACTTATGATAATGGGCATAGAGATGAAGATAAATGCAGAAATTATTATAACTATTTAGCTTATTCTATGTTTGCCATATTGATACTTGGAGTATCATCGGTAATGATAACTTTCAATAATAAAGATTTAAAAATGAGAAATTCATCATCAGCATTAAAGCTTAAAGATATGAATTTTCAAATGGTGTTGGGAAACATTAGTTATTCATTACTTGTATGGGTGGTAATGATATTTGCAAGTTTTATAATGTATGGTAAGTATATGTTTACTGCAAATGGAGCATTATTTCTTTTAAATTCTTTTGTATTTACTATATCAGCATTAAGTATAAGTTTTCTAATTGGAAATATCATTAATAGCAAGAATGCTATGTCGGCTGCGTCAAATGTAGTTTCATTAGGTTGTTGTTTTATAAGTGGTGTGTTTGTTCCTCAGCAATATTTGGGAAAAACAGTGCTTTCTATAGCAAGTTTTAACCCAACCTATTGGTATGTAAAAGCTAATAATGAAATATCAGCCTTGGTTAATTTTAGCAAAGAAAATCTTATGCCTATATTTATGAGTATGGCAATAATACTTTGTTTTGCAATAGCTATATTTGCAATAACTCTTGTAATTATAAAACAGAAAAGATTAAGTAATTAAATTATAAAAATCAATTATTTTAATAATAGTATATTATTTTAGATATTAGAAAAACTAAAATAGTAATTATTATTAAAGGAGGCGAGAATATGGAAAAGAATTCATCAATAAAATGTTCAGTACAACAATGTAAATTTCATAATCAATCTGAAAATTACTGCACTCTAAATGAAATTCAAGTAGGAACTCATGAGAAAAATCCTACAGTAGTAGAATGTACTGACTGTCAATCTTTTGTTCTAAAATAAGTGAATCTAAAAAAGGGGTTCAGATGGGGCTGAAAAACATCCATTTGAACCTTTTTTTTGCGTTGAAAACCCATGGCTATGCCAGTGAATAAAAGAATATAGCACTGAATGAAAAAGAACTCCTATGCTAAAATCAAGAGATGAAGGATGAGTGTTAAGAATAGTTATTTTCATGTTATAAACAGTAAAGGTAATTGATTTAATAACTGGAAAAATATATAATATAGATGAGATTTATTATACATAAAGAAGGGGGAATAAATCAAATGTTAAAATCTAAAAGTAAAAGAAAATTTTTATCGCTACTTGTTGCAGCAATGATGACAGTAGGACTATCTACTTCAATTACAGCAAGAGCAGACGAAAACTCTCCAAAACTAGAGAGCGGCAATAAAGTCATAGACATAATTTCATTTAATGACTTTCATGGAGCGTTAGATTCTGGTGGAAAAACACCTGGAATGGCTAAATTTGTGGGAGCGGTTAAGGAATATAAGAAAGCAAATCCTAACACTATAGTAGTTTCTGGTGGTGATAACTATCAAGGAACTGCAATGTCAAACCTTACTTATGGAAAACCAGTATCTGAGATGTTTAAAGAAATTGGTTTAGTTGCTTCTGCCATAGGAAACCACGAATATGACTGGGGAACAAAGTATATGGATACATGGCAGAAGGATGGCGGTTTTGAGTTTTTAGCATGTAATATATATGATAAGAACACAGGTGAGCCTATAAACTATGCAAAACCTTATAAGGTAGTTGCACAAGATGGAATTAAGATAGGATTTGTAGGTCTTGCAACTCCAGAAACACAATTTAAAACTAAACCTGAAAATGTAGCAGGATTAGAATTTAGAGATCCTGTGAAAGCAGCAACTGAATGGGCAGATAAATTAAAGTCAGGTAGTCTTCCAGAAGGAAAGGCAGATGTAGTTATAGCTTTGACACATTTAGGTGCATCACAAGCTAAAGATTATACAATTACCGGAGAAGCTACAGACTTAACTAAAGTAGCTAGTATTGATGGAATAATAGCAGGACATACACATAATCAAGTGTCAGGTTATGTTAATGGAAAACCTATAGTTGAAGGATACTATGCAGGAAGAACATTAGCAAATTTAAAAATGACTTTTACTGAAGACAATAAATTAGTATCAATAGTACCTAATGCAGATACTTTATATAAAAGACCAGATACATTAAAGGATGACGAAAATGCATTAAAAATATATAATAAATACCAAAAGGAACTTGGACCAGTTTTAGCTCAAGTAGTTGGAGTTACAGATACTGAATTAAGCCATGATAGATTTAAGCATCAAGGTACATCACCACTTGGACAATGGACTTGTGATGTTATGAGAAAAGAGGCAGGAACTCAAATTGGAATAACTAATGGTGGAGGACTTAGAACATCTATTCCTAAGGGAGATATAACAATGGGGAAACTTTACGAAGTTATGCCTTTTGATAATACATTAGTTACAATGAAGTTAACTGGAGAGCAGTTAAAGAAAGTTATTGAACATGGTATCTATAATGACAAATATGGATGGGTACAAGTTTCAGGATTAAAAGTATATTATGACAAGGATAAAGAAGCTGGAAACAGAATAAGTGATATGTTCCTTGATGACGGAACAAAGATAGAAATGGATAAGCTATACACTGTAGTAACAAACGATTTTATGTCAACAGGTGGAGATGAATACGATTTCACCGGCGCTATAGACATGAAAGATACAAATCTTCCAATAAGAGATGCATTAGTTAAATCACTAAAGGCATTAAATGGAGAACATCTTGTATTTGATTACACTGATCCATTAATAAATGGAAAAGCACCTGATGCACCAGTGGTAGATAATGATAAAAACACTGAAGATGCTGAAAAGCTTCCACAAACAGGTTCAGTAGTGTCTACAGAAAGCACAGTAGCTTTTGGAATAATTATGCTTGTAATAGGAGCAGCAGTTATTGTAGACAGGAAGAAAAAGAATATTGCATAAAAATTATTGAATCATCATAATCTGTTTAAATACAGAGTAGAGGCACTTGACTTCAAGTGGCCTCTTTTTGTTGTGTAAACTTTCCAGTATCCTAAATGGTAAATGTTGCGAGAATATTATTTGATTTATTAGAAAAACTAAAATTATGATGAAGTGAGGAGGTAATATTTTATGTCAAAGAATACATCAATAAAATGTACAGTAGAACAATGTAAGTTCCATGATTACTCAGAAGATTACTGTACTTTAAATGAAATTAAAGTTGCAACCCACGAATCAAATCCTAAGGTAGTTGAGTGCACTGATTGTGAATCATTTGCTTTAAAATAATAGATAAACATAGAGAAAGGACGACCTTCCTTTATGTTTATCTATTATTTTTTATGGTTAATTCTTAAAATAGATATTTAAATACATTAAACTTCGCATTTAAATTCTTAAAATAGAAAATTCAAAATAATGAAAAAATTTCGAGCTATATTAAAAAAACAAAAAGATAATATAAAAAGTTCAAAAAAGTATATGCAAAAATTGTAGAAATGATATATATTATATATAAAGAATTTTTTCTGAAAGCCATAATCAAACTTTATCTTTTAAAACAATATGATAAAGGTAAAAATAACAGAGGTGAAATATGATACAGATTGAAAAACTAAAAAAAGTTTACAGTAATGGGTATGAAGCTTTAAAAAGCATCGATCTTGAAATTAATGAGGGAGAGCTTATATGCCTATTAGGTCCAAGTGGATGCGGTAAAACAACAATATTAAACTTATTGGCAGGACTTTTAGACCCTACAAGTGGAGATATTAAGTTCGATAATGAATCAGTTATTGATAAACATCCTAAAGATAGAAACATAGGGTTAGTATTCCAAAATTATGCATTATATCCTCATATGACAGTTTTAGAAAATATTATGTTTCCTCTAACAGTTGGAAAGAATAAGAAATCAAAACAAGAAGCTAAATCCATATCAGAAAAATTTATGAAGATTACAAGTATTGAGGGGTTAGCTGATAAGAAACCTGGTGAAATGTCTGGAGGACAGCAACAAAGAGTTGCAATAACAAGAGCTTTAGTTCAAAGTCCTAAGATTCTTTTATTGGATGAGCCTTTAAGTAATCTAGATGCAAGACTTAGGCTTAAAATAAGAGAGGAAATAAGAAGGCTTGTAAAAGAAATAGGAATTACAACTATTTTTGTTACACATGACCAAGAAGAGGCATTATCTATAAGTGACAGAATTGTATTAATGAATGAAGGTATTGTTCAACAATTTGATATCCCTCAAAACTTATACTTAGAACCGGAAAATCTTTTTGTGGCTAAGTTTATGGGAAATCCTATAATCAATATATTTGAGATGAATAAAGAGGGCGATGCATTAAAATCTAAAGATTTTTCAATTGATTTGAATCTTCTAAGCAATGATAGATTTAAAGGAGAATTAAATCAGGGTAAATACTATGTTGGAATTAGACCAGAATATTTTGAGCTAAGTGAAAATCCATTATTTAAAGTCAATGTTGAATCAATAGAATTAATTGGTAAAGACTGTATAGTTAATTTTAATATCAACGACACACACTCAAAGTCAATAACAGATATATCTAAAAATATCAAAGAGGACGATGAGGTAGGATTTGATATCGATTATAAGAGTATTTATATTTTCCAAGAGAATGGAGTTCGAGTGTACTAATGAAAAAGTTTAAATATAGAGCAGAGAATTCACCACAGGCATGGTTATTTCTTTTACCAGCATTGATAATAGTTGGGATCTTTAGTGTTCTCCCATTAATAAAGACTTTTGTAATGTCGTTCCAGAAAGGAACATTAAATAACTTACAATTTAATGGATTTAAAAATTTTGAAATAGTATTAAGTGACCCGAAATTTCATACAGCATTAATTAATACGGCACTATATGCATTTATTGTTGTACCAGTAGGACTTATAATTGCTATGTTTATTGCAATTACTATTCACGATAAGATAAAGCATAAAGACATTTGTGAAACAATATTTTTTATACCATATTTAACAAGTATAATAGCTGTCGGTATTGTATTTAGATATTTATTAAATGGAGAATATGGATTTGTGAATTACATACTAGAAATATTTAATGTAGGCACAATAAACTTCTTAGATGACCCTAGTATGAGTATGACTACACTTATCATATTTGGAATATGGTCAGGATTGGCATTTAATATAATTATTTTACTTTCTGGACTAAGAAATGTTGATTCTAATTACTATAAAGTTGCAGATATGTTTGGAGCAACTAAGATTCAGCAGTTTTTTAGAATAACTTTACCACAAATGATACCTATAATTACATTCTTACTAATGGTTAATTTTATTAGTGCATTTAAAGTGTATGCTCAGGTATTTGCTATATTTAATGGAAAAGCTGGTATTGCTGACAGTGCTACAACTGCTGTTTTCTACATTTTTAACAAATTCTATGTTGAGAATAGGTATGGTCAGGGTATGGCTGCAGCAGTTATATTATTTATCTTGATTTTGCTTTTTACGGTAATTCAGAATCGTATCTTGAAAAGAATATCTAAGTAGGTGAAAGAATGAAAAAAGTTAGTACGATTTTATCAAAAGGTTTTATTGTTGTTATGGCGTTGATAACATTATTTCCTTTTGTATATATGATTTTAGCAAGTTTAATGACTTATCAAGAGGCAACTAGTATTCCGCCAACATTAATCCCAAATCAGCCTCAGTGGGAAAACTTTGCAGCAGCCATGAAGCAGGCTCCTTTTGTTAGATATTTCTTCAATACAATCTTTGTATCAGGAGTAACTACATTAGGAATAATTATAACTTCAGTACTTTCAGCATTTGCTTTAGTAAAATTAGAGTTTAAGTATAAGAATATTTTAGTTATGGCTATGGCTGCATTATTAATGGTACCTTATGAAGTGACAGTATTTACTAATTATCAAACCATTGCACAACTTAATTTGCTTGATACATATACTGCATTAATACTTCCATCTTTAGCAAGTATATTTTATATATTTTATTTAAAAGAATATTTGACAAGTATACCAATATCTTATTATAAGGCAGCAAAGGTTGATGGATGTGGAGATTTAGAGTTTATTAAAAGAATAATGATTCCTCTATCAAAACCAGCTTTATTTACAATGGGAATATTAAGTTTTATTAATGGGTGGAATGCATTCCTATGGCCAATCCTTGTAACTAATACTAAAGAGTTAAGATTGCTAAGTAATGGATTGAGTTCGTTTGCTAGTGAAAGTGGTACAAATGTTCACCTTCAAATGGCAGCCTCAACAATAGCGATAGTGCCAATTTTAATTCTATACCTAGTATTTAGAAAACAAATTATTAGAGGAGTTGTTAAGAGTGGCGTTAAAGGATAAAAAGACAAAAATTACATTTCACAATGGTATTCTTACCATTGGAGGAACTATTATAGAAATCGCATATGAAGATAGCCATATCTTTTTCGATTTTGGAAGTGAGTACAATCCAAAACTTCCTGTTCAGCCAACAGAATTAAATGGATTGATAGATGCAGGTCTAGTACCATACATAAATAATATGTTTGATCCTAGAATACCTGTAAAAGGATTTGAATCTAAAGAAGACAGCTTTAAAAATACTGCAGTATTTTTATCACATGTTCACTTAGATCATTCAAAGATAATAAATTACTTGAATCCATCTATACCATTATATACATTGGAAGGAACGAAGTCTTTACTTAATACATTAAATATAAATAATGATTTTCTTTTCCCTCTTCATGTCAATGAAGGAAAAAATACTAGAGATATAGTGGGAGTAAAAGAGAATGAAGTTATAGAAGTTGGAGATATTAAGGTAAAGGTAATGCCAGTGGATCATGATGCATATGGAGCATCAGGCTTACTTATAACTACACCTGATTTGGTTATATCATATACTGGCGATATAAGACTTCATGGATATAGAAAGCATGATACTTTAAATTTCTGCAAGGAAAGTGAAAACTGTGATGTTCTCTTAATTGAAGGTGTTAGTGTATCATTCCAAGAAGTTGATGAAAAGATAAGTTCAGATGAAATATTAAATGAAAAAGAATTATTGAAAACCATAAATGAAATTGTAAATAGTAATCCTAATAAGCAGATTACATTTAACTACTATATTTCTAATATCGAGAGAATTTCAAACATAATAAAAACTAACTCAAGAAAAGTTGTTTTAGATTCATATTATGCTTATGTTTTAAAAGAAGCAACTGGTTATGAAGCGTATTATTATGAGTTAGATGGAAAAGACTATGGTTTAGATAGAGGTCTTAAAATAGAATTCGAAGATTTATTAAATGATGAAGGTGAATTTTTCTGGCAACTAGATACACTTGCTATGAATCATATAAATAAATTGAAGGAAGGTGGAATTTATATTCACTCAAATGCGGTACCACTTGGTGATTTTGACCCTGCATATGAGCCATTTGTAAATTCATTTGCAGAGCATAATGTAGAGTTCGTAAGAGCTTCATGTAGTGGTCATGCGCATCCTTATGATTTAATTGAGGTAATAAACTTAATTAAACCTAAACTATTAGTGCCTATACACTCTTATCATCCTGAAAGACTTTATAATGAATCTGGAGATGTATTGTTACCAGAAAAAGGTCAAACTATATAACATAGGAGGAATAAAATATGAAACACAAGAAGCTATTAGCGCTTGTTCTTGCAGCAGCAACAACTGTAACTGTATTGGCTGGATGCGGATCTAAAAACAAAACAGAAGCAAATAATGGGGAAATAGTAACAGAAATTACTAAACCAGTAGAAATCACATTTTGGCATGCAATGCAGGGAGCACAAGAAAAATCTCTACAAAATTTAACAGATGAGTTTATGAAAGCTAATCCAAACATTACTGTAACTTTACAAAACCAATCAACTTATCCAGATTTACAACAAAAGATTACAGCTACAGTTGTAAGTCCTGATAATTTACCAACATTAACTCAAGCATATCCTGATTGGATGTTCAATCCGATTAAGGAAAATATGGTGACTGATTTAACACCATACATAGAAAATGAAAAAATTAAGTTTGATAACTATGAAGATATTTTACCAAGTCTTAGAGAAACAGTTAAAATTGATGGTAAAATATATGGAATGCCATTTAATAAATCAACAGAAGTTTTATGGTATAACAAAACTATTTTAGATGAATTAAATTTAAAGGTTCCAACAAATTATGAAGAGCTTAAAGCTGTATCTAAGGAAATAAAAGCTAAAAAAGGTATAGCTGGATTTGGAGTTGACGCTCTGCATACATATTATACAACTTTCTTAAAAGCTGAAGGTAAGACATACGATTCAAATTTTGATGTAACAAGTGATGAATCTAAAGCTGCTGTAAATTATTATTTAGATGGAATAAAAGAAGGCTATTTTAGAATCGCTGGAACAGATAAATACTTATCAGGACCATTTGGAAATGAAAAAGTAGCTATGTACGTTGGATCAAATGCTGGTGAAGATTTTGTTAAAAAAGGTGTTGGCGATAAATTCGAAGTAGGTGCTGCACCATCACCAACTACTGTATCTTTACAACAAGGTACTGATTTATATGTATTCTCTAGTGCTACAGCAGAGCAAAAAACTGCAGCATATGAGTTCTTAAAGTTCTTAACTACTAAAGATAACCAAGTTAAATGGGCTATAGAAACAGGATATATGCCTGTAAGAAAGAGTGCTGTTGATTCAGATCAATATAAGAATAGCGGAAGCTTAATTGCTCCAATCTTATCAAATGCAACTAAGAATTTATACACAAACCCAGTTTTACAAGGGGCTGATGCTGCATACCGTGAAGCTGGAACAGTTATGGAAACAATTTTAGCTGCACCAAATACAGCTGATGTAAATAAAACACTAGAAGGATTTAAGACTACTTTAAAATCAATCTGGGAATAGTAAATTTCAAATAAGTATAAGGGGGCTGTCTTCAATTATTTTGAGGCAGTCCTTTGTAATGGAGGAGAATCATGAAAATTGTTATATATCAAACTAGTGATTTACATGGATATGTATATCCAACCAACTATGTAGTTGAAAAATCATTGGGAGTTTTAAAGATAGGAAGTTACATATTAAATGATGAAAAGAATTATGATGCGTCTCTAAAAATAGATTGTGGAGACTTAATTCAAGGATCAGCCCTTGCACATTATTTATCTAAACAAAAGACGGAAAACAATCCTATTATAGAATGTCTAGAGGCTGTAAAATATGATGCATATGTTTTAGGTAATCATGAATTTAACTATGGATTAGAATATTTAAGCAGTGCTTATAAAAAAGTATCAAATAAATTATTAAATGCAAACATTAAAGGGTTGCCTTTTGAAAGCAAACCATATACTATCTTTGATTTTAATGGATTCAAAATTGGATGTATAGGACTTACTACAGGTTTTATTCCTAATTGGGAGCATGAAAAAAATATTCCTAATTTAAAGTTTTTAGATCCAGTAGAGATGTATGGGAAATATGAGAAAGAATTAAAAGAAAAATCAGATATGATAATAGTATGCTATCATGGTGGCTTTGAAAAAAGTTTAAATGATGATATGATTCCTACAGAAAAGTTGACTAAAGAAAATCAGGCAAGTGAGCTTTTGGAAAAATTCGATTCAATAGATATAGTTTTAAGTGGTCATCAGCATAGATCATTTATAACAAAAATAAAGGGTGTAATATGTGCACAGCCAATTCATAATGGTGAAAATTTTACTAAGATTGTTCTTGATACAGATACTAAAAAAACGAGTTATGAGCTTATAAAAGTTAGCTCTTTAAATGAAAGAATAGATGAATCTTTGGAAGGTATCTTTACAGAGATAGAGGGAGAACTACAAAAATATCTAGATAGAGAAATAGGAACTTTTGATAAAGATATGTTAATGGATGACATTTTTGAAGCAAGGCTAAAAGGACATCCATTTATAAATTTTCTTCATCAAGTTCAGCTTGATGTCTCTAATGCAGACTTTTCAGCTTTATCATTATTTGATAGTGCCATTGGATTTAAAAAAGAAGTTTCTATAAGGGATGTTTTAATAAATTATCCTTATCCTAATACTATCAAAATTCTTAAGATAACAGGAAAACAACTTAAGGAAGCTATTGAAAAGAGCGCTACATATTTTGTTGTTAAAGATGGTAAAGTTGAGATAAATGAGGAGTTTCTTGTGCCTAAGATCCAAAATTATAATTATGATATGTTTGGAGGGTTAACATATACAATTAATTTATCAAAGGAATTTGGTAATCGTGTTGTTTCTATGAAGAAGAATGGTATAGATATTAATTTAGAAGATTACTACACAATTGTTTTAAATAATTACCGTGCTAGCAACACAGCTATTTATCCATGCTATGAAAATGCAGAATGTATAAAAGAAATAAATACCGATATTAGTGAGTTGATTATAGAATATCTTCAAAAGAATCATAATGTAAAAGTAATTGATAAAAGTAACTATGTTGTTGAATATTAAATTATAAGGAGGTAATTAAAAATATTACCTCCTTAATGATTCTACTTGTTTTTTTAAATTTTCTATTTCTTTTTTTAGTGTGCTTATTTCATCTAAGTTAGTTCTATTTTTTTCATTAGATGAGGAACGGACTGTAGCTTGCTCTCCTCCATCACTGGAAGTAGGAGAAGAATTGATGAAGTAAGGATTTGTTACATTTCTATAGGATGGATTATAATATCTACCTGGACCAGACTGCTGATATTGCTGCTGGGCGTTGTAGGTTGAAATTATTTGACTTATGAGTTGTAGAAAATTTCCGTAAGAATTTAATACGTTTGCAGGAAACTTTCCCGATATAGCATTAGCTAAAATTTCAGCAATAGTAACAAGAAGCATAGGTTCGATGTCCTGAAATCCATTAGGAATATCAGAGTTAGCATTTCTGCAATAATTTGTATCAGCACCAGCAGAAGGATCAAAATGGCATTTTAAATCTTTAAAACTTTCATAATCACATTTTTTATATCCGCATTTCTTTAAAATTTCCTCCAAATTCTTTAAAGCATCTTCATAATTCATATTTAGCACCAATTATCCTTTTAATATATTTATAATTTTTTATTGTAATTATTAAGTTTATTTTCAATTAGGCATAGACGATTATCTAAATTTTTTAAAGAATTGGTTATAATTTCTAATTGGAGTTCTATGTTTTCTATTTTTTCATTGGACTTATATAAGGAGGAATTGGAGCATCCATTTTTATCATCTTCACATACAGATTGACAAAATGGATTAGTGATATTTTTATATGCTGGATTGAAAAATCTGCCTGGACCAGACTGTTGATACTGTTGCTGAGCGGCATAAGTTTCAAGTATTTGGCCAACTAAAGCTAAAAAATTTGCAACAGAGTTTGCTACATTAAAGGGGAGTTTTCCAGCAAATATATTTCCTAAGATTTCTCCAATTATAGAAAATAAAATAGGATCTATGTCTTGAAATCCGCCTTTTATATCTAGGTCTATATTATCACAGCAATTGCTATCAGCACCGCCGGAAGGATCTATTTTGCATTTACAACCATTGTCTTTACAGTACTTAGACTTGATTGACTCATAATCTTCACAGCCTAAAGCTTTCATAAGCTCACTTATTATATTTATATTATTATAGTTTTCCACGATTCACCGTCATTATATTTATATTATTATACTATGCTAATATCTATTTATTGACAAATTGGGTGCGTAAAAAAATACCTTATGCATATTTATAAAAGTATACATAAGGTATTTTTATTACTCTAAATATCTAAAAACACCAATCATATCTAAAACACCATATCCCCATTCTGCATTAGGATATGAATCATTTAGCCTTTTAGCTGTTCCTCTTGATAAATAAGTTTTTAATTTTTGAGAATAGATATTTGGATCATTTTTATCAACTATGCCCCACTGAAACATTAATGCGCTTGCGCCGGCTACTACAGCAGCAGATACACAGGTGCCATTTACTATCATAGTTTTATTACCAGGGGCAAGGGCGGTTACATTTACACCACCAGCCACTATATCAATTGCGCTTGGATTATACAGAAATGCCATTCCTGAATACTCCACTAAATTGAAATTATTTTGATTATAAGCGCCTACTTTAATAATCTGAGGGGCATATGGGGTTGTAAAAGTACCATAAGGATCTGGGGAAGTAAATCCTGTATTACCTAATGCAAGCCCTTTTTGCTGAAGCCATATATTATAACTTCCATTTAAAATATAATCAGGATATAATCTTAATTTCCAAATACCTGGTGTAAGGTAATTCATGTCAATTTCTATCAATTCATCACCAGATAATGCTTCAGGAAGATAGTACTTTACTTTTACCTTAGATTTTTCAAAAATATAGTTGATTGTTTGTTCTCTATTTAGAAGGGCAGTCATGATGCCGGAAGTTTCTCCAGAAGCGGAGATAATTTCTAGAGAACAAATATTAGGCTTATCCACCCAAACTTCCAATCTAAGATATTTTTGCTGATCTGAGATATATAATTGGATATCTTTAAATGTATCTTTTTTATCTACATAACCAGAAGTGTGACCGCCACTATCACCTTGATTGCCGCTACCTGTAACTACAGCAATTCCTTTATTATTACAAATATTATTTATAAAGGATTCTAATAATCCATCACCTTTATGATTTCCTAAAGAGGCACCAAGTGGTAGATATATTACTGTAGGTTTATTTAAAGTAAATAGCGTATATTCATAAAGATAAGTTATAGCCATCATTAAAAAAGCCTGATCATAAACAGGAACTGACGGGTTTAAAGCTTTTTTTAAAGCTAGGCTTTCTGCTAATTTTACAACCACAAAATTACAGTCAGGAGCAGCACCTTTAATTTCAGGATTAATACCTTTAGCACCTATTATACCCGACATTGCAGTACCATGACCATCTGTATCTTTTGAAGGAACAATTTCATATGGATCTTTTCCTTCGTTATATGCTTTTATAGCGTTATCAATATCATTTTTATAATACACAGTTCCAAAGGGAACATTTCCGCTTGAATTAGGGTTACTAATAGTTTGATCCCATATACCGAGAATTCTAGATGTTCCATCATCATTCATAAACTCTTTGCTTAAATAATCTATCCCGGTATCAATAATTCCAACAACAACACCTTTTCCTGTTAAGAAAAAAGGAGGCTGTATTTGAGTTAGATTAATATTTGCAGCAATAATAGGGCTAAGTGCCTGCATGGTATATAAATATAATCTGTTTATATAGACAACAGATGGAAAGGGATTATTGGACAAGGTAAATGAGTCTTCAATAATATTTTGTAACTTTAAAGATATTATTGCGAATTTTTCATCCATTATAGTTATATAATAATCTGGAGCAAGATAAGCTTCTGCTTCTATATCTCCGTTATATTCTGCAATATAATGGAGATATTCGGGACTCGTAAAGACTGATGGTGGTGCATTAGAAAAATGTTTCATCACCGAATAATACCTCCTTTTTTAATGTAAATCTTAAAAGCATATTGTTTAGGGAATATTCAAGGTCAAAATTGTTTTGAGATTCTAGATTTCTAGTTCCAGACAAAGCATTTATTGTTCCTAAAAAATCTAGTTTTCCGTATCCCCAATGAGCGTTTGGATATATATCAAAAGGCTTTCTTGAAGCTCCAGCTATTAGATAACTAATAATCTTTGATGCATACATAGTTAAATCATTTCTTTCTACAATTCCCCATTGAAGAAGTAGAGCACAAACTCCTGACGTTATTGCTGCAGCCACAGATGCACCTGAGACCGTAGTAGTTTTATTGCTTAAAGATGTAGTAAGTATATTAACTCCCGGTGCAGCAATATCGGGTTTAATATAAGTGTTTAGTGGGAAACCATTGCCGGATTTACCTACAATAGAGTCTGATTCTTGATCATAGTATCCCACAGAAACTATTTTTTTGGAACTGGAAGGGAGAGATAATGTTACCTCTGGGTCAGAATTTAAGAATTTTGTACCTTCCGGAAGAGTTATTGCAGGAGGAAGCCATATATCATATCTTCCATCAGCAATATACTCACCTTTTAATTGTAATTTCCATATTCCGGGTTTTATATCGGTAAAGGTCAAAATTATTACTTGATTTCCTGTAACGTTATCGGGTACATAGAATTTAAGGGTTAGTTTTGTTGCTTCATAAACAAAAGAAAAAGTTTCTGATTTGTATAATTTTGAGGTAATAAATTTTGTACTTTGTCCAGATGGAGATATAACATTGAGTGACATTTTATTTGGCTTTCTTATCCATATTCTAAAAGATAAGTTGTTTAGTTGCTTTGTTAAGTTTAATTCGGATGTATTAATTTCTCCTATATTATTTATATATCCAGATGAATGTAGTTCAGCATTACCTTCATTACCTGTGCTGGTAACAACTACAACTCCTCTAAAGGATCCAACTTCGTCTATATATTTTGCAAATAATCCAGAGCCATCATGACTATAATCAGTACAACCGAACCCAAGAAAAATAACAATTGGTTTATTTTTTTCGGATGCATATTGGCGTAGATACTCTATACCAGCTACCACTTCTGCCGTATTATATACTGGTAACTCAAATCCATTTAGTTTAAGGTCATGCTGAAATGTAGCAGATTGAATCAATTTAACTACAGCAAATGTACAATTATTTGCAACTCCTTTCAATTCTTTGCTATATCCTCTAGCACCAATTATTCCAGCCATCTCAGTTCCGTGACCAATTGTATCTGTTGATGGTACAATATTATAAGGATCTTCACCCTTTAATTGAGCTTGTATAGCTTTATTTATATCATCATTTGAGTAAGCTTTCCCAATAAAAAGGGATGAACCCTCATTAGAAGGTGATGTTTGATCCCAAATTGTATCAATTCTAGATGTATTATCCTCTCTTATAAATTCTTGATTTAAGTAATCTATTCCGGTATCAACTATACCAACTAAAATGCCTGAGCCGTCTAAAGATAGATAAGGGTTTAATTTAACCTGATATATATTGCTCACATTTTCAGGAGAAGTAGATTCTAAGATAAACATTTCTCTAAAATTGACAAATAAAATAGATGGGACATCTAAAATTAAATTATCAATCATGCCGGCTTTAACTGAGACGATAGCAAATCGATTGTTTATTATATCTCCGCAAGCATAAGAAACTTTAGATATTTCTTCTAAAAAATTACCTCTGTATTCTATTAAATGCTCATAGTAATTAGGATTATTATAAAAAGAGCAGTTATTTCTATTATCCACATAAATCACTCCCATAATATTACAATTTATAATATGAATAAAACTATAAAATTGATATAGAAATTATAAAGTATTTATGTATAAGTATGATTAATAATGAAATATTAAAAGTAAAAGAGTCAGGAATTCATGCTGTAGAAGATTATATAATGGCTAGATACTAATTCATGACTATTTAGATTTAGATGAAACTGTGGCTGGTTATGGAATTTATATTATGCAGAAAAGTAGTGATGCTATACTTAAAGATTTGTCTATGCGTCTTATGAATAGAAAACTGTTTAAGTATGGGGATGAGGACATGAGAGAAGAGATAGAAGAAAGCTTAAAAAAGTATGGTAGCTTTAAAAAATATTATTTCTTTGAAGAAGTTAATTCTAAAGTTCCATATAAACCTCAATATGTGCCTATATTAATAGAGGGGAAGAATAATGAAATTAAAGAGTTATCAACGTGTTCGGCTATTATTAGTGCATTAGTAAATAATCCTAATGATATAAAAACAACTATATACTATGGATAGAGAGGGGAATATCAATTATGCAGATAAAATTAGTTGATTTAGTGAAAGAGTTTCCAGGAATGACAGCAGTAAACAATGTGAATCTGACTATTGAAGAAGTGAAATAAACCCCTGTAGATTAATTCTATGTACAGAGGTTTCTTTTATGTTTACTTTAATTGATGTTTTCATCCGTTAAAGTTTTTATTCTTCTAAAGTATGTAAAGGCTAGAGGAACTGAAGCAGCTATCCAAGCTATAGGATCAGCCAAACAAATTCCTAGGTAATCTAAGAATCTTGGCAGTATAAAAGCTGCTAGAGCCCTTGCTGTTAGCTCATAAACACCTGCCATCATTGGAATAAAAGATTCCCCAATTCCTTGAAGAGCATTTCTATATATAAATATAAGTCCAAGTGGAATGAAGAATATTGCAGCTATATTAAGGCATTGTGATGCAGACCTTAATATAGTTTCATCAGGACTATTTATAAATAACATTACAAAGTATTTTCCAAAGAATATAAGGATTAATCCTTATATTATGCTGGTAACTATGGATATCTTAGTACATTCTCTAACGCCTTCTTTTATACGATTATAATTCTTAGCACCAAGGTTTTGAGCGCAATATGTGGACATAGTTACACCGAAGGTTATTGAAGGCTGCATTACAAGCTGTAATGCTTTTGAAGCAGCAGTATATGAAGCTATAATTGCTGATCCAAATATATTCAAGGCACCTTGAACTATCATTATACCGATTGCTGTTATTGAAAACTGTAAAGCCATTGGTATGCCTATCCTTAAGTGCCTTTTGACATATGTTTTATTGGGTTTAAAGTCACCTTTTTTAAATTTTAAGATGGTATATTTCTTTGAAGTATAAATAAAGCATAATAAGCTGGAAATACCTTGAGAAATAATTGTAGCATAAGCAGCACCCGCAACTCCCATTGAAAAATTAATGATGAAAACTAAATCTAAAATAACATTTAATATAGATGAGATTATCAAAAAATACAATGGAGTTTTACTATCGCCAAGAGCCCTTAAAATACTTGAAACCATATTGTAAGCGAATGTTGCTACAGTACCAGCATAAATTATAGTTATATATGTAGTGGCGTCACCTATTATATTTGATGGAGTATTCATTAATCTAAGCACTGGCTTTGCAAATATTACACTTATAACAGTAATAAGTATTATTGAAATTATAGATAGTTTAATTGCACTTGCTGTAGCTTTTCTAATAGCATTCTCATTTTTAGCACCAAATTTTTGAGAAATCAGTACTCCAAAACCACTAGTTAGCCCAACAACAAAACCATTAACTAAAAAGACCATAGAGCCAGTAGAACCTACGGCTGCAAGAGCATCAATACCAACAAATCTTCCCACGATTATAGTGTCAACCATGCTATAGAATTGTTGAAATATATTACCTATCAATAAAGGTATAGAAAAATACAAAATAAGTTTAACGGGATTTCCAGTTGTCATATCATTGGTCATTATGTAAAGTCCTCCTAAGTCAGTTCTTACAAAGTAGTAGAATAACATATTTTTATAAATTAGTATAGTAATAAAACTTTTTTGTAAGTTAGGGAATAACTATATTTAAGCATACTAAAATTATATACATAGAAATCATGAAAGTAAGGAGTGATAATAAATGAAAAAAGGTTTATACTGTAAAAAAGTTTTAACTATACTAATATTAATTTTAACTATATTTATTAAAATTAATATAGTACAGGCTAAGGACAATATTAATGATTCGGAGGTATATATAAACCAATTAGAAGAAAAAAATAAGCTATTTAGAGAAGCATTAGATAATTTTGGTGCATCTTCAATTGAGGAAGCAGTAAACTTATATTGTGAAGGGGTAGAACAAAGAAGTGGTCCTTTGCAGTATTCCGTTATGTGTAGCATTTTAAAAAAAGATTTTACTGATAAAATGGAAACAGACAAAAATTATGCATGGGTGACAGGAGTTTCTAGTCCATGGGTAACAGAATATAAGACTTTAGATACTAAAAAAATAAATAATGATACATATTTAGTTACGGTGGAATTTACATTGAATGATTCGAAGGGGGTATTTGGAAAAAATAAAGTGGAACTAGAATTAAAAAGTCATGATGAAAAGTGGTGTATTTCTCGTATACATGAAGAAGATAATTAAAAAGGAGGAAATATATGATTAAGATAAAAGAAATGGGATGGAACTTTGATAACAGCTATATTGCTCTGCCAAAGATATTTTATAGCAAAATTGATTTAAATCCAGTATGTTGTCCAGAGATGGTTATTTTCAATAAAAATTTATCGAAATCACTAGGATTAAATAGTGATGCTCTTGAAAGTGAGAAAGGTGTATATATATTATCAGGCAGCAAGGAAGCGAAGGATGGAGCCTATATAGCTGAGGCTTATGCTGGACATCAGTTTGGATATTTTACAATGTTAGGTGATGGCAGAGCAGTCTTGATAGGAGAGCAAATAACTCCTTCAGGTGAAAGATATGATATTCAGCTAAAGGGTTCAGGAAAAACTCCATATTCACGTGGAGGAGATGGAAGGGCAGTGCTGGGACCTATGATTAGGGAATATATAATAAGTGAAGCTATGAACGGTCTTGGCATTCCTACCACAAGAAGTCTTGCTGTAATTAAGACTGGAGAAATTGTACATAGAGAAGAAGAAAAACAAGGTGCTATATTAACTCGTGTAGCATCAAGCCACGTTAGGTTTGGCACATTTCAATATGCAGCTAGATTTGGAAATTTAGATGATGTTAAAGCTCTAGCTGACTATTGTATTAATAGACATTACAATTACATAAAGAACGATAGTAACAAATACATTAATTTTCTTAAGGAGATCATAAAAATTCATGCTTTCCTTGTAGCTAAGTGGCAGACTGTAGGTTTTATACATGGTGTTATGAATACAGATAATATGACCATAAGCGGAGAAACTATTGACTATGGTCCTTGCGCTTTTATGGATGTTTATAATCCTGATACTGTATTTAGCTCCATAGATA
The DNA here is from genome assembly GCF_020911725.1 of Clostridium cadaveris. GTDB lineage: Bacteria > Bacillota > Clostridia > Clostridiales > Clostridiaceae > Clostridium_X > Clostridium_X cadaveris. The sequence continues at coordinate 1,138,101 of NZ_CP076620.1, forward strand.
TTAATGGACGTTACGCTTACTCAAAGCAGCCAGTGATGGCACAATGGAATTTATGTAGATTTGCTGAGACTTTACTACCTTTATTGCATGATGATAGAGATATGGCTATAAAGATTGCTGAAAAGGAAATTGCTAAATTTTCAGATCTATTCTATGAAGAATGGATGAGAATAATGAGATTTAAACTGGGGATATTTAATGAAGAACTTCAAGATAGGGACTTAATTGAAAATTTGCTTAGTATGATGAAGAAGTTTAAAGAAGACTATACTAATACGTTTCTTAGTCTTACCTTTAATGAAGATATTGAGAAAGATATGTTTAAAAGTGAAGAATTTAAAGATTGGTATAAATCGTGGCAGGAAAGATTAAAAAGACAGTCTAAAACAAAAGAGGAAGCTTATGAGCTTATGAGCAAATCAAATCCTGTTGTAATTCCAAGAAATCATAGAGTAGAAGAAGCAATAGAAGCAGCGGATAAAGGGGATTTTGAAGTTATGAAAAAGCTTTTATATGTGGTTTCATCACCATATGAACATTCAAAAGAACATAAGGAATACTCAAAGATACCGAAAGCTTCAAATTGTCATTACAGAACTTTTTGTGGAACCTAAATTAAAAAATAAATATTGATATAATCTATAAATATTGCTATAATAAGCACTGTAATTTAATAATAAGTCCACAGAATTCTGTGGGAGAGGTTCGTAACCATCCCTCTATAAAAAACTAGGGAAAAAGACTTTATAGTCGTACTATACCCTTAGTGCGACTTTTTTTACTATTCTTTACCTATATGTTTTATTATCATGTCAATTTTAACATTGAAACTTAAATGAAGCATATGATGATAAGAGTATAAGTGAGCTTTACCTTGAGATGGTGTTCTCAAGGTATTTTTTTGTATCTAAAATTTGAGATTACATTGTGAGGAGTGCTAAAAATATGATTAAAAAGAAAGTGATAATAGACTGTGACCCAGGAATTGACGATGCTTTGGCTATAATGCTGGCTTTAAAATCAGAGGAACTAGAAGTGGTGGGCATCACAATAACATCAGGAAATGTTCATGGAAAAAAAGGGGCAGAAAATGCATTAAAGATTCTTAAAGAATTAAATAGATTAGATATACCAGTGTATCTTGGAAGCTGTGAGCCATTAAAAAGGGAACTCATAACAGCTGAAGATACTCATGGCTGTGACGGACTTGGTGAAAGTTTTCTGCCAAAGGTAGAGGAAGTTTTTTATAAAGAGGGTGCAATAGATTTTATTTTAGAAACTGTAGAGTCACAAGATGTTTCAGTTATAGCATTAGGACCGCTTACTAATATTGCTATGTGTTTAGAAAAAGATGCTGAATCTATTAGATGTCTAAGGGAATTGGTTCTTATGGGAGGAGCTTTTAAAAGTTTTGGAAACTGCTCTCAAGTAGCAGAGTTTAACTTTTGGGTAGATCCTCATGGAGCAGAAAAAGTTTTTAAAGAACTAAATAGGAAAATTACAATGGTAGGGCTTGATGTAACAAGACAATGTATCTTAACACCAAACTATATAGAGATGATAAAGCAGTTTAAAGAACCATTAGGGGATTTTATAGTGAAAATAACAAGATTTTATGTGGATTTTCACTGGAATCAGGAGAGAACATTAGGATGTGTGATTAATGATCCTTTAGCTGTGGCATACTTTATTAATCCGCAGTTGTGCTGTGGAATGGAATATTACGTTGATATAGTAACTGAAGGCAAGGCTATAGGAATGTCTTTAGTTGATGAGGGTGATTTTTACAGACAAAAACCTAATTGTTTAGTATTAACGCAAGTTGATTCAAAAGGTTTTATGGAGATGTTTTTGACGAGAATATTTCCAGAGCATAAAAAAGATATATTAAAAGTTCTAAATAACATTAAATACGGTTTAAATTAATTTAAGAAAGAAGAGGTAAAATTATGGATAGCAAAAATAATAAAAAAATCATATTTATGGGTTTAGCAATAGCTATAAATTTAGTTGGAGGATTTATTGCATTAACATTAAAACTTCCGATTTACATTGATACAATAGGAACTATTTTAGTTTCAATATTATTTGGGCCTATAAGTGGGGCAATGGTCGGAGGTTTATCTTCAATTTTTAATGCTGTAACTTTTGATCCAATATCATTTTATTTTATGCCTGTACAAATAATAGTTGGTTTAAGCACAGGAATGCTTTTTAAAGAACAAAAATTTAAAGGTGTAAAATCAATAATATCAATTATATTAGTTACTGTATTAGGTTCTGCGGCTGCAGCAGTTATTGCATCTTTTGTTTTTGAAGGGGTAACTTCTTCAGGGTCAAGTATTTTAGTTGCAATACTTAAAAACTCAGGAATGAGTATAATTACGTCAGTCTTTTCTACTCAAATTTTTACCGATTTGCTAGATAAAGCTGTTAGTTTTGGTGTAGTATTTACAATTATAAAAATGCTTCCAGTAAATATTAAAAGTATGGTTGTTGGAGAAAAATAATATGGACAGATACAATTTAATTACAGGAAAAAATAAAAGAGAAATAGTGCTTTTAAAGGCTTTACCATGTATATGGGGAAAATGCTCATTTTGCGATTATATAGATGATAATTCAACTGATGTTTCAGAAATAAATAAACTTAACAAAGAGGTTTTAGAGAATATAAAAGGAACTTATGGAGTCTTGGAGGTGATAAATTCAGGAAGCTGTTTTGAACTGCCAAAAGAGACTTTAGAACATATAAGAAATATAATAAAAGAAAAAAATATAAAAAAATTATTTTTAGAAAGCCACTGGTGCTACAGAAATAGGCTTCAAGAGATGAGAGATTTTTTTGGTATAGATATAGTTTTCAAAATAGGTGTAGAAAGTTTTGATAATGATTTTAGGAATATATTTTTAAATAAAAATGCAAAATTTAAGGATTACACAGAAGTGAAAAAGTACTTTTCATCAATTTGCCTTATGGTAGGAATAAAGGGGCAAAGCAAAGAAATGATACAAAAGGATATCAATATAGTATTAAACAACTTTGATTACGGAACTATAAATATTTTCACTGAGAATACTACCAATATAAAAAGAGATGAAGAATTGATTAAATGGTTTGAAAAGGAGTACAGATTTTTGGAAAAAAACGACAAAATAGAGGTGCTGTTTGAAAACACTGATTTTGGAGTAGGAGATTAGAGATATATAAGTAAATACCTATTAAAAACCTATCAAATAAGTATTTTACCTTTTATGAATGAGAATTTATAATTAACAAGTAAATTTAAACTACGACGAGGTGAAATATGGATAAAATAAAAAGAATAATACCAGGCTTCATGGTGTGTTTGATAATAGCATTAATAAGCAAAATCTTAGCAAAGTTCATACCTAGTTTTGGAGCAGCAACTTTTGCTATATTTCTAGGAATAATTGCAGGTAATACTATATTTAATAAAGAAAAATATGACGAGGGAAGTAAGTTTTCAGAGCGTGAACTTCTTTCTTACTCAATAGTTCTTATGGGAGCGACTTTAGATTTAGCTGACATAGGATCTGTTGGAATTGGAGGTATAATATTTATAATATTGCAGATGTCTTTTACAATAGTAACTGCATTTATAATAGGAAGGAAACTTGGTTTCAATAGAAAGTTTTCTCTTCTTATGAGTGCAGGAAATGCAGTATGTGGATCTTCTGCCATAGCATCTGTTTCAGATGTAGTAAATCCAAGTGCAAAAGATAAGGGGTTATCAGTAACTATAGTCAATGTAACAGGTACAGTTCTTATGTTTATTCTTCCTGCTATAGCAGGCTGCATGTATAATAATGAAACAATTCATTCTTCAGCTTTAATAGGAGGAACTCTTCAATCAGTCGGACAAGTTATAGCATCTGGTGAGTTTATAAATGAACATGTAGTTGAGATGGCTGCGATATTTAAAATTATAAGGATAATCTTTATAGTAGCAGTAGTTATGTTATTCTCAAAAGTGAACTCAAATGAGGAAGGAAAGCTATTTAAAAACAGTAAAAATGAAAAATCTAAAAAGGTAAAAGTTAAAATACCTTGGTATATAATAGGTTTTTTCATCTTAAGCATAATAAATAGCTTAAATTTAATACCAAAAGGATTATCAGAGGCAGCTCATCTAACAAGTGTACAGTTTGAAATAATAGCTTTAGCTGCTATAGGAATGAGAGTTAAATTTAGAGACTTGATTAAAGAGGGACCAAAAGGAATGCTGTATGGGGCATTAGTTGGAACATTACAGATAGTCTTTGCTTTAATACTTATAAAAATATTTATATAGATTATAGAAAATAAAACTGCTGAAACTCTAAGATATCAGCAGTTTTTGTGTTAAATAAGATAAGAGTTATTTTAAGTGAATTTGTAGGACTGTATAAAGTGTGCTGCAAATGCTTTATAATAATAATGAATATATGATAAGATATTAGAGTGAAATAAAATAGTTTTGAAACGGAGTGAAACATATGATAAGAATTATAGCATCAGATATGGATGGAACTTTATTGAATAATAAACATGATATAGATGAAGAAACTGTAGAGGCTATCAGAAAAGCAGAGGAAGCTGGAATAATATTTGCAATATCTACAGGAAGAGAATATGACAGTGTAAAAGGTATACTCGAGAAACATAATATAAAGGCTCAATGTGTACTTTCAAATGGAGCAGAATACAGAGATGAAGAAGGAAATATTTTAGATGTAATAAATATAAATGAGGAAGCTGCAAAAAAGATAATAAAGATGTTAAATGAAAACAAATTATCTGCACGTATCTTTACGGATAAGGGAGTATTTACAACATCTACAAAAGAAGAAGCTCTTCAAGAGGTAGTATTCAGGACTATGACTTTTAATCCAGGAACTACGGAAGAAGAGGCGAGAAAAATAGCGGAAACACAAGGCTTCTTTACATGCCTTAAATACATTGACAATATAGAAAAATTTTTTAGTGAGGGCATAGAAGTTAGAAAATTTGTAGCTTTTCATAAGGATATAGAGCTTATAGATAAAATGAAGATGCTTATAAGTGAAATTCCTGGCTTGGCGATATCCTCATCTTTTAGGGATAATATAGAAGTAACTGATATAAATGCTCAAAAGGGAATTATATTAGAGAAAGTTGCTAAAAAGATGTCTATAGATTCAAAAGAAGTTATGATCCTTGGAGATAGCTTTAACGACTATTCTATGTTTGAAATATTTGAAGAGAGTGTTGCTATGAAAAATGCTATTCCAGAAGTTAAAGCTATAGCTAAGTATATAACAGACAGCAATGACAATTTAGGTGTAGCAAAAGCTATTTACAATGTTTTAAATGATGAAATGGATAAAATGCTTAAATAAAAAATATGTAGATTCAAAATAAAACAGCTTTCTATGATGGGATTAAACATCACAGGAAGCTGTTTTGTCATATAAAATTTATTGAACAAATACCATTATATTGTTATATTTACATTGAAGATATTATAATTTACTTATTTAGGAGATGATGAATTGAAGAATATAGCAATTATGGTTTGTAATAAAGTTACTTATGAATGTGCTGGAGTTGGGTGCTTCAAGGCTTTTAATGAAAAATCCAAAGCCTTTGAAATTTATAAAAATGAAGATGTTAAACTTTGTGGTTTTTTTCACTGTAACGGTTGTGGAAAAGATTTGAATAAAGAACTAGATTATAAGATAAATCAACTTCATAATCTAAATGTTGACACTGTACATATGGCTTTATGCATAGATGTGGAGTGCTCTAGATATTCAGATATAGAGGATTTTTTAAAAAACAATGGATTTACTGTAGTTAGGGGAAGTCATTAATTATTTTAATAGTGAGTGCTTTTATTATTTATAAATTTAGTATATTATTACAGTATATAATAATATTTCCTATAAAGAATGTGTAGTTGTCGTTGATAAATATGGAATTATTCAAATGATGAGCAAGTTCTATAAAGAATTCATTGAATGTTATAATCCAGAAGTATACATTTGTAAAATTCAATATAATGAAGCTTTTTGAAAAAATAAAGTTGGCACGAAACTTGATGTAAATGATATCAAAGAAAAGATTTAATGGGCTAGATCCTAAGCTTTAGATTAAAATTAAGGGGTTAAATGCTAGGTATATCATGGGATTATGTATAGTAGACTTATTAATAACAGGAGTAATAATATTTTGAGCATTTTTGATACTAATATAGATATTTTAAAGAAAGGTTAAGTGATGACTATGAACATAAGAAACATAGCAGTTTTAGGAACTGGAACTATGGGGCATGGAATAGCATTGTTATCAGCTAAAGCAGGACTAAATGTAAAGATGTATGGAAGAAGTGATGAGAGCTTAGATAGAGGAATGAGCAGTATAATATCAAGTTTAAACAGGCTAACTATTCAAGGTACTTTTAGTGAAATGGAGTGCCAGGATATAATAAGCAGAATTAGAGGTGTTAAAACTCTTGAAGAAGCAGCTGATGGGGCAGATTTTATAATTGAATCTGTAGCAGAAAATTTAGAGCTTAAACAAGATATCTTTAGAAAATTAGATTCCTTGTGTACACCAGAAGTTATACTGGCAAGTAATACATCAGGACTTAGTCCAAGCGAAATTGCAAATGTTACTACACATCCTGAGAGAGTAGTAATAGCACATTTTTGGAACCCACCTCAATTAATACCACTAGTAGAGGTAGTGCCAGGGGAAAAAACAAGTAAGGAAACTGTGGATATAACATCGGAATGGATTGATTTCATAGGAAAAAAATCAGTTAAGATGGAAAAGGAATGCTTAGGCTTCATAGGTAATAGATTGCAACTTGCCCTTCTTAGAGAAGCGATGTATATAGTAGAGCAGGGGTGGGCAAAACCGGAAGAAGTGGATAAGGCTATGGAATATGGACATGGCAGAAGGCTTTCAGTTACAGGACCTTTATGTAGTGCAGATTTAGGAGGATTAGATATATTTAATAATATTTCTTCGTATTTGTTTAAAGACTTGTGCAATTATACAGAACCATCAGCACTTTTAAATGAAAAAGTTAAGGAAAGCAAGCTTGGAACAAAGTCGGGAGAAGGTTTTTATAAATGGACAAAAGAAGATATCGAAAGTAAGCAAAAGGAAAGAACAGAAGTTTTATTATATTTTCTAGATAGGGACAAGAAGTAATTAAATTATAAATTTTATAAAGTAAAATATTATAGTATTTATTGGAAGAGAGTAAAATGAAATCTAAAATTGTGAGTTTAGAAAATATGGAATCCCAAATAACTTGACATTAATATATGCTACGGGAAAACCAGGAACTACATCTAAAGTAGGACTTAATACTTTTGTAGATCCAAGACTTGACGGAGGGAAATTAAATTTTGGGGCTGTAAAAAAACTCCCCTAAAAGAAAAATCGCTGAGGTCGTGAGACTCCAGCGATTTTTTGGTATAATTAATTATGCCACTAACTAATAAAACCAATAATAATTATACTCTACGTCAGTTGAAATTACCATTGGAAATGGAAAAATTAATTGATATTTCTGATCCGGTATACACTTTTTGTGAGGTTATGGATCACATCGACCTATCAAGATATTTTGTAGAGAAGGGTTGCAAAACAGGTCGTCCAAGATGTGATGAACAGAAGCTCCTCAAGGTGATACTCTTTGCCTTTATGGAACACGGAATATGTTCTCTGCGGTACATTGAAAAACTCTGCAGAAATGATATCCGGTATATGTATCTTCTTGATGGAATGAAGGCACCTTCATTTGCCACTTTCGGCAACATGATCCGAAAGGAACTTACTGATTCCATAGAACAAATTTTTTTAGATATGAATACTTATATTTTTGAAAAAGACCATGTTGACTTGCAGCATACCTATATCGATGGTACTAAAATAGAAGCTAACGCGAACCGCTATACTTGGGTATGGAAAAAGTCATGTACAAAAAACCGGGGAAAAGTTTTTGAAAAGATATCCACGCTAATCGATGCCATGAACCAGGAAGTTTTAGGCTATTTAAATGTGAAACTTGAAAAGCGGGAAGAGTATGCCATCGATTATGTTTCTGAATTGCTGGAAATGTACAGGAAAGTAATAAACCTAAACGGATCATGATGCCACTTTTATGCGGTTAAAACGGGATTACATGGGAAATGATCAGCTGCTTCCAGCATATAATCTTCAGACCGCTGTCTGCGATGAATACATTGCGGCAGTTGATGTAAAACCATACGCATCAGACATGGAATGCTTTGTTCCTTTACTGGAGAAGTTCAATAAATCCTACGGGCATTACCCCAAATATCCAGTTGCAGATGCAGGGTATGGTTCTTACAATAACTATCTTTATTGTGAAGAGCATGGGATGGAAAAATATATGAAATTCACCATGTTTAAAAAAGAAACAACAGATAAAAAGTATCATGAAAACCCCTATCGAGCAGTAAACTTTAAGCAGGATGAATCCGGAAATCTGATATGTCCAAACGGGAGGAAATTTTACTTTAAAAGCAGGCGACATGTTTACAAAAACAAATATGGAAGAACGGAAGAAATCTATGAATGTGAAACCTGTGAAGGATGCCAGTATAAAAGTGATTGTTGTCCTAAAGCATCTCATAACAGGACAATCCACATGAATCAGGAACTAACCTCTATTCATAAAGAGGTGATTTCAAACCTTGAATCCATACACGGAGCACTTTTAAGAATGAATCGCAGCATACAGGCAGAAGGAACGTTTGGTGTTTTAAAATGGGATAAGTCTTACAAAAGACTATTCCGAAGAGGCGAGAAAAACGTAATTCTTGAACTTACGTTGATTTCTTGCGGTTTTAACCTTTACAAATATCATAATAAAAAGCATAGAAAAGGGCTGGCTGCGTAAAATCAAAGAGTTATACACACAGCCTTATTAAGTGCACATTTTTTTACTGGAAAATCAATAATTACCATAAATAATAACTTTTAAAACTAAGAATCGCCAGAACCGGCATTTGCCGGAACTGGCGATTCTTAATTAAGGACTTATTTTACAGCCCCTTTTTTTATAAGTAAAATAAAGTTATAAGCTGTTAAAAAATCCTATTTATATTTTTCTATTAATGCTTCAACCTTTTTTTTACACCTAGCTCCATGACAGGCTCCACCAGTAGCCCCTGTTTTTTCTCTAACAGCATCTACTGTAGTAGCTCCTTCTTTTATAGCATTTATTATTGTATCTTCATCTACTTGATTGCATATACATATTATTTTATCGTTACTCATATTTGTCTCCTATCTTGACTTAAAAGTCTTGCATGATGTTTCTGTATATATAGTTGCATTATTTCCTGAAACAGAAATGTAATCAGCGCTGCATAATTTATTTTCATTGTAAATGCAGTTTTCAGCTTCACATATTAAAGCATCACAGCAGCCGGTTGAATTTGTATTATTAGTTAAATTAGAATAAGTATCTTTATTCAAGAAAGAACCGCAACATGTGTCACATGAACTTTCTGAACCTTTACCTCCTATGTTTACACGATTTGAATAACAAACTCCTTTGTTATTATGGGAACATATAGATACATCACAGTTTATTTTATTCATGTTTTCTCCTCCTAATTGTTATTTAGAAAAATATCTGTCTAATAGACCTTTAAAGGCTCTTCCGTGCCTTGCTTCATCTTTGCACATTTCATGAACTGTATCATGAATGGCGTCTAAATTGTTTTTCTTAGCTAGAGAAGCTAATTGTTTTTTACCTGCACAGGCACCATATTCTGCCTCAACTCTTGCTGATAAATTGGATTTAGTATCGGCTACTACCACTTCTCCAAGGATTTCTGCAAATTTAGAAGCGTGTTCTGCTTCTTCATAAGCAATTCGAGTGTAAGCTTCACCAACTTCAGGATATCCTTCTCTGTCAGCTTGACGAGCCATAGCTAAATACATGCCAACCTCTGTGCATTCACCCATAAAGTTAGCTCTTAATCCTTCTAATATTTCGGAATCAAGATCTTTGGAAATCCCGATTCTATGCTCATCTGCCCAAATAACATCTTCTTTTATTTCCTCAAACTTATCTGCTCCAACTTTGCATATAGGACAGATTTCTGGAGGAGTATCTCCTTCATGTATATAACCACATACTGTACAAACAAATTTTTTCATACTATCTCTCCTTTTAATATAAATGTAATCTTATATAAATTTATTGTTTGAATAAAGAGAGATTTTATTCATTATACTGAATAAGTATTAGATATATTGACTTTTGAAGTAATTTCCTGTAATGTAATTATGTATAATATTATGAGATGTAAGGGGATGTCTCAACGACATTACAAGTAAAACGAAATGTTTATTGACAGAGGGGGAGAATTATAATGAACATAACAGTTTGGATAGCTATAGTTCTTATTATAAACTCAGTATTTTTGCTATATAATGCAATAAAAGATAAGTAAATGGTTTTGGGACGCTTTGATGATAATTGAGGTGTCTTTTTATGTATAGATTTAATAAAACTTCATAATGTTGTAATTGATTGATAGATATTATATAATAAATTCATTATGGGATTAGAGGTAAAGTTAAATTTTTAAGGAAGGGAATCATTAAATGGGTAGAAATGATAAGCCGCTTACAAAGGTTATCGCTGATGAAATTATACAACTTATCAAAGATAACCATATGGAACCGGGGGATCGTCTTAAGAATGAATATGAATTAGCTCAGGACTTGAGTGTGGGACGTGGTACTGTACGTGAAGCTATTAAAATATTGGTATCACGTAATATTTTAGAGGTACGTCAAGGTGCAGGTACTTTTGTATCATCTAAAAATGGTATTCCAGAAGATCCTCTTGGATTGACATTTATAAAAAACGATGGGTCATTGATGCTTGATGTTCTTGATGTAAGATTAATTATAGAGCCAGAAATTGCAGCTATGGCTGCATTAAATGCTAGCCCTAGACAACTAGAACGATTGATTAAACAATGTGATATAGTTGAAAAGCTAATTATAAATGATGAGGAGTATCAAGAAGCTGATGCTTTATTTCATCAGAGAATCGCTGAATGTAGCGCAAATAAAGTAGTAAATAAGCTAATTCCAGTGATTAATTCTTCAGTAGAACTGAATATCACATGGACAAAGGATCAATATAAAAAAATGACTATAATTGAACATCGCTCAATTGTTAGAGCTATTGAAAGAAAAGATAGTAATGGGGCTAAGTATGCAATGATTACGCATTTGAATACTAGTCGCAAGGAAGTTATGGGAAATAAAAAAGAGAATTAAGTATATTTAGGATTTATATAAAAAAGACTTAGGTTTATAGAGTGACGCTAAAACCTAAGTCTTTTTTTAATTAAGTGCATTTCTTATTAATTCAATTCTCTTAGAAAACTCACTGTCATCAAGATATACTTTAAAATCCGTATCTGTAAAAGGACTACCCCAATCGAAGTTGTCCTTTTTCTTTGGAACTATATGTACATGGAAATGAGATACTAAGTCGCCGTATACAGCATAATTAATTTTATCTGCATTGAACAAATTATAGAGCGCTTTTGCAACTTTGGATACAACACTCATATAAATATTAAGTTTATCCATAGGAATGCTAAATATCTCTTCGTAATGCTCGTCTAAAGCGACGACGCAACGCCCAGGATATTTTTGATCCTTAAAAAGATATATATCTGCACACTCAATGGTGCAAATTTTTGTCATTAAACTTACAAGTCTAAGGTCTTTTGTACAATAGAAACAATTTTCTTTATCCATAAAACACCTCCTGCTAGTAATTTTTGATGTTGATTATTTATGATGTATTAAATGGGATTTTCGATAAAGCATATAATTTTAATTGAAATACATCATATGACTTTTGGAAATAAAACACTTTTTAAAGCATATAATCATATATACATCATATGAATATTGTATTATAAAGATGTTTGAAATGCAAATAAAACGTTTAAAGTATATTTTTCGTCATAAAATTGCTAAAGGTATTGACAAAAAACGTGAATATGGTAAATTATAAGTATAAAATAAATCATATGATTTTTATAAAAGTAATACGATGTTTTGTTAAGGAGGAAACAATATGCAAATATTAAAAAAAACAGGTAAACGTATCTTTGCTTTAGCTGTTTCTGTAATGATGATGTTTACTGCTGTTGGTTGTGGAGTATCGACCAGTGGTAAAAGTGACAAAGTAGTATTTCGTATGGCTATTGTAGATGGAGAAACATCTCCGATTTACAAAGGAGCAAAAGCTATGGCTGATAAAGTATTCGAGAAAACAGATGGAAAAGTTGAAATCGTTGTTGTAACTGGAGGAGCATTAGGAGATGAACGTGGTTCTGTAGAGCTAGCTATGCAAGGTGATTTAGACATTGCATCTGCTGCTAACTCTGTTTTAACTAACTGGATTCCGGAGATGGATATATTAGACCAAGCTTATTTATGGACCAATAAAGATCAAGCTCATGCTGCTGTGGATGGAGAGTTAGGAGATTTAATTGATAAGGCTGCAGAGGAAAAGTTGGGGGTTCATGTTATAGGATATTTAGAATCAGGATTTAGAGATACATTTGCAAAGAAACCAATTGAAAATGTAGACGATTTTAAAGGTGTAAAGATTCGTACAATGCAAAATAAATATCATATGGCAGCATTTCAGTCATTTGGAGCTATGCCAACAGCTATGGCGTACAATGAGGTCTTTACAGCACTTCAACAAGGTACTATAGATGCTTGTGAAAATGCTGTAAGCAATTGTTTATCAAATGGATATTATGAAGTTACGAAACATGTCACATTTACACATCATGCATTTACATATATTCCAGTTTTGATGTCTGATAAGGCTTGGAATAAAATTCCTGAAGATTTAAGAGATGAATTTATAGAGGGCTGCAAAGAAGGATACGTTGAGCAGAGAAGATTCCTTGATGAAGCAAATGAAGATGCTATAAAGCAGCTTAAAGAAAAAGGTGTAGAATTCAATGAAATCGATACAAAAGTTTTTAAGGAATGTTATCAGAAGTCTGCAAAAGAAAAAGGATTTACATTTAATCCAGAATGGCAGGCTGCAGTAGATAAGGCTATCTCAGAAAATCCATAGGGGGGATTAATAGTGAAAAAATTTATAAAAGCATTAACTAATATAGAAAATGTAATTATGGTTGCTACTTTTGCAACAATGGTTATGTGCTCTTTTGCACAAGTTGTAAATCGTAATATTTTTAAACTTCCGATTTCTTGGTTTGATGAAGCATCTACTTATTGTATGATTTATATGGCTCTTATAGGAACGGAACTAGGATTAAGAGATGGAACCCAAATAGCTGTAACAGCTCTTGTAGATAAATTAAAGGGAAAAACAAAACAAATAGTAGAGGTTTTTGCTAAAGTTGTAGTTTTAATATTCTCGTCTACTATATTAATATCAGCGATTAAAATGGTAGGAAAACAAATAGAAACAGGACAAACTTCAGCAGCACTTGGATTACCCATGGCGGTTCCTTATGCAGCTCTTGTCATAAGCTTTGTTATGATCGTTTTAGTTCAAGCTGTAACAACATTTGAAATGATAGTAAATATGTTTAAAGGAAAATCTATAGATATGGAGGTGCAAAAATAATGACAGCAGCATTATTATTATTCGGATCTATGGCATTATTTCTAGTTATAGGAGTGCCTATAGCATTTGCACTTGGGGCTTCAGTGTGGACAACCATAGTATTTAGCCCAGACTTTACAGTTACAACTGGTATTATTGCACAAAGAATTTTTGGAGGATTAGAGTCTACATCTATTATGGCAATACCATTTTTTATTCTTGCTGGAAATCTTATGACCAAAGGTGGAATATCAAAAAGACTTGTAGACTTTGCAAATAGCATAGTTGGAGGTATAAGAGGAGGTATGGCTCTTGCTCTTGTTTTATCAAGTGCATTCTTTGCTGCGCTTTCAGGTTCGGCTCCTGCTACTGTTATAGCAATTGGTTCAATGCTTTATCCTGAAATGGTAAAGATGGGATATCCAAAGGATCGTACAGCAGGATTATTAGTTGTTTCAGGAGGGCTTGGACCTATTATTCCTCCTAGCATAATAATGGTTGTATATGCCACAATAACGGGAGCATCTATAGGTAGCATGTTTACTTCAGGGATGTTTATAGGCATAGTTATAATGTTAACTTTAATGCTAGTAGTTCTAGTTCTTGCAAATAAGGAAAAATGGCCAAAAGCAGAAAAGAGACCTACACTTAAAGAATTTGGAGAAACTTTTGTAAAAGCTATACCAGCTATATTACTACCAGTAATCATCTTGGGAGGTATATATTCAGGACTTTTAACACCAACTGAATCAGCAGCAGTTGCTGTTGTATGGGCACTAGTTGCAGGTATGTTTATATACAAGGAAGTTAATATAAAAGATCTTATTCCTATATTTTTAGATTCAGCTAAAGGGTCAGCAATGATTCTCTTCATAATAGCGACATCAACTGCATTTTCATGGATTTTTGCTTACTCTGGAATTTCAGGAGAGCTAGTACACTTTATAGTTGGACTAAACTTAAGCAAGACATTATTCTGTTTTGTTGTTGCAATTGTACTACTGATTTTTGGTACTTTTTTAGAAGGTATAGCAACATGTGTACTTATGGTTCCAATCCTTTGGCCAGTTGCAAAGAGCCTTGGAGTAGATCCAATTCATTTTGGAATGATAGTTTGCCTTTCAAACGTAATAGGTACTATGACACCTCCGGTAGCTGTAAATATTTTTTCAGCAGCGTCAGTAACAAAACTTAAAATGGGCGAAATTGCTAAAGGTCAGTTGGCTTTCTTTGTAGGTTATGTAGTAGTGTTTTTAGCAGTAGTATTTTTCCCAGCATTAAGTATGCTTTTGGTTAAGTAGATAATAAAAAAAGATTAATTAAATAAAATTAAAAATTATAAGTTGAGTTTTGAAAATAGAAATAATATATAGGAGAATAGGAAGAATGATAAATCAAAAAAACAAAGAAAGAATGGAGAATTGGGCTGTTCAATCTTCAGAGAAGCCAGGGTTTCATAGAGTAATAACACCAGATAAATGTGAATGTAAAGAAGCACAGATTTTTCGTTTGAATCTTTCAAAAGGAGAAACATATAAGTTAGAATCAAATGAACTTGAAATGCATCCGGTTTTATTGAATGGAAAAGCGAAATTAAGTGGACATAGTATTTTAAATCAAGAAATGGATAAGTTTGATTCTTGTTATATTCCGGGTAATGATATTCTTATGATTACTGCAATAGAAGAATGTATTTTCTATATTGCAGCAGCTAAATATGAAGGCATAGGGAAACCTATTTTTAGAAAATTTGATATTACACTTCCTATTGGAGATATACATCAAATTCATGGGGAAGGGGTTGGGCAGCGTGAAGTTATGTTCACGCTAGCTCCTCAGGATAAAGCATCAAAGCTTATTTGTGGTCTTACATGGTCAGGAGAAGGTGCTTGGACTAGTTGGCCTCCACATCAGCATGAGAAAGATCTTGAAGAAGTCTATTGCTATTTTGATATGCCAGCACCAAAGTTTGGATTTCATATAAGTTATTTAAAGAGTGGAGAAGTAGAAGATATAGTAACCCATACAGTTCAATCAGGAACTATGGTTCAGGCTCCGTGTGGATATCATCCAACAGTTGCGAGTCCAGGTAGCAGGAATGCTTATCTATGGGTATTGGCTTCATTTAGTCAAAAGAGTAGAAGATATGATTTAGCAATAAATGATCCTGCATTTGATATTAAGAAATAGTGAAAGGTGAGAGTGATTATGAATTTAAATAATTTAACAGGAAAGAAAGCAATTGTAACTGGTGCAGCTCAAGGACTTAGCTGCGGTATGGCTGAAGGATTAATGGAAGCAGGTGCAGAGGTGTGCATCATGGATATAAACCCTAAAGCAGTTGATGTTGCAAAAGATTTTGTAAGCAAGGGATTCAAGTGTCATGCAGTTGTAGGTAATCTTGGAAATGATGAAACAAGAGAAGATTCATTTAATAAAGCAGTAGAAGCTTTAGGAGGACATTTAGACATTATTGTAAATGGTGCGGGAGTACAAAGAAGACATAAAAGCGAAGAGTTTCCAATGGAGGACTGGGATTTTGTTATGAACATTAATACAAGAAGTGTATTTGCTATGTGTCAATTAGCAGGCCGTACTTTTATTAAACAAAAAAGCAGAGGAAAAATCATAAATATAGCTTCTATGCTTTCATTCTTTGGAGGATATACAGTTCCAGCATATGCAGCAAGTAAAGGAGCAGTAGTTCAGCTTACAAAAGCATTATGCAATGAATGGGCGGAAAAAGGCATTAATGTTAATGCTTTGGCTCCAGGATATATGGCTACAGAAATGAATACAGCCCTATTAGATCCAAGCAATCCAAGATATGAATCAATAACAAACCGTATTCCAAATAAGACTTGGGGTACTCCAGAAGATATGAAGGGGCCAGTGGTATGGCTTGCATCTGATGCATCTGATTATATAAATGGTGCAATTATTCCAGTAGATGGAGGATATCTTGTTAGATAATCTTAAAATAATATAGAAATATAATATAATTTATTTTTGCAATACAAGGGGGAGACAATATGAAAGTTTTTATCACAGATTGTGATCATGATAATATCGATATTGAAAAGAAAGTATTTAGTGATGCAGGAATGGAAGTTGAATTAAAGCAGGCAAAAACAGAGGATGAAGTTATAGAACAATGTAAAGATGGAGAAATTTTAATAGTTCAATATGCCAATATAACTGAGAAAGTAATGGAAGCTATGCCTAAGCTAAAATTTGTTGTGAGATATGGTGTTGGAGTAGACACTATAGACTTAAAAGCAGCAACAAGGCATGGAGTGCAAGTTGGAAATGTTCCAGACTATGGAATGAATGAAGTTGCTGATCATGCAATTGCACTTTTAGTAACATTAAAGCGTAAAATTATTCAAATGAACGATTTCACTAAATCTCAAAAATGGGACTATACAAAATCAATTCCAATACACAGATTTAGTGAAGAAACTGTTGGTGTTGTAGGACTTGGACGTATAGGAAGGTGTTTTGCACAGAGAGCTCATGCCCTTGGATTCAAAGTTATAGGATATGATCCTTATTTTAAACAAACATCTGAGACAAGCTATATAACTCCAGTAACATTAGAGGAGTTAGTTCAAAAGTCAGACGCGGTTTCAATTCACTGTCCAGCAGATGGTAATCAAAACTTATTCAATGAAGAAGTATTTAAAAAGATGAAAAAAGATGCAGTAATCATCAATGTTGCTCGTGGAGGAATTATAAATGAGGGTGATTTGGATAAAGCCTTAACAAATGGAGATATTGCAGGAGCAGGAATAGATTGTATGAAAAAAGAACCAATGCCTTCTGATTCACCTATATTTAAACATGAAAACTTAATTATCACACCACATATGGCATGGTATTCAGAAGAAGCTGCTTTAGAACTTAAGAGAAAAGTCGCAGAGGAATCTGTAAGATTTGCTAAAGGTGAAGAAATACATTATCCAGTAAATCATCTTAAATAAAGAAAAGAGGTAACAAAGATGAATGAAATTTTAAAAAAAATTTCTGATATAGGAATTGTTCCGGTTATAAAATTGAATGATGCTAGAGATGCAGCACCTTTAGCAAAAGCACTTTGCAGGGGAGGACTTCCTTGTGCAGAAGTTACTTTTCGTACAGATGCATGTATTGAATCTATAAAGGCTATGAAAAAAGAATGTCCTGATATGATAGTAGGGGCGGGAACTGTATTGACAACAAGACAAGTTGATGAAGCTGTTGAAGCAGGGGCAGAGTTTATTGTAAGTCCAGGTTTAAATCCAGATGTGGTTAAATATTGCGTTAATAGAGGAATTACAATAACTCCTGGATGCGCAAATCCTTCTGATATTGAACAAGCTATAAAGTATGGTTTAGAGGTTGCAAAGTTTTTTCCGGCAGAAGCATCCGGTGGAATTAAAATGATAAAAAGTATGGCAGCTCCATATGGAAATATAAAATTTTTCCCTACAGGAGGAATAAATGCTGACAATATAACAGAATATTTAAGCTATGATCGTGTTATATGTTGTGGAGGAACATGGATGGTTCCATCGGATTTAATCAATGAAGGAAAATTTGACGAAATAGAAATTTTAGTAAGAAAAGCTGTGAAAAACATGTTTGATTTTAAAATAGCTCATGTGGGCATAAACTGTAGTAAGCCAGAAGAAGCACATAGTGTTGCGGATTCTTTTGAGAATATTTTTGGATTTACTCAAAATGAAAATCCAAGCTCTATATTTGGATCAACAAGTGTAGAAATTATGAAGATGCCTTTTCTAGGAGAAAAGGGACATATTGCAATTTCTACAAATTTTGTAGAGCGCGCAGTAAAACATTTAAAGGTTAAAGGTGTTAAATTTAATGAAGAAAGTGTTGTGTTTAGAGCAGATGGATCTATGCAAGCTATTTATTTTCAAAATGAAATTGGTGGGTTTGCAATTCATTTAGTCAGAAAGCCACAATAAAAGAAGTACAAAGGAGTAGTTTAAATGGGGAAAACAATTTTATTCGGAGAACCTATGGCACTCTTAATTGCAGATACCGTAGGACCACTTGAAGATGTAGAACATTTTAGCAGATCTCTGTCAGGAGCAGAAGTAAATGTATCTATAGGACTTTCTCGCCTTGGACATAAGGTGACTTACATGACGCGATTAGGGGATGACCCATTTGGACGTTATATAGAGAAAAAATTAAAGGAAGATAATATAGGAACAGAATTTGTAACTTATGATAATATTTATCGTACAGGAATTCAATTAAAAAATAGAGTTACAGATGGAAGTGATCCTTATGCTCCATATTATAGGAAAGGCTCTGCTGCATCACATATAACAACTGAACAAATTGATATGATTGATTTCAAAGATATTGAGCATGTTCACGTTACTGGAATTCCACCAGCACTTTCTAAAGAAAGTCGTGAGGCAACATATCACCTTATGGAACGCGCAAGAGAAAACAATGTATTTATAACATTTGACCCTAATCTTCGCCCAGCATTATGGGAAGATGAAGACACTATGATTAAAGTTATAAATGATCTTGCCTCTAAAGCTAATCTAATACTTCCTGGAATTGAAGAATGTAAGATTTTAGCTGGTACAGAAAATTTTTATGAAATTTGTGACTTTTATCAAAAGAAAGGCATAAAAACAATAGTTATAAAAAATGGTGCTGATGGTGCGTTTGTCTATGATAATAATGAAAGCTATACAGTTAAAGGATTCAAAGTAGAAGAGGTTGTAGATACTGTAGGAGCTGGAGATGGATTTGCTGTCGGTGTTATAAGTGGACGTCTAGAAGGTCTTTCACTTAGAGAAATGGTTAGACGCGGAAATGCTATAGGTGCAATTCAAGTTACAAACATCAGTGATAATGCAGCACTTCCTAATCATAAAGAATTAGAATTATTCATGCAAACTCATTAATCCTTATCAGTAGAGTAAAACATAATTAGATATACATTATAATGTCATTAATCCTTGAAAATCACTCTGAGCAATAAATCGGGGTGATTTTTTATTATATAAATGTAATTTGTAAAAGTTTATATAGATTTATGATATTTGACGCATATATGTAAATGTGATAAATTGTATGTAATATAGGATATAGATAATGCCGTTATATTACAAAAGATACATTAGCACGAGGTAAGTGTAGGTGTATCTTTTTTATTTAAAATGATTAATGTAGGAATAGGGGGGGACTTGTTTTATGAAGGATAAAGTTGTTTTGCTTGACTTTGATGGCGTTTACAGGACTCAAGATTTTTATAGAGATCATTACCATCAATGAATTTCAACAGACGATTTAATTGGGACAAACTCTTATTGTGATAAATGCGCACAGCAGTGTTTGAAAGAAAAACTAAAAGAAATATTAGAGCCTAAACTTACTTTTATAGGTTCAGGAAATTATCATTATGTAAGTTTGTTTCTTACAAGAAAGATTGAGGAGGATTTCACTCTTATATTGTTTGACAATCATAGTGATGCTCAAGTTCCAGTGTTTGAAGAACTGCTTTCTTGCGGAGGATGGATTAGAACCGCTCTTTTGACGGAGCCTCATTTAAAGCAAATAATATTGGTTGGTATAAATGAACATTCTATAAGTACCATAGACAGGGATATAAAGGATGAAATAATGACTTTTCCATATGGTATAATATGCGAAAATAATGATTGGGACATCAGTTTAGCAAAAGAAATTAAATATCCGGCTTATATATCTGTCGATAAGGATGTTTTCAGCAAGAGACATGCAGTTACAAACTGGGATCAAGGAGATATGACTATGGAGGATTTTCTAAAAGGATTTGAAGCAATTGCAAATACAACAAAGATAATAGGCATGGATGTATGTGGTGAATACAGCATGGATTATAGGATGCCAAATTTATTTGAAGAAGCAAATTTGAAAAATAATCGAATAAATAAAGAGCTAATGGAACTAGGAAATGAAGTAATAATATAAATATAGGGAGGCAGCCATTAAACTATCACTTGTTTAATTAAAAGAGGAGGTTTATGGGTGTCTCTTTTATGGTTTAAAAGAAATGATGATAGGGTAATATATGGTATAATATGTTTAAATATAAAATGTCAATAAGAGTGGAGTGATAAAATGTTTGGTGTGGCACTAGAAGGTGGAGGAGCAAAAGGAGCATATCATATTGGAGCAATTAGGGCACTTATAGAGAATGGATGTAAGATTGATGGTGTGGTAGGTACATCTATCGGGGCCTTTAATGCTGCACTTGTAGCTCAAAATGACTTTGAGAAAGCTTATGAGATTTGGAATAACATGCAGCCATCAATGTTATTTAATATAGAAGATAACAAAATGGAAACTATAAATAAAAGTGGCTTTACCAAGGAATCACTAAGGTATTTATCTGAAAAAGCTAAGGAAATTATAATGAATAGGGGAATAGACACAAGCAAATTAAGAACTGTGGTAGATAGCCTGGTTTTTGAAGAGGAGATTAGGAAATCAGAAGTAGATTTTGGAATGGTTACGGTATCAATCTCTGATCTAACCCCTTTAGAAATCTTAAAAGATGACATACCTCAAGGAAAGCTCAAGGATTATATAATGGCTAGTGCAAATTTTCCTTTATTTAAGTCGCAGCCTATAGATAATAAATATTATATTGATGGAGGAATCTATAATAATTGTCCTATAAATCTTCTCGCAGATAAGGGATATACTAATGTAGTTGCTGTAAGAACTTCGCAAAAAGAGAAGCTTCAACAAGTTAAATGTGGAAACTGCAATGTAATAAATATAATACCATCAGAAGATTTAGGAGGGACTCTAATTTTTGATAATGATCTCATAAAAAGAAACATAAAGATGGGTTATTATGATACCATTAGAGTCATGAAGTGTCTTAAAGGGAAAAGATACTATATAGAGCCAGCTAATGAGGATTTATTTTTTAATATAATAAATAATATACCAAATGAAATTATATTTAACATAGGAAAGATCTTTAAGTTTACAAATATGAATAGTAAAAGGATGCTTTTCGAAGGAATAATTCCAACAATAGCTGAACTCTTAAAACTTCCCAAAACCGCAACTTATGAGGAGATATTTATAGAGCTTATGGAAGTGATAGCAGCAGAACGAAATGTAGAAAAATTTAAGGTATATACTATAAATTCTTTTATAGAAGCTATAGAAACTTCAATGCCTGTTGAAGATAAAGAGAATAGAAAATACAGAAATTTACTTAATCTAAAAAGGCTTGCTACAGAACTTTTAGGCACAAATATGCTTGATGAGGTAGCTTATGTTATTTTTGATACACTTCCATTAGAACTACTTAAAATTAAATAAATTTTAAGCAGTATGTAACAGGACTTCAGTTTAATGTAAGAGCACAATTAGTTAAATTGATTTTTAAAAGGTCAGTAGTAGAGTAAAATAGTAAACAAACCTTAGATAAGAATAATTAGAGGGTATATAAAAGAGAATGTATAAATAAATATAGATACATTCTCTTATTTTTTACTGCTTAACTAAACCTCTCGTCTTGGAATGGTGAAGCTAAGAGTTTTTTCTATATCATAAAGTAGGCTTTCATCTTTTGGTGCTATGAACATACATGTATAACCATCTTCTCCAGCCCTTCCAGTTCTTCCAATTCTATGTATGTAACTTTCAGGAGTTTCGGGACAGTCATAATTGTAAATATGAGTGACACCAGAAATATCTATACCTCTAGCAGCTACATCTGTAGCTATAAGATATTGAATGTCTGCATTTCGAAAGGCTTTCATTATACGTTCTCTTTTAGATTGAGGAACATCACTATGGATAGTTTTACAGTTAAAGCCTATACGTGCCATAGACATCTCTAAAGCATTGGCTCTTCTTTTAGTTCGGCAAAATATAATAGCCATGAATGGATTATCTTCTTTTAAAACAGTAGCTAAAGCTTCTTGTTTCCATCTATCAGTAGTTTCAACAACTTCTTGCTTTATTTTTTCAACAGCAATAGTTGGAGATTTTATATTAATGACTATAGGATCTGCCATATATCTATAAGCTAGTTTTTTAACGTCAGAACTCATAGTTGCAGAAAAACAGAGGGTCTGATGTTTCTTTGAAGTAACCTTCATTATCTTATCGATCTCATTTTTAAATCCCATCAAAAGCATTTGATCAGCTTCATCAAGAATTACGGTCTTTAGTTTGCTCAAATCAATAGTTTTTCTTTCAATATGATCGAGAAGCCTTCCAGGGGTTGCCACTATTATATGTACTGTATTTTTAAGTTTTTTAAGCTGGCCTCCAATATCACGTCCACCATAAGCAGCCAGAATATTAATATTATCATTGACATTAAGCTTTTTTGCTTCTTCTGTAATCTGTATAGCTAATTCTCTAGTAGGTGAAAGAATTAAAACTTGTGTGAAATTGTTTTTCACCGATATGTTTTGGAAAATAGGCAAAAGAAAAGCTAAAGTCTTTCCTGTGCCAGTTTTTGCTTCTCCAATAACATCACTTCCGTTTAAGATTGGCACAATACTCTCACGCTGAATTGGTGTAGGGGTTTTAATACCATTTTTATTTAATATTTCAATAAGATTTTCATTTATTCCAAGCGATTTAAAGTTCATAGTTCATATCCTTTCAAATAAAATAGAGCTTTACATTATACAGCGATAATAAAGCTCTAAAAGTACTTCTATTAAGTATTATCATTAGGTAATCATAACATTTAGGGGGAGGGGAGTCAATGGGATAACTACTAGTTATTTAATAAGTGATTTGGATTGCATTTACATTTGATTCCAATAAGTTTATACTTAAATATAAGAAACAGTATAATGGGGGGATTATTATGTGTGAGAAGGTAATTACATCATTTGACGGAACAAAGTTATTTTTAAACAAAGAAATGGTGGATAACTCTAAAGCAGTATGTATAATTGTTCATGGGCTCTGTGAGCATCAAGGACGTTATGATTATTTAGCAGAAAAGTTTCATAAGGCAGGAATAAGTACTTATCGTTTTGATCACCGTGGGCATGGACGTTCTGATGGGGAGAAGACATATTATAATGATTTCAATGAAATGTTAGATGATGTTAATGTAATCGTAGATATGACTATATGTGAAAATCAAAATCTTCCAGTGTTCCTTTTAGGACATAGTATGGGTGGATTTGCAGTTTCTCTTTATGGAGCAAAGTATCCAAATAAAAAATTAGCCGGCATAGTTACCAGTGGAGCTCTTACTAAAGATAATGGTAAACTTATATCAAGTGTTCCTAAAGAATTAGATCCACATGAAAAGCTTCCTAATGAACTTGGACAAGGCGTTTGCTCAGTTCAAGAGGTTGTAGATTGGTACGGGAAGGATCCATATAACACAAAGACATTCACTACAGGACTTTGTTATGCTATTTGTGATGGACTTAGATGGTTTGAAGATGAAGTTAAAAACTTTAATTATCCAGTTTTGATGATGCATGGAGAAAATGATGGACTTGTTTCAGTTCAAGATACCTATGACTTTTTCAAAGCAGCATCATCTAAAGATCGTGAAATGAAAATATATGGTGAACTATTTCATGAAATATTTAATGAATATTGCCGTGATGAGGTCATTGATGACTCTATAAGATGGATTTTAAATAGAGCATAATATTAATTTAATATTAAACTGGGGAGAGAAATTTATGGAATGTTTAGCATGTAAAACGGAAATGAAGTATTTAAAAGAATATAGGTTTGATAGTCAGGATAACAATAGGGGATTTTTCAGTACAATCTTTGATGTGGAAGAACATCTTATATTCGATGTTTATATATGTCCTAATTGCAGAAGAGCAGAATTCATATATAAAGGAACCCATGAATGGCTTGATATGTAAGTTGTTTCAGAGATTATAGAATTTATTTAGTTAAAATATCTAAATAATAAAGAAAGAACTTCGCTAAAGATAATTTTTAACGAAGTTCTTTTTGATGATAAATATTTTTAAGACGAATTAATTATAAGAGAAAATATTATTATAAATTATTATCATTATAACTGAATAATAATGAAATTAAGACAAAATATAATATATATTCACTAAAAGTGAGGGGTAATAATGGCTAAATTTACATGGAATCAATTATTAAATAAAAATAGAATAAGGGATCATAAAGGTACTAATAAAAAATCTATAGACTGTAGAGATGAGTTTGAAAATGATTATGACAGGATTCTTTTTAGTGCGTCTTTTAGACGTCTTCAGGATAAAGCTCAGGTATTTCCTTTGGAAAAGCTTGATTTTGTTAGAACAAGACTTACGCATTCCTTAGAAGTATCATCTATAGGAAAATCACTTGGTATTAGTATAGGATGCAAACTTGTAGAGAATACGAAAAATTATGAAGATAGAGTTACATCAGATATGGTTGAGGATATAGGAAACATACTTGCTTGTGCAGGACTTATACATGACCTAGGAAATCCTCCATTTGGTCATTTTGGAGAAGTTGCTATAAGGGAATGGTTTGAGGAAAAGCTTTTTAAAAATGATGATGATACATATACTTTCAAGTATGATAAGTATAATTTTATATTAGATAAGCAAGAGGGACTAGATCTATTAAATTTTGAAGGTAATGCTCAAGGACTTAGGATACTTACAAAATTGCATTTTGTTATTGATAGATATGGAATGAATCTTACAATAGGCGTATTAGGTTCAATTATTAAATATCCAATATCATCATTAGAACTTGAGAACAGCAGACTAAAAAAAATGGGATATTATAAATCAGAGGAGAAGGTATTTAGAGAAATTGCAGAGCATATAAAAATTGAAGGCTGTAGGAATCCGCTTGTATATATTTTAGAAGCAGCAGATGATATAGCTTATCTTTTAGGTGATTTAGAAGATGCCTTTAATAAAAAGATAATATCGCATGACATATTCAAAAAACGATATAAGGAATTTATTAAAGAACAAGGATATGAAGAAAAAACTTTAGAAGAGAGTTTGTCCTTTTACCTTTCTAAAAATTATGAAATAGCAAAAGAAGAATATGGATATGAAGATCCAGGTGAATATGCATTAAAGTCATTTATTATAAAGCTTAATAGGTACTTAAGGGATTCTGTGATAGAAGAATTTATTTCATCTTATGATGATATTATGGACGGAAATTATAAAGGAGATCTTTTAGGAAATTCAAAAGCAAATAACATCTCTTTATTCCTGAGAAGTATATCAAAAGAATATGTTTATACTAATGAAAGCGTAGTGGCAAATGAAATAGTAGGGTATAACATTATTCACAGCTTATTAAATATATTTGTTCCAGCAGCTTTAAACAAGGATGTAAAACCATATAAAGGATATGATGGTAAGCTGTATTCATTGATTTCTAAAAATTATAGATTTGTCTGTGAAAATGATGTAGATCAGAAAGGATGCAGTAGTGAATATTCAAGACTTTTATTAGTAACCGACTTTATATGCGGTATGACAGATTCTTATGCTGCTTATTTATATCAAGAATTAAATGGAATAAAAGCTTAATAGGAGTCATAAAGAATGGCTTGATATGTAAACAAAACAGAAAGAATATAAAAAGGTGTGCTGTAAAAGATAGAAATTTTATAGCACACCTTTATGGTTCATAATTATATATTACTTACTTTACAGACCACAAATTCTCCATAGGAACTTATAACTTTATAGTAGCCGCATAAAGTTTCATTAAGGTCTTTATCAAAGGTATCAACCATCAAGGGCTGTCCTTGAAGCTTAAATAGCTTTTCCTTAGTGGCTAGTATAATTATATTCTCTTTTCCTATCTCGCGAATTACCTCTGGAGTAAGCTGTTGATTACCACGGCCAAATAAAAATCCCTGTCCCCCCGTAATTGTTACAATAAGTTTAGTTTTTTTACCTTTAATATATTTTAAAATTTCGTTTCCATAAAGGTCATTAGCTACTAATTGCTTATTATAAATTAGATCAACTCCTATTAAGGTGTTTGGAATATCTAACATATTCATTATTCCGCGAGTTGTAGTTCCAGCTCCTATCAAATAATATGTGTCTTTTTCCATAGCATTTATAACTTCATAAGCAATGGAGTGTATAGCAGCGGCTTCTGATAAAGGAGTGGAAGATTTTGAATGTTGCATACAGGTTCTTTCAAATGGAACTTTTAGATACCCGTAAAGCCTTGTATTGATTATCTCTTTGCGATATAGCTCTTCATCAATATCTAGAACTTCTTCTTCCTTTATATTTGATATGTGGCCTAAAATATATTTTTTAGCTAAGATACCTGCGTTTTTAGGAGTTTTAGCATATACAGGAGAATGGATTTTTACACCAGCTGGTATGCCAAGAGTAACTGAAGTGTCCCCCACAGCTTCAAAAATATCTCTTGCAGTACCATCACCGCCTACAAATATTATAAGATCAACTTTATCCTTATTTAATAATCTGGCTAAGGATATGGTATCAGATTTGCTTAATGTAGATGTACTTTTACTGTAAAAACTATATGAGAATCCCATTTCCTGTGCTAAATTTCCACCCATTTCTCCAGCATAGGTTACTATTTTAAATTCATTTTTTATAGAAAGAAGTTCAGCAAGGGCGAGTTTTGCTCTTTCATTTGAATGAGGAACTGCGCCTCTTTTTACTGCTTCTTCAATCATATTGTCAGTACCTTTTAAGCCGACACTTCCGCCCATGCCTGCAATTGGATTTATAATTAAGCCTATTTTCTTCATATCAACTACCCCTAACTTATACTTAATAAATGTGCAGCATAAATAATTAGCTGCACATTTATTAAATAGGTTTAAAACTTTAGTTATATTTTCTTAAATATACTCTCCAAGTTGTTGCCCACATATTTGGATCATCCATACCTGATTCATCAACTTGATGTATAACACTATTATGAGGTGCTGTCTTTATTATTTCAGGATTTGTATGAGCTTCGTTGAACACATACTTAAGAGTCTCAATATATTCATCTATATCTTTCTTAGATGGTGTTTCTGTTGGCTCTAAAGTCATTGGTTCAGGTAAGTAGTATGGGTGATGGGATGTCCAGTAGTGCATTCCAAAATCCATCATTCTTCTTTGAATATCTCCAGTTCCAATGCCTGTAGCTTTTTCTAGATTTTCTATAGAGTATCTAGCTTGTTCAATTCTTTGATTGTTTCCATCTTCGTAGTAAGCAGTAACATCATCTAATTCCATTAATTTTTTGAATAAGTAGTTGTTGTTAAGAACTGCAGTCTTAGCAACTTGATATAATCCGTTTGCGCCTAAAGAACGAATCCAGCAGTAAGCTTTCAAAACAACTTGGGAAACTCCGTGCCATTGTCTTACTTTACCAACACCATTTGGATTGTTGCATATATCATAGTTTAAGAAATATTTTTCTCCATCAAAATCTATGATTGGAGCTGGAAGGAATTGGACTAATTCTTCCTTTACTCCTGTAGCACCGCAAGCAGGTCCGCCACAGCCGTGTGGAGTAGAGAAGGTCTTATGAAGATTGAAGAAACACATGTCAAATCCAGCATCACGTGCTCTTGTTACTCCTAATAATCCGTTAGCATTTGCTTGGTCATAACCGCAAAGTCCACCTATAGAGTGAATATAATCAACGAATTCCCTAACATTTTCATTGTATACTCCAGTATCCTCAGGATTAGCTACAATATATCCTGCAGTCTTATTTGAAGCAGCAGCTTTTAACTGTTCTAAAGTAGGAAGTCCTGTTTTTGGATCTGGTTGAAGATAAATAATTTTAAATCCCTTTACAGCAGGACCTGCTGCATCAGATGGGTGAGAGTAGATAGTTGTGATTATTTCATTTCTATCTTCACCTTTATCTTTAAAATATGAATGCATTACTGATGCCATAGCCATTATAGCTTGAGAACCACCGCCTGGTTGGAATGTAAAACGATCCATTCCAGAAATTTCACTCATATATCTATCTGTTTCATAGAAAATTTGAAGCATACCTTGAACAGTTTCGATATCTTGTAATGGGTGAAGGTCTTCAACGTTTCTTGCAAGCTGATCGTTAACCTTTGGACTATATTTTACAGTACAAGTACCTTGTCCAATTTCAATATTGACATCTGCACCTAAAGTTTGTTGAGCAAGTCTTGCATAGTGTCTTAAAACTCTGCTTTGAGACATTTCAGGAAGATTAACTTTATTTTTTCTAACCATGATTTTTGGAAGTGCAGACAAACCGTCTCCAACTTCTGCTTCTATAGCTTTGTTTGCCTTTGGAACAAGTATTCCTCTTTCTCCTGGTGTACTCAATTCATATATGATAGGCTCATCCCATTTGGCTTGATGAAAATTGACTCTTACCTTTGTTGATCTATCTATTCTTTCCACAGTATCATCCCTTTCTAAGAATTATTTCACAATATCAGAAATCTCTTTAACTAAAGTATCAATATCTTCTTTAGTATGGATTTCTGTTACGCAGTAAAGAGCACATTGTCCAAGAGCAGGGAAGGTTTCAGATAAGTCTTTACCACCAAATATATTTCTATTTAAAAGTTCTTTATTGATTTCACTTACTGTTTTTCCAGTAGATGAAAAATCAACTACAAATTCTTTAAAGAATGTGCTTCCAAAGCTATTTACCTTAACATTAGGTATAGAAGAAAGCTTTTTAGCAGCATATTGAGAATTTTGCATTATAGTTTGTCCTATTTCATACATTCCACAAGGTCCCATAGTTGCTAGATAAACTCCAGCTGTGATACCCCATAAAGCTGATTGAGTACCAACATACTCTTTGCCATGCTCTCTGTGATGACCGAAAGAAGTTCTATCGTAAGCTACATCACCAAAGCCGTATTCACCAGGAGTTGTAGTTGGAGCTATACCAAATAATCTTGATGGGAATTCCATTACGAATTTTTCATCATCTTTAGTTGCCATAAATCCTGATTGACCACCGCCGTAATTCATATGAATTCCAAGTGGTTGTAAATCTCCACATACAATATCAGCACCATAAGATGGTGGAGCAGCTAATACACCAAGAGATATTGGATCTATACCTACTAGGCTTAATCCACCAGCTTCATGTACGATTTTTGAAATCTCTTCTCCATTTTCTTCGATTATTCCAAAGTAATTTGGATTTTCAAAATAAACACCAACAGTATCTGAATTAACCTTTGATTTTAAATCAGTTAAATCTAATTGTCCTTTAGCGTTACATTTAACAGTTTCAAACTTAATAACACTTTCACAGTAATTTTTCATAACATCAAGTTTTTCTTGATCCATTATTTCTGGAACTAAAACAGTGGTGCGATTTGTAATTCTTTGAGCCATTCTTGAAGTAGTCGCTGCAGCTTGAGCCCAGTCCATAGTTGGTACATTTACAACGTCCATATCAACAAGTTCAGCAACCATGCTTGCATATTCAAATAAAGATTGGAAACGACCTTCATCATTGTAAGGTTCACCACCATAAGCAGTTAAGAACTCACCTTTTCCATTTATTTCATCACATATAGCAGGAACATAGTGCTGCCAGCAGCCTGCTCCTAAGAAGTTTAGATTCTTTTTGCAATTTGCATTTTTATCTAATATTCTTTCTACATGTCTTCTTAATTCATACTCAGATTGAAATGCTTCTGGAAGATTCATTTCTTTCTTTAATTTTAAAAGTTCTGGAACATTTTTGTGAAGTTCATCCAAAGAATTCATGCCAATTTCCTTAAGCATCTCTGCTTCAACTTCTGGAACTGAATTTGGTATGTAAGGATGATTTTTAAATCCTCTCATATTTTTGTCTCCTCCTTTAATAAAATAAAATCATATATTATGCGATACCGCCGCCGTCAACAACTAATGCAGCACCTGTTATCCAGCTTGATAAGTCACTTGCAAGGAATAGTACAGCGTTTGCTATATCTTCAGGCATACCAATTCTTGCAAGAGGTCTTCCGCAACCACAGTCCTTTAAATATTCATCTTGAGATGTGTTTTCGTTAACTATTCCAGTTTGAACTCCTTCATCTCTAAGCATAGCAGTATCTGTATCGCCAGGATTTACACTGTTTACACGTATATTTTGATGACCATGATCTATAGCCATAGCTCTTGTTACGTTTACGATTCCACCTTTAACTGCACAGTAGGCAACAGCTTGATCTCCACCTTTTAAGCCCCATCCTGAACCAGTATTAATTATGCTTCCACCACCGTTAGCTGCCATTACAGGGATTATGTGTTTAGAGAAAAGGAATAATCCCTTTAAGCCAACATCTAATACGAAATCCCATTCTTTCTCACTTAATTCAGGCATAGTTTTTCTAACAGTTACACCTGCATTATTATGAAGAATATCGATATTACCAAATTTTTCTTTAATAGCTTTTACAGTTTCTATAACTTGATTTTCGTTAGTTACATCACATTTGAAGAAAGCAGCATTTCTACCAGCTTGTCTGATTTCTTCAGCAGCAGCTTCGCCAGCATCACTTATATCTACCATAGCTACTGCAGCACCATATGCAGACAATAACTGAGCAACACCTAGACCTATTCCAGAGCCAGCTCCTGTAATAACAGCAACTTTGCCATTTAAGTTAAGAACGTCTTTTTTGTTTAACA
The DNA here is from genome assembly GCF_020911725.1 of Clostridium cadaveris. Classification (GTDB taxonomy): domain Bacteria; phylum Bacillota; class Clostridia; order Clostridiales; family Clostridiaceae; genus Clostridium_X; species Clostridium_X cadaveris. Next base: position 1,169,431 of record NZ_CP076620.1, read on the forward strand.
TTTTAAATCCCCCTTATATTAAATAAATCCTAAATTTGCTACTGACCTTATGAAATATTTAATAGCAATATGTGTGCCAAAAATATATATAATAATTTAAACCCTTGAATATTAAAGGGTTTGTCAATAAACTGTAATAAAAATATATGTAAAAGACATTGAAAGATTATTGACATTTGTCAAATATGACTGAATATTGACAATATTAATTGTCAACCTAATATTACAATAGTATAATTATAATGTAAATAATATTCAGAATTGTTTTTGTGAGGAGGAATAAATATGTTTAATTTAGAAGATGTTCGACCATCTATTGAGAAACTTGTTTTAGCAATTTCTGATTGCTTAAAGCTTGAAGTTGCTATATTTGATGAAAGAGGTACTCTTTTTTACTGTACTCCAACTTATTTAAAGAAGAAAGGAAGTACTGTACATACAAAATTTATAAGAGATGTATTGAATAATGGAAGCATTTTGGTAAATACTCCAGGGGATATGCCGTCATGTATAGGATGTAGATTTAGGGAACACTGTCCATCTACTATTGAAATTTTATGTTCTATAAGGGCTAATACTTCTGTTATAGGAGTTGCAGATTTTACTTCTTTTACTAAAGAAGGACAGAGAAGGATAAGCAAGAACAATCCTGTATATTTAGATGCAATTAAGGAAATGGCTGATTTGATAGGAGAATATGTACTTAGTAAATCTGGAGCTTTAGAGTGCGGACATATGGATTATATTATTAATGATACATTAGAAATTTCGAAAGATCCTTTAATTCTCACTGACCAACATGGAGTTATAATACAGGGTAATAATCTTGCATATAAACTTCTAAAATTAGATGAAGGTTCTTTATCTATACGACAGATTTTCTCTAAAGAGATAGCTGAAGATATTTTGAATGGAGCAAACTTTTTTGAAAAAAATGTATCTATGGGAAAGTTCAGTGTTAAGATTACAACTAAACCTATAGTTATAGATAATAAGAGAATAGGAACATTAGTGAGATTTGCAGACGAGATTAATGAAAAGCTTCAAATTCATAGTTTTAATACAGGGATTGTTGGAGAAAGCAAAGAAATGAAGGAACTAAAAAAATTAATTAAAAAATTGGCAGATAGTCCTACGCCTGTACTTATAACTGGAGAAACTGGAACTGGGAAAGAGCTTATAGCTAAGTCTATACATAATGCTAGCAAAAGAAGCAAATATCCTTTTGTGGCTATAAATTGTTCTAGCATACCAGAAAATCTTTTTGAAAGTGAACTTTTTGGATATTCAGGAGGGTCGTTTACTGGTGCAAGAAAAGAAGGAAAGATTGGAAAAATAGAAATGGCTCAGGGAGGAACTTTGTTTTTAGATGAATTGGGTGAGATGCCACTTTCAGCTCAACCTAAACTTTTAAGAGTACTCCAAGAGTATGAGCTTGAAAGAGTTGGATCTTCTAAAAAAATCCCACTAGATATAAGAGTTATAGCAGCAACTAACTGCAAGTTAGAAGAGATGATTAATAAAGGAAAATTTCGACAGGACCTTTTTTATCGTATAGCAGTAATTAATATAAAAATACCTCCATTAAGGCAACGTAAGGGTGATATAATTCCCATAGCTTATAATTATATAGAAAAGATTAAGGAAAAATTGGAAACACCTTTAGATTCAATAAGTCCAGAAGTTGAAAATTTATTTTTAAATTATAATTGGCCGGGTAACATACGTGAACTTCAAAATGTAGTAGAATATGCTGCAAATTTATGTGAAGACAAAACTATGACTATAAATGATCTGCCGGATACTATATTTAATCAGACTATGATTAGTAAGGAAGGCAATAAAGAATGTAATGATTTAGAAAATGAAAAAATAAAAAAGCTTTTAGACCAATATGGATATACATTGGAAGGAAAGAAACAGATTGCTAAAATCTTAGGTATCAGTTTAAGAACACTTTATAGAAGGATAAATGGTCATAATGCAAACAGTGGAAAAGTTGAGTGATTATTTTGAAATCTCTATTAGTTAAGTAAAAAAATTGAAGGATAAAAATGACATGTTGGCAAGTAAAATGGCAATAATATTGAAATTTAATATAGAAACTATAATATATTAATAAAATCATCATTTATAATAGTTTTAATATATAGAATATTAAGTTTATTTTCAAAATATAGGATTCTTAAATATATGGCATAAAAAATGCTTGTATATGAAGTAATAAAAGTTTACACATACTAAAATAATTTTATATTTAGTATAGCAAAGATCTTTATAAATCAATAAAAATGAAAAGCATAGGGGGCATATATGAAAACTATATTTTTTAATGGTAACATAATTACTATGGATAAAAATCAACCATATGTAGATTCAATGATTGTGGAAGAACATAAGTTTATATTTGCTGGAAAGTATAATGATGCTATGAAATTAATAGGACAAAAGTATGAGATGGTTGATTTAAACGGAAAAACCGTTGTTCCAGGATTTAATGATAGTCATGTTCATTTATTAAACTATGGGTATTCTCTTACAAAAATAGATTGTAACGGTATTAAATCCATTGAGGAAGTTATTGAAAAATCTAAGAAATATATATATGAAAACAAAATAGAAGCTGATAAATGGGTCTGTGGGAGAGGGTGGAATCAAACACATTTTAAAGAAGGAAGATATCCAAACAGATATGATTTAGATAAAATATCTACTACTCATCCAATGGTTTTCACTAGGATATGTGAACATGTTGTTGTGGTAAATTCATTAGCTCTAAAAAAAGCAAATATAGATAAAAGTACTGATAATCCAATTGGTGGTGAAATAGAAAGAGATGAAAATGGTGAGCCTACAGGAGTATTAAAAGAAAATGCTAGATATTTAATATACAGCAAAATTCCAGATGTAACTATAGAGGAAATAAAAACAATGATTGTTAAGGGAGTTAATAAGGCAATAAGCTATGGACTTACATCTTTGCAAACAGATGATTTCGAAACATTTTCAAGTAAAAATTGGAGGAAAATATTAAAAGCATATGATGAACTTATATCGGAAAATAGATTACCAATTAGAATTTATGAGCAATGTTTGTTACCTGATGTAGATAGATTGAAAGAATTTTTAAGTGAAGGTTATAGAACTGGAATTGGAAATGAGAATTTTAAAATAGGACCATTGAAACTTTTAACCGATGGGTCATTAGGAATGAATACGGCATATTTAGATGAACCTTATTCAGATGATCCTAATTCAAAAGGAATTAGTGTTTTTTCACAAGAAAAATTAGATGAGCTTTCTAGTACAGCAGTTAAGGGTGGCATGAACCTAGTGTTTCATGCAATTGGAGATGGAGCTATAAATATGTGTTTAAAGTCTTTTGAAAAAGCAAGAAAAATAAGTTCAATTAAAGATAACAGATTTGGACTTATTCATATACAAATTCTTTCAGAAAGTATAATAAATAAATTTAAGGAACTTAATGTGGTAGCATATATGGAGCCTATATGTATAAATACTGATTTATATATAGCAGAAAGCAGGGTTGGAAAAGAAAGAATGAAAACATCTTATATATATAAAAGGCTTTGTGATGAAGGACTTAACATATGCATCTCATCTGATTGCCCAGTGGACTCATTAAATCCTATGCATAGCATTTATGTAGCTACTAACCGAAAGGATTATAATGGATATCCTAATGAAGGTTGGATAATGGAAGAAGCTTTAAGTGTTGAAGAAGCTTTGTATGGCTTAACACTAGGCGGAGCATATGCATCCTATGAGGAAAATATAAAGGGATCAATAGAGTATGGCAAATTAGCAGACTTTATTATAATATCAGATGATATTATGAATATTGATAAAAAGGATATACAAGATATAAAAGTAGAAGCAACTTATTTAGGTGGAAAGAAGGTTTATAGTATTTAATATATAAAATTTTAAGAACTTCTATGAATTAAACTTATAGTAGTTCTTTTTTTACTCATAATAAATGTTGACATATGTTGACAAGGATTAAAGAGTAATTGTCAGATAATTATGACATATAAATTTGCCTTTTAAAATTAAATCACTTTAATACTGTGATATAATATAACTTTTAGTTGATTAAGTTGTATTGGCATATTATTTGCTTGAATATTTTAGTGATAAATAATAAAGGGGGAAATATTATGGAAACAACTTATGGTGTCTTAGCGCTTTTGCCAGCAATTGTAGCTATCGCATTATGTTTTGCTACAAAACAGGTACTTATTTCATTGTTTGCCGGACTTTTTGCAGGGTGTTTAGTTATTAATCATTGGAACCCTATATTTGGAGTTACTTATGCATTAGAAACTATAGTTACTAACATGTCAGAGAATGTCACACTGCTATTATTTACTTTATTTATGGGTGTAGGAATTTCTTTTATTTGGAGGCTTGGTGGAAGCTTTGCGTTAGCTGATGCTGCAAAGAGGAAATTCAAAAAAAGACGTTCAATATGTTTAGGAACTTGGGGCCTAGGAATGGCAACTTCAATCAATGACTGCCTAGTTGCTGCGGTTGATGGTAACGTATTCAGAGATATATGTAAAGATTATAGAATTTCATCTGAGAAATTCTCATATGTACTTGATGCTACAGCAGCACCATCCGCTGCTTTATTCTTATCAGACTGGATTGCTTATCAAATAGGAATGATTGGACAAGGACTTGATATTGCAGGAATAACTGAAATTCAGCCAGTTGCAGCTTATATTAAAAGTATACCTTTTAATATGTACTCTATATTAACTCTTATTTTTGTAGGTGTACTTATGTATACTGGAAAAGACTATGGTCCTATGTTAAAGGCTGAAATGAGATGCATGACTACTGGAGAGTTTACAAGACCTGGTGCTAATCCAATGCTAGATGTTTCTTCTGACCTTGGAGAACCTAAAAAGACAAGGCCTATGATTAAATCTTTTGTTCTTCCTATAGTACTAGCTCTTACAACAATTATTGCAGGTATTTTATATACAGGCAGAGCAGGATTTCCAAACGGAATTATGGCTGTATTAGAAAACTGCGATGCTCAAACAGCACTTTTATGGGGATCTTTTGTAATGGCTGTTAGTGGTATGATAATAGCATTAGTTAGTAAAATTATGACATTTGAAGAAACTATGGCTACAGTAGTAGATGGATTTAAACTTATGTCATTGACAGGTGCTATATTAGTTATGGCATGGTCATTAGGGGCAATAACTAAGGAAATGGGACTAGCAGCCTTCGTAGTTCAGCTTGTTGGAGATAGTATTCCATTTGGACTTTTGCCACCAATCGTATTTGGAATATCAATAATTATAGCTTTTGCTACTGGTACATCATGGGGAACTATGGCAATAATGACTCCACTTGCAATTCCACTAGCTTATTCTATAACTGGAGATATAAATATCACAGTAGGTATGTGTGGAGCAGTTTTATCAGGAGCTCTGTTTGGAGACCACTCCTCACCAGTATCAGATACTACAGTTATGGCATCACTATTCTCAGGTGCTGACCACATAGATCACGTAAAAACTCAGCTTCCTTATGTGGCAACAGTTGGATTTGTAATAGCTATTTTATATACTATATTTGGATTTACAGGTATAAGTCCATTTACACTTCTTCCAATAGGAGTTGTAATGGAAATATTGTTGATGCATTTACTTCATAAATATTATTTAAAGAAGTATGATATACATGAAGATTATTCTTTATCTATGACTGCAGATCATAAATAAAATCTAATATAATAAATAAGCGTACTTTAAATTTAATATAAAAAGAACTTCGGAATTTATCATAGTTTTCTCCGAAGTTCTTTTTATTTATAATTGATAGTATTTGATATATAATAAAGAGTAACATTTTATATTGAGAGAGGTAAAATATGAATTTAAAACACAACAAATCCTTAGACATAAGATATTCAATGATCCACGGATTATATTGGATGACTTATTGTGCCATGATTGGATATGCGTCGATATTTTTACTTAATAAAGGATTCAATAATTCGTTAATAGGTGTGATTTTGGCTGCTTCCAACATTATTGCCGCTGTAGCACAGCCAACTTTTGCTGCTTATGCAGATAGCAAAAGAAAAATATCGTTAAAAAATTTAATAAGTTTAATCGTAATAATGATAATAGGAGGTTCTATTTCGGTAAATTTTTTCAAATCACCGTCTGTGGCACTTATAATTTTAATTATAGTAGTTTTTACACTAACTATGTCTCTTCAACCATTGATAAATTCTCTATCTTTCGAATTTGAAAGTCATGGTTATGAAGTTAATTTTGGACTTGCAAGAGGAATTGGATCTGTATCTTACGCAGTAATATCATTACTTCTTGGATATGTAGTGGAAAAGCACAACCCTGAGGTTTTACCTATATTTTATGTACTGCTCACATGTGGACTTATTATATTCATCTATACATTTTCTCTTCCTAAGGGAGTGAATAGTAGCATAGCTCATGAGAGGCATCGGGTAAAAAGTGGAAGTGACATAAGTATTATTGGATTCTGTAAGAAATATAAGAAATTCATGCTTTTTCTTTTGGGAGTTATATGTGTTTTCTTAGATCATACTATAATCAATAACTTTTTTATTCAAGTTATGACTAATGTAGGAGGCACCAGTAAAGATATGGGGAATGCCATATTTCTTGCAGCGGTATTAGAACTTCCAACTATGTCTTTGTTTGCTAAAATGAAAGATAAGATAAGTTGCAAAAAACTTATTATGATTTCTGGAATAGCATTTTCTGTAAAACATATCATAACTTATTTTGCAACATCTGTAGCAATTATATATTTAGCTCAAGTAATTCAAATTGCAGGCTATGCATTATTCATACCAGCCTCTGTATATTATGTAAGCAGACTTATAGATAAGAGTGATATGATTAAAGGACAAGCATTAGTTACTGGAGCAATAACAATAAGTGGAGTATTTGCAAGTTTATCAGGAGGAATACTTATTGATACTTTAGGAGTGAATTCAATGCTTTTAATTGGAGCTATAGTATCTATCCTTGGAACAATATTGATTTTTTTTACAACCGAAGAAGTTTAAATTATTAAAAAGGAGTCTCACAAAAGAGACTCTTTTAAACATCATAAACATTTGGATTATTGTACTCATTACTGCCAAAGGCTAGGATAAATAAAAAGATTACATCTAGAAAGATAAGTCCTAAAGTGAATCCTATACCTTTACCAAAAGCTTTAGATAGATTGTACCAAATTATTATTGCTAGGATAAGTTTAACATAAGGGATGAAGCCTAATATAACTAGCCACGGACTTAAACCGCATATTTTCAAAAGTATTATAGTATTGTATATGGGAATAATAGACTTCCAGCCATCTTGTCCAGCTTTCTCAAAGATTTTCCACATGGGAAGGATGCTGATCAAGAAAATAAGAACAAGCCACACAGAATATACGGAAAATTGCGCAAATTGAGGAAAGAAAGAGTTAGAACTACGGATGAGAAGTAAAAAAGATGAAATCATAAATACACCTCCTTATAATATATAATTATACAATATTATGGTAAAAAAATACATAAATCATAGAAAATATTATATTTTTTTGATATAATATTTATAAAATATTTCAAGGGGGAATGATAATGTCACAGACCACCAAGAAAGCACTTGCCGCTTCACTTAAAAAACTTTTGGGAGAAAAGCCTCTTGATAAAATAACGATTATAGACATAGTAGAAGATTGTGAGGTAAATAGGCAAACTTTCTACTATCATTTTAAGGATATTTATGATTTAGTCGAATGGACTTTTTTAAATGAGTCAATAAAAGCTATTGATGGAAACAATACTTATGATACATGGCAGCAGGGATTTTTACAGATATTTGAGTATGTGCTTTCAAATAAGGCACTTGTTATAAATGTGTTTCATTCTGTTGCCCGTGAGCATTTAGAATATTATCTTTATAAAGAAACTTATGATCTGCTGATTGGAGTAGTTGAGGAAATAGCTGTTGACATGTCAGTAAGAGATGAAGATAAAGCTTTTATAGCAGATTTTTATAAATTTGCTTTTGTAGGGCTTATGATTGACTGGATAAGAAAAGGAATGAAGGAGAATCCATCAGTTATTATTGATAAGCTAAGTATACTTATCCAAGGTGATGTAAAAAAAGCCCTTGAAAAGTATAGAACTGATTAAAATTTAGACAAATTATATGATGTGTATAAAGTTTTTACAAAAATAACGCTGTGCCTAAAATTTTGGCACAGCGTTATTTTTGTCTATATTAATGATTTAAAAAAAGGATTATTATTTATTCATAAAATAGATAAAGGTGGTATTTATATGTATTATAGTAATGGAAACTATGAAGCTTTTGCACATCCTGAAAAACCAGCTAATGTTGATAGAAAATCAGCTTATCTTGTAGGCTCAGGCCTTGCATCTCTTGCAGCAGCTTGCTTTCTTGTACGTGATGGACAGATGAAAGGAGAGCATATTCATATTTTAGAGGAATTAAAACTTCCTGGTGGTGCTTGCGACGGAATTAAAGATCACGAAAAAGGCTTTATTATACGTGGCGGTCGTGAAATGGAAAATCACTTTGAGTGCCTATGGGATTTATTCCGTTCCATTCCTTCAATAGAAACTGAGGGAGTTTCAGTTTTAGATGAATACTATTGGCTAAACAAGCATGATCCAAATTATTCTCTTATGAGAGCTACAATAAATCGTGGAGAAGATGCACATACCGATGGAAAGTTTGGACTTTCAGAAAAAGCATCTATGGAAATAGTAAAATTATTTATGACAAAAGACGAAGATTTATATGATAAAAAAATAGAGGATGTATTTACTGAAGAATTCTTTTCATCTAATTTCTGGCTATATTGGCGTACAATGTTTGCTTTTGAGGAATGGCATAGTGCTCTTGAAATGAAATTATACATTCAACGTTTTATACATCATATAGGAGGACTTCCTGATTTTAGTGCTTTAAAGTTTACGAAGTATAATCAATATGAATCTCTTATACTTCCTATGGTTAAGTATCTTGAAAGCCATGGCGTAAATTTTCAATATGATACAAAGGTTACTAACGTTATTTTTGATATAAGCAAAGATAAGAAAGTAGCAAAACAAATTGTATGTATCCATGAAGGGAAAAAGGAAACTATTGATTTAGTTGAAGATGACCTTGTATTTGTAACCAATGGAAGTTGCACTGAAAATTCATCTCTTGGAGATGATAATCATGCACCAGAATTTAAAATTGAGAACGGAGGCTGTTGGGATCTTTGGAGGAACATCGCATCTCAAGACCCTTCCTTTGGACATCCGGATAAGTTCTGTACAAATACGAAACTTACAAACTGGGAATCAGCTACTGTTACAACTTTAGATAATAGAATTCCAAAATATATTGAGAAAATATGCAAGAGAGATCCTTTTAGCGGTAAGGTTGTCACAGGAGGAATAATAACAGTTAAGGATTCAAGTTGGCTTATGAGCTACACACTTAATCGTCAGCCTCATTTTAAGGAACAGCCAAAAGATCAACTAGTAGTGTGGGTTTATGGATTATTTACAGATGTACCAGGAGATTATATTAAGAAGCCTATGAGAGAATGTACGGGTATTGAAATAACAGAAGAGTGGCTTTATCATATGGGAGTACCAGAAAGGGAAATTCATGATATGGCAGTGAATTCTGCTCATTGCGTGCCATGTATGATGCCATATATTACAGCTTTTTTCATGCCAAGAACAAAAGGTGATAGACCAAAAGTTGTTCCTGATGGATGTGTTAATTTTGCATTCATAGGACAATTTGCAGATACAGTTCGTGATACAGTATTCACTACTGAATATTCAGTAAGAACTGCTATGGAAGCAGTATATACACTTTTAAATGTTGATCGTGGTGTACCAGAAGTATTTAATTCCTGCTATGACATCCGTGTGCTTCTTGATTCAACTTCAAAGATGATGGATGGAAAAAAAGTAGTTGATATGAAACTTCCATGGACAGCTAACATTGTTAAAAAGATAGCTTTAAAGAAGGTTTCAGGAACAGTGATTGAAGATCTTTTGAAAAGATATAATATTATATAATGAATAGATGATTTTTAGATGAAATAAAATAGACATTAAACCTATCTAAAGTTCTCTTTATAGTCGGTTTGATGTCTATTTTTCATGTTAAAAACTTATTTAACGCCTAAAGTATTTTTCGCATCTTTAACTAATTTGTCTAATTCCATTCTAGCATCATGAGGGGCTTTGCCTATATCTTTAAAACCTGTAATCATTTCTTCCTTAGTTGAAGAGCCATAATCCTTAACTTTTGTAGAGTAAGTCTCATTAAATTTATCAATTGAAGCTATAGTTTTATCTATAGAATCCATTACATCTTTATTCAACTTATCCACCTCAGTAGTACCTTTTTTGACATTAGTTTCTAAATCCTTTTTTAATGATGTTAATTGAGTTCTTAAATCTCCATAGGCGGTTCCATATCCTGTTATAAATTCTTCATTTGTTCCTTTAAAGCTGTAGTTATCAGAATATATGTTGTAATCGTTTGAAAGTGCAGAATTACCTAAATGATGAGTATATCTATCATTTAAGTATTTTACATATTCTTCTTTTGTAGTTGCAGTATCTGATGAAGAATTATTGTTATCAGAAGATGCTTTATCATTACCGCAACCAACAAGTCCTATCATAAATATAGATAATACAATTAATAAAAGTGATCTTAATTTTATTTTCATTTTATTTTCCTCCTTAGAATTTATACTTATAGTTTGCTTAGAATAAATATTAATATTCAGTTCATTATTATGTTAATGGTATAATATAAAATATATATAATAAGTTAGGAGAAGAGAGATGCTAGAAGGATTAAAAATTAAATTAACTGAAATCGCTAAGAGAGCAGATGCAGATGGCTTATGTAAGCATAAATCAGGAAATTTCAGTATAAGAGATGAGTCTACAGGATATGTTCTAGTTACACCATCAGGAGTGTCTAGAGATAAACTTACAACAAACCATATTTGTGTTGTAGACATAGATATGAATTTGATAGAAGTAAATGAGGATGTACGTCCTACTAGTGAACTTCTTATGCATGTAGAAGCGTATAAATGCAGACCGGATGTAAAGGCTATAGTACACACTCATTCAAAGTTTGCCACAGCTTTCTCAGTACTAAATAAAGAAATACCACCTATAGTATATGAAATAGTGAATATTGTTGGAGGAGAGGGGATTATAAAGGTCGCGCCTTATGCAAGACCAGGTACAGCGGATTTGGCAAATAGCATCAAAAAACCTATTAAAGATGCAGATGCGTGTTTGATGGCTAATCATGGTGTTTTGGCAGTATCTAAAGAAAGCATAGATGATGCTTTTTTAAAGGCATCTTATGTAGAAGAGGTTGCTGAAATTTATTATAGAACTTTACTTATAAATGGCGGAAAAGAACCAAAGACAATAGCACAAAGCGAGCTTGGTAAATGGTCATATCCAGAACAAATAAAATTAAATGACAAAGATAAAAAGTAGTATTAGAAGATATAACTATACAGGCATGGGCTCCATTCCAATATGGATTCTTTGAAGGTGTGTTTTTAGATAATGACAAATTTCCTGAACTAAATAAAAAAAATAGATGAGATAGCAAAGGAAAATAGAGTATCAAACACAGCTATAGCTATAGCATGGATACTTAGACATCCGGTAAAAATTAAAACAATAGTTGGAACTACAAACAAAAAGCGTATACAGGACATAGCAAGAGCATCAGAAATTGAAATAACAAGGCAGCAGTGGCATGAGATATACAGAGCAACTGGAAATAAATTGACTTAATTAAAATATCAGTAAGGTGAATGCAAAAGATGAATACACAATTTAAAGAATTTTTTCAATCAAAAACAGTAAAGATGGCTTTATCAGCCACTATAGCTATATTTATAGCAAATAAAATAGGACTTCAGTTTGGAGTTACATCAGGGGTAATTGCTATCCTAAGTATATTAAACACAAAGAAAGAGGCTATAAAGGTAGGAGTAAAGAGGATTTTCTCATGTACCATAGCCATACTTTTATCAGGTGCACTTTATATTGCATTAGGAAACAGTACAATAATATTTGGTTTGTTTCTTCTTATATTTATTCCGATAACTAAAAAGTTAAATTTAGAAGAGGGAATAACAATAGGTGCCGTTTTATCCACACATCTTTTAATAAGCAATAATATAAATTTTCAATGGGTAATCAATGAATTTATATTATCTATAATAGGTATTGGAGTAGCACTTATATTTAATTTATATACTCCATCTTTGGAAGAGGAATTTTTAAGGAATAAAGAAATAATAGAAGACAAATATAAAAGCATTTTATCAGAGATGGCATTAAGACTGCTTATGGACTTTGAACTTCAGACAGAACAGGTGGACATAGAGAAAGTAGAAAAGCTAATATTAGATACAAGGGAAATTGCTTACAAAATAAATAACAATTATTTATTTAAAAATGATTGCTATTATATTAATTATATGGATATGAGAATAATGCAGCTGGATACTATAAGGAGAATGAAGAATCATTTTGAAAGACTCAATATGAAGTATGAGCAAGCAGTGATTCTATCAGAGTTTACTTTGAATGTATCCGTAAATGTTCATGAGAAAAATGATTGTATTAAACTTATTGAAGAATTACAGATTCTTAGAGAAGAGTATAAGAAAATGGAACTTCCAAAAACAAGAGAGGAATTTGAAAATAGAGCAACACTATTTCAATTCCTAAATGATTTAGAGGATCTTCTTACAATAAAGAAAGAATTCAAAAAGAATAATTGCAAATAAATAGGACCGCCATGAAGTGTGCCTTCAAATGTTAGATATATTTTACTTAATATTTGTGGTGTACTTTGTAGGCGTAGTCCTATTTTTATATTACAAAACTGTAATGTTAATGCAACAAAGATACATATATAAACTCAACTATCTAGGATAAAATAAGTAGTATAACAAAGATGGAGGAGTAAGAAATGAAGAAGATATTAAGTGTAGAAAAAATTGAAAAATATTATGGTAATAAAGGTAATGTTACAAAGGCTATAGATAATATAAGTTTTAGAGTAGCAGAAGGGGAATTTGTTGGTATAATGGGACCATCAGGAAGTGGAAAAACAACATTACTTAATTGTATATCTACAATAGATACTGTTACTACAGGAAGTATAATAATAAACGACAAGGATATAACAAGATTAAAATCTAAATCCCTAGATAAATTTAGACAAAATGAACTTGGTTTTGTATTTCAAGATTTTAATCTTCTTGATACTTTAACAGCGTATGAAAACATAGCTTTAGCATTAACTATAAAGGGAGAGAAAACTTCTAATATAGATGAAAAAATAAAATCAGTGGCTAAATATTTAGAGATAGATGAGATTTTAAGTAAGTATCCCTATCAGATGTCAGGTGGACAAAAACAGAGAGTTGCATCGGCAAGAGCAATAGTTACAGATCCATCACTTATACTTGCAGATGAACCAACAGGAGCTTTAGACTCTAAATCGGCAAGACTACTTCTTGAACGATTTGAAACATTAAATAATGATTTAAATGCTACAATACTTATGGTAACTCACGATGCATTCACAGCCAGTTATGCACATAGAATTTTATTTATAAAGGATGGAAAGATTTTTAGTGAATTAGTTAGAGGTAAGAATAGCAGAAAGGAGTTCTTTAATAGAATAATTGAGGTTATTACTCTTCTTGGGGGGGATGACAATAATGTATTATAAGATTGCTATAGGAAATGTAAAAAAAAGTTTTAAGGACTATACAATATACTTTTTGACTCTTGCTTTAGCTGTATGCATATTTTACAGTTTTAATTCTATAGAATCACAAAAAGCTGTGCTTGAGTTGAAATCTTCAGGTAAAGAGTCGATTAACGCATTAGTAACAGTAATAGCGTATATATCAGTATTTGTATCTATAGTTTTAGGAAGCTTAATAATATATGCAAATAACTTTTTAATAAAGAAACGTAAAAAAGAGCTGGGGATATATATGGTATTAGGTATGGGGAAGGGTAAAATATCTAGAATATTAGTAACAGAAACATTAATAGTGGGAGTTATGTCACTAATAAGCGGGCTTTTGCTAGGAATTATAGCTTCTCAAGGACTTTCTCTACTAACATCAAAATTATTTGATATTCCTATGAGTGACTATAGTTTTATCATTTCAATATCATCTATAGGAAAGACAATATTATATTTCAGTATAATGTTCTTTTTGGTAATTATTTTTAATACTGCAATAATATCAAAGTATAAAATTATAGACTTATTGACATCTGGAAGAAAAAATGAAGAAATCAAATTCAAAAATCCAATCGTATACTTCATATCATTTATAATATGTGTAATAAGTTTAGGATTAGCTTATAATATTATAATGGAAATTGGACTTAATGTAAAAGATCAGAGGTTCTCAATATCTATAATACTAGGAGTCATTGGGACTGTATTATTTTTCTTTAGCTTAGCTGGGTTTGTTTTGTTCATTGTTAAAAGAAGCAAAGGAATATACTTTAAAGGTCTAAATATATTTGTAGTAAAGCAATTAAATAATAAGGTTAATACTAATTTTATATCTATGTCGATTATATGTCTTATGCTGTTTTTAACTATATGTGTATTATCAACTGGCATAAGTTTCAAAAATGCATTAGAGTCAGGCCTTAAAGATTCAACTCCTTTTGACGCTACAGGAAGAATATATGTAAGAGATGGTGCAATAAATAATATAGAAGATTCATTAAAGAACTTGGGTTTCAAATTTGAAGATGGAGAAGAATATGCTTATTATAATCTATATGAGTCAAATTTAACACCAGTAGAGATGTTCTCTAATGGAGTTTCTAAAAAAGATAAAGAAAAATTGAATAAACTGCGCTACAAAGTGTCTGTAATGAAACTTTCTGATTACAATAAAATTATGAAGTTAGAAAATAAAGTTGAAGTGAATCTTAGCAGAGATGAATCACTTTTGTTAAGTAATATTTATGAAACTGAAGCTATAGAAAGTTATGTTAAAGATAATAAATATATAAACTTTCATAATAAACAATTTGCTATAAAAGGCGGAAAAGTGATAAAAGATAATATATCAACAGATATGATGAAAAATACTTTTCCGACAATTGTAGTAAATGATGAAGAAACTAAAGGGCTTAAGATTCAAGAGAATGTTATAAATATAAATTATGATAAAAACAGTGCTGAGAAATCAGAGAAAAAATTACTTGATTTATTCGCTTCTTTCACACGAGGAGAACAGAATCTCGACAACACAGATTTTATTATAGGGTATACTAGACAGCAGATTTATGATGGAAATAAGGGAATGACTACTATTATATTGTTTGTTGGGATTTATTTGGGAATAGTATTTCTTATAACAAGTATGGCAGTACTTGCTCTACAACAGCTTTCGGAAGCTGTTGACAGTATAGATAGGTACAAAGCTCTAAAAAAAATAGGAGCGAATGAGAAGATGATGAAGAAGACAATCTTTATCCAAACACTAGTGTATTTTTCACTCCCAGTAATATTAGCATTTGTTCATTCAGTTGTTGGAATAAAAGTAACAAATAATTTTATATCTATGTTTAATAAGACAAACATATCGGGAAGTGCTATGATTACAGCATTGATATTTATGATAGTCTATATTGGGTATTTTTACGCTACATATTCAGGATACAAGAATATAGTAAAAAATAATTTGTAATAGATAAAAGTCAGCAATGATATTAGCATTGCTGACTTTTAATTTTTTATAAAAGAAGAATATAAAATATGGTAATTTAATACAATATATCTGATTCAATGACATTAGAGCTATAATCATAGTATAATTATAATAATTATTACTATTTTATGAAAAAGGATAAAACAATGGAAAAAAAATTAAGATTTAGAGTTTTTATAGGGTTTATATTGAGTTTATTTATCATATCTAATTTAGGCTGGGAGTGCTTAGCGTTCGACGGAATTAATTTTAGAAATATAACAGTAGAAGAAGGATTGTCTCAAGCTACTGTAGAGACTATTCTTCAAGATAAAAAAGGATACATATGGATAGGCACTAATGATGGATTAAACAGATATAATGGATACAGTTTTGAGGTTTTTAGAGAAGATAAAAATGATAAAAATAGTATAGCCAACAATTACATATTAGCACTAGAAGAAGATAAAGATGGAAACATATGGGTTGGTACCATAAAGGGACTTAGTAAAATTAGCAGTGATTATAAAACTATAACTAACTATTTTGATAGTGAGGAGGACGGGAATTTATCTCATTATAAAATAGGAGGCATACTAGTTCTAGATGATGGAACCATCTTGGTTGGAACAAGCGATGGAATGAATATCTATAATAAATATTCTGATTCTTTTGAAAGGATATATAATAACGGGGAGCTTTCCAATGAAGATATATATTCTTTAGATCAGGACGAAGAAGGTAATATATGGGTTGGAACTGCTAATGGACTTAATAAAATATCAAAGGGATCACTAGAAGTTCAACAGTATTATCATGATGATAACAGAAATTCTATAGGAGAGAATAGTATTTACAAAGTATATTGCGATAAAGATGGGATCGTATGGATAGGTACTCTTACTAAAGGTGCATCAAGAATAGATACCAAAACAGGAGAAATAAAAAATTTTTTTGAAGAGTCATGGGGCCTTAAGCAAGTACCAGGAGAACACATAAGGGACTTTTATAGAGATAGCAATAATATATTGTGGATAAGCACTAGCAATGGATTAGTACGCTATGATGAAGAATCAGATAAGATGGATTTATATAAGAAGAAAATTTATGATAAAAGGAGTCTTGCTGATGATACTGTTTTTATAGTCATAGAAGATAGAGGAGGTATGATGTGGGTAGGAACTTATGGAGGACTTAGCGTTTTCGATTCAGCTAACACAATAATTCATTATAAGCATGATCCCTTTAATGATAAAACAATAAATGATAATATGATTCAAGGCATATATGAGGATAATGATGGATATTTGTGGGTTGGGACAAATTCTAAAGGAGTAAATATACTTGATAGAAATAGAAACAAAGTGGCATCCATCAGCACTCTTGATAATAGTTTTATAGGTTCCGATAGAATAAATGATATTACTGGATATGATAAATTTATTTTTTTAGGAACTAGTAATGGATTGAATGTCATTGATAAAGATACTGGAACTATAAAAATTTATAATGAGGATCAAGGACTTAATGCTACAAATATAAAGACACTTTTTATTGATGATAAAAAATGTCTTTGGATAGGAACTATAGATGGATTTTATGTTTTCAATATAGATACAGGTAATATAACGGATATAAATTCAATGTTATTAAAAGCTAATATTGGTGATGAATATGGTAGTGCTATTTTTCAAGATAGCGAAGGATTTTATTGGCTTGGGTATTTTTTAAATGGAGGACTTGTTCAGATAAATCCTAATACTGGAGAGGTTAAAAACTATAAATATGATAGCAATGACCCCAATTCTATTATAGATAATTCCATAAGAGTTATAACAGAAGATGAAAATGGCTTTATGTGGATTGGAACAAGTGGTGGACTATGTAAATTTGATAAGAGTACAGAGAAATTTACTAATTACACTACAACTCAAGGATTAGCTAACAATACTGTATATGGTATATTAATAGATGACTATAACAACCCTTGGGTATCAACTAATGGAGGAATATCTTTATATAATGTGTACGATGATAGATTTATAAATTTAAATATAACTGATGGACTTCAAAGTAATGAATTTAACGGAGAAGCTTATTTAAAAACTAAAAATGGGGAATTCTTTTTTGGCGGAATAAATGGTATGAATTCTTTTTATCCTAAAGATATAGATCAAAAATGTATATCTTTCAAAGTCATGTTTGATAAATTTAGTGTAAATGGTGTTAGAGTAGAAGAAATAAATGATAAAAAATTTAGATATGATGAAAATAATATTGGTATTCAAGTATTTTTGCCAGAATATAAAAATAGTAAAAATATAAGATATTATTATAAACTTGAAGGTGCAGATGAAGAATGGAGAGTCATGGAGGGGACAGAGGTCATGTTCAGTAATCTAGCACCTGGCAATTATACATTTAGAGTAAAAGCCATAGACAGTAAAGGTCGTTTAAATGAAGAAAACAGCCTGAAATTCAGGATTGGAAATGTACCATGGCTTAGTTTTCCAGCCATCATATGTTATATAGTTGCAATAATATTTTTAGTAAGACGGCAAAAAATTAAAGTTAAAGAGTTAGATGCATTAGTAGATGCAAGAACAAAGGAACTTCGAAATGAAATGATGAAAAATAATGAGTTATTCGAAAGAGTTATAAAGCTTGAGAAGAATAAAAACAGCTATTTTATAAATTTATCCCATGAACTTAGAACTCCTTTAAATGTTCTCCATACTAGTGAGCAGCTTATAACTAAACTTAATAATGATAAAAAAATCGATAATGAACGCTTAGAACACTATATGAGCATAGTAAGAAGAAACAATAAAAGACTTCTTACACTTATTAATAATCTCATTGATATATCAAAAATTGAAAATGAAAAATATATTCTAAATAAAAAGGATAATGATATAGTATATTTAGTAGAAGAGGCAGCTCTTAGCTTAAAGGATTATGTTGAGAGTAAGAATATAACTTTTATAATAGATCCTCAAATTGAAGAAAAAATCATAAAATGTGATGCTGTTGAAATAGAAAGATGCATAGTAAACTTGATAAGTAATGCTACTAAATTTACAATGGATGGAGGTACAATAACTGTTATCATAGAGGATCTAGGGGATGTTGTAAAGATTAAAGTTAAAGATACAGGAATAGGAATACCAGAAAAATTCCATGACTTGATTTTTAATAGATTTTCACAAGTTGTAGATAATAATTCTGAAATTAAAGGTGGAAGTGGATTAGGATTAACTATAACAAAACAAATAATAAACCTTCATAACGGAGAGATTTATGTTGAAAGTAAATGTGGAGTAGGAAGTACATTTATAATTGAACTTCCATCAGAATAGATTGTATTAGTATATAAAAACATAAGATAAAAGTTTTTAGATACAAATGAAAAAGGAGGAACCTATGAGGCTGGATAAGTTTTTGACAGGAGCCATGGTTGGTACAAGAAAAGAAGTTGTAAGCTATGTTCAAGGAGGACTAGTTAAGGTTAATGGTGAGATAATTAAAGAAGCCTTTGCTAAAGTTGACAATGAAAAAGATATAATTGAATATAATAGTGAGATTATAAAGAATAATAAAAAAGTCTACTATATTTTTAATAAACCTAAAGGATGCATTACAGCAAGATCAGATGAATTTCATACGACTGTTTTTGATTATTTCAAACAAGAGGATATGAAAGGAGTATTTCATGTAGGAAGATTAGATAAGGATACAGAAGGGCTTTTAATCCTTACTAATGATGGAAATCTAAATCATGATATAATGTATCCAGAAAAGCATATAGAAAAAACTTATTTCTTTTGGGCATTAGGATCATTAGATGAAGAGAAGAAAAGAATTTTAGAAACTGGCATTTCTATAGGTGAAGGAGAAACTTTGACTAAGCCTGCAAAGATAAGAATTTTAAAAAGCGGAACCTATGGAGAGTTTAAAAATCAAGAAGAGCTTATGACATCTTATACTATGTATAGTCAACATCCTGATCAGTCAGTTTTATCAGGATATCTCACTATATCAGAAGGAAGAAAGCATCAGGTAAAGAGAATGCTAAAAGCTTCAGGATGTTATGTGGTATACTTGAAAAGAACCGCTATTGGAGGATTAATGCTTGATGAAAATCTTAAACCAGGACAGTATAAAAGTCTAGAAGAAAATGAAATTAAAAATCTTATATTTTAGTAGAAAAATTAATTTGAGGTGAAATAATGATTGATACTAACAAGATGATAAGTTTAAATCCAGAAGAACTATTGAAGGAATTATATGGGGAAGAATTAAGAACCAAAAAAGATGTGCTTCAATATATAGAAATGGCAAAAATATTAAAAAAGACAGAGGGTGTACCTGATTCTCTAAAAGAAGGAACATATAAGCTCATAAGTGACAGTATCGACAATATGCATGGAAAGGTTAAGCCAAATACAATAATGTTTCTTAAAAATCAGCTTAAAACTGATCTAGGTAAGCTTGTAAAAGGTAAAGAAGAATTTGAAGAAAGCTCCTTTATTAAATTCTTTAAAAGAGCTTATCCAGAGGGAAAAAGGACTAAGAGCTTTACATATGTCATTCAAGATAACAGCATGATTTTAGATGAACAAATATGGACCACTTTAACTTATATTAATAGAGAGTCCATGAGAGGACAGTTATTTCTAAGTGCACAAGAGAAAAAAGAAATAATAGAAATGATAGGAAAGCTTATGGATAAAGGTAATATTAAATATGTAAATCAAGTTAAAAGCATGGATAAACTTCTTAGAAAATTAAATATAAAAATAGTAGAAGGCGATAATGGATTTGAAATAGAAGAAATGAAAAACAGTAAAAGATAATAAACTGACTTCTAGAATCAGATAAAAGAGTAAGACAAGAACTATTATGAAATGATATTCAATGTTGTTTTATGATAGTTCTATTATTTTCCTCTAAATATGATTTTGAAACGTGTCAAAATCAAAAACATAGAAAAATGTTGAAAATGAGGTTAATTTACGTTAAGAATAAGTAAAATAAAATGAAAACGCTAACAAATTTATTGACACGTTCCAAAATAGATGATAGGATTAAATCATAAAGTAGTTAACAAAAGGAGAAAACATATGGAATTAAGTGCTGGTGCAAAAAATTTGCATAAAAAATTAAAAGAAAACAAGGTGCTTATAGCAGCCCATAGAGGAACTAATGGTGGTAATGTTATACAGAATACTTTGATGGCTTATGAGACAGCAATGCAGCATGGGGCAGATTTAGTGGAAATTGATGTTATAATGTCAACTGATGGTGACTTTTATGCTTTCCACAATGGACAAGAAAAATATTTGTTAAGGGAAGATAGAGACATTAGAGATATGTCTTCTAAGGAAATTGATAAATGCAATTGTTATAACTCTGTTGGAGAGGTGTCAGGACAAAAGCTTGAAAGATTAGAATATGTTTTAGAAGGATTGAGAGATAGATGCTTTATCAATATAGATAGATCATGGTTTTATTGGAAAGAGATAATAGAATTTTTGAAAAAAGTTAATATGGATCATCAGATAATCTTAAAATCTCCTGTTGATAAAGAACTTTTACACATACTTCAAGAATCTAAATCACAAATTATGTACATGCCTATAGTAAAGAATATGGATGAGTGGAATTTAGTTAGAGAATATGATGTTAATTTAGTTGCAGCTGAACTTATATTTGAAACTCTTGAGTCTCCATTAGTTCAAAAAGAATTTATAGAAAAGCTACACGAAGCTGGAATTTTGGCATGGGTAAATGCTATCACATTAAATGATAGAATAGTATTGTCTGCAGGATTAGATGATGATAATTCTATAAAGAATAGTTACGATGAAAATTGGGGTAAGCTAATAGAGATGGGGTTTGATATGATTCAAACCGATTGGCCGGCTCTAATTAAAGAATATATATTAAGCAGATTTAATTAAGAGGATAAGAAGAGTAAAGGGGAGAGTAAAAATGAAAATGAAGAAGTTATTAACCTTAGTTTTAACAGCATCAATGGCATTATCGCTGGCAGCTTGTGGAAGCAAGAATGATGCAGCAGCAAATGAAGGAAAAGTTGACAAAAGCGAAAAATTATTAATTTACTCGAATTCAGCAGCAGATGGACGTGGAGAGTGGCTTACTGAATATGCTTCTAAAGCGGGATACAATATAGAAGTTGTAAACATACCAGGGGGAGAGCTTACTAATAGATTAATAGCTGAAAAGAATAACTCACAAGCAGACTTAGTTTATGGATTAAACACATTAGAATATGAAAAATTGAAGAAGGAAGAATTATTGTTTAAATATACTCCAACTTGGGCTAGTGAAGTTGATATGAAATTAGGAGATGCAGAAGGATATTACTATCCAATAGTTATACAGCCATTAGTATTAATGTATAATAAAGACTTAAAGGATGCTCCAAAGGATTGGACAGATTTAGTAGATCCAAAGTATAAAGATAAGTACAATATATTTGCATTAACTGGAGGTACTGCAAAGAACGTATTATCAAGTATATTAGTTCGTTATGCTGACCCTAAAGGAGAACTCGGAATTTCTGAAGAAGGATGGAAAGTAGCTAAAGCGTACATCCAAAATGCACACTTTGAAGTTAAAGGTGAAGATTATGTTGGAAATGTAATCGATGGTTCAAGACCAATGACAATGATGTGGGGAAGTGGTGTTCTTCAACATGAAAAAGAGCGTAATTACAAATTTGGTGTTATGTCTCCAGAAGTTGGCGTTCCATATGTAACTGAGCAGGTAGCAATAATATCTAAGAGTAAAAAGACAGCATTAGCTGAAGAGTTTGCTAACTGGTTTGGAAGTGCAGAAGTGCAAGCAGCTTGGTCTGAAAAGTTTGGATCAATACCAGCTCATCCAAAGGCTCTTGAAAAAGCATCTTCTGAAGTTAAAGAATTTATGGCGAAAGTACCTACTCCTCAATCAATTGACTGGGCTTTAGTTGCTGAAAATATAGATGCATGGGTTGAAAAAGTAGAATTAGAATTTGTAAAATAGTTATATTAATTGACGGTGCATATTAGTATGCACCGTTTTTAGAAAGGGATGTAACCATGATTGAATTTAAGAATATAGAAATTAAATACGGTAATTTTATAGCTATAAAAGATTTAAATTTACAAATTAAAGAAGGAGAGTTTTTTACATTCTTAGGTCCATCAGGATGCGGTAAAACAACAACTCTTCGTTCTTTGGTTGGTTTTCTAACTCCAAGTGCAGGTAAGATAATTGTGGATGATGTTGATATAACAGATAAGCCAGTAGAGAAAAGGGAGATAGGAATGGTGTTTCAAAGCTATGCTTTATTTCCAACTATGACTGTCTATGATAATATAGCATTTGGTTTAAAAGTCAAGAAACTTTCAAAAGATGAAATCAAAAAGAAAGTATATGAAGTTGCGAAAAAGATTGAAATCAATGAAACTCAGCTTTTTAGAAATGTTTCAGAACTTTCAGGAGGACAGCAGCAAAGAGTTGCACTAGCACGTGCAATTGTATTAGAACCTAAAATCTTATGCCTTGATGAACCTCTTTCTAACTTAGATGCAAAACTTAGAGTAGGGCTTAGGGGAGAACTTAAAAGGCTTCAAAAGAATTTAGGAATAACAACTCTTTATGTAACTCATGACCAAGAAGAAGCTCTTACTTTATCGGATAGAATAGCTGTATTTAATAATGGTTTTATAGAACAAGTGGGAACTCCGTATGAAATATATAACAATTCAGCATCGGAATTTGTATGCGATTTTATAGGTGATATAAATAGATTAGGAAGAGAGATTTTAAAGTATATAAATATAGAGTCAGAGAAAAAATTTGATGAGTCTAAGACGGCTTTTGTACGTATAGAAAGACTACTTACAGATAAGAAATTAGGTTTTATCGAGCTAAATGCAGTGGTAAAAGATTATGAATACAATGGAATACTAACTAAATATACTATAGAAGTTCTTGGAGAGACTATAAAATTCCTTGAGAAGAATGATGGAAGCGGTTTCCACGATATTGGTAAATCTATTGCCATATATGTGAATCCAAAAGATATTATGCAATTTTAATTGAGAAAGGAATGAATATATTATGGCAAATATGATTGAAAAGATTAAAAGAAAAGAGATCAATATTGGGTCATTAATTGTCAAGCTTATTCTTGTTTGGTTAATTATTGCATTTGTAATTTACCCTAATGTAAATTTATTAATATCGACTTTCTTTAAAAATGGAGAATTTTCTGTAGATGCTTTTGACAAGATAATGAAATCTGAGAGAGCTCTTAAAAGTCTTATGAACAGTTTTATCTTAGCTATATCAATGATATTCACTGTAAATATAGTAGGAACCTTAGTCGTACTTTTCACAGAGTATTTCGATATAAAGGGCTCTAAAATACTTAAGGCAGGATATATGACTTCATTAGTATATGGAGGAGTTGTTTTAGTAACAGGATATAAGTTTATTTACGGATCTAATGGGATTCTTACTAAATTTTTAGTTAATATATTTCCGACCATGAATATGGAATGGTTCCAAGGATATATGGCAGTAATTTTTATAATGACTTTTGCATGTACATCTAACCATATGATGTTTTTGACTAATGCAGTTAGAAGTCTTGATTATCACACTATTGAAGCGGCAAAAAATATGGGGGCAAAGGGTAGTCAGATATTCTTTAAGGTGGTACTTCCTACGTTAAAGCCAACACTTTTTGCTATAACAATACTGACATTCTTAACTGGACTTGGAGCTATGTCAGCACCCCTTATAGTAGGAGGAACTGATTTTCAGACAATAAACCCTATGATTATGACTTTTGCCAAAAGCTCATATTCTAGAGAGCTTGCAGCACTTCTTGCAATTATTTTAGGAATAGCAACTATAATATTACTTGCAATTTTAACTAAGGTTGAAAAAGGTGGAAACTATATTTCGGTTTCAAAGACAAAAGCTAAACTTACTAAGCAGAAAATAAATAATCCTATAATGAATGTTTTAGCTCATGTTATAGCATGGTTTTTATGGGTGATTTACATGGCACCTATAACATTAGTTGTATTATTTTCATTTTCAGATTCTCTTGCAATTAAAACAGGAACCTTATCTCTAAACTCATTTACATTAGAGAATTATAAGACTCTATTCACGCAGCAGAGTGCATTTCAACCCTATTTAGTGAGTTTTATTTACTCTTTAGTGGCAGCGGTTATTGTTGCAATAATTTCAATAATTGTAGCAAAATTTGTTCATAAGTCCAAGAAAAAGATAGATGCTGTTTTAGAAGGCAGTGTACTTATACCATGGCTGCTTCCTAGCACACTTATTGCTTTAGGACTTATGGTAACTTATGATTCACCTAAATGGATTATAGGAAATAAAGTTCTTATAGGTTCATATGTTATAATGCTTATAGCTTATGTAGTTGTAAAATTACCGTTTTCATATAGAATGATAAGGGCTGCTTTCTTTGGATTAGATGATAATTTAGAAGAAGCCGCAAAATGTATGGGAGCAAATACTTTTTATACAATGGTTAAGGTAATAATACCAGTAATACTTCCTGTTGTATTATCAGTAATTGTACTTAACTTTAATAGCATGTTGTCGGATTACGATTTATCAGTATTCTTATATAATCCGTTTCTTCAACCACTTGGTATAGTAATCAAAGCAGCCAGCGATGAGACAGCTACAACAAATGCTCAAGCTATGGCTTTTGTATATTCATGTGTGCTTATGATAATATCTTCTTTTGCTCTTTGGCTTACTCAAGGAGAGGGAATAGAAAAGATAAAGAATGTTTTCCGTAAAAGAGAAAAAGCAGTATAAAGCAAAATTATAAGGTTATATAGATACTTAAAAATGAAGTTTATTGAAATGTTAGATTTAATGATATAAAATTTAAATATGTGTGCTTGTTACTGTGCACATATTTAAATTTTTTTGTTTTAAAAAATATATGTGTATCATAGAAGGAAGTGGCGTATGGCAACGATAAAAGATATTGCAAAATTAGCTGGTGTTTCTCATGGAACTGTCTCAAACGTTTTAAATAAACGTGGGAATGTAAGTGTAGAGAAAATAAAATTAGTAGAAAATGCAGCTAAAGAATTAGGGTTTACTTTAAATGCTCAAGCTAAACAACTTAGAGCTTCACAATCAAATAGAGTTGCTGTAATTATTCCTGGAATTTATTTGAAGAGATACAATGATCTTTATATGAGTCTAAATAATGTACTTATTTCAGAAAGACATGAGGTCGATGTATTTTGTACCAATAATTTAATTCATGAAGAGGAACAAATTTTAGAAAAAGTTTTAGCTTTTAACCCTAAGGCAGTAGTTATAGTGAGCTCTATGAAAAAAAACACCATTATAAATAGAAATTCAGAAGTAAAATTCTATTTTGTAGAACGCATGGTGGAGAAATTACCAAAGAAATCAAAATTTATATCCTTTGACTTTATAAAGGCAGGACATGATATTGCAAAATTATGTATAAAAAATAAACCAGATAATGTAGCATTTTTTTGTGGAGATACTAGATTTACGGAAAATAAGCAGTTTATGCAGAGTGCCGTGGATGAAATGGAGCAAAGAGGAATACCTTACGATGTTTTTAGAGCTGATGACTCAATGGGATTTAATGTAGCTTTCGATATAATGTTTTCTGAAAAAGAATATGATGCTATAATAACCACTAATATCGAAAATGTCGATTACTTTAAGGCTATAAAAGAATTTAATCCAGAAAAGAAAATGCCAGCAGTATATACTCTTGCAAGTTCTTCTATAGGGCCCGTTCCAAAGGTTTTTAAATATGAAATGAATTATAAGCTTATGGGACGCATGATAGCAAATGATATTTTATTTGAGAATGAAAAGAAAAAAACTGTGTTTTCTGATAAAATGATTTTAAACAATGATGGATTTTATATGCCTGTTTCTAAAAAAATAGCAAAGAAAGATGAAGAATTAAAGGTTCTTATGCTTAAAAGTCCTACTTGTGCTGCTTTAAAGAAACTCATACCGAGCTTTACAATGGAAACAGGAATTAAAGTTAAATTGATAGATATGCCATATGATGAACTTTATGGAAGTGTAAAGGATAATGTAGATCATCCTATATATGATATTTTAAGAATGGACGTAGTATGGCTTTCACAATTTAATGAGAACTTATTTATGCCTCTTAATATTGAAAATGAAGTCATCAAGGATATAAAAAAATCATTTTCAAAGAGTATTCCTGAAGACTATTTTTCTGTTAACGGAATCACATATACACTACCTTTTGATCCTAGTGTTCAGATGCTATATTATAGGAAAGATTTGTTTGAAGATGCTCTTATAAAGAGGGAATTTTATGAGACGTATAAAAGGCAGCTTGACGTGCCTGAAAACTATAAAGAATATATGGAAGTAGCAAAATTCTTTACAAGAAAATTCAATGCTAATTCACCAACAGAGTTTGGGGTATCCCAAGTTTTTGGTGCTCCTGTTGCAGCTGCATGTGATTTTATGCCTCAGTTTAAAGCTATGAAAGGAAGCATTTTTGATGAAAATCATAGGGTCAATATAGACACTCCTATAATGAAAAAAGCTATGTTAAATTATATTGAAGCAAATAAATATGCAGATGGTTACACAAATTTATGGTGGGTAAATCCTATAGAGCAGTTTTCAAAGGGGAAGATTGCAATGAATGTATTTTTCTCAAATCATGCAGCTAATATACTGCATAATCCTGACTCTAAGGTTATAGGGAAAATAGGTTTTGCCCAAGTTCCAGGAAAGCAGCCTCTTTTAGGCGGAGGAGTAATAGGGATTTCAAAGGATACGAAAAAAGAAGCTGAATGTTATGAATTTTTGAAGTGGATTTATAGAGACAAGATAGTCTCAATAATAACTTATCTTGGAGGTTACATTAACAATGAAAGGCTACTTGATAAGATAGATATTCTAGAGCTCTATCCTTGGATTGAAGGAATGGAAGAAGGTTTTAGAATAGGAAGCAGATTTCAATGTGATGATAACTCTAAGTTTGACGAATATAAGTTTGAAGAAATTATAGGAAAGGCAATTCGCTCTACAACGCTAGGAGTTGTAAACATAAATGATGCTTTAAAAGAAGCTCAGCTTGAAGTAGACAAATTATTTAATTCTAAGAGCATTTAACTATAACTTTAAATTAAAAGTTATTAAAAATAAATATTAAGAATTCCATTTAATTAATTTACAAAAATTAAGAAAATGGAATTTTTTTTATAAACCTAAGGACTTCACTTGAATAATGGAAGTAAATGGAGCATAATAAACAAAGAGAAAAGGAAGTAAATAATAAAGTTTTATATATGCAGATATGGAGGATTTAAGTGATACTACGTAATAATATATTTAGAAAAAAAGATAAATTATTTTCTTTAAAAGACGAAGAAGAAAAAATTTTTGAAGAACAGTTTAATATCATACGATCCAATACATTATTATTAAAATCTCATGAATTCATACAGCATGGAAATACATCTTGTTTGCTTCATAGTATTGCCGTAAGCTATTATAGTTTAGTTTTGATGCAGATTTTACATGCAAAATGTGATAAAAAGAGCCTTATAGTAGGTTCGTTACTTCATGATTATTTTCTATATGATTGGCATGAAAAGGACTCATCCCATAGATTACATGGATTTTTTCATCCTAAAAAAGCATATATGAATGCATGTCGGGATTATCATGTAAATTGTGTTGAAAAGGATATTATAATAAGGCATATGTTTCCATTAACAATAGTACCGCCACGATATAAGGAAAGCATTATTGTGTGCATTGTAGACAAGGGATGTTCTATTTATGAGACTTTTAAAACTGATCCATATAGAAAATTATATATTAAATGGATAAACCTTAGCTAGAAAGCGTATTTTGATTAATGTTAATATATTTAAGGAGAAGAGGTTGAAATGAGTAGCGAAATGATAACTTTGTATAATTATATTCTTTGGTTTTTATTTTATAGTTTTGTGGGATGGGTGTATGAAAGTATATTATGCTCTGTAGATGAAAGGAAGTTGATTAATAGAGGTTTTCTAAATGGGCCATACTGTCCTATTTATGGTTCGGGGGCTATTGCCATGATAGTATGTCTTAGATCACAAACTAATATTATAACTATATTTTTATTAGGTGCATTGCTTGCATGTACTATTGAATATATAACATCTTGGGTTCTTGAAAAACTGTTTCATGCGAGATGGTGGGATTATACACCAAGAAAGTTTAACATAAAGGGTAGAATTTGTTTGATTGGAGCAGTAGTATTTGGACTTTTTTCTGTTTTTCTAATCAAGATTGTACATCCATACATAGTTGAGTGGACATATAAAATTCCTACATATATCAGAGTGAATATAACTTTAGCTTTAAGTGTACTTATAATGATAGATTTTGTGATTACTGTAATTAATATAGTTAAATTTAATGAAAAATTACATCAAGCTCAAATTGAGATTAATACCTTTATAAAGGAATCCATTGACCGTGCTGAAGAGGTGAAGAAGACTATCGAAGAAACAATACCTAAGGCTGGCGAAATAAAGAAAATTATTCAAGAAACAATACCTAAAGCTGGTGAAGTTAGAAAAGTTCTCGAAGAATCTTTTGAGGGATCAGCAGCTTATGCTGACAAAGTGAAAAAGTCAATTGAAGAGAATATTAAAAATAACAAATCAAATGAGTACATAAAAGCATTGGTAAAGAAACTAAACTATCAAGAAAAGCATATTCTTAAAACTTTTCCACATTTTAAATCTACTAAGTATAGTGAAACTTTAGAAAAGCTAAAGGAAGCTATAAAGAGAAAAATATAAAAAATTGCTACAAATTTTTGTAGCAATTTTTTATAATGTTTAGTTTTCAGTTAAATGTCAAAGATTTCTACTTGGAGTTTTTCCAATCTTCTGCGTATTGAGCAAATAATTCATTTATAGCTTTGCCTATTTCAGCATATTGATCATCATATAGATTTGCAAAAGATATACGTATAGACCACTTAGGTCCATTAAAGCCTCCGCAATTTAATAAAACTATATGGTATTTTTCTGCTAGTTCGAATAAGAATTCAAGCGGATCACGGTTTTTTTGAAGGTATTGTGCAAATTCTTCACCATAAGATAATCTAGCCCAGACCAGCATATCGTATTCATTGTAGTATGAAGCTGAATATGGGTCTTTTTCCTTCATTGGTAGGCCTGTTAGGTTGTTATATACCATTTTTTTACGTCTAAAGCATATATCTTTTGTTTGTTGTTTGTAAGTATCATTGCTATCTAATAAGGCGAACATTGAAAATATAGCCATTTGAACTTGTTGAGGAGTAGACAATCCAGCAGTGTGATTTAATGCTACCTGTCTACTATCAGCAACAATTCTATCTATAAATGTAATTTCTTCAGGGTTAGTAGTAAGAGAGCTATATCTGTCTATCAAATCGTCTTTAGCTTCTTTGGGAAGTTCGGAGATTAATTTGTTAAATATATTTTCCTTTGATAATGCTATGACACCAAGTCTCCATCCTGTAACTCCAAAGTATTTAGAGAAGGAGTAAACACCAAGAGTATTATAGGGTATAGTAACCATAAAGGATTTAAAGTTATTTGTAAAAGTACCATAAACATCGTCTGTTACTATCATTAAATTAGGATTTTTTTCTTTAACTATATTTTTAATATAATCCATAGATTCATCATCTATAGCTACTGATGGAGGATTGCTGGGATTAACTACACATAAAAGTTTGATGTTTGGGTCGGCAAGTTTGTCGAGTTCTTCTTTAGGGTATTGCCAACTATGACGACCATCTTTATCTAATTTTGAAGCATGGATTTCAGTAACATTAAATTCATATCTTGATAAATGAGGAATCTCTAAATATGGAGTGAAAATTGGAACCATTAACGCAATATTAGATTCCTTTTCTAATAGATGATTTGCCATAAGAGAGTCAAAAATATAGCACATTGCAGCAGTGCCGCCTTCTACAGCAAATAAATCGTGAGTTGGATTTTCAGAAATAACTCCGCCCATTTCTCTAATTAAGTAATCATGAACTACTTTTTCTATATGTATAAGCATGCGGTCAGGCACAGGGTAATTGTCACCGATAATTCCATCTACTAATTCAAATAACCAAGCATCTGGATCAAACTTATATTTTTCAATTCCGTATTTTACTATTTCCATAAGTAAGTTTAAGCCCGGGGCCTTTTTGTGAGTTAAACAATAATCTTCAAATCTATCAGCAATACCTTCTTTTTCTGGCATACCAGCTAAATCACCGTCATTCCACACTCTCTTAGTTTCTGAAACTGCAAAGTGTCCTAGCGTAAAGAATGCATCTCTTGGAGTAGAGGCAGTCCAGTTAGGGTTTCCTCTGCCTGCATTAAGGAATATCTCTACTCCTTTCATTTCGTGGTCTGTTGCAAGGCTTATAAGTTTATCTTTTAACTCAAAAGGACTAAGATATTTTACTTCTTCTATAAGTTTTTTGAATTTTTCATAAGAACTTGTCATAGTTATTATCCTCCTGAAAATAAATTTTATTTTATCTAAGCGAAGAAAAGTATTAGTACATAACTCAAAACAGTAAGAATAGTATTTCCTATTATCTTAATGTGTACAAAACATAATAAAAAAATTACATAAAAAATTATAAAAAATAACTATATTAAATACGATTATTATAAAATCACTTTAATATAGTTACTTTCTGAAGATTAATAATGAAATGAATTATAGAAATCTCCTTTTTTATTTATCATATTATTTATTTGAGCAAAAGGAATTTTAAAAGTTATAAATCCAGCAGAATATGGACCTATTTCGTAAGGTGGAAAATAAATGTATAGATTGTTATCATCTACATAAAAATCCTGATTCATATTTATGCCTTTGAAAGATCCTTTAAATACGTATGAATATTCAGGATCTGTTTCAATGATTTTTTCTATTATCTTATCTAATTCAGAAGTCCAGTAAACTCCGCCCATAAATAAATCGCCTAAAGTATAGAATTTACCTGTGACTAAATCTATACTTGGAGTTTTCATTGATGGCATTCCATGAGCAGCACCTAAAGGATAGTAATATCCCATCATATTCAGAATTAGCAAATCTTTTTTATAATATTGTATATCAAAATTTCCTGTATAATCATAATCCAATACATCAGTTTTGCTTATTAATGAGTCTTGAGGATTCCCATCTTTTCCATAAGGAATGAAATAAGACATTTTTTTAAATTTTATATTTACAGAATTTTGAGATTTTCTATTCTTCATACCGTATACTGAGGGATAGTATATTAGATAGTTGATATTAGGCTTATATTTTTCTTTTAATACACTATAGTTTTGACTTAAAGGAATTACATCATTAGGTTTGTATATTATTTTACCGGCTTTGTCTAGATAGTAAGGAGAATAGTCTATATTAGCGTAAATTATATTGTTTTTTAGAGAAAGTGTACCGTTGCCTGTTACAGAAGGTAGAGATCTCACTTGAGAGCCAGATTTATCTATAAAAAAAGTATATTCATTATCTGAAACATAGGATAGACCATTTTCAAAATTTCCAACCTCAAGGTATATAAATGGTGATAATATATTTCCTTTGTTATCTCCGATGGCATAGATGCTTCTTTGAGCATATTTATCTTCACCTATTCCCATTCCAAGGGCAACTCTATCTTCTCCTAGAATTTTTATATCGCTGAATAAAGGCTGAAAGATGTACTTACCTGTTAAATCTATGACACCATAAGGACCATTAAAATCAGAAGACTCACTCACTATTGCCATATTGTTTTTAAAGCCTTGAGCTTCAGTGAAAGTCGGTTTAATTACAACATGTCCTTTCTTATTGATGAAACCATAAGGCCCTTCTAAGGTATTAGAAAATACCATAAGTCCATCTCCATATAAGGCAACATAAGGATAATTATAGCTTTGGACAACATGTCCTTTTTTATCTATTAAAGCATAGAGATTATTATTTAATTTTACTAAGGCTGAATCTTCTTTAAAGTTATCAGCTGATAAGTATTGGGGTGATATAACCTCATTACCATCCATATCAATATAACCATATTTTGAGCTGTAATCTGATGAAATATTTGAAACTAGAGCCATTTCATTGCTGTAATCGGAAATAAAGCTGTATTTTTTCTTAGTAAGAATCTTCCCCTTTTCATTCATTACCCCCATATAATTATCCATATTGAATATAGCTCTCATTTCTTTAAAATCATTTATTTCATCATAAATAGGAGTTAGAACAAACTCACCTTCTGTATTTATTAAACCAGCCTTATTGTTGTAATATACTATGGCTAGATTCTCAGAATTAAAGTCATAAGCTCTTGAAAACTTAGGATAAATTATCATCTTTCCTGCAAGATTAATATAGCCATAAAAAGA
Organism: Clostridium cadaveris; assembly: GCF_020911725.1. GTDB lineage: Bacteria > Bacillota > Clostridia > Clostridiales > Clostridiaceae > Clostridium_X > Clostridium_X cadaveris. Next base: position 1,202,814 of record NZ_CP076620.1, read on the forward strand.
GCCGTTACTTGTATTTTTTAATGCTGGAAACAGTTTGGGTTCTAGTTTGTGATTATCTTTAGTAGAGCTTGATTTTTCATGTCTTTTTGAACTCATATTAAATCTCCATCAAATTATTACTACTAATCAATATATGCGGCATAGAATAATGGTGGACATAAATTTACAAATATGAATATTTTATGTTTATAATAAGAGCAGATTTAATCTTTAAATTTTTTTTAGATATTATATAATATTAGTTATAGTATATTTTAGTGGAGGGTTAGTTTTTATGAATAATGCATTAACTGAAGAAAATATAAAAAAATTAAAAGAAGAATTAGAATATAGAATGACAGTTAAAAGAGCGGAGATAGCAAAAGAAAAGATGATTGCTGCAGCTCATGGAGATAGATCGGAAAATGCAGAGTATAAGGAAGCTTGCGCAAATTATAGAGAAAATGATAATAGAATCCAGTACTTAATGACTATGATCTCAACAGCAACTGTTATAGAGGACAATAAGAATGATAAATCTGTTCTTGGGGTTAATAGCAAGGCTAGAATAAGATTTGTAGAAGATGATGATGAAGATGAAGTAACTTTAGTTACAACTTTAGATTTGGACCCTGAAAATATGCATATAAGCATAGAATCAGATTTAGGAAAAGCATTATATGGTAAAAAAGTTCATGATATAGTTGAAGTAAATGCTCCAGCTGCAAAATATAGTGTAGAGATACTAGAAATATTATAAATAATATAAATAAACTTCATATGCATATAGCTATGGAGTTTATTTATGCAAAAATATTATATTATAATGAATAGTTTCGAACAATAATGTATAATTAAAGTGAAATGTACATAAAAGGGAGAAAAGATATGAAGGGAAAACTGGTAATTTTTGCTAGATTGATTTTTGGATTTATACTATGTTCAAGCTCTACAGTGTTTATGTTAAACTCTAATTTGGGGTTATCTCCATGGGATGTTTTCCATCAAGGATTATCTATTTTAACGGGAATAACTATAGGACAAGCAAGCATATTGATAGGAATATTGTTCGTATTTTTAGGAATGTTATTTGGTCAGAAACTAGGTTTTGGAACTATACTAAATATGATTTTAATAGGACAGTTTATAGATATAATAATATATATAGATATAATTCCAAAAGCATCTAGTGTTTTTATGGGTATTATAATGATGATAATTGGGATGCTTATAATGGGGTTTGGATGTTATTTTTACATGGGATGTGGATTGGGTTGCGGACCTAGAGATGGGGTTATGGTTGCCTTGAGCATAAAGCTAAACAAACCAATAAAATATGTAAGATCAAGTATGGAAGTAATGGTACTAATTATAGGATATTTTTTAGGCGGTAAAGTAGGGATGGGAACTTTTATATCTGCACTATTTTTAGGTTATAGCCTTCAGACTGTATTTAAATTTAGAAATTTCAATCCGGAAGAGGTAAATCATAAATCTATTGTAGAAAGTTTGGGTTTTTTTAAGTAGAGAAATTATAAATAAATAATTGTAATATTAAACTTGTATAATTATGGTATAATAAATTAAAAAGGGCGTGATTTTCAGGTGAAAGTAGTAAAAAAAGATCATAGAGAAGAAAGTTTTCAATTAGAGAAACTAGAAAGAAGCATTGAAAATTCAGCAAGAGATATAAAACTAGAGCTTAATAAGTCAGACCTTAAACTAATATCTAGAAGTGTTTTAAAGAAGATTACAATGATACATGGAGCTGATGGAAAAACAAGTAGTTATGAAATTATTGGAGTTACAGTAAATGTTTTAAAAGAGGATAAATTTGATATAATAATTCCTAGTTATTTAAATTTAATATAGGAGAAGAGTAGATTCAAAAAATACACATACGTATTAAGAAGAACATTTATTTAAGAGCAGTTAAAGATGCAAATTTAAAAATTTCATAAACAGTACAAGTAACATAAAAGGGGATGTCGCATTAGTAAATTTTAATTACTAATATGACATCCCTATATTATAGAATTTACTTTCTAATATATGCTACAACTATAGCTCCAGGACCTATGTGAGTTCCTATAACTCCGCCTATAGGATAAGACTTTGTGTCTGTTAATCCATATTTTTCATCAGCTTTTACTTTTAACTTATCACAGTTTTCACCTATATATGTATATCCATAATATACAGGCATAACAGGATCAATACCTGTAGAATTATCCATGAAATTTAAAATTGATTTTATTCCTCCATTAAGGCCACGAGCTTTATCTATAACTTCTATAGCTCCATCTTTAAGTGTTATTACTGGTTTTATTTGTATCATTGAACCTACCACAGCAGCACCTTTTGACAATCTTCCGCCTTTATATAAGTATTTTAAAGTATCAACCATAGCCCATAAATCAATTCGTGTACGTGCCTCTGATATTATCTCGTAAATTTCAAGAGCTGTCTTTCCTTCATCTCTAAGCTTTACAGCGTATTCAACAAGTATACGGAGTCCAACCACTGCCTGAAAGGAATCTATAAGATAGATATCGTCATACTCACAAGTTTCTTTTGCTATATGAGCTGATTGAAGTGTTCCGCTAAGCTTACTAGATATTCCTATATATACAACGCTGTCTTTGCATTTTTTTGCATCATTAAATATGTTTAAGAAATCATTTGGTGATGGCTGACTTGTGAAAGGAAATTCATCCGCATTTTTAAGTTTTTCATAGAACTCATCAAAACTTAAATCTATATCTTGTATATAAACTTTATCTTTAAAGGATATTTTGAGAGGAGCAATTTCAATATTAAGTTTTTTTGCCTCTTCATAAGTTATATCTGCTGCTGAATCTGTTACTATTCTTATCATTTATGATCATCTCTCTTTCTTATTCAATTAGTTTGATTATTTTGTTGATCATTTCATCAAGCTTATTTACTTCTTCTTCGGTAAAGTTCTCCTTTATCTTGTCTAGCATCATGGAATTATCTTCATCATTTAAACCATAATAATCAGTGAATTTATTTGTTAATTCTAATCTGATTTCTCTTCTATCGTCAGGAGACATGATTTTTTTCACATAGCCCTTTTTAGCAAGACTATTTATCTTATAGTTAGCATTAGGAAGAGATATATTTAAGTAGTTTGCAAATTCAGATATAGTTGGGTGGTTCAGTAGAAATATTATTTCTGCATAGAAATTCTCTGTAGTATTAAGTCCATTATCTTTTAAACTTGTATCTTGAAGCACCTTTTTATAATATTTAGTTCTAAATATCAAATATAAATGCTCAAAACTTTTATCTAACATGATAAAACATCCCCCACTAATTAAAATAATTTAATTAAAATTTTTTAATTAAATTATTTTAATAATATACTTAACTTAGGAATTTGTCAACTGAGATTTAAGATTATGAAAGATGAGCATAATAATTAAGAAGATTACAAAAGGTGGTGATTAGTGATACAATAAATTTATTGTCCTGTATGGTCAAAATATTTTATGATAAGTGAGAAGTTATATGGAAAGTTTAAAATTAGAAAAGTCAATTAAAAAATTAGATAGAGAGATAGATGCATTAAGAGTTGCATCTAAATACCTATCCAATAAGGAAGAAATAGAGGAAGTTAGAAAGAGCTTAAATAGCAAAAGACAAACTTTGGCAGATGAGCTTTATTATAATGATAACAAAAATTATCTTGAATGTTGTGAATTTATGAGAAAGTTGTTAGACAGAGAGTTAGATAAAGCTGAACAGAAGGGACTTCTTGATAAGATAAGAGAGACTTTTGGAAGAACGTATCCCAATGTTTCAAAAGAAGCCAATGGACTTAATGCATGGCTTAGAGAACTTGATATTGAATATGTATGGAATGATGAATCAGAAGGTGACTGGGCAACTTTAACTATCACTGGATTTGCGCCACATAATATTTAGAATGCAGAAGCATGGATGTTTTAATATATCCATGCTTTTGTGTTGTAGTGATTAAATAATTTATGGTTACCTTATGTTTTTTTACAAGATATAAGGAGACAAAAAAAAAAACATATGTTATAATGATGTAAATGATAAATTTGGTAACTATGTAAGTCGGGAGGAGATTTATATGAAGAATAAATTTTGGGTTAAAATATTAGTTTGTCTAATTATATTAATTATTTTTTTAAAGGTTCCAACAATGCTTGCTAAGCCCAAAAGAATATGGGATAAAGAATTTAATAAAGGAAGTAATATAAAAATTGAAGCTTTAAATAATGAAGATACGGAAAAATTAAATAAGCTCTGTAAGATATGGGGTTTTACAAAATATTATCATCCTAAGATAGTGGATGGATCAGTGAATTGGGATTATGAACTATTTAGAGTTATGCCTAAGATTCTGAAAGCTGAAAATACTAATGAAGTAAATGAGGTATTGTATACATGGATAAATAACCTAGGAGAATTTCAAAAAGGAAACTATGATGATTCTAAGGAGATTAAAGTAAAGGCTGATACAGACTGGATAGAAGATAAAAAGTATTTAGGAGAAGACTTAAGCTCTCTCATGGTGAATCTTTCAAAAACTTATATAACTGAGAGGGAGAAAGGTTATGTAAATTATAAGCATGAGGCTGTAAAGTCTAATTTTGATATGGAAGAAGCCTATCCGGATATGAAATATGATGATGATGGTTTTAAACTTTTAAGTCTTTTTAGATATTGGAACATAATTCAATATTATAACCCTTATAGAGATGTTATGGGAGAAGACTGGAATGAAGTCTTAAATGAATTTATACCTAAATTCTTAAACTGTGATGATGAACTAAGTTATAAGCTCACAGTAGCTGAATTAACTGCGAGAATTCATGATTCCCATGCTTCGCTTATGGATGAAAGAAAAGTTTTATTTGATTATTTTGGAAGAAATACAATTCCAGTTAGGTTTGCAGTTGTTCAAGAAAAAATAATTGTTACTGAAAAAATTGAGAAATATAAAATGGAATGTAACCTTGAACCTGGAGATATAATCTTAAAAGTTGATGGCAGAGACATATTTGATTTAATAAAAGAGAAATCTAAATATATAGCACGTTCGAGAGACGAAGTCTTAGTTAACAACTTTCAGACAAAACTATTCGGAACAAATAAAGAATCCCTAATGATAACAATAGATAGAGATGGAGAAATATTCGATAAAGAAGTAAAATGTCACAATATAGATATGTTTAAATTTAGCGGAGAGTCACATAAACTTATAGATGGAAATATAGGATATATAAATCCAGGACTTTTGAAAAAAGGTGAGATAGATAAAATTATGACAGAGTTCATGAATACTAAAGGGCTTATAATTGATTTGAGATACTATCCATCAGATTTTATAACCAAAAGCTTAGCGGAATATCTGCTTCCTCAGGAAGAGGTATTTGCAAGAATAACCATGCCTAATAGAGCAATACCTGGAGAATTTATATTCATGGAAGATCAAAAATCAGGAAAGGATAATAAGGATTATTACAAAGGTGAAGTTATAATAATAAATAATGAATGCACTCAAAGTAATGCAGAGTTTACAACTATGTCTTTTAGAAATTCTCCTAATTCTCTAGTTATAGGGGAAAATACTATTGGTGCGGATGGTGATGTAGCTTATTTTAAGCTTCCAGGAGGTATAACTACGGTTATGACAGGACTTGGAGTGTATAATCCAGATGGATCAGAAACTCAGAGAGTAGGGTTAACACCAGATGTTTATATTAAGCCTACCATAGAGGGGATAAGAGAAGGACGAGATGAGCTCCTAGAAAAATCAATAGATCTTATAAAAGAATAAGAACTATTGGTAAATTGGTTACTTTAAAGTGCCTAATTGATAACAATAATCACAGATGTTATATTAACCTTAACAAAAGGACATGAAAATTTGCTTTGATATATATTGAAAATAAGTTAAGGAGTGATAAATATGAAGAAATATGATGCAGTGATAATAGGGTTTGGAAAAGGTGGAAAAACTTTAGCTGGATACTTAGGGAAATTAGGTAAAAAGGTAGCTTTAATAGAAAAATCAAAATATATGTATGGAGGAACATGCATAAATGTTGGATGTATACCAACCAAATCTTTAGTATATAAAGCTAAAGTAGGTTTATATAACGAAGAAAAAACGTTTGAAGAAAAGGCAAAATACTATAAAAGCGCTATAGAAGAAAAAGCAAAGCTTACATCAGCTTTAAGAGAGAAAAATTTTAATATGCTAAATGACAATGAAAATATAGATATATATAATGGAGTAGCTTCTTTTGTATCTAATACTCAAGTTAAAGTTTCAAAAGAAGATGGAGATGTGGTTATAGAAGGGGAAAAGATATTTATAGATACAGGATCTAAAACTATAATACCAAATCTTCCAGGAATTAAAGAAAGTAAAAGAATATATACAAGTACTACAATAATGGAACTTAAGGAATTGCCCAAACATTTAGTTATTGTAGGAGGGGGATATATAGGACTTGAGTTTTCATCAATTTACTCAGAATTCGGGTCTAAAGTTACTGTACTTGAAACTGCTGATGGTATTGCTAAAAGAGAAGATAAAGATGTAGCAGAGGTTATAAGAAAGGTATTAGAAAATAAAGGAGTATCTTTTGTGACAAATTCCCAGGTTAAATCTTTCCGAGATAAGGAAGAAAATGTTGTTGTTTCATATTTAAATAAAGTGTCCAATGAACTTAAGGAAATAGAGGCAGATGCAGTATTGGTTGCTATAGGAAGAAGACCTAATACAGATGAATTAAATTTATCTGCAGCTGGAGTTGAAGTAACTGATAGAGGAGCAATAGCTGTAGACAAAACATTAAAGACTAGCGCAGAAAATATATGGGCCCTTGGGGACGTTAAAGGTGGATTACAATTCACATATATTTCTTTAGACGATTTTAGAATAGTAAAAGATAATTTATTTGGAGAAAGAAAAAGAAGTACGGATGATAGAGAGATAGTACCTTATTCAGTCTTTATCGAACCAACTTTATCAAGAGTAGGATTAAGTGAGGAAGAAGCATTAGCAAGGGGATATGATATAAAAGTTGCAAAGCTTCAGGCAGCGGCTATTCCAAGAGCAAAAGTTATAGAAGAGACTGATGGATTAATGAAGGCAATAGTGGATGCAAAGACAAATAAAATATTAGGATGTACACTTTTATGTGCAGAATCAAGTGAAATAATAAACACAGTAAGTGTTGCTATGAAAGCAAATGAAGATTATACTTTCCTAAGAGATAATATATTCACTCATCCAACTATGAGTGAAGCTTTAAATGATTTATTTTCACTAATATAGGGGGTTAATTATGTATAACGTAGACGAAATCATGTATGAATGTCCAGTGGAGGCTTTATCAAATATATTGGGCAAAAAATGGGTAGCAGTTATAATTTGGACTATGCAAGATCAAAAGATGAGGTTTGGAGAATTACAAAGAGCTATAGAAGGATGTAGTAAAAAAATGTTAACCCAGCAGTTAGAGTTATTAATGGATAATCAAATCATAGTTAATGAAAAGAAAGTCTTAAATAATTCGGTGGAGTCTACGTATTACTTAAGTGAATCAGGATTGACACTTTTACCTATCATGGGAAAAATGATAGAGTGGAGTAATGATAACTTATCTTGTGATAGATACTACTAATTATTAAATTTAGAGGAGAATATAATGGAAAATATAAATTTATTTATTGTGTTTGTCGAAGGAATACTATCGATATTTTCGCCGTGTATACTGCCGATACTGCCTATTTATTTAAGCATGCTATCTAACAGTACTATAAGTGATATGCGAGAAGCAAAGTTTAGCAGCAGCCTGCTTATGAAGAATACTATATTCTTTGTATTAGGAATATCAACTACTTTCTTTATCTTAGGATCATCCATAAATGCGTTGAGTTCATTTTTCAATACTAATAAGAGTCTTATAATGATTATAGGAGGACTTATAATTATATTTATGGGGTTATTCTATATAGGTATAATTAAATCATCTTTATTAAGTAGAGAAAAGAGATTTAATATGGAATCTAAAAACATGACGCCTCTGTCATCTTTTATATTAGGTTTTACTTTTAGTTTTGGATGGACTCCGTGTATAGGTCCAATCCTTGCATCAGTTCTTATAATGGCCTCAAGTTCTCAAAATTCATTAACGGCAAATCTGCTTATCTTGATTTACACTTTAGGCTTTATACTGCCATTTATAATCGCATCATTATTCTATAGCAAATTATTTAGAAGGTTTGATAGTGTAAAAAATCATATGGATACGATAAAAAAGGTAAGTGGAATAATAATAATTGCCGCAGGAGTGATAATGCTTGTAAATGGCTTTGGAGGTATTAAAAATATGAACAATTCAGCAAAAGATAGTTCATCTCAAAATAATATAAGTTCAAAGAGTAGTGAAAATAAGGAAAATCCAAAGAAGGAAGAAGAGAAAAAGAAGGTTCCAGCACCTGATTTTACATTATATGATAAGTATGGAAACAAACATAGCCTTAGCGAATACAAAGGTAAAACTATATTTTTGAATTTCTGGGCAACATGGTGTCCACCTTGTAGAGGAGAGATGCCTGATATAGAAGAAATCTATAAGGAATATAATGAAAATAAGGAAGATGTGATAATACTAGGAGTTGCTTCACCAGATACACCAAGAGAAGGATCAAAAGATGACATAAAAGACTTTTTAGATAAGAATGGATATACCTTCCCAGTAGTGTTTGGAGAAAAAGACTCAATGTTGTACAAATATAGCATAAGTTCATTCCCTTCAACATTTATAATCGATAAAGAAGGTTATGTAAAACAATATGCTAGAGGTGCTATGAGCAAGAATACTATGAAAAAACTTATAGAAAGTGCAAAGTAAAATTTGCAATAGAGAATATAAAGCCACGTAGACAAAACTGCGTGGTTTTATAATTTTAAAGTTTATTTGCGATCTTAAAAAATATAAGATGTAAAGTATAAATCAAAGGTATTGTACATTTTGTAATATATTCCCTGATTGTTGTATACTATTTATAGTATATATAATATTAGGAGGCTTATGAGTGGAGGAGAGAATATATAAGAAATGGAAAAGAATAACTTCAACTCTCTTTGTAATATCTATAGTTGGAACTTTTATAATACCATATTTACCAAATGAAGCTGTACTTAAAAATAGTATTGCTATGCAGACGAGCTTATTAAGTAATAGTTTAATTATTTTTATATGCATAGTTATTGCTAATAAGAAGCTTCATGGAATTTATAATACTTTTAATATAGGGATAGGAAAAGGAATTGAAGGGTATACAGAAGGACTTCTTATTGGAATAGTGATGTTTATTTTAGTTACTGCAGGAATTTATTTTACGGGGAATGCAGAAGTTGAATCTTTAAATGTACAGTCTACAGGATTAGAGGCTGTTCCATATATACTTATAATGTTTACAGGATGGATAGTACAAGGAGCGAGTGAGGAATTTTTGGTTAGAGGTATTATAATGAAATTTCTATCTACAAAAATAAATATATTTCTATCTGTACTATTGTCATCAATATTGTTTGCAGCTTTGCATCTAGGAAATAACTCTATAGGAGTTTTGGCACTAATAAACCTTACTCTTTTTGGGATAGTTATGGGATTATATGTGATAAAAACAAATGACATATGGGGAGCTTGTGGAATTCATACAGCATGGAATTTCATGCAAGGAAATATATTTGGATTTGAAGTAAGTGGAATAAATGTACCTACAGGAACTTTGATTGATTTAAATACTTCGGGCAGTGGCTTTATAAGTGGAGGAGCGTTTGGACCGGAGGCAGGAATAATATGTACAATAGTGATTTTGATAGTTATAGAAGTATTGATATATCAAATTTTTACGGATAAGCAATGTTTGTGTATATTTAAAAAAACTTAATAAAGTTGCAATTAGAAGGTATTGATAAAATAATATAGGCGTTAAAACATATGTATAGAACAATTGTAGTGAATCTTTTGTCCATTGATGAAGGTTCTAACTACAATTGTTTTTTTATGTGTTTGAATATTAAATGGAAAATAAAAATTTGTTTCTATTGACAAAATATTCTATATAATATAAAATTTATTTAGATAGATATAGAAACAAAATACAAAATATAATTTTGTATTTATAAAAAAGGAGTGGTAAATATGGATTTTATAAATGCAATTCCTAATTTGGTTAAGGGATTTGAAATGAAAAAAGGATCGATTATATTACTAAACTTTTGGGGAGAAAATAGAGATTTAGATATATTAGATAAGTTTGCAGTAGAAATTGTTAAGGAGGGAGGAATACCAATAAGATATCAACATTCAAGGGAATTAAATAAAAAATATTTTGAAGAAGCGTCAGAAGAGAGCCTAGACTTTCCGGATAAGTTTTTTGAAATCTTTAAAGTATCAGATGTTGTGATTGATATATTAATGTATACTCCAGCTCCGCATAAGGATTTTCCAAGGGATAAAATAACCTATTATAAAAAGTATATGAGAAAACTATTTAATTCTCTTATCGAAGGAAAAGATTTATTTATTCAAGTAAGGGTACCAACTAAGGAAAATGCTATGGAAGAAGATATAGATTATTCAGTTTATGAAGATGCAATATGTGCCGGTATAAGTATAGATTTTAATAAGCTTAAAAAAGAATGTGTAGAATTAGTAGATAATCTGAGCGAGAAAAAAGAAGTTACTATTTTTACAGAAGACGAAAATGAACTTAAATTTAGTGTGGAAAATAGAAAGTGGTATAAAGACGATGGTACAGGGGATATACCTTGTGGTGAAGTTTACATTGCACCAGTTGAAGAAAGTGCAAATGGAACAATACTAATTCCAAAGATAACATTAATGGGAAGAAGGTTTTCAAATGTTTTTATGGAATTTGAAAAAGGAAGGCTTATTAAATGTTCATTAAGAGAATTAGAGGAATTTATTAAAAAATTTCATGGAAATAGTGATATCATTGGAGAGTTTGGTGTTGGATTAAATGAAAACATTAAAGAACTTATAGGATGTAATGTTATAGATGAAAAATGTAGAGGAACAGCCCATATAGCAATAGGAATGAATGAGATGTTTGGTGGAAAGAATTCATCAGACCTTCATATGGATTTTGTATTTAAGCCTATAAAGATAGAGATAGATGGGAATGTCTTTATGGAAGGTTCAAAGATTTTATATTTAGATTAAATTATCAAAGGGGAGTTAATTATGGAAAGATGTGAAATATTAAAAGAGGAATATATAAAGCAAGTCCAAGAGTTAATAAATAATTGGAAAGATAAGGCTATAAAATTAAGAAAACAAGGAGCAGAAGATGATGCAATTTTAGAGAATATAAAAGTAAATGTTATTGATATATTTTCTAAAATGTTTGATATAAGCTATAATAAAGTATGCAATGGAAAAGATGAAGATGATATAAAGCTTGATAACTTATATGAAACTTATCTTGAATACTTTAATAAAATACCCAAAAGCTGGATTGAGAAGAGAGAAAAAGATAAAGAACATGGGATGATGAAAGAATATTATATAGAGCAAATAAAGCTAGAGACAGCGGATATGGTGAAAAATTTATTTTTAGATCACTATAATAAAATATGTGAGGATGAATAAATGTCTAGAGATTGTATAAAACTTATGAAATGCCTTGCAGATAAATCAAGGATATTAATTATAAACAATTTAATGGAAGAACCTATGTATGTTGAATTGTTATCACAAAGATTGAATTTAGCAGCTTCTACTATATCGTTTCATTTGAAGAAGCTTGAAGATGCTGAACTGGTTTATTCTGTAAAGGAACAGTATTATATTGTATATTATTTAAATTATGATGTACTTTCAATGACAGTAAAAGATTTAATAACTTTGAACGATATAGATCGCGATGTGGAGAAAGAAAGAGAAAAGCAGTATAAAGATGGTGTTATAAAGGATTTTTTTGAATATGGAAAATTAAAATCAATTCCAGTACAACAGAAGAAGAGAAAAATAGTAATGGAAAAAATATTGGAAAGCTTCAAACCTAACAGAGAATATACAGAAAGAGAAGTAAATATAATAATTGCTGATTTTAATGATGATTTCTGCACTATTCGAAGAGATATGGTAGGTTTTGATATGCTTGAAAGAAATAATGGAATTTATAAGGTTAAAAATAACTAAAATTTTTTATAAAAGGAGGTTATCTCTATATGAACTTTGATAATGAAGCAAAGGAATGGGATAACGCAAGAAGAATAGAAAGAGCTGTAGTAATTGCTGATGAAATGAGGAAAAGCTTAGGCAACACCAAAGATAAATCAGCATTAGAATTTGGTTGTGGTACAGGGCTTATAAGTTTTAATTTAAAAAATGATTTTAAGGATATAACCTTGATTGACTTATCTCAAGAAATGATTAATGTCCTAAATGACAAAATCAAAACCTTTGGTGTATCAAACATGGAAAGTATATGTTGTGATCTATTTGATGCAAGTATGAAAAAGCAATATGACGTTGTTTACTGTTCTATGGTAATGCACCATATCATTGAGATTGAGAAAACTTTTGACAAATTTTATGATATGCTTAAAGCTTATGGAAAGCTGTGTATAGTTGATTTAGATGAAGATGGCGGTGCTCTTCATAGAGATTATAAAGACTTCGATGGACATAATGGGTTCTCTCAAAAATGGATGAGAAGTCTTTTAAGGGCAAAGGGATTTGGAAATGTGAAATCTTACACTTTTCATAAATGTTATCAAGAAATTTTAGGTGAGGAAATAAGCTACACATTGTTTATAATGACAGCTGATAAATTATAAATAATAGTATAAAAAAGCTAAAGAAAAAGTGCGAAATTTATAGATATTAAGCAAAATTTGTTTGATTATTAAAAAAATAAATAGTATATTATAATCAGGCGTTATTTAAATTGCGTGAAATTTACTATAATAAGGATGGTGAACATATTATGCTAACAGAAAAAGTTGCCAAGCTAATGAATGAACAGATAAATCATGAATTTTACTCTGCATATCTCTATCTAAGCTTTTCTAATTATTTTGTAGAAAATGGTTTGAATGGATTTGCTAATTGGTATCAAGTTCAAGCACAGGAAGAACGTGATCATGCAATGCTGCTTGTAAAGTACCTGCAAAATAATGAAGTAAAGGTTAATTATGAATCTATTAAAAGACCTGATAATACTTGGGCTAATAGTATGGAGGTTTTAAGAGCAGGACTTGAACATGAAAAATATATTACTGATTTGATACACGATATATATACTGAGGCTCAAGAGAATAAAGACTATAGAAGTTTGCAATTTTTGGACTGGTATGTTAAGGAGCAAGGCGAAGAAGAAATGAATGCTAATGAACTTATTAAAAAATTTGAGTTATTTGGTGATGATACTAGAGCTCTTTATTTGTTAGATCAAGAATTGGAAGCTCGAGTTTACGCGGCACCTTCATTAGTTTTATAATTAAGCTTCTATTAAAACATATACTAATTTAAGTGAAAGATACATAGTTTTTGAAAATCAGTCAAAATGAATTTTTATATAATATTAATAAAATAACTTATTCTAAAGAATAGACTTTGTCACAGTAAAAGCAAAGTCTATTTTTATTTGCATAATTTATTATATTACACAAAGTAATTTTGTTTAAGGTAATTGATTAAGTTTTATAGTAAGATATGTGTTAGAGTATAGGAAATGAGTTGTTATGAAAAACTAAGCAAGACATAGATAACAATATAAATAAGGATAAATAGGACAATATTATTATATTTAGTTTTTGGTTAAAATATTTTTGGAATTGACGAATGAGCTCGTAAATTATATCATTAATAAGGAAAATAAACCTCTAAGAAAAGGAGGAAGTCTATGAAGACGGAATTAAATTACAAAGAATTTTTGGAAAAATTATTAAGGTGTGCTAATGAAGAAGAAATTTCTGAATTAGTAGAGGATATTCATCCTGCAGATATACTAGATATCCTGCATCAAAATGAGGATGATTTCTTTAAAATTTTAGATCTTTTACCGGAATGGTTTCTTGCAGATATAGTTGAAGAAGAAGACGATGAGGAAAAGTATGAATTATTAAAGAGATTTTCTGAAGGAAAACAAAAAAACATACTACACGAGATGTCTTCAGATGAACTTACAGATTTAGTAGGAGTTCTTGATGAAGAAGAGTCAAATGACGTATTAGAAAAGATGGACAAAGAGGATAGAGATGATGTAAACAAACTTTTGTCATATAAACCTGATACGGCTGGTGGAATTATGGCCACTGAATTTGTATCTATAAGAGAAAATAAAACAATAGAGAAGACTCTTAAATATCTTCAAAAAGAAGGACCTGAGGCGGAAACAGCCTATTATTTATATGTTGTAGATAACGATGATATTTTAAAGGGCGTTGTCTCTTTAAGAGATATAGTATGCAATGACTTTAATACAAAAATCTCAGATATAACAAATACAAATGTAATTTCTGTGCCTTACTACATGGATCAGGAAGAAGTTGCGCAGGAGTTTAAAAAGTATGGATTCTTAACAATTCCTGTAGTCGATGAAAAAAATAAGATACTTGGAATAGTAACAGTAGATGATATAGTAGATGTAATGGAAGAAGAGACAACTGAGGATATTCACCGTTTAGGAGGAGTAGACGAAGAGGAAAGAGTAGATGGTACATTAAAGGAATCTATAAAGAGTAGACTTCCATGGCTTATAGTGAATTTGGTGACAGCTATATTAGCAGCTTCTGTAGTAGGAATTTTTGAAAGTACTATAAGTAAGGTTGTAACTTTGGCAACATTTATGCCTATAGTTGCTGGAATGGGAGGCAATGCTGGAACGCAGTCTTTAACCATAGTTGTTCGAGGAATAGCTCTTGGTGAGCTTACTGGAGAAAATGCAAAAAGAGTTTTTCTAAAAGAACTTTTAGTTGGACTCACTACAGGTATAGCAATAGGTTTTATTATTGCTGTATTAGGGTTTATATGGGAAGGAAATGTGATTTTTGGAATAGTTATAGGAGTAGCGATGATATTGAATATGATGGTTGCAACTATGGCTGGATATATAGTTCCGGTAATATTGAAAAAGCTTAAGATAGATCCTGCTCTTGCATCAGCAGTTTTTGTAACTACAGTTACTGATGTTTTAGGTTTCTTTTTCTTCTTAGGTTTAGCAACGGCATTTATAAATTATTTGATTTAAAAATATAATAAGCACATACATATTGGTGACAATTGGAATGAGAATACTTTTTATAATAGATTTCTCATTTCAATTGTTTTATTTTTGAGAAAAATAAGCATAAAAACTTGTATTTTAAGTGCAATCTATAAAAATTGCTAATAGTTTAATTTAGTAATAGAAATGGTTTACCGAAAAAATTAGATGAAGAAAATTAGAAAAACAAGATAAAAATATTTAAAAATCATTGTGATAAAATACAAGATTATTATGATTTGTTACAACGAAAAAAACTATAAAAAATAAAAGTGATTATAGCTAATTGGTTTAATTTTCTGAATTTGATATGAAATATATAGAAATTTATTGATTAGATACTATGAAAAGTTAAAAATATAACAATAAAAGCTGTGTTGACAAATGATACCAATGGAATTATGATGAGATTGTTAGATGGTCAGACCAATTATTAATTAAATACTAATGAACCAACATTTTTTAACCAATTTTATATTAGGGGGAAAAGTCTATGGTCATAATGTTCTTTTTAGCAATGCTACCAATTATCTGGCTTATTATAGCTTTAAGTGGCTTAAAAATGCCAGCTTTTAAAGCTTGTCCTATTGCACTTCTACTAACTATATTTTTATCATTAATTGTATGGAAAATGCCTTTCATGGATATGTTTACTGGAGCTCTTGAAGGAGCTGTAATGGGAATATGGCCTATATGTCTGGTAATAATAGCAGCAATCTTTACTTACAACTTAACTGTATATACTAAGAATATGGATTTAATAAAGAGAATGCTTACAAGCGTATCTATGGATAAACGTATCTTAGTGCTTATAATAGCTTGGGGCTTTGGAGGATTTATGGAAGGAATGGCTGGGTTTGGAACAGCCGTTGCTATACCCGCAAGTATGCTTTGTGGACTTGGATTCAATCCAATTTTTGCGGCGACGGTGTGCTTAGTGGCCAATGCAACTCCAACAGCTTTTGGATCCATAGGGATTCCAACTATTACGGCAGCTTCAATAACAGGGCTTGGAGCTTCTGATGTTGCAATTGCAGCAGTAACTCAGCTTGCTTTGATGATTGTAATAACACCATTTTTGATGGTAATAATGACGGGGAAATCTTTGAAATCTTTAAAGGGTGTTGGATTAATAACACTTATTTCAGGACTTGCTTTTGTAATTCCTGAATTCTTGACAGCAAAATTTGTTGGAGCTGAACTTCCAGTAGTTATAGGTTCAGTTTGTTCCATGGCAGCAACAATTTTAGCTTCTAAATTCTTAGCAAAAAAACCAGCTCCAGATTATGTACTAGAAGAAATAGCAGCAGATAGTGAGGATACCAAAATTGAATCTCTTACAGTTTCTAGAGCAATAAGAGCATGGATGCCATTTATACTTATCTTAGTATTTTTGCTTTTGACATCAAGTTTAATTCCACCAATTCATAACGTTTTGTCATCTATTAAGACATCTATTCAGATTTATTCTGGTGCTGGAGCTCCTAAGTATACCTTTACATGGGTAGCGACTCCAGGTGTACTAATTTTTATAGCTGCAATAATTGGAGGAAGAATTCAAAAAGCATCTTTTGGAGAAATATTTGGTGTATTAGGAGATAGCTTAAAACAGATGTGGAAAACAGTGATAACTATAGTATCTATTTTGGCTACAGCAAAGCTCATGGGATATAGTGGGATGATAAATGATATTGCAGCGCTTATAGTGTCTATTACTGGATCCTTTTATCCTTTAGTTGCTCCTCTTATAGGTTCTATTGGAACATTTGTTACAGGAAGTGCAACTTCATCTAGTGTATTATTTGCAGGTCTTCAAGCTCAGACAGCAGAGACTCTTAATATGAGTCCAGTATGGATGGCAGCAGCTAATACAGCAGGTGCCACAGCTGGTAAGATAATATCACCTCAAAGTATAGCTATTGCAGTAGCAGCAGCTAATACTGTTGGTGAAGAAAGCAAGATATTAAATGCATCAATTAAGTACTATATAATCTTTATAGTAGTTTTTGGATTGATCGCATTCTTTGGAGGAGGATTAATTTAGCCATATATTAAACCGATTTCATAAAAATGAGGAAAAGAATTTCTAGGACTTAAGTATAATTTTTAAACATAAATATAGACAAGAACTAGAAAATTTATAAACTTTTCTTATCAAACTTAAATCAATATGATGAATATTTAATTTTAATATATATTATGAGTAGGAAAAAACATGGGGGAATATGTATATAACAAAGTTACTCCAGAATTAGTGGAGAAATTCAAAAGGATTGCTCCAGGCAGAGTTTATATAGATGGTGATATAAATGAGGATTTTTCTCATGATGAGATGCCTATTTACGGTAAAGCATTTCCAGAGTTAGTTGTAGAAGCAATATCCACCGAAGAAGTAGCAGCTATTATGAAATTATGTAATGAGAATCTTATTCCTGTAACTCCAAGAGGAGCAGGCACTGGTCTTGCAGGTGGAGCAGTGTCTATTCATGGAGGAGTTATAATATCTACAACTAAAATGAATAAGATAATAGGCTATGACCTAGAAAACTTTGTTGTTCATGCACAAGCAGGAGTTCTTCTTAATGATCTTGCAGAGGATGCAGCTAAAAAAGGACTTTTATATCCACCAGATCCAGGTGAAAAGTTTGCTACTTTAGGGGGTAATGTATCCACTAATGCAGGTGGAATGAGAGCTGTAAAGTATGGAGCGACTAGAGACTATGTACGTGCAATGACAGTGGTTCTTCCTACTGGAGAGATAATAAAACTTGGGGCTACAGTATCTAAAACGAGTTCTGGCTACAGTTTATTAAACCTTATAATAGGGGCAGAGGGAACATTAGGTATAGTAACAGAGATGACTCTGAAATTAATCACTCAGCCAAAAGAAGTAATAAGCCTAATAATTCCTTATGCAGATTTAGATGAATGTATATCTACAGTTCCTAAATTCATAAGCAATCATCTTCATCCACAAGCTTTGGAATTCATGGAAAAGGACATAGTCATTTCTTCTGAAGCTTACCTTGGAAAGAGTGTATTCCCAAGAGTGGTTGACGGACAGGAGGTAGGTGCATATCTCCTTGTAACTTTTGATGGAGACAGTGAAGATGAATTAAATGAAATAATAGAAAAGGCTTCAGAAGTTGTCTTAGAGGCAGGAGCTATAGATGTTTTAGTAGCAGACACTCCAGCTCTTAAGAGAGATGCTTGGGCAGCAAGAAGTTCATTTCTTGAAGCTATAGAAGCTGATACAAAACTTTTAGATGAATGTGACGTAGTAGTTCCAACAAATCAAATAGCACCATATCTAAAGTATGTAAATTCTTTAGAAGATGAAATTGGAGTTACAGTAAAGAGCTTTGGACATGCTGGAGATGGAAATCTTCATATATACACATGTAGTAATGAATTAGATGAAGAAGAATTTAAAAAGAGAGTAGCAGTATTTATGGACAAGGTGTATGAAAAGGCAACCGAATGTGGAGGATTAATTTCTGGTGAGCATGGAATAGGACATGGAAAGATGGACTATCTTGCAAAATCAGTAGGAGCAGTAAATATGCGTTTAATGGAAAATATAAAGAAAGTTTTTGATCCTAATATGATCTTAAATCCAGGAAAGGTTTGTTATAAATTATAAAATAAATTAACAGAGGGGGAATAAAAAATGGCATATATAATATCAGAGGAAGCTAAAGATTTACTAGAGGACGTAAAGGAATTTTGTGAAAATGAAGTTAAAGAACAGTGTAAGGAATATGATGTGTCTGGAGAATGGCCAAAGGAGATTTATGATAAGGCAATAGAAATGCAGCTTCATTCACTTGAAGTCCCAGAAGAATATGGTGGACCAGGACTTGATAGAGTTAGTGTTGCAGCGTTGATAGAACAAATGGCTATTGCTGATGCTGGTTTTGCAACTACAATTTCAGCTAGTGGACTTGGCATGAAACCAGTTTTAATTGCGGGGTCTGAAGAGTTAAAGAAAAAAGCGTGCAATCTAATAGTAGATGGAGGTTTTGGGGCTTTCTGCCTTACAGAGCCAATGGCTGGTTCAGATGCTGGTGCTGGAAAGACAACAGCAGTAAAAGATGGAGACAGCTATGTACTAAATGGAAGAAAGTGTTTCATAACAAATGGAGCAGTGGCATCTTTTTACTGTGTAACTGCAATGACAGATAAATCTCAAGGAACAAAAGGTATCTCAATGTTTTTTGTAGAAGCTGGAACTCCTGGACTGAGTACTGGAAATCATGAAAACAAGATGGGTATAAGAACTTCAAATACCTGTGATGTAGTGTTTGAAGATTGCAGAATACCAGCTGAAAATCTTATAGGACAAGAAGGAAAAGGCTTTAAGATTGCTATGCAGACTTTAGACCAAGCAAGAACTTGGATGGGATGTGTAGCTACAGGAATTGCTCAAAGAGGCATAAATGAAGCGATTGCTTATGGAAAAGAAAGAATTCAATTTGGAAAGCCAATAATAAAGAATCAAGCTCTTCAATTTAAAATTGCAGATATGGAAATAAAAACAGAAACAGCACGTCAAATGGTTGCTCATGCTTTAACTAAAATGGATATGGGACTTCCTTATGCCAAGGAATCCGCTATTGCAAAATGTTATGCCAGTGACATAGCTATGGAAGTGTCATCAGAGGCTATTCAAATGTTTGGAGGATATGGCTATAGTAGAGAATACCCTGTAGAAAAACTTCTTAGAGATGCGAAAATATTTCAAATTTTTGAGGGAACTAATGAAATTCAAAGAATTGTCATTGCAAACAATGTAATAGGTAGATAAGTGAAGGGAGAAGGCTATGGAAATTTTAGTTTGTATAAAACAGGTACCAGATGATTCTGTTGAAATTAAATTGAATGTGGATACAAATAAGCCGGCTATAGAAAATATAACACCTGTAGTAAATGCATTTGACACTTATGCCTTAGAGATGGCAGCAAGATTTAAAGAAGCTAATGGCGGTGAGATAAGTGTTATGTGCATAGGACCAGAAAAGGCAAAGGACAGCTTGAAAAATTGTCTTGCTGTAGGTGCCAACAAAGCATTTTGGGTTAGTGATGAGGAACTGCCTGAATTAGATACATTAAGCACTAGCTATGTTATAGAGAAATCAATTAAAAAAATAGAAGAATTAAATGGAAAGAAATTTGATGTTATATTTTGTGGAAAAGAAACTACAGATTGTACATCTGGGCAGGTGGGAGCAGACCTTTCAGAGTTATTAAATGTGGGACTGATTACAAATATAATTGAAATAAATGTATCATCTTTAGGAATAAAGGCAAAGCAAGAAACAGAAGAAGGTTATAATTTGATAGAAACAAATCTTCCTTGTGTTGTAACTGTAACAAAGCCAAATTATGATCCAAGATATCCAACTATAAAGAGCAAGATGGCAGCTAGAAAGACTCCTATAACAGCATTCTTACCATCAGAATTAGAATTAGACGATAAAAAAGTTAAAAGTTATGTAAAAGTAGTAAAAGAATACGAACCTTTAAAGAGAGAAGCTGGAATAAAGATAAAGGAAGAAACTTGCGCCGATTCTGCACTTAAAGCTATTGCTATGATGGCAGAGGCAAAAGTAATTTAAGGAGGGGTTGTCATGGACAGAAATATAGATTATAAAAATATAATGGTATATGTTGAAATATCAGATGAAAAACCAGTTAATGTTGGATTAGAAATGATGACACCTGCTAGAACAATTGCAGATGCAAAAGGAGGAAAGGTCATTGCGCTTATTGTAGATAAGAATAGCAGGGATGCAGCAGAGATAGTTGCAGAAAGTGGAGCGGATGAGATTATACTAGTAGAAGCTCCAGCTTATAACGGAGATATCTATACAGAAATTTTAGAAAATTTAGTTTCAAAATATGAGCCGGCAGTTCTTATGATTGGTGGAAACCAATATGGAAAAGAAATAGCGCCACGGCTAGCCGCAAGATTTAATACAGGATGTATAACTGATGTCATAGGTGTTTCTGTAGAAGATGATGGGAAAATAGTTTGGACAACTCCTATGTATGGAGGAACAATTTTAAATGATGTTATAGTAGAAGAATCTAGACCTCAAATTATAACAGTACGTTCAGGAGCTTTTAAAAAGCCTTTAAAAGGTGATATGGCTAAAGGAAACATATTAAGTGAAAATGCATTATATAATGAAGCTTCAGTTAAAACCAATATAGTTGATACTGTAAAGGAAATTTCAGAAACAATAAACCTTGAAGAAGCAGATGTTGTAGTGTCTGGAGGACGTGGAATGGGAAGTGCGGAAAACTTTTCTTTAGTTGAAGAAATGGCACAGCTTCTTGGGGGAGTTGTTGGAGCTACAAGACCTGCTATAGAAGCTGAATGGGTATCGCGGGCTCATCAGGTTGGACAATCAGGAAAGATAGTATCACCAAAGCTTTATATAGCTTGTGGCATATCTGGAGCAACTCAGCATATGTCAGGAATGGTTGGATCAGATTATATTGTTGCTATAAATAAGGATGAGGATGCGCCGATATTTGAAGTTGCCAATGTGGGTATTGTGGGAAATGTACTTGAAGTACTTCCTGTAATGATAGAGGAAATTAAAAAGATTAAATCCTCCAATTAGACTATAACTTAATAAGACAGGGCCTATAAAATGAATGAATCACTTTATAGGTCCTGTCTTTATTTATTTTTATTCACTGGAAACTGAAATATCATTTTTAAACACTCCTGCTAATAAAAATGGACCAAAGATAATAAAATCACTAATGATTTTTATTATAAGATCTTCTGTAGTGTACAAAGGAGCATTATTAATAAGGTCAGTGGAGGATAAGAACAATAGAGCAATGCAGTTATTTACCAAGTGAAGTAGTATAGGGGCCCAGAGATTTTCGGTTTTCATGTAAACATAGGCAAAGAAAATACCAAATGCTATACAAGAACTTATATGACCAAATACGCAATGAATAGGTGTTTCAGGGCTGTATAGAGTGAAACATAGTGGAGCATGCCATATTCCCCAAATAGCTCCTAAAATAATGACACCAATTCTTTTACCGTAAACAGCCTGCATTCTTGGCTGTAAGAAGTATCTCCATCCAAACTCCTCTCCAAAGAATAATATAAAGCCAAGTAAGAAATTTGAAATTATTCCTCCAAATAATCTTCCTATGCTTGTTGTTTCAGGAAGAGGTTCAGGGCTAATTATATATGCTAAAATACTTGGCAAAAATTTTAAAATTACAAATATAAGAATAAGAAAAAATACTGTTTTTATATTTTTAGTAAATTTTAAATTTAAATCTTTAAAGGAATCACTATATATAAGTACATCAAACACAAGATATATAGAGGTAATGCCCTGAACTAAGGATAAAATCATACCAGTAATATTTGGTGATAAGAATGTTCCTATACTTACAATTAAAATTTGCATAAAAGCAGAAGCTGTAAAAATTTTAAAGAAAAAAGCTACTTCTTTGTTAAATGACAATGTAGACACTTTTTTAAAAGTTATTATGGCCGCAAGTGAAGGGATTGACATAAAAACTACTGCAAAGTTACTTGGAGTAGGGGAACCCTTTAGATTGCCGCGTGATATAAATAATAAAAGTGCAAATATAGCAATAATACTAAAATTGATAAGTAGAAAGGATTTTATTTCTTTTTTTATTTGAGATAAATCATGGTTCATTTACAACACTCCTTTAATTATTTATGAATATAATAAAGGTATTTAATAATATTATATCATTTGGAATAAAAAGAAACAATTTACATATGAAGTGCGGTTTAGATATATTAAATAATTAAAGTATATATAATTGTATTCTAGTTGAATAAATGGAAGTTTAAAGGGTGGCGTAGATAATATGTAAAACATAATTTATATAGTAGAACAAATTATGTTTAAAGGGGGTTAGGGGATGAGTCCATGTTGCGTATTATACAATGTTAATGAAATTACAGTTGAACCAGGACTTCAGAGGGTTTATATAAAATTTTCACATCTTTTGAATGAGTATTTAAAGAGAAAATATCCTAGATACTATATATGTTTGGAACTTTATCAAGGACAAGAAGATAATACTAGGTTCTATGTAGTTGCGTCTTATAATAATGTTGAGGGAATATACGAAGCTATAGTCAAAATAGGGGATGATATTAGCAGAATATATGATGCTGTATGGGGAAGTTCAGTAACTAGAAATTCAGTATTTTCTTTCTCAACTTATAACAGAAGAATTCCACCAAAATATATTTAGAATATATTGCAGTACATCCTCTTATGAGTCCAGTTATAGCTTTTAGTCAAACGGAAATAAATACAGAATTTAAATTTGACGTTAATAAAAGAGCTGATTATTAATCAGCTCTTTTTACTTTATGAATTTTTCATTATTACACTTTCAACAACATTTGCTGCACTTTCACAGGCATCACAACACTTTTCAAAGTATTCAAAGGTATCTTTCCAAGACATTAATTCAACTGGATCTTTTGAAGTAGTATATAGCTTTCTTATACTCATAGTATAAAGTCTATCTCCTTCTTCTTCTAAACCATTTAAATTTATTATAAAATCATGGATATCATGTGACTTCTTGAAGTTATGAAATTCAGACATAAGCTTTTTCAATTCATCACAGCTTTTTATTATTACCTCACAAAAGTCTAAAGCTTCTTTTTTCATAAATGTTATATTAAATATGTGCATTCTTACCAATATATCTTCAATAGCATCAGTAACATTATCTATTTCATGAGCTAGTTCGATTATGTCACCTCGATCTATAGGGGTTATAAACTCTTTAGCTAATTTATTCATCATATCATGTTTCTTTAAATCAGCAGTATGTTCAATATCGTGCATTTCTTTTATTTTTGAATCTAATGTAGAACTGTCGAAATTCAAAAGTGTTTCATTAAGAAGTGAAGCAGCATTGCAAGAATAATCAACTAATTCCGCCAACATTTTGAAATAATCATTTTCCTTTTTAATACCCATTATTAATACCCCTTTCAGTGGTGTAAAATTTTATATTAATTAAAATATCCAGATAAAAATCTTGGCCATTAAATATCCTATAATACCACAGCCAGGAAATGTAAGAACCCATGTCCAAACCATTTCTTTTACTACGCCCCAGTTTACAGAACTTAGACGTTTAGCTGCACCAACACCCATTATAGCAGTTGTTTTTGTATGAGTAGTGCTGACAGGTATTCCAGTAACAGAAGATAAAAGAAGACATCCAGCAGCGGCTAGGTCTGCAGAAAAACCTTGATATTTTTCAAGTTTAACCATATCCATACCGACAGCTTTAATAATTTTATAGCCACCTATGGATGTACCTAATGCCATAACTAGAGAGGTAACTACCATAAGCCATAGAGGAATTACAAAATTATTTACGGTACCTTGACCATTAGCTAGAAAAACTCCTAACATAAAAACACCCATAAATTTTTGTCCATCTTGAGCTCCGTGCATGAACGCCATAGAAGCACCTGCACATATTTGAGCACCTTGAAAAAAGTCAGAGGTTTTTCTTCTGTCAGATCTTTTAAAAATCAGCTCGACTAGTTTTACTGTAATCCAGCCCATTACAAAACCTAAACCTGTTGATAAAATCAATCCATAAATTACTTTAATCCACTCACTTCCATTAATACCTGATAATCCACCTTGAAGTGCTATGGCAGCACCGGAAATACCTGCAATAAGAGCGTGACTTTCACTTGTAGGTATACCGAAATACCAAGCAGCTGTTGCCCAAGTTACTATTGCAAATAATGCAGCACATAAAGCTATCAAAGCATCATGGGGATCTCCTTGAAAATCAACCATGTTATATATGGTTTCAGCAACATTAGCGTTTATCATTGTCATTACAAAAACTCCAAGAAAATTAAAAACAGCTGCCATAAGAATAGCTGCTCGAGGACTTATAGAACGTGTAGAAACACAAGTAGCAATGGCGTTAGGAGCATCTGTCCATCCGTTTACAAGGATTACTCCAAGAGTCAAAATTACTGTTATAAGAAGAGGAATATTAGTCCTAAGTTGATTTAAAAAATCTAAAACTGAAATAGTCATGAAATTATTACCTCCAAAATCAGGATAACATCTGTTAAAAAAATTAACATTATTATAATCAAGCATATTATTGCATTATTTGATAAATATAACAATGGTTTTTTGTGTTAAATTTTCTTAACATAAAAAATATTTGAACAAAATGAATACGTTGTGATTTAAGGAAATTAGAAATGCATTAAAAAAAATTAACATTATTATATTTTCTTAATTTTCTTTTATAATTATTGACTTTAAATAGTTAGTATGATAATCTAAAGCAAGTAGTATTGGAAACTAGATGATTTAGGTTGAAAAACAAATGTAAAATGGAGGCCGAATAATTATGGTAAAAATTATATCAGATTCATCATCACTTTATTCTATTGAGCAAGCAAAAGCAAATAATCTGGAAATTACACCACTTTCAGTCACAATCAATAATGTGACATATAAAGAATATGAAGAAATTCAAACTGAAGAATTTATAGATATAATCAATGAAGGACATATACCAGTATCATCTCAACCATCTATAGGAGAAGTTATAGAGTTATATAACAAATATCCTAATGATGAAATTATCAATATATGTATGGCAGATGGACTTTCGGGCACCTATAATTCAGCATGTACTGCTAAGCATCTTGTTGAAAATTCAGACAGGATAGATGTAGTAAACTCAAAAACATTATGTGGACCACAGAGATATTTAGTTGATTTAGCAGTTAAACTTGCTGAAATGGACAAGCCTAAAAAAGAAATTTTAGAAGAGCTCCATAAATTAATGGAAACATCTCAATCTTATTTGATTCCGAAAGATTTCGACTTTCTAGTTAGAGGGGGAAGATTATCTCATTTAGCTGGAAGAATAGGCGCTCTCATAAATTTAGTACCTGTTATGATGCTTTCAGAAGAACGTTCAAAGCTTACTAAATTCACAGCTAAGAGAACGTTTAACAAAGCTGTTTCTAAAATATGTGAAGATCTAATTAAATTAGGTGTAGATAGCAGTTTTAAAATATATATTTCTCATGCATGTATAGAAGAATTGGCAAATACGGCAAAAAAAATAATAGAAAATAATATAGAAAATGCGGATATAGAGATTAAAAAGCTTGGACCAGCATTTACAACTCAAGGTGGACCTGGTTGTATTGCTATTCAAATGATAAAAAAACATTCTATATTGGGATAAACTTTTCGGTTAGGAGGAGTAATGGATAGACATATAAACGGGGATAGTATAGAAAAGATTTTAAATTTTCATATCCCAAGATATAGTGAGTTACCAACTGTTTCGTTATACAAAGACCAGGTAATCCTGTATATAGAAGATGTACTTAAAGTTATAAATATAAATTCGAAAGAAAGTTTACTTACGCCAACAATGGTTAACAATTATGTTAAGCAGAAGGTAGTGTCTCCACCTAAAAATAAGAGATATAGCGAAAAACATTTGGCATATTTAATAGTTGTTTGCATTTTAAAGCAGGTTTGCAGTTTAACTGAAATTTGTGAACTTATAAAAATTCAAATAGAAACTTGCCATATTGAGCATGCTTATGATTATTTTTGTGAGGAGCTAGAAAAAGCGTTAATATGCGTATTCACTAAGAATGACATTGTTTCTAGTATAGAAATCAATGATACTCTTGAAAGAAAGGTTGCTAGGGCTTCAGTAATATCTTTTGCGAATAAGCTTTTTATAAGCAAATATCTTGAGAAATGTGAAAATGAGAAATCGAATAAATAAAGTTTTTTCTAGTTTAAGCTAAAGATATAGCATAATATTATAACATATGAGCCTTTAACAAATGGCACTAAGCGTTTAATTCGGTTAGTGCCATTTTATTAATACCATTTAATTTTAGCAGCTTAATTTTTCCTTTTTAGAAGTTTTATATAATTGCTTTTTATTTATGCAAATTTACATTAATTATAAAGTTTGGTATAATTTAAAATATATATAAAGCACTATCTATTGTAATGGGGGGATTAATAATGGCTGATAAAAGAAAAATAATAGATATAGCAAAAGAGCAATTAGCATTGGATTATAATTGCAATAAAAAAGATTTTGATAAAGATGAAAATACTATAGTTCTGAATGACTTGGTAGAAGGACGGAGAATAAAGGCTAGTGAAGACAGCTATTTTAGAGCAGTATGTATTGGGGGAAAAGCTATAATAAATGTTGGAGAAGAGCTTCTTCCATGGTTCAAAGAAACATATAAGGATTTTAACTGTGCTTGGTTCTTTGAATATGAAAATTTAAGAAAGATAGAGTCGAAGTTGAAGGAAGTTGGTCATGAAATAGAGGATATACATCATTATTATCTTCCATTAGTTGATATGAAGAATGTAGAGCCAATCATGAAAGTTAAATGGTATGAAAAGGATGAGATTTTTCAATTTGAAGATGATGTAAGATTTGGGGAAGCTTTAATGTTTGACGAAGAAAATCCTGATGTTTTAGCAGTGGCAGCTTTTGATGGAGATGAAATAGTTGCTATGGCAGGTGCCTCTGAGGATTGCAGCACTATGTGGCAAATTGGAGTTAATGTTGTACCAAGCTATAGAGGAAGCGGTATAGCTAGCAATTTGGTAACACTACTTAAACAAGAAGTTTTAAAAAGAGGGAAAATACCATTTACGGGTACAGTTGAATCACACTTTAATTCACAAAATGTATCATTAAATTCTGGTTTTCGTCCAATATGGGGAGAGATATATTCTAATAGCATAGATTAATTAAGAGATAGAGAGCTTCATATAATGATAGAAGCTCTCTTTATATGAACTTAAAAATTAATCTTCGGATAAATTTTTTAAAATTTGAGAAAAAGCGACGTATCTTCTATAATTGCAAACAATACTTAAAAAGTATGATTCTACAATAATTTTATATGGGATTAGATTAATTGTTTTATTGTCTTCTGATGTTCTGCACTTCTTTTCATAATATCGTTTTGAAGCTACGATATAGAGCAGTGTATATCCTATCACAACAAACTGCTGTCCTAGTAATGTGGTTTCATCTGAAGAATTTCCTGTGAAATTTGTCTCTAGAACTTCTAAGATAGTTAGTTCTGCTCCCTTGAGAAAATGGCTATAGCCTAAAGTTAGAAAGAAAGCTCCACTTTTTTCTAACTCTGCTAAGTTTATATTTAAAGTTTTAATAAATTCATCAAATTCATCATTATCCATAAAAACTCCTCAAAGCATAGTTACCTCATACTAGCATATGAAAAAAATGGACTTAGTAACACCTATACAATGTAATAAGTTATAGATATTTAATTATAAAAGAAACTGATTAGTTTTCCCCATAATATAAGCAAGTTTTATCATTGATTTTTCTTCTTCAGTAAGATTACGATTGTACATTTTCTCAAATTGATTAAAAAGAGAAGTAGTATCGATTTTATACTTTGAATGTTGAGATTTTCTATAGGAACAACTTAAATCATAGTATGTAGGTTTTATATCTGGGGTAAATAGCTTTTTAAATATTTCCGCTGTATAGCAGGCATCATTGAAGGCATCATGAAAATCACCGTTTAGAGGAAGATTAAAGTGGTCTACAACTTTGCTTAATCCAATCTTTATACCTTTAGGTGTATTAAAATATTTAGAGGCTAGAGCTTGGATATCAATATATCTTTTGAACTGAGGAACTATATCTAGTTGATGAAACTTGATATTTCTTAAGAATTCTTTTATATCTCCAGCACCCCATATACATAATACAAAATCCTCGTCTCCAATAAATTTTAAAAATTCAGCATAAACCATTGGAAATGATTTGTTAGAATTAACTTTGTTAGTAGTTATATTTGTCAAGTTTTCTATGTAAGGATGAATTTCAGCATAAAGCGTAGGCTTTACAAGAGCATTAAAGTCTTTTAGGTGATTTAAATTTTTATCAAGTTTAACGGCACCTATTTGTATTATTTCGAAGGGCATTCCCAAATCTTCAGTATCTTTGGAATTCTTTTGATTAAATTCCAGATCATATATTATATAATTCATCATTTTCACCTAACTTTTAAGATTAATATAATTTAGTGTTATATATGTAATTATAACCAAAATATAAGCTTTTGATATAACAATTTATAAATAAATATAGTAAAACAATATCATAAAAATAAAATGAGTACAGATTTAAAAAAAAATAAAATCTGTATTAGCAAAATTAATAAAATTAACTTAGGCTAATACTTTTATGATAAAATATTTATGGATTGATAGATAACTAAGGGAAATTTTAAAAAAATGGAGGTATTATGTTAAAGAAATTTGTGAATTTTTATAAGCCATACAAAAAACTATTTGTATTTGATCTTATAGCAGCTTTTTTAGCTGCAGCAATAGACTTGGTTTATCCTATGATGACAAGAGAACTTATGGATAAATCAATTCCTAATAGAGATATTAGGATGATAGGAGTATTCGCAGCAACATTGATTATCTTATTTTTGATTAAGGCACTTTGTGGATATTTCATGCAATACTGGGGACATGTTGTTGGTGTTAGAATGCAGGGTGATATGAGAAGAAAGGTATTTAACCATCTTCAACGACTTCCAAATAAGTTTTTTGACAACACTAAAACCGGTGACGTTATGTCTAGAATAATCAATGATTTAATGGATATTTCAGAGCTTGCTCACCATGGTCCAGAAGATTTGTTTATTTCAGGAGTAATGCTTGTAGGTTCATTTATAATATTATGTACAATAAATGTTCCACTTACACTAATCATCTTTGCATTTATTCCTATCATAGTAATTTTCACTATGAATAAGAGAAAGAAGATGAAGAAAGCCTTCTTAGAAACCAAAGTTGAAACTGGGAAGGTAAATGCAAATTTAGAAAACAGTATAGCAGGGATAAGAGTATCTAAGGCTTTTGTAAGCCATAGCTATGAGGAAGAGAAGTTTGAACAGGGAAATAAGAGTTTTATGGCAGCAAGAGAAAAAGCTTACAAAGTTATGGCTGAATATTTTGCAGGAGCAAACCTTTCTCTAGATATTTTAAACTATGTTGTTTTAATCTTTGGAGGATTATTTACATTTAATGGAGCTATAAGTATGGGAGAGTACGTTGCATATCTTCTATATATAAAAATATTTATGGATCCTATAAAGAAACTTATAAACTTTATGGAACAGTTCCAAAATGGAATGACAGGTTTCCAAAGATATGTTGAAATATTAAATGAAGACAGGGAAAAGGAAAAGAAGGGAGCTAAACCTATTAAGGATATAAAGGGAAAGATAACCTTTAAAAACGCTAGCTTTAGCTATGAAGACAATCAAATATTGGACAATCTTTCTTTAGAAATCGAAGAGGGTAAAATGCTTGCTTTAGTTGGACCTTCTGGTGGGGGAAAAACTACATTCTGTAACCTTATACCTAGATTTTATGATCTTAACAAAGGTGATATATTGATAGATGATAAGAGTATTTACGATGTAACTCTAGAATCATTAAGAGCCAATATAGGGATAGTGCAGCAAGAAGTATTTTTGTTTACAGGAACTATAAAGGAAAATATCCGTTATGGAAACTTAGATGCAAGTGATGAAGAAATTGTAGAGGCTGCTAAAAGAGCTAATATTCATGATTTCATCATGGAACTTGAGGATGGATATGATACCTATATAGGTGAGAGAGGAACCAAGCTATCCGGAGGGCAAAAGCAGAGAATTTCTATAGCAAGGGTATTTTTGAAAAATCCAAGAATACTTATATTAGACGAAGCTACATCCGCCCTTGATAATACAACTGAATATTATATCAAACAATCAATTGATGAGCTATGTAAGGGTAGAACTACAATAGTAGTTGCTCATAGATTGTCTACAATAAGAAATGCAGATGAGATAATAGTGCTTACGGATAAAGGAATAGAAGAAAGAGGGACTCATGATGAGTTGATGGCACTTAATGGAATATATAAGGATCTTCATAGGTTTGTAAGTCGATAAGAATAAGTTAAACAAAATCACACCAATAAATAAATTTGGTGTGATTTTTTATGTCCATTTTAAGATGAAATATTTTAGTATAAAAGAATAATTATAAAAATATAATTTAAATAAGATATATATAAGAGGGTGTTAAATTGTCTAAAAAAAGAAAATGTCCTAAAGAAGTATTAGATTTAACCTTAGACAAAATAAGAAATAATAGATTAGAAAAAGTAAATCTTATTTGGATAGAAGCATGTGGCTGTGCTGGTGATATTATCGCTCTTTTAGATGGTAACAACCCAGATATGCCTTATTTTTTTAGTGAAATGGTTAATATGACATATAATAATAGTCTTATGGGATCAGAAGGACAAAAAGCTTTTGAAAAATTTCTTGAGACTTTAGATACAGAATTTATTTTAGCAGTAGAAGGTGCTGTTACTGTAAGGGATAATGGTATCTACGATATAATTGCTGAATATAATGGGAAAAGTATTTCTGGAGCAGAGGCTATAACTCTTGCATCAGGAAAAGCAAAGTACATTCTAGCCATAGGTACTTGTGCAGCTTATGGAGGGATTTCAGCAGCAAAGCCAAATCCATCAATGAGCATGAGTCTTCAAGAGTTTTTAGGTAAAGAAGTTATAAGAGTTCCTGGATGCCCAGCCAATCCACAGTGGATAACAAGCACAATAGCTCATTTGATATCTTATGGTATACCAGAGCTTGATTCTGAAGGAAGGCCTAAATTTCTGTATGGTGAAACAATTCATACAAATTGTGAAAGACGTTCTTATTTTGATAGGCAGATTTTTGCAGAGAAATTAGGAGATAAGGAGTGCATGTATAGATTAGGATGTAAAGGTCCTATAACAAGAGCAGATTGTCCTATTGTAAGATGGGATGATGGAATTAACTGGCCTGTAGGAGCTAACACTCCATGTATAGGTTGTGCAAGTAAGGGTTTTCCAGATGAAAATGAATCTTTTATTAAGCTGTAAATGGAGGAATATAAAATGCCAGAAAAGGTAGTGATAGATCCTGTGACTAGAGTAAGCGGAGCTCTCGAAGTTCAGATTATGATAGAAAAAAATATAGTTGTAGATGCGAAGACTAGAGGATTAATATTTAGAGGATTTGAAAAGATGCTTAAAGGGCGTTCTCCTTTAGATGCCATTTATTTTACAGAACGAATATGTGGTATATGCTCAACAGCTCATGGATTTGTATCAGCATTGGCTCTTGAAGATGCACTTAAAGTTCAACCTGATGAAAATGGAAGTATACTTAGACAGATAATGCATGGCTGTGAATTTTTACAAAATCATATAAGACATTTTTACCAATTTATAATTCCTGATTACGTACCTATAAAAATTGATCCGTCAAAAGATAATAAGAAATATAAGATGCCAAAAGAAATTAATGATATGATAAATAATCACTACGTAGATTCATTTAAGTATAGTCGTAATGCTCATAAGATGTTAGCAATATTAGGGGGGAAAGCCCCTCATACTCATGGAATTTTTGTTGGAGGGGTTACTGCCAATATAGATTCTTTAAAGATTATAGAGCTAAAATCCATTTTATATACAATAAAAGAATTCGTAAGCAATGTTATGCTTTTAGATATAAATATGCTTGCAAAATATTATCCTGAAGAATTTCAAACTGGAAGAGGATATGGAAATTTCATGACCTATGGGGTTTTTGATCAGCTTTTTAATGCACCAGAAATCTATGTGAAAAGTGGAGTTCTTATAAATAATGA
Source organism: Clostridium cadaveris (assembly GCF_020911725.1). Taxonomy (GTDB): domain Bacteria; phylum Bacillota; class Clostridia; order Clostridiales; family Clostridiaceae; genus Clostridium_X; species Clostridium_X cadaveris. Next base: position 1,235,963 of record NZ_CP076620.1, read on the forward strand.
AAGACAAGATTTTGATCCTAACAAAATAAGTGAAGATATAAGATATTCATATTATTCTGCACCAAAGGAAGTTTTAACCCAAGAGGATTATGATTGGCAGCCTGATACTCAGAAAAAGGACGCTTATAGTTGGATAAAAGCTCCTAGATACGATGGACTACCTATGGAAGTAGGACCGTTGGCAAGATTATGGATCAGTGGAGAATATTCAAGAGGAATATCTACGTTGGATAGAATAACTGCTAGAGCTATTGAAGCATCAAAGGTATGTAATATATTAGACAACCTTTTACAGAAGGTTAAACTTAATAAATCAGATCAAAAAATATGGCAGATACCACAAAGTGCAGTAGGTGTGGCTTTTAGAGACACTACAAGAGGAGCATTAAGTCACAGACTTACGATTAAAGATCAGAAGATTGATACCTATAATATACTAACTCCATCATTGTGGAATGTGTCGTCAGAGGATTCTAAGGGAAATAAGGGCGTTATAGAGAAAGCACTTATAGGAACCTATGTTGAAGATATAAAAAATCCAACTGAAATCGGAAAGATAATAAGAGCTTTTGATCCATGTATTTCCTGTGCCACTCATATAATAAGCGATAAGTGTGAAGATTTCACAATAAGGATAGTATGATGATTAAGATTATTGGAATTGGAAATATACTTATGGGAGACGATGGGATAGGTGTCAAGGTTGTTGATGTACTTGAAAAAAAGATGAAAAATATAGGGATAGAGTTTATAAAAGCTGAAACAGATGTCGATTATGCTTTAGACAATATTAAAGATGGAGATTTTTTATTTATAATTGATAGTACATCTGATGCTATGGCTAAATATGGAGAGATCATAGAAATCTCATTGGAGGAAGCTGTGAATAACAAGAAATCTCTTTCTATTCATAATGTGAGTTTAATATCTGAAATAAGTAGTTTAAATATAAAAGTTAACGGTATCATACTAGCAATAAAAGCAGCAAGTATTGAATTTAACATTGAGTTATCAATGGAATTAAAAAATAAGTTTTCCACTATATGCAATACCATCTATGGACTTATAGAAAAAAATATTTTTGAATATGAGAGGAATGAAAAGAGAAATGCATGAGGCATCTATAGCCTGGGAAATATATAAAATTATAGAAGAAAATGCGAAGCTGTATAATTTAAAAGTAATAAGTTCAATTTTTCTTAAGATAGGGGACTTTAATGGGATAGATGAGGAGTCACTAAAATTTGCATTTAAAGCTTTAAGTTATGGGACAAATTGTGAAAACGCAGAGATATTAATAGAACCTGGGCAAGGTTTTGATCTTATAGTTCAAAGGATAGAAGGGGAAGAGGGGGAGTAAGATGAAAAATATAGCAATAGAGGAGAGAATATTAAAATCTAACACGGAGTTTGCAGACAAAAACAAAGAGCTTCTAAGAAAAAAAGGAGTAATGGCTATAAATATTTTTGGTTCTCCTGGAGCTGGAAAGACATCAATATTAGAGAGAGTTATAGACTATATAAAGGATTATTTATATATAGGAGTTATAGAAGGCGATTTATACACTTCAAAGGATGGAATGCGTATTGATGATAAAGGAGCAGAGGTTGTTCAAATTAATACATGCGGAGCATGCCATTTAGATGCTGCAATGATAGCGAGAGCTTATGAAACTATGAATATGGACAAGCTACAGCTGATTTTTATAGAAAATGTAGGAAATTTAGTATGCCCAGCTTCTTTTGATCTAGGAGAATCTAAAAGGATAACTGTACTTAGTATTACAGAAGGAAATGACAAACCTTTAAAATATCCTTTTATTTTTAAGCAGGCAGATATAGTGATTTTAAATAAACTTGATTTAATCGATTATACTGATTTTGATTTAGAGGAATTTTATCAGGATATATTCTCTATAAATCAAGATATAAAATTATTTCTTGTTTCAGCTAGAAATGGTGAGGGAATAAAAAGTTTCTGTGATTATTTGAGTGATTTAGTAAAAAATTAAATTTTTAATTAAAGAGGCTAAGATATGATTAGGAAGTATATAGAAGTAAGTGGACTAGTACAAGGAGTTGGATTTAGGCCATTTGTGTATAGAATAGCGTTACAAAATCATCTTAAAGGATTTATTAAAAATAGCAGTATAGGTGTAGTTATAGATATAGAGGGAGAAGAAAATGACATATCAGCTTTCTTAGATAGCCTTCAATATAATGGACCATCACTTTCCAAGATTGAAAACATAAGTATAAAGAATATGGAAATCACTAATTATAAAACCTTTGACATAAGAAAAAGTTCTAAAGAAAATCAGGGGTTCACGTTCATATCGCCGGATTTAGGAATGTGTGAAGATTGCTATCGTGATGCTATGGATAAACAAGATAAGAGATATTTATATGCTTTTACAAACTGCACTAATTGTGGACCAAGGTATTCTATAGTAAAAAAACTACCATATGATAGAGCGTCGACAACAATGAAATCTTTTAATATGTGTAAACCTTGCAGCTTAGAATATAGTAATCCATTAAATAGAAGATTTCATGCACAACCAAACTGTTGTCCTCAGTGTGGACCTAGATTGGAACTTTACGATAATCAAGGAATGCTCCTAGAGGGAGTAGATGAAATTAAAGAAACTATAGAACTTTTAAAATCAGGAAATATCTTTTCAATAAAAGGCATAGGTGGATTTCATTTAGTTTGTGATGGGAAAAATAATAATGCTATCGAAAAACTTAGAAATAGAAAGCATAGACCATCAAAACCGTTTGCTCTTATGATGAGAGACATTGAAACGGTGAAAAAATATTGTGTATTATCACCAAAGGAAGAAGAAATTTTATGCAGCAATAAAAGACCTATAGTAATTTTGGATAAAAGAAATGAAACTGATTTACCAAACAGTATAGCACCAGACAATATGACTTTGGGAGTGATGCTCCCATATACACCTCTACATTATTTTTTATTTGATGATGAACTTGATGTGCTTGTTATGACAAGTGCAAATATAAATGGAATGCCAATAATATTTGAGAATGAAGAATCAATAGAGAAATTAAAAGGTATAGTTGACTATCATCTCATGAACAACAGAGAGATATATACTTCTATTGATGATTCAGTGGTTAGAGTAATTTTAGAAGAAACGAGAATTATAAGGCGAGGAAGAGGATATTCACCAGCTTATTTTAAGGGGAATGGATTCAAAGAAAGTTTAAGTATGGGAACTCATTTTAAAAATACTTTTTGTTTGTGCAAAGATGAAAATATAATTTTAAGCCAGTATATAGGAGATTTAAACAATGAGGAAACAAGAATTCGTGAGAGGAAAGCTATAAAAAATTTAAGAGATATATATTCTATAGATCCAGAATTTATAGCTTGTGATATGCATCCTGATATATTTTCTTCGGAAATTTTAAAAGAAGAAAAAACACATCCGATTTATCATCATCATGCTCATATAGCTAGTGTTCTTTTTGAAAACAATCTTAAGGAAAGAGTCATAGGTGTGGCTTATGATGGAACTGGTTATGGAGAAGATGGGACTATATGGGGTGGAGAATTTTTAGTATGCAATTTAAAGGGTTTTAAAAGAGTAGCACATCTCAAAGCATCGGCTATGCCTGGAGGAGATAAAGCTTCTATTGAACCTAGAAGGATGGGAATTTCATATTTGTATGATACATTTAATGAGGATATTGAAAAGGTATGGCCTTTAGATAAAAAGGATAAGTTGTATATAGAAATGATAAAAAAAGATATAAACTGTCCTAAAACATCTAGTATTGGGAGATTTTTTGATGGAGCCGCATGGCTTTTGGGATTTAACAGGAAGGTTACTTTCGAGGGGGAAGCAGCTATATATTTAGAGAATATGGCTGATAAAAATGAAACTTGCAGTTATGAAATTTCAATAGACTACAAAGATAAAGAGTATGTCATAGAAACTAAAGGTGTAATTAAAGCTATGATTAATGATATATTAACGAATACTCCAAGAGAAATAATAGCAAAAAGATTTCATAATACTATAATAAATTTTACCGTTAAAATTTGTAGCATGATTAGAGAAAAATATGCCTTAGAAAAGGTAGCTTTAAGTGGCGGAGCATTTCAAAATAAAATATTACTTGAAGGTATATATAGCGGATTAGTAGCAAATGGCTTTAAAGTCTATACAAATAAGGAAGCACCATGCAATGATGGTGGAGTTTCCTTGGGACAAATAGCAATATCTAATGAGTGGGAGATGAATTAGAATGTGCATTGCAGTACCATTAAAAGTAATAAAATTATTTGAGGAAGAAGCTGTAGTTGGATATAAAGGTGTTAGTATGAGAGTAAATATATCTCTTTTAGAGAAAGTAAATATAGGTGATTATGTGCTTGTTCATGCAGGATGTGCAATAGAAAGGCTTGATAGGGAGGAAGGAGAAAAGACAAAAGCTATATTTGATGAATTGTTTAGTGAAGAGGATGAATCATGAAGAGTTTAGAGTGTGATAGAAAAATAAATATAATGGAAGTGTGTGGTACTCATACCATGGCTATTTTGAGAAGCGGAATCAAGGATACACTGCCTAAAAATATAAATTTAATAAGTGGACCAGGATGTCCAGTATGTGTTACACCTCAAGGCTATATAGATGCTGCCATTGAATTAAGCAAAAGAGATGATGTCATAATAGCTACTTTTGGTGATATGATAAGTGTTCCTGCAACAGAAAGTTCACTTAATATTCAAAGAGCTTTGGGAAAAGATATAAGGGTTATATATTCACCACTAGAAGCATTAAAAATAGCAGAGAAAAATTTAAATAAAGAAGTTGTGTTTTTAGGAATCGGATTTGAAACCACAGCACCTTTGATCGCACTTGCCATAGAGAAAAGTCGAATTAGAGGAATAAAAAATTTTAGCGTTTTTACAAGTTTAAAAACTATGCCGGAAATATTGAGAGTACTTCTTAAGGGAGAAGATATAAAAATAGATGGAATTATATGTCCTGGACATGTAAGTACCATAATAGGAGAAAAAGAATTCAAATTCCTCGGAGATGAATTTCACAAACCGGCTGTTATAGCAGGGTTTGGAAGCAGAGACGTTATTGCAGGAATTTATATACTATCAGATATGATAAGACGAAACAAGAGTGATTTGAAAAACATATATTCTCAGTATGTAAGATATGATGGGAATGAAAATGCTAAAGCACTTATATATAAAGTGTTTGAAAAAACGGAAGGTTTATGGAGGGGAATTGGAAAAGTAGAAGGTAGCGGCCTTTCTATAAAAAAAGAGTATGAGGAGTATGATGCTATAAAAAAATTTAAAATAGAAATTAGCAAAGAAGAACATGTACGTGAGTGTATATGTGGTGAAATATTAAAAGGTTATAAAAAACCTAAGGATTGCAATTTTTTTGGAACAATATGCACACCACATAATCCAATAGGAGTATGTATGGTATCAAGAGAAGGAAGTTGCAAAATATATTATGAATATTCAAGAAATTAGCAAAGGGGGAGAGACAATGGTGAACATTATAACATTAGACCATGGAAATGGAGGAAAAGGCACCAATGAACTAATTCATAATATTTTTTATAAGTATTTAAAAAATGAAATTCTTTTGCAGCAAGGGGATTCAAGCATAATAGATAATATTAATGGGAAATTAGCAGTAACAACAGATTCTTACGTTATAGATCCAATATTTTTTCCAGGAGGAGACATAGGAAAGCTGTCTATTTGTGGTACAGTAAATGATTTAGCTGTAAGTGGAGCAAAGCCACTTTATATAACTGCCGGATTTATAATTGAAGAAGGTCTTAAAATTGAAGAACTTGAAGATATAGTAAAATCTATGGCAGACACTGCTATTAAATGTGGAATAAAAGTAGTAGCAGGAGATACAAAGGTTATTCCAAAAGGAAAGGGAGATAAACTTTATATAAACACTACTGGAATAGGAGTAATAAGTGACGTTAAAAGGGACTTTAGAAGGAAATTGATATCAGAGGGAGACAAGATTATAGTAAGCGGAACTATGGGTGATCATGGGATGTCAATATTTTGTAAAAGAGAAGGAATGTACTTTGAAACAGATATTGAAAGTGACTGTAATCCGTTAAATTCATTGATAGAAGAAATTCTTAGGGAAAAGGTTAATGTAAAATTTATAAGAGATATAACAAGAGGAGGATTAGCTACAACACTAAACGAGACTTTACATGAGGAAAAGATAAGTATAGTTATAAATGAGAAGGATATACCAGTAAGAGAAAATGTTATGGCTTTATGTGAGATATTAGGCTTTGATCCTCTATATATAGCAAATGAAGGGAAAATATTAATTGTAGTATCCAAAGAGGATTGTGACAAAACCTTAGAGATTATAAAGAATAATCCATTAGGAAGAGAGGCAGCTGTGATAGGAGAATTTATAATAGATCCTAATAAAAAAGTATACCTTAAGACAAAATATAATGGAACGAGAATTATAGGCATGTTAGAGGAAGAGCTTATACCAAGAATATGTTAATTTAAATCCCACACATTCTAATTTTGTGAGGGATTTAATTACATATGCTTTATTTTGTTTTTATGTATGTACATAAGCTTGTCAGATTCATTCACTGCATTTAAAATATTATCATGAATTTCATGAGAATATTCAGTTATACCATAAGAGTATAAAATGTTTATATTAAATGTTGATTTTATTTTATCACAATTACATTCCAAATCTTCTAGTAAGACTTCAGCGAACTTTACTGATATATTTTTGCATAAAATACAAAATTCATCTCCACCTATTCTATATACCGTTCCATATGGTCTAAATGTTTCATTTAGATTTTGAGCTGCAAGGAAAAGTAATTCATCTCCATTAAAATGACCTAAAGAGTCATTGACTTTCTTTAATCCATTCAAATCTAAGGAAATTATTATGACTTTTTTTCTTGTGATTATATTGTTTTAAACTCCTTTGAAACATCATTCTGTTTGGAATATTTGTAAGAGAATCATACCTGAATTGCATGTCCCTTATTATTATATAATAAAATAATAAACCTATGGATATGGTACTCCATATTAGAAGAATTTGAGTTACAAATACTTGAAAAGTAAGACCTGCAAGGATTAATATGCACATAAATATAAAACACAAACTGTCTTCGTGCATATAACATTTTCTATCTTGACACTCTATAAAAATAAATAGAAGAAAATATATGAGGCTTACAATTAGTTGAACACAAAATAAATATCCTCTATCAATTGTATTTAAAAATACATCTATAATTAAATGGAAAAAAATAAATCCAAGGATACTTAGTCCAAGGATTTATAAAAAAATTACATTTTTTGTACATTAATAGCCATAGGACCTTTTTCACCTTCAGTTATATCAAAGGTTACATTTTGTCCCTCATGAAGATCTTTTTCAGGACCCTTTTCTTTTATTTGTGAATGATGCACAAAGACATCATTACCACTTTCACAAGATATAAATCCATATCCTTTTTCTTGATCATACCATTTTACAATTCCAGTTTTTTCAGCCATAAATAATCCTCCTTAAAATAAGTTTATAAAGATAGTATGGTATAAAATCATAAAATTTAATCTTTAGTTATTTTTAGATTATAATTTTTAAAACTTGTTTGATGATGAATAAAATAAATAGTAATATAAAAGTATATATGTAAAAATGAAGAAAAACTATTATTATAGGGGGGGGCTAATTATGAAAGTTGAAAAAAAACTATTAGTGGAAAAGCAAGGTAGAGAAATTTATGAGTACCACATTGTAAACGATAATAAATTAGAAGTTAAGATAATAAATTTAGGGGCTATAATAACAGATATATTAGTTCCAGATTCTTTTGGAACTGTAGAAAATGTAGTTGTAAAGTGGAAAGATACTTTAGACTATATTGAAGATGGAGCGTGCACAGGAGCAGTAGTTGGAAGAACAGCAGGCAGAATTGCTGATGGAATAGCTTCAATTGATGGCAAACTATACAGATTTTCTCAAAATCAAGGGGTAAATACCCTTCATGGTGGAGAAAATGGTCTTAATAAAAAGATATGGGATGGTTTCTTAGAAGACAGATGCGATGAAGTATCAGTGATTTTAGAGACATTTAGTGAAGATGGAGAAAACGGATATCCGGGTAATGTTAATATCAGAGTTAAATATTCTTTAAATAATAAAAATGAGTTTAAAATAGAATATCATGGTTTGTCTGATAAGGATACTTTAATTAATTTAACAAATCATAGTTATTTTAATTTATCAGGAAATTTAAAAACAGATATCTTAAATGAGAAACTTACAATTAAATCAAGTAATATAGCAGCTATAAGGGAAGATTCTGCACCAAGTGGAGAAGTGATTTCAGTAAAAGATACACCATTTGATTTTGAGGTACCAAAGAAAATAGGTAAAGATATAAAAGTAAATCATAAGCAATTAATTTTAGGTAATGGCTATGACCATCCATGGATATTAGACAAATCAGAAGGGCCTGATATAATTCTTGAAGATGAGATATCAGGAAGAAAAATGGAAGTGACTACTGATAGGGATGCAGTAGTTATATATTCTACTAACTATCCAGAACAGCAGAAAAAACTCTTCAATGGGGGTACTTTACAAAAAAATCAAGCTATTTGTTTTGAAACACAAAACCTTCCTATAGGAAAAGATGAAACATTTATTGAAGGTTCTCTTGTAAAAGCTGGAGAAGAATATAGAGCAGTGACAATATTTAAGTTTATCTTTTAATATAAATTAAAGTTTCAAATTTTAAACATACTACTTTTGTTAGAAGATTAAAAAATGGAGGCGTTTTATAGAAACAAAAGATAAATTTTTAATTGATATTAAAAATGGTAAAAGTGCAAGAATATCACTGATGGTTATGAAGAGGATATTTAAAGATGAAAACAAGGTTGTATGCATACTAGCAGATAAAACAGAAGAGGCTTTTATAGTAAATTTTGCAGATTCAATAGATGCAACTATGAATAAAGTATCACAGGTAAAGGAGAAGACTGAAAGTGATACATGGTCTGAATATGATAGAAGGATAGAAACAAAATTGTATTTATAAAAATTAAAAGTCATAATCATAGCTTTGATGTGACCCCCAAAAGTTAGACTTTATTAGCGAGACAGTTTCGGCTGCCTCGCTATTTTTATGCAGCCAAGAGTTTGAGTCTGTATTGCACAGGACTCATCCATCCTAGTTTCTCTTTAATCCTTTGTTCATTGTAGTACTTTATATATCTTTCTATTTCAGATTTCAATTTCTCATAACTGTAATAAACAACACCATAGTATATTTCCTGTTTCAAGAGTCCAAAGAAGTTTTCCATTACAGAATTATCGTGACAGTTTCCCTTGCGGGACATGCTCTGAAAAATCCGCTCTTCTTTAAGACGATGTGAGTATGACTTCATCTGGTAAGCCCAGCCTTGGTCAGAATGAAATGTTCTTCGATATGGGCAATCAGATGTTATTTCAATGGCTTCATTTAGAGCATTTATCACATTGGTGGCAGAAGGCCGCCTATCAATACCGTAACTTAAAATCTCACTGTTACACATATCCATAAACGGATCCAAGTATAGTTTGTGCATCGTCATATGTCCCTTAGAATCTACCTCATAGTATTTAAACTCAGTAGTATCTGTTGTGATTTTCTGATGAGGGATATTGGTATTAAAACGTCTTCTGATTCTGTTGGGGGCAACTGTTCCGACCTTGCCTTTGTAAGAACTATATTTACGACTTTTTCTAGTAAAGGAAGCAACTTGGAGATTTAGTTTCTGCATGATTCTCTGTACTTTCTTTTTATTAACAATAAAGCCCTGATTTCGAAGTTCACCATATATTCTACGATAGCCATAATCCTTGTTTGTGTTATGTATTTCTAAGATTTTATCCTCAATTGCCTGGTCAGGATTTTCCCTATCAAATCTTTTCTGCCAGTACATATATGTTGCCTTCGGAAAGCTAACAATTGCGAGAATATCTTTTAGTTTGAAGTCTCCTCGGAGGCTGTGGATGATTCTCGCTGTTTTTTCAGAAGAGTTTCCTCCTCTAAACGCAGCCTCCTCAGTTCTTTTAAATAGGCATTCTCAATTTTAAGTTTTAAAAGTTCATCTTCAAGTTGTCTCAAATGTTCAGCACTTGTGTCTACTGGAGTAATTTCTGAAGATAACTGTACTTTTTCTTTCTTATTATTTGACACCAATGACTTCTTACGACCTTTCTTCTTCGGTCTCAATGCATCAACACCTGCAATATTAAAATCATTGACCCATTTACATATCTGTACTGGGTTGTTGATTTTCTCTTGGAGAGCTAAATCCTTATACGAAACCTCACTTGATAAATATAACTCTACCACATGAAGTTTATATTCAAAAGAATAATTATTTTTTTTTCTTGAGCGCTTTAATCCTTCATCACCCATTTTGGAATAAGATAATACCCACTTCTTAATGTTACTCCACGCAGGAATACCATAAGTCTTGGCAAGATACGGATATCCGCCTTCACCATTTAAATATGCATCAACAACCTTTTTCTTAAATTCATAACTGTATTTTGCCATAAAAAATCGACCTCCAATTCGTTAGATTTTTGGTCTAACTTTTGGGGGTCGGTTCACTTTTGCTTATGATTATGACTTTTTAAATTATAGATCCATTAATTTTTTAGCACCATCTGAAATATCAACTATATAAAAGCTAGGTGCATAGCCTATTTTTTCTTCATATTGTTTTGTAGAGTGTTCTATAAATTTATCTATAGAATCTTCTTTTACTAATGATACCGTACAACCCCCAAAACCAGCTCCTGTCATACGAGAACCAAGAACTATATCATTTTGTTCTTGAGCAGAAGAAACCAAGGTATCAAGCTCTATTCCGGTAACTTCATAGTCATTTTTTAATGATTCATGAGAATCGTTTAGAAGTCTTCCAAATAGCTTCATATTATTTTCCTCTAAAGCATTAACAGCTTTTAGGGTTCTTTGATTTTCTGAAACAGCATGTCTTGCTCTCTTTAAAAGTATAGGGTTGTCTATATGATGTTTAAGAGAATTGAATTCCTCTTCAGATAATTCGCCAAGAGAAGAAATATTTTTATATTTTTGTAATATATGAAGTGCCTCTTCACACTCACTTCTTCTTTCATTATATTTAGAATCCACAAGTGTACGTTTTTTATTTGTATTACCTATTACAAGCTTGTATCCACTCATAGAAATGGTACTATATCTATACTTTAAAGTGTTACAGTCAAGGAGAATAGCAGAATTTTCTTTTCCCATACATATTGCAAATTCATCCATTATTCCACAGTTCACACCTATAAATTTATTCTCTGCTTCCTGACATAGCTTTGCTATTTCAACCATATCTATAGAAAAACCGAACACGTCTTTTAATATTACGCCTATAAGAACTAATAAAGATGCAGATGATGATAACCCTGAACCATTTGGAATATTTCCATATACAAGTATATTGAGACCTGTAGGAATATTAAAGCCATGATCTTTTAAGATTTTAATTATTCCTTTAGGATAATTTGCCCAACCATGTTCTTTGGAATAAACTAAATTATCAAGGTCAAATTCGATTATGCCATTTTCTTCGAAGTTCATGGAATAAACCTTGAATTTTTTATCATTACGTCTTTCGATTAATCCATATGTTCCAATGGAAAGCGCACAAGGAAATACATGGCCACCATTGTAATCTGTATGTTCACCAATTAAGTTAACTCTCCCTGGAGAAAAGTATGAACTGAAAGCATTTGATTTGAAAATTTCTTTGAAAGAATTCAATAAATTTGTAACAATATCCATATCCAATAACCTCCTTACTTGTATTTAAATAGTAACCTTTTTTTATGTAAAAGTAAATAGTATAAAAGGGTATGGAATAGAAAATGAAATTCGTAATATAAGCCATAATGTAGTAAAATATAAAGTAGGAAATTATTTATAGGGGGAATATATAAGATGAAATTAATAGATTTGCATTGTGATACTATAAGCTGTTTAATGGGAGAAAATAAAGAGAATACTTTAAAAAGAAATAATCTTTCAGTAGATTTAGAGAAACTACAGAAAGGTGATTATCTTGCACAAACTTTTGCTCTATTTGTAAATAAAGAGCATGTAAAAAGTCCTCATGATTATTGCATGAAGATGGCAGAAAAATTTTTTCAAGAGATTAAAGATAATAGCAGCTTAATCGCTCTTGCACTTAACTATGATGATATAATACAAAATGATAGAGACGGTAAGTTGTCAGCTATTTTATCCATAGAAGAAGGTGCTACTATAGAAGGGAGTCTTAAGAATTTAAAGAATTTTTATGATATTGGGGTAAGGATGATGACACTTACATGGAATCATGAAAATGAAATAGGATATCCTAATAAAGGAGAGGAAAATTATGCCAAGGGTCTAAAGTCTTTTGGAATAGAGGCCATAGAATATATGAATGAACTAGGAATGCTAGTTGATGTGTCTCATTTGTCTGATGGAGGCTTTTACGATGTAGCAAAAGTTTCGAAAAAACCTTTTATAGCTACACATTCTAACGCCAGATCGGTAACAGGACATATGAGAAATTTAACTGATGATATGATAAAGATTCTTGCTAATAAAGGAGGAGTTACAGGAATAAACTTCTGTTCAGCTTTTATGGGCGATCATGGTTATAATACTTATATAGATGATATGATAAAACATATTACTCATATAAGAAATGTAGGTGGCATAGAAGTATTAGCAATTGGCACTGATTTTGATGGAATAAGCTCTAAGGTTGAAATAAGCAATGCTGGCGAAATGGGAAAGCTTGTAGAAGCATTAGAAAAAGCCGGATTTAAAGAAGAAGACATCGAGAAGATATATTATAAAAATGCTCTTAGATTAATTAAGGATGTATTGTAATTTAAAGAAAATAAAACTTTATTAAAAATAGATTTTAAATAAATGACAAGGTGTGAAAAAATGGAAGAACTAAAACAAGCTATTGATGAAATCATAAATTCAGAATTGATTAAAGCAGTTATAAGCAATAGACTAAATAAAGAAGTGAAATATAATAAAATAAATATTGTCCTTAAAGAGAAAAATGGAACAGAGTATTATCAGATAGAAAAATTTACTGATAAACAGGTTTTTCATGAAAATATAGATAAGAATATGATTAAAGACAAGGTATTAGAATACCTGTCAAAGGACTACAAGCAGCTATCAGCTTGGTGCTCTGAAAAAACATTTGATATAAAGATATCTAAAAAAGGAAAAGTACTTTTCTCTAAAAAAGTTGCTAATAATTCTAAGATAATAAATAAGAGCCATAATAAGGAAAAACAATATATTCTTAAAGAAGGAATGTTAATAGAACCTCTTATAGATTTGGGGATTTTTACTAAAGAGGGCAAAGTGATTAATTCTAAATATGATAAATACAAACAGATAAATAGATTTATAGAAATTATTGATGATGAGATAAAAAATCAAAATATTTCTGATCTTACTATACTAGACTTTGGGTGTGGAAAATCTTATTTAACCTTTGTTCTTTATTATTATTTTGTAAAAATAAAAAATATAAACGTAAAAATGATAGGTCTTGATCTTAAAGAAGATGTTATAAAGAAATGCAATGAAATAGCAAAAAGATACAATTATGAAAATCTTCATTTCGAATTAGGAGATATAAATGGCTTTAAATATAGCAATAAGGTAGACATGGTTATAACACTTCATGCTTGTGATACTGCTACTGATTATGCACTATATAATGCAGTAAAGTGGAATGCTAATATGATTTTTTCTGTTCCATGCTGTCAGCATGAATTTAATTCTCAGATAAAGTCAGAAAATCTATCAATTGTTACACGATATGGAATAATACAAGAAAGATTAAGTGCTCTTATGACTGATGCAGTAAGAGCAAACTTATTAGAAGCTGCAGGATATAAAACTCAATTATTAGAGTTTATAGATATATCTCATTCTCCTAAAAATATTTTAATAAGAGCTTCTAAAAGCAAAATTTCTAAAGACAAAAAAGAAAAAGCACTTCTTGAAGTAAATAACTTAATTAATGAATTTAATATTAATCCAACTTTATTAAATTTATTTAAGGGAAGCAAAATTATAGACTAGAATTATAAATCTCTGCACATTATATAAAGATGTGCAGAGATTTTATTATAAAAAAGAAGTAATTTAATGATAAATCTATAAAAATGTAAAAAGATATAATATATTGCTGTGGACAAAATTTTAGAAAGGTTTATAATAAAAAAGGGTTTTAATCATATGATATCATGATTTTATTTATGTAATGATAAAAAACATGATATAATATAGAAAATGATTGGGAATTTTTGGATTCGTTTGAAGGGAGACTGATTTCAATGGAGACAGAAATAATGAAACAAACCAATAAGAAAAAGGTAGTACTAATAGTTTTAGCTATATCAGCGACTATTTATCTAGGAATGTCATTATATTTTACAAAACATTTTTATTTCAATTGTAAAATTAATGGTATTGATATTAGCGGTGATACTGTATCAGAGATAGAAAATAAAATAACAAAAGAACTAGAAGATTACACGTTAGTTTTAAAAGGAAGAGAAGAAAAAGAAGAGGAGGTTGTAGGAAGGGATATAGGATTAAAATATATATCTACTGGAGAAATACAAGAAATAAAAGATAATCAACAGCAATTTTTATGGCCGATTTCGATATTTAAAAGAGAAAATTATGAAATTTCTTCATCGGTTGAATATGATGAAAAAATGCTCAATGACCAACTATCAAAAATGGTATTCTATAGTGATGAAAATGTGATAGAACCTAAAGATTCTTATATTGAATATAAGGATGGAACTTATAATATTATAAATGAGATTTATGGAAATAAAGTTAATAGAGATAAACTCACAGAGAAAGTAAAAAAAGCAGTGGTAGATGGAGAGATACTAATCGATTTAGATAAAGATGGTTATTATTATAATCCTAAGTATACATCAGAATCTAACGAAGTTATAGATGCAAAAGATAGTCTTAATAAATATGTATCTGCAAAAGTAAATTATAAATTTTGGAATAATACTGAAAGTGTAGATGGGGACATGATTCATAAGTGGATATATGTAGATGATGAATTTCAGGTGTCTGTAGACCAAGCTAAGGTGAGACAGTATATAAATTCTCTTGCAGCAAAGTATAATACTGTAGGAAAGACAAGAAGCTTTAAAACTTCATCTAGCGGAACTATAAATGTCAGTGGAGGAGATTATGGCTGGGTGCTTGATACGAATACAGAGACAAATGGATTAATAGAGGCGATTAAAGGTGGACAAGAAATAGATAAAGAACCAACTTATAGTCAAAAAGGAAAAGTAGCCGGAATAAATGATATTGGAAACACTTATGTAGAAATAGATATGACAAAACAGCATATTTGGTTTTATAAAAACGGCTCTCTTGTTGTAGATGGGGATGTTGTTACAGGAAATATGCAAAATAATTGGGGAACTCCAGGTGGAATTTATAGGTTAAAATATAAGGAAAAAGATGCAACTTTAGTTGGGCAAGATTATGCATCACCTGTGAGTTTTTGGATGCCATTTAATGGTGGAATAGGAATCCATGATGCTACATGGAGATCAGTATTTGGAAAAGAAGAATATAAAACTAAAGGATCTCATGGTTGCATAAATGCCCCATACTCTGTAGCAAATGCTATATTTGACAATATAGAACCAGGTACTCCTGTAGTATGTTTTTATTAAAATGATTTAAAGCGATAAAAATACAAATATGTATTTTTATCGCTTTTTATTGCGTCGAAAATTACACAATTATCTTGCAATACTTGACGATAAATATCAAAGAAAATATGATTTGGTTGCAAAAATTATATATAGAGAGTATTAAAACACTTTAATACTACATAAAAAAAACTTAAACTATTAATAGGCAAATGTGTAGAAAAAATATACAATAGGTAGTATAATAAGATTGTAGGAAATAATATACATAAATATACAAAAGTATTAAGTAGACATTAAATTATCCAATATTTACAATATATTATCAATTAGGAGGATTTATGGTAGAAACTATACTTCTTGCTATGATTATAGCTAAATTAAAAGGATATAAAATAAAACCGTTATTTAAATCATGGACGATATATCCTTTACTTGTGTTAGAAGTAATAACTGCAATAGGACAAGTTACGATTTTTAATGGAAACTACGACTTTATAAAAGTTGTAGGGTTATTAAAAGTCGTATATTTAAGCGCATATTTATTTTTAATATTTAAATATGAGGTTTATAAAAGTGCAATATTAGGTTCTATATTTATGATATGCGGGGGCATGTTGAATGATATTGCTATAAAGGCTAATGGAAGATTTATGCCTGTATTTCCAAGTTTGTCATATTTTACAGGATATGCCAAGAAAGAAGCTTTTGATTTAGTAAACGATATACATATATTAGGGAATACAGATACGAAAGTTAAATTTTTGACTGATTTTATAGATCTTGGCTATAGCATTCTTAGTGTAGGAGATATACTTATAAGAGTTTTTGTATTTTTAATAATATATAATTCAATAAAAAAATCAAATAGCAGCTAACAAAGGAGGAAAATAAATGCTAAGATTAACCATGTTTGAACTTGTAGTTAGGTTAATACCAGAAGTGTTATTATTTATATTTGCAACCTATGCATTTTCTAGTACAAAGATTAATATAAAAAGATATATTTTCTCAAGTATATCTTTAGGAGTTTGTGTTTTTTTAATAAGAATGTTACCAATAAATTATGGAGTACATACTATACTAAATCTTATTGTTCTTACAATAATTACTATAGTAATAAATAATATTGATGTAATTAATGGAATAAGGTCATCTATTATAACATCAATATTATTATTTGTTTGTGAGGGATTTAATGTTTTAATTTTAAATATCTTATATGGAGAAACTATTCAACAGTTAATAGCTGATCCTATTACAAAAACAATATATGGAATGCCTTCATTAATATGTTTTGCAATTATAGTAATATCATATTATTGTTTTTTGAGTAAAAGAGGTAGATTTAAAGATGTCCAAAATAGAAAACTTAAGCAATAGAATTTCAGATAATATTGCAAGAGAGTTAAAGTCAGATAAAGATAAAAAAGAAATAATAAATTATGGATTATTTGCTGTAATTCAAATAACATTTTCAATAATTCTTACTATGATATTTGGATTAGTATTTAATGCTTTGTCAGAATCTCTTATAGTGGCTTTTACTATAAGTATTCTTAGAAAAAGTTCAGGAGGAGCACATGCAGGAACTCCAGAAAGATGTGCAGTTTTAGGTACATTTGTAAGTGTAGGTTTTGGATTGTTGTCAAAATTTGTCGGTAAAAATTTAGTGGCTATTATCTTTATAGGAATTATAATTTTTCTATGGTCTTTTTATATAATATACAAGCTAGCACCAGTAGATAGTGCAGCAAAACCAATTAAAAATCAAGAAAGAAGAAAAAAGCTAAAGAGAAGCTCTATAATAATATTAAGTGTCTACTTAATAATAGTAATAGTTAATATTATATACTATTACTATACAAATAATGTCAGTGTCCTTACATATACACTATGTATTTATATGGGACTAGTATGGCAGATTTTTTCTTTAACCAAAAGTGGACATTTAATATTAGGAAAAATAGATGCTGTCTTTAAATAAAAACATTTAAACTTTGGAGGTGAATATAATGAAAAAGAAGGTATTAATGAGCTTAGCAGCTATATCAACTTTTGTTGCATCTTTAGTTGCAACATCAGCATGTTTCTTCTGCTTTTATCAACCAGAAGAACCAAAGAGCTTAAGAGAAGAATAACATTTCATTAATGAGACTGGCTTACCGGTCTCATTATGATTATTAAGAGGTAGAAACAATGATAAATATGAATGGTGATAAACAACAACAGATAAAAGATATAGTTTCTGTGGTGAAATTAGCATCTCTTTTATTTGTTGCTCTAATTTTATGTAAATATATATTTAAGGATAATAACATGATAGCTGAGTCATTTGTTGGTTATTATGATATTAGTGTACTTTTTATACCTATATTTATTTTATTGTTAATTTATTTTATGTGGAGTTTTTCCATTGCAAATAAAATAAAAAAGCAACACGAGGAATTGGCTAATAATGTTGAAACAATATTTTTTATAATTTTATTTACATCAATTATATACATATGTGGAGCTAATGAAAGCCAATACAAATTTTTGTATTTATTTATAATTATAACAACTACTATACAATCAGGCTTAAAGAAGGGGATAACTGTTGCTGGGATTTCGTCTTTTATAATTCTTGTAATGGACATTATAATGGTACCTAATGCACAGGTCAATCCTTATTTTGAAAATGATTTGATTTTGGTAGGTATATTTATCTTAACTGCATGGCCTTTGGGATTCTATGTGAAAATTGAAGGGGAGCATATAAAGCGTCTTGAAGAAATGGTTAATATAGATGGACTTACTGAGGTTTATAATCATAGATATTTTCATGATAGATTAAGAGAAAAAATTATGATTGGAAAAAAGGAACAAAAACCTGTATCCATGATTTTTATTGATATAGATTATTTTAAGCATTATAACGACTTATATGGACATCAAAAAGGAGATGTGGTGCTTAAAAAGCTTGGACATCTAATTAAGGAAAGTATAGGACCAGATGATATAGTTGCTAGATATGGAGGAGAAGAATTTGCTGTTATTCTTCCAAATACTTTAGAAGAAGTTGCGACAAAAATAGCAGAAAATATAAGAATAAGGATAGAAAATACTTATTTTGAGGGAGAAGAAAATCAGCCTAAGGGAAAACTTACGGCTTCTATGGGAATATCGGTTTATCCTGATAAGGCTAAAGATGATGTTGAACTTATAAAAAGCGCTGATGATGCTTTGTATAGAGCTAAATTTTTCTCTAAAAACAGGGTTGAAGTTTATACATCAATTTTAGATGAAATAAAAACAAATATAGATGAAAAAGATGTAGAACTTGTAACATCTATTAAGACTTTAATAAGTGTTATAAACGCCAAAGATAGATATACATATGGACATGTTGAGAGAGTTGTTATTTATAGCAGACTTATGGCAGAAAAGCTCCAATTAAAAGAAAAAGAAAAAAATGCATTAATTTATGGAGCTTATATGCATGATATTGGGAAAATTAATATTCCTCAAGATATATTAATGAAAAAAATGAAACTTACAAATGATGAGTGGGCTCAGCTTAAGGAGCATCCAGCAAATGGTGTGGAAATTATAAAACCAGTAAAGTCTCTTCACCATGTAATCCCACTTATAATAAGTCACCATGAGCGGTATGATGGGAAAGGATATCCAAATAATTTAAAGGGCGAAGAAATTCCGTTTCTTGCTAGAGTTCTTACTGTAGTTGATAGTTTTGATGCAATGACATCTAATAGACCATATAATAATAGAAAGTCATATGAAGAAGCTATAGAGGAAATTAGAAAATGTGAAGGAAGTCAATTTGACCCTAAGATAGCAGAGTTATTTATTGAAGTTATCACCAGTGAACGTGGTAGAAATTGCCTTGAAGGACTGCAATAATTAAATCAACATAAATAAAGACCTAAAGTATTTTGTTGCTTTAGGCCTTTATTTTATCAAAAATGAGGATTTATTTCATCTTTTTCAATTCTTTTTAAATCTTTTAATCTTAAATGAGTTTTTTCCATGATGTCTTCAAAAGATTTTCCGTCAATAAGCATTTGTTTTGCTGTGTCATGAGCAGATTTTTTATTATCCATAATCAGACCTCCTAAATAATTTATCTAATGTCTAGCAGATTTAACACTCACATTTCTTTTTATGTTAGAGTGTTAAAGTGAACACGCCTCTAGATAACGAATTCTTAAAATCAATTTTAAGCTAAAAATTTGCTTTACACATTTAGTCTGTCAATAAATTAAGAAATTTAGTCATCGTTGTTTTTAAGATAATTTAAAAATGCTTTTATTATGTCTGGGTCGAACTGAGAGCCGGAACATTTTTGAAGTTCTTCTATAGCCTCTTTTTTTGTTAAAGCTTTTTTGTAAGGTCTTTCACAAGTCATAGCATCATAAGAGTCAGCAACAGCTATTATTCTAGCCATAAGCGGTATTTCGCTTTTAGAAAGACCTATAGGATAGCCAGTACCATCCCATCTTTCATGATGACACAGAACACAAGTTGCTACATTTTCAAGCTCTCCAGAAGCTTGAAGTATTCTATAGCCTTTCTCACAGTGAGTTCGCATTATCTTTAGTTCATCTGTAGTAAGAGTATCAGATTTTAAAAGTATATCTTCTTTGATCCCTATTTTACCTATATCGTGAAGCTTTGCTACTAAATACAATTCGTCTAATTGGGCAATTTTAAAATTTAAAGCTTTCCCAATGACATAAGCATATTTTACAACTCTTTCAGTATGTTCTTCTGTTTCAGTATGCTTAGCTTCAAGAGTTTTTCTTAACGAATCCATTAAAGCACTTCTTACACTTTTTCCATCTAAAAGTTTTTGTCTATATACCTTTTCTTCTACATCTTTAATGCATTCATACACATCTTGATCTAAAAAGTATTTAACAGTTTCACCTAATGCTATACTAAGTTTTATAAAATCATAGTTGTAATTTTCACATTCAAAACGTATGCGAGAAACTGTATTTTCACATAAATTTTCATTGCAGTTAGGGATAAGCATTATGAATTCATCTCCACCCCAACGGAAAACAAACCCTTTGTCTCCACATACATTTTTTAAAACATAAGCTATAGATTTCAGTAGTTTATCTCCTTCTAAATGACCAAAAGTATCATTAACAAGTTTAAGTCCATTAACATCTCCCATTATGACACCTAGAGGAAGGTATTTTTCATCATTCAACTCTTTTATCTTTTCCTCAAAGTAAGAACGGTTGTATAACTTAGTAAGTGAATCAGTGTAACTTAAATATCTAAGTTTGTCTTCTAAAATTTTTCTCTTAGTTATATTGTTAGATATACCTACTACTCCCCACACATTACCAGAGTCATCTATTACGGGAACTTTAACACTTTCTTCAAAACAAGGATTACCATTTTCATCTATAGAATAATACTCGGAATATTTAGCTATTTTACTACTAATAACTTCTTCATCTTGTTTAATGAAATTCATAGCGGTATCTTTATCTGGAAAAATATCTAAATCTGATTTTCCTATAATATCTGTAACACCTAATTTGTTGTAAAAATTCTTGAAATTTTTATTATATCCAATAAATTTATTGCTTTTGTCTTTATAAAAAATATTGTGAGGAAGAGAATCTATTATAGTTCTTAATATGTTTTTTTGACTTTCAAGCTCAACGTCATATTTTCTTTGACTAGTTAAGTCTAAGAGGATGCTTCCTATGGCTATTATTTCATCTTTTTCACCTAAAAGAGGAAATATGTGAAATTGAAGAATTTGGTCATTTATAGTTGCTTCAAAAATAGACTTGCTGAGAGTTTCTATACAATGAATCCGATTAGAATTATATATTTTTGCAACATTTTTAGGAAAGATATGATATCCTTTCAAAATATTTATTACATTGAAATTTACATTGAACATATCTGAATATGCCTGGTTAAAAAATAAAACTGTATTGTTTAATTCTTCAATCCACAATGGGAAAGGAATGTTATTTAAAAAGGATTTCAAAATAACCATTATTATAAGTACCTCTTTGAAATTATTTTATCTACTATAAAGAATAATACATATATCATTTTTTTACAACTTATTGATATACATATAATATATCTTTAAAAAATTTTTGATGAAATTTATGGTAATAGATAAAAATATGTATAAATATGGTGACGAGTTTATAAACTATGTTATATGAAGTAAATAAGAAAGGAGATAGCTATGGAAGACTTCAAAATAAAAACATCCATATATTTTGGAGAAGGTTCTTTGGAAAGATTAAGCCATATAGGAAATAAAAACGTACTTATCATAACTGATCCGTTCATGGTCAAATCAGGAACAATAAATAAAATTACAGATAAACTTGTCAGTGCTTCTGTAACTGTATTTAGTGAAATTATACCAGACCCTCCAATAGAGTTAGTTGTCAAAGGCATAGAAGAATTAAACAAGGTAAATCCAGAAGTTATAGTAGCACTAGGTGGAGGATCTGCTATAGATGCTGCAAAAGCAATAATGGATTTCTCTAAAAATATATTATCACTTAAAAATATAGAATTTATAGCTATACCTACTACAAGTGGAACTGGATCAGAAGTCACATCATTCTCTGTTATAACAGATAAAGAAAAGGGAGTAAAATATCCTCTTGTTTCTGAAAAATTAATTCCTAATATAGCCATACTGGATCCAGAATTAGTAAAAACTGTGCCGCCTGCGATAACAGCTGATACTGGCATGGATGTTATAACACATGGTTTAGAAGCCTATGTTTCCACGAAAGCTAATGATTTTACTGATGCATTAGCTGAAAAATCATTGATGCTGGCTTTTAAATATTTAGAAAAAGCATATAAAGATGGAAGTGATATGGAAGCTAGAGAAAAGATGCACAATGCTTCATGTCTTGCTGGTATAGCATTTAATTCTGCTTCATTAGGAATAAATCATAGTATAGCTCATACACTTGGTGGCAAATTTCATGTGCCTCATGGAAGAACCAACGCTATGCTTTTACCGTATGTAATTGAATATAATGCCAACATAGTTGGATATGACAATAAAGATTACAGTCTAGCTGCAAAGAAATATCATAATATAGCTAAACTTTTAGGACTTCCATCTAACAATATAAGGATGGGAGTAAAAAATCTCATAAACTTAATAAAAACTATGGAAAAAAATATGAAAATGCCTTTGAATTTAAAAGAATGTGGAGTTGACACACATAAAGTTGCAGAATCATTAGAAAACATAGCGGAATCTGCTTTTACAGATGCATGTACACCTACTAATCCTAGGATTCCAACAAAGGAAGATATTATGAGAATTGTAGAAAAGGTAAAAGAATGATATATGAATATGAATTTTTTACAAGAACACAATAATATTAAGTGTTAAAAGTATATTTATGTTTAACAAGTCATAGGAGAAGGTGATGCAATGAGTGATGAAAAGCAGAGAGTAATACAAGAATATGTTCCGGGAAAACAGGTGACTTTAGCTCATATAATAGCAAATCCAAATGATGAAATATATAAAAAACTTGGACTTGTAATAGAGAGAAGAGGGGCAATTGGAATCCTTACAATAACTCCTAGCGAAGCATCAATAATTGCAGCAGATGTAGCAACAAAATCTGCAGACGTGGATCTAGGCTTTGTTGATAGATTTAGTGGAACTGTAATTTTTACTGGAGATGTTGGGGCAGTTGAGGCTGCTTTAAATGAAGTTACAAAGGTTTTAGGAGATCTACTTAGTTTTTCATCTACTAAAATCACACGAACTTAGGAGAAGTTATGAAAAGAATAATATTTATAGGAAAAACAGGAAGTGGCAAGACCACACTATGCCAAAACTTAGATAATTTAGAGCTTAAGTATAAGAAAACTCAATCAGTGGAGATTTACAACAAATCTATAGATACTCCAGGAGAGTATCTAGAAAATAGATATTATTATAAGGCACTTGTAGTAACATCAGCAGATGCAGACATTATTGCTTTAGTGTATGACTGTACAAATGAGGAATCTTATATAGCTCCCGGTTTTGCCAGTATGTTCATGAAAGATGTAATAGGGATCATAACAAAGATTGATCTTGCAGAAGATGAAAGCTTAATAAATAGAGCAGAAAAAATACTTAAAGAGGCTGGTGTATCGACTATATTTAAGGTTAATACTTTGTCTGGTGAGGGAATGAAAGAGCTTATGAGCTATATAGAGGGATAACTTATTTATTTAATTAATATCAATATACATTTACAGTATAAAGATTGGAGCTGAATTAATGAGAGAAGAGCTATTAAGTGTAGGTATAGATATAGGTACTAGTACAACTCAACTGGTATTTTCAAAGCTGATAATAGAAAATACAGCATCCAACTTTACGATACCTAGAATATCAATAGTTGATAAAGATATCATATACAAAAGTGACATATACTTTACTCCTTTAAAATCACTTACTGAAATAGACAGTGATGGAGTAAAGGACATAGTGGAAAAAGAGTACATAAAAGGAGGAATAAATAAAGAAGATATAAAAACTGGGGCTGTAATTATAACAGGGGAAACTGCTAGAAAGGAAAATGCTAATGAAGTTCTACACAGATTAAGCGGGTTTGCTGGGGATTTTGTTGTTGCTACTGCTGGCCCTGATTTAGAAAGTATAATTTCAGGAAAGGGAGCAGGGGCTCATATATATTCTAAAGAACATTCTACCACCGTTGTAAACATAGATATAGGTGGAGGAACCAGCAACTTGGCATTATTCAATATAGGGGATGTAATTGAAACAGGATGCTTAGATATAGGTGGAAGGCTCATAAAGATAGATACTTCTACAAAACAAATAACTTATATATCTCCAAAGATAGAAAAGATAATAAAAGAAAAGGGATTTAGTATAAGCATTGGTGACATAGCAACTAAAGAAAAACTCATGCCCATTGTAGAAGAAATGGTACATTTTTTAGAAGAAAGTGTAGGGGTAAGAGAAAAGAGCAGTTTATTTGATGTAGTAGTGACAAATAAAACTATAGTATTAAAAAAAGAGATTCACTGCATTTCCTTTTCTGGAGGAGTTGCAGATTATGTTTACTATGATGGGCCTATAGATGACTATTTTAAATATGGAGATATAGGCATACTTTTAGGACAAAAAATAAGAGAGTCTGAGATGTTCAAAAAGCTTAAGGTTGTAAGATCTATAGAAACTATAAGAGCTACTGTTGTAGGAGCTGGTTCTCACACTACAGAAATCAGCGGAAGCACTATAACATATACAAAAGAAAATTTCCCAATAAAAAACCTTCCTATCCTAAAACTTAGTGAAGAGGATGAGAGTTCTGGATCAGAAGTATTAAAAAATGCTATAAAAACCAAGCTTGACTGGTTTAAGCTTGAAAACGATGTTCAAAGAGTAGCTATAGCTATCAATGGCAAAAAGAATCCTTCATTTATAGAAGTGCAGGACATAGCTAAAGGAATGGTAGGCGGATTAGAAGAGTTTATAGAAAGGGAGTTGCCGTTAATTATTATTGTTGAAAATGACATGGCAAAGGTATTAGGGCAGGCTATATATGCATTGCTTAATTTTAAAAAAGATGTTGTATGTATTGATGGAATTAAGGTTGAAAATGGAGATTACATAGATATAGGTAAACCAATAGCGGGGGGAAAGGTATTACCAGTAGTTATAAAAACATTAGTATTCAACTAGTGGAAGGAGGATTATCGTGATTTTAAAAACTAAATTATTTGGAAAAATGTATCAATTTAATTCAGTTAAAGAGGTTTTAGCGAAAGCAAATGAGGAAAAATCAGGTGATAAATTAGCAGGTGTTTCTGCAACTTCAGCTGAGGAAAGAGTTGCTGCAAAGGTAGTTCTATCAAATTTCCTTTTATCAGATTTAAGAAATAATCCTGTAGTCCCATATGAACAGGACGAAGTAACAAGAATAATCCAAGATGACATAAATGAAAAAATTTATGGAGAGATTAAAAACTGGACTGTTTCAGATTTAAGAGAATGGATTTTAGATGATAATACTACTTCCGTAGATATAAGAAGAATATCTAGAGGGCTAACCTCTGAAATGATAGCTGCAGTAGCAAAGCTTATGTCAAATATGGATTTAATCTGTGGAGCAAAGAAAATAAGAGTAACAGCTCACTGTAATACAACTATAGGAGAGCCAGGAACATTATCAGCAAGACTTCAGCCAAATCACCCAACAGATGATCCTGATGGAATAGTTGCTTCCCTTATGGAAGGTTTAACCTTTGGAATAGGTGATGCAGTCTTAGGTTTAAACCCAGTTGATGACTCGGTTGAAAGTGTAACTAAGGTATTAAAGAGATTTGAAGAATTTAAGCAAAGATGGGAGATACCAACTCAAAACTGTGTTCTTGCTCACGTCACAACTCAAATGGAGGCTATAAGAAAAGGAGCACCAACAGATCTTATATTCCAATCCATAGCAGGATCAGAAAAGGGTAATGAAGCTTTTGGATTTAAAGCTGCTACTATAGAAGAGGCTAGGCAGCTTGCGTTATCAGAAGGAACAGCAACAGGACCTAATGTAATGTATTTTGAAACAGGTCAAGGATCAGAACTTTCATCAGAAGCTCACTTTGGAGCAGACCAAGTTACTATGGAAGCCAGATGTTATGGTTTTGCAAGAAGATTTCAGCCATTTATTGTGAACACAGTAGTTGGATTTATAGGACCAGAATATTTATATAATTCAAAGCAAGTAATAAGGGCAGGGCTTGAAGACCACTTTATGGGAAAACTTTCAGGACTTCCAATGGGCTGCGATGCTTGTTACACAAATCATATGAAGGCAGATCAAAATGATATAGAAAATTTAGCTGTATTATTAACCACAGCAGGATGTACATATTTCATGGGAATACCTCATGGTGATGACGTAATGCTTAATTACCAAACAACAGGATATCATGAAACAGCTACTTTAAGGCAACTATTTAACTTAAAACCAATCAAGGAATTTGAAGAATGGATGGAAAAGATGGGCTTTATGAGAAATGGAAAATTAACTGAATTAGCTGGCGATGCATCAGTATTTCTACGTTAGGAGGCAGTGAATATGAATGAAAATGAAATAAGATTAATGGTTGAAAAATTATTAAATGAAATGGTTGGAAAATCAGCTGCAAATGACGGAGTGAATGGTGGACATAATGACATATCAACTTCAACAGTAGTTGATAACGAAGGATGTATTGAAGATATAACCGAAACTGACCTAAGAAAGCAGCTTTTAGTTAAAAATCCTAAAAATGCAGAAGGATATCTAAAAATGAAAGAAAAGACACCTGCAAGATTAGGAGTTGGAAGAGCTGGAACAAGATATAAAACTATAACAGCCCTTAGGTTTAGAGCTGACCATGCAGCAGCACAAGATTCAGTTTTTTCTTATGTATTAGAGGATTTTATAAAGAAAAACAACTTAATACCTGTAGAGACTAAATGTAAGGATAAAGATGAATATATAACTCGCCCGGATTTAGGAAGAAACTTTAATGAAGAAACTCTAAAATTTATAAAAGAAAAATTTGGAGGTAATCCTAAGGTTCTTCTTATGGTAGGAGATGGACTTAGTTCAGCTGCAATTGAGGCAAATATAACGGATATAATACCGGCTATTAAGCAAGGATTAAAAATGTATAACATAGAAATCGGAGATGTTTTATTTGTAAAACACTGCAGAGTTGGTGCTATGGATGCTGTAGGTGAAGCTACTGGTGCCGAAGTTGTATGTCTACTAGTTGGTGAAAGACCAGGACTGGTAACTGCAGAATCTATGAGTGCATATATAGCATACAAACCAACTATAAATATGCCAGAAGCTAATAGATCTGTTATTTCTAATATACATAAAGGTGGAACACCTGCAGTTGAAGCAGGTGCACATATAGCAGAACTTATAAAAACAATGCTTGATAAAAAAGCTTCAGGTATAAATTTAAAAAATAAACTTTAGGAGGGGTTAATTGTGCTTAATGAAGCAATTAGACCAACGGTATTAGCAGTAAAAATAATTTCAAATGTAAGCCCAGGATTAGCAAAATCTTTAAATCTTGGACCTCAACATAAAAGTTTAGGGATGATAACAGCAGACGTAGATGATGTTACATATACAGCATTAGATGAAGCTACAAAAGCAGCAGAAGTTGAAGTGGTATATGCAAAATCTATGTATGCAGGATCAGGAAACGCATCAACAAAACTTGCGGGGGAAGTTTTAGGAATTCTTGCAGGACCAAGTCCAGCTGAAGTAAGAAGCGGATTAAATGCAGCTCTTAATTTTATGGAGAATGGATCACATTTTGTAAGTGCCAATGAAGATAATTCAATTGTTTATTATTCATATTGTATATCTAGAACAGGCAGTTATCTTGCAGAGGTTGCTGGAGTAAAAGAAGGAGAACCAATAGCATATCTAGTAGCACCGCCACTAGAGGCTATTTATGCATTAGACGCAGCATTGAAGGCAGCGGATGTTGAATTAAAGCAACTATTTGAACCTCCAACAGAAACAAACTTTGGTGGAGCATTGCTTACAGGAACTCAATCCGCTTGTAAAGCAGCTTGTGATGCTTTTGCAGAGGCAGTAAAATCTGTTGCTAATGAACCAAAAAGTTATTAAAGGAAATATACATAGATGAAAGCATTAGGAATGATAGAGGTTAACGGCTATCTTGCAGCAGTAGAAGCTGCCGATGCTGCACTAAAAGCTGCTAATGTTACCCTTATTGGAATTGAAATTGTAAAAGCTGGGATTTCGAATGTTCAGGTTGTTGGAGATGTAGATGCTGTTCAGGCTTCTGTAGATGCAGGCAGGGCTGCAGCTGATTTTTTAGGACTTTTAAGAAGTTCTCATGTAATTCCACGACCTCATGAGGAACTTCTAAAAATATTTCCTAACTTAGAAAAGAAAAAAGAAGATTCTCCAGTAGAAAAAGTAAAAGATGATAATGACAAAATACATAAAGAGGATGTTATAGCACCTTCGAAAATGGAGAAAACAGAAGACATAAAACAATCTAAGGATATTACCCAGGAAATAGTGAAGCTTGAAAAAACATTAGAAAATTATAGAAATAAAAAAGAAAAAGCATTAAAAGAGAATGTAAAGAAAGATGAAAATACAAATTATGGAGATATGAAAGTTGAAACTCTAAGAAACATGGTAAGAGCTTTAAAACTTCCTAATATGAGCAGTAAGCAAATTAAACAGGAGAAGAAAGAAGAACTTATTAAGATACTTCAAGAATACGATGAAAAAGGTGATAAATAATGCAATTAACAGATAAGGATTTAGTATCAATTCAAGAAGTAAGAAACCTTATGAAAGAGGCCAAAGAAGCACAAAAGCAGTTAGCCACAATGAATCAAGAACAAATTGATAAAATAATAAAAGCTATAGCTGATGCTGGATATGAAAATGCAGAGAGATTAGCTAAGATGGCTAGCGAAGAAACTGGATTTGGAATATGGCAAGATAAAGTTTTAAAAAATGCTTTTGCAGCTAAAAATGTATACGAAAGTATAAAGGATTTAAAGACAATAGGTGTAATTGCAGAAGATCCAGGAAAACAAACAATGGATATAGGTGTTCCTATGGGAATAATAGCAGGGATTATACCATCCACAAACCCTACATCAACTGTAATATACAAAGCAATGATATCTTTAAAGGGAGCTAACGCTATAGTATTCTCTCCACATCCAAATGCAGCTAAATGCATACTAGAAACAGTGAAAGTTATATCAGAAGCAGCTGAAAAAGTGGGATGTCCAAGAGGAGCTATAGGATGTATATCTACTCCAACACTTCAAGCTACAAATGAGCTTATGAAACATCCTGATACAGGAATGATTCTTGCAACAGGAGGTCCTGCTATGGTTAAGGCTGCATACTCATCAGGACACCCAGCGCTAGGAGTTGGAGCAGGAAATGGACCAGGATTTATAGATAAGAGTGCAGATATAAAACTTGCTATAAAGAGAATATTAGATTCTAAAACTTTTGACAATGGAACAATATGTGCATCAGAGCAATCTGTAGTTATAGAAAAATGTATAGAAGACAAAGTGGTTGCAGAGTTCAAAGCTCAAGGAGGATACTTCTTGGATGAAGAACAAAGCAAGAAACTTGAAAAATTTATAATAAGACCAAATGGAAGTATGAATCCTCAAATAGTAGGAAAGAGTGTAGAATACATAGCAAAACTTGCCGACATATCAGTGCCATCAAATGCAAGAGTCCTTATAGCTAGAGAAAACAGGGTGGGACACAATATACCTTATTCAAGAGAAAAACTTGGACCAATATTAGCGTTTTATGTAGAAGATAACATAGATGCAGTTTTAGAAAGATGCAGAAGCATACTTCTTAATGAAGGTGCTGGCCACAGCTTTATGATTCATTCAGAAGATAAGGAAGTTGTGAAGAAATTTGCTCTTGCAATGCCAGTATCTAGAATACCAGTAAATAGTCCAGGTGCATTAGGAGGAATAGGAGCTACAGTAAACATGATGCCAGCCTTAACCCTTGGATGTGGAAGTATTGGAGGAAGTGCTACTTCTGAAAATGTGGGACCTATGAACCTTATAAACATAAAGAGAGTTGCTTATGGTGTAAGGGAATTAGAAGACATAAGAGGTACTAATAGTTCTAGCTGCAACATCTGCACTGGATCTATGGAAAGTGAAGTACTAATTGATTTATTAGTAAAAAAGATATTGAATCAATTAAAGTAAGAAAAGTTAAGGAGGAATAGATATGATAACATCAAATGCATTAGGAATGATTGAAACTAAAGGATTAGTAGGAGCAATAGAGGCAGCAGATGCTATGGTTAAGGCTGCTAATGTTCAATTAGTAGGTAAAGAACAAGTTGGTGGAGGACTTGTAACAGTTATGGTAAGAGGAGACGTAGGTGCTGTTAAAGCTGCAACAGACGCAGGAGCAGCTGCTGCAGAAAGAGTTGGTGAATTGATTTCTGTTCATGTAATACCAAGACCTCACACAGAAGTAGATGCTATACTTCCAAAGGGAACTCAACAATAACAAACTAAATGTACTACTCTAGGGTAGTACATTTAATTAGAGATGTGCCAAGATGAGTATATTAACCGAAATTTCGGCTTATGAAGCATTTAAAGAAAAATACGGCGGAATAGAAAGAGAAGATATAATAACAGCATTAAACAGATTGTCATCCCTGTTTAATATAATGATTTTCAAATATAAAACTGGGAAATACAAGAGTTAGATGGAGGACATAAATGAGCAATATTTCATTAGACTATATAATTGATGAAGTTGTGAAGAGAATAAAAAGCCAAATGCTTATAGAAGTTGAAGCCTCTGGACGACACATTCATTTGTCGGATGAACATTTACAGATTCTTTTTGGATCTGGGTATACACTTACAAAAGTTAAAGACTTATCTCAGCCTGGACAGTACGCATGCAAGGAGAGAGTAACAATAACAGGACCTAAAGGAGCTATAAAAAATGTTATTGTTTTGGGACCAACTAGAAAAGAAACTCAAGTTGAAGTATCCTTAACAGACGCACTATCCTTAGGAATTAAGATACCAGTAAGAGAAAGCGGACATATAGAAAATACCCCAGGACTTATAGTGTCTACTGAAAGAGGCTCTATAACTTTAAATAAAGGACTTATAGTAGCTAAAAGACATATACATATAACTCCTGAAGATGCAGAAAAGTTTGGAGTTAAAGATAAAGAAAATGTAAAGGTGGAAGTTTTGGGAGAAAGACCTTTAATATTTGAAGATACAGTTATAAGAGTAAGTCCAAACTTTAGAACTTATATGCATATAGATTATGACGAAGCAAATGCATGCGGCTTTGCAAAAGGAACTATGTGTAGAATTATAAAGTGATTTTTTTAGGAGGTGTTTAGATGGATTACGATAAAATGGTCAGTATTATCGTAGAGGAAGTATTAGATAAATTAAAAGAAACACCTATAATTAATGATTGCAATAAAAAAGCTGTGATATTTCAAAATGGAGATCTTGAAGAGTTTTATGACTTAGTTGGAAAAGAATATGAAGTGATTTCTTACAATAAAAATATCAGGGAATGTGATATTGCAATATTACCTAAGTTGGATTTAAGTGTCATGGCAAATTTAGCGAATTTAAATGCTTCAAGTAATGAAGAAAAATTTATTCTAAATATGCTCATGAAGGGGAAGAAAATATATGTATTTGAAAATGGTATGGAATATAAAATTTATAAGGATTCAGCCCCAAAGCAGCTTTACAATAAATATTTAAATTTCGAAAAACAATTAATAAATTATGGCATTGAAATTATAAATGAAAGTCTAAGCTCTAAAATAACCACATCATGTAATAAAGATTTATTGAAGGATTTTTCACCAGAAATTATTAAAAGTGAAAAAATTTTTAAAAAAGTCATAACGGAAAATGATATAAGAAGAGTTCATGAAAAAGGAGAAAATGTGATTATTATAGGAGAAAAAAGTATACTAACCCCTTTGGCAAAAGATTTTATAAAAATAAATAATATGGAAATTATAAAAAGAAACGGATGATCTTATGATTATGGGAAGAGTTGTAGGCTGTTTATGGTCTACTAGAAAAAATGAAAATTTAAATGGACAAAAATTTTTAGTGGTAAGACCTATAATAAACAATCATAAAGAAAGTGAAAATCTTGTTATAGCTGTGGATAGTGTTGGTGCAGGAAAAGATGATTTAGTTATGATAACTCAAGGGGGTTCGGCAAGAAAAGCTGTTGGGTCCTCAGAGGTTCCTGTTGATTCCACTATAATAGCTATAATTGATTCGGTAGAGGTAGATGATGCATAGAAGTATAGGTGCCATGGAATTTAGATCTATAAGTAAAGGCATAGAAATAAGTGATTTAATCGTAAAAAAATCAAGCGTTGAGCTTATTCTTTTTAAAAATATATGTCCAGGAAAATTTTTGACTATAATCAGTGGCAATGAAGGGGAAGTAAAGGAATCAATAGATTATGGCATATCCATAAGTAATGGATATGCTGTAGATACATTTATAGTAAATGCTGTACATAATGATATAATTCTTGGATTAAAGAATAAGTACAATGTAACAAATAAAGGAGCATTAGGAATTATAGAGACATCTAATGTGTGTAGCGGGATACAGGCTTTAGATAAAGTTATGAAAGATTCAAATGTTTCTATTGTGAAGATGCAATTAGCTTTCTGCATAGGTGGTAAATTTGTATCAATAATATCTGGAGAAGTAAGTGATGTAGAAAATGGAGTAAGAGCAGCTAGAGAGGCTATAGATGAAAAGAAAATTATAAATATATCTGTAATACCATCTCCGGATTCTATGATAATGGAAATGCTAAAGTAACCGAAAGGAGGAAGTTTTATGGGAATAAATGAGATTATAATTTATATTATGGTAATCTTTATGGCTTTAGGAGCCATAGATAAATGTATAGGAAATAAGTTTGGATTAGGGGAAAAATTTGAAGAAGGTATAATGGCTATGGGATCTTTAGCTCTTGCTATGGTTGGAGTTATATCATTAGCACCAGTGCTTGCTGATATACTAAAGCCAGTTATAGTTCCTCTATTTAATTTGCTTGGAGCCGACCCAGCCATGTTTGCAGGATCACTTCTTGCAAATGACATGGGTGGTGCACCTCTTGCTATGGAGCTTGCAATTGACCCTAATGCAGGACTTTTTGGAGGACTTATTGTAGGAGCGCTTATGGGACCTACTATAGTATTTATAATTCCTGTTGCTCTTGGTATTATAAAGCAAGAAGACCATAAATATCTTGCAACTGGTATATTAGCGGGTATAATAACAGTTCCAGTAGGGGCGTTCTTTGGAGGTCTTGTAGCAGGATTTCCTATCATGATGATTTTAAGAAATTTAGTTCCTATAATTATATTTGCAGTACTTATTGCATTAGGATTAGTATTCTTTGAAAAAGCAATGATAACTGGATTTACATACTTTGGAAAGTTTGTTCTCATAGTTATTACAATAGGATTAGGTGCTGCTATAATAGAACAGCTTACAGGAATAGTTGTCATTCCAGGGATGAATCCAATACATGATGGTATTGCTATAGTAGGAGATATAGCTATAGTATTAGCAGGTGCATTTCCACTTGTTTATGTAATAACTAAGGTATTTAAAAAGCCTTTGATGGGACTTGGAAAAGTTTTAGGAATGAATGAAGTAGCAGCAGCAGGCCTTGTAGCAAGCCTTGCAAACTGTATTCCAATGCTTGATATGATGAAGGATATGGATAACAGAGGAAAAATAATAAATGTGGCTTTTGCAGTATCAGCAGCTTTCGTATTTGGAGACCATTTAGGATTTACGGCAGGATTTAATCCAGATATGATTGCTCCAATGATAGTCGCAAAATTAGTTGGTGGTATTACGGCTGTAATAGTGGCTATATTTATTGCAAACAAGACATTAGGAAAGGAAAATGCTTAATATGGATAAGAAAGATTTAGATAGGTCAGTATTGGAAAATTTAGTTAGACAAATAATAGTTGAGCAGTTAGGTGGAGCAAAACAAGAAAATGCACTAGATTACATAAGAAATAAAGATGCAAGCGGTGTGATTTCAGTTAAAGTTCCAACCGTAAAAGTTGATCAATCTAACAGATTAGATACAGGCAATATAACAGATGAAGTATACACTAAAGATTTATTTACATTAGAAGAAAGTCCAAGACTTGGGT
Organism: Clostridium cadaveris; assembly: GCF_020911725.1. Lineage (GTDB taxonomy): Bacteria > Bacillota > Clostridia > Clostridiales > Clostridiaceae > Clostridium_X > Clostridium_X cadaveris. The sequence continues at coordinate 1,270,641 of NZ_CP076620.1, forward strand.
GCGGCGTTATGGTTATGAAAGAGACAACATTTGACTGGACTTTAAATTATGATGAAATAGATTATGTTATAGAAGGTCATTTGGATATAGTTATAAATGGAAATAAGGTGTCTGCAGACCCAGGGGAATTAATTTTAATTCCAAAAGGAAGCAGTATAAAATTTTCAGTTCCAAACTATGCTAGATTTATTTATGTAACTTATCCAGCAGATTGGGCAACTCAAGCCTAAAGCACACAATAAAGAGGCATTTTAGATTATAATCTTAAATGCCTCTTTATCTTATGTCTATAAGAGTAAAATCATTTTACAAATTTAACAACACCATTTTTACGTGGTTTTGCTTCTGGTTTTACTGCAGGGTATCCGATAGATGCCATTCCCCATACTACATGATTTTTAGGGATTCCAAATTCATCTAATACAGCTCTTACAGATTCTTCATTGCATAAGGTTTTTAATTGATTAATCCAGCAAGAACCTATTCCTAATGAGTTAGCCATTAAAAATATATTTTCTAGTGCACAAGAACAATCAGCAAGACCGTTGGAATTATCTATATCATTAGAAAGCATTATTAAAGTTGGTGGAGCGTAAAAATTATATCCTTCATCACGCCCTAATGCCTCTCTTACAACTTTTGCAAGTTTTTCTATTTTATCGTGACCTTGAACAACGGTAAACTGCCAGCTCTGTTCGTTTTTACCACTAGGGGCATAGATACCAGCTTCTAGTATAAGTTCTAATTCTTCGTCTTTTATCTGTTCATCTTTGAAATTTCTAACACTTCTTCTAGTAAGGATGTTATTAAGTACTTCATTCATAAAAAAACCTCCTTTAATATAAAATATATTTAAATTTTACCATAATGAAGTTAAGGGTACAATTCTCTAAAATATATAAATAAAATTAGAAAAATTATTATTAAATATTTTTCATAAAATGATAATTTAAAAATAAATAGGCATAAAAAAGAAAAAAAGAGTAATTTAATGAAAAAATTAAAATAACTATATTTTTTACTAAATAAAAGTATTATAATATAAAGTATAATTTAAATAAAAAAAATCTTAAAGTTTTGTAGGAGGGGTGAAAACGTGAATAAAAAAATATTGGGAATAATAATCAGCTCAGTTATTGTAGTTTCTGTTGGAATGACAGCAATTGGAGATGTTAAAGCTAAGGCTGCAGAAGAAAATAAACAAATAGAGTATTCATCACCGGTCAAATATAAAGAGTCAGAAGAACTTTTGTATGAAGGATATAATCCACCAAAAGAAGAGAAAAAAGCTGAAACAACAGAAAATAATACGTCACCGCAAGAAAAAGCTACAAATAATGTAAAAGAAGCCAAGAATAGTGATACAAATAGGACTTCAAATGAAAAAGTTTCTAGCAATGGGACTTCATCAAATAAAACAAGTTCATCTCAAGAGAACCCAAGTTATAGTTTAAAATATGTACAAGTAGAAGGAGATGTATCTTCAGAAAGATCTGTTCAAGTAGATAGATTAATATCAGTTATACCATCTAATATTGTAAATAGATTTAGAGCAATAGGTGGAAAGATAGTAGTTACATCAAAGGATATAGCTACAAATTATAGCATAGGTAATAGACCAGCTGGATCTATATCAGCTTTATATAAATATTCGCCATCAAATACTATATATGTTCAAGGATCTTCGAATAGTACAAGCTCTATAATTCATGAATTCGGTCACTTCGTAGATGAAATGGCTGGCTTTACAAAAAGTAACGGAAAACATAGCACTACTTTCGGTAGATCAGAAGCTGATGATTTTAAAAAGGATATATTCCCAGCAGAAAGAGATGCTATAGCATCATATTTACATAGCAACTATGCCAAGAGTTCATCAACAGAATGCTTTGCAGAAGCATTCAAAATATATATACAAAATCCTGGGGCTTTAAAATCTGTAGCGCCTAGGACTTATGAAGTAGTAAGACAGGCTGTAAATTCAATATAAAGTATATAATAAATTTTAATAAACTTCCCGTTTATATAAAAAGTAAGGCCATGATATTTAAAACCTCCCATTTTAAATATCATGGTATTTTTTTGCCTAAATAATAGGAATTTTTGATGAATTTTTTTATGTTATACTTTTAAAATAAAAAATAGGTGTATAATTTAAATTATAAAAAATAAACTAAATTATAGGGAAATAAGATATCTATATGAAATATTACTAACAATTAGGAGGGATTAAAATGAAAAAAATAGTATTTGGTGGTGGATGTTTTTGGGGTGTAGAAAAAGTTTTTTCTATGATAACAGGCGTATTAAATACTGAAGTTGGATATGCAAATGGTAAGACAGAAAACCCTACTTATGAAGAGGTTTGTAATAATGATACTGATTTTGTAGAGGTATGTTATGTTACATATGATGAAGAAAAAATCTCATTAGAAAATTTGTTAGAAAAGTTTTGGAGTATTATAGATCCTACATCAGTGGACAGACAAGGAATGGATTCAGGAAGACAGTATAGAAGCGGCATTTACTACATAGATGAAGAAGATTTTGATACATTAAAGAAGAGCAAGGAAAATACTCAAAAGAGATATCTAATGCCTATAGCAACAGAAATTGAAAAACTTAAAAATTATTATAAGGCAGAGGAATATCACCAAGGATATTTAAGAAAAAATCCTGACGGATACTGTCATATAAAATTCGATGATTAATGGATAGTAAAGGGGCGGTTAAAAAATGTATAGTTTCAAAAATGACTATAGCGAAGGGGCTCATGAAAGAATAATTAAAGCTATAGTGGAGACAAATTATGAGCAAACCGAAGGATATGGTTTAGATATATACTGCGATAAGGCTAGAAGTGTTTTAAAGAAAAAGATAAATTATGATAAGGCAGATATACATTTTCTTGTAGGCGGTACTCAAACGAATCTCACTGCTATATCAGCATTTTTAAGACCTCATGAAGCAGTGATTGCTGCAAATAGCGGACATGTACTTGTGCATGAAACCGGAGCTATAGAGGCTACTGGACATAAAGTTATATCTGTGGCTGTAAATGATGGAAAGCTAAAACCATGTCATATACAGAGTGTAGTTGATGAACACACAGATGAACATATGGTAAAACCTAGAATGGTATATATATCTGATTCAACAGAGATAGGAAGCATATATACAAAATCAGAATTAATAGCTCTTAAAGAAGAATGCAAAAAAAATCATTTATATTTATATTTAGATGGAGCAAGAATAGGAGCGGCTTTAACATCAGAAGAAAATGATTTGAAGCTTTCTGACATGCCACAGCTTACAGATGCCTTTTATATTGGGGGAACAAAGGGAGGAGCCCTTATGGGTGAAGCCATAGTTATATGTAATGAGAAATTAAAAAGTGATTTTAGATTTTTTATAAAACAGAAAGGTGCAATGCTTGCAAAAGGAAGACTTTTAGGAATACAGTTTTATGAATTGTTTAAAGATGATTTATATTTTGATTTAGCAAACCATGCCAATAATATGGCGGCTATATTAAAAAAAGGGATAAAGGAATTAGGATATGATTTTATGATAGAGACATCAACTAATCAGATATTTCCTATCTTACCTAATGAAATATTAGAAAAAATAAATTTAAAGTATGAATATAGTGTTTGGCAGAAATGGGATGACAGAAGTAAAGTTATAAGATTGGTAACATCATGGGCTACTTTAGAAGAAAAGGTTAGAGAATTTATTGATGATCTTAAGAGTTGGAGCTTATAATATATGAGAAGTGCCTGTAATTCGTTATAATAAATTCAACAATGAATTGCAGGCTATAAAAAGTATGAAAAGTGGAAATGATTATATAACCACTTTTTTCTTATTTAAACATAATAGATCTATATGAAGTATGTCATGATTATTATCTTTTTGAACTTCTTTGATTAAACACTTTAATCTTTTACGGTTTAATCTAAAAGTGATTAATGAGTTGACATTTTTACTATTTAACATTCGAATTAATTCAGACTTATCTATTTTTATTAAAAGAGATTGTTCCAAAGATTTACCATAAATCACACAAGGAATTTCTTTGTTTTTTCTGAGTTGATTAATTTTTTCATTTTTTGTTCTTTGATATACTTTAAATGTTTTAGCTTCCATTATTATACCTCGCTTGTTTAAAATTTATAAAATGATGATAGTTCTATAATAACATATTTTACAATATATGTAAAATAATCGTTTGATAGTAGTAATAACTCAAACTTATATAAAGAATTACTTATAAAAACTGGGGGACATATAAATGATTTCGAAATATAGTGTAAAGAAACCTATGACGGTAGCTGTCGCTATGATATTAGTGGTTTTGCTTGGGTGCATATCTTTTACCAAAATGACAACGGATTTGTTACCAAGCATAGATCTGCCATATGTGATGATAATTACTTCCTATCCAGGTGCTAGTCCAGAGAAAATTGAGACAGCCGTTACCAAGCCATTAGAAAGTGTTCTAGCTACTACTAGTGGAGTAAAAAATATAAATAGTGTGTCAAGTGAGAATTCAAGTACGATAATGCTTGAATTTAATCAAGATGTAAATATGGATAGTGCCATAATAGAGATGAATAGTAAGATTGATATGGTTAAAGCTCAACTTAAAGATGAAACTATAGGTTCACCTATGATGATGAAACTTAATCCGGATATGCTGCCGGTAATGGTGGCTAGCGTAGATGTAAGCGGTCTGGATGTAAAAGAAGTTACAAAGGTAGTAAAAGAAGACATAATACCTGAATTTGAAAGAATAGATGGAGTTGCATCGGTTTCGGGAATAGGATTAGTAGAAAAAAAGCTTAAGATTCAATTGGATGATAAAAAGATAGATTCAATTAATAACAAAGTTTTGAGTTCTGTTGACGATAAACTTGCTGAGGGGAAAACTAAACTAGATGCTGCAAAAGCAAAACTTGAAGATAGTAAAAAGATTTTAGCTAAAGAAAGAGAAGTTAAGTCGTCACAAATTGTTGATAGCAGTATTGCAATTTCAGATGGAAGAATTCAGCTTGAAAATGCTCTTAAAAATTTGCCAAAGACTCAAAATGAGCTAGAAAAAAAGCGCGAAGGTTTGATAAAACAAAAGGAATTATTAGAGGAATTGATAAAATGGCAGATGAATCAAGGGATACCTGTTCTCGATGAGGAAAAAAATGCTTTAGAGCAATTTAATATTGGAATAAAGCAAATTGATGATGGAACAGAAGCAATAAAGCAGCAAAAGCCAGATTTAGAAGCGAAGCTTATAGAGCTTAGTAAAGGTCAAAAAAATTTAGAAGTAGGGAAGATGATATTAAGCGAGGAAATGGCGAAGGCATCTGTAACTATTTCTAATGCTGAGGCTGAATTAGATAAAAATATCAAGCAATTTGAAGAATCTAGAGATGAGGCTTATAAAAAGGCTGGAGTAAAGGAAGTATTTACAAAAGATACTATAAGCAAAATTCTGAAAGCTGAAAATTTTGCTATGCCAGCTGGTTATATAAACGAGTCAGGAGAAAAATATTTAGTTAAAGTTGGAGAACAGTTTTCAACAGTGGAAGAACTAGAAAACCTTCTTCTTTTCAATATAAATGTTGAAGGGGTAGGGCCAATATACTTAAAAGATGTAGCTAAAGTTGAATTTATAGACAATGCAGAAGATATGTATGCTAAGGTAAATGGTAATGATGGAGTTGTTTTAAGCTTTCAAAAACAAAGTACGGCTTCTACTGCTGCAGTTTCTGATAAAATTAATGAAACTATAAAGAAAATGGAATCGTCAAATGATGGGATAAATATAACACCATTGGATGATCAAGGCATATATATAAATGTTGTAGTACAATCTGTATTAAACAATTTAATTTTAGGTGGAATATTGGCAGTTATAATTTTATTTATATTTTTAAGGAGCATAAAACCTACAATTATAATAGCCTTTAGTATACCAATAAGTTTATTGTTTGCAGTGGTTATGATGTATTTTAGCGGAGTAACAATGAATATAATCTCTCTAGCTGGATTAGCTTTAGGAGTAGGTATGCTGGTTGATAATAGTATAGTTGTTATTGAAAATATCTATAGGTTAAGAAATCAAGGAGTCAATGCTGCTAAAGCTGCAGTAAAAGGAGCTGCTCAAGTTTCAGGTGCTATATTTGCTTCAACGTTAACTACAATATGTGTATTTTTACCTATAGTATTTACGGAAGGTATATCAAGGCAATTATTTACCGATATGGGTCTTACTATAGCTTATTCACTGATTGCCAGCTTAGTAATAGCTTTGACACTGGTACCAGCCATGTCATCTAATATGCTTATTCAAGCTGATGAAAAGGAGCATAAGTTCTTTGATAAATTTGTAGAGAAGTATGAAAGGATATTAGGGTGGAGTCTTAAACATAAAGCCTCAATAATGATATTGGTAGTTATAATGCTTGTTGTAAGTATAGCGGCATCAGTTTCTAAAGGAACTACTCTTATGCCTTCAATGGATAGCAACCAAATATCCATATCAATAAAAATGCCTAAAGGTTCTACCAGAGATGAAGCAAGAGCTATGAGTGACATCGTAATGGATAGAATTCTTACTATAGAAGATATTGATACAGCAGGTGCTATGCAAAACAGTGGAAGTAGCACCATGATGGGGATGGGGGGAAACGATAATAGTGTTTCATTCTACGTTCTATTGAATAAGGATAAGAAACTTAGCAGCAAAGAAGTAGCAGACATTATAACTGAAAAAACATCAGATTTAGATTGTAAAATAAAAGTACAGTCATCAAATATGGATATGTCTGCTTTAGGAGGAAGTGGAATTTCTGTTGAAGTTAAAGGAAATAATATAGATAGGCTAAAACAAATATCCAAAGATATAGCAGAAATATTGAAAGATACAGAAGGCACTATAGATATATCTGATGGACTAGATGGTGGAACCATGGAAACGAGAATAGTTGTAGATAAAAATAAGGCTATGGAAAAGGGACTTACTGTAGCCCAAGTATATCAAGAGGTAGCTTCAGCCATTATATCAGAAAGTGAAGCAACAACTTTGAATGTTGAATCTAATGAATATCCAGTAATACTAGTAAATGATGATGAAAGCAAGTTGAATAGAGAAGATTTAAAAAATCATGAAATAACCATAAAAAAGGATGGAAATGAAGAAACAGTTCTCTTAAAAGAAATAGCAGTGATAAGTGAAGAGCAAAGCCTTAAATCTATAAATAGAGAAGGTCAAATTCGTGCTATGACAGTAAAAGCATATATAGATGGTTCACATAATATAGGTTTAGTAAGTAATGATTTCAAAAAGAAACTAAAGAATTATGATGTGCCTGAGGGATATACAGTGGAAATGAAAGGTGAGGATAAATCTATAAAGGATGCCTTTACTGATTTGGTAAAGATGATAGCATTAGCTATAGCTTTTATATACTTGATAATGGTAGCACAATTCCAATCATTACTATCACCATTCATAGTTCTATTTACAATTCCTTTAGCGTTTACGGGAGGATTTCTTGCTCTTGCACTTACAGACTTTGAAATAAGTATGATTGCCCTTTTAGGGTTCTTGGTATTATCAGGAGTCGTAGTAAATAATGGTATAGTATTTGTAGACTACGTTAACCAATTAAGACTAGAAGGTATGGATAAGAAGGAAGCTATCTTAGTAACTGGAAAAACAAGAATAAGACCTATACTTATGACAGCTCTTACAACTATATTAGGATTATCAACTTTAGCTATGGGTATAGGTATGGGATCAGATATGATTCAGCCTATGGCTATCGTAACAATTGGAGGACTTTCATATGCAACAATACTTACATTGTTTGTTGTCCCAATAATGTACGATATACTTCATCGTAAGCCTCTAAAACCTATAGTTATAGATGATAATGATTTAAAATAGGAGAAATTCTAAATTAAAAAATACCCCATAGAGTTGGAGTTGTCAACAAAAAGTAGACACAAAGTTAAGATAATTTTATGAATTTAATTTTTCAAATTCAGCAGGTGAAAGATAACCTAATGAAGAATGAATTCTCTTAGTGTTGTAGTATAATTCAATATATTTAAATATTTCTTTTTGAGCTTGTTCTGGAGTTTCATATTTAGCATCCAGAATAAGCTCTCTTTTTATAGTTCTGTAAAAAGACTCCATAACGGCATTATCATATGGATTGCCTTTTCTACTATTGCTGTGTATTGCACCAAATTTATCTAATATAGATCTAAAATTGCATCCTGTAAATTGTGAACCCTGATCAGTATGTACAATTAATCCAGCAGAGGGTTGTTCTTTACCGTAAGCTTGAATAAAGGCATCAACAACTAGACTATCTTTCATTTTCTTCTCCATAGACCAGCCAACTACTTTTCGTGAATATATATCAAGAAAAACTGCTAAATAGAGCGTTCCTTTTTTAGTTGGTATATATGTAATATCCCCAACCCATATTTTATTTTTACCATCTGTTTGAAACATTTGATTTAGTAAATTTGGACGTTCAATAGCATTTGATTTTTTATTATAATATTTATACCTATAACGTGTTCCTTTAGGCCACAACTTTAGTTCTCTCATAAGCCTTGCTACACGCTTTCTATTAATATTAATCCCTTTATTATTTAAAACTTTTGCTATTCTAATAGAGCCATAACGTCCCTTATTTTCTTCAAAAATTTGTTTGATTTCACCTTTTAATACTTCATTCTCAATATCCCTTTTAGATGGCTTATGTTTTAAAAATTTATAATATCCTGATCTTGATACATTTAATGTTTTGCAGGCCTTCTTGATATTATATTTATCATTATTTTCTTTTAAAAACTGAAATCTTATTTGTTCTTTTGCTTCAAGAAGGCCTGGTATTTTTTTAATAATTCAAGCTCCTTTTTTAACTCAAGATTTTCTTGCTTCAATTTTTTTAGCTCATACTGACATGAATAAAGTGCAGTTCCATGTCCTGGAAACGCACTTTCTCCATATTCTTCATATTCACTTATCCATCTATACAAAGAATTGTAATGTATAGATAGTTCTTTTGCCACATTAGAAACTGACATATCATCTTCAAGAACTAATTTTACAGCAGCAATTTTAAACTGTTTATCATAACTTCTTCTCATAAGTAGACCACCTTTCACTATTTTCTCTTAACTTAGTGTCTACTTAAGTATACCACTTCCAGAGTAGACTTTTTATTAATGTCTACTCTATGGGGTACATTTTAAGTATGAGGTAGTTTTTTTATATTATTGATGAAATATGATATGGTACAATTATTGTAAAGTATTTTTAATAATTAGCGTATTCATAATGGTTATACATGTTGGGGGGTATAGGTGAGTGAATGTTAAGGAATTATTATCACTAAAGGAATTTCAGGATTATGAAGTTATTTGTGGAGAGCAGGGATTAAAGAATGAAGTTAGAGCTGTTACAGTAATGGATGCTCTTGATATACGCAATTGGGTGAAGGGAGGAGAGGTGCTTCTGACATCTGGATACATTTTATACTGCAACATAGACAGTATAGCAAATATAGTAAGGGATGTTCACGAGGCAAAAGCAGCTGCTCTATTTATAAAATTAGGAAGATTTTTAAGTGAAGTACCAGAAGAAGCAGTGAAAATATGTAATGATATAGGGTTTCCTATAATAAAGATGCCTAAAGATCATTTGTTTTTGCAAGCTATACAACCAGCTTTTTTGGAGCTTTTAAATCAAAAAAACAATATTATTGCTACTTCAGAGCGGATACATACATCTTTTATAAACATAGTTATAAATGGCGGTGGAATTTGTGAGATAGTTGATACACTAGGAGAATTACTTAAAAGAGATGTTATATTTATAGATAATATCTTTAATAAAACCTATAAATCTAAAGACACCAAGATAAACTTTGAAAATATGGATAAGAAAATGTTAGAAAAATATTTTTATTACGATGTAAATTTAGATAATAGAAATTATGGACATATAATAGTTTCAAATTCAAGAAATGATTTAAAAAAGTACGAACTTTTAGCGGTTCAGCATGCATCTACAGTAATAAAATTGAGTATTCAAAAAAAACTATCAAATAGATCTATAGAAGAAAGATATAGGGATGGCTTTGTGCAAGATATAATTTTAAACAATATAAAGAGTGAAGAGGAAGTTGTAAAAAGAGGAGAAACATATGGGTGGATTCTTGATAAAAGCTGGTATACAACAATAATAATAGATATAGATAACACGAAAATACAATATCTTGGTGTTAAAAGTAGGCAGGATACGGAAAAGATAGAAATTGGGAATCAAAGGATTTTTAGATACTGTGCTGAGATTTTAAACTGTAATTTTAAAGATATAATGTATACAAAATTTACAGATAGCATAGTTTTTATAATAAAATGTGAGAAACTATGTGACAATAAGAGCAGCATAGTAAAAGTTCTTAACGAGTTAAAAAATAATACTTATGAAAAATTTAAATTTACTTTAACCATTGGAATTGGAAAGAGCAGAGATTCGATAACGAAATGTCATGAAGCATATTTAGAAGCTCAAAAATGTGTAAAGATATCAAGACGTATCTATAAGAATGATAAGATAATGCTTTATGAAGAATTAGGAGTTTATAATTTTTTGTATGAGGTAAACGAAATTCCAGGAGTAAAGAACTTTTATAAAGAATATATAGATAGATTAATCAGCTATGATAATATGCATAATACAGAGCTAATGAAAACTTTAATTGGCATAGTTGAAAATGGATGGAATCTAAAAGAAACATCTAAAACTATGTATATACATTATAACACTTTAAAAAATAGATATAAAAAAATTGAGGAAGTAAGTGAATTAAAGCTTCATGAGACTAAAGAGAAGCTTAATATGGAATTAGCAGTGAAACTTTATTTGGCGAATAACATTGAAAATTTAATATAAAACATAGTATTAGCAGATAATATGATGGCCCTATAGTACATTATTTTTATATTTTTAATGTACTATAGGGCTATATTATTTACAAAAAAGTTAAGTTATACTAAACATGTAAACGATAAGTGGAGTTTATAAATATCCATACAATCAATTATCACGTGATTCTTAATTAAATTAATGACAATATATATTATCTTAATTAACTTATGAAAATTACTAGTGACAATAGTTCTAAAAAATCATATGGAGGGAAATTATGAGTGAAACAATTTTACACATAGCTAATAAACCTATATTCTGGGTACTATGTTCCATTACCGTTATTATTACGATTATTCAAGCGGTTATATTTACTAGACTAGCTAGAAAAACAGCAAATACTATAGGAGTTCCAAAATCTACTTGTGATAAAGCTTTTAAAACAGGTATGATTTCATCTATCGGACCTAGTATAGGAGTATTTATTGTAATGGTAGGTTTAATGTCCACTATTGGAGGACCATTAAGTTGGTTAAGATTATCAGTTATAGGTGCTGCCCCTACAGAGCTTACTGCAGCAAAAATAGGTGCAGAAGTGGCAGGTGTTACCTTCGGTGGATCAGGATATACAACAGAAACATTAGCACTTTCATGGATAACAATGACTTTAAATGGAGCGGGATGGCTTTTATTTACGGGATTATTTGCACATAAATTAGAAAAATTAAGAGTGAAAGTTGGTGGAGGAGATTCTAAGTGGCTTGTTGCATTAAGTGGAGCTTCAATGCTTGGAGTATTTGGTTACCTTAATGCTGGAGACGTAGCAAAAGGCGGTGGCAATTTAGTTGCTGTTATAGTTGGAGCATTATTTATGATATTTATGGTGACTAAAGTTACAGTGAAATATCCTAAACTAAAAGAGTATTCACTAGGAATTGCCATGCTCTGTGGTATGATTGGAGCAGTTTTATACGACGTACTATTTCTTTAGAAATTAGGAGGTAATTATGAATAATATAAGTGATAAAGAGTTTGAAAATATGTGGAATAGACCTGTCATAAGAGTAGGTGCAGTCACTGTACTTTTGGCAGCGTTAACATCTTTTGCACCTACAGTATGGTTGTGCATATCAGAGGGCGTAATGCCACCTATAGGGCAAATACTTCAAAGCTGGGCATTAGTTGCAGCATCATTTGGAGCGTTATATGTGGTGGAACCTATATCTTATTATTCAGTATTAGGACTTTCGGGGACATATTTGTCTTTCCTTTCAGGGAATATAGGAAATATGAGAGTACCTTGTGCTGCCATGGCGTTAGAGGCTACAGACACAACTCCAGGTACAAGACAAGCTGAGATAGTATCTACTTTAGGGATAACAGGATCTATTATTGTAAATATATTCTTTGTTACTTTAGCAGTTATAGTAGGAGCCGCACTTATAAGTGTACTTCCTCCAGTTGTTGCAAATGCATTCAAGACTTATAGTGCACCAGCTATATTCGGAGCGGTATTTGGTCAGTTTGCAATAAAGTATCCTAAGCTTGCAATATTCTCTTTAGGAGCTCCTACTGTTCTTAAGGTAGTGTTCAATCCGCCAGCATATGTACTGATAGTGGTAGCTGTATTCGGAAGTATAATACTTCAAAAATTCTTTTATAAAAAAGAACAGCAAAAAATTAGTGCAGGTAAGGTTTAATATAAAAAAAGAAAGGAGCAATTTTTATGTGGGAACAATGTAAAGATATACAAAGTTATTTAGTAAAAGCAAGAAGGGAGCTTCATGAAATACCTGAACTTGGGAAAGATTTGCCTAAAACTTCTGAATATATAGCAAAAGAACTTGATAGAATGGGGATAAAATATAAGAGAAATATAAAAGACTCAGGAATAATAGCATTGATAGAAGGTAGAAATTCGGATAAAGTAATTGCACTTAGAGCTGATATGGATGCACTTCCAATAAAAGAAGAAACAGGCTTAGACTTTGCATCTACTAATGGAAATATGCACGCTTGCGGTCATGATTCACATGCTGCAATGCTTCTTGGAGCAGCTGAAATTTTAAATAAAAATAAAGATAAATTAAATGGAACGGTAAAGCTTATATTCCAAACAGCAGAAGAAACGGCAGAAGGTGCAGAGGTAATGATAGAGGAAGGTGCTTTAGAAAATCCTAAGGTTGATGTTTTAGTAGGACTTCACATAGGATCTATATATGGGGCAAAAGTGAAATTAGGCCAAGCCGGAATAGTACCAGGAAACATAATGGCATCTTATGATAAATTTATCTTAAAGGTAAAGGGAAAAGGATGTCATGGATCCACTCCTGAAAAAGGAATAGATCCAATAACAATAGCAACCAATATAGTAAATGCTATTCAAACAATCGTTAGTAGAGAAATAAGCGCAACAAAACCTGCAGTTATAGCTATTGGAAAAATAAACGGAGGTTTTGCATATAATATAATTCCTGATATTGTTGAGATGGAAGGAACTATAAGGGCCACAGAAGAGGAAATAAGACAGCTTTTGTCCTCTAGAATAGAGAAAGTTTCTAAAGATATAGCTGAGGCTATGAATGGTAAATGCGAATATGAAATAGTATGGGGTGCACCACCAGTTGTAAATGATAAGGAAGTTACAGCTATGGTTATAGAATCAGCTAAAAAAGTTTTAGGAGATGAAGGAGTTGTGTCTGAATTTGATGCCCCTAATATGGGAGGAGAAGATATTGCTCATTATTTAAATAAGGTTCCAGGAACTTTCTTTTTCTTAGGATCTAACAACCCTAAAAAACATACAGATATACCACATCACAATCCTAAGTTTGATATAGATGAGGATGTAATGTGGAAAGGAAGTGCAATTTTTGTACAATCAGTATGCGACTATTTGAAATAGGAATATTATACAAAATAAAAATGTCTTGCTTATATGAGCAAGATATTTTTATTTTATAGTTTTTAAGTACGTGCTTTAAATTCATAAGAACATTTTCTGCAGGTTACTATTATATTCTTTTTTCCTCTAGGAAGTCTAAGTTTTTGATTGCACCTAGGACATACTACTATTTTAAATTTAATTTTTTGATTAAATGAATACTTAAGTTCATTGAAAAGCCTTGGAATTCCGTCTAAAGTTGCTCTTGGAAAATTATCAGGAAGCTTTCTTCCGAATTTACTTAATACTTTATTCAATAAATTTGTAAATTTATTGAGTTCTGAGGAACGTTTATATATATTTTTAGAAAAAGCTCTGTATAAAACAATAAGATTAAGTATCATTGCTAATATTCTAGTGTGACGCATAAAGCTAAATATGAAGCTTAATATAAGCAAGAATATAGAAAGCAAGTCAAAACCGTAAGCACCATATAAAAAGTTCATGTTGTACCCTCCCATTTTGCAAAATAAATATCATTATATATTTTAATAGATAAATGAAGAATATGTGTGAATTTTTATTTAATATAATGAGTAAAATTAAAATTGGCATTGACTAGTAACAAAATTCGTTTCTACTTCATATAATGGTTTAAAATAATGAAAGGGTGATATTTATGAAAGTAAATTTTGAAGATATAGGAAAGAAGATTAGCGAAGGCAGTAAATCAGCAGTAAAAAAGACAAAAACTGTTACTGAAACTATGAAAATAAAAAATAAGTTAGCAGAAGAGGAAGACACATTAGAAACTCTTTATATGGAACTTGGTGAAAGATATTTTAAACTTTTTAGTGATAAGCCAGGTGATGAATTTACAAAACTTTGTGCTGCTATAAAAAATTCAAAACATAAAATAGAAGAATTATCAAGGGAACTAAATGGATTAAAGGGTATAAAGACTTGTAAAGAATGTGGTTCAGAGATTGGCGACAATGAAATTTATTGCAAAAAATGTGGGGCAAAGATAAAGTAAACAGAGTTGGAGGCAGTCTTTCTTGCTCGATCTTAGAACTTACAAGGGAAAGTTAATATAACAGGGAGTGAAGATTAAATCTTTGCTCCCTGTTTTTGTGAAAAGTACTCAATATTTGATAGATAATAAGCTTAAAAAATAGAATATATTTAAATTAGAGAATAATATATTTAATTTAGTTATCGTGGTAAAAATATCCTGTGGAAGAACTGCAAATACTAATGATATATTATATAAGAAACAAAATACACGAAAGGAGCGTTATAATATGAAGGTTATAATAATTGGAGGAATCGCAGCAGGAACAAGTGCAGGGGCAAAATTAAAAAGAATATCTCCTGATACTGAAGTAGTAATATATGAAAAGTCAGATATAGTATCTTTTGGAGCTTGTGGCCTTCCATATTTTGTTGCAAATTATTTTGAAGAATCTAATAAAATGATTGCACGAACTCCAGAAGCCTTTGAGAAATCAGGGGTTAAGGTTAAAACAAAACATGAGGTTGTAGATGTAAACTTTGATGATAAATTTATTGTAGTTAGGGATTTATCTAATGGCAAGAATTTTAAGGAATACTATGATAAGCTTATGATTGCTACAGGTGCAAGCAGTATAATTCCGCCTATAAAAAATGTAAATATTTCTAATGTTTGTACATTAAAATCTATGGAAGATGGATTAAAGCTAAAGGAACTTATGAAAGGTGAAAACAATAAAAAGGTTGTTATAGTTGGTGCAGGATTTATAGGACTTGAGGCTGTGGAAGCAGCTAAACAATATGGTAAGGAAGTATCAGTAATACAATTAGAAGATAGAATTTTAAAAGATGTATTTGATAAAGAACTAACCGATGTTTTAGAAGAGGAACTTAGAAGTCATGGAATTAAACTTTATTTAAATGAAACAGTTATTGAAATGATTGGTGAGAGAAAAGTTTCTAAAGTCAAAACAACTGAAAGAGAGATAGATGCAGACATAGTAATTATTGCCACTGGAGTGAGACCAAATACAGAAATTTTCAAAAATAAGGGATTAAAGATGCTTAAAAATGGAGCTATTATAGTAGATAATAAAGGAGCTACATCAATAAAAGACGTTTACGCTGCAGGTGATTGTGCAACAATACCTAGTCTTATAGATGGAGAACCCTTATATTTACCGCTAGCTACTGGTGCCAATAAACTTGGGAGAATAGTCGGAGAAAATATGGGGAATATGGATTCTGAATTTCCTGGCTCTTTAGCATCAAGCTGTATTAAGGTAATGAACATGGAAGCAGGAAGAACCGGTCTTACGGAATTGCAGGCAGAAAAACAAGGAATTAATTATAAAGTTAAATTTATAAATGATATGAATCAAACTAGTTATTATCCAGGACAAAATAAAATATATTTAAAACTTATATATGACGGCTATACAAAGAAGATTCTTGGAGGACAGATAGCAGGTTATAAAGATGCTGTACAAAGGGTAAATGTAATAGCAGCATGTATATTTGCAGGTCTTACTACTAGCGAGTTAGGAATGCTTGATTTATGTTATGCACCACCATTTGCAAGAACATGGGATGCATTAAATGTATTAGGAAATGTAAGTAAATAAAGATATTTAAACTAAGGAGGAAAAAATGTGAATAGTAGCTCGTTTTTAGCGGATTTCCTTTTGATTTCTGAAGGGAAAACTGTAATGTTCATAGCTTTATTAATTGCAGTATTTTTTATAGTTAGAGTTATGGAAAAGAAAAAAATAAAATTTTCAGTAAGAATGATTACATCAACAGTAATTGGATTGATATTAGGAATAGTCATTCAATGGGCAGCTAGCTTTCCAGCTACACCTAAAGATGTAAAATGGCTAAGTGAAGTGACTTCATGGTATGGATTATTTGGATATGGATTTATAGATTTACTTAAGATGCTTGTAGTACCATTGGTATTTTTATCTATAGTTAGAGTTATCATAAATATGAATGGTGAAAATCTTGGTAAATTAACTTTAAGAAGTATAATAACACTTGTATCTACAACTATTATTGCTGCAACAATAGGAATCGTGGTAGCAAATATTATGAACTTAGGTGTCGGTACTGATATGACGGGGATAGATAATGCAGCTAAAATGCGAGAAGTCAGCAATGTGATTGATACTATAAGAGGATTAATTCCATCAAATCCTGTAAAAGCCATGGCTGATTCAAACATAGTGGCAGTCGTTATATTTTCAGGATTTATAGGAACATCTATAAATAGATTAAAAAAGAAACATAGTGATATTATTGAACCTTTTGTGGGATGGATTCAAGGTGCATATAAAATCATGGTAAGTGTATCTATGACTGTTATAAAATTTATGCCTTATGCAGTAGTAGCACTTTTAGCAAATACAATTACATCAAGAGGGGTTTCAGCTCTTTATACTGTTCTTAATTTTATAGTAGCTCTTTATGTAAGTGCAGCTATTATGTTTGTGGTACAACTTATAATAGCATCATTATGCGGAATAAGTCCTATGAAATATTTAAAGGGAGTTATAGAAGCACTTATACTAGCTTTCACATCAAGATCAAGTTTGGGTACACTTCCTGTAACTATAGAGTGTTTAACTGATAATCTTAAGGTGGATGAAGGAGTTGCAAGTTTTGTAGCAAGTCTTGGAGCAAATATGGGCATGAATGGATGTGCAGGAATATATCCAGCACTTTTGGTTGTAACCCTTTCAAACATGACAGGAATGAATATGGATTTTGGATTTTATGTTATGCTTATTATTGTTATAGCTATAACTTCCTTAGGAGTAGCAGGTCTTCCGGGAGCAGCTACTATGGTAGTTTCAATAGTTATATCTGGTATAGGCATGGGGACTTATTTCCCTCTAGCAGGTGGAATAATTGCAATAGACCCTATCTTAGATATGGGAAGAACAATGCTCAATGTTAATGGATCAATGGTGTCTACAGTGGTTGTTGCAAAGAGCATAGATAAAATAGAAAAAGAATCTTAAATAAAAGGTTTTAGTTCGTTTATTTGAACTAAAACCTTTTGTCTATAAAAATTCTATTTTACTTTGTTCTAAAATAAAGTTTTTAAATAATCTCACCATAGGACTTTGGAATTTTTCCTTTGAAAAAGCTAAATATATAAATCTTTCGTGGAAGGGATTATTTATGGGAATAACTTTTACATTAAAATTATTTAAGTATTGAGTCTCAGGTACTATAGAAATTCCATAATTTATGTTTACTAATGAAGCTAATGTGGCTATATCTTTAACCTCACATATTACATTAGGAGTTGTAGATACCTCAACAAACATGTCAGTGATGGACTTGTAAATAAGGTTATTTGGATTAAAGGATATCATTGCATAAGATGATATATCTCTTAAATCAACACTTTCATAATTGCTAAGTTCATGTAAATCAGAAACGATAACTGAGAGATTTTGTCTCTTTATAGGAAGAAACTCTATATCCTTTGTCTTAATTACATGTGAGCATAATCCTAAATCATATCGACCATCCTGTAGACCATCTATAATAGCAAGATTATCTTCTTGATTAAAAGAAAAAGAAATTTGGCTTTTTTCATTACTAGAATTATAAAATTTTTCTATTATATTTGGAAGAAAGGTTGAATCTATATCATTAGTATATGCTAAATCTACAAGACCTTTAGAAGAACCAGTAATTTTATATATTTCTTTTTCACCAAGTTTTAAGGTATCTAAAGCGCTGTCTACATACTTTAAAAATACTCTACCATATTTAGTTAGAAAAATATTTCTTCCTTTTTTCTCAAAAAGTTCAGTGCCTAGTTCTTCTTCTAAGGAAGAAATAGAATTGCTAAGGCTGGGTTGGCTTATGGAAAGTATATTTGCAGCTTTAGTATAGTGTTGAACTTTTGCAAGGACACTAAAATATTTTAGCTGATTTAAATTCATGTTATCCATCCACCTTTCTCATAAACTTATAGTCTGTATATTTAATAGGAGTATTATATCATAGTTTTTAATAATACAATTAAGCTATCTAAAGAAATATATTGATTTTTTATAATATTTATAAAGGATTGGGAGAAAATATTAATATACTTTTCAAAACTAGGAGGGATAATATGACATTTCCAACATCTTTTCCACCTCAACATCAAAATCAACATCCAGGTATTGAAAGTGAGATGAACCCTACACCTATATATGCTGATAATATGTACATAAAAAAGGGTGATATATTAAAGGAAAAGGTTGCTGTAATAACAGGAGGAGACAGTGGAATAGGAAGAGCTGTTGCTTTAGCTTATGCTAATCAAGGGGCAGATTTAGCCATAGTTTACTATAATGAGCACAATGATGCAGAGGAAACTAAAAAGCTTGTTGAATCTGCGGGAAGAAAATGTATTCTTATGGCTGGTGATATAAGCGATTCCAGCTTCTGTAGCAGCGTTATAGAAAGAACCATAAATGAGTATGGTAAGATTGACATATTAGTAAATAATGCAGCAGTTCAATATGTATGCAATGACATAAAACAGCTGTCAGATAATCAATTTGACAAGACTTTTAAAGTAAATGTTTATGGAACTTTTTATATGACTAAGTGTGTCATAAAACATTTAAAGAGCGGTGGATGTATAATAAATACTGCTTCTGTCACAGCTTTTGCAGGAAATGAAACTCTTATAGATTATTCTATGACTAAGGGAGCAATTGTAGCATTTACAAGAAGTCTTTCAACAGCTTTGGCAAAGGGGAAAACAGGTATAAGGGTAAATGCAGTTGCACCAGGACCTATATGGACACCCCTTATACCATCAAGCTTTGATGAAAATAAAGTAGCACAGTTTGGAGCCAATACTCCAATGGGAAGAGCGGGTCAGCCTATAGAGTGTGCTCCAGCTTATGTATTTTTAGCATCTGACTCAGCTTCATATATAACAGGGCAAACAATTCATATAAATGGTGGGGAAATAGTAAATGCATGATGAATTCTTATATAAAATATTAAAGATTCAAATGTATAAAATTTAATTTATAAAATCTATAAATCCTTAACAGTATTTTGTTAAGGATTTTATTACGCTCAATAATATCATAAATTCAAGTTTAAATATCATAAAATAAATTGAAGTACTTAGAATATGGAGATATTACCTTGAATTTAATCGGAAAGATAAATAAGCATAAAAAAATTAAACTATCAATTAGTAAAAGTAAAGTAAAACATGGTTTTAGCGTAATAAATCATGGCAATGAAGGATGGCTGGGGCCAGCGATAAAAGATGCTACTTCGAATATGATAGCATCACAAACAGAAAGAGTAGACGACACTATAAAACTACTAAATCAAGTAAGATATTCTGTACTTCAAGGAATAGGTATAGGAATAGGTATAGAGATACTGTCGAAGTTATGGCGTAAAGAGAAGATAAGATTTTTTGAAATCATAAAAAAAGCTGCCTTTTGGGGTATTGATTTTGGAGTGAAGATTTTAGGGGTATATGTCTTAAAAGGTGTTGTTGAATCAGGAGCTATAGCATTTATTCCTAGTACTACTGAATCAGGAACTATATCAAATCTATCTTATATAATTATTGAAAATATAAAGATTTTATGCTCTGCAATATTAGGCAGATTAAAAAGAAATAAATGTTTTAAAACTATGGAGATGACTACTTTAGAGATTATATTAGGTATAATTATAAGTGAAAGAGGAATAAAGGCAGGGTACAATATAGGAATGACATTTGGTTATATATTAGCTGGCTCATTAGGTTTTTTAGGAGGAACTATAGGTTATATAATAGGGTTCAAAATTGCAGAAATAATACTGAATATAATAGATTCTCTATGTATGGAAGAAAAGAAAATTAGAACAAGCATTGTAAGAGAGATTATAGAGGCGATAAAGAATATAATAAGGGAACTAAGGGTCATATTTTAAATATAATTAATAATTCCAACGTTGTTCATAAAAAAAATAAAAGGTATAATAAATAAAAAACTATATTACAGTATGTTAATGAGGAAGAGGAATAGTTTATGCCAAAGATAGGAATGAGAATTATAAAGTCAGCTATAGCAGTTTTTATCTGCTTTTTAATATCTATGATTAGAGGTCAAGGAATTGTTTTTTATTCGGCAATTGCAGCAATTTTATGTATGCAGCCTTATGTATCTAATAGTTTAAAAGTAGCAAAGAATCGTATTGTAGGAACTTTGATAGGTGGTATATTTGGGATTGTTATATTAACGATACAAAGAGCGTTTATACCAGCTCATATGGAGATTATAAGTTATTTATTAATTGCAGTAGCAATAATTCCACTTATATATATAACAGTAATTATTGAAAAAACTACTGCATCATATATAACTTGTGTAGTATTTCTAAGTGTTACAGTTGCTCACGGTATTGATGTAAGCATATATGAATTTGCACTAAATAGAATACTGGATACATTAATAGGTATAGTAGTATCATTAGGAGTAAATGCTTTTCATATGCCAAAGGAAAAGAATTCCAATGTACTTTTTATAAGTGGTTTAGATGGAACATTAATTGATGGTTGCGGAAAAATCTCTTCATATTGTAAAGTAAAACTAAATCAAATGTTGTCAAGAGGAGCGTTTTTTACAATAGCAACCTCTAGAACACCTGCAACAGTAAGGAATATAATGGAAGGTGTGGAGATAAATCTTCCTATTATAGTTATGAATGGAGCTGCTTTATATGATATGAATGAAAGACGTTATATGGAATGTAAATATATTGATTCGGAAACTTCATTTAAAATTATAAGACAGTTTGAAAAATGCCATTGTAATTGTTTTGTACATACAATTAAAAATGATATCCTTCATATATACTATGGTGAATTTAACAATAAGATAGAAAAAAATTTCTATGATGAGAGAAAATTTCTACCTATGCATAATTATATTTATGGAGATATTCCTCAAGATAGAGAAACGTTGTATTTTATAGCTATAGATAAGATTGAGAATATAAAAAAAATATACGATTCAATTAAAAAGATTGATATAGATGAAAAAATAAATATATTATATTATGAATATTTAAATAATAGCGGATACTATATATTAGAGATATACAGTTCTAAGGCATCTAAATATGAAGGTGCTAAAGCTATAAAAAGAATGACGTCAGTAGATTTTATAGTTGCATTTGGAGACCACATAAATGATGAAAGTATCGTAGAAAATGCTGATTGTAGTTACGTAGTAGAGGGAGCGGACAATAGGATTAAAGAAAAAGCATTTGGGGTGATAGGTTCATGTGCAGAAGATTCCGTAGTTAAGACTATGGCAAAATTATTTTATTCTAAGAACCTCTTTAAAGTAAAAATAAAAAAATAAGTGTTTTTTTAATGTGATGAACATTTAAAAACGAAGCTGAATACTATAAATTAGGATAATATTAGTAGGAGGCCTAAACTTATATGAATGCCTATCAATTAATTATGAAGATACAACGGAAAATGCAACGTGATCCAGCATTTTCTGCAAGACTTAACAATATTCTTAATCAATTAAACAGTGTACCAGGACTTCAACAGGAAGTTATGAAAATAGCTCAAATAGAGGATGAGAGAAAGAGGCAAAAAGCTATGGATCATCTGCCTGAACAGGTGAAGCATCTGGTAAATGAATTACTAACTTTAATAAATAACTAATATTTAATATTTGTTTACATGAAAACTTGGAGCTTATTATATTTAAGAGAAGAGTAAATGTGCAATATCTTAAAAAGTAGGTATCCAAGTTTTAAATTTGTCAAAAAGTATATATTTTCTGCAAAAAGAAGGAAATTTATAAAAAAAGTATAATTAAATAAATATATATACAAATAAAAAGATGTATGGTGGGTTGATGTATGGCTATAAATCTAATGAGCAAAAGAGAAAAATTAATATATGTAAGGCAGCTTCTAAATATAACACAAAAGGAACTAGCCAAAGATAACATAAGCAGAGAATTCATCAGTATGGTTGAAAGCGGGAAAAGAAGCATGAGAAGAGATATGGCACTTACTGCTATGAAAAATGCTTTAGAGTATGCAAAAGAACGTGGTATAGAACTTGATTTAGATGAGGAATTTATCGCCAGATCTGAGGAGGAAGATTTATGTAAGATATGTGATGAACTTTCTAACAACATAGAGAATTTGGAAAAGTGTTATGAGATTATTGAATACAGTGAAGAAAAAGATTTTCAAATGGCTAGAGTATATGCTTTGAAAAAATTAGGAGACATATTTTGTGTAAGCGGAGAATATGAAAAGGCTAGTAATAAATATTTAGATGCAGTACAAATCACCGAAACTATAGGCAGACGTGAGATAAATCAGAAACTATATAATAATCTTGGTGTTGTAAAGAATAAGCTAGGAGAATATTTGGATGCTATAAACTATGAAAAGGAAGCTTTAACATTTTGTAATATAAACAATGATGACAAGATACGAGTTACAGTGCTTTATAACTTAGCATCCAACTGTTTTATGCTAAATAAATTTGAATCATCTAAAAAATATTTAGATGAGCTTTTTAAATTGAAACTTAATCACCATTTCTATTGTAAAGGAAGAAGCTTGTACGGATATATGTATGTGCAACTAAAAGAATATGATAAAGCCTTAGAGATATATAAAGAGCTTTTGGAAGAGGTTTTAGATAGGAATGTTATGATAGAGATATATCATAACACAGCATTGTGTTATCAGGAGAAAAAGGAATTTGATGAATCAGAAAAATATTTTGATATAGCTTTAGAATTGAGTAAAAATAAATTAAGTGAACTTTATAAAGTACAAGGAGCAAAAGGAGCAATGTACTTTGATAAGGGAATGTATAAAGAAGCTGAAGAACTATTATTTGATTCTATGCAGCTCAGCGAAAAATTTGAAGACTTTTATTATAGTATTGATATAGCTAAAGTGCTATACAATTTGTATAATACAAAAGGAGAAAATGAGAAGAAAAAAGAAATAGCCTTGGCTATACTTGATTTTTCAAATCATAACAATATAAACGAAGCCAATATGTGGAGTGTAGATAAACTTTTAGAGATTGCAATTGAAAATAATGATTTAGAACTAGTTAAAGAGGTTCATGAAAAAATAAATTTAAAATTAAATAATTTTTAAAAGTTATATATTTTGATTTTTAACTAAAAAATTGCGTAATTGCTACCAAAAATGTACTAATCTAAACTTCAATTAGTATGAGAAAATAGGAAGTACAACAAAGTCTTAGTGACGAATAGAACATGAGGTAAAGATTATGTAGTTAGTAAAATAGCCTCGTTTTTTTATTATACGAAAATGATAAAATTTCATAATAGATACTATGGAATAAAAATGATATAATATATGTACTTGAATATTGAATGAAAAGTAATAAAAATGATTATTATCAAAGAGAGGTAAAGATGAAGATTAACTGGAACACAAAATACAACACTATAGCTGTATATGCTTTTCTTGTAACATGTGGGGTTTGCACATTTTATCTTGCTATATCACAACTTGGAACATTTACTGCAAAAATTGGAAAAGCAATAGGCGTATTACAACCATTCATAATAGGATTTTCAATTGCATATATTTTAAACTTTCTTCTAAAATTTTATGAGAACAGAATTTTAGAAATGGCATTTTTTAAGAGATTAAAACTAAAATCAAAAAGAGGATTAGGACTATTATTTACATATGTAACAGCTTTTTTCCTTCTTTATTTGTTTATGCACTTTGTTTTTCCTCAAGTTGTAGAAAGTATAGTAGGATTAGTTAATGACATACCAATATATATAGCGAATTTAAGTAATTTATTTGATAAGATAGTGACTAATTTAGAGCTTAGAGATGAATACATTCATATGATTACCAGAAACTTTAATGAGATGAGTAATTATATAATAAAACTTGCAACAAATCTTCTTCCAGTACTAGGTTCAGCTGTTACTGCAATAGCATCAAGTGTTTGGAATATAATTTTAGGTCTTATAATATCTATCTATTTACTAATAGATAAAGAGAAGTTCTTTGGGATTTCTAAAAAGATTACCTATGCAATATTTTCTACTACTCGTGCCGAAAGGATATTAGAACTTACGCGCAGAAGCAATTCTACTTTTGGAAAATTCTTGAGTGGGAAGATATTAGATTCGACTATAATTGGTATTTTAACTTTTATAATATTAACTGTATTTAAAATACCATATACACTTTTGATATCCTTCATAGTAGCGGTTACAAATATAATTCCATTCTTTGGACCATTTATTGGAGCAATACCATCAGTTATAATAATACTTTTTGTATCTCCAATAAAGGCACTATGGTTCCTGCTTATAATATTTATAATACAACAGATAGATGGAAATATAATAGGGCCTAAGATACTTGGAGACTCTATAGGAATATCAGCTTTTTGGATTTTATTTTCCATAATGATTGCAGGAAAATTCCTTGGATTTGTAGGAATGGTTATAGGAGTTCCACTATTTGCTGTAATTTATTCAGTTGTAAAAGAGAATGTTGAAGCAAAACTTGAAAAGAAAGGTTTAGAAACGGAAACTAAAAAATATATATAATTATATTTTATTTCACCTCCAGCTTGAATTATTTTAGCTGGAGGTTTTATGTTTTTAAGAAAAATTTTAACTAATCATTAGATAATTTTAAAAGAAAGCCTTAAAAAGTAAAAGAATAAAAAATTGCATATTTTTAAGAAATGTATTAAAACATGAAGTATTTTAATGCATTTTTGAGAAAAAACAGTATTTTTAGCTATGGTCAGCTTAGACAGATTAAGTAAAACATGGTACTATATTATTAAAAGAAAGAGAAAAAAACGTTTAACATAATAGAAAAATCAAAATTTTGCTAAAATGAATAAATAAGATTATAAACTTGCAAAAAATAAGAAAAAATGAATAAAAAGCATAGTGTATTAAATGAATTTAAAATATAATACATCAAATTTTATTTATCAAGGGAGGAAAATAAAATGGATTTTAGATTAGAAAGTGACTCAATCGGAGAAAAAAAAGTACCTAAGGAAGCTTATTATGGGGTACAATCATTAAGAGGAGCAGAAAATTTTAACATAACAGGACTTAGACTTCATAAAGATTTTATAATTAGTCTTGCAGAAATAAAGAAAGCAACAGCTATAACTAACCTTGAGGCAGGCGTGCTAGATAAAAAAGTAGCAGATGCAATTGTAGAAGCTTGTGATGATATAATAGCCGGAAAATTACATGAGGATTTTATAGTAGACCCTATCCAAGGAGGAGCGGGAACATCTATGAATATGAATGCTAACGAAGTAATTGCAAATAGAGCTATAGAGATTCTTGGTGGAGAAAAGGGAGATTACAGCATAGTTCATCCTAATGACCATGTTAATAATGGACAGTCTACTAATGACGTTATACCAACAGCTGGAAAGATGACAGCTTTAAAGCTTATTCCTACAACTTTAAAAGAATTAAGAAGATTATATGATGCATTAATAGAAAAGTCAAAAGAATTTAATGATGTTATAAAAATGGGAAGAACTCAAATGCAGGATGCAGTTCCTGTAAGATTGGGACAAGAGTTTACAGCATACAGCACTGTTGTTAAGAGAGATATAGAGAGAATAGAAAGAGTAGAGGAAGAGTTAGTAGTAGTAAACATGGGTGGTACTGCTATAGGAACTGGAGTTAATGCAGATAGAAAATATTTTCAAAATATCGTCCCTAATCTTTCTAAAGTTTGTGGATTAAAATTATCCCAAGCAGAAGATCTAGTAGGAGCAACTCAAAACTTAGATGGATTTGTAGCTGTATCTGGAGCACTTAAGACATGTGCGGTAAATTTATCTAAGATATCAAATGATTTAAGACTTATGTCTTCAGGTCCAAGAACAGGTTTTGGAGAAATAAATCTTCCATCAAAGCAAAATGGATCATCTATAATGCCAGGAAAGGTTAATCCAGTAATACCAGAAGTTATGAGCCAAGTAGCTTTCAATATCATAGGAAATGATATGACAATAACTATGGCAGCAGAAGCAGGACAATTAGAATTAAATGCCTTTGAACCAGTTATATTCTATAACTTATTCCAATCAATAGAGACTCTAGGAAGAGGAGTTAATACTTTTGTAGATAACTGTATAGTTGGAATAACTGCAAACAAGGAAAGATGTAAAGAATTAGTTGAAAATAGTGTTGGAATAGTTACTTCACTTTGTCCACATGTTGGATACAAGAAAGCTGCTTCAATAGCTAAAACAGCTATAAAGACAGGAGCATCTGTAAGAAAATTAATATTAGATGAAGGCATATTAAACGAAAAAGAACTTAATGAGATACTAGATCCTGTAGCAATGACTGAGCCGGGAATATTATAAGATAAAAGTTTGGAGGATTGAAAAATGAGTGATTTAAGAGAAAGAGCATTAAAATTCCATAAAGACCATGAAGGAAAGATAGCACTTAAGTGTAAAGTGCCTGTAAGAAACAGCGACGATTTGACAATGGCATATACACCAGGAGTTGCAGAGCCATGTTTAGAAATAAACAAGAACTTTGATACAATGTATGATTACACTGCAAAAGGAAACTTAGTTGCAGTAGTAACTAACGGAACAGCAGTATTAGGTCTTGGAAATATAGGAGCAGGTGCAGGAATGCCTGTTATGGAAGGTAAAGCAGTTCTATTTAAAGCTTTTGGAGGAGTAGATGCATTCCCAATATGCTTAGACACAATGGATTCAGAAAAAATTATTGAAACAGTAAAACTTATGGAGCCTACTTTTGGAGGCGTAAATCTAGAAGATATAAAAGCACCAGAGTGTTTTGAAATCGAAGCTAAACTAAAAGAAATTTGTAATATTCCAATATTCCATGATGACCAACATGGAACAGCTATAGTTACAGTTGCTGGCATAATAAATGCATTAAAGATAGTAAATAAGAAATTTGAAGATTTAAAGGTTGTTGTTAATGGAGCAGGAGCGGCAGGAACAGCAATAACAAAGCTTATAATGAGCATGGGAACAAAGAATATAATTCTTTGTGACACTAAGGGTGCTATATATGAAGGCAGACCAGTTGGAATGAATAAGTTTAAGAATGAGATGGCTGCAATAACAAATCCTAATAAGGAAGCAGGAACTCTTGCAGAAGTATTGAAGGGAGCAGATGTATTCATAGGAGTATCAGCAGCTAACTGTGTATCTCAAGATATGGTAAGATCAATGAATAAAGATGCTATAATAATGGCTATGGCTAATCCAGTTCCAGAAATACTTCCACATTTAGCTATAGAAGCTGGAGCAAAGGTTGTAGGTACAGGAAGATCAGACTTCCCTAACCAAGTTAACAACGTTTTAGCGTTCCCAGGAATATTTAGAGGAGCATTAGATGTTCGTGCAAGTGATATAAATGACGAAATGAAGATAGCAGCAGCATATGCTATAGCTGATCTTGTAGATGAAAAAGAATTGAGTCCAGAGTTTGTTATCCCAAGTGCATTTGATTTAAGAATAGCACCAAAGGTAGCAGCACGTGTAGCAAAGGCAGCTATAGAAACAGGAGTTGCTAGAAGATCAGACGTTACTCCAGAAATGGTTGAACAGCACACAAAAGATTTATTAAAATAGCATATATATAATAAAAGCTCACATCCGTAAATATTTTTGGATGTGAGTTTTTTTATAAGCAAAATTATGGAACGTAACATATTTATATAGAAAATAAATTTTTTAGGAGACTATGTCTATGATAGATAATGATTTGTTAAAGTTATATAACTCTATAGACTATAGCAAATTTAACAAAGATATTTTAGCTTTTGTAAAAGAGAATAATATTAAAAGTTATACAGAATATTTAATAATAACCTCTTTAGCTTTAAAGTACACATACATTTTCAAACAATCTCTAAGTGGATGGAGGTTTATCTATAAATGGGCCTGTACTGTTGGTAAGCCATCAACTCCTACAATTAAAGGAATATTTAATATAAGTGGAAAAGAATATTCTTTTGGAAATAATACCTATTCTGTGAAATATGCAACTAGAATAATAGATGGATACTATTATCATTCTGTGTTATATAACCCAAAAGGCACTTATATAATAGATGGAAGATTAGGTTTAACTTTAAGTCATGGGTGCATAAGACTGAAAACAGAAAATGCTAAATGGATATATGAAAATATACCTAACGGGACAGCTGTTATAATTTATTAAATATCTTGTTTTTTTTCCCATATATGAAATAATATACTTAATAAATAAAGTTATGTGGGAGGGCGGTTGTTCTATGGGCAAGGAAACTCTAACTTCTAAAACAAAGAAAATTTTTAAAGGACCAAAGTTTATTATGTTTTTCTTATTAGCTATTTTTATAGTAGGGATAATAGCTATAAAAAATTACAATTCAACTTACTATGAAGGAGAAGCTAAGAAACTTATGAAATACAAGATTACAAAAGTTGAATACAGCAACGAGATTCAAAAGCTATTAGAGTGTATAAATTATGGGGATGTACAAACATCTGTGGATATAGGAAGCGGCAATCATCCTTATATAGAAGTATCTTATGATTTTGGAGGAGTAAGTGTTAGTAGCCAATTATTAAAAACAAACTTAAGAAATAATGCTGCAGTAATGTTTGCACTTATAGAATATACGGATTATATAAAGTTTAATGTGACAGGCATGGAAAGAATAAATGGATATTATACAATAACGTTTAACAGGGGACAGATTGATAGCTGTCTAGCTGAAGAAACATACAAATATGGACAAAACCCTAAGAAGCTGCAGAAACTGCTTAAAGAGATATATCCTAAAGCAGCTATTTCACAAGAAATTTATAATGAAGCTATGATAACATCTTTAGGTATAAGAATATCAAACAACTTTTCAGTTATTTATAATGATATGAAAAATAAAAGTGTAAAATACGTTTGTGAGCATGGTTCAATTTACACTGTGAAAGATGATGGAGCAATAAAAGAATGGGGAAAAGAGTTTGAAGAAAATCATCTAGAACAAGATGGATGGATAGATATATATTGGTCTCCTAAAATTAATGGAGAAAAAGTAGAAGAATTTGAAAAGAGTGCTTTGAATGTAAGTTTAATTAATAAAAATGGGGATAAAGTTGATGAAGATAACTTTAAGATATTAAATAAAGATGGAATGTATATGATGGTAAGAGATTTATGGTTTAAAGAAAAGGAATTAAAAATTAAAAATGATTCTAGAATAGAATTGTACAGCTTAGATAAGGAAGATGCCTCTAAAAAGGAATTAGTAGCCGTAATAAATGAAGATGATGCTGAAAGAAGAACCTTAGTTAATGCGATAATAAATGGTGCCACAGAGGATAAAGTTAATGAGGAAAATTATGATTGCGAAATATGTGTCTATAAAGATGGACAGAAAGTAAAAAGTATAAGATTGAATACGGATAGCGGAGAAGGTCAGGAGTATGGCAGTAAAGAATGCACATATAAAATGTCTGAAGAAAACTGCCGGAATATAAAAGCAATGCTTACAGATATGAGAAGCTACAATAATTTAATATATGGATATGTAGTCAGTGGAACCGTGAAAGAGATTAATGAATCAGATATAGCTGGATATAGTGATATAACATTTACTGATTATAAAAAGGTGAGAGCACCCAAAAGTATTATAGATAAATATAATATAAAACTAGGGAATAATATAAAAATAGATATGAATTCAAGGGGATTAGTTAACTATCCTGTAGCTGTAAAGCATATGGATTAAGCACTGTACTAATTTCAGAAAATTTGTTATAATAAGATTATGTAGTAAAACCGCACATTATATAAGATGTGCGGTTTTTTGTACTTAATTTGTGGTAGAGGTGAAAGAGATGAAATTGTTATTCTTAAGGTATATATCAAATAGATCTATAGGTGAATCACTGCGAAGCAGTATTTTAAATACAGGTATCTATGTATATGATACTCCAGAGAGCTTAGAAGAAAAGGTATTCTATTGGTTTAACGAGGATGAGGACAAGTTATTAGAAACTGTACTCATAGGATATGATTCAAAGGAAAGAAGAATAACTGAAGGTTGGATAGGAACTGCAGAGCCTGTAGCAGATGATTCTTTAAAGATAGTTATAGGAGGAATTAAACCTTTAAGAGAAGAACAAATTAGAGAAATCGAAAGGCTTTATGTAAATGCATCTAAATATAAGAAAAATTTGAAAGATGTAAAAGAGTATTTATTTATGAGAGAACTTCCTCAGGATATTCTTTACGACATATTGTATGATTTAAAAGATAGCTGTGTACATAATTCAAAAAAGGACAAGGTGTTTAAAGGAGATTATACATCTCTAAAAAAAGATGATATAAGTTTTTTGGTAAAAGAAATGGAAAGAAACCTTCATCCTCTTGCTCAAAGAAGCTATATGGCTAAAAGAGCTATAGGTATGAAAAAACCAGATGAATGCAGAAGTGAATTTCAAAGAGACAAGGATCGTATAGTACATTCAAAGGCTTTTAGAAGAACTGTTGATAAGGCTCAAGTTTACAGTACACATAAAGGAGATCATTATAGAACAAGGCTTACACATACACTAGAGGTAAATCAAATAGCAAAAGGTATAGCACGGTCATTAAGACTTCATGAAGATTTAGTTGAAGCTATAGCTTTAGGTCATGATATAGGACATACCCCTTTTGGTCATGAAGGAGAAAGACAGCTTGACCTTATAATGTCCGGAAAGCTTAAGCTCTGCAAAGATCATAATCCTGAAAATTTTGGAGGATTTAAGCATAATTATCAAAGTTTAAAACTCGCCAATTATGTTGAAGAAAAATATGTTGAATGTGAAGGACTAGATTTGACTTATCAGGTTTTAGAAGGCATGCTTAAACATACCAAGATAAAAAAGTGTAAAGGTATAGATTGCGATACATGCTGTAATAAATGTTTTGATATAGATGAGTTCTTGATAATAGGGGATAAAGAAAAGCTCTACTTAAATCAACCATTTGCCAGTACTTTAGAAGGACAAGTTGTGGCATGGGCTGATGAGATAGCTCAAAGAGGGCATGATTTAGATGATGGAGTTGCAGGAAAGCTTGTTGATATAAATGACCTTAAAGAGGAGCTTAAAGAGTATGAGTTTATGAGTCCTATAGTTAGCATAATAGAAACATCTTTAGATCAAATAAAAAAATCTAAAAGAGAGCTGGTAGATCCAGGAGAGCTTTTAAGAGCTAGAGTTACTCCTAAAATAATAAGACTTTTTATAGATGATATAGCTGAAAATTCAAGAAAAAATATGGATGAGTATTTAAAAACTCATGAAATTAAGGAAGATGTTATGATTGACAGTGAGCTTATATGTTTTTCTAAAGAAATGAAAAAGATAGTTGATAAACTAGAAGAAGTTATAAATCTTCAAGTTATAAATTCTCAAGAAGTTAATTGTTTTGATGGAAAATCTATGTACATAATTAAAAAATTATTCCAGGCATATTACAATAATCCTAAACAGCTTCCAGATCACACTTTAAGGAGGATACAAAGAGAACTTAAAGATATGAATATTCCTACGGTTGATGTAAGGAAAGGTAAGAAAAGAGATGTAGATAGAGAAATATTAATTTTTAAAGGAATTATATGTACTGAAAATAGAAAAGAAGATTTCTTGAAACAAAAAACTTTTATGAGAAATATTGCTGATTTCATTGGTGGAATGACAGATAACTACGCTAATTCAAGATTTAAAGAGTTATATAATGGAAATTAAATCATATATAAGAAAGACAAAATCCCAGCATGTATATGCTGGGATTAAATGTATTAGAGTTAGTTATTTACACCACTAAACTCTAAATATTCATCATAAGTCATAGATCTATCAATTATAGAACCATCATCTTTTATGTCTATAATTCTATTTGCTATTGTTTGAAGGAATTGATGGTCATGTGAAGCAAATAGTAAGTTGCTCTTATAGTCATTTAAACCATTGTTTAAAGCTGTAATTGACTCAAGGTCAAGGTGGTCAGTAGGTTGGTCTAACATAAGAACATTAGCATTGCTAAGCATCATTTTAGAAAGCATACATCTAACCTTTTCTCCTCCAGAAAGTACACTGGCCTCTTTTAAAGCTTCTTCTCCAGAGAATAGCATTCTTCCAAGGAAACCTCTTATATAACTCTCGGATTTCTCATCAGAGTATTGTCTTAACCAATCTACTAGAGTCATATTAACTCCGTCAAAATACTCAGAGTTATCGTTAGGGAAGTAAGCTTTTGTTATAGTGATCCCCCACTTATAGCTTCCACTGTCAGGTTCCATTTCTCCAGCTAATATTTTAAATAAAGTTGTAATAGCTAAACCATTTCCGATTAAAGCTATTTTATCATCTTTATTTACTCTAAAGCTTATGTTGTCTAAAACTTTAACTCCGTCTATAGTCTTAGAAAGTCCTTCTACTGTAAGTATGTCATTTCCCACTTCTCTTTCAGGTTTGAATCCTACGAAAGGATACCTTCTGCTTGATGGTTGTATGTCATCCAAATTTATTTTGTCAAGAAGCTTTTTACGAGATGTAGCCTGTTTTGACTTAGAGGCATTTGCACTAAATCTTGCGATGAAGTCTTGAAGCTCCTTAATCTTTTCTTCTTTCTTTTTGTTTTGATCTTTAGCCATCTGAAGGGCAAGCTGACTTGATTCATACCAGAAGTCATAGTTTCCAGTATATAGCTTGATCTTTCCAAAATCTACATCAGCCATATGAGTACAAACTGAGTTTAGGAAATGTCTGTCATGGGATACAACTATAACAGTTCCTTCAAAGTTTATTAAGAACTCTTCTAACCAATTTACGGCTTTAATGTCCAAGTGATTTGTAGGCTCGTCTAATACAAGCACTCCAGGATTTCCAAATAAAGCTTGAGCTAAAAGAACTTTTATTTTTTCAGAACCAGTAAGTTCAGAAACTCTTTTGTAGTGAGTATCAGTTCCAAGACCTAATCCCTGCAATAAAGTTGAAGCTTCAGACTCAGCTTCCCAACCGTTTAAGTCAGCAAATTCTCCTTCAAGTTCAGAAGCCTTGATGCCATCTTCATCACTGAAGTTTTCCTTAGCATATAAAGCATCCTTTTCTTTCATTATAGAGTAAAGTCTCTCATTACCCATTATTACAGATTCCAATACTTCAAATTCATCATACTCATAGTGGTCCTGTTTTAATACGGACATTCTTGTATTTGGAGCAAGTACTACTTCTCCAGTATTAGGTTCAACTTCTCCGGATAATATCTTTAAGAAAGTACTCTTACCGGCACCATTAGCGCCTATAACTCCATAACAGTTGCCAGGAGTAAATTTTAGATTTACATCTTCAAATAGCTTACGTCCGCCATATCTTAAGCTAACATTAGATACAGTTATCAATAAATTCTACCTCATTTCATTTGTTATTCATCAGCATATTATATCATAGAATATCATTATAGAGAACAGGTAAGTGATTTTAAGCTTATTAAACCTTGACAGTTTTGTAAGTATAATGATAAAATAAAGAAAATTATTTGAATTTGGAGAATAAAGTTATGGTATGCTTAATTTTACAAAAAGTAAAATTTAATAGGGCGTATTATTCTAACTATTATAGATAGAGCTTGCATTATTATTATTATTATTATTATGGATGCAGGCTGTAAGGAAACTTTAGTTTGCATCTATGATGGTTAGGAAATTTTGTGTGTCCAAATTATACCACATAGATGATGCTGTGTGGTGATAGTAGTATGGTTAGTTTATCATGAGCCTCATAGTATTATGCTATGAGGCTTTAATTATTTTTTATTATTTTTAGGAGGATAGTAGTATGGAAAAGAAAAAAAGAGAAAATTTTAGTAGTAGCGCAGGATTTGTTTTGTCTTGCATTGGAGCAGCAGTAGGATTGGGAAATATATGGATGTTTCCTTATAGGCTGGGTCAGAATGGAGGAATGGTTTTTTTAATCCCTTATTTTTTATTTGTTTTAGTATTAGGATCTACAGGGCTTATAACTGAATTTGCTTTTGGAAGAAAATTTAGAAGCGGCTCAATGAATGGAATAAGAACAGTATTTAAAGAGAAAAACAAAATAGGGGGATTTATTTTAGGGATAATACCTGTAATTGGACTTATGGGAGTTTTTATGTTTTACAACATAGTTGTAGGATGGATACTAAAGTATTTTTCTATGAGTATTTCAGGAGAACTTAGTAGTATAGATATAAACAGTTATTTTAATAGTTTTTCAGGTACAAGTAATACCATAGTGTGGAACTTCATTTCTATAATTTTGACAGTTGCTATTGTTTATATGGGAGTCACTAAGGGAATAGAGAAGATAAATAAAATAATAATGCCAGCCTTATTTATAATATTTATACTTTTAGGTATAAGGTCATTAACACTTCCTGGTGCTATAGAAGGGGTAAGATACCTTCTAACTCCAAAATGGGAATACTTTTTTAAAGTTAACACCTGGGTTATGGCGCTAGGACAAGCATTCTTTACTGTATCATTAAATGGATGTGGCATGGTTGTTTATGGCAGTTATATAAAAGATAATTTTGATATTCCAAGGTCAGCATTAAGTACAGCTATACTAGACACTATGGCAGCACTTTTAGCATCTTTTGTTATAATGCCAGCAGTATTTGCTTTTAATTTAGATCCTATGGCTGGGCCACCATTGTTATTTATTACAATGCCTACAATATTTAAATCTATGCCTGGGGGAAGAATAATATCAATAGTGTTCTTCTTAAGCCTTTTATTTGCAGCTATATCATCGTCTATAAATATGCTTGAAGGTCCAGTTGAAGCTATGATGTCTCAAACGAAATTTAATAGAAAGAAATCTTCTATAATTATAGCATCTATAGCATTTATTTTTTCTATACCTTTAAATATGAGCATGACATCATTTGATAATTTCACTAATCTTATAACAGTAATTATATCGCCGGTTGCAGCTTTAATAGTGCTTATAGTATTTTACTATATGTACGGAGAAGAGAGAGCTATGGAGGCTATAAATGAAGGTGCTGCTAGAAAGTTAGGAAAAGGATTTTTACGATTTGCTAAATATGGATTTACAATTATAACTATAGCTGTAATTGTGCTAGGAATAGTATATGGAGGCATTGGCTAAAATAAACAATATATTTGGATGAGCATTGAATTCTATAAGTTAGTCATGATATAATTAATATTAATTATTAAATAATAAGAGGTGTAAATAATGAGCGCTTTATTTGTAGAATATCCAAGATGAACAACTTGCAAAAAGGCTTCAAAGTTTTTGAAGGAAAATAATGTAGAGTTTGATAACAGACATATAGTTGAGAATAACCCAACCAAAGAAGAACTGCTTCATTGGATGGAAATCAGCGGGTTAGAAACTAAAAAATTCTTCAATACATCAGGTGTGTTGTATAAAGAAATGAACTTAAAAGACAAGATAAAAGATATGTCAAGGGAAGATGCGGCAGAACTCTTAGCTTCTAATGGCATGCTTGTGAAAAGGCCTATTCTTATAAAAGATGGAAAGGTTCTTGTTGGTTTTAAAGAAGATTCGTATAAAGAAATATTATAAAATCTAAAAGATTAGGGTATTTATGACATGTTCCATTATAGGTGGATAAGAGAAATAATAAAAGTTCTTACGTAGGAGATATGTGGCAATTAGAACAATTTTAAATGTTTTTACAATATCTTGACAAATATGTCTCAGCAATGTAAAATGTCAATGTAACTAAATAAAATGGATTTTATGTTTTTTCTATTGATTAATCACAATAGAAAACTAAGATGGAAGCAGGTGTAATTCCTGCGCGGTCCCGCCACTGTGAGTGAGGAGAATGCTCTTATATAAACCACTGATATATTATTATATTGGGAAGGTAGAGCAGACTATGATACATTAGCCAGGAGACATGCATAAAATTTACTTCTGAGGCGGAGAATCTCAAAGAAGATATACAGTAAAGTTAGTAAATGCGGACTATGCTTTTTTTCATAGTCTGCTTTTTTATTGTTTAAAAAACCAACACGGGTATGGTATTAAATCTCTTCTTTTAAAATGGGTATAGGGATTATCTTATTTATAATCTCCTCTGATTCTCAGAATACTTAGTTAAAGAAGGGAGAGGAAATATGAAAAATAGTTTATCAAAGAAGATATTGTCACTGTTGCTCGCTGTGGGAATGGTTATGAGTGGAATGATTACACCTTTGACATCATACGCAGCTGATATAACTCCAGAGCAAGCAGCAGAAAAATATCTAAAAACTAACTACATCGATGGAGCAAATAAGGTAATTAGAAATGGTGGCGATAGTGTAGTTAAAAGTAAAAATGGTCTTAGTTATGAGGTTGGATTAAAGACACCAAGCGGTGGAGATATAACAACATTACTTTTTAAAAGTGAATCTTCTAGATCAGAGTATAAAAGTGTATGGTACATAAATTCAGATTCAAAGTATGTAAAATCAATTGGATCAAGTGCAGGAAGATGTAGTATTGAATCAAGACCTACTGCAGATGAACCACCATATAAATTTACGGCAACTCTTAAATTATTTGATAAGAATGTAACAGCTGATGATATAAACAATGGTGTGGCAAAGTCATTGGCAGAACAAAATTTTGAGGTTTCATTGGCACAAGCAGAAAAAGAATTTAAGGTGACTTTTGAAGCTGTTGACAGTAACACAGATAAGAAAATTGATTCTGCTCAAATTAAGGTAAGAAAAGATTTTAGGGATGTAAACCCTGGTTCAGATGGAAACTATACTATGAAGTCCAGTGAAGTGTTTACAGTAACAGCTGAAGCAAAAGGCTATAAATCATATAAAAATACAAGTTTTAATGCAACAAAGGACGGGCTGCTTCAATTAAAACTCGATCCAAGTTTAACACATGTAGTTAAATTTGATGTAAAAGATTCTACAGGAAAAAGGGTAAATGACGCCAAGATTTCTGTAAAAAAGGGTTTCTATGATACTGTTAAGCCAGAAGTAGACGGAAGTTACAAATTAGAAGAAGGTACAAAATATAATTATACCGTTTCAGCAGAAAATTATAGCAATGTAACTGGAACAATTGATCCTAAAAAGGATGAAACTATTTCTGTAGTATTACAAAAGAATATTGCAGAATATACAGTACGATTTGAAATAAAAGATAAAGCTGGAATTTCTGTAGAAAATGCTAAAGTTTCTGTTACATACCAAGAGTATGATGACTTTGAAATGGATTATGTAACTACAGAAGTTATTCAAGAAAAAGATGGTAGTTATAAACTTAGCAAAGGAACTGAATATGATTATAATATTACGGCATCTGGTTATCCTGATGTAAGTGGAAAAATAAATCCTTCTGGGGATAATGAAACAATAGTCCAAAAAATTGAGTTGGATGGTGGAGTTATTATTGATCCAGCTGATCAAAAGAAAGTAGATGATGCCCAAGCTTCCTTTGATAAAGAATTAGGTGCACTTAGACCTAAGTTTTCAAAGGATAAGAACATTAATACCGTTGTTATCGAATCTTTAGAAGCTAGAGGTGTTAATGTAGAGGGGTTAACTGTAGAAGTTGTAAGTTCAAATAATGAAGATGTTATAGGAAAAGATGGCATAATTAATTATGTTAAAGATCCAATTTTAAGTGGACATATATATTTTCAAAATGTAACCTGCTCCTTTAAATTTAAAGCTGGTAATGCAGAAGCTACAACAAATAAAAGTGGCAGAACTGTAACTGTTTGTTGGGATCAAGACTTTTTCTTTAATATGATGAATTGTGAATCTGAACAGGTTACAATAGATAAGATTTTAAATGGTAATAAATCAGAAAAAGAAGTTACAAAGGATTTATCATTACCTCAGTCTATAGGAACAAGTGCAAAGAAGGTTTGGTCTAAGATAAGTTGGGAGTCATCAAATCCAGAAGTAATTAATATTGTTGATCCTAGCATAGATTTCATTATTAATCCTTGTATAGGAAAAGTAAAGGCTCAACCAGAAGATACAGTAGTAAGATTAACTGCAACATTTGAAGCAAATGAAATGGTTTTAAATTCATATGTGGAAAAACCATCTGATTTTAAAGTTGTTAAAAAGACATTTGATGTTACAGTTAAGGGAACAGGAGAAGCAAAACCAACAGAAGAAGAACTTATGGGTTTGCTAGATAAATACTATACAGTTGACGAGTTAACTTACTCTGTAACGGGTAAAGTGATAGATCCGAAGAATGTAAACGGTGATATACGGATTTTAAGATATACAAAGATAACAGATGAAACAGGTAACTTTGTATTTAAAAACAAAGAAATTACAGTAACAACAGATAATGATAAGGTTATATCTATAAATGGATATAGGGCGAGTGTTGATATTTTCACTAAAGAAAATCCAGATGTAAATTTACTTGTTAACTTTACAAGAGATGGAGTTTCAGTAACTAAGAAAATACCACTTCATGTAAAACAGGTAACAGATAA
Organism: Clostridium cadaveris; assembly: GCF_020911725.1. Lineage (GTDB taxonomy): Bacteria > Bacillota > Clostridia > Clostridiales > Clostridiaceae > Clostridium_X > Clostridium_X cadaveris. The sequence goes on from NZ_CP076620.1 coordinate 1,310,113, forward strand.
AGAGCTAGATGAAGAAATCCAAAAGATGAATCTTGCAAAGAAACATTATTTCGATGGAATTAATGATGGAAACTTTGCTGATAAAAATTCTATTACAGGAAATTTACATTCATTCCAAGAAATGAGGGTAGACAGTAAAGGTCAGCCTGTTTGGGTATATGACTCAAAAGATTTTGTTGGTGATGGAATAGTACCGGATGACTTTTTTGAGGATCCATGGGAGATGGAAGGTCAAGGATATAATAAATTTAAATCCTCAAATATCGGTGTTGTTAAGGCTGATAATTTGTTAGTAAGCAGACAAGAAACTTCAAAGCAAGTAACAATTTCATCGCTTCTTAGTAGTGCAAAATATGGGAAATTTGCAAAGATTCATCCTGAAAATAAAAAATTACAGAAGCTATACAAACAGCTTGTTGAAGTTACGGTTACCGTAAAAGGCACAAAGAGTGCTTCAGATGGACTTTCAAAAGTAATTGTAGAAGCAAAAGATTTTTTGGATAAAATCTCAGAAGGAACAAAGCCAGGAGAATATAAAATTGGCACGAGAGCTGAACTTGAGAAAGCTGTAAATGTAGCTGAAACAGTTTTAAAAGATCAGGTTTCAACAGAACAGAACTATGAAAATGCAACAGCTGAGTTGCAGAAGGCTATAGACAAAGCGAAGGAATCACAAAATTCTAATAGAGTGAATGCCACAATATTTGCAAATCCTGATTCTAATGTACTTGGGAATAAACTTGTTGCTGATGTAGCAGCAGATGAAGCTAAGAAAGCAGGATATGCAAAACCTGATAAATGTCAAAATGATGTAACTGTTATAGATGCGCTTGTAGTAATGCATAGAAATATGTATGGTGAAGCTTTTGATAAAAATCCTAAAGCATATTTAGAGATGGGTTCAAATGGATGGATAAGCAAGATATTTGGCAAATCAACTATGAATTTAGGTTTTATGGTAAATGACAAAATGCCAAAAGACAGTACAGGTATGGGAACTATGGCAAATGATAGCGTCTTGAAAAACAATGATACTGTAAATATATTTGTTTATGGTAGTGATTTATATGATGATATGTACTTGAAGTTTGCAGAAAACGAAGTAACTGTAAAGGCCGATGAAAGCTTTGCTCTTACTGTTAATGGGTTTGTAGCAAGTTATTCTATATCAATTGATGTACCGTTAGAACCACAAAAAAATTGCAAGGTTGTATTAAAACCTGTAAATGGACAAGAGAATGAAAAGCTTGAGGGGATTACGGATGAGAATGGACAAGTTACATTTGCTGTTTCAGATATAGGAAAATATATTGCTACAGTTGAAAAATGTGACAGTGAGTTTTTTATAGCGCCTTATTTAAATATAAATGTTGAAAGAAATGATGAAACAGAGAAGAAAGATGCAAAATCAGAACTAGAATCATATAAGAATTTAAAGGATTATAGAGAAACACAACAAAAAGAGATAAAAGATATCTTAGCTGATAATATTGCAAAAATTGATGCTGCAAAAACTACTGCAGATATTGAAGAAATCTTGAAGGCTGCAAAGGCAGAGTTAGATAATGTTAAGACAGATGCACAGTTAACAGAGGAAGAAAACAATGTTGCTGTAGATAAAGTTATTATTCTAATTGACAAAATTGGACAAGTAAATTTAAATAGCAAAGAAGCAATCGATGAGGCAAGAGCAGCATATAATATTTTAAGCGACGGTGTCAAGGTAAAGGTAATAAACTATGATAAGTTAGTTACTGCTGAAAAGAAATATGAGGAATTATTAGCAGAATCAGAAAAGTTAGAAATGGCTAAGAAAGATGCAAAAGCAGAACTAGAATCATATAAGAATTTAAAGGATTATAAAGAAAATCAACAAAAAGAGATAAAAGCTATCTTAGCTGACAATATTGCAAAAATTGATGCTGCAAAAACTACTGCAGATATTGAAGAAATCTTGAAGGCTGCAAAGGCAGAATTAGATAAGATTAAGGTAGATGAACAGATAACAGAGGAAGAAAACAAAGTTGAGGAAGAAAATAATAAGCCAATCAATCCAAATTCAGATAAAGAACAAAACAAAGACCTTAGTTTAATACCTACGGGTGATTACGAGAATCTTTTAATGTATAGCTTACTTCTATTTGGTGCGTTTGGAGGCATAGTTGTTTTAAGAAAGAAGAGAAATTTAATTAAATAATGTGCTGTTTTGCACATATAAACAACCAATGTAGGCTGCAAGTCACAAAATGACTTGCAGCTTTGATTTTTGAGTAATTTAGTATTATAATAGTTTATTTTTTTCTTTTTCTAAATAATCATTTCTAGTAGCAATAACTAGAGGTGACAATAATAATAATGCAATTAAGTTTGGAAGAACCATAAGTCCATTAAAGGTATCGGCTAACTGCCAAACTAGGTCAACCCTTATGCATGAGCCTAGGAATATAAACATCATAACTAATATTCTAAAGATTGTAAGTCCTTTGCCTTTAAATAAGTATTTAACATTAGCTTCAGCAAAGAAGTACCATCCTATTATTGTAGAGAAAGCGAAGAAGAATAGGGTTATTGCTATGAAAGGATTTCCGAAAGTTCCCATTCCAACAGTAAAAGCTTCTTGGGTTAATGCTATACCTGTATTTCCATTTCCAATAACTCCTGTTGTTAGGATAACAAGAGCAGTCATAGTAAGAACAAGAAATGTATCTATAAATACGCTGACTATAGCAGCAAATCCTTGTTCAGCAGGATGATTAACTATAGCTACAGCGTGGGCATGAGGAGTTGAACCCATACCAGCTTCATTAGAGAATAATCCACGAGCTACACCATATCTCATAGCCTGTTTAACAGAAACACCAATAGCTCCACCAAGAACTGCCTGAGGATTAAAAGCTCCAACGAAGATCATTTTAAATGCTGGAAGTATATGAGTGCAATTAGTAACTAGTACAAATAATCCACCTATTAAATAGAAGACAGCCATAAAAGGAACAACTTTTTCAGTAAATGATGCAATACGAGATACTCCCCCTATAAATATAAATCCTGCTATTACAGAAAGTATAGCTCCAATTATCTTAGGGTCTATATTAAATGCAGTATAGAAAGCATCACCTATTGAATTTGCCTGTACCATATTTCCAATAAAACCAAGTGCAAGAATTATGGTTATTGAAAAGAAGCATGCAAGTCCTTTGTTTTTAAGTCCTTGACTTATATAGTAAGCAGGTCCTCCGGTTACTTCACCGTTGACTTTTGTTCTAAATTTTTGTGCTAAGGTAGCTTCGGCAAAAATAGTACTCATTCCAAAGAATGCACTAAGCCACATCCAAAATATGGCTCCAGGTCCACCAGATACTATTGCAGTAGCAGCTCCAGCTAGATTTCCAGTACCTACTTGAGCAGCTATAGCTGTTGCTACAGATTGGAAAGAGGACATACCATCTTTTCCAGCTTTTTTACCGAATTTTATTCCACCAAATACTTGTTTAAGACCTTGTTTAAATTTAGTGATTTGTATAAATTTTAAACGGATAGTAAAATAGATTCCGGTGCCACACAATAAGAAGATTAAAAGATAATTCCATAGTATGTCATTAATCTTAACGACTATTGGCAATAATGCGTCCATAAAATCACTCCTCAAATATTTTATAATTTATTTATCTACTATACATATATATTAAGAGTAATTTAAAAAAATTACATAAATTTCTAATGAATCTATGGGGAAATATATTTGATTTATCTATTAAACATATTGATAATAATAGAATATACGTCTCTATGATTTGAGATAATATAATGCACTTAGTAAAGTTAAAAAGATTATGTAAAAAGTTTATTTTTACAACTTAAAGAAATATTTTAAAGCACATAAGAGGGAAATTAAAATTTTATTTATAAAAAATATTCAAATCTATTAAACAATAGTGGTATCATTGACAAATTTTATAATGAGTGTAATATATAAGATGTAAAATTAAATAAATTACGGGGAGCTTGAATCTGCAGGCTGAGAGTAAGCTAAATATAGCTTTGACCCATAACTTGATTTGGATAATGCCAACGTAAGGAAAGCAATTAAAGGTGATAGTAGAATTATTTCAAGGATATACGGCATTGTATATCCTATTTTTTTATTCTATTTTAAGTTGAATTCAGTTTATATTAAAAGAAAGCGGGAGATAAAATGAAAAAGGTATTAACTATAGCAGGATCTGATTGTAGTGGAGGAGCAGGAATACAAGCCGATATAAAGACTATTACAGCTCATAAAATGTATGCCATGAGTGTAATAACTTCTCTCACAGCTCAAAACACTACAGGTGTTTACGGAGTGCTTGATACACAGCCAGAATTTGTTGAAAATCAACTTGACTGCGTTATGAAAGATATTTTTCCAGATAGCATAAAGATAGGAATGGTTTCATCATCAAAAATAATAAAGTCTATCGTGAAAAAATTAAAGGAATATAGACCAAAGAATATAGTTGTAGACCCGGTTATGATATCCACTAGTGGAAGCCGACTTCTCAGCGAAGAAGCAATGGACAGTTTAATAAATGAACTTATTCCATTAGCAGATTTAATTACGCCTAACATAGCAGAAGCAGAATGTCTTTGTAATTTTGAAATAGAGAATAATGATGATATGGAGAGAGCAGCATTTAAAATTTCAGAAAAGTATAAGGGAAATATTTTAATAAAGGGTGGACATCTTGCGGATTGTAGTGATGATTTGTTGTATCATCAAGGAAAGTTTATATGGTTTAAAGGAGTAAAGTTCGATAATAATAATACACATGGTACAGGGTGTACACTTTCATCTGCAATAGCATGTAATTTGGCAGATGGAAAATCTATAGAAGACAGTATAAAAAATGCTAAAGAATATATAACAGGGGCTTTAAAAGATGGACTAAATTTAGGACAAGGAAGCGGTCCGTTAAATCACTGTTATAAGCTTTAATTTATTGAAATAATGAAAGAGAATCTTGCTTTTTAAGATTCTCTTTTTTAATATATTTTATTGGAAAAATATATTGAAAAAATAATAAAAAAACAGTGGAATCTTTAGCAAATTTGGTTTATTATTGTAAAGGGAATTTTATATTAGATAAGATAAAGGATATTATTACATTATAGATGAACGTGAAGAGCATTAAATCTCTGCGCAAGGTAAGATGCATCTTTTTTTCATTCTGTAGATTTTTTATTGAAAAGGAGAGTGTATTCTAGTGGTTAATTATGGAATATTAAGCATTTTACCTGCTTTACTTGTAATTATTTTTGCACTATTAACAAAGAGAACGTTAGAAGCGTTACTTATAGGAACTTTAACTACTTACATAATAATGTATGGATGGAGATTTGGAGTACATTGGGCAGAAGCATTTTTTTCAGCTGCTGGAAATCCAGATAATCAATGGGTGCTTATTGTATGTGGACTATTTGGAAGTTTGATTGCACTTCTTAGAAAGTCAAAAGGAACTTTAGGGTTTTCAGGAAGACTTGAAAAGTATTGCAGTACTCAGAAAAAAACTTTATTTACTACTTGGGTATTAGTAATTTTAATTTTTGTTGATGAATATTTAAATATAATGACTCTAGGAGCATGTATGAAAAATATTTCTGATAAGAGGAAAGTTCCTAGAGAATCCCTTGCATATATAATTGATTCTACTGGAGCACCTATATGTGTCCTTTTACCATTTTCAACATGGGCTATTTTTTATTCAAGCATGTTTGGAAAGCAGGAAGGAATATCACAATTAGGTTATGGTAGTGATATAGCTACATATATAAGAGTAATACCATACACTTTTTATGCATGGGCTGCTGTAATAATAGTTCCTCTCTTTATAGTGGGAATTATTCCAAAGCTAGGTAAGATGAAAGAAGCTTACCAACGTGTAGATAGAACAGGTGATGTATTTAGTAATGAAAGCATAAAATTTAATAGCAACATGTTGGACGAGTATTCTGAAGGTGAAGGGAAGCTTATAGATTTTCTATTACCTATAGGGGTTTTAATAGGTGCTACTATGATTCTTGATGATTTATTTTTAGCAGTTATAATATCTTTATTTGTGTGCTTAGTCTTATATGTGCCAAGAAATAAAATGTCTTTTGGAGAGTTTTGTGATATTTACATAAATGGATTCTGCCATATGGTTCCTACCATAGCTATTGTATTTATGGCGTTTGTAATGCAACAGGCTGCTAGTGATATAGGACTTCCTAGATATGTTATAGAAACCGTTACTCCTTATTTAAATGGAGCTATATTCCCAGCGGTAGCTTTTATAGTAGTTGCTATTCTAACTTTTGTTACAGGAAGTAACTGGGGTATACCAGCAGTATGCGTTCCAATAATAATACCTTTAGGTTTCTCTTTAGGTGCTAATCCATTATTAGTTATGGCAGCAGTTTTATCTGGAGGAACTTTGGGAAGTCATGCATGTTTTTACTCTGATGCAACTGTTTTAACTTCGAACTCTTGTGGGATAAACAATATGGATCATGCTCTTAGCCAATTCCCATATGCATTAATTGCTACAGGTGTTAGCTTAATTGGATATTTAATATTTGGGTTTGTAATGTAAGCTGTGAAATAAAAAGGAGTGTTACAAAAATAGAACTTTGTGATATTCCTTTTTCAATTCATTCCATATTTATGCAATTCAAGATGATTTTTAATGTATGAGGAATTAAGATGAGTAAGCATTATATAAATTGGATAATAAATGGAAATGATGCAAACTTAATATGTGAAATTTTAGGGATTCATTTTCACTTGTAGATTCATATGATATTAAAAGAATTTATTTTATGGAGATGATGAGTATGCAATCAAGAAATTATGGCACATATAACGGAATAGATATATCAAGCTGGGAAGGAAATGTTAACTTTAGTGGAGTTAGATCTGATGGTATAGATATAGTTTATATTAAAGCTACTGAAGGAACAGGATATATAAATCCATATATGAACTCAACCTATAATAATGCAAGAAATAATGATTTAAAAATAGGATTTTACCACTTTTTTAGAGCAAATGTAGATGCTAGAGAACAAGCTAGATACTTTGTGGAAAATATAGGTGACAAAACTTCAGACTGTAGATTGGCTTTAGATATAGAAACAACAGAAGGATATGATGCTGTCACATTGACAGATATGTGTGTAGATTTTTTAGAAGAAGTAAAAAGTTTATCAGGAAAAGAAGTAGTAGTATACACTTACAGTAATTTTGCACAAACATCTTTAACTTCAAGATTATCTTCATATCCCTTATGGATAGCAGCCTATGGAGTAGATACACCATCAAGTAATAGTATATGGGATAGATGGATAGGATTTCAATACTCTGACACAGGCAGAGTATCTGGGGTAAATGGTAATTGTGATTTAGACGTATTTACTGAAGAGATATTTTTATCACTAGATGTTTCTTCAACAGGAGACCAAAATTCATCAGGTGAAGAAATAATTTATACTGTAAAATCAGGAGATACCTTAAGTGGAATAGCACATCTTTATGGTACTACATGGCAAAACTTGGCGGAAATAAATCATTTGAGCGACCCTAATTTGATATATCCAGGAGAAAAAATAGTAATAAACCATAAAAGTTATGAGGATATTTATATAGTTAAGCCAGGGGATACCTTAAGTGGAATAGCACAGCTTTATGGCACAACATGGCAGCATTTAGCAGAGATAAATCATTTGAGTAATCCTAACTTGATATATCCAGGTCAATCCATAGATGTAGGATTTGAAAATAACAATAGTGAGACTTATGTAGTAAAGTCAGGAGATACCTTAAGTGGAATAGCACAGCTTTATGGTACAACATGGCAACACTTAGCAGAGATAAATAATTTGAGGGATCCTAATTTGATATATCCAGGTGAAGTTATAAATATAAGATAGGCTTTATAGCTAATAGCTAGTAATTAATTTTACTAGCTATTTTTACACAAAAATTTAAAATAGGGTATAATGTATAAGTAACAAATTCAAATCTGTTACTAAGGAGGAAATATGAGAAGTAATTTTGAAAAATTTAAATTAAGTGAAGATATATTAAAAGCTATAGGAGAACTTGGATATAAGAAACCATCAGACGTTCAGGAGAAGGTTATTCCTGAAATCATGTTTAATAAAGATGTTATTGTAAAGTCACAAACAGGTAGTGGAAAGACAGCAGCTTTTGGTATTCCATTATGTGAAAAAATAGAATGGAATGAAAATAAGCCTCAGGTATTGATACTAACTCCAACTAGAGAATTAGCAGTTCAAATAAAGGATGATCTTTTAAATATAGGTAGATTTAAAAGGCTGAAAACTATAGCGGTGTTTGGAAAGCAGCCTTTCTCAGAACAGGCAGCGGCACTAAAGCAGAGAACTCACATTGTAGCTGGAACACCAGGAAGGGTGCTTGACCATATAGATAGAGGAACTTTAGATTTGAGCAAAATAAAGTATTTTGTAATAGACGAAGCTGATGAAATGCTTAATATGGGTTTTATAGGTCAGGTAGAAGGAGTTATAAGAAGAATACCTAAAAATAGAGTTACTATGCTGTTTTCGGCAACAATACCAGAAGAAATAGAATCCCTTTGCAAAAATCATATGAGAAGACCTGTAAAGATAGAAATAAAAGCTCAAAAGCTTATAACAGACAATATAGAACATAATTTGTACAGAGTTGATGATAAAGAAAAGTTGGAAGCATTAAATAAAATATTAGTGGGAGAAGTTCCTAAAACGACAATTGTTTTTTGTAGAACAAAGGATAATGTTGATTTAACATATGATTATCTAAATAAAAAGGGATATTCAATTGGAAAAATTCATGGAGGTATGCTTCAAAAAGAAAGATTAGAAGTAATGGAAGCTTTTAGAAGAGGGGATTTTAGAATACTTATAGCAACAGATATAGCAGCAAGAGGAATAGATATAGAAGGAATAACTCATGTAATAAATATAGATGTACCTATGGAAAAGGAAGCTTATGTTCACAGAATAGGAAGGACAGGAAGAGCAGGAAGTAAAGGTAAAGCTATAACCTTTGCAACTCAATATGAGGATAGATTTTTAAATGACATATTTGATTACATAGGATTTTCTATAGAAGAAAGTTTAATGGAGGAAATATCTAAAGAGGAAATTGAAAAGTCCGTTAAAGTATTAACCTCTAAGCCTAAAGCAAAAAATGTAAAATCTAAATCTGTAAATAAAGGCATAACTAAGATTTATCTTAATGGTGGAAAGAAAAAGAAGATAAGAGTAGTAGACATAGTTGGAGCTGTTTCTAGAATAGAAGGAGTAAATGGTGATGACATAGGAATTATTGATATACAGGATATGGGTTCTTATGTTGAGATACTAAATGGTAAAGGAAATCTAGTAATGACAGCATTAAAAGATTCAACTATTAAGGGAAAGAAGCTCAGAGTAGAAAAAGCGAGAAAATAAACTAATAAGGCATTTTATATAACTGGAAATTTTTATTTTCGGTTATATTTTCTATATAATATGATGTTTTTACTATAAATGGTAATTCTGCTTTTCGTAGATATCTTGGAATCGATAGAAGATTGAGCATTTCATCAATTTTAAATATAATATTGTTGAAAAGGAGGTATAAAAATTGGATCAAAAATCAATGGGTATAGTTATTGCTAGACAAAGAAAAGAAAAAGGGTTTACTCAAAAGCAGCTTGGGGATAAATTATCTGTTAGTAATAAAACAGTGTCAAAGTGGGAAACAGGTGAAGGTTTTCCAGATATAACAATTTTACCAGTATTAGCAGAGGCTCTTGATATTACTGTTGATGAGTTGTTGGATGGAAGCTCCTTAAAAAACAATGAAAATTTAAAAAGAGATGATATGGAGTGTACAGAATATTTGATGGGTAAAACAATATTAAAATTTAAAAATAGTTGCATTTTATCAGTAGCATTTTCTATTTTTGGTGTGATGGCATATTGGATTCTTTGGTATGAAACTCATAATAGAGTGTCATTGCTTATCAGCCTTGTATTTGGATTAGCTAGTGGGTGTGTGGGATTAATTGGATATAATGCATTGCAAATGCAAATGAAGAAATTTAATAAATTATTTCCTAATAGAAAGAAAAGTTTATATGAAATGAGAAAATATTTGGAAAAATTGATTTATGTTTGGATGATTTATGTATGGGTTGCTATAGATTTTACAATTGTAAATTGTTATGGTAATTATCATGAAACTATACGAGCTTTTATTGGAGGATTAGCTTATGGATCTATTTGTTTATATTTAAATAGTAAGTTAAAAATGAAGGTTAGAATATAAAGAAAATTGGAATTAGCAATAAAAAACATGAGTTTTTGATATATTTAACTTTGAGTATATTTTGGTTATCAACTCAAAATTTATTAAAGTACCAACCAAAGAGGTTGGCACCTTTGTATATATAATTAAGTCGCGGGAAATTTAAAAGTAAAACAGGTCTTAACATATGGCTTGCTAGTTACATCTATAATTACGTTGTGACGGTGAGCTATCTGTTTTGCAATGGCGAGGCCAAGACCCGTTCCGTTTTTGTTTTCATGACTATTTGATTTATGAAACCTATCAAATATATTAGGAAGATCGTCTTCTAATATTCCGCATCCATGATCTACAATTGACAACTCAATAAAATTTTCTTTGTCAACAAGATTCACTTCTATAGCGGAATTGTCCTGAGAAAATTTAACAGCATTATCTAACACTATCATAATCATTTGACGTATACGACTGTAATCACCATTTATAGGACAGCTCTTTGATACTTCGTTTAAAAATATTTCAATATTACGCTGGCTGGCTATTCTATTCATACTGTGAACGACTTCTTCAACTATTAAACAAAGATTTAAATTATCCATTTCAATTTTGAAATCAATATTTTGAAGTTTTGATAAATCTAAAAGATCATTGACCAGACGTTGAAGATGAATACTTTCAGTTAACATCTGATTATGATATTCAGACACCTTATTTGAATCAGTTATTATTCCATCACACAATGCTTCTAAAGATCCCCTAAGAACTGTAACAGGGGTACGTAGTTCATGAGAAATATTCGATATAAAATTGTTTCGCATAGTTTCAAGTTTTTCACTTTCTAATGATGACTCGTAAAGTTTTTCTGATAGAATGTCTATTGCAGATGCAAGTTCTCCGATTTCGTCAGACTGGTGAACTTCTGTTTTAACTGCATAATTTCCTTTGGAAAGTAAAATAGCTGTATTTTTCATTTTATTTAAAGGTCTAGTAAAACTTAAAGACATAAATATACTAATTATAATAGCTATAATTAAAGCAGCTCCTATGCTTATGGCTAGAATTTTAAATCCACCATTTACAGAAGAAGATATATCTTCCACTGGAGAATGAAGAAGTACAACACCTATAGGAGTATTATCAGAATTTTTTATTGCAGTTCCTACAGTTAGAGATTTTACATTTAATATATCACTGAAACTTTCACTAAAGGATGTTTTGCCTTGAAAAGCCTCTTCTATCACATACTCAGCATCATTAGGGAGCTCGGAATAACTTAAATTCATATTTCCTTTTCCACGGGAAATAAGCTGAGACTCTTTATCTACTATCCATACATCACTCATTGCTATTTCATCTATGAATTTCATATAAGCACCATAGCCTTTGCCTTTTCCAGAAGAAAATTTCATAGATTCAGAGTCGGAATAATAGTCAGATAATGTTTTTGCTATTGTTTCAGCTCTTTTCTGCAAATCATTTTTATGAACTTTCATTGTGTAATCAGAAAATAAATATGAAAACATCATTCCTATAATTATGGAAAAACATATAAGTGATATTGAAAAATTAATCATTAGCTTAGTAGAAATTTTATTTTTCATTTTGTAGCACCTCAAATTTATATCCGACTCCCCATATGGTCTTAATAATCCATGAGTTATGCTCATATAAATCAAGCTTTGAACGAAGACGCTTTATATGAGAATCTACTGTACGGTTATCTCCAAAATAATCATATCCCCAAAGGCTGTTCAAAAGAGAATCCCTTGTAAAAACTTTATTTGGATTATTAGCTAAGGTCCACAAGATTTCAAGTTCTTTTTTCGTAAGAGATATAGGATTTTCATTTATTTGTGCAGTAAAGTCAGTTAAATTAATATGAAGATTATCAAAGGAAAATTCTTTGCAATTTGATTCATCTAAAGAATTGGTAGTAGGTGAAATTCTTCTGAGTATAGCTCTTATTCTAGCCATTACTTCACCAGGTGAAAAAGGTTTTACGATATAATCATCAGCACCTATATCCAGCCCCATAATTCTTTCAAAATCTTCTCCACGAGCTGTAATCATTATTATTGGGACATTAGATTTTTCTCGTATTTCCCTACATACTTGAAAGCCATCTTTTTTAGGCATCATTACATCTAATAATATTATTTCAAATTCATTTTCATTAAATTTATTTAGAGTATCAACGCCATCAACGGCTGTAAATACTGTAAAACCTTCTTTTTTAGCATATTCACCTAAAATAGATGATATTGATAAATTGTCATCTGCAATAAGTATGTTACCCATTGTTTTTTAACTCCTTAAAATATATTTTTCAAATATAATTCTACCAAACAAATTTGTCTTTTTTGTGTTATTAATTAAGATTTTAACACAAAAAAGCATATTGAAAAACATACTTTTGACACACATTGTTGTTAGTATATAGCTAAAGAAAATAAAAACTTAATTGGAGGTAGGAAAATGAAAAACATAAAGAAAGCGATTTTAATAGGTACTATGGCTGGAGTAATAGGGGTTACATCAATAACAGCATTAGCAGCAACTAGTTATAATAGTCCAGCAGAAGCAGTAGCAGGATTAACAGGACGTAGCGTAGAAAGCATAAGAGATGAAAGAAAAGAGACAGGAAAGACTTGTGGAACTATTGCAAAAGAAGCAGGTGTAATTAATTGAAGAATTCAAATCAGCAAAGCTTGAAGTTGTGAGAGAAAGGCTAAAGGAAAAGGTTTCGTCAGGATCTATGACACAAGAAGAGGCAGATAAAATTGTAAATGAAATTCAAGAAAGACAAAAAAATTGTGATGGTAGTGGACAACGAGAAGAAAATAGAATGAAATTAGGCTTAGGTAATAGTAGTAAAAATGGTAATGGTATGAGAAAAGGACAAATGGGAAAAAATAATTAAATACTATATAACTTTAAGTTCAAAAGAATAAATTAAAAATCTTAAACTAATAAGAATTACGGATAGTTTGGCTATCCGTAATTTTTTTTGAATATAAGGGCAGACTTATATTATTAAAATAAAAGTAAATAATTATTAACAAATTTCAGCTATTATGATTCTTATAAAAAACTCCGTCTATGATATAATTGTTATTACTGTAATAAATTTTGTCATGATATGGGGAGTTGTAGAGGGAAATGAATTATATGAAAGATCCAAAATTTAAATCAAATTTAATGCTATCTACATACATAGTTGTTTTAGCATTTATATTTTTAAACTTAAAGTCAGTAGGTGGGGTTATAGGAGGGGCACTAAGCATATTAAAACCATTTCTTATAGGTATAGCCATTGCTTTTATTCTTAATCTTCCTATGAAGCTTATAGAAAATAAAATCGTAGAACCTATTTTAAAAAAGGTTAATATAAAAAGTGGAGCAAGAGGAATTTCTCTTATTTTAACTATTGTTATAATAGGAGGACTCGTTACAGGTCTTATAGTTTTTGTAATTCCTCAACTTATAGAAAGTGGATCTACGTTAGTAAAAAATATACCGGATTATTTGGTGTCATTAGAAGATTTCTTGTTCAAATATGTAGGAAATACAGATGTTTTAAATGAAATAGTAAACAGCATATTGTCTATGGGAGAAAGTATATTGAAAGTTGTGGGACAAATAACAGGAAATGTACTTACTCAGATTTTGCAGGTTACTTTTGGAGTTACAGCAGTTATAGCAAATTTCTTTATGGGATTTTTAATAGCTATTTATATATTATTAAGTAAGGAAAAGCTTGGTCTTCAAGCAAAGAAGATGCTTTATGCTTTTGCAAATGTAGATAAAGCCGATAAAGTTATGGGAGTAGCCAAGATATCTCATTGGAAATTTTCTAAGTTTATAGCAGGACAGTGCATTGAAGCTATAATACTAGGATTACTATGCTTAGTTGGAATGAAAGTTTTAGATCTTCCATATGCTGTTCTTATAAGCACTATAATAGGCGTTACAGCACTTGTACCTATCTTTGGAGCATTAATAGGAACTATTCCAGCCGTATTTATAATATTTATGATAGATCCAACCAAAGCTCTATGGTTTATAGTTCTCATAATAGTTATACAACAGTTAGAAGGGCATTTAATTTATCCTTTTGTTGTTGGTCACTCTATAGGCCTTTCTGCATTATGGGTACTACTTGCTATAACCATAGGTGGAAGCACTTTTGGAATACTTGGGATATTGATAGGTATACCATTACTTGGTATTATATATAGTATAATGTCTACAATAATTAATAATAGACTTTCTAAAAAAAATATTAATGAAGAAGAACTTGAAAATAAATAGAATGAGGTACTAATATGGATAATAATTTTATAAACGCACTAAAACTGGCAGAAAAATTAAATGTACATCTTAAGATTGCTACATCAATGAAGTCTTTTGATACTTATAACAGCTTTTATAATATTTACACGGAGTCAGATGAACCATGCAGGAGAATTGCTGTTCTTACACCTTACGAGGAACTAGAAGAAGTTTATGATGAATCTCCAGAAAAGGCTGTAGATGATGTTATGATGATAGATGGGAATGTATGGCTCAAAGGATATCCTCTAACTACTAATCCTAAAAACATAGATTTAAGTGAAATCTATGTAAGAGAAAATAGAGTGAAAGAAATAGAAGAATATTTTCAAAAATAGGAGGTACATAAAATATGAATGTACAAATTTTTGGTATAAAAAAATGTTTTGACACCAAGAAAGCAGAGAGATACTTTAAAGAGAGAAATATAAAGTTTCAATTTATAGATTTAAAAGAAAAGTCTATAAGCAAAGGAGAACTTACAAATATAAAAAATGCTATTGGACTCGAGGAGCTTATAAATAAAAAGTCTAAAGATTATTCTAAGCTTAACTTAGATAAGATAAGAAGTGCAGATATGAGAGAAGAGATACTTCTTAAGAATCCTTCACTATATGTAACTCCTATTGTTAGAAATGGAAAGAAAGCTACTGTTGGTTATAAGCCTGAAATATGGCAGACTTGGGAATAAAATTAAAGGTGTGCTGCAAATAATCATATTGCAGCACACCTTTTTATTTACAAATCTATTGATTTATTTCTGCCATAAGAATTTCTTCTTTAAGTTCATTCATTAATTCCTCTACAGAACAAATTTTATTTATCCTAGAAGCATTTTCTCCACAAAATATTAATCCTTCTTCAACATTTCCAGATACGGCGTTTATTAAAGCTTTACTTATGCAATAAGGTGTAGAGGCAGGATTACATGGAGCCAAACAGTTATAACATTTTGTAACTTTAATATTTCCAACTTGAGTTTTTCTTACAGAATCGTTTAAAATAGCACGTCCAGGCATTCCCACAGGACTTTTCACTATTACCACATCTTTAGATTGTGCATTTATATATGCGTTTTTAAATTCTATAGAAGCATCACATTCATGTGTAGCTACAAATCTTGTAGCCATCTGAACTCCATCAGCTCCAAGCTTTAGATATTTTGCAATATCAAATCCATTAAAAACTCCTCCGGCTACTATTACAGGGATGTGTTTTGAGTATTTTTCACTATAGAATTTTACTTCTGATATTATATCTAATATGGTATTATCAAAATTTTTATTTTCAATTTCAAGGGAATCTTCTTTAAAGCCAAGGTGTCCACCAGCTTTAGGACCTTCTATGATTACCATATCAGCAGTTACATTGTCATGTTTATCCCAAAGTTTTAAAATGACTTTTGCTGCTTTTAAAGATGATACTATAGGGGCTATTTTTACATTAGAACCTTTTACAATCTTAGGGAGAGCAGTTGGAAGACCAGCTCCAGAAATTATCAAGTCTATACCAGCTTCTATTGCAGTTTTTACATGCTCTTCATAAAAGTTTGTAGCAACCATAATGTTAACGCCTAATATACCATTATTACATTTGTCTTTGGCAGCTATTATTTCTTTTTTCAATGCTCTAAGATTTGCAGCTAGATTATTAGTTTCAAAATCCTTTTCTTTATAGCCACATTGAGCTGCTGAAATCACTCCTATACCTCCAGCATTAGTGACACTTGATGCTAGATTTGACATGGATACACCAATTCCCATACCTCCCTGAATTATAGGGAGTTTGCATATAAATTCTCCTATTTTTAATGGTTTTATATTCATAATTTTAAAATCCTCCATATGTTTTGAGTATAAAATATTTTGACAATCAAAATATATGAGTTAATTATAGTCTATTAATCATTTTCACACAACAGTTTTATAAAAAAAATTAAAGGATGGTGTAAAGTTAAATTAATTACACCTTCCTTTAATTCAAAGGGTTTATATCAAAAATCACCAGTTGCCGGAAGAACCACCACCGTTAGAAGAACCGCCTCCAAATCCTCCAAATCCACCGCTATTTCCGCCTCCGGGATCTCGTCTATTTCCAATATTACTCCAAAATGCTAGTTGAAGAATAGTAGATGAAACTCTTCCTTTATTTAGAAAAACATCTAAAAGAATCAAGACAAAAAAACCGAATACTGCAACTTTGCCTATATTAGAGTTAGATGAATCTTCTTTAGGCAGCATTATTTTTAGAGATTTATCAAGAGTAATTCCATAATCTTTAGCAATATAATCAGAAAAAGTGCTATAGCTGTTTAGTATTCCATCATCGTAATTTCCATCTGCAAAATTTGGTTTTGCTAAAGATTCCATAACTCTGTTGCTTAAGGCATCTGGTACTGCGCCTTCAAGACCTCTTCCTACTTCAACTCTCCAAGTCCTATCTTTTACAGCTACTAATATTAAAAGGCCGTTATCCTTTCCTTTTTCACCTATTCCCCAAGATCGAAAGAGCTTGATAGAATAATCTTCTATAGGTATACCTTCAGTGGAATCTATTACAACAGCTACTGCTTGAGAACCAGTTTTATTTTCCAGTTCACGGCCTATAGAAACGATCTTTTCAGCATAGTCATGGTTAATGATACCAGAGTAGTCGTTTATATATTTGTAAGGAGTTGGAGAAGGTAGTTGTGGAGAAGCTCCTGCACTGGCAGAAAAAAGTAATACTAATATTAAGAGAGAAAAAAGAAAAATTTTCTTTTTCATAAATTATTTAGTAAAATCTACTGAAGGAACATCTTGACTTCCTTCGCTAGCTTTATAAAGAGGTTTTTCGTCGAAACCCAAAATTGAAGAAATCATGTTTGTAGGGAATTTTCTTCTCTTAGTATTATATTTTGTAACAGCAGTATTATAATCCTGTCTTGCTACTGCAATTCGATTTTCTGTACCTTCCAGTTGAACTGTTAAATCTCTAAAGTTTTGATTTGATTTTAAATCAGGATATCTTTCAACTATCACCAAAAGTCTAGACAATGCCGTTGAAAGTTCACTATCTGCATTAGCCTGGTCTGTGACATTAGTAGCACCAGCTAGTTTACTTCTTGCATTTGCGATATCAGTAAAAATATCTTTTTCTTGAGATGCATAACCTTTTACTGTATTTACAAGGTTAGGAATTAAATCGGATCTTCTTTGAAGCTGGGTATCTATGTTTGATTCTGCAGCTGCCGTATTCTGCTAAAGAGAGACTAAACCGTTGTAACTGTTAACTATAGGAAAAATAATCAAGGCTAACACTATCATAACAACTAACCATATTTTTGCGTTTCTGCTCATGCTATTAAAACCTCCTTTCTTTATAAGATTATTATTCCTATAAATTATATAAAATAAACAAATAAAAGCCCTCTGAAAACATTTATAGATTTCAGAGGACTTTTATTTTTATTCTAATTTTTCTCTTCTAATAGAAGATTCTCTAAATAAATTCATGAGAAGATTTTTATCGTTTTCTATAAGACCATTTTTTAAAAGTGTCAGTTGTTTTTCAAAATTATCAATAGATTTTAGAAGGTTTTCTTTGTTGTTAAGGAATAGCTCTGTCCAAAGTTCTCCATTTATATTTGAAATCCTAGTTAGTTCTCTGTAGCTGTCACCTATAAATTTTCCTGTTTCATACTTTTCATCATCGCTATTTATTAGAGCTACAGCAATAATGTGAGGGAGCTGAGATGTAAATGCTATGAGAGCATCATGTTCTTTTGGATGAACTTTCGTAACTCTTTTAAATCCTATATCCAAAGCCAGCTTTTCAACTATATTAATAGCATTAGATGAAGTCCGATTTGTTGGAGTGATTATGTAATTAGCACCTTTGAAAACTTTGCTGTCAGCATATGCTAATCCTTTTTTCTCTCGTCCAGCCATAGGATGTCCAAAAACAAATTCAATATCATCTCTTAAGATTTTTTCAATATTAGAAACTAAGGAAACCTTTATACCAGTGGTATCAGTTAACACAGCTCCTGACTTAAAAAAAGCTTTGTTTTTAGTTAAAAACTTTACTACAGAATCAGGGTATATGCTTAAAATAACTAAATCACAATGATTTAATATTTCTTTTCCGTCAGTAAAGCCTTTCTTTATTATACCCTTGTTTTCTGCAATATTTAATGCAGACACATCTGTATCGATCCCATACACATCATTATAACCGCAATTTTTTAGTGCTAAAGCATAGGACCCACCTATGACTCCTAGACCTACAATAACAATTTTCATTTTTTATCCTCCTACCATACTGCTATGCTACTTTTGAAGTGACACATCACTTCCGTTATTTTTGATTATTAGGAATATTATATCAAATAATTATAATTTTTAATAATTAAATATTATAGCTTAGTAAATGTAAAAATATTATGTATAAATAGTAAAAAAATTAAGGTATAATTATAGTGCATATAAGGATGCAATAAATATATTATGAGAGGTGACAGGATGAGAAGAAGAGAAATTGATTGGATCAGAAATATATGTATATTAATGCTGTTTATATATCACACAGCTGTGATATATACAGATCTAGGAGATTTTTATGTAAAGTCTGAAAGTACAAATCTATTTTCAAACTTATTTATAATATTCACATTTTCTTGGTATATGCCATTATTATTTTTCTTAGCAGGAGCTTCAACTTATTTTGCTTTATCAAGAAGAAACTGCAAAGAGTATCTAAAAGAAAAAACAAAGAAGTTGCTTATTCCATTTATCTTCGGAATTGTAGCTTTGGTGCCTCCTCAAACTTACCTTGCAAGGGTTTGGAGAGGGGAGACTAATGTAAATTATATTGAACACATGAAGTATTTCTTTACTAATATAAATGATTTTATGGGATTTGATGGAGGATTTACCCCAGCTCATTTATGGTTTATAGTCTTTTTATTTTTCATATCATTAGCAGGAACAGGAATAATAAAGATATTGAAGACAAAGGCAGGAGAAGTATTTTTAGAAAAGTTCCAAAAAGTATTTTTGAGTAAACTAGGACTTTTTTGGGTTGTAGTATCTATAATAATTGTTGATTTAGCTCCTAATATAGGGGGTAAAGGATTTGTTACTAATCTTTTGATTTTTGTATTAGGATATATAGTCTATAGTAACGAAGTATATTTAAATCACTTGGTAGTTAAAAGAAAAAAATTTATAATTTTCAATGTAATTTTCAGCATATTAGGTATTACCTATTTTATATGGTTTGAATCTATGGATTTGGGGATATTAGCCTACGTCATAGAAGGTATATTAAAAAATTCAGTAATGATCACTATGATTTTAGTTGTTGTTTCTTATGGAATAAAGTACTTAAATAAGAATCATAAAATATTAAAGTATTTAAATGAAGCGACTTTTCCAGTTTATATACTTCACCAAACAATACTTTTAACCATAGCATTTTACATCATTCCATTTATGCTACCTCACTGGCTTTCTATGATAATAATAATTTTATCGTCATTTGTGATAAGCTTCGTGGTTTATGAGTTGTGTAAAAGGGTATCACCTTTTAAAGTACTGCTTGGAATAAAATAATTTTAGGAGATAAATATGAAAAAGTTAAAGGAATTTATTTTAATAAGATATATTATGATAGCGGCAATCCTGTTTCAGCTTATTGTAAATCATAAGGATATGAGTACTTTAGCTACTATAATAATGGGATTATTTATACTGAACAATCAGCTAAGGCTATTCTATTTTAAAACTAAGCTTGGATATGTTTCTGTTGCTCTAGAAATAATGCTGGCATTTTTATCTTATAGCATATATTCTGGAAAACTTATTTTATATTTGCTGCCATCTATTTTAGATTGTTTTATCATGCTTAAGGCAAGGTATTCAAAATGGCTTATAGGAATTATTTTTATAGGAACATTTTTAGCATCTTTAATAAATGGGGATGGGGAAGGTACATTAAATTTAGTGTATATATGTACAATGATTATACTTCTATTTTATGTTAGTAATGAAAACAAAGAAAAGGTGAATGCTCAAGTACTTTATGACAAGCTGAGAGTAAAGGAAAAAGAATTAAAAGAAGCAAATATAAATTTAGAAAATTATGCTTCATCTATAGAGGAACTTACGCTTTTAAAAGAAAGAAACAGAATTTCAAGAGAAATTCATGACAGCGTTGGACATGCTTTATCAACTGCAATGATTCAGTTGGGAGCTATGGAAAGAATAGCATCAAAAGAAAATAGCAAGCTAGAGCCTATGACAAAGAATTTACGAGAGTTTATAAATGAAAGTCTTAAAGATGTAAGAAGAGCAGTAAAAGAGTTAAAACCAATAGAATACAATTCTTTTGAGGGAATATTTAAGGTAGATGAATTGTTGAAAAATTTTAGTAATCTTACAGGAGTTGAAGTGGATTTTAAAACTACTGGAACACCGTGGGGGATGTCATCTAAGCAAATTTCAAATATGTATAGAATAATACAAGAAGCTTTATCTAACAGTTTAAAGCATGGAAGAGCGACTAAGGTTAAGATTAGCTTTAACTTTTCAGAGGATGGACTTGCTGTCGTAATATCTGATAATGGTATCGGAACGGACTCCATAGAAGAAGTTGGATTAGGACTAAAAAGCATAAGGGAAAGAATAAATGAATTAAATGGAGAGGTGAAATTTTTATCTAAAGATAATGAAGGATTTAAGATATTTCTTTCGGTAGTTCGTGAAAAAGAGGAGGAATTTTAAATGAAACTGCTTATTGTAGATGACGAAAAACTTATAAGAGAAGGATTAAAAATAATGTTGTCTACTTATGATGATATTGAAGTTGTAGGCATGGCTAGTGATGGGTATGAGGCTTTAGAGTTTTGTAGATGCAATACTGTAGACGTAATACTTATGGATGTTAGAATGAAGAACTGTAGTGGCGTTATGGGAACACGGCTTATAATGGAACAATTTCATAATATAAAAATTCTTATACTTACTACATTTAAAGATGAAGAGTATATAAGAGAGGCATTAAACTATGGAGCTTATGGATATCTCTTAAAAGATAGCTCCCATGACGTAATATATGAAGGCATAAAGAGTGCGTATAAAGGAAATATAGTGGTTCATCCAGAAATAGCTAATAAGATGATACAAGGTATAAAGGAAAATATTCACGATGAAGATATGGATGATTATGGACTTACAGAAAAAGAAATAAATATAATAAAAGCTATTGCTGCGGGATATAGTAATAAAGAAATATCTGAAAAATTATACTTATCTGAAGGAACTATAAAAAATAACATTACATCCATATTAGGAAAGTTGTCTCTTAGAGATAGAACCCAAATTGCTATTTTTGCATTTAAAAAAGGAATAGTGACTTAAGTCATTTTAAATTATGACCTAATGGTATTCATTACCTCTCTAGCATGTATTATTATTAATACATAAGATCTAGGGAGGTAATTTTTTTATGAATATAATAGAAGTAAATAATGTAACTAAGAGATTTAAAGATAAATTGGTTTTAGACAATATTTCTTTTAAAGTAGAAGAGGGAGAGATTTTTGGACTTTTAGGCCCTAATGGAGCAGGAAAATCTACATTAATAAATATAATAAGCACACTTTTATATAGTGATAGCGGAACTATTACTATATGTGGGCATGATATAAATAAGGAACCTGTTGAGGCTAAAAAATATATCGGAGTAGTCCCTCAAGATTTAGCTCTTATGGAGAATCTTAGTGCATATGATAACTTGGAGTTTTTTGGTGCATTATATGGACTTAAAGGAAAAGAGTTGAAAAATGGAATACTTGAAGCATTAAGGGTCACAGGACTTGGAGATACGAAAAAAGAAAAGGTTAAAAAGTTCTCTGGTGGAATGAAAAGAAGACTTAATATAGCAGCAGCTATAATGCACAATCCTAAGGTGCTTATAATGGACGAGCCTACCGTAGGGGTTGATCCTCAGTCAAGAAATCATATATTCACTTTTGTAAAAAATATATGTGAAGAAAGAAAAACAACCATAATTTATACTTCTCATTATATGGAGGAAATAGAGGAACTTTGCAAAAGGGTATTTATAATGGATTTAGGACAAGAAGTTGCCTATGGAACTCAGGAAGAGGTAAAGTCATCAGTATTTAAAAACCACAAAGTCATAATAAATCTTTCAAGAAAAAATGCAGAAGCCATTTTTGAACTTAAATCATCAAAGGGAGTCATAGACATAAAAGAAGATGAAAAAAATATCATATTAAATATTGGAGATGGATTTAAGCTTGGTGATACTCTTAATATACTTGAAAAATATGATTGTATAATAAATAAAATTAATTATGAAGAACCAAGGCTTGAAGATGTATTTCTAGCACTTACAGGAAAAACTTTAAGGGATTAGGAGGAAGTTATGAAAGGATTAACCTATATTAAAATTCAGCTTAAAAACTTATTTTCTAATTTTCAAGTAAGCATATTATATTTTATAGCGTTACCTCTTATAATAGGGGGTGCTATGGGATTTATGAATAAGTCACTTCATGGAGGAGAATTCAAACTGGATACCATAAAGATTGGAATAATAGATGAAGATAAATCACAATTATCTGAGAACCTTGTAGGCTTTTTGGGAAATGATATAAGTAAGGATATTTTAGCGGTTGTAGACGATGATATGGATGGAACTATAGTGATTCCAAAGGGCTATGATGAAAGAATAAGGGATTTTCAAAATGTAGATATAACTATAAAAGATAATGATACAAGCATAGAAAAATTGAATACTGTAAAATCCATAATTGATAGTTATCATAAGGCCATTTATGACAGTACAAAAGGCATAAATAGGGAAGAAGCCGTAGAAAAGGTAAAATTAGAAGGTAAACAACAGGAAGATCCCTTTGCTTTCTATTCTGTAAGTCTTATTGGTCTTGTATGCAGCATGATAATATTTGGTCTTTCAAGCATAAACGCTGAACGGAATGAGAAGAATTTCGATGAAAGAATTCTATCAACTCCAAATAGCAAAAGTAAAATTTTAAATTTGAAGTATGTAACTTACTATATATATAGCTTTTTAAGTATATTATCTTATTGTTTTGTTTATAGATTTTTAGGAAAGGCATTTATAGGAAATATTGAACAGCTTCTAATTATTATAGCTATAGCGAGCCTATTAATAACAAGCCTTATAATATTTCTCATAACTATGTTTACTGAAAAGTATGCAAAAATTGCAGCTATGGTCTTATTTATGATACCTATACTTGGAGGGGGGATGTTTACCCCAAATGTAAGTATTATTTCTAAGATTGCACCAACCTATTATATATCAGAAGTTTTTAGCAGTTATGAAAGAAAGGGAAACATGGAGGAAAGTATATTTACAATAGTTATAATAATTATTGCAGCAATACTTTTATATTTAGCATCTATAATAAAGATAAATCTAAGGAGGAATAAAAATGAAGCTATTAAGCCTAACCTGGGTTAATATAAAAAGACTAATTAAAAATCCTCAGATATTATTGATGCTGCTTTTAGTGCCATCCGTAATGATAGTGAGTATATTTAGTGGAAACTTATCTCAAAAGGATTCTGAAAAACCTGCATTGTCTATAATTGATGAAGATAAAAGTGAAAAAAGCAGAGAGCTTATAAGTAAACTTGAAGAAAGTTATGAAATAAACTTTATGAATGATAAAGAATCTGCTTATGAAAAAATAAAAGATGGATCCTTGGCAGATGTGTTTTATATAGAAAAAGGATTTGAGGAGAAAATTCATAAAAAAGAAAATCCAAAGGTTAAGATAGTAAGTGCATCAGAAGATACAGGAAGATTTACTGCGAAAAATATCATAGATGATTTTGTAAATGGAGAGATCAATGGCAATCAGGCAAATCAAGTACCTGAAGCCAAAATAGAAATGGATAAAAAGGATAATACTATGAACTTTATAGTTATGATTCTTATGATGTGTTACTTTATGATAATTTCTGCATCTGTAATAGGAGAAGACCTTATAAAACTAAAGAAACAGAATATAATTAAGAGGGCTATAACAACTGCCAATAAGGATTATGAAGTTTTAGGAGGAATATTTTTAGCTATATTCATATGCCAGTCTCTATCAACTTCTTTAATATTTACGGCTATATATAAATTTGCTGGGATAACACTTAATATACTTCCTCAAACTATATTAGTGATACTTTTATGCAGTTTATTATCTACAGCAGTTGTGTTAGCAGCAGTTAGATGGATAAAAAATGCTACAATGGTTTCACTTACTGTTGTTGTTTATGACCTTATAGCATTTATAATATCAATGGTGAATCTTAATTTGAGTTCTTTAGGAGAAGTTACATCAGTGATAACAATTCTAGATAAATTAAGTCCATTTTATTGGATGAGAAATATTCTTGGAAGTACAGATATTATTCTTAGTATAGGAATGATTTTATTGATGTCAGCATGCTTTTTTACAGCTGGAAGTTTCAAATTGATGGATTTTGTAAAAGATAATTAATTTAGTCTACTATTTAAGAGGTGAAATTATTGGAAGGATTAATACAGATACTAACAGCATTGTTCATGACATTAGTAATTATAGGTTTCTTTGATAAAAAGAAAAAGGATAAATAAGAATAATATCTTTATATTTTTATTAGTTTATATTAAAATGGAGTGTTTTTTACACTCCATTTTTTATGCTTTATCGCATGATTCACCATATCATAACCTTCTTTTGTTAAAACTTAAACTCATATTGCATAGTACATAATATGAAAAGTCCTTTATATAGTTAATAAAAATATAGAAGTTTGAATAAAGTCTATATGCAATCCTTTTTTATAAATTCTCTTTAATAAATTAAAAGAAACCCTTTAGAATTTCTTTAGATTTCTATGAAGCTGTTCTTAAACTTTAGAAGTTATCATTAAACCATAGTTTAAGAGATTGTGAGGAGAAGAAAATGGATGCTTCTAATTTAACAAATTATTTTTATCAATATGGATCACTATTTGTTTTTACAATAGTATTTTTAGAATATTTAAATCTTCCAGGGCTTCCGGGAGGAATAATAATGCCCTTGGCTGGAGTATGGGCAGCAACGGGAAATATATCACTGATTTCAGTAGTTATACTATCTGTTATAGCAGGAATATTGGGAAGCTGGGTGCTTTATAGCATAGGAAGATTTGGAGGGAATTTTTTGTTGGAAAAATATCTTAAGAGATTTCCTAAACATGAAGACTATATAAATGGGAAAATTGAATTTTTAAGGGAAAAGGGAACTATAGGAGTTTTTATAAGTAAACTTCTACCGGTAGCAAGAACCCTTATATCTCTGCCAGCAGGGCTTTTAAAGATGAATTTTTTAAAATATAGCTTATATTCTGCTTTGGGAATTTTAATATGGAATTGTGCATTTATAAGTGCTGGATATTTCTTCTCTACAACAGTGATTCAGGTGATAGGTTAAGGTTTTAGGAGGGTTTTTTATGAGAATAGCAATGATGACAAATAATTATAAGCCATTTATAGGAGGTGTTCCTATATCAATAGAAAGACTTGCAGAAGGTTTAAAAATACTTGGACATGAAGTTTTTATATTTGCTCCTGCTTATGGAAATATGGAAGATGAGGATAATGTAATAAGATATAAGTCTTTTAAAGGGAGAGCACTACAAGGGGGCATAGTAATTCCAAATATGTTTGACCCAAAGATTGAAAGGAAATTTAAAAGAATGAATATAGATATCATACATGTTCATCATCCTATGCTTATAGGCAATGTGGCTTTACATTTAGGGAAAAAGTATAATGTTCCTGTTACTTTTACATATCATACACGATATGAGCAGTATCTTCATTATATAAAACCTTATGAATATCTAGAAAATAGAAGTAAAAATGAAAAAAATCATGAGTTAAGAGAGCTTGAAGTAAAACTATTAAATTCTACTAAAGAAAAGGTCATTCCAAGCTATATAAAAAATTTCGCTAATAAATGTGATATGGTGTTCTCGCCGACGGAATCCATGAAAGAATATCTAAGGGAAATTGGAGTTGATTCTAGAATTCAAGTTATGCCTACAGGATTGAAGGATAGATGTTTTGATGCATATGATGTTTCAAGTGATGACATAAGAAAAAAATATAAAAAAGATAAAAAATATCTTTTTTGTACAGTAGCTCGTCTTACAAAAGAAAAAAATATAGAGTTTTTGATAGATGGATTGAAGAAAATTAAAGACAACATTGGAGATTGTTTTAACACTTTGATAATAGGCGATGGGCCTTTAAAAACAACTTTAAAGAAAAAGACCACTAGATTAGGGCTTGATAACAATGTTACTTTTCTAAACAGCATTAAAAATGAAAATATAGACGATTACTATAGGGCTTCAGACTTATTTTTATTTGCCTCAAAATCAGAAACTCAAGGGATAGTTTTATTAGAAGCCATGGCTGCATGGAATCCTGTAGTAGCAGTTAAGGGAAGTGGAGTTGTAGATGTGGTTTGTGATGATATAAATGGTTATGTAACAGATGAAAACTTAGATGAGTGGGCTTCAAAGATTATAAGTATATTGAATGATGAAGAATTGAGGGAGAGTTTAAAGAAAGGCGCTTATGATACTGCTTTAAGTTATAGGAGCGGCAATGTTGCTAAAATTGCTGAATATAACTATTCAAGTGTATTGAGTTCTTATTACAAGGAACAATGTTTATATGGAGATAAGATAAATGTGGGATAAAGCTTTGATAAGATTTTCTTGGATTTATATAGAATTAGTTTATAGAACTATGAAGTGGGATTTTTCTGATGAATTCAAATTAAATGAAGTCAATTTAAAGAACTGCATTTTAGGATTTTGGCATGGTCAAAGTTATGCTATGAATTTCTTAATAAAAAAGATCTATAAGGAAAATTATCCAATGACTGTTATAGTCACAGCAGACAAAAGAGGTGACTATATAGAGGAGACCATAGGAAAATACGGAGTTGGAGCATTGAGGGTGCCAGATGGAGCGAAGATAAAGAATTTTTTAAGGTATATAAAAGATGAAAGCAATATAGATGGAGCCTCTATGGCGATTTCTTTAGATGGACCATTAGGACCATTTCAGGAACTCAAAAAGCTAGGGCCCCTTTTATCTAATAAATCAGGAAAAAAATTTATAGGAGTGAATTTAAAAGTATCTAAAAAGATTTCTTTGAAAAATAGATGGGATAATTACATTATTCCATTACCATTTTCTATAGTAAAAGTTGAAGCCTATGACTTTAAAAATGTTCAAGATGAAGATTTAAAACACTTTATCGATTATAAAGAAATAATAAAAAGTAAATTATGTTGAAAAAGTATTTTATGATATCATAAAGTAGAAAGTTTATAGAAAACGAGGGTGTGTATATGAAGTCATATAATATTTTAGTAGTAGAAGATGAGAAAGAAATAGCAGATGCTTTGGAGATATATTTATCTAATCAAGGATATAAAGTTTTTAAAGGTTATGATGGATTAGAAGGGTTAGAAATAATATCAAAAGAAGAGATTCATTTAGCAATAATAGATATAATGATGCCAAGGATGAATGGAATAACTTTAACTATGAAGCTTAGAGAGCACCATGATTTTCCTGTTATAATGCTTTCAGCAAAGTCAGAGGAGATAGACAAAATAATGGGACTTAACATAGGAGCTGATGATTATGTAACAAAGCCATTTAATCCTATGGAGCTTTTAGCTAGGGTTAATTCTCAGCTTAGAAGATACAGCAAGTTTTTAAATATTATATCAGGAAAAAAAGAGAATAAAAGTACCTTTACCATTGGAGGGCTAGAACTGAATGAGGATACAAAAGAAGTGTCTCTTGATGGGAATTTGGTAAAGGTTACGCCTATAGAATTTAAGATTCTTCATCTTCTTATGAGAAATCCAGGAAGAGTTTTCTCTGCAGAGGAAATATATGAGTCAGTATGGAATGAGCAAGCTATAAATACAGATACAGTTATGGTTCATGTAAGAAATATAAGAGAAAAAATAGAGATTAATCCTAAAAATCCAAAATATTTAAAGGTGGTATGGGGAGTTGGATACAAAATCGAAAAATATTAAAAAGAAAGTTTTATTAAATATAGTAGTTTTAATAATGATTATAACATCAGCATTAGGTATGATATACACTTATCCTATGATAGAGAAAAAGGTTAATGAAAGAGAAAATTATTCTCCATTTGAAATGATGAATTTTGTAAATGATATTTATGACAGCAGTTATGTAATTTACAAAGATATGATGGAAGAAAAAGAGGGCAAGACCATATATCCTGAAGCTCTTTTTATAAAGCCTAGAGATGTGAGCTATGGTGATAAAACAAATTATAATCGAGAAGGAGATAATACTGAAAAAGCTATAAGACGTGACTTTGATTCTTCAGCCAACAAGTTAAAGTATTCTTTGAAGAATTTAGAATACTATGCTTCATTTAAAGATGGAAGTTTTGTTAAAGCAAATAGCGGAAATGATATAAAAAAATATATTCAGAGCAAAGAACTTACTGATGAAGAAATAGAAAACTTAAAGAAAGATTATTTGTTTTATGTGAATTTAAGCTTTGATGAAGAGGGAGAAATTAAAGTAAATAATTCCATAGGGGCTAATCAGTACACTATGCAGCAAAAATTAGATAATGAAGTTTTAAAGAATTTAAATAGTTATGAATATACACCATATGAATTGAATCCTATAAAAAATATAGATATTATATATGCAGTTCCTAGAAATTTAAAATATAATGACAACATAACTATGTCAATTCACTCTCTAGAGTATATGGATTATAGAAATAGTTCTTCTATGTTTATATTAACAATAGGGATAATAGTACTGTTTTTAGCATTATTAGTGCCTTATAGATTAGGGAAAGAGTTTATAGGATTTAAAGCTTTATCTAAAATACCATTTGAATTTAATGTATTAATAGCCATGCTGGTTGTAACAGCATTTATAGGGATGTCACCTGAAATAATAATTATGAATACCATAAATGGAAGCTTTACTGAACTTGTAAGAGAAAGCTTTAGTATGTACATGTCAGATATCATAGTATATTTGGCAAATGTGATATACTACGTCATAATATTTGCCTTTATTTTCTTAGAAATTACTATGATAAAGTATATCTTTCATGAAGGAATAAGAAAATATTTTAGAGAAAAATTTCTTTTGCTTGCTATATTGAGATGGATAAAGAATGGTTTTCGTAAAGTTTTTGACTCAATAAGAAATGTAGACTTAAGAGATAATCAGAACAAAAAATTACTGAAAATAGTCTTAATCAACTTTGTTGCAGTCACAATTATGTGTAGTACATGGTTCTTTGGAATAATTGGAGCTGTAATATATAGTTTTATATTATTTAAAATTTTAAAAAAATATATAGAAGATGTGAGTGAAAAATATAAAAAACTTTTAAAAGTTACAAATGAAATTGCTAAAGGAAATCTTGATGTGAAGATTGAAGATGACTTAGGTGTATTTGAACCATTCAAGGAAGAAGTATCAAAGATACAAAATGGTTTTAAAAATGCCGTTGACGAAGAAGTAAAGAGCCAGAAGATGAAGACAGAGCTTATATCAAATGTATCTCATGATTTAAAAACACCACTGACATCAATAATTACCTATATAGACTTATTGAAGGATCAAAACATTAATGAAGAAACTCGAAAGTTATATATAGATACTTTAGATAGGAAGTCGCAAAGATTAAAAGATCTAATAGAAGATTTGTTTGAAGTAAGCAAAGCTACCAGTGGAAATATAAGCTTAAATATAATGAATGTAGATATAGTTTCTCTTATGAAACAAGTACAGATTGAACTCTCAGATAAGATAGAAGAGTCAACTTTAACTTTTAAAAACAACTATCCAGATCATAAAGTTATGCTTCTTTTAGATAGTCAAAGAACTTTTAGAGTGTTTGAGAATCTTATAGTGAATGCATTAAAGTATTCTATGGACAATTCTAGAGTATATATTTCTATAATTGAAGATGAAAGCGAAGTAAAGATAACATTGAAGAATATGTCTTATGCAGAAATTGATTTTAATATAGATGAAATTGCAGAAAGATTTGTAAGGGGAGATAAATCACGAAATACTGAAGGCTCTGGTTTAGGTCTTGCTATAGCAAAAAGCTTTGTGGAACTTCAAGGAGGGAAATTTAATATAGATATAGATGGAGACCTCTTTAAAGTAACAATTTCTTTTCTAAAAAAATAAAGTAATTTAGGATTGCCCTGGAATTTTCTGGGGTGATTTTTGATTTGGGAATTATAGTGATTTTATATAAGTATGGATAGGTGATATAATAGGAATATATGTAAATTTTTAAATTATAGATACTGAGATAACAGCTGTTATGAAAGGAAAAGATATATGAGAACAATAGCCATCATAGATGCTCAAGGAGCTGGAATTGGACAAACTATAATAAAAAAAATTAAAAAGGAATGTAATTGTAAAGAAGTAAGAGTTGTAGCCCTTGGAACTAATGGTGTAGCAGCATCTAATATGGTTAAAGCAGGGGCAGAAAAATCTATAGTTGGGTCTAATAATATATGTGATTTCTTAAATAAAGAAAATATATGGGCTGTAATAGGCCCTATTGGAGTTATATGTAGTGGCGGTATAAATGGGGAAGTAACAGCTGATATAGCTAGAGAAGTATTTAAGCTAGACTGTTTGAAATATATTCTTCCTTTAAAGGTTCACGGAATATATATTCCTGGCACAGTTAATATGGATATAAAAGATATGATAAATGAAATTATAGAAAACATAAGTAAAAACTTATAGTAAAAGGTCAATGACCTCTGACGTCATTGACCTTTTTTAAATTCAACGTGATAATTCTTTGGAGCTAACTTTTTCTAAAGTTTTAACTAAAAATGGTATTAGAATAAGTTGTATAACTATTCCCCAAAATGCTGTTACAAAAGCTGAAGTTAAAAATCCAGCTAGCACAAAGGAACCGCCTTTTGCAGTGAGAAGCAAAAAGTTTGCTATACCAGCTATCACTCTTCCTAAAATCATAGAACTAATTAAAGATACATATATGTTTTTATTTTTTTCTTTATATAAAAATCCTGCGAAGAAACCATAGGCTCCAAGTTCTAAAGCCATAGATATAGCCACAGGGTATAGTGGAGGCATTCCTGTAAAAAGTGAATTTAAAAGAGGAGTTAATACACCTATTATTAGTCCATATATGCTTCCTAGTATAAAACCGCATAAAAGCACTGGTATATGCATTGGAAGAAATATGGTTCCAGGTATTCCTGTAGCGTGAAATATATAAGTTATTATGATTCCTAAAGCTAAAAAGAGCCCCGCTTTTACTAAAGTATTAGTTGATGATTTCATTGTTATTCCCCCTTAATTTAAAATAAAAAAAGAAGGTAGAGAAAAAAACTCTACCTTCGTGGTAAACATAAAATCAAAATATATTTTAATAATGTGTGCTAAGAGGTTTATAAAATTAAAACCTGTAAGAATTTTCGTAATTCTTATATATAATTATATCATTAAATAAAATAAATGTAAACTTGATTTTATTTCATATTGATTAATGATAAATATTTTAGTATTCTATAATAGCGATTTATTTGAAAACATATTTGAGAGAAAATTAATTATATTATCATACTGAATTTGGTAAATAGCTATATACAATTATGATAATAGTTGTGGAAGGAACGGTGAAGATGGTGATCGTAGTAGGTGGAATGATAGGACTTGGAAAAAGTTCTGTGGCGGAAATGTTAGGAAAGCATTTTGGAAGTGATGTATTTTATGAAAGTGTTGAGGAGAATCCAATATTACCTTTATTTTACACAGCATCTCCAGAGGAAATAGAAAAGAAGCGATACCCATTTTTATTGCAGCTATATTTCTTAGACACTAGATTTAAGAGTATAAAAAAGGCCTTAGTACAAGATAATAATGTGCTAGATAGAAGCATATATGAAGATTGGTATTTTGCAAGGAAAAATATGGAATTAGGAAGAATAACTGAATTAGAAATGCAGGTTTATGAAAATTTAGCTGACAACATGATGGATGAACTAAAGGAACTTCCTAAAAAGTCACCAGACCTTATGGTTTATTTAAAGGGAAGCTTTGAGACAGTTCTAGACAGAATAAGAAAAAGAGGAAGAAGTTATGAACTTGATGCAGAGCTTGTAGATTATTACAGAGTCCTATGGGAAGGATATGATGAATGGGTCAATAATCATTATAAGGCTTCTCAAGTTTTAATAATTGACATGGACAAGGTTGATATAATTGAAAATGAGGAAGACAAGCATTTAGTTATAAGCCAAGTAGAAGAAAGACTAAAGCAAATAAGAGGTTAAGCCTAAAGCCACTGTTTATTTTTTAAACAATGGCTTTAATTGACTTATAAAGATATATACCCAATATGAGAGTTAAAAGATCACTTAATGGCAAAGAAAAAAATATTGCATTCACAGGGCTTTTACTAAAGATCATGGGAAGTATAATACTTAAAGGCACCAAAGCTATAAGCTGCCTAACAAAGCCTAAAGTCATTGCATATTTTTCCTTATCAGTGACCTGAAATAATGAGATAAGAGTGTATACTATTCCAAGCATAAAGAAAAGAGAAAAACAAATTTTTAAAACCATTGATGAGGCTGTTATTATTTCCATGCTGTCACTGAATATCAACACTACATAATCTCCAAATAAGAATATTATTACAGTAACAATAATTCCATAACCTAAAGAGTAAAGTATAGATTTTTTGGTGACAGAATGTGCTCTGCTCTTATTATTATTTCCCTTAAAGTAAGAAAGAATTGACATAAGACCTTGAGTAATACCGACTATAGGCATTAAAGCTGCACTGTGTATTTTTTGAACCACAGCCCAGGCACTTACTCCTATTGCTCCACCAAAATATAGAAGCCTATTATTTATAACAAGTCCTGATAAACTTGTAAGGCATTGAACACCGAATTGAACGAAACCTACCTTAGTCATCTTCGTAATTATATTATATATAAAATTCTTAGATAATTTATTATGAGAGAACCATAATCTATGTTTATATAAGAAATATGCTCCAGAAAAAGTATAAAAAACCTCACTTATCAAGGTACCTAAAGCTATACCCGTAAGTCCCATATCCATTTTGAAGGTAAATATGAAATTAAATATCACATTTAGAACAGTAGAAAAGGATGCTATTGTAATTTCTAATTTTGGATAACCAAAGGCTCTTAATATATTTACAAGATTATATCCCACAGAACTAAAAACATTACTTAAAAGAGCTATAGAAAAATATTTTTTGGCTAAAATATAAACCTCACCTTCAGCACCTAAAATTTGTAAAAGTGGATTCATGAATATAAAAAGTAAAAGTGATATAGATGAGGCAAATATGAGATTTGTATAAAACCCTACTTGAAAGGTATCGTTGACCTTTTTTTTATCATCTTTACCTAAATATCTGGATATAAAAATTCCCGTAGATACTCCAAATAAAAGCTGTGCAGCAATAAGTATTGATATAACTGGAGATAATAATCCTATAGCAGTAAGAGACTCTGTGCTAACTAATGGAATATGTCCAGCAAAGGCGGTATCTATTATTGAAGTAAGAGATTCTAAAAATAAAGAGATTATAGATGGAATTGCAAATAAAAAAATAAGCCTATTATCTGAATAGCTTTCATAAACGTTCTTTGTCATAATTTCACCTCAATAAATATTATAGCATAAGATTTTAAGGAATAAATGAAGAGGATCTTATGATATAGCTAGTTTTAAGATATGCATATAGAGTAGTAATATATAATTATCAAGGTATAATGAGAGTGGTGATAGCTTTATGAAAGTTAATAGATTAGTAGAAATTATAATAATACTTTTAAAAAAAGAAAAAATTACAGCAAAACAGTTGTCAGAAAGATTCAATGTATCAACTAGAACAATTTATAGAGATATAGAAGATCTTTCTTCTGCTGGTATTCCTGTTTATATGAATAAAGGAAAAGGAGGAGGTATTCTTCTTTTAGAAGAATATACTTTGGATAAAAATATCTTTGACGATGAGGAAAAGGAGAGCATTTTAATAGCTTTAAAAACTTTGAATTCAACCAAGGATTTTAAAATGGAGAAAACTTTAGAAAAGATAGAGGGCGTATTCAATCAAAAGAACTTTATTGATTGGATTGACGTAGATTTAAGTCCTTGGGGTAGTAGCGGAAAAATAGATGATAGATTTAATATTGTAAAAGATGCAATTTTAAATGAAAGCATGCTGACTTTTGAATATGTAAACTCACAAAATCAACTAACCTACCGTAAGGTTAAGCCTTTTAAGATAATTTTCAAAAGTCAGAGTTTCTATCTTTCGGCTTATTGCCTAGAAAAACATAGCCCTAGGATATTTAAAATTTCACGGATGAGAGACGTTGAAAGAATATGTGATAAGTTTAAAAGAGATGAGATAAAAAATCTTTTTTTAAAAGAAGAGAATAATGCTGAGTTTGATATAGTAACTTTAAAATTAAGGTTTAATTCAAATATGCTTTTTAGGCTTATGGATTATTATGAGGAAAACGAAATAACACGAGAAGATACAGGAAAATATTTAGTTACAGTTCAATTTCCTTACGGTCAGTGGATATATTCACATATATTGTCTTATGGACAAGATGTTGAAGTGTTGGAGCCGGACTTTGTAAAAGATGAGATAAAATATATTTTAATGAATACCTTAAAAAAATATATATAATATGACATACTAGTGTCATATTATATAACGTAATATATACTCAAAAGATATTAAAGGAGTGTATGTTTTATGGAAAGAAAATATTGTCAAAGTTGTGGTATGCCATTGATTGATGAGAAGGAACTTGGAACTAATAAGGATGGCAGCAGAAATGAAGAATATTGCATTTATTGTTTTGAACAAGGTGACTTTAAAGGTGATATGACTATGGAAGAAATGATTGCTTTTTGTGCACCTTTTATGGTAAAGTCTAATCCAAATATGACAGAAGAAGAAGCTAAGGATAATATGAGAAAATTTTTTCCATGTTTAAAAAGATGGAGAAATAAATAGGAGTGGGTAATGGATTATATAACTGCAAAAACTATAGTATCACAATATATAGAGAAAAACCCTTGGTTTGGAATTAACTACAATATGAATATATATAAAGGCTGCTGCCATGGTTGTATTTATTGTGATTCTAGAAGTGAATGCTATCAAATAGAAAATTTTGACCAGGTGAGAGCAAAGAAAAATGCAGTTAATATAATTCATAAAGAACTTAGAGGTAAAAAGAAAAAGGGTATTGTAGGCACAGGCGCTATGAGTGACCCATATAATCCATTTGAAAAAGAATTAATGCTTACTAGAAATGCCTTACAGGAAATAAACATTAATAATTTTGGCGTAGCAATTGCAACTAAAAGCTCACTTATTACAAGGGATATAGATATACTTAAAGAAATAAAATCTCATTCTTCTGTACTTGTAAAAATAACAATAACAACCTTTGATGATGAATTATGCAGAAAAATAGAGCCTAATGTAGCGGTATCATCAGAACGCTTTAAAGCTATAAAAGAGCTCTCATCTAATGGAATATATACGGGTATACTTTTAATGCCTGTACTTCCTTTTATAAACGACAGCGTAGAAAACATAAGAAATATTGTAAGGGAAGCATCAAGGTGTGGAGCAAAATTTATTTATGCTTATGGAATGGGTGTTACATTAAGGCAAAATCAAAGAGACTATTATTATGAGAAGCTTTGCAAGAATTTTACTGGAGAAAATCTTGTGAAAAAATATATAGAAACTTATCATAATAAATATGAATGTGCTTCGTTGAATTCTAAAATTCTGTGGAAAGTGTTTGTAGAGGAATGTGAACTCAACGGTATTTTGTATAAGATGAAGGATATAATAAATGGCTATAAGAGCCCCTATGAGAATAAGCAGATTAGATGGTTTTAGCGAATCAACAATAAATAGCAAGAGGATTAATAAAGGTCCTCTTGCTTTAATTTATACAAGTAAATTTAAATTTTTAATTAGTTTGCAAATAGCTGAGATTCATAAGCTAGATTTCCCTCTGAAGAAAAGGCTACGCCTATTCCCATTCTTCCAAAGTTTGCATTTAGTATATTTGCTCTATGTCCAGCAGAATTCATCCATCTGTTTACTATATCCTGAGCAGTTACAGAAGCTTTTCCTAAACCTGTACTGGACTGAATGTTTTCTCCTGCAGTGTTGTAAGAAACATTAAATTTTTGTAATAGCTGAAATGGACTTCCTGTATATGGTGAGTTATGATCAAAATATCCATATTGAAGCATTTCTTCAGCTTTATATCTTGCAGCCTTTCTCATAGTCTCATCCATAGATAATGGTTTAAGTCCTGCCTTTGCTCTTTCGTTATTGCAAAGAGTTAGAATTTCATTTTCTACTTGAGATAAAAACTCAACATTGTGGTTTTGAGGAATGGCTGGCATTCCATTAGCAGAACTACTTGACTTTGAAGTATTTTTATTACTTCTAGAAGAAGTTTCACCTCCGGATGCTTGTCCTTTATTTGAACTTGCTTTAGCAGTTTCATTACTCTTTGATGAATTAGAGTTAGAGCTAGCAGCTTTAGAGTTTTCTGAAGCTGTATTATGGTTGACGGTATTTACTTCTGAAGCAGATTCATTGCTTTTAGTCTGCTCATTAGATTCCTGTGTAGCAATTTGAGAATCAGAAGAAGCAACAACATCTTCACTAGGCTCTTCTACAGTTTTAGTTACTTCGGAAATTTTTGAAGGTATATTGTTTTTAGTTCTATTTAGTATAGAAACAGTACCTCCCCCTATTACTAGAATTGATGAAATTATTAGTGAAAGTATTTTTTTCTTCATCTTATCCCTCCTTTTGTCATAGTATAACAAGAATAAATGTTCTTTTCTATGGTAATTCTACGGATATATAGATATATAATCAAAGGTATGAATAATATGGACTCAAAAGATATTATTACATTGGGAAAAAAGCTAATAAATAAAAAATGGGGAAAATATCCCCTCTTATCTAAAAATGTTTTCCGTCCTCGTAATAAGCAGATTCTTTAAGTATCGTAAAGAATATATCTGAAGGCGCATAACCTACATTTTTAAGCTCTTCTGTAATTATTTTTGCTACTTTATCTTGAGTTTCTTGACCTCTATCAAACCAAGCAACTTCAACTAATGGATAGCCATCTGTAATCTTTCCTTGGCTTACAAAAGTTGAGTTCATTACTTCTATTGTGAAATAATCCCTAGGACAAGCTAAAACTTCTTGTAATCTGTCAACAAGAGGGGTACTTAAGGTAAGTATAGAATCTTCCTTTATTCCCCTAAATTTTAATTGTGGCATAAAAAATCCTCCTTAGTAAAATTTTATATAGTGTTATTTTACCAATTTAAACTTCGGCAAACAAGATTCAAATGAAATTTAAATTATTAGGCTATATGATAATGAGGATTTTTGCAATTATATACATTTTTTCTTAAATGTATTGATAATCATTATCATTTGTAGTATTATATTTTAAGTAAGCTTCAAAAATCAAGGATAGAATAAATGTGTCGGAAGGTGAATTGTAATGAATAGAATTGAAAAAGAAAAAAGGACCATAGAACTTATGATAAATTTGTACTGCAGAAAAAATCATGGGACTAAAGGAGATTTATGTGGCGAATGTAATGAACTTTTAGAATATGCTCAGAAGAGGCTTACATATTGCAAGTTTGGAGAAAACAAAACTTCTTGCAGCAAATGTCCTATTCATTGCTATAGGAAAGATATGAAAGAAAAAATTAAAAAGGTAATGAAATTTTCAGGACCAAGAATATTGTTTTATAGTCCTTATGAATTTATAAGGCATATATTTAAATAAAGTTTTATCATACTTATTAAAACTTATAGACAGCCATAAGTTTAAAAACTAAAATTATATATTATAAGTCACTGAAAAAAGGATGTGATTATTATAGAAAACAAAGATTTAATTATAAAAGAGTCTCACAGGAGAAGTGCAAGTTATGGTGTGAGAAAGGATGGGACTTTCTATAAAAGACTTGCAAATGAACAAGAATTAAATAAAATTTTACGAGAAAACGAAAATCTGTTAAATGTAGCAGTGCCTTATATAAATATGCTTCAATCTTCCATAGGAAATGAGGACTTTATAACCATACTTACAGATGAAAAGGGATGTATTCTTTACATAAATGGAAATGAAGATCTGCTTCATGAATTTAAAAAAAGAAACTTAACTTTGGGGGCTTATATGGATGAGGAAAGTATAGGCACTAATGCCATGGGGACAGCTATTAAAGAAGATAAGCCTATTCAAATAACAGCTACAGAGCACTATATAACAGCTTTTCAGACTCTAACATGCTTAGCATCTCCTATACATGATAAAGATGGGAAAATAATAGGTACATTAAATCTAACTGGGAGCTGTGATAAAAAAGACTATCAAAATCTTGGAGTAGTTATATTTTGTGTTAACATAATTGAAAATGAGATGAGAAGAGAAGAAGTCAAGAATAAAAAATATGAAGTTTTATATCAGACTAGAGAAAATAATACAGGTGCTTTCTATACTTTTGACAACATAATAGGTAGTAGTGAAGCAATGAAAAATGTTATAAATAAATGCAAAATAATAGCAAACAGTCCATCTACTATACTTATAGAAGGAGAGAGCGGTACAGGAAAAGAAATATTAGCTCAATCAATCCACAACTATAGTTATAGAAGAAACAATAGGTTTGTAGCAATTAACTGTGGCGCTATTCCTGCAAATATCATAGAAAGTGAGCTTTTTGGATATGAAGATGGAGCCTTTACAGGAGGAAGAAAAGGAGGAAAGGCAGGAAAATTTGAAGCTGCAAATGGAGGAACATTATTTTTAGATGAAGTAGGAGAGATGCCACTAGATATGCAGGTTAAGCTTTTGAGGGTACTCCAGGAAGGAAGAATAACGAGAGTTGGTGGATATAAAGAAATACCTATAGACATAAGAATAATAGCTGCAACAAATAGAGATCTGAAAAAAGAAATTGAAAATGGTACTTTTAGAGAAGATTTATACTATAGGCTTTGTGTTATTCCGATAATTGTGCCACCTCTTCGTGAAAGAAAAAAAGATATTGAAGAGCTAATAAATCATTTTCTAAAATCAAAGTCTGATAAATTAGGAAAGTCTTTGCCATTAATGGATAGAAACTTACTTAAGCTGTTTATTGATTATAAATGGCCAGGAAATATAAGAGAATTAGAAAATTCTATTGAAAGCTATGTTAATTTGGATGATGCCTTTAACTTTAATGTTAGGCTTGATGTAGAAATAGAAGAGAATGTGAATGATTCTAAAAATGTTTGTGAAAAAAATATTACATTGCACACTTTAGAACATATGGAGAGAAAAATGATAGAGAAAGCAATATTCTTTTTTGGTGGAAATATGACTAAAGCGGCTAAAAGTTTGGGAATAAGTAGAAATACATTGTATCTTAAAATAAAAAGATATAACATATAAGTGTCTTAATTTGATACATGTCCTAAAATGATACAATTAAATTTGGAAAGAAGTGTATTATTTTAGGACACATATTTATGCAAAAAATCACAAGACCATATGTTTTAAGGTTGTTAAAATTGGCACAAATTTTGCTATATAAATATATGTTAATAAAATAACAATATAATTTATATATGGGGAGGTTGTCAAAATGGCACGTTTTACATTACCAAGAGACATATATCATGGAAAGGGATCAATTGAAGTATTAAAGACATTAAAGGGAAAAAAAGCAATCATCGTTGTTGGTGGCGGCTCCATGAAGAGATTTGGATTTTTAGATAAGGTTGATAGTTATTTAAAAGAAGCTGGAATGGAAACAATGATATTTGAAGGTGTTGAACCAGACCCATCAGTAGAAACAGTTATGAAGGGTGCAGAAGCTATGAGAAGCTTTGAACCAGACTATATAGTAGCAATGGGTGGAGGATCTCCAATAGATGCAGCAAAAGCTATGTGGATTTTCTATGAATACCCAGAATTCACTTTTGAACAAGCAGTAGTACCTTTTGGACTACCAGAATTAAGACAAAAGGCTAAATTCGTAGCAATTCCATCTACAAGTGGTACAGCTACTGAAGTTACAGCTTTCTCAGTTATAACTGATTACAAAGCAAAAATAAAATATCCTTTAGCAGATTTCAATATAACTCCAGACATAGCTATAGTTGACCCAGACTTAGCTCAAACTATGCCTAAAAAGTTAGTTGCACATACTGGAATGGATGCATTAACTCATGCTATAGAAGCATATACTGCATCACTTAGATCAAATTTCTCAGACCCACTAGCAATGAAGGCTATAGAAATGGTAAAGGCTAACCTTATAAATTCATTTAGTGGAGATGAAGAAGCTAGAAACTTGATGCATGAAGCTCAATGTCTAGCTGGAATGGCATTCTCAAATGCATTACTTGGAATAGTTCACTCTATGGCTCACAAGACTGGTGCTGTATTCCACATTCCTCATGGATGCGCTAATGCTATATTTTTACCATATGTAATTCAATACAATAGAACTGAATGTGAAGATAGATACGCT
Source organism: Clostridium cadaveris (assembly GCF_020911725.1). Lineage (GTDB taxonomy): Bacteria > Bacillota > Clostridia > Clostridiales > Clostridiaceae > Clostridium_X > Clostridium_X cadaveris. The sequence goes on from NZ_CP076620.1 coordinate 1,351,562, forward strand.
GATATAGCTAGAGCATTAAAATTAAAAGGAGAAACTGATGCTGAGCTTACTGATTCATTAATCGATATGATAAATGGATTAAATGATGCTTTAGAAATACCTCATAGCATGAAAGAATATGGTATAACTGAAGAAGATTTCCTTGCAAACAAAGAATTTATAGCTCATAATGCTGTGTTAGATGCATGTACAGGATCTAATCCAAGATCAATAGATGACAGCACAATGGAAAAATTATTTGAATGCACATACTATGGAACTAAGGTTAACTTCTAAAATATAAATTATATATGTAGATGAAAAGATGATTTCTGTATCCAGAAATCATCTTTTTTTATATAAAACTACTAGTAGGTTCTTACAATAAAGGCACGGATTTTACAAGGAAAAATTTATATATTATAATGAACATAAAGTCATATAAAATAATGGGGGGAATTGGAGTGGGCGTTATATATGGAAAGTTATTTGGAACTCCTATAATTATGAAGGATAAAGAAGAAATACTTTTTCCTTATAATAAGGTTAAGGCGTTATTTTATTACTTATTAGTGAATAAACAGTGTAGCCGTGATGAACTTGCTGGACTTTTGTGGCCCGATGAAGAGGATAATACAGCAAAGAAGAATTTAAGGAATGCTATTTATAAGATAAAAAAATCCTTTGGTGAAGAAGTACTTATATCACCTAAAAAATCCATAGTGATGCTAAACACTCAGCTTGAAATCAAAACAGATATAGATGATTTTATTAATTCAGAAGATAATTGTCTTGAATTTTATAAAGGAGAATTTTTGCAGGGTTTTTTTGTAAAAAATGCTCAATGTTTTGAAGAGTGGACTATAAAAATGAGAGAGCATTTTAAAGAAACATACCGCAACAAATTGTATTATTATATAAACAATTCAAAGCAAGGATTTATAAATATAGACATAGAAAAATATGCGAAACTTTTAATACAATTGGATGAGTTTGATGAAAAGGCATATAGAACCCTCATGTTGTTTTATAAAGAAAACAGAAAATATGAAAAAGCGTTAAAGGTTTATGATAAACTATCAGGAATTTTAATGCAGGAACTTGGAATTGCCCCAGATGAGGAAACAAGAAATATATTAAATGAAATTTTGGAGAATTTAACCTTAAAAGAAGAAAGCTTAAAAGATGAAAAAAATACGAATTTCTACGGAAGAAAAACAGAAATGCAATTTTTGAAAAAGAATTTTCGGAATTTTCTTGCTGATAAAGAGGGTAAATCTGTAATTATAATAGGAGAGGCAGGAGTAGGAAAAACTGCTTTAAAAGAAAAATTTATCTCATCTATAGAAGATGATGTGTATATATTTCAAGCTGAATGCTATCAAGTAGAGAAAGTATATCTGTTAAAAACTTGGAATAGCATAATATCAAAGTTATCAGAGACCATAGAAAGTGAGAATATAAGTATACCGACCATTTGGACTCATATAATTTCGGCAATATTTCCAGAGATTTATAAGAGCGGGGAAAATAGCAATATAAAGCTTATAGAAAACATAGATACGCTAAAATATGAAGTGGTAGGAGATGCTCTTGTTGAGCTCTTAAAAAAGGTTACAGAAAAGAAAAAAGTAATATTTGTATTTGAAGACATACAATGGATGGATGCAATGAGCTTATCACTTTTAAGCAGTATAATATTTCATCAATATAGAAGTAACATAATATTTATAGCAACTTGCAGAAATGAATATGACGAAAATGTGGATGGATTTATGACTTCAATGAATAATTATAATAAGGTTATAACCTTAAATCTTAATCGTTTTACTAGGGAAGAGATGGAAGATCTTATAAGATGCTCTGTGCCAAATTATAAAATTACTAAAGAACTAATAAAGAAAATGTACGATGAAACAGAAGGAAATGCCTTTTTTATAAATGAGTATCTGAATGCTATAAAATCAGGCAATGATATAAACATAATGTCTTCTAAAATGCAGGATGTTTTAAAAAGCAGATTTTTAGATGTATCAGAAGAAGGAAGGAAGATATTAAATATAGCTTCATTATTTTTTGATGAGATAAATATAGACATACTTATAAAACTCACGGGAAAAGAAGAACTTGAACTTATGGATATAATAGAAGAACTTGAACATAAATTTATACTAAAAGATATTACTGAAAATGGAACTGTAAGCTTTAAATTCACGCACCAAAAACTGAGAGAGTTTGTGTATTTAAAGCAGTCAGAAGGAAGAAAAAAAATACTTCACAATAAAATAGCAAAACTACTGGAAAAAACTTTAAAAAATAATAAAGGCGATATAAACATGTACCATAAACTTATATATCATTACACTAATGCTGGAAATGATATCGAAGCATTAAATTATAAGATAAAAAGCTTAAATTATTATTTGAATTTTAGTCACGAACTTTTTCCTATAGTAAATAGTCATGAATCAGATGGATATAAGGGTGCTTATTTCAGCAAAAAACAAACAATTTCATCATTGAAAGACATAGAAAAAGTATTAAAAGAAGTTAAGAAAAAAGAAGGTAGTAATGAAGAAATTAAAGAAATCGAAATAGCTTTTCTTCATATGAAGGGCAGATATTTAATAAGAGAAGGTGACTACGAAGAAGGGACAAGTATTATCCAGGATATGATTGAAAAGTCCATTGAAATAGGGGATAGAGACTATGCACTAGAGGGATACAAACAAATAATATATTATTGTATACAAACAAATAATATAGAAGTTATGATGAAGTATGTAAGCCTTGCTCTAAATTTAGCTGTTGAGTGTAACTATCATAAGGAAACAGGGATTCTTTTGAGATTAAAGGGACTATACAAGATAATGTGTGGAGAATATAAGGAAGCTGAAGAACTTTTAAATGAATCTATAAGTATATTTAATATAACAAAAGAAGTTGCTGATAGATATTCACTTAATATAGCAGCGGCATATAACTATATTGGTGAAATAAGACGTGTTAATATGAAATTCTCTGAAGCAATAAAGTATTATGATAAAGCTATAGCGATATGTGAAGATAAGAAAGCTCTTAGCAGTTTATCTGTTTTTAATATAAATGCAGGTCAGGCAGCATTTGATATGGGTGATTACAAAAGATCGAAGGAATATTTTGAAAAGGCATTTAGTCTTTACAAACAATATGATTCAATATGGAGACGTTCTATAGTCGAAGCTTTTATGTCATTACTTTATGTAAAAGAAGGGAAATATAATGAAGCCCTTAAATATTTAAAAAGTGCAGATATGCATTCCCAGAAGATAAGAAATCCACATGAAGTTGGCATAGTATTCAGAGTGAAAGCAGAAATACGAATGAGCATGGAAAAAAATGAAGCTCTTAATAAAGTATTTCTTAGATATTTGAATAAAGATAAAGATTATTATTGTGAAGAAGGAATAAGTTTTTTGAAGAATTCTAGAGATAACTATGAGATAGAAGTCATTAATAGTATGAGAAAAAATATATAAAGTTATAGACGTTTTATAGACGTTTTGGAGGCAATAAATCTAATTTATTGCCTTCAATATTTAATAAAATATAAAAATACATAGAAAAAATAGAGAAAGATAGGTCTGCTTTATTGAAGTAAAGTTATAAATTGTAAAAATAAATATATTTTTTAAAATATGTAAATAGACGATAAGCTGACGAAGTATTGATATAATTATAATAAAATAAAAAGACATATATAAATAAAATTATATAGTAAGAAGATTAGTTACCATATTGCAAATAAGTCAGGGCATAAACATTTACATCTTTACACAGGGGGGAAATAATGATGAAAGAGCTAAAGGAAATTATTTTAAATGGAAACGATTTAACTTTAGAAGATATGGTGTCAGTAGCTAGAAGGGGACTAAAAGTATCTCTTAGTGAAGAAGCCATAAAGAATGTTTTAGCTTCAAGAAAAATTATAGATGACATAGTTGAAAATGGGAAAACTGTATATGGGGTAACTACAGGTTTCGGAGAATTTTGTAATGTAACTATATCAAAAGAAGACTGTAAAAGTCTTCAAGAAAATCTTATAAGATCACATGCTTGTGGCTATGGTCCTAAATTTCCAAAAGATACTGTAAGAGCGATAATGGTTGCTAGAGCCAATGCATTATCTAAAGGATATTCAGGAATAAGATTAGAAACTTTAAACACATTGATAGATATGCTTAATAAAGGAGTACATCCATTAATACCTGAAAAGGGGTCTTTAGGAGCATCAGGAGATTTAGCGCCTCTTGCTCATATGGTTCTTCCTATGCTTGGACTTGGAGAAGCAGAATATAATGGTGAGATTCTACAAGGAAAAGAGGCTATGGATAGAGCTGGGATACCTGTAATAGAATTAGATGCAAAGGAAGGGCTTGCTCTTATAAATGGTACTCAGGTACTCACAGCTGCCGGAGCATTAGCAACTTATGATGCAATAAAGCTTTTAAAAGTAAGCGACATTGCAGCAGCATTAACTATGGAAGCTTTAAGAGGTATAACAGATGCTTTTGATGAAAGAATCCATATAATAAGAGCACATGAAGGTCAATTAGCTACTGCAAGAAATATATTAAAATTAGTAGATGAAAGTACTTATGTAACACGTCAAGGACAACTTAGGGTACAGGATGCTTATTCTATAAGATGTGTGCCACAAATTCATGGGGCAAGCAAAGATACAATAAATTATGTTAAGAATAAAGTTGAAATAGAAATAAACTCTGTTACAGATAATCCTATAATAACAAGAGAAGGCGATGTAATATCAGGGGGGAATTTCCATGGTGAACCTATGGCATTAAGTTTTGACTTCTTAGGTATCGGGGCAGCTGAAATTGCAGATGTATCTGAGAGAAGACTTGAAAGACTTATAAACCATCAATTAAATGATTTACCAGCTTTTCTTGCTAAGCATGGAGGACTAAACTCTGGGTTTATGATAACTCAATATGCTGCAGCTGCATTAGTATCGGAAAATAAAATACTTGCTCATCCTGCATCAGTAGACTCAATTCCATCATCAGCAAATCAGGAAGACCTCGTAAGTATGGGAACAATAGCTGCAAGGACTGCTAGAGATATAATAAAGAATGCAGAAAGAGTTGTAGCTACAGAAATAATGGCTGCATGTCAGGCAATAGACTTTAGAAAAGAAGATAATATGAGACTTGGCAAGGGAACTAGTGAAGCATATAAGGTTGTACGACAATCTATAGATTTTATTGAAAATGATAAAGACATAGAAATGTACAAATACCTTGACAAGGCTACGGAACTTATAGAAAATGGTTCTTTATTAGAATCTGTAGAAGAAAAAATAGCTTTAGAATATTAAAGATTAGTATATAGATGTATAAGTAAATATTTTATATTAAACTATATTATAAAAGGACTGCATCAATGCTCGGAGTGCTTGGCATTGATGCGGTCTTTTACTATTTTATTAAGAATTCAGCGTCTATAAAAAGGCTGTTGTAAATGGTTAAATATTTAATAAATACAAAAAATAGACGTTTTGTTGATGTATGGAAGATATAATTAAGAGGAATTTAGCATTAAACAAATATAAAATTAAGTTTTGAGAATTGAGGAGGAATGAATCATGGCAAAACTAGTTGAATGTGTACCTAATTTTAGTGAAGGCAGAAATAAAGAAGTAGTCGAAAAAATAGTTGATGAAGTTAGAAAAATAGACGGTGTAAAACTATTAGACTATTCAAGTGATGAGGACCATAACAGAAGCGTTATTACAATGATAGGAGCTCCTGAGAAAATAAAGGAAGCAGTATTAAATGCCTCTAAGGTTGCTATAGGACTTATAGATATGTCTAAACATCAAGGAGCTCACCCAAGAATGGGAGCAGTTGATGTCATACCATTTACTCCTGTATCAGATATAACAATGGAAGAATGTATAGAATTAGCTAAAGAAGTTGCAGGGGAATTTGGAAAATTAGATATTCCAGTATATCTATATGAAGAGGCTGCAACAAAGCCTGAAAGAAAAAATCTTGCAGACATAAGAAAAGGTCAATATGAAGGTTTCTTTGAAAAGATTTCAGGAGAAAACTGGAAACCTGATTTTGGACCTCAAGTTATGAACATAAAGAGTGGTTGTTCAGCAATAGGTGCAAGAGTTCCTCTTGTAGCTTTTAATGTAAATCTTGGCACAAATGATGTGGAAATAGCAAAAGCTATAGCAAAGAAAGTTAGATTTATAGGCGGCGGATTGCGTTTTGTGAAAGCTATAGGATTAAAGCTTGAAGAAAGAAATATTGTACAAGTTTCTATGAATCTTGTAAATTATGAAAAGACATCAGTTTATAGAGCATTTGAAATGGTAAAGATGGAAGCTAAAAGATATGGGGTTCCAGTAGTAGGAAGTGAAGTAATAGGAACAGTACCTATGAGAGCATTGTTAGATTGTGCAGAATATTATTTGCAGATAGAAAACTTTGATATAAATCAAATACTAGAAAAGAGACTTCTTGAATAGTAGAAAAAATAAGCATGATTAAAAGGTGATTTTAATATTTGATATAGGTTAAATATTTATAATGGAGGAAAAGAAATGCTTAGAGATAAAACTGTAAAAGAGTTTATATATGAAACTTCATCTGAATCTCCAGCACCAGGAGGAGGAAGTATTGCAGCATTAAGTGCTGCTTCGTCTGCTGCACTTATTGAGATGGTTGCAAATTTAACAATAGGTAAAAAAGGCTATGAAGATGTGAGAGAAGAGATGGAAAATGTAAGGGCTAAGGCTTCTAGCTACAAAGAGAAATTTATTAATTATATAGATGAAGATTCAGATTCATTTAACAAAATAATGGCTGCTTTTAAAATGCCAAAGGATACAGAAAAGGAAAAAGAAGAGAGAAAGAAAGAAATCCAAGCTGCATATAAAGAGGCTGCAGAAGTTCCTTTAAATGTGGGTAAAAATGCTTTTCAATTGTTAGAATTAGCGGAAAAGATTATAACAAGAGGAAATCATAATGCGGTGACAGATGGTGCCGTCGCGGCAATGTCTGCAAGAACTGCTGTATATTCCGCTTTTTACAATGTGAAAATAAATTTAGGATCTATAAAAGATGAAGAATTTGTTAAACATGCAAAAGAAGAAATAAATCTTATAGAATCTAAATTAGATAATATAGAAAAGAGCATATTATCTAAGGTTAAACTTTAATTTATAGTCTGGAAAATTTCATTTATTTGCCACTACTAAAATGTAAAGAAAATTACAATACTAAAAGTATAAAATTAATTGTATGGTGGTGATGTTATGAAAAGATCCAGACTTTTTATATTTTTTGTTATTATTATTTTATTTTTTCCTTATATTAGAATAGCTGACGCGGAAGAACTGGAAAGCGTTTCGTGCATCAACAATTATAATATGCTAGTGTGGGATGAAGGCGTCACAGATAGAAGTTATAGAATGGTTCCAGAAAAGGTAGTATACTTGACTTTTGATGATGGTCCTTCCGTAAACAATACTTCAAGAATTCTTAATATATTGAGAGACAACAATGTAAATGCTACATTTTTTGTTGTTGGAACTAAAGTAAAAAGTCATCCGGATATTGTAAAGCGTATGTATATGGATAATATGTCAATAGCACCTCATTGTAATAATCATGATTATAAAAAGGTATATAAATCTAAGGATAGCTTTTTTGAAGATTATTATTCTTGTATGGCATCTATAAGATCAGTGACAAATGAAAAGGTAAAGAATTTTGTAAGGATGCCAGGAGGGTCAACTAATACTATCTGTAGGACTGATGTTATGAAAGATATAAAAGGTGAGCTTAGAGAGAAAGACATATATTATATAGACTGGAATGTAAGTTCTGGGGATGCATCAGCGTATAAGGTTCCAAAGGATAAAATAGAAAAAAATATAGTAGAGTATTCAAAGGGATGGAATACAATAGTAATTTTAATGCATGATGCAGAGGCTAAGACTACAACTGTAGATGCTCTGCCAAATGTAATAAAGTATTTCAAGGATAACGGATATGCCTTTAGAACTTTAGATGATATGAGCAAAATAGAACTTAATAAGATGATAAAGTTCGGAATTGTAAACAAGTAAAAAAATTATGAAATACTGAGCCCTTAAATAATCTTACAAACCTATAAAAATAAAATTTTTGTGATGCTTATGACATTTTATATGGCTAGCATCACAAAATTTTTTATATTAACTACAATATAATATCCAAAGTATAAAAATTAAACATATTTACTTTTTATGGAGGATTTTAATTATCTGATAATGTTAGATAATTTTTATTTTTTAAGATTTGTTCATCTTTTTTTGAAAATGATAGATATTTTTTTAACTCATTATTAGAGCCTGTAAAAGGAGTCTGTGTGAGTAATACTTTAAAAACAGACGGTTTAAGATAATCGAAATGAATTCCTGTTAAGAACCCTATATAGTATGATTGCTTTTTTAGTGCTATAGAAAGTGTAATCATAGCAGTTTCTAAAGAATTATAATGATTATTAAGAAGAAAAGTTGCAATACTGTATGAACTTCTAAAGGTTCCATGATAGACACAAGAGCATAGGCTTAAGTCTTCAGGATTTTTTATAATGTAATGCAGTGATACATTTATCTCTTGAGTATTTTTGTCTAAATTCATTTTCATAATAGATGTATGGATAGTATGGTTTGTGAAATGGTACATATATATAGGCTTATCTATATCAAAAATCATATCAGTAAGTGTCTTTTTCTTAATTTCTTTATAGGGAAGAAATTGTTTTATGTTAACTTCTAAAATTTCTGCAATTTTAAATAAAGTTAATATATCAACAACGATTGTACCTGATTCGTATTTGGATAAAGTAGCTTTGCTTTTATGAATATGCATTGCTAGAGTTTCTAACTTCATTTCCTTTTTTTTACGATAAAATCGTATCTGTTCTCCAAGCCATGCAGGTAAATAAAAATCAGTAATGGTACTGGTTTCTATATCATTTGTTTGGAGCTCATTTTTGTCGTTGATCATCTTTATACCTCCCCCATTATAGATGTTTGAAATGTCTTATATATTAAAATAAAGTGAGACAAAGTTGTAAATATGAAAAATAGAATGGATATGTTAATTAATAAAAATATATCACGTTTTTATATGTCAATCAACAAAATGAATAGTATAGTAATAAAAATATATGATATTAAGAATATAAAATTTGCTGAAAATTCGTTAAAAATTTTGTTAAATAAAAAATTACTTATTAAACATGAAAAAAATAGTAATGAAAAGAAACTTTTGGCTGGTAAGAATCTACTTATAGGAAACAATAAGGTATTTGTTGTTTTTTTTAAGTATGGGTATGATTTAATCAACGACAGCTTGGAAAGGTTTTCAAAACATAAATAAAATCAATATATTATGCAATATGAAAATATAAATAAAAAAAGGAGAGATAAGTATGACAATGGTATTTGAACAAATGGATCTTTATGGACATGAGCAAATAGTATTTGGAAGGGATGATTCTGTAGGATTGAAATGCATTATCGCAATTCATGACACTACTCTAGGACCAGCACTTGGTGGAACACGTTTCTGGAATTATGAAAGTGAAGAAGCTGCCCTATATGACGTACTTCGCCTTTCAAGAGGAATGACTTACAAAAATGCTGCATGTGGACTTGCTAATGGCGGCGGAAAAGCCGTAATATGGGGAGATCCAAAGAAGTTAAAGAGCCGTGAATTCTGGCATGCTTACGGAAGAATTGTTGATGGATTAAATGGAAACTTTATTACAGCAGAAGATGTAAATACTAATACACAGGATATTGCATATATACATGAAGTGACTAATTGCATTACAGGGACTGAAGAATTAAGCGGGAATCCTTCTCCATATACTGCAAGAGGAACATGGAGAGGAATGAAGGCTGGAGCAAAAGTTAAATTTGGTAGTGACAGTCTTAAGAATAGAGTGATTATGGTTCAAGGACTTGGAAATGTAGGGTATGGAGTTGCTGAATTAGCACATTCTGAAGGCGCAATTTTGAAAGTCTATGATATAAATGAAGAAGCTGTAAAAAGAGCTGTAAAAGAATTGGGAGCTGTTTCTATTCCTGCAGAGGAAGTTATATCTACAGAATGTGATATCTTTGCTCCATGTGCTTTAGGAGCTGTCTTAAATATCAAAAATGTGCATGATTTAAAGTGTAAACTTGTATGTGGATGTGCTAATAATGTTTTAGTGGATGCTGAAACAGGTGAAGAACTCCAAAAATTAGGTATTCTTTATGCACCAGATTATATTGTAAATGCAGGTGGAGTTTTAAACTGCGGTGCTGAAATAAGTGAAGAAGGATACAACAAAGAAAGAGTAATTGAGTTAGTAGATAGAATTTATGATACTACTCTTGAAATTTTTGAAATTGCTGAGAAGAATGGAGTTACTACTTACGAGGCAGCCGAAACATTTGCAGAAGCAATTCTAGCTAAAGGAAAAAAATAAGACTTTTGAAATATAGATAAATCTATGGAGTGGAGTGATATAAGTGATTACTGAGGACAAGCGAATAAGAATTATTGCAGGACATTATGGAAGTGGAAAGACGGAGTTCGCTGTAAATTATGCAGTTGCTTTAAGTAAATTGAAAAAGAAAGTTGCTCTAGCAGATTTAGATGTTGTAAATGTTTATTTTAGAAGCAGAGAGCGGAAACAAGAATTAGAGGATTTGGGGATTGAAGTTATATCATCCTCATTGATTCAGAACAATTGTGATATTCCGGCAATATCAGCCAGAGTGGTCGCTGTAGTTCACGATCCATCCATAGATTATGTGGTAGATTTAGGTGGAAATGATGTGGGCGTACTCGCATTAGCAAGATTAAGTCCATATCTGACACCGGAAAATAGCGATTTCTTCATGATAGTAAATACAAAACGCCCAGATACATCAGATGTAGAGGGCATCTTGAAACAAAAAGAATCTTTAGAAAAAGCAGCTGGCATGGCTATTACAGGATTTGTGCTAAATACAAATCTAATACATGAAACTACAGCTGAAAATATAATTAAAGGAAATAAGATTCTTCAAGAAGCAAGCAAAATTTCAAAGATTCCTATAAGATACACATCTTATGTAAAAGAAGAGGTTGATATAAATCAAAAGGAAGTGACAGGTGAGTTATTTGCTATGAAATATTATATGAGGGAAGAATGGTATTGAAACATTTGACAGGAGGTACTTGATATGAAAAAAATAGTATTCCAGGTTAATGAAGAGTACTGTAAGGGGTGTGGACTATGTGTTGTTGTCTGTCCTAAAAAAATATTAGAACTATCAGCAGAAAGAACAAATTCAAAAGGATACAACCCTATGCAGATAATAAATGTAGATGAATGTATTGGATGCTTAAGCTGTGCAATGATGTGTCCAGATGTAGCTATACAAATTGAGAAGATTGACTGAAAGGAGGAGAGTGTTATATGACAAAGGTATTAATGAAAGGAAATGAGGCAGTAGCAAAAGCTGCAATAGAAGCAGGCTGTCGTCTCTTTGCAGGATACCCAATTACTCCTCAAAATGAGGTTCCGGAATATTTTGCAAAAGAATTACCTAAGGTTGGAGGAGTTTTCATTCAAGCAGAAAGTGAAGTTGCAGCAATTAATATGATTTATGGTGCAGCAGCAGCTGGAGCTAGAGCGATGACATCATCATCTTCACCAGGTATCGCATTAAAACAAGAAGGTATTGGATATCTTACAAAGGCTGAAATGCCAGCAGTAATTGTAAATATGATGCGTGGAGGTCCAGGACTTGGAGGAATTCAGCCATCTCAGAGTGACTACCATATGTGTGTGAAAGGCGGGGCTAATGGAGATTATCACAATATAGTTTTAGCTCCTGGAAACTTGCAAGAAGCAGTTGATTTGATAATGGAGGGGTTTGAATTAGCAGATGCATATAGAACTCCAGTTATCATTTTAGCAGATGGAATGATAGGTCAAATGATGGAGCCAGTTGAGTTCCGTCAGCCAAAGAAAAGGGAGCTTCCACCAAAAGATTGGGCGCTTACAGGGAAAAATGGTGGAGAAAAGCATTGTGTACTAAATCTTGAAATGGAACCATTAGATTTAGAGGCATTTAATGTTAGAATGTATAAAAAATATAAAGAGATAGAAGAGAAAGAACAGCTTTGGGAAGAATATATGATGGAGGATGCGGAATATGCATTTGTAGCCTATGGAACTGCAGCTCGTGTTGTAAAGAGTGCGATAGGAAGCCTTCGTAAAGAAGGATACAAAATAGGATACATTCGTCCTAAGAGCTTATGGCCATTCCCGGTAAAAGCTTTTGAAAATAGGGGAAATAATATTAAAAAATATATTTGTGTTGAACTTAGTATGGGACAGATGGTAGATGACGTATGTCTTGCATGCAATGATAAAAATATGGTTGAATTCATTGGAAGGACAGGTGGAATTGTCATAAAACCACAGGAAGTTATAGAATTTGCTAAGAGAATAATGGGAGGTGTGAAATAATGGCTGTGTTATTTAGACGCACAAGAGGACTAGAAGAAGTCCAGACACATTATTGCCCAGGATGCTCTCACGGAATTGTGCATCGGTTATTAGCGGAAGTTTTAGAAGAAATGGGAGAGATTGATAATGCAATAGCCATTTCACCAGTTGGATGTGCTGTATTTGCATATAAATACTTTGCTTTTGATGGTATTCAAGCTGCTCATGGAAGGGCACCAGCGACAGCAACAGGAATAAAACGTGTACACCCAGACAAACTTCTAATCTCTTATCAAGGAGATGGAGACTTAGCATCTATAGGAGCTGCTGAAATTGTTCATGCAGCAGCAAGAGGAGAAAAAATTACAACGATTTTTATTAATAATGGTATTTATGGAATGACTGGAGGCCAGATGGCACCGACAACTCTTCCGGGTATGAGAGCAACAACAGCTCCTTTAGGTAGAGACGTAAACATACAAGGATATCCTATACGTGTGTCAGAAATGCTGTCTACACTTGATGGATCAGCTTACATTGAGCGTGTTGCTGTTAATTCACCAGCTAATATTATAAAAGCAAAAAAGGCAATAAGAAAAGCCTTAGAAACACAAAAGGCAGGAATTGGATTCTCTATGGTAGAGGTTTTAAGTAGTTGCCCTACAAACTGGGGAAAAAACCCGGTTGATTCTCTCAATTTTGTGAAAGAAAAGATGATTCCTTATTATCCTTTAGGTGTTTTCAAAGATAAGCAAAAGGAGGAGTAATGCCATGACAGATACTCGTATGATTTGTGCAGGATTTGGTGGACAAGGTGTAATGAGCCTTGGAATGCTCTTCACATATGCAGGAATGATTGAAAATAAGCAGGTTACATGGTGTCCTTCATACGGACCAGAGATGCGTGGAGGATCTGCAAACTGCTCAGTTACTGTGTCTGATGAAGAGATAGGATCACCATTAATTTCTAATGATGCCACAGTGGTTGTTATTATGAATAGGGCATCTATAAAATTCATTAAGGATTTACGACCTGGTGGATATGCATTCTTAAACTCAAGTTTAGTTTCAGATGAAGTTAAGCGTGATGACATTACAGTATATAAAATTCCAGTTAATGATATAGCTTCAGAACTTGGAAACACTAAGTTAGCCAATATTGTTATGCTTGGTGCTGTAAATGAAATTTTGCATATTGTAGATTCTGAGTCAATTGTTGAAGCATTTAGAAAAGTTTTTGGGGCAACGAAAGAAAAATTTATACCTCAAAACAAAATGGCTATGCAAAAAGGAATGGAGTATGCACAAAATTTAAAATAAAATTGATTTTCAGTAGTGGTAAAAATCAATTTGAATTAAGAGATTTTCATTTTTTAAAATATATTGCTCATTATGACTAGGAGATTTTAATAAAAAGTTTCCAAAAAAACCGGCAGGAAATTATAGTGATTTTACTGCCGGTTTTGTTTTAAAGGGATATTATATAATTTTACCTTAGGGGGTTAAAACTTTATCTAAAGGTCATAAATAGTCCTATAAATTAATAGTTACAATATTTTTCTCCTTCATTTCTTTTATAACTTCTTTTGATATCATAAGATTATTTTTTAATTCATCCATAGATTTATTCCAAGGATTTTGAGTGATGATAACTTTAAAGTTAATTGGGCGCAGAGTTTCATAAGAAACTCCTTGTAACATGCCCACCCAATATTCTGCACGTCTCATTGGTACTTCAACATTAATCATAATAATTTCTGAATTATTATAATAGTTATATAAGATAAAGGTTAGTATATTTTCATGATTTTTCATAACTCCATGATAAACACATGAGCACGACTCCATATTTTTACCGTCTGACATATTATAATATAATACGGCATCCATAATCTTAGGGTCATCACTTGGAATCATATGTACAACTGAAGTTTGAATTTTCTTATCACTGATTTTATACAAATATAGGTATTCTAAATGAGAAAGCTGCATAAGCCCAGAAGATAAGCTGACAGGTTGTTCTCTTTTATAATCAAGTAAATATTTAAGTTCTACATCAAGTACTTTAGAAATATCAGCTAAGTCACCAAGATCCATGGCAATCTTTCCAGCTTCATATTTAGCTATAGTTGCCCTGCTTTTGTGAATAGATGCTGCTAATTTTGCTGCATTCATTCCTTTTAACTTTCGATACAATTTGATTTTTTTACCAATGTAAACTAATAAATTATTATTCTCGATCATACAATGCCCCTTATTTTTTATTATTTCTTACTTTCATTACATCTTGATATTATAAAGTCTTTAGCTTTTAATTCAAATGTATCTTCTAAAGGATCTAAAGAAACGGAATCATATTTTCTATTTAAAGCTAAAGAAAGAAGTCTATCGCTAAGTTCTGGATTCTTTGAAAGGAGAGGTCCATGGAAATAGGTACAGTAAGTATTTTTGTAAATACATCCTTCATATCCATCAGAACCGTTATTACCATAACCAGAAATAACTTTTCCAAGAGGTTTTAAATCTCCAATATAAGTTCTTCCAGAATGATTTTCAAAACCAACATAGGTTTCTTCTGTATCTTCATTTTTGATTACAGTATTTCCTATAAACCTAGTATCTCCGCCTTCTGTGTATATGTCAAGTATTCCAAGCCCTTCCAAATGTTCACCATCTGGAGTTGTGTAATATTTTCCTAGAAGCTGGTATCCTCCACATATACAAAGCATAACACCATCACTTTCAATGTATGCTTTTAAATTATCTTTCTTATTATTAATCAGGTCATCAGAAACTATTGATTGCTCATAGTCCTGGCCGCCTCCAAAGAAAACTATATCATAATCTTCATTTTTAAACTCATCATTCATAGAAACATTAGATATATTTACTTTTATTCCTCGCTTTTCAGCTCTATATTTCAACATGAGTATGTTGCCTAAATCACCATATACATTTAAAAGATCAGGGTATAAATGACAAATATTTAATTCCAAAACAATCCCTCCTTAACTACCAAAGATTTTTGATATATCCCTTGCTATAGAGATATTTTCTATAGTTTATCATTGCAGTATATGTAGCTAAAAGATAAACTTTTTTATTTTTAGAACTTATTATAGCTTTCGTCATATCTTCAAAAGAAGGACATATGCTGAAGGTTTCTTCATTAAATCCGCATATCTTTAATCTTATGGCCATATCATAAGTTCTAATTCCGCCTATAGCAATATCATCTACATTCAAAGAAAGAAGATTTTCAAAATTTACATCCCAAATCCAAGATACATCTCGACCATCAGCATAATTGTCATTAAGGAAGAAACCTAATGACATATTTTCTTTTGATAATGATAAAGTATCTAAAGCTTGGTTATAACCAGCTGGATTTTTTACTAATATTATTTTCAGCTCTTTTCCCTCTATGTTTACTATTTCTTGCCTACCAAAAGATGAACTTTGATTTTCAAGTGATTTTATTATAGTATCATTTGAAACCTTAAGCTCAGAGGTTATAGCATAAGCACAAAGGGCGTTATATATGTTATATAATCCTGATTGGCTTAATAAGACTTCAGATCCATTTATGACTACTTTAGAGCTATCTGGTGTAAGTTCAAGGATTGTATCCATAGCATATTTTAAAGTATTTCTCTTATACCCACAGCTTTCACAGTAAAAATCACCTAGATGATTATAAGTTATGAAATTGTATTTATATGGAGCTTTACAGAACTTACAGAATTTAGCGTCTGCATTTACATCTATAGAAGTATTATTATTTAAACTTTCTTTAAATCCATAATAAATGCAAGGATTTTTGATGTCCATTCTTCCAAGGAGAGACTCATCTCCATTAAGAACAAGCTTTGATTCAGGAACCTTTTTAACACCTTCTAGAATCTTATTTAAGGTAGTATATACTTCCCCATATCTGTCAAGCTGATCTCTAAAAAGATTTGTTATTGTTATTATTTCAGGAGTTATATGCTCAGTTATAAATTTTAAGTTGGCTTCATCTACTTCTATTACAGCATATTTTTCTTCAGCTACACCAAAAGAAAAATCTTCAACAAAGGCTGCAACTATTCCAGAAAGCATGTTAGCGCCAGTATTATTGGTCATAACATTAAGGCCAGCTTCCTTTAGAATATTGTATATCATACTGGTTGTGGTGGTCTTTCCGTTGGTTCCTGTAATTAAGATTACTTTATAATTTTTACTAAGAGGCTTTAAAATATCCTTTTGAATCTTTAAAGCAACTTTGCCAGGAAAATTACTTCCACCTTTTAAGAATTTTTTTGATAGAAACATTGTAAATTTTGATGCTATTACAGCAATATAAGTTTTTATACTAATTTTAAACACCACCTATAACTAGTCTACTTACATTATATACAACAAAAATCGTTAATAATCAATAGCAATAGTTTATACTATAGAGTTTTTATGAAATTTCTGATAAAATTTATATATATTCTGGAGGGGAGAATTTTACAATGAAAGATAGTATAAAAGGTATACTTGAAGCCTTAAAGGGTGTAAAGGAAGGCATAAGATTAAAAGATATAAAAGCCGAGTTTAATAAAGAATGGAAAAGAGTAAAGGGGAGTTTTGCAAATTTTGATATAAAAAATAAAAAAGTTGTTAATTTTATTAGTGTTATTGCAGCTTCAGCAGTAATTTTTTGTGTCTATGGCTATAAGGCTAATGAAATTGAAAAAATTAATTCATTAACAAGACTTACTGTTTTAAATAATGGCGAAAGATATTTTTATAGCGGTGATTATGAAAAATCAATTAAGGAATACGAAAAACTATTTCATAAGGACGGCAATCCGCTATGGTACTGTAAAATAGCAGAAGTCTATTCAGTACAGGGAAACTTAGAAAAATCAAAAGAGTACATAGAACTTGCAAAAAAGGAGCTTGTAAATTTTGAAAAATCTTCAGCAAAGTATCATGGCTTTGAAGATATACATAAGGAAATATTAAACTACATAGTGTTTAATGAATATATAAATAAAGATTATGATATGGCATTAAAGGATGGAGAAGCATATATAGAGATATATAAAGATAATAAGCATCTTATAAAGACTATGATAGCTTTATATAAGTCTACAGAAAATATGGACAAAGCTAAAGATATACTTATTAATTATCCTGTAGATAATAATTCTTCTTATGACAAGGCAGAATTTGCAAGAATGCTTATGCTTATAGATAAATGGGATGAAGGATTCAATGAGCTAAAGGAAGCGTGGTATATAGATAAAGATGAATATAAGGTATATGATGTAATAGCTCAAATATCAGCTTATAACAGAGATGATATGGTAAAAAGGGTATCAAAACTCATAGAAGAAAATAATAATGAGGTTGCATATAAAGTATGGATGGCTAAAATCTATTCCATAAGTGCTGATACTGCAGAGGAGAGCATAGAACTTTTAGATGAAATAAAAGCAAATGATATAGGCTCTATACAGGTAAACTTTATGAAAGCTAATATACATAAAGATGAAAAAGATATGGAAGGGAACGAAAGTGTAATAAAAACTATAATAGATGATAATCAAGAAGATTACAGGGTTCTTCATACTGCTGCATGGTATTACTTTAATAAAGGTCAATATGAAGTGGCTTTAGATTATTGCAGCAAATCAATTGAGAAAAATAAGAATTATCCTGATAACTATGGGTTTCTAATGCCTGAAATATTAAAAGCTTTAAACAATCCTAAAGAGGGTGAACCATATTTTAGAACTGCAATATATATGGAACCATACAATTATAATATACTTTTAAATATAGCAAATTTTTATTGGGATACGGAAAAGAATAGTGAAAAATCATTGGAGTATTTTGGACAAGCGGCTTGTATTAAGCCAGAGGATATTGAAATAAAATACAGTATGGCAATGATAAATATAAGTATAAATAATTTTGACAAGGCAATAGAAATACTGAAACAGTGCATAAAAGAAGATGAATCTGTTCCTAAATATCATAGAACTCTTGGAACTTTATATATGGTAGTTGGAAATACTAAGGAAGGCATAAAGGAAACAAGAGCAGCTTACGAGTCAGATAAAAATGATGTGCTTAATTTAAATAATGCAGGATGCTATTACATAAATTTCACAGATGACATTGAAAGAGGGGTTTATAATCTTCAGAAAGCATATGAAGGACTAAATGATACATATGATGAATATACAAAAACCACAGTAAAAGAAAATTATGATAAGGCTTCTAAGCTTTTAGAGCAATACCTCACTGAAGAAGAAGGAGAAAGCTTAAAAGTTCCTCAGTTAGTTTTATTTTATTAGTTTTCATGTTAAAGGAGGAAAAGATATGTATGCTATAAGATTTGAAAATTTATATTATCCCAAAATATGGGGGGGAAGATCTATGGAAGCTTTTAGAGTAGATCTACCTCAAGGCAATATAGGAGAAAGTTGGGATGTGGCATGCCATAAAAATGGTATGAGTATAGTTACCAATGGTGAATATAAGGGCATGTCATTGGACAAGCTTATAGAAAAGCTTGGAGATAAACTTTTAGGTACTAAAATAACAAAAGATAGATTTCCACTTTTATTGAAAGTAATAAATGCTAAGGATAAATTGTCTCTACAAGTTCATCCTGATGATGAATACGGGTTACAATATGAAAATGATTTAGGGAAAACAGAAGCTTGGTACGTTATGGATGTTGAAGAAGGTGCCAACCTTATAGTTGGAACTAAGGATTGTACTAAGGAAAAATTCATAGACGCTATAAAAAACGGAACATTTGATGAATGTGTTAATAAGGTTTATGTAAAAAAAGGTGAAGTCTATTTCGTGAAAAGCGGTCTTGTTCATGGAATAGGAGAAGGTGTGACAGTAGTTGAAATTCAGCAGAATTCAGATACTACTTATAGGGTTTATGATTATAATAGAGGAAGAGAACTTCAAATAGAAAAAGCTTTAGATGTAATAGATTTTTCTTTGAAAGGGAAAAAAAGTGAAGGCATAAAAATATCATACAATGGATATGAAAAAGTATATTATTGCTTAAATCCATATTTCTGTTTGGAAAAGTATACTATCTCAGAAACCATGATGGAGGAAAGTGATGAGGAGAGATTCTTTATCCTAACTTGTGTAGATGGATGCGGTACCTTAGAGTATGCTGATGGAAATGAAAAAATAAAAAAGGGAGATAGCATATTTATACCTGCTTCTTTAGGACAATATAGAATTACTGGACAACTTGAGTTGCTCAAAAGTTATGTTCCTGATGTGAAAAAAGTAGAAAAAGAGATTTTAGATATAATAGAAAAATAATATAAAATTCATAAAAAACGCCTATTAAGAAAAAATAAGGCGTTTTTTATAATATTTATTGATATAAAGGAAAGATGGAAAGTATAATATATTTAAAGGGGGAATATCTGATGAACATAAGGAAAAGTAAATTAGTGCTATATGCAGTTATGACATCTTTTATATTAATTTTATTTTCAGGATGCAGTAAAGAAAAAAAAGAAGAAAATATAGTAGAAAAACAAACTCATCCCTCAATTGAAACTTTAAAATTAGAAGATGAGGAAAAATTTTATTTAAGTTCAAGCGGTGCAGATAATTCTTTTGTCTTTGATTTGAAAAACTATAACTTTAAAAGAGTGAAGCTTTGGGTGGAATATTATTATAAGGGAGAAAAGAAAAAAGACTATCCTATTGGAGAAATAAGCATGAGTGATGGAGAAAAGTTATCACTATCAATAGTTGAAGACGATAATAGACAACTTATAAATATATATGCTTCTGCTAAAGGAAAAAGCAA
This sequence comes from Clostridium cadaveris, assembly GCF_020911725.1. Classification (GTDB taxonomy): domain Bacteria; phylum Bacillota; class Clostridia; order Clostridiales; family Clostridiaceae; genus Clostridium_X; species Clostridium_X cadaveris. The sequence continues at coordinate 1,371,936 of NZ_CP076620.1, forward strand.
TATTAAAAGAGTTGGACCGGCAGTAATGGAATACAAGGCTCCTAAAAATTATCTTAAAGAAATAAAATCAACGGAAGGAGTCAGAAACATAAATAATAGTGAAGAAATGTATATAGGATTTATATGCAAAAATAAAGATGCAATAAGCTTCAATGAAGAAAGTTTAAAAGGTGATCAAAGCGGAGAAAGTGAAATTCTTAGAAATGAATATGCGTATATGATTAAAGCAATATTCTATAAAGAATAGCATTGTAAAAATTACATAGATTAAATAAAAAATATGTGTTTCAAGGTAGATTTATATTTTATTCTGAAGCACATATTTTTATTGTTTTATATGAAAAATTTGTCTTACAAATTAGAAAATGGTGGAATAAAAGGCGAAAAGTATAACATATAAATAAAAAGCATACATAAATTACACATAACTATATACTACTTGAGAAAAATAGGAAAAAAGTAATATCTATTCGGCTAACGTTACTCATATTTGTAATTTATACAAAAAATTCAAAATTCTATTCATGAAGTTCATGTAAAGGTTTATAATTAAAGTAGATTAGCTGAGGAGTTGGATGCTATGGATAATAAAATTAAAAAGATTGGCATATTAACAGGTGGAGGAGACTGCCCGGGGCTGAATGCAGTTATAAGAGCTGTAACAAGGTGTTCAATATTGCAGTATGGCTATGAGGTTATAGGCTATAGGTTTGGTTATAGAGGACTATATAACAATGAATTTATGCCTTTAACCTTGGATGCAGTCTCAGGAATCCAACACAAAGGAGGAACCATATTATACAGTTCTAACAAAGACAATCTATTCAACTATTCTATCGAAGAAAATGGCAGAAAAATAAAAAAAGATGTATCTGATAAAGCCATAGAAAATATAAAGAAAGAAGGAGTAGATGCTCTAGTAATAATAGGGGGCGATGGTACGCTAACCTCTGCTAGAGACTTTAGTAGAAAAGGTGTAAAAGTAATAGGTGTACCTAAGACAATAGATAATGATTTGACTGCAACAGATGTTACATTTGGATTCAATACAGCTATAGATGTGGCAACAGAAGCATTGGACAGGCTTCATACCACTGCTGAATCCCATCATAGGATAATGATTTGTGAAGTTATGGGAAGAAATGCTGGATGGATTGCATTAGAATCAGGAATTGCTGGTTCTGCTGATGTTATATTAATACCAGAAATACCATACGACATAGAAAAAGTTATAAAAAAAATAGAAGAAAGAAAAAGGCAAGGTAAAATGTTCAGCATAATAGTAGTAGCAGAAGGAGCTAAGCCTAAAGATGGTCAGGTTGTTGTAAATAAAATAGTGGAAGATAGCCCTGATCCTATAAGATTAGGCGGAATTGCAAACAAATTAGCCTATGATTTAGAAAGACTTATAAAAGGAAATGAAATTAGAAGTACTATTTTGGGACATGTACAAAGAGGAGGAATAACATCAACATACGATAGAATATTGTCAACTAGATATGGAGTGGCTGCAGCTGAGCTTATCCATGAAGGTAAATTTGGGAAAATGGTATGTTTAAAAGGCAACACCATATGCTTTGAAGAGTTAGAAAATGTTATTGGAAAAGAAAAAAATGTAGATGTAGATGGCGAACTTGTAAGTGTAGCTAGAAAGATTGGAATTTCTTTTGGAGATTAATTGAGTTATGGAGGGATACTGTTGAAAGAGATAAAAAAATATTTAGAATCTAGAGATGGTGAATATAGTTTTTTCTTTGAGGATTTAGATTGTGGATATATATATGGCTTTAATGAAGACAAACTTATGCCATCAGCAGGATGTATAAAGCTTCCTATTGCTATGGCGCTATTAAAACAATGCGAAGGGTGCAAGCTAAATTTAATGGATAAAGTTAAGATTGGCCCTAAGGATAAAGTAAATGGCAATGGGATACTTCATGAGTTTAGCGACAGAGAGTATACAATTAAGGAACTCTTGATAGCTATGCTTATACAAAGTGATAATACTGCAACAAATAAGATAATAAGTATTCTTTCTATAGAAAACATAAATGAAACTATAAAAGCTATGGGATTAAAAAATACAAAGCTTAATATAGTTGCAATGGAAGAAAAATTACATGATGGTATAAATGAAAATATGACCACAGCATTAGATTTAAGCATATGCTGGAAACATCTATATAAGGAATCTTTCTTAAATGCAGAAAATAGTGAACTTTTGTTAGATATTTTAAAGAGACAGCAATTAAAAAATAAGCTTTCTTATTATTTTTATTCTAAAACTAAGGAAGCTGTGGCAAGTAAATCCGGAGACTTAAAGAATATAGAAAATGATTCTATATTGTTTGAGATTCCTCAAGGAAATTTTACTTTTACAGTATTATCAGATGAGCTTCCAAGTAATGTATATGGGACTGTGAGTCTATCTAAAACTGGAAAGATGATGTTTGATATTGTATGCAATGATTGGAGTAAATAAATCCATTAACCGCTTGACAATATAAGTTCAAAGTGGTATTCTTTAAAAAAAGAAATTAACCTTTAAAAGTGATCCAGTGAGATCGTTAAGGAAGATGTGAAATATTACTGATTAATTATGGTGCGAAAATACCTTCCTTTAACTGGGATAGGTATTTTTTTATGCCTTTAAATTTAACACCGAGATGTTAAAAAGGAGAGATGGATATGTTAAAAAACAGACATTTAATTGACCCAATGGATTTTACACTAGAAGAGCTTGAAAGTATTTTTAAGCTTGGAGAACAAATAATGAAAAATCCTGAAAAATATCAGGATAAATGCAAAGGAAAAATATTGGCAACCCTTTTTTACGAACCTAGCACAAGAACTAGATTTTCTTTTGAGACAGCTATGCTTAGACTAGGAGGTCAAGTAGTTGGATTTTCAGAACCAGGTTCTAGCTCAGTTTCTAAGGGAGAGAGTATTGCTGATACAATAAGGACTGTAGGATGTTATGCTGACATAATAGCAATGAGGCATCCTCAAGAAGGGTCATCAAAAATTGCTTCTCTTTATTCCGATATTCCTGTAATTAATGCAGGAGATGGAGGACATCAGCATCCAACACAAACTCTTACAGATCTTCTTACCATAAAAACTACAAAGGGTAATCTTGAAGGAAACGTAATTGGACTATGCGGAGACTTAAAGAATGGAAGGACTGTTCACTCTTTATTGAAAGCCATGTCAAGATATAAGAATAATAAGTTTATCCTTATATCACCTAAAGAATTGGCAATCCCTGAATATATAAAAAAAGAAATACTACAGAAGAATAATATAGAATTTCAAGAGGTTAGAACTATCGAAGAAGCCATTGATAAAGTAGACATATTATATATGACTAGAATTCAAAAAGAACGTTTTGATAGTGAAGAAGAGTATCTAAGACTTAAAGATTCATATGTATTAGATAAGAATAAGCTAGACAAAGGAAAGAATGATTTAATAGTTCTTCATCCACTGCCAAGAGTAAATGAAATATCATATGATGTAGATGAAGATCCGAGAGCAAAATATTTTTATCAAGCGAAATGCGGAATGTACGTTAGAATGGCTCTTATAGCTAAACTTTTGGGGGTGGAATAAATGGTTGTATTAAATAAAGAAAGCTTTAAAATTATAAGAAGAGAATTACCAGAGGAAATTGTTGATGTTATAAAGTGTGATAACTTAAAGTGTGCAACTATCACAGAAACTTATGTGCCTCACAAGATGCACTTAGTAGACAGAGACAATATGGAATACAGATGTGAGTATTGTGACCATATAATATCTTTTAAAGCAGTATAGTTATGGCAACTAAGGAGGAAAATGATGAACATAGTAGATAGATTATATGAAAAAGTTGAAGAAGTAGGAGTTGTATGCTTAGGTTTAGATACAAATCCATCATATATACCAGAAGAATATATTAATAAATTTGAGGATTTAAGTGAAGCTATATTTAACTTCAATAAAGAAATAATAGATGCTACAACTGATGTTGTGGCATGCTACAAGGTTCAGATAGCTTATTATGAAGCATTAGGACTAAATGGCTTAAAGGCATATAGCAGAACTGTTAAATATCTAAAGGAAAGAAATCTTATATCTATAGGTGATATAAAGAGAGGAGATATTGCAGATACAGCAAAGATGTATGCTAAGGCTCATTTGGAAGGGGACTTTGAAGTTGATTTTGTAACGCTAAGTCCGTATATGGGACTTGATAGTATAGAACCATATATGCCTTATTTAGAAAGCGGAGAAAAGGGGGCTTTTGCGTTAGTTAGAACATCTAATAAAGGAGCACAAGATCTTCAATATATGAACTGTGAAGATGGAGACAAAGTATTCTACAAAGTTGGAGAAAAACTTCAAAATCTAGGGGAAAGAGCTATGGCAAAGTGTGGCTACAGCAATTTAGGTGCTGTAATAGGATGTACACATGTTGATGAAGGAAAGATTTTAAGGGAAAGACTAGGAAAAACTTTCTTTCTTATACCAGGATATGGTGCTCAAGGTGGAAAGGCAGAAGATGTAGCTATATATTTAAAAAATGGTAACGGTGGTGTTGTAAACTCATCAAGAAAGATACTTTTAGCCTATAAGGGAAAAGATGATGATATGAACTTTGCAAAGTATGCTAGATTAGAAGCAATATCAATGAGAGATGAAATAAGAAAAGCTTGTGGAAGATAGTGACTAGAGAGGAGATTTAGATATGCAAGATTACAAAAAAGAGTTTATAGATTTTATGGTAGAGTGTGGAGTTTTAACTTTTGGAGATTTTGTTACAAAAAGCGGAAGAAAGACGCCTTTCTTCGTTAATACTGGAAACTACAAAACAGGACATCAGCTAAATAAATTGGGAGAATTTTACGCTAAGGCTATAAAAGAGAATTTTAAAGAAGATTTTGATGTATTGTTTGGACCTGCATATAAGGGAATCCCTCTTACAGTAGCAGCTTCTATGGCTTTAGACAGATTATACAACATGGAAGTAAGTTATTGCTCTAATAGAAAGGAAGTAAAAGATCACGGGGATAAGGGAATTCTTTTAGGAAGCAAGATAAAGGATAAAGATAAAATACTAATAATAGAAGATGTTACAACGGCGGGAACTTCAATATACGAAACTATGCCTATATTAAACGAACAAGGTGACGTTGATGTAATAGGTCTTATAATATCTGTTGACAGAATGGAAAAAGGTCAAGGAGAAGTATCAGCACTAGATGAATTAAAAGAAAAGTTTGGATTCAAACCTTGTGCTATAGTTACTATGGCTGAAGTGGTTGAATATCTGTATAATAAAGAAATAAATGGTACAGTTTTAATAGACGATAAAATGAAAGAAAATATAGAAGCTTATTATGAGTTATACGGAGCTGAAAAGAATTAATATATAGAAACCTCTGGATTGTGAACTGACCCCCATAAATTAGATTTTCAGGTCTAATTTATGGGGGTCACATCATTTTCCATTATTATTTATCATTTGAATTTTTATGTCCATAAACAAGATAAAACATTAAAGCTACAAATATAGCTCCGCCTATTATATTTCCTATAGTTACAGGAATAAGATTGCTTATAGCTCCAGATATAGTTATATCTTTACCCACAGGAAACTCGTATAATCCGCTAGCTTTAGATAAAAGTCCTGCAGTAAAATAATACATATTAGCTATGCTATGCTCAAATCCAGATATTATAAAAGCACATATAGGAAACCATATTATAGCCATTTTACCAAATACGTCTCTAGAAATAAATGACCCCCATACAGCTATACAAACAAATATGTTACAAAGAATGCCAGAACATAAAGCTTTGAAAAAAGGTATTGAAGCTTTAGTTGCAGCAACTTTTATAGCGTAGGTACCTAATGCTCCTGAGTTTGCATCAAAAGCACCACTAAAAATTAGAAGTGAGGTGACTATTATTGCACCCAATAGATTTGTAAGATATACAACCATTAGGTTTTTTGCCATAGTTTTCAATGATATTTTCTTTTCTAAAAGCGGCACTGTAAGAAGTACATTTCCAGTAAACAAATCTGTGCCACATAATATGATTAGAATAAGTCCAATAGGAAAGATGCTACCTGATATTAATTTTGATAATCCGTAGTTTGTGATGCTGTGAGAAGTTGCTGCTGCTGCAAAACTACCTAAAGATAAGAAAATTCCAGATAAAAATCCTAAAATTATGGTTTTCTTTAAAGGATAGTTAGCTTTTTTTTCATAGGCTGCTAATACATTATCATAGGTTTCTTGAGGTGTTAGTACAAGTTTTTCCAATTTAATAAACTCCTTTCAAATGTAATAATTTTAAAATATTTCCAATATTAGAATACCACATAATAATTATAAATTTAAAATAAAATTCTTATAATCTATTGTAAATTTTATAAAATAGTGTTATATTTAATTTAGATAAAAAGTGAAACACATAAAAATAAGTTTGTAAAACCTTTTATATAAAGGATTTATCTGTATTAATTAAAAGTTTAAAACTGTATTAAAAATGTCGGCTTTAATAGAATATCATAATAAAAAACATGAGTCAAAGGAAATGATAAAAGTTATAAAATATAAAATAATTTGATTTGTATGTGAAATTATGAACCAGGGAAAAAGGATGGAAAAATTATGGATGGTAGAATTCATTCTATAGAAAGTATGGGGCTTGTTGATGGGCCTGGAATAAGAACAGTAGTATTTTTGAAAGGTTGTGCATTAAGGTGTGCCTACTGCCATAATCCAGATACATGGACCATGGAAGGGGCAACTATAATGTCGCCTGAAGATGTCTATAAAAAGGTATCGAGATTTAAGCCGTATTTTGAAAGCAGCGGCGGTGGTATAACTTTTTCTGGAGGGGATCCTCTTCTTCAACCAGAGTTTTTAATAAAAACTTTGAAGCTGTGTAAAGAAGGCGGAATACATACTACAATAGATACATCAGGATATGGTATTGGAAGGTATGAAGAAATCTTAAAGTATACGGATTTAGTTATGCTTGATATAAAACATGTTAATAAAGAAGGTTATATAAATTTAACAGGCCAAAATGGAGATGAAACATATAAGTTTTTAGAAGCATGCCAAAGATGTGGTACAAAGCTGTGGATAAGGCACGTAGTAGTACCTGGAATTACAGACAGTATAGAGCATCTAGACGCTTTGGTAGATATAATAAAAGGTATAAAAAATGTTGAAAAGGTTGAGCTTCTTCCATATCATACTTTAGCTATGGATAAATATAAAAATTTAGGTATGAAGTATAGCCTTGAAGGAATTGAAGCTATGGATAAGGATAAATGTAGAGAATTAGAGAAATATGTCCTAAATAAACTTTGTTAGTAATGATATAAAATAAATGAACATGGATTAAAAGATAGAATGCTGGGTTATTAAACTCAGCATTTTATCTTTTTGTAAACATTTCATAACGATTTCGTTTTTTTTATGTGGTATAAAGTATATAATAAACATGTTTTATGGAGGGACTAAGATGTTAAAGAGATTTATTTCAATTTGTGCATTAGTTCTTAGCCTCACTATACTATTTGTAGGTTGTGGAAAGGCAGTGAAGGAGGACAAGCAATACGATAGTAATTATAATTTAAATGAAACAGGAAGCGACGATAATAGCAAACCGAATGATAGCGATAATAATGAAGTTAAGAAGGAAAATGATAACAATTCATCAGTGAATATTGCAGAGCAGGACAAAAAAAATAATGAATTTTTAAAGGAAAAATTAGATAATACCGAGAGAAGTTGGTGGTATACACCGAAAAAAAATGGGGAAATTCCATTAGGGCCAAAAGAAGGTATGGAATATAATAAGTTATACAATGGATATTACTTAGGAGATACCTCGGAAAAAAATATATATCTTACTTTTGATGAAGGATACGAGAATGGTTATACACCTAGAATATTAGATGTACTAAAAAAGGAAAATGTAAAAGCTGCATTCTTTGTTACATCTCCTTATATAAAAGAACATCCAGAGCTTGTTAGAAGAATGTTAGATGAGGGGCATGTAGTCGGGAATCATTCTGCAACACATCCCTCTATGGCTCAAAAAGCTACCCAAGGAAGAGAAGTTTTTAATAAAGAAATTCTTGATGTAGAAAAGGAGTTTAAGAAGGCAACAGGTCGAGATATAGATAAATTTTTTAGGCCTCCTATGGGGATATTCAGCGAAACATCTATGAGTTATACTAATTTATTAGGGTACAAGTCTATATACTGGAGTTTTGCATATGGAGACTATGACGAAAATAAACAGCCAGATCCTATAGAAGCTAAGAATTTAATAATTGAAAGAACTCATGATGGGGGAATATATCTGCTTCATGCTATGTCAAAAACTAACACAGACATATTAGAGGAGCTTATAAAATATTGGAAATCACAAGGTTTTAAATTTAAAAGTTTATATGAATTATAAAAAGGGGCTTTGCATAACTTTTTAGTTTGCAAAGCCCTTATACTATTTCATCATTTGAGTAAAGTAATGTGGAGGTATAAAACCTTTTTTTATACCTTCTATTACGGTTAAGTAAGTTGCAGTAGTATCAAAACGAGCGTCATGATAATTTCCGCTTCCTTTGAAAAGTTCGTTACTCTTTAAGGCTATAGTTTCTTCCTTTATATTAAGGAAAGCTATTACTTCTTGAAGTTTTGGATTCTTTATATCTCTTCTAGAATTTAAAAATCTGCATATAGGTTTGTAGTAGTTCATAGTGCAGAAGGACTTTTTTGGATAAAAGCTTTCGCCAAGACTATCTAGTTCATGGGTTAAAAATTTTATGTCAAAGGCTACATTATGCCCTATAATAACATCTGCATTTTTAAAATCATTTATAAATTGATGACATAAATCTTCAAAGTATAATCCTTCGCTTAATTCATAAAGCTTTTCTAAAGAAAAACCATGGACTTCTTCAGCGCCAGGAGACATATCTTCTACAGTAAAGAAAAAGTTTTTTCCTTCTGTTTTAGCTGGCTTAAACGAAGTATCAACAGTTATATAACTTATTTGACATATACTGCCTCGTTCTGGTTTTATATCTGTAGTTTCTGTATCAAAAAAAAGTAAAATCATTATATTCTCCTTAGATTATCAAGTATTTAAAAATAGTATATACTAAATTATTATATATTAAATTTGAAATAAATAAAGGATATTTAGTATATTATAAGTTACGTATAGATATTTCACCACATAAAATATTTTTAGTAGATCCATCTGAAAGCTCAACTATAAGCTCACCATTATCATTAATATCTTTAGCTTTAGCAGTAAAAGACTCTCTAGTACTTATACAGTTTAATGTTTTGTTTAAGACTAAAGAATTTTCACGGCATATTTGTAATGATTCTTTTAAAGAACCTGAATTTACAAAGTCTATATAAAGTCTTTCAAATATATTAAGTATTTCTGATAAAAGAACCTTTCTGTCAATGATCTCATTAGTTTCTATTAATAAAGATGTAGCAATCTCTCTTAAATCTTCAGGAATTTCGCTTTTCAATGTATTCACATTTATACCGATACCCATTACAGCATAGTTTATTTGGTTTAGCTCACCGCTTATTTCAGTAAGGATACCACTAACTTTTCTATTGTTTATAAATATATCGTTCGGCCACTTTATTGCAGAGCCAATATTAAGAGAAGATAAAGCCTTCCAGACAGCTGCTCCTCCTACTAATGTAAGTTTGGATATATCGAGAGGGCTTAAATTAGGCCTTAAAATTATTGAAAAATAAAGACCTTTTCCTTTTGGAGAAAACCAAGAACGACCGAGTCTTCCTCGTCCATTTGACTGCTCCTCACATATAACAACAGTGCCATTTGGAGATCCTTTCTTTGCAAGGTCTTTAGCTTTAGTGTTAGTTGAATCTATTGAATTAAAATGTATGTAATTTCTGCCTATAAATGAAGTTGAAAGAAATTTTTCTACCTCGTTAAAGGTTAGAATATCAGGACACTTAGTAAGCCTATATCCCAATTTGGTAGAAGAGTCAAATTCATAACCTTCCTTTTTTAATGAAGAAATATATTTCCATATAGAAGTCCGGCTCACACCTAAAATTCTGCTTAGGTCTTCTCCGGAAGTATAACTATCTATATTATTTTTTAATATTTTAAGCACTTCATTTTTCAAAGTATATCCTCCTTTATAAGAACTAAATATAGATTAAATAGAGAGTCTTTATAAAAATTATACTACGTAACTTTAATTACTTCTACTAATAAGTATATTATGCATATTATATAAGGTAGAGATATATAATTTACCCCAAAAAAAATTTCAAGGGAAGGCTTATTTAATGAGAAGGAGGATGTGACTTGAAAAAGACGTATGTTTTAGATACCAATGTATTATTATATTCACCAGGAACTATTATGTCCTTTGAGGATAATGATGTTGTAATTCCTGAAGTGGTATTAGAAGAACTAGATAAATTTAAAAAAGATAAAAGTGATTTGGGGGCAAATGCTAGACACTCAGCGAGGATTATAGATGAATTTAGAAAGAGAGGAAAGCTAAATCAAGGAGTTGCTTTGCCAAGCGGAGGTATGTTAAGGGTTGAGATGAATAACTATGATGTTAAAATACCATCATCATGGGATATAAACAAACCTGATAATAGAATAATTCAAGTATGTAAAGGACTTGAGAGAAGAGGCGAAGATGTATATCTTATCACAAAGGATGTTATTGAAAGAATAAAAGCAGATGTGATGAATATAAACGTAGAGGATTTTTACGAAGTAGAAGTTCCAGAGAGTGATGAACAGTATACTGGAAGGATAGAAGTATTTACTTCACCTAATAATATAGATGAATTTTATAAAAATAAAATTTTAGATAAAGATGAAGTAATATCTTACAACAAAGAAAAGGATAAATATGAAATACCAGAGTTGGAAATAAATCAATTTTTAATAATAAAAGCTACAGATAATCTAAAAAAGACAGCCATTGGAAGATATGATGGGAGAAAAATTGTACCTATATATTTTAAGGATATGACTTTGTTTGGAGTATCAGCACGAAATGTTGGGCAAAAGTTTATGACAGAGTGTCTTTGTACAAGTGCAGTTAAAGCACCACTAGTTATAATAAAAGGCCCTGCAGGCACCGCAAAAACATTGTTTTCTTTAGCGGCAGGATTAAATAGAATTTTAGAGGTAAGTAGAAAAGAATACAGGAGGATTTTAGTATGTAGGCCTACTGTGACTATGGATGAAGAAATAGGATTTTTACCTGGAACTGAGCAGGAAAAAATTTCTCCATTTATGAGACCAATATATGATAATCTTCAAATTTTGGTTGATTCTGATGATAATGAGAGATATAAAAATGAGGCTGAACTAGAAGATAAAGTGAAAGAAATATTTGATAGGAATATAATAACAACTGAGGCTGTGGCTTATTTGAGGGGAAGGTCTATTGCAAAAACATACATTATAATTGATGAAGCCCAAAATTTAAGTCCTAAACAGATTAAGGCAATAATTACAAGAGTTGGGGAGGGATCTAAGCTTATTCTTATAGGAGACCCTGAACAGATAGACCAGCCATTTTTAGATTCTAGATCTAATGGCTTATGTTATGCTTCAGAAAAAATGAAAGGAAGTCCTTTGTGCTATCAAGTAACACTAAATTACGATGAGTGTGAAAGGTCACCGTTAGCCTATGAAGGAGCCATAAGACTATAAAATAAATATCATTTAAGATAATATTTATAAAAATTTAATCCTATTACAATTGAAATTGTCGCTTTAATTATATTATAATTAAACTTGTTGTGTAAATTCACTTTATAATAAGATGTAATAAAATTTTAATCAATTTAATTAAAATTTATTATAGAATAAACGTTGACTAATAGTTAATTATTAGGAAGGAACGAATTAGATGAAAAAATATGAAAATATTAAAAGGCCTAGTCCTAACAAAACTAGGAGAAAAAAGAAGAGAAAAAAGAAGAAAAAAACAAATTTTAAGCTGATTTTTGGATTTATAGCTTTTGAAATTGTTTTCAGCCTCCTTACTGGTCCATTCATGTTATATTACGGTCCTTTTAAGAATGTAAAAACAACCGTTGTTGGATCTGCAATGACAACTATGAATCATCAGTATATAGCTACATTATTTTTATCAGACGAAAAGATAAAAGAAATCCTTAATGGTCAAGAAATAGAGGAAGTTAATTACAACTCTACAGTATCTGAAGTTAAACTTCCAACTGTTAAAGATGAAACTATAGAGAGATATGATATAAGTACAGGAAAATTTACAGGTTATATGCTTGTTGTAAAAGATCCTACAAGAATGAAGGTTGGATATACTGCGAAACTTGGAAAAGAAGGACAGCTTACATCTGAAATAGCTAGAGCAAATAAAGCTGTAGCTGCTATAAATGGAGGTGGATTTCCAGATGAGTCTCAAAACTATACTGGTACTGGAGCTGTTCCTACAGGAGTTATAATATCAAATGGTGAGGTTGTTTATAAAGATCCTGACAGTGATGGTGTAGAATATGATGTGATGGCATTTACTGGCAAAGGTGAGATGATAGTTGGAAAGCATACTCTAGCGGAGTTAAAAAAATTGAATGTAAAGGAAGCACTTACTTTTGGACCAACCCTTGTATCTGGAGGTAAAGGTACTATAAAATCTGGTGATGGCGGATGGGGTATAGCACCTAGGACTGCAATTGGTCAGAGAGCAGATGGTGCTATACTTTTAGTTGTAATAGATGGAAGAAGAGTCACAAGTCTTGGAGCAACTTTAAAAGACGTTCAAAATATAATGTTAGAAAATGGTGCTGTAAATGCAATCAACTTAGATGGAGGTTCATCTTCAACGATGTTTTATAATGATGAGGTTATAAACAATCCTCCAAACAGTTTAGGAGAAAGAGCTGTACCGTCTATAGTATACGTAAAATAGGACTAAGGGAGAGAAGAACCATGAGAAAAAATGTTAAGAGAATTATTATATGGATATTAATATCTTTGGTTGCTCAAGTATCAGTGCTATTTTATGCTGAAAATTTCATTTTTACTGATGCAGCAAGTAAAGCAAAATTTAAAAAGGTAGAAGAAAAGAAAGAAAAGATTGCAGATATAGCGATAAATATTCCTGAAGATGCAAAATATGTGAGTATGAGCTACAATGGAAAATATTTATCATACCTTCAAGACAATGTTATGACTATAATAACCACTATGGATGGTACGAAGAAGACATTAGAGTGTGAAGGAAAAGAGCCCTATTACAAATGGCTGAATGATAGAAATAGAATGATAATAGGAGAACAAAAGGGCGGCGGAAACATAGCCTTATCTTATTATGATGTAAGCAGAGATGAAAAAGAAAAGTATAATGAAATCTCTACAGGAGATTCTAAGGCTAAACTTACTGATATAGAAGCATCAACTCTTACTCAAGTTACTTACGCAAAGATTACATTTAGTCAAACAAGAAGCAGCATATATAGAATAGGAATAAATAATGATTTGACAAGAATGAGACTTAAAACTTCAAGAATAGGTGATTATATAACTTTAAATAGAGAGGATATACTTCTATATCAAGATAGTATTAATGGAACTTTATATTTAAATGAAGGAAAGACTTTAAGTGTGAAAGGTCAATCAGGAAAATCAACTATTTTAGGAATAGACAGCGAAGATAATATATACATAGGCTACGGTAATGATGAAAAGGTAAAGACTGTATATTGTGGTAATATAAAGGAAAATACGGCTTCTTGGAAAAAATATGATTTAGAAGAATTGACATCACCTAAGTATATCAATATATCTAAAGACGGTGATGTATTTGTAAATGACAATTTAAAGGGAAAAATCATTAATTTAAAAAATAATAATGCAGTAACTTATGAAGGAACCTTCTTAGATTTCTATAAAAATGCAGCAGCAACTATAAATGAAGGAAAGCTAAAACATGTAGAACTGAAATAGTATATAAGGATTAAGACCTTTTGGTTTTAATCCTTTTTCATTACAAAAATTAATGATATAATTATAAAATAGTATTAAAGGAGGAGAAAATAAAATGTTCGGGAATTTTAGTTTAATAGATACAATATGTATGATTCCAGGAATGCTGATAGGTTTTACATTTCATGAATATGCTCACGCAAAAGTTGCTGATATGCTAGGGGATAAAACACCTAGATTTCAGGGAAGACTTACTTTAAATCCAGTTGTCCATATAGACTTAATAGGATTTGTTTTGATGATATTCGCTAAGATCGGATGGGCAAAACCAGTTGAGACTAATCCAAGGGCATTTAAGAATTATTATAAAGATGATTTGAAAGTAACATTAGCAGGACCCTTGGCAAATTTGGCAGTAGCTGTGATTTTTTCGTTGATTTTAGGTGTGTTCTACAGATTTGGCGGAGAAATTGAGTCAGCATCATTGTATACAATAGTCAATACTATGTTTTATTATACAATATATTTAAATGTAATGATGTTTATTTTTAATCTGCTTCCATTACCAAGCTTTGACGGAGGAAGTGTTATAAGGGACTTGTTCCCTAACTTCTATTACAAATATTATAATAGATATTATGAATATAGATATATCATTGTAGCGATAATACTTTTAACTCCGATAATAGGGATAATAAGAATACCAATAGAGAGATTAACAAATATACTTTTGATGTTAGCATTAAAAATAGGAATGTTTTAGAAATATGCATATATAGGAGGACAAAATGAGATTAAGAAAGAAATGGTGGGCAAGACCGATGCTAGAAGAAAGCCCCTTGGTTATAATTAACCCAAAAGAAAAGAAGGGAAAATGGAGTGAAGAATTCAAAAATTCTAATCCGATATACTTGGAATTAGGATGTGGAAGAGGAAGATTTATATCAACTCATGGAGAAAATAATCCTAACATAAATTATATAGCAATAGATATAAAAGATGAGGTTCTTATATATACACTAAAAAATGTACAGGAGAAAGAAATAGAAAATGTAAGAATTATACCTTTAGAAATAGCATTTATAGAGGATGTATTTGATAAAGACGAAATAGGAAGGATATATATAAATTTTTGCAATCCATGGCCTAAAAAGAGTCATAATAAAAGAAGGCTTACACATACAACTTTTCTGGAAAGATATAAAAAATTTATAAAAGCAGATACGGAAGTTTGGTTTAAAACTGACGATAAAGAACTATTTGAAGCATCTTTAGAATATTTTCCACAAAGTGGCTTTGAAATTTTATTTTCAACTTATGACTTACATAATTCGGATTTTAAAGAAAATGTTATGACGGAATATGAAGAGAAGTTTACTAAATTGGGAATGAAGACCATGTGTCTTATAGCAAAATTAAAATAATAAAAATAAGACTTGGAGGATAAAATCCCCCCAAGTCCTATTTATTAACTTTCAAATTTTATTTCTAAATCTTTTTTTAAAATTTCTGCAAATTTATCTTTATTAAGCATAGCTTTTTCTATTTCTAAAGAAGGATCTTTTAGTCCGGATAAGAATATAGTGACTTTTTTATCATCTATAGAACAGCGGTTTATTTTCACAATGCCCATCATGTTTTGATCTAATGCTTCAGATATTCTCAAAAGAAGCGAAAGTTTATCTATAACCTCTATATCCATTCTATTTATTATACTTGTAAATGCCATAGTATTCATTTGAGCGCTTATGCTTCTATGACAATAAGCTATAGATGCAGCCATTATAAGCTCCTTGTGGCTAAGTCCATTTATAGGTGAATTCAATATTATATAAAAAGAATGCTTATGATGGTCATAGTATCTGATACTTATGCCGGAATCATGTAATAAGCAAGCTACCTTTAATATCTTATCATAAGAATCATCTAATTCAAGCATAGGAGTTAACTCTTCAAATAATGTACGTGTTGAGTTATAAACATTATAAGCGTGATTCCTGTCTAAATTATGGTCACATATTATTGCCTCTAAAGAGAAATCTAATATATCCTTATGAGGACCTATATTATCATTTATATATTTGCATAGAATACCTTCGCGTAAACCTCTACCGCTGACAGTAATATCCTTAATATTAGCCACAGAAACAAGAGTATTAAGGATAGCAGTTGAAGCAACTATTATATCAGCTCTATCTTTTGAAATACCATCTACTTTTAAACGTTGTTTTAAATTTTTGCTTTTAAGAATATTAAACATTTGGGTAAGATCCATATCAGAAAAACTATAACCACTTGATACATCCAAAGGGTATCTTTTCCTTTTCCTATCCATACGTCCAAGATTTCGAGCAGCGCCTCCAATGGCGATTAAGGAATCTATATTTTCTTCTTGAAGCCAAGGAATCTTCTTAAACTCTTCTAATAAAAAGGCATTTAACTCGTCTTCTTTTGTAGGGATTATTATATCATTCAATCCGTATCTATGTGTTAAATTTATTGAACCAAAAGGTAAGCATGTGCATTTATATATCTGATTATCTTTTAGTAAGGATAATTCAGTGCTAGAACCGCCTATATCTATTACAAGAGATCTTTTAGTGTAGAAACTACTTAAGACAGCAACTCCATCTAAATAGGCTTCTTCTTCCCCTTTTAAAAGGCGAATATCAAGGTTTACAGCTTTCTTTATTCTGCCTAGCACATCTTCTTTGTTAGAAGCTTTTCTAATAGCTTCTGTGGCAACTATTATTATATCTACAGTCTCCATATAGATACATAAATTTTTAAAATTTTTAAGAGTATCTATGGTTGCATTTATCTTGTTTTCAGATATGAAACCATCAACCTCTACATCCATTCCAAGCCTTAAAGATTCTTTTACATCGTTTATTACTTTATAACCACCGTTCTTTTGAATTTCAGCAATTATTAATCTAACTGAATTAGAACCAATGTCTATTATACCTAAATGCATATTACAGATATCTCCTTATAAATAAAATTACAACATAACACTATCTTATTTTATAAGGAAGGATTTTGCAATATCTTAAGAGAAAATATAGGAATAATTTAAGCTTATATTGTTAAGTGAAAGATTCTATGATATAATTTTTAAAAATAATTCTGTAAATTTTAATTTTTATGATATTATAGTCTCTTAAATTTATTTAAGAGACATTTTTTGTATAATAAAGATTGTGAAATTGGAGGGTAGAATGAATTATAAAATTATATTGGCTGCATCTATAGATGAATTAATAAATTTAGGACAAGATTATATCAAAGAATTAATAGAAATACCAAGAGATAAGGCCTTTGGTGATTATTCATTTCCATGCTATAAAGTGATAAATAAAATTGGAAAGTCTCCAGTTTTAATTGCCAAGGAAATAAAGTCTGGATTTAGAAATAAATTTTTTGAAAAAATAGAGATCTCTGGAGGGTATTTAAATTTTTATATAAATAAAAATATATTGATGAATGCTATTATAGATAATATTTTATCAGAAGGAGAGTTATATGGAACATCTAATGAGGGAATAGGGAAGAAAGTATATATTAATCAGTTTTTATCTAAAGCAACAAAAGAATCTAAGGAAAATTATTTTTTTTCGGAAATAATCAAAAATTCTTTATGCAATATATTTAAATCACAAGGGTATGAAGTTAATAGCGAAAATTTTTTAGAGAACTGTAAATCCAGTGCAAGCTGCCGTTATAATGAGAACTGTGATAACAGTATGGAATCTTTAGATAAGGCAAAAAACAATTTACTCAATAAAAGAACAGAGCATATAGCTGAGGAGATCATTAAGAGAAAAGATGTAAAGAATATAAACTGCACAAAAGTTATTGATCTTAGAGACTATAATATGTCTCCATTTATAATTAAAAATATTTCTGATGAATTATCTTTAGAAGCCATAATGCTATCAAAACTCCTTTATGAAAAAGAAATTCTTAATTTTGATAAGTGTGTAATCATTGGAAGAAAAGATGACAATATCTATTTTAAGAAGTTGTGCAAGGCTTTAAATATTATAAAAATGGAATTGGGCAAGGCTTCTTTAGAGTATGCAAGTTTAGGAATTGTAAAATTTGAAAATGGAATAGATTACAAATTATTAAAAGGAAGGATTATATTTTCTTGTATGAAAGATTCTAGAGAAAAAAACAAGGTGATTTTGTGGAACAATATCATGAATTTTAATTATGAAAGTCATCTTTGTGTAGAAGAGGTTTATATAAAAGGAATTAAAGTTTTGAGAGAATCAAAACAAATAAATTTCAGTACTCAGATTCCAAATTCTATAGATATGTACTCACGTGAATTGATTGAAATTTTAGGTGAATTTAATAAAGAAATTTTATATGCTTTAGACACTCTAGAACCATATATAATAGTAAGATATGTTATAGATTTTGTAAAGGCATTTAATAAGTTTTATAGTTTTAATGTATCCTTAGAAGGAGAGGAAGTATTATGTGAACCTCATGTAATAAAAGTTATTAAAGCTAGTACAATAGTGCTGGAAAATGCAATGAAGCTCATAGGAGTACAAACTATTGAAGAAATATGATATAGTTATAGGTAGATTATGTGCGGAGAAGGATTATGATAGATAGAAATTATATAAATCAATTAGAAATAGACAATAGAATAATAGAAAAATACTCATTAAATAAAATTCTTTATTTTGATATAGAGGTAACTTCTTTAAATAGTAAAATAGGCTATATATGGTCTATTGCCTTAGGATATATCGAGGGAAATGAATTTTTCATCCAACAGTTTTTATGTGAAGATTTGAATGAGGAGAAAGAGCTTATTGAAAAAGCAGCATCATTTCTAAAAAAATATGAGGCTTGGGCAACTTTTAATGGTAAGTCTCTAGATGAACCTTATATTTTTGAAAAATGTAGTAAATATGGTATAGAAATTGAGCCGAAGGAAATCACTTATGATCTTTATAGGATGCTTACACCATATTCGAAATCTATAGGACTAGAAGAGTGCAGTCTTAAAGCTTTTGAAAAATACATTGGAATAGAAAGAAAAGATCATATAAATGGAGAGGCAAGTAAAGATCAGTACAATATTTATTTAAAAAATAAAGATGAGAATATTTTAGAAAGTATATTGCTTCATAATTGCGAAGATGTTTTAAGTTTGCCATATCTTTTTAAAATAAAAGACCATATAGAAAAAAATCATATATCTAGGAGTGACCTTTTAAGCCAAGGTCAAAAATTTAAAATTACTAACTTAATGAAAAAGAATGGATTGAATTTTAAACTGGATTATTCTAATATATCAAAAAGATGCGCAAAACGAATAATATATTCTTTAAATAAAAATAATTTAAGTAAAGAAGAAATAACAACAATAATAAAAGAAAGCTATTAAAAAACATGTGCAAAACAAAATTTGCTTTGCACATGTTTTTTTTATTTTTTCTCTATTGTATTTAAAACAGCCTTATGACAGTTAGCACAATCTTTGGATGAACAGCAGTTACAACTGCCATTTTTTTTAGACTTTAAGTTCTTATATAATATGAATATAGATAATAGTAGCAGTAAACCAGCTATAATAAATTCCATTATATCAACACCTCCTGCACCTATAATATGTTTATTAAAAATCCACCTACGTTATATACTAAGAATGATACAATCCATGCTAATACAAGTTGATAAAATATTGAAAAATACATCATTTTTTTCCCAAATTCTTTTTTCATTGTAGCGATTACTGCTATACAAGGAGTATAAATTAATACAAATACCATAAAAGCATAAGCTGACAACTGATTAAAGAATAAAGGAAGAACTTCATGACTTCCAACAAAAACAACTTCCATAGTTGAAACTACAGATTCTTTTGCTACTAAACCAGTAAGGATAGCCACAGATGATTGCCAGTTGCCGAAACCTAATGGTTTAAATATCGGTGCTATAATTCCTCCAAGAGAAGCTAAAAATCCACTAGATACATCTTCTACATAACCATTAAAACTCATGTGTGACAATACCCATATGATTATGGACATAGCAAAAATTATAGTTCCAGCTTTCTTTAAGAATCCTTTTCCTTTGTCCCATGTTAATGTTGTTATGCTTTTAATATCAGGAAGCTTGTACTCAGGAAGTTCAACTATGAATGGTTCCTCATCTTTTTTAAATATTGTATTTCTAAATAAAAGTCCTATTCCTATTGCTAGTAATACACCTAAAAGATATAGGGATATTACAACTAAGTCACTTTTATTTGGAAAGAAAGCAGTTGCAAACAATATATATACAGGAAGTCTTGCGTTACATGACATAAGAGGAGCTAAAAGAGCTGCCATCTTTCTATCTTTTTCACTTTCCAAAGTTCTAGCTGACATTATAGCAGGAACGGAACATCCGAATCCAACTATAAAAGGGATAAAGGCTTTTCCAGAGAGACCTATTTTCCTCATTATTTTATCCATAAGAAAAGCTATTCTCGCCATGTATCCACTATCTTCTAAGAAAGAAATACAGAAGAAAAGAGTAAAGATTATAGGAACGAACACTATAACTCCACCAACTCCTCCAATTATTCCATCTACGACCAAGGATGAAAACCAAGGGCTTGAATTAGATAAAAGACCTTCTACAAATGGGGAAAGAGTCTCTCCTACGAATCCATCTAAAGCATCAGAAAGTGGTTGGCCAATCCATGAAAAAGTAAGTTTAAACATTAAAAACATAAGTCCTAGAAATATAGGATAAGCTAACCACTTATTTAAAAAATATTTATCAATCTTATCTGATGAAGATTTACTTATTTTTTTATTGTCTTTTAATGTGCTATTAAGAATTATATTGTCTATAAATCTATAAGCCGTTTCCTCGTCTTGGAAATTATAGTCATTATCAATTGAAGGGGATAGGAAGTTCTTTTTTTCTAAAAAACCCTTAACTTCATCAATACCTGATTTTTTGCTTGCAACAATAGATATTACATCTACATTAAGATTTTTACCTAAAGAGTTTGTATCTATTTTCAAACCTTTCTTTTCTGCCACATCCATCATATTAAGCACTAATACCATAGGAACATTAAATTGTTTTAGCTGAGTAGTTA
The DNA here is from genome assembly GCF_020911725.1 of Clostridium cadaveris. Lineage (GTDB taxonomy): Bacteria > Bacillota > Clostridia > Clostridiales > Clostridiaceae > Clostridium_X > Clostridium_X cadaveris. The sequence continues at coordinate 1,393,072 of NZ_CP076620.1, forward strand.
AATATAAATTTCTGCTCAAATTGGAAGCATCTACTATATTAACTATCAAATCAACTTGTCCAGATTCCAAAAATTCTTTAGATACTTTTTCCTCATTAGAGAAAGTATCCATAGCATATATACCAGGAAGGTCTACTATTTTTATTTCATCATTTAAATAACCTTCTTTTTTTTCAACAGTTACACCTGCCCAGTTTCCAACATACTGCTTAGAACCTGTAAGTGCATTGAATAAAGTAGTTTTTCCAACGTTAGGATTACCTAGCAAAGCAATTGTAAGCATATATATCCTCCTTAACATTAGATACCAAGATGTTTTTTGCATCCTTCTTTCTAAGTGCTATATCAAAACCTCTTATAGAAATCAGTATGGGGTCTCCTAAAGGGGCTTTTCCCTTAAACGTAATTTCTGTTCCTTTTATACAACCTAAAGCTAATAATCTCTTGTTTAGCTTTGAGGATCCAACTATATCTTCTACAAAAACTTTATCTCCATATTTTAAATCATTAATGCACATCATTACCACCTCGTACTGAAAATCATTATCATTTATAATATTATAATATCACTTGTATAGTTATTTGTCAATAATGTGAAATATAATGACAATAAAATTTTTGTATAGGATGAGTGTGTCATAGATAAAGACAATTCACAATTTTGTTATGGAAAACAACACCACATTATGCTATAATTGTGTCGTAAATAATGAGTTATATTGTAGTTGAAATATAGCGGAATTGATTTTGTGAGAAAGAGTGATGACAGTGATAATTAGAGATAACACTATTGAAGTAGGAGAGTTTAGCGAAGAAGATATACTGTCAGTAGAAGATGATATATATGTATATAAGAAAGCGCTATATTTTGATTTAGAACATTATGTATATAAGCATCCTATATGCATAGGAGTTTTTGGATGTGCATATTATGATGAAGAGGAAAATTCTTTAAAGGTTATTCAATATATGCTTGAAAGTAAAAGGGAAATAAAGGATATTTTAATAATGGCAGTTAAGTATTTTACTTATGCAAAAGAGGTATTAAATAAAGAATATATCGTTACATTTTCTGGGAATAATGATTTTTTTGTTATCAATTATTTGCTAGAAAAGTATCATTTAAAATTTGATTTTAAAAGTTCTTTTAAAGATCTGGATCTTCAGAAGGCATTTGAAAAAAAGACAAAGGAAAACATAGGTCTTAAGGCTCTTGAAAAGAAAATTGGAATAGAGCGCGAAGGTGAGCTGATAAGCGGATCTACTTTGGCTAAAACTTTTGCAAAAGTTGTTAAAGATAAAGACTACATAAATAGAATGCCAGAAGAAAAAATAGAAAAGATACTTCTATATAATGAACAGGATGTAGTTAATTTATTCCATATACTTACAAAGTGGAATACAATGGATCATGAAGAAAAAGAAGATGAAAAATCATAAGCTAAGGGAGAATTTAAAAGTGTTAAATTCTCCCTTAGCTTAATTTTTTATTCTTTGGTTATATTTTTACCATCGCTTTTGAGTACTATTGTACCGAGTTCATCAGTTCTGTAGAAACTTATCTTTCTATCCTTCATAGCTTTTATGATTTCCTTATGAGGGTGACCATAGTCATTATTTTTACCAAGGGAAGCCACTGCTATTTTAGGGTTTACTTTGTCTAGAAATTCTTTAGATGATGATGTTGAGCTTCCGTGATGTCCAAGTTTTAGGACATCTGCTTTGATATCATACTTTTTCTGAAGAATTTCTTTCTCAGATAATTTTTCTGCATCACCAGTAAATAAGAAGGAAGTATCCTTATAAGTTACTTTAATTACTGCGGAATAATTGTTTACATTTTCATAATCACTACTGTTTGGGGCTATCATCTCTACAGATATGTCAGAATCCATGTCTAGGGAAACCCCTGCTTTTGCAACATTTATCTTATGATTTTTCTTTTTTAAATCTTCAACCATGGTTTGGAATATTTTGGTTGAAGCCTGCTTTTTAGGTGCATAAAATTCCCCGATTTCGAAGTTTTTTATAATTTCAGGCATACCGCCAATATGATCTTCATGAGGGTGTGTCGCAACAACATAGTCTAATTTAGTTAGATTAATACCTTTAAGATATTTTAAAAGGTCATTGCTGCTGCTTCTAGGACCAGCATCGATTAATAAATTCTTGTCTTTAAACTGAACAAGTATAGAGTCTCCTTGTCCAACATCAATGAAATGAACCTTTAATTCGTTACCAGTAGATATTGGTGCCTTTTTAGAACTGCTTTCACTACTGCATGCCGCAAAAGATAGTGAAAGTATCACTACAAGTACAAGTATAATTTTTTTTAGTATCTTATTTTGCAATTTACTACTCCTTTCATAGTTGGTTCAAAATAATTATAACAAAAATGAGTTTGTTGTAAAAGCGAACAGAATTTAAAAGTAAGCTATAAAAATTATTGCCATTTGTGATATAATTAAAATTAATTTAAGATAAGCACAAGGGAAGGGATTATATGAGGACTATAATTGGAGGACTAATTTTTGGTATTTATATGCTTTTATTTTATTTAAATACTATAGGATATAACAGGGTTAAAGCTAAGGGAACCCAAGAAGACGTAGATAAATTTATGTTTAAAATAGGAAAACGTTGGGCTAGAAATACCTTGAAGATTACAGGAACTACTGTAGAAATTCATGGAGAAGAAAACGTAGTTGATGGGCCATGTCTTTTTGTTTCAAATCATCAAAGTTATATGGATATACCTATAATAGTTTCAATAGCTAAAAGCCATTTGGGATTTGTCGCAAAAAAGGAATTAGCTGAAGTACCTCTATTCGGAATTTGGATTAAAAGAACTAGAAGTTTGTTTTTGGATAGAGAGAATACGAGAGAAGCCATAAAGGTAATTCTTGAAGGAGTAAATTATCTAAAAGAGGGTCATTCTTTATGCATATTTCCGGAGGGAACGAGAAGTAAAAGTAATAATGTAGGATCATTTAAAAAGGGAAGCTTAAAGCTTGCGTTAAAATCTGGAGTTCCAATAGTACCAGTTACAATTGATGGAGCATATAAAATTTTAGAAGAAAATAATAGGTTAAGAAAAGCTCATGTTATAGTTACAGTAGATAAACCTATTTATACAGAAGGAATGACAAAAGAAGAGCAAAATGACCTTATAGATGAAATAAAAAGCAAGATAGTTAAAAATCTAGAACAAAATAATAAATAGCATACAAGATTGAAAGCCTGACAAAATTAAATTTTATGTCAGGCTTTTATCCTAAGTATTACTCTGCATCATGATAATTATTCTGCATCACGGTATTTATCTTTGGCAAAGAAGGATATTGAATACAATCCAGCTAGCCCTACTAGAGCATAAATTACTCTTGAAACAGCGCTCATAGTTCCAAATAAAGTGTCTACAAGATTGAATTGGAAAAATCCAACTAAACCCCAGTTTACTGCACCTATTATAACTAATAAAAGTGCTATGATATCAAAAGTTTTCATTAAAATACATCTCCTTTATATTTAAGTTTATGGTTAGTATTTTCATTAAAGAGAATTTTATGTATAAAAAGCTAAATTATATTTTAAAAGCAATAATTTTATTTGCGGGAGAAATATTATATAATAAAGTAGGGGGGGAAACTATGAAAAAAATTTTATTAATAATTTTGTGTATTTTTGCGGTTACTATTTTAGGATGTAACCTTAAAAAAGAATCTAATGTGAGTCAGGAGGAATCTAAAGTGAACAAAGAAGAAATTCCTGTGGTAAAACAAGAAACAGAGGAAAAGAAAGAAGTTAAGAAAAGTAGCTTTAACATTATAAAACCTGAACTTTATACAGAGAATATAAAGTCTATGATAGACAATATGAAGGAGAAAAGGGGATTTACAGAATACGCCAATGATGGTGAGCATTATATAATAATTTTTTCAGGTCAGAAAAATACTGGAGGATTTAGTATTGAGGTGTTAGAAGCTTATGATAAAGGAGAAAGTGCATATATAGTCATAAAAGAAAGTGGACCTGGTCCGAATGATCAGGTAACTCAGGCGTTAACTTATCCAACTATCGTTGTAAAGGTTACAAAGGCTTTTAAAAATATCGATGTATCTACAGATGATGGAGAAAAATTCCAACAGCTTGAAACAGGTGAGAAATATTAGTAATATAAAAAAGAGACCATTCAAGTGGTCTCTTTTTTATAGAAATATACTTACAATTGAACGTTTCTGTCAACCGGTTGTGATAGTGATATAAAAGTGTTGGTCCTTTGAATACCAACGATGTTGTTTATTCTATTCATAAGTAAATCTTGAAGATCTGTTATGTTTCTGCATATAACTTTAGCAAAAATGGAATAATCTCCTGTTGTATAATGAAGTTCTACAACTTCTTTGATTTTTTCCATTTCAGTTATGACATTTGAGAATGAAGAAGATTTGTCAACATATATACCAACAAAACAGCATACATCATAACCTAATTTAGGCATATCTAAAAGTATTTTGGTACCTTTGATAATGCCTAAATCCTCCATTTTTTTCATTCTTACATGTATAGTTCCACCACTAACATGACATATTCTAGCTATTTCTAAATAAGGTGTTCTAGAATCCTTGATTAATATGTCAAGAATTTGTAAATCCAAATCATCTAATTGTGAAGTTGAAATAAAAGACACAAAATCACCCCATAAAATTATTTATATTGTTGTTATTACTCATTTTTTATTATATCAGAAAACAGAGTAACTTATCAAAAAAAAAAAATATTTTTGATAAATTTAAGTTAAATGAATTATTTTTTACTTATTTTAGGTGATGGAATATTAAAATATTAAAACAATGGCTTTGAAATATTTACTACAGCACTCTTTTGCTATACAATATATATTAGCATCTATAAGGAGGAATTGAAATATGTGGAAACAGATTGGTATATTATTGTTATTTTCAATACTTATAATAATGGTATATAACATCTTAAAGATTTTTGTATTAGAAAAAGTAAAGATCTCTAGATGGATAGTTTTAGCTATATCTATCATAGGACTAATATTTCCAGCTATACCTTCAATAGGCTTTACAGGAAATATAGCTATTTTTACTAAATCTGCTGTTTTTGTTGTATTTTTCATGTGGTTCTTTGACATAACTAGAGGAGACATAGGGGATTACAAACAGAAAAAAGAATCAGCAAAGAATAAGGTAGTAGTAAAACCAAAGGCTAAGCCAAATAGAGTTAAAAATCAACACGACGAAAAGAAATAGAAAAATCAGCTTATTTAGCTGATTTTTCTATTTTTAAAAATATAGGAGACGAAAATGCTATTTTATCATTAGCTTGATATATTTTTATAACGTACCATTTTTCTTCACAAGAAGCTGTGAGACTAAGAAGATAAGAGATATTTTTCTCAGGAGGGAAATCCTGAGTGCGTATTACTTTTCCACCAGAAGTGATTACTTCTATTTTATCTATGAGATTTTCTGAATCATGAGCCCATATGTTAAAATTTAATTTTTTTCCTTCTTTAATTTTTATAGTACTTCCCATAAAAGTTTTATTTATAGAAAATAATAATTTTAATGTTCTTGACTCCGTTGAGTAGGTCCTTCGATATTTTAACGCATCTAAAAGAGCAGGAATTGATTTTTCTTTGCACAAGACAGCAGTCAAATTATCACTTACACCTACATCTTTTTTATGATTATCTTGACCGTTTATTGCCCCAACTTTCCAGCCTAAATCAAGCATTGAGTAATATCTTCTTTCAAAACGGCAGTAATTGTTTTTTAAACAACCATTTCCAACTTCTATTAAACATATAGACTCTTTCAAAAACTTGTGTGAAGGGATGTTTTCAACAGAAGAATGGGGATGATTTATTGCAACTATTGATGGGTTTGCCCATAACCACAACATGAAGGCATTTATATTTTTTATAGGACTGCTAAAAAAATTAGAAGAACCTATTATATTAAAATGACCATATAAATGACTTTTAGCCTCAAAAGCTGTAAGAGAAAGAAAATCTTTATATTTCTTATTAAAACTTGTGCAGGCCTTTTGACATGCTGCCCACCTCATTATTTTAGAGGATTTATTCTTTATTTCCTTTATTAAAAAAGTATTATGATCGGATAATATAACAAAGTCCAATCCTCTATTTCTTGCAGAAGACAATATTCTTCCCGGAATCTCTTCCCCAGTAGAAAGAGAGGAATGGCAGTGAGGAACTCCATATAAGGTTTTATATTTTGGAAAACTGGACATGAAAAGGCTCCTTATAAAATGTTATATTATATATTATTTCATAATTATAAAATTGTTAAAGAAATCATGAGTCTTAGCGTTCTTTATTTTAAATCTTCTCTATGGTATTATTATGTTATTAGTATAGGTGAAAAATACCAAGGAAGGCAGGACGGGATACATGATAAAACTTTTATATATAGGATTTTTCATAGGATTTATAGTAGCTTGGATTATGTTTAATAAGCAGACAAGGAATATTCATAAAAGATCAGATAATGAGGCTAAAATTAGGACTAAGCTTACAAAGTTTATCATTGTTGATTTGGTACTAGCCTTTTTAATTATGATTACAATAAGCTTTATAATCCCATATGGCATATGGGTTGTTGGGAAAAAGGACTTTAGAGAGGTAGAAATGATAGTTCAAGAGAATACCTTGGTTCCTTTTGAAGATGGGACTTATGTTAAGGATGAGAACAATGATAACGGAGAAGTATATGTAGTAAATGAGAAAGGTGAAGGAAAATCAAAAGGTTACGAAAGATATTACAGCAAAGAAAAAAATGTGCAATTCATAAAAAATAAAAAAAGTGCGAAGTACGAAGAAGTATATATATATAAAATAAAATGTCTTAAAAATAGCAATCCTATAAATAGAATGGTAAATGATATGTTTGCTAATGTATATATGGAAAATAGAGATGGCGAATTTGTAGAAAAGATTATTAAGATATATACGCCATAATAAAAAGGTGGGGTTTAATGCGTAAAGAATACGTGAGTTATAATGGCAATATACCTGTAAAGGTGGAACTGCTAAATATAAAGGAGCATCCTATTCATTGGCATGATGCAATAGAGCTTTTAATGGTTCTTAAAGGATCAATAGAAGTTACTATAGAAAGTGATAATTATGTTGTAGAGGAAAATGAAATAGAGATAATAAATATGGAAGAATGTCATAGAATTCATAGTGATGAAGATAATATGGTTCTTATGATACACATGGATCCTAATTTTTTTCAAAAGTATTATGATGATATAAAAAATATGTTTTTCTACACTGACACCACAGAAGAAAATATACAGCAAGGTGATGAAAAATACGAGATTCTAAGAAAATATATATCTATGATAGTATGTGAAGTGGTACAAAAAGGCGATGATTACGATGAGTATATAGAAGAAACCATGGTAGAGCTTTTGTACCATTTGCTGAATAATTTTCATTATCTTATTTATGAGAAGGAAGAGCTTAAGGATAATGAGGAACAACTTGAGAGATATCATAGAATAGCTAAATATATATATAATAATTACAATAATAAAATAAGCCTTCAGGACATAGCTGAGAAGGAGTTTTTAAGTGCTCATTATCTTTCTCATGAGATAAAAAGCACTATGGGATTAAGTTTTAAGGATTTCGTAAACCTAACTAGAGTTCAGGAATCTATAAAACTTTTACTAGATACAGATATGACAATTTCAGATATATCTTTAGAGGTTGGGTTTTCTCATATAAGGTATTATAATAAACATTTTAAAAAGCATTACAATATGACTCCAATGCAGTACAGAAAGATGTATAAAGTTGATGATTCAAAATTGGAAGAGATAAAAGATGTTGAAAGTTATGATTTAGATATAGCACTTGATTACTTAACTACATTTTTAGAGGATTATGATAGATTTAATTATGATGATAAGATAATAAAGATTTCTATAAATGCTAGTGATGTGCTAGAAAATTTTGATCATCCTTATAAAAACAGTATATGGCTACCTAAAGCTGAAAATTTAATGGACTATTATAATAGGAATATAATAAAAAACATTCAAAAAGACATAACTTTTGATTATGGAAGATTATCTGGTTTATTTGTAAGAGAATTTAAAAATGTCAAGATGGCTAAAGATGTAATAGATTTTATACTGTCTCTTGATTTAAGACCAGATATAATAATAGATAACGTAGATAAAGATACTTTAAGAATATTAGATGAGTTTTTGGCTTATTTTTCTGATGAGTATGGAAATTATGAGATTGGAAAGTGGAGATATACAATAGATAAAAGGATAGAGGTTGATAGCAAACAAAAACTAAAAGAACTTTTAATAGATGAATGGGGACTTCCAGCAGAGGAAGAGGAAATTCTTGAAATTCAACAGAATGAAATATATGATACTTCATATATGTTGCCATACACTATACATCATGGATTAAGAGATGGTAAGAAGATATCATTCTTAAAGATCATAGATGATATAGCACTGAGCTTAGACAAAAATAATGAGGTTTTTTTTGGTGATTCCGGAATAATAAATTGGGAAGGAATAAGAAAGCCTTCATATTATGCATATCAATTTTTGAGCAGATTGGGTGATAAAGTAGTAGCTCAAGGTGAAGGATATATAGTTACATCCAAAGGGGATGATATTCAAATTCTCTTATATACTTATAATGAAGAGATGGAAAACTTAATAAAGCTTTCAGAAATAAATAAGTTAAGAGGAAAGAAAAATATAGCCCAACGAAATATATCATTAAATATAACTAATTTATTTAAAGAATATAAGGTAACAAAGTATGAAATATATGAAAGAATAAACTCTTGTTATAACAAATATTTATCATTAGGCTCCCCAAGAAGACTAAGTGATGAAGAGATAGATTTGATAAAAATTGCATGTAATCCCAAAATAGATATGGAGTACAGAAAAAAGAACACTGTGCACCATTTAGGAATAAAAATTCAGGGTTATGGAGCTGTATTAATTACATTTAATGCAGTAAAATAGAAAATTTATATTCAAAAAAGTACAAAAACACCTTATTCAAGGTGTTTTTATGCTTTATGGATAAAAACTTGTTTATTGGAATCCCTTAAAAAAGTACTTGTATATCCACAAGTTAGTGAAAGAAAAAAGTTTTATGACAAGCTATAATTATATTAGAGTAATAAATAAAATTATTACAAAAATATGATATGAGGTGTTAAAGTGGGTATAGATAGTAAAATATTTTCAGAAGGAAGGATAAGCAAGGTATTATGGAAGTTTGCATTACCGGCTATAATTTCTCTGCTGGTATCGGAACTTTATAATATGGTAGATACCTTCTTTGTGGGACGACATGTAGGAGCTAACGCTATTGGCGCCTTAACTATAGCATTTCCAATTCAAAGACTATTATCATCAATAGCGATGTTAATATCAATAGGTACATCTACGGCAGTTGCTAGATATCTAGGAGAGAAAAACTATGATGAGCTAAAGAAAACCATAAGTACTGCACTAGCTCTTACAATAGTATTTTTAGTTATTTTACCATTAGGTATATATATGTTTTTAGAACCTATATTGATTAAAATGGGGGCAAGCAGTGTTATTTATCCTCTTGCTAGGGATTATGTGTCAATCGTTCTTTTGGGTGGTATATTCCAAGCACTTACTTTTGTAATGTGTTTTATAATGAATTCATTAGGAAATACAAGAGTAACCTTATACACAAATTCTATGGGTGCAACGATAAATGTAATTATAGACTTTATGTTAGTGGGTCAATTATTTATGGGAGTTAAAGGAGCAGCTATAGCTACAGTTATTTCACAAATAGTAGCTTTTATATTTGCTACTATTCAATTTTGGAAAATAAAAGACCAGCTTCATTTAAAATTATCGTTTAAGATAAATTTCAGCATTGCAAAGCTTATAATTGCAGTAGGATTCTCAACTTTTGTAATAGAGATATCAGATGCTGTAGTTGCGGTGTTATTAAACAATCTTTTATCTAATAGCGGTGGAGACGAAGCTATTATAATAGTCGGAGTTATAACCAAGGTATCTATGTTTATGTATATAACTATATTAGGAATTGCGTCTGCAATGCAGCCTATAGTAGCTTTCAATTATGGTGCTAGAAACTTTAAACGTATTAAAGACACTGTAAAAAGTGCGATAAAATCTGCTACAATTGCTTCTTTTGCTATGTGGGCTATAATGATGATTTTTACAAAACAGATTATAGGAAGTTTCCTTTTAGAAATACAATTTTTAGACGATGCAGTAAGAGCTTTTAGAATTTGTATATCGTTATTCCCTCTAATAGGATTATATTATATAGCTATGTATTATTATCAAGCTATGGGAGAAGCAAAAATGAGCTTTTTACTTTCTATATATAGACAAATAGTAATTTTTATACCATTAGTAATAGTGTTTGTAGCTTTATGGCAGGTGGAAGGTGCTTGGGCTACATATCCTGTAACAGATATAATAGCTTCGATAACAGGCGTTATATATATAAGGAAAGCTAATAGAGATATAGAAGAAGAACAAATTTCTTATGAAAAGATGAAGCATGTAGTCAATGCTTAAAGTAAAAACACCTTGAGGATAAAAAATATATCCTCAAGGTGTTTTTTGAATAATCAAAAAAATAATATTATTTTCATTGACATTAAATTCTGAATAATGGTATAAAATAATAAAAGAGAAGCTTATTAAAAGGAGATATATGGATGAATAATTCAGTTGTAAATGCCACAAACATCATTTCAAAAGATTATGATTCCTATGGAATTGATGATTTATTTTATGAGAACTCTTTTAGATTATTTAAAGATTATTGCAGAAAGCAGCATAAACTTTATTTAAAAGACCTAGAAAAATTTGATTTTAACACATTATATAACGAGAAGGGTTTTGGAGAGGCAAAGATACAAAGTATAATAAATCGATGGAATCAATGGAAGAACAAAGATTTCAACATGAAATACAATCCTCAAAAGAATTACGAAAAAAATATTGATATACAACCATGCTATAAATCTATGTGTGTAAAGGCGTTAGGTGCCCTTTCTATAGATTCTAAAATAATTCACTGGTTAGAAAAAAATCATATAGAAACTATAGGTATGATAGAAAAATTAGATTTATCTGTTATAAGTACTATACCTAATATAGGTAAAGCTAAATATAAGCGTTTTATAGATGGCATGGGGCTTCTTAAAATCCCTGAAAATAGTTTATACAAGCTTACACTTCATCTTATAAAAGATGATGAACATTTTAATGTTTTTAAAAGAAGAGCAATAAATAAAGAGACACTTCAATATATAGCTGACAGCAAAGGCATAAGCAGAGAACGTGTAAGACAGCTTGAACTTAGGATTCATCAGAGGCTCAAAGGATATTTTGCTATGTTTTCTTCGTATATAATAAATAATTTAGAAAAAGAAAAAATTTTTGATGGTGAAGATTTAAATTTATTATTTGACAATATAGAAGACAGAGTGATAATCAAATATTCACTTAAAAGTGCTGATAGTGATAGGATAGTTTATTGTGAAGATATAAAAAAGTATATAATAGATGAAAATAAGGAAGAGTTCTTAAGAAAAATTAATTCCATAATATTGGATGATGTGCCAGAAGTATTCAATTATTATGAGGGGATATATCCTATGGAAGAGTGTTTAGAAGAGAATGATATAGGATTTCTAGAATATGATGATTTTATATCATATATAATGAAGCATGGATATAAAAGATATAAGGATTATATATGGAAAGGTTCAATTAAGCTATCGAAATGCTATAGCATAATAGTAAAAGAATATTTTAAAGAAGGAATAAAGCTTAGTGATGACAACAGCATAGAATTTGTAAGAAAGATCTTTAAAGAAAAATTTGGACGTGAAGATGTTTGTGAGAATAATAGAGCTATTGCAGCAAGAATAGAAAGCGATAATGTTTTATGCGACAGAGGAACATATATAAGTCCTGATTATATAGACATCAGTGTAAAAACCTTAGAAAAAATAAAGAGGCATATATTGAATTTTAAAGAAAATTCTATTTTTATAGCAGATTTATATAGAAAATTTGAAGAAGAATTGCTATCCCAAAGTAATATAAATAATAGATATTTTCTCCATGGTATCCTTAAATATTACTATGGTGATGAATTTATTTTTACTAAAGACAATATAGTAAAAGATTTAAATAGAACTATGACCTCTCACGAGATATTTGGAAAGTTTTTGTCTTCAAAAAATGCACCTGTGAGCAAAAAAGAAATACGTAAGGTATATCCAGGATGGACAGACTCCATGTTTAATAACGCTGTGTCTGTTAACAAAGATATATTATATTGGGATAATGGATACTTTATAAGTGCTATGGCACTAAATATGAAAAAAGAATGGACAAGCAATTTAAGGGACATTGTTAAAAAATCTTTTGATAAAAATAATGGGTATACCAATGCAAATATAATCTACAAAGAAGTAAAGAAAAGCATGAGTGATTTTATAAAAGCAAATAACGTAAAAAACTCATTTAATTTATATTCCATATTAGAATACAACTTTGGTAGTAATTATTACTTTAGACGGCCTCATATATTGGAAGAAAGACCTAAAAAGCAGTTTACTACGATGGATTTATTTTATGCTCTTCTAGAAAATAAAAAGAAGATAAGCTACGATGAATTCTACAGTTATTTTAAAAATCTGGAGTTTACAGAGAGAACTATCTATAATGCTTTTCACAAAGTCTCTAAAGATCTGATAGAGATAAATGATAATAACTATGTACTAAAAAAGGACTTTAACATAGACGAGGAAAGTATAAAAAGGATAAAACAGAATATTAAGAATGTAATGAGAGATATAGAATATCTTCCTCTGAGAGGAATAGAAAATTTTGATTCTTATCCAGCCATAGGATATGGATGGAATTCTTATTTATTAGAAGCCATTGTAAAAGAATATATCCCTGATTACAGAATTATAGAGAAATATTTTAAAGATAGAAGATACAAATGCTCAATATTAGTTAAAAATAACTCTAGTATCAAAAATATTTCTGATTTAATTGTCTATATAATAAAGAATGAATATGATGATGTAATGACTATAACAAGGATTCAGGAATATCTTCAAGAAAAGAATATAATATTAAAAGTTCTTCCAAAAGAAGTTTGGGATTCAGAGGTAATATGGGTAGATTCCAATGGAAAATTAAAAATAATAGAATAAATTAATGATAGAAAACCATTAGTAAAATTTAAAACTAATGGTTTTTGTTGCTAAAAAAACAATCAAAAAAAATAAAGATATTATTAAATTTTTCGCTGATTAAATTTTTTATTAATAGGAATATATATCTTTCACTAAGGATACAATTAAAAATAGACGATAATAAGTTAGAGAACTCTGAAATGGTTAGAATAATCAGAATATTTCTTAAAAGACTGGCCTTAAACAAATTTATGATATACTAGGTTAGAATTAAGGGAGAGATAAAAATTGATTATTATAAAATTTAGGAGGAAAAGATGGGAAATTATATGTACACACTTACAGCGGTTTTTCAAATCTTTGTATTCGTGTTGTCTGGATATTATGTAGTTTTATCATTATTTGGTCTTAAAAAGAGAAAAAAAGTTAACATACATGAGAATCAGAAATCATTTGCTTTAATAGTAGCGGCTCACAATGAAGAAGTAGTTATAGGAAAAGCAGTGGAGAGTTTAATGCATTTAGACTATCCTAAAGAATTATATGATGTATTTGTTATAGCAGATAACTGTGACGATAATACAGCTGCTATAGCGAGAGAGCATGGCGCTAAAGTTTTTGAAAGAACTAACAAGGATAAACGAGGAAAAGGATTCGCTTTAGAGTGGATGTTTGACAAGATATTTAAAATGGATAAAAAGTATGATGCAGTAGGTATTTTTGATGCTGACAATCTTGTATCACAAAACTTTTTATCAGAAATGAATTGTTATATGTGCGAAGGATATAAAGTTGTTCAAGGATATATAGACAGCAAGAATCCTCATGACTCATGGATTAGTGAATCATACTCAGTATCTTTCTGGGCTGCAAATAGATTATTTCAATTAGCAAGACATAATATTGGTCTTTCTAATCAGCTTGGTGGAACTGGATTTATAGTTGATACAGATATATTAAAAGAACTAGGATGGGGTGCTACTTGTCTTACAGAAGACCTTGAGTTTACTTGTAAACTTGTGTTAAACGGATATAAGGTAGGCTGGGCTCATGAAGCTGTAGTTTATGATGAGAAGCCTCTAACATTAAAACAATCTTGGCGTCAAAGAAAGAGATGGATGCAAGGATTTGCTGATGTTGCTTCAAGATTTTTTACAAAGCTTATGAAAAAGGGAATTAAAGAGAGAAGTATGATAGTGATAGATTGTGCACTATATGTTATACAGCCTTTTGCAGTGTTATTAATAGGACTATCTGCTTTATTAACTTTTGTTCAAGCGATGAGTCCACTTAATATATTTACAATCAATGCACTAGTGCCAGGATTTATATGGAAGGTATTTTCTATTTGTCAGTTTATGCTTACTCCACTTGTTATGCTAATAGACTCTAAACTTAGCAAAAAGTTATTTGCTATTTTAGCTTTATATTCAACAAATGTTTTAGTAATGGCAAGATTTATAGGAGAAAATCCTGATTTTTATATGGTTGCAATAAGCCAGGTAATATACTTTGTAGTTTTCTTTGGAGTAACATATATGTTCTTAGGAAAACTTGCAAGTAAGAGATTCTTTTGGTACTTGTTATTTGGGCTATATACTTTGACTTGGATTCCAATAACTATTCAAGGTATGTTAGATAAAAATAACAAAGAATGGAACCATACAAAACACGTAAGACAGATAGGAATATACGATGTATAACCAGTGAGATATCACTGGTTTTTTTATATAATAGATTTTATAAATTGTTATTTTTAGTTTATAATATCTAAGGTGAATATGAAATGAAATTTGAAGCTTATAGAACATAAGTTTGACATCTAAAAAAGGAAGCTTTATACTATTTAGTTGAAGTGCTTTCTTAGGAACTTTAATTGGAAAGGCATGTGCTAGAAATGTTTAAAACAGTAGAGTATAAAAATCTTATAGAGAATCTTAAAGACTATGCATTGATTGATGTGAGAAGTCCAAAAGAACATGAAGAGTATACTATTCCGGGGGCGATAAATATACCTCTTTTCACTAATGAAGAAAGAAAAGAGATAGGAACGGTATATATAAATGAAAGTGTTGAAAAGGCTAAAAAGATGGGGATTGAAGCTGTATCTAAGAAGCTGCCTCAAATTTTTGATGATATAATGGAGTTACATAAAAAAAATAGAAACTTAGTATTTTTTTGTGCTAGAGGAGGTATGCGTAGTAGTAGCATAACTGCCTTAGTTAATTCTTTAGGAATTAGTGCATATAAAATAAAAGGTGGATATAAGGGGTATAGAGAATTTATAAATGATGAAATGAATACTATAAATTCAAAAATAAAATATATTGTTGTCCATGGAAAAACAGGAACAGGAAAGACTGAAATTTTAAAAAAGCTGCATTCCAAAGGATATGATATGCTTGATTTAGAAGAATGTGCAAACCATAGAGGATCATTGCTTGGAAGTGTAGGTCTTGGAGAATGTAGAAAACAAAAGATGTTTGAATCTCTTGTTATAGAAGAACTTAGGAAAAGAAAAACCAACTATGTTTTTATAGAAGGAGAAAGCAAAAGAATAGGTAATATAATACTTAACAATGATATATTTGATGCAATGAAAAATGGATATCATATATATGTGGAGTCAAGTTTAGAAGAAAGAGCAGAACTTCTTATAGAGGAGTATACACAGCACGGGAGTTCTAAAGAAGAGATCTTATCTGCTCTAGATAACATGGAAAAATACTTGGGAAAGAAAAAAGCTGCTCACTATAAAGAATTGATAAATAATGATGGATTTTACGAAGTTGCTTTAGAGCTTATGACTGATTATTACGATCCAATGTATTTAAATTCTATGAAGGGTTATGAATTTGAATTTAAATTCTACATTGAAAATGTAGATGAAGGAGTAGCCGCTTTAGAAAAATGGTACAAAGATAATATAGGAATTAATATTTAATATAGAGCTTAGGAGGAATAACATGGGAGAAGAAATTAAAAAATCCTATGATGTAACTGACCTTACATCCTTAGAAAAGCTTGAGCCTGTTAGGATAAGACCAGGTATGTATATAGGTTCTACAGGATCAAAGGGATTACATCATTGTGTATGGGAGATATTAGATAATGCTATAGATGAAATAACAAATGGTTTTGGAAACAAAGTCACTATAATCTTGAACAAAGATAAAAGTGTAACTGTAATAGATAATGGAAGAGGAATTCCCACAGGAATACATCCTATAAAGAAGAAGTCTGGAGTTGAGATGGTATTTACTGAACTTCATACTGGAGGTAAGTTTAATAATAAAAACTATAAGACTTCAGGAGGACTTCATGGAGTTGGAGCTGCAGTAGTAAATGCACTTTCTTCATGGATGGAGGTTAGCATTTATCAAGATGGAAATATTTATAAGCAGAGATTTGAATATGCTTATGACAAAGAACTTAAAAGGAATATGCCAGGAACTCCTGTTACCGCACTTGAAAAGGTAGGAAAGACTAAGCTTACAGGTACAGAAATAACATTTATGCCAGATAAATCAATATTTTCTACCACTGATTTTAAAGTGGAGATTATTGATGAAAGACTTCAAGAACTTGCTTTCCAAAATAAAGGAATAACTCTTGGACTTATAGATAAGAGAAAAGAAGAACTTTTTCAAAAAGAGTATTTTTCTGAAAGAGGGCTTCTAGATTTTATAGATTATCTAAATGAAAGTAAAACAATTCTTCATCAATCCCCGATATTATTTGATGGTGAGAAATCTGTCAATGGTATAGATATGTATGGAGAAATATGTATGCAATTTACGGACTCTACTACGGAGTACATAGCAAGCTATGTGAATAATATACCTACAACAGAAGCAGGAACCCATGAGACAGGATTTAAAACTGGTATGACTAGAGCATTTAAAGAATGGGCAAAAAAGCTTAATTTAATAAAGGAAAAGGACAAGGAGTTTGAAGGTGATGATTTAAGAGAAGGATTAACTGCTATCGTTAGAATAAAGCTTTCAAATCCTATGTTTGAAGGACAAACAAAAACTAAGCTTGGCAATAATGAAGCTTATACTATGATGAATGAACTTACTTATGTCAAGCTGAGCCAGTGGATAGAAGATAATAAGGATATAGCATCATCAATAATCAATAATGCTATAGATGCTGCTGCACGAAGAGATAAAATAAAAAAGATAAATGAGGCAGAAAAGAAGAAGATAGGTAAAGGAACTGCGCCACTAGCAGGAAAGGTTGCAGTGTGTACCATGAAGGATAAGACTGTAAATGAATTTATAGTAGTTGAGGGAGATTCAGCAGGAGGTTCTGCAAAGCAGGCAAGAGATAGAAGATTCCAGACTATAATGCCGTCAAAAGGTAAGATCATGAATACTGAAAAGCAGAAACTTGAAAATGTATTAGCTTCTGAAGAACTTAAGATATTTAATACAGCAATAGGAACAGGAACTTTAGATAACTATAAGGAAGAAGATTTAAAATACGATAAAATAATAATAATGAGTGATGCTGACGTAGATGGATACCATATAAGGACATTATGGATGACATATTTGTACAGATATATGAGACCTCTCATTCAGAACGGGCACCTTTATATAGCTCAACCTCCTTTATATAAGATTTCAAAGAAGGTAAAAGGAAAAGAAGTATTTGAATATGCTTATAGTGATGATGAGCTTGAGGGCGTAAAAAAGAAGATGGGTAAAAATATAGTAATTCAAAGATATAAAGGTCTTGGAGAGATGAATCCAGATCAGCTTTGGGATACAACCTTAAATCCTGAAACAAGAACTCTTCATAGGGTGAGTATACACGATGCATCAAAGGCAGAAAAGATGGTGTCACTTCTTATGGGCGATGTAGTAGAACCTAGAAAAAATTATATGTACAAATATGCAGAGTTTTAACATTATAGAAGGAGCGAAAAAATTATATGGCGAAGAAAATTGATATCCCAAAGGATAATAATATAATAGATGTAGCTATTGAAGAAGCTATGCCGGAAAATTATCTTCCTTATGCGGTAGAAGTTGCAAAAGATAGAGCTTTGCCTGATGTAAGAGATGGACTAAAGCCTGTTCACAGAAGAATACTATATGGAGCTTATTTATTAAAGGCTTTTCCAGACAGACCTTATTACAAGTCTGCTAGAATAGTTGGAGATATATTAGGTAAGTTTCACCCTCATGGAGATACATCTGTTTATGATGCCATGGTAATTCTTGCTCAGGACTTTTCTACTAGGAAACCTCTTATAGATGGTCATGGTAACTGGGGAAGTATAGATGGTGATGGAGCTGCAGCTATGCGTTATACAGAAGCAAGGCTTACATCTATGGCATTAGAAATGATAAAAGATATAGAGAAAGATGTTGTAGACATGATTCCTAACTATTCTGAAACTGAAATGGAACCTAAAGTTCTTCCAGCAAGTTATCCTAATCTTTTGGTTAATGGAACTTTTGGAATAGCTGTCGGACTTGCAACTAACATACCTCCTCATAATTTAGGAGAAGTAATAGATGGTACTTTAGCTTATATAGATAATAATGATATAGGTACAAGGGAACTTATGCATTATATAAAAGGACCTGATCTTCCAACAGGAGGC
Source organism: Clostridium cadaveris (assembly GCF_020911725.1). Taxonomy (GTDB): domain Bacteria; phylum Bacillota; class Clostridia; order Clostridiales; family Clostridiaceae; genus Clostridium_X; species Clostridium_X cadaveris. The sequence goes on from NZ_CP076620.1 coordinate 1,411,984, forward strand.
ATTCTTATAGGAAAAGACTCGCTTATAGCTGCATATGAAAAAGGAGAAGGAAAAGTAACTTTAAGAGCAAAGACCTCTATAGAAAAATTAGAAAATGGAAGACTTGGCATAGTTATAACTGAATTCCCTTATAGGAGAAATAAAGCTAAGCTTCTTCAAAATATCTCTGAGATGACAGGAGACAAGAGACACTCAAAGGCTTTAGATTCTATAAGTGATATAAGGGATGAATCTGACAGAACAGGAATAAGAGCTGTAATTGAGTTTAAAAAATCTGCTGACTATGATGTGGTAGATAAAGTTTTAAAATACTTATTCAAAAGGACAGATCTTCAGTGTAACTTAACTTTTAATATGGTTGCTATAGCAGATGGAAAACCTGAAACCTTGGGATTAAAATCTATTTTAAAACATTATGTAAATCACAGAAAAGAGATAGTTACAAGAAGAACAAGGAAAGAACTTGAAATAGCAGAAAAGAGATTTCACATAGTAGAGGGATTTATAAAAGCCATAGATATAATGGATCAGATAATAGCTACTATTAGAAGCTCTAAGTCTAAGAAAGAAGCAGGAGAGAATCTTGTTAATAAATTTGGATTTACTGCTGTACAGGCAGAAGCTATATTAGAACTTATGCTTTATAGACTAACTGGACTTGAGATAAAGGAGTTCCAAAAGGAACATAGAGAGTTGGAGAAGCTTATAAAGAAGCTTAAAGGTATATTAAGCAGCGAAAGCCAGCTTATGAAAGTTATAAAAGAAGATCTTCTTAGAGTAAAAAAAGAATATAATGATGACAGAAGAACTGAAATTATAGAAGATGATAAGGAAGCTAAGATAGATTTAGAAGATATAATGGTATCAGAAGATGTGATGATAACTTTATCTAATGATGGTTTTATAAAGAGAATACCTTTAAAATCTTATAATAGATTAAACAGTGATTTAAGTGATATAGAATATAGAGAAGGCGACTTTGGAAAATATTTAATACCTTCAAACACTAAGGATGTTCTGATTTTATTTACAGATAAAGGTAATATGTATCAAGCTCGAGGTAATTCTTTGCCAGAATGCAAGTGGAAAGATAAAGGCGAAAGAATTGATAGCTTAATTAGAGGTTTAGATTTAAATGAAGAGAAGATAGTTAATGCATTTTCTATAGATGTATTTAATCCAGATAAGTGCTTCGTTCTTATAACATCCAAAGGAATGATTAAGAAAACATCTCTAGAGAAATTCTCAACAAACTATAGCAGGCTTTCAGCTTTAAAACTTAAGGATAATGACTCTCTTGTTTTTGTAGAACTTAGAGATAATGGAGAGGAAAGAAAAAATCTAAGGGTGAAGAGCAGTTTAGGCTTAGACTTCACCATAGAAGAGCCTGAAATGCAAATTGTTGATAGAAATATATTGGGAAGTAGTATAGTAAACTTATCCTCAAAGGATTTTATAATAAGCGTTGAGATGGTAGAAAATATAGAGTTTTATAATTTTACTTTAGGCATAAATGAAAAAGGTATGATTAGAGTTTATTCTGGATATAAAAGAGACTCTTACCAAAAGGTAAAGGCAAATTCATTTAGTGATATACTGATATTCACCAATAGAGGAAATGTATATAAAATTAAAGGGTTTATGGTTCAAGGCATTAAGGATAATAATCTAAAGCTATGGGATTTTGTAGACTCTTTGAATGATGAAGAAAAGATAATAAAAGTTGTAGAATTTACTCAATATAATGATGAGGATACTTTTGTATTTTTCACCAAGAGCGGTATGATAAAAAAGACATTTATGAAGGAGTTTGTTGGTGACTTCCAAGGAATACCTTGTTATAAGTTTAAAGAGGAAAGAGATGAACTTGTTGCCGTTGAGTATATAAAAGCGCCAGGAGGCGAAGCCTTAGTAATTACAGAGCTTGGTATGGCAATACGATTTCCGATTGATTCTGTAAATTCTATGGGGAGAATAGCTACAGGAGTTACTGCTATAAGTCTTAAGGAAGAAGACAAAGTTATGTTTGGTTCAGTAATTTTAAATTCTTATAGTGATGATGATGAGATATCAGTTACGAGAGATAAATCCTATGTAACAATAAAAACTCAATATAAAGAAGAAAGAAATATAGATATAAACTTTATAAAACTTCAAAATAGAGCTGGAAGAGGAACTAGTATAATGACTATAGTTATGGATGACAAAATTATAAAAGTAGACATAGCGTAAAAAATAGTTTAGGAGGATGATTTATGAAAAAGGTAATTCTATTTTTAGCTGATGGCTTTGAAGAAATAGAAGCTCTTACAGTAGTAGATGTTCTTAGGAGAGCTGGAATAGGTTGTGATACGGTGTCTATTTCAGAAGATCTTGAAGTCAATGGGGCTCATAATATTAAAGTTATTGCAGATATTAAGGCAAGTGATGTTAAGTCAAAATATGATGGAGTTATTCTTCCTGGAGGTATGCCTGGCACCAGAAACCTTCAAAGTAGTACTTGTGTTTTAAATACATTGAAACAGTACTACGAGGATGGAAGACTTATAGGAGCTATATGTGCAGCACCTATAGTGTTATCTTCAGCAGGTATAGTCAAGGGAAGAAAAGTAACCAGTTATCCAGAATTTGAAAAAGAACTTAAAGAAGTTTGTTATATAGAAGAAATTGTTGTAAAAGATGATAACATAATAACAAGTAGAGGTGCAGGAACTGCTTTTGACTTTGCAGTTGCCATAATGAATTACCTTGGATACGAAAAACAAGGAAAAGAATTAAAATCTTCAATGATATATCATAGATAAAATAAAAAATCAGATTAGACATAAAGTTTAATCTGATTTTTTGTCTTTAAATATTAAAAATTTGTTTATTAAAAAGCACATAACACCACCTAGAGTAAAAGATATGATCTTGCATATATTCGCCCATAATACTTTGTCTAAAGAAAAGATATTAAAGGTAGTTAGAAGAGAAAAGAGAGGACTTTCAATTATTACCGAACCTCCTAATACTATCATATATTTTAAATATGACTTCTCTTCACTTTTAAATGTGAACTTTTTATTTAGTACATATCCATTTAAGGAGTATAGAAGAAATGATATAATGTTAAATGCCATAAGCAGTGGACCATTATATGTATTAAAGATTTTCATTAGAATATTTACTATAAGAAGATCTAAAATCATATTAGAAAGTCCAACTAAACTATAAGTTAATAATTGTATTAAAGATTTTGGTATTTTAAGATTAGTTTTAAATTTCAATTTTATCACCATATATATTATAATACAATTGCGGGATTTTACAACAAAGGAGATTGTATATGAAAAAAATAATATTGCCTAATGGGGTTACTTTTATATATGAACACAGGAATGGAGATTTAACTTCTTTTTCTATAGGTTTTGATGCAGGAGCTTTCATGGAAGATGATACATCCACAGGAGTAGCTCACTTTCTAGAGCATATGGTTTTTAAAGGGACTACTTCAAAAAGTGAAGATGAAATAAATAATATATTGGATGAACTGTTTGTATTTAATAATGCTATGACCAATTATCCATATGTCATATATTACGGAACTACATTAAAAGAAGACTTCGAAAAAGGATTTAAACTTTATAGTGATATATTATTAAATCCTACTATGAGTGAGGAAGGTTTTTTTACAGAAAGAGATGTGGTTATACAGGAATCTAAGGAATGGAAAGAAGATTTCGAGCAGCTTTTAGAAGATGAATTACTAGCTAATGGATATAGAACTAAGAGGATAAAAGATATAATAATTGGTAACGAAAATAATATAAGAAGTCTTACAATTGATGATTTAAATAAATTTTACAAGGAGTATTATGTTGCAAATAATTGTGTCATTTCCGTAGTAACGTCCATGGATTATGAGGAAGTTATAAAAATTATTTCTGATGTTTGGGCACAGGTACCTGTGAATGAAAAACTTAAAGCTAAGGATCTTAATGAAGCTATTATACCTAGAACTTTTGAAAAGCAAGTTGAAGGATTTTCTGGTGCAAAGATACTTTACGGATTTGATATAAGTTCTCTTTCACATAAAGAACTTAAAGCATTATACATATTTAATGCGTATTTTGGTCAAGGGGTAAGCTCTAAACTATATGATAAAATAAGGACAGAAAATGGTCTTAGCTATGATGTGTACGGAAGGATAAAATACGAGAAAAATATAGGGCTTTATACTATATATGCAGGATGCGATAAGTCTGAAATATACAAGGTCAAAGAATTGATAGATTTTTTGCTTGACTCTTGGAAGGAAGAATTTATGAATATAAAATCTATAGATATTTATAAAAAGAGAATTAAAATGAGAAAAGAATTTATGGAGGAAAGAACTATAGAAAGAGCTAAATGGCTTTGTGTAAATAATATAATGTTTAAAGATGATATGGAACTAGATATGGAAGATATAACTACAGAGCAAGTTATAGAAACTGCTTGTAAAGTCTTAAAAAAACCTATAGTTCAAATAATAAAATAGCTAGGAAGTGACGAAGTTGAAGAAATGGTACATTAAAAATAAAGGTGTAAATTATAATGAAATATCTAAAAGATTTAATATAAGCAACTTTTTAGCAAAGCTTATTGTAAATAGAGACGTTACAGAAGATAAACTTATAGAAAGCTTTCTAAATCCATGTATAAACCGCCTTCATCCAGCGGAAGAGATGAAGGATGTGGAAAAGGCAGCTAAGATAATAAAAGAAAAGATACTTGAAAAAAAGAAAATAAGAGTAATAGGAGACTATGATGTAGATGGGGTCATAAGTACATTTTTACTTTATAGTGCATTAAAAAGAGTTGGGGCCATAGTGGATTATGATATACCAGATAGAATTAAAGATGGATATGGGATAAATATAGATATAATAAATAGAGCTAAGGAAGAATGTATTGATACTCTTATAACATGTGATAATGGCATAGCAGCAATAGATGAGATAAGCCATGCTGTATCAAATGATATGACGGTAATAGTTACAGATCATCATGACATTCCTTTTATAGAAGATGATAATGGATGTAGGAGTTTTATGGTACCTAAAGCTCAATGTGTGGTAAACCCTAAACAGGAAGATTGCTCTTATAAATTTAAAAAAATATGTGGTGCAGCAGTAGCCTATAAATTTATAGAGATACTTTATAAAGAATTTTTAATACCTAAAGATGAAACTATCAAATTTATAGAATTTGTGGCCATAGCAACAGTATGTGATGTAGTTGATTTAATTGATGAAAATAGAATATTCGTTAAAGAAGGACTTAAGATGCTCAATAAGACAGAGAATATAGGGCTTAAGGCACTTCTTAAGATTAATAATATAGAAGATAAAACTTTATCGGCATATCATTTAGGATTTGTAATAGGCCCATGCATAAATGCATCGGGAAGATTAGATAATGCGAAAAGAGGAATTGAACTACTATTATCTAAAAAAGAAGAAACTGCAAACAGATTGGCTAAGGAATTATATGATTTAAATTCAGAGAGAAAAGATATGACTAAAGAAGGTGTTGAAAAAGCCATTGAAATCATAGAAAAAAATAATTATAAAGATCAAAGTGTCTTTGTTATTTATGTTCCGGATATTCATGAGAGTTTAGCTGGAATAGTGGCAGGGAGGATAAGAGAAAAATATAATGTTCCTTCCATAATAATAACAAAAGCAGAAAATGGAGCTAAAGGATCAGGCAGATCTATTGAAGGATATAATATGTTTGAAGAGCTATTGAAATGTAAAGATCTTTTGATTAAATTTGGTGGTCATCCAATGGCTGCGGGATTGTCAATCTCTGAAGATAGTATAGATTTATTGAGGGAAAGATTAAATAGGTTTTCACCACTTACAAAAGAAGATCTTGTACCTAAAGTTTATTTAGACATGCAGCTTCCAATAAGGTCCATAAGTTATGAGATAATAGATGAGCTTCATGGGATAGAACCTTTTGGGAAAGCAAACCCTAAGCCTTTATTTGGGGAGAAAGGACTGAAGGTTATCAGAGCCAGTATATTAGGAAAAAATAGAAATGTATTGAAGCTTCAATTCTTATCAAAAGAAGGTTTATCAATAGAAGGAATATATTTTGGAGATATAACGGATTTTGAATATACTATTATGAAAAAATATGGAGAATCAGAACTTAGAAAACTTTATAATGGTAATAAAAATGATATAATTTTAGATATAGTTTTTTATCCAGAAATAAACGAATTTAATGGGAACACTAGTATACAATTAATTATAGAAGATTTAAGATAGATATTGTGGAAAAAGTAAATTAAATATTAAAAAATATTAAATTTTTAGAGGGATTTGAGATAACTTATAGAATTAAATACATTAAAAGTAAAATAATTCTTTAGAGGTTAGGTAATATGGTTAATAAGTTATGGGTTAGATCCATAATGGAGGGTTCTCAGCAATACATTTACATCTTGGATAAAAATGGTAAAATTTTAGAGTGTAGTGATAATGTTTTAGCTAGCTTTAATAAAAGAAAAGATGAAGTGATACAAAGGTATATTTCAGATTTTTTGGATTTTAATGAATTTTATCTTGAAGATGGTAAAAGCTTAAAAGAAGAAAACAATCCATTATACAATATAATAAATCATAATTTGAGTACTCGAAAAAGAATGGTAGTAAAATACTTAAATAAAACGTACAATTTAGATGTTGTTTCATTAAGTGAAGACGGCGTAGAAATTGAAGGGATAAGCGTTATCTTTAATGATGTCACAAATTATAAGAATAAAATGGAGAAGAAGCTGAAAGAAAGGCAGAATCTTGAATTATTAAATACAGAGCTTCAATGCAAATGTGATGTTATTGATACATTAAGAGCGAAAGAAAAACAACATCTTTTGAATTTGAATGATATATTGAAAAATATTTCAGAGGGAATTTTAGTTATGCCTAATATAGAAAAAACTAATTTTTGTAATAGTTCTTTTTATGATATTTTAGGTATCACAAATCTTGATATAGAAAATAAAAGAAAAAACTTAGATAAATATATAGTTATAAGAGATGACAATAAATCATACAATATAAGACAATTTATAGAGATGTATATTCTTGAAAATAAAAAAGTTGTAAGAGACATAGTAGCTTACGTGAATCCACAAAATAAAAAAGGAAAGTACTTAGAGTTTAATGTAAATCCAGTTTATAATTCTAATAACAAGTTTAGATATATGATAATAACAGTTAAAGATATAACTGAAATTAAGCAGCATGAAAAGAAACTAGAAAATGCTAGAGTGCTAATGGAAAGAATGGTATACACTATAGACGTACCTATGGCTATATTAGATTATCCATCTTTTTATGTAAAATTAGAAAATGAAGATTTTGAAAAGATGGCTCAATGCATCTTAAAAGAAGAAAATACAACAATTTTAAACAATTATTTTTTAGATATAATTAGGAATGATATAAAAGAAGAATTTTTAAATATTTTAGATAAAGTAATAAAGGAAAATAAAGAAGAAATAATAAATAATTTTAAAATAAAAGATAAAAATGGGGAAAATAAATTTTATAAGATAAAAATATCCCCTTATTTAGATGAATCAGATGGAATAAAACACATATGCATTTATGGTATTGATATAACAGATGAAGTTAATACCAATATAAAGCTTCAAAATATGACTAAGATAAAAGATGATTTCTTTGCAATTACTTCTCATGAGCTTAGGACACCACTTGCTATAATGAGCTCATCTATTCAACTTGCTAAAAACATATATGGAAAAGAAATAGGGCCTAATATAGATAGAACTTTAAGTACTATTAATAATAATTGTAGTAAACTGTTAAAGCTTATAAATAATATCTTAGATATATCAAAGGCAGAAGCTGGATTTATGGAAGTAAATAATTCTGTATTTGATTTAATTGATACAACTAATTATATAGTTGATTCAGTGAAATCTTATGCTACATCGAAAGGACTTTCAGTACAATTTTATTGTAGCCTAAATAAATATTTTGTGAATTTAGATAAAGATAAATATGAAAAGGTTATGTTGAATTTGCTATCTAATGCAATAAAGTATACTCCGGAAGGAGGAAACATTCATGTATTCTTAAATTTGGACAATAAGCACTTGTCTATAAGCGTAAGTGATGAGGGGGTTGGAATTCCTGAAGATAAAATAGCTACTATTTTTGATAGGTATACTCGAGTTAACAACAAAATGTCAAACAAGTCTTCAGGAACTGGTATTGGACTATCACTTGTAAAAAAGTTAGTTGAAATAATGAGTGGAAATATATATTTAGATAGTATGGAAAATGAAGGGTCAACTTTCACTATAGAATTTATTCGTGAAAATATAGAGAGAGATGAAGGTGAATTTAAAAACTGTCAGTTAGACAATATAAAAAATAAAGTTGAAGTTGAGTTTTCTGATATCTAGGTACAAAGTGATATAAACTTTGTGCCTTTTCTCTTGTAACTTAATGCTATTTTGTGGATAATATATATATTGGTGAAAATATAAGAGGAGAGGATGTCTTTTGAGTAAATACAAAATAATAATGACAGGCGGGGGTTCGGCTGGACATGTGACCCCAAATTTAGCATTAGTACCAACTCTTAGAACACTTGATTATGATATTAAATACATAGGAAGTAAAGATGGTATAGAAAAGGAAATAATAAATAAAGAAGGAATACCTTATTATGAGATTTCAAGTGGTAAGCTTAGAAGATATTTTGATTTAAAAAACTTTACAGATCCATTTAAGGTTATAATTGGGATAAAAGATGCTTATAGTGTGCTTAAGAAGGAAAAACCTAACATCGTGTTTTCTAAAGGAGGATTTGTTACTGTTCCAGTTGTTATAGCTGCTAAACTAAGAGGAATACCAATAGTTTGTCATGAATCAGATATGACACCAGGACTAGCAAACAGACTTACTATTCCATATACCACAAAGCTGTGCGTAACATTTCCAGAATCATTAAAACATGTAAAAGGTGGTAAAGGAGTTCTTACGGGAACACCTATAAGAAAGGAATTATTAAAAGGAAGTAGAGAAAAAGGAAGAAGATTTTTAAACTTTGACGATATGAAACCTGTAATGATGGTTATAGGCGGAAGTTTAGGCTCAAAGGCTATAAACGGAACAATAAGAGAGTCACTTAATGAGATTACAAATAAGTATAATGTAGTTCATATATGTGGAAATGGGAATTTAGATGAATCTTTAAAAGATGTAAAAGGATATAAACAGTTTGAATTTATAAGAGAAGAGCTTCCGGATGTGATGGCTGTAGCTGATATTGTTGTATCTAGAGCAGGGGCAAATTCTATTTTTGAACTGTTAGCTTTGAAAAAGCCTAATCTTTTAATACCGCTTTCAAGAAATTCTAGCAGAGGAGATCAGATTTTAAATGCAGCTTCCTTTGAAAAAAGTGGATATAGCATGGTTATTCAAGAAGAGGATTTAAAGAAGGAAAGTCTTTTAAAGGCTTTAGATGAACTAAATAAAAATAGAGTTAAATATATAAAGAATATGGATAATAGTACTATAGGGAATGGAGTAGATGCTATTATTTCTGTAATTAGGGATAATACAAAAAAATAGATTTACCTATAATAGTATCTGTATCTTAGGGAATAATATAATGGAGTTACTTGCTTAAAGTAACTCCATTATATTATTTTAGGATAAGGTGATTTTTTATGGAATTAAAATTTTATGGTGCTACAGAAGGTGTTACAGGGTCTTGTCATATTATTAGTGGAAAAGAGATAAATTTTTTATTAGACTGTGGGATGTATCAAGGTGACGATGGGGGTAAAAATGCTAATGGCACTTTTCCTTTTGAGGCAAAGAACATAGACTATGTTATATTGAGTCATGCACATATAGATCATTGTGGAAGAATTCCACTTTTGTATAAAATGGGATTTAAGGGGAAAGTATTGTGTACAGAGGGAACAAGAGCTTTGTGCAAAATAATGTTAAAAGATTGTGCGCTAATTGAAGAACATAACATAGAAAATCAAAATAAATACAGAAAAGAAAAAGGCATGGAGATGTTAAGTCCATTATATACTATTGAAGATACAGAAAAAGCATTAAAGAATATTGAAGGATATCAATATGATGAAGAGATAAGCTTAAGTAATGACATACATATAGTCTTTAGAGATGCGGGTCATCTTTTAGGTTCTGCAATAACAGAGATATATGAAGGAGATGAAACGGAACCAAAACTTGTCTTTAGTGGAGATATAGGGAATATAGATGTTCCTATAATTAATGACCCCGCAAAGATAAAATTTGCCAAGTATGTTATAATGGAAAGTACTTATGGAAATGAAAACCATCAAGAAGGAAATTCATATAAGTCATTAATAGATATAATAAAGAAAACTATAAAAAACGGTGGTAATGTAGTTATACCTTCATTTTCTGTTGGAAGGACTCAAGAGATAATATATATTTTAAATAGATATGTTGAAAATGGAGAGTTAAAAGCAAAAGTCTATATTGATAGTCCTCTTGCTAAAGAAGCAACAAAAGTTTTTAATGAGTTTAAAGAGTATTATGATAAGGATGCTAAAAAGCTTTTATTACAAGGAGATAATCCTTTAGATTTTAAGAATTTAATTTTTACTGATTCAGTAGAGGAATCAAAAAAGATAAAAGATGAAAAGAGCTCTATTATAATATCCTCCAGTGGTATGTGTGAAGGTGGTAGGGTTAAATATCACTTGCTTAATAATATAGATGATGAAAATAGTGCTATCGTCTTTGTTGGATATCAAGCTAAGGGAACCCTAGGAAGTAAAATATTACATGGAGACAAGGAAATAAGGATTGCTGGAAAGATAAGAAATGTTAAATGCCATGTATATAAAATTCCGGGACTTTCAGGTCATGCAGATCAAAACGGACTTATAAAGTGGATAGATTCATTCAGGGAAAAGCCAGAAACAATTTATTTAGTTCATGGAGATGAAAAAGAAAAAAAAATTTTTTGTGATTATTTACAGAAACAAGGGTTAAATTGTCTGTTGGGAAAAGAAGGAGAAAAGATTATTTTGTAGAATATATGAAAGATAACAGTGTGTTATAAGATGAAAATTAGAGATATTGGAAAGCAAACGCGAATATTCTATATATTTATACCAATTATGGCATTTGAAACCTTCAAATCGTTGTACTATAATAATGATATGCGAGAAAATACCGTTATGGTATACGATTAAATGTAGTATTTATTATAATATAGTGGTTATTTTTATTACTTTCACTTAATTTAACTCTATAATTTAATTATAGAGTTAGATTATTTAAAGTATTAAAGTTAATTATAAAGCTTAATGGAAGAGAGGTCAGATGAGCAATGAGAAAAATGAAAACTATGGATGGAAATACCGCAGCAGCTCACGTATCTTATGCATTTACTGAAGTAGCTGCAATATATCCAATCACACCATCATCACCAATGGCTGAGCATGTAGACGAGTGGGCAGCACAAGGAAGAAAGAATATTTTTGGACAAACTGTAAAAGTTATGGAAATGCAATCAGAAGCAGGAGCAGCAGGTGCGGTTCACGGTTCACTACAAGCAGGAGCATTAACTACAACTTATACAGCATCTCAAGGATTATTGTTAATGGTTCCAAATATGTACAAGATATCTGGAGAAATGTTACCAGGAGTATTTCATGTATCTGCTAGAGCACTAGCAACTTCATCATTAAACATCTTTGGTGACCACCAAGACGTTATGGCAACAAGACAAACTGGTTTTGCAATGCTTGCAGAAGGATCAGTACAAGAGGTTATGGATTTATCAGCTGTAGCACACTTAAGTGCTATTAAGTCAAGAATTCCATTCTTAAGCTTCTTTGATGGATTTAGAACTTCTCATGAAGTTCAAAAGATAGAATTACTTGAGTATGATGAACTAGCTAAATTAGTAGACTGGGATGCAGTTAAAGCTTTCAGAGCTAGAGCATTAAACCCAAATCATCCTGTAACAAGAGGAACTGCACAAAATGCAGATATATATTTCCAAGAAAGAGAATCAGTTAATAGATTCTACAACGAATTACCTGAAATTGTTGAAGGATACATGGCTGAGATTTCTAAGATAACAGGAAGAGAATATCACTGCTTTAACTATTATGGAGCAGCAGATGCAGATAGAGTAATAATAGCTATGGGTTCAGTTACAGACGTAGTTGAAGAAACTGTAGATTACTTAAATGCACATGGAGAAAAAGTTGGTCTTGTTAAAGTAAGATTATATAGACCATTCTCAATAGAAAAATTAGTAGCAGCTATTCCTTCAACTGTTAAGAAGATTGCTGTTCTTGACAAGACTAAGGAGCCAGGCTGTGATGGAGAACCATTATACCTAGATGTTAGAAATGCATACTATGGAAAAGAAAATGCACCACTTATAGTTGGTGGAAGATTTGGATTAGGATCAAAGGATCCAAACCCAGGACATATTGCTGCAGTTTATACAAACTTAGCAAAAGAAGAACCAAAGAATGGATTCACTATAGGTATAGTTGATGACGTTACAAATACTTCATTAGAAGTAACTGAAGATATAGATGCAACTCCAGCTGGAACTACAGCTTGTAAGTTCTGGGGATTAGGATCAGATGGTACTGTTGGAGCAAACAAGAGTGCTATAAAGATCATTGGAGACCATACAGACATGTATGCTCAAGGATACTTCTTCTATGACTCTAAGAAGTCAGGTGGAATAACAGTATCTCACTTAAGATTTGGTAAGAAAGCAATTAAGTCACCATATCTAATCAATAAGGCAGACTTTATTTCTTGTTCTAACCAATCATATGTACACAAATATAATGTTCTTGATGGATTAAAGCCAGGATGTACTTTCTTGTTAAATACTATCTGGACTCCAGAAGAATTAGAAGAAAAATTACCAGCTTACTACAAGAGATTTATGGCTAAGAACAACATTAAGTTCTACACTATAAATGCTGTTGGAATTGCTCAAGAAATAGGTCTTGGCGGAAGAATCAACATGATAATGCAATCTGCTTTCTTTAAGTTAGCTAACATTATTCCAGTTGAAGATGCTGTTAAGTATTTAAAAGCTGCAGTTGTAACTTCTTATGGTAAGAAGGGTGAAAAAGTTGTTAATATGAACAATGCTGCTATAGATAGAGGAATCGAATCAATAGTTGCAATTGAAATTCCTGAATCATGGAAGGATGCTAAGGATGAAGAAGCAGCTCCAATAAAGAATGCTTCTGAATTCGTTAAGAATATAGTTATTCCAATGAATAGACAAGAAGGAGATTCTCTTCCTGTTTCAACATTCGTAGGAATGGAAGATGGTACTTTCGAAGCTGGTACTGCAGCATTCGAAAAGAGAGGAATCGCTGTAAATGTTCCAGAATGGAATATGGACAAGTGTATCCAATGTAACCAATGTTCTTTAGTATGTCCACATGCTGCTATAAGACCAATTCTTGTAAATGATGCAGAAAAGGCAGCAGCTCCAGAAGTTGTTAAGGTTGTAGCTGCTAAGGGAATAAAGGCTGAAGAAACATTATCATATGCTATGGCTATAGCACCACTTGATTGTACAGGATGCTCAAACTGTGCTCAAATCTGTCCAGTAAATGCATTAGAAATGAAGCCACAAGAGAGCCAACATGGTCAAATAGAAGCTTGGGATTACTTAATAGATGAAGTATCACCAAAAGCTAACCCAATGAAGAACACAACAGTTAAGGGTAGCCAATTTGAACAACCATTACTTGAGTTCTCAGGAGCTTGTGCTGGTTGTGGAGAAACTCCATACGCTAAGCTTATAACTCAATTATTTGGTGACAGAATGATGATTGCCAATGCAACAGGATGTTCATCAATTTGGGGAGGATCTGCTCCTTCAACTCCATATACTAAGAACCACAATGGACATGGTCCAGCTTGGGCTAACTCATTATTTGAAGATAATGCTGAATTCGGATTAGGTATGTTCTTAGGAGTTAATGCTATAAGAGAAGCTATAGCTGAAAAGGCTAAGGCTGCTATAGAAGCTGGAGATCCAGCTAAGGCTGAATTACAAGATTGGTTAGACAACATGAATGAAGGTGCTGGAACTAGAGAAAGAGCGGACAAATTAGTTGCAGCTCTAGAAAAATCAGGAACAGAAGCTGCTAAGGATATTTTAGCTGAAAAAGACTACTTCGTTAAGAGATCTCAATGGATCTTCGGAGGAGACGGTTGGGCTTACGATATCGGATACGGTGGAGTTGACCACGTTTTAGCTTCTGGAGAGGATGTAAATATATTTGTATTTGATACAGAAGTTTACTCTAACACAGGTGGACAATCTTCTAAGTCTACTCCAACTGCTGCAATAGCTAAGTTTGCTGCATCAGGTAAGAAGACTAAGAAGAAAGACCTTGGAATGATGGCTATGAGCTATGGTTATGTATATGTAGCACAAGTCAACATGGGAGCTGACAGAAACCAAGTTCTTAAGGCAATATCTGAAGCAGAAGCTTATCATGGACCATCATTAATAATTGGTTATGCTCCATGTATAAACCACGGAATTAAGATTGGTATGTCAAGCAGCCAAGAAGAAGCTAAGAGAGCGACTGCATGTGGATACTGGCAAATGTATAGATTCAATCCAGAATTAAAAGAAGCTGGAAAGAATCCATTTACATTAGATTCTAAAGAGCCAACTGCAGACTTTAAGGAATTCTTAATGGGCGAAGTTAGATATGCTTCACTTGCTAAAGCATTCCCAGAAGCAGCAGAAGCTTTATTTGAAAAGACTCATAAAGATGCTATGGAAAGATTAGAAAACTATAAGAAATTAGCAAATCAATAATAGTTTTAAAACCTAGCGATTATATAAAGGATGACTTTTGCAGTGATGCAAAAGTCATCTTTTTATAAAAAGTATATATTAAATAAAAAAAAGTCTTTTAATAACTTGAATTTAAGGGTAAAATGAATACATAATCCATAAATGGAAAGGAGGACGTTGCGAGGACTTCGCAACTATGACTATATGAATAACGAAGAAATTAAAAATTGTGGATGCAATTCTTGTGATTGCACTGATAACCATGAGAAGGAACATGACTGCTGCTGTGAGGGACATAGCCATGAGCATAATCATGACTGCGGATGCGGTTGTGAAGGTCATGATGAAGAAGCATTTGTTGTTGACTTAGAAGATGAAGAAGGAAATATCATATCGTGTCCTGTGACAGACGCATTTGAATACAATGATGGTCAATACGTTCTAGTACAAAATCCTGAAGATGGATCATGCTACTTATTTAAATCAATAGGTGAAGAAGGCGAATTAGTTATTCCTGATGACGAGGAGTTTGAAGAAGTAACTGCTTACTATGAAAGTCTTATGGAAGAAGAAGAGTAAAATTTAAAGAGTTGCCGTAAGGCGGCTCTTTTTCTTATAGATGAAGGTATTGGAGGGATTACCATAGAAAAATTAGCTATATTTGATGTGGATTATACTTTAACCAGCAAGGAGACTTTAAGACAATTTTATTATTATTCTTTAAAAAGATATCCTAAAAATATAATTTATGCACCAAGAGCTGTGTTGTCAGGACTTTTATTTGTTATGAGAATCTTTGACGAAAAAAGAACCAAGGAATTTTTTTTAAAATTTATTCATGGAATGAGTGAAGAAAAGATGGATGAATTAATTAAAGACTTTTATGAAAATAGATTTAAAAAAATTCTCTATAAAGATGGGATAGAGATGATTAAAAAATTAAAAAATGAAGGATATAAAATTTATTTAATATCAGCATCTCCTGAATTTTATCTTAATGAACTTTATGAGATGAAAGAAATTGATAAGATAATAGGTACAAAATTTAAAAGAGAAGAATCACTTTACACTAGATTTATGGAGGGCGTAAATTGCAAAGGAGAGGAGAAGATAAAACGCCTTATGGAATCTTTAAAAAAAGATAATATAGAGGTGGATTTTAAAGACTCATATATGTTTTCTGATTCCTTATCTGATTTACCACTTTTAAAGCTTGTTGGGAAGCCATACTTAATCAATTATAAGAAAAAATATGATGGTGTAGAAATATTGCATTGGAAATAAAAGAATTCAATACATTTGTCAGAAGGAATTCTAATCATGATATAGAATTAATTAAAATGAATAATAGTAATATTTAAATTCAGAGGTGGAAATTTGAATAAATTAAAATATCTTTCGATATTTGTAGAAGAGTCCAAGGATAATCTCCAGATGATAAGCAATAGTTTGTTAGCTCTTGAAAAAAATCCTCATGATTTAAACGAAATAAATATAATTTTTAGAGGAACACATACATTAAAAGGTATGTCCGCAGCTATGGAGTTTAAAGCTATGTCAGAACTTACTCATAAGATGGAGGATCTATTGACAATCATAAAGAGTGGACTTATAGAGCTAAATTCTGATATAACTAATACTTTATTTAATTGTATAGATATACTTACATTGATAGTGAATACTATAGACAATACAGAAAACGGTGAGTATGATATAAGCTCTGTTAGTGCTGAGATAGAAAGAATAAATTTACATATAGAAAAAAGTATAAAGCCTAAAGAAATAATAACACCTAACTCAACTAATTCTAAGACTTTAAAAAATGAAAAAAGGATAAATAACTCGGAACTTAATAAAGGTATATTAAATAATAGGAATAAAAATATAAAAGTAGAGGTAGACAAACTAGATGAAGTAATGAATCTAGTCTCTGAGGTAATTGCACAGAGATTAAATCTAGAACAGATTACTAAAGAAAATAGACTAACTGAGTTAAATGAAACTCTTGAAGATATGATGCGTACTACAGCAAAGCTTCAAAATCTAGTTGAGGATATAAGCATGATGCCGTTAGAAGTTGTATTTAACAGATTTCCTAGGATGATGAGAGATTTATCTGTAGAATTAAATAAAGAGATAAATTTTGTCATAGAGGGAAAAGAAACAAAGATGGATAGAACTGTTATAGAAGAAATAGGAGAACCGTTGATTCAGCTTTTAAGGAATGCTATTGATCATGGCATAGAGTCTAATGATGATAGAATTAAGAAGGGTAAAGAACCAATAGGAAATATAAGGCTTACAGCTTATCAAGAAGGAAAAAATGCAATAATAAAAATATCTGATGATGGTTGTGGTATAGATACAGAAGCACTAAGATTAAAAAGAAAATCTTTAAATTTGGAAGAAAAGAAATTGGACAAGGATGAGATTAAAAAATTGATTTTTACTCAAGGCTTTTCCACAAAGGATACAGTTACTAATATATCTGGTCGTGGAGTTGGTATGAGTATTGTTAAATCTAAGATTGATGATCTAGGGGGAAGTATAGATTTTTATAGTGAAAATGGATTAGGTTCTACATTTATTATAAAAATTCCATTAACTTTAAGAATATTAGCAGCAACAATAGTAAAAATAGGTGAAAATATTTTTGCAATTCCCTTATCCTACATATATAGAATTATAAGTACTGAAGAAGTTGTTATAGAAGAAATAGAAGATAAAAGAATAATCAATTATATGGGAAACTATATCCCCATAGTAAATATGTATGGGGCTGTTAAGGCTCACGATGAGAATTTTGTTATAATTGTGAAAGTTGAAGAAAAGATTTTAGCTTTTTTAGTTGATGCTATTTTGGAGCAAAGAGAAATAGCTATTAAGCCTCTTGGAAAAATAATTTCTGGTTTAAAGGAATATATGGGGGCAACTATTTTAATGAATGGAAAAGTGGTGTTGATTTTAGATATAAGCGCATTTAAGGTGATGTAGGAGGGATGCTGTATGAGTAGGGAAGAGTTCAATGATATTGAACTTGATGCTATTAAAGAGGTAATTAATATAGGAGCTGGAAATGCCGCAACAGCAATTTCAGGGTTAATCAATAAAAAGGTAAATATGACTGTTCCTAAGATTAATATATTAAGCTTTGATGAAATATTTGGGGATTTAGATGCGGAAAAAGTGGTCATTTCAATAGGAACAAGGATATTGGGAGAAATACATGGAAGTATACTTTTTATATTAGAAAAGAATAAGATTGATGAATTTTCAAGCTTTTATATACAGATTGAAGAGAAAAATAAAGTTATTCTAAATATAGAGATGTTTAAAAATATGGTAGAAATTATTTCTCAATACTTTATAAAATCTATATCAAAATTTACAGGTCTTGAGGTTGTTTCTTCAAACCAAGAAGTTGTACAGGATACACTTGGAGCTATCTTGTCTACTACGTTTATAGAATTAAGCCAATTTGAAGATAAGGTGGTTGATTTAGAAATAAGGTTTTTGGTATCAGAAGAATATGAAAAAATTATTGGACATCTTTATTATATTCCAACTACAGATTCTTTAGACAGGATTCTAAAATCATTAAAAGTAAGATAAAGTGGGGGTGGGAATAAAAGTGAGTAGTGTGTTGATTGTGGATGATGCAGCTTTTATGAGAATGATGATAAGGGATATATTAGAACAGAATGGTTTTCATGTAGTAGCAGAAGCAAAGGATGGAATGTCTGCTATAGAACAATATAAGAAGTACAAGCCAGATATAGTAACAATGGATATAACTATGCCTGATATGGATGGAATTAAAGCAGTGGAAGAGATCAAAAAAATAGATAGCTGTGCTAAAATAATAATGTGTACGGCTATGGGGCAGCAAGCTATGGTCATAGATGCAATAAGAGCTGGAGCAAAAGATTTTATAGTAAAGCCTTTTGAGGAATCTCAGGTTTTAGAGGCTATCAATAAAGTTATAGGATAGGAATAGAATGATGCAGATTTTAATCTTTACTTTAGAAGAAAAGTTATTTGCACTAGATATAGAAAATATAGAGCTTATAAAAGATACAGGAGATATAACAAGGGTACCTCTAGCGCCCTATTATATTAAAGGAATTATTGGACTTAATGGAAATATAATTACTGTTTTAGATATAAAAGCAATATTATCTTTAAGCAAAGATAATATTGAAAAAAATATAATTATATTTAATGTAGATAAAGAAAAAATGGGTATTACAGTTGACAAAGCTTTAGAAATTGTTGAGATAGATAAAGAAAAAATAGAGTTAATTCAAAATAATATATTTCTTTGTGGAGTAGTAGAAGTAAAGGAAAAGAAAATATCTATAATAAATACGAATTGTATAATATAAAGACTGAAAATTAGATTTATAAAAACATAAGTCTAATTTTCAGTCTTTATTAATTATAATCAGAATATAAACTTTAAGCTTTTCATATAATTTATTATTAGAATTATGGAGGGGTTTTATGGGTATAGGATATGTATTAGGATGTCTAGTCAGCATACTTTTATGGAAAATCGATAGACAGCAGATTTTTAAAAAGATAAATGATAAGCTTATAAAAATCTTTAGAGAAAAAATAGTAGTTGAGGTTATATATTTATCTTTTATCATAGCTCTATTTTTTGTATATTACTATTTGGGGTCTAATGAATACATGAACTTTATAACTGCTTTTTTAGTCATAAACATAAGTTACAGTGAGAGGTATAATTTGAACTTAACTGACAAAATACAATTTTATAAATCTTTATCACTTCTAACAAAGGGTATATTATGTGGATTTATAGCACCTCTATTTTCCATAATGGTTTTTAGAAACAACTATTATGGAATAATATATTTTATGATCTATCAACTTTACGAAGTAGGAGATTATGTGATTATAGACTTTCTTTTTAGAATAACAACTATAATACCATCTCTAATATTACAAGGAATCTATTACATCATATATATTTTTAAGAACAGAACATTCAAAATAGATTTTAAAGAGGACTATCTATCAAATGTAATAAAAAGACCTGTTTTAAATCCAGATATAATGGCTGCATATATAGAAAATATAAACTTTTATTATTACTTTCAGAGTAAAAATGCAAGCTATATAAAGAGTTATGGAAATTTTAATTCGAAGATTGATAAGGAGTGTATCAAGGATTATTTAAATATAGTATATGGTGTAGCATTTTTGTTCTTTATAGTTTTCTTAATTATAAGAATACTTTAAGTAAAAAATCAGCAGAGATATTTGAAAATCTGCTGATTTTATTTTTTAGTTTAAAGAAGCTATAGTAGCTGTTATTGGAGGTATAACCTGCTTCTTACGAGAAAGAACTCCAGGAAGGAATGCTGAATTTGTTGTATCAAAATCTACATTGAAAGTTTTTGATATTATATCTTTATCAGGACCTACTACAAGAATTTCAGACCCTTCCTTTAAGATATCAGTAAGCATAAATACTAAAATCCTGAAACTATTTTCTTTTGTATATTCTTCCATTAGATCTAAAATATCATCTTTTAATGACTGAAATCCTTCAATATCCATTGTATTTATTTGGGATACACCTATTTTTATGTTATCTATATTAAATACTTTGAAGTCTTGATGTAGCATTTGATAAGGTGTTCTTCCGCTTAATGATGTTCCGGCTTTAAACATTTCTTTAGCAAATTCATTTATATTTATATCTGCTATTTTTGAAAGTCTATTAGCCATGATTTTATCAACTTGAGTACATGTTGGAGATCTAAATAAAAGAGTGTCTGATATTATAGCAGCACATAATATGCCGGCTATTTTTTTTGATGGTATTATGCCATTTTCGAAGAAAATTGATGACACTATAGTTGAAGTACTTCCAACTGGCTCATTTCTAAAATAAATAGGATTACCAGTTTGTATGTCAGCAATTCTATGATGGTCTATTATTTCTAAAACTTCTGCCTCTTCAAGACCATGAACAGACTGACCTTTTTCATTATGGTCTACTAAAATCACTTTCTTTTTAGCTTGAGCTATAAGATGATACCTAGATATGCTTCCCATTACCTTATTGCTTTCATTAACAACAGGATAGCTTCTATATCTGGTTTCAAGCATTACACTTTTTATCTCATCAACAAAGTCTTCTGTAGAAAAGCTTACAAGATCACCTGTAGTCATTATGTAACTTACAGGAATACTTTGTGTTATAAGTCTTGAAGCTGTAAATGAATCATAAGGGGTAGAGATTATACTACATTTATTTTCTTTAGCTTTATTTATAAGAGTATCACTTAAATAATGTTTTCCTGTAACTATAATAAGTGATGCTTTTGAGTTTATAAGAAGAGATTGTGCATCTTCTCTATCACCACAAAGAGCAATATCTCCTTCTTCCACTATATCTTTCAAGCTATCTGGATGCATTGCAGAAACAACAATTTTACCCTTGAAAGAAGGTTCATCAGTAGCATATATTATCTCACCAGATAATGTATCTAAAATATTATCTAAAGTAGTCTGACTTTTACCTAGTATATGGCTGTCCCAAATATCCATGCAGGTAGAAGTGAGGTTTGATAAGGAAACAAGTCCTATAAGATTATTGTTTTCATCTGTTACAGGTAGAGTTTTTGCATCATTTTTTTTCATTATGGCCCATGCCATTTTAACAGATATATCTTTTGATATAGGTGCTATATTATCTATATGAAGGTCAGATACTTGAAGCTTTACTGTTTCTATTAAAGTAGGCTCGTTTACTCCAAAATAATCAAGTATAAACTTAGTTTCTCTGTTTACTTCTCCCAGTCTTGCTGCCATAGCTGTTGATACTCCTATTTTATTCTTGAAATAAGCGTAAGCTATAGCAGCACAGATTGAATCTGAGTCGGGATTTTTGTGTCCTGTAATGTATAATACGTCTTTCAATAAAAACGCCTCCTTAAATTAGCACTGATACATATTTTTATATCATAAATATTTCATATACTCAAGGGGTATTAACATATATTACTATATAACATAATTTTAATACCAGAGGAGAGATAAAATGGTTGAAGAAAAAGATTTAATAATTGGTTTAACAAACGAGGAAGCTGATAAAAGATTAAAAGTCTATGGATTAAATACTCTTCAAGATAAGAAAAAGATATCTCCCATCTTTATATTTTTAGCACAGTTCAATGATTTCATGACGTGGGTGCTATTGGCAGCTACTGTGATATCAGGAATTATGGGAGACATGGCAGATGCTATAACCATACTTATAATAGTTGTAATAAATGGGTTGCTAGGTTTTGTTCAAGAGTATAGAACAGAGAAATCCTTAGAAGCTTTAAAAAATTTAGCAGCTCCTACAACTAAAGTTTATAGAAATGGGAAGATATGCGTCATGAGCGCGGAAAAGATTACATTAGGTGATGTGGTAGTTTTAGAGGCAGGAGATAGGATACCAGGTGATGGAATAATCATTGATGGCAATGGAATCATGGTAAATGAATCTCTTTTGACTGGTGAATCTGATGGTGTTGAAAAGAACTTAAGAGGAAATAATAAAATTTTTATGGGAACTATCGTTTTAAAGGGAAAGGCCCTAGCTAAGATAACAGAAGTAGGAATGTCAACAGAAATGGGAAAGATAGCTGATATGTTATCAAACATAGAAGAAGAAAAGTCGCCATTGAAGGAAAAATTAAATAGAGTCGGGCGAGTTCTTGTTGTTGTATGTATGGCTATATGCGCTGTTGTAACTTTAGTAGGAATAGCAAGAGGACAAGAACCAAGAGAAATGTTCCTTTTGGGAGTATCACTAGCTGTGGCAGCTATACCAGAAGGACTTCCAGCAATAGTTACAGTTTCACTAGCATTAGGAGTATCTAGAATGCTTAAGAGAAATGCTCTTGTAAGAAAGCTGCCAGCAGTTGAAACCTTAGGATGTACTTCTATAATATGCAGTGATAAGACAGGTACTCTTACAGAAAATAAGATGACTGTAAAAGCTATGTACTTTAACAATAACATATATGAAAGTGACAAAATATCATTACCAGAAAATATTCTTTTAAAGAAAGCCTTTACTTATTGCAATGACTGTAATTATGATTTTGAAAGTAGGTCTATGGAAAAAGGACTAATGGGTGATCCTACAGAAACGGCTTTAATAAGTGCTTATTTTAAGAATATGAAAGATATAAAAATATTTTTAAACGGCGCTCAAAGAATTTATGAACTTCCATTTGACTCATCTAGAAAAATGATGTCTGTAGTAGTAAAAGAAAATGGCAAAGAGGTATGTTATGTTAAGGGTGCACCTGAAAAATTAATTGGAAAATGCAAATATATACTTTTGAATAATTCTGTAGTTCCTTTTGATTATACTTTAAAAAATAAGGTGTCAAAATCTATAGAAGAAATGTCACTTAAGGCTTTAAGATGTATAGGCGCAGCTTATAAGGACAGCGGAATTACAAAAAATGAGTCTTTGGAGAAAGATCTTATTTTCTTAGGAATAGCTGGTATTATAGATCCTCCAAGAAAAGAAGTAAAGGATTCTATTCTAAAATGCAGAATGGCTGGAATAAGACCTGTTATGATAACTGGAGACCATAAAAATACAGCATTTGCTATAGGAAAAGAAATTGATTTATGTACATCTCTAGATGAAGTCATGACTGGCGAAGAGATAGAGAGTATCAGTGACAAAGATCTTATAAAAAAAGTTATGAAAACAAAGATATATGCGAGAGTAAGTCCAAATCACAAACTTAGAATAGTTAAAGCTTATAAGAGTATTGGGAAAGTAGTGGCTATGACCGGAGATGGAGTTAATGATGCTCCTGCCATAAAAGAAGCCGATATAGGAATAGCTATGGGTATATCAGGAACAGATGTATCTAAAGAGGCTTCTGCTATGATACTTATGGACGATAATTTTTCAACTATAGTTTCTGCAGTAGAAGAGGGAAGAGTAATATACAATAACATACGAAAATTTATTAGATACTTGCTCTCATGTAATTTGGGAGAAGTTCTAACTATGTTTTTAGCATCTATGTTCAGTCTTCCAATACCATTATCACCAATACAAATACTATTTGTAAATCTTGCAACAGATGGACTTCCAGCAATAGCGTTAGGTGTAGACCCACCAGACAGTGATATAATGGGAGAAAAACCAAGGAAAAAGAATGAGGATATATTTGCTAGAGGATTAGTTGAAAAGATAGTTATAAGGGGAGCACTTATAGGAATTTGCACACTTTTAACTTTTATAGCAGGAATGTATTATGGATTCAGCATTAAAACTTGCAGGACTATGACTCTTAGTACTTTAGTTTTATCTCAATTAATTCATGTATTTGAATGCAGGTCTGAAAGACACTCTATATTTGAGATAAAATTATTTACTAATCCATATTTAGTTGGAGCTGTATTAGTATCCATCGTAATGCTTTTATCTATAATTTATATACCATTTTTATCTATTGTTTTCCAAACTACAATGTTAAATATTGGACAATGGTTTATAGTGGTTTTCTTTTCAGGGATAATAGCGATGATAAACAGCTTGTATCTATATAGAAAAAGATAATGAAAAAACGGCTAACCTCAGGGCTAGCCGTTAATAATTTATTTGTATCTAACTCTTTTAACTTGCTGTTTCATTGGAGCATCAACAGGAACTAAATCACGTTTTGTAGTTAAGTTTCTTATGTTCATAACTTCTATACTTTCTTTGTTCTCTTTGCCTTTTTTACCTTTTTTGCCTTTTAGTCCTTGAATGATTACAGAATGTCCTTGAGCTATAGTTATAAATTCAGGTTTTTTAAACCATTTATTTTTTTGATAAACGCACTTAGTTACGTTTTTTGTTCCTTGAGGTCTAACAATTAGTGTTGCAGTTAGCTTATGAAAAATCCAAAGAATACTCTTTTCTTCTACCTTAGCAGAAACTACATTTCCTTGAACTTGTGTTAATCTGTCACCATATTTTTTGAAATAAGCATTAGTATAATGCTGTACAAGCTTATCCTTAAATCCCATATTAAAGACTCCTTTACTATAAATTGTAAATATATTATTACATCAATTTTATATATGACTAAGAAATATTATATCATAGTATAAATATCATTAAAATAGCTTATATAAAATTTGTAGATTAAAACTTATGTTAGATATTTTTATATATAAATTAACTTATTTTATGTTCTAACAATTTCTCTATTAAAAATATAGTTAATAAGTTAAGGGTATCATAAAACTTTTATTTTTAATATTGTTACTAAAAATCACAATAATGAATATTAATATAATAGTAATGTTTTGAAGGGAGGACTATCTTTAAAAAAATTAAAGATAGGTGCGGCTATGAAGAGAAAATTAACCTCTAAGGAAGTAATATTTCAGTTTGATTTTAAAGGTGAAGACATGGATCTTTCGAAGGATTGTGTGCTTCACGAATATAAAGATGTATACAAAGAGATAGAAGAGATAGTTTTACATGATGAAAAAGGAGATTTGAATATATATTTGGTAGACGAATTCTCTAAAGATAAAATAAATGATCTTATATCAAGAATAGAAGAGATATTAAAAGGCAAAAATCCGCCTAAGGATATTTGCTATGTCATATATGATAATGAAAAAGCTCCTAAAGTGCTTATTCTTAAAAATGGTATGGCAGTAAAGCTTAAAGAATCTTTAGAGTTTGTTAAGGAGGAAGTATATAAAATAATTTTAAAATTTTATAGTACTTCCTCGGCAAATGATAAAGATTTAATTATGGATGAATTAAATAAAAAGAGAAGTGATTTAATAGAATTTTTAATGGAAAAAGCTAAAGATGAGGGGTTTGACATAAAGGCTACATCTCAAGGATTTGCTTTTATGCCATTAAAAGAAGAAGGGGAAGCCATGACGACCAAGGAATATGACGGTCTTGATATGCTTCTTAAGGAGGAGATTTTAGGAAAAGTATCAAAACTTAAGAGTTCAGCTCAAGATATATTAGATTCAATAAGAGAGCTTGAAGATAAATATCTAGATAAGGTAAAGATGATAATGAAAACTTATTTGGATGATAAAAGCAAAGATATAAAAGATCAATATTACAAAGATTTAAATGGTGATGAAGTTTCTATGAATTATTTGGAATTTGTGATAAATAATATTATAGATTCAGCGGTAGATAATTTTTCAGGAGAATTGGATGATGATGCAGAGGTTATAGATAAGATTATAGAAAAATTTATAGTAAATATAATAGCTGACAATAGTGGAGAAAAACATCCAAGAGTAATATTTGAAAGCAATCCTATAGTGTCTAATCTCATGGGCAAAATAGAATATGAAACTCAGAGTGGAACGTATGCTACAAGTCCTTCTCTAATATATGGAGGATCACTTATAAGAGCCAATGAAGGAGTGTTTATTGTAAGGATTAGCGATTTGTTAAATAACGCAGGTTCATATGAGTATTTAAACAAAGCTATATTTAATAAAAAAATAAGCTATGATTTTTATAGAAGTTATTTAGAAATACTATCTTTAAGCACTTTAGACATTGAAGAGATACCATTTGATACGAAAATAATAATAATAGGAGATTTTGAATATTACAATATATTATCAGAATATGATAGTAATTTTAAAAGCAATTTTCCAATACATTTAGAAGCAAATCCTGTGATAAGGATTTGTAAAGAAGATATGGAAGATATAAGAGTTAGGCTAAATAAGATAATTAAAGACAACAATTTGCTTCAGATAACTCATGGTGGTTTTAAAGAAATCGTGAAATATTTATGCAGAAAATCTGAAAATAGAGACAAGATTTATTTTAATGATGAAGATGTTGTAAGATTATTGCAAAGATGTTGTATAAAAGCAAAGATAAGTGGTAAGAATCAAATAGATGAAGCATCAATCCAAAAAATAACAGAAGAAAAATCTATTTTTGAAATTGAAAATATTGATATGTACAAAGAAGGAAAAGTTCTTATAAATGTAGATGGAACTAAAACTGGTTCCGTTAATGGATTATCTGTGGTAGGGACAAATAATATAAGTTTTGGAAAGCCTATAAGGATAACTTGTGTCTGCTATAAAGGCGATGGGAATATACTAGATGCCCATAAAGAAAGTAAGCTAAGCGGTAAGATTCATGAGAAATCTTTAAACATTTTAAAAGCCTATATAAATAGTTTGTATGACAAATACAACTCTCTACCTGTTGATTTTTATTTGAGCTTTGAGCAGGTTTATGGAAATCTCGAAGGTGATAGTGCCTCTGTAGCAGAGGTTATAGCCATGTTATCAGCTTTAACTTCTATTTCAATAAATCAAAATATAGCTGTTACAGGTTCTATTAATCAATTTGGTGAAATTCAGCCTGTAGGAGGAATAAATGAAAAGATAGAGGGATTTTTTAATTTATGTGACAGTATCTCAACGATTGATGGAAAAGGAGTTTTAATCCCAGCTACTAATCTTAGTGATATAATACTAAATCACAAGGTAGAAGAAGCAGTAAGAAAAGGAGAATTCTCCATATATACTATGAATACTATAGAAGATGCTGTGGAAATCCTTATGGAAGACATGAATTGGAGTCGCTTTATGGAGATATTTAATAATGAAATAAAAAGGTTTATAGGAAAGAAGAAATAGATTAAACCTAAGAATATGAATTTTCATGGAAAAAGAAGGAAAATAATCCTTTGCGTAGAATATGAATGTAGTAGGGCGTTATGACTAGTTTATGAAAATATATTTTTTAATTTTACAGCCAGAAAATATTCTATGTAAAGGAGGAACATTATGTATTTAAAATTTGATGAACAGGATAAAACTTTAATTGTGACCTTACTAGGTGAATTAGATCACCATAGCTCTGAAGAAGTTAGAAATAAAATCGATTATAGATTAGACAATGATGATATAACAAAACTTATATTAAACTTTTCAGGAGTTACTTTTATGGACAGCTCTGGTATAGGAGTTGTTATAGGAAGATATAAAAAACTTGCAATGAAAAACGGATCTCTTTTTGTAGTGTCAGTCAGCAACAGAGTAAAGAAGATATTTGAGCTTTCTGGTATGTATAAGATAATAAAGGAATTTGACACTATAGAAGAGGCCTTAAAGAACTAGTGATGGGGGGATAAATATGCTTCATAATAAAATGAAAATAGAGTTTTTAAGTAAATCAGAAAATGAGGGGTTTGCAAGAGTTGCTGTAGCGGCTTTTGTTTCTCAAATCGACCCTACTATTGAAGAAATTTCAGACTTAAAGACAGCAGTGTCAGAAGCAGTTACAAATTCTATCATACATGGGTATGAGAATAAAGAGGATAAGCTAGTTATGATAGAGGCTGAAATATGTGATAATAATGTTACTGTTATTGTAGAAGATAATGGAGTAGGTATAGAGAACTTAAAGGAAGCTATGGAACCCTTATATACTTCAAGACCAGACCTTGAAAGATCAGGTATGGGATTTACCGTTATGGAAAGCTTTATGGATAATTTAGAAGTTGTCAGCGAGAAAGGAAAAGGTACAAAGGTCATAATGAAGAAAATCTTTAAATCAGTAAGTTAGGTGAAAGTTATGGATGAAGTATTACAAAAAAAAGAGCTTTACAACTATGACGACAATGAAGAACTTATAAGGATATCTAAAACAGGAGATAAGAATGCTTTAGACACGGTTATAAGAATAAATCTTCCATTAGTTTCATCTATAAGCAAAAAATTTCTAAATAGAGGTTATGACTACGAAGATATATATCAAATAGGTTCCATGGGACTTATAAAGGCAATAAATAATTTTGATGCTAGCTTTAATGTTAAATTCTCAACTTATGCTGTGCCTATGATTGTAGGTGAAATCAAGAGATTTTTAAGAGACGATGGTATGATAAAAGTCAGCAGAGGTGTAAAAAATACGGCAAAAAAGCTGCATTATGATAGAGAAGCATTAACTAAAAAGCTTGATAGAGAGCCTACCGTAGAAGAACTTGCAGAGTATTCAGGTATAGATGTAGAAGATGTAGTTTTTGCGTTAGATTCAATAAATAATATAAACTACCTTTATGATACTATTCATCAAGATGAAGGTGCTCCAGTATTGCTTATAGATAAACTTAGTGAAAGTCCAGAAGAAGATAAGGCTATAATAGATAGAATAGCCTTAAAAGAAGCTTTAAGAGATTTAGATCAAAAAGCTAGGCAGGTAATAATGCTTAGATATTTTAAAGATAAAACTCAAGTGCAGGTTGCAAAGATGCTTGGAATAAGCCAAGTACAAGTATCGAGAATTGAAAAAAAGGTTTTAAAGCAGATGAAAGAGATGCTTACAGAATGAGGACGCTAAGTCCTTTTTCTTTTTTTGAATATAAATTATATAGAATTGGCAAAATAGAAGAAAATATATTTAGGGAGGATATTATGGATAAAAAAGATAGTGAATTGCAGAAAAAATTTCATAAGATAGCTAAGGAAGCTGAGCCAAAGCCAAATTTACTAAAAAACTGTATAATGGCTTTTTTATTTGGAGGAGCTATTTGTACAATCGGACAGGTTTTTTTTAACTTATATACTAATTTTGGCTTTGATAAAGATGAAGTTTCTATATTAGTATCATCTACCATGATATTTTTAGGAGCTTTCCTAACCGGACTTGGAGTATATGATAAATTAGCTAATTACGCAGGAGCAGGTACTGTTGTACCAATAACAGGTTTTGCTAACTCTATAGTTTCTCCAGCCATAGAATTTAAATCTGAAGGGTATGTGTTTGGTGTAGGTGCTAAGATGTTTACAATTGCCGGACCGGTATTGGTTTATGGTATATCATCTTCAGTCTTAGTTGGAATAGTTTATTATATAGTGAAATATGTAATGTAAAGAAAGTGGTGATATTATGAGTAAAAGAATGGGAGAACAAACTGTAAAGCTTGAAAAGAAACCTAAAATTATAGCAACGACTTCTGTTGTCGGACCTAAAGAGGGTCAGGGTCCTTTAAAAGATTATTTTGACATAATTTTAAAAGATGATAAAAATGGTCAAGACAGCTATGAGAAAGCTGAAAGCAGTATTATGGATCTTGCTATTAAAGAAACCATAAAAAAAGCTGGCCTTCAGGATAAGGATATAAATTATCTTTTTGCGGGAGACCTTTTAAACCAAACTATATCTTCCAACTATGTTGCAAGAGGCCTTGATATTCCTTTCTTTGGATTGTATGGAGCATGCTCAACTATGTCCGAATCTTTAAGCTTAGCAGCAATGACATTAGACGGAGGATTTGCTGATTACGCTTTGGCATGCACATCCTCACATTTCAGCAGTGCTGAAAGGCAGTATAGATATCCTTTAGAGTTTGGAAGTCAAAGAGCAAAAACAGCTCAATGGACTGTAACTGGATCTGGATGTATGCTTTTAGGACTGAATGGAGACTATCCTGAAGTTACATATATAACTACAGGAAAGGTAAAAGATTATGGAATAAATGATGCAAACAATATGGGAGCAGCAATGGCTCCAGCAGCTGTTTCTACTATAAGTCAACATTTTAAGGATACAGGATTTAAAGTAGAAGATTATGACCTTATAATGAGTGGAGATTTGGGTAAAGTAGGAAAGAGTATAACTGAAGAGATGCTCTTAGAAGAATATGACTTGGATATAAGAAGCATATATATGGATGGCGGTGACTCCATATTCGATGATAGTGAGCAGAAAACAGAATCTGGAGGAAGTGGATGTGGATGCTCAGCTGTAGTTGGATGCGGATACGTATATAAGAAGATGAGGGAAGGAAAGTTTAAGAGAATTATGATTGTTTCAACAGGGGCTTTAATGAGTCCGACAAGCAGCTATCAAGGAGAAACTATACCTGGAATCGCACATGCTGTAACCATAGAATACAATAAGGAGGGGAGATAATGGATTACATAAAAGCTTTTATAGTAGGTGGACTTATCTGCGTTATAGCGCAAATTCTTATGGACAAAACTAAACTTACTCCAGCAAGAATATTGGTAGCTTTTGTAACTATAGGAGCAATCCTTGGAGGACTCAACATTTATGATAAATTAGTTGAGATTGGAGGAGCCGGAGCAACAGTTCCTCTTCCAGGGTTTGGATATTCTTTGGCAAAGGGAGTAATGAAAGAAGTAGATAA
The DNA here is from genome assembly GCF_020911725.1 of Clostridium cadaveris. Lineage (GTDB taxonomy): Bacteria > Bacillota > Clostridia > Clostridiales > Clostridiaceae > Clostridium_X > Clostridium_X cadaveris. The sequence continues at coordinate 1,443,096 of NZ_CP076620.1, forward strand.
TAGTGGACTTATAGGAGTTCTTACTGGAGGGGTCAAAGGAACTGCTGGTGGGATAACTGCTGCAATAATCTTTGGATATATAATGGCTTTATTATCTAGGTCTAGAACAAAATAAAAGAATACATAAAGAAATTTTGACTAAGTCTTTCTATAATTGTTAATGCTTATAGAAAGACTATTTTTTATGTGAGGGTTTTATGAATAAAGCAATTGTATATTATACTATTATGGTGTTTTTGGGTATGCTGTCTGGATATTTGTACTTTTTTAATAAGGTTATTGCACTTATATTCTTTATTACAATATCAGGAGTTATGGCTGTAACTATAAAAAATAAATATGCTATTCTCATGATTATATTTTTAATCCTAGGTTTTGGTTTATTTTATCAATATTTCAATATAGATGTGCCACGAAGGGGAGTATATGAATTAAAGCTGGATGAATATAAGGAATATTATACTGAGGGGGAATATAAAGGAAGAAGGGTAAATCTTAATCTTCCGGACAACAAAGAAAAAATAAAAGAAGGCAGCTATATAAAAGGACATGGGGTTTTTAAAAAAGAAATATCTTATGAAAATGGATTTATTGGAACAATTTATATAGATATTGTGAAAGAGACAAGAAGTGGTATTTTACAAAAGATATATGAATTTAAGAATTATACTATAGACTCTTTTAAAGAAACATTAGGAGATAAAAGAGCAGCGGTTATAAACGGTGTTGCATATGGAATGGTAGATTCTATAGACGAAGATACTATGAACCAATTAAAAACTTTAGGTATAATACACGTTATAAGTGTATCAGGACTTCATATAGCATTAGTGTTTTCAGCAGTTGAAAAAGTTTTTGGGTATAAAGTTGCACTTATAATTTGCTTTTTGTATGTGATTTTCACTGGAAGCAAAGCAGCAACTATAAGATCTTTTATTATGATAATGATGATGAAACTCAGCAAGTGTTTATATAAAAAATATAATCCATTAAGTGCCCTATGCACATCCGCTTTAATTCTTTTAGTATATAAACCTTATTTTGCACTTAATATGGGGTTCCACTTATCTTATATTTCTACATTAGGCATAATTTTATTTTATAATAAAATTAGAAAACTATTATACAAACTTCCAGAAAAAATAAATAGCAATTTAAGTTTATGCTTAAGTGCACAAGTTTTTGTGTTTCCTTATACAGCCTTCTCATTTAACAACTTTGCATTAGGATTTGTAATAGGAAACATGATTTTAATACCGCTTTACAGTGTTTTAGTAGTTCTAGGCATGATATATATACCCATACAGTTTATACCTGTATTAAAGAATGTATCTGTATTTTTGATAGGGAAACTTATAGATTTTATATATTTTTTATGTGGCATCCTTACAGCAATATCACCTAATATAAGCTATATGGATTATGCTATAGGAATTATATATATGGCATTTTTGATGGGAATTATATTTTATTTCAATAATATAAAATGGGGAAAAGCTTTAGCATTATCGGCATGTATATGTGCAGCTATAAGTTCTTACAACTTCTTTCCATTAATCTTCCCAGTAAAAGAAGGATACGAGCATGGTATAACTGTAAATGATGGATTTAAAAGAGAACTTATAATAATTAATGAAGGGAAAAGCAAAAAATTAAGAAATAAATATGTCGGTTTTGAGATTAAGCCGTTGAAAGATAAAAATATGAAAGTGAAATTAAATTCTAAGTATGGTATATTAGTTAATGAAAATAAACGGTATTTAATTACGGATAAAGATTATGAAACTCTGGATTTAAATGTAGAAGGTTGCATTTACACCATACTAAATGGAAAGATACTTAAAATAGGGGGGTAAAAGATGAGTCATATATCTATTGAAAATTTGTATTTAGAATTAAAAAAAGGTATAGTACACAATTCTTATATCTTTTATGGAATAGATGAAAAGCAGATAAAGGAAGCTATAGAAGCCATTATAGATAAAGTTTTAGATGGTCCTCTAAAAGATTTGAATTTATTTAAATTTGACGGAATGAATTTTGATTTTCAGTCCTTTAAGGAAAATGCGGAAAATATACCTTTCATGAGTGAGAAAAAGGTTATGGTTCTTTATAGAACAGAAGCATTAAGGGCAAAATCTAAGGAAGCTGGAAAGGGCAACGCAAAAAAAGAAAGCAAAGAGCTGATGGATTACCTAAAAAATCCTCCAAATCACTGTGTTATAATAGCTTATTATGTATTTAATGATAAGAGAGAAAAAAATAAAGCTTTGGATAATATGAAAAGTGATATATGTCTGATAAAAGTAGAGGAACTAAAAGGTGATAGGCTGTATAGGAAAGTTGCTGATATTTTTAGAGAAAAAGGAAGAGACATAGGGAAGATAGAACTTACTTATTTTTGTGAAAACAGTAGTAAGGATTTGAACATAATAGAAAATGATGTAGATAAGCTCATAAGCTATTGTATGGATAGAACTATAACTAAAGATGATATATCAAAGCTTCTAAATATATCTCATACTGATGATGTTTTTGATTTAGTGGATGCAATATGCCAAGGAAAAATTGAAAAAGCTATTTCCCTTATGAATGAACTTATATTTAAAGGGACAAATGAAATAAATATCTTATATATGATTGAAAGACAGTTCGATCTTTTATTGAAAGGAAAAGTTGCTGTAAATAATAGACAAGGAGCAGAAGAATTTGAGAAGCTTCATGGAGTGAATTTCTATGTTGGAAAAAGAATAATGGAACAGAGCAGAAGATTCTCAGAGAAAAAGTTAAAAGAATGCATAAAGATATGTGCAGATGTAGATGGAATACTGAAATCAAAATCTGTCAATGCTAAGATGGAACTTGAAATGCTTCTTGTAAGAAGTGCACAAATTAAGAATTAAATATCAAAAAAATAAATAACCGGTATAAATACCGGTTTATTTATTATGCGCTTAGTGCGTTTAACTTAGCAGATAGTCTTGATTTCTTTCTTGCAGCCATGTTTTGATGTACTACTCCCTTTGAAGTAGCCATATCTAAAGCTTTAACTGTAGCGTTGAAAGCAACCTTAGCTTCTTCTGCGTTGTTAGCAGCAACAGCTGATTCAAATTTCTTTATAGTTGTCTTAAGCGCAGACTTTATCATCTTATTTTGTAAAGTCTTAGCTTCAGTAACCTTTATTCTTTTTTTAGCTGATTTTATGTTTGCCATTCTAATTCACCCCCTTTAATTTTATAGGGTCTCAGCAGCTTGGGGAATCTGCTTGCGAGTTTCATTTTAACAAAAGCTATTATAACATTAATCTATTATTACTTCAAGTCTTTATTTATATAGATCTGTCTATTTATTTTATAAAAAAATGAAAAAAGAATAGTATTTTTTAGTTTTAGTAATATTTCTATAGAAAAATAGAGAAAATAGTATATAGAGAAAGTTTAAGGAGTGAAAATTTTATGTTTAGTATAAGAACTGACCTAGCCTTAGAAGCTAGAGAAATGTATGTTGAAACTAATCGAAAAGAATCAGATGGGATAGAGTTTCTAGAGGGAAAACAAGGAAATGTTGATGTGACTACAGTTAAAATTTTAAATGAAACTGGAGAAGAAAATATGGGGAAACCTATAGGTACATATATAACCCTTCAAATGCCTCAGTTGACACTTTATGATGGAGAACTTATGGACGAAGTTAGCAAAATATTGGCTTTTCAAATAGGTGAAATATTAAAAGTAAAGAAAGAAAGCACTACTCTTGTAGTAGGACTTGGAAATTGGAAGGTGACTCCTGATGCTTTGGGACCTAAAGTTGTATCAAAGCTCATGATAACAAGACACCTAAAGGCATTAATGCCAGACAGTATAGATGATGAAGTGACACCTGTATGTGCTATAGCGCCAGGAGTTCTGGGGATAACAGGTATTGAAACTGGAGAGATAATAAAATCAATAGTATCAAATATAAAACCTGATTTTATTATATGTATAGATGCTTTGGCTTCAAGAAGGATAGACAGAGTAAATACAACTATACAGTTAAGTACTACAGGTATAAGTCCAGGAGCAGGAGTAGGTAACAGAAGAATGGAAATAAGTGAAAAAACTGTGGGTGTTCCTGTAATAGCAATAGGTGTTCCAACAGTAGTTGATGCTGCAACAATAGCTAATGACAGCATAGACTTAGTATTAGATGAGATGATACATCAAGCTACTAGTGGCGGAGAGTTTTATAATATGCTTAAATCTCTTGACAAAGGAGAAAAGAACAGGATGATACGTGATTTATTAAATCCTTATGTGGGGGATTTAGTAGTTACTCCTAAGGATGTGGATGCTGTAATAGATGCAGTATCGAAGATAATTTCAACAGGAATAAATATGGCACTTCAGCCATCACTAGATGTAGAAGATATAAATAAATTTTTAAATTAATCATATAAAAAAATCCCTCTTCATATATTAAGACTATGGGGAGGGATTCTTGTGATTGAATTTAAAACTAATGCTAATAAAATGCTAAAACTTAAGCTCCTAGGATTATTTTTGCTTACCATCATTTTGAGTTTAATGCTTTTAAATTCATTAAGCGATAAAATGATAAAAGGAACTAAAGGAAACATATTATACACGTCTATACTTAATTACTCAATTCCTATATTGACTCAAGGAAATAATATTGGAGAATCGGAACATAGATTAAATATAAAAGAAGAAGTATTAAATGCCTTAGGCATAAACATAAGTAACCCATTATCTATAATTGCTAAAGAAATTCCGTTTTTCAAAGAAGCTTTAAAAGATAATGGAGGAGGCAAGCCAGAGCTTAATGGTTTGAACCCGTTTAAATTAAATGAAACAAACATAGTAAAGGATGAGGAAGGTAGCAATGGTTCTATAGAAGTATCTGATGCATCTTTAAAGAAAACTTTGAACCCTAATAAGCCAGAGGTTTTAATATATCATAGTCACACCACTGAAAGTTTTGCGCCAGGAGATGCCAATTCAAAAGACAATAGCAAAAACATAGTTGCAGTAGGAGATGTATTGACATCAGAACTTCAAGATAAATACGGTATATCTGTTATTCATGACAACACGCTCCATAATGATATGTATACTTTAAGTTATAAAAGGTCCAGAGAAACAGTACAAAAATATTTAAATAAATATGGGAATTTTAAACTTATAATAGACCTTCACAGAGACTCTGGAGTTAATAAGGACAGCGTTACAGCTACAGTAAATGGAGAAAAGGTAGCTAGATTTATGTTTGTAATATCAAAAGATAGAAGTAATTATAGTAAAAATAAGCCTCTTGTAGATAGAATGATAGCAACTGCAAATAAATTATATCCAGGGGCAATGAGACAGACTAAATGGGGAGATTATATATGGTGGTATAATCATGGAAGTTATCACTTTAATCAGGATTTAAGTGATAATGTGGTTCTTATAGAGATGGGAACTGAAATGAATACATTAGATGAGGCGCAGAATACTGCTAAGATTATAGGAAGACTCATTGCAGAAGAATTGAATGGTAAAAAGTAAAAAAAGGAATATAAATCTATAATATGGGACATCATTATAAGTAAAATACTTATAGGGGTGTCTTTTATTATGAATGTAATAAGAAAATATAAAAAAAGTATAGTAATAGTGATTGCTGCTTTGATATTATTTGCAGGTATAATAATTATAAATATAGATATGACTGCCAAAAATCAATATTTAGAAAATACTGTATCTAATACAGAAAGTCTGCTTAAAGATGAAGGATATGAGAAGATATTTTTGAGAGATAGAGATAGAAGTTTTTTAAAGATATACAATTCCTCAGATCCATTTTCATTAAAAATAAATTTTGGCGATTATAATATAGTGGTAAATGATAATATGACGACTGATATGGCATATAATTTTAAGACTAATATGACAACCTTAAAAGAATATGTAAAAGACATGTTTGAAAAATAGTAGATGAGGTCTGAAGAAATTCAGACCTTATTAAATTTATCTATATAAAATCTTAATAAAATGCACATATTAAAATATTGACAGAACTCATGTGATTTGTGATATAATTTATTTTGACTTATTATGTTACGGGGGTGAAAGCGTGAGCAGTGAAAGACAAAAGTGTATAAGAAACTTTTCTATAGTTGCCCATATTGACCATGGTAAATCAACCCTTGCTGATAGACTTATAGAAGCTACAGGAACTCTAACTCGAAGAGAAATGGAATCGCAGGTTCTTGATAACATGGATCTTGAAAGAGAGAGAGGAATAACTATAAAATCTCAAGCAGTAAGGCTTATATATAGAAGAGAAAAAGACGGCAAAGAATATATATTAAATCTTATAGATACCCCAGGTCACGTAGACTTTAACTACGAGGTATCTAGAAGTCTTGCAGCCTGTGAAGGAGCAGTTCTTGTTGTAGATGCGACACAAGGAATACAAGCGCAGACGTTAGCTAATTGTTATTTGGCTTTGGATCATGATTTAGAAATAGTACCTGTTATAAACAAGATAGATTTGGCATCTGCAAGACCAGATGAAGTAAAACAGGAGATAGAGGATGTTATAGGAATAGAATCACATAATGCTCCTCTTATATCTGCAAAGACAGGACTAAATATAAATGATGTTTTAGAGGCTGTAGTTGAAATGGTGCCTTGCCCAGAGGGAGATGAAGATGCTCCTTTAAGAGCACTTATTTTTGACTCATATTATGATGCATACAAAGGTGTAGTGTGTTACATAAGGGTAAAAGAGGGAAGTCTTAAGGTTGGCACAGAAGTAAAGCTTATGGCTACAAACAAAACTTACGAGATAACAGAAGCAGGTGTTTTCTCGCCAAACTTTTTACCTACAGGAGAATTGAAGGCTGGAGATGTTGGATATATAACAGCTTCCATAAAAAATGTAAGGGATGCTAGAGTTGGAGATACTGTTACTGAAGCTGAAAGACCAGCAACAGAGGCTCTTGAAGGATATAGACCAGCTATACCTATGGTATACAGTGGAATTTATCCTGTAGATGGAGCCAAGTATGGAGAATTAAAAGAAGCCTTAGAAAAGCTTCAGATAAATGATGCTGCTTTATCATTTGAGCCAGAGACATCATTGGCTTTAGGTTTTGGTTTTAGATGCGGATTCTTAGGATTGCTTCATATGGAAATAATTCAAGAAAGAGTAGAGAGAGAATTTAATCTGGATATTATAACAACAGCACCATCTGTTATATACAAAGTAGCTAAGACAGAGGGCACTGTCCTTGATATAACTAATCCAGCTAATCTTCCTGAACCATCTGAAATATCATACATGGAAGAGCCTATTGTAAAAGCTTCCATAATAACTCCTACAGATTATGTAGGTGCAGTAATGGAACTTTGTCAAAATAAGAGAGGAACATACATAGATATGCAATATCTTGAAACAACAAGAGCAATGCTTAATTATGAAATACCTCTAAATGAAATTATATATGACTTCTTTGATGCTTTAAAGTCCAGAACTAGAGGTTATGCATCACTAGATTATGAACTTAAAGGTTATAAGGAAACAAAACTTGTAAAGCTAGATATACTTTTAAATGGAGATATAGTAGATGCTTTATCTATGATAGTTCCAGAGGAACGTGCTTATCATAGAGGAAGAGGAATTGCAGAAAAGCTTAAAGAGATAATTCCAAGACAGTTATTTGAAATCCCTATACAAGCAGCAGTAGGTTCTAAAATCATAGCAAGGGAAACTGTAAAGGCTATGAGAAAAGACGTTCTTGCCAAGTGTTATGGTGGAGATATAAGCAGAAAGAAAAAGCTTTTAGAAAAACAAAAAGAAGGAAAGAAGAGAATGAGACAGGTAGGTTCAGTAGAAGTGCCTCAAGAAGCATTCATGTCTGTGCTGAAAGTCGATTAATATGGAGGAAAAACATGAAAGGTAAATCACTCTATGTTCACATACCATTTTGTAAACAAAAGTGTTTTTACTGTGATTTTCCTTCCTTCAGTGGAAAAGAAACCTTAATAAATGATTATTTAAATTCATTAGAAAAAGAACTTGATTTAAGGGTGGGAGATACTGCTATAAATACTATATTTATAGGTGGCGGTACTCCCACCTATTTAAATTTAGAGGCATTAATTAAACTTAAAACTATAATGAAAAAAGTCAACTTAAAAAGTGACGGAGAATTTACAGTAGAATGTAATCCGGGAACTTTAAATGAAGAAAAACTTAAGGTTTTAAAAGATATGGGTGTAAACAGACTGAGCATAGGACTTCAGGCTGTCCAAGATAGGTTGCTGAAGGAAATAGGAAGAATTCACAGTTATAAGGAGTTTAAAGAAAATTTTATACTTGCTAGAAATCTTGGCTTTAATAATATAAACGTAGATTTGATGTTTGCCCTTCCGGACCAAAGTCTAGAAGATTTAGATGAAACTTTGAAGACAATAATAGATCTGAAACCGGAACATATATCTTGCTACAGTCTTATAGTAGAAGAAGAGACGGTTTTTTATAAACTTTTTGATGATGGAAAACTAAATCTCCCTAATGAAGATTTAGAGAGAGAAATGTATTTAAGAGCTTTAAGAATATTGAAGCAAAGTGGATATAATCAATATGAAATATCTAACTTTTCAAAGCCAGGATATGAATGCAGGCATAACATTGTATACTGGAGTCTTTATGATTATATAGGCATTGGTTCGGGATCTCATTCTTATATAGATGAAAAAAGAATAAGTAATTATACTTCTATAGAAAAATATATAAAATTTATGATGGAAAACGGGAATGCTATAGAAGAGGTGTTTGAAAATTCAATAAAGGATGATATGGAAGAATTCATGTTTATGGGTCTTAGAAAGATAGAAGGAATAAATAAAGGTGAGTTTAAAGAAAGATTTAAGAAAGAAATTCATGAAGTATATGGAGAAGTAATATCAACTCATATAAAAAATAAGCTCCTTGTAGAAGATGAGGAAAAAATATATCTAACAACTTACGGAATAGAAGTTTCTAATTATGTAATGAAGGATTTCATATTGTAATCGATAAAAAATATTTTTGGAATATAAAACTTAGATATACAAAGAAAAAAGAAGATAATTCGAGAATTTATAGGATATTATCAATAAAATGCCTAAATATTAAAAAGAATAGCTAAGGGTGATATTGACAAAAAAAAGGCTAAATGATATCTTTAAATCGTAGTCATTAGCACTCGACAAGAGTGAGTGCTAATAAGTGAGGTGGTCTCATGGATATTGATGATAGAAAAATAAAAATTCTTCAGGCTATTATTAGTGACTACATCAATACTGGCGAGCCTGTTGGCTCCAGAACTATTGCAAAAAAATATGACTTAGGAATAAGTTCAGCAACTGTAAGAAACGAAATGGCCGACTTAGAGGAGATGGGGTATCTTGAACAAATCCATACTTCGTCTGGAAGAAAGCCTTCGGATAGAGGTTATAGGCTTTATGTAGATAAACTTATGCGAAATGAACCTGTTACTCTTGAAGAAGAAAATCTAATAAAAGGATATTTGTTAGATAAAGCTTTATTTGAAGTTGATAAGACTTTAAAGCAGGCTATGGGATTATTATCAGAGCTTACAAAGCTTACATGCATACTTGCCACACCATCAGTAAATAAGAGTTATATAAAATCGCTTCAACTTATAAGGATTGATGATAACTTGATTTTACTGGTAGTTGTAACTGATGATTCTATAATAAAAAATAGTATGATAAGAGTTAGAATTGTTCCAAGCAGTGAAGTGCTTTATAAGATGTCAACTACTTTAAATGAAAGAATTAAAAATCTTACAATTGAGCAAATTAATTTAGAAGTAATTAATAAAATGAAGAGTGATTTGCAAGGATATGATGAGATATTTAATGCTATAGTTCCAGCGTTGTATGATATTTTAAAAGAAAGTTCCGATACCGACGTATATATGGAAGGTGCAACAAATATGTTCAACTATCCTGAGTATAATGACGTTGAAAGGGCAAGGGAATTTCTATCACTAATTAATAGTAAGGAATACATTAAAAATTTACTTACAGATGAACAAGGAATCTCTATAAGGATAGGAAAGGAAAATTTCTTGCCAGAGGCCAAAGATTGTAGTATTATTTCGGCATCTTACAAGATAGGAGATAAATCTCTTGGATCTATTGCTCTTATAGGACCAACAAGGATACCTTACTCCAAGGTTACATCCATAATGGCAAAAGTTGTGAATGAGCTGAATGAAGTGCTAAGATTTAATACTGATTATTAATGGAATGAGGTGTTACTATGGAGGAAAATAAGAAAAATTCTTCTGCTGAAGATTTAGATGAAAAATTAAAAGAAAATCTTGAAGAAAATGTTTCAGAAGAATCCGAAAATGTGGATATTGAAGAGAATGCAAATCAAGTTCAAAAAGAAGATGAAAAAAACGAATTTGATGCCCTTAAGGAGGAGTTAGCCATATTAAGGAATAGTAAAGATAAACTTCAAAAGGAAGTTGACACATTAAAGGACAGATTGTTAAGAATAACAGCAGAGTATGACAATTACAGAAAAAGGACTTCAAAAGAAAAAGAAGGCATATATACCGATGCTTGTGAGGATGTATTAAAAGAAGTATTGCCTATAATAGATAATTTAGAAAGAGCTATTTCTATGGAAGGCAGTGCAGAAGACATTAAAAAAGGTGTAGAGATGACTATGAAGTCATTTAAGGATTCATTAAATAAATTAAATGTTGAAGAAATAGATGCAGATGGTAACTTTGATCCTAACTTCCACAATGCTGTAATGCATGTAGAGGATGAAAGCTTAGATCCTAATGTAATAGTGGAAGTATTCCAAAAGGGATACAAAAGAGGAGATAAAGTTTTAAGATATAGCATGGTAAAAGTAGCTAATTAATTAGAGAAGAGTATAAGGAGGAAATAGAAAATGGGAAAAGTAATAGGAATTGATTTAGGAACAACAAATTCATGTGTAGCTGTTATGGAAGGTGGAGAACCAGTAGTTATAGCAAACTCAGAGGGAGCAAGAACAACCCCATCTGTTGTTTCTTTCCAAGCTAATGGTGAAAGGCTAGTAGGACAGGTTGCAAAAAGACAAGCAATAACAAATCCAGAAAAGACTATAATGTCAATAAAGAGACATATGGGAACTAACCATAAAGTTAAGATAGATGACAAAGAATATACTCCTCAAGAGATATCAGCAATGGTACTTCAAAAAATAAAGAAGGATGCAGAAGCTTACTTAGGAGAGCCAGTAACTCAAGCGGTTATAACTGTTCCAGCATATTTTAACGATAGCCAAAGACAGGCAACTAAGGACGCTGGAAAAATTGCAGGTCTTGAAGTTTTAAGAATAATAAACGAACCAACAGCAGCATCACTTGCTTATGGAATGGATAAGGTTGACACAAATCATAAGATATTAGTATATGACCTAGGTGGCGGAACTTTCGACGTATCTATACTAGAACTTGGAGATGGAGTTTTTGAAGTTAAAGCAACTAACGGAGATACAAAGCTTGGTGGAGATGACTTTGATGAAGCTGTAATGAACTACATTGCTGAAACATTCAAAGCTGAATATGGAATAGATTTAAGAAATGATAAAATGGCATTACAAAGATTAAAAGAAGCTGCTGAAAAAGCTAAGATAGAGCTTTCTTCATCAACTCAAACAAATATAAATCTTCCATTCATAACTGCAGATGCAACTGGTCCAAAGCATATAGATATGAATCTTACTAGGGCAAAATTCAATGAATTAACTCATGATTTAGTACAAAGAACTATAGAGCCAATGAGAAAGTCTTTAGCTGATGCAGGTCTTTCATTAAGCGATATAGATAAGATAGTATTAGTTGGAGGTTCTACAAGAATACCAGCAGTTCAAGAAGCAGTTAAGAACTTTACAGGAAAAGAACCTTCAAAGGGAGTAAATCCAGATGAATGTGTTGCTATAGGAGCTGCAATTCAAGCTGGAGTATTAACAGGAGATGTAAAGGACGTATTATTATTAGACGTTACTCCATTAACTTTAGGAATTGAAACTTTAGGTGGAGTTGCTACATCACTTATACAAAGAAATACAACAATACCAACAAGAAAGAGCCAGGTATTCTCTACAGCTGCTGACGGACAGACATCTGTTGAAATTCACGTAGTTCAAGGTGAAAGACAAATGGCAGCAGATAACAAGACTTTAGGAAGATTCACTTTATCAGGAATAGCTCCAGCCCCAAGAGGAATTCCTCAAATAGAAGTAACCTTTGATATAGATGCTAATGGTATAGTAAATGTATCTGCTAAGGATAAGGGAACAGGAAAGGAAGCTAATATAACAATTACTGCATCAACTAATCTTTCTGATGACGAAATAGATAAGGCAGTTAAAGAAGCAGAGAAATTTGCAGAAGAAGATAAGAAGAGAAAAGAATCTATAGAAGTAAAGAATAATGCAGATCAATTAGTTTATCAAACTGAAAAGACTTTAAATGAACTAGGAGATAAAGTTTCAGCAGAAGATAAATCAAAGATAGAAGCTAAAGTAGAAGCATTAAAGAAAATCAAAGATGGTGAAGATTTAGAAGCTATTAAAAAGGCTACTGAAGAATTAACTCAAGAATTCTATGCTATTTCATCAAAATTATATCAAGATCAGCAACAAGCAGGTCAAGGAGCAGGTCCAGACATGGGTGGAAATCCAGGAGCAGGTGCTTCTCATGATGACAATGTAGTAGATGCAGATTTTAAGGTTGATGACGATAAATAATAGCAATTTCATTAACTGATGGTATAATATATAGGGGAAGCCAAAAGCGGTCTTCCCCTATATTTGAGTTATAATAAACTGAATTCTTAGCTTCAGAAGGAGTTTTAACTTTCTCTGAAGGTTATAAATCGTTATCTAATGGTGTGCAACTTTTCTTTAAAAAGAGATGGAAGTTTTACAATGGTGGGCATTATATAGATAAGTAGTGAAAATAGTAGTTATAGGCGGTGTAAATCCATGGCAAAGAAGGATTATTATGAAGTGCTGGGTCTTCAAAAAGGTGCCAGCGAAAGTGAAATAAAAAGTGCATTTAGAAAACTAGCTATAAAATATCATCCTGATAAAAATCAAGGAGATAAAGAAGCAGAAGAAAGATTTAAAGAGATAAATGAAGCTTACCAAGTTCTTAGTGATCCAGAGAAGAAAGCAAGATATGATCAGTTTGGAACTGCTGACTTTGATGGAGCAGGCTTTGGCGGAGGTGCAGGTGGCTTTGATTTCAGTGACTTAGGAGATATCTTTGGAGGATTTGGAGATATCTTTGGAGGAGGTTTTGGAGGAAGCTCAAGACGTAAGAATGGACCTGTAAGAGGAGATGACCTTGAGTACACTTTAAACTTAACTTTTGAAGAAGCTGTATTTGGAACAACTAAAGAAATAACTATAAATAGAGAAGAGAACTGCGAAAAGTGCCATGGAAGTGGAGCTAAGTCAGGCACTTCTCCTGTAACATGTGACAAATGTCATGGAACAGGTCAGGTAAGAGTTCAAAGACAAACACCACTTGGAGTGTTTGCTACAGTTTCAACTTGTGATAAATGTGGAGGTAAAGGAAAGATAATATCAGATCCATGCCCTAACTGCCACGGAAGTGGAAAAGAAAATAAGAGAAAGAATATAACAATAAATGTACCAGCTGGAGTAGACACTGGAAATGTAATACCACTAAGAGGTCAGGGAGACCATGGTAGACAAGGTGGACCAGCAGGAGACCTTTACGTGAGAATAAATGTAGCTCCTCATAAATATTTTAAGAGAAGAGGCAATGATATTTATATAGACACACATATATCTATGGCTAAAGCGGCTCTTGGAACAGAAATAAAAGTTCCTACAGTAGATGGAGATGTAATTTATACAGTGCCATCTGGAACTCAGCCAGGAACAAGATTTAGACTTAAAGGAAAAGGTGTACCTAAGATAAATAGTTCTTCTAGGGGAGACCAGTATGTAGATGTCGTAGTTGAAGTTCCAAAGAAGTTAAATGACAAACAAAAGGAAGCTCTTGAAATGTTTTTAGAAGCAAGTGGAGAACATAAATCAGAGCATGAAAAAGGATTTTTCAGTAAATTCAAAAGATAGACTTAAAATGAGATAGACTTTCAACCTAAAATAAAAGGCTGAAGGTCTATTATTTTAAAGTAAAAAGTATAGACATTTATGCTTAGATAATAGTATTGTGGACATATTTTAAGATAAGGTATAAAATATATAAGTAAATTAGAAACTAACAATGAAGCAGATAACTTTAGAAGGGATGATATTAGTGAACGGAACTTGGATAGAAGTTAAAGTTGTGACAAAGCCTGATGCATTAGAGATGGTGCAGGGGATTTTTTACGGATTAGATGTAAAAGGGGTGGCTATAGAAGACCCTAGAGATATATTAGAGAGAGAACAAGGACCTCTTACATGGGATTTTGCAGATATAAACATATTAGAGCATGGTGGAAAGGCTGCAGTAGTAAAAGGATATTTTTCAGTAGAAGATGATATGGAAGAAATCTTAGAATACATAAAAGTTAAGCTTATAGAAATCAAAGATATGGGCGTAGATATTGGAGAAGGTACTGTGGAGTACATAAAAGTAAATGAAGAAGATTGGGCCAACAATTGGAAGAAGTATTATAAGCCTACGAAAATAGGAAAAAATATAATTGTAAAGCCTATATGGGAAGAATATGAAGCTAATGGGGAAATGATTATAGAGCTTGATCCTGGAATGGCTTTTGGAACAGGAACTCATGAAACTACAAGAATGTGTGTAGAGGCTTTGGAAGAAAATGTTAAAGGTGACACTACGGTGTTTGATATAGGAACAGGTTCAGGAATATTAGCTATAGCAGCAGCTAAACTTGGTGCGAAAAAGGTAATAGGAGTTGATCTAGACCCTGTAGCTGTAGACTCAGCAAAGGAGAATGTAAGCTTTAACGATTTAAATAACATAGAAATTCTTTATGGAAATCTTATGGATGTTGTAACAGGGAAAGCTGACTTAGTAGTTGCTAACATAATTGCAGAAATAATAGTAGTTCTTGCAGAAGACGTTAAGAATTTCTTAGTTCCTGGAGGACTTTTTATAACTTCAGGAATAATAAGAGAAAGAAGAGAACTTGTTGAAACAAAACTTAAAGAAAAAGGATTTAAGATAAAAGAAGTTAAAGAGCAGGGAGAATGGCTTTGCATAATTGCAGAAGCTTAAAGGAGAGTAATAATGCATAAGTTTTTCATTTCAAACAATCTTATAGATGGAGATAAAGCCTTAATAGAAGGCGATGATGTAAAACATATTTATAAAGTATTAAGATTGCAAGTTGGGGATGAAATCATAATCAATAATCTTAATGGTCAGGAATATTTAGCTCGCATAGATGATATAAACAAAAAAGAAGTTCAGCTTGCAATTATAGAAAAGTTAGATGTAAGCAATGAAAGTCCAATAAGAATTCATTTATATCAAGGGCTCCCTAAATCTACAAAGATGGATTTAATAGCTCAAAAGGGAACAGAACTTGGTATTTCATCTATAACTCCTGTCATAACAGAAAGAGTTATTGTAAAAAATGAGGGTGAATTTAAAAAAGTAGATAGATGGCAGAGAATAGCCTTAGAAGCCTCTAAACAGAGTAAGAGAACCTTAATACCTTCTATAAATACTCCTATATCCTTTGAAATTATGATGAGTGAAATAAATGATATGGACCTTATTGTGGTGCCTTATGAAAATGCAGAAGGATATGGAATAAAAAAGATGATGGATAACTTAAATGCAGAATCTATAGTGGATATTGCTATAGTGATAGGACCTGAAGGCGGTTTTGAAGAAGAGGAGATATCAAAACTTAAAGATATAGGAGCTCATATAGTGACTTTGGGACCTAGAATTTTAAGGACTGAAAGTGCAGGTTTTGTATGTACTGCTATTCTTCAATATGAATTAGGGGATGTAGGAGGTGTCGTATAATGAAAGTAGCTTTTTCTACTTTAGGATGTAGAGTTAACGTTTATGAATCAGAAGCTATGGCAGAGAAATTTATAAAGGAAGGCTATGAAGTTGTAGACTTCTCTGAAAAAGCTGATGTTTATGTTATAAATACATGTACTGTTACCAATATGGGAGATAAGAAATCTCGTCAGATAATAGGAAGAGCAAGAAGACTTAATGAAAAAGCAATAATTGCAGTAGTTGGATGTTATTCTCAGATTGCTCCAGACGAAGTTTCATCAATAGATGGTGTAGATGTAGTCCTTGGAACAAGAAATAAAGGAGATATAGTATATTGGGTTAATAGAGCAAAATCAGAAAAAAGCAAGGTTGTAAATGTAACAGAAAATATATTGAAAAATAAGGTTTTTGAAGAACTTAAGATAGAAGATTATCAGGATAAAACAAGAGCTTTCTTAAAAATTCAAGATGGATGCAATAGATTTTGTAGCTACTGCCTTATACCTTATGCACGAGGTGCTGTGTGTAGTAAAAAACCAGAGGTAGTTATAGAAGAAGTCAAAAATCTTGCAATACATGGATTTAAAGAAATAATATTATCAGGAATACATACCGCTTCCTATGGTGTAGACTTAGAAGATAAAACAACACTTATGGATCTACTAGAAGAAATTGAAAAAATCCAAGGTATAGAGAGAGTAAGAATAGGTTCTATAGATCCTACATTTTTTACAGAAGATATAAAAGAAAGGCTTGTAAAACTTAAAAGATTATGTCCTCATTTTCATTTATCCCTTCAAAGTGGAAGCAATGATACATTAAAGAGGATGAATAGAAGATATTCTAAAGAGGAATATAAAGATATAGTTAATATGCTTAGAAACTCTATAGAAGATGTATCTATAACTACAGATATAATTGTAGGGTTTCCAGGTGAAACTGAGGAAGAGTTTAAAGAGACTTATGAATTTTTAAAAGATGTAAGACTTACTAAAATGCATATATTTAAATATAGTCCAAGAAAAGGTACAAAAGCAGCTACTATGAAAGACCAAATTCATGGTACAATAAAGGAAGAAAGAAGCAAAGCGCTTATTGAACTTAATGAAAAGAATGAAGAAGAATTCATGAAAAAAATGGTTGGAAAAACTGTAGATGTATTATTTGAGGAAGTTGTACATGGAGAAGAAAAAATATATACAGGATATACTCCAAACTATATAAAAACTATATGTGAAGGTACTGAAGATTTAATTGGACAGATAAAAAAAGTATATATAAAAGAAGTTTCTAAAGATAACCTTATTGGAGAAGTTTTATAAAGATATACTTTTACATAAGCACATTAAAGGAGGTGAAATCATGGGAAACTGTATTTTTTGTAAAATCATAAATGGAGAGATTCCATCTCAAAAGGTTTATGAAGATGATGTTGTTTTTGCTTTTAAAGATATAAGTCCAGAAGCACCGTTTCATATTTTAATTGTGCCAAAATGTCACATAAGGAATATTAATGAAATCAACAATGACAATAGCCATATAATAGCACATATCTTTGAAGTTATTAATAAAATAACATTAGAACAAGGAATAGACAAGGATGGCTATAGAGTTGTAAGCAACTGTGGAGAACATGGAGGACAGACTGTAGATCATCTTCATTTTCATTTATTAGGTGGAAGAAATCTTGCTTGGCCTCCAGGTTAAAAAATATATAAATGAAATTGTTGACAGTGAAGAATAGCTTATTGTATAATTAAGCGTGTGCTATTAGCGTTAGCTACTTTAGTTTACTTAATTATAATGTAATAATGTGCTAGCGGAGGGAGGGATATTAGATGTCAGAAATAAAAGTTGGAGAAAACGAATCACTTGATAGTGCGTTAAGAAGATTTAAGAGAAAGTGCGCTAGAGCTGGTGTTCTTTCAGAGGTTAGAAAGAGAGAGCATTATGAAAAGCCAAGCGTTAAGAAAAAGAAGAAGTCAGAAGCTGCTAGAAAGAGAAAGTTTAAGTAAGAGTTTTGAAAGAAGGTAAAAATATGCCCATAAAAGAAAGACTTCAAGAAGACTGGAAACAAGCAATGAAATCTAAAGATAAATTTAGATCTTCTACTATTAGCTTGGCAAAGTCTGCAATACTTTTAGTTGAAAAAACTGATGGTATTAAGCTTGAGGATGAGCAGGTTATAGAGATTTTGGCAAAGGAAGTTAAGCAAAGAAATGAGGCTATCCTTGAATTCCAAAAGGGAAATAGGCAAGATCTTGTTGATAGTGCTAAAGCTGAAATAGAAATTTTAAAAGAATACCTTCCTCAGCAGTTAAGTGAAGAAGAAATTAAAAAAATTGTTATAGATGTAGCTGATAACTTGGGCGCAAGTAGCATGAAAGACATGGGCAAAGTTATGGCAGAAGTAAGGCCGAAAATAGTAGGTCGTGCCGATGGCAGACTTGTAAGTTCAATAGTAAAAAATTACTTGAATAATAAATAAAAGACTCACCGAAAGGTGAGTCTTTTGATTTGCGCAAAAAATAATAATTACTATTCATCTCATAAGCATTTATAAGAAAATATCCTCATAAGATAATATGAGGATATTTATGAAAACTTAAAATTTATGAGGTGAGAGTATGGATGGTAAACTAAATAGAACAAGAGAAGCTGTAGCTGATACATTAGGGATACCTTTAGAAGTCGCTTTGGACATACCTAAGATTATAATAGACGGAAACTATCAAATAGTTATAGAGAATCATAAGGGACTAATAGTATTTGATGAAAACATGGTTGTAGTTAATTCTAAAGTAGGATCAATAACGCTAAAGGGAAGGGATTTTAAAGTGTTGTTCATAGGGGGGAATACCTTGACTATAGGCGGTATTTTAGAATCTGTAGGGTATGGAAGCAATGAAAATTAAAGATAGCATTAAAAGTGGAACTATAACCATAGAGATCCAGGGTATGCATCCAGAAAGTACTATAAATGCTATGTGGGCTCAAGGGATAGACATAAAGAATTTGAAAAGAATAAACATAACAATACTTAACTTAGATATAAATATAAGGGATTTATCAAATGTAAAAGAAATAGCAAAAATAAAAAAGTGCAAAGTGAGGGTTTTAAGATCTAATGGTATATTATATATACTATCTAGAGTGAAAAATGGGGGTCTTCTCATAAGTGGGATAGCAATATTTATATTTCTTATTTATTACTTGTCCCTTTATGTATGGAATATCAATATAGATGATACAAAAGTTTTATCTCCTTATGAAGTAAGGCAACAGCTTCTTACTTATGGAATAAAGCCTGGAATAAAAAAATCATCTATAAATATATATGATTTAGAAAATGATTTGAAAAAAGATGACGATAGAATAATGTGGGCAAGAGCAAGAATAGAAGGCGGAACTTTGAGAATTAAAATAGAAGAAAAGCAGAATCCACCATCTATAAAGGTACAGGAAAATAAAGGAGATATAATTGCTAAATGTGATGGACAAATAGTGAGGCTTTATACTACTTCTGGAAGTGCTGTAGTATCAAAAGGAGATATAGTAAAGAAAGGACAGGTTCTTATACAAGGAATACAAGGTAAAGAAGGATTCACCTACGAAACACCTGCAGAGGGAACTGTGATAGCTAAAACCTTTTACGAAAACTCGAAAAATGTGAAGATAAAAGGAGTAAATGATGTAAGGACTGGAAATCAGGAAAAAGATATATATTTAAATATTTTTGGTAAAAAATTATATTTGAAAAAATGTGATGTGAAATATTCAAAATATGATAAAATAGAAGAGAGTGGAAAATTTTTAAATAGCACTATATACTATGAAGTTAAGGAAGAAGCTTTTGAAAGTAATGTAGATGATGTGGTGGTAAAGGAAGTGCAAAAAATGGAGGAAGAACTTGCGAAAAATCTTGATAAAAGCTCAGTAGTAACAGATAAAATAATAGACAAAGAAATTAGTGAAACTAATGTAAATATAAGAACAGTCTTTATAGTGGAACAAGATATTGCTACACATTAAAAAGACGATTATTTCACATTAAAAACGAGTGGGTGATAAAAGATGGAAACGAAAAAAGAAGGCAGTTTTTTTGAAAAGTATAAGAAACCATTTATATTTATAATTACCTTTATGCTTTGCTATGTAGTTCTTATGACTTCTCAAATAGCTAAAAAGATAAATATATCTGTTGGAGAAATAGCTAAATACAATATAAAAGCCAACAGAGAGGTAATAAACAACATAGCGACAAAAGCAAAGGAAAAACAAGCTGAAGAAAATGTCCCTAATCAGTATACGGAAAAACCTGATGTCAAAAAGAGCTCTATAGAAAATATAAAGACTTTATTTGCTAAGGTAAATACTTATAGGGACATGACTATAGAAGACAAAGAAAAGATTTCAAGATTAAAAGAGGAGAGTCCTATAACATTGAAGAATGATGGATTTGAATATCTTTTAAAGCTATCTAAGGAAGATTTAACTTCAATGGAAAATCAGATTTTGGATGGAATGAATCAAGTTTATGAAGGAAGCATAAAAGAAAATAATTCCGAAGATTTAAAAAAGGCTCAAGAAGTATTTTTAGGGTTTATTACAAAATCTAATATGTCCTCTGAATCTAAGGATGTAGCTTCTATGATAGGTGTATATCAAATAGCGCCAAACTTATTTTATGATAAAGATAAAACGGAAGAAATGAAAAAGCAGGCAGTAAAAAATATAACTCCTGAAATGATACAAAAGAATCAAATAGTCGTAAAAGAGGGAGAACCTGCTACAGCAGAACAAATACAAATCCTTATGGATTTAGGTATATTAGATGATTCCGTAGGCACTGCGTGGTATATATACCTTGTAATAGCTATGGTTGTTATGATGAGCTTATATCTACAATGGATGTACCTATATAAATACCATAGGGATGAAATATATAATGACAATAGAAAACTTATACTCATAAGCGTCATTACAGTATCTATGATAGTGATATCAAGGATTATGAACTTTGTATCTCCGTTTTTAATTCCTTTTGCGTGTGGACCACTATTATTATCAATATTATTAAACTATAAAGTATCAATAGTCATAAGTGCATTAAATATACTTCTTATAAGTCCTGTAGTAGATTTTAACGTTGAAATAACTATAATAGCACTTGTAAGTATAATAGTGGCTTCTACAACTCTTAAGAGACTTCAGCAGAGAAATGATATATTGTACTCATCTATATATATTGCAGCATTTAATATGATAATAACTTTTTCAATGGGAACCCTTATATCAAATAACATATTAGATGTTATAAAAAAGACCGGATATGCAGGAGCAGGAAGTGTTCTTGCGGCTATTTTAACTATAGGTTTCTTACCTTTGTTTGAGAGCATGTTTGACATAGTCACAGTTATAAAACTTTTAGAACTTTCTAATCCTAATAATCCTCTTATGAGGAAACTTCTAATGGAAGCTCCGGGAACATATCATCATAGCGTTCTTGTGGCAAATTTAGCAGAACTAGCTGCAGAAGCTGTTGGTGGAAATCCAGTACTGGCAAGAATAGCAGCTTATTATCATGATGTTGGAAAGACAAAAAGGCCTTATTTCTTCAAAGAAAATCAAACAGGAAAAGAAAATCCTCATGATAAGATAAGTCCTAATTTAAGTACGCTGATAATAACATCTCATGTAAAAGATGGTCTTGAGATGGCAAAAGAAAATAATCTTCCAAAGGTTATACAAGATATAATACAACAGCATCACGGTACTACTTTAGTAAAATATTTTTATTATACTGCAAAGAACAATGCAGAGAATCCAGAAGAGATAAAAGAAGAAGATTTTAGATATATGGGTCCAATACCACAATTTAAAGAAAGTGGTATTATAATGCTGGCAGATGGTGTTGAAGCAGCTGTAAGATCTATTCCTGACCCTACTAAAGGCAAAATTGAAGAGATGGTAAACAACATAATAAAGGATAAATTAAATACTGGACAATTAGACGACTGCGATTTAACATTAAAAGATTTGGATAAAATAAGAGAGTCATTTTTGAAATCCTTGAATGGAATTTACCACCAAAGGATAGAATATCCTACAGATCATACTATAGGATTAAAGAAACAAGGAGAATAATAATGATTTTTATAGATAATGAACAAGAGAAGATAGAACCTTCAGAAGAATTTAAAGAAAAGCTTTCTGAAATGATAGATTTTGCATTAAAAGAAGAGGAAGTGAAAGTTCCTTATGAGATAAGTCTGTTGTTTGTAGATAATGAAGGTATTCACGAAATAAATAAAGAGCAGAGAGGAATAGATAAGGTAACCGATGTGTTATCTTTCCCTATGCTAGATTATCCTAATGGAAAAGTATTTAAAGATGCATATAAAGGATATGAATTTAAAGCAGAAGACTTGGATGGAGATCTTTTAGTCTTAGGAGATATAGTTTTAAGCTTAGAAAGAGCAAAGGAGCAGAGCATAGAGTTTGGGCATTCCTACATGAGGGAAGCTTGTTATCTGGTAATACATTCTGTTCTACATCTTTTGGGCTATGACCATATGGAAAATGATGAGAAAATCCTTATGAGGCAAAGAGAAGAGTATATTTTAGACAAGTTTAATATTAATAGGGAACTTTAAAAAGAGTTAAGATTAAACTTAACTCTTTTTAAACATACTAGAAGAGGTGGTGGTTTTGTGAAAATAAGAGGACTAGTAGATAGTTTTAACTATGCAATAGAAGGAATTATATATGCTGTTAGAACTCAACGAAATATGAAGATTCATATGGTTGCTACTTTATGTGTTCTGTCAGCGTGCTTTTTTTATGACCTTACTAAAATGGAGCTTTTAATAATAACAATAACAGTTAGTATGGTTATTGGGGCAGAACTTATAAATACAGCTGTAGAAGCTGCTGTTGATGCTACGACAAACTATTATCACCCTCTTGCAAAAATAGCAAAAAATGTTGCAGCAGGTGCAGTTTTAGTTACAGCTATAAATGCTCTTATAGTAGGATATATAATATTTTGGGATAGATTAAGTGAAATAACATTTTCAACTATAGATAAGATAAAGAATTCAGATCCATATTTAATATTTTTAGTACTTATATTCGTATCTATAACTACATTAATTGTAAAAGCTATATTTGGAGAGGGAACACCATTAAAGGGAGGCATGCCAAGCGGACACAGTGCTATAGCATTTTCAATAGCCACAACTATAGCCTTAATAACAGAAGAACCTATAAGTGTCATGCTTAGCTATCTATTGGCACTAATTGTTGCACAAAGCAGAGTTGATTCCGAGGTTCATTCTGTTTTGGAAGTAATAGTAGGTGCTATTTTTGGTACACTTTTAACAGTTGCAATATTCAAATTTCTTTCTATAGTATAGAACATTATTGAAATACATATAAATAATGCTATAATTTAAATACAAGAGCTTAACTATTGGAGGAATAAAATATGAAATATGATGTATTAATAGAAAAAGCTATAGAAGCAAGAGAAGCGGCCTATACTCCTTATTCCCATTTTAAGGTTGGAGCTGCTGTGCTCACTGAAGATGGATCTATATACAGTGGATGTAATGTTGAAAATGCATCATTTGGTGCTACTAATTGTGCGGAAAGAACTGCTATATTTAAAGCTGTTTCAGAAGGTCATAGAGTTATAAAAGCCATAGCTGTTATAGGTGATACTAAAGCATATACTTATCCTTGTGGGATATGCAGACAGGTTATGCTTGAATTCGCAGAAAATAAAGATATACCTGTTATAATAATTAAAAACAAGAAAGAATTCATTACAAAAACATTAGATGAGATAATTCCTGGAAGTTTTACTAAAAAGGATTTAGATCAAGCATAGGAGGCAAAATGTTTAAATCAGGATTTGTTACTATAATCGGAAGACCGAATGTTGGAAAGTCAACGCTATTAAATTATATTATGGGTGAAAAACTTTCTATTGTTTCACCAAGACCACAAACTACTAGAAATAATATACAAACAATACTTACAACTGATGACTATCAAATGGTATTTGTAGATACGCCAGGACTACATAAACCAAGGCATAAGCTTGGTGAATATATGGTAAAGGTAGCTAAGGATGCATTAAAAGAAGTGGACTTAATATTATTTTTGACAACACCAGAAGGAGAAATCCAAAAAGGAGACGAAATTATATTAGAGCAGCTTCAAGACATAGAGATACCAATGTTTTTAATCGTAAATAAAATTGATGAGAATACTCAAAATAAAGTTGCAGAAACTCTTGAAGCTTACGGGAAAAAATTTAAATTTAAAGAGATAATTCCTATAAGTGCTATAAAGGGAAAAAATGTAGATGTACTTGTAGAGCTTATGCAGAAAGAACTTCCAGAAGGACCGAAATATTATCCAGATGATATGATAACAGATGTTCAAGAGAGATTTGTAGTCAGCGAAATAATAAGAGAAAAAGCTTTAAAGCTTTTATCTGATGAGGTGCCTCATGGAATAGCAGTAGATATCATTCAAATGAAAAGGGATCAACGAGGAAAGTATACCATTGAGGTTGATATGATATGTGAAAAAGATTCTCACAAAGGAATAATCATTGGTAAAAATGGTCAAACATTAAAGAGAATAGGACAGTATGCAAGAGAAGATATAGAAAAATTCTTAAGAGCAAATGTAAACTTAAAAATTTGGGTAAAGGTAAGAAAGGAATGGAGAGATAATCCATCATTCTTAAAAGAATTAGGTTATAAAACTAAAAAGTAGGGAGATGATTTTCTGGCTCAGTTTAAAACTAATGGAGTTATAATTAAGTCTCAGGATTACAAAGAAAATGATAAGCTCCTTTGGATATTTACAGAAAATCTTGGTAAAATAACTGCTATAGCTAAAGGAGCAAAAAAGAATAGCAATAAGTTATTTCCATCATCCCTGCCATTGTGTTTTGGAGAATATGTTTTATATAAAGGAAAGAGTTTGTATACAATAAATGAAGGAAGGATAAAAGCATCCTTTCAAGGGTTATTAGATGACTTAGAAAAACTAACTTATGCTACATATCTTTGCGAACTTATAGACATAAGTGAAATGGAAGAGGAACCTAATCGGGAATTATTTAAAATATTTGTTTCAGCTCTTTATTTTATGAACTCAAATGCTTTGGATGATGAGATGCTGGTTCGTACTTTCGAACTTAAGCTTTTAAAGCTTACAGGATATGGCATGGAGCTCAATCATTGTGTAGCCTGCAAAACTCCTTTAAAATCATCTAATTACATAAACTTAGCTTATTCTGGTGGTGTTTGTGATAACTGTAGAAAGGAAAGAGGATTAGTGGTATCTAGAGGAACTTTTAATGCTCTAAGGTTTTTATATAACACTACCTTTGAAAAAGTTTATAGACTTAATTTAGATAGAAAAACTAAAGATGAAATAGAAAAAATATTATCATACATAATTCAAAACAGCTATTCAAGAAAACCTAAAAGTTTAGAAATGCTTACTATGTTTAAGGAGAGTGTTAAAGATGATAGATATTAGTTTGGAAAAATTAGATATGATAAAAGAGAGAACTGGTGTATCTTATGGTGAAGCTAGAGAAGCTCTAGAAACATGTGATGGAGATGTGGTTGACGCTATAATTTACATTGAAGAGAAGAAGAATAATGAACCATCTCCAGTAGATACAAGCTTAGAACAATTTAAGGAATGGCTAAAAAATACTATTGAAAAAGGCAATATATCTAGAATTAAAGTGAAAAAAGATGATAAGGTTATAGTTGATGTTCCAGTAAATGCCGGAGTCGCTGCTGGAGTTATAGCAGTAATATGGTGGCCTATAGCAGCAATACTTACTGCAACAGCAGTTGTATCAAAAGTTACAATAGAAATTACAAAAGATGATGGCTCTATAGAAGTGGTAAATAAGCTAGTAAAAACAACAGCAAATGATGTAAAAGATAAAGCTTCTGCAGTAGCTGAAGATATGAAGAATAGATTTAAAAACTTTACGACTAACTTAAAGAATAAGAGTACAGAAGATGGAAATATAATATCAAATGATGAGCCTGTTTATCAGTATACAGTAAAATTTGATGAAGAAAATAAAGAAAATTAATAACAATCCAAATAATATATAAAGTTAAAAAATATGGACTAATTGAAAAATAGTGTATACCATTAAGTAGATTTGTTGTATAATTAATTATAGTATTTGAATGTTATGGAAAGAGGTGAGGGCAATTAAACTTACACCAAGACAGCATGAAATAATAAAACTAGTTAAGGAAAATGAACCTATAACTAGTGAAGCTCTAGCTCGTAATCTAGGGGTTACAAGAGCAGCTCTCAGACCAGACTTAGCAATACTAACTATGACTGGAATATTGGAAGCAAGACCGAAGGTCGGATATATTTATTCTCAAAAGCCATCCCATAGTATGGTATATGATTATATCATTGATATAAAAATAAAAGATATAATGTCTGCACCTGTGGTTGTAAATGAAGAAACTTCAGTATATGATGCTACGGTTCATATATTCCTAAATGATGTTGGAACTCTATTTGTAGAAAACAAGGAAGTTTTAGTAGGAGCAATATCCAGAAAAGACCTTCTAAAAATAGCAATAGGTGGAACTGACATACACAAGGTTCCAGTTGGAATTATAATGACTAGAATGCCTAACATTATTTGTATCGAGAGAGAGGACAGCGCTTATCTTGCAGCTAAGAAAATTATAGAGCATGAAGTGGATAGTCTTCCCGTGATAGAGAGAATGGAACGAGACGGTAGAGAAGTAATGAAAATTGTAGGTAAAGTATCCAAAACAAACATAACAAAGTTATTCCTTAAATTAGGTGAAAATGATTAAATAGTTTATAAAATAGGGAGGAAATCCCATTTATAATAAAATCACAAATTAGAGGAGTGTTATAAGATGGACAACAAAAAATATGTATACCTCTTTAGTGAAGGTAATGCTTCAATGAGAAATTTACTTGGTGGAAAGGGTGCCAATTTAGCTGAGATGACAAATCTAGGTATCCCAGTACCAAAAGGATTTACAGTATCAACAGAAGCATGTAACAAGTATTATGATGATGGTAAGATGATATCCAAAGAAATAATGACTGAAGTAGAAGAAAAGATGGTACAACTTGAAGAAATTACAGGAATGAAATTTGGAAGCTTAGATAACCCACTTCTTGTTTCAGTTAGATCAGGTGCAAGAGTTTCAATGCCAGGTATGATGGATACAATATTAAATCTAGGCTTAAATGATGAAACTGTAGAAGTTGTAGCAAAAAAGACAAATAATCCAAGATTTGCATATGATTCTTATAGAAGATTCATACAAATGTTCTCTGATGTAGTAATGGGAGTAGAAAAGAGATTATTTGAGAAGTTAATAGATGAAGCAAAAGAGAGAAAAGGCGTTCAGTATGATACTGAACTTGATTGTAACGATTTAAAAGAATTGGTACTTAAATTTAAAGAGCTTTACAAAAAGGAAATGGGAGAAAACTTCCCTCAAGATGCTAAGACTCAATTAATTGATGCAATAACAGCAGTTTTTAGATCTTGGGACAACCCTAGAGCAATAGTTTATAGAAGATTAAATGACATACCAGGAAACTGGGGTACAGCTGTAAACGTACAACAAATGGTATTTGGTAACAAAGGAGATACTTCAGGTACTGGAGTTGCGTTCTCAAGAAACCCATCTACAGGGGAAAAGAAATTATTTGCTGAATACTTAATGAATGCTCAAGGGGAGGATGTTGTAGCAGGAATAAGAACTCCTCAACCTATATCAAAGCTTAAGGATGATATGCCTGAGATTTATGATCAATTCGTAAAAATCGTTGATAAATTAGAAAAGCATTATAAAGATATGCAAGATATGGAATTTACTATTGAAGAAGGAAAATTATATTTTTTGCAGACTAGAAATGGTAAGAGAACAGCACAGGCTGCATTAAAGATAGCTGTTGATTTAGTTGCAGAAGGAATGTTAACTAAAGAAGAAGCTATATTAAAGGTAGAACCTAAACAATTAGATTCACTTCTTCATCCAACTTTCAATGCAAAAGAGCTTAAATCAGCAGAAGTTATAGCAAAAGGACTTCCAGCTTCTCCAGGAGCAGCTTGTGGTAAGATTGCATTTACAGCAGAAGAAGCTAAGGAAAGATCAGACGCGGGAGAAGATGTTGTTCTTGTAAGACTTGAAACTTCCCCAGAAGACATTGAAGGAATGATAGCAGCAGAAGGAATTTTGACTGTAAGAGGCGGAATGACTTCTCATGCAGCGGTTGTAGCTAGAGGTATGGGTGCTTGCTGTGTAGCTGGATGTGGAGATATAAAGGTTAATGAAGAAACTAAGACTATGTCAGTAAATGGTAAAGTATATGGTTGTGAAGATTATATATCTTTAGATGGTAATACAGGAAATGTTTATGGGCAAGCAATAAGTCCAGAAGAGCCACAAATAAGTGGTGAATTTGCAACATTCATGAGTTGGGCTGATGAAATAAGGGCTTTAAAGGTTAGAACTAATGCTGATAGCCCAAGAGATGCTAGACAAGCTGTTAAGTTTGGAGCAGAAGGAATAGGTCTTTGCAGAACTGAGCATATGTTCTTCGCAGAAGACAGAATTTCAGCAGTAAGAGAAATGATAGTTGCCAAAAATGTAGAGGAAAGAAAGAAAGCTTTAGAGAAACTTCTTCCAATGCAAAGAGAAGACTTTATAGGAATATATGAGGCTATGGAAGAAAGACCTGTTACTATAAGACTTTTAGATCCACCACTACATGAATTTTTACCACATGATGATGAGGATATAAGGGATTTAGCAAAGGAAATGGGATTAACCTTTGAAGATCTTAAAAATACAGTAGAATCACTACATGAATTCAATCCAATGATGGGACATAGAGGATGCAGACTTGCTGTTTCTTATCCTGAAATTGCAGAAATGCAAGTAAGAGCTATTATAGAAGCTGCAATATGTGTGAAAGAAAAATGTAGTTACAATATAATACCTGAAATAATGATTCCATTAGTTGGCGAAGTTAAAGAACTTAAATTTGTTAAGGATATAGCAGTTAAAGTAGCTGATGAAATAATAAAAGAAAAAGGAACAGATATGAAGTACTTAATTGGTACTATGATAGAAATTCCAAGAGCTGCACTAACAGCTGATGAGATTGCAAAGGAAGCTGAGTTCTTCTCATTTGGTACAAATGATTTAACTCAAATGACATTTGGTTTCTCAAGAGATGATGCTGGCAAATTCTTGAATGATTACTATGAAAGAAAAATTTATGAATCAGATCCGTTCTCTAAGTTAGATCAAAATGGAGTTGGAAAATTAGTTGAAATGGCAGCAGTTAAAGGAAGATCTACAAGACCAAACATAAAGCTTGGTATATGTGGAGAGCATGGTGGAGATCCATCATCAGTTGAATTCTGTCATAATATAGGATTAAACTATGTGTCATGTTCACCATTTAGAGTTCCAGTAGCTAGACTTGCTGCAGCTCAAGCACAAGTTAAGAATAAAAGATAATAAACATAAAAAAGACCACTAAAAAGTGGTCTTTTTTTATGATAATGATGAATTAAAAAGATTTTCAGTATAGTTTATAAGTTTATTAATAAACTCTAATTGTCCATCAGTCTTTTTAGTAGCATGTATAATAAGTGATTGGAAAGAATGTTTATTACATTTATTAATATTGTTATAGTAGTCCTTAGAAAGTTTCCAGTATTTTTGAGGAAAAGCGAGATAAGCTATAATATATTTATATTCATCAATGGATAAAGGCAAAGTCTTATTATATAAAGACAAAGCGTTTATAGCAATTTCAAAATCCCATTTTGTATTTTCTCTTTTCAAAAGACGCCTCAAAAAATATGATATATCATGACAGCAATAATCCATTTTGCATTTATCAAAATCAATCACAAAAACATTATTATTTTTATCAAAAATTATGTTTTTATTTACGTAGTCACCGTGACAAAGACTTCTTCTTAGATTATTACTGTCTATAGAGGATGAAATTTCTAAGGCTTTAGACGCTAATAATAAATTAGAATCAAACGAGTCTAAAAATATTTTCGAAAACCTATCCTTGTACTTAAATGCGAGATTTGAACATTTTAATAAATCTTGAAAATGTTTAGATGTAGAATCATATATGCTATCAAATCCTGTCCTTGATGCGCTGCCTAAAATTGGTTGAAATTTTATGCCGGCATTATGAAGTTTTGCAAGATTAGCAGCAGAATTCATAACATTTTCTATGTTATCATAATCACATTTATCTCCGTTTACCCATTCTGTTAATATAAAAAGCATTTCATTTTTTTCTACAAACCTACCTCCACGAAGAGTTGGAAGTATACGTGGAACATTAACTTCGTATCTATAAAGCCATTCTATGGCAGAGTATACAAAAAGAAGCTGAGGTTTATCAAAATATATTTTCTTTAAACAGAATTTATTTGTAGGAGTTTCTATTCTATATACAGCTCTTTGCTTATCTGTATCCTTGAACTTTATTTGAGATACTGTTCCGTTTTCAAGTCCATAATGAGGAAGAATATAATGTTTAATATTCTCTTCTTTTAAAAGCTCATATTGAAGATATTTGGCAGAATCCTCAGGCATTATAACACTCCTTTAAAATTAATCTTACTATAATCATATTAATCAAATAATAAATATATACATACTAATATATGATTTATATATTAGAGTTTATTCCTATAACAACCTTAAAGGAAATTTAGGATGATTTATAGAAGTATACAAAGAGGTGAGTTTTATGGAAATAAGAAAAGAAATTGAAGATTATGAAGATATGATTTTTATTAAAGAGGCCTGCAAGTGTAAAGATTCTAAAGGAAGAGCATCCTATGAAAAAGAGGATGAGATAAGAACGTGTTTTATGGTTGATAGAGACAGGATAATTCACAGTAAAGCTTTTAGAAGATTAAAACATAAAACTCAAGTATTTATAAAAACATCTAGTGACCATTATAGAACAAGACTTACACATACACTAGAAGTTTCTCAGATAGGAAGAACTATAGGAAAGTCTTTGAGACTCAATGAAACTTTAGTAGAAGCTGTAGCCTTATGTCATGATATTGGGCATGTGGCTTTTGCTCATAGTGGTGAAGAGGTTCTAAATGAGATTCTTCCTAACGGATTTAAACACAATGAAAATAGTATAAGAGTAGTCAAATATATAGAGAAAGATGGAAGAGGATTGAACTTGACTGAGGAGGTTTTAGATGGGGTTCTTTATCATAGTGGATTTAGCAAAGGTAATAAAACTGCGTATACTTTAGAAGGACAGATAGTGAAGTTTAGCGATAAAATTGCTTATGTCAATCATGATATCGATGATTCTATAAGAGCGGGACTTCTAAAAGAGGAAGAATTGCCCCAAAATATAATTAACCTTCTTGGAGATACTAACAGCAAGAGAATTGACACATTAGTAAAGGACTGTATAAAAACGAGCAAAAACAATATACAACAAGGTGTTTTAAAAATAGAATTAAGCGAAGATATAGGAAATGCTCTGACTTCCCTTAGGAATTTTATGTTTGAAAGGATATATCTCGGGAATGTTCTTAGTGAAGAAAGAGATAAGGCTAAATTTGTTTTAAAAAAAGTATTTGAGTATTATAAAAATCATCCAGAAAAAATGCCGAAACTATATCAAGAAATAGCCTATAATGATGGAATATGTAGAGGAGTTTCAGATTACATATCAGGTATGACGGATGATTATTGTATATATGTATTCAATAACATATACATGCCAAAGATTGTTATCTTTTAATATAATAAGGAATAATATTATTAAGGTTGTGGGTAAAATAACCAAAGAGAAAAATAGTACTGAATAGAAGGAAAAACTGTTTTTACAAAGAATATATATAGAGTAAAGGTCAAATATAAGAAGAATTTTATAAAAATTTATATGAAAAGTTAAAAATAAGAAGGAAAATCATTATTTGTGTCGAATATAATATTCTTTGTTGGACTTTTATCAATTAAAAGTTAGGTGGGAAGTATCATTGATACCAGAACATATAATTGAGAAAATTAAGGAACAAAATGACATAGTGGATGTAATTTCAGAAGTAGTAAAACTTAAAAGAAGCGGAAGAAATTATATAGGTCTATGTCCGTTTCATCGTGAGAAAACACCTTCTTTTAGTGTATCTAGCGATAAACAAATTTTCAAATGCTTTGGTTGCGGGGAAGCCGGCAATGTTTTTTCATTTATTATGAAATACAAAAATATGAGTTATATAGATGCTGTAAAATATTTGGCAGATAGAGCAAATATAACAATAGAAGAAAAAGGCTCTTCTAAGAAGCTCCATGACAAAAAGGAGATTTTATATAATTTAAATAAGGAAGTGGCTAGATTCTTTTTTAATAATCTATACAAATACGAAACTGGTAAAAACTATTTTAACATTAGAGGCATAGATGAGAAGACTATAAGAAGATTTGGACTTGGATATTCTTTAAATAGTTGGAATAGTGTACTGCAAGTATTTCGTAGAAAATATGGGGAAGAATTATTATTAGAAGCGGGGTTGGTTTTAAAAAGCGAAAAGGGAACTGTATACGACAGATTTAGAAATCGTGTAATGTTTCCAGTTTTTGATTACAAGGGAAGAGTGATAGGATTTGGAGGAAGAGTTTTAGATGACTCAAAACCTAAATACTTAAATTCTCCTGAAACTTTGATCTTCAATAAGGGAACTAATCTATACGGATTAAATTTTGCTATTAAAAATAGCAATACTAGAACTTTTATAATAGTAGAAGGGTATATGGATGTGATTTCTCTTCATCAGCATGGAATAACTAATGCAGTAGCTTCACTAGGAACAGCTCTTACGGTGAACCAGGCTCGGCTTTTAAAAAGGTATGCAGATAAGGTTATAATATCTTATGATGCGGATTTGGCGGGACAGATGGCTACGATGAGAGGGCTGGAAATACTAAAGTCTAATGGCTTTGATGTTAGAGTTCTTACAGTACCAAATGGAAAAGACCCTGATGAATTTATACGAAACAATGGAAAAGAAGCTTTTCAAAAATTAATGGATTTAGCATTACCTCTAATTGATTATAGACTAAACAAAGCTAAAGAAGGTGTAAACTTTAAAAATAGAGATATGGTTATATCATATGTTAAAAAAGTTACAGATATTCTTACTAGCTTGGATAGTATAGAAAAAGATGTATATATCAAGAAAATTTCAGAGGAAAGTGGAATAGGAGAGAATGCTATCTATGATTTATTGAATGAAAATATTCAAAAAGCTACATCTAGTTACGAAAATATGAATACAACTGAAGGATTTAGACAAAAATTATATGTAGAACCCGCATATATAAAGGCAGAACGTAGCCTACTAAAACTTCTGGTTAGAAATAATTCAAATTGCTATGACTATATATGTTCAAATATCAATGAATCAGATTTTGTAATGGAAGCTCATAGATTTATATTTAATCTTATAGTAGAATGTGGAGACAAAAAGGATTTAAAAGAAAAAGAATCATATATAGAAAATAAATGTAATAGTAATACTGACATAATTAAAGAATGGGTTAATATAAATGACACTATTATTATTTGTGAAGAAGATCAAATCATGTCTTTGATAGACGACTATATAAATGAGATAAATAATTTTAGATCTCAAAATGATAAAAAAAATCTTATAAAAATTATAAAAGAACTTGAGGAATCTGGAAAATTTGAAGAAGCATTAAAGTATGCATCAAAACTTAAGGATCTTCAGAAAAAGAGTTAGGAAGGGGATTAGAAGCTTATGACGGAAGGAGGCAAGAACATGAAGGATAAAAATGCCAAAATGAATATAGTTAAAAAGCTTATAGATAAAGGAAAGAAATCAGGAAGCTTAACCTATAAAGAAATAATGGATGAACTTGATGACGTAGAGCTTGCACCAGAACAAATAGAAAAAATTTATGAAGTACTAGAATCTATGGGTGTAGAAGTTATAGGAGACATACAAGAAGAGGCTCCTGCAGAGGGTGAATTAGATCTTTCAATACCAGAAGGTATAGCAATAGATGACCCAGTAAGAATGTATTTAAAAGAAATAGGGAAAGTTCCACTTTTATCCTCAGAAGAAGAAATTAATCTTGCACAAAGGATAGAGGAAGGAGACCAGTGGGCAAAGAAAAAGCTTGCAGAAGCCAATCTAAGACTAGTAGTAAGTATTGCAAAGAGATACGTAGGAAGAGGTATGCTTTTTCTAGATCTTATACAAGAAGGTAATTTAGGTCTTATAAAAGCTGTTGAGAAATTTGATTATAGAAAAGGATATAAATTCTCTACTTATGCAACATGGTGGATAAGGCAGGCAATAACAAGAGCTATAGCTGATCAAGCAAGAACTATAAGAATTCCTGTTCATATGGTAGAAACTATAAACAAATTAATAAGAATAGAAAGACAGCTTTTACAAGAGCTGGGAAGACAACCGCTTCCTGAAGAAGTAGCAAAGATAATGGAAATGCCTGTAGACAAGGTAAGAGAAATAATGAAAATAGCTCAAGAACCAGTATCTTTAGAAACTCCAATAGGAGAAGAGGAAGATAGCCATCTTGGTGATTTTATACCAGATGACGAAGCACCAGCACCAGCAGAAGCTGCAGCATTCACTATGCTAAAAGAACAGCTAATCAATGTGCTAGATACTTTAACTCCAAGAGAAGAAAAAGTATTAAGATTAAGATTTGGATTAGATGATGGAAGAGCTAGAACTCTTGAAGAAGTTGGTAAAGAATTTAACGTAACTAGAGAGAGAATTAGACAGATAGAAGCAAAAGCTCTTAGAAAACTTAGACATCCAAGCAGAAGTAAAAAATTAAAAGATTATTTAGATTAGCACCTATTTGGTGCTTTTTTTCTTTCTTTATAATAGTATAATATAAAAGTGAGAACTTATTTGATTGAATAGAGGTGACTTTAATGAAAATTTATAAACCGGAAAGAGGAAGAGGAGCGATTTATCTTTTTCTAAGTATATTCATAGTTGATGGATTAGCATTACTTTTGATGCAGTTTTTAGATTCTTATATTATTTTAAATTTAATAGGGGTTTTTATAGTATGCTTTACGCTTTATTGTCTTTATTATTTTATAATGGATTTAACTTTAGAATATAGAGTTTACGATGATATGATAGAAATAAACACTATTATGCCTTTTAGAAAAGTTAAAATTCCTATGAATGAGATCTTAGGATATGGAAAACAAAATGGTGCTATAGAGGGAACTAAGCTTTCTGGTATAGGAACATCAAAATTTGCTTTTGGTAAGGGACTTATTGAAAATGTAGGCATTACCTATATGTATACACCTTCTTGCAGAGAGGTTCTATATATAAAGACTAAAGATATCGGCTATGGAATAAGCCCTAAAAGAATAGATAAGTTTGAGGAAATGCTAATTAATCATGGTAAAGAGCTTAAAACTTTTGAAGTTGTAAAAAACAAGAATGTACATTTATATAAAGAGAAAAAATTTATTATACCATTTGTTCTAGCATCAGCAATTATAATATTTATGACAATTAATCCTTTTATGTTTTATTTAATGAACAAGCTTCCTGCAATGATGCCTGTAAGTTTCAATGCAAATTTTGAGGTTATTGCATTTACTACAGGAAAGATATTTGCATTTAGACAGATGACTTATGGTGTATTTAATATGATAGTATTATTATGTATGTATTATGCATCTCGCTTCTGTGCAAAGTACGATAAGGAGTCTGCATATAAATATATCTATATATCGCTTATATCTGCTTTAGCATTTTTATTTATGCAGATAAAGGTTTTAGTGGCATTTGCATAAAATTTATAGAGATCAAAGGAGAAATTATGGAATTAAGCATAAGATTAAAGACGATAAGTAATTTAGTAGATAAATGTCATTCAATAGTTGATGTTGGAACAGATCATGGATATATACCCATATACCTAACAGAGAAAACTTTATGTGATAAAGCTATTGCCTCTGATATAAATAGAGGACCTGTGGATAAAGCTAAGAAAAATGTATCATTGTATGGAATGAAGGATAAGGTTGAATGTCGACTTGGACCTGGACTTACAACGGTAAAAAAGGGTGAAGTTCAAGGGGCTGTAATTGCTGGTATGGGCGGAAATTTAATAAGAGATATAATATTACAAAGTTATGATATATTTAAAGAACTAGATTTTGCGGTTCTTCAACCAAGTCAAAATCCAGAAGTATTAAGAAAATTTCTTTATGAAGAAGGAATAACCATATTAGAAGAGGACTTATGTTTAGACGAAGGAATTTATTATGAAGTTATGAAAGTAAAATTTGAAGGGAATTCTCCTGTTTCTATACCAGAGGTATACTATGAAGTAAGTTCATCTTTATTAAAAAGTGGAAATGTGCATATGAAAGATTATTTAATGGAAAAGATAGATAACAATAAAAAGATACTATCAAAAATTCAGGATGTAACTGAAAATGCTTTAGAAAAAAAGAAAAAGGTTGAAAGAAAAATCAAAGAATTAGAGGAGTTGACAACATGGCTTTAATTGTTAAAGAATTTGCATCATATATAGAAGGAATAGCCCCAGTAGAGCTTAAAGAAAGTTATGACAGTGTTGGATTGGCTATAGGTGATAAAGAAGATAATATAAAAGGAATATTGGTTGCATTAGATGTCACATTAGATGTTATTGAAGAGGCTAAAGAAAAAGGAGCAAATTTAATATTTTCACACCATCCTCTTTTATTTATAAAACCTCAAACCATAACTACCGATACCCTTCAAGGAAAGAAGATAATAGAGCTTATTAAAAATAATATAAATGTATATAGTGCTCATACTAACCTAGACTCTGTAGGAGGAGGACTAAATGATATAATAGTAAACCTACTTGGATATGAAAACAGCACTATTATAGATGACAAGAAGGGCCATGATGGATGTGGCATAGGAAGAATAGTTGAATTAGAAAAGGAAATGACTTTAAAAGAAATATGCAGAAATATAAGAATGAAACTTCAAACTCCCTTTTTAAGAGTTGTTGGAGATATGTATAGCAAAATTTCAAAGGTTGCAATTATAAATGGCAGTGGACAAGATTATTTTGAAGAAGCTAAAAATTTAGGAGCAGATCTTATAATAACTGGAGATACATCTTATCATTATGTAAGTGACTACAAAGAAATGGGCATGTCAATAATAGATATAACACATTTCAGCTGTGAGTGGCCTCTATTCAAGAAATTTTTCGAAAATATAGAAGAAGAGTTAAAAAGAATGGATCCAGATTTAAAAGTATATATTTCGGAGAAATCTAAAGAGCCGTATTCAGTATATTAATTTTTAAAATAGATAATTGATAATTATAGGACTCGCTTATAGATTTTAAAATTCTAAAATGATTTGCAAATAATGCGATTATGTGTTATCATAAGTTCTGCGAGTAAGTCAGATAATCGCTGCTAAGTTTACTTAGGAGAGGAAAGTCCGAGCTCCGTAGGGCAGGGTGCTGGGTAACTCCCAGTCAAGGTGACTTGAAGGAAAGTGCAACAGAGATATACCGCCAGATTTTTAATTTATTAAAATGAGAGCAGTTACGGCTGACTGGTAAGGATGGAAAGGCGAGGTAAGAGCTCACCAGCGCATTGGCGACTTTGCGGCTATGTAAACCCCACTTGGAGCAAGACCGAATAGGATGGCATATGGGGCTGCCCGTCCCGCCATCGGGTGTGTCGCTTGAGCTTATTGGTAACAATAGGCCTAGATAGATGATTGTCAAATACAGAACTCGGCTTATAGATTTAGTCGCGCATTGAAAATACTAGGTTTACGCTTAGTATTTTTTTTATTGAAATTCTTTTGACATTCTAAAAGTGAAGAATGTCTGTGAGTTTGTCAGTGGCATCTTTCTGCATTTTTTTATTTACATGAGAATAGATATTTAAAGTTGTAGCTATATCTTTATGACCCAATCTTTCTTGAACTACTTTTGAATTTACTCCTTGCTGCAAAAGCAAGGTTGCATTAGTATGTCTTAAATCATGGAATCTAACTCTCTTATACTCTCAATAGTTTTAGGAGTAGTTAAATATACATGACCATTACTATATATCATATTATTTTTGATAATTAATGAGTTTTCACTAAGCTTAAGATTATTCCATTCAAGACCTTCAAGTTCACCACGTCTAAGTCCAAGTTCCAGAGTTAATCTAAGAGCAATATAAAACATATAATCATATTCATTAGATAAATCTAGCTTATTGACTATTGTAGAGATTTCACTAGGAGTTAATATATCCGGAGTGAATTTTTCTCTTTTTGGACGTTCTATATATTTACAAGGGTTCTCTTTAATTAGCCTTAATTTTAAAGCTCTATTCATAAAACTTCTGAGGATGTTATGAAATGGTGGGTAGGACAATAAATTGTAGCACTATATTGAAATAGCATTAAATAACGTCATATGAGGATACTTACGTAAGATTATACACTCATATGACAATAAAATAATAAAAGAATTTATCTGGTATCTTTATCAATGAATATTTTGCCATTTCCAACTATTACAACTCTATAACTAGGTTTAAGAGGAATTAAATCAAATTTAGCTGATTTAGGATTTAGATGGATACTTTGTAAAATAAGTTGATTTTCATTATAAATGGTAATATGAGCACTATTATTTGATGAAATATTCTGCACAAAATAAGTTTCATTAGATGAGAAGTTAAAATCACTTGATGTATAAATGCCTTCATTGAATATATTTTTGGCAAATGCAGTCGTTGAAACAAATGGATTAAATGTTAATCCTATCAAAATTAACAATATACAAATATATTTTTTCATAGAATATCATCCTTTCAAAGTTATTGTGTGTAATGGAAATTATAATATGCAATTTATATAGGAAGGGTAGATAAGAAAAAATAACTTAAGTTTATAGAAGATGCGCTAATGACCTGAAATTAAGAGAAGGTTTTTCTATATTATTAATAAAATAAGTTCGCAATTATAAGATAAGAAGATATAGACGTTATTTGAAAGTTAAATAATACAGTAATGAAAAAGTTGATAGTGGTGAAATTCAAACATATGTACAATGTGATTTGTCACCAGTTCTAATTAATTCATCAGGATCACCTTGGACATCTGATTATGTCACAGTAACATGGGATTTAGTTGCTGACTTGTTATCCAATATAGCTTCTGAGCAGAGAGCTAAAGTAGTTTATGAATATTTATATAGACAAATAGAAGATAAAGAAGTAAGAGCAACAATTGATTTCTTACTAAATAGAGAAGAGGCTCATAATGCTTTATTTAGAGAAGCTTTAAATAAGGTTCAAAATACAGGTTCAAATAAAGATTTTGGAGTTACTTAAGACTCTAAACTATATTTTAATTTATCTACTCCTGGGCCTAATCATGAATCTCTGAACCCTACACCACCATCTTTTGAAAATCCAAGAAGATAACTTTATATTTAATACCGCATATTCAAAGTTGAATGATGTACATAGTTTATTAAATGCAAACTTGAAATACCTCCAAAGATGAGTATTTAAAGTTTTATGGGGGGTCTTGAAGGGTAAGAGTAGTTTAATGATATATGAAAATGGACAAATATAGAAATAGAGAATTCTGCTGTAGGGTATATTATGTTGATATAGTAGGAAAAGATACAAAGAAAATAAAAAAGCCAGATTCGTATCTAGCTTTTTAAAATAGAGGGAGTATTATAAAAAAATAAAAATAGGTTATAGCATTAAACTCCTTCTAAATTATAGACACTTTAAAAAATTTTATACAATAAAATAAAAAAGTTATATCTAAGGAATCATATAAAAATTTTATAACTATTGTGTTACCGTAAAAAATTAAAATTTTAAAGTGACGGTTATTAAAGATTCGCACACTATGTAGTATGTACAGAAATTAAGAAGGAGGTCTAAAATGAAAATCTTACTGGATATGGGACATACGTTAAGCG
This sequence comes from Clostridium cadaveris, assembly GCF_020911725.1. Classification (GTDB taxonomy): domain Bacteria; phylum Bacillota; class Clostridia; order Clostridiales; family Clostridiaceae; genus Clostridium_X; species Clostridium_X cadaveris. The sequence continues at coordinate 1,483,275 of NZ_CP076620.1, forward strand.
GAGCTGACTTAGGTACGGAAGGTTGTGGCAGAAAAGAGCAGGAATGCACTAGAGAAATAGGTTATAAGATAAAAGAAAAATTGGAAGCTATAGGACATAGAGTTATAGTATGTAGTCCTGATAATGCAGCTACATTGCACGAATCCTTAGAATATAGAGTTAAAACTGCTAACAAAGAGGGGGGAGATTTATATATATCATTACATCTGCATGCTTTTAATGGTATTGCATATGGAACAGAGATTTATACCTATGCCGCTAGAAAGTTTAAAGAGGCTCTAGATATTTTGGAAAATATATCTAGTCTGGGATATCGTAACAGAGGAATTAAGGATGGATCAAGATTATATGTTATTAGAAAAACGGTAATGAAAGCTATGGTGATAGAATGTTGTTTTATAGACAATGAAAAAGACATGGAATTGTATAATGCAGAAGCTATGGCTAGTGAAATAGTTAATGGAATTATAGGAAAGAAAAGCAGGAAAAGCTGGGTGGAAGAGCTTCAAAAAGAATGTAGCAAGGAAAGAGGTAATATTGAGATTATACAAGGAATAGCTGATGAGAATACTTTAGAAGTATGTCCTATGCTCAGAATAGGTAATACAGGAGGCATTGTAAGAATAATGCAACAACGTCTTACATCACTTGGATATGGCTTACCTTATGGAGCAGACGGCATTTTGGGTTATGGAACTAAACAAGTTATAATGAAATTTCAAAGAGATAATGGGTTAACTGAAGATGGTATTGTGGGAAAAGAAACATGGAGAAAGCTGCTATTATTATAGTAACAATTATATAAAAAATGGGATGAGTTTTCATCCCATTTTTTTATTATAAATTAAAAACAGAAATAGTTTCTTCTAAAGATTTTCTTATTTCTATGTGTTGAGGACAAATAGTTTCACACTTTCCACATTTAATACAATTTACAGGGCTTTCTTTATCTTTAAGGGATTTTATATAGTTTTCTTTAAATGTTGATAAATCATCAAACAAAGAGGCATTATTTAGATAGTCGAAAGCTTTAGGAATGTTTACTCCCATTGGACATGGCATACAGTACCTGCATGCGGTGCAGTTTACCTTTATTTTTGAAATGTATTTTTCTTTAACTTTTTCAATAAGTTCTGTTTCAGAATGAGATAAGGAATTTGCATCTGTAGTTTCGGCAGTATCTATATTATCCTTTATTTGATCAAAATCATTCATACCACTTAAAACCACATCTACATTTTCATTGTTCCAAAGATATTTAAAGGCCCATTGAGCTGGAGTTCGTTTAACTTCGGCACTATCCCAAAGCTCTTTAATGTCCTTAGGAACATTTGAAGCAAGCCTTCCACCTCTTAAAGGTTCCATTACAGCAAGTCCAAGACCTCTATCAGTAGCATATTTTAAGCCTTCTTCGCCTGCCTGATAGTTTGCATCTAAGATATTATATTGTATTTGGCAGAATTCCCAAGGGTAAGAATCAACAATTTCTTTAAAAACTTCTAATTTGTCGTGGAAAGAAAAACCTACATGTTTGATTTTACCTTGAGCTTTTAAGGAATCAAGAAACTCAAAAACTCCAAGAGATTTCACATTTTCAAAATACTCTTTGTTCAAAGCATGGACTAGATAAAAATCAACATAATCCAATTGAAGTTTTTTCATCTGCTCATTAAAATATTTTTCAAAATCATCTCTAGTTTTTATAAGAAAACTTGGAAGTTTAGTTGCAATAAATACTTTTTCACGAATATTACGTGACTTTAGATATTCACCTAAAAATTCCTCTGACTCTCCATTGTGGTATGGATAAGCGGTATCTAAATAATTTAGCCCTCTTGATATAGCGTAGTCTAAAAGTTCACTAGATTTTGACCTGTCTATTTTGCCATCTGATAAAGGAAGTCTCATAAGACCAAAACCTAATGTGGATACTTTTTCGTTAGTTTTACCATAATTTCTATATAGCATAAAATCTCCCCCAAATTAAATTGTCATATGACCAATAATATTATAGCATATAAATGGAAATAAAAGAAAATACAGCAAGGAAAACTTGCTGTATTTAATCATTAAAGAATTCTATTTTTTATCTCTTCTAAAACGCCATTATTTATATTACTTTTAGCTACAAAGTTAGATGATTCCTTAACTTCTTCAGGAGCATTTTCCATAGCAAAACTATAATGAGCTTTTTTTAGCATTTCTAAGTCATTATAATAATCTCCAAATACCATGGTTTCGTCATAAGACACATTAAGTTTCTCTTGGACATGTTCTAAGGCAACACCTTTATTAGCACCTTTATTAGTTATATCAAGCCATATTTGACCAGATACCGCAACATGAAGTTTAGACCCCCACGTTGGAGAAATTATATTATTACTATTTTCTTTAGCACCTAGAAAATCACATAGAGTAACCTTTAAAATATCATCATCAACAGTTGTAAGGTCATCTACAATAGTATATTTAAAGTAATACTTTTCCACTTCTGTTATAAATTTTTCATAACTCTTTTCAATGTATGCAGATTTTTTGCCACAAAGTACAAGTTCGCAACCCTCAATAGTTCGTCCATGTTCTATAAGAGCATCAACATAACTTTTATCTAAAACGTTAGAGTAAAGTTCTTTATCTTTATGAAGTACATAGGTACCATTTTCACAGATGAATAGCATATCATCTTTTACTGGTTTAAAATTCTCAGCAAGATTAAAATATTGTCTTCCGCTGGCAGCTGCAAAAATTATATTATTTTTTTTAAGCTTTTTAAATACATGGAAAAATTCTTCATTTAGTTTTCCATTTCCATCAAGAAGAGTACCATCCATATCACTAGCTATTAATTTTATCATAGAATTGTCCTCTTTTCTTTCATTTGTATTTATAAGTACCATTATTGGTACAACTCTATTATATATTAAAAAATAGAGTTTTTTTATATTTTAAATTTTAAAAAGATTCAAAAATAGAGATCTGAATAGTCTCTATAGAAAGAAAGAGATATTTGTGATTAGAATTATTTGGAAAATTTAGAGGTAATATTATGAGAAGTGGTCCAAGAACCATCCTTCATATATAGAGTTTTATCACAAAAACTTGCAACTACATTATCATGAGTTACTATTATAATGGTTTTATTATATTTTCTGTTTAGAGATACTAATAAGTTCATTATTTTAATGCTATTTTCTTCATCAAGAGCACCAGTTGGTTCATCAGCTAAAATAATATCAGTTTCTTGAGCAAGTGCTCTTGCAATAGCAACTCTTTGCTGTTGACCTCCAGAAAGCTCTCTTATAGAGGCTTTAGCTAAGCTTTCAATACCAAGCTCTTTTAGATATTTTTCACCAACTATTCTTCTTGATTTAAGGGGAATACGTCTAAATTTCAAAGGTAATATAACATTTTCTATAACAGTTAAATCTTTAATAAGTGCAAAGTTTTGAAATATAAACGAAATTTTTTCGTTACGAATGTCTGATAGAGTGTTTAATTTTTTAAAGTCTATAGGAGTATCGAAGAGAAAATACTGTCCGCTAGAGGGGTAATCAATACAACCTAGTATATTTAAAAGAGTGCTTTTTCCACATCCTGAAGGGCCCATAATTGCAATGAGTTCTCCTTGTGATATCTCTAAACTTAAATTATTAAGTGCATTTACAGCATTGTTTCCCTTACCATATATTTTTGAGATGTTATTTAATTTTAAAATACTCATTCTACAAATCCACCTACCATTTCTTTAGGACTTAATTTATTGACCTCACTAAATTGTAATATAATAATAGCTAATACAATTATTAATAAGATACCTATAGACATATATAAATTTGAAAGCAAGTTTTCGTTTATAAAAAATGAATATACTTTTTTACAATTTTTTATATAAAACATGCTTCCTAATAATATACCTATTAAGATATTAATCATAAATTCTGTTGAAAATATGGTGAATATTTCTATTTTTTTTATACCTAAACAGAAAAGCAAACCTATCCTATCTTTATCACTGGTAATTTTATAAGAAATTGTTGCAACAATAGAAGCAGTAGCTATTAAAGTAATAATTAAAATTCTGATGGTTTCAAAAAGTTTCCTAGATTTTATTTCAGTTAGAAAAATATTTAAATCCTCATTCAAATCTTTTACAACTATATCAGAAGAAATTGAAGAAGAAATTTTTTCTATGTCCTTCAGATTTAAAGTATTATTTGCTGAAGGATAGATGACTATAGGCTCATAGCTAAAATTTTCAAAAAAATCTTTATCTTCACCAGGAATGACAATAGATGAATTTAATAGAAATGAACTATTTACGGCATCGCTATAATCAAAGGTAAGAGAATCTTTTTTAAAGAATCCCTTAATTAAGTAAGTTTTGTTATCATAACTAAATGATTCTCCAATATTGAATTTTTTAGAATAATTAAATCCAAGAACAGTAGGGATATAATCATTCTTTGTAATCCAGTCTTTTGTTGAAATTTCACCTATTATATTATTATTGTAGTGACTTATAGCAGAAGGATTAAATTTTATAACCATATTATCGCTGGATTGACCTAAAGAAAAGTTATTCTTTACATCTTTATTCGTTGATTTTAATACATCTAAAGGTATTTCAGTATATGGATCTCGCTTAACAGTACCATGCTCATATCCATTGTTATGTAATAAGGTTAAAGTTTTTTGTATTTTATCTATATAATCAGTTTTTATTTCCTCAGTGGTAGCTTTAGGAATCATCTTATAAAACACCATCATTGCTGAATTAGAAGTGTCAATAGAGCGTTCAAATCTAGAGTGATAGGAACTATCAAATCTAAATAGTGATATCAAGGATGCTATATAAAATAGCCAAAGACATACTTGCATGATTATTAATAAATTTAAAAATTTACTTCTTTTAAAATCAAAAAATAAAAATTTATCTCTCATATCATCACCTTATATCTTTCATCAATTTAAATTTCATAACATTAAATAAAATACCAATAGACACTAGTATGGATATAAGATATACAATTAAAAATGTTATAGAAATGTTAGTTATGCCTAATGGGGAGTAGGTTCTAGGGAATGCTGTACTCATAAAATGAATAGTTATATATGAAGATAAGAGCCCCAAAACTATTCCTGTAGTAGACAGCTTTAAGATACTACTTAAAAGTTCTTTAAATATATCTGTATTCTTTGCCCCTAAGACTTTCATAATAGCAATTTTTGATTTTATACTATTGGCAAAGAAAAATGAAAATAAGACTAAATTAATAAGACCAAGATAGATTTCATAACTAATTTCTTTAAAATTAGGCACATTATCTACTATATATTTTACAATTGATTTTTGAGGTATTTCCTTGAAAGATATATGTAAAGAGGAGTTTTCTAAGTTTTTTAAAGAATTAAAGTGAGTTTTATTTACTAGAAAACTCAAAGATTCATAAGTAGAAGCTTCAAAGCCTAATGACATTATAGGGATTATGGAGGTATCTATAAAGAAATTAGAATTTCTAATGACACCAGTTATTTCATACAAATCATTAAACAATTGGACATAGGATTTATCATCATGCCTAATTGAATATTGATTTGAAGCTTCTCCTATAACTGCAAGTTTTTTATTGCTTTTTAATTCGTCTTTATTTAGATAGCGACCTGATATATCTGCATATTTTGTGATATCGAATCCATCACCAGCTAAAAAAACTTTATTAAAAGTCATTACATTCTTTTGCTCTCCATGGGAAGCTATAGGATTTAGAGAAAAGTCATTTATATCATTATCCGTGAAAGATTTGATATAATCTGATAGGTTTAAAGCTGAGTCTTTAGATATTAGAGTTGTCAATAAATAATCATCATAAAATTTATTGCTTTCTACGGCTATTCTATAATATCTGTAACAAGAGCTTATAGTTATACTGAAAGAATAGGCTGATATGAAGAAACCTAAGATAAGAAAAAACTCTATTTTTGAAATTTTTAATTTTTGGAGTAAACCTTTCATATAATACACTCCTTAAATATTGATTATTAGAAATCTCTACAAAGATAGAATATCATATATTCTATAATAAAAATGTAGAAATATAATATATGTTAAGAAAAAGAAGCGACAAGTTTTTAGGTAAAATTATATAAAAAAATAAGAGCTATAACTTTCTTTATTATAAGCTCTTATTTTTGTATTATTTTACAATATATAATTAAAGATCAATATAAAATGGCTTAAACTACCTAAAAGTATGAAGACATGAAATAGTTCGTGAAAGCCAAATTTATCGGATATATTAGGTCTTTTTAATCCATACATAATGCCACCAACAGTATACATAACACCACCAAGAATAAGCCAAAAGAATCCCATGAAAGGTAAAGCTTTTGAGAGTGGAGAGAATATAAATAGTGCAATCCATCCCATTCCAATATAAGCAATTGTGGATATCCACCTTGGAGCATTAAACCAAAACATTTTGAATACCACTCCTGCTAAAGCGAGACTCCATATTACTGAAAGAAGTACTATACGTAGAGTGCCATCAAGACAAAGAAGACATATAGGAGTATAAGTACCTGCTATTAAAACAAAAATCATGGAGTGATCAAGTTTTCTTAAAAATGCTAAAACCTTATCTGTACCATTTACTAAATGATAAATAGAAGAGGCGGTGTAAAGACATATAAGGCTAATACCAAAGATTAATGCACCGCTTAAAGCAGCATAATTTCCTCCTTGAGATAATACCTTTACCAGCATAAATACAAGACCTACACAAGAAATTAATGCACCAAATAAATGAGTAAAACCATTTATAGGCTCTCTGTATGTGTTTTTCATTAAATCAACTCCTTAGTCACAACATATGGTTTTGAAAACTATATGAGGTTATATTAATATGATACAACATAAGTTGGAAATAAACAAGAGATATAGGTGAAAAATTTTGACTTTTTTTATAATCTTTATTACTATAATATATAGAGGCAATTATACATAGTTATAGAAACTATGTTACAAGGAGGAGATAATATGAATAAGGAATTATTAAGTATATTAGATGAAATAAAGAATAATAAAACAATAGAAATTCAAGATATTCCCAAATTGGATTTGTATATGGATCAAGTTATAACTCTATTTGACAACATTTTAGACCAAGGAGAAAAATCGGATAAAAATAAACATCTGACAAAGACTATGATAAATAATTATGCTAAAGATAAACTACTGCCTCCAATCCATAATAAGAAGTATTCCATGAATCATATAATATTATTAATACTTATATATAATCTAAAACAAGGTATACCTATAAATTCTATAAAAAATGTTTTAAGTACACTTATAGAAAATAATGATGAAAAAGAGCTTACAGACCTGTATTCAAAATACTTAGAAAAATCCAAAGGAAATCTAGAAAAGTTTTTAGAAAATGAAAAATCTCAAATTGAAAATTTGAAAGATGAGAATGAAGAATTAATATTACATATTTTATCTCTTATAAACTTATCAAATTTATATAGAAACTTAGCAGAGGAAATAGTAGAAAAATATTTTGAGTAATACAATAAAAGCATTGAAACAAAAGATATAACCTTTATCTTTTATTTCAATGCTTTTAAATTATAAAAATAAGGAAATTATAACTGTCATTATTCCAGCTATACATATGGCAACGCCGCTCATAGAGCCTTCAACTTCGCCTAATTCTATAGCTTTTGAAGTTCCTACAGCATGGCTGCAGGTTCCTATTGCAATACCAGCTGCCATTGGATCTTTCACCCTAAATATTTTTATTAATACAGGAGAAAGTATTGAACCTAATATACCTGTTATTATAACAGCTGCTACAGTTACTGGAACGATACCACTTAATTGTGAAGATATCTCTATAGCTATAGGAGTAGTAACTGATTTAGGTATCAATGAAGCAGTTAAAGCCTTATCTAGCCCAAATGCTTTAGAAAGTAAAAATACACTACCCATAGATACTAAAGATCCCACAAATGCTCCAGATATTACAGGAAGAAAGTTTTTCTTAAGCATATCTATTTGATTATATATTGAGATAGCTAATACTGATGTAGCAGGTGCAAGGAATAATGAAATCATATTTCCACCTACATTAAAGTTTTCTAATGGAATATTAAAAATACACAAAAACAATATTATAAGTGCTATAGAAATTAGTAGTGGGTTAAAAATAGGGGATTTTAATTTTTTATTTATATAAAGACCTATTTCAAAAGCAAGTATTGAAAGTACTATTCCAAACAATGGAGATTTACAAATAAAGTCCATGTTATGCATTCCCCCTTATTTTTCTTTGAAGCTTTAAGACTGCTTGTACAGTAAATGATGTAGCTACAAAGGTAAGTATAGTAGTTATAAGACATATTATAAGTATCTGAATTATACTGCTTTTTATAAATTCGAAATTAGACATTATGCCCACTCCAGCAGGGATAAAGAAAAAAGCCATGTTTTTTAAAAGAAAGTCTGATTTTTCCTTTATATGTTCGGTTTTAATAACTTTAGTTATAAGAAGAATAAATAGAATTATCATACTTATAACACTTGAAGGAAAAGAAAAAGGTAATGCTGATGCAATCATTTCACCTAGAAAGCATATACCAAGTACAATTCCTATTTGTGTAAGAATTTTCATAAATTAAGGACTCCTTTTCGTATAAAATGTCGTTTGCAGATATATTTTATCACAAAATAGTAATGGATTTTATAAAACAAATGTTTATAAAAGCATATTACGCAAAAAAAAAACATAAGAAATCAGCGAATTGCTCCTTTCTTATGGTTTTTTTTATACAAATTAAAATTTTACACATTATTTAAAGGTTAAAAGCGGACTTTATCTCATGATATAGTTCTAATGATTCACTATCTTCATTATAAGATTCAGGTATATCATAAGATTTTAGGGTTATATCATTGCTTTTTAATAAAGAATTTATTTCTTCAATAAATATTCCTTGACGTCCTCGCACACTACAGGTAGGACTATGTTTAATTCCCAAAATTCCAACTATTTCGTAACCATTACTAATATATGCTTTTATATCATCAACAAATGGAAGGAAGAGATTTCTACATAAGGTTCTGTATTCAGGACAATCATAATCAGATTTTGTCATAGAAGGCCTGTCTATACCTAAAAATTTAAATTCTGGACATGGAAGTTGGATAAAACCTATACCGTCTTTTAAAAGCATGGATGCAATAGGGAAAGCTCCCTTAGCTCTAGCTAGAGGTTTAACAACTGAATTTTGATTCAATATGCAGTGACATACAATAATAAGCTTTTTATTTCTATGCATAATGATTTTCCCCCTCAAACTTTTAAGTAAAGATAATACTTTAAAAATTATAACATTAAAATAAAGAAAATTATAATTTATTTAATATTTCTATAGATGGTAAAGCATCTATTATAAAGGGCTATTTGATAAAAAAAGAATAAGATGATAAGTTATAGATTGGTGAATGTAAAATTTATATTAATAAAAGTGGTGAATTAAATGAAGATAGTTTTAAAAAATTTATATAAAAAATTTGATGAAATTACTGCTGTTAATGATGTTAATGTAATCGTTGAGAATGGAGAATTTATATCTATATTAGGTCCAAGTGGCTGTGGTAAAAGCACTCTTTTATTTATGATAAGTGGATTAATAGAAGAGAGTGGCGGAGAGATATTTTTTGATAATTTAAATGTAAAAGATATACCTACAGAAGAGAGAGGTATAGGAATGGTATTTCAAAACTATTCTTTATATCCTCATATGACCGTAAAAGAAAATATACTTTTTCCTTTAAAAGTTAAAAAAATGAAAAAAAAAGATAAGGAAGAGGTTTTAAAGCCGATAGTATCATTGCTAAAGCTTGAAAATTTATTAAATAGAAAACCAAATCAGCTTTCAGGTGGACAACAGCAGAGAGTTGCTATAGGACGAGCCCTTATAAAGAAACCTAGTATACTTTTAATGGATGAGCCTTTTAGTAATTTAGATGAGAAGTTAAGAGTAGAAATGAGAGAAGAGATAAAAGCTATACAAAGAAAAGTTGGAATAACTACATTATTTGTAACTCATGATCAAGAAGAAGCTATGTCTATATCGGATAAAATATTGCTAATGAAAGACGGACAGGTAATGCAGTATTGTAATGGAGAGGAATTATATAGAAAACCTGAATCTATATTTGCAGCCTCTTTCATAGGAAGACCAAAAATAAATTTAGTAAAAGGTAAGATTATAAATAATGTTTTTCAGGGTGAAGGGTTAAAGTTTAATGTGCCTTCAATAGAGAATATGGATGATGTTGAAATAGGAATAAGACCTGAAAATATAGTTCCAGACAAGAATGGAAATATTAATGGACAACTTATAGAAGAAAAAGTTTTAGGTAAAGATGTAATAAGTGTAATCGAATGCAGTGAAAGAAGATTATCCTTAGTTTATGGTAATCATATTCATTGTATGGATGGCGATGGCAAATTTAAGGTGAAATCCTTTCATATATATAAAGACAATAAACTTATAGGGGATGTGTTCTATGAAGATGAGGAATAAGTGGTATAAGAATTATTTGTATCTAATTCCAAGCATGCTAATAATAGTAGTTTTTCAGCTTATCCCTTTGTTTAAGGTTTTTGCTATGGGATTTTATACAAAGTTTAATTATGTGACAGATGAAGTATATGAAGTAGGACTTGACAACTTCATTAACGTACTTACAGATGAAAACTTTTATATTGCTATTAAAAATACATTTACTTATGTTGCTTTGTCAGTTCCTTTATCAATTGCCTTAGCATTGATAGTTGCTATCAATATAAATAAGATAAAAAGACTAAAGGGTTTTTTTACTAGCGTGTATTTTATACCATTTGTAACTGCATCTGTTGCTATTTCTGTAGTATGGAGATGGATCTTTCATAGTGAATATGGATTTTTAAATATGATAATAAATTTTTTAGGATATCAAAGTCAAGGCTTTTTATTAGATGAAAAATGGACCATGCCTATGCTCGTTTTTTTAAACATATGGAAAGGTCTTGGTTATAAAACCCTTATAATACTTGCAGGACTTCAAACTATAGATGAAAGATATTATAATGCAGCGAGGATAGATGGAGCAGGAAAATTTGTGATTTTTAGGAATATAACTATTCCAATGCTTGCACCTACATTGGTTTTTTTAGTCATAACATCAACCATAGGCAGTATAAAAATCTTTGATGAAATTTTTGTGTTATACGATAAAAAGCCAGGTCCTCTTAAAAGTGCACTTACTATAGTTTATTATGTTTTTGATAAATTTTATATGAAATGGCAATTTGCTTCAGCTTCTGCCGCAGCATTTCTTTTATTTATGATAATTGCCATACTTTCTATTATTCAATTTAGAGTTGGAAGAAGGTTTAATTATTATGAATAAGAAGAAAAATTTTGCTATATATATTTTTCTTAGTTTAGGAGCATTGCTTATAACATTTCCATTTATATGGATGGTGCTCTCGTCAATGAAAACACCAGAAGAAATTTTAAGAATACCTCCAACATTTTTTCCGGAAGAATTTTCTATAGAGAATTTCAAAGAGGTATTAACTTATGGAAATTTACCAAGATACTTTTTTAATAGTACATTTGTCACCATATGCATAACTATTGGAGAGCTTATAACATGTATATTATCAGCTTTTGCTTTTGCAAAACTAGACTTCAAAGGTAAAGGAATTTTATTTGCCATACTTATGGGGACTATGATGGTGCCAGGGGAAGTTTTAGTGATTCCTAATTTTGTGATATTAAGTAAGCTTGGATGGATAGATACATATAAAGCATTGATACTTCCTTGGTGTACAAGTGTATTTGCTATATTTTTTTTAAGGCAGCACTTTATAGGTATTCCAAAAGAATTATACTATTCCAGTAAAGTTGATGGATGCTCAGATTTTAAATTTTTAATTAATGTAGTTTTACCAATAGCCAAACCAGCTATAATAACTGTGGCTATTTTAAAGGTAATAAATAGTTGGAATTCATTTATGTGGCCTATGGTCATGACGAATTCTGATGAAATGAGAACTCTTCCTACGGCTTTAAGCAAATTTACAACTGAAGTAGGGGCGGACTACCATCTACTTATGGCATTATCAGCTATGATAATACTACCTATGATAATAGTTTTTCTTATGCTTAAGAAGTATGTTTTTGATGGAGTCAAGGGGAGCGGAATAAAAGGTTAATAAATGGAGGGATGACAAGATGAAAAAAAGACTAATATCAATGGTGCTTCTTGCTGCAATGACAGTGAGCCTTGCAGCATGTGGCAAGGATAAGGCAACAGAAAAAAAAGAAGAAAAGGGTATAGCAACTAAAATTGAAAAACCTGTAGAAATTTCTTTTTGGCATGCGATGAAGGGCGCAAATGAGGAAGCACTAAAGAAGCTTACTGATGACTTCGAGAAGAAAAATGAGAACATAAAAGTAAATTTAGTATATCAAGGTTCTTATAGAGACTTATTTGACAAACTTATGGGAGCAGCGAAATCTAATACACTTCCTAACATGACTCAAATCTATTCCAATAGGTTGTCATGGTATGTTGAAAAAGGCTTAGCAGAAGACTTAAAACCATATATGACAAATAAAGAAGTTGGACTTAGTGATGAAAGCATTAAGGATGTACCAGAGATGTTCTTAAAAGATGGAGAATGGGATGGAAAACAATATGCATTTCCATTAAATAAGAGTCAAATGGTGTTATATTATAATGAAGATATGTTAAAAGCAAAGAACGTAGAAGTTCCTAAGACTTGGGATGAATTAAAAGAAGCAGCTAAAAAGCTTACTGTAGATAATAATAATGATGGAACTCCAGAAGTGTATGGATTAGCTTTAGAAAATAATATATCTACTGATATAGGAATATGGGTTAAACAAGCTGGTGGAGAAGTTATAGATGAAAAAGCAGATAAAATAAACTTTAATACACCAGAAACTAAAGCAGCAGTTGAGTTTATAGCTTCAATGATAAATGATAAAACTGCAAGACTTGCAGGAGAAGATAAGAACGCAAACACTACATTTAATCAAGAAAAAGCAGCAATGGCAATTTGCTCAACCTCAGCAATTCCTTACATACAAAAAGGAATGAAAGCAAAATGGTTTTCAGCAGCACTTCCAACCTATAAAGAAGATGTACAATTATATTATGGAACTAATGTAGCTGTATTTAATGGTGGCAGTGATGAACAAAAACTTGCAAGCTGGTTATATATTAAGTATTTAACAGATACTGAAAATACAGCTTACTTCTCTGAAAACACAGGTTATATTCCTGTTAGAAAGTCGGCTTTTGAATCAGAGAACTATAAAAAATTCTTAAGCGAAAATCCAGTAAAAAAAGTTCCTTTAGAGACTTTAGATAAAGGATGGCAAGGAGCTAGAAATATAGGTGTTATTCCTGCTCTTGACACTTTAGGAGGAGAACTTGAACAAGTATTCAAAGGACAAAAATCAGTGGATGATGCTTTGAAATCAGCTCAAGAAAAAGGTGAAGCAGCTATGAAGGAAGCAAGAAGTAACTAATAGAAATTTAAAATATGAATAAAATAAAAACAAAAAAATAACTTTTATAATAAATAATCTTAGGATATTAAAATGAAATGAATTTTAATATCCTTTTTTATTTAAAAAAATAATTAAAAAGTCATTGAAATCATTTACAAAATAATAAAGTGAATAGTTTGTATGGTAATAATACAATTATTATAACTTTAAATACAATTTAGTAATATGTACAAAAAGTAAAAAGATACACACATATATTGACTAGTCAGTACAAAAGTCATAATATCTATATATGAGACAAAACTGACTACTGAGTACAAAAATAAAAAGGGAGACATTCAAGAAAAGGGGAGGTATTATGCAAAAGTTGTGTAAGAAGATAGCAGAAAGCAGAAAGTTTATCTTGGTGATAGCCATAGTGCTTTTAATTCCTAGTGTATTTGGTTCACTAAAAACTAAGATAAATTACGATTTACTAAGCTATCTACCAGAAGAATTAGATACCATGAAGGCACAAGAGATATTAAAGGATAACTTTAATACAGGAACTATATCGATGCTGATTGTTGAAAATATGGATAGCAAAGATGTAGTAGATTTAAAAAATAAGATAGCAAAGGTACCAAGTGTTGAAGAGGCTATATGGATAGATGATCTTGCTGATACTACTGTACCACAAGATATATACCCAGAAGAGGTAAAAAACTTATTCTATAGCGGCGAAAATTCAACAATGATACTTATAACAATGTCTGAGGGTTCATCAGCAGAAGAAACACAAGAGGCCATAGAAGAAATAAGGCATCTAACAGATAAAGAAATCTTTTTAGGAGGAACCGCTGGAATTGTAAAAGATACAAAAGATTTAGCAGATAAGGAAACACCATTTTATGTTTTACTAGCAGTAGCACTATCAGTTCTTGTTTTATCATTAACCATGACATCCTATGTAACACCAATTATTTTTCTTACTAGCATAGGAATAGCAATAATATATAATTTTGGAACTAACGTATTTTTAGGACAAATATCTTATGTAACAAAGGCATTAGCAGCTGTACTTCAATTAGGAGTTACCATGGATTACTCTATATTCCTTCTTCACAGATATGATGAAGAAAGAGCAGTCACTGAAGATAGAACAGAAGCGATGGCTAGTGCTATTGAAAAGACTTTCGCATCTATAACAGGAAGCTCTCTTACAACTATAGCAGGCTTTATGGCTCTTATAGTTATGGAACTTACTTTAGGTAAAGATATAGGAATTGTAATGGCAAAAGGAGTGTTACTAGGAGTTCTATGTACTCTAACAATACTTCCAGCATTGATTCTTACTTTTGATAGAGTAATTCATAAATATAACCATAAACAACTTCTTCCAGAATTCAAAGGAACTGCAAAATTTGTGACCAAGCATTATAAAGCTTTCATAGCTGTATTTATAGTTTTATTTATACCAGCTATTTATGGAAACAGCCATGCTAAAGTTTACTATAATTTGGACAGGTCTTTACCTCAAGATCTACCATCCATAGTTGCAACTAATAAAATGAAGAATGATTATAACATGACTTCTACAAATATGATATTAGTTCGTGAAGATTTAGATGGTTATAATAAAAAGCAGATGATTGATGAAATTGAAAATTTGGATGGAATAAGTTCTGTTATAGCATTAGAAAAAGTTTTAGGACCAAGAGTTCCAATAGATTTTCTTCCACAAGATTTGATGAAGATGGTTAAAAGTGATGGTTATGAAAGACTAATTATAAACTCTAAATATGCCGCAGCTAGTGATGAAGTAAACAATCAGCTTGATGATATAGAAAAAATAGTTAAAAAGTATGACAGCGAAGGACTAATTGGAGGAGAAGCACCATTAACTAAAGATCTAATAAGAATAGCAGACAGCGATTTTAAGAAAGTTAATGTAGTTTCAATAGTAGCTATTTTTGCAATAATAGCACTTGTATTTAAATCTTTAACTATACCAATATTATTAGTACTAGCAATAGAACTGGCTATATTCATAAATATGGGAATACCTTTCTATACAGGAACAGTAATACCATTTATAGCATCCATAGTAATAGGTACTATACAGCTTGGAGCAACTGTAGATTATGCGATACTTCTTACTTCAAGATTTAAAGATGAAAGAAATGCTGGATTAGATAAATTCGAAGCTGTTGAAGTTGCAGTACAAAGCTCAGCTAAATCTATAGTAACAAGTGCGTTAACATTCTTTGCAGCAACAGCAGGGGTAGGACTTATATCTAAACTTGAGATGATAAGCTCTCTATGCAATTTAATGTCTAGAGGAGCATTAATAAGTATGTTTGTAATAATCTTTATTTTACCATCCATCCTTTTAGTTTGTGATGGAATAATAGAAAAAACAAGTAAGGGTTTTGGAAAGAACGTAGAAGAAAGGGCGATGAAAGATGCAATATAAGGCAATGTCTAAAAAAGTTTTAGCATTAGTAATGGTTGGAACTATGATGACTAGTGCAATGCCTGCTTATGCAGCAACAATAAGCAAGGATGAAACTGTCTATGTTAACTTAGACAGTGAAGGAAAAGATGTAAGCAATACAGTTTCTAACTGGATAAGCAGCGATGAGGCTATTAAGAATTTAAAGGATAAATCATCTTTAAGAGACGTGAAAAATGTAAAAGGTGACGAAAAACCTGTTTTAGAAAATGATTATATGGTGTGGAACAGTGATAAAAAAGATTTATATTACAATGGAAAATGTGATAAGAGGCTTCCTTTAGATGTAGTAGTTAATTATGAATTAAATGGAAAATCTATAAAACCATCAGATCTTGTAGGAAAAGACGGAAAAGTAAAAATCACTATTTCTGTAAAGAACAATGAAAAGAGAACTATAAATGTTGATGGAGCTGAGAGAGAAGTATATGTTCCGTTTACAGTAGCAGGAACTGTTATAATTCCAACAGATAAGTTCTCTAATGTAAAAGTAGATGGTGCATCAATGATAGATGATGGAGATAAGCAAGTATTAACTTTTGCTGCATTGCCAGGTTTAAAAGAAAGCTTAAAGTTAGAGGATTTTGATGCATTGAAGGATACTATGATTGTTGAAGCAGATGTTAAGGATTTTGAATTAAGTTCTATGATGTTTGTAGCTACACCTGAAATACCTGATATAGATAAAATTGATGGAGTAGAAAATGTAGACGAGCTTAAGGATGCTTTAAATAAGTTAAATGACGGAGGAAAGGCTCTGCTAGATGGCTCTATTCAACTTGCTGATGGTCAAAAGACATTTAATGATAATTTTGCAATGTTTAATGATGGAGTAGGTAAAGTTGATGCTGGGTTTGGTAAGCTTTATGGTGGATTAAAGCTTATAGGAGATAAGTATCCAGCAATAGTAAAACAAGGACAACAATTAGTAGGTGGAGTAAATGATCTAAACAATGGATTAAAAGCTTACAATAGTAAATTTGATTTGTTCTTGAGTAAGCTTGATGAAGCATCACAGGGATCAGCTAAAGTTTTAGAGGGTATTAAAAAATCTCAAGTATCTGCTAAGACTTTGATTGCTGGCAAAAATGATGAAAATAAAGGCATAAATAATCTTTATGAAACTGCTAAACAATTATCAGCAGCAGTACCAGTATTAGAGGGCATATATGGAACATTACCAGATGAAGCACCTCAAAAGCAACAGCTTAATGGTTTAATCGATGGATTAAAATCATTAGAGCCAGCATTGGAAAAATTAAAGACATCTGATGACATGATTACTGGAGGCTTGAATCAGCTATATGGAGCTTTATATGAAGGAAATGAATCATTGTTAAATGGTGTGGCTGCTTTAAATTCAGGCTTAAATGGCTTGAATGGAGCAGGAAATCAGCTTAAAAAAGAAGGAAGTCTTCCTCTTCAAGCTGGATCACAAAAATTAGCCGATGGTGTTAATGCCCTAGGTGGAGATAACATGAATAAGATATCATCAAGTGTAAATACATTGATGAATGGAGCAGATGAATTAAATAAAGGAATTGGCACATTAGCTAATAGTTCTGGACAGCTTTTAGAAGGGTCTAATAAGCTATTACAAGGTACAGGCGATTTAAAGACAGGCATGGATACTTTACAAAATGAAGGTATAGGAAAACTTCATGAAGTAGGTACTGAAAAGATATCAGATATAGATAACTTAATAGATGTAAAAGATGAGCTTGTAAAGTTATCGAAGGAATATAACAGCTACTCAGGTATAAGTGAGGATATGAGCGGAAAAGTTAAATTCATAATGAAGACAGAAGAAATAAAAGCTGAAAAGAAGGAAGAAACTAAGAAGGTAGAAGAAAAGCAAGAGAAAAAAGGTTTTGTAGCTTGGATTAAATCTTTATTCAGCAAATAGATAGAAAATAAAAATGTAGAGCTTTTTATAAAGCTCTACATTTTTTTAATAATTTCAAGGCATTATCACCCATAATTTTCGACTTTTCTTCTTCTGAGAGTTCATTTAAACTGGCTTCATACCTTTCTATTGGAAGAAGGGGATAATCAGAACCAAATAAAATTTTGTCCATGACACCTATTTCTCGAATTACGTTATATATTTTTTTATTATATAAAAATAATGATGCTGCAGTATCGTAATACACATTTGAAAAATTACTTTTAATTTCATTCATTAGTTCATAAAATAATAGTCCTCCGCCAAAATGGGCTAATATGATAGGAATTTCTTTATGATTGTTGATAAAGGCTTCAATATGCTCAAGGGGTACGCTTGTTTTACCTGCATAATAATGTCCAACTAATTCATTTGTATGAATTAGTAGTGGTAAATTGTATTCTAAACAGCATGCTTTTAAATCTGTTTTATGCAGATTAGCTATATCTAGTTGTTGACCTTCGGGAAACAATTCACCTACACCTTTTAATCCACCTTTATAACATCTATCTATTTCTTTTGTTATTTCTTTATGGTTTGCAGGGATTGCCATAAAACCTATAAGTTCGTTAGGATATCTTTTTATTGAGTCCATTGTATAGTCATTTACATATCTACAAAGACCCATATCTTGAAATGAAAAACCAAAAACTATTCCTTTATCAAAATTGCTGTATTTTAAGTGATTTACTACATCATCAGCTGTAGCAAATTTATTATGTGGAGCCTCACAAAGCATCTTAAAGTAGGGCTCTTTATCTTCAATTTTTTTATAATCTCTGATAATATCAGGTGGTGTTATATGGATATGTGTGTCAATTCTCAATACTCATTCCTCCATTATTTGAAATAATATTTTTATTATAATACATATACAAATGAAACAAAAAGGTAGTCTAATAATTAGACTACCTTTAATTTTTTAATTAATTGCCTGGTTTATTGCTATTTCCATTTCCACCAGGTTTGTTTCCATTGTTGTTACCATTTCCACCAGGTTTTGATGGATCAACAGGTTTTTTATCATCTTCTTTGTCTTTATCATCATCTTTTGGTGGGGTTATAGGTTCTTCCACTGTAGGAACACTATCATCTTGTTCTGTAGGAACCTTGTATTGAGCGTCATCTGAAGTTGAAACATATTTATCACTTAAGAAAACTCTTTCCTCTATAAGCTCTGATAAAGTCTTATCTGTAGCAAGCTTATTATTAGTTTTGTTTACTTTTGCGCTTACATGAGCATCACAAAGACTTGTAGGAGCTGTTCCATCTATAAATAATTCAGTATAAACCTTAGAACCCCTAGGGTCTTTAGCACATAAATCAGTAGCAAGTTTACCAGATACTGAACATATTTGTTCTTTTACTATGCCTGTTGGCATTTCAATTTCTCTATAATCTAATCCATTATGAACTTTGGACATTATTTTACCCCATATAAGGGCAGCACTGTTACTGTTTAGTCCATACTTAGAGTTTAAATTCTCTGGAACATCTGATCCCATCCATACAGCTGCAGAGTAGTAAGGAGTAAGACCTGAAAACCAAAGATTTCTAAATTCAGTAGATGATCCTGTCTTACCTGCCACTGGCATTGAACCAAACTTAGCATTAGTTCCCGTGTAAGATACCGGCCCTTTTAAAACATCATACATTATATATGCAGCTTGTGGAGAAATAACCTGTTTTTGTTCAAGTTTTGATTCTAAGATAACCTGACCATTTCTATCTAAAACCTTTGTATATAATATAGGATCTGTATATGTTCCACCATTTCCAAATGTTCCATAAGCAGCAGCCATAGTTAATGGATTTACTCCATCCATATCTTTAGGATTGTTATCAAATTCTCCTAAAGCAAGAGCAGAAATACTAGTCTTAGAAGCACTATTAAATCTTATTCCAAATTTTTCACCATATGCTACACCATTCGAAAGACCAAGCATATCTTCAGCTTGAACAGCAGCAACATTGACTGATTGTCTTACAGCTTCACGCAATGTTATATACCCTAAATGAGAGTTAGTTACATTGTTGAATTTGTGACCATATTTAGCTGAAAAATCACCCGATGAAGATGAGTCATCTATAGCAGTTCCAGCAGTTGCCATCTTTAAATCTATTAAAGGAGCATATACTGTAAGAGGCTTTATAGTTGAACCTGGGTTTCTTAAATATTTTGTAGAAGTTGCTCTGTTATAAGACATAGGTGGATGATCTCCACGTCCTCCTACAAGAACTTTTACTTCACCAGTTCTATAGTCCATAACTGAAGCTCCCATTTGAGGCTGAACTATGTTGCCATCGCTAGTAGGTGCAGGAACGCTTCTGAAGAAAGTATGAGCTTTATTTAATATTTCATTAGTTGTATAATCTTGAAGTTCTCTATCCATGGTAGTATAAATTTTTAAACCGCCATAAGTAATGAGCTTTTCAACCTCATCATCAGTGTAATTGTATTTAAGCTTTAAATCATCTTTAACCTTATTAATTACTGGAACGGAGAACCATTCATAATTTAGCTTGTTTGCATTTGTAGTCTGAGGATTAAAAGCAATGCCGTTTGCATCAATATCTGCAATGGCTTTATCATGGTCTTCTTGAGATATATACCCATTCTCTAGCATTTTTCCAATGACAGTCTTTGTTTTATTGATGTAAGGACTAGGATCCTTCTTTGCGGCAGGAGAAAAAGCATAAAATCTTGAAGGGTTTTGGGTAACACCGATTATGTAAGCACTTTCAACAAGATTTAAATCCTTAGCTCGTTTTCCAAAATATTGAATAGCGGCAGCTTCAACGCCATAAGCTCTTCCACCTAGAGGAATTGTATTTAAGTAAGCTTCTAGAATATCATCTTTAGATAATTCTTTTTCAAGCTGTATAGCCATATACATTTCTTGAACTTTTCTAGTTACATTAACTTCATTAGTTAATAATGTGTTTTTTAGAAGTTGTTGAGTTATTGTAGAAGCACCGTGGATTCCTTGAGAACCAGTGAATTTATTTTTAATATTAGTATACATAGCTCCCATTATTCTTTGAATATCTATACCTTTGTGATTATAGAATCTTTCATCTTCAATGCTGACTGCGGCATCTTTTAAATATTGAGACATTTCATTTAAAGAAACTATCGAACGTTTTTCAACAGTAGGGACGTAATCCATGAATTCATCCTTATTATCAAATATCATCGAGTCTTCGTTTAAATTATGAATTGCATCTACATCTAAAGGAGGCGCACTCTTTATCATTGCTAAAGCAATCCCTCCAGCTGCAAATATTCCTATTAAAATTACTATAAGCAATCCTATAAGTATTCTCTTTGCAATCTTCGAGGAAGAGGATTTAGCTTTTTTACTTTTATTTTTCTTTCCCATATTTTCCTCCAAAAATAAAAATATTAAATTGTTAATTAAAAACAATAGTAAAATATTATAACCTATTATAGCATATTATTAAATTGATTACACTAATATTTCTAAGGAGTGATATTTTGAAAAAAATAAGAGGCAGCATAAACTCCAAATACTTAGCCATATCTATTATATTGACCATTGTAGTAGCTTTTAACGTTTTTTTATATGTATTTGATAAAAATGTTATGCCAAGAGCTATGGAGTTAGGTAGTGCTGACATGAGGGCAAAAGCTATATATATAATAAATAGTAATGTCCAAAAATTATTTAAAGATGATAATATAAAGTACGAAGATATGGTGAAAATTGATAGAGATAAAGATGGCAATATAATAATGATGCAGACAAACACGGTAAAGATGAATACTTTAGCATCAGAAATAGCACTAAACACTCAAGATGATTTAAGAGAATTTGGAGCTTTAGGATTTAAAATACCCATTGGATATGTGGTTAATAACAATATAATTGCTCATTATGGGCCTAAAATTACTATAAATATGAGACCTATAGAGGATATCAAAATATCTTATTCATCTGAGTTCGAGAGTGCAGGTATAAATCAAACAAGACATAAGATATATTTAATAGCTGAGACAAAGATAATGTTAAACACACCATTATTAAGTAGGGATGAAGCGATAAGAACGGAAATACCTATTTTAGAAAATATAATAGTAGGTAAGGTTCCAGAAACATCAATAAATATAGATGGGAAATAAAATATTAAATGTGATTAAGAAAAAACTATCCCTCATTCCTAAAAGGAAGGGGATAGTTTTCTTAGTTTTCCCAGTTAAATATGTATGGAACATTTCTATAGAAGTCGCCATAATTTAGACCGTAACCTACAACGAATACGTCATCAATCTCAAAACAACAGAAATCAGGTTTTATATCAACTTTTCTTCTAGATGGCTTATCTAGTAAAACACAAGTTTTTACTGAATTTGCTCCTAAAGATTTTACGTGATTTACAACGAAGTTCATAGTTATTCCAGAGTCAATTATGTCATCAACTATAAGTACATCGAAATCTTTTATGTCATCAGGGATGTCGTTTATTATTTTAACTACGCCAGAAGTTTCTTCGCCATCTCCATAGCTGGAAGTTGTCATGAATCCGATCTTCATTTTGCAATCAACAGCTCTAACTAAATCAGCAGCAAAAACAAAACTTCCCCTTAAAAGAGAAAGAACATATAGATTTTTACCTTCATATTCTTTTGCAACTTCAGATCCAAGCTCTTTTATTCTAGTTGCAATTTGATCTTCGTTTATAAGTACATTTACTTTTTTTTCTTCCATTGTCATCCTCCATATTTTAAATTTTATAAAATAACTATATTGTATAATTATAGCCTCGTAACTTTGTATTTACAAGACAATTATTATGGTATAAAATTAAGTTCAAGTTGTAAACATAAGGTATAAGAGGTGAAATTATGATATATGGAAATATAGATGGAGTTAGGAATAGTCTACTTGAAGGGCTAGAAGATATATATGATATTAAGATAGATAAAAATACATTTATTAATGAAGAAGTACTAGATAAAATGCTCAAAACAACTGTAGCTCTTGAAAGAGAGGTTAGTGTTGCTGTAGACAGACGAGGAAGAGTTGTAAGTGTAGCAATAGGTGATAGCACATCTGTTGAAGTACCTATGTTGGACATAAGGGAAAGAAAGTTGTCAGGAGTTAGGGTTATTCATACTCATCCAAATGGAACTTCTAGACTATCAGCGTTAGACAATTCGGCTCTTATAAGAATGAAGCTTGACGCTATAATTGCATTAGGAGTGCAAGAAGACATAATAAAGGAAGTTACTATGGGATTCTGCTTTGTACAGGATAATGTTCTTCAAGTTGAAAGCTATGGTCCTATGACATTAGATAAAGCTTTAAACTTTAACATAACAGATAAAATAAATTATAGTGAGGAACTCATAAGAAACAATGAAGTTTATGAAGATGATGGAGAAAGGGCAATTTTAGTTGGTTGTGAAGGTGAAGAGAGTCTAGATGAATTAGAGGAACTTGCAAAAGCTTGCAATATTCCTTCAGTAGAAAGAATTTCTCAAAGAAGAACTAAAATTGATACAGCTCTTTATATAGGAAGAGGAAAAGTTGAGGAAATAGGTTATTTAATTCAAGGAACTAGAGCTAACATAGTTATTTTTGATGATGAACTTTCAGGATCTCAAGTTAGAAATCTAGAAGAAGCCTTAGGAGTTAAGGTAATTGACAGGACTACTTTGATACTTGATATTTTCGCTAGACGTGCAAAGTCTCGTGAGTCCAAAATACAAGTAGAGCTTGCTCAATTAAAGTATAGACAGACACGACTAGGAGGGCTTGGTCTTGTATTATCAAGAACAGGTGGAGGTATTGGGACTAGAGGACCTGGAGAGAAAAAACTTGAAATAGATAGAAGACATATAAGAGAGAGAATTTATGACTTAAATGAAGAATTAAGTAAGGTGAAAAGGAACAGAGAAACTCAAAGAGATAGAAGAATGAAACAAAGCATACCTCAAGTTTCTTTAGTAGGATATACTAATGCGGGAAAATCAACTTTAAGAAATAACCTTTGTGATATAGCTACATCAAAAGAAATGATAATAAAGGAAAAAGTTTTTGAAGCAGATATGCTTTTTGCAACTTTAGATATAACAACAAGAGCTCTAACTTTAAGAGACAACAGAGTTATAACACTTACAGATACAGTTGGATTTGTAAGAAAGCTTCCTCATGACTTGGTAGAAGCCTTCAAGTCTACCTTGGAAGAAGTTATTTACTCAGATCTTTTAGTTCATGTTGTAGATGTTTCTTCCGAAGAAGCTAAAGAGCAAATTATAGCTGTCGAGAATGTTTTAGGAGAACTTGGTGCAAAGGATAAGAAACAAATACTAGCTTTAAACAAAATAGATTTAGCAGATCCTCTTAAAATTCAAGAAATTAAAGATGAATTTAAAGAATATGAGATTATAGAAATTTCTGCAAAACAAGGAGTAAATCTTGAGGAGTTATTAGTGCTTATAGGCAATATGATTCCAAATACCTTGAGAGAAGAAGAATTTCTAATTCCATATACTGATCAGGCTATGGTTGCATTTCTTCATAGAAACGGCAAAATAGAAGAAGAGGAATATAGAGAAGATGGAACTTATATTAAAGCAACAATAGAGGAAGAGGCATTTAATAAATGCAAAGAATTTTTATTAAATAAATAGAATTAATTTTGAAAAGCAGTCCTATGGCTGCTTTTCTTATATATTTTTACTAAAGATATAAAAAATAAAAATATGTATGAAAACATTCACATAAATGAAAAATAAAATAAAAACTTGCAAAAATGCTATAATATATCAAGTTTTATGATAAGAAAGTTGCAATACTTAAGGTTCACAGTATATAATTAAAATATGTATATTAAGAGGGGGAGGATCATGGAAAAGTCAATAGCTCAGTACCAAAAAACCTTTGGCATAATAATGAATACTTTAAAACAAAACCCTAAAGTCCTAGCTATATTAGTGTCCGGAAGTATTGTAAATGGAGATTTATGGGACGAATCAGATATAGATATAATGATAATATGTAGTGCTGATAAAAAAAGTATTAAAAATTTGTATTCAGAAGAAGAAGAAATACCTGTACATATAAAGGTTATGGAAAAAAATCAATTTATAAGAGCTTATGAAAACAGTGTTAAGGGTAGCAAATTTCATAGAAATTTATCAGTTAGCCGACTTATGTTTTCTAAAGACGATATCATAACAAATATATATAACAGTGGTAGATATTGCCCAGATTCTTATAGAGAAAGATGGTCCATGTACTATTTGGGAATACTTTTAAAAACTATGGGAGTTGCAAGAAAATATTTATATAATAGAGGTTTTTATACTGCTTATAGCGTAACTATAAGAGCATTAGATGAGTTTGCGAAATTCTATGTTAATTTATCAGGATATAATATAAGCGTTGATGCATTAATAATGGCCACTAATTTAGATGATAATTTTAAAAATGTTGTGGAAAATGTTTTAAATGGAAAATTTGATGATTGTGAGCTTATATGTGAGACTCTAAACTATATAGAAAAAAGAGTTGAAGAACTCTTAAAAGAAAGCACTGAATTCATTTTAGAATTTATAAGAGATGAAAACAAGGCTTTAAGTGTAGATGAAGTGAAGAATCATCCTATATTTAAAGATTTTGACATAGACATGGAAGAGATACTTAAACTTCTATGTAAAAAAGGTTTTGTTCGAAAAATGAGAAGAGACTATAACACTGATGATGGTAGTCTTTTAGTTAAGGAAAATGTATACTATGTGTAATAAAAGACTCCTCTTATTTTGAGAGGAGCTTTTCCATATTAAAGGGGGGAGGATATAGGAATGGAGAAGTATTTAATAAAGTTTAAAGAAGATGAACCTAAATATGTACAAATAGCAAAGCATATAAAAAGGCTTATAGATAAAGGAAAAATATTAAATGAAGAAAAACTTCCTCCAATAAGGAACTTTGCTAAAGCATTGGAAGTAAACAATGTGACTATAGTTAACGCATATAAAAAGCTTCAAGATGAAGGCTATGCAAGACAGAAAATGGGCAGCGGAACCTATGCTAAAAAGAAGGAAAATACATTATCATTTAAACGTGAATATTCGCATACATTTAAAAGATTAAATTCAAAAACTATGAAAGAAATAATAGATTTTGCAGGAGAAACTGCAAGCAGTAGTTATTTTCCGGTGGAGGATTTTAAAAAAGTTTTAAATGATGTTATAGATAGAGATGGAGCTGAAGCTCTTACATACCAAGAGGCTTTAGGGAATGAGGGACTTAGAAATATTATTTATGAAAGCTTTTGGGATGAGAACATAGACTTCAATGATATATTAATAGTTTCAGGAGCACAGCAAGGTATAGATATAGTATCTAAAGCCCTTGTAAATATTAATGATGATGTAATAGTAGAAAAGCCTACCTATGGAGGGGCATTGAGCGTATTCAACGGAAGAAGAGCAAATATCTATGAAATACCCATGGAAAAAGACGGAATTGACCTATGGGAATTAGAAAAAATTTTGATGAAAAATAATGTGAAGGTTCTTTATACAATGAGCTATTTTCAAAATCCTACAGGCGGTACTTATTCTCTTGAAAAAAAGCTTAGAATATTAGAACTTGCTAAGATATATGATTTTTATATAGTAGAAGATGATTACTTATCAGAGCTTATATTTGATAAAGACATAACGTACAAGAGTTTTAAATCTCTAGATAAAAATGACAGAGTAATATATATAAAGAGTTTTTCAAAGATATTTCTACCTGGAATAAGAATAGGATATATGATAAGTCCTAGAAATTTTAGAGAGTCTATTCAAAATTGTAAGGTAAACACGGATATAGCCACTTCCAGCCTTATGCAGAGGGCATTGTCTCTTTATATAGAAGAAGGGTTTTGGAAAAAGCATATAGATTTCTTGAACAAAGAGTATAGTGAGAGATATAATTATATGGAACAATACTTAAAAGAAAAGTTCAAGGATAAAGTAGATTTTTTAAGCCCAGGAGGCGGTCTTAACTTTTTTATACATTTAAATGACAGTGTTAGAATGGATTCTACGGAACTCTTTTACAGGGCCCGTGATAAAAAGGTTTTAATCACACCAGGGGTAATATTCTATAAGAATTTTAGAGACGGTCTTAGATATTTCAGAATAGGGTATTCTCAAACTTCAATAGAAAAAATAAAAGAAGGTTTAGATATTTTATATGATTTAATGGAGGAATAATATGAGTTATAAAACCATAAAAGAACTGAGAGCCACTGACGAATTTGAAGAAAAAAAATCTTTGTTTATAGGAAACGTAAAGAGAGTTGAGAATGAAGCAGAAGCCAGAGCTTTTATAGATGAGATAAAAAGTAAGCATAAACAAGCGACTCATAATGTATATGCCTATGTAATAGGTGAAAATATGGGGATTCAGAGGTATACAGATGACGGTGAACCTCAAGGAACTGCAGGAATACCAGCTTTAGAAGTTATAAAAAAGAGCGGGATAACAGATTGTGCTGTAGTTGTGACTAGATATTTTGGAGGAGTGCTTCTAGGAACTGGAGGACTTACTAGAGCCTATACAAAGGGAGCCAGTGTTGCCATAAAAGCAGCAGGAATAGTTGAAAAAGTAAAAGGACTTGAAGTTAGTCTTACTCTTGATTATGATTTATTAGGTAAAATACAATATATATGTGGTCAAAACAGCTGGCATATAGAAGATACGGAATATACAGATAAGGTGAAGATAAGACTCTTATGTGAAACAACTTTCGTAGATACAGTAGAAAAAGAATTTATAGAAGCTACTAATGGAAAGATATCCATAGAAAAATCCGAAGAAGATATATATTTTAAAGATGGTACGAGACTCTTTAAGAATATATAGAAAGTTGAAACCATGGTATATTATGTGATATAATAATTTGGAATTTTTGTTTTCACAAGGCTTAATAATCTAAGCCATTGTAATTAAAATATTATTTAAAGTTTATATATTTAGATGTGATAGGAGGACGATTATAATGTCAGGACATTCAAAATGGCATAATATTCAAGCGAAAAAAGGTAAGACAGATGCAAAAAGAGGTAAGATATTTACTAAGATAGGTAAGGAAATTGTTGTTGCAGTTAAAAATGGAGGACCAAACCTAGACACTAACAGTAAATTAAGAGACGTAGTTGCAAAAGCAAAAGCTGCAAACATGCCTAATGACAACATATCAAGAGCTATAAAAAAGGCTGCTGGAGAAGCAAATTCAGTAAACTACGAAAATATAGTTTATGAAGGATATGGTCCAAGTGGAGTCGCTGTAATTGTTGATGTTCTTACAGACAACAAGAATAGATCAGCAGGTAATGTTAGAAATGCCTTCACAAAGGGCGGCGGAAATATGGGTAATTCAGGTTGTGTAGGTTTCATGTTCCAAGAAAAGGGAGAAATAATAATAGAAAAAGCTGATTTAGATGAAGATGAAGTTATGATGATGGCTTTAGATGCTGGAGCAGAGGATTTCGCAGCAGAAGAGGAAGTATTCATAGTTACAACATCTCCAGAAGATTTTGGAACAGTTAGAGAAGCCTTAGAAGCAGAAGGATTAGAATTCTTAGAAGCTGGAGTAAAGATGATTCCAGATACATATACTTCAATTAATGAAGATGACGCTAAGAAGTTCCAAAAGATGTTAGACTTACTTGAAGATGATGACGACGTTCAAGAAGTTTACCATAATGCAGAGTTTCCAGAAGGTTGGGAAGAATAAAAATAAATTTAAGCTGTAATAGGCTTAAATGCTAACTTTGTGAGTATATAATTTTTTATATATTTATACATTGCCCTCTTTTTTGCCCCTTATTGATTTTTGAAGAGTTAAAGGGACAAGAAAGAGGGATTTATTATTTTAAGATTGATTGAAGTTTATCCAACTTTGAAACGGCTTTTTCCTTAACTGATTCTAATACATGAGTGTAAGTATTTAATGTAATTGAAACAGTACTATGACCTAATAGCTCCTGGACTGTTTTAGGATCCTCTCCAAGTTCAAATAATCTAGTTGCATAGGTATGCCTAAGATCATGAAACTTTCTATCAGTTATATTATTTTTTATCAATATAATTTTGTATTGACGACCTACAGTACTATCTACTAGATAAGCACCAAGCTTATTACAAAACACTAGATTATTATCCTTGTATAAATTAGCATATCTTATTTTTTCTAGTCTTTGCTCATTCCTATATTGAATTAAAGGCTTTATGAGAAATTGTGGTATAGGTACTTTTCTAACACTTTTTGATGTTTTAGGAGTTTGAATAGAACTATATCCACTGGAACGACCATCCTTTGACACATCAGCTATATATTTATATGTTTTATTTACATCAATATAGTTTTCTTCAAAATTTATATCATCCCAGGTAAGAGCGAATAACTCACCTTGTCTTAAACCAGTATAAAGAGCTGTAAGAAATAGCATTTCTAAGTGATGGCCCTTAATTGCTTCAATAAATATTTTTTGTTCATCCAACGTAAGAGGGATGATCTTATTTTGTTTAGCTAATTTTATTTTTTCATCCTCTTTTGGCAGAACTATAGCTGAAGAAAAGTCCTTGATAATTATATTGTTATCATAAAGATATCTAATAAAAGGACGTATTATCTTATGAATGTTTTTTATCCTGGTAATAGTGCAGTTGTTATTCACTAAGTTATTGTAATACTTTTGCACATCAATTAATTTTAAATCTCTTACTTTAATTTTAGAAAGAGAACTATTCTTTATATATAACCTATAAACACCTTCATAGTTTTCTTTTGTCGAAGCCTTAAGGTGTGCAAAATGCACCTCAAAGAGCCAATCAGTAAAGAATGGTTCAAAGTATTCTTTATTATCAATAATTCCATGGTCTAGGTCGTATTTGATTTTTCTTATCTTATTTTCTAATTCTTTTACTGTGGATCCATAGATATCCTTAGGTGATTTTAAATTCTCATGTCTTAATCTATAGAAATAATATTCTTTATTACCTTTAATTTTTTTCTTATATATTGTTTTAGCCATTGTTAGACCTCCTTAAGTTTAAATCATATTCTATAAGGGGCGAATATATTTAAAGCTTTATAAGGCTTAATATAGGCTATTTTATTAGTGTCTATAAATCAAAGCTAGAAAAATCTATATTTAGATTATTGAATATATTTACTTTTACTACATCATTAAATGTGTAGTGAATAGGAGCATTATAGCCATTATCAGATAACACATAAACTAATATGCGTTTATCTATAGGGTTAACTATCCAATACTCTTTAACTTTAAATTCTTGATATAAGTTTAATTTTCTTACAAAGTCATTACTTGGGTTATAAGGTGACACAACCTCTACAATCATATCTGGTGAGCCAGTGCAACCTTTATCAGTCAATTTAGACTTATCACATATTACTGATATATCAGGTTGAACTACATTCTTACTATTTTCAACCTCTTCATCTTCATTAATTAATATTACATCAAATGGAGCTACATAGACCTTGCAAGTACCTTTATTACTTCTTATATAGTGCTGCAACTCATATGATATGTCTGATATTAATTGTTGGTGTATTCTTGATGGTGCAGGACTCATATTATATATTTGTCCTCCTATAATCTCTATACGCTCGTTTTCATCATAAGTAAGGTAGTCTTTATAAGCATAGATCTTATTAGATTTTGCTAACATAATAATCACTCCTTTTAATATAAAAACGTAAATGTATCAAGTAGTTTACTAAATTCAAAATCAGTAAATTCATTAATAAAATCAAGCATTTTCTTGCCATCTTCAATAAAATCTTTCTCAGGTATTTGAGCTATTGCTTTTCCGCCCTTAATAAGAAAGATATCACCACCTTTTATCTCTTGATTCAATTCATAACCATTATTCTTGAAGATATTTACTAATGGTATAAGCTCTGGCATTCCTATAACTAAATCTATATAGGTATTAGCATTTTCAGAATTAGTTAAGTTTATTGTATCATCTTCTAATAACTTGCTAACGGGAACATCAAGAGCATCAGCTATTTTATTTAACATACCAGCGGCGACTTGTCTTTCGCCTCGCTCATACTGTCCTATGGCTTGTTCTGACATACCAAGTTTATTTCCCACTTGTTTAAGAGTTAGTTTTTTATCTTTACGTATTTTTCTTATACTCTGACCTATATTCAAAAATTATCACCTCATGTATATTATACAATTGAAATTAATAAAAAGAAACAAAATGAGTAAAAAAGATTAAAAAAATAATAAAACATATTGACAACGAAACAAAATGAGTTTATATTATAGCTATAGACGAAACAAAATGAGTTTTTGAAAGGGGGCGAATATATTTGAATTTAGATTTGTGCAAAATAAAAATAGCTATGGCGAAAGAATGTTTATCAGTTAATGATTTAGCTGAAAAATCAAAACTTGGAAGAACTACAGTATCAAAAATTATCAACGGAAAACAAAAACCATCTACTAAAAGTTTAGGTTTATTAGCAAGAACTTTAAAAGTAGATGTAACAGAAATTATCTCAGATGAACAGTAACACTTAAAAAATTATCAAATAGGACAAGCTAAACCCTATTGAATTGGAGGGAGTTAAATGGAGAATATTCAAAGAGATCCTTACTTTGAAAAGTTTATTAATCTAACAGTTGACTTTATAGCGTCAGAAGTTAGAGAAAGAATTAAGGAGTTTAAACCAATAGAAGAAGACCAAAAGTTATCATACACACCTAAAGAGGCTGCTAAGGTTCTAGGCATAGGTAATAACGCTATATACACTCTACTGAAAGAAGAAGACTTTCCTGGGTTTATGATAGGTGAAAAGTATTTTATATCCAAAAAAGGATTAGAAGATTGGGTAGAAAAACAAATCTGTAAATAGAAATAGGTAGCGGCGAAAAGCCTTGTCCTTAATGGACACATTTCTAAAAGTTCTATAGACAACGCTAGGAAGGCATAAGAGAGTGCAACGCTCTTAAAGGTATAAATACACTGGAAAGTAATTTGAATACTTAATTATACAAGCGTACTAACACTAGGAGGTAAAATGATGGATAATATAACAATCGTAAAGCAAGTTATGGATTCTGAAAGTACAGAAACAAATATAAACATTGATTATCAAGATAAGATAATAAGAATTTATAGCAGTAAGGCAACAGTAATAAACAGGATTTTACGTAAAGGATATAAACCTTATAAAATTGATAAACTGCATGGCGAAATATGTTCAATGACTTTTAACGTTCCAACAAATGAAATTACAAAATTTTTAAGAGGGGACATATTCAGATATGACCAAAATTAAATCTAAAGTCGTATAAACAACATACGCTAAGATTACAAAGGTACTGAACCATCAAGTAATGCAATTACACCTTTGAATTATTATAAGTGCGTAAACGCAAAGGAATAAGGCTAAATCAATAAAAGGAGTGAATATATTATGAAAGCTAATACAGTAAGAGAATTTATTATTTTAGACTATATAAAGAAAAATTTTAATATGGATCATATGGAGGTTGAAATCTTAACAGGCCTTGACCAAATAAAGGTTACTGACTTCCAGGGATCATCAATGGTATTTGGTTATGACTTGTACAAAGGTGTTGTAGAAGTAGAAGAATAAAAGAATGTTTATAAGTTTGGAGGGATTAAATGAACATAAGATTATTAAATAAATATATGCAGCTATGTGCAGAATTTCATTGCACACCTTCCTTAGAAGGATTAAAGCTTTTTAAAATGTCATTTATAGGTAGGTGATATAAGATATGACAAAAGAAAGACTTTTTAACATAGCAGTTGGAGCAAGTAGCAAAACAAAGACATGGAAGAACAAGACCATGCAATGGTCAGAACTTGTAGAAAAGTTATCGCATACAACTAGAACCCCAGAGACAGTTGCAGAATATAAAAAACTTTCTAAGGCTGAAAAGGGAAAGATTAAAGACGTTGGTGGGTTTGTAGGCGGTACTCTTAAAAATGGCAGAAGGCTAAAGAATACCGTAGTCAATAGATCCTTACTATCTTTAGACATAGATTATTATTCAGAGGATATAGAGGACTTAGTTAGTAATATAGATTATGCCTTCTGCTTATACTCAACTCATTCACACACGGCAGATAATCAAAGATATAGGCTAATTATACCATTAGATAGAGACGTATCAACAGATGAATATAAAGCCATAGGAAGAAAGGTAGCAAGTAAATTTAATATAGAAATATTTGACCCTACTACTTATGAACCCGAAAGACTTATGTATTGGCCATCAACTCCGATTGATGGAGACTATATATTTAAATGTTCATCTGACGATACAAAATTCTTAAAAGCTGATGATATTTTAAATGAATATACATTTGGATGGCAAGATATGAGTTCATGGCCAATAAGTAGTCAAGAAAAAGAAATTATCAAAAAATCAATAAAGAAGCAAGAAGATCCTTTAACTAAGAAGGGTATTATAGGAGCTTTCTGCAGAGCCTACACAATCACTGAAGCTATATCAGAATTCTTAAATGAGATTTATGTACCTGGTGCAGATGAAACAAGGTACACATACGCAGAAGGTAGTACCACAGGCGGTGTAGTTATATATGATGATAAATTTAGCTATTCCCATCATGGTACGGATCCAGCTTCAAATATTTTATGTAATGCCTTTGACCTAGTAAGAATTCATAAATTTGGACACTTGGACGAGGATAGTACAGAAACAGGAAGTAAACTTCCTAGTTTCAAAGCCATGGAAGAGTTCGCAAGAGCAGATACTAAAACAAAAGGAGAACTTATAAAAGAAAAAGTCTTAGAAGCTCAAGAGGATTTTAAAAATGCTGATTTAGATTGGCTTGGAGAGCTAGAATTAACTTCAAAAGGTGCAATCAAGAATAACTATTCTAATATAAAAATGATAATAGAAAATGACATGAATTTAAAAGGTAAAATTGTCTATGATGAGTTTTCTAATAAATCTAAGGTTATAGGAAAATTACCTTGGGCAAGATCTAACATAAAATCTTCTTTGGAGGACTCGGATTATATGAATATGTGTATCTATATAGAAGAAACTTATAAGGTTACTGTAAGCGACGAACGATTAAGAAAAATACTAATAGCCAATATCCAAAGTAAAGCTATTAATCCACCTAAGGAATACTTAAATTCTTTATCATGGGATGGAGTTAATAGAATAGATACGCTATTAATTGATTACTTCGGTGCGGAGGATACTGAGTATACAAGAGTTGTAACTCGTAAATGGTTATGTGGAGCAGTAGCAAGAATATTTATACCAGGGATAAAGTTTGATTATATGCTTGTATTAATAGGCGATCAAGGAGTTGGAAAGAGTACATTTTTTAAAAAGCTAGGAAAATCATGGTTTACTGATTCTATACAAGATGTAGAAGGGAATCAGGCAATAGAAAAGACTATAGGTTCTTGGATTATAGAATTTGGTGAATTACAAGCTTTTAGTAAAGCTGAATCAAATGCAATTAAAAGATTTATTTCAGCAACAGAGGATAAGACTAGATTAGCATTTGAAAGAAGTACAGGGTATTTTAAGAGGCAATGTGTATTTGCAGGAACGACCAACAATGATGAGTTTCTAAAAGATGATACTGGTAATAGAAGATTTTGGCCAGTAAATTTTAAAGGGAAAAAGATTAGAAAACTACTTGATAATGATAATTTTGAAAATTCAATAGATCAAATATGGGCAGAGGCAGTATATAGATGGAAAGAGCTAAAAGAACCTCTATTCTTAAATAGAGAACAAGAGAAACTAGCAGAGCAACAACAAGTCAAGCATATTATTAAAGATGATAGACAAGGTTTAATTGAGGAATACCTAGAAATGAGATTACCTGAAAATTGGGACAAGTGTGATATATACGCTAGAAGGAATTTTATACACGATAATGATTTTGGAGCAAAAGAATCAGGTAATATTTTAAGAGATAAAGTATGTATTCTTGAAATATGGGTTGAATGTTTTGAAAAGAATAGAAGTGATTTGAAAAGAAGTGATTCAAACCAATTAGCATCTATTATGAACAATATAGAAGGCTGGGAGAGATTAAACAAGTCTGTTAGATTTAAATTATATGGAGTGCAAAAAGCTTATATAAGAAAAAAATAATTCCAGTTACAAGTTAGTTATTATTTGGTTATATAGTTAGTTATACATCTAAAGCCTTGATATTACTATATTTATATCTATTATGTAACTATGTAACTAATAATAATTAATAGTAGATATATATATATATATATATTTATATAAAATATTTTATATAAGAAAAGTTTAAATAAAAAAAATATATGTGCCCCCCTATATGTAGAAAAGTTAGTTACACTTTTAAAAATAGCTCTTATACCTTGATATATCAGGGTTTAGAGGTGTAATTTGCTACAGATACATTTTTAAATAGAAAGTATATAGCAGAAAAGTAGCTTATGCTTATAAGGGACTTTTAGCTAGTGATTATTATCGCATATCAAAGAGAGGTATAAAATTTATTCCATTTATAGAATAAGAGAGGAGATAAATATGGCTATAACACAAATGCCTAATGGTACGAATTTATATTTTTATACAACTGAGAGAAAAAGAGAAATGCAAGTAGATACATTAAAATCAAGACAACAACCTATATCAAGAAAACAAAGAAGAAAGTTAGAGAGAAAATTATCTAAAAAGATTAATAGATATCTTAATGAAAATGCTAACAATTGCTAACATGTGAATATATGTTTAGATTTGTCAAGGTATATAGGAAAAGGTGGCCAAGCAGCAACTTGACCACCAGGAGTAAATCCTAATAGGATATACCCAAAAACTAACTTAACTTAAGTATATCCTATTATGCTCCAAATAATCAAATAAAAAGGAGAAATAAGGGAATGAAATACGAAGATTTAAGAAAGTTAATAAATAACGTTATAGAAAATGAGTTTCACCATATACAGTACTATGAGGAAAAGGACTTTGGTGATACTGATAAGGAGCAAAATGAGTTAGAGACTAAAGCAGATGAGATACTTGAGAAGTTAAATAAGAGCGTACCGGAAGAGTTTAGAATGTTAGTAGATGAATACTCAAGTGCAGTTTATCAAGAGTGGGTTAATCTCTGCAAGTTCTATTTTAAAAAAGGAGTTATATCAGGTACCACAAATTTAAACTTCCTCAAAGATACCAATATGATGGAGTATATAGAATAGGAGGAACTAGTTTGATAAAGATAACTGTTAAATATAGAAACAATGAAGAAAAGGAAAGGCTTATAAATAAGCTTAGCAAGGAATGTAAGGTGTATAAAGTATCTAAAGAGTATGGAAAGCCTAATGCACTTTTTAAGAGCGTATACGTTGATTTAGAGTCATAAGAAGGTGAATAAATGTATTGTGTTATCCAAGAAATAAAAGTTAAAAAAGCTAATTCTTATGGAGCTAGTAAAGAGTTAAAGGTGTCAGAGCTAAAATGGTTCTCTGATGGTGTTGAACATTGTAAATATGAATATACTTATTCGGATGAAAGATTTGAAAGACCTATTAAAAAGGCTTATAAGATATCTATTCATCAAAGTTATAGGGAAAATGGTAAGGTAAAAAAGAAACAGTGGTCATTATGCACCATGAATTATTATGACATAATTGAGTTTAGTTTGTATGATTATGCAGGCAATAAAATAAAAGCATTGTCAGAGGAGTTAAAGCTTACAGAGGATGAAATATATAACATGGTTTGGTCTAAGCTGGATCCATTAACAGAGCAGATAGAAAAAGAGTTCCAAGAAACAGAAGAATATAAGGTGTCTCAGCAGCATAGAGCAATAATAGATAAGTATCTACAGGCTAAGCGTGATTTTGAGGATATATACGGTAATGATACTTATGATTATTGTTATGATGTATTTGGAGAACTTAGAAATAAAGAAATGTTGGATAATATAAAGAGGCAATATGAAGCAAGTAAAGATTATCAACGTAGCTACTATGAAAGCTATCAAAGTAACTACAATTATGATTCATATAGTGGTTATCAAGAATCAATTCATAGTAACTACACAGATGAAGAAAAGAAAAAACTAAAACAAATATATAAAACACTAGCTTTAAAGTTTCATCCAGATGTATGTAAGGATGATGGTAATATGATGAAATTAGTAAATAAGCTGAAAGAGGAATGGGGCATATAGTAGGTACTTTGTGAATACTAATAGTAACCACGTAAACTATTGATATTACTAGCTTTACAAAGGTATTTGTGATATAATAAATACAAAGATAAATATAACATAAGTACCCCACTCTAAGAAGTGGAAGGCATTAAAAAGGCCACGGGAAATATATCAGTTTTAAGCTGAATATTATCCTGTGGTCTTTTTGTTTTATTAAAAAATAAAGGAGAATGAAAAATGGAAAAAAGAACAGGAACAGTAAAGAAAATAGTATCAGAAAGAGGATTTGGTTTTATTAAAGACCAGGAGAATGATTATTTCTTCCACTTTAGTAATATGGTAGATCCAGATAAGTTTAAGCAATTAGAAATAGGAGACAAGGTCGAGTTTGATATATCGCAGGATAAATCAAATAGAGAAGTTGCTATAAATATAAAAGGAGCAGATATATAAATGAGTAAAAAAAGTGAATTAATAAATACAATAAAAGCTTATAAAGAAAAACAGGAAGCTTTGAGTAATAAAATTTTAGAATTAAATAATAATAAAGAGCTTACACCAATAGGCGTAGAGCAAAGAATAAATAATCTTATAGAACCATTTGAAGCAGTGGCACAAAATGTACATGATAAAGCAATAGGAATATTAGATAGTGCTATAAAAGCATTAGAGGATAGGTGGAGAGCTAATACTACAGGTAAGCTATTAGATTCAAGTTATCAAATAGGATTATCTAATATAATAAAAATTATTGAAGCAGGAGCAATTACAAGTAAAGAAGATTTCATAAATATTATTGATGTATATAAAGATGATTATAATGCATTATCAATAATAAGAGAATTACTAGCTAACAATGGTAATGCGTTAGAATTGTTAATGCTAATACCTAAGGATAATAGAGAATACAACAAAAAAATATTAAATGATTTAAGAAATAATATAGAGAATTATATAAATCCGTTTAACATAAAAGCTTCAATATCTATGCCTTTAGATAGCATGATCCAGTTTATTGATACTAGATTAAGAGATGATTTTTCAGTAATTCCATGGGAAGAAGTGAGAGACTTATAACTTCATATAGAAAGAGAAAATAATAGTTAGTAAAGTGTTAAGGGGTTGAAAAAGCCCCTTTTTGGCTATTAAAAATCTGTTTAAAGCGTTGATATTACAGAGAATGAAAGGAGGGGTATACCCCCATGAGTGATAAAAAAATACGGCTAAGGCTAAGTACCCCTAGTGAAATAAGAAAGACCTTAGCAAGGATAACAAATATGATAGCTAATAATGAGATAGATACTAAAAAGGCTAATACGATTATATATTCATGTAATGCAATACTTAATAGCATAAGAACTGATGAACTTGAAAAGCAAGTTCAAGAGCTGGAGGACATGGTTAATGATAAATAAGAAGAGATTATCAAGAATTAAAAAAGAGTTAATAAAGGATATAGGAAAAATGGCAGTTATTAAATTTGCTGATGGTAGTGAATTGAAATTTATGGGAACTACAATACTTGAAGCTCTTGTACAATTGCCAGAAGAAACCGAATTTACAAGAGCAATAAGAAACAAAGAAATAGTTAGTTGTTCAGAGTTTTGGTTATTGGTTGATGTGCTACTACAATTAATTGACCATACAGATAAATAGATAGTTAGAGAGTATTTAAAAATATGAACTTTCTGAACGCCCTAAAAAGGTAGCTTACAAAACATACAATGCATACAAAGGAGTGAGAATGTGCTAAATAAAAGAAAGGTTAAAGACCTATATTTAGAAGGTTATAATGCTGTAGAAATAGCTAAGGAACTAAATGTAAGTACGGAATCAGTAAGGAAATGCATTCAAAGAAACTTTAGTAATCTAAAAAAAGAACATCTTAAGAGTAAAGCTGAGAAAAGAGATGTAGCCAGGTCTTTAAATCATGAATCTAATAAATACATGTCAGATAGAGCCTTCATCTTGAAAAATAGAAGTATATATAAAACACTGCATAATGGTGATATAGTGCTTAAGAAAGAAGCTTATGGAATAGTAACACATGATACCCCTAGAAGATTAGTGAATGAGAATAAGTGCACTTATTAAAGAGATCAGATAATGAACATGAAATCAACTTTAATAATTGATTGGAATATTTAAAGAAACGCTCCGTAAAAATAAGGAACGTTCCGAAAGATAAAAAGCTATAAACTTAACAAAACTTGACATTTACGTAATTAATAGAGTGCATTAACGAAACGACGAATAGGTGTATATGCTAGTTAAAAAGGAGGCAATGTATGACTAATGAAGAATTGATAATATCATATAGAGAAGGTAATAAAAAGGCACTGGATGAGCTTGTAGCAGTCAATCAAGGCATAATTAATAAGATAGCTAATAAGTATTATGGTATTAATAAAAAGCTTGAATTTGAGGACCTAACACAAGCAGGTAATGTAGGATTAATGAAAGCAGTAAATAGATATGATCCTAATTTAGAGAATGCAGCTCAGTTTATTACCTATGCGGTGTTTTGGATAGATAGATATATAAATATTGAAGTTAATGGACGTAGCTCCAGGGACGTAGAAAATGCAAAGCTAAATAATAGTTGTACTAGCCTTAATCAGTTTATTGGTGATGATAATGACACAGAACTTATAGAAATGATTGAGAGCAATTCTGATGATATTGTAGCTATAGAGGATAAACTATATCATGAGTACCTTAGGAAAAGTCTAGAGAATGCTATGGATGAATCAAATACACTTCAAGAAAAGGAAATATTAAAGTTTCGTTATGGTTGGAACGCTAAGCGTATGACACTGGATGAAGTAGGCAATATATTGAATATTCCTACTAGGTATAAGGTAAGAGCCCTTGAATCTAGAGCTATGAGAAGACTACGAAGTAATAAATGGGTTAGAAGATATGGTAAAGAGATGTATATAAAAGAGAGTTCTTCTCGTGTATCATTGTATAATGACAGCATTTATAGTTATATAGATAAGAAAATAGATTTATTGATAGAGGATGTATTTAAATAATATGTTCTCTTTTTTTATATAAATTTGTAAATATAAAAGGAATTTGAAAGTCTTATAAAGAATAATGAATTTTTGTCAGAAATATATATTAAATTTTCTTCTTTCTATATATTTACTTATAATGAATTTAGTGATTATGAATATATAAATGAAATATTAAATAAAGCTATAGATATGACTTGTAATCCTATTAAGCAATCAGAAGCTTATAGAGCTTTATTAAAGTTAAATCGTATTTTAAATAAAGGATTAGATAAGGAGATATTCTATTTAGAAAAAATTATTGAAGAGAATTATGCTGATTTGGATAGTACATTAGAGTTAGCAATTGCTTTGGATAAGAGAAATAATATTGGGGATTTGGAAAAGTGTATTAATTTGCTTAAATCCACAATTGAAATTAATGTTGAAGCAGCTAAAGAATTAATAATTAATTATAATAATAAGGGCGAATTTAACAATTTAACTGTTTCTGAATTTGTTGATGATTTTTATAAACTATTAAAATAAATAATTGAGCAGATGTTTTTTATGTAGAAGTGATAACAAAAGAGAAATAAACGGCTAAAAGTAATTGATAGTTTTATATGAGAATTAAAAGGGTAATAAAAAGCAAGAGGGCAGGGGAATTTAATTTTGCCCTCTTTTTTGCCCCTTATAGAATAATATACTATATTTTTCGATAATGAAAAATAGATTATAAATGTAGTATTTAAGCCATTTTATAAAGGGTTTAGAATATAATAAATACTCATTACCCCTCCCAGAAGGATGGGAAGAATAAAAAAGTAAATAATTAAGTGAATCAAATCGCATTCTCAGTCTAGATTTTAGATGAGGAATGCGATTTTTTATTGCGTTGAAAACCACTGGCTATGCCAGTGGATAAAAAGGCTTTAGCTCTGAAGAAAAAAGAACTCCTATTATAAAACGAAAGCGACTGACAATCGCAAAATAAATAAATCATAGGAGGTGTCGTATGGTAAACGACATAGACAGATTAACACATTCAAAATGGAGATGTCAATATCATATAGTTTTTGTACCAAAATACAGAAGACAGATAAGTATGAAAGAATACATTGACCTGTTTACGGGACAGCCGGCAAAAGGTAGCAAATAAAAGAGCCATCCGATGAGGATGCCGCTGTAGTAGTTTTGCGATTGGTGGTTTTTCAGAGCGCGAGTAGCGCTGCCAGTACCATGCCCTTATAGGGCTTAATCAAGCCACCAGCTTAGCTGTTGGTACATGACTTTTATAAAGTAGAAGAATAAAAATTTCGATGTTATATGAAATAAGCATAAATTAGAATAAGATTAAAATTTCATATGGGTATATAAATAAAAAAATCTCTAATAATAAATTTAAGAATAAACGATTTATGTGGTGGAAAATTTCATACATAAAAGGAGCTGTACATATAAACGAAACAATTAAAATTATTGGTATTTTGGAAGAACATAGATGAAATGTGCTGTGAAATCATTTTCAAAGGTTAGGCGTCTAATTAAATTTTTGTTAAGGAATCATTTTTTACAAAGAAAAAGATTGCGATTTATAAAAAATGAGCATAAAATATTAATTAGCTGGCTAACTAAAGGAGGTTATTATGGAAGAAATAAATGATGATTCACTTAGACATGTTTTTATGCAGGTTATAAGACTTCAGTTTTTAAGAAGTCATTCGTTACTTGAAAATACAGGAATGTATCCTGGACAGCCGCCTTTTATTTTTGCTTTAAAAAAGAAAGATGGGCAAAGTCAAAAGGAATTAGGAGAATCTCTAGGGGTAAAACCATCCACAATTACTGTTATGGCACAACGATTAGAAAAAAACGGAATTGTAGAAAGACGACAAGATGAAAATGATCAAAGGAAATCTAGAATTTTTTTGACTGATAAGGGAAAGGAACTTTGCCAAGAGTTAGAGCGTATACATTCTCAAATAACAGATGAATGTTTTAAAGGGCTTACTACAGACGAAAAGGTGATTTTTAGAAGATTACTTATGCAGATTAGAGATAATTTGACAGAAGTTTGTAAAAATGCAGATATAAAAGGAATAGAAGAATTTTGTAGACATCATAAATAGAATGGAGAGGAATATAT
Source organism: Clostridium cadaveris (assembly GCF_020911725.1). Taxonomy (GTDB): domain Bacteria; phylum Bacillota; class Clostridia; order Clostridiales; family Clostridiaceae; genus Clostridium_X; species Clostridium_X cadaveris. The sequence continues at coordinate 1,525,702 of NZ_CP076620.1, forward strand.
GACAAAAATATTTAAATATTTAAAGAAGTATTCTGGGACGATATTATTGATAATAATACTTTTATTAATTCAAGCATTAAGTGATTTGACACTTCCAGAGTATACTTCAAAAATTGTTGATGTTGGTATTCAGCAGGGAGGAATAGAATCTCCTGTTCCAAAAGTTATAAGAGCATCTGAAATGGATAAGCTTTTTTTATTCATGAGTAAAGATGATAAGGATAAAGTTTTGGGAAATTATAATTATTTAGAAAAGGCATCTCTTTCAAAAGAAAATATTGAAGGTGATGAACCTTTATATGAATTGAAAGAAGATGCAAAAGTTGATGAACTAAAAGATATACTATCTAAGCCTATGATAATAGTTTCTGGCTTAGAAAAAGATAGTGATGAGGCAAAGACAATAAAAGATAATATGATTAAAAATATGCCTCCTCAAATAAAAGAAAGTGGAGATGTAGATATTTTCAAAGTATTTTCCATGATGCCAGAAAGTGAATTTAGTAATGTGAAAGATGATATAGATGAGAAATTTAATACTTTTCCAGAAATGATGACATCTCAAGCAGCAATTTCTTATGTAAAGATCGAATATAAGTCTATTGGAATTGATACTGACAAATTACAAAGCAATTATATAGTTTTAGCAGGAATTAAAATGCTTGGCATAGCTTTAATAAGTGTAACAGCTATGATAATAGTTACATTTTTAGCATCTAGAGTTGCAGCATCTGTAGGAAAAGAACTTAGAGGAAGTGTATTTAATAAAGTAATGTCCTTTTCAAATGCCGAAATGGATAAATTCTCTACAGCATCATTAATAACACGTAGTACTAATGATATACAACAGGTTCAAATGCTTATAGTAATGCTTTTAAGAATAGTGTTCTATGCCCCTTTAATGGGTGTCGGTGGTGTTTTAAAAGTAGTAAAAACAAATACCTCTATGACTTGGATTATAGCAGTGGTAGTTATTATAATATTGTTTATTGTAGGACTCTTATTTGCAGTTGTTATGCCTAAATTCAAAACTGTCCAAAAGCTAATAGATAGAGTGAACTTAGTAACTCGAGAAATATTAACAGGTATTCCTGTAATTCGTGCATTTAGTACTCAGAGATATGAGGAAGAAAGATTTGATAAAGCTAATAGAGAATTAACAAAGACAAATATATTTGTTAATAGGGTAATGTCTTGTATGATGCCTACAATGATGTTTATAATGAATGCCATAGCTATTTTAATAGTTTGGAATGGTGCACAGAGTATAAATAACGGAACAATGCAGGTTGGAGACATGATGGCATTTATTCAATATACAATGCAGATTATAATGTCATTTTTAATGATTTCTATGATTTCAATAATGCTTCCAAGAGCAGCTGTATCTTTAGATCGTATAGATGAAGTTATAACTACAGAGCTTATCATAAAAGATCCTAAGAAAGCTGAAAAATTCCATGATGACAAAAAGGGGATTTTAGAGTTTAAAGACGTTTCTTTTAGATATCCTAATGCTGATGAGGATGTATTATCCCACATAACATTTACAGCAAAACCAGGAGAAACTACTGCATTTATTGGAAGTACAGGAAGCGGTAAATCAACCCTTATTAACCTAATACCTCGTTTCTTTGATGTGACAGAGGGTGAAATCCTTATTGATGGTGTTGATATAAGAAATGTTTCTCAGCATGATTTAAGAGAAAAGATAGGATATGTACCTCAAAAAGGAGTATTATTTTCAGGAACTATAAATTCAAACTTAAAATATGGAAAAGAAGATGCCACAGAAGAAGAAGTTATAAAAGCAGCGAGAATTGCTCAAGCTACAGATTTCATAAGTGCTAAAGAAGAAGGATTTGATTCAGAGATAGCTCAAGGCGGAACCAATGTATCTGGAGGACAAAAACAAAGACTTTCTATAGCAAGAGCTATAGCTAAAGATCCAGAAATATATATCTTTGATGATAGCTTTTCTGCACTTGACTTTAAGACAGATTCAACATTAAGAAAGGCTCTTAAAGAAGAAATAAATGATAGTACTATTTTAATTGTTGCGCAACGAATAAGTACAATACTTCATGCAGAGCAAATTATAGTATTAGATGAAGGAAATGTAGTTGGAATGGGAACTCATAAGGAGCTTCTAAAGAACTGTGAGGTATATAAGCAGATAGCTTTATCACAACTTTCAAAGGAGGAGCTAGGCAATGAGTAAAAAAGAATTTGGAGGACCTATGGGCAGAGGAATGAGAGGCCCAGGGGAAAAAGCAAAAGATTTTAAAGGAACTATGAAAAAACTTTTCAAATATATAAGTAGTTTTAAAATTGCTATTTTTGGAGTTATACTATTTGCTATAGGAAGCGCGGCATTTTCAATAATAGGACCTAAAATTTTAGGTAAGGCAACTACTGAGATATTTAATGGTTTAGTTTCAAAAGTTTCGGGATCAGGAAATGGAATAGATTTCGATAAAATAGGAAAAATATTATTATTTCTATTAGGACTTTACATCATAAGTGCTATATTCTCATTTATACAAGGAATAATAATGAGCGGTATTTCTCAAAAGATAGCTTATAATCTTAGAAGAGATTTATCTGAAAAGATAAATAGAATGCCTATGAAATATTTTGACACAAAAACTCACGGTGAAGTTTTATCAAGATTTACTAATGATATAGATACTTTAGGACAGAGTTTAAATCAAAGTATGACACAGCTTATAACATCTATAACCATGATTATAGGAGTTCTTATAATGATGCTTTCTATAAGTATTCCAATGACTTTAGTAGCGCTTTTAATGCTTCCTATATCTTTGGGGCTTATAATGACTATAGTTAAAAAATCACAAAAATACTTTAAAGATCAACAGAAGTTCTTAGGAAATGTCAATGGTCAAGTAGAAGAACTATATGGAGGACACGTTATAGTAAAGGCCTTTAATGGTGAGGAGAAATCAATTGAAGAATTCAATAAAACTAATGAGAAATTATATGGTTCAGCTTGGAAATCTCAATTTTTATCAGGAATGATGCAGCCTATAATGATGTTTATAGGGAATTTAGGATATGTTGCAGTTTCTATAATGGGTGGATGGCTTGTTATAAAAAACACCATAGAAGTTGGAGATATTCAATCTTTTATACAATATGTAAGAAGTTTTACTCAGCCTATAACTCAAGTTGCACAAGTAACTAACCTTTTACAATCTACAGCGGCGGCTGCAGAAAGAGTTTTTGAATTTTTAGAAGAAGATGAAGAAGACCAAACAGTTCCAAATCCTGTATCAGTTGAAGGCTTGGATGGAAGAGTAGACTTTAATGATGTTCATTTTGGATATGATGAAAATAAAACTATAATAAATGACTTTACAGCTCATGTTAAACCAGGGCAAAAGATAGCAATAGTTGGACCAACAGGAGCAGGAAAGACCACAATGATTAAGCTTCTTATGAGATTTTACGATGTAAATAGCGGTGAGATATTGATAGACGGCCATAATGTTAAGGACTTTAATAGAACAGAGCTTAGAGAGATGTTTGGAATGGTTCTTCAAGATACTTGGTTATTTAATGGAACTATAATGGATAATATAAGATATGGAAGATTAAATGCTACTGATGAAGAAGTTATAGAGGCTGCAAAGGCAGCACATGTTCATCATTTTGTAAAAACTCTTCCAGATGGATACAAGATGGAACTTAATGAAGAAGGGACAAATGTATCTCAAGGTCAAAAGCAGCTTTTAACTATTGCAAGAGCCATACTTGCTGATCCTAAAATATTAATACTTGATGAAGCTACAAGTTCTGTTGATACAAGAACAGAAGTTTTAATACAAAAGGCAATGGATAACTTAATGAAAGGCAGAACCAGTTTTATAATTGCTCACAGATTATCTACTATTAGAGACGCAGATTTAATTTTAGTTATGAACGAAGGAGATATAGTTGAGCAAGGTAATCATGAAGAATTATTGGCTAAAGGCGGTTTTTACGCTAAGTTATATAATTCACAGTTTGAAAGATCAGAAGAAGCAGTTTAAATATAAAAAGCTTTCGCTATATAAGCGAGAGCTTTTTATATTGAAGCTAAGAATTAAGTTTATTGTAAAATACATTATCTGTTGATATTATAAGAGTAGCAAAATCCAAATAAGAGGTGAAGATTATGAAGATTAGAATTAAATATTTTGAAGGAGCAACTAAGTTAAACAAGATAAAAAAAGGAAATTGGATAGATGTATATGCAAATGATGACGTATTTGTAAAAGTAAATGAAAGAGCAATGATACCTTTAGGATTTGCTTTAGAGCTTCCTCAAGGGTGGGAAGGTCACATAGCGCCAAGAAGCTCCACATTTAAAACTTGGGGAATAATTCAAACTAATGGTATAGGAGTAGTGGATGATACATATATAGGAGACAATGATCAGTGGCATATGCCTGTTTATTGTCTTCAGCCTAAGGATAATGAAATTATAGAGGGAGCTCAACAGAAGGGAACATGGATAAGAAAAGGAAATAAAATAGGACAATTTAGAATAATGGAAGTTATGCCGGAGATTGAGTTTGAAGAAGTAAAATGCTTTAATAATGAAGATAGAGGTGGATTTGGGACTACAGGAGCTTAGGAAAGCTAAATTCAAATTATAATAATTATAATTTGAATTTCATGTTTAAGATATGAGGAATTAATCATTAATAGCTAAAATTACACAAAAATAGAAAATAGCATGTATAAATTTCTTGCAATGTGTCTATAATTCTAGCTAGAGGTGATAGTATGATGAAAAAGAAAGAAAATGTACTTTTCGCTATAGGCACACTTGCACTTGTAGTTATTTTTGTTGCTAGTTTTATATTTACTTTAAAGAAACTTGAAAATCCCATATCAAAAGAAGAGCAAAATGATGTGGCTGTCAGTGGAAATAAATATGATGGCAACATTGATGATAATACAAAGATTGTTTTAAAGGTGAAGGATGGCAAGGGTGATGAGGCTGATGAAAAGGTATTATATTTTAAAGATATAGCAGGCGAACTTAATGGAAATAATACTAGTGAAGCATTGCAGACATATTTGCAAAAGGAAAACTATTATTTAAGACCTACAGAAGATGGAAGTTTGGTTTTTGTAAGAAAAATGTATTCTCCAAATAAATATTATATAGGAGTTACATCAAAAGAAGGAAAAGAATATTTAACTATATACAAAGCTGATAAAGAAGGAAAACTATTTATAGAAAATGAAAAGACAGATATAGTTAACTTTTCTTTAGACAATATACCAAATGAAGATGAGAAAAACTTGTATAGAAATATATATGCTGGAGAGGATGGAAACGGCTTTGCAACTAGAGAGGATGCCGTAGAGCTTTTGACAAGCTTCAATATAAAGTAAAGTTTCAAAAGTAATCCCTTCAAAATTTATAGATAACTTTAATAACATATTATAAAATGCACATGCGTTTTACTTATTAAAAGTATTGATGCTTGTCTTAAATACTTTTTTATATCCAGACACAGATTGTTTATGTGTCTGGATATTTATTTTTACATAAAATTTATATATAAGTGAGTTTTGTACAAAGACCTTTTCTCTTGAATTATTGTTATGTAAATGATAAAGTAATATATAGACTTAAGATGGAAAGTAGGTAGATTAAAGTCTTATGTATGAATATTTAAAAGGTACCTTTGAGGGAATTAATAAGGATTATATAATAATAGAAAATAACGGTATAGGATATAAGGTGTTTACATCAGGTAACACTATGGCATCTATGGTTTCAAAAGGTGAAATGGTGAAGATTTTTGTTCACCAAATAGTAAGAGAAGACTTTATTGGACTTTATGGCTTTATAACAAAGGAAGAGCTTGATATGTTTAACCTTCTCTTGACTATAAATGGAGTAGGTGCAAAAGCAGCACTTTCTCTTTTATCTATTCTCACAGTTGATAAGCTTAAACTTTCCATAGCTTCTTCAGAAGAGAAGATTTTGATTAAAGCACCTGGAGTTGGAAAGAAAATGGCTCAGAGAATAATTTTAGAGCTTAAAGATAAGGTTGATATAAAAGATATATCATTAGATGACATAGGAGACGATTCTCTAGAAAATGTAGTTTTGAAAGAATCAAAGGAGAGAGATGTTGTAGAGGCTCTTATGGCTCTAGGATATACAGAAAAAGAAGGACAAAAGGCTATAAAGAAAGTAAATATAGAGCTTACAGTAGAAGATATGATAAAAGAGTGCTTAAAAGAATTGATGAGTTAGGAGGTATGAGCTATGGAGGATAGAATAATAAGTTCTTCTAATTTGACAGAAGATAACAGCGAGTATAGCTTAAGACCTCAAAAACTTAAAGAGTATATAGGTCAGGAAAAAGTTAAGAAAAGACTTGATATATTCATAAAGGCAGCTCAGAAGAGGAATGAAGCATTGGATCATGCTCTTTTGTATGGACCTCCAGGACTTGGAAAAACTACTTTAGCAAATATAATTGCAAGAGAAATGGGCGGAAACCTTAAGATAACATCAGGACCTGCTATAGAACGAGCTGGAGATTTAGCAGCTATTTTAACTTCATTACAGCCTAAAGATGTACTATTTATAGATGAGATACACAGATTAAATAGAAATGTTGAAGAAATACTTTATCCTGCTATGGAGGATTATGCTCTTGATATAGTAATTGGTAAAGGGGCAGCAGCCAAATCAATAAGGCTTGACCTTCCAGAGTTTACGCTCATAGGAGCTACTACTAGGGTTGGACTTTTAACTTCTCCGCTTAGAGATAGATTTGGAGTTTTGTGTTCTATGGAATATTATACAAATGAGGAACTTAAAGAAATTATCATAAGATCTTCGCATATTTTAGGATGTGACATAGATGAAGAAGGAGCCTTGGAGGTTGCAAAAAGGTCTAGAGGAACTCCTAGAATAGCAAACAGACTCTTGAAAAGGGTGAGGGATTATTCAGAAGTAAAAGAAGAAGAATTTATAGGGAAATCATCTGCTAGAGAAGCATTAGAGCTTTTAGAGGTGGATGGTGAAGGTTTTGACAGAATAGACAACAAAATCTTAGAAGCTATAATAGATAATTTTAATGGTGGGCCTGTGGGAATAGAAACATTGGCTTACTTTATTGGAGAAGAGCTTGATACAATACAAGATGTCTATGAACCTTATCTTCTTCAAAGAGGATTTATAGTTAGAACAGCTAGAGGGAGAATGGCTACGGATAGAGCTTATTCGCACCTTAAGAGACCTAAAAATACAAAAAGTACAAAACAATTTTCAATGTTTAAAGATTAGAAGGTGGCGTTAAAGATGAAAGTGACAGATTTTGATTTTGTTTTACCAGAGGAACTTATTGCGCAGCATCCATTAGAAAATAGGGAGCAATCAAGACTCATGGTTGTAGATAAAAATACAGGAGAATTACAGCATAAGCATTTCTATAATGTAGTAGAATATTTTAATCCAGGGGATACATTGGTTTTGAATAACACAAGAGTATTGCCTGCAAGACTTATAGGACACAAAAAAGGTTCTACAGGAAAGATTGAATTTCTACTTTTAAAGAGACTTTCAGATAATAGATGGGAAGCTTTATCAAAGCCAGGAAAAAGAGCAAGAGTTGGAGCAGAATTTGTTTTTGGAGATGGACTTTTAGAAGCAGAAGTTGTAGAAGTTAAGGAAGATGGAAACAGAATAATTGAATTTAAATATGAAGGTATATTTGAAGAAATATTGGACAGATTGGGACAAATGCCTCTTCCTCCATATATAAAAGAGACTTTAGATGACAAAGAAAGATATCAGACAGTGTACTCTAAAGAAAGTGGTTCGGCAGCCGCACCAACAGCAGGTCTTCACTTTACAAATGAATTATTAAAAGAAATCAAAGATAAGGGAGTAAATATAGTTTATTTAACTCTTCATGTGGGACTTGGAACTTTTAGACCTGTAAAAGTAGAGAATATAGAAAGTCATAATATGCACTCTGAATTTTATATGCTATCTAAAGAGAGTGCAGATATAATAAATAACACTAAAAAATCTGGCAAAAAAGTAATTGCAGTAGGAACTACTTCAACTAGAACATTAGAGACTATAGCAGATGAAGATGGAACAGTTAGGGAAAGCAGCGGGTGGACAGATATATTCATATATCCTGGATATAAATTTAAAGTTGTAGATAATCTTATAACGAATTTTCACTTGCCGGAATCTACATTAATAATGCTTGTAAGTGCTTTAGCAGGAAGAGAAAATATACTTCGTGCTTACAACACAGCAGTGGAGGAAAAATATAGATTCTTCAGTTTTGGAGATGCTATGTTTTTACACTAGGATATATTGACAGCTTAATAAAGGAAAGGGTGGAACATTACATTGTATAAGCTACTTAAAAAAAGCGGAAAAGTTAGAAGAGGAGAATTTCATACTCCTCATGGAGTAATACAAACTCCCGTGTTTATGAATGTAGGGACTTTAGCAGCTATAAAGGGTGCTGTTTCTACTATGGATTTGAAAGAAATAGGATGTCAGGTTGAATTATCTAATACATATCACCTTCATCTTCGTCCAGGAGATAAGGTAGTTAAGGAATTGGGAGGCTTACATCAGTTTATGAACTGGGATAGGCCAATACTTACAGATTCAGGTGGATTTCAGGTGTTTTCCCTTGCTAGTATGAGAAGCATAAAAGAAGAAGGAGTATATTTTAATTCTCACATTGATGGAAGAAGAATTTTTATGGGACCAGAAGAAAGCATGCAGATTCAAAGCAATTTAGCATCTACCATTGCTATGGCTTTTGATGAATGTATACCTAATCCATCCAGCAGAGATTATGTTGAAAGATCAGTAGCAAGAACTACTAGATGGCTTGAAAGATGTAAAACAGAGATGGATAGACTGAATGATCTTCCGGACACAATAAATAAACAGCAGATGCTTTTTGGAATAAACCAAGGCGGTGTTTATGAAGATATAAGAATAGAACACGCTAAGACAATAGCTAAGATGGATTTAGATGGATATGCTATTGGAGGGTTGGCTGTTGGAGAAACTCATGAGGAGATGTATAGAATAATAGATGCGGTTGTTCCATATCTTCCAGAAGATAAGCCTATATATCTTATGGGAGTAGGAACTCCAGAAAATATTTTAGAAGCAGTGTCAAGAGGTGTAGACTTCTTTGATTGTGTTCTTCCGGCAAGAAATGGAAGACATGGTCATGTGTTTACAAAGAATGGTAAGATAAATCTATTCAATGCAAAATATGAACTTGATAAAAAACCTATAGATGAAGGATGTCAGTGCCCTGCATGTAAACATTATACAAGAGCATATATAAGACACTTATTTAAAGCAAAAGAAATGCTGGCAATGAGGCTTTGTGTATTGCATAATTTATATTTTTATAATACACTATTCAGTGATATAAGAAATGCTATAGACGAAGATCGCTTCAAAGAGTTCAAAAAAGAGAAGCTTGATCAATGGAGTAGTAGATCTTAAAAAATAAGGAGGTGCACACATGAATAATATGATATCATTATTATTTCCTTTCGTACTTATGATTGGTTTAATGTACCTTATGGTATTTAGACCAGAAAATAAGAGAAAGAAACAATACCAATCAATGTTAGATAGTCTAAGTGTTAATGATGAAATTATGACTAGAGGCGGAATTTTGGGAAAAGTTATAAACATAAGTGATGAGTATGTTATAATTGAATCTGGCCCAGATAGAGTGAGATTAAAATTCACTAGAACAGCTATAGGTGATGTCTTAACTAAAAAAGAAGAACCAGCTAAAGAAAACTAAGAATAATTGAGCACTCCTCTTCATATCTATTAGGTAGAAGGGGGTGTTTTTTATGGAAAAAAGTGAATTCTTTTTTAACATAAGCAAAGGTGTTTTGAGATCTGTCATTGTAACAACTATACTGCTTGCCATATATTCTATCCTTATGAATTTTGTTGATTTTTCAATGAAAACTGTATCCGTTGTTTATATGGTGATTACTTGTGTCAGCATTGTTTATGGGGCTATTTATGCATCTAAAACTAATGGACATAAGGGGTGGATATCAGGTTTATCAGTATCTGCACTTTATATGCTAATATTACTTATAATAACTGCACTTATAAATGGCGGACTTGGATTTAGTAGTGTTATGGTAGTTCAAATTATGCTTGCTCTTGGAGTTGGAACATTAAGTGGAATGCTAGGAATTAATATATAACTTGCACTTTATTCTCATGGTATTATATGATATAATGGTTGAGAAATTACTTGAATGGAGGAATGTAGCAATGAAACATATCAGAACGATCAACAAGAGCAACATTAAGGATAGTTTAAAGAAGCCTGGTTGTAAGGAATGTGCTAATTCTTGCCAATCTGCATGTAAAACATCATGTACAGTTGCAAATTTAGCATGTGAAAACTAATTACACAAAATATTTTGGCAGTAACATATTTGTGTTACTGCCTTATATTTATTCTAATCTAGGAGGAAGAAAAAGTGGGCTTAATTCATAAGTTTGTACAAGACGGAGATTTTTATGTAATAGATGTAAATTCAGGAAGTGTCCATATAGTGGACAACCTAGTTTATGATTTACTTGATGAGGAAAGTTTGAGAAAAGATGAGGAACTTATAAAAGATTTTAAAGATAAGTACTCAGAAGAAGAAATAAAGGAAGCATTAGAGGATATAAAAGAGCTTAGGAGAGAAGGCCTATTATACTCGATGGATTTATATGAAGATATAGCTAGAAATCATGAAGGAGATTCATACATAAAAGCACTATGTTTAAATATAATCCATGACTGTAATTTAAGATGCAAGTACTGCTTTGCAGATGAAGGAGAGTATCATGGTAAAAGAAAACCTATGTCTGTAGAAGTTGGAAAAAAAGCTATAGATTTTGTAATCGAAAAATCTGGTCCGAGAAAGAATATAGAAGTTGACCTTTTTGGTGGAGAACCTCTTATGGCTTTTGATGCTATAAAAGAAATAGTGGATTATGCTAAAGAGCAAGAAAAAATCTACAATAAAAATATAAGGTTTACAATGACTACTAATGCTACATTATTAAATGATGAAAAAATGGAATATCTTGATAAAAATATGGGCAATATAGTATTATCCATAGATGGAAGAAAATCTGTAAATGATAAAGTTAGAGTCAGAGTAGATGGTTCTGGAAGCTATGATGCAATATTACCAAAGATTAAAGCTATGGTAGAAAGAAGAGACAAATCTAAACAATATTATGCTAGAGGAACCTTCACTAGAGAAAATACAGATTTCTTTCAAGATGTATTATCATTAGCAAATGAGGGATTTGATGAAATATCTATAGAACCAGTAGTTCTTCCAGATGATCATGAATTATCTTTAAGAGAAGAAGATCTTTCTACTATATATGAACAGTATGATTTATTATATAAAGAAATGCTAAAGCGTCATAAGGATGGAACTCCTTTTAAGTTTTATCATTTCAACGTAGATTTACAAGGAGGGCCTTGTGTATATAAGAGAATATCTGGATGTGGAGCTGGACATGAATATGTTGCTATAACACCAGATGGAGATATATATCCATGTCATCAATTTGTTGGAAATGAAGATTTTCTATTGGGCAATATATTTGATGGTGGAGAAATAAATAAGGAATTATCTAATAAATTTAAGAAAGCTCATATATACAATAAACCGAAATGTGATAAATGCTGGGCTAAGTTCTATTGTAGTGGGGGATGTCAAGCAAATAACTTTAATTTTAATGGAGATATGAACATACCTTATGAAATAGGATGCAAAATGCAAAAGAAGAGAATAGAGTGTGCAATTGCACTTAAGTCAAAAATTATGGAAATGGAACAAGAGTAAAGGTAAATATTGACTATGAAAATATTGAGTTATATAATTACACTATAGAATATTTAAACAAATTTTATTGCATTAGACATGAAAAAATAAAGATGATTGTGCTGATATTAGTTTATTATGTTGGTGTAACATCCTAAAGAGCAGAGGGGGAAAAAAATGAAAACTACAGGAAGAAAGGGCTCAAAGGGAAAAAGCTGGGCACTATTCTTAGTTGTCTTAGCTATAGTATGCTTTGCAGCTTATAGCGGCATTTATGGAGTTGATCTAGGGAATTACAGAATTAAGCCTTTCGGGGAACTTATATCAAGAGGTTTGGACCTTCAAGGCGGAGTTACTGTAGTTGAAGAGATTGTATCTGATGAACCAGTTGATACAAAGGTTATAGAAAGAACAAAGGAACTAATAAACTTAAGAGTAAATAAATTAGGTGTTGGAGAAACTGTAATAACAGTTGAGGGAGATAATAGAATAAGGGTAGATATACCAGGAAGTTATGACTCTTCTGGTATAATTGAAACTTTGACAAAAACAGGAGAACTTACTTTTAAATCACCTGATGGAGAAGTGATTTTGACTGGTAAGGATGTAAAGAATTCTCAAGCTAGAGTAGATGATAAGAATACACCTATCATAGACTTAGAACTTACTGATGAAGGAACAGAAAAATTTGCACAAGCAACTGAAAAGTATTATGGAAAAAATATATCAATAAATATGGATGCTGATCAAATTTCTAATCCACAGGTAAGTGCTGTTATAAGAGATGGTAAAGCCATAATAACAGGAAGTTCTAGTATAGAAGAAGCTAAGCAGACTGCTGGAATAATACAATCTGGAGCATTACCTGTTACACTAAAAACTGCATCTGTAAAAACTGTAGGACCAACTTTAGGTGCTAATGCTATGCCAAATGCTGTAAAAGCTGGTGTAGTGGGTGTAAGTTTAATATTCTTATTCATGATTTTATATTATAGAATACCAGGAATTATTGCTGATTTAGCATTAGTTGTGTATATACTTTTAGTTATGTATACATTCTCAGCAGTTGGTGTAGTACTTACATTGCCAGGCATTGCTGGACTTTTACTTACAATAGGTATGGCAGTAGATGCCAATGTCCTTATATTTGAAAGGATAAGAGAAGAACTTTCAACAGGGAAGTCTATAAAAACATCAATAGATTCTGGATTTAATAGAGCTCTTTCATCAATACTTGATTCTAATATAACTACAATAATAGCAGCTGTTGTATTGTATTTCTTAGGATCGGGTTCTGTAAAAGGATTTGCTTTAACACTTATGATAGGGATAATCCTAAGTATGTTTACAGCTATAATAGTAACTAGATTATTTACAAAATTAGCTGTTGGAATGGGACTACTAAGTAAGCCATCATTATTCGGAATCAAAAAGAGCAAAGAAACTAAGATTTTCAAGATAATAGGAAAGACAAAAATATGGTTTGCAGTATCTCTTGTAGTTATTACTATTGGAATTGGATGCTTGACAGTTAATGGATTTAACTTTGGAATAGACTTTAAAGGTGGTACCCAAGTTGTTATAGATTTTGGAAAAGACTTTGATAAAGCTGAAGTTGAAAAAATTGCAAGTAAATATGCAAATGATATAACATCTAACAAAGTAGATGATACTCAAATAGAAATAAAGAGTAATGGTCTTGAAAGCAGTAAAGTTAAAGATATGTTCTCTGAATTAAAAGAAAAATATTCTTTAGAAGATTCAGCTCTTCTATCTGAAGATCAGATAGGAGCATCAATAGGAGCAGAACTTAGAAATAAAGCTGCACTAGCTCTTTTAGTTGCAACAGCAGCTATGCTTATATATGTTGCAATAAGATTTGAATTTAAATTTGGAGTGGCAGCAGTTATAGCATTAATCCATGACCTGCTCATAACTATAGGAATTTATGCTATATTCCAAATACCCGTAAATTCATCATTTATAGCAGCTATCCTTACAATAGTAGGATATTCTATAAATGATACAATAGTAATCTTTGATAGAATAAGAGAAAATTCAAAGACTATGAGAAGAGTGAATAGCAGTGAGGTTGCAGATATAAGTATATCTCAAACTATGACGAGATCTATAAATACGGTTTTAACAACTCTTATGACTATAGTTTGTGTATATATTTTCATACCTTCAGTAAGAGAATTTGCACTTCCTCTTATAATTGGAATTGCATGTGGAGCGTATTCATCGATTTTCATAGCAAGTCCTATATGGGTATTGCTGAAGAATAAAATTAAAAAAGGCAAGCATTAATCTAAAAAAGTAAGCATTAATAGCTTTTATAGTATAAATCCTCTAAAATTTAGAGGATTTATACTATTTTATCCTAAAACATTTGTCAAACTGCATATTTTCTTATATAATATATATGTTTTCATAAAAGTGGAGGAGTTAGATATGCAAAAAATATGGGACAATATATGCCGTCCAAACACTGTTTTAGGCTATAATCCGTTTTTAATTGACAAGATGGATGGGGCTATGAACAGGATAGCAAAAGCTGTGAATGAGCGGGAAAAAATAATTGTATATGGTTCGAGCAGCGTGGATAGCATATGTGGATGTGCTTTGCTTATAATTTTACTAAAATATTTAAACGCTGATGTAGATTACTTTATATCTGAGAAGGAAAACAAAACATTTATATGTACTGAAGATGTTAATAGTCATATAAAGATTTTAGGAACTTCTCTTATTGTATCTATAGGTCCAAATATTGAGTCTAAATTTCAAGAATCAATATTTAATGATATGGGTATAGACGTTATAGAAATTATAGATTATGAGGAATTAAGAAATTTAAAATCTATATCTTTAAGTAGCAATAAATTATCCCTAAGCTCTCTAACTTTTAAATTTACTCAAGCTATCGGAGTTTACTACAACATAAAAAATGTTAATAGATATATAGATTTGGTTATGCTAGGAATTGCTTCGTCTAACAAAAAACTAAGTGGCGAAAATCAAATTTTTTATAAAGAAGGTCTTAAATATCTTCCTAAAAGCAACAATAAAGGATTAAGAGCTTTAATGAAGTTGCATAATGTGTGTGAAGGAAGAGAAGAACAATTAGAGAAAATAATAAATGCAATAACTCCCAGCGGAAATGCTGTAGGAGAAAGTGATAATGCTAGAATTGTGTTGGAACTTCTTGTGACTTCTAATGAATACAGAGCGGCACAGATTTCTAAGTATTTATACAAAGAATTTGGAAATGAGCTGTCTTAATCAGAGAATATTATATGTGGAGGGATTAAAGATGAGTATAAAAGATAAGATAAGAATAATTGAAGGTTTTCCAAAAGAAGGTATTAGTTTTAAAGATATAACAACTTTAATTGGTGATGGTGAAGGATTAAAGGAAACAATAGATGCAATAGTTGATGAATTAAGAGATAAAAATATAGATATAATAGTAGGACCAGAAGCAAGGGGATTCATATTTGGTGTTCCAGTAGCCTATGCATTAGGAGCTGGATTTGTTCCAGTAAGAAAACCAGGAAAGCTTCCATGCGAAACTTTAAGCATATCATATGACTTAGAATATGGATGTGATACTCTTGAAATACACAAAGATTCTATAAAAAGAGGGCAAAGAGTTGCTGTAGTTGATGATTTACTTGCTACAGGAGGTACTATTTCTACAGTTGCAAAACTTGTCGAAGAAGCAGGCGGAGAAGTGGTTTCTTTTAATTTTGTAATAGAGCTTACAGAGCTAAATGGAAGAGATAAGCTAAAAAATTACGAAGTAAGCAGTTTAGTTCAATATGACTTATAAAAATTTTTGATTTTATGGTGGTTAACCAGAAAAAATTAAAATTGCAAACTTCTACACATTATTATATAATTTACTTAAACAGGCTGGTTTACAACCAGCCTTTGATATTATGAAGTTGTGTGAGTAAGAGGAGAGAGTTAAATGCTCGATAAACTATTAGATAGAATAGATAAAAATAATAGTAATATAGATAAAGCTATGGTAGAAAAAGCTTATCATATAGCTGAGAAGGCTCATATAAATCAGAAAAGAGAGTCAGGTGAACCTTACATAATTCATCCTGAGGAGGTTGCTTGCATACTAATCGATATGGGCTTGGATACAAGCACTGTAGTTGCAGGGATTTTACATGATGTCATTGAAGATACCGAATATGTGTATGATGATATAAAAGAATTATTTAATGAAGAAGTTGCTAATTTAGTAGATGGAGTTACAAAATTAGAAAAGATTCAGTATAAATCAAAAGAAGAAAGGCAAGCTGACAATGTAAGGAAAATGCTTCTTGCCATGACAAAGGACATAAGAGTTATTCTTATAAAACTGGCAGATAGACTTCACAATATGAGAACGTTAAAATATACATCGCCAGATAAACAGAAACTGAAGTCGAAAGAAACTTTTGATATTTATGCACCATTAGCTCATAGATTAGGTATGTCAAAGGTCAAGTGGGAATTGGAAGACTTAGCCTTTAGATATATGAATCCAGAAGAATACTATGAATTGGTGCATCAGGTTGCAGAAAAAAGAGCAGAGAGAGAAGCGTACATAGTAAAAGTAATGGATGATTTAAAAGAGAGACTTTTAAAATCATCTATTGAAGCGGAGATAGATGGAAGACCAAAACATTTTTACAGTATTTATAGAAAGATGGTCAATAAAAATAAAACTATAGATCAAATTTTTGACCTTACAGCTATAAGAGTATTGGTTTCCAATATAAAAGACTGCTATGCAGTTTTAGGAATAGTTCATACTATATATAGACCTATACCAGGAAGATTTAAAGATTATATAGCTATGCCAAAACCTAATATGTATCAGTCTCTTCATACTACGGTTATAGGGCCTCAAGGGAAAACCTTTGAGATACAGATAAGAACTTTTGAAATGCATAAGACAGCTGAATATGGTATAGCAGCTCACTGGAAGTATAAAGAAGGAGCTGCAAATGGAGAGAGTAAAAACTTTGATATGAAGCTTTCATGGATAAGAGAGATGCTTGATTGGCAGAATGAAGCATCTGATGCAGAAGAGTTTATGGAAGGCTTTAAGATAGATTTATTTTCCGATGAAGTTTTTGTCTTTACACCAAAAGGTGTAGTAATAAATCTTCCTCAGGATTCTACTCCTATAGACTTTGCATATAGGATACATACGGATATAGGAAATAGATGCATAGGTGCCAAGGTAAATGAAAAAATGGTTACCCTTGACTATCATCTAAAAACAGGAGAAATAGTAGAGATTCTTACTTCACCTACAGCAAAAGGGCCAAATATAGATTGGCTTAATATAGCAAAATCTAATCAAGCTAAAAGCAAGATAAGATCATGGTTTAAAAAGCAAAAAAGAGAAGAAAACATATCAAAAGGTAAGGATGCTTTGGAGAAAGAGTGTAAGAAACAAGGTTTTAACTTTACCGAGTTCGCAAAAGGTGAGTCATTTGAGAAATTATTAAGAAGATATAACTTGAATAATATAGATGATCTTTATGCTGATGTAGGAGCCGGTGTTATAATGGCTTCTGTTATATCAAGTAAACTTAAAGAACCTATACTGTCTAAAGCTGAAGCTGAAAAAAATATGAAAGAGCTTTTAAATAACAATAAAAAGAAAGCTAAGAAAATATCTAAAAACAGCAACGGTGGTGTTACAGTAAAAGGGTTATCCAACGTACTTATAAGATTTGCAAGGTGCTGCAATCCTCTTCCGGGAGATGGCATAATTGGCTATATAACAAGAGGAAAAGGCGTATCAGTTCACAGAAAAGACTGTAAGAATATATATAGTATACCTGCAAGTGAGAAGGATAAATTAGTGGAAGTTGTATGGACAGAAGCAGAAAAGAGCGGATATACTGCAGAAATTCAAATTATAGCTGAAGATAGACCAGGAATGTTGTCTGAAGTTACAGTAGTTATAAGTGAACTTAAAATACAAATAGATGCTATAAATGCGCGTACAACAGATGATGGTTTATTTGTATCAAATACTAAGCTTAGAATTACAGATGTGGCTGAGTTAAATAATGTAATAAAAAGACTTAAGAGAATAAAAGGCATAATGGAAGTTGCAAGAATAGAAAATTAATAATATGGATGTGAGCATATGAGAGCAGTATTGCAGAGAGTTACAAGCTCCAAAGTAGTGGTTGATGGAGAAATCGTAGGAAGTATAGAAAAGGGTCTTAATGTGCTTTTAGGCATATCTAAAGAAGATACCATAGAAGATATACCTTATTTAAAAGACAAGATAATAAACCTGAGAATCTTTGAGGATGAAGAAGGAAAGATGAATAAATCTCTTTTAGATGTAGGTGGAGAAATTCTTTTGATTTCTCAATTCACCCTATATGGAGATTGTAGAAAAGGAAGAAGGCCTAATTTTATGGAAGCTTTAGGGGGAGAAGAGGCAAATAAAATTTATGATGAGTTTGTAAAAAGTTTAAAGGGAACTGGAATTAAAGTTGAAACAGGAATATTTGGAGCTCATATGGATGTATCCATAGAGAATGATGGACCTGTAACTTTGATAGTAGAAAGCAAGAAATAAATCGGAGGGGTTAAAGATGGTTATAAAGAGAATACCAGCAGGAATTTATGCTGCAAACTGTTATATAATTATGGATGAAACTACAAAAGATGCTGTAGTTATAGATATCGGTGGAGATGAAGATGATATAATAAAGGCTGTAGAAGCGTTATCAGCTAATGTTAAGGCTATATTATTGACTCACGGTCATTTAGATCATGTGGATGGTGTCATTGGATTTAAAAAGGTATACAATGCACCGGTATATATAAATAGAGAAGATGAAGAACTTATGGAAAAGGAAGCATATATGTTTGGAAGTTTTGAGGGAGACAAAGCTGATCATTATGTAAATGATGGAGATATAATAAAGGCAGGAAGCATAACTGTTAAGGCCATAGCTACACCAGGTCATACTCCAGGTGGAATGTGCTATTTAATAGAAAAAGATATGTTCACAGGGGATACTTTATTCCTTAGATCTGTTGGAAGATCTGATGGACCAGGAGGAAGCCATGAGGTTCTTATAAATTCTATCCATAGTAAGCTTATGAAATTTGATGACAATATAAAAGTATGGTGTGGGCACGGTCAAGGAACCACTATTGGTAATGAAAGGGTACTAAATCCTTTTTTATAAGAGGAGAAAAAAATGAAAGTTAAAATTAATCTTAATAACTTAAAATATAGATATGACATATATCAGATTTTCAATTTATTTTATCCTTATGATGCAATAGAATTTGGAGAAGAAGAATCAACTTTTGAAGTTATAGTTGAAAATCATTGTATAATATTAAAGACAGCAGGAAAAAATTTAGAAAAGACTTTTGAAGAAGAAGTCACTAAACAACATTTAAAAAGAGAGATATTTAAGTTCTTAAAAAGCTTAACTCATAAGGAACTTCCATGGGGAACTTTAGTTGGAATAAGACCAAGCAAGATAGCTTTGGATATGGTAAAAGCGGGATATAGTAATGATGACATAATAAAGTATTTTAGGGACAACTATCTTGCCAGTGAAAAAAAAGCACAGCTTTGTATAGATGTTGCCGCCAGAGAAGAGAGTTTTGTAAACCATGATAAGAATTTAGTCAGTGTATATGTAGGAATGGCATTTTGTCCAACTAGATGCGTATATTGTTCTTTTGCATCTAATCCTATAGGAGGAAATAAGAAATTAGTTGAACCATATGTGGAGTGTTTGAAGCAGGAAATCTCAGCGATTGCTGAATATATAAAAGATAAGAATTTAAAAGTTCAATGCGTTTATTTTGGAGGGGGAACCCCAACATCTGTAGACGAAAAGACATTTCATGGAGTCATGAAAGAAATCTATGATGATATAATATCACAATTTAATCCTGAAGAATTTACAGTTGAGTGTGGAAGACCTGATAGCATAACTGAAGAAAAGCTTAAAACTATGAAAGACTTTAAGGTCAATAGGATAAGCATAAACCCTCAAACTATGAATGATAATACTTTAAAATCCATAGGAAGAAACCATGATTCTAAAGAAGTGATAGAAAAGTTTAACTTGGCTAGAAGCTTAGGTTTTGACAACATTAACATGGATATAATAGTTGGACTTCCAGGTGAAGGTTTAAGAGAAATTAATCATACATTAGATATTATAAAAAAGCTTAGCCCAGATAACCTTACAGTTCATGGAATGTCTATAAAGAGGGCCTCAAAGCTTCATGAAGAAATAGTTTTAAAAAATACAGTAAAAATAGCAGAACAAGAAGAACTTAATAAAATGTATGAGGCGACGACTATAGCAGCTAAGGAGCTTGGAATGAAGCCTTATTATATGTATAGACAGAAAAATATGGTTGGTAATATGGAGAATATAGGATACTCTATAGAGGGTAAAGAAAGCATATACAACATTCAAATAATAGAAGAAAAACAGACAATACTAGCTGCAGGAGCAGATGCAGTAACTAAAGTAGTCTTTTTAGATGAAAACAGACTTGAAAGATTTGCTGATGTTAAAGATGTGAGAGAATATGTTAAAAGGCTGCCAGAAATGGTAGAGAAAAAAATAGAACTTTTAAATACTTTGTACAGTTAGGAGAGGATTTTATTGGCAATACAAGCACCAAAGGGAACAAAAGATATGCTTCCGCAAGAGGCGTATAAATGGCACTTTGTTGAGAATAAATTAAAAGGCATTGCAAAAACTTATGGTTTCAGAGAAATAAGAACTCCTATTTTTGAAAATACTGAACTTTTCATAAGAGGAGTTGGAGAAACTACAGATGTAGTTCAAAAGGAGATGTACACTTTTGATGACAAAGGTGGAAGAAGCATAACTCTTAAAGCCGAAGGAACAGCACCATCAGTAAGAGCTTTTATAGAAAAAAGCATATATGCTGATGCGCAGCCAACAAAAATGTATTATTTCACACCAGTATTTAGATATGAAAATGTACAGCATGGAAGACTTAGACAACATCATCAGTTTGGTGTTGAAGTATTTGGAGGGGCAGCTGCATCAATAGATGCAGAAGTTATAAGCCTTGCGATGAGAGCTTTTAAAGAGTTTGGAATTCAAGGACTAAAACTTAAGATAAACAGCATAGGATGTCCAACATGCAGAAAAAAATATAATGATGCATTAATGTCGTTTTTAAAGGAAAACTATGATAGCCTATGTGCTACATGTAAGACTAGATATGAGAAAAATCCAATGAGAATTCTTGACTGTAAGGAAAAGAAATGTAAAGAAATCACAAAGGATGCTCCTCTTATAATAGATTATATCTGTGACGACTGCAAAAATCATTTTGAAGATTTAAAATCATACCTTACTGCATTAAATATAGACTTTGAGGTAGATCCATACATAGTTAGAGGCTTGGATTACTATACTAAGACTGTGTTTGAAATTGTGAATAGTGAAATAACAGTCTGTGGTGGGGGACGTTATGATGCTCTTATAAAATCTATAGGCGGTCCTGATATGCCTGCAGTAGGTTTTGGAATGGGATTAGAAAGACTTATAATGACTTTAGAAAAAGAAGGCATAGAGATACCTGTACCTGCTTATATGGAGTTATATGTAGGTGCTATAGGTGATGATAGCAAAAAAGCTGCTCTTGCAATTGTAAATAAATTAAGAGAATTTGGAGTATGTGGAGAGTGTGACCACATGCAGAGAAGCGTAAAAGCTCAAATGAAATATGCAAACAAAATGGGTGCTAGATTTACAATGATCCTAGGAGAAGATGAGTTAAAGACTTCAAAGGCTACTTTAAAGAGAATGTCTGATGGAGAAACATTTGAAGTCAACTTAGATGAACTAGAGAATATTAAAGATATAATTAATGATTAGGAGGAAATAACAATGGGTGAAGCACTAAATGGTCTTAAAAGAAGCATAATGTGTGGCGAGCTTAGAGAAAGCCATGTAGGCAATACCTTTACCGTAATGGGATGGGTTCAAAGAAAACGTAATTTAGGAGGACTTATCTTTGTTGATTTAAGAGACAGAGAGGGGATACTTCAAGTTGTTTTTGGAGAAGAAATAAATAAGGATGCTTTTGAAAAGGCAAATGGCATAAAGCCAGAATATTGTATAGCTGTAACAGGCGTATTAGCAGAGAGAGAATCTAAAAACCCTAATATGCCAACAGGTATGGTCGAATTAAAAGGAACTGAAATAAAGATATTATCTGAGTCAGAAACTCCACCTATATATATAAAGGAAAACTTAGATGCTGGAGAAGCTATAAGATTAAAATATAGATATCTTGATCTTAGAAGACCTGATATGCAGAGAATATTTAAAATTAGACATAAAACTGCAAAGTCTATAAGAGATTTTCTAGACAAGGAAGAGTTCTTGGAAGTTGAAACTCCAATGCTTACTAAGAGCACACCTGAAGGAGCTAGAGACTATTTGGTACCAAGCAGAAATTATCCAGGAATGTTTTATGCACTTCCTCAGTCTCCTCAGCTTTTCAAACAATTACTTATGGTATCAGGTTTTGATAAGTATTTCCAAATAGTAAAATGTTTCAGAGATGAGGATCTAAGGGCAAATAGACAGCCTGAATTTACTCAAGTAGACTTAGAGATGTCTTTTGTTGAGCAGGATGATGTCATGTCATTAAATGAAAGACTTATACAACATGTATTTAAGGAAGTAGCAGGAGTAGATGTAAAACTTCCTATAAATAGAATGCCATATAAAGAAGCTATGGAAAAGTACGGAAGTGACAAGCCAGATTTAAGATTTGGTCTTGAAATTCAAGATATAACAGAAGCAGTTAAAACTGCAGAATTTAAAGTATTTAATGATGCTATATCTAATGGAGGTTCTGTAAGAGCTTTATGTGTAGAAGGCGGAGCTTCTATGGGTAGAAAAGATATAGACCGTTTAGGAGAGTTTGTAAAGACTTATAAAGCTAAAGGATTAGCATGGATTCAGCTAAAAGAAGAAGGCGTAAAATCTCCTATAGCTAAATTCTTAAAAGAAGAAGAGCTTCAAGCTATAATTGAAAAAGTTAATGCTAAAACTGGAGATTTAATCTTAATAGTTGCTGACAAGAACTCTGTAGTATTCCAAAGTCTTGGAGCATTAAGATTAGAACTTGCTAAGAAGCTTGATTTAATAAAGGATAAGGGTGAATTTAAGTTCACTTGGGTTACAGAATTCCCTCTTCTTGAGTATGATGAAGAAGAAGAAAGATATACTGCAGCTCATCATCCATTTACAATGCCTATGGATGAGGATATTCAATATTTAGAAAGCGATCCAGGAAGGGTTAGAGCAAAAGCTTATGACTTAGTTTTAAATGGAGAAGAGCTTGGAGGAGGAAGTATAAGAATACATGATACTGATCTTCAAGAAAAAATGTTTGCTGAATTAGGATTTACAAAAGAATCAGCATGGGAAAGATTTGGATTCTTATTAGAAGCATTCAAATTTGGACCACCACCACACGGAGGATTAGCATTTGGATTTGACAGAATGATAATGTTCTTAGCAGGAACTGAAAACATTAAAGATGTAATAGCATTCCCTAAGAACCAAAATGCATTTTGTCCATTAACTGAAGCACCTAATAATGTTGATGATAAACAGCTTAGAGAGCTTGGCATAAGCAAATTAGAGCTAGAAAAGTAAGATTTTTAATAAATAGCCTCTAAGAATAACTTAGGGGCTATACTTTTATGAAACTCAGCTAAAATAGTATGGGGTGAAAAAATGGATGATAATAAATCTAACTTAAAGAAGGATATTTCTTTAAGGCTTAGAAAGATAGAAGGTCAAGTAAAAGGAATTCAGAAAATGGTTGATAGTGGAAGTTGCTGTAAAGACATACTTGTCCAAATTGCAGCGGTAAGAGCTGCTATAAATAAAGTAGGGGGACTCATGTTAGAGGATTATGCACTAAACTGCATGAATTTAGATGAGGAAGATGAGAATGTAAAGCAACTTATAGACACTATGGTAAGATTTTTAAAGTAATTATGATAAAAGTCATGAAACATTTTGTGTTTCATGACTTTTTTTATTTAGATGATTTTTTTAAAGATTTAGAGTTACGAGCTTTATTTTTTTGTATTAAATGACTTAAGAATTTTGATATTGTTGAAACAAGCATAATCCCGATAGCAATAGCACCAGCACTTAAAATTGTGTGAAGTCCTATTTCAAGAGAAAGATATACATCACCTTGAACAGAAGCTAAAAGAGTATTATACATGCCTTTTCCAGGTACAAGAGGAATAAGGGCACATATTACAAAAATAGTTACAGGACTTTTTAAGATTCTAGCAGCAAATTCTCCATATATGCTTAAAGCAACAGAACCTATGAATAGTGATGTAATGTCTGAAAAACCAGCTAAAATGCAAAGTTCGTATACAAACCAAGCTATACCGCCTCCGATACCTGCAAATATAAGCTTTTTACCTTTTATATTGAAAAGTACACCAAAACTTAAGGAGGCTATAAGAGAATAGATAGAATTTAGAACCATTTTACATTCCTCCCATTAGTGAAAACCAAATTTTTAGTGCTATACCAGTTCCTACGGCAATAGCTACAGCTGTAAGAATAGCCTCAAGACCCCTTGCAAGGGCGGCTAAAAGATCTCCACCAATAGTATCTCTTACGGCATTAGTTATAGCTAATCCAGGAACAAGAAGCATTATAGAACCTATTATTATAATGTTGTAGTCTTGCCCAATAGAAAGATAGGTAGAAATAAGAGCTAAAATACCGGTTAATGCTCCACCAACTACATTTACAAAGAAATCATTGAGCTTATTCTTTGATAGAAAGTTTGAAACAAATTTTATTAATCCTCCTATAAAAAAGGATACAAAAGCATCTCTATAGGAACCTCCAAAAAGTAAAGTAAAAAATGCAGCACTTATTGCAGAAGCTATAATAGTGCATTTTAGGCTATAACATTTATTGGATTCTATATTTTTTAGTTCAAGCTCGATATCATTACAAGATAGATTTTGTATTTGAATATTACGAGAAAGAGCATTGACCAAATTTACTTTTTCTAAATTTACTGTTCTATTTTTAACTCTTCTTATAAGAGAATTTATATGTCCATCTTTGTCCATAACGGAAATCATAATTCCAGTAGGAGTTACGAAACTTTCAGCGTCATAAACGTTAAAATTTGAACATATTCTTGACATAGTTTCCTCAACTCTGTATGTTTCTCCTCCATTTTCTAGTATTATTCTTCCAGCTTCGGAGGCAACATAAATAACTTTGTTTATATCCATAACATACCTCTACATAAATAAAATAAAATAAATATGAAATAAATTGGAAAATTAATATAATTTATATTTAACCTCTAGTATTATATCACAGAAATTCAGTGCATACCTACAAATAATTAAATTTTCTGAAGGGATGTTGATAAAAAATATTCTGAAAATTATAATGTATATATAGATATAAATTATTAATAAAGTTTAAGGGGTGGGAAAAATGAATTTTAATAATGTAAAAGCGACTGATACTGAGGTTTATAGCATAATTGAAGAAGAGATAGCTAGACAACAGCACAATATAGAGCTTATAGCATCAGAAAACTTTACTAGCAAGGCAGTTATGGAAGCAATGGGGTCTCCAATGACTAATAAATATGCAGAAGGATATCCTGGGAAAAGATATTATGGTGGTTGTGAAGTAGTAGATAAAGTAGAGGATTTAGCTAGAGATAGGATGAAAGAATTATTTAATGCTGAATATGCTAATGTTCAACCGCACTCAGGATCACAGGCAAATATGGCTGTATATTTCACAGTATTAAAACCAGGAGATACTGTACTTGGAATGAATTTAAGCCATGGAGGACATTTAACTCACGGAAGTCCTGTTAATTTTTCAGGGAAATTATTTAATTTTGTATCCTATGGAGTTACAAAAGATACAGAAACTATAGATTATGAAGAAGTTAGAAGACTTGCTTTAAAACATAAACCAAAATTAATTGTGGCTGGTGCGAGCGCTTACCCTAGAATAATTGATTTTAAAAAATTTAGAGAAATTGCTGATGAAGTAGGGGCATATTTGATGGTTGATATGGCTCATATAGCTGGTCTTGTTGCTGCTGGATATCATCCTTCACCAGTTCCATATGCAGACTTTGTTACGACAACTACTCATAAAACTTTGAGAGGACCAAGAGGTGGAGCTATATTATGTAAAGAGAAATATGGAAAGGACTTAGATAAAGCTATATTTCCAGGAATGCAGGGAGGACCTCTTATGCAT
Organism: Clostridium cadaveris; assembly: GCF_020911725.1. Taxonomy (GTDB): domain Bacteria; phylum Bacillota; class Clostridia; order Clostridiales; family Clostridiaceae; genus Clostridium_X; species Clostridium_X cadaveris. The sequence continues at coordinate 1,551,969 of NZ_CP076620.1, forward strand.
GTAATTGCTGCAAAAGCTGTTTGTTTTAAAGAAGCTTTAGAGCCTGAATTCAAATCATACATGGAAAGAGTTTTAAAGAACACCAAAGTTTTAGGTGAAGAGCTTACAAAGTATGGATTTAGAATGGTATCTGGAGGAACAGACAATCACTTGCTTTTAGTAGATTTAACAAATAAAGATATATCAGGAAAAGATGCAGAAAAGCTTCTTGATAGTGTAGGAATAACAGTAAACAAAAATACAATCCCATCTGAAACTAGAAGCCCATTTGTAACTTCTGGTATTAGAATAGGAACAGCAGCAGCAACTACAAGAGGATTTAATGAGGATGATTTTAGAGAAGTTGCAAGATTTATAAACTATGTAATAGAACACAAAGATGAAGATTTATCAAAGATAAGACAAGAAGTTATTGCTCTTTGTGATAAATATCCATTATATTAAAAAGATAAAAGCTACGTAGTGAAAAGTTAAGAGTTCAGCATATTCAAATATGTTGAACTCTTTTTGATTCCTTTAAAATAGTAATTATTTCCAGGGAAATGTATAAAGTTTCTAAAATATATTAAGTCATCAATAATTAGAACAAGCATTTTAAATTGTTTTTCCATGAAAAGCATATTAGAAGTTGAAAGTTTTTCATGGAAAAACAAGTAGATATCTACAAATGCTAAATGCTACGTTTGTCTATAAATTCTGGCTTAAGCTTAGAGTATACTATCTTCTGTTCACTATATAGACCGTAGTAACCTGAAAGCATGTAGCTTACCGCAGAAGCTACCATAAAGAATAATGCACCATGAGCACCAAATATCTCTATACCAAGAATAAATGCAGTTATGGGACAATTAGTAACACCACAGAATAAAGCAATTAGGCCTATTGCAGCTCCAAATGAAGGATTAAGACCTATTAAGCCGCTTACTACATTTCCTAAAGTTGCACCAACGAAAAATGCTGGTACTATTTCTCCACCTTTAAAACCAGCACCTAATGTTAAAGCTGTAAAAATTATTTTTAAAAGCCACGCCCAAGTGGAAGCATCTCCATTTATGGCATTTTCGATTATGTCCATACCTGCACCAAGATAATCGTTAGAGTCAACAATAAGAGTAAGTACAATCACTATAAATCCACCTGCAACTATTCTTAAATAAGGATTTTTTATATATTTTTTATAAGATTTATTACATACATGCATTGCGTGACAAAATAATATGCTTACCAAAGCACATATACTTGCTAGAAAGATTACTTTTATAACAGGTAGAATATCTAAAACTGGAATACCTGTTATCTTGAAAAAAGGTGCAGAAACCTTGAAAAATCCAGATATAGAATATCCTATTATAGAGGCCAAAGCACATGGAACAAGGGCTGAGTAATGCATGACGCCAATACTTATAACTTCTATAGAAAATAAAGCTGCTGTAAGTGGAGTTCTAAATAAAGCTGAAAAGCCAGCACTCATTCCACACATTATAACAAGATTTAAATCTTTGTCATCAAGTTTTAGCTTTTGTCCTATACCACAGGCTATACTTCCTCCAAGTTGAAGGGCAGCACCTTCTCTGCCAGAAGAACCACCAAAAAGGTGAGTTAATGTGGTTGCCACAAATATTAATGGTGCGGTTTTTATTGATGGTTTTTCGTCAGAACGTACGGAAAGGAACAATAGATTTGTTCCTTTATCATCTAGCATATTGCTTATGCTATAAAAAAATACTATTAAAATACCGCCAACAGGAAGAAACCAAAAAATCCAAGGATTATCCATTCTTACTTTAGTTGCAATTTCAATACTGTAATGAAATAGGGTTCCAAAAATCCCAACTATTAAACCGATTATAATCGAAAAAAATACCCATTTAAAAAATATTTTAATGCTGTGAATGATATTTCGTAAATGATCTAAGTCAAAAGACATGAGTTTATTGTCCTCCTTTATAATAAAAAAATGATATGCATAATGTAGTACACCTTACTATATTATATCATGTTTACAGAATACTGCATCCCATTGTTAGAAAAAATATTCATAAAAAATTCAAAAATAAATATGAGTATAAGAAAATATCAGCAAGTTTATGCCTTATGTTATAATGAATAGTGATAATAGTTATTTAATTTGAAAATTTTTTACTTATCATTTTGAGTGTGGAGGAAAAGTAATGAACAAAAATAATATAAGAACTTTTGCCTTATGGGCGAGAAGAAAACTTATATATGATATAAAGAATCAATTAGAGATTCTTGGGATTTTTAAGGACAGCATATTAAAAGAATATAATCATAAAATACCTAAAAGTTATAGAGATGAGCTTGCAAAGGAAGTGATGAAGAGGGGATTTGAGGAAGTTGTAGAAGAGGCTGCATATGTATGGTTCATAAGGATAATAGCTTTTAGATATATGGAGATAAATCACTTTATTACGGATACAAGCAAATGCTTTTTTGATTCGGAAGAATCTTTTAATATTTCTCATATAGAGTTTATATCTGAAATATCAATGGAATTAAACTTAAACAATGATGAGAAATTGAATTTAAAAAAGAATTTTAGTAATGATTTAGAGAACTTATACAAAACAATACTTATTTTAAGGTGTAGGAAGTTTGCAAATATACTTCCTGATATTTTTTATAATAAAAATAGATATATGGAGCTTCTTATTCCAGATAAAATCTTTGATGAAGAATCAATTTTGAAAAGACTAATTACAGATATAGATGAAAAAGATTTTAAGCGAGGAGTAGAGATAATTGGATGGCTCTATCAATATTATATGTCAGATAAAAAAGACGATGTATTTAATGGACTAAAAGAAAACATAAAGATAACAAAAGAAAATATACCAGCAGCTACTCAATTGTTCACGCCTAAATGGATTGTTCAGTATATGGTTGAGAACTCACTTGTAAGAGTTGTAAAAGGCTATGGAATAAATAGAATTAATATCTCTGAACTTAAAGAAGAATGTAGTTATTATTTAGATGATTATAAAGAAGAAAGTGAAATTTTAGGTGACACAAAATCTATAAGGCACCGTACAGAAGTAGGTAATATTGAAAATATAAAAATAATAGATCCTTGCATGGGATCTGGGCATATATTAGTTTATGCTTTTGATTTTCTATATGAAATTTATAAGAAAGCAGGATATGAGGGAAAAAAAATACCGAGACTTATATTAGAAAATAACTTGTATGGATTAGATATAGATTATAGAGCTGTGCAGCTTGGAACATTTGCTCTTTTCATGAAATGCAGAGAATACAATGATGATTTTTTCACGGAAGTTGAATATGAATATGTAAATATTAATATGTGCACTATAGAAGAAAGTAATGATATATCTAAAGAGGAAGTTAATTACTTTGTGAATGCTTATATAGAAAGTAAAAATTATAGTGATGAAGTCAAAAATGAAAAGTTTAGAAAAGATATTGAGTATTTAGTTGAAATTTTTAAAGATGCCAAGGAATATGGCTCAATTTTAGATGTTAAAAATTTGAACTTTGTGACCTTAAAAGAAAGCATTAACACTATGAAAAATAAAATCATACCTTCATTTCAACTATCTAAGCATATACTGTTTGAAAAGATTCTAAAGCTTATTAATCAAGGAGAGATTTTAAGTGGAAAATATGATGCTGTAATAACAAATCCTCCATATATGGGGATAAGAGGGCTTAATGATAAGCTTTCATCATATCTTTGCGAAAATTATCCTGTTTCAAAGTATGATATGTTTTCTGTTTATATGGAAGTTTGTCAGAGACTTGCTAAAGAAAATAGCTTTTATTCCATGATAACTCCTCATTCATGGATGTTTTTAAGTAGCTTTACAGCTCTTAGAGAAAAGCTTATAAAGGAAGGAAACTTTATAAATATGATACATCTTGGTGCTAGAGCTTTTGAAGAAAATGTGGGAACCATCGTACAGAATGTAGCTTTTATATTTAGAAATGGAAATGTTTCATCATATAAAACTAAAATAATAGATTTAACAAAAGAAGAAAATAGCAGGGAAAAAGAAAAGAAGCTTATTTCTATAAAAAAAGATAAAACTAGTAGTAATGTTTATATTGGTGACCTTAAAATTCTAATGGAAACTCAGACAAAATCTATAGCTTATTGGATAAGCGATAATGTAATAAAGCTTTTTAGTGAACTTCCTCCATTAAGCAGTATAACAAAACCAAGACAAGGGATTGCTACTTCAGATAATAAACGATTTTTAAAAAACTGGTTTGAAGTTGAAAGAGATAAAATTAAATTTGATGCATTAAGTAAAGAAGATGCTATGATTTCAGAAAAAAAGTGGTTTCCTTACAATAAGGGCGGAGACTATAGAAAATGGTACGGAAATAACGAGTATGTCATAAATTGGGAAAAGGATGGGAAAGAAGTTAAAGAGTATGCATCAAAGCTATACAAATCCTATAGTAGAACTATTAAAAATGAAGATTTTTTCTTTAGAAAATGTCTTACATATACATTTATATCAGAAGATATGGGAGTGAGATACTGTCCCAATGGATTTATATTTGATGTGGCAGGTTCATCGGTATTTTTTGAAGATAATGAAAAGATAAATGTAATATTAGGATTTTTATGCAGCAAAGTTGCAAAGATGTTTTTAGATACAATGAACCCAACTTACAACATACAGGTTGGCGATTTAAAAAACATACCTATAAAAGAAGAAATGTATACATGTATAGATATAAAAGAAAAAATAGATAATCTGGTTAGAGAAAATATAGAAATTTCCAAAAGAGAATGGGATTCTTTCGAGATTTCATGGGACTTCCATTCTCATCCTCTTGCAAAGAGAGGTATGAAATTGTCAGAGGCATTTAAAATATGGGAAGAAAAAATGAAAATAGATTTTAATAAGATTAAGAGAAATGAGGAAATGCTGAACAAGATTTTTATAGAGTTATATGGACTTCAAGATGAACTTTCAGAATCTATGAATGATGAGGATATAACTTTTAGAAAAGCTGATGTTAAAAGGGAAGTAAAATCTTTAATATCATATATTATAGGATGTATATTTGGAAGATATGATGCTGAGGCGGTAAATAATTATAGAATTAAAAGTGGAGAAGTTGAAGAGCAAGGTACAAAATCTAAATGGTTTGCTAAAAATAATATCATTCCAATTACTGAGGATGAATATTTTGAAGATGATATAGTTTATATATTTGTAGAATTTATTAAGGAATTTTATGGAGAAGAAAATTTAGAGGAGAACCTTGAGTTTATAGCATCTTCATTAAAAAAGAAAGAGGGAGAGACGTCTAGGCAAGTTATAAGAAGGTATTTTATTAAAGAGTTTTATAAAGATCATGTGAAAACTTATGAAAAAAAGCCTATTTATTGGATGTTTGATTCTGGCAAAAATGATGGGTTTAAAGCTCTTATATATATGCATAGATATGAACCGGATATGATTTCTAAAATTAGAGAAAATTATCTTAAGCTATTAATAAAAAAATACGAAGAAGAAGCTGAGAGGCTTTCTCTTATGATAAATTCAGAAGTTATAAATAAAAAACATAGAAGTTTTGCTAAAAAGAAAACTTATAGGATTTATAATCAAATAGAAGAGCTAAAAAAATACAATAATATAGCAGCCTATGTTGATGGCAAAAAGATAATTATAAATTTAGATGATGGAATTAGGCATAATTACGAAAAGTTTCAAGGAATAAATATGGTTGATTCTAAAGGACAAGAAGTTAAGATGAACTTGCTTTGTAAAATTTGATATTTGGAATATGTAGTGATAAAGTTATAAAGTAGAATTAACAGGGGGAAAGGGATGGCAGTATGACTAATGACATAATTACTAAAGAAATTTTAGAAAAAGATTATGATGAGGAAATAAAAGACAATATATTAACTTATAGCGGTGTAAGTTTCTATCCATTAAATCCAAATAAAGATGATATAAAAATAGATGATATAGCACATGCATTATCACTTATGACTAGAGCAAATGGACATTTTAAACATTTCTATTCAGTTGGGCAACACTCTATTAATTGTTATAAAGAGGCAAAGAATAGAAATTATTCTTACAGAGTTCAAATGGGATGTTTACTTCATGATGCCAGTGAAGCTTATCTTGCTGATATAACTAGACCAGTTAAAAAGAATATGAGTAAATATTTTGTTTGGGAAGACAGACTTCAAAAGGCTATTTTTGAGAAGATAGGACTAAATGAACTTACGGATGAAGAGAAAGTTAAAGTGAAATCCATAGATGACTCTATGCTTTATTATGAATTTGTTGATCTTATGGGAACTAAACTTTTTAGTGAAGAGCCTTTTATAAGCATGGATCATAACTTTGAATTTGAAGGTTTTGACAAAGTAGAGGATGAATTTAAATTTATATATAATGAGTTGAAAGGCAAAATTTTAGATTAGGAGCGAAATTTATTGGTGCAGATTTAAGAGATACAGACCTTAGGGGAGCTGATCTTGAATATAGCATATTTCTTACACAGCAGCAGGTGAATAGTGCAAAGGGTAATGCTTCAACAAAACTTCCTAGGGAATTAGTTATACCGAGTTATTGGGATGTGCATTATAGGTTTTTATGTACAAATTATCTTTTATACTCAAGTTTCATTAATAATTGTTTGTGAGATTTTAATAAAACAATTTAACTTAAAAAATTTTAAGGCCGGCATTTAAAATTAAGTGCTGGCCTTAAAGTATTTTATAATTATTATGTAAATATAATTTTATAAGTCATATGATATTTTTATTACTTTAGCTGCAACTTGTACTCTTTCGGAGATAAGCCAGTGACTTTTTTAAACATCTGACTAAAATAAGATGAAGTTGAAAAGCCAACTATAGATGAAATATCTCTTATTGAATAATTAGTAGTTTTTAAAAGATTTTTAGCTTCAGATATTCTTTTGTTTATTACATAATTTATAGGAGAAACTCCTATTTGTTTAGTAAAACTATGAACCACATAATATTTATTTACATGAGATATAGAAGCAAGCTTATCTAATGTTATGTTTTCAGAGTAATGTGAATCTAGATAGTTCTTTATTTTCATGCATTCTAAATTAAGATGTTCTTTTGAATTTTCTTTTAGGTCAACATCCTCAGATTCTCCTCTAGATATAAAAACAATAATAAGAGTAATAAGACTTTTGCACACAAGTTCATAATTTAAAGGCTTATTTTCAATTTCGCTAATTAAAAGTGGATCTATAAGATTTAAGTATATGCCTAAATTATCTGGATGAATAACTTTGTATAAGTCATTTTTATTATCATCCTCACTATTTACAAGTGTAGGAGAATCATGATGAACCAGTGAAAGATTATCTATGCCAAGAACTATATATTCTAAAGGATCTTTGCCTGTATTTGATTTTTCTGTATGAAGACAGTTTGGATTAATTATGATAAGGTCACCCTTAGAAACGTTTACAGTATTGTCGTCTAAATGAAAATTTCCAGAACCATTAGTTATAAAAAATATTTCTGTAAAAGGATGAAAGTGAGCAGTACTATGCCAGTCGTTTTCAAATTTTGATTTGGATATGTAAAGAAGTTCAAAGTCCACATTAAAATTAGCATTCTCCTCTACATCATATCTTGTTATTCCCATTTTGTAATCTCATACCTCCTCTAACAAAATAATACAAGTTTCTCTTATAGTTTATCATATTATTGCCTATTAGTATATTGCTTTTTATGACAATAATACTATAAATATTAGCAAGAAAGTTATTGTGTAAAAGATTACATTGATTGTAAAATATAAATAGACAGAAAAGGATGAGAACTAAATAAAGGAGAGAGTGGTAATGAAAAGAAAAGTATCATCAAAAAAACTTTTTATTGGATGTTCTATAATTCCTGCAATAATACTATTTGTTGTATTTATGGTTATTCCAACAATCAATGTCTTCTGGATGTCCTTATTTAAGTGGGGAGGACTTACAAGCAAAAAAACCTTTGTAGGCTTTGATAATTTTAAGATACTTTTGGAGGATCAAAATTTTCTATCATCTTTCAAAAATACTTTGCTTATCTTAGTTGTAGTAACCTTAATTACATTGGTACTAGCTATAATAATTGCAGCTGTATTGTCTAGGGAAAATGTTAAATTTAAGAACTTCTTCAGAGTAATTTTTTATCTGCCTAACATACTTTCAGTTGTTGTTATATCAGCTATTTTTTCAGCTATATTAGATCCTAACGAAGGAATTATAAATGCCACTTTAGATTTTCTGAGTTTAGAATCATTAAAAAGAATGTGGCTAGGAGATCATGAAGTTGTTATATGGTGCATAATTTTTGCAATGATTTGGCAGGCAGTAGGATATTATATGGTAATGTATATGTCAAGTATGTGCAGTATACCAGAAAGTCTTTATGAAGCAGCAGAACTTGAAGGTGCTTCTAAGATAACACAGTTCTTTAAGATAACATTACCTTTAATATGGAATGTAATAAGGACAACCTTAACATTCTTTATTATAAGTACTATAAATTTAAGTTTCTTATTTGTAAAAGTAATGACTGGCGGAGGTCCAGATGGAGCATCTGAGGTTTTCCTAAGCTATATGTACAAGCAAGCTTACTCTAATTCAGCTTATGGATATGGAATGGCAATAGGCGTAGTAATCTTCTTATTCTCTTTTGGACTATCCTTTGTAATAAACAAAGCAACTAAGAGAGATGTAATAGAGTTTTAAGGGGGGATAAGATATGAAGAAAAAACTAAAAGATGTATCGGGGAAAAAGCTCTACAAATTTTTTATATATTTTTGTTTGATACTATTTGCCTTAAGCATAATAGTACCACTAGGATGGTCAATCCTTGCATCTTTTAAACATAAATCTGAATTCTATGGAAATCCATGGGCACTGCCTGAAGGTTTCTATTTTGAAAATTTTAAAAAGGCATTTGTGGAAGCTCACATGGGAGAGTACTTCTTAAATTCAATCATAATAACTGGACTAGCTTTGGCAATACTTTTAGTTGTATCGATTCCTGCTGCATATACTCTATCCAGATTTGAGTTCAAAAGCAAAAAAGTTATAAACACTTTATTTACTGCAGGATTATTTATAAACGTTAATTATATAGTAGTTCCTATATTTTTATTAGTTGTAGGTGGAGAAAAGATTGTAAGGCAGATTTTTTCACTGCCAGCCAGTATGACATTATTTTTAGATAGCAGAATAGTAATTGCTATAATTTATGCGGCAACAGCTCTTCCTTTCACAATTTATTTACTATCAAGTTATCTAAAATCCATACCAAAAGCATATGAAGAAGCTGCTTATATTGATGGATGTGGATACTTTAAAACGCTTATAAAAATAATAATTCCAATGGCTAAACCAAGCATAATAACAGTGATATTATTTAACTTTTTAGCCTTTTGGAATGAATATATAATAGCACTTACCCTTCTTCCAAATGGCTCAAAAACTTTGCCACTTGGACTTATAAATCTTATGCAGGTACAAAAAACTGCTACTGACTATGGAGCAATGTATGCAGGGCTTGTAATTGTAATGATACCAACAATAATACTCTACATTTTAGTTCAAAAGAAATTAACTGAAGGTATGACAATAGGGGGAATAAAGGAATGATAAAAGAAAATAACGCAAAAAAAGGAAGAGTAACTATCCCTACAGATAATGATTTCATAAAAGAAACGATAGAAATAGTTGAAAAGTGGGGAGCAGACGCAATACGTGATTGCGACGGGTTTAAGCTGCCTAAAGAAATAAGTGGTCTTGCAGAAAAAATTTACTCAACATATTTTGTAGCACGTGGAGACAATGAATGGGCTAAGGCTCATATGGACGAATTACAACAAACTTATCTTATGACAAAGCATAAAGTAGCTCATGAAGATATTTTAAAGATAAATATAATGGAAGATTATTTTAAAGAAGAAATAAAACCAGATACTATTCATGATATAAAGGAATTTTGGGAAGTAATAGATAGAACTACTGGAGAAGTGGTTGATGCTAAAAATTGGGAGTATCAAGAGGAAAATGAGCAGGTTATAATAAAAAATGTAGCTAAATGGCATGAATACACTGTTTCATTTTTAGCTTACTGCATATGGGATTCAACACAAATGTACAATCACATAACAAATAACTGGGGAGATAAGCCTCACGAAATGCCTTTTGATATAAGAAATCCAAAGACTAATGCTCATATTTTTGAAGCTATGCACAGATGGCTTGATGAGCACCCAGAAACTAATGTAGTTAGATTCACAACTTTCTTTTATCATTTTACTTTAGTATTTAATAATCTTGCAAAAGAAAAGTATGTTGATTGGTTTGGATATAGTTCAAGCGTAAGTGCAGAAGCTCTAAAAGCCTTTGAAAAGAAAAAGGGATATAAGCTTAGAGCAGAAGACATAATAGATCAAGGATATTACAATAGCTCTTTTAGAGTTCCAAGTAAAAAATATTTGGATTACATGGATTTCCAGCAACAGTTTGTAGCTGAAAATGTTAAAAAATTAGTTGATATAGTTCATGAAAAAGGAAGAGAAGCTATGATGTTCCTTGGTGATAACTGGATTGGAACTGAGCCTTATGGAAAGTATTTTGAAAATATAGGTCTTGATGCAGTTGTAGGATCCGTAGGTGGCGGTGCTACTTTGAGAATGATTTCAGAAATACCAGGAGTCAAATATACTGAAGGGAGATTTCTTCCATACTTTTTCCCAGATACATTTTATGAAGGAAATGATCCCACTATAGAGGCAAGAGAAAACTGGTTAACCGCACGTAGAGCTATAATGAGAAAACCAGTTGACAGAATAGGATATGGTGGATATTTATCATTAGCGTATAAATTCCCTAAATTTGTTGAGTATATTAGCAATGTATGCGAGGAATTTAGAGAAATTTATGATAATATAGATGGTAAGAAACCGTATTGTGGTTTAAAAGTAGCTATATTAAATTCTTGGGGTAAACTTAGAAGCTGGCAGACTCACATGGTTGCACATGCTCTATGGTATAAGCAAATTTATTCTTATCTTGGAATATTAGAATCATTAAGCGGAATGAGTGTAGATGTAAGTTTTATAAGCTTTGATGATATTAGAAGCAGCAACGTTTTAGATGACATAGATGTAGTTATTAATGCAGGAGATGCGGGAACTTCATTTAGCGGAGGACGTGAATGGCTTGATGAAAAGGTTATAACTAAAATAAGAGAATGGATTTATAATGGCGGAGGCTTTGTAGGAGTAGGAGAACCAACTGCAGAATTAAATGAAGGCCATTACTTCCAGCTAGCAGATGCTTTAGGTGTAGATAAAGAACTTGGATTCTCATTGAGCTCGGATAAATACTTTACAAAAGAATTAGAGCATCACTTTATAACTGAAGATGTTACTGATCCTTTAGATTTTGGCGAAGGAAAGCAGAATGTATATGCTTTAAGCAAAAACACAGAGATAATATCTTATGTTGGTGGGGACCTTCTTATGAGTGCTAATAGCTATGGTAAAGGCAGATGCGTATATATAGCAGGACTTCCATATTCAATTCAAAACAGCCGTATACTTATGAGAAGTTTATACTATGCTGCTAACAAAGAAAATGACTTAAAGAAGTGGTATGCTGATAATATCAATTGTGAAGTATCTGCTTATTTAGAAAGCAAGAAATATGCTATTATAAATAACTCAAATGAAGAGCAGGAAACTACAGTTTATGATGGATGTGGAAATATTCAAAAGATAATACTTAAACCTTGTGAGATAAAATGGCTTGATATTATTTAACCTTTTAAGGGGGAAGAGATATGGCAAAGAAGATAATCTATGCAGTTATATTCATAATGTCATTAATCATGGTTACAAAAGGAAAGCTTATAGATGGATATACTGGACTTTTTATAATGCTCCTTGGTTTAGCATTAATATTGTTTGAACTATACTTATACAATAAAAAGTATCAATAGCAATATGTGGATAAAACCAAGCAATATAATTATAGTAATAACGTTTTCACAGCAATATAATAAAAATATAACCAATAGTAAAAAGAACCATATTTAAAGGGGGAAATTTATATGAAAAAGAAAAGTATTGCTCTTTTACTAAGTGCCTTAATGACTGTATCAGTTTTTGCAGGCTGTGGTGAAAAGGCAGATAAAGATGCAGCAGCAGATAAAAAAGTTCTTAAGATTGCAGCATTTGAGGGAGGATATGGAAAAGTTTATTGGGAAAAGTTAAAAGAAAACTTTGAAAAGTCTCATGAAGGTGTAACTGTAGAGCTTACAGTAGCTTCTAACTTAGAAGAAACTATACGACCTCAGATTCAAGCAGGTAATGTGCCAGATTTAATCTATTTAGCAACTGGAAGACCAGATGCGCTAACTGAAACTTTTATAAAAGAACAGTCTTTAACTGACATATCAGCTTTATTAGATATGACAGTGCCAGGAGAAAGTGTAAAAGTTAAGGACAAGCTATTACCAGGCTTTGTAGGAAACTCAGTAACAAGCCCATATGGAGATGGAAAAACATATTTAGCACCATTATTCTACGGACCAACAGGGCTATTCTACAACAAAGCATTATTTAAAGAAAAAGGATATGAAGTTCCAAAGACTTGGGATGAAATGTTCGCATTAGGAGATAAAGCAAAGAAAGATGGAATTTCATTATTCTCATATGCAACAGCAGGATATTTCGACTGTGCACTTCCACCTATCATAGCAAGTGAAGGCGGACAAGATGCTGTAAAAGCACTATATAGTTATGGTGAAGGTTTCTGGAATACAGAAGCAGCTAAAAAGGGATTAGAAACAATTGCAAAGATGAAGGATTATTTAGAGCCATCAGTAGTTGCAAATGCAAATAATCAGAACTTTAAGAAGAATCAACAATTAGTTTTAGATAACAAAGCTTTATTTATACCAAATGGTAGTTGGTTACCAGGCGAAATGAAAGATGCTCCAAGAGCAGACGGTTTTGAGTGGGGATTCATGGCTTACCCAGCAACTAAGGATGGTGGAAAGCAATACTCCGTTAACTTTATAGAACAAATGTATGTACCAAAAGACGCTAAGAATGCTGATTTAGCAATGGAATTTATGGCTTATATGTATAGCGATGAAGCTGTTAAGATAATAGCTGAAAATGCTAAGGGTGTTGTACCAGTTAAGGGTGCTATAGATTTAGCAAAATCTTATTTAGATCCAACACAAGTTGAATTATTCCAAGTATATGACAAGGGAGCACTACCAGTTATAGAGAACTTTGTAGCAACAACACCAGTAGAAGGATTAAACTACTCAGATGTATATGTTGGAACAATAGACTCAATAATGACAGGAAAGAAGACAGTTTCAGATTGGCAAAAATCTCTTGTTGAAGCTAGTGACAAGCTTAGATCAGCAATAATTAAGTAATTTAACAGATATGGGGGTGTTTATAAAATGGACATCCCCATAATTATAAAGATATTTGAATTTCATGTGAAAGGTAGAGTGTATAGATATGGCAAGTTTATCATTAAAAAATATAGAAAAGATTTATGACAATGGATTTAAAGCAGTCCAAAATTTCAACTTAGAAATAGCGGATAAGGAATTTATAGTTTTTGTTGGACCTTCAGGTTGTGGTAAATCAACAACATTAAGAATGATAGCAGGCTTAGAAGATATAACTAAAGGAGAATTATATATAGGTGATACGCTTGTTAATGATGTTGAGCCAAAGGATAGAGATATTGCCATGGTGTTTCAAAACTATGCATTATACCCACATATGACTGTTTATGACAATATGGCTTTTGGACTTCAAATAAGGAAGGTAGACAAAAAAGACATAGATCAAAAGGTAAAGGCAGCGGCAAAAATATTAGATATAGAGCATTTATTAGAGAGAAAACCAAAAGCATTATCTGGAGGACAAAGACAGAGGGTAGCTATGGGAAGAGCTATAGTTAGAAATCCTAAAGTATTCTTAATGGATGAACCTTTATCAAATCTTGATGCAAAACTAAGAGTTCAAATGAGAACTGAGATATCAAAACTTTCAAAGAAACTCGATAGTACATTCATATATGTAACCCATGACCAGACAGAAGCTATGACTTTAGGAACTAGAATTGTTGTTATGAAAGATGGAGTGGTTCAGCAGGTTGCAACTCCAAAAGAAATTTATAATCATCCAGCAAATCAATTTGTAGCTGGATTTATAGGAAGTCCACAAATGAATTTTATGTATGGAAAGATAATTGAAAGAGATGGCAATGTTTACCTTGAGACATTAGGAAAAGAAATAGAAATGTCATCTGAAAGAACAGGACTTTTAAAAGCCTCAAATAATATAGGCAAAAATGTACTAGTAGGAATAAGACCTGAAAATATAGTTTGCGTAAATGATGATTTTAAGGGAGAAAGTCCAGTATTTAAAGCACAGGTAGAAGTCTCTGAAAATTTAGGAGCTGAAGTATTTCTTTATACAAAGATAATGGATAGAAATATAACTATAAAGAGACCTGAAGAAGATGGATTAGAAAATAAGGAAAGCGTATCTTTCGTTATGAATATAGAAAAATTACATGTATTTAATGAAGAGGATCAAGTAACAATCTTTTAAGGAGGGATGTTATGTATTACTTAGGTGTTGATGGTGGAGGAACAAAAACTAGATATATTTTGATTGATGAAAATTTTAATACAAAAGTAGATATAGAAAGAGGAACCATTCATATACACCAGATTGGCATAGAAGGACTTAAAAGAGAAATTACCACTGCAGTTCATGATATATGTGACAGAGCAAAAATTTCCTTGAGTGAAATAGAAAATATTTTTCTTGCTATTCCTGGATATGGTGAAAGCGAAAATGATAAGAAGATTATAGATGATGCTCTTAAAGAAATACTAAAAGGAGTTAATTATAGAGCAGATAATGACTGCGTTGCTGGATGGGCGGCAGGTACAGGCTGCAAAGAAGGCATAAATATAGTTGCAGGCACAGGAAGTATAGCTTTCGGGAAAAATAGATTTGGAAAGACTGCAAGATGTGGTGGCTGGGGATATTCAATAGGTGATGATGGAGGAGCTTATTGGATTGCTATAAAGCTTTTAAATGAATATACTAAAGAGAAAGATGGAAGAAAACCAAGAACTAAACTTGTAGATATAGTAGATAACGAATATGGAATCGATAAATATTTTGGAATAGTTGATATGGTTTATAATAAATATAATCTTTCTAGAACTGACATAGCATCTGTTGCTAAAACCACATATTTAGGAGCTTTAGAAGGAGTAGAAGAATGCATAAAAATATATGAGGAAGCAGCCGGAGAGTTATTCAGGCATATAAAATCTTTATCTCAGGAATTAGACTTTAAGGATGATTTTATAGTGTCCTATACAGGAAGTGTATTTAAAGCTGGAGATTTTATATTGGAGCCAATGAGAAAGCTTATAGAAAAGGAAAACATTAATTGTATTTTATCACCACCAAAACTTGAACCATGGAATGGAGCAGCGTTAATGGCGTATGTAGAGTCAGGGAAGGAAATTCCGAAACAAGTTACATTTAATAAATGAATATAAATGTTTTAAGTAAGAAAGAATCCTCTATGAATTTGTTATAATATCATAGGGGATTTATTCAAAAGATAAATAATGAATAGAAAATGTTTGAATTACTTTGATTTTACTGTATAATTAAACAAAGCACTATATACACAACATATAATAAAATTAAAAAATATATGTATAATATAAATAAATATTACAAAAAGTATGTAGTGAAAATATGCTTAGGGTGGGTGATGTTATGCAATGTTTGACTTCCATGGAGGAACTAGACAAAGAGGTCCTAGAAAACCCCATGTTACTGGTATACAGTAGTGGAGGAATGTGCAGCGTATGTACTGTGCTGAAAGGCAAGGTTAAGATTATGATGCATAAATATCCTAAGATGAAAGCAGTTGAGATTGATGGAGATGAACATCCAGAAATCACTTCTCAACTAAGTATATTCACTTTGCCAGCAATAGCTATATACATAAATGGCAAAGAGGTGTTAAGAGAAGCTAGAAATATTAGCTTAGAACTCTTAGATGAAAAGATATCAAGGCTATATGACTTGCTATATAATTAATATTATGATTCCATTTCAGATGCTGGATTTATGTAGCACCTTGATTAAAAAAGTAGTCTGCACTTTTAAAGTACAGACTACTTTTTTAAGGATAAAATTCCTTTAAAATCAATTTCAAGAGCTTTATTCACTGTTTTAACTTTTGTTACTTGTAGTTGATTTAAAGCAGGAAAAGATAAGATTATATCACCGCTGTCTTTATTAAATTGAAAAAATAAATTATCTTCTAGATTTTCAAATAAAACTTCTTTAGGAATGTTAAAAAATCCTATTTTCCCTTCTTCATAATGAAAAATACCTTTTTCACCTTTATTGTAAGCAGTAAATGAGAGTTTTCCTCCTATAGGAAGATTATGATACTTTCCATTAAGATATATTGTTATATGGTCATCTGATATTTTAACTGAAATACCATTTAGATATTCTTTAGCTTCAGGAAGCTCATTAATAGTGGTTATAAAAATATCTGTAAGTTCTTCTTCCGTAAATTTTGTTCGAGACTCTACAGATATTTCACTAAGCGAAAATTTAAAGTCCTTTGGAATAAACTTTAAAGCTATATCTGAAGTTGATAAGTTGATTTTAGAATTTATGGATTTTGTTTCAGTTTTAGGATAAAAATAATTATAGTAACAAAACATTAATATAGATGATAATATTACAATAACGGAAAGTAATATTATAAAAAATTTTTTGATTTTATTATTATTTTTCATATATTTGTCTCCTTTATATAAATTATGATATAGTAAGTATAAATTTTCAAGTATGTACTAAAGAAACATAATATTTTTTTAAAGTAGAAATGGAGGAAATTGATTATGAAAAAAATAGCTGCATTTTTTGATATTGATGGAACTATATATAGGGAGGGACTTATAACTGAGGTTTTCAAAAAAATAATAAAATATGAATTAGTTGATGAAAATAAATGGTACAGAGACGTTCGTCCGTCTTTTATAAAATGGGACAAAAGACAAGGAGATTATGACGACTATCTTTTGAAAATGGTTGATATATACAAAGAAGCTATAAGCGGAATAAATAAATATCATATAGACTATATTGCAAAGAAGGTAATAGAACAAAAAGGAGATAGGGTTTATACATTTACAAGAGAAAGAATAAAGTGGCATAAAGAGCAGGGACATGTGGTTATAGCCATATCAGGATCACCTATAGAACTTGTAAGAGAAATGAGCAAAAAGTACAATATGGATGATTTTAGAGGAACTATATATGGACTTAATGAAGACAACACCTATAATTCAAATATAATACCTATGTGGGATTCTGAAAGCAAACAAAAAGCTATTATTGAGATGTCACAAAAGTATAATGTAGACTTAGAAAATAGTTATGCTTATGGAGATACATCAGGAGATTTTACTATGTTCCAAAATGTTGGAATACCTTATGCTATAAATCCAACAAGAGAACTTCTTACTAGAATAATGGAAGATGATGATATAAAGAAAAAAATAAATGTTATAGTTGAGAGAAAAGATGTTACCTATAAAATGAATATAAACTGTTTGGATTTATTGTAGTAATATAACTGTCTATAAGTAGAGATTAAAAATCTATTTTTAGACAGTTATTTCTATATGTATTAATTTTTTCTGAACATAACTATTAATTTTATATGGATGATATAATCATATTATGTATAATAAAACTAAGAAAAGTTAGCATTAAAAGAGATATATGGAGGATTGAATTGTATGAGCAAGTATATAGAATTTTCCGATGTGGAAAAAATTTATAAGATGGGAGAAGTTGAAATTAAAGCTTTAAACGGGGTTGACTTTTCTATAGACAAAGGAGAATTTGTAATAGTTGCAGGAGCCAGCGGCGCAGGGAAAAGTACAATTTTAAATATTTTGGGGGGAATGGATAGTGTCAGTTCTGGAAAAGTGTTTGTAGACGGAAATGAAGTGAGTAAATTTAATTCGGTAGAACTTACTACTTATAGAAGATATGATATAGGTTTTGTATTTCAATTTTATAATTTAGTTCAAAACCTTACAGCTGTAGAAAATGTAGAATTGGCAACGGAAATTTGCAAAAATCCTTTAGATGCTGAGGAGATGCTGGAGGCAGTAGGGCTTGAACACAGAAAAGGGAATTTTCCAGCACAGCTTTCAGGTGGAGAACAGCAGAGAGTTGCTATAGCCCGAGCTTTAGCAAAAAATCCAAAGCTTTTACTTTGCGATGAACCGACAGGAGCGTTAGATTACAATACAGGAAAGTCTATACTTAAGCTTCTTCAAGATATGAATAAGGAAATGGGTATGACTGTAGTAGTTATAACTCACAACCTTGCTTTGACACCTATGGGTGATAAAGTCATAAGGGTAAAAAACGGAAAAGTTCATAGCATAACCATAAATGAAAATCCAACACCAGTGGAAAGGATTGAGTGGTAGAATGAAAAGTCCATTATTTAAGAGCACTCTGAGAGAAATAAAGGGGTCTTTGGGAAGATTCTTATCTATATTTTTTATAGTAACTTTAGGAGTGTCATTTTTTGCAGGAATAAATGCTTCTGCGCCAGACATGAAAGCAACAGCAGATAGGTATTTTGATAAATATAATTTTATGGATCTTCAAATAATGTCTACATTAGGACTAGATAAAGATGATATAAAGTCTATAGAAGATTTGGATGAAGTAAAAGCAGTAATGCCAGGCTATTCTCTTGATGCTATTGCGGTAAGAAGTAGCAGCCAATCTGTCCTTAGAGTTCACAGTATTCCTATTAGCAAGTCTTTAGAGGATGACAGCTACATAAATAGACCTAGACTTATGAAGGGAAGACTTCCAGAAAAGTCAGGAGAATGTGTAGTTGAAGAAGATGCTTTTGGTAAAGAATTTATAAAGCTTGGAGATATTATAAAATTGTCTCTTGGTAATAGTGGTGATATAAAAGAAAGTTTGAACACTGATGAATACAAAGTTGTAGGAGTAGTGAACAGCCCATATTATGTAACTTATGAAAAAGGAAACAGCAAGATTGGAAGTGGAAAGGTATCTCAGTATATAATGATACCAGAAGAAGATTTTAAGCTTCCTGTATACACTGAGGCCAATGTGATTTTAAAAGGAGCTAAGGAGCTCTTTACTTATGGAGATGAATACGAAAAGCTCAGAGATGATGTTACAAAGAAGATTGAGTCCATAGGTGAAAAAAGAGCAGAGCTTAGATATGATGAAATTATAAAAGAAGCAACCAAAACCTTAGATGAAAAGAAAAAAGAATATGAAGAAGGAAAATTAAAAGCAGAATCAGAACTCAAGAATGCTTTAGATAAGATTGAAGAAGGAAATAAGAACCTAGATAAAGGTGAAAAAGAGCTAAACTTAAAGGAGCGGCAAGTAAACGAAAGTTTAGAATTAGGAAAAGAAAAAATTAAAGATGCAGAAGTGGATTTAAAAATAGGAAAAGCACAATATGAAGCTCAGCTTCAAACTTTTAATGAAAAGAAAGCAGAGGCAGAAACTCAGCTTGAAGATGCAAAAAAAGCCATTTCTCAAGGTGAGGCCTTAATAGAAAAACAAGAAAGAGAGCTTTTAGATTTAAAAGAAAAGCTTGAAGATCCTTCAATTCCTGAGATAGAAAAAGAAAGGATAAAGATTCAAATTGAGACTATAGAGAGTGCATTATCTTATGCAAAACCAGCTTTAGAAAAGGCAAAAATAGAGCTGGCATCTAAAGAAGCGGAGCTAAAAGAAGGAGAAGCTAAGCTTAATGCAGCAAAAGCATCATTAGATGCAGCAGAAAAACAGCTAAATGCAGAAAAAGCTAATCTTTTAGAAGGTGAATCTAAAAGCAAAGCTGAATTTAAAAAGGCTAGAGGAGATATTGAAAATGGTAGAATAGAATTAGCCAAAGGAAAAGAAGAATATGAAAAGAATAAAGTTTCTGTTGAAGCTACACTAAAGGATGGCAAAGATAGGATTTTAGATGCCGAAGATAAAATAAAAGGCATAGAAGAACCAAGCTGGTATGTGCTTAATAGAGATATGAATTATGGATATGTGTCTTATGAAGATGCAGCTAACAGAGTAAAGGCTATAGCTCAAGTGTTTCCAGTATTCTTTTTCTTAGTAGCAGCCCTAGTATGTCTTACAACAATGACAAGAATGGTAGATGAGCAAAGAGTTGACATAGGTACATTAAAGGCTTTAGGCTATGAAAAAAGAGATATTGCATCAAAGTATATATTATATGCAGCTCTTGCAAGTATAGGAGGAAGTATACTTGGTCTTGCTATAGGATTTATATTGTTCCCAACAGTAATTTTTGATGCTTATGGAATAATGTTTACCGTATCAGATTTGATACTTCAATTTAATATGTTTTATGCTATAATTGCTACTTTAGCAGCAGTTTTAACAACTACTTTAGCAGCTCTAGGTGCATGCTACAAAGAATTAAAAGAAACACCTGCTCTTCTTATGATACCTAAAGCACCCAAGGTTGGTAAGAAGATACTTTTAGAAAGATGCAATTTCATTTGGAAGAGACTAAAATTTACTGAAAAAGTTACAGCAAGAAATATATTTAGATATAAGAAGAGATTCCTTATGACCGTATTAGGTATATCAGGCTGTACAGCTCTTATATTGGCTGGATTTGGTATAAAGGATTCTATACGAGCTATAATTGATATAGAGTATGGAAAAATAATAACTTATGATATGTCAGTTTCTCTAGATTCTAATATTAAAACAGAGGATGAAAATGCTTTAAGAGAGTATTTAAATGATGATGACAGAATAAAAGATAGTATGATGTATAAAACAAAAAATACAGACATAAGCTTTCACGATAAAAGCAAAGAAGCTTCACTAGTAATTCCTGAAGATGTAGAAAAGTTTAAGGAGTTTCATATTTTAAGAGTTCGTACATCACAGAAAGAAGTATCTCTAGATGAAGGCGGCATAGTTCTTGCAGAAAAGCTTGCTAAAGAGCTTGGTGTTAAGAAGGGAGATACTATAAATATAAACGATGAGAACAATAAAAGAATTTCCGTTCCTGTCACGGGTATAGTAGAAAACTATGTATCTCATTATGCATTTATGAGTAGGTCAACTTATGAAAGCCTATATGAAAGAGATTTTAAAGGCAATCAAATAGTTGCAAAGATAAAAGATACAACAAAATCTGTTGAAGATAGTATATCAAAAGAACTTCTTGAGAAAAAAGATGTTGCTGGAGTTTACTTTAACTCAGGAGTAAAAGAAACGTACAGTGATACAATAAAGAGTCTTAACTACGTGGTAATAGTTATGATACTGGCAGCAGGAGCTTTGGCATTTGTAGTTCTATACAATTTAACTAATGTAAATATAAGTGAAAGACTTAGGGAAATAGCCACTATAAAAGTTCTAGGTTTTTATGATAAGGAAGTTTCAGCTTATGTATACAAAGAAAATGTACTATTAACTATAATAGGAATATTAGTAGGTTTAATCCTTGGAGTGTTCCTTCATAGATTTATAATGGTAACTGCTGAGCCAAATGAGATAATGTTTGGGCGTACTATAGGTGTGTTTAGTTACATTTATGCTTTTGGAATAACTATGCTTTTCTCAGCACTAGTAAATTGGGCTATGTACTACAAACTTAAGGCTGTAAAAATGGTTGAATCACTTAAATCTGTAGATTAATAATAAAATAAAAATTATATTATCCCATAAGCTATAAGATGTAAAAATCATATAGCTTATGGGATATTTTTATGTATAATAAAAGAATAAGGTTATTCTAAAAGAAGTGATTATTGAAAGGCATAATTAGAATATATGGATATAAAGATTTCAAAAAAGGAAGTATTAAGATATTTAGGATATAGAAATCAAATTCTTTCTCATGATATGGAAAATTTAATAGATATAACTATTGATGAAGCTTATAAACTTGTAAAACCCAGATATGTCTATAGGTATTTTGAGATTTTATCAAAAGATATCAATTATTTAGAGCTTAAAGATACAAATGTATATATGAAGGGAAAAGATATAAGTGTCCATTTAAATGGCAGCAAGGAATGTTATCTTATGGCAGTTACATTGGGAGTTGAAATAGATAAAAAAATAAGATATTATGAACATTCTAGTCTTACTAAAGCTATGATTTTAGATGCCTGTGCTACTACTGCAGTGGAAAGTGCCTGTGATATTGTTTGCAGCATTATAAAAAATGATTTGAAAAAAGTCGGACTTACCATTACTAGAAGATACAGTCCTGGCTATGGTGATTTTGACATTAATATTCAGAGAGAAATTTTGAATCTTGTTGATGCTGAAAAATTAATAGGGCTTACAATCACTAGGAATAATATATTGATTCCTAGAAAATCTGTAACAGCTGTAGTTGGAGTAATAGATGAAAAGTTAGATTACAAAACTTTTGAAAAGTGTAAATCATGTCCTAACTACTCTAAGTGCGCTTATAGAAAGGAAAGTGATAGATGTGGATCTTAGAAGCTTTTTAAAGGATAATATTTTAATATTTGATGGAGCTATGGGAACCATGCTTCAAAATAGAGGCCTAAAGCTTGGGGAACTGCCAGAGGTTTTAAATATAGAGAATCCAGATCTCATAATAGACATACATAGAGCTTATATAAATGCTGGATGTAATATAATAACTACAAACACTTTTGGTGCTAACAGTTTAAAAATGAATGGCAGCGGATATGACACTAAATTGATTGCAGAGAGAGCTATCAAGAATGCTGAGGCAGCAAGAGAAGATAAGTTTTGTTATATAGCTTATGACATGGGGCCTTTAGGAGAACTAATAGAACCTATGGGAACTCTTAGGTTCGATGAAGCCTATAATATTTTCAAGGATCAAGTAGAAGTGGCAGCTAGAAGTGGAGTTGATTGCATTCTTATTGAAACTATGACCGATTTATATGAGGCAAAGGCAGCTATCCTTGCAGCAAAGGAAAACAGTAGTCTTCCTATATTTTGCACTATGAGTTTTGAAAAGGATGGACGTACATTTACAGGCTGTAGTCCTATTACAATGACCACGGTATTTCAAGGATTAGGAGTAGATGCTCTTGGAATAAACTGCTCTTTAGGACCAAAAGATATTTACCCTTTAATAAAAGAAGTGTTAAGATATTCTAAAGTTCCTGTTATGGTGCAGCCTAATTTAGGACTTCCAAAGTTTATAGAGGGAAATACCGAATTTGATGTCCCTATAACTGACTTCGTGGAATACGGTAAAAAGTTTATAGATGAAGGAGTCAGAATAATTGGAGGATGCTGTGGTACTACAGACATTCATATTAAAGCACTAAAAGAGTCGCTAGAGGGCATAATCTTTAGAGCCGTGAAACCTAGTATAAATAAAAGTATAGTATGCAGTGCTACTAAGAGTGTAGAGGTAAATGGAGTTAAAATCATAGGAGAAAGGATTAATCCTACTGGAAAGAAATTTTTAAAGGAATCTCTGCTTCAAGGTAAGCTGGATCATGTGCTTAAAGAAGCTATAAATCAGGTGGAAGCTGGAGCAGATATATTAGATGTAAATGTAGGCCTTCCGGGAATAGATGAAGCTTTTATTATGGAAAAGGCAGTTCGTGAGATTCAAAGTATAATAGACACTCCTCTTCAAATAGATTCAAATAAACCTAAAGTTATAGAAAGGGCTCTTAGAGCCTATAATGGAAAAGCTATAGTGAACTCTGTAAATGGTGATGAAGACTCTATGAAGGCTATTTTACCTTTAGTAAAGAAATATGGAGCAGCAGTTATAGGGCTTACCTTAGATCACAATGGGCTTCCAAAGACAGTTGAAGAAAGAATTAAAATTGCAGAGAGAATTTTAGAAAGAGCTCTTGAATATGGGATAGCAAAAGAAGATGTATATATAGATTGTCTTACTCTTACTGCAGCAGCTCAGCAGAAAGATGTAATGTATACTGTAAAAGCATTGGGTATTATAAGAGAAAAACTAAAGGTCAACACTGTGCTTGGAGTTTCTAACGTTTCTTTTGGACTTCCCAATAGACCTCTCTTAAACAAAACTTTTTTAAGCGGATGTCTTATGAATGGGCTTACTCTTCCTATAATTAATCCGTTAGATGAAGAAATTATGGATACAATAAAGGCATACAAGGTATTAGCTATGGAAGACGTAGAATCAAAAGATTACGTGGCTCATTACTCAAATATACCTAAAAGGAATTCTATAGAAAAATTAGAGGATTCAAGAAAACATAAAGATGAAAATTTATTTAAAATAATAATAAATGGTCTTAGATTAGAAGCAAAGAGCGCTTCCTTAGAGCTTTTGAAAACTAAATCTCCTTTAACTATAGTAGAGGAGGATATAATACCGGCTCTTGACTATGTAGGATGCAAATATGAAAAAGGAGAAATTTTTCTTCCTCAACTTATACAATGTGCAGAGACAGTTAAGGAAGCATTTGATATAATAAAAGAGAAGCTTTCAAGAGAAGGCAGTGAAACTATATGTAATGGCACTATAGTTTTGGCTACAGTAAAGGGAGATATTCATGATATAGGTAAAAATATAGTGAAGACTCTTCTTGAAAATTACGGGTTTAAAGTTATAGACTTAGGGAAGAATGTACCTTATGAAGAGGTAGCTGAAGCAGTCCGTAATAGTAAAGCGCCATTAGTTGGACTTAGTGCTCTTATGACAACTACAGTTAAGAGTATGGAAGAGACTATAAAACTTCTTAGAAAAACAGTACCTCAGTGCAAAATTATGGTTGGGGGAGCTGTACTCACAGAGGATTATGCCATGGCCATAGGGGCAGATTTTTATGCTAAAGATGCAAAAGAAAGTGTAAGAATTGCTCAAACTTTATTTAATAAGATATAAAAAATCATTCTTTGATAGGATTTTAAAGCTTTAAATATCAGGAAAGATTAAAATATAAGAATAATAATCAAAAATATATAGAAGGAATTGAGATATGGATAAAAATTTTAAAGAACTAGGAATAAAGGAAAATATTTGTAAAGCATTAGATATTAGGGGTATAGTTAAACCTACAGAGGTTCAAGAAAAAACTATTGTACCTGCTTTAGAAGGGAAAAATATAATAGCACAATCTCAAACAGGAACAGGAAAAACTCTTGCGTATGTGCTTCCTATGATGGAAAAAATAAATTATGATAACAAGGAGCTTCAGGGACTTGTTCTTGCTCCTACTCATGAGCTTACTATGCAGATTCACAACACTATATTGGACTTAAAAAAAGATGCTAATATAAGTTGTAATGCAGCTTCTCTTGTGGGAAGTGGAAATATAACAAGACAGATTGAAAAGCTAAAGAGCAAACCACAGATAGCTACAGGATCATCTGGAAGAGTTGTAGACCTTATAAAGAGAAAAAAGCTTAAAGTCCACAATGTGAAATTTCTTGTTATAGACGAATTTGATAAGCTTTTAGATAAAGACAATATAAATGATATAAAGTTTATAATAAAATCTTTAGACAATAAAGTTCAAATCATAATGGTTTCAGCCACAACTGATGAAAAGACACTTGATATGGCGAAGAGTCTTATGAGTGAAGCTGAAATTATAAAAGTAAGCAGCAGTGACTTAACCATAAATTCAAATATAACTCATGAATTTTTCTTGTGTGACCCTAGAAAAAAGGTTGAGTTTTTAAGAAAAGTTGTTCATTGGGAAAGAGCTAAGAAAACTCTTGTGTTTGTAAATAATAATTATGATGTTGAGCTTACATTAGATAAACTTAAATATCATAACATAAATTGCGACTCTATATGTGGAAACATATCCAAAGAAGATAGAAAAAATGCCATAGAAGGATTTAGAAGAGGGAAGGTAAATCTGCTTATAGCTTCAGACGTAGGAGCTAGAGGACTTGATATAAAAGGCATAACTCATGTAGTTAACTTAGATATGCCAAAATCAGAAAAAGATTATGTCCATAGAGCAGGGAGAGTTGCTAGAGGAGAAAATACAGGTAAATGCATATCCTTAGTAGTTCCAAAAGAACTATCGTTAATAGAAAAATATGAAAAAATCTTTAATGTAAAGATAACTGAAAAGGTTCTTTATAAAGGTCAGATACTTGATTATGAAGATTAGGATGGTGGGGTTCACCATCCTTTTATTTTTTAAAAGAACGTGAATATATAAAAAAATATATTGACAGATAAAGGTGACTATAATATACTTTGATTATCAAAATAAATACTTTGACACTCAAATTATTTGATGCTACAATTAAATTACTTAATAAGAAAGTAGGAGTGAAAAAGTATGAGTAAATCTATAGAAATTTTAAATTATTTATTAGTTGATTTATTCAATGATATTTTGCAAATTGAACAAAATGCCTTGAAAAATGGTCCTTTAAATGATCTTTCTGTGACAGAAATACATACAATTGAAGCTATAGGAATGTATGAGCCAAGATCTATGTCAGAGGTTGCACAAGATTTAAATATAACTGTTGGAACACTGACAACTGCTATAAATAAGCTTATAAAGAAAGAGTATGTTGAGAGAAAGAGAATAGAAGAGGATAGGAGAGTTGTTTTAATACAACTTACAAAGAAAGGAAAGCTTGCCTATAGAATTCATGAGAAATTTCATAAAGATATGATTGTAGAAACTATAGACGGCTTAAGTGAAGATGAAGAAGAGGTGCTCATAATGTCTTTAGAAAAGCTTAATAAATTTTTTAAAGATAAATATGGACTGATAAAGAAATAGTAAATTTCTTTAAAGATATCACATATTTCTATGGCATCTACATAAGAGAGGCTGATATTTAGGAAGGAATAATATTATGAAAAAGGTGATAATAAGCGGCACTGGGAGATCTATTCCGAGACTTTGCATAACCAATGAGGAAATTTCAAAATATGTTGATACTAATGATGAGTGGATTGTATCTAGAACAGGAATAAGTGAGAGAAGGATATGCCAAGAAGAAGAGGCTATAGATTTAGCTGTAGAATCAGCTAGAAAAGCATTAAAAAGCAGTAGTATAAATGCAGATGATATTGATATGATAATAGTCGCTACAATGACTGCTGATATGGCAACTCCATCTATGGCATGTATGGTTCAAAAAGAAATAGGTGCTTCAAAGGCAACAGCTTTTGACATCAATGCTGCGTGCACAGGATTTATATTCGCATTATCAGTAGGAGAAAGCTTTATAAGCTCAGGAAAAGCTTCGAATGCTTTGGTGGTAGGAGTTGATACCTTATCAAAGTATATAAATTGGCAGGATAGAACCACTTCTGTATTATTTGGAGATGGAGCAGGCGCAGCTGTTTTGACTACAGGAAATCAAGGCGGAATTAGGTCTTTTTATACAAAGTCCTATGGTGATTTAGGATGCAACATAGAGGTTGGAGGAGCTCCTATAAGAGAGATATTTACTGGAAAACTTCTTAGAGAAAAGCATCCCTATATATCGATGAATGGAAAAGAAGTATTCAAATTTGCGTCTTTTGCAATGATAGACGCCATAGAAAATGTACTTGATAAAGGGCAGCTGTCTATAGATGATATAGATTTAATAATACCACATCAAGCAAATAAAAGGATAATAGAGTATGCAAGCAAAAGGATGAAGCAGCCTATAGAAAAATTTTATATGAATATGGATAGGTTTGGAAATACATCTAGTGCTAGTGTTGCTATAGCCTTGGATGAGGCTATGGAGAAAAATATTATAAAAAAAGGACAAAAAGTTATATTGACAGGATTTGGCGGTGGACTTACTGCTGGAGCTGTATTAGTAGAATTTTAAAATATGAGGAGGAAATATAAATGGTATTTGAAAAGGTTAAGGAAATAGTTGTGGAACAATTAGGTTTAGAAGGAAATGAAATAACAGAGGAAACATCTTTTGATAGTTTAGGAGTAGATTCTTTAGATTTATTCCAAATAATAATTGAAATAGAAGAGGCATTTAATATTCAAATTGAAAATGCAGAAGAAATGAAGACTGTTAAAGATGCAGTTAAGTATATTGAAAGTAAAATAGCATAATAAATTTTTAAGTCAGATATTGAAAAAATATCTGACTTATTAAATAGGAGGCTTTTATGAAAAATTTTAAGTTGTGTGAAATACTTGGCATAGAATATCCAATAATCCAAGGTGGAATGGCTTGGGTTGCAAATAGCAGCCTTGCAGCAGCAGTAAGTAATGGTGGAGGTCTTGGAATCATAGCAGGAGCTAATGCACCTATAGACTATTTAAGGGATGAGATAAGAAAGACTAAGAGGCTTACAGGCAAACCTTTTGGAGTTAATATAATGCTTTTAAGTGATAATGCAGAAGAGTTAGCACATATGGTATGTGAAGAAGGAGTAAAGGTAGTTACAACGGGAGCAGGAAACCCGGGGAAGTATATAGAAATGTGGAAGGCTAATGGCATAAAGGTTATTCCGGTAGTAGCTTCTGTAGCTCTTGCTAGAAGAATGGAAAGGGCTGGAGCAGATGCAGTTATAGCAGAAGGTTGTGAAGCTGGAGGACATATAGGAGAGCTTACGACTATGGCTCTTGTGCCTCAAGTTGTAGATGCATTAAATATTCCTGTCATTGCCGCAGGTGGAATAGGCGATGGAAGAGGAGTGGCAGCAGCTTTAGCTTTAGGTGCAGAAGGAGTTCAGGTTGGAACTAGATTCTTAGTTGCAGAGGAATGCACAATACATCAAAATTATAAGGATAGAGTTATTAAGGCCAATGATATAGATACAGTAGTTACTGGAAGAGTAACGGGTCATCCAATAAGGGTAATAAAAAATAAACTTTCAAGAGCCTTCATTAGTTTAGAAAAACAAGGAGGTTTAAAAGAAGAATTTGAAAAGCTTGGAAGTGGAGCTTTGGCAAAGGCTGTAATAGAAGGAGAAGCTGATTATGGTTCTCTTATGGCAGGTCAAATTGCTGGTCTTATAAAAAAAGAACAACCAGCAAAAGAGATAATAGAAGAAATGTTTGAAGAAGCAGAAAAATGTATAAAATCTATTCAAGAAAGGATTTAGTTATGGGAAAGATAGCATTTGTATTTCCAGGTCAAGGTGCTCAAATCCCGTTTATGGGAAAAGATTTTTATGAGAATTATGATGTATGCAGAAAGATTTTCCATGAAGCTGAGAAAGGATTAGGTATAGATCTTAAAAATCTAATATTTAGCGAAGATATAAGATTAAATGATACCAGATATACTCAACCTGCTATGGTTTTAGTTTCTATAATGATGATTGAAGCTATAAAAAGCCATGGGATAGTTCCAGATATTACTTGCGGGCTTAGTTTAGGTGAGTATTCAGCTTTAAATGCCAGTGGATATTTAGACTTTATGGATATTATGAAACTTATAAAACTTAGAGGGGATCTTATGAGCAGTTGTGGTGAAAAATATAAAGGTTATATGGCTGCACTTATAGGACTTAAAGATGAGAAATTACAAGAGCTTATAGAAGAAGGAAAAAAACATGGAATTATATCTGTAGCAAATTATAATTGTCCAGGGCAAATAGTTGTTACTGGAGAAGAGGAAGCTGTTCAGTGGGCAGTGGATAATATAAGGACTTATAAAGGAATAAAGGGAATAAAGCTTAATGTAAGTGGAGCCTTTCATAGTATACTTATGGAAGATGCATCAACAGGACTTAATAAAGAATTTCATAATCTTTCAATGAAGGATAGCCTTATTCCAATGGCGCTTAATTTTGATGGCACCATATCAAATGATAAGGAATATATAAGAAATGCTCTTGTAGAAGGAATAAAATCTCCTGTGCATTTTCAGCAGTGTGTAGAAGCTATGAAAAAGTTTGGAGTAACTACATTTATAGAGATAGGACCAGGAAAGACTTTAACGAGTTTTATAAAGAAGATAGATAGAGGTTTAAATACTTTTAACATAGATAGTGTAAAAGCTTTGGAAGAATTGATTGAAAATTTAAAAGATACGAAGGAGGAACTGTAGTGAAAGATAAATGTGCTGTTGTAACTGGAGGAAATAGAGGAATAGGAAGAGCCATTGCAATTAAACTTGCTAAAGAAGGTGCGAGGTTAATAATAAATTATAGAAGTGACGAAGAAGGAGCCTTGGAAACTTTAAGAATGATTGAAGAACTTGGCGGGAAAGCACATATATTTAAAGCTGATGTAAGTAAATTTAATGAAGCTTTGGAGCTTATAAATTATTCAAAAGAAAAATTCAATGGTGTAGATATACTTGTAAATAATGCGGGCATAACTAAGGATGGACTGATTCTTAGAATGAAAGAGGAGGACTTTGACAAAGTTATTGAAGTTAATTTAAAAGGAACTTTCAACTGTATAAAGCACGCTGTGCCTGTAATGCTAAAAAAGAAGGAAGGTATTATATTAAACATCTCTTCTGTATCAGGAGTTATGGGGAATGTTGGACAGTGTAATTACTCTGCTTCTAAAGCTGGAATAATAGGGCTTACGAAATCTTTAGCTAAAGAACTTGGAGGCAAAAATATAAGAATAAATGCTATAGCTCCAGGTTTTATAAATACAGATATGACAAAAGTTTTATCAGATGAAGTTAAAGAAAGCATAAGAAAAGCTACTGCTTTAAAGAAGTTTGGTGAGCCAGAAGATATCGCAGAAACAGCAGCCTTTTTATGTTCAAAAAGAAGTGGATATATAACAGGTCAAGTTATATCAGTAGATGGTGGAATGGCTATTTAAAATAATTTTATAAAGTAATTTTGATTAACAACACGTTATGTTATGGAGGATAGTTATGAGAAGAGTAGTTGTAACTTCAATGGGAGCAATAACACCTATTGGAAATAATGTAGAAGAATTTTGGGATGGATTAAAAAGTGGAGTAAATGGAATAGATTTATTAAAATCATTTGATACAGAAGGTTTCAGTGTGAAGATGGCAGCAGAAGTTAAAGATTTTTTGCCAGAAAATTATATGGATAAAAGAGAAGCAAAAAGAATGGATAGATTTTGTCAGCTTGCTTTAGCAGCAAGTAATGAGACCATGAATAAATCTGGTATAAATTTAGATGAAATAGATAAAGAGCGATTTGGAGTTATTATAGGATCAGGAATAGGAGGACTTCATACTTTTGAGAAGGAGTATAACAACTTAAAGGATAAAGGACCAAGAAGGGTGTCTCCACTTCTGATACCTATGATGATTGGAAATATGGCAGCAGGAAATGTAGCTATAAAATATGGAGCAAAAGCATCATGTATATCTATATCAACAGCTTGTGCTACTGGAACTCATGCAATAGGAGAAGCTTTTAGAAGTATAAAGTATGGTCATATGGATTTGGCTTTAGCTGGAGGAACGGAAGGTTCTATCACTCCTTTAGCAGTGGCAGGATTTCAGGCTCTTACAGCACTTAGTACATCAGAAGATAAAAACAAAGCATCCATACCTTTTCATAAAGACAGAGGAGGATTTGTCATGGGAGAAGGTGCAGGAATTCTTCTTTTAGAGGAACTTGAACATGCAAGACAAAGAGGAGCAAAGATTTATGGCGAAGTAATAGGATATGGAACAACTTGTGATGCATACCATATGACTTCACCAGCACCAGATGGAGAAGGTGCAAGGAGAGCTATGGCACTAGCTATAAAAGAAGGAGAAGTCTCATTGTATGATGTTTCATACATCAATGCCCATGGAACTGGAACTTTATATAATGATAAGTTTGAAACTGAAGCAATAAAAGGCTTATTTAAAGAAAGAGCTTATGAAATTCCAGTGAGCTCTACAAAATCTATGACAGGACATCTTTTAGGGGCAGCGGGTGCCGTAGAAGCTATAGCATGCATCAAGGCTATGGAAGAAAGCTTTATACCGCCTACAATAAATTTGACAGAGACTAGTGAAGACTGTGACCTTGATTATGTGCCAAATGTAGGAAGAAATAAAGAAGTTAGATATGCTATGTCCAATTCCTTAGGATTTGGTGGACATAACGGAACCCTTTTATTTAAGAAATGGGAGGAATAGTTATGGATATAATGGATTTAAAAGAACTTATAGAAGTGTTAGATAAATCTTCAGTATCATTTTTAGAATTTAAGACAGATGAATACTATGTGAAGCTTGATAAATCCTTGTGCAGAGAAAAAGAAGATAATTTTAAGAATGATATTTTATCTTCAGAAACTGAAAGTAGCATAAAACCTATAAATCAAAAGGCTGGTAGTAATAATGAAAAGCAGGAAAATATAGAAGTTTCACAATCTAAATCAGAAACAGTAAATGAAGAAGGCACTTTTATAATAAAGTCTCCTATGGTAGGAAGCTTTTACAAAGCTCCATCTCCTGAGGATGAGCCCTATGCTGTATTAGGAAGTAAAGTAAAAAAAGGAGATGTAGTCTGTATAATAGAGGCTATGAAGCTTATGAACGAGATAGAATGTGAAGAGGATGGAGAGGTAATAGAGATTCTCTGCAAAGATGGTGATTTAGTTGAATACGGTCAGCCATTATTTAAGATAAGGAAGGTGAAATAGAATGGATATAAATGAAATAAAATCAATAATACCACATAGATATCCTTTTTTATTAGTTGATAGAGTTTATGAGATGGAACCTGGAAAGAGTATAACTGCTATGAAAAATCTTAGTTATAATGAAGGGTTCTTTCAAGGACATTTTCCAAATGAGCCTGTTATGCCTGGAGTTTTAATAGTTGAGGCTTTAGCTCAAGCAGGAGCTATATCAATTCTTAGCATTGAAGAGAATAAGGGAAAGACAGCTTACTTTGCAGGTATAGAAAAAGTTAGGTTTAGAAGAAAGGTTGTTCCAGGAGACACTCTTATACTAAAAGTTGAAATTACAAAAATGAGAGGATCCATTGGAATAGGAGAAGGAAAGGCATTTGTAGGTGATGAACTTGCTTGTGAAGGTCAATTAATTTTTGCCATAAATAAAGATGGGAGATAGATTATGTTTAGTAAGATACTAATTGCAAATAGAGGCGAAATCGCTGTAAGAGTGATAAGAGCCTGTAGAGAGATGGGAATTCAAACTGTTGCTGTATACTCTGAAATAGATAGAGAATCTCTTCACGCTAACCTAGCCGATGAAGCAATATGTATAGGGCCAAATAGTGCTAAAGATAGTTATTTAAACATCGAAAACATAATAAGTGCCACCATACTTACAGGTGCAGAAGCTATACATCCAGGTTTTGGTTTTTTATCTGAAAACCCAAAGTTTGCAGCTATATGTGAAAGCTGCAATATAAAGCTTATAGGTCCTTCTAAGGAAGCTATGAGCCTTATGGGAGATAAAGCAAAGGCAAGAGAGGTTATGAAAGATTCAGGTATTCCAGTTACTCCTGGTTATGAAGGTATCATAGAAGATAAGGGTAAGCTTTATGAAATCGGAGAGAGCATTGGATATCCACTTATGATAAAAGCTGTTTCTGGTGGAGGCGGAAAAGGTATAAGAATTGTAAATTCGAAAGAAGAGCTTTTAAAAAGTTTTAACGTAGCAAAAGCCGAAGCAAAAGCATCATTTAATGATGATAGAGTTTACTTAGAAAAGTATATACAAAAACCTCATCACATAGAATTTCAAATACTAGCAGACAGCAAAGGGAATGTTGTGCACTTAGGAGAAAGAGATTGTTCCATGCAGAGAAGAAATCAAAAAGTTTTAGAAGAAGCGCCTTCAAGTTTTATTGATGATTCTCTCAGAAAGAAAATGGGAGAAATTGCAGTAAAAGCAGCAAAGGCTGTTAATTATGAAGGAGCAGGGACAATAGAATTTTTAGTTGACAAAGACAAGAATTTTTACTTTATGGAGATGAATACCAGAATACAAGTTGAGCATCCAATAACTGAAATGATAACAGACATAGATATAGTAAAAGAACAAATAAAAATAAGTTATGGTGAAGCTTTAAATATGCGTCAAGAAGATATTAAAATAAAAGGCCACGCTATAGAATGCAGAATAAATGCGGAAGATCCATATAAGAACTTTATGCCATGTGCTGGAACAATAGAGAATATGATTCTTCCAGGAGGTTTTGGTGTGAGAATTGACACAGGAGTCTATAGTGGATATAAGATTCCACCCTTTTATGACTCAATGATATGTAAGGTCATAGTCCATGACAAAAATAGGATTGATGCTATAAACAAAATGAAAAGATCTCTCTTTGAAATGGTCATAGAGGGAGTTGAAACTAATATAAATTTTCATTTTGACATATTAAATCATGAGGATTTTGAACATGGAAATTATGACACTTCATTTTTAGAAAATAAGTTGGTGAAGAATAATGCTTAAAAATATATTTAGAAAAAATAATTATATAGTTGTAAGCTCAAAACCTTTAGATAGTTATCACGAAGAAAAAACAGAAGTGAAACCATCCATACCAGACGGTATGTGGACTAAGTGCCCTCACTGCTTTAAAATACTTTACAAAGAGGATATAGAAAAAGATGGGAAGATATGTAGCTACTGCGGATACAACTTTAGGTTAAATCCAAGAGAAAGACTTGCAATGATACTTGATGAAGGCAGCTTTAAAGAATTCTATACAGATATTCTTGGAGGTAATCCTTTAAATTTTCCAAGTTATGACGAAAAAAAGAAAAGTCTAAGAGAAAAGCTCAATGAAGATGAGGCTGTTGTGTGTGGAGAAGGGCGCATAAATGGAAATAAAGTATTTATAGGAGTTATGAATAGTGAGTTTTTAATGGGAAGTATGGGAACTGTGGTTGGAGAAAAACTTACAAAGCTTATAGAAGAGGCAACAGTTTACAAAACGCCTCTTATAATATTTACGGCCTCTGGAGGAGCAAGAATGCAGGAAGGAATACTTTCTCTAATGCAAATGGCAAAAGTAAGCGGAGCCCTTAGTAGATTTCATGATGCAGGAGGACTTTATATAACAGTTCTTACAGACCCTACCACTGGCGGAGTAACAGCTTCCTTTGCAATGCTTGGCGATATAATAATAAGTGAGCCTAGAGCACTAATAGGATTTGCAGGAAGAAGAGTTATTGAAAAAACTATTGGCGAAAAGCTTCCTGATGATTTTCAAAGTGCTGAATTTTTACTGGAAAATGGATTTGTAGATATGATATGTAAAAGAGCGGAATTAAAGAGCACATTATCAAAGATTTTGATGCTTCATGGAGGTGTTAGAAATGACTAGAGCTTGGAATAGAGTTCTTATGGCTAGGCATAAAGACAGACCTAAAGCTGGAGATTATATAGAGAATGTATTTGAAGATTTTTTAGAATTTCATGGAGATAGAGTAAGTGGAGATGATAAGGCTATAATAGGAGGAATTGCTCTTTTAGATGGTATACCAGTTACTGTCATTGGTGAAGCCAAAGGTCGTGATACAAAAGAAAATATGGAAAGAAATTTTGGAATGCCTCATCCATCAGGATATAGAAAAGCTTTAAGACTTATGAAAAGCGCTGAAAAGTTTAAAAGACCTATAATATGCTTTATCGATACACCAGGTGCTTTCTGTGGAATGGAAGCAGAAAAGAGAGGACAGGGAGAGGCTATAGCACAAAATTTATTTCAAATGATGTCGCTAAAAGTTCCTATAATCTCACTGGTAATAGGAGAAGGAGGAAGTGGAGGGGCTCTAGCTCTTGGAGTAAGCGACAGGATTTTAATGCTTGAGAACTCAATTTACTCAATATTATCACCAGAAGGGTTTTCATCTATATTGTGGAAAGATTCAAAAAGAGCGGCTGAAGCAGCTGAAGTTATGAAACTTACAGCTTTAGATTTAAAACAAATAGGAATTATTGATGATATAATAAATGAAGCTAATAATGGCACTAATATAAATAATGAAATAACAATAAAAAATGTGAAAGAAGCACTGATAAAAGAACTTGCAGATGTGATGAAAATGGACACTGAAGTCATGTTAAATAAGAGATATGAAAAGTTTAGAAAAATTGGAGTATAAAGTGAATAAGAAATTTCTATAAAACTACTGATAAAATTCGGTAGTTTTATTTTTATATCTATGAAAAAGAGATATAATATAAACTGTAAGTTTAAAATCAAGAAAGGATGAAATATATGAGAGAACCGTTAGCTCATTATCTCAGACCTGATACTTTAGAAGATGTAATAGGGCAGCAGCATATATTAGGAAATGGAGGATTATTAAACAGGGTATCAAAATCTAAAAATGTACCAAAC
Organism: Clostridium cadaveris; assembly: GCF_020911725.1. Lineage (GTDB taxonomy): Bacteria > Bacillota > Clostridia > Clostridiales > Clostridiaceae > Clostridium_X > Clostridium_X cadaveris. Next base: position 1,588,366 of record NZ_CP076620.1, read on the forward strand.
ATGATATTTTATGGACCTCCAGGTGTAGGAAAGACTACTGTTGCAAATATAATAGCAAAAAATGCTGGTAAAAGGCTTTATAAGTTAAATGCAACTACAGATAGTTTAAAAGATATAAAGGATATAATAGGAGATCTTGATACATTTTTAGGCTATGATGGGGTAGTGGTTTACATAGATGAGATACATCACTTTCCAAAAAGAACTCAGCAAGTGCTTTTAGAGTTTATGGAAAATGGACAGATAACCCTTATAGGAAGTACCACGGAAAATCCTTATTTTTATGTGTTTAAAGCTATATTAAGTAGGGCACTTGTAGTTGAATTCAAGCCACTTTCTAATGAAGAAATAGAAACTGGATTAAAGAGAGCTGTAGAAAGGCTGAATAATATAGAAAAGAAATCTATAGGATTTGAAGATGATGTATTTAGAGTTCTTAGAGAATATTGTAATGGAGACTTAAGAAGAGGTCTTAATCTTTTAGAAGTACTAATAGATACTAGGAGTAAAGACATAATAACATTAGAAGATTTAGAGGGTGTAAAAGGAGAAAAAATATTAAATTTTGATAGGGATGGAGACAGTCATTATGATTTGTTAAGTGCTCTTCAAAAATCCATAAGAGGAAGCGACCCTGATGCAGCAATAGTTTATTTAGCTATGCTCATAAAAGGTGGGGATTTAATATCAATCTGTAGAAGACTTCTTGTAATATCATCAGAAGATATCGGTCTTGCATATCCTCAAGCTGTAACTATAGTAAAAAGTTGTGTAGATTCTGCTATGCAGCTAGGTTTTCCAGAAGCAAGAATTCCACTTGCAGAGGCTGCTATTCTACTAGCAACATCACCTAAATCTAATAGTTCCTGCGTGGCTATAGATAAAGCTATGGCAGATTTAGATAGTTTAAACATAGGAGATATACCAAAATATTTAAAAGATGGACATTATTCAGGAGCAAAATCATTAGGAAGAATGCAAGGATACAAATACCCTCATAACTATAAAAATCATTATGTAAAACAGGAATATATGCCTGAAGGGCTTGATGGTAGGAGCTATTATGAATTTGGAGAAAACAAGCTAGAGAGTGCATCAAAGGAGTACTGGAAAAAAGTAAAAGAATAAAAAAAGTATTGTTGACAAAGTTACTCTGATTTGATAAAATAATTTTGAAATCATAGTAAAACACTCAACTTTAAGGAGTGATAAATGTGAAGTTGTCTACTAAAGGACGTTATGGTGTAAAAGCCATGGTAGATTTAGCAATAAATTATGGCAAGGAGCCTATTTCAATAAAAGCCATATCCCAAAGACAGAACGTATCTGAATATTATTTAGAGCAGTTATTCAGTCCTCTTAGAAAGTCTGGCTTAATAAAAAGTATAAGAGGTGCTCAGGGCGGATATGTACTTAACAGGGATCCTAAGGATATAAAAATTTCAGAAATAATGTATGTTCTTGAAGGACCTATTGAGATATCTGACTGTGTTGATGGATCGAGTTGCAATAATATAGATTGCTGCGCTACAAGACTTTTATGGGAAAAAATAAAACATAGCATCGACAGTGTCATGGAGTCTGTGACTCTACAAGATATAGTAGATGATTACTATGCTATAAAGGATAAAAATTTAAAAAGTATAGAAATTACAAAAAAATAGGAGTGAGATTATGGATAAAGTAGTTTATATGGATTATTCAGCTACTACATATACAAAGGATGAGGTACTAAAGGAAATGCTTCCTTATTTTACACAGCACTTTGGAAACCCTTCTTCTACATACGGACTAGCTAGAGAAACAACAAAGGCAATAGATACTGCAAGAGAAAGAGTTGCAAAAGCTTTAAACTGTGATAGAAGTGAAGTTTATTTTACAGGCGGCGGTTCAGAAGCAGACAACTGGGCTTTAAAGGGTGTTGCTTTCGCTAATGTAAAGAAAGGAAAGCATATAATAACTACAAGAATAGAGCATCATGCTGTATTACATACTTGTGAATACCTTCAAAAGTTAGGATTTGAAATAACATATTTAGATGTTGACAAAGAAGGATTTATAGATGTAGAGGAACTAAAGAAAGCTATAAGAAAAGATACAATATTAGTTTCAGTTATGTTTGCTAACAATGAAATCGGAACTATAGAACCTATAAAGGAAATCGGAAAGGTCTGTAAAGAAAATGGAGTGCTATTCCATACAGATGCTGTTCAAGCAATAGGTCATGTTGAAATAGATGTAAAGGAAATGAACATAGATTTATTATCTTTAGCAGCTCATAAGTTCTATGGTCCAAAAGGAATAGGTGCACTATATATAAGACGTGGAGTTAGGATAGATAATTTAATTCACGGTGGAGCTCAAGAGCGTAATAGAAGAGCAGGTACAGAAAATATAGCAAGCATAGTTGGTCTTGGAAAAGCCATAGAGATGGCAACTACTGATATAGAAGGAAAAACTAAGAGATTAAATGCTTTAAGAGATAAGCTTATAGATGGACTTCTTGAAAAGGTTCCTTATACAAGATTAAACGGACCTCGTTATGAAGGAAGATTAAATAATAATGTAAATATATGTTTCAATTTTATAGAGGGGGAAGGAATACTTCTATGGTTAGATGAAGCTGGAATATGTGCATCAAGCGGAAGTGCTTGTACATCTGGATCTTTAGATCCATCCCATGTACTTTTATCAATAGGATTACCTCATGAAGTAGCTCATGGTTCATTAAGATTAACTATAGGCGATGGAACAACAGAAGAAGAAGTGGATTATGCTTTGGAGCAAATACCACCAATAATTGAAAGACTTAGGTCAATGTCACCACTATGGCATGACTTTTTAAAGAAGGGAGAGAAATAAATTATGATGTATAGTGATAAGGTAATGGATCATTTTAAGAATCCTAGAAACGTAGGAGAAATAGAGAATGCCAATGGAATAGGTGAAGTTGGAAATGCAAAGTGCGGAGATATAATGAAAATCTTCTTAAAGGTAGAGGATAACATAGTACAGGATGTTAAGTTTATGACTTACGGCTGTGGATCTGCTATAGCTTCATCAAGCATGGCAACAGAATTAATAAAGGGAAAATCTTTAGAAGATGCATGGGAGCTTACAAACAAGGCGGTTGCAGAAGCTTTAGATGGACTTCCACCAGTAAAGATGCACTGTTCAGTTTTAGCAGAAGAAGCAATTCATAAAGCTATAAATGACTACAGAATAAACCAAGGCTTAGAGCCATGGGAAGAAAAAAATCCTCATGTACATGATCATCACTAATTAACATAATAAAAAGCTAAGAAGAGAATAAAATCTTTTCTTAGCTTTATTTTTTTACCCATTATATAGGTATTCTTTTAATATTTTAGGGAAAAATTAAAAGGAGTGTTTAATGAGGGTGGGATATTATGTTTCGTGTAAAATATTTTCAGTACATGAATGTATATGATAATAAAGGAAAGTATCTTGGTTTTATAAAGGATATAGCAATAAATTATCATAAAAGCAGAGTAATTGGTTTTAAACTAAGTTCAAAAGGTATTTTTTCAAAAGAAAGATATATATTATCGGAAGATATAATTGCGATGAACGAAAAAGTCATAGTCACTAAGTCTATAAAAGACAAATTTCTATGTTTCAGTGATATAAAATCTTTAGATATAATAGACTCATCTGGTGGGATTGTAGGAGTGCTGGAAGATTTGATAATAGATCTTGGAGATTACTCCATCAAAGGGATAGTAGCAAATCCAGGTATATTAATTAAGATGATGAGAGGAAAAGAGATAATTTTAATAACTGAAACTATATTAGGAGATTACAGCATAGCTTATTTTGGAGATAGAAATAAAGTTAAACTGGTTTCCTTAAGCACTAAAGAGTTAGGAGAACATAATGATGAAAAAACCGTGGATTAAGTTTGCATTAAAAGCTTTTTTAATTGCAGCATTAATTTTTATTATTTATAGACTTATGAATATAAGGATAATAAAAGATGTAGTATCTATGATTTTTATATCATTTCTGCTTTCATATGTTTTAAAACCAATACAAGAATTTTTATATAAAAAGGGTATCAACAAAAAGGCATCAGCTATAATTTTAATTTTAAGCATAATTGGAATAATAGCAGGATTCGTAATTTATTTTGTTCCAATTGTACTTAAAGAAGGAGAACATTTTTATGAGTCATTAGAAGATATAAAAAATAGCATGAGCTATATGTATTCTACGATTATGGAAAAAAATAAGTTTTTCATGTATTTAAATGGGGAGTTGGAGTATAGAGTAAGAAGTTTTACAAATTCTCTTTTGCTGAAGGTTTTAGATGGAGTAGTGAGTTTTGGAGAAAATGTATTATCCTTTGCTGTAGTACCTGTACTTTCTTATTATTTCTTAGGAGAAGGAGAATTTTTTTATAACAAGTTCATGCTTCTAATACCTAGAACTAAAAGAACGGCTACGAGAAATATTTTTAATGATATAGACAAAATATTATCTAGATATGTAGCCAGTCAATTTTTACTGAGTATACTCATAGGGGGACTTACTTTCATAGTTCTTATATCATTAAAAGTAGATTTTCCTATAATATTATCAGTAATAAATGGCATAGCAAATATAATTCCATACTTTGGACCTATAATAGGTGCTGTTCCGCCTATTCTTATGGCATTACTTATATCTCCATCAAAGGCATTATGGGTAACAGTACTTCTTTTAATAATACAGCAGATTGAAGGTAACATATTATCACCTAAAATAATAGGAGACAGCATTTCTATGCATCCTATAATTGTAATAATTCTTTTAATCCTTGGAGGAAAAATAGGAGGATTTACAGGAATGGTTTTGGCAGTGCCTTTGGGAGTAGTTATAAAGATAATATATGAGGATGTAAATTATTATTTGTTTTAAATTTTTTAGAGAAATTAAAAATTATTATTTATCTAATTCCTTGACATAAGTTTAATAATACCATATAATTTGCCTATGAGAATTTAATATTCAGTGATGATGAGAAGGAGTAAAGTCATTATTCATTTTCAGAGAGGAAGCGGTTGGTGTGAGCTTCTAAGAATGTGATTTGAAGGCTATCTTTGAACTGTTAACTTAAGAGATGGATATTTTATATTCATGAATTAGGGTGGTACCACGGAATAATGCTTTCGTCCCTTGTGCTAGGGATGAGGGCTTTTTTATATTTTATTAGAATTTTATATGAATTCAAATGTGCAATTAGGAGGAATAAACATGAAAACAATGGGATTAAATGAGTTAAGAGAAGCATACTTAAGTTTTTTTGAATCAAAGCAACATCTTAGAATGCCTAGTTTTTCTTTAGTGCCTAAGGATGACAAAGGTCTTCTTTTAATAAACGCAGGTATGGCACCATTAAAGCCTTATTTTACTGGACTAAAAACACCACCAAGCAAGAGGGTTACTACATGTCAAAAGTGTGTAAGAACTATAGACATAGATAATGTAGGATATACTTCAAGACATGCTACTTTATTTGAAATGTTAGGAAACTTCTCTTTTGGAGATTACTTCAAAAAAGAAATAATTCCATGGGCTTGGGAGTTTGTAACAGAGGTTTTGCAAATTCCAAAGGATAAATTATATGTGACTATTCATTTAAACGATGATGAAGCTTATGAGATATGGACAACGAAGACTGATGTTGATCCTAAGAGAATATTTAGATTAGGAGCAGATAACTTCTGGGAAATCGGAGTTGGACCTTGTGGACCTTGTTCAGAGATTCATTATGATAAGGGTGCTGGAAAGATAACAACATCAGAGGAGTTTGAAAAAGCTTCGGATGCAGATAAGATAGTTGAGTTCTGGAATTTAGTATTTACTCAATTTGATAAGGACGAAGAGGGAAACTATAATAAGCTAGCACATCCAAACATAGATACAGGAATGGGTCTTGAAAGAATCGCAACAATAATGCAAGGTGTTGAATCAATCTTTGATATAGATACTGTTAAGAGCATAGTTGAAGGTGTTACAGATGTTGCAAAGATCCCTTATGGCAAAGATAAGACTAGTGATATCTCTATAAGAATAATAGCAGACCATATAAAAGCTGTAGCATTCCTAATAGGAGATGATGTACTGCCTTCAAATGAAGGAAGAGGTTATGTTTTAAGAAGACTTCTAAGAAGAGCTGCTAGACATGGAAGACTTTTGGGAATAAAGGGAATATTCCTTAAAGATTTAGTAGATAAGGTAATAGAAAACTACGGAAATGCTTATCCAGAACTTAAAGAAAAAACTGACTATATAAAGAAAATAATAGGTCTTGAAGAAGAAAGATTTAACGAAACAATAGACGGCGGTATGGATATATTAAAGGGGTATATAGAAGAGCTTAAAGAAAATAAGGAAAATGTCCTATCAGGAGAAAAGGCATTTAAACTTTATGACACTTATGGATTTCCTCTAGAACTTACAGAAGAGATAGCAAAAGAGGAAAATATAAAAGTTGATTTAGACGGATTTAAGAAAGAGATGGAACTTCAAAAGAAGAGAGCTAGAGAAGCTAGAGAAGAAAATACCTATATGGGTGGAGAAGATTCCATTGCAAATAAGATTTCAGAGGATATAAAGACAGTATTTACTGGTTATAGCGAAACAGAATCAAAAGGAATAGTGAAAGCTATAATAAGCGAAGATTCCTTTGTAAACTCAGTAAATGAGGGGGAAGCCATAGTAGTCACTGATAAAACTCCTTTCTACGCAGAAATGGGAGGTCAGATAGGTGATACTGGTATGATTTTTAGAGATGGATTTAAAGCAGAAGTCGTAGACTGCAAAAAGAATATAAATGGAAAGATAATGCATTTTGTAAGAGTCTTAGAAGGAACTTTAAACTTAGATGAAGAAGTCACTTTAACTGTAAACTCTAAAAGAAGAAATTCAATATGCAAAAACCATAGTGCAACTCACATGCTTCACGAAGCACTAAAGGAAGTTTTAGGCTCTCACGTAAACCAAAGTGGTTCTTATGTTAACGAAGAAAGATTGAGATTTGACTTTACTCATTTTTCACCAGTTACTGCTTCTGAAATAGAAAAAATAGAAATTTTAGTAAATGATAAAATAATGGAAGCATATAATGTAAATACAGATGTAATGTCAATAGAAGAAGCTAAATCATCTGGAGCAATAGCATTATTTGATGATAAATATAAAGATGAAGTTAGGGTTGTATCAATAGGAAGTTTCAGCAAAGAGCTTTGTGGAGGTACTCACGTTAGAAATTCAGGACAAATAGGATTATTTAAGATATTATCTGAAACTGGAGTAGCTGCTGGCATAAGAAGAATAGAAGCTGTAACAGGAATAAATGCTATACGTGAAATGGAATCAAAGAATGAGCTTTTAAAGGAAGCTGCAAAAGCATTAAAGTGTACAGAAAAAGATATACTAACAAAGGTTTCAGCAAACTTAAACGAATTAAAAGAGAAAGATAAAGAAATAAATACTCTTAAATCTAAGCTTATAAAAGGCGTAGAAGATGAAATCTTAAAAGAAGCTAAAGATATAAAAGGAACAAAATGTGTTACTTACTCTTTAGAAAATATAGATGGAAACGCATTAAGGGATATAGGAGATAAAGTTAAAGATAAGCTTGGAGAAGGTGTTATAGTTCTTGCTTCAACTAAAGACGGAAAAGTTAACTTTGTAGCAATGGCTACTAAAAATGCTGTAGCTAATGGAGCTCATGCTGGAAAGATAATAAAAGAGGTTGCCAAAGTAGCTGGCGGCGGCGGTGGCGGAAGACCAGATATGGCTCAAGCTGGTGGAAAATTACCTGAGAAAATTCAAGAAGCATTAAAGAAAGTCCCAGAAGTATTAGAAACTTTATTAAAGTAGATATATACAATTTTGTATTTATGATTTATAATAAATACAAAGAAACAATTAAAACACTAGAATAAGTTCTGACATATAGGTTATACTATAAAGGGATGACTACTTAAATGCTAAAATATTGTGCAAGGGGGTGAAGCTGCTATTGCAGCCACGCTTATGAATAATGACAATACAATGCAATTTGATTTTAGTAGAGATAAAAAGGATTTGACAAAAACTATCTTAACAGATGTATACGAATCTTTAATAGAAAAAGGATATAATCCTGTAAATCAATTAGTTGGTTATTTGATTTCAGGCGATCCAACATACATTACTAACTACAATGGTGCGAGGGCCTTAGTTAGAAAGCTTGAAAGAGATGAAATTCTTGAAGAAGTTTTAAAATCTTATTTAGGAATAAAGTAAAAGGTGCCCTATTTGGGCACCTTTTTATTTAACATAGAAAATATAGTGAAAACTTTTATAATAAAAATACATAATATAGGTACAATAGAAATATACGATATGTGAATAGCTAATAAATTTTAAAGGAGTATATTTAATGCGGATTTTAGGACTAGATGTAGGTGACAGAACCATAGGTGTTGCAATAAGCGACCCATTAGGATTTACAGCACAGGGAATAACTACAATAAGAAGAAAAAGTCTTCAATATGATTTAGATGAATTGAAAAAAATATGTGATGAATATTCAGTAGAAGTAATATTATTAGGATTACCTAAGAATATGAATGGAACTATAGGGCCTCAAGGAGAAAAAGTTCTTGAATTTTGTGAAAAATTAAAAGAATTTTTAGGACTCCCTATAGAGATGTGGGATGAAAGACTAACAACTGTTGCAGCTACGAGAGCTATGTTAGAAGCGGATATGTCTAGAGCTAAGAGAAAAAAGATTGTTGATAAGATGGCAGCAACTTATATTTTACAAGGATATCTTGATAGAATTTCAAAATAGAAAAATAGAAGGAGAGAAAAAGATGGAAAATAACGTTGACACAATTGTTTTATTAGATGAAGATGGTAATGAGGTGGAATTTACTGTAGAAGCAAAATTTGACATAGAAGGAAATGAATATGTTATAGTAGTAGCAGAAGGTGAAGAAGACGCTGTTGCTTTAAAGATAACAGAAGATGAAGAAGGAAATGACCTTTTAATACCAGTTGACGATGAAGGAGAATTCGCTTTAGTAAGTGAAGCTTACGAAGCTCTTTTTGAAGAAGGATATATGAATTAGTTTATTATAGAATGGAGTTGTTTAATCCATGAGAAAGGCATCTTCTTTAGTAAATATAAATAAATTAAAAGAGGATTTAAAAAATAAAGGATATAAGCTTACCCCTCAAAGAAGATCTATTGTGGATACAATAATAGAAAATGAAGGAAGTCACCTTACTGTAGAGGAAATCTATGATAAGGTTAAAATACAATGTCCAGAAATAGGACTCGCAACTGTTTATAGGACTGTTATGCTATTAGAGGAAATGGGTATAGTATACAAGTTAGATTTAGACGATGGGTGTAGTAGATATGAATTGGTTCACGAAGATGAGTTGCATAGGCATCATCATTTGATTTGTACAAAGTGTGGAAAGGTGATTGAGGTTGAAGGAGATCTTTTAGAGAATCTGGAAGCTAAAATAGAAAAACAATACAATTTTAAAATTAATGATCATAGTGTTAAGTTTTTTGGGATTTGTGAGAATTGTAAATAAATTGATAGCGATTATTACACTTGAATAATAGCTTAAGCAATTAAAAAGCAATATAGACCATTCAAGATGAGAGGAATGAGCCATAAGAGTATCATTATAGGAAAACTTAGTTAAAGCACTATATATAAGGAGGGTAGTATATGAAGAAGGAAAAAGAAAAGATAAAGATTATCCCTCTAGGTGGTTTAAATGAAATTGGCAAAAACATGACAGCCATTGAATATAAAGAGGAAATAATAGTAATAGACTGCGGATTAAAGTTCCCTGATGAAGATATGTTCGGAATAGATATAGTAATACCTGATGTATCTTATCTTATAAAAAATAAAGAAAAGGTTAAAGGGATATTTTTCACACATGGACACGAAGACCATATAGGAGCCCTTCCATATATACTAAAACAAATCAATGTACCAATTTATGGAACGAAATTGACTTTAGGGTTAATTGAAACAAAACTTAAGGAGCATGGATTATTGACTACTACAGAGTCACATCTTGTTAAACCAAGAGATATAATAAAACTTACATCCATGTCTGTCGAGTTTATAAAAACTAATCACAGTATAGCGGATTCAGTAGCTATTGCTGTACACACTCCATTAGGAGTTATACTACACACCGGAGATTTTAAGGTAGACTATACACCAATTGATGGAGAGAGAGCTGATTTTGCTAGATTTGCAGAACTAGGTAAAAAAGGCGTTCTTGTAATGATGGCAGATAGTACTAACGTTGAAAGACCAGGATATACAATGTCTGAGAGAACAGTAGGCGAAACCTTTGAAAATATATTTGGAAAATCCAAAGGTAGAATAATAGTTGCTACCTTTGCATCAAATGTTCACAGAATTCAACAAGTAATAACTGCAGCTGAGAAATATGGAAGAAAAGTTGCGGTATCTGGAAGAAGCATGGAGAATAACGTAAATGTTGCCTTGGAACTTGGTTATTTAACTGCAGAGAAGGATACACTTATAAATATAGACTCTATAAATAAGTACAATCCAGAGCACATGATTATAATAACTACAGGAAGCCAGGGAGAACCGATGTCAGCCCTTTCAAGAATGGCTGCATCAGAGCACAGAAAAGTCTCTATAAATGAAGGAGATACAGTTATAATATCAGCAAGTCCTATTCAAGGAAATGAGAAGCTTATATCAAAGGTAATAAACCAGCTTTTCAAAAAAGGTGCAGATGTAATATATTCAGCATTAGCTGATGTACACGTTTCAGGTCATGCATGTCAAGAAGAATTAAAACTTATGCATTCTCTTGTCAAACCTAAATTCTTCATCCCAGTTCACGGAGAGTATAGACATTTAAAGCAACATGGCGAACTCGCTGTAAGACTTGGTATGGATCCTAAAAACATTGTAATAATGGATAATGGTGATGTAGTTGAGCTTTCAAGAAATAGCATAAGAAAAAATGGCTCCGTAGTAGCAGGTCAAGTATTTGTAGATGGTTTAGGTGTTGGAGATGTAGGAAATATAGTTCTTAGAGATAGAAAGCATCTTTCCCAAGACGGAATACTTACAGTAGTTGTTACTATAGAGAGAGAAAGCGGTTCTGTAATAGCTGGACCGGATATAATATCTAGAGGCTTTGTATACGTAAGAGAATCAGAAGATCTTATGGGAGAAGCTAGAGAAGTAGTTAAAGAGGCTTTAAGAGAATGTGAAAATAAGAAAATAACTGATTGGTCTACAATGAAATCACTTATAAAAGAAGACCTTAGAATTTTCTTATATGAAAAAACTAAGCGAAAACCAATGATACTTCCTATAATAATGGAGATATAAATTTAAAAAAATTTTTATGGAAGAAGTAGAAATTGTTTCATTAAAAAGTTGAATTTATTATTGAAATTATTACTAAGGACAGAATCTTAGAGAAATAGACTTAAAAATACTTAAGTTGACTTTTTTATTATGAAAGTTTACAATAAAGTATAGTAATGACCGAAAGATAGAATTGGATACTTGCGTATCCAATTTTATTTTGAATTTTTATGTAATAATAACTTATAAACATTGGAGGAATAAGATGAGTTTAGACGTAAGAGAAAATATAAGAAATATAGCAATAATTGCACACGTTGACCATGGTAAGACTACATTAGTTGATGCTATGCTTAAACAAAGTCATATATTTAGAAGCAATGAAAAGGTACAAGAAAGAGTAATGGACTCTAATGATCTTGAAAAAGAAAGAGGTATAACAATACTTTCTAAGAATACTGCAGTAATGCATAATGGAGTAAAGATTAATATAATAGATACACCAGGCCACGCTGACTTTGGTGGAGAAGTAGAACGTGTACTTAAAATGGTTGATAGTGTTCTTTTAGTTGTAGATGCTTATGAAGGGGCTATGCCACAGACAAAATTTGTTTTAAAGAAAGCTTTAGAACTTGGATTAAAGCCAATAGTAGTAATCAATAAAGTAGATAGAAAAGATGGAAGACCAGAAGAAGTTATAGATGAAATCTTTGATTTATTCTTAGAGCTTGGAGCTGATGATGAGCAGTTGGACTTCCCTATAGTCTATGCTTCAGCTAGAGAAGGATTTGCAAAGCTTGAACTTGAGGATGAAAACATAAATATGGATCCTCTATTCAAGACAATAATAGAAAAGGTTGACCCACCAAAGGGATATATGAATGAGCCTCTACAAATGCTTGCTACAACTTTAGATTCTACAGAGTATGTAGGAAGAATTGCTGTAGGTAAGATTGAAAGAGGAACTATAAAGAAGAATCAACAGGTTGTTATAATGTCAAAAGATGGTAACAAGCCTGCTAAGATTTCTAACTTATATGTGTATGATGGACTTAAGAGAGTTGAAACAGATGAAGCTTCATTAGGAGATATAGTAGCAGTAAGTGGTATTGGTGAAATAAACATTGGAGATACTATAGCAGATGCATTAAATCCAGAAGCACTTCCATTTGTAGAAATAGATGAACCTACTTTAAGCATGAATTTTATGGTTAATAACTCTCCATTTGCAGGACGCGAAGGTGATTTTGTTACATCAAGACACTTAAGAGATAGATTATTAAAAGAGTTAGAAACTAACGTAAGTTTAAAAGTTGATGAACTTTCTCCAGATTGCTTTAAAGTAAGTGGAAGAGGAGAACTTCACTTATCAGTTTTAATAGAAACTATGAGAAGAGAAGGATATGAGTTCCAAGTATCAAAAGCAAGCGTAATATACAAAGAAGAAAATGGAAAGAGATTAGAACCAATTGAGTACTTAACTATAGATGTACCTGAAGAATTCATGGGACCTGTTATGGAAAAGCTTGGACCTAGAAAAGCAGAGATGGTTAATATGACTTCTGCTAACAATGGATATACTAGATTAGAATTCAAGATACCAGCAAGAGGACTTATTGGATTTAGAAATGAATTTTTAACTGATACAAAGGGAAATGGTATAATGAATCATGTATTCTGCGATTATGAGCCATTTAAAGGAGAAATTCCTGAAAGATCAAGAGGATCATTAGTAGTATTTGAATCAGGAACTGCTATAACTTATGGTTTATTTAATGCTCAAGAAAGAGGAACATTATTTATAGAACCAGGAACTGAAGTTTATGCAGGAATGGTAGCAGGAGAATGTTCAAGAGCTGATGATATAGAAGTAAATATTTGTAAGAAGAAGCACTTAAGTAATACAAGATCATCAGGTGCAGATGATGCTTTAAAACTAACACCAGTAACTGTTATGTCTCTAGAACAAAGCTTAGAATTTGTTAGAGCTGATGAATTAGTTGAAGTAACACCTAAGAGCATAAGACTAAGAAAAACATTATTAGATCCAACTGAAAGAAAGAGAGCAGCTATTAGAAAATAGTTATTTGAGGAGCGGGGGAGCTTATGAAAGACAATAAACTTAAGAAAATTCTTATTATAATTGTTATAGTTCTTGTCGTTGGGGCGGTAGGCTTTAAATTTTACTATAACAGGCTTGTAAATCATCCTTTTAAGTTGACTGTAGATAGTGTTGAATTAGAAGTGAAAGAGGGACAGTCGTTAAATGACGTTCTAAAAAAACTTTCTAAACAAAATATAATAGGAAATACCTATCTCATAAAGTATTATGTGAAAAGTAATGATTTAGATACTAATATAAAAAAGGGAAGATATTTAATTGAAAAAAATATGACTTTAGATACTTTTCTTTCTAATTTATCTTTAGGAAAGGTGACCGCAGGACTTAATAAGGTCACTATACCTGAAGGTTATAATATAGAAGAAATTGCTGCTTCTTTGGAAAAGTCACAGGTGATTTCTAAAGAAGAATTTCTAAAAGCTGTTAAAGAATACAATGCGCCATCTTATATCAAAAAGAATAGCGAAAGAAAATATCAATTAGAAGGTTTTTTATTCCCAGATACATATGAGTTTGAAAAAGATATTTCTGGGGAAGAAATAATAGAAAGAATGCTTTTAAGATTTGAAGAAGTAATAAGTGAAATTGAACAAGCTACAGGAAAAAAGATAGATAAAAACAATCTTGATGATATAGTGACTATGGCATCAATTGTAGAAAAAGAAGCAGAGAGAGATGATGAAAGAGGAAAAGTAGCATCAGTATTTTACAACAGGATAGAACAACATACAAAGTTTCAATCTTGTGCTACTGTTTTGTATGCTTTAGGATATCATAAAGCAGAAGTTTCAAATGAAGACATAAAGGTTAATTCACCTTATAATACCTATAAAGTTGATGGTCTTCCAATAGGACCAATAGCATGTCCAGGTAAAGCGTCACTTAATGCAGCAATAAATCCTGAGAAAACAAATTATTTATTCTTCATATCTAATGATGATGGTACACATACTTTTACAGATAATGATAAAGAATTTATGAGATTAAAAGAAATTAGAGACAATAAAAATAAAAAGTAAGTATTGGAGGAACCTATGAGCGGAGTAATGCATGATTATATGGAACAATACTTAAGACAGCTAATACCAGATAGAGAAGGAATACTAAAAGAACTAGAGGAATATGCAGAAAAAAATGCTGTACCTATAATACAAAAGGAAAGTGGAAAGTTTTTAGAACTTATGGTATCTATTACTAAGCCTAAGAGAATCCTTGAATTAGGTACAGCTATAGGGTATTCATCTATAATGATGGCAGAAGCCTTAGATGGTAATGTTCATATAGATACTATCGAGAGAGATGAAAATATGATAGAACAGGCGAAAAAAAACATTGAAAAGTATGGTTTTAAGGATAATATAACAGTACTTTCTGGTGATTGTTTAGAGGTTTTGCAAAGTCTTAATGGTAAATATGATTTTATATTTATGGATGCAGGAAAGGGACATTATAATCACTTTCATCCACATTGTATGAGTCTTCTTTCTGATGATGGTATAATAGTTGCAGATAATGTTCTTTTTAGAGGTATGGTTGCCTCTAAGGATTTGGTTAAAAGAAGAAAAATTACTATAGTAAAAAGAATGAAAAGTTATCTTGAAATGGTTTCTGAAGATGATAACTTAATAACTTCTGTAATACCTATGGGAGATGGTATTTCCGTGACAAAAAGGAGGAAAAACTAAGTGAGAAAGCCTGAAATTTTAGCTCCAGCTGGTAATCTTGAAAAGCTGAAAACAGCTATAGACTACGGTGCAGATGCCGTATATTTAGGGGGAAGCAAACTTAACTTAAGAGCATTTGCTGATAATTTTACCAATGAGGATATGCAGGAAGCAGTTGAGTATGCTCACTCTAGAGGAAGAAAAGTTTATGTAACTTTAAATGTTTTTCCTCATAATTCAGATTTAGATGGATTGGAGCAATACATAATAGATTTGAAAAATGCAGGGATAGATGCTGTAATAGTGTCAGATCCTTCTATAATCATGACTATAAAGGAAGTTGCAGAAGACTTAGAAATTCATTTAAGTACTCAAGCTAATAATGTAAATTGGAAGTCAGCTTTATTCTGGCATAATTTAGGCGTAAAGAGAATAGTTCTTGCAAGAGAACTTACTTTGAAAGAAATAAAAGAAATAAGAGAAAGGCTTCCTGAAACTTGTGATTTAGAAGCTTTTGTTCATGGATCAATGTGTATGGCTTATTCTGGACGATGTTTAATTTCTAACTACATGACAGGCAGAGATGCTAATAGGGGTGCTTGTGCTCAAGCGTGCAGATATAAATATTATTTAGTTGAAGAAAAGAGACCGGGAGAGTATTTCCCTGTATCAGAAGATGACAAGGGAACTTATATAATGAATTCCAAGGATCTATGTATGATAGAGCATATTGATGAAGTTATAGAAGCCGGAGTATATTCTTTAAAGATAGAAGGAAGAATGAAGAGCGCATTTTATGTAGCATCTGTAGTAAAGGCCTATAGAGAAGCTGTAGATACATATATGGAAAATCCTGAAAATTATAAGTATAATCCTAAGTGGATGGAATACCTTTTTAAAGTTAGTCATAGAAGTTACTATACAGGCTTTTATTATGGTCATAGTTCAATGCAGATCTATGAAACTTCTGCTTATGTAAGAGATTATGATATAGTTGGTGTAGTAAAATCTTATGATGAAGAAACAAATGAAGCTGTTATAGAACAGAGAAATAGGGTCTTTGAAGGAGACGAAGTTGAAGTCTTAAGAGTAGAAGGAGATATGTTTACTATTACGTTAGATGACATGAAGGATGGAAAAGATAATAAGATAAATGTAGCTCCAAGGGCTCAAATGATCTTTAAGATTAAATGCCCTACAAAATTAAATCCTAAAGATATGCTTATCAAAAGTAAGGAGGCTAACTAAGTTATGAAAAGACCTGTCTTAATAGGAATAACCGGAGGAACTGGATCTGGTAAAAGTACTATAGCAAAAGCAATTTACAGCAAATTTAATGAAGATTGTATAGCTATGATAGAACATGATTCTTATTATAAAAATCAAGGTGGAATTCCATTTGAAGAGAGAATGAAGACGAATTATGATCATCCATCTGCATTTGATACAGATTTGATGCTTAGTCATTTGAAGGATTTAATAGATGGTAAAAGTATCGAAAAACCTATTTATGATTTTGAGAAGCATACTCGTAGAGAAGAAACTGTCTTAGTAAATTCTAAAAACATAATAATAGTAGAAGGAATAATGATTTTAGAAGATAAGAGAATAAGGGATATGCTTGATATAAAGATTTATGTTGACACAGATGCTGATGTTAGAATAATAAGAAGGCTTGTAAGAGACATAAATGAAAGAGGAAGGACTGTTGAATCGGTAATTGAACAGTATCTTAATGTAGTTAGACCTATGCATATGCAATTTGTAGAACCTACTAAAAAATATGCAGATATAATAATTCCAGAAGGCGGACATAATCAAGTTGCAATAGACTTACTTGTAGCGAATATTAATCAAATATTACAAAGTAGATAGAGAATAAAAACCCCATTCTTTGGCTAGAATTAGCAAAGAAAGGGGTTTTTTTATGATAGATAAAAAAGGTATAAAAAAATTAGGCATATGTTTTGGAACTATATTTTTAGTTCTTATAGGCAAGCTTTTATATATTCAAATTATAAAAGGTGAAAATTTAAGTGTCATGGCTGAAGCGCAACATAGCCATACAGGTAATATAAGTGAAATTAATTATATGGTATTAGATGACAAGGGAAAAAGTCTTTTAAAAACAGATGATAAATATAAAATTGTAATTGATACCGTTGATTTTAAAAGAAATAATAGTTCAACACCCATGGAAGAACTATATGCTTTTAGATACACTTTAAAAAATTATAATAAAAATTATGATATTGCAGTTGATTTGAATAGCGATAAAGAGGGAAAAAGATATTATGATGTAGATAAAGAAACCTATGATAAGATAAATTCATTAAATAATATCAATGGAGTATATAGCTATAAGTATAATTCTATTGATAGAAAAAGTAGTTGGAATATATGCAATATGTTAACAAGCAGTAAAACTAGAGATGGTAAAGATAAAGAGGGAGATTGCCTCGAAAATACAATTGCGGAGTATACTTCTGCAAATAAAAGTTCTACCATAGTTTTTGCTACAGATTCTCAAGGAAAAGTTCAAGAGGGTATATATAACATTCCAAAAGATAATGTCAATCTAAAACTCACTATAAACGATTCTATGGAAGAAAAAGTGAAAGAGGTTCTAGAGCAAGAGAAATATAAGAAATACAGTCAAATAGGAGTTGCTCTTTGCGATAGTGATACTGGTAAAATAAGAGTACTTACTCAGAAAGATAACAGTAAACCTAATATAATGCTTGCTTCTGCCACAGAAAATGGATATAGTCCTGGTTCTATTTTTAAAACTATCGTATTGGGAGCAGCTTTAAATGAAGGGATAGTGTCATTAGATGATAAATTTACTTGTGAATGCAAACCCAATCTTCCTTGTAAAACTTCTCACGGAACATTAACAGTAGAAGAAGCCTTTACAAAGTCATGTAATAATATTTTTGCTGAGATAGGAAATAAACTTGGAAGTAAAAAAATAATAGAATATGCTAAAGCCCAGGGACTTTTCTCAAAAGTTCTTAATTTATATGGAGATAATGAGGCTCAAGGGGACTATGTAATATCAGAGGTTGATGAGGGAGGAGCTACCAATATATCAATAGGACAAAACATTAGAATAGAACCTCTTCAAGCCTTAGGGATGATAAATACCGTAGTCAATAATGGCGTGTATGTGAAACCTTACATCATGGGAAGTCTTGAAGACAACGATTTTAACACAGTTAAAGAGTTTCAAACATCAGAGAAGCAGCAAGTTATTAAAACCTCTGTGGCAACTATTATGAAAAATGAACTTTTAAGGGTAGTTAGAGATGAAAATGGTACAGGGAAAGCTGCTTATGTGAAAAATGTTGAGTTAGGAGGAAAGACAGGAACTGCGACTAGGATGGAGCCTAAAAAAGATGACAATGGCGGATACTTGAAGGATGATAAGGGAAACAGCGTTATGGAAAAACGTTATGATGGATGGTTTGCAGGATATTATAAATACAAAGGAAAGAACTATTCCATGGTAGTATTTGTTGAAAATATTGCCAACGAAGAAAGTGGAGGAACCATAGCTGCCCCTATTTTTAAAGAAATTGTAGAAAAAGTTACTGATATAAAATAATTTAAAATAGAAAAATAAGTAAACTTTCGCTATATCTAACATATTATATAATAAGCACTATTAGGAGGAACAACTGTGTTTATTATACAATATTTTCTAGATGTGGTGAGCGGCATAAATATACTAGCAGGTTATGTAAGCGGCACAAATTCTTTCCCTAAGCCATTAGATGAGAAGGAAGAAGCGTATTATTTGCTTAAGCTAAAAGAAGGTGATCCAGCAGCAAAGAGTGTTCTCATAGAGAAAAATTTAAGACTAGTAGCTCATATAGTAAAAAAATATTCATATCCAGGGAGAGATGTTGATGACTTAATATCTATAGGAACCGTAGGGCTTATTAAAGCGATAGATTCATTTAATTATGATAAAGGAACAAGGCTTGCAACTTATGCTGCTAGATGCATTGAAAATGAAATACTTATGCTTATAAGGAATAATAAGAAAAACAGGGGAGAAGTTTTTCTGCAAGATCCTATAGGTATTGATAAAGAAGGAAACGAAATTTCTTTAATGGATGTTCTAAGTACTGATGATGATCCTATAGTTGAAGTTGTAGAGAATAAAATTCAAATAAAAAAATTATATAAAAACATAAATTCATGCTTAACAGAAAGAGAAAGAGCCATAGTAGAAATGAGGTATGGGCTTTCAGATGGGAAGACCAAAACTCAGAGAGAGATAGCAGTAATATTAGGTATATCTAGGTCCTATGTATCAAGGATTGAAAAAAGGGCTTTAAAAAAGTTGTGCAAAGAATTAAATGGAAAAAATAAAAATTGAAAAAGTACTTAAGTATGCTAAAGTTCTTTGAATCTTTAAGAATTTAAAAGGATTTTAGCATACTTTGTAGAATAATATTTATAGTATACAAAATATAAACGAAATAAAGTCGCATTTTATTGATAAAGGGGTAGTTTATTATGTTATTAAAGGAATTATTAGATATAACTATTAATAAAAAAGCATCTGATTTACATTTAACAGTAGGTACACCGCCAGTTATAAGAGTTAATGGAGAATTAAGTGTATTAGATTATAATAAACTTTCAGCTGAAGATACAGAAAGATATGCAAAGGAAATTTTGGGTGAAAGTTATGATAAATATAAAGAGGAAGGTGAGATAGATACTTCTTACTCTATAGGAGGAATTGGAAGATTTAGAGTTAATATATTTACGCAGAGAAATAGTACTGCTATTGCAATAAGAGTAATACCTCTTAAAGTTTCAACTTTAGATGAATTAAATCATCCTAAAGTATTAAAGAGTTTAGTTGAAAAGAAAAGAGGACTTGTAGTTGTAACAGGTCCTACAGGAAGTGGAAAGAGCACTACTTTAGCTGCTATGATAAATGAAATAAACGCTACTAGAAGCTCACATATTGTAACATTAGAAGAGCCTATAGAATATCTTCACAAACATAATAAATCAATCATCAATCAAAGAGAAATAGGCAAAGATACTAAAAATTATAGAACAGCTTTAAAATCAGCTTTAAGGGAAGATCCAGATGTAATTTTAATAGGAGAAATGAGAGATTTAGAAACTATATCTATTGCAATTACCGCAGCAGAAACAGGACATTTAGTTTTATCAACATTACATACTATAGGAGCCGCAAAGACTATAGATAGAATAATAGATGTATTTCCTCAGCATCAACAGCAGCAAATACGTCTTCAGCTTTCAGCAGTTATGCAGGGAATAGTATCTCAACAGCTTCTTCCGAGGAAAGATGAAAATGGAAGAATATCAGCTTTAGAAATAATGGTAGCTACACCAGCCATACAGTCCTTAATAAGGGAAGGAAAAACTCATCAAATAGAATCCCTTATACAGACTGGTTCGAAGTATGGAATGAAAACCATGGATATGGCTTTAGTTGAACTGTATAAGAATAATACAATTTCAGAAGAAACTTTATATACATATGCAGTAGATAAAGATATGGTATCAAGATTAGTATTGTTATAAATAATTTTATGATATTTATAAAGTTGGGAAAATTATATAACATATAAAAATAGCTGTCTAAAACTCAAACTTTAAGGCAGCTATTATATTGAGTTAAATTTAGGATGTGTTATTTTTAGTGAGAATTAATGGGATTTTTTTAGAATAGTTATCAATTTACTTATAATTTATCTTAATTAAGTCTTACATTCCCTTTAAATTAGTAGAATTTAAAAATCGTTTGTGATAAAATAAGTTTTGAATTAGGGGGGATTGTTAATGATACCATTTAAAACTGTTATGCAGTTTATGTTATCTATATTTACCAATGTAGTACTCATTATAACAATGTATTATTTGATACTATCACTATTTGGACTTGTAAAAAAGAGAGACAACAATACTTTCGAGCCACAAAAGAGCTTTGCTTTGGTAGTAGCAGCTCACAATGAAGAAGCCGTAATAGAAGGAATTATAAATAGTTTACTAAAGTTGGACTATCCCAAAGAATTATATGATATTTATGTAATTGCAGATAATTGTAGCGATGCCACAGCGGCTATATCTAAAAATGCAGGAGCTATCGTATACGAAAGATTTAACAAAGACCTTAGAGGAAAAGGCTATGCATTAGAGTGGATGTTTAAAAAGTTATTTAGCTTAGAGAAACAATATGATTCTATCGTTATTTTAGATGCTGATAATTTAGTGTCTAGAAATTTTTTAAAGGCAATGAACAATAAATTATGTGAAGGATATAAAGTTGTTCAGGGATATCTTGATAGTAAAAATCCTAAAGATACATGGATTACTGCTTGTTATTCAATATCATTTTGGAGCACTAATAGGATGTTCCAGTTAGCTAGAAACAATCTAGGACTTTCCAGTCAATTAGGTGGGACAGGCTTTTGCATGGACACACAAATATTAAAAGAACTTGGATGGGGAGCAACATGTCTTACTGAAGATTTAGAGTTTACTTGCAAGCTTGTTTTAAATGGATATAAAGTTGGATGGGCTCACGACGCTGTAATTTATGATGAGAAACCTTTAAGCCTGGCGCAATCTTGGGCTCAGCGTAGAAGATGGATGCAAGGTTTTGCAGATGTTTCAAGCAGGTATTTCTTTAAACTTATGAAGATGAGCATAAAAGAAAGAAGTTTTACAAAGTTTGATTGTGCTTTATATTCAATTCAGCCTATCGTAACAATACTATTAGGTATTTCAACAATATTAAATTGTATTCAGCAGTTATTTGCAGCACCAGAAACCATAACTAAAGTTATAAATATGATGAATACAACAGGTATTACAATTGCTGCTGCATGCTTGCTATTAGCAATGGTATTACAATTTTTATACACACCTTTTATTCTATTTTTAGAGAAGAAACTGGATCTTAAAATTATTCTATATTATTTAATATATCCAGTATATTTGATAACATGGCTTCCAATATGTATACAAGGTGTAATGAATAAAGAAAATAAAGAATGGTCTCATACAAAACATACAAGAAGTGTAAATATAGAAGAATTAGAAAAAGTAAATTAAAAAATGTTTTTTTACAGGAACTTCCTCAAAAAAGTATGGGGAAGTTCTTAATTTTACATATATTTTCAAAATAATCATTTTACTGTAATAAATAATAGGTGAGTTTATTATTAAAGGCATATAATAAATTTAAATCTCTAGAGGAAAAATCATTTTTCTGTTGAATATATTAGGAGAGGCTAATGCTATATGCAAGGAGGGTAGATACAAAGTATGGAAAAAGGTTATATTGTTGGAATTGATATAGGAGCCTCAAATATTTATGGAACTATAGGAAAAGCTGATAAGCATGGTAAGCTAAAAATTTTAGCAAGTTGTTCTGTTAAATCTTATGGAATAAAAAGGAGTATTGTGACAGGAATAGATGCGCTTTCAGATTCTATAAGATCCTGTATTGCTAAAATGGAAGCTTTAGTTAATATATATATAGATGAGGTTTATATAGGAATTCCAACGGGTAAGTGCAATTTTATATCTTCAACAGGAGTAATCGCTCTTTCAAATGACGATTATGAGGTGCTTGAAGATGATATAAAAAGAGTTTTAAAAAATGCTTCTGATATAAAATTGTCAAGAGACAAAACCATTGTAGATGTTATACCTCAAAGCTATAAAATAGATGAGAAGGATAATATCCATGACCCTTTAGGAATGAGGGGAAGCAGATTGGAAGTTGATGTAAAGGTTGCGGTGTCAGATTATAATTATATAAAGGACATATATAAAGCTGTAGAAAAATGTAGTGTAAATATAATAAAATCTGTAGTTCAATCTGAAGGAACATCTAAACTTTTACTTAGAGAAGAAGATTTAGAAGAGACAATAGCATTAGTAGATGTAGGTGCAGATTCAACTAATATATCTATATATGATAAAGGGTGTATATTAAGTTCATCTCAAATACTTTTGGGTGGAACGAACATAACTAGTGATATAGAATATTGTACAAATATCCCACTAATGGATTCTGAAAAAATAAAAATAAAGAGCTCGGAGTTTGATTCTGAGAATAAAGTTCTAGAATTTACTACTCAATATGATGAGAAAACTAAAGTTGACATGAAAATGATAGATGAAATAATTTATGCAAGAACTGAAGAAATTATTTCATTTATTATCAATGACCTTAAGAAAACAAAATTATACGATGATATTGATAATGTAATACTTTATGGTGGAGGTATAAGTAATTTTAAATTTACTGAGGAAATATGGAAACGTATGTGCCCCAAACCTGTTTTTATAATAGATAGTAAAAGTATTAATTTAGAAAATCCTTTAACAATTAACGCTTTGGGTATTGTTAAACATATGTATAATGAGTTAAAATTAAATAGTAAAGATTTAATTTTAGAAAATGATATTTTGAATAAATCTAATGAGGATGTTAGAGAAAGTGCTATATTAAAAATAAGAAAGTTTTTTAGGGAATATTTCTAAAGAGGAGGAATTACGTTGTTAGATTTTGATGTTGATGTACAGCAGTTTGCAAATATAAAAGTAATTGGATGTGGTGGCGGAGGAAATAACGCTGTCAATAGAATGATAATTGAAGGTTTAAAAAACGTAGAATTTATAGCTATAAATACTGATAAGCAGGCTCTTATGCTTTCTCATGCTACTCAAAAGATTCAAATAGGAGACAAGCTTACAAAAGGACTAGGAGCTGGAGCGAATCCAGAAGTAGGACAAAAAGCTGCTGAAGAGAGCAAAGAGGAAATATCTCAAGCAATTAAAGGTGCAGATATGGTATTTATAACTGCAGGAATGGGTGGAGGAACAGGAACGGGAGCAGCTCCAGTAGTTGCTGAAATAGCAAAATCAATGGGGATTTTGACTGTTGGTGTAGTTACAAAACCTTTCCCATTTGAAGGAAGAAAGAGAATGCTTCATGCAGAAATGGGAATAGAAAATTTAAAACAAAGAGTTGATACATTAGTTACTATACCTAATGAAAGATTATTAACTATGGTTGATAAAAAGACTACTCTTATGGAATCATTCAAAAAAGCGGATGATATATTAAGACAAGGTGTTCAAGGTATATCAGATCTTATAACAATACCAGGACTTGTTAATCTAGACTTTGCTGATGTAAGAACTGTTATGTTAGATAAAGGATTAGCTCATATGGGTGTTGGTATGGGAACAGGAGATAATAGAGCTCAAGATGCGGCAAAACAGGCTATTTCAAGTCCACTACTTGAAACTTCTATAGTAGGTGCTACAGGCGTTCTTTTGAATGTAACAGGTGGATGCGATTTAGGTCTTTTAGAAATAAATGAAGCTGCAGAAATAGTTCAAGAAGCTGCAGATCCAGACGCTAATATAATTTTTGGAGCAGTTATAGATGAAAATCTTAAAGATGAAATAAGAATTACAGTAATTGCTACTGGATTTGAAAATGAAAAAGAAGCTATGGATCCTATAAGAACTACATATGCTACTAAGCAGGAAGAAAAGCCTGCATATCAAACTCCTGTACAACATGAGCTAATTCATGAGGAAGCAGCAGCTACTCGTGAATTCAATGATAATGATTTGGAGATACCAGCTTTTTTAAGAAAGCAAAGAAGATAAAAATATAATTAAAAACATATGAGAAAGTCATGATTACATTTAATGTAATCATGACTTTTTTTAGTATCATAGAAAATGGTTTAAAAAATGAACAATCAAGTTGTCCAATTTTAAATTTATTAATTCATTTATAGAAACAAGCATTAAATTCTTACTTATCCTTAATCTTCTATAAGTTATTGAAATAAACATATCATCATTCGATGTTATGTAAATTTTCTTTAACAATGATAATAATTCCTACAATTTTACCTTCTATAGCTTTAGCTAAAATACCAATATAAATATATAACAATGAAATCAACCTTTGTTTAAAGCACATATAAAGATAAAATTACAAGAAGAATAGTGTAAAAAAATGGTAAAACAAAAAAAGAATTAACCCTTTTAAAATGACAAAATTTTACTGGCTGTGGTTATATAATAAATAAGAGGGTGATGTAAGAATGAAGATTTATATAGATGTTTTGCTTTTTGAAAATTTTTTAGTGAATTTATTTTTAATGTATATAACAAGTGAAACTATGAGTATCACTCCAAAAATAAAAAAGATGATATTTCCATCCATCATTGCAGCATCTTACACATTAGTTGTATTTTTAAAAAATGAAAAATTTTTAAACTCTGTATTTTTTAAAATTGGGATTGTAGCAGTATTTTTATATTTATATTTTAAAATTAAAGATTGGAGATTTATAGTCAAGAGCTCTATAGTATATATTATGTATTCGATGATTTTAGCTGGATTATGTATCTTTATAGATATGGAGTTAAATAATAGATTTTCTATAGAACTAAATGTTATAAATTTCTCTTATAAGCGTATAATGCTTTCTATCATGTTTATATATATTTTATTTAAACGGCTATTATGTTACATAAAAGATAGGAAGATAATGAAAAAGCTTATATATAAAGTTGAAGTAGAAGGGGAGGGGTGGTCAAAGACATTCAATGCATTTTTAGACACAGGCAATGAACTTAGAGAGCCTGCTACTAACTTGCCCGTATTGGTTATAGAAGAAAGCGTTGTAAATGATGTACCTTTAGATAAGAAAAACTGTTTTTATGTGCCCTATGCTGTAGTAGATGGACAAGGTGGGAATATGGTTGGATACAAAATAAAAAATATAAAAATATATTTTGATGAAAATAATGTAAAAGAAACACAAGGGATAATATGTATTTGTAAAAATAAGTTAAGCATAGGAAATGAATATAGTGGACTTCTTTCACGAGGGTTAATATAGGAGGAATAAAGAATGATTAAACTATCTGTACTTTTAAACAGAGTACTTTCTAAATTTAAAATATTTTTCAATAAGATATATTACATAGGAATAAAGGGCAGCAATGATGTATTACCACCACCTTTAACCAAAGAAGAAGAAGAGGATTTAGTAGGACAGTTAGTAAGTGGGGATAATGAAGTTAAGAGTACACTTATAGAGAGAAATTTAAGGCTTGTAGTGTATATAGCAAGAAAATTTGAAAATACAGGTGTAGCTGTAGAAGATTTAACCTCTGTTGGAACTATAGGGCTTATAAAAGCTGTTTCTACATTTGATCCGCAGAAAAAAATAAAATTGGCCACTTATGCATCTAGATGTATTGAAAATGAAATTTTAATGTATTTAAGGAGAAATAGTAAAATAAAATCAGAAATATCATTTTACGAACCTTTAAATACTGATTGGGATGGAAATGAATTATTGTTATCAGATATTTTAGGAACGGAAAGCGATACTGTGTATAATTCAATAGAAGATGAAGTTGATAAGCAGCTTTTATGTGTTGCCTTAGACAAGTTA
Organism: Clostridium cadaveris; assembly: GCF_020911725.1. Taxonomy (GTDB): domain Bacteria; phylum Bacillota; class Clostridia; order Clostridiales; family Clostridiaceae; genus Clostridium_X; species Clostridium_X cadaveris. Next base: position 1,615,049 of record NZ_CP076620.1, read on the forward strand.
AGTGAAAGAGAAAAAGAAATTGTAAGATTAAGATTTGGACTTTCTGGTGTTAAAGAGAGGACACAAAAAGAAGTGGCTGATATGCTTGGTATATCTCAATCCTACATTTCTAGACTAGAAAAAAGAATAATAAGTAGACTACGAAAAGAAATAAATAAAATGTTATAAGCTTGTCATTAGTATAAAATCCTTCTTGTAAGGAGATAATTTTTAATGGAATTACTCTGAAGGGATGGTTACTTATGATGATTAGCAAAGTGGAAATATGTGGAGTAAATACCTCGAAATTACCTGTGTTAAAAGAAAAAGAAATGAAGTCACTGTTACTAGCTATGCACAACGGTGATCCTAATGCCAGAGAGACTTTTATTAAGGGCAATTTAAGATTAGTTTTAAGTGTTATACAGAGATTTAACAATAGAGGAGAAAACGTAGATGATTTATTTCAAGTAGGATGTATAGGTCTTATGAAGGCTATAGACAATTTTGATTTAAGTCAAAATGTTAGGTTTTCAACTTATGCAGTTCCTATGATAATTGGAGAAATAAGACGATATCTTAGAGACAATAATTCTATAAGAGTGAGCAGGTCTTTGAGAGATATTGCTTATAGGGCTCTCCTTGTAAGAGATAAGTTTATAAATGAGAACAATAAAGAACCTACAGTATCTGAAATAGCAAAAGAACTCAATATTCCAAGAGAAGAAGTTGTTTTTGCTTTAGATGCCATTCAGGATCCAGTATCATTATTTGAACCAATATACCATGACGGCGGAGATGCTATATTTGTAATGGATCAAATAAGTGATAATAAGAATTTAGATGATAGCTGGCTAGAAAATATCTCAATAAAGGAAGCAATGAAAAAATTAAATCAAAGAGAAAAATTAATATTAAATCTACGATTTTTCAGCGGTAAAACTCAAATGGAGGTGGCAGATGAAATAGGAATTTCTCAGGCTCAGGTTTCTAGGCTTGAAAAAACGGCTTTAAAACATATGAGAAAATACATATAGTGACCTTGGTTATCCAAGGTCCTTTTTTTGTGTATAATAATTAATTAGTAATTTATTTTAAGTATGAATCATATATTTTTTATAGGAGTAAAGGGGGAAGTGTTATGGATATAAGTAGTATGCATTCGTTAAATCATATAAGATCTATGGAAGTTATAGATGTAAATATGGGAGCTAAGCTAGGTTACATAAAGGATTTGAAAGTTGATTGTGATAAGTGCCAAATAATATCAATATTGATGCCTGAAGAAAAAGTTTCTTGGTTTGGAAAATCAACTATGAGAGAAATACCATGGGAGAATGTAGTGAAAATAGGGGTTGATGTGATTTTAGTTAATTATGATAAAAATATTACAGAAGAACTCTAGAAATATAGTGAAAATTTAAAAGTTATGTGATTGAAAACTAGGCTTTTATTATTAAAATATTTATTTAATATGCTCATTTATATTTATAAGAAATATTTAAGCGTTATTTAAGTACCATTTAAGAGTTGCTTCCTTGAATGTAACATAGCTGTAACATAAGTACATTAAGCTTAAAGAAAAAAGGAAAGACGAGGTACTTTAAATGAAAAAAATAAAAGCAGGGGCAGTTATATTAGCAGGGGGATTAATCCTTACTTTAGTAGGATGCAACATGATAGAGAGAACTCCAGAATCTATTAAGAAGAGTGCTGTAGCTAAAGTTAATGGCAAAAATATTACATTAGAAGAAGTTGATTTAAATTTAAAAGAATTACTTGATACATTTAAAAGTAAATATGGAGAAAAATATATGGATAATCCTAAAATTGCTCAACAAATTTTAAATCAAAGAGAAAAAATATTAAATAAAATGATTAATGAAAAGATTTTGGTTGCTATAGCAGAAAAAGAAAAAATAGTTCCAAGTCAAGAAGAATTAACAAAAAAAGTTGATAATCAAATAGAAGGCTATAAGAATAAATACAAGGATGATGATTATAAAAAAACATTAGAAAAGATGGGATTTACTGATGAATCTTTTAAAGAATATTTAAAGAATAAAATTATAGGAGAAACAACAATAAACAATTTAACTAAAGATATAAAAGTAAATGAAGAAGAACAAGAAAAATATTATGAAGAAAATAAGAAAAAATTCATAGCAAATGATGAAGGAATTCTTGTTAAGCATTTGTTGTTTGATAATGAATTAGATGCTCAAAAATTATATGATCAGATACAATCAAAAGAAACAACATTTAACGATGTATATACAAAATATGAGAATAACAAATATGAAAATAAAAAACCTATTGCAGAAAATATAGGAGTGGTTTCTGAGAAAAATTCAAAGTTAATTAAAGAGTTTTTAGATGGACTGAAACCATTAAAAGAAGGTGAAATATCTAAACCTGTAAAAACTAAATTTGGATATCATATAATTCAAGCTGGAGCTACTTTTAAAAAAGGAGATCAGATGCAATTTAATGATGTTAAATCACAAATAAATCAGATACTAAATAACCAAAAAAAATCAAAAGTTTTAAAAGATGAAATGGAAAAGTGGAAGAAAGAGTTTGATGTAAAAATATATGATGATAATTTAAAAGGTGGATTAAAAGTGAATATTAACAGTAAAAAATAAAAATTTTGAAAAACTTAAATATATAAAGGTGTCATTGAATGTGGCACCTTATTTTAGTTGAAAAATTTTTTTATATGGCTGTAGAAAATTATATTGTTAATATAATTTTAATAATAGAAAAACTAATTCTAATAATGAGTTGATAAAAAAATATATATTTAATATAATTAATAATGTTAGCAAACTATATTTAAGAAAAGGGCGTGAAGGTATGAGATGTCCATATTGCACACACGAGGAAAGCAAGGTAATAGATTCAAGATCAACAGATGATGATATGGCCATTAGAAGAAGAAGGGAATGCTTAAAATGTGGTAAAAGGTATACCACTTATGAGAAGATAGAAGATATTCCTATATTGATAATTAAAAAGGATTCTACAAGAGAAAATTTTGATAAAAATAAAATAGTTAATGGTCTTATAAAAGCTTGTCAAAAGAGACCAGTTTCTCGCAATCAAATAGAAACTATAGCTAATGATATAGAAAAGGTTTTGAGCAACAATATGGTTACAGAAATTAAGTCAGAAGAAATAGGCAATATGATAATGGAACGACTTAAGATTATAGATGAAGTGGCTTATGTAAGATTTGCATCTGTATATAGGCAGTTTAAGGATATAAATACCTTCATGGAAGAAATTGAAAATTTAATGTCAAAGAAATAGAAGCCAAACTCTAATATAGTTTGGCTTTAAAATTATGTTAAAAGCAAGTTAAAATACGATTAAAGCTATGGATAAGCTGTTGAAGGATGATAAAATAAGGGAGAAGAGTTATGATAAAAAACATAGTAAATGGATATAAAGTAATAGAAATAGATTTGGAAGGTGCTAATTGTATCTTTACTACATCTCATAATGGTCTTGACTTAAACAGAGAGGGAATAGATTTTCAAAAGAATTTAAATTGCCTTAAGGACTACTATAAACTTAACGACATAGCATATCTAAAGCAAATACACAGTACTTATGTATATGATGCTAACTCAAAAGAAGATATAGGTGATGGATTATATACTGAGAAAATGAATCTTGGAATAGCTGTATTTACTGCTGATTGTGTGCCTATACTTGTTTATGATTATGAAAATAATCTTATTGCAGCTCTACATAGTGGTTGGAAGGGAACAGTGGATAACATTTTAAAAGAGGGTATAAAATTCTTAATACAAAAAGGCGGTAATCCAAAGACTATGAAGATTGTTATAGGTCCGCATAATAAAAGCTGTTGTTATGAAATAGGTAATGATGTTGTTGAAAAGTTTAACGAGAAGGATATATTTAAAGGAGTCTCTATATTTAAAGGACGAAATTTAGATATGGAAAAAGCTATTATATTACAAGCTCTTAATGAGGGAGTTTTAAAGGAGAACATAATAACTATGGAATACTGTACTTTTTGCAGCAGTGATGTAAAGTTTCACTCTTATAGAAGGGACAGAGAACAAAGCGGAAGAATGTTTTCTTTTATATATATGAAATAATATCCATTATTTGATTGGAGGATAAATTTATGAAGGATGACAAAATCTTAATAGTAGATGATGAGGAACATATAATTGAGCTTATTAAATTTAATTTAGAAAATTCAGGTTATGAAACACTTACAGCTACTAATGGAATAGATGCTTTAAGAATAATAAGAGAGGAAAGCCCTAGACTCATACTTCTAGATATAATGCTTCCAGGCATGGATGGATATGATATCTGTAAAGAGATAAGAAAAGATAGTGTCATAGCTAATATTCCTGTTATCATGATAACAGCTAAAGGAGAAGAGGTAGACAAGATACTTGGACTTGAACTTGGAGCAGACGATTATATAACGAAACCATTTTCCATAAGAGAATTAATAGCAAGAGTTAAAGCTTTAATAAGAAGAACTAGCAGTAGTATGCCTGATCACATTTACAAATTCTCGAATATATCTATTGATTTTAACAAACATGAAATTCTAAAAGATGATACAAAGATAGACCTTACTTTAAAAGAATTCGAACTTCTAGAAATTCTGATAAAAAACAAGGGGAGAGTTATGACTAGGGATTTCTTATTAGATAAGATATGGGGATATGAATATATAGGAGAAACAAGAACTGTAGACGTTCATATAAGACACTTGAGACAAAAGGTAGAAGATGATGACAAGAGTCCTAAATATATAGAGACAGTGAGAGGTATAGGATACCGTTTTAACAGTGGTGAATAATATGCGTAAAAAAGTACTTATATCTATATTAGCTACAATAATAATAAGTCTGCTTATAGTAGGTGGGCTTTTTATGGTGATTTTTAATTATCAGCATATGGAAAATACTAAACAAGATTTAAAACTTGCAAATTCAGTGGTTGTAAAAAGTATAGAAGCTCAAGATGATGAAAGTGTTATCCAGTTTTTAAGAAGTATATACGAAGATTCACCAATTAGAATAACATATATAAAATCAGATGGAACAGTTATTTTTGATAGTGATGGCGATTTTGAAAGGGCAAATAACCACCTTTCAAGAGAAGAAGTAGAAAAGGCAATAAAAAATGGTGAGGGAAGCAGTACTAGATTTAGTGATACTTTAAATAAAAATATGATTTACTATGCGACCCTTATGAAAAATGGAGATATAATAAGGTCTTCAATAGCCGTTGATAATGTATATATATTAAAAAGTGACTATACACAATATTACATAGGAGCTATAGTAGTTGTAATATTGCTTGCTATAGTATTTACAACAAAACTTACTCATGCTATAGTTGAACCTTTAAATGAACTTCAATTTGTAACATCTAGAATTGCAAAGGGAGATCTTAAAAGAAGAGCAAACATACAATCTAACGATGAAATAGGGAAACTTGCCAATACATTTAATAATATGGCTGATAAGCTTGAGATATCTTTAGGAGAAGCAACTGATAGACAAAATAAACTAGAGGCAATACTTAAAAGTATGGATAGTGGTGTTGTTGCTATTGATAAAAACCATAAAATAATAATTATGAATCCCTATGCTAAAGAGGTATTTGGAATAGAACGTAACATAATTGGAGAAAATCTTATGGATCACATAAGAGATTTTGAACTTGAAGGTGTATTTACAAACGAGCATGATGGATATAGGGAAATAAAAATTCTCTGGCCTAAGGAAAGAATATTAAGAGTAAGAACTACAGATATAATAAGTGATGGTGGGTTAATTGGTACCGTTGCTGCGGTTCAAGATGTAACTGATGTAAAGAGGCTTGAAAATATGAGATCTGAATTTGTAGCCAATGTTTCTCATGAATTAAAGACTCCACTCACATCAATAAAAGGATTTGCAGAAACATTAAAATATGTAAATGATGAAAAAAACAAAGAAAAGTTTTTAGGAATAATAAACGACGAAGCAGAGAGGCTTACAAGGCTTATAGAAGATATTTTAACACTTTCTAATATAGAACAGCATAAGGATGAAGTTGTTGAAGAAATCAATGTTAAAGAAGAACTTTCATCTATATGCTATATAATGAGAAATAGTTCTAAAACTAAAAATATAGATATAATCTACAATTGTGACGAAGTTAATCATATATTTGGAAGTAAAGATAGATTTAAGCAGATGATGATAAATCTTATAGATAATGCTATAAAGTATTCTGATAAAGGATCAAAAGTTTGGGTTTCAGCTTCAACTGAAAATGGATTTGTAAATATAAGCATAAAAGATCAGGGGGTAGGAATACCAAGTGATCATATACCTAGACTTTTCGAGAGATTCTATAGAGTTGATAAAACGAGATCTAGGGCAGCAGGAGGAACGGGACTTGGTCTTGCAATTGTTAAACATATAGTATTAGAATTTAAGGGCAATATAGAAATAAAAAGTGAATTAGGTAAAGGAAGTGAATTTATAATAATGCTTCCTGAAATGAACACCAGCATCTAAGCTGGTGTTTTTTTATTATAAACTTTTTTACCCAGTATTAAACTATGTTAATTTTAATTAACCTTAGAATAATATTCAGTTAACTCTAATGGTGCATAATAAATCTTGTAAAGAAGAAAACTAATAAAAATAGATAGAAAGCACGGAGGGGTTATATATGAATAAAAGAGTGAAAAGATTGTGTATGGTATTAGCGGTAGCTGCATTAGGAACAAGTTTTGCGGCTTGTGGATCTAAAAATGAAGGAGCAGATGGCAGTGATAAGATATCTGGGGATATACTTGCAGTTGGTTCAACAGCACTTCAGCCTCTAGCAGAAAAGACTGGAAAGATGTTCACTGAAAAATATCCGGATGTAACAATAAGCGTTCAAGGTGGAGGAAGTGGTGTAGGTATAACTCAAGTATCAGAAGGAAGCGTACAAATTGGAAATTCAGATGTAGAAGCAAAGAAGAAAATAAGTGATGAGAATGTATTGAAGGAATTAGTAAACAATAAGGTTTGTGCAATAGGTTTTGCTTTAGTGGTAAATAAAGATGTAGCAGTAGAAAATTTGACAACTGAACAGATACAAGATATTTTCACTGGAAAAGTTACTAACTGGAAAGAAGTTGGAGGATCAGATCTTCCCATAAACGTAGTAAATAGATCTAAGTCATCAGGAACAAGAGCAACTTTTAAAGATACTATATTGAAAGATAAAGATGAAAAAGAGGGTTTAGGATTAACTCAGGATTCAACATCAGCAGCAAAGAAAACAGTTAAGGATACAAGTGGAGCAATATCTTATGTAGCATTATCAAACTTAAGAAATGACTCGGAAAAAGAAGGCCTAAAGCTTTTAAAAATCAACGGAGTTGATCCAACAACAGAAAACATATCATCAAACAAATATCCATTCTGGGCATATGAGTATATGATAACAAAGGGAGAGCCAAAAGGTGCTGTTAAGGCATATATCGATTATATAACAAGTGATGAAACTAAGGATACTATCATAAAAGAAGGATATATACCAATGAGCGAATTTAAATAAGTTTTAATGGTTAGTCTTTGGACTAACCACTATTTTTTAAATATAAGTTAATATGAAAATATAGAGGTTGAGAATATGAAAAAGAATAATAAAATCTCAAAATTTAAAAATGAATATCTAGGGATGATTTATGCAAAGAGCTGTGGAATATTAATAGTTGTACTTACACTGGCAATACTAGGATTTGTATTTTCAAAAGGAATTACAATTTTTTTAGATGGATCAATAAGCCTTAAAGATTTTCTATTCTCTTCAAGCTGGAGCCCAGATGCAGATACACCAAGATTTGGAGCACTTGTCTTCATAGTAGGATCAACGCTGGTTTCTCTTGGAGCTATAGTAGTAAGTGCACCTATAGCAATAGCTCTTGCTTTGTTCACTAACTTTATTTCGCCCAAGCTTGGAAATAGATTTATCAAGCCGGCATTAGAACTATTTGTAGGTATACCGTCAGTAGTTTATGGTTGGATAGGAATAAGTTTTTTAGTGCCTATAATAAAACATACGTCAGGAGGATTAGGATTCAGTCTTTTAGCAGGTATTATAGTTCTTAGCATAATGATACTTCCAACTATAGCTACTCTTGCATCTGATGCTCTAGCAGTAGTTTCTAAAGATTATTTAGAAGCTTCTTATGGACTAGGGGCTACTAGATGGCAGACTATAAGTAAAGTAGTTCTTCCAGCAGCTAAAAGTGGAATATTTACTGGAATTGTACTTGGTATAGCTAGAGCTTTTGGGGAAGCTTTAGCTGTTCAAATGGTTATAGGTAATTCAGTAAAGTTTCCAGGAAGTATATTAGATACAACTTCAACTCTTACTGGTATCTTAACTATGGAGATGGCAAATACAGCTTCAGGAAGCCTTTGGAATAATGCTTTATGGTCTTTAGCTGCCTTGTTACTTTTAATATCTTTCATATTTATAATAATTATAAAGTATATTGGGAAAAGGAGTGAGGTAAAATAATGAACGCAAAGAAAATAGATAGGATTTGGACTTCAGTTCTTTATATCATTTCCTTTTTAGTAGTTGCATTATTAGTATTGCTTATAGGAATAATACTCTATAGAGGAGTAGGATTCTGGGAACCACAGTTTCTTTTTGGTAAACCTAAACTTGGGGAAGCTGGAGGAGGGATAGGAATTCAACTATTCAACTCTTTCTATATTCTCATACTTACCCTTGTAATAAGCATTCCTTTAGGTATAGGTGCAGGAATATATTTATCCCAATATGCTAAAGAGGGTAAATTCCTAAATATAATAAGGTTAAGTATAGAAACAATGGCATCACTGCCTTCTATAGTAGTAGGTTTGTTTGGATTGCTTATATTCGTAAATGCAACAGGATGGGGATTTACGATTATAGGAGGAGCTTTAGCTATAACAATATTAAATCTGCCATCTTTAACAAGAGTAAGCGAAAATGCTATAAGGGATGTAGCTTCAAAATACAGTGAAGCGAGCCTTGGTATGGGAGCAACTAAATGGCAGACTATAGTTAAGGTTTTACTTCCAGCGGCATTTCCGCAAATTTTAACTGGAATAATACTAGCAGCAGGAAGAATATTTGGAGAAGCAGCGGCCTTGTTATATACAGCAGGAATGAGTGCTCCTAGCTTAAATTTTGCGGCTTCAATAACAAGCAAAGCAAATCCCTTTAATATTTTTAGACCGGCAGAAACATTATCAGTATATATCTGGAAATTGAATTCTGAAGCTAATCTTCCAGATGCAGCAGCTATAGCAAATAAATCTGCAGCAGTACTTATAATAATGGTTTTATTATTTAATGTAATATCAAGAATTTTAAGCAATAAGATATACGAAAAATATAGAGGGGCCAAGTAGGAGGGATTTTTAATATGGATATCATAAAAACTAATAACTTAAACTTATTTTATGGAAAGAATCAAGCACTTAAGGATATAAATTTAAATATAGAGAAAGAAAAAGTCACTGCACTTATAGGACCTTCAGGATGTGGAAAGTCTACTTTTTTAAGAAGTTTAAACAGAATGAATGATCTTATAGAAAATGTAAGAATTGAAGGTGCAGTGCTATATGAAAATAACAATATATATGATAAGGATTATGATGTAATAGAACTTAGAAAAAATGTGGGTATGGTTTTCCAAAGACCAAATCCATTTCAAATGTCTATTTATGATAATATAGCTTATGGACCTAGAATTCACGGAATAAAAAATAAAAGTAAATTAGATGAAATAGTAGAAAAGAGCTTAAAAGGTGCGGCATTATGGGATGAAGTCAAGGATAAACTTAAAAAGAATGCCTATGGATTATCAGGAGGACAGCAACAAAGATTATGCATAGCGAGAGTTTTAGCTGTTGAACCAGAGGTTCTTTTAATGGATGAACCAACTTCAGCCTTAGACCCTATATCAACTCTAAAAATAGAGGAACTTATGGATACTTTAAAGAAAAAGTACACAGTAGTTATTGTGACTCATAATATGCAGCAGGCAGGAAGAATATCTGATGACACAGTATTTTTCCTAAATGGAAATATAATAGAAAGCGGAAAAACAGAAGATATTTTCTACAACCCTAGAGATAAGAGAACTGAAGACTATATAACAGGTAGATTTGGTTAAAAAGAAAGGGGCATTTTTATGACTAGAGGATCTTTTGATATTGAATTACAAAACTTACACAATGATTTATTAAGAATGAGCAGTATAGTGGAAAAACAAATTTATTCATCAATTGAAGCTTTAGTTAATCATGATGACAACTTAGCTGATATGGTAATAAAGGATGACGATTTAGTTGATAAACTTGAAGTAGAGATAGACACTAAATGTATAATGCTTATAGGAAGAGAGCAGCCACTAGCAAAGGATTTGAGAAACATTTTTACAGCCACAAAGATAGTTACAGACCTTGAAAGAATGTCGGATCATGCTGTAGACATTGCTAAAATCGTAAAGAGAGTAAGCGGAGAAGTTTATGCAAAGCAGCTTATAGACCTACCTAAAATGGCAAAGCTTACTTTAAATATGATTAGAAAATCTATAGATGCATATATAGAAACCAGTGAAACTATGGCTTATGAAACTTGTAAGCTTGATGATGAAATTGACGAATTATATAGTTCCATATTTACAGAACTTATAAAGTTAATGACAAAGGATCAAAGTTTGATACATCAATGCAGTCAATTTCTATTCGTATGCAAGTTCTTAGAAAGAATAGCAGATCATGCAACAAATATCTGTGAAGCTACCATATATCTTGTAACAGGAGAGGTAGCAGATCTAAATGACTAATAATTAGCATATGGCATAAGCTGTATGCTTTTTTTATTTGACTAAATATATCAATTAATGTATGATATCATAATGATGGAATATAACTTTAAGGGGTGATAATATGAGTGCAAAAATAAGAAGTATAAGCCCTGGATCAATAGGTGATGAAGTAGGTTTAGAAGTAGGAGATGTGATTTTATCAATCAATGATAATAAAATTACTGATATAATAGATTATAGATTTTTAACTTCAGATGATTATCTAGAGATAGAGGTAGAAAAATCCAATGGTGAAGTTTGGGTTTATGAAATAGAAAAAGATTATGATGAAGATTTGGGAATAGATTTTGAAAGTGGAATAATGGATAAGGCAAAGAGCTGTAGCAATAAATGTGTGTTTTGCTTTATAGATCAGCTCCCAAAAGGAATGAGAAATACTTTATATTTTAAAGATGATGATTCAAGACTTTCATTTCTTCAAGGTAATTTTGTTACCCTTACAAATATGAAGGATGAAGACATAGATAGAATAATCAAGTATAGAATAAGTCCTATAAATGTTTCTGTTCATACAACTAATAGCGAGCTTAGAAAAAAGATGCTCAATAACAGATTTGCTGGGAATGTTTATGAGAGGCTTAAAAAACTAGCTGAAGCTGGTATACATATGAATACTCAAATAGTAGTATGTCCGGGTCTCAACAATGGAGAAGAACTTATAAGAACTGTAAATGATTTATATAAGTTATATCCCTATATAAATAATATAGCAGCTGTCCCTGTAGGAGTGACTAAGTACAGAGAAGGATTATATCCTCTTAAAACTTATGAAAAAGAAATGGCACTTTGGGAGATTAAAAATCTCGAAGATGTCCAAAATAAATACATAAAAGAAATTGGGACGCCTTTTGTAAGGCTTGCTGATGAATTCTACGTTATGGCAGGAATTGATGTGCCAGAAGACGAATTTTATGGTGATTATGAGCAGATTGAAGATGGAATAGGTATGATCAGATACCTCAGAAGAGTTATTGATGGAACCATAGATTCCTTAAAGGATTCTTTAAAAGGCAAAATAACTTTTGTAACAGGAACTTCTGCATATGATGAAATAAAGAATGTAGCATCAAAGATAGAAAATAAAAATTCTAACTTAAATGTTCAAGTGGAAAAAATTAAAAACAACTTTTTTGGAGAGACTATAACTGTAGCAGGTCTTATAACGGCTAGCGACATAATAGATCAACTAAAAGATAAAAATCTAGGAGACTATTTAGTGATACCTAAAAATATGCTAAGAGCAAATGAAAGGGTATTTTTAGATGATATTACAGTAGAAGAATTAGAAGAAGCATTAAAAATTAAAGTTATCTTATGTGAGTATACTGGAGATGACTTAATTGAAGCTATAAACGGTATCGGGGAGGAAGAATAAGAATGTCTAAACCAATAGTGGCTTTTGTAGGAAGGCCAAATGTAGGAAAATCAACTTTATTCAATAAAATAGCAGGAAAAAGAATCTCAATAGTAGAAGATACACCTGGTGTTACTAGAGACAGAGTGTATGCAGAAGGCGAGTGGCTTAATAACAAGTTTACAATGATAGACACTGGCGGAATAGAGCCGGAAAGCAGTGATGTAATAGTTGCTCAAATGAGAAGACAGGCACAAATAGCTATAGAGACATCAGATGTAATAGTATTTATAGTTGATGGAAAAGAAGGGCTTACAGCAGCTGATCATGAAGTAGCTCATATGCTTAGAAAGAGCAAAAAGCCAATAGTCCTTGTTGTAAACAAAATAGATTCTTTAAAAGAAGAAGATAATGCTTATGAGTTTTATAACTTAGGCATTGGTGATCCAGTCACTATTTCTGCATCTCAAGGATTAGGTCTTGGAGATATGCTTGATGTAGTAGTTGGAGAATTTAAAAATATTCCAGAAGAAGATGAGGATGAAGAAAACATAAAGATAGCTTTAGTTGGTAAACCAAATGTAGGGAAATCCTCTCTTATCAATAAATTAGCTGGAGAGGAAAGAGCTATAGTATCTAATATTCCAGGTACTACAAGAGACGCCATTGACAGTACTATAGAAACCGATTTTGGAAAATTTACATTAATTGATACAGCAGGTCTTAGAAGAAAGAGCAAAATAAAAGAAGAAATAGAGAGATATAGTGTAGTTAGAACTTTAGCAGCTATAGAAAGAAGTCAAGTATGTATACTTATGATAGATGCTGAAGAAGGTGTTACAGATCAAGATGAAAAGATTATTGGTTATGCTCATGAATTAAATAAAGCCATAATGGTCTTAGTCAATAAATGGGATCTTATAGAAAAAGATGATAAAACTTTAGATAGATACAAAAAAGATCTTCAAATGAATCTTAATTTCTTAAGCTATGCACCGTATTTATTTATATCAGCTAAAACCGGACAAAGAGCTCATAAGGTTTTAGAGCTTGCTAAAGAATGTTATGATAACTATAGAAAGAGAATTTCTACAGGAATATTAAATGATGTAATAAGTAAGGCAGTGCTTATGAAAGAGCCTCCTATAGTAGCTCTTAAGAGACTAAAGATTTATTACGTTACTCAAATAGGAACAGAACCTCCAACTTTCGTGTTCTTTGTAAATGACAAAAATACTATTCACTTTTCTTACCAAAGATACTTGGAAAATCAATTGAGAAGCAGCTTTGACTTCAAAGGAACAGGTATAAAGATGGAGTTCAGAGAAAGGAAGGAATAAAAGTTATGAAAGTGGCATTTTTAGGTGGGGGAAGTTTTGCCACATCCCTAAGCAATCTAATAGGTAAAAAAGGATTTGAGTCTACAATTTGGGCAAGAAATAAAGATGTAGTCAATGAGATAAATAACGAAAGAAAAAATTCTAAATACTTGAAGGATGTTGAACTAAATCACAATGTAAATGCTACTGATGATATAAAAAAAGCTTTAAAAGATGCAGATTATGTGGTTATAGCTGTAGCTTCTCATGCTATTCGTGAAGTATGCAAAAAAGCAAAGCCATTTATAGAGCCTGATGCAAGAATTATTAATGTGGCTAAAGGAATAGAAGAGGGTACCTATAAATTATTAACTGATGTAATATCTGAAGAACTTCCTCATAATAAGGTTGGAGTTTTATCTGGTCCTAGTCATGCTGAAGAAGTGGGAGCAGAAATTCCAACTACTGTAGTAGCAGCATCAGAGGATAGAGTTTTAGCAAGAGATATACAGGAATTATTTATGACTCCATATTTTAGAGTATATACTAACGATGATTTGGTTGGTGTAGAAATTGGAGGAGCTGTAAAAAATATAATAGCATTTGCAGCAGGAGTGAGTGATGGTATAGGTTATGGTGATAATGCAAAAGCAGCTTTAATGACTAGAGGGATGAGCGAAATAGTAAGGGCTGGAAAAGCTTTGGGTGGAGACGCAGAGACTTTTTTTGGACTTACAGGAATGGGAGACCTTATAGTTACATGTACATCTATGCACAGTAGGAATAGAAGAGCTGGAATATTAGTAGGAAAAGGCATGTCCATTGAAGAGGCTACTAAAGAAGTAGGCATGGTAGTTGAAGGTGTAAAGGCATGTAAGGCTTTTTATATGCTAAGTGAAAAAAAACATATTTCCATGCCTATAACTCACGCATTATATCATGTGATTTTTAGTGGAAAAGACCCTAATGATGCCGTTAGAGAACTTATGATGAGAGATAAAAAAAGTGAACATTTCAAATAAACCATGATTTTCATGGTTTATTTTTTTATAATATTTTTTCTTAAAAAGTAATAAAACAAATATAAAACCAATATATATATAATGTTAATATGTATGTTTGGGAGGGTCGGACTTGGATAATTTTAACATATATAAAGATATAGCAGAAAGAACCCAAGGGGATATTTATGTAGGTGTAGTTGGACCTGTTAGAACAGGGAAGTCAACCTTCATAAAGAGATTCATGGACATGATGGTAATACCTAAGATAGAAAATGGATATAAAAAACAAAGAGCAAAAGATGAACTTCCTCAAAGTGGATCGGGGAAAAGTATCCATACGACAGAACCTAAATTTGTTCCAAATGAAGCCATAGAAATTACTCTAGAAGATGGAATTAAATTTAGTGTAAGAATGGTAGACTGTGTTGGATATATAGTTAAAGGTGCATTAGGATATACTGAAGGAGATAATTCTAAGATGGTAACGACACCTTGGTATGACTACGAAATTCCATTTGAAGAAGCAGCAGAGATAGGAACTAAAAAAGTTATTACTGAACATTCTACAATAGGCCTTGTAATAACTACTGACGGATCTATCACTGACATTCCTAGAGAGGAATACTTAGAGGCTGAAGAAAGGGTTATAAATGAGTTAAAGGATATTAAAAAGCCTTTCTTGGTAGTATTAAATAGTGCACACGTATATGCTCCTGAAACACAAGCTTTAAAACGTGAATTAGAAGAAAAATATGACGTAAGCGTTCAAGTTATGGATGTACTTAACATGAATGAGGGGGACGTTGAAAATTTATTCCAAAAGGTATTAAAGGAGTTCCCTATAAAAGAAATAAATATCGATATGCCTGAATGGATAGAAAAATTAGAACCGGATCATTGGTTGAAAGTAAGCTTTGTAGATTTAATAAAAAAGATGTGCAAAGATGTATTTAAGGTAAGAGATATTAAAAAATCTTTAGAAGGATTTAAAGAAGAAGACTTTTTAGGCGACAGCGTAATAAAAGATATGAATATGGGCGAAGGAATAGCCAGAATAAACATGAATCCTAAGAGTGGCATTTTCTATCAAATATTGAGTGAAATATGCGACTGTAATGTAAGAGGAGAGAATGAACTTCTAGATATAATTCAGGATCTTCATAGTGCTAAAATTGAGTATGATAAAGTATCTGAAGCCTTAAGAGATGTAAAAGAAACCGGATATGGTCTTGTAGCTCCTCAGCTATCTGAAATGAAATTTGAAAAGCCTGAGATTGTAAATAGAGGAAATGGATATGGGTTAAAACTTAAAGCATCTGCTCCTTCGTTACATTTTATAAAAGCTGATATTCAAACTGAGATAGCTCC
Organism: Clostridium cadaveris; assembly: GCF_020911725.1. Classification (GTDB taxonomy): domain Bacteria; phylum Bacillota; class Clostridia; order Clostridiales; family Clostridiaceae; genus Clostridium_X; species Clostridium_X cadaveris. The sequence continues at coordinate 1,631,018 of NZ_CP076620.1, forward strand.
AATAATGGGAAGTGAAAAAGAAACTGAAGAATTTGTCAGAAATCTTTTAGATCAGTTCGAAAGTGACCCATCAAAGATGTGGCAAAGCAATATGTTTGGAAAATCCCTTGAAATGTTAGTAAAAGAAGGGCTTCAAAACAAGCTATATAAAATGCCTGAAGATGTACAAACAAAGATTCAAAGAACTCTTCAAAAGATTATAAATGAAGGTAATGGCGGATTAATTTGCATAATTTTATAAAGTATAAACCCTTAAGAGTAAATCTTGAGGGTTTTACTGTTTTCCTATAGTACATATAAAGATTAATAAAAATTAAAATTTAATTTTATAGAAATATCACATAAAAAAGGATTTCTTTATATGATATAGAAGTAGTAATGTATAAAAAATGTGAGAGGTGATTATTGTATTATGAACATAAATTTAGAGGAATCTCAAATTTTAAATGTGTTAACAGCAATAAGAAGTGAATTCATAAATTCTAAGGTTTATTACAATGACAACACAAAAGAAGAAAATCGTATAGGAATTACTTCACCAGAAGAATGGAAAGAAATATATAATGCTATATTAAAACAAGCTCACAAAGAAGAAAAACTAAGCATGCTTGAAATTATAAAATAGTTTAAATAAAAATTAATATATACACATAATTTAGTAACTTTTTCTTTAAGGAGTTGCAAAATTATGTGTATTTTTTTATATGTTTCAAAATATAAACTTATATTTTAAGAAAAAAGACAAAAAATAAATAAAAAATTGTATATAGATAGCTTATTTCGTTTACATGCAGTGAGAATTGGATATATAATATCTTATAAGGAAAAAAGGAGGTACATAAATGGCAAGAAACAAAAAGAAGTTTTCTAAAAAGAAGAAAATTGTAATTACAGTCCTATCTATTGTAGGAATTATAATATTATCAGTAGGTTTGTGGGCATGGAATATATGGAGAAATGTTTACTCGCCTATTTCAGAAGAGAAATTGGATGAAACAAAAGAAATTACATATGATGTAGTAGATGGCATAACTAATATTTTACTTATAGGAACAGACGAAAGGAATCTTGAGGAAAATTCTAGATCTGATTCTATGATAATAGCAACACTAGACGCAAATAAACAAGAAATAAGACTTACTTCATTGTTTAGAGATACTTTGGTGAAGATACCAGGCCATGGAGAAGCTAAGCTTAATGCTGCGTATGCTTATGGTGGACACGAACTTTTGATGAAAACTATAGAAACTAACTTTGGCATTAAACTAGATAAATACGTTGCTATAAATTTCTGGGGATTTGAGAAAGTTATTGATCAAATTGGAGGAATAGAATTAGATATTAAGCAAAGTGAAATTAATGAATTAAATAAATTTATTGGAGAATCTACTGGAGGTGCTACATCACCAAAGGTTACAGAACCTGGAGTTCAAAAGCTTGATGGACAGCAGGCGCTTTCCTATGCAAGGATAAGAAAAAATGATACAGCGTATAATAGAGATTCTAGGCAAAGAACAGTATTGTTTAAATTAGCGGAAAAGTTTAAGGATGTAAACCCTATAAAATATCCATTTTTATTAAATGCTATGAAGAATGAAATAAAAACAAATATCACACCTGATTTAATGTTCAGTATGGGGTATACAATTTATAAGTTTCCAGAGCTTAATATAAGACAATTGGCTATGCCATTAATGGATGAAAAAACAGGAGTATCGGCGTTTGAAGGAAGATTGTATAAGAATTTAGGATGGGTTATATTAACTGACCTTCCTCAGATGGGAAATCTTTTAAAACAATTTATTTATGAAGGAAAAACACCAACTTTAAATGATGTAGATTATAGCACCTTAAAATCAGTATTAGCTGATTTTAAGACTGATGAAAATAGATATAATGCAGAACATGGAATTAATCCAGAAGACCATGCTACTGATGAGGATAAAGAAAAGGAGAACATTACTACTCCAGGAGAAAAACCTCAACAAAAACCAGTAGAACCAGAAAAACCATCAACCCCAACTCAGCCAACAGAGCCAGAAAATCCTGTAGAGCCGGAAAAACCAGTGGAGCCAGAAAAGCCTGTAGAGCCAGAAAAACCAGTGGAGCCAGAAAAGCCAACTGATCCATCTAATCATGGTGGTAATACTGGTGAAAAACCAGGTGCAGGAAATAATGATATTATAGTAGAAAGACCATAAAATAAAAATATAATAATATAAAAGTTTAACACTTTTGGGTAAAATTACATATAATATTATAGATTAATGTTAAACTCAAAGGAGTGTCAAATGGATTATTATAGAGAGTTAGATGATGAAATGGAATTTGTTCCGTTGATTCCTTCGGTTGTCTATGAGAGAAAAGCTAACTTAGTGTTGGTGCCTGGTGATGAATTAGAAGGTTGTGCGGCTAGACAAAACAAAGCTTATCCTATGGGACCGCCACCATCAAAAACACCATCAAAATCTGCTCAGAAAATGACAAAGGGTGCAGAGGCGAAAATGGTGTCGCCGAATAGTATTCAGCCATGCAAATTTAGATATACTTATGTTTGGCTAAAAAATGGAAGAGAATTTTGGATTTGGCCTACTTATATAGACAGATACACATTAGCAGGTTTTAGATGGACTGGAAGAGGATGGGCATACTTTGGAATAGACTTAAACAAAATAGATGAATTTATATGCTATTAAAAAAAGAGGATGAAATTTTATTTAAATTTCATCCTTTTTTTTATGGATACTATAGGAGGTTTTTCTAGCATAGTTTTCTTTGGAGGGTACAAAATAAAAATGATAAGTTCTTTAATATATAGTAATGGAGGACTGATTATGAAAAATGAAAAAGAATATAAATTAATAGCAGATAACTTAAAGGATATGCTTGATTCAGGAAAAAGCATAAGTGAGATTTTAAAGATGAGTAATTGGAAAAAAAAGAAGTGTTATATAGAAGACGAAAATAATATAAAACAATAGGTAAAAATTTGATGTAATTTTAAGAATATAATATAATAATCATGTAAAATAAATTAATGAGTTGTGGGGGTAAAAATGAAAAAAATAGCTATAATTTTTAATGGTGGTACAATTTCTATGAAAGTAGATCCTAAGCTAAAAGCGGCGGTTCCAAGTTTAACTGGAGAGGAAATAATGTCAATGGTAACTGGTATAGAGAGCTTTGCAGAAATAGAATCATATAATTTCTCTAGCCTTCCAAGTCCACACGTTACTCCTGAAATAATGCTTGAACTTTCAAAATATATAAAAACATTTACAGATAGAGAAGATATAGACGGAGTTGTAGTAACTCATGGAACTGACTCATTGGAGGAAACAGCTTTCTTTGTAGATTTAACCTCTTGTACAAAGAAACCGATAATATTTACAGGATCAATGAGAAGCAGCTCGGAGCTTGGATATGATGGTCCATCAAATTTAGCAGCATCTATTTGTACAGCTATAGCAGAAGAATCAAGAGGAAGAGGCGTTCTTGTATGTTTAAACGGGGAATTAAATTGTGCTTTTGAGGTTACGAAAGCTAATTCAATGAGCTTAAATGCTTTCAGAACACCTAACTTTGGACCAATAGGTATGGTAGATAACAATAAAGTGCTGTTTTATAGAAATAATAATAATAAAGTATCACTAAACATAGAAAATATAGAATCAAGAGTATCTCTTATAAAATGTGTTTCTGGAATGGATTCAAGATTTATAGATTTTTGTATAAGTGAGGGAGATAAGGGAATTGTAATAGAAGCTATGGGACGAGGAAACATACCGCCTCTTATGGTAGACGGCATAAAGCGTGCTATAGAAAAGAACATACCTGTAGTAGTTGTGTCTAGATGCTTTGAAGGAAGAGTATTTGACTCTTATGGATATCATGGTGGTGGAAAAGAACTTAGAGAACTTGGCGTAATATTTGGGGATACACTTCCTGGACAGAAAGCGCGAATAAAACTTATGGTTGCATTAAGTAGGTTCGATAATTATGATGAAATAAAGAGCTTTTTTGAAAAGGGAAAATATTGCTAATACGAATGATCTACTAACTATGAAAAATAATGATAGTATTATTGACGAATTATAAAAAATATGTTAACATAATATTCGTAAGATAACTCGTATAATTTTGAGATTGGTCAAAAGTTTCTACTGGATACCGTAAATATCCACGCTATGAGTGAATTCTTGCGGATATTACTGAACATTCGTATGGATTTAGGATATCATAAATCGTGTTTGTTGATGAGTAAGCCGCTATAGATTCACTTAGTGAAACTATAGCGGCTTACTCATTTATGATTTTAAGGAGGACAAGTATGGAAAAGTTTTTTAAAGTAAATGAACATAATAGTGATATGAAGAAAGAAGTTCTTGCAGGTATCACTACATTTTTAACTATGGCTTATATAATAGCGGTTAATCCATCAATACTAAGTGCAACAGGTATGGATGCGGGGGCATTAGTTACAGCAACTTGTTTAGTTGCAGGACTTTCTACTATCTTTATGGGGGTGTATGCCAATTTACCATTTGCATTAGCATCAGGAATGGGATTAAATGCTTTCTTTGCATATACAGTAGTTTTAGGTATGGGAGAACCTTGGCAGGTAGCCTTAGCAGCAGTTTTTGTAGAAGGAATCATATTTATTATATTAAGTTTAACTAATGTAAGAGAAGCAGTTGTAAACTCTATACCAATGAATTTAAAATATGCAGTAACAGCAGGAATAGGATTGTTTATAGCATTTTTGGGATTTATAGGAGCAGGAGTAGTAGTAAACAATGATGCAACTTTAGTAGGAATGGGTAATTTAACAGCACCTACTGCAATAATAACATTTATCGGAGTTATAATAATAACAATACTTTATAAAAAAAATGTTAAAGGTGCTATACTATGGGGGATAGTTGTAAGTTCACTTTTAGCATGGGGATATGCATTGATAGCTCCAGAAGCAGCAGCTTATTACAACATATCATTACCAACAGGAATATTTAAATTTGAAAGCATGGCTCCAATAGCAGGAAAGTTAGATTTTTCTTACTTAACAGATTCAACAAAAGTTTGGAGTTTTATAACGGTAGTATTCACATTCTTATTTGTAGACTTTTTTGATACAGTTGGAACATTAGTTGGAGTTGCTTCAAAAGCTAATATGTTGGATAAGGATGGTAAGCTTCCAGGAGCAGGAAAAGCTTTATTAGTAGATGCAATTGCTACAACAGCAGGAGCAGTTGCAGGGGTTTCTACAGTAACTACTTATGTTGAGAGTTCAGCAGGAGTTGCTCAAGGAGGTAGAACAGGTCTTACTGCTGTTACAGCAGGTATATTGTTCTTAGTAGCAATGTTCTTTTCACCATTGTTCGTAGCTATCCCAGCATGTGCTACAGCACCAGCATTAATAGTAGTTGGATTCTTTATGATAGAAAATATAGCTAAAGTTGATTTCACAGATTTCACTGAAGGTATTCCAGCGTTCTTAACTATAGCTTTAATGCCTTTAACATATAGTATTGGTGATGGTTTAACTATTGGAGTTATAGCATACGTAGTAATAAATCTTTTAGTTAATTTAGTTTCAAAAGAAAAGAAAAAGATATCTCCTGTCATGGTTGTTTTAGGAATAGTATTTATAGTGAAGCTAGTAATGACAGGAATAAAATAAAAATACGGCAAAATATTAAAATGGAGGCTTTACCTTTGCAGGTAAGGTCTTTATTTTTGCATAGATAAAAAAATCATTCATCATTTAAGAATAGCATTTCAAAGAATTAAAGAGTTTTAAGGAGAAAACATGAAAAAATTAATATTTTTTGAATTATAACTTGAAATAACCGTAGACCATTATGTATAATAGTTAATATGAATTGGGAGTAGCAAGGAGGGATTTCATGACAAAGAGCATGACAGGATTTGGAAGAGCTAATATAGTTGATGAAGGTCATCATAGCTTTTCTATAGAAATGAGAAGCGTAAACCATAGATATTTAGATTTAAATATCAGAATGCCAAAGAGTATAATTTCTCTAGAGGAGAAAATAAGAGCGGCAGTTGGAGAACGCCTATCAAGGGGCAAGGTAGACATCTTTATAAACTACAAAAATTATGAATGCAGTAATAGTGAAGCGGTTTTGAATACTGCATTAGCGGACAGTTATATAAAGTGTCTTCAAGAAATATCTAGTAGATATGATATAAAAAATGATATTCCTCTTTCTTTAATTTCAAAATTCCCAGAAGTTATAAGATTAGAAGAGAAAGAAGAAGACCTTGAGACTATATGGAATGGTTTAAGTAATGCACTAAATAGTGCATTAGACCTTTTAGTAGCTATGAGAACAAGGGAGGGAGAGAAACTTAAAGAAGATATAATCTCAAAATGCAGATATATAAAAGAAATGGTTAAGAAAATAGCTATTCTTTCCCCAGAAGTTGTCAAGCAGTATAGAGTAAAGCTTTCAGATAGACTTACAGAGTTAAGTGAAAATATACCTGTAGATGAAAGCAGAATAGCTATGGAAGTAGCCATTTTTGCAGATAAAGCTAGTATAGATGAAGAAATAACAAGACTTTACTCTCATATAAATCAATTAACTGAAACTTTAAATCTAAATGAATCTATAGGCAGAAAATTAGATTTCATTGTGCAGGAAATGAATAGAGAAGCTAATACTATTGCATCTAAATCTCAGAATATAGAGATAACTAACATAGTATTAAATATAAAAAATGAAATAGAAAAAATAAGAGAACAGGTGCAGAACATCGAATAAAAGTTGTAGGAGGAACACAATGAGTATAAAATTAATTAACATAGGATTTGGAAACATAGTGTCTGCTAATAGATTGGTAGCTATTGTAAGTCCGGAATCAGCTCCAATAAAGAGAATTATTCAAGAAGCAAGAGATAGAGGAATGCTTATTGATGCAACTTATGGAAGAAGAACTAGAGCAGTTATAATTACTGATAGTGATCATGTAATCTTATCAGCAGTGCAACCAGAAACAGTTGCTCATAGATTATCTTCAAAAGATGATGATAGTATAGATGAGGTTGATGAATAATGACTAAAAGGGGTATATTAATAGTAATCTCTGGGCCTTCTGGTGCAGGTAAAGGGACTATATGCAAAGAATTATTAAAAAGAAATGATTGTTATTTATCAGTATCTGCAACTACTAGATCTCCAAGAGCTGGAGAAGTTCATGGAGAAAATTATTTTTTCTTATCTAAAGATGAATTTTTAAAGAAAGTTGAAGAAAAAGACTTTTTAGAGTATGCAGAGGTGTATGGAAATTACTATGGTACGCCAAAATCATCAGTTGAAGAAAAATTAAATATGGGGCATAATGTAATATTGGAGATAGATATTCAAGGTGCCTTAAAAGTTAAAGAAAATGTTCAAGATGGTGTTTTTATATTTATACTTCCACCATCAATGGAAGAACTAAAGCAAAGAATAATTAAAAGAGGAAGCGAGACTGAAGAGTCTTTAATGCTTAGATTCAAATCTGCATATAAGGAAATAAACTATATTTCTAAATATAATTATGCTGTAGTTAATGACACTGTAGATAATGCAGTGAAAAAGATTGAAGGTATACTTATAGCTGAGAAATGCAGAGTTGACAGAATAAAAGAAAAAATATTAGATTCTAAGGAGGGTTTAATTCATGAACAACTCTATGATTAATCCATCAATCGTGGATTTATTAAAGAAAGTGGATAATAGATATTCATTAGTTATAGTAAGCTCAAAGAGAGCAAGACAAATAATCGATGGTGATGCACCTAGAACTGAATGTGGTTCGAAGAAAGCATTAACAATAGCTATCAATGAAGTTAATGATGATGCTATTCAATATGAGTCAGTGAAGGAAGGTTTATAGGAAACATGAGTAATAAGTGTGTGGTACTTGGAGTAACTGGAGGAATAGCGGCTTATAAGTCTTTAGATATAGTTAGTACTCTGGTAAAGCAAGATATAGATGTAAGAGTAATAATGACTAAGGCAGCAACAGAGTTTGTTACGCCGCTTAGTTTTCAATCCTTAAGTAAAAATCAGGTTATAGTTGATATGTTTGAGGAGCCTAAATCGTGGGAAATTCAGCATATTTCTTTAGCTCAAAGGGCGGATTTAATGCTTATAGCTCCAGCCACCGCTAATGTTATAGGTAAAGTTGCAAATGGTATAGCAGATGATATGCTATCTACAACTATTATGGCTACAAAGGCACCTGTAGTTTTTGCATTAGCAATGAATACCAACATGTACGAAAATAAAATTGTTCAAAATAATATTGATAAACTTAAAAATTTTGGATATGAGTTCATAGAACCAGCTAGTGGAAGACTAGCGTGTGGGGATATAGGAAAAGGTAAGCTTGAAAAAGTTGATATAATATGTGAAGAAATTTTAAGCAGGCTTTATGAGAAGAAAGATTTAGTAGGAAAAAAAGTTTTAATAACAGCAGGACCTACTATTTCGCCTATAGATCCTGTAAGATATATCACTAATAATTCAAGTGGGAAAATGGGTTACGCTATTGCAAAAGAGGCCAGAGATAGAGGAGCGGAAGTTACCTTGATATCAGGACCATCTTCTTTAGAAGCACCTATTGGAATTAATTTCATTAGAGTTAAGACTAATGAAGAGATGTTCAAAGCAGTTTTATCAAAATTTAATGATTCAGACATAGTGGTTAAATCAGCAGCTGTAGCAGATTATAAGGCTAAAAATTATAGCACCGAGAAGATAAAAAAAGGTGATGGCGGTTTAAACTTAGAGTTTATCCGTGATAATGATATATTAAAAAATTTAGGTGAGAGAAAAAAGGAGCAGATTCTAGTAGGGTTTGCAGCAGAAAGTAATAATCTCTTAGATAATGCAGCGGAAAAGCTTAGAAAGAAAAATCTAGATTATATAGTGGCTAACGATATAACTGCTAGGGATACTGGTTTTGCATCAGACTTTAATAAGGTTTACATCATAGATGCCGAAGGTAATACAAAAGGTCTAGATAAAATGACTAAAAGAGAAGTTGCAAGGGAACTTTTTGATCTCATAAATGAAAGGCGCTAAATTGCGCTTTTTTTATTAATTTAAATTAAGGTGATTTTATGAAAAATTATGCAGGTGTTATAATAAACAGTGAATCAATTCAGTTGGATAGGATATTTACTTATAAAATTCCTGAAAAATTTAAAGAAAACATAGCTATAGGGATGTGGGTAAAAGTACCTTTTGGGAAGGGAAGTAAAATTATCGATGCATTTGTAGTAGAACTTTATGATGAAATTGAAGATAAGGGCTTTAGAATAAAAGAAATAAAAACTTTAGGAGAAAATATAGAGCTTTTTACAGAGGATGATTTAAAACTCATAAAATACATGAGAGAAATGTATCTTTGCACTTACCTGGAAGCTATAAGAGTATTTATTCCAAGAGGAATTTTAAAGGGACTTACCCATAAGGAAAAAGATGTAGTAAGTTGTGGCAATGAAGAAATACCAGCTAAATATAACAAGGAACCCTATAAGTCAATAATTGAGGCAGTGAAAGCCAATCAGGGGAAATATAGTGCTAGAGAACTTAGCAAGGTTTTTAAATTCTCTTTAAGCTCAATAAATACTTTAATAAAGAATGATGTATTATTGAAGTCTACTCAGACTGTATATAGATATAATGATAGAGATTATGAAGCTTATAAGGCTAAAATCTTAAATCATGAACAATATGAAGTGTTTCGAGAGGTTGTAACTTCTGAAGAAAATATATTTCTTTTAAAAGGAGTTACAGGAAGTGGAAAAACAGAAGTATATATGAAAATAATAGAGCATTACATGAGAATGGGAAAGAATGCAATTATGCTTGTTCCAGAAATAGCCTTGACACCTCAAATGGTTGAACGTTTTAAAGGGCGTTTTGGAAAAGATGTTGCTGTATTCCATAGTAAACTTTCAGATGGTGAGCGATTTGATGAGTGGTATAGGGTAAAAAATGGAGAAGTAAAAATTGCAGTAGGAGCAAGATCGGCTATTTTTCTCCCATTTAAAGATTTAGGAGTAATTATAATAGATGAAGAACATGAAAGCAGCTATAAATCTGAAAGTAATCCTAAATATAATGCTAAAGATATAGCAGAATTTAAAAGCAACATTTGCGGATGTAAGGTCATTTTAGGCTCTGCAACACCATGTGTGGAGACATATCACAAAACATTTAATAAAGAAATAAAACTTTTGACACTACATAAAAGGGCTGATGGAGCTGAAATGCCTCCTATAGAAATAGTTGATATGAGAGAGGAATTAAAAAACGGAAATAAATCCATGTTTAGTTCTTCCTTGAAAAAAGCTATGGATGAAGCTTTAAAGAGGGATGAACAGATAATATTATTTTTGAATAGAAGAGGATTTTCTAGTTTTGTATCTTGTAGAAAATGCGGATATGTATTTAAATGCAAAAACTGTGATATATCCATGACTTATCATATGGGAGGTTATTTATCCTGTCATTATTGCGGTAGCAGAGAACCTATAAGAAAAACATGTCCTAGTTGTGGAAGTACATACGTAAAGCAATTTGGAGTTGGTACAGAGAAGGTTGAAAGAGCTCTTCATGTAGAATATCCGGATGTGTCTATAATACGTATGGATTTTGATACTACAAGAACCAAGGATGCTTATGAAAGAATATATACTGATTTCAAAGAAAAAAAAGCAAGTATACTTATAGGAACTCAAATGGTAGCCAAGGGACTTGATTTCCCAGATGTCACAGTGGTAGGAGTTTTGGCTGCAGATTTATCCTTGAATATGCCTGATTATAAAGCTGGAGAAAGAACATATCAGCTTTTAACTCAGGTTGCAGGAAGAGCAGGAAGAGGAAAGAAAAAAGGAAAAGTAATTGTTCAAAGTTATCTTCCTGGGAATTATGCTATAACACATTCCAAGAATTATGACTATGAAGGTTTCTATAGAGATGAAATATCTCTTAGAGCAATGATGAAATACCCACCGTTTGTAAAAATAATGGTATTAAATTTTAGTTCTAAAAATGAAGGAATGTTAATAAAAAATATACAAAATATCGGAATAAATTTGAAAAATAGATTAAAAATACAAGAAAACATAGAAATATTAGGACCATGCCCCTGTATGGTTTCAAAAATTAAAGAAATGTATAGGTGGCAGATAATAATTAAAGGTTATATATCAGTAGATTTAGCCAATTTTATTAAAAATTTTACTTATAATGAGCTTGGGGAATGCTATAATGATATAAGGATAAGTATTGATATAAATCCTAATAGTCTAATATAATAATTAGAGGCATAATAATATTTATTTGGAGGTTTAATTAGAAATGGCGTTAAGAAATATAAGAACATATGGAGACGATGTTTTAAGAAAGAAATGTAGAAAGGTTGATGCGGTAAACGATAGACTAAGAGTCTTAATAAAAGATATGATAGAAACTATGTATGCTGCTGATGGTGTAGGACTTGCAGCACCACAAGTTGGTATATTAAAAAGACTTGTAGTTATAGATATAGGAGAAGGTCCTGTTGTTTTAATAAATCCAGAAATATTGTCTATGGAAGGACGTTATGTAGATGTTGAAGGATGTTTAAGCGTTCCAGGAGAACAAGGCGAGGTAGAACGTCCAGAAAAACTTACAGTTAGAGCTTTAAATGAAAATGGAGAAGAAGTGACTTATGAAGCAGAAGATCTTTTTGCAAGAGCAGTATGCCACGAACTTGACCATTTGGATGGAGTATTATTCGTAGATAAAATTATAAAAAAGGAGCAATAAAATATGAAGATAGTTTTTATGGGAACTCCTGATTTTGCAGTTCCATCATTAGAAACTCTTATAAATAAATTTGATGTAAAAGCTGTATTTACTCAACCAGACAGACCAAAGGGAAGAGGAAAGAAGCTTTCAATGTCAGCTGTTAAGGAATGTGCACTAAAATATGAACTACCTATATATCAGCCAATAAGATTAAAAAATGATGAAGAGTGTATAAATATTATAAAAAGCATTGAACCTGACTTTATAGTAGTAGTAGCCTTTGGCCAGCTTTTAACAAAAGAGATACTTGATATACCGAAATATGGCTGTATAAATCTACATGGTTCACTTCTTCCAAAATACAGAGGTGCAGCACCTATAAATTTCTCAATAATGAATGGTGAAAAAGTTAGTGGAAATACTACTATGCTTATGGATATTGGATTAGATACAGGTGATATGCTTCTAAAGGATGAAGTTGAAATAAAAGAAGACATGACAGCTGGAGAACTTTATGATGAATTGATGTCACGTGGAGGAGATCTTTTAGTTAGAACATTGGAAGGATTGTATAATGGTACTATAAAACCTATAGCCCAGAATGATGATGAATCTACATATGCTTCCAAACTAGATAAGACTATGGCAAAAATAGATTGGACGAAATCTTCTTTAGATATACACAATCAAATAAGGGGAATGAATCCATTTCCTGTTGCATATACAACATATAAAGATAAAATGATGAAAATATATAAATCAGTAGTTGTATCTAATAATAGTCTTAAAGAGGCAGGAACTATATTAAAGGCAGATAAAAGTGGTATTCTAGTTAAAACGGGAAGTGATGCTCTTTTAATTGAAGAGGTACAATTTCCTAATGGTAAGCCTATGAAAGTTAAAGATTATATGAATGGCAATACTATAGAAGAGGGAATAATTTTAGAGTAGAGGAGGAGATAAAATGTTTTATTTTGATAGCACCTATTTACTTCTTATACCAGCAATTATAATTTCTATGTGGGCCCAAACAAAAGTGAACTCAACATTTAATAAATATGTAAGAGGAGCAAGTCATAGAGGATACAGTGGAGCTGAGGCAGCAAGGATAATATTAGATAGTAACGGACTTAACAATGTAGCTATTGAACTTACAAGAGGGAAACTTTCAGATCATTATGACCCATCTCAAAGAGTGCTTAGACTCTCTAACGATGTATATTATGGTACATCATTAGCGTCTATAGGAGTAGCTGCTCATGAATGCGGCCACGCAATTCAGCATAAGGTAGAATATGCTCCTTTAAAGCTAAGAAGTGCATCAGTACCTTTGGCTAATATAGGATCTAACCTTTCATGGATAATATTTTTGCTGGGTTTAGTTTTTTCAATTAAGCAATTAGTAACAGCAGGAATAGTGTTATTTGCAGCTGTAGTTATATTCCAGCTTATAACTCTTCCAGTTGAGTTTGATGCCTCTGCAAGAGCTTTGCAGCAGGTGAGAAATACAGGCATTCTCTATGACGATGAATTAGTGGGAGCAAAAAAAGTATTAGATGCCGCAGCTATGACATATATAGCAGCAGCTATTATGGCTATTTCTCAGCTTATAAGGCTTATTGCGATAAGTAGAAGAGATGACTAAAATTAAGGAGAATATATGAACAGTAGATTAGTAGCAATAAATGTTTTAATTGAAGTTTTTGATAAAGAGGGCTATTCTAATATAGCCCTTAACAAAGCATTAAACAAATATCCTTTAAATGATAAGGATAAAGGACTTGTGACAGAGATAGTATATGGAACTATAAAATATAGATATACTATAGATAAGATACTTTCAAAATATGTAGATAGAGATCTATCGAAAGTTCAGCCGGAAATATTAAATATATTAAGAATATCTATCTATCAATTTAGATACTTAGATAAAGTTCCAGACTATGCCGTAGTCAATGAGTCTGTATCTTTGGCTAAAAAAATATCTATAAAAGCATCAAAGTTTGTAAACGGAATTCTTAGAAGTTATTTAAGAAATCCATTTAGTGAACTTGAAACGAATAATTATATTGAAAAGTTATGCTTTGATTATTCATATCCTAAATGGATGGTGGAACTTTTTACAAAGCAGTATGGTAAGGAAAAAACAGAAGATATACTGAAGGGACTTAATTCTACTCCTATGATGACTGTAAGAGTCAATCCTCTAAAGATATCTTATGATGAGGCCTTCAACTTATTAGAGGAAAAAGGATATGAGTTAGAAGAAGGATACATATGCCCAGAAGCTATATGCATACATAAAGGAAGTTCTATAGAAAATAATGAGCTTTTTAATAAAGGATATATCACAGTGCAGGATGAAAGTGCTATGATTGTAAGTCCACTTATGGAGCCAGAAGAAAGGCAAGTTTTCTTTGATTTATGTAGTGCTCCAGGAGGAAAAACAACGCATTTAGGAGAGCTTCTTAATAATACTGGGAAAGTATATGCTTTTGATATACATAATCACAAGTTGAAACTTATAAAAGACAATTCTGAAAGGCTTGGACTTAAAAATATAGCTTTAAATGAAATGGATTCTACAAAACTAAATGTAAATTATATAAATAGTGCAGATGGTGTTCTTTTAGATGTACCATGTTCTGGTCTTGGAATAATAAGAAAAAAACCAGAAATAAAGTGGAGTAAATCATTAAAAAGCTTAAAAGACTTAATAAAGATACAAAGAGCTATAATGGATAATGGAGCAGAGTATTTAAAAGATGGAGGTACACTTATATATTCTACCTGCACATTAAATAAAGGTGAAAATGAAGAAAATATAAAGTGGTTTTTACAGAAACACAAGAATTTTAAACTAGAAAAAATATTTTTTGGTAATGCTGAAAATATAATATATAGTGAAGAAGGATATGTGACTTTACTTCCAAACAAATATATGGATGGGTTCTTTGTAGCTAAACTAAAAAAAGATAAAAGGAGTTAACAATGGAAAACATACTTAATTTATCTTTGGATGAACTGAAAAAATGGATGACAAAAAATGGAGAAAGTGCTTTTAGAGCTAAGCAAGTAATAGATTGGATTTATAAAGGTATACTAGTGTTTGATGATATGAAAAATATACCAAAATCTGTTAAGGAAAAATTACAAAATCATTTTGTAATAGGTATACCTAAAGTTATTGATGAGTATAAGTCAAATGATGATAGCACGAGAAAACTTTTACTTTCCTTAGAGGATGATAATATAATAGAATGTGTAATAATGAGATATCATCATGGGCTTTCTATATGTATATCAACTCAAGTTGGATGTAGAATGGGATGTAAATTTTGTGCTTCAACAATTGATGGAAGGGTTAGAAATCTTGAAGCGGGAGAGATGATAGGTGAGATACTTGCTGCTCAAAATCTAATGAAAGAAAGAATTTCTAATGTAGTTCTTATGGGAAGTGGAGAACCTTTAGATAATTTTGATAATGTTATAAAATTTTTAAATCTAGCCAATAGCGACTATGGGCTTAATATAGGGCAAAGACATATTACATTATCAACCTGTGGAATTGTGCCTAAAATAAAAGAATTAGCAGATTTAAATATGCAGATAACCCTTGCAATTTCATTGCATGCATATAATAATGAAAAAAGAAAAGAAGTTATGCCTATTGCAAATAAGTATAGTTTAAATGAACTTTTAGATGTATGTAGAGAATATATTGAAAAAACAGGACGAAGAATTACATTTGAATATGCTCTTATAAAGGATGTAAATGATAATAAAGAAGAAGCTAGGTGCTTAGCAGAACTCTTAAAGGGTATGATATGTCATGTTAATTTAATACCTGTCAATGAAATAAAAGAAAATACTTTTAAAAGGTCTGATATGACTAGGGTTAAAGAATTTGCTAATGTACTTAATAGTCGTAATATAGAAACAACTATTAGAAGAGAAATGGGAGCGGATATAAATGCCGCTTGCGGACAGCTAAGAAGAAGTTATTTAAGTACCCAAAAAAATGAGAAGGGGTGTTTTTATGGTGGGGATGATTACGGATGTTGGCAATGTAAGAAAGATTAATGAAGATTATCTTTCTTATAGTCTAGAAGGCAATAATGCCATATATGTCATAGCAGATGGAATGGGTGGACATAATGCAGGTGAAGTTGCTAGCAAAATGACAGTTGAAACCATAATAGAATCAATAAAAAATAAGGATGTTAAAGCTACAAAAGAAGATTTAATAGATGCTATAAATAAAGCAAATGAAAGGGTTTATCACTATAGCTTATCATCAAGTAATTTAAGGGGGATGGGTACTACGGTTACTGCATGCCTTATAGATGATAACAAAGCATGGATAGCTAATGTAGGTGATAGCAGTTGTTATATTATAAAAAGGGATAACATATATAAGATTACTAAAGACCACTCTTTAGTTCAGGAACTTGTAGATGATGGATCTATAACTGAAAGAGAAGCACTTAATCATCCTAACAAAAATATAATAACAAGAGCAGTTGGTACTTATAGTGAAGTTGAGGCTGATCTTTATGAATTAGATCTGACAGAAGGAATAGAACACATAATCCTTTGCACAGACGGGCTTACAAATGAAGTGTCAAAAGAAGAAATTTATAACACTGTAAAAGAGCATAAGGACTATATGGTCATATGTGAAAAATTAATTGATTTAGCAAAACAAAGAAGTGCTAGGGATAATATATCTTTTATGATATTTGGAGGAGATTATTATGATTGGAACTATTCTAGGTAATAGATATGAGATAATTGAAAAAATTGGTGAAGGCGGAATGGCCGACGTTTATAAGGCTAAATGCCAAAAATTAAACAGATATGATGCTGTAAAGATATTAAAAAAGGAATTCATTAATGACAATACTTTAGTTGAAAAGTTTACCAAAGAAGCAACTGCCATTGCAAATCTTTCAGATAACAATATTGTTAATGTTCTAGATGTGGGAACACAAGGTGATATACACTATATTGTTATGGAATATGTAAATGGAAAAACATTAAAACAAATTATAAGAGAAGAAGGAAAGTTATCCTACGAAAAGGTGCTTGATTATGGTATCCAAATAGCTAAGGCTTTAGATTGTGCTCATCGCAATAACATAATACATAGAGATGTAAAGCCACAAAATATATTGGTGACTAATGACGGAGTTGTAAAAGTAACAGATTTCGGAATAGCTAAATCACCTAATTCTGAAACTATAACTAATACAAGTAGAGTTATGGGATCAGCTCATTACTTTTCTCCAGAACAAGCTAAAGGTAATTATGTAGATTATAGAAGTGATATATATTCCTTTGGAGTGGTTCTTTACGAGATGATTACTGGAAGACTTCCATTTGATGCAGAAAGTCCTGTATCAGTAGCATTAAAACATATACAAGAACCGGTAGTACCTCCTATTATAATTGATGAAAAGATTCCAGAAAATTTAAATAAGCTTATACTAAAAGCTATGGAAAAAGAGCCTATAAAGAGGTATCAAAGTGTAAAAGAGATACTAAATGATCTTTTAAAGATTCAAAAAAATGCAGAGGTAAATATCGTATCAAATGATATTGATGAAGACTTTACAAGAGTAATGAAACCTATAACAGAAAAAGATCTAAAGAATGAAGAAAACAAGAAGAAGCTGGCAGCTAAAACAGATGAAGATGATGATGATGAAGATGACTATTATGAAGAAGATGACGAAGACAGAAAGAGCAAAAAGAAAAAATATTTAATCTTTTCTCTTGTTGGAGTTTTAGTAATAGCTTTAGGTGTAATTGTAGCAGCATTGGTATTGAAACCTAGTGAGAAGAATAAGAGTGAGGAAATAGTGGTTCCAAAGATAATAGGATTATCACAGGAAGAAGCTAAAAAAGTTTTAGAGTCAAAAGGTCTTAAGATGGTTATAGGTGGCAGTGAACCAAGTGATGAGCCAGAAGGCACTGTTATAAAGGTATATCCAGGAGAAGGCGAAAAGGCTCAAGAAAAGGTTAGAGTAACTATAAGTGGTGGAGCAAATAAACTTACAGCACCAGATTTAAAAGATTTAGATAAGAGTAAAGCTGAAGAATATTTAAAGAATGCAGGCTTAGTTCTTGGAGCGATATCTTATGATTATAGCGATGATGTTACAAAAGGAAATGTTATTAGACAAAACCCATCACCTGATACAGAAGTTAAAAAAGGTGATAAAGTTGATATAGTATTAAGTAACGGACCTAAGATTTCATTATCTAAAGTACCAAATCTAAAGGGTAGAAGTAGAGATGAAGCAGAAAATTTATTAAGAGCTAATAAACTTACACTTGGAACTGTGGATCAAGAAATAACTAGTGATAAGAACTTAGATGGAAAGATAAGGAGTCAAAACCCAGGAGTTGATATAGAAGTTAAGGAAGGAAGCGCAGTTTCTGTAGTTATATATGTTTATAAAGAGGAAGAAATTATATTGCCTGATTTAGCTGGAATGACTCAGCAAGAAGCGGCTATAACTTTAGGTAAATACAAACTTCAACTAGGAAAGGTTACTATAGTTACGCCAACCAATAAAGAAGATGAAGGCAAGGTTAAATCTCAAGATCCACAACCAGGTACTAAAGTTAAGCCACAACAAGTAATTAATATTACTGTGTATGGTAAAATGCCGGATAAACCTACAAAACCAGGTGAAGGAAATGGAAACCAATAAATTTAAAAATCTAAAGATTTCATAGGAGGAACTATGACAGGAACTATTATTAAAGGAATAGGCGGTTTCTACTATGTAAAGATTGATGACAAAGTTATAGAATGTAAGGCAAGGGGCAAGTTTAGATATAAGGAACTTGCCCCTGTAGTCGGAGATAAGGTTGATATTGAAGTGAGTAATGACAAAGGAGTCATAGAAAAAATTCATGAGAGAAAATCTTATCTTATAAGACCAACTGTAGCTAATGTAACTCAAGCTTTCGTAGTATTTGCAGCTAAATCTCCAGATATAAATTTTGATTTGCTAAATAATTTTTTAGCTTTGTGTGAATACAATCATGTAAAAGCAGTGATATGTATAAACAAGATAGATTTATGCAGCAAAGAAGAATTCAGAGATATAAAGAATACATTTGAGAATATAGGATATGAAGTTATAGATATAAAAGCTAAAGAAGGATATAACGTTGATGTTCTTAAAGAAATGTTAAAAGATAATGTAACAGTTTTATGCGGACCTTCAGGAGCTGGAAAATCAACTTTAATGAATTCATTAAGTGGAAGAACTTTAATGGAAACTGGAGAGATAAGCGAAAAGTTAAAAAGAGGAAAGCATACTACAAGGCATAGCGAACTTATAGATATGGAAGAAGGATTCTTAGTAGATACTCCAGGGTTCTCTAATATAGATATATCTTTCATAGAGGAAGATGAACTGAAAAATTGTTTTCCAGAGTTCCATGAGTATGAAGGAAGATGTAAGTTTTCAACCTGCAGTCACAACAAAGAGCCTAAGTGTGCAATAAAGGATGCTGTTGAGGCAGGAAAGATAAACTCATTAAGATATAAATTTTATATACGAACTTTAGAAGAAATAAGAGGGGGAAGAAAAAGAAGATGATAAAAATATCACCATCAATATTATCAGCTGACTTTGCAAAGTTAGGAGAACAAATAGAAAGATTAAATTCAAGTGATGTAGAAATGGTACATATAGACGTTATGGACGGAAGTTTTGTTCCTAACATTACCTTTGGTGCACCTGTTATGAAATGTATAAGAAAATATACAGATAAAATTTTCGACGTTCATTTAATGATAGAGGAACCAGCTAGATATATAGAGGACTTTGTAAAAGCTGGAGCAGACATTATAACTGTACATTATGAAGCTGACAGACATATAGATAGGACAGTTAACTATATAAAGAGCTTTGGAGTGAAAGCAGGAGTTGCTTTAAATCCAGGAACACCAGTTAGTGTTTTGGAAAACATAATTAATTCTGTTGATATGGTACTTATAATGACTGTTAATCCTGGCTTTGGAGGACAAAAATACATAGAATACTGTTCAGAAAAGGTAAAGGAAGTTAAAGCCTTAAGCGAAAAGAGAAATAAAGAATTAATGATACAGGTCGATGGAGGAATAGATGCTTCAAATATTAAATATGTGGTGGAATGTGGAGCAAATGTAATAGTAGCAGGATCAGCAGTGTTTAAAAATGATGCAATAGAAGAAAATGTACAAAAATTAAGAGAGGCTTTAAAATAAGTGAAATCTGTAATGATAGCCGGAGGAGCCGAACCAAGTAAGGAAATTTTAATGGAAGAGCTTAAGGATGCTGATTTTGTAATTTGCGCTGACAGAGGAATAGAAGTGCTTTATAAAAACGGATTGACACCCAATATGCTTGTAGGTGATTTTGATTCTATAAATCAAGAAGTTTTATCTTATTATAAAGAAAAAGGTTCGGACATTGTAATATATCCGCCTGAGAAGAATTATACAGATAGTGAGATTGCATTTGAAAAAGCAATGAATAAGTCTGGCACAGATACTATATGCTTGTTAGGGTGTACTGGAACTAGAATGGACCATGTTATAGGGAATATGGGACTTTTAAATAAAGCGCTAGATAAAGGTATAAAGGCCTACATAAGGGATAACAATAACTATATATTTTTAATTGATAAAAGTACAAAACTTAAAAATATTTTTGGAAAGTATATTTCCTTTCAAGGATTTAGAGAAGATGTATCTGACTTTAATATAGAAGGAGCAAAGTACGGTCTTACTTCTCACAATCTTTTATTTGGAGATCCTCTTACTGTATCCAATGAATTTGTAGATGAATATATGAAAGTGAGTTTTCCAAAGGGAAAAGTTATGGTTATATATTCAAGAGATTAATTTCAAAAAAATGGTCACCAAATCTTGGTAAGTGCATATAATAGTATTAAAGCACAAAGGTTTGGTGATTTTTTTGTCCAGAAAATGTTGCGGTAAAAATATAATTGGAATTGCGATAATGTCCATAGGCGCAGGTATGCTCATAGCTGTTATAATGCCCGTTTGGGGATGGCTACTACTGGGTGGAGGTGCCTTAGTTTACGTTGGATGGTGCTTATCAGAAAAATGGCGTAGGTAGGAGATAAAAATGAAGGGGGAAATAAAATGAGAATTGTAGCTTTTAAGCTTCCAAAATGTCTATCAAGGATTGTTAAAATTTTTAAACGGAAAAAGTAAAATGAATTATAAAAACATAAATCATAAAATAAAAAAATGCAATTGTATAAACAACTGCATTTTTTTATTTTTTATATCGCACGTTGAACCTTACCTGAACGTAAGCATCTTGTACATACATGAACAGTTTTAGGTGTTCCATTAACGATTGCTTTAACTCTCTTTATGTTTGGAGCCCATTTTCTCTTTGATTGACGATGTGAGTGACTGTATTGTACTCCTGAGATTACACCCTTATCACAGTATTCGCACTTTCTTGACATACTAAAAACACCTCCTCTAACCATGCAACAACTTGCCGCAAATTTGAACAAATATTATTTTATCATACAACCTTAATAGTAGCAAGTAAAATATAATATTAATACTAAATTTAAGTAATTATTAATTAAATTCCTTGAATAAATGGTATAATTAATATAGAATATACTATATGGAATTTTTCAAGGAGGCGTTAATATGATAGGTTTTTCCAATGAAAAAGGTTTTGTAGGTTATGCAGAGGATGTTATTGCAAACATAGTTGGACTATCTACAATGGAATGTTATGGTGTGGTTGGAATGGCTTCTAAAAATGCAAGTGATGGATTTTGGGAGTTAATAAGAGCTGAAAACTTAAGCAAAGGTGTTAAGATAAGTCATAAAAATGATGAATTAACTATAGATTTATATGTTATTGTAGAGTATGGAACAAAAATTTCTGTAATTGCTAACAATATAATTCAAAAGGTAAGATACAATGTAGAAAATTATACTGGCATAAAGGTTAATTCAGTAACAGTTAATGTGCAGGGTGTAAGAGTCTAGGAGGTTACGTAAAATGGAGTATACAAAAATTAATGGTAGGCAGTTTTACAACATGATAGTTAATGCCTCCAATAAATTAGACGAACAAAAGGACTTTGTTAATTCTTTAAATGTATTCCCGGTTCCAGATGGAGATACAGGAACTAATATGTCAATGACATTTAAGTCAGCGGCAAAAGAAATCGAAAATATGAGTTCAGCAACTATAGGAGAGATTTCTAAAAAACTAGCGAAAGGTGCCTTAATGGGAGCTAGAGGAAACTCTGGTGTTATCTTATCTCAAATATTAAGAGGACTTTCAAAGGGATTAGCTGATAAAGTTGAAGTTGATGCTAAAGAATTTTCAGAAGCTTTGATGGAAGGAAGCAAATCAGCCTATAAGGCTGTAATGAGACCTACAGAGGGAACTATTTTAACAATAATAAGAAGCGCAGCAGAAGCGGCAGTATCATCTAATAAGACTGATATTGTTGAACTTTTGGATGAGGTTTGTGTTAAGAGTCAAGAGATGCTTAACAAAACTCCAGATATGCTTCCTGTTTTAAAGAGCGCAAAAGTTGTTGACTCTGGTGGAATGGGTCTTCTTATAATATTAAAGGGATTACATGAAGCTTTAAGAGACAATATTGAAGCCAGCATCATAGAATATGCAGCACCTAAAGAAGGTGTTTCAGCTGCAAATAATTTAGAGGAACATGAAATAACTTTTGGATATTGCACAGAGTTTATAGTCTTAGGAGATGTAAGCGGAAGCGAATCATTGAGAAGTGATATAGCGAATCTTGGAGATTCCATGATTGTAGTGGGGTATGAAGATGTTATAAAAGTGCACATCCATACAGATGATCCAGGTAAGGTTTTATCTCATGCCTTAAAGTATGGTGAATTATCAAAGATTAAAATTGATAATATGAGAGAAGAACATAGAAGCCTTTTAGTTGAAAACAAGGAAAATGGATATGTTGAAGAGGCGACTTCTCTAGAGAGCGAAGAAGCAAAGAAATATGCTTTTGTTTCTGTAGCTATGGGAGAAGGAATAGAAAATATATTTAAGGACTTAGGAGTAGATCACATAATTGAAGGTGGTCAGACTATGAATCCAAGTACTGAAGATATAATAAAAGCAGTGGAGCTTATAAATGCTGAAAATATTTTTGTTTTGCCAAACAACAAAAATATAATAATGGCTGCAAATCAAGTAGTTGATTTAGTAGAAAATAAAAATGTAGTAGTAATACCAACAACAAGTATTCCACAAGGGATAACTTGTGTTACAATGTTTAATCCTGAAGCTGATGTTGAAGAAAATGAAGAAGTTATGAAAGAATGTATAGAAACTGTTAAAACAGGAAGCATAACTTATGCAGTAAGAGATACTGAAATGGATGGATTAAAAATTAAAGAGGGAAATATCTTAGGGCTTGTAGAAGGTAAAATAAAGGAAGTAGGAGAGGAAGTTTATTCAACTACTGAAAAAATCCTAGAAGCTATGGTAGATGAGGATAGTGAACTTGTAACTATTTTCTATGGCAGTGATGTTGAGAAGGAAAAAGCTGAGGAATTTGCAGAAAAGCTTGAAGAAAAGTATGAAGACTTAGACATTCAATGCTACTCAGGAAAGCAACCACTTTATTACTTTATATTATCAGTTGAATAAAATATTATTGCCACTAATATCATTGATATTAGTGGCTTTTAAATTTAAAGGAGGTGAAAAGGTTTTGAATATTTATGCATCTGTTAAGGAACTTAAAGGTGTAGGTGATAAGACCTGTGAAGCTTTAAATAAATTAGGTATATTTACTTTGTTAGATCTACTTTTATACTTTCCTAGAGATTATGAAAATTTGAATTCTAACATAGATATAAATGAAGCTGGTGATGAAAAGGTAATTTTACAATGTACATATAAGAGCTTTAATGGAACTATAAGAACTAGAACTGGGAAAAATCTCACCACTTTGCTATTTGAATATAAAGGGAGTGTACTTCAAGTAAAGTATTTCAATCAACCTTATATAAAAAATTCTTTTCTCATCGGAGGCGAGTATAGGCTTATAGGAAAAGTTAAACGAATTGGAAATCATTTAGAGATAATTAATCCCATTATGGCATCAAAAGATATAAAAGAAACTAATATATGCCCTAAATATAGTTTGAATAGTGCAATTAACAATAAGCTTATATCTAAACTTATTCATAGTTTGATTGATAAAGTAGACATAATTGAGACTATGCCTCAATACATAGTTGAGAAGTATAAATTTATAAGCTTAAATGATGCTATAAGGAACATACACTTTCCTAAAACTCCAGAAGGATTAAAAGAAGCAAAAAGAAGATTGAAATTTCAAGAGCTTTTAACATATTCCATGAAAATATTGCTTCTTAAGAAACATATAAAGAGTAATAGGTGTGGAATACCTTTAAAAATGAGTGAAGAACTGACTTCTTTAAAAAGTTCTCTTCCATTCAGTCTTACTAATGCACAAACAAGAGTTGTAAGGGAAATATTGCTGGATGAGAAGAAACCTGTACCTATGAATAGACTAGTTCAAGGAGATGTAGGAAGTGGGAAGACTATTGTAGCAATTATTGCTATATTTAATGTGGTGAAAAATGGTTATCAGGGCGTTATGATGGCACCTACAGAAATTTTGGCTACACAGCACTACAATGAATTTAATACAGTTCTTAAAGAGTTTGATATTCGTATAGAGCTTTTAGTAGGAAGTACTTCAAAGAAAGAGAAATTGCGAATTAAGGAAAAAATAAAAAGTGGAGAGCCTATGATCGTAGTTGGTACTCATGCTCTTTTAGAAGATGATGTAGAGTTTCGGAAACTTGGTATGATAATAACTGATGAACAACATAGGTTTGGGGTACATCAAAGAAGTAAACTTGTGAATAAAAATGAAGCAGCTCATGTTCTTGTTATGACGGCAACACCTATTCCTAGGACTTTGAGTCTTTATGTATATAGTGATTTGGACATATCTATAATAGATGAACTTCCTCCAGGAAGGCAGAAAATAGATACTCTATATTATAATAATGAAAATAGAAATATGGCATATGAATTAGCATTAAACGAGGTAAATAAGGGGAGACAGGTTTATGTGGTATCACCTCTTATAGAAGAAAATGAGGAACTTAAGCTAAAAGATGTGATGACTTTACATGATGAACTTAAAACTAAGTACTTTAAAAATGTAGAAGTGGGAATACTTCATGGTAAAATGAAGGGAAAAGAAAAAGATGAAATTATGACGAGATTTAAATCTGGCGAAATAAGGGTTTTGATTTCTACCACTGTAATTGAAGTAGGAGTTAATGTTCCAAATGCAAGTGTGATGATTATAGAAAATGCAGAGAGGTTTGGATTATCTCAGCTTCATCAGCTAAGAGGAAGAGTTGGAAGAGGAAAGTATAAATCATATTGCATACTTGTGGCTAAGGCCAATAACAACGTTACTAAAAAAAGGATGGAAATCATGACTATGAGTAATGATGGATTCTTTATTGCTGAGCAAGATCTTAAAATACGTGGTAGTGGAGATTTATTTGGCGTAAATCAACATGGAGAAGATGGACTTGTGTTAAGCAGTATTATTGAAGATTCATCTATATTGAAAGTTGCTAATATGGAAGCGCAAAATATTTTAAACAATGATGATTACTACGATTTTTGTAAAAAAATAATAAATTCTCTAGAAAAATCTACTAAATATATATGTTTTAATTGATTAGAATCTTTTATATTTAAAATTAATATGGTAATATGTTATATAAAGTGAAGTAAAGCAAAAAAAGGAGGAGACATAATGAGAATTATCTCAGGACGCGCTAGAGGAAGGAAGCTTTTATCGCCACCAACCTATGATACGCGCCCAACATTAGACAGAGTAAAGGAAGCAATGTTTAATATACTGCAATTCAAAGTTAGAGATGCCGTTGTATTAGATATGTTTGCTGGTAGTGGCAGCTTAGGATTAGAAGCGGTGAGCAGAGGAGCAAAAACTTGTTATTTAATAGACAAAAGTCCTACAACTTTTCCTATGCTTAAACAAAATGTTGAAAATCTTAAGTTTCAAGAGGAATGCACATGCTTGAATATGAATTCTTATGCAGCATTAAAGGATTTTAAAAGAAAAGGAATAATATTTGACGTTATTTTTATAGATCCGCCTTATAGAAAAGAAATGATTCCAGAAGCAATGCAAAAAATAGAAGAAGATGAACTTCTTCAAAAAGATGGAATTATAATGACAAAGATAGATACTATTGAGGAAATCTACGAAGGTTCTTCAAAGATAAAGCTATATGATCACAGAAAGTATGGAAATACTACTGTCTGTCTTTACAAGTACAAGGAGGATTAATATGAAAAAAGCTATATATCCAGGTAGCTTTGATCCTATTACTAATGGACATTTAGACATAATTGAAAGATCGTCTAAAGTATTTGATGAAGTAATAGTTGGAGTTTTAGTTAACGTGGACAAAAAAGGTTTATTTACAATAGACGAAAGAGTTAAAATGATAGAAAGTGTAGTTAAACCTTATAAAAATGTAAAAGTTAAAAGTTTTGATGGTCTGCTTATAGATTTAATGAAGAAGGAAGACGCAAAGGTTATAATAAAGGGACTTAGAGCTGTTTCTGATTTTGAATACGAATTTCAAATGGCTTTAATGAATAATAAGCTTGACCCGGATATAGAAACTTTATTTATGATGACTAATGCTAAATATTCATATTTAAGTTCTTCTGCCATAAAGCAAGTTGCTAAATTTGGAGGATGCATAAAAGAGCTGGTTCCAGACAGCATTATACCGTTGGTATTTGAAAAGCTCAAATAGTTAGGGGGGATATTATGGAGGTTATGGAGTTAATAGAGTATTTACAAGAACTTGTAGATACAGCACCTAAAGTGCCTATGTCTGGGAAAGTCATACTTGACAAGAAAGAAATGAATGAGATTTTGGAAGATTTGGTCTCATATTTGCCAGACGCCTTAAAGAAAGCTCAGTGGGTATTGAATGAAAAGGACAGAATATTAGATGAGGCCAATGTAAGATATGAAACTACCAAAAAAGAGACCGAGGAACTTATCAGAAAACAGATAGATAATCATGATATAGTTAAAGAAGCTAGAATGAAGGGGCAGGAAATAATAGCTTTAGCTCAAAGAGAAGCCAAAATAATAAGACTTGGTTCTAGGGATTATGCAGATGAGATGTTATGCCAGTTGGATAATGAAATAGAAGCAAGAGGAAAAGAACTTATTCTATCTATGAAAAAAGATATGGATGAGTATTTATCATCCATATCTGAAAAGCTGGCAGATTCAACTGATGACATTAGAAGCAATATCAAAGAGTTAAGAGATATGAAGTAAGTTTTTGATTTTATAAGCTAAAAATGTTAAAGTCATCAACACTGCAAGTGGAATCATGAATGCAAAATTATAACTTTTGGATATGGCAATAGTTGAAACATCCAAAGTTACTATTGAGGATAGTACATAAGTTAATATAAAACTGATGATTCCTTGAAGGAATTTTCTAGAGATATATCTTTTCATAGATATATCTTTTATTTTATAAGTAAAAGAATACACTTGAAATATTATGCACAATCCGCTGAAACTGCAAAGAAAACTTATAAGAGACAATTTCAATGGGAATCCTATATTGCAGGTAGATAAAATATTGCAGCCATTAGTTATCTCTATAAGTCCAAAAAATACTCCCCTTATGGCGTCTAAAGGGATATTAAAAAGAGTGCTAACTTTAGAAAAAAGTAAATTAAATATTTCAAGCTTTCCTATTACAAAATTAAATACAGAAAATATTACTATAAAGCTTCCTACAGATAAAGATGTTGCAAGAGCTTGATCTAAAGCTTCTTTAAGTATAGCACCGATATTTTTTTTATCACTTTTATAAGAAGGGGCATGAATGCCTATAGTTGATGCTTTTGGCAGCAAAAAAGACATTATTAGGCACGAAGCATAGTTTGATATAAGCAAAAGATATGGTGCAATACCTTCAATTTTTAGCATAGCAGTACATATAGTACCTAAAATAAATAGAGGTCCTACGTTTGAAGCTATGTTTAAAAGTCTTTGAAGCTGCGTAAGAGAAATATGATTTTCGTTATATAAATCACAGGAGTATTTGGCTCCTAGAGGATACCCACACAATATGCTTACAACTAAAGTTAAGCTACTTTCCTTTGGAAGCCTAAGAGGTTTGCATAGGAATGGACCTAATATCTTAGAATATATATGTACACCTCCACATTGAATAAGTATTCCGGTAACAACTAAAAAAGGAAATAAAGTTGGAAAGACGGAGTTGAAAAATAATATGGCTCCATCTACTGCTGATGACATTATTCCCTTAGGATTGAATATAAAAAATATTATTATAAGAGTAAGCAGTATTGTTGATATAATATTGAATTTTTTTTCTTTAGCCAGGGTAAAAACTAGTACTATTATTCCTAATAATGATAAGTATAATAAATAAATCACCATAAACCTCCAGAAAGTATTATATAGAAATTATATTTAAGAATTCTTATAATATGCAGAGAAACTATGGTGACTTATATTATTTTGTTATTATAGGTGATGTTTTAAAATCGGCATATGGATCTATAAATGGATTAAGTACACTATATGATCTAGTAGCCTTTAAATCTAACGAGAGCATATCACTACATTCTTTTGGAACTTTCGTTATTAATTTTATAGAGCTGCTTTTCTTTATTTCCTTCAATATGGCAGCACCTTTAGAGTTAAACCCTAAAATTCTAGCATACTCAGGGGTTGACTTTCGTAAAGAGTATATATCATACTCTTCAAAACCAACGAAATACTGGCATAAAATTCTGCTTATCCTTGTATAGGTATAGCGTTTACTTTTTACTTTTTCAATAAGTTCTTTTAAAGAAACGGAGTTAGATATTTCTTTTAAAATCTTTCTATCAAGCCCTTCAGAAGCTTCAGGAATTTTATATATATTATTTTCTGATGTTAGAATTTTGTATTTCAAAAATGGGAAAATAGCTTCTGGGAAAATAAATTTATATTCTTTGGCTATTAGATTTTGCATTAAATCTATAGACTTTTCAGTCATATAGGTTTCCAAAAATTTTATATTTGTATTTGAAGATTTTAAATGTTCCCTTATGGCAGATGCACTAGCAAATGCATTTTTTAGCTCTATATCGTTATATCCATTGCCTTGGCGTTTAATTGTAAAAGGTGTAATTGATGAATTTATCTTTAATAAAGTTTTGCAGTATTCTATAGCTAAAAGATTATTAGGTGAATTTAAAATCTTATCAAAATCATCATATGAAATGTTTTTTTCTTTAAAGTAATCAGATAAAGCTAAAGCTCTGGCCCTTGGAAAGGGAAGACCTGTATCTAAATATTTTTTCAAATATATCTTAAACTCAAAAGGTTCATAAGCCAAAGCTTCTGCAATCACATTTATTATATTTAAATCACCACATTCAGAGCCGAAGGAAACATAATCTACAACATTTAATTTGTCTAAAAGCTCTATAGAGCCTTTTGCGAAGATTTCAGCAGATGACAATGCAAAAATTGCTGGTAGTTCTATTATTAGATCTACACCGCTTGATAAGGCCATTTTTGTACGCTCCCACTTATCGATTATAGTAGGTATTCCTCTTTGTGCAAAATTGCCGCTCATGATTCCTATGACAACATCACAATTTGTATCTTTTTTTGTTTTTAAAACATGATATTCATGCCCTTTATGAAAAGGATTATATTCACATATTATTCCGCAGATTTTCATTATGACCTCCTATTTTTTATAAATATATCATATAGTATAAATCTTTTACAGGATAATGAAAATATATAAGGGTAATAATAAGAATATTTAGTAAAATTAGAAAAGATGAAAAATATTAATTATGTAAGGAATTTGTTATTTTTTCTTGAAATGCATACTAATTAAGGAGTATTATTATAATTAGACAGCCTAATTGTCATTGAAGGGAGTAATGAACATGGAACTTATGGAAAAAATCATGGAAGCAGCAAAAAGAGATAAAAGAAAAATAGTGCTTCCAGAAGGTGAAGAAGAAAGGACTTTAGTGGCTTCTGCACAAATAAAAAAGGAGAACATAGCTGAAGTAGTTCTTATAGGAAATGAAGAGAACATAAAAACTAAGGCGTCTTCTTTAGGAGCAGATATAGAGGGGATAGAGATAATAGACCCAAATACAGCAGCCAATATTGATAAGTACACTGAAGAATTCTTCGAACTTAGAAAAAGTAAAGGGATGACTATGGAAAAAGCAGCTAAAATAGTTAGAGATCCTCTTTATTATGGTACTATGATGGTTAAGCTAGGAGATGCAGAAGGAATGGTATCTGGTGCAATTCATACAACTGGAGACTTACTAAGACCAGGTCTTCAAATAGTTAAAACTGCTAAGAATGCATCTGTTGTATCAAGCTTCTTTATAATGTTAGTACCAAACTGTGAATATGGTGAAAATGGAATGCTATTATTCTCAGACTGTGCGGTTAACCCTAACCCTACAGCAGAACAGTTAGCATCAATAGCTATATCTACAGCGGAAACAGCTAAAAACTTATGTAAAATTGATCCAAAGGTAGCAATGCTATCATTCTCTACTATGGGAAGTGCAGATCATGAATCTGTTGAAAAAGTAAGAAAAGCAACAGCTTTAGCAAAAGAATTAAGATCAGACATATCTATAGATGGTGAGCTTCAATTAGATGCTGCTATAGTAGAAAAGGTTGCTAATCAAAAAGCTCCAAACTCAGAGGTTGCTGGAAAAGCTAATGTATTAATATTCCCAGATCTACAGTCAGGAAATATTGGATACAAATTAGTTCAAAGATTCTCAAGAGCAGAAGCTATTGGGCCAATATGTCAAGGATTTGCAAAGCCAATAAATGATTTATCTAGAGGATGTAGTTCAGAAGATATAGTTAAAGTTGTAGCTATAACTGCTGTTCAAGCACAAGCTTTAAAGTAAAAAATAAAAATAGTTTAATATATATTTGTTTATAATTTATTTTAAATTTGAAAGGGGATTTTTTTAAATGAAAGTTTTAGTAATTAACTGCGGAAGTTCTTCATTAAAATATCAATTAATTGATATGTCAAATGAAAAATCTTTAGCACAAGGCTTAGTTGAAAGAATAGGAATAGAGGGTTCTATACTTACTCAAAAAGTAGAAGGAAGAGATAAGTATATAATAGAAACTCCAATGAAAGACCATAAAGATGCTATTAAATTAGTTTTAGGAGCATTAGTTGATGAAAAGAACGGCGTTATAAAGGACATGAGCGAAATTTCTGCAGTTGGACACAGAGTTGTTCATGGGGGAGAAAAATACGCTGAATCAGTTCTTATAACTGAAAAAGTTATGAAAGAGTTAGATGAGTGTGCTAAGCTTGCTCCACTTCATAACCCACCAAACATAATAGGAATAGAAGCGTGTCAAGCATTGATGCCAAACACTCCAATGGTAGCAGTATTTGATACAGCATTCCACCAAACAATGCCAGAAGAAGCATACATATATGCTTTACCATATGAGCTTTATGAAAAGCATGGAATCAGAAAATATGGATTCCACGGAACATCACACAAATATGTTTCAAGAGTAGCTGCTGAAACTATGGGCAAAAACATAGAGGATTTAAAGATAGTTACTTGCCATTTAGGAAATGGAGCAAGTTTATGTGCTGTTAAGAATGGTAAATCAGTAGAAACATCAATGGGATTCACTCCACTTGCAGGATTAGTTATGGGAACAAGATGTGGAGATATAGATCCTGCTATAGCAACATATCTTGAAACTGATTTAGGAATGAGCGCAAAAGAAGTTAATAACCTTATGAATAAGCAATCAGGAGTATTTGGAATTTCAGGAGTTTCTTCTGACTTCAGAGATATAGAAAATGCTGCTGCAGAAGGAAGTAAGAGAGCTCAACTTGCTTTAGATGTATTCCATCACAGAGTAAAAGAGTTTATAGGGGCATATGCTGCTGCTATGGGCGGAGTTGATTGTGTAGTATTTACAGCTGGTCTTGGAGAAAATGCTAAGGAAACCAGAGAAGAAATCTGTAAGGGATTAGAATTCTTAGGATTTAAGATAGATACAGAAAAGAACAATGTAAGAGGAAAAGTTGCTGAAATAAGCACTGATGACTCAAAAGTTAAGGTATACGTAATCCCAACTAACGAAGAGCTTATGATAGCAAGAGACACAATGAGTCTTATTAAATAATTTATAAAAGAAACTTGACTTTTAAATTCCAAGTTTATATAATAAATTGTGGTTACTTATAAGAACAATAACTACAAGGGAGTGAAAATTCTAAGTTATTACTTAGAGAGCATATGATAGTAAATTTATCAGAAATAACTAAATGTAAAAATTTCAAAAAAGAAGTTCATATGTGTTATGAGAGAAGTCCCATTTATTTTGATGGCGATAAGATTCAGTTCTCAAAGCCTATTAATGCAGATGGTACTATAAGCTTGATTGATAAAATAGTCGAAGTAAAGCTTAAAGTTTCTACTGAATTAATACTTCCTTGTTCACGTTGTCTTGAACTTTTCAATTATCCTCTGGAGTTTGAGGTTAATGAAAAACTCTCAACAGTGGATGCCGAGGATGATGAAATAAGTGTAATTGAAGGTGACAACATTAATGTTACCGAAATATTGGAGAACAGCATTATTATGACGTTGCCTACTAAGATTCTTTGTAAAGAGGATTGTAAGGGGCTTTGTCAACAGTGTGGTGCAAATCTTAATGATACATCTTGTACTTGCAACAATTACGATGTAGATATAAGATTTTCAAATTTAAAAGACTTGTTTTTCACTGAATAGGAGGTGTTACAATGGGAAATCCAGCAAGAAAAGGTTCTAAAGCAAAGAGAGCTTCAAGAAGAGCACAAACTTTCAAATTAAGTATGCCAGGAATGGTTGAGTGTCCACAATGTCACGAAATGAAACTTGCTCATAGAGTATGTAAATTCTGTGGTTCATATAAGGGTAAAGAAGTAGTTGCGTCTGAAGAATAAAAAAAAGAAAGTCTTATGACTTTCTTTTCTTTATATAGATTATTTTATGGTGTATAAGGAGATGAGAAATTTATGAAGATTGCAATAGATGGAATGGGTGGAGATTTTGCGCCTTCAGCAGTTATAGCGGGGTGTATAGAGGCTCTAAGCGAATTAGATGTAGACATAATTATAACAGGAAAAAAAGATGCCATAGAAGAAGAATTGAAAAAGCATACATATGATAAAAATAGGATTGAAGTAATAGGCTGCAGCGAAGTAATAGACTGCAATGAAGAACCTGTTAAAGCTATTAGAAGAAAAAAGGATTCTAGCTTAGCTGTTGCGCTTCAACTTGTGAAAGAGAAAAAAGCTGATGCTATGATTTCGGCAGGAAGTACTGGAGCTTTCATGGCAGGAGCAACATTTATAGTAGGAAGAATAAAGGGTATAGATAGACCAGCTTTAGCCCCTATAATGCCAGGGAAGAATGGGCATTTTATGATAATAGACTGTGGAGCAAATGCGGATTGTAAACCAAATTATCTTGTTCAGTTTGCTATGATGGGCAAAACATACTATGAGAAGGTTATGAACGTATCCAATCCATCCGTAGGACTTATCAATATAGGTGCTGAAGAGGAAAAGGGAAATGAACTTACTAAAGCAGCTCATAAATTATTAAAGGATGCACCAGTTAACTTTATAGGAAACGTTGAACCAAGGGACATACCAGAAGGAGACACTAATGTATTAGTGTGTGATGGATTTGTTGGAAATACTGTGTTAAAACTTTATGAAGGAGCGGCAAGTACACTTCTTAATATGATTAAAGATGAAATTATGGCTACAACTAGAGGTAAAATGGGAGGTCTTATTTTAAAACCTACATTCAAAGGACTAAAGAAGAAATTTGACTACAAAGAAGTAGGAGGAGCTCCTTTTCTAGGTGTTGATGGAGTATGCATAAAGGCTCATGGAAGCTCTGATGGAAAAGCTTTCAAAAATGCCATAAGACAAGCGAAGATATTTCATGATAATAAGGTTATAGAAACCATAAAAGAGCAAATAGAAAAAGAAATACAAAAAAAAGAGCAATAAAATTATTGACCATATTAAGGTTATGTAATATTATCTAATTGTAGACTTTTAGGGAGGTGAATATTAATGGTACTAGATAAAATAAAATCAATAGTTGCAGATAAGTTAAGCATTAATGCTGACGATATTACTATGGATACAACATTGGAAGATTTAGGTGCGGATTCTCTTGATGTCGTTGAGGTTATAATGGCATTAGAAGATGAGTTTGATATAGAAATCTCTGATGAGGTTGCTGAAAATATTTCTACAGTTGGAGATTTAGTAGAATATATTAAAGCTCATGTAGAAGAATAAAAAGTCCCGAATATCGGGGCTTTAATTATATGACTATTATAGTATATTTAATATAGGTATGTTGAATACACTATAATAGCTCATATATAGTACAAATTAAAATAAAGTTTATTCTTGAATTTGTTATAAGATGTAAGCAAGTTGAAGAATAAACTTCTTAGGAGTTGGAACCATGTGTACTTACAATAACGTAGATAAATTTGAAAAAGTTCTTAACGTGAATTTTTTAAATAAAGAATATTTAGAGACTGCATTAACTCATAGTTCATATGCAAATCAACATAAAAATATAAATTTTAATGAAAGATTAGAGTTCCTTGGAGATTCTGTTCTTCAGCTTTCTGTAACGGAATATTTATATAATCATTATAAAGAGAAAAAAGAAGGTGAGCTTACCAAGTATAGAGCTCTTATAGTATGCGAAAACTCACTTTTTATCTTAGCTAAAAAGTGGGATCTTGGAAAATATATAAGAATGAGTAAAGGTGAAGAGATGACTGGAGGAAGGGAACGTACTTCTATTCAGGCTGATTGTGTTGAAGCTATATTTGCAGCGTTGTATCTAGATAAAGGAATGGAATTTGCTAAGAATTTTATACTTTATCATTTAAGTGATACTATTAATATGGCTGTAAACAATGAAATAGTTCTTGATTATAAGACTAAGCTTCAAGAAACTATGCAGAAAAATGGAGAAGTGGAAATAAACTATGAATTGATTAAATTTGAAGGACCTCCTCATAGAAGAAAATTCTATACAAAAGTTTTAATTGATAATAAGGAATTTGGAAGAGGAGAGGGCTTCAGTAAAAAAGAGGCAGAGCAAAATTCTGCTAAAGAAGCTTTGAGATTTTTGGAGGTTAAAAATGGGTAGAAAACACTACATAATACCTATATTTGTTCCTCATGAGGGATGTCCGCATAATTGTGTTTTCTGTAATCAAAGTAGGATAACTGGAGAGAGTCTTAAAATAGCTAAAAGTAATGAGAGTCAGAAGGTTAACGCTGAATTTGTAAGAAATACTATAGAAGAATACTTGAAAACTATAGAAAATAAAGATGCAACTATTGAGGTGTCTTTCTTTGGAGGTACTTTCACTGCTATAGATATAAATAAGCAGAGGGAACTTTTAGCTGTTGCAAAAGAATATAAAGACAACAAAAAAATAGATTATATAAGAATGTCTACGAGACCGGATTATATAGATGATAAAATCTTAGAACATTTAAAGGAATTTGATTCTGACATAATTGAACTTGGAGTACAATCTTTAGACGATGAAGTTTTAATTAAAGCAGGAAGAGGTCACAGTGCTGAAGATGTGCGAAGAGCATCTAAACTTATTAAAGAATATGGCTTTACATTAGGTCATCAGATAATGCCGGGGCTTCCAGGATCGAATGCTTATAAAGATATAAATACCGCAAAAGAAAGTATAACTATGAAACCGGACATATGTAGAATTTATCCATCTTTAGTGATAAAGGATACGCCTATGGAGACTCTATATGAGAGAGGAGAATATGTTCCTTACACATTAGAAGAAGCCATAGAGATCTGTAAGGAAATATATAGCCTTTATATTGCAAATGATATAAATGTCATAAGAATAGGGCTTCAGCCAACAGAAAACATAAATCTTAATGGCGATATAGTAGCTGGACCTTTCCATCCTTCAATTAGAGAACTTGTAGAGGGAGCAGTATTTAATGATCTTATAAAAGATAAAATAAAAAAAATAGATAAAGATGCTGTATTGTCATTAAATGAAAGAGATTTATCAAAGCTTTATGCTAATAAGAAAGAATTTTTTAATGATATGATAAGGGAAATATCCCCTAAAAAAATACACGTTACCATAGATAATGACCTTAATAGAGGATTCTTTACAATTAGTTATGATAATACTTGCGATAAGTTGTCGATAAATGAGATTATAAAAGAAAAAGTTAAAGAAGGAAAAAATTAACTTATATAGAATAATACCTTAAAAGCGCTTGTATGGATAGATTTACATGTAGCTAGGGGGGATTATTAAATGGAAGTATTAAAGGTATCATCGCAATCACAGCCAAAATCAGTTGCTGGCGCATTAGCAGCTGTATTAAGAGAAAAATCATCTGCAGAAATTCAAGCAGTAGGTGCAGGAGCTGTAAATCAAGCAGTTAAAGCAATTGCCATTGCAAGAGGCTTTGTAGCTCCTAATGGTATAGATATAGTTGTTGTCCCTGCTTTTTCAGAAATAACCATTGAAGGTGAAGGACGAACAGCAATAAAGTTTATTGTTGAACCGAGATAGATATAATTTAATTTAAAGGTCTTAGGTATCCTAAGGCCTTTAAATTTTATATTCTTGAAATTTTAATATATTTCAATTAAACTAGTATAAGACAATATTATATGGATTTGGAGGGTGTTATAATGAAAAAAAACACTAGAGATAAGCTTACAAAAGTTTTAGTATATGTAACATTAGCAGCCTTAGTTTTAGGGTTATTACCATCTATATTTCTTTAAAGGAGCAGATGTATGTTTTTAAAATCAATTGAAATAAGAGGATTTAAATCCTTTGCCGATAAAACAGAACTCTCCTTTAAAAAAGGTGTTACTGCAGTTGTTGGTCCTAATGGCAGTGGGAAAAGTAATATTTCTGATGCTATAAGATGGGTTTTGGGAGAACAAAGTGTAAAGACTTTAAGAGGAGGCAAAATGGAAGATGTCATTTTTGCTGGAACTCAATTTAGAAAGCCTGTGGGACTTGCTCAGGTAAGTCTTACTTTAGATAATTCTGAAGGGGAACTACCTATAGATTATTCTGATGTTACTATATCAAGAAGGTTATACAGAAATGGTGATAGTGAATATCTAATTAACAACAATTCTTGCAGGCTTAAAGATGTGCAAGAGCTATTTATGGATACAGGAATAGGAAAAGAAGGATATTCTATAATTGGTCAGGGTAAAATAGATGCTATACTAAGCGGTAAACCTGATGAAAGAAGAGCTCTTTTAGAGGAAGCAGCTGGTATAGTTAAATTTAAGACTAGAAAACTAGAAAGTGAAAAGAAGCTTCAAAGCACTGAACAAAATTTAGTCAGATTAAATGATATTCTTGTTGGCATGGAAGAAAGAATAGAACCTTTAGAGATAGATAGCATAAAGGCAAAAGAATTCCTAGAATTGTCTAATGAGCAGAAAGGACTAGAAATTTCTTTAATAATACACTCTATAGCTAAGTTAAACGAAAAAATAAGAGAGTATGAAAATGAATTACATAAAAGCGATGGTATAAAAAATGACCTCGCAAGGGAGAGAGAAGATTTAAAAAAATCTCTACAAGAAATAAACTCTCAGCTTGAAGAAGAAGAAAATAGTTTTAGTGAAGAAAAAAATAGATTTTATAATTATAAAGAGATTATTCAAAAACTTCAAGGTGAAATAGTGGTTTTAGAGGAGAGAATAAATAATGCAGAGAACTCCCTAGCAAAAAATGAAATTGAAATAGGTATTATAAATAAAAAAATTAATGATATTAAAGAGATAAAAGATGCCGAAATATTAGAACTTGAATCTCTCATTAAGGAAAAGAAAGAGTATGAAAGTCAAATCTATGATTTAGAAAAGAAAATCTATGATTTTAACAGCGAAAATTTAGTTATTGAAGAAAATAATAAAAATTTTAGAGCATTAAGCATTGAAATTTTAAGAAATATCGCTACGTGTAATAATGAAAAAACAAGCTTAAAAAGTGATATAGACAACCTAGAGGGGAAAGTTTTTTCATTAAATGAACAGAGCAGTAATTACAAAAACAATATAAACATCAATAAAACCACCGCACTTTTATTAGAAGAAGAAAATCATAAAGCTTATTGTGACATAAACCTTATGAATGAGAAAATAAAGGAAAACAAGAAAACAAAAAACATTTTGTTGAACGAAATAAATAAAATGGAAGCAAGTCTAAAAATTCAAAGTGCCCAAATAAATAAATTTGAAGCAAATCACAATATGCTCATGAATTTAGAAAAAGACTATGAGGGATATAACAAATCAGTAAAAAGTCTTATGCATCATATAGATGAAAATAAAATAAATTATGCAAAAGGAAAGGTTTTTGTTTTAGGAGAAATTATAGAAGTAGAAAAAAAATTTGAAGTAGCTATAGATATAGCTTTAGGAGCTGCTGTCTCCAATATAATAACTTCAGATGAAGTTATGGCTAAAAATCTTATAACTTACTTAAAAGAAAAGAATCTTGGTCGTGCTACTTTTTTACCACTATCAATAATACAAGGTAAAAAATTAAATTTAAATACAAACATAACTTCTTCAAAAGGGTTCCTAGGAATAGCTAGCGATATTATAATGTATGATAAAAAATATGAAAAAGCGGTAACTAGCATATTGGGAAGAACTATAATATGTGATACTATGACTAATGCTTTAAACATAGCAAAATATACAAATCACTCATATAAGATTGTAACTTTAGATGGAGAAGTGATAAATCCAGGCGGATCTATGACTGGCGGTAGCATATACAAGAAAGCTACTAATGTTATAGGAAGAAAACGAGAAATAAAAGAACTAGAAGAAAAAATACAAGCTCTTTTTAAGGAGCAGGATAGCTTAGAAAAATCACTTAATAATAAAAAGTTACAGTTTAAATCATTAGACGATGAATTTTTAAATTTAAGAGATGAAATACATCACAAGAATATTGAAGTAACTAAGATTCAAGAGAGAATGTTAGCCTTAAATAGTGAAAATAAAAAACTAGAAGATAACATAATAACATCAGAAAGAGAAACAGGTCTTATAGAGAAGAAAATATTAGACTTAAAGTTTAAGTTGGAAGAAAAAAATAAAGAACTTCAAGATTTAGAGGAAAGTGAAGAAAAAAATAAGGAAAATATAAAAGTTTCTGAACTTAAGCGAGAAGAACTGACTAAAAACTTAGAAAGTCAAAAGGAAACATTTACAAAATTAAAAATAGAAAAAGCTCAGTTAGATGAAGTTATATTGTCTAAAGAAGCTAATACTCAAAGAAACTCAAGAGACTTAAAAGAGGCTGTAAACAAATCTAGAGAACTTCAAAAGGAAATGTCAGAGGGAAATTCTATAAAATCTGAATCTTTGAGTTTGATAGATAAGAAGAAAGCTGAGATAGTAGGGTATGAGGATAAAATTAAAGAATTAGAGGCTGACTTTGAAACTTATGAAAAGAAAAGAATTGTTTTAAAAGAAAACATAACTAAGTTTAATTCCCAGCTTGAAGATATAAACTCTTTAATTAGAAAAAATGAAGAGGAAATCAAT
This sequence comes from Clostridium cadaveris, assembly GCF_020911725.1. GTDB lineage: Bacteria > Bacillota > Clostridia > Clostridiales > Clostridiaceae > Clostridium_X > Clostridium_X cadaveris. The sequence continues at coordinate 1,670,712 of NZ_CP076620.1, forward strand.
AAACTTGGGATAAACAAGGCTAAATATGAAATAGAAATGCAGGGGTATTTAACGAAGCTTAATGAAGATATGAATCTTACCTTAGCAGAAGCAGAAGATTTAGCTGAAAAAGATATTGATGTTCAAGTGACTAAAAGTAGAATATCAACATTAAAAGGTAAAATATCCTCATTAGGTAATGTAAATTTAGGAGCCATTGAAGAGTATAAAGAAGTGAGTGCTAAATATGAGTTCATGTGCATCCAAAGAGAGGATTTAGAAAAATCTAAGAAAGAACTATTAAATGTTATTGATGAAATGACATCTAAGATGAAAGAAATGTTCAATGAAAATTTTCAAAAGCTTAGAGAATATTTTAGTGAAACATTTAAAGAACTTTTCAAAGGAGGAAGAGCTGACCTTATATTGGGTGAAGGCGATGAACTCAGTGCTAATATAGAAATAAATGTTGAGCCGCCAGGTAAAAAGCTTCAAAATATAAATCTTATGTCTGGAGGAGAAAAGGTGTTGTCAGCTATAGCTCTATTATTTGCTATTTTAAAGATGAAGCCTACGCCTTTCTGTATATTAGATGAAATAGAAGCTGCTTTAGATGATGCTAATGTATTTAGATATGCCTCATTTTTAAAGGAATTTTCAAGCAATATCCAGTTCATAGTAATAACTCATAGAAAAGGTACTATGGAAGCTAGTGATGTATTGTATGGAGTGACTATGGAGGAAAAAGGGGTTTCAAAAATTATTTCAGTAGACTTAAGTGCATAAATTAAATTCAGGAGGAAGAATAATGTTTGGAGGATTTTTTGATAAATTAAAATCAGGATTAAGTAAAACAAGAGACACATTAACAGATAAAATGAATGAAGTGTTTAATTTAGCTGTTACAATTGACGAGGATTTATATGAAGAACTAGAGGAAATACTTATAACATCAGATATTGGAGTAGACACTTCTGTAGAAATAATAGAGAGACTACGAAAAGTTATAAGAGATGAAAAGGTTAATGATCCTAAAGAAGTTAAACCATGCTTAAAGAGAGTTATTGTTGATATGATTAACGAAGGTGTAGAGGAAGAGGGAGAAGAGACCTATCCAAAAGCTATGCTTATAATAGGGGTAAATGGTGTTGGAAAAACAACTTCTATAGGAAAAATAGCTTCCCAATATAAAAATCATGGAAAACACGTAATACTTGCAGCTGCAGATACTTTTAGAGCAGGGGCGATAGATCAGCTTGAAGTTTGGGCTAACAGGTCTGGAGTTGATATAATTAAACATAATGAGGGAGCAGATCCAGGAGCAGTTGTTTTTGATGCAATAAGTTCTTTTAAGGCCAAGAAGGGTGATGTACTTATATGTGATACTGCAGGAAGACTTCATAACAAAAAGAATTTAATGAATGAGCTTGGAAAAATTAACAAGATAATAGATAGAGAATTACAAGGCGTTAAAAAGGAGACTCTTCTAGTGCTAGATGGAACTACAGGACAAAATGCGGTTATACAGGCTAAACAATTTATGGAAGTATGCCCTATTGACGGTATAGTTCTTACAAAGTTAGATGGAACAGCTAAAGGTGGAGTTGTTATATCCATTAAGCAGGAGCTTCATATACCTGTTAAGTATATAGGTGTAGGAGAAGGCATTGATGATCTTCAAAAATTTGATGCAAAATCATTTGCGGAAGCACTTTTTTAAATGTGTTAAGTAAAAGTACTTGACAACATATTCTGTATCTGATATTATTTCTTTTGTGAGTTAGGTGATTGATTATGGAAGAGAGAGTAGAAATATCTCTGCTGCTTGATTTGTATGGAGAACTTCTGACAGAAAAACAAAAAAATATCATGTTTATGTATTATAATGATGATTTTTCTTTGTCAGAAATAGCTGAACTTAACCATACTAGCAGGCAAGCGATACATGACTTAATTAAAAGATGTCACAAGCAATTATTGAGCTATGAAGAAAGGATTCACCTTTTGAAAAATAGCCTCAAAGCTGCTAAAAAGAAGGAAGAAATAATTTATCAGCTAAATAAGTTAATGGATAAACACATGGAAGAAAAAGATAGTATAGACAGTATAATAAAACTTATTGATGAGGCAATATAAAGTAGGAGGGATTACATGGCTTTCGAAGGATTAGGTTCAAAATTGCAAGATGCATTAAAAAAGCTTAAGGGCAAAGGAAAGTTAAACGAAAAAGATATAAAAGAAGTCATGAGAGAAGTTAAGCTGGCACTTTTAGAAGCTGACGTTAACTACAAAGTAGTAAAGAAATTTGTTTCAGCTGTGAGTGAAAAGTGCGTTGGAAAAGAAGTATTGGAGAGTTTAACTCCGGGACAGCAGGTCATAAAGATTGTTAATGATGAATTAACAATGCTCATGGGGAATAGCGAAAGCAAAATAAATTATGATGATAAAGGACTAACCGTAATAATGTTAGTTGGTCTTCAAGGTGCTGGTAAAACTACTATGGCTGGTAAGCTAGCATTGCACTTAAGAAAAAAGAATAAAAAACCTTTGCTTGTAGCAGGGGATATATATAGGCCAGCAGCTATAAAACAGCTTCAAACAGTTGGCCGCCAAATAGATGTTCCAGTATTTGCCATGGGTGATAAAGTGAGCCCTGTAGATATAGCTAAAGCAGCTATTGAACATGCAAAAAATGATGGTTTAAATGTAGTGATATTAGATACCGCAGGAAGACTTCACATTGATGAAGATCTTATGCAGGAATTAAAAGATATAAAAGCTTCTGTAGATCCAAATGAAATATTACTAGTAGTTGATGCTATGGCAGGTCAGGATGCTGTAAATGTGGCTGACAGTTTTAATAGTTTACTAGATATATCAGGAGTAATTTTAACAAAATTAGATGGTGATACTAGAGGTGGAGCCGCATTATCTATAAGAGAAGTTACCGGCAAACCAATAAAATTTGCAGGTATGGGAGAGAAGATGAATGATTTAGAAGTCTTTCACCCAGATAGAATGGCTTCTAGAATTTTAGGTATGGGAGACGTAATGTCTCTTATAGAAAAAGCTCAAGCTGCTATTGATGAAAAAGAGGCTTTAGAGCTTGGAAATAGAATGATGAATCAAGAATTCAATTATGAGGACTTTAAAGATGCAATGGCTCAAATGAAAAAGCTAGGACCTCTTGGAAAGGTATTAGAGATGATGCCTGGTGTAAATTCCAAAGAGCTTAAGGGATTGGATTTAAGCCAAAGCGAAAAAGAAATGAAAAAAACAGAAGCCATAATTAATTCTATGACTATAAAAGAAAGAAAAAACCCAAATATTATTTCTTCATCAGCTTCAAGAAGAAAAAGAGTTGCACAAGGTTCAGGAACATCAATACAAGATGTAAATAAACTTATCAAGAGCTTTGAACAAATGAAAAAGATGATGAAGCAGATGAATGGAATGCAGAAAAAAGCTAAAAAAGGCTTTATGGGAAAACTTCCTTTCATGTAAAAAAACTTTGAAAAATAAAGTCATATAAATAGTTTTAACTTTGAGAAGTTTAAACTTATTATTATAGAGATTTATCCTTTAAAGGAGGTGAAAATAATGGCAGTAAAGATTAGACTAAGAAGAATGGGTGCTAAGAAAGCTCCTTTTTACAGAGTAGTTGTAGCAGATTCAAGAAGCCCAAGAGATGGTAGATTTATCGAAGAAATCGGATATTACAATCCAGTTGCAGAACCAGCAATAATTAAAATAGATGCTGAAAAAGCTAACACTTGGATAAAGAATGGAGCTCAACCAACTGACGTCGTTAAGAAGCTTTTAGAAAAAGCTGGTATGAACGAGTAATTTTTGGGGAGGTGAATTCTGATAGTTGTATTGTCTAGCTATCAGAAGGTAAATGAAAGAATTAGTTGAAATTTTAGCTAAATCACTTGTAGATAACCCAGAAGAAGTTCAAGTCAATGAAGTTATAGGTGAACAATCTATAATTCTTGAATTGAAAGTTGCTCCAGAAGACATGGGAAAAGTCATAGGAAAGCAGGGAAGAATAGCAAAAGCTATTAGAACTGTTGTCAAGGCTGCAGCAATAAAAGAAGATAAACGAGTAGTCGTTGAAATTATTAATTAGAGTTAGGTTTTTTTCCTAGCTCTTTTTACTTAAATTAAAATAAATAATTTTCGGTGGTGAAAATATGAAAGAATATATGACTGTTGGGCAAATTACTAAGCCTCACGGTGTACGCGGAGAGGTAAAGGTTTATCCACTGACTGATGACGTTAGAAGATTTAGAAAGCTTAAGTCTTGTATAATAGATGATAAAGTAGTTGAAATAACATGGTGCAAGCTTCAAGCAGATAGAGTTATTCTTAAACTTCAAGGTGTAGACACAGTAGAAGATGCGGAACGAATGAGAAATAAATATATTAAAGTAGAAAGAAAGGATGCTGTAAAGCTTCCAAGAAACTCTTATTTTATAATTGATCTTATAGGATGCAAAGTATATGATTCAGAAGAAAGATACATAGGAGAACTTATAGATGTTATAAAGACTGGAAGTAATGATGTATATGAAGTAAAAGGTGAAAAAGAAATTCTTATACCAGCTTTAAAAGAAATAGTATACTCAGTAGATGTAGAAGAAAAAAAGATAATTATAAAGCCTGTAGGAGAATGGCAAGATGAAGATTAGCATATTAACATTGTTTCCTGAAATGTTTGATATATTTAATCACAGCATAATTAAGAGAGCCAGGGAAAATGGAATAATAGAGATAGAAGCTATAAATATAAGAGATTTTTCTAATAACAAACATAAAAAGGTTGATGATTACCCTTATGGGGGCGGTGCAGGCATGGTTATGGCACCACAACCTATAATTGATTCTATAAAATTTATGAAAACTAAAAATTCAGGAAAAGTGATTTTTTTAGGACCAAGAGGGAAAAAATTTAATCATTCGATTTCTAAGGAGTTAAGTAATGAAAAAGAACTTATTTTTTTATGTGGCCATTATGAAGGTATAGATGAAAGAATATATGACTATATAGATGAGGAAATATCCATAGGTGATTTTATTTTAACTGGTGGAGAAATGGCGTGCATACCAATAGTAGATAGCATATGTAGACTTATCCCTGGAGTTTTAGGTAAAGAAGAGAGTTTTCAAGAAGAGTCATTTTATAATGGACTTTTGGAATATCCTCAATATACAAGGCCTGAAGTATATGAAGGTAAGAGAGTTCCTGAGGTGTTGCTTTCAGGGCATCATGAAAATATAAAAAAATGGAGAAGACAGCAGTCTATCATCCTCACATATAAGAAGAGGCCAGATCTTCTTAAAAGTGTAAAACTTTCAGAAGAAGATAAAAAAACACTTAAAAACACACAAAAAAACATTGATGTGTAAAAAAATTTGTGATAAAATTAAGTTTGTGCTAGTACGGGCGGTCCTCTATCAAGATTTTATTTGGTATGAACGTCAATTATATTATAAGGAGGGAATGCACAATGAACGAATTAATAAGAGCTATAGAAGCAGAACAATTAAGAAGTGAAAAATTACCTGAATTTAACGTAGGAGACAATGTTAAAGTTCACGTAAGAATCAAAGAAGGTAACAGAGAAAGAATTCAGATGTTTGAAGGAACTGTTATAAAGATACAAAATGGAGGAGCTAGAGAAAACTTCACAGTAAGAAGACTTGCTTACGGTGTTGGTGTTGAAAGAACATTCCCAGTTAACTCTCCAATAGTTGAAAAAGTTGAAGTTACTAGAAGAGGTAAAGTAAGAAGAGCTAAGCTATTCTACCTAAGAGGCAGAGTTGGTAAGGCTGCAAAGGTTAAAGAAAGAATATAACATATTTGCAAGTTTAAAAGGGGTGTTGTTACCCCTTTTTTCTATATAAATAACTTTAAAATACACATAATAGAAAGGATGGCGAAAATATGGCAAATATAAATTGGTTCCCAGGACATATGGTTAAAACCAGAAGAGAGATAAAGGAAAATTTAAAGCTGGTTGATGCTGTTATAGAGATAAGAGATGCTAGAATAGTTAGTACTAGTGCTAATCCTGAAATAGAAGAATTATGTAAAGGAAAGCCTAGAATAATCCTATTAAATAAAAGTGACTTGTCAGAAAAATCAATAACTAAAGCATGGATTAACAAATTAACTAATGACAGCGTAAGGGTTTTAGAAGTAAATTGCTTAACAGGAGCAGGACTCAAAGAAATAAAACCTCTTATGGAGGAATTACTGAAAGAAAAGCATGACAGGCTTAGAGCTAAGGGTTTAAAAAATATAGTTATGAGAGCTATGGTAGTAGGTATACCTAATGTAGGGAAATCTTCATTTATAAATAAGATGGCAAAGAACAATATAGCTAAGACAGGGGATAGACCTGGAGTAACTAAGAGTAAACAATGGATAAAGACTAAAATAGGTATAGAGCTGATGGACACACCAGGAATACTATGGCCTAAATTTGAAGATGAAGAGGTTGCATTAAACCTAGCTTTCACTGGGGCAATAAAAGATGAAATTATGGATATAGAAGAACTTGCATATAATTTAGTATCTAGACTTAAGGTAAATTATCCTGAAAGACTTATGGAGCGTTATAAACTTACTGAGATTAAAGAAGATACCTTAGATATACTAAATGATATAGCTAAGAAAAGAGGAACAATAGCATCAGGAGGTGTTGTTGATTACAATAGGCTTTCAGTTCTGTTATTAGATGAATTTAGAGGAGGAAAGCTGGGCTGCATTTCCTTAGAAAGACCATAATATAGGGGGATTCATATGTTATACAAAGGTCTTAAATATAAAGAAGTAAAAGAAGAGATAGATAAGCTGGATTTAAATAATGAAACAGAAGAGAAGATTTTATTAATTATAGCTTCTCTTAATGAGGATAAAAGAAAAAATATAAATGCATTAGGGCAAAGGCTTCAAAAAAACTTAGATGCATTAAATAAAGAAAGAATTAGAGTAAAAGGTCTTTACGATAATGATAAAAGCTATGGAGAAGAAATAATGGTAGCGGGAGTAGATGAGGTTGGACGTGGTCCTTTAGCCGGTCCAATTGTTGCTGCTTCTGTAATATTAAAGCTCAATGTTGATGAAGCAGAAATGATATTAGGCGTAAATGATTCCAAAGTTTTAACTGAAGAAAAAAGAGAAAAACTATCTGAAATTATAAAGAATAAAGCTATTTCTTATTCAATCGCTCAATGTGAAAGTGAAGAAATAGACGAAAAAGGAATAGCGTACTGCAACAATAAGGTTTTTAAGGATGCAGTTCATGGGTTAAGTGTTAAACCTGATTTAGTTTTATCTGATGGGTATCTCATAAAAGATTTTGATATGCCAAACAAAGCTATAATAAAAGGTGACAGACACAGTGCTTGCATTGCTGCTGCTTCAATTATAGCTAAAGTTTATAGAGACAATCTTATGAAAGATTATAATGAAATATATCCTAATTATGATTTTGGACATAATGCCGGGTATGGAACTAAAAAGCATATAGAAGGTATAAAAAAATATGGTATGTGTAAGATTCATAGAAGAAGTTTTTTAAATAACATTCTTTAAGTGATTTATTTTGCTTAAGTTATTGTTGTAATTAAAATAAACTTCGATGACATCAATTCTACAATTGATATTTGAAATATTGTGCTTTAAGATAAAGAATTCAGCGCATTTATATAACTTTTTTAATTTAAAGCAGGTTACAGCTTCCCTTGGTGATCCATATAGAAGCGAAAACCTGCTTTTTACTTCTATAAAACACAAAACATCTTTATCTAAGGCGATTATATCTACTTCTCCATAACGGCATGAGAAATTATATTGAATTATTTTATAATTAGATCTTTCTAGAAATTTTCCGGCTAAACGTTCACCATGAGTACCAATGGATTTGTTAAATTTTTTCATAATATTAAACTCTTCCTTTATATAAAATATAGAAATTTTAAGAAATTAATAGGGTAAATAAGGGATTTATGCTATTATTAAAATAGATAAATTGGACATTATAAAAGTATGTTCATAAATTCATGTATATATTCAAATCTAGATAATTAAATAATGATTTATATAATATTAAGGTTAGAAGGTCATAAATTATGTGGGAATTAACAAGAGGATTAATAGGTAATTTAGGGTATTCAATTTTAATTGCTTTTACCATGTCTAAAAGTAGAACACTTCAAAAGATTGTAGATACAGATAAAAAATCAAATAAAGATATAATTACCTTAGGGATAATTTTTGGTATCTATGGAATTTTTGGAACTATTATGGGGATTGATTATAAAGGGTCTGTGGTAAATATACGTAATATCCCTATCATAGTTTCATCTATAACATTTGGACCTATAGTCGGAGGAATTGCTGGTACTATAGCAGGAATTCACAGACTTATATATAATATGGGACAATCAACGGCACTAGCATGTGCTATAAGTACTATATTTTCAGGAATAGCTTCGGGATTTTTATGTAAAAATAAACAATCAAGCAATGAATATATTTACAGTGTTTTTTCTGTAGTAGTCACCGAAAGTATAAGTATGATATTGATTTGTCTTACTAATGATGATGGCGTAATCATAGTAAATGATATATTTATACCTATGGTTATAATAAACTCTATAGGTATAATCATAATAATAACTATAGTGAATAGTATTTTAGATGAAAAAGAAAAGCTTGCTGGAGAGCAGGCAAGGATAACTTTGGATATAGCAAATAAAACGCTGCCTTATTTTAAGGAAGTAAATGAGGAATCTTTGAGCAGAGTCTGTGAAATAATAAGGAGCAGTTTGGGTTCTGAATTTGTGGTACTTACAGATGATAAAGAGATTTTAGCTTATTCAGCTAAAAACAAAAATATAAAAATAATGCACAAGATAATAGTAAATGATTATACTAAACGCGTTATAGAAACTGGACATGCTATTACATTGAATAATAAAAGAGAAAATGCAAAGACAGACTTAATGGAAAACTCTATAAAGTCTTCAATAATAACACCGCTCATATATTATGAAAAAGTTATAGGTACATTGAAAATTTCATTTAATAATAGTTCTTACATAACAGAACGAAACAGATCTTTAGCAGAAGGATTATCAACTCTTATTTCTACACAATTACAGCTTGGAAAAATTAAAAAGCTTGAAGAGATGGCACATAAAGCAGAGATAAGAGCACTACAGACTCAAATACATCCACATTTTTTATTTAATGCTCTTCATACTATAACTTCTTTCGTGAGAATTAATCCGGATATGGCTAGGGAGCTTATAGTTAATCTGTCAGATTATTTGAGGTTTAATTTAGAAGTTAAAGATAATCTTATTGAACTTCAAAAAGAATTAGAACAAGTTAAAGCTTACGTAGCTATAGAAAAAGCTAGATTTGGTGATAAAATTCAAATTAATTATGACATTCCGAAAGAATGTATGAATATTAAAATCCCGCCTTTAACTATAGAACCTCTTGTTGAAAATGCTATAAAGCATGGTATTTTAAAAAATAGAGTTGGCAGGAATGTATGGATAAGGTGTATTGATGAATCAGAATCTTGTAAGATAATTATAGAGGATGATGGATGTGGAATAGATGAGAATATAATCAACCAGATATATGAAGAGACGATAAGTGATAACAAAATTGGCTTATACAATGTTTATTCAAGAGTAAAACTCATTTATGGAAAGGCGCCGATAATTGAAAGATTAAATAATGGCACAAGAATATCATTTAATATTAATAAGGGGGATGGATATGAGGGCAATAATAGTAGATGATGAACTTCCATCAAGACAGGAACTAGAATATTTTATAAAAACCTTTAGCAACATAAAAATTATGAATCAATTTGATGATGGAGTAAGCGTATTAAAATATGTTCAAAATAATCCTATTGATGTGATATTTCTAGATATAAATATGCCTAATTTAGATGGTATGAACTTGGCAAAGATTTTACATGAAATAAATCCAGATATAAAAGTGATATTTATAACTGCATATAAAGAATATGCACTAGATGCTTTTGAAATACATGCTTTTGACTATTTGGTTAAGCCCTATTCAAAAGACAGAATAGTATCTGCTCTTGAAAGGTTGGAATCTTCATTTGAAGAGAATTCAGCCATTTCTAGTGATAAAATATCTGTTTTGAAGAACAACAAGATATACGTCATAAATATAAAAGATATATATTATATTCAAGCTTCTGGAAGAGGAGTTGCAATCTTTACTAAAGATTGCGAATATACATCAAGAAATAAAATATCAGATATGGAGAAAAAGCTGCCAACAAAGGAGTTTTATAAATCTCATAGGTCGTTTATAGTAAACTTGGGAAAGGTAAAAGAAGTCCAACCTTGGTTTAATGATACTTATGTTTTAAAATTAAAAGACATAGATAAGGAAATACCTGTAAGTAGAAACAATATAAAAAGATTTAGAGAAATACTGAGTTTTAAATAAGTATATAGTGTAGTACTGAATAACCGTAATTGTTATAATTAAATAGATGAAAATGAGTATATAATAGTATTAAATGAAGTTAGAATATATTTTTAATGAAGTTACATATATCTTTTAATGTAATAATAATTTGTATGTAAAACTAAGCTTTTTAAGCTGTAGAAATAGAATCTAATGAAATGAACTGTAGAAAAAAGGAAAAATAAGCATGAAATACCTTTATAGTGCATTTCGTGCTTAGATATCGTCATTTAAATACAATACCATTTCTGTGAAAATGTATACATTCTATAATGTTGTTATAGATAAATAATATTATGGGGAGATGGATGTATATGATTTCATTTTTACTATCATTACTAGCGTTAGTAGCAGGCTATATTATTTATGGTAAATTTGTAGAAAAGACTTTTGGGGTAGACGATAATATTAAAACACCAGCTGAAACAATGCAAGATGGTGTGGATTTTGTACCTATGAGTTGGCCGAAGATATTTTTAATACAGTTTTTAAATATAGCTGGATTAGGGCCTATCTTTGGTGCCATATCAGGAGCTTTATGGGGACCTGCAGCATTTTTATGGATAGTTTTTGGCTGTATATTTGCAGGAGCAGTACATGATTTTTTTACCGGAATATTATCAATGAGAAACAAAGGAGCAAATGTACCAGAACTAGTTGGTAAGTACCTTGGAGAAAAAGTAAAAAAGATAATGGTTGTATTTTCAGTAATTCTTTTAATATTAGTGGGAGTTGTATTTTTAACAGGACCAGCAGATTTGCTTCATACGCTAACAGGACTAAGCAGAAACACATTTATTGTTATTATAACTATATATTATATTTTAGCTACAATACTTCCTATAGATAAGATAATAGGAAAAATTTATCCTCTATTTGGTTGTTGCCTTTTGATAATGGCTATAGGAATTGGATTTGGAATAACAACTCAAGGTTATACCATACCAGAAATTCAATTTTTTAATTTTCATCCAAATGGAGTCCCTATATTTCCATATCTGTTTATAACAATAGCATGTGGAGCTATTTCAGGCTTTCATGCAACACAATCACCAATTATGGCTAGATGTGTAAAAAAGGAATCAGAAGCTAGAAAAATATTCTATGGAGCTATGATTACTGAAGGGGTTATAGCTCTTATATGGGCAGCGGCAGCTATGGCTTTCTTTGGAGGCAGCGAAGGTCTTCAAGCTGCAATATCAAATGGTGGACCAGCAGGTGTTGTAAATACAATATCTAATACAGTTATGGGAAAAATAGGCGCAGTGCTTGCAATTTTAGGAGTAGTAGCATGTCCTATAACTTCAGGTGATACAGCATTTAGAAGCGCTAGACTCATAATAGCTGATCATATAAATCTTAAGCAAGAACAAATAGGAAATAGATACAAGATAGCAATTCCAATGTTCGCCGTAGGTATAGCACTTACATTTATAGACTTTACTGTAATATGGAGATACTTCTCTTGGGCAAATCAAACTTTAGCTATGATAATGCTTTGGGCTGCCGCTTCATATATGGTAAAGGTAAATAAGAATCATTGGATTTGTAGTATACCAGCAGTATTTATGTCAGCAGTAACTTCAGCGTATATATTACAAGCTCCAGAAGGATTTAGAATTTCTGCATCAGTATCAAATATAGTTGGAATAATATTTGCGTTAGTTTTATTTGGAGTATTTTTGAATTACACTAGAAAAAGCCAAAAAGAAGACTCATTAGAGTTTAATAAATAGAGTTTAATAAACTAATTTTTAAATAAGGCTGAGGAGTTAATAGTCCTCAGCCTTATTTTATACAAAATATATGATAATAATTAACTTATTATGCGTTACAATAAATGCTTAATAAAATAAACATATATATAATAAATAATTTAAATATATATTATTACTGATAAGTTTTAAGATATATAATAAATAATTTAAACTTTTTAAGAACTTTTCATGTACATATAACGCATTTCATGACACTATATCGGCTTTTAAAGCTGATAATATTTCTGTGAAAATGTCTACATTTTATAATTAAAATGTAATAAATAATTTTATAGGAGATGATTTTATGATTTCATTTTTGGTATCATTAGTAGCACTTATAGTAGGTTATATAATCTATGGTAAATTTGTAGAAAAGACATTTGTAGTTGATGACAAAATTAAGACTCCAGCTGAAACAATGCAAGATGGTATAGACTATGTACCTATGAGCTGGCCAAAAATATTTTTGATTCAGTTTTTAAATATAGCAGGTCTTGGACCAATATTTGGTGCCATATCAGGAGCTTTATGGGGACCAGCAGCATTTTTATGGATAGTTTTTGGATGTATATTTGCAGGAGCGGTACATGATTTCTTTACGGGGATATTATCTATAAGAAATAATGGAGCAAATGTACCTGATATAGTAGGTAAGTATTTAGGCGAAACCCCTAGAAAAATAATGGTAGTATTTTCAGTAGTACTTCTAATATTAGTAGGAGTAGTGTTTTTAACAGGACCAGCAGATTTATTGCAGACTTTAACAGGGCAAAGCAGAAATCTATTTATAGTATTGATTGTAATTTATTATATTTTAGCAACTATATTACCTGTTGATAAGATAATAGGAAAGATATACCCATTATTTGGAGCATGTCTTTTAATTATGGCCTTTGGAATTGGAATTGGTATATGTACTAATGGCTATGCGATTCCAGAAATTCAGTTTGTAAATTTCCATCCAGCAGGAACTCCAATATTTCCATATTTATTTATAACAATAGCTTGTGGAGCAATTTCAGGCTTTCATGCAACTCAATCACCAATTATGGCTAGATGTGTGAAAAAGGAATCAGAAGCTAGAAAAGTATTCTATGGAGCAATGATAGCAGAGGGAGTTATAGCACTTATATGGGCAGCAGCAGCTATGTCTTTCTTTGGTGGAAGTGAAGGACTTCAAGCAGCTATATCAAATGGTGGACCAGCAGGTGTTGTAAATACTATATCAAACACATTAATGGGTAAGATAGGTGCAATATTAGCCATATTAGGTGTAGTAGCATGTCCTATAACTTCAGGAGATACAGCATTTAGAAGTGCTAGGCTAGTTATTGCAGACTCAATACACATGAAACAAGAAAATATAATGAACAGATATAAGATAGCTATTCCAATGTTTGCTGTAGGTATTGCGCTTACATTTATAGATTTTACTATAATTTGGAGATATTTCTCTTGGGCAAATCAAACTTTAGCTATGATAATGCTTTGGGCAGCATCATCTTATATGGTTAAATCTAAAAAGAACCACTGGATTTGTACAATCCCAGCAGTATTTATGTCAGCTGTAACTTCTGCTTACATTTTGCAAGCTCCAGAAGGATTCAGACTTGCAGCACCTATATCTAATATATGCGGAGTTGTATTTGCATTAATATTATTTGGATTATTTTTAAACTACACAAGAAAGAGCTCAGAAGGTAATTCAGTAAAAGTTAATAATTAATTGAGTTATATGTTACAGTAAGTATTAAAAGGTTAAGGACAAGCTATGTCTTTAGCCTTTTGCTTTTATAAAAAAACATTTTAGTATAATTATGAAAAAATAAAGATTATATTTTATGATAGCTGTCTATACTCTCCTATAGAGGTGATAAGATATGCCAGTAAAGATTAAATCGGCTACCTTTAGAGGTATAGATGGAATTATGATAGAAGTAGAAGCTGATGTAAGGAAATCCCTTCCGGCTTTTCATATACTTATAGACATAGTCAAGGCTATAAAAAGCATTGAAGTATGGAGGTTTATGAAAAGTGGAATTTGTAAATGTTGATAAAAAAATAATAAAATCTAATGTGACTGATGGAGCTAAAACATTATATAGTTTATTATGTTCATATTGTTATGGTGATAAAGATACGTGTTTTCCTGCACAAACAACTTTAGCTAATGATTTAAGAGTAACTGTAAGAACAATTCAAAGGCGTTTAAAAGAATTAGTACAAGCAGGGTTTATCGAAGTTAAAAGAAGGGGATTAACCCTGACCAATATTTATAGAATAATTAATAAAGTTAAAACTAAAGCGGTCGCTAAAGCTAGAGCAACAGTAGAGAAAGTTAGGTCATCATATAAAAATAAGTTTTCAACTTTTAACAATTGTAGTCAAAGGGAATATACAAAAGAAGATTTAAATGATTTAGAAAGGAAATTGCTAGGGTGGGATTAACGAAAAAGAAAAAACTCTTAATTAAGGTCACGACTCCTTAACTAAGAGAAAAACACAATGTTTTATTAAAACTAAATATTATATCAAATTAATTAAAGTATACTCATTTTAAAATAAATAGTCAAGTATGCTTATTTGTCGTGTTAAAAAATTTAAAATTTTCAAATTTAAGCTATTGTTTTTATTATGTTCATTATTTTATTTTTAATTATAGTGAATTTAATAAAGGTAATAGCTAATTTTTTTCTTTTTTATTCTCAGATAAGATTTTAGTGTCGTATCTAAAGAGAAACTTAATACATTTCTAGACATCATCTTAGACTCAATACTAATAATTAAAACTTAATAACTAAAAGAGTAATAATAGATACTCACACTTTTAGAAAAATTTGTTATAATGATAATATATACATTAAAGGTGGAGATGTGCATATGAGTATTAACAACAGATTAAAAGAAATACGGATGAAAGAGTATATGATGAATCAAATAGACTTTGCAAAGATGTTAGATATAAATATGAAAGTATATAATAACTGGGAACGAGGACAAAACATTCCTAGTTTAGAAAAAGCTATGGAAATATCTAAAAAATTAAATAGAAAGATAGAAGATATATGGTATTAAATTAATCTATATATCTTTTTTTATATGAAAATATCACTAAATTTAAGAACATTTCTTGTATATAGTGAATACTATATATTAACAAGATATAGGAGGTTAATTTATATGTTTAAACTAGATATAGCTGTTTTTAACTGGGTATATAATCAATGCCTAACACTAGGTTCTATATTCGAATTTGGTGCTTTAGAAGGTCTTTTAATGTATCTTACATTACTTTCACCAATTATAATCGCAGATAGAAAGAAGGTAATTAAAAAATGATAACAGAGTTTGCTATAGGAGCAGGATGTGTTTACTTGTATAGAAGATTTCAAAATAGAAAAGTCTATCAGTTAAAAGAAAACTGGAAGAATACTTTAGAAAATGCTAGAGCAGATGGAATAAGGAATATGAAAGGTGATACATTTGAGATGTTTAAAGTATTTGAAAAACCTTATGGATATTTAGGACTTGTAAGTATACCAAGTGGATTAAAAGTTGAAAATTTAGAGAGTGCAAAAGATATTATTCAAGACAGTTTAAATTGTCTTATAGAAGTAGAGAAAGAGAATTTTAAAGACTATGTAAAAGTTAAAATCATTACTAAACCAGTTGAGAAGTTTGAATTTGAACCTATAAAGACTTATCCTAACCAACTTTACTTGGGTAAAAAGATAGATGGAGATTACTATAAGATAGATTTAAATACTAATCCACATATCATAATTTCAGGACAAACAGGTACTGGGAAGAGCTTTCTTTTAGCAAGTATTCTAACTAATCTTATTTATAATCATCCTAATTCAGTAGAATTATATCTTTTACAGATTACTAAAGCTGAAATAGATATATTTAGTAAGTGCAAGAATGTACGCTTTACAAGTAATAATCTAAAAGAGATAGAAGCTATCTTAGAAAAGCTTAATAACACTATTAATCTACGTTCTAAGATATTTAGTAATAGCGGGATAAAGAATATAGGACAGTGGAATAAACACTTTAAAAATAAGAGAATGAAAAGAATTATAGTATGTGTAGAAGAGATAAGTTTTTTTATGAATGATGAAGATTCTAATGCTTTTAAGATATTCAATAATTTAGTTAAGGCAGGAAGAAGTGTTGGAATACATTTGGTGGCACTTACACAGAGAACTACAGTTGCGAACCTTGGTGGAGATGGAGAGTTAAAAAGTCAAACTACAGTGATAACAGCACGACAACGTTCAGATTTAGACAGTAGGAATGCAATAGATATAGGAGATGCAGTAGATTTAAGAGAACGAGAATTTATAGCATACAGTAACGAGGGTTATGTATATTTTACAGCTCCACACCTAGATGAAGATTTCAATATTCTACATGAATATGTTCATGAGATAAAAATACCTGACATTCAAGAAGTTATAGATGCAACAGACTATAAAAAACTTGAAGAACAACGACTAATAAAAGAAGGTAAAATTCAGGTAATAGACTTGTCCCAAAAGCGTAAACAAAAAGAATCTATAAAACCTACAATAACTAATAATAACAAAAAGGGAAAAGTATCTTTGGAGGTATTAAGAAATGTTGATAAAGAAGGATAGAGAGATTTTAAGACATATAGAATTGTATAAGGCTATAAGTATTAATCAAGCTGCTAAGATAACAAATAGACCTTATGAGAGCGTTAGACGTAGGTTAAAACAACTAGAAGAACAAAAGATATTAAAGAGTTACATTAATACGTTAACTAAAGAGAAGGTTTATTATATAGAAGATAAAGTATCAGCTCACAGGCTTTATGTTATGGATTTCTATGCGGAACTTATTAAAAATGGTGCTAAAATAACTAAATTCAAACTAGAACCTAGATATTTGAATGACTTAGTAAGAGCGGATGCTTTTATAGAATTTCAATATCAGGATAATCTATATTTTATCATCCTTGAAGTAGATTTAAACCACTTTACCAGTAATTCAAAGATGCAACTCTATGAAAAGTTATGCAGAGAAAGGACTTTACAAGAAAAATGTTATGGTGTATTTCCAACTATAGTAATTTTAAAAAATAATATAGATATCACATATAAGAGTAAGAATTTTGAAGTTATATATTTAGACTTTACACTTAATAACTTTAACTCTAAAATATTCTAATAATAAATAATACAATTATTACCACTTATTATTTTATTATTATAAAAATATATTATTAAGTTTTTTTAAAAAAAACTAAAAAAACAATTACAAATTACTCATTACTGTTGAGATACAACAATCTAATAATACTAACGTCTAAGATACATCACTTTGTAGGGTATCATTTTAAGACCCTACAGTACATACAACAGTTATTACAACTCTTTATATAACAGTATATCCTACATACACACTATTATTTTTTTCAAACCAAACTTCTGATTATTTTTTTATAATAAACTTTTCAGAAAAATGTGTGTAAATAAAAAACTTTAAGGAGGTAACATTATGTTACTAGAAAAACTATTTAGATTAGTAGTATTTTATGTCTTACTTATTGTAGGTGCTAGAATCTTATTTTTTATGGGTAAGGCAGAAAGGATGCACAAAGAGAAAAAACTTGCTAAGAAGCAGGTGGCAAGTACAGAACATTATAAGTATATCTATACTCAAGATGAAATGGATGGAAGTTTATATCCACTTGTTAGAGCAGAATTCAATGCAAATATGAAGAAAAAAAGATTCACACATGAACAAATATATTATATAGAAACATACTTAAGAAAACAGTTGAATGATAAACGTAAGTTTAATAATAATGCTCATGGTATTTATTCCATGTTAAAAAGTCCACTCTTAACAAATGTAGATTACCAGTATCTGCAAACAGTTATGAGGGACTTTACACAAAAATAGAATATTGAAAATTAATTTACTTGGATAGGTGTATTATTGCCTATCCTTTTTCTTTTTATACATATAGGAATTACGTATTAATGTCGGTTGAATTTATATATAGGTGAGTAATTGTCGGTAATTTATCTCGATGGTGTCTGATGATATTATTGATGGTGTCCAGTGATAAACTCCTATTTTTCTCGTAGATAGGTAGCTGGAACCATTATATATCAACGTATTGCTTCTTCTAAAATATTATAAACGTAGTAATATTTCTATAGATTTTTGGGAAAATCAAGTTATATATAAGTATTTACAAGCACCAATGTACGAGAAAAATAGGAGTGACTTACGAGAAAAATAGGAGTTTTAAAATAGATAAAATACCGACCATATCAAAAAGACTAAGCAATTAAGCCTAGTCTTTTTTAATCCATTCGATTTTATATCCTATTATCGCTGCAATCTCTAATACTTCAGAATATTTAAGAGTTTCATTGTTTATTTTTTTAGATAAATTTTGAACACTGTAATTAGTATTATTACGTTTATTAATCTCTTCTTGTAATTTTGTTAAGCTCCATCCTGATTTTATTATATAAGCCTTCATATCTTCTTTTAATCCCATATAATCACCTCATATACATTATATCATAGGGTTTAATATTAATCAAATAAGAATAAAATTAAACTATAAAGTTGAAAAATAGTGTTGACAGTTTAAACTTAAAAGCATATACTTAAACCATAGAGTTGAAAAGGAGATGGAAAACGTGTTAAGAGGAAAAATAATAAAACTAATAACGAGAAGAAAAGAAGTTACACAAAATGAATTTAAAGATTATTTAGAAGTTAGACAATGTTTACTATCATATGGAAGATGGCTAGAAAAAAATAAACTTGAAGATAATATAACGACTTATGAGAATTTTTTAGTTAACTATTTAAATTAAAAAAATGAGGGGTAAAGGGGATTATAAAAATGATAAACAAGGAATTAGAAACTAGGTTATTTTTAGAAGGAGCTAAGAATTTATGCATCAATACATTTGTTGCAGGTTTAGAGACAAAACAGTATATAACTAGATTTAATGATATAAAGGATTATGA
The DNA here is from genome assembly GCF_020911725.1 of Clostridium cadaveris. GTDB lineage: Bacteria > Bacillota > Clostridia > Clostridiales > Clostridiaceae > Clostridium_X > Clostridium_X cadaveris. Next base: position 1,690,014 of record NZ_CP076620.1, read on the forward strand.
AACTGTAGATAATAAGTTAGTTATTGGAAACGGGAAATATAAAGCATTAAATGTGCAGGTTGACTGGGATAAAGTGAAGATTCAAGATGGAGCTATAGATAAGTTATTTGTTTTAACAGATGCAGGTAACATATTAATAGAGAGTTTTTAAATAAAAATAGGGTAGTTAATTCTACCCTTGAAATTACTCTTTTATTTTCTATATTAAAATTAATAAATCATATCTACAATAAGTAAATATAAGCAACTAGAAGATATATGGATATAGTTTCCTTATATAACCATTTACAGTCTTATATCAACTTTTGAACGCAACAAAAAGTATGCTATACTTAGAAGTGGCATACATATTTATATAACATTACTCTATATGGTATTAGTTAACTCTTATACGGTGTATAATATTTATTATATACTGTTAGTATAAAGGGTCAACGGAAGTATGTCAACACCTATTTCAGCTAATTTTAATAAAAATATTAAGAAAGGAGATGAAAATATTTCAAAAATCAGTTAAAAAGGTGACTTTTTAATATTTTAAACATAGCTCAAAGCTAATGGTATCAATGGTTTGCGAATTTTAATGAAATAGGTGTTATGGAAGGGCATTATATATTTTTTATCACAAATCAATGAATTATGAAAGGAGGTGAGAAGAATGAACGAAGAACAATTAAGAGAAGAATTAAAAAGGATACAAAATAAATATCATACTTCATGTGCATCTATATCTAGAGATATTGGAGTAGATACAAGCTTAATTAATCGACTTATAAATAATAAGTTAACATCTGCATTAAGCTATAACACAATGCTCAAAATTAAAATTTGGATAGAAGAAAGGAGGGATTAACTGACAAATGCAACTTAAAATAGTTGTGTAGGGCATTTAAATCAATTTTAAGACATCATAAGGCATAACTAGAATAAATACACATATAAAAATAAATTAGCTTATAGAGCGTTTAAATGAGTTAAAAGGGAGAGATGGATAGAGATGAAAAGGGTAAAATTATTAAGAATTAATGTAACGGACATGAAAGATACAAATAAAACTAGAATTTTAACAGATGAAGAGATAGAAGAAAGATATATAACACTAAATGATTCTTATTTCTTAGAAACCTATTTAAGGTACTTTAAAGAGCCTTATGAGGTCGATATGATATTGGACAAGATAATATTAGTAGAGCTTTTAGAAGATGACGAGGAAGCTACTAAACAGCTTAAACAAGGTATAGAGCTATACAATATAAATTATACATATTTCATAAGTACAGTAAGTTATTTGAAAAAAGAAGAAGAACATATATTGAATGATGGAACGAAAATAAGTGGCAAAGGTTACGCCATTTTTATAAGAGAAAATAATAAGGAATTTATAGATTTTTATAATAATTGTATTACCGCCAATAAGATAAAAGATAAGATTAATACCACACTATGCATTAATAAATACACAGCAAGGCTAGGTCTAGGATTATCTAATGCAATTAAAACTAATTTAAGACCTAGAATTTGTATAGTTCCTGAATGTAAGCACATTATCAACCACGAGTATGAAACCATAGATTTAGCAACTAATAAGATATACAAGCCTGACAATAAGAATATTGAAGTTACTCAATTTGACGGTTGTGGGGTAATGTCTATGCAATTTGCAGATGCAATAAGAAAAGACTTAGGACTAGATTATTCTATTAGTTGGTGTCTAATAAGGCAATATGGAGGTCTAGGAGTAAAGGGGTTAATTACTTCTATAGACTTTAGAGAATACTTTAAAATCAATTATAAAGCTGATACATCCTATTTTAAAAATGAAAATGATACATATTATATAAAAGATATTTATAAAAATTGGGTCAATATAAATGATGTAGATTTAATACTCAATGAATCTCAAGTTAAGTTGTGGGATAGCTTTAAATCTATGAAAGAGCAAGGACAAGCTATAAAAGAAGATAGTATAAAAGAATATGAGGATTTAAATACTTCTTTATGGATTGCTAAATATAATAAAGACCCTAAGAAAATAGAAAAATACAATTTAATCAATTATCAATTGTTACAAGTTCTTTCTTTAACACCTGAAGAACTGGCGGAGCTTTCTAAAGAAACAGAACAATATTATAAACGAGTCTTAGATTTAAAAGATGTAGATGCTCTTAAATTATGGTATAAGACATTTAATAAAAACAAAGTAGAATATGACGAGGAAGGTGAGGAAATACCTACAGCTACTATAAAAGTAACAGAAATGTGTAATTGTTTAATAGCAGCCGCGGAAGAGTTAAAAGATACTGGATTTCTAAGAAAGCGTACTAAGAAAATGTTAAAGAAGAAAATAAAAGAGATGTGTTTTGGTCGTTTTTACTTAGAAAATTATTACAAGACTATTACTCAAGACCCATTAAGTTATTTAAATTGGATATTAAATAGAAATGAAAAAGATATATTCATAGTTAATCAAAATAGTCTTAAAGAAGGAGAATTTTATTGTAGTGATATAGAAAACGGAGAACATAGAACTATAAGCAGAAATCCACTTGCTACTTACTCTGAGGTAGTAAAAGGTCAGTTTGTTAAAAATAGTTATCTTAATAAGTGGCTAGGTCATCTTAGTAAAGATTTATTCGTTAGTAATTGTTTAGACCTTAGTAAAGAGAAAATGTCGGGATGCGACCAAGATGGAGACATATGTTCGGTTATTAATAATGAAATAATTTATAACAATGTAATAGAAGATTTACCATTTATAAGTGCTTCTGAAGGTAATAAGAATAAAACTATATATAACAGAGAAAATGAAATAAAAGAAACTATTAGAAGTAGAGGAAATTTAATAGGTAAGTTAGCAAATCTAAACCAAAAAATTAATAATGAATGTCAAGAAATCTTTACTTGCATGTATCAAGATAGTGAAGGTAATTTACATAAAGAGCAAGATTTAAGAAGAGAGCTTTATAAGATGGCTAAAAGTGAAACTGACGATAATGATAAAATAAATAAATTTATAGATTACTATTTAGCTAACTATAAAAAACTCACAGAAGATGTTTATTATTCTATTAAAAAGAATAAGTTTTATACATTAGAAATGGCTAGAGAAAGTTATATAAAACACTGTAGTAAAGAGAATATAGAATTTAAAGAAGATAACTTTAAAAAAGCACTTAATTTAGTATTTATTAATATCTTTACAGAGCCTAAAAGACTCATGACACACGCTTACAAGCACTTATATAAACAAGATAGTTACAGATGTAGGCAATATGGGATGATGGCTATAGATGCCCCAAAGACGGGTATACCAGTTACTAAGGATATGTATAAAGACCTTTCTAAAAAATACAGTAAAAATAGTTATTTCTATAGATATAAATTAGATTACGAAGAATCTAAAGACCAACGATTTAACTGGGTTAACAATGCTATCAATATTAATGCAAGAAGAATAAATCAAGAATTAATGATAAAGAAAAAAGATATTGAAGACATAAAAGATAATAAAGAATTAATTTTAAAATATCTAAGTTGGGAAGATGTAGAAGATAACGAAGAATATGAACAATGTAAAAATGATGTACTAGCTATATTTGACATCTATAAAGATAAAAATAAATATATTTACAGTCACTATGATAATTTACTTTCTAAAGTTGAAAGTGATTACGATATTAATTTAGTAGTAGAACAGAAAAAAGAAGCTTATAAAATGAGAGACTTATATATGGCACGTTTATGCAGCAGCTTAGAAGATAAGTATAACTATAGATTATTATCACATGTATTATCTCATAACTGCACAGAATCTTTTATATTCTCAAATTTCTTTAATACTGTAAAAAAGATTTTAGAAGAAACTACAGCTAATTTAACCAACCACACTTATACAGATGCAGACGATGAAGAAAGTTATGACATAGAGTTTATGTGGCATAAGTATAAAAAACACGTAACTAATTTAAATATGAATACAGGCAGAGTAGTAGATAAATTAGAAGCTAAAGAGAAAAAGCACAAAATAAAAGACTTAAATAATATAAGAGTAAGAGTAAAAAAATATACTAAATTAGAAAATGGCGTGTATCAACTTAATTTTAATGATAAAGAAAGAAGTTTAGAAAGTGAGTTTTCTCTTTACAAAGATAGCAGCAAGATAGCAGATATTTATTTAGACAGTAGTAAAGATTTAGAAACTGTAAATTTAAAAAATTATCTATATTCATTTATAAATGTAATAGTAGAAAAAGAAACAGAAAAGAGTGCAGATATATTGCTAAATTATAAATCTAAAGTTAGTTAATGTGTATAAACTTTTAAGTGACAGTATAAGAACAGTATAGTGACTTTATAGGGATAGTATAGAGATAGTAAAGGAACAATATAGGGACTTTATAGTGTTTTCTTAGAACTATCTCAGTACTATCTTAGAAGTATGTTAGAACTATTATAGGAACTTCATAGTACTATATTAGAATTATCTTAGTACTTTCATAGAATTATATTGATACTATCATATAAATCCTATGAAGATGGCTAGATGTATACAAGAATTAGAGAGAATTAAAGGAGTTCAGAATGGTGGTGACAGAGGTAATCAATATAAATTGGCAGATAAAGATAATCTTAATCTGCCAACACAAAAGAATTTAGCAAGTGATTTAAAAATATCACAACAACAACTTCAAGATTATAAAAAACTAACTAATCTTATTCCTGAACTACAAGATTTAATAGAAAGTAATCAAATGAAAGCTACAGTAGGATATAAAATATGGGCAAAAATGCCACAAGAAGAGCAAGTATACTCAAGGGAAATTTGTAAAAATAACAGAACTTCTTATAAAAGTTTAGTTCAGCTCGGTCATATCAGTCCATGGTTGATATTTAGGAAAGTTATCCACAAAATTGTGGACACCAAAAAGGGGGACGTTGTAGGATAACTTATTGACTTTTCGGATGTCAATATCTTTGACTTCTTAATTTTAGAATTCGGATTGGTGTCTGCATTATGTAGAAACCAAGACATCAATTTTAATAAACTCAATAACCTTTCGTTATCCAGTTTAGAAAATGTGTTCGAACTAACAGTTGGACAAAATAGGACAAGTGTACCATCATGTACCAGTATATAGTGGTACATACCACTATGATTTTATAAATTTATATAGTTTTTATTGTCTTAATACTACCATATACCCCTGTATACCATTATAAAACATAATTCAATTGTAATATGGGGGTATCCTACCCCCTAGCAGTGAAAGAAGTGAAATAATAATTCTTTCAATTATAAAAATAAAAGGAGATTATTAAATTATGGAAAAGCAAAAATATTATGTTTTAGATAATAAATACATGGCAGATGCTATTAGCTATTTGCTAGGAAGAAGATATATGATATTTGATGATAGATTTAATGAAAGGAAAAAAGTTTATAGTTTTGTTGATGACAATAGTTTTAGAGAAGTATTAAAAATTACATATGACACTAGAAGAAAATACAATGATTATTTTAATAAAGAAAATTAGAGTAGAAAGGATGGAGATAGTATTTGAGAGAAATAAAATTAATAGATATAGATTATAATACTAAATTTATTGTGAAAGAAGATGTTTTAAAAAATAAATATTTAGATGGAGATAATTTTATAAATGATAATTTAATAGTAAAAAAAGAAGTCTATAGTGCTGATGAATTAATTAATCAAGGCACTTCAAATATAGATATAAATATTGTAGTTGATAATTTTATAAAGACATTTAAGAAAAGAAATATAGAAGCTACAGAAGAACAAATACATTTTGCGAAAGAAACTGCTTCTATAATATTCAACGAGTTAAAAGAAAATATTATAACTATTATACCCGCACCACCCGGATTCGGAAAAAGTACAATTAAAACTGAAATACTTAAAGCTATGATATATCAATATGAAAATAATATTAATTCTAATGGCGTAATAATAACAGCTGATAGATTAGAAGATTTAAAAGAAATTCAAAAAGAATTGGGTAAAAAATATACATATTTACTTGAAGGATGGAATGAGGAAATCTGTACTTTTAGTAAAAAACTAGAAATTGGTATGTGTAAAAAATGTACTAATCAATGTAAAGTAAAAAAACAAACTTATGAACAATCGGAATATCCTATATTATTAGTAACTAATGCAAGATTAAAAGATTGTGGTGAATCTATAAATAGATATAAGGAATATAAGGATGGTAAAAGAAATTTATTGTTAATAGATGAACGACCCGCAATATTAGATACAACAAAAATAGATAGAAAACTATTAAATGATATAGATAGTTATATAAGTAATTTAAAATATGAAGATTTGACGGATAAAACAATGTTATTAAAATATTGGAGAGAAATTACAGATTTGATTTTGAATAATATGTCAAGTTTAAGAGGTAAATATAAGAGATTTATTATATCTAATAATAGCAATATTGGTGTATGTAAGGATAATTATAACTTTATGAAACTATGGAATAAACATGTTAAATATGAATATAAAAGAGAACTTGACCATATACATGATATTTTAACTCAAGGTGGTTTATATGTATGTGAAAAGAATACTGAATTTATAGCTAGAATTGGTAATAAAAATTTACAACAACAATATTGCAATGATTTTAAGACTATAATATTTGATGGTTCATCTTTAATTGACCCACAATACATATCACTTATAAGAACGGGACAAGCTAAATATTTAGATATAGAAAATACTAGAACATATGAAAATTTAAATTTATTTATATTTACTGCTCATAAATTAACTAAAACAGAATTTACAAATAAAAAATATTTAATAAAAGCAGTAGCTAAATTTATAAATAATAGATTAAAGGAAGGTTTATATATTAATTATGTTGTGTGTCCTCAAGAGCAAGCTTTACAACTTTCAAATTTATTAAATGATACTTTAAAGAAAACAGTTGTAAAAAATGATGATGGAAGGTGCTTCTATTTTGGAGCAACTAAAGGTAGCAATAAAATGAGTAAGTGTACTAGAATGTTTCAAGTTGGCTGGGACACTATGCCCGATTATGAGTACGCAATACAATTTTTATGTACTTGTATTGACTGGAATCTTTGGCTAAAAAGTTGTTTAGATTTAAATAAAGCTATCTATTTTAGTGAAAAACTAGAAGTAAAAGATAGAAGCTTATTAGAATGTTCTAGCGGTACATATAAAAGCTTTAATAATGATTATTCTTTTGGAATTACATCTTTAAATAATTTTAAAATGCAGGATATAGTAGCTAAATTTTATCAAGAAATACATAGAACAAGATTAAGAGAATATTCTTATGATGGAGAAATTAAAGTTATACTATTTCAAAATAAATATATAATTTATCAAATGATTCAACAAATGTTCCCTAAATGTAACTTGTCATATAGAAAAGATAAACTAAAAGAATTTAAAAGAAAAAAAAGTGATAATAGGAAAAATAGAGCCAAGGGATATGATGAATTTATGAAATGGTTTGATACTTGGAATGGTGAAGAAATTAAAGCTGGTAAAATTAAAGAGATATGCAATATTGATAATGAACAATTTAAAACATTGCAGAAAAATGAAGCTGTTAAAGATATTATAGCAACTTTATATTCTCCTAAAAAGGGGTACTATAGTAAATAAAATGATTTTGGGGGTATTTTTCATATATATATTATATATAAGATTTACCCCTAAAAATAGAGAATACAATACAGAGCATCTTAAAAGGTGTTCTTTTTTTATGTAAAAAATTAATGAAAAGGATTGTGAAGATAATGAAATTAAGAAAATATCAAGAAGAATGTTTAAATAAAATTAAAGAAATGGATAAAGGTCGCAAGATTGCTTTCTTAGCTACAGGAGCAGGTAAAACTATAATTATGGCTAGTATAATAAAAGAAGTCAAAGGAAGAGTATTAATAGTAGTAGACCAAAGCGAATTAAGAAAACAAACTATAGATAAGATAAAAATAGTATGTGGAAATGATATAGAATCTGAAATAGGATGTGTACAAGGTACTTTAAATGATGTAGATAAGAGAATAATAATAGCAACTAGGCAAAGTTTAACTCATCCCAAGAGTCATCGTATAGAAGATATAAAAGCTTATGGTGACTTTGAAATAGTAATGATGGATGAGGTGCATAGAGCTGTTAGACAAGTTAAGAAAATAGCTAATATATTTGGTATTAATAACAAGATTATTGGCTTTACTGCCACCCCTTGGAATCAGGAATTAAAAACAGTGTTTGATGGTTTTATATATGAAAAAGATACTTTATCTTTAATAGAAGAAAAATATTTATGTCAACCTAGGTGCTATAGAATCAACAGTAACACAGATTTAAGTGAAGTAAAGACGGTTGGGGGTGAATTTGTTCAATCTCAATTAGCTAATGCAGTAGACACTGTAGAAAGAAATTCTTTAGTAATTAAAACATATTTAGATTATGCAATTGATAGAAAACATTGTATTGTATTTGCAACGAGTATTGAACATGCGGATAACTTAGCGACAGCCTTTAACATAAATGGTATAAGTGCTAAAAGTGTAGATAGTACATGCGATGCTGTAGAAAGAGAGAAAACATTAAATGATTTTAAAAATGGTAAATTTAAAGTGCTTGTTAATGTTGCCATTCTGACTACTGGATTTGATATGGAAGACCTAGATTGTATTATAATGGCTAGACCTACTAAATCTAAAATTTTATATACACAATGTATTGGTAGGGGATTAAGAATAGCTGAAGGTAAAGATGATTGTCTTATATTAGATATAGTTGACAATGTAGCAAGACATAATTTACTTAATTCTAAAAATATATTTGATACTAAAGATGGAGAAACTTTGGAAGAAGCTAAGGAAAGAAAACAATATGAGAAAGAAGAACATGAGAAATATTTAGAAGAGCAACGTAGAATAGAAGAAGAACAAGAAAAAATAAAATTAGAAGAAATAAGTTTATTTAATAAAAATATATTTAATGTTACAGAGTGTAGCAATTTAGATTGGTATTTCAATATGATAAATAATTCTACTGTTGCTATATTAAGTTTAAATAGTAAAGTAAGTTATTATGTGTTTAAGAAAGGTGAAGTATTCAAAGCTTATAAATATAGACAAGCTGATTTTGGATATGATTATGTTTTATCTGAGATAGATGAGAGTGATAATTTACAGGAGCTTATTGAAGATTTGGATACTAAGGCAATTATGAAGGGATGTAGTTTTATTTCTAAGAGTGCTATGTGGAAGTATGAAGAAGCTACAGAAAAACAGAAATATAGTTGTAAAAAGAATATTAATACTAAATGGGATGCTCATAAGTATTTCAGTAATCGTAGTTCGTATTTTGCATTAAAAGATATAATTTAGGAGGATTTACCTTTCTTTTGTAGAAGTTAATATATGGAAAGGGGATGTTAATATTGAGTGAAGAAAATAAAAAAACTAATACTAAAGAAAAAAAATTTAATATTAAAAATATGAACAAAAAGCAAAAGAGCATAATTTGTATAGGAATTATAATTATTATATGTTTAACTGGATGGGCAATTGCGTATAATCAATTTGGTATAGGTATGAGCGATGAAACTAAAGGTAAAAAAATAAAAGAATTAATATCAACTAAAGATTATGATAAAGCTAAGAAAAGAACAAATCAATTTTTTAATGATAATGATGAAGAAGAAAAAACACTTAAAAAAGTATTATTAAATATAATAGATTTATGTGAGATATCAGGAAGTTCAAGTGTTGAAGAGTTTTCTAAAAAGTATAATGACCTTAAGGATAGGGTAAATGCGTTGACGATATCAAGGATATCCACAGAAGAAAAATCTTTTACTCATCAAATTGATAAAAAATATATTAATAAAGTGAATATAACAGTTAAAAATACAGGAAGTAAGGATATAGTATACACCAAAGTTAATATATATTATAAAGATAAAGATGGGAAAATCATTGGTAGTGATTGGACAAATGATAATAGTATAATTAAACCAAATGCACAACAAACCTTATCAAAATATGCACCATCTGGAGTATATCCTGATAAAGTAGAAGCGGAAATAGATACATTTAGAACCAAATAACATAACGATTAAAAAGGAATCTCTTAATTGAGGTTCCTTTTTTAGTTTAAATAAATACGAAAGAAAGTATCTTTCTGTCAGTTTTAATGTATTTTTGATATTAATTAGTATTAACAAATGATAGTAGTGAAAGTATCTTTTTAACTCACTATGCTGCGGCATAGTAACAAAACATACATAGAAAGAAGGTGATAAAATGAATCGGTTTTTGATAACAAGCATAATACAACTAATATATTTTACAGTTTTACTATTTTATATAAAAATAGATGCAAGAAGACAAGAGATAAAATTAGAAATAATAATAGAGAGAAGTAATAATCTCTTAAATCGTACAATAGATAAGATTGCAGAAATATCTATTAATATAGAAAATATGTCTAAGAATCTAAATGATATAGATAAAAGACTAGATAAATTAGAGAGTAAATAATATAAGGGACATTCCATGTCCCTAGCAGTGAAAGAGAAAAAAATAAATAATTAATTCTTTTTCATTTTATCTTTTAGAAGAGTAGGTTATATTTTGTAACTTGCTCATTTTTATTTGATTATAGATGCTTAAAGCATTTATATATAGAGAGATAATTTTTTGTTAAATCTATTAACATGACAGCTAAAGTTAATGCATGTAATAATCTTATTGCAAATTTTGTATATTTTATGTAGGTTAGAACCCTACCACCTCCTGTGCAAAATGAAAATATACTGATGCCAGTCCATTACAAGGTATAAGGTAGACAATACTACCTGCATAGTGAAAGCTATGTTGACATTAAAAACAGTTCTAAGAAGTTAATCTGTTCGCACTAAAAAGCTTCTTTCCATTTCCTATTTTAAAACCTATTTAGTAGGAAAATCATCACCAAGGGAAGGGAGAGTTTCTGCTAAGCTTTCCCTTTTTCTAATTAAAAAATATATGAAAGGAAGTAATTTTATAAAAGAATTAGAAAATTTAATTAGTGATTTTTTAAAAGAAGACGTTGAGGAAATTATAAATTGTTGTAATGATTTTTTAAATAAAGATGTATTAGTTTTTTCTAGTACATCTATTTTATTTAAATACAGATACAAGTCTTATATCTGTAAGATTTATATGTGTATTTAAATGCACTAAAAAAATAACGGTTAAGCTTTACCTTGAAAAGCAAAAAGGAGAGAAAAATTATGATAAATATTAAAGAACTAGAAAAGAAAATTAACAAATTATTAGACGATAGGTATTTTGAGTACGACTATGCTGCATGTTTAGAACAAAACAAAAGACAATTAAATCTAACAGTATATGTAAGAGATGTATGTGATTTATTTTCGTGTAAATGCGAGATATCTGAAGCAACTAACGAAGAAGAAGCGTTAAGATTTTTAATAGATAATTTATATAGGCAACATGACAAAGATAAAAAGACTATAAAATCTTACAAAGGCAAGTTAGATAGAAAATTAAAGCAATTAAGCAATGCAAAAAATGATAATGATGAAAATAAAATAAGAAAAATAAATGTTGAATTAATTAATCTTTATAAAGAGAAGAATAGTGCTAAATATAATTGGGATGAATGTAAAGATGCAACACATATTCTATATGAAGTGTTAGATGAAATTAAAGGAAATTTATCTAGTATGTAGAATATAATCATGATAATAAATTATAGAGAGGTGGATTAGTTTATGTTTGAAATTACTGAGGATTATGACCCTGATTTACTATATTTTATTAAGCATAATAAAAAAGTCACAAAAGAAGAAATAGATAGGAAATTCCCTAAGACAGAATGGATTAATTTAACTTGGCAACTTGATGATAATTTGAATCATTTAATTGATATAGGTAAAGTTAAATTAAAAGATGGATACTATTATTTTATTAAAGATTAATTTAAGGCACTCACTAGAGTGTCTTTTTTATATGGAGGTAAACAAGACAAGAATGGAAGATAATATGTTAGAACTATTAAAAAGAATGTATGTTAATTTAAATAGTTATGAAGAGATTAGTACATATAAGAAAATTATTATAGAGTGCGACCAAATAATAGAAAAATGTATACTAAATATAAATAAGCAAGTTCGTAAAACTAATAGGGAAAGTAATTGGTATAACTTATTTTTTAAATACTGTAAAGATACGTTTCTAAATAAGTGTTTTGATTATGCTGCTATAGATAAGGAAACTACTAAAAAATTAGTAGACTATGAGTTTCAAGTCAAATATCTTAGAAATTTAGTAGAGAGATTACAGGAAGATAATGAAGAAACAAGCGAACTTTATTGGAAAGCTGAAGGAAAATATGCAGATAGAATAAAAGAATTAGAAAAACTATTGAAAGAAAATAATATTGAATTTGAAGGAGAAGAAGAGTAAATGGAATATGTAGTAAAAGCGAATGGTAAGAGAATGAGATTGTATGTAGGTGACAATGAGGACTTGCTGGAAGAAATAGCAGAACTTATTAAAAAGAATCATATGGAAATTAACGATATTGTTTTAGTTAATAAGATAGAAGGAGAGTAGGTAAACATGGATATAGATATAAAAGAATATTATAAGAATTACTATAGAGAAAATAAAGAACATATGCAAGAGCTATTTAAAAAGAGAAGAGAAGAAAAACTAGGTAATTACATATATTTAATTTGCAATCATAATAATGTAGTAATTTATGTGGGCAGTACGATAGATATAGATAATAGGATAAGCAATCATTTAAATGGCTTTAGTAGTATTAAAGATTAATATATGTGGTTATGAGATAAAAGAAAAATTAATGGAAGCATGTAAAAATTATATTCATATTCTTTTAAGATTAAAAGATAAAGATAATATAACTTTAGAAGAACTTATAGAATATCATAAAGCAGAAATTAAGTACAAAACTGAAAAGGAATTATATAACTGGTATATAGATAAAATTAAAAACGATTATAAAAGATTAGTATATATTTAATATTTATAAAAAAATAAGGGGGAATCAAAATGATTAATAAGAAAGGTGTTGATATTCTAGGATGTAAATGCAAAGAAGTAGCATTAAAGTTATGCGGTGAGAGTGATAAGAAATATTATGTAATTCTAAATGAAGATAAGAGATATCATTTACTAGGTAATCACATATATCATTTTACAGGAGATTTAAATACAATACATATAGTTAAAGATGGGTTAGAATATCAATTATTAAAAATAGAAAAGGAGAATGAATAATGAATAATATAGAAATTTGGACATATGATGATTTTGTTAAAGATATGATAGGTAGAGGATATTCTTATAAAACAGCTATAAAAAGGTGGGGAGAACGTTCTAAAGGTCATAATTTTATAATACATTTTAGAATTAAAAATGGAAGAGCGAACGCTTATTCTGTAGAATATTTAGATAAAATATTTGAAAGAAATGAATTTGATAGACAGTAAATGTATGCTCAAGGTGGGATAATATTTGATGGCAATATTAAAATTATGTAGCTATGTTGGTTGTAACCAATTGGTTAAATATACACAGAAGTATTGTGACAAACATAGTAACACAGATAAAGAAAAATATAAAGAATATAAGTCTAATAGATTAAAAGATAAAGACGAGAGAGATAGACAGAGTTTTTATAATAGCAAGACATGGATTAAGCTAAGAGATTATATAAGTGCTAATCAATATTGCTTAGATATATTAGAGCTATATAAGGGGAATGTGGTGGTGGCTGAAGACTATCATCACATTATTTCTATAAAAGATAACTGGAATAAAAGACTAGATGTAGATAATATAATTGGTCTTAGCCATGCTAACCACATGTTAGTTGAAGCTAAGTATAGAAGAAGTGATAAGGATAAGATAGAGATGCAGGAAGAGTTATTAAAAGCTTTAGAATGGTTTAATAATACCTACAAAGTTTAGTTATACTATACTAAAAGTTTATATATAGTAATATAAAAATGTTTAATTGAACAATACCCCGCCTGAAAATCCTAGACGTGGTAAGGAAAATTGTCCGTATTACCCTCACACTTAAAAAAATATCCAAGAATGAAAGTTTACATGATAATTATTATTAATTAGAAGGGAGGTCTTAATTATGGCAAGACCATGTAAAAGTATAAAAACAACAGTAGGACATCAAAACGAAAAAGAAATAAAATCAAGATTAGAACAAGAAGAAAAATTAAAAGGTTTGTCTAATAAGATTAAACCTCCGACTTATTTAAGTAAAGACCAAAAGAAGATTTTTAAATATATAGTGCAAGAATTAGAAGCTGCAGAAATACTTAGTAATTTAGACATATACATATTATCAACTTGTGCTATTGCTATAGATAGATTACAAGCAATAGAAACTGAGATTAATAAAGACATAAAAAATTTGTATGATAAAAATTTAATGGCTAGTAAAGATAAATATACAAAAGATTTATTTAGGTGTACAAATGAATTGTCACTATCTCCACAGAGCAGAGCTAAATTGGGTAATTTAAATATACAAACTAAGAATATGGAAAACGATACACTTCTTAAAGTCTTAAGAGGTGATGAAATTGAGTAACAATATATTATTAGATAAGTCTTTTAAATATGTAGATGATGTGTTAAATAATAAAGAAATCACTACGTGGGAAGTAAAGAAACAATGCGAAATTATAAAAGATGATTTAATTAACCAACAAGATAAAGATTTTTATTTTGATGAAAAGCAAGTTAGCAAGATAAATAATTTATTGAAATTATTGAATTTTGCCACTGGGTTTGTAGCAGGCAAAAGAGTATTAGATAGTTTATCTAACTTTCAAGCTTTTTTGATTTGTAATCTTTTTGGTTGGAGATATAAAGACAAACCATACAAATTTAAATTTAATGATATAACACTATATATAGCTCGTAAGAATGCAAAGACAGCTTTAGTGGCTGTTATTTTTATATTATTAATGTTAACAGAACAAAAATATAGTGAGTTTTATTCAATATGTTTAAGTAAGGAATTAGCAAGTGAGATTAGAAAAAGTATAGTGCAAATATTAGAAGCAAGTCCATTAATATTAGACCATTTTAAAATAAGTAAAACATTCACTGGTAAGATAGAATGTAAATTAACACATTCGTTTTTTCAACCAAGGGTAGCAGAAGCAAATAAGAATAACAGTATTCGTCCTAGTGCTTTTGTGAGTGATGAACACGCTATTTTTTCAGATAAATCAAATTTTAACGCTATGAAAAGTGGTCAAAAAAATGTATTAAATCCACTTGTTTTTAGAACTACAACAGCTTATGCAGAAAGCAATTCTATAATAATTGATGAATTAAGTTATATTAGAAGTGTTTTGAATGGTGATATTAATAATGATAGACAATTAGCTTTAGTTTATTATGCAGAGAAGGAACATTTGTGGGATGATATAGGAATATTACAAGCTAATCCACTTCGAATCGAAGAAAATTACAATACAATTCGTGAGGATAGAGAAAAAGCTAAAATAATAGAAAACGAACAGGAAGAATATTTAACCAAAAGCATGAATGTAATGCTTGAAAGTAATGAGGAAAATAAATATATAAACATGGAATTTTGGAAGAAATGTAGAGTAGATAGTATTGATTTTAGCGGAAGAGAAGTAGTGGTAGGTGTAGATTTATCTGTCACAACAGACTTAACAGCAGTATCTATTATGTTTAGAGAAGGAAATAATATATATTGTAAGTCACATGGGTTTAAACCTTCTATAGATAATAAAAATAGAAGAGAAGATATAGACTATAAAGCAATGCAACGTAAAGGATATTGTGATATACACGAGGGAATGACGGTTAATTACAGTAAAGTAGAAGAGTATATAAGGGGTATAGAATCTAAATATAATTGTACTATTAAATATATTGTAAGTGACCCCATGAACGCTAAAGAAATGATGGAAAGATTAGCAGAAGATTATGATGTTATTTTATTAAAACAAACTTTTGCAAATTTAAGTCCCGCCACTAAAGAATTTAGAAAAAAAGTATATGATAGCGAAGTCTTTTATGAGAAAAATAAATTGCTTGATTGGAATATGACTAATGCTGTAACTGTTAAGGGCAAATCGGATGATGAAATGTTATCCAAAGAGAATAAAAATAAGCAAAGAATAGATATGGTTGCAGTATTAATATTTGCATTTACTCAATTATTAGTAGAGCCATATGATTTAAATGCGGAAATATTAAGTGACGATTTTATAGTGTAAGAAAGGAAGATATGATTTGAATAAAATTAAAAAATACATATGTGAGTATTTAGAAGAGATATTATTTTTAATGTCTTTTTTTATTTTCAATTTGACTATGTTTTTATTTATAAGTATAAAAGTTGGACTTATAACATTAAGTATAATAATATTTATTATTGCTTTATATGTAACATTTTATAAAAGCAAGGTGAAAAGATAGATGAATAATTATTATAGATTAGTAAAAGAGTACAAAAGAAAAAAATCTATATATTATAAATTAACTTTAGAAGAGAAAATAGACCTTATGAATTTAGAGTTAAAGATTAATTATATAAATATAAAAGATACAAAAGAACATACAAAAGCTGAAAATAGAAAGAAGAAAATAAAAAACAATGAAAGGAGGAAAGCCGATGATAGGAAAAATTCTAAATGAAACTACAAGAATAAGTTTAGAACAATTAGCACAAGAATTAAAAGGAACTTATAACATAGATGAGATAACTAAAAATAATGTTTTAAAGAATAGTAGTATCGTTTATAGTTGTATAAATCTTATTTCTTCTACTATAAGTAAGATGGGAATAGACTTGTTTGAATATAAAGAAAATGGAATACATAAAATACACAATTCTTTATCATATATGGTTAGTAATAGACCTTACAAATATTATAGTTCAGCTGAATTTATACAGGCGATGGTTGCTCTAATGCTAATTGAGGGACAAGCATTTGCTTTGATTGAAACTAAAAAAGGAATTCCTAGTGAATTAATTATACTTCCACAAAGCACTAGTTTACATAAGATAGGCAATAAGTATGTAGTATTGACTACAGTAGACGATAAACCAATGACACTAGACTATAACAGAGTATTACACTTTAGAGATTTGAATTTAGATGGTGTTAATGGTATTAGCAGGATTCACGCCATAAGAAATAAATTAAATTCACAACTACAAGGCGAGAAAATGGTAAAAGATTTCTATAAAAATGGTGGTGGAATCAAAGGATTCTTAGAAACGCCTACTAAACTTTCTAAAGAAGCTAAATTTATACTTAAAGATACTGTAATGTCCGTACTTTCAAACGGTCAAAGTGGTATAGGAATATTAGATAATGGATTAGTTTATAAACCAATTTCTACCCAAAGTATTGCAGATACTCAATTTATAGACAATATGAAGCTTACAAAAGAAGAGATATGTAGTATTTATGCTGTTAACCCAGCTTTAGTAGGTGCAAGTGAACAAGCTACGAATAGTAATATGCAACAAATGAATAATAGTTTTATACAATCTTTAATGCCATTTTTAAAAAAGATGGAGCAAGAGATGAATTATAAACTATTAACAAGTACTCAAAGAGAAACGATGTACTGGAAATTTAATCAAGCTTCAGCGTTGAGAGCCGACGATAAGGCAAGGGCAGACTATTATAAAAGTATGCTAGAAAGTGGAATAATGTGTGTTAACGAATGTAGGGCTTTAGAAAATCTTAACCCTGTAGTAGGTGGAGATAAGTGCCGAGTAGATTTAAATCATGTTAACATAGAAAAAGTTGACGAATATCAATTGAATAAATCTGTGAAAGGAGGTGAATAAATGAATAAATTCTATAATTTTTATAATGAAAATGAAACTAAAGAACTATACTTGTACGGTGCAATAGTTAGCGACAAATGGGACGAAACAGATGTTAATTTTAGTGATTTTAAAAATGCTTTAGATGAAATTAAAGATAATGAAACACTAAATATCTATGTAAATTCCCCAGGAGGTGAAGTATTCGTTACAGACAGTATTATCGCTATGTTAGACAGATGTAAAAAGAAGAAAAATATAACTATAAATTGTTATATAGATGGTTTAGGTGCTTCTTGTGCTAGTTGGTTACCTATGGTTGCAGATAGCATTTATATTTATTCTCAATCTGTTTTAATGTTACACAAGCCTATGTCAATGGTTTGGGGTAATGCTAGTGAGATGAAAAAAGAAATTGAAGTACTAGATAAAATAGAAAACTCTATGATAAAAATGTATCTTGCTAAAGCTAAAGATGAAGTAACAGAAGAGCAAATAAGAAATATGTTAAGCGAAGAAACATGGCTTAGTGCTAATGAGATACAAGAATATTTTAATGTAGAATTAATTGAATCTGAAAAGAAAATAGCAGCTTGTATAGACAAGGATATATTTAAGAATTACAAGAATGTTCCTGACAGTTTACAAGTAAAAGAAGAGCCTGAAAAAGAAAATGTAATTGATAATGAGAAATTGCAAGAAGTAGAAAATAAAATAAAAGATTTAGAAGTGTACTTAGAGCTTAATAGATAGCTCTTTTTTTATACACAAAATTAATAAAAAGGATGGTGTTTTAATAATGACAAAGGTAGAAGAATTATTACAAGAATTAGAAGGTGTAAAGAATGAGATGAAATCTTTACAAAAAGAAAATAAGACAAATGAAGCTTACGATAAATTATCTGTAATAGATGGTTTAAAGAAGCAAATAGAAATTGAAAAGGCTTTAGAAAATGAAGAAAAACAAGAAATAGAAAATAAAATAGAAAAGGGAGATGTTGAAAATATGAATAAGAAAGTTTTAAATGAAAAAGAAAAGGCATTTGTAGACTATATAAGAGATGGTGTAATAACAAACGCTATATTAAAGAGTGGAAGTGGTGCATTAATTCCAGAGGAAATCTCTACAAAGATAATAGAAAAAGCAACGGAGTTATCTCCGATAGTTGCAAAAGTAACTAGATTTATAAACGGAGCAGACATGAAGTTTATAAAAGAAAGTACAATACCTACTTTTGCTTATGTGACAGAGGGAGAAGACTCTGCTAAGACAGATGCAACATTTACTACAGTTGTTCTAAAATCACATTTAGCAAGTTGCGAATGCGTAATTTCCAAGTCTTTAATAAACGGCACAGATGTAGATGTATTAAATTATATAATACAAGCTTTAGCTAAGAGCTTAGTAAAATTTTTAGAAAAAGAATTAATCGTGGGCACTTCTTCTAAAATGGAGGGTGTATTAGCAACTACAAATAAAGTAGAATCTGCAGAAGCTAAAAAGATAAAGGCTGATGAATTAATAGATACACAAGCGTTAATTCCTACTAGCCTACAAGGTGGATGTGAATGGATTATAAACCCTACTAATTTTAAGGAAATTAGAAAGTTAAAGGGTACAGACGGACAATATTTGTGTGGGAATATGGTTGACGGATTTGGTTATACTCTCTTAGGCAAGCCAGTTTTTTTATCCGACCAAATGCCTGAAAACAAAATGTTCTATGGAGATGTAAGTGGTTTATACGTTAAATTTACTACTAAAGTAGATACTGCAATTCTAAGAGAAAAGTATGCTTCTGCACATCAACTAGGAGTTTTAAGTTTTGTAGAATGTGACTCTAAGATAGTAGAAGACCAAAAGTTAGCACAATATAACGTTAAACAAATGTAGTATACATATTAAAGGGTAAGGGGGTATATCTCCTACCCCTTATTTTATATAAAAGGAGGTATAACAATGACACCAACATTAAATGAAGTTAAAAATTACTTACATGTTTATGACGATTATGACGATATTTTTATAAATAGTCTTATAGAAATAGTGGATATATATGTAGAAAAAACAGTAGGTAGTAATTATTTAAATAATGTCAAGCTTGTGAAATTAGCAAAAATACTAAAGTTAAAATATATAGAAGACTTATATGATAATCGCAGTACAGAAATAAGCAATAATACAAAACAAGATAAAATGGTTGCTACTATAAACCAAGTTTTAGATAGTTGTGGTGATATAAATGTCTAAAAATATAAGTGGAATTATAGAAATTTGGCACACTATAGAAAAAAGAATAAATGGTAAACCAAGTAAAGATAAAGAAATCTTAGTTAATAATTGTTATGCAGAAGTTCTGAATTTATATGGAAATGAACTTTATAGTGCTTTAAATGTAGATATGCAAAACATGTTAATATTTAAAATTAGATATAGCAGAAAATTAGAAGAATTGTTAAGAACCAGTGATTGGAAGATTACTTATAATAATTCTACTTATAATTTGTATTATGCTGATTTTTCTAAAGAGCCATACAAATATGTATATTTAAAGTGTAAAGGAAGTCGATAAAAATGGCTATAACTATGGAATTTGAAGGGCTTCAAGACTTGATAAAGGCTGTAGAAAAAGTAGCAAGTGAAGAAGAAATAAATGTAGCAACTAGAAAAGCACTAAAGAAGATATTGCCACTTGCAGAAGTTGAAAGTAAGAAAAATTACCCACGTTCTGATAATCCTAATAAAAGTGGACGAGCAGGAAGTCGAACTGGGCAACATTCAGCAGATAATATTCCATCCAAAATTAAAAAACAGAATGGTAAATATATCGCAATTATTGGTTGGGAAAAAGGAGATACAAGTCCATATTTTTATAATAAATTTTTGGAATGGGGTACTTCTAAAATAGATGCTAGACATATGTTTTTTAACACATATAAAAAGCAACGTAATAATTATGATGATATTTTTAAAGAAGAGTTTGAAAAATTACTTAAAGAGTTGGAGGAGGTGTAACTATTTGGAAGACTTTATTTATAAGATTTTAGAAGGTTACAATACATACATAGATGAGTGGTATAACGATAGTTATGCTAACAAGACTATAGTAACTATAAACGAAATGAATTGGAGAGATACAGATTATGCAGATGATGAAAATTCTAGTGTAGAACATAATTACCAAATCGACGTTTGGGGTAAAGACAATGAAGAAGTAAAAAGAATAAGCAAAGAAGTATATAAAATTCTTAAAGAAAATGAATTTGAATTTGAAGATGGAGCAACATTAAATGAAGCTGATACAAGAATTTATAGAAAAGCTTTAAGAGTTAATTATACCGAATATATAAAATAGAAAAGGAGAGATGAATAATATGGCACAAAGAAAAGGATTTAAAGATGTATATGTAGCAGAGGTAGATTATAATCCATTGACAGACACTTATACAGCTAAAAAACCAGTTATGCTTTTTAACGCAAAAAGTGGAAAGACTAAAATAAAATATCAAATATCTGACGAATACGCAGATGATAAATTAATTTCTAGAGATAAGGAATTTCAGAATGGAGAAATTGAAATTGAAGGGGTAAACATAACTCCTGAAAAATTAGAATTGATTTATGGACATAAGGTTGTAGAAGGGATGAGTATTACAAGAGAAGATGACCCAGTCAAATATGTAGCTGTAGGCTTTAGAAGTAAAAATTCAGATGGAACATATCATTTTTTTTGGTATTACCTTGTTAATTTTAATGGGGACGAAGAATTAGATTTTGAAACTATTGCAGAGAAATCTAAAAAGCAAACTATAAAATTAAAAGGGGAAATACTTGCAAGACCAGACGGTAATATTGGTGTCGATATAGATGAAAGTGCCTTAACAGGTGGTAACACTAAAGCTAAAGCATTACTAGAAAAAGACCAATCTACACAAATTATAAAATGGTTTACTGCAGTTCCAGAACCATTAACGGCTACTATATAATAACAGGGGACATGTTCCCCTTCTCAAAAAAGAAAAGAAAGGATGATAATAAATGAAAATAACTATAAATAATAAAGAATATAAGAGTGTAAAAATGACAAGAAAATATTATAAAATTTATATGGAAGCATTTAAGCAGCTAGAAAATAAAGAGATGTATGAGGATGACGACTTGGATTTGATGATTAAAATTCTAGTAAAATTATACGATAATAATTTCACAGAAGACGATATAAATAATGAGTTGTCCGTTTATGAGATAGTTTACAATTTCATGATGTTACAAGAAAATGAACTATTAGAATTAAACAAAAAGATTGAGAAAGCACAAAAGGCTTTTCAAAAGAGCAAGCAATAGATTTATTTGTTACTTGCTCTAATAAAAAAATATATATGAATGATATAACTTGTAAAAGATATAAAGACTATTTGAAAGTACATGAGAAATTAAATAGAATACTTACTATAGAATATATAGATTATATATATAAAATACTTACTATTTTCTTTAATATTAGTGTTAAAGCTTTAGATAAAATTGAAGTAAGTAAGATATATGAAATATATTATACTATTGCTTTATATATAGAAGATATTAATAAAAATATTAATGAACTAGGAAATAAAGAAAATGAACAAGTTGAAAAGGTAGAGTATAAAGGCAGTATATTCGATGAAGACGATAGAGAAAATGAAGATGAATTTGATAGAGAAATAGAAGAAGAAAATAGGTATACATATTATTTAGAATCTTTAAATTACATATTTAAGTATGCAGTAACTTCTTGTAAGACTTCTATAAAAGAATGTCTAGATATGAATATAACTGACTTAGTAGAATATATAAGTTTTGATATAAAGTATAATGAAGAACATAAAGACAATAAAGAAAATATTGAGGTTGATTAATTTGTGTAGAAAAGCAAGTTAATCAACCATTTTTTTTAGCTTGTTTTTCTATGTAAATTAATAATAGAAAGGAGAAATTTTAATGGCAAATATTAAAGTTGGAGCTAATACTGGTGATTTTCAAAAGCAAATGAAAGCAATGGTTACACAACTAAAAGAAGTTAACTCTGAGTTTACTCTTAGTGCAACTAAAGCTAAACTTTACGGTAGTGAACAAGATAAATTAAAAATTAAACAGCAAGAATTGACTTCTAAAGTTAAATTACAAAATGAACAGATTAAACTGCAAAGTAATTATACAAAAAAATTAACAGATGATTTAGTTAAGAATAGAAGTAAAAATATGGAACTTCATGACTCTATAGATAAAGTTAATTCTAAATTACAAGAATCTATAAAGACTACAGGTAAGAATTCTGATGAAACTAAAGCTTTAGAGAAAGAATTAGACGGACTTAAAAAACAATTAAATGGGAATGAAAAACAATTTGATACAACTAATAATAAACTAGATACTAATAAAACTAAACTTAATAATATGAAAACTGCATTAATGGAAAATGAGAAAGCTCTTAAAGATGTAAATAAAGCATTAAGCACAGTTAAACTAGATGAATTTGCTAAAAAAACAGATAATATTGTAAGTAAATTAAAACCATTTGCTATTGGAATAGCAGGAGCAGGAGTTGCAAGTGGTAAAATGGCGATGGATTTTGAGGACTCTATGGCAAAAGTATTTACTATTGCAGATAAGACAGAAGTAAGTTATGACGATATGAAAAAAGCTATTATGGATTTATCGAATCAAACTGGAATTAGTGCTAAAGATATAGCTAATAACGTCTATGATGCTATTAGTGCGGGTCAAAAGACTGGTGATGCAGTTAATTTTGTTACAGATTCAACTAAATTAGCAAAAGCGGGATTTGCAGAAGCGGGACAATCATTAGACTTATTGACCACAATTTTAAATGGATATAAATTAAAAGCAGAAGATGCTACAAAAGTAAGTGATATTTTAATAACAACTCAAAATCTAGGTAAGGTAACAGTTGGAGAATTATCTGAGTCTATGGGTAAGATAATTAAAACAGCTGACGTTTCTTCAGTATCGTTAGAACAAGTTGCATCGGGTTATGCGTTAATGACGTCAAACGGTATAAAATCAGCTGAAACTACAACGTACATGAGTTCCATGCTAAATGAAATGAGTAAAAGTGGAACAGTAGCAAGTAAAGCTTTAAAAAATGCTACAGGAAAGACATTTCAACAACTTACAAAAGAAGGTAAAACACTTGGAGATATTTTAAACACCATGAGTGGTGCAGCTAAGAAAAATGGTAAGTCTTTAGCAGACATGTTTGGAAGTGCTGAAGCAGGAAAAGCTGCTTTAATTTTAGCTGAAAATGGTGGGAAAGATTTTAATGGAATGTTAGAGCAAATGAATAAATCAGCAGGAGCAACTACAACTGCATTTGATATAGTAAATGACACAACAGGCAATAAAATGAAAGTTGCTTTTAATAAAGGGACAAATGCTGTTAGGGGTTTAGGTGATATACTCTTGCCAATTGCTGCTATGGGATTTGATGCAATCTCTAAAGTTACTGATGCATTTAATGGATTAAGTGACTCGCAGAAAAAGTTTATAGTTGGGGCAGGAGGTCTTGTTGTAGGAACTACAATTGGCTTAAGTGGAATAAGTAAATTAAGCAAAGGCATAAGTACAACTATAGATGGATTTACTAAATTTAAAGAAATTGGTGGAAAAGCAATTACAACAATTGGAGATTTAGGAAGCAAAGCTATAGATGGAGCTAAACATGTAGGTAAATTTGCATTAACGTGTGGTAAAACACTTGTTAATGGGGTTGTAGGTGGAGCAAAAGCTATAGGGAATATGACTTTAAGTTTAGGGAAAATGACTATAGAATTTATAAAAAGCACTATAGAAATAGGAAAGAATGTTATTGTTTGGACGGCACATAAGGCGGCAACAATAGCTAGTACAATAGCGACTAAAGCGATGGAGTTAGCACAAGTAGCACTTAATTTTGTTATGAGCTTAAATCCCATAGCTAAAGTAGTAATAATAATAGGTGCTTTAGCAGCAGCTTTTGTTACGGCTTATAATAAATGCGATTGGTTTAGAGAAAAGGTAGACAACTCTATGCAAAAAATAAAAAATTCAATGCAAAGTCTTAAAGATAAATGGGATTATGTTATGGAGAAAATTTCAAGTGCGTGGGAGTGGGTTAAAAGCAAATTTAAGTTACCACACTTTAATATAACTGGTAGTTTTAGCTTAAATCCTCCTAGTATACCCAAAGTTGCTGTAGATTGGTATTGGAGGGGTGGTATTATAGATGAACCTACGATATTAGGCAATATTGGAGTTGGTGATAAATTTGAAGGAATGGGAAGAAATGCTGAAGCAATAGTCCCATTAGATTCTATGTATAGAAATATAGATGCAATTGTTAATAAAAGAGTTAAACAATCACAACAAGTTATATATGTATTAGTAGATAATACAATAGACATAAATGGGAAAGCGATAAAAGCCTTAAGTAAAGAAACATTAAGTAAAATAAAGCAAGGAATAAATAAAGAACAACAAAACAATTTGATAGGAAGGGGTGTAGCAATTGCTTAAATTTAATGAAACTAAATTTTCTACGATAAGATTTAACGGTATAGATTCTAAATTTAAAAATATATTTGTTGCTGAAAAAATCTCCATTCCATTTGCACAAAAAAAGATAAAGTCGGTTCCTGTCATTGGTAGAAATGGTAATCTTACTATAGATGACAATACTTATGAAGATGTAGAAATACATATTAAATTTTATATATATGGTGATGAAATTATAGCTAAAAATTCAAACACTATAAGAAATTGGCTTACTAATATAGAAGATAATAAGTTATTGTTACCTCAAGGGACTAAGGAAAATGTAGGTGTTTATTTTAGAGTTAAATATGTTAAAATAGAAAATTTAGAGAGAGCAAATAAGATTAATAAAAGACTATTTAAATTTGGTGCAACTTTTGTATGCGAACCATTTCAGTACATAAGTACAGGTATAAGTCTAGACATGGCTCATATAAATGGGAAAAGCTATACGTGGAATAGTACTAATGTTATACCTTCAACACCGCTTTTTAAAATTAAAGGTGAAGGACTTATAACATTAACTGTAAACGAAAAAGAAGTTGTAGTGGATGTGGGGCAATCTTGCATAATAGATACTAAAAGAAGGATTTGTTATAAAAACGATGGAACATTTAGAAACACGAAAATGAAAGGTGATTATGAAAATTTATATTTTAAAAATGGCGAAAACATAATTACATGGAACGGAAATATAAAAGAATTAGATATTCAAGATGATGAAATAGTATGTTAAGGGGCAGATTTATTCTGCTCCTTTTTTAATAGGAGGTTTTATAATGATAGAAATATATGATGTAGGAAATACAAACTACGATTGGAATGGTGATATTACAATAGATAGTATTGTGGAAGAATGTAAAATAACATGTGAAGATATAAATTCTATTCCTGTGTTGACTTTAGAAGCGTTAGTGGATGATTCTACAGAATATAAAAGTGCATATGTTGAAGAAATGGCAGTAATTAAATGTAAAGCACCATGGTCTAAAGAAAAACAATTATTTAGAATAAGTAAAATAGAAAAAGATTTAGATAGTATTATTGCGACAGCTTATCCAATTTTCTTCGATTCTGTAAAAACTTATGTAAAAGATATGAAAAACGAAGATGTAATGATAGTTGACACAGGAGATTGTAACGGTCAACAAGCACTAGATAAGATTTTAGCTAATACTAAATATAAGGGACATTCTAATATATCTAAAGTAAGAAGGGCAAGATACGATAAGAAGAATATTGTACAAGCATTAAATGGGGATATAGACAACTCTTTTACTAGAGTTTGGGGAGGAGAAATCTACCTTAATAATTATGATATATATATTAATGAAAGCATTGGACATGACAACGGTGTTACTATAGAGTACGCTAAGAATCTAACTGGCTTGCATGAAGAAGTGGACATGAGTGGTGTCGTAACAAGAATTATACCTATTGGGTTTAACGGATTAAGATTAGAGGGTAAAACTCCTTGGATAGATTCTGAGAAT
The DNA here is from genome assembly GCF_020911725.1 of Clostridium cadaveris. Lineage (GTDB taxonomy): Bacteria > Bacillota > Clostridia > Clostridiales > Clostridiaceae > Clostridium_X > Clostridium_X cadaveris. The sequence goes on from NZ_CP076620.1 coordinate 1,716,989, forward strand.
ATAAATAAATATTATGATATTTTTGAAAAAGAAATTGTATTCGAAGATATTAAAGTTAAGGATGAAAATGATGAAGAAGGATTTAATACAATAGAAGAAGCAAGAGCAGAATTAATAAGACGTGCTAAATTAATGTTTACAGAAGAACATATAGACGTTCCTTTAGTTGCACTAAACATAGAATTTGTAGACTTATCTAAAACATTAGAATATAAAGATGTACCTATATTAGAAGAAATTCATCAAGGTGACATAGTTAGAGCAAGACATAGTAAACTAGGCGTAGATACGAATATAAGATGTATCGGTTATGATTACAATGTTGTAACAGAATCTTATAACAGTTTAAAACTAGGACAAGCTACATACGATTATTTCAAAAATGAAAATGATAAGTGGAATAATATGAATAATAGAATAGATAACATTTTAAATGATGTAGATGGTAAGTTTGATAATATTTCAGACAAAGATGGAAATCTATTAGCTGAAAAAGTTAAGGGATTCTTAGATGCAGCTAAGACCAAACTTAAAGCACAAAGACAAATAGGACAATTGCAAGACCAACGAGCATTTATATGGGAAGATTTAGACCCTAATAGTCTTTCTTATGGTTGTATGGTTGGGGGAAGTGCAGGTATACAAATAAGCCAACAACGTACCCCAGACGGTAGAGATTGGGATTTTACAAGTGCCTTTACAGCCGAGGGAATTATTGCAGATAAGATAGTTGGTAATTTGTTTAGTAGTAAAGATGGCAGTACAACCATAAATATGAACAACGGTGAATTTAAAAGTAAACAACCTGACGGTTCTATGGTTATAATAAGTCCTAAAGATGGATTTTACAATAAATTCGGTGGAAGTAAAAGAGAGTATCATCATTTAAGCTATGATACCGATATAACGGCTTATACTGACGAAAGAAGCATGTTTGAAACAAGTGTTAAATTACCTGATGAGTTTAAAGGCAAGGATTTCCAAATAAATTTAAATTTTAAAAATATAAGTTCTGCGACAGATAATCCTATCTTTATAACACACAATCAAGTTGTTTATTATAAAGATAAAAATATCTTAGATGGAACATTTAATGTTCGTGGACAACTATATGCTAATGGGGTTTATTATAAAAATCTAGCTGGTGTAGGAGAAGAATTGCAATTAGCATATATCTTAAAGCAAGAAAGTATAAAGTTAGAAATTACTATACATGTTAATGTAACAGCATAAGGAGGTGATTATATGGTTAAGACTTTTTTGTTAAATATTAAAAGTGCTGATTGGACTAAAAGAAGTGATAATACTTATGTATTTATAAAAAGTTTAAATGTATATAGTAGTAATGTAGGTGTTCATTGTTATGATGAAACAGGGAATAATATTAATGTTGGTGTAAAAATAGAACACACAGGAAAAGTTACTTTCACTTATGACAAGGCTGAAGCAGTAGATGTAATGTTTTTTATTCCTGAAACTGTTGAAGAAGTAAAAGAAAATATATTAAATGGTAATTATCCTACATCAACCTATTTAAATGAAGATAAAGGTTGGATAGAACAAGCTTATAAAAATGAAAAGGGAATCCCTATAGTTGTTGATAGAACTGAAACTCATACCATAAGTCCTATAAATTCAGCAGTACAACTAACTGAAATTCCTGATAAATACTATGGAATTAAATTAAAATCTAAGGATGGAATAAATCTAAAAAGAGTTTACAAACTTGATGAAATAACGTCTAATTTAAATGCTTATTACATAGGTGAAAATAATATGATATATTGTTCTACTAACTTAATAGGTAAATTAGTAGAAGTTTCCTATAAAGGTATGGGTAAAACTATAATAAATTGTAATATGATATATTATAGAGATGCTATAAATGGAACACCTATAATTTTAGAAGATTTAATAGATAGTGGTTATAAAGCAATAGATGCATTGGCTACAGTGGGAAATGCATCTATTATTTTAGAAGATTTAAAACGAACCATTGAAGAAGCAAAAAAGCTAGAAATAAAACCTATAGAAAAAAGTTTTATAGATAGTTTGACTTTTTAAAACATCGTTTCTGTTAAAATTTAAGAAAAAAGTTTTAGTTTAATCTAGCATTTATACATTGATGACAGTGAAAATTGTTAATAAAAATATAAACAAAATAGACATATATATTAATGTAGAGATTTTTGCAAATTCATGTTTGGATTTTTTAAAATACATAATAAACACCTCAATAAAAATTATAGACAAGGGTAACTGTTTTTATACGGCTACCCTAATTTTTTTCAATATCAGATATGGTATAATAAATAGATAGTTGGTACGGAGGAGAATAAAATGGAAAGAGAATTAATAAAAGTATGTGCTTACTGTAGAGTTAGTACAGATAAAAAAGAACAAGAAGAAAGTTTCGAAAATCAGCAAATTTATTTTAATAGAGAATTAAATAAAGAAAAGGGTTTTGAACTTACTAATATTTATGCGGATAAGGGTTTAACAGGAATGGAGTTTAGACATAGAACGGAATTTAATAAAATGTTACAAGATGCGGGACTAGATAAAGTTGAAAATAGAGCCAATAGTGGAGAAATAAGAAATAAATATATAAGCACAGACTATGTCATTAATCCAAAACGAAAGCCAAAATTTAAATATATATATGTAAAAAACACTAGCAGGTTTGCAAGGAATACGGATGTAAGTAAAATAGTTAAAGCATTAAGAGCGAATGGTGTATATATTTTTTTCCTAGATTTAAATAAAAGTACAGAATCTCCTGAAGAAATGATGCTATTAGAGTTTATGTTTTCGATGGATGCAAGAGAAAGTATAGACAAGTCTAAGAAGGTTGCATTTGGTGCTAAAGAAAGTGCAAAAGCGGGTAAAATAAGAGTTGGCAAAGAATTGTACGGTTATACATTTAATAAAGAAGAGAATACTCTTAGAATCATTAAAGAAGAAGCAGAGATAGTTAAGTTAATATATAATCTTAGATTACAAGGTGAAGGTAGTAGAAGGATATGTAAATACCTTAGAGAAAATAATATTAAAACACGTGCAGGAGTTGATTTTAAAGAAAATGTAGTTATGAGAATCCTACAAAATCCATACTATACGGGTAGAGTAGCACGTAACAGATGGGAAACAACTCATGATAACGGAAGAAGTAGAAAACTAAAACCCGTTGAGGAATGGATAGTACAAGAATCAGACCGAGTTGACCAAATAATAGATATAGAAACTTTTGATAAAGTTCAGAAAATCATCAAAGAAAATACCAGTGATAATATAAAAAAAGGCAAATATCTATCTAGAACAGAATTAGCACGTAAAATATATTGTTGCAGTTGTGGTAAATATTATAATAAGAATGTTGAATATAGAAAACTTTTAAATGGAGAAAGAAAGAAAATAGATTATTATACATGTGCTACTAAAAAGCTAAGAGGAAAAGGTTCTTGTCAGAATCCTAATATAAGAAAAGAAAAATTAGATAATATAATAGAATTCTTCTGTAAATATGGACAATTAAAGGAAATTACGGATAATTTTAAAGAAAGTGTAATAGAAATTCTAGAAAATAAGAAGAATATTTTAAAAGAAAAGGTCAATACTTTAAGTAAAAATATAGATGTAGAAGAAAAAAATAAACAAATAGATATTCTGAATAATAAGTTAAGTAGATTATTAGATATATATTTAGATGAAGGATTAACTAAAGATATATTTAATAAGAAAAAAGAACAAATAGAAGAAGATATAAATAGATTAAAAAAAGAAATAGATAATATAAATATCCCTAAAAAGAATCTAGAAGCAATATTAGATTTTTATACGAGAACTGAATATATAATTCAAAACATAGGCGGAGAAATACCAAATGAAATAAGTAGAAAAGATTTTATAGAAAAATATCTAGTTAGATTTGAGATAAGTAAAGATGGTAAAGTAACAACAATAACAAAAGCTCATTTAATTCAAATGATTGGTATGGAATTAGCGGGGGAATCAGGGGAGTATAGTAATGTAAGAAATACTATACTAGAAATGTTTAATAATGATGAAAATAACCCACTAGTTAAAGCTATAAAAATAAATGATGCTATTAAAAATTTAAATATATTTTAACTTTTATTTTTGTTGAAAAAAATATTGACTATGTAGATGTAAATACATATAGTTGGACTTCCAGATGCATCTATTAAGGAAGCAAAAGAAAGAGTTAGAAGCGCAATCATAAATAGTGGCTATAAATTTCCTTTGGGGAAAATAATAATCAATTTAGCACCTAGCAATATAAAAAAAGAAGGTACTTTATTAGACTTGCCTATTGCAATATCTATATTAGCTTTAGAAGACGTAATACCAGTAGAAAGATTAGAAAAATTTTTGATTTTAGGTGAACTGGCATTAAATGGAGATATAAGAGCAGTTAATGGTATTTTACCTATAATTATAGAAGCTCAAAAAAATGGTATAGATGATTTCATAATACCTTATGAGAATTTGAATGAGTGTACATTACTTAAAGGAATAAAGGTGTATCCTTTGAGCAATTTAAAAGAAGTAATAAGTTTGCTTATATTTAATGATATGATGGCAGTTGAACCTAATGGTAAATATAATCCCAATATAGAAAATTCTTATGAAAGAGACCTTGACTTCAATGAGGTAGCAGGTCATGAAAGTAACAAGAGAGCTTTAGAAATAGCTGCAGCAGGAAATCATCATACTGTATTGTTCGGAGAACCAGGAACAGGAAAAACTATGCTTGCTAATAGGATGTGCAGTATACTTCCCACATTAACTTATGAGGAGGCATTAGAAACTACAAAAATATATAGTGTATCAGGGCATTTGAAAAGCAATAAGCTTATATATGACAGGCCTTTTAGAAATCCCCACCACACAGCCACTACATCTGCAATAATTGGAGGTGGTAAGGATCTCAATATGGGAGAAATAACACTTGCTCACAACGGAGTATTATATTTAGATGAAATACTAGAGTTTAAAAAAGATGTTCTTGAAGTATTAAGGCAGCCATTAGAAGATAAATTTATAACTCTAAGTAGGGCTAATGGAAATATAAAATACCCATCAAAATTTCTACTACTGGCCAGTATGAATCCGTGCAAATGTGGATATTATTTATCATCAGATAGAAATAAGCAGTGCACATGTACATATAAGGAAAGAAAGAATTATTTAAGCAAATTATCAGGACCAATCTTAGATAGAATAGATATCTTTTCTTATGTACCACCTTTAAAATCATATGAATTAAATTCATCAAAAGAAAATAATGAAAGTTCTAAAGCTATAAAAAGTAGAGTGGAGATAGCTAGATTTATACAAGCAGAAAGATATAAAGGACTAAATTTGAGATATAATAGTGATTTAAATCATGCTGAAATATTAGAACTTATTTATTTAAGCAGTGACGTACGAGATATGCTTCAGATTATATATGATAAATATAGCTTAACTACTAGATCCTATGACAAATTAATAAAGTTATCAAGAACTATAGCAGATCTTAAAGAGGAAAAAGAAATAAAAAAAGAGCATATATGTGAAGCTATGCAGTATAGAAAATTTATTAATAATGAAGTGATTTAGGAGGGAGACTTATTATGAATAAAGAGGAATTAACCTTTGCTCTGTGTCCTATGTCAAATCAGGCAAAATGGGAATTAATTAATCAATACGAAACTGTAGAGGGAATATGGAATAATATTTATAGCAATGAAAAGAATAAAAGATTAGAAAAGCTTAAAGAATACTATTATGATGATTACATAAAAGAAACTAAAAAATATTTGGATGACAATGACATAAGTGTATCAATATATAAAGGTGAAAATTATCCTAGAAAATTATGCGAAATAAATAATGCGCCTCCAGTGATGTTTTATAAGGGAGAAATCAGTATTTTAGATGAAATGAAAACTATAGCTATAGTAGGTGCACGAAACTGTACTACATATGGAGAAGATTTTACAAAGGCACTTATGAATTATTTGTCAAACTTCGAAATTAATATAATAAGCGGAGGAGCTATAGGTATTGACAGCTTAAGTCATAAATATGCACTAAAGTATGGATTGAAGACCACTGCTGTTTTTGGTTGTGGAATAGACGTGATTTATCCCAAAATCAATTATAGACTTTTTCAGGACATAGCGAAAAAAGGAGTTATCTTATCGGAATTTCATCCGAGGACAAAGCCTTTCAGTTATAATTTTCCAATAAGAAACAGGATAATAAGCGGTTTAAGTAGTGGTGTCATAGCTGTAGAGGGAGGAGAAAAAAGTGGAACAATAATAACGGCTAAAGAAGCTTTGAGTCAAGGTAAAACTGTGTTTGCTCTTCCTGGGTCATTTTTTTCTAAAAATAGTATAGGATGCAATAAAATAATCAAGGAGGGAGCTATTCCTATAGTATCCATGGAGGATATTGCTTTAGAATTAGGATTAGAAAAAAAGAAGAATATAAAAAGCATAAGAGACAAAAATAGAAATAAAATATTTAATATAATATCAGATAATCCAATAAGCATTGATGAGTTAATAAGATTAGCCAATATTGACATAACTATGCTATATGAGTTATTATTTGAGTTGCAACTTGACAATTCCATTCTTTGTCTAAGTGGGAATTATTATGTTCGAAATATATAGATAATAATATAAATAAATATGATGTAGGGGGTGAAATCTCCGATGTACATTTGAAACATAGAATTTTATATCGGAGTTTTAATATGGGACATAATTTAGTAATTGTTGAATCACCAGCTAAAGCTAAGACTATTGGAAAATATTTAGGGAAAAATTTTGTTGTGGAAGCTTCCATGGGCCATGTGAGAGATTTGCCTAAGAGCCAATTAGGCGTTGACATAGAAAATAATTATAATCCTAAATATATAACAATCAGGGGAAAAGGAGAACTTCTAGATAAACTAAGAAGATTAGCAAAAAAAAGTGATAAGATTTATCTTGCAACTGACCCTGATAGAGAAGGTGAAGCTATTTCTTGGCATTTAGCAAATGTATTAAAAATAGATAATAAAGAAAAATGTAGAATTGAATTTAATGAGATAACAAAAAATGCGATAAAAAGCTCTATAAAAAATCCAAGGACTATAAATGAAAACTTAGTTGATGCCCAGCAGGCTAGGCGTGTCTTAGACAGACTTGTTGGATATGAAATAAGTCCAATTCTTTGGAAAAATATAAAATGGGGATTAAGTGCAGGAAGAGTACAGTCAGCAGCTCTTAAGCTCATTTGTGATAGAGAAGAAGAGATAGAGAAATTTATTCCAAAAGAGTATTGGACTATTGATTGTGAACTAAAAAAGGATAAACAAAAGTTTATAGTAAAATTGTCTCACAAAAAAGGAACCAAGATAGAAATATCAAATGAAGAGGAAACTAACAAAATAATAGGTGAACTAAAAGCTAACGAATTTAAAGTAGATAAAGTTAAAAAATATATAAAGACTAAGAATCCGCTTCCACCATTTACTACAAGCACACTGCAACAAGATGCTTACAGAAAATTAAACTTTCAAACTAAAAGAACTATGTCTATAGCACAGCAGCTTTATGAAGGAATTGATGTTAAAGGACATGGAACATTAGGCCTTATAACTTATATGAGAACGGATTCAGTAAGAATATCTCAAGAAGCTCAAGAAGCAGCAGCTGAATTTATAAAAGAAAGATTTGGTGAAAAATACGCGCCAGAAAGCTTTAGAAATTATAAAGGAAAGAAGAATATACAAGATGCCCACGAAGCTATCAGACCTACCTATATAGAAATTACTCCAGAAATGGTTAAGGATAGTCTAAAGGGAGAACAGTACAAATTATATTCTCTAATATGGAATAGATTTATGGCAAGTCAGATGTCTTCAGCACAGCTAAATGCTTATAGCGTAGATATATTAAATGGAGAATATAAATTAAAAGCAAGCGGATCATCAATAAAATTTAATGGCTTTATGAAAGTATATGAGTATGTTGTAGATGAGGATGAGGAAAATACTAAGCTTCCAGAATTAGAAGAAAGCGAAGTTCTTGAATCATCAAATGTTGCAGGAAAGCAGCATTTTACTCAGCCGCCAGCAAGGTTCACAGAAGCTAGTTTTGTTAAAACTATGGAGGAAAAAGGAATAGGGAGACCTAGTACCTATGTTCCAACAATTACTACTATACTTAGTAGAAAATATGTAGATAGAGAAAAGAAGAGTCTAATACCTACTGAGCTTGGTAAGATAGTAAATAGCGTAATGGAACAATATTTTAATGAAATAGTAGACTTAGAATTTACTGCAGATATGGAGATGAAGCTGGATTATATTGAAGAGGGAAAAGAAGGCTGGAGAGAAGTCGTAGATGTATTTTTTAAACCTCTAAAGGAAAAACTTGAATTAGCAGAAAAAGAAATGGCTAAAATAACTATAGAGGATAAGATAAGTGATGTTCCTTGTGACAAATGCGGAAGAATGATGGTAATAAAACAAGGAAGATTCGGTGAATTTTTAGCTTGTCCTGGATATCCTGATTGTAAGAACACTAAACCTATAGTGGAAAAAATAGAAGCTCCTTGTCCAAAATGTGGAGGGGATATATTACTAAAGAGAAGTAAAAAGGGTAATAAATTCTATGGATGCTCCAATTATCCAGAATGTGATTTTGTAAGCTGGCAAGAACCTTCGACAAAAAAATGCAAAAAATGTGGAAGCTATATGGTGAAAAAATATAGCAAGAGTCAAGGAAACTATTTAGAATGTTCTAACAAAGAATGCAAAAACCAAGAAACTCTTGAAAAAGATAATGATTAAGAATAGTTAAATTATAATAAAAAATTTTAGCAAACTGTTAAATGACATTCAATTTCATAAAGCGAATGTCGAAAATATAAAAAATGTGGTTGAATTCCTACGTGTATTATGATAATATATTAAATGGCAATGGCACAATTCTAAACAGTTTATAAATTTAAAATATTCAGAAAAATTGAGTTTTATATAAACTATAAATAAAGGATAAGTAGCTAAAGCATAAAAAGGAGGAAGAAGTATGTCCACATTATTAAACAAGACAAGAATGCTAAATAAAATTTTACAAAAATCGGGAACTGAGCCTGTGGTATTTGATGACATTTGTACTTTATTAAGCGATGTGCTTATGTGTAACGTATATATAGTAAGTAGAAAAGGAAAGATTCTTGGTCATAATTTTTCAAATGGATTTGAATGTGAAGTAGTAAAAGATACTGTTCTATCTGAAGGAAGATTTCCAGAAGAGTATAATTCAAAGCTTTTAAACATTCATGATACAGTAGCTAATTTAACCAATAAAGATGTATGTGTATTTGATCATGAAGCATCTTGCGAAAATGAAGGTAAGTTAACAACTTTAGTACCTATAGTAGGAAACAGAGAAAGACTTGGAACTTTACTTTTAGCTAGATTTGAAACAAAGTTTACTGATGAAGATTTAGTACTAGCAGAATATAGTGCTACAATAGTAGGGTTAGAAATTTTAAGATCTAAACAAGATGAAATAGAAGAAGAAGCAAGAAAGAAAGCTGTAGTTCAACTTGCAATAGGAACTTTATCATATTCAGAATTAGAAGCAGTAGAACATATATTTAATGAATTAGATGGAAGTGAAGGATTATTAGTAGCATCTAAGATAGCTGACAAGGTTGGTATAACAAGATCAGTTATAGTTAATGCTTTAAGAAAGTTCGAAAGTGCTGGAGTAATAGAATCAAGATCTTTAGGTATGAAGGGAACACACATAAAGATTTTAAACGAAAAACTTATAGAAGAATTAAAGAAAATAAAATAAAACTCTAAAGAGTACTCATGTTTCATGAGTGCTCTTTTCATATAAGTTAAAAATAATCTTTACTTAAAAATAAATTTGTGCATTAAATAAAAATAATTATTGCTAGCATCAAAGTGTTGTGATATACTGTATGAGGATAAAATACACACATCATCCAATTTATAAAAAAGGTGCCTTGAAGAAAGGTTCTTTATAAATATGAAGATGATGGAGGAAAAAACCAGGAGGTATGAAAATGTCAGTTATATCAATGAAACAATTATTAGAAGCTGGTGTTCATTTTGGACATCAAACAAGAAGATGGAACCCTAAAATGGCTCCTTACATTTTTACAGAGAGAAATGGTATCTATATTATAGACCTTCAAAAGACTGTAAAGAAAGTAGAGCAAGCTTATGATTTCGTAAAGAGCGTTTCAGAAGAAGGAAAGGATATCCTTTTTGTTGGAACTAAGAAGCAAGCTCAAGAAGCTATATCAGAAGAAGCAGTAAGATCAAACATGCATTTTGTTAACAACAGATGGTTAGGTGGAATGCTTACTAACTTCAATACTATAAAGACTAGAATAGCTAGATTAGAATCATTAGAAGCTATGGAGCAAGATGGAACTTTTGATGTTCTTCCAAAGAAAGAAGTTATCAAGTTAAAGAATGAAAAAGAAAAACTTGAGCAAAACTTAGGTGGAATAAAGAATTTAGATGCATCAAACATTGGAGCTATGTTCGTAGTTGACCCAAGAAAAGAAAAGAATGCTGTAACAGAAGCTAAAATATTAGGAATACCAGTAGTAGCTATAGTAGATACTAATTGTGACCCAGATGAAGTTGATTATGTAATACCAGGAAATGATGATGCTATAAGAGCTGTTAAGCTAATAACTGCAAAGATGAGCGATGCTATAATAGAAGGAAGACAAGGCGAGCAATTAGCTGAATAATTTATAGAAAGGTAGATGAAGCTAACTGTTTCATTTACCTTTTCAATTAATTAAAAGGGAGGAATAATCATGATAACTGCACAAGCTGTTAAAGAATTAAGAGAGAGAACTGGAGCAGGGATGATGGACTGCAAAAAGGCTCTTACTAAAACTGATGGAGATATGGAAAAGGCTGTTGAGTTTTTAAGAGAAAAAGGATTAGCTGCAGCAGCTAAGAAAGCTGGAAGAATAGCAGCAGAAGGTTTAGTTGAAACTTATATTTCTGAAGATAAGAGAAGTGCTGGTATAGTTGAAGTAAACTGTGAAACAGACTTCGTTGCTATAAATGCAGATTTCCAAGAGTTTGCTAAGAACTTAGCAAAAATGGCTTCATCAACAGATGCTAAGACTGTAGAAGAATTTGTTGCAAGCAAATACATAGCAGATGAAACAAAGACTGTTTCTGAAGTTTTAACTAATTTAATAGCAACAATTGGTGAAAACATGAACGTTAGAAGATTTGAAAAATTCACTAGCGAAAATGGTTCTATAGGAAGTTACATACATGGAGGCGGAAGAATCGGTGTTCTTGCACAAGTATCTTGTGAAAAGGATAGCGAAGTTATAGACGTACTTGCAAAAGATTTAGCAATGCAAGTTGCAGCTGCTAACCCATTATACTTAAATGAAGCTTCTGTAGATCAAGATGCTATAGAAAAAGAAAGAGAAATCTACAGAGTTCAAGCTTTAAATGAAGGAAAACCAGAAAAAATAGTTGATAAAATGGTTGAAGGAAGAATCAAGAAGTACTATAAAGAAGTATGCTTAGTTGATCAAGTTTGGGTTAAAAATCCAGATTTAACAATCTCTAAACTTGTTGCAGAGAAATCAAAGGAATTAGGCGTACCAGTAGAAGTAGTAAGATTCGTTAGATTCGAAAAAGGTGAAGGAATCGAGAAGAAAGAAGAAAACTTTGCTGAAGAAGTTGCAAAGCAAATGCAACAAGGAAAATAAATACAATCTTGCTCTTTAGGTGTTCCTAAAAATTTGAGTTTATTATAAATACAATCTAGTTGATGCTAGGTAAAAGTAAAAAAGAGAACACTAGGTGTTCTCTTTTTTAAAATATGACTTAGTCGTAGGTCAATAATTTTGGAGGTTTTTTATGGAAGGTTGTAAATATAAAAGAGTAATTCTTAAGCTTTCGGGTGAAGCTTTAGCTGGCGAAAATGGATTTGGAATTGATTTTGAGGTAGCTCAAAGAATTGCAAAAGAAATAAAGCAGCTTGTAGAAATGGGTGTAGAAGTAGGTGCTGTTGTAGGTGGCGGAAACATTTGGAGAGGAAGAAGTGGTGAAGGCATGGATAGAACCACTGCTGACTATATGGGAATGTTAGCTACATGCATTAATGCATTAGCTCTTCAAGATTCTCTTGAAGGACTAGGGGTTGTTACTAGAGTTCAAACAGCTATTGAGATGAAAGAAGTGGCAGAGCCTTTTATAAGAAGAAAAGCTATGAGACACCTTGAAAAGGGAAGAGTAGTAATATTTGCTGCAGGAACAGGAAATCCTTATTTCTCAACTGATACAACTGCAGCATTAAGAGCAGCAGAAATAGAAGCAGATGTCATACTTTTAGCAAAAAAAGTTGATGGAGTTTACAATAAAGATCCTAAAAAGTTCCCAGATGCTAAAAAATATGATAGACTAAGTTATATAGAGGTATTGGATCAAGGATTACAAGTTATGGATTCAACAGCAACTTCTCTATGCATGGATAATGATATTCCTATTCTTGTATTTGGACTTGATGAAGAAGGAAACATTCAAAGAGCAATTAGAGGAGAAAAAATAGGCACTTTAGTTTGTAAGTAAAATTTTATATGGAGGGTTTAAGGATGATAAAAGATATTATCTCTAAAGCTGAAGAAAAAATGAAAAAAAGCATAGCTGTATTAAAATCTGATTTAGCAACTATGAAGGCAGGAAGAGCCAATCCAACAATGCTTGACAGAATAGAAGTTGAGTACTATGGAAGTATGTGCCCAATAAACCAAGTAGCTAATATATCAGCGCCAGAACCAAGAATATTATTAATTCAGCCATGGGAAAAAAGTACATTAAAGGACATAGAAAAGGCTATACTAAAATCTGACCTAGGAATTAATCCAGCAAATGATGGTGCTGTTATAAGATTAGTAGTTCCAGAATTAACAGAAGAAACTAGAAAAAATTTAGTTAAAAGTGTTAAGAAGGCAGGAGAAGAAACTAAGGTTGCTATAAGAGCTATAAGAAGAGATGCTAACGAAAAGATAAAAGCTCTTAAGAAGGATGGGGACTTATCAGAAGATGAGATAAAAAAATCAGAAGATAATGTCCAAAAGAAAACTGATTCTTATATAAAAGAAGTTGAAAATGTAGTTTTAGCTAAAGAAAAGGAAATTATGTCTATATAAATATAAAACCTGCTTAAGCAGGTTTTATATTTATAGAAAATTAAATTTTATAGATCATCATAGTTAGGAGGAAAAAGAGTGAAGTTCTTCAAAGAGAAAACAGTAGATGTAGTTGAAAATATAGACATTGACAATATACCAGAACATATAGCTATAATAATGGATGGTAATGGAAGATGGGCTAAAAAGAAGGGACTTCCTAGAACTCTTGGACATAAAGCTGGAGTAGAAACTATAAGAAATATAGTTAAGGAATGCTCTAGACTAAAAGTGAAATACTTAACTTTATATGCATTTTCTACAGAGAATTGGAAAAGGCCAGTTGATGAAGTAAATGCACTTATGAAATTGTTAGTGGAGTATTTAAAAAGTGAGTTTGAAGAATTAAATAAAAATGATGTGGTTATAAATTATATAGGAAATATAGATGGACTTCCTGAAATATGTAAAAATGAGTTGATATTAGCTCATGAAAAGACTAAGAATAATAAAGGTGTTGTTTTAAACTTAGCTCTAAATTATGGTGGAAGAGATGAAATAATCCATGCTATAAATTCCCTAGTAGAAGATTTAAAGCTTAATAAACTTAAAGACAGCACTATAACTGAGGAGATTTTTGAAAGATATCTTTATACTGCATCTATGCCTGATCCAGATTTAATAATCAGACCTAGTGGAGAACTTAGGATTAGCAATTTCTTATTGTGGCAATGTGCATATTCAGAGTTTTGGTATTCTGATATATGTTGGCCGGATTTTAAACCTGAAAACTTGAGAAAAGCTATTATTGATTATCAAAAAAGATCTAGGCGTTTTGGAGGCCTTAAATAATAAGGAAGGTGTGTATTAAATGAGTTTTAATAAAAGATATTTAGGGGCACTAATACTTTCTCCATTTATTATATTCTTATTTTTAGGAGGAATATATTTAAAAGGTGTAACACTTGTTTTGTCTTTGTTTGGAATGTATGAATTCTATAATGTAATCAGCAAAAAAGGTTTTAAGCCAATGGCTGTTTTAGGATACATAGCTATAATAATATATTTCTTGTTAAATAATAATGTAGATTATCTTGTATATATACTTGGAATTTTAGCATTTATATCATTGATAATTCCAATTATAAATTTAAACTATAATTTTTCAGATGTAAGTGTTACTATATTAGGTTTTGTATATGTAGGGGTATTTTTCAGCTTCATACCTCTTATAAATTCTATGGAGTATGGTAAATACTTAGTATGGCTTGTATTTATATCTTCATGGTTATGCGATACAACAGCTTATTATACCGGAAGAATGTTTGGAAAAACAAAGTTATGTCCTGAAGTGAGTCCAAAGAAAACTGTAGAAGGTTCTATAGGAGGACTATTAGGAAGTGCTATATCTTGTGGGATATTTGGCTTTGCTATAGCTTCTTATGGAGTAAATATTTCTTTAATTCACTATATAATCATTGGACTTATATGTGGAGTGTTCTGTCAATTTGGAGATCTTGTAGCATCGTCTATTAAGAGATATGCAGGTGTTAAAGATTATAGCAATCTTATACCTGGCCACGGTGGAATTTTAGACAGATTTGATAGCATATTATTTTCATCAGTAGTAGTGTTTTTCTATCTAAGATTAATATTAGGAATGTAATAAGTTTATTATAGACTATCATAGTTAATATGATAGTCTATTTTTTTCTCAAATTTAATGTAAATATTGTAATTAATAAAATTATAAGTAATTATATTACAGAATAAATATTACGTAAAGTAAAGTTAAAATGTAAACCAGAGATAATTTATAAATTTAAAGAATATATATTAATTAAATAAGGTTAATTTGAGGTGTTTATCTATTGAACAAATTATATAAAAAAATTTTAGAGTGTATTTTCATACTTGCTATATTTGTTTTAATATCCGTAGTAATAAAAAAATATTTTACTCCTTTTTTACTTATATTATTCTTAGTCATAATATGTTCTCCTATTACGAACTTTATATGCAAAATAATAAAAAATAGAAAAGCAGGAGCTTTTATTTCTCTTGTGGTAGCTAATATACTGTTAGGACTTATGATATTTTCGGTGGGCAATCATATTTATGAATATCTTTATAGTTTTATAACAAAAAATTATGAGTATGTTAGACGTTTAGTAATTGACTTGATTAATTATTATAGTGAGACATTTCAGTTTTTTAATTTAGACACTTTAAGTCGATCTGTAATAGATACATCTTACTTAAAGAAAGGGGCTCTATATACTACAGATGGAGTGGTGGCTTATTTTATAGCCAATATGGCCACTTACTTTATAATAAGTGATAAATATGATATATTGAATTTTGTAAAACAGGTCCTAGGAGGTGATATTTACACAAAATTTAAAAATAAAATAGAGCAGTTTAAAAAAGTTCTTCATATAGAGATCCGACTTGTTTTAATTTCTACAATAATGACAACCCTTGGTTTTTATATATTAGGAATACCTAGAGCTTTTACTTTGGGTATAATTTGTGGTGCATTAGACATATTACCTTATGTTGGAACGATAATAGTATTTATTCCTTTATTGCTGTATAATATATTAATAAAAAGATATTTTGTAGTTATAGGATTATTGGCTTTATACGTTTTTGTAGAGATAGTAAGACAGATATTAGAAACTAAATTTATAAGCAATAAATTAGCGATACATCCGTTGGCTGTATTGGTAGCTGTTTATATAGGTATAAAAGTTTTTGGCTTAGTAGGAATTATAACTGGGCCTTTATATGTGATAATTACAAAAGAAATTTTGATAAATGAATGAGGAGGTCACTATGACAAAGATTGCAATATTAGGGGTTACGGGATCCATAGGAACTCAAACCATAGACGTAATAAGAAAAGAAAGTGATGATTTTAAGCTTGTAGCTATATCTGCCAATAAAAATATAAAAGAGGTCATTAGTATAGTTAAAGAATTTAACCCTCCATATGTAGTTATAACAGATAAACCTTCATATGAATTGTTTTCAGCAGAAGCAAAAAATATAGGCTATAATGGCAAGGTTATATACGGAATGGATGGTCTTAATTTTATAGCATCATTAGACGAAGTTGATATTGTTATTACATCTATCGTTGGTATGGTTGGTTTAGAACCTACATTAAAAGCTATTGAAGCAAAGAAGACCATAGCTCTGGCAAATAAAGAAACCTTAGTAGTTGGTGGAGAAATTGTTATGGAGGCCGCTAAGAAGAATGGAGTTAAAATACTTCCGGTGGATTCAGAACATAGTGCTATATTTCAAAGCCTTCAAGGTTCAAAATATAAATCCATAAAAAATATACTTTTGACTGCATCAGGCGGACCTTTTAGAGGTAAAAAAACAGATGAACTTACATCTATAACTCCAAAAGAAGCTTTGAAGCATCCAAACTGGTCTATGGGGAGAAAGATATCTATAGATTCTGCAACTTTGATGAATAAAGGGCTAGAAGTAATAGAAGCTAAATGGTTATTTGATGTTAATTATAGTGATATAAAGGTTATTGTTCATCCAGAAAGTATAATTCATTCTATGGTTGAATATAATGATGGAAGTATAATAGCTCAGCTTGGTACAGCAGATATGCGTCTTCCAATACAATATGCTCTTAATTATCCTGAGAGAAAAGCTCAGATAGTTGATTCTTTAGACTTTTTCAAAATAAAAAATTTGACTTTCGAAGAGCCTGACACGAAAACTTTTAAGGCCTTAAAGCTTGCATATGAAGCAGGCAATATAGGAGGGCTTATGCCAACTATATTAAATGGTGCTAATGAAGTATGTGTAGATTTGTTCTTGAAAGAAAAAATAACTTTTTTACAAATTGCTGATATTATAGAAGAAACTATGGATAGACTTTATACTGAAAAGAAAGTAACACTAGAAAATATTTTGGAAATGGATTTAAAAACTCGTAAGTACATAGAAGAAAAGTTCTATTAAGGAGGTATCTAATTTGTATATAATAATTGCTTTATTGGCTTTAGGAGTGCTTGTAATTGTCCATGAATTTGGACATTTTATTATGGCAAAGGTGAATGGTGTTTATGTAGAAGAATTTTCATTAGGAATGGGACCAAAGATTTTTGGTTTTAAAGGAAAGGAAACAGAATATACATTAAAAGCATTTCCTATAGGTGGCTATGTAAAGATGCTTGGTGAAGATGAGTCTGTTGAAGGCGATAAAAGAGCTTTCTGTAATAAATCTCCTCTTAAAAGGATAAGCATAATAATAGCAGGTCCACTTATGAATTTCCTATTTGCATTAATAGTATTTGCAGTGATAACAATGAATAAGGGTTATGTAACTAATATTGTAAATGGATTAATACCCAATTCTCCTGCAGAAGAAATTGGTATTAATGTAGGAGATAAAATAGTAAATATAAATGGTAAAAAGATTTCTACATGGGAAGACTTAACTACACAAGTGTATTTATCAAATGGCGAGGACTTATCTATCATTATAGATAGAAATGGCGAAGAAAAAACATTTGATGTAAAGCCATATTTTAATGAAGAAGAACAGAGATATTTAGTTGGAGTGCAACCAAAGACAGTTACTGATCCAACTTTTCTTGAAAGTATAAAACAAAGTTGTAAAGAAATAAAAGCTTTAGTAATTCAAACTTATTCAGCTATAAAATCACTGGTAACAGGAAAGGGGTCTATTCAAGACCTGGGTGGACCAGTATCCATTGTTAGGATATCAGGTGCTGTAGCAAAAGCGGGTATGTGGAACTTTTTAAATTTTGTAGCTTATTTAAGCTTACAGCTAGCTGTTTTAAATTTATTGCCTTTCCCAGCTTTAGATGGAGGATGGACAGTAATATTATTAATTGAATTAATTTCAAGAAGGAAAGTTAACGACAAGATAGTAGGAACATTAAACTATATAGGATTTTCTATATTAATATTGCTTATGATATTAGTTACTATAAAAGATATTTTGTTCCCAATAAAAATTTAGAGGTTGATATATATGAAAAGAAAAGAAACAAGAAAAATAAAAGTAGGAAACATATTTTTGGGAGGAGATGCACCTATATCAGTGCAGTCTATGACCAATACAGATACAAGAGATGTGGCTGCTACTATAAACCAAATTAAAGATTTAGAAAAAGCAGGTTGTGATATAATACGATGTGCGGTTCCAGATTTACGTGCAGCAGAAGCTATAAAAGATATAGTGAAAGGAATATCAATTCCATTAGTTGCAGATATTCATTTCGATTATAATCTTGCTTTAGAAAGTATGAAAAATGGAGTATCAGCACTGAGGATAAATCCAGGTAATATAGGAAGTAAAGAAAGAGTTAAAATAGTCGCAAATTACGCTAAAGACAGAGGGATTCCAATAAGAATTGGAGTAAACAGTGGTTCTTTAGAAAAAGACATTTTAAATAAGTATGGAAGTCCAACTTCTGAAGCTCTTTGTGAAAGTGCATTAAGACATGTGGAAATCCTTAATGAATGTGATTTTAATGATATAGTAATTTCTATAAAATCATCAAATGTAAATAAGATGATAGAGAGCTATAGATTAGTATCTTCAAAGTGTAATTACCCTCTTCACTTAGGGGTTACAGAGGCAGGCACAATTTGGAGAGGAACTATAAAATCAAGCATAGGCATTGGAACTTTACTTAGCGAAGGAATAGGTGATACTATAAGAGTTTCTCTTACTGGAGACCCTACAGATGAAGTTAAGGTAGGAAAAGAAATATTAAAGGCAACTGGTAACTTAAAAGAAGGTATAGAGTTTATTTCATGCCCTACATGTGGTAGAACTCAAATTAATTTGATTAAAATAGCAAAAGAAGTAGAAGATAAGCTTGCAGATGTAAATAAAAACATAAAAGTTGCTGTAATGGGATGCGTTGTAAATGGACCTGGAGAAGCAAAAGAAGCAGATATAGGAATTGCTGGTGGTAATGGAGAAGGTCTTATATTTAAAAAAGGTATAATTGTAAAAAAGGTTAAAGAAGAAAATCTTGTTCAAGAGCTATTAAAAGAAATTGAAAATATGTAGGGATTTCCTACATATTTTTTTGTTAAATAAACATAAAATCTATAAAAATAAATTTTATTAATAATATTTTACGTTCACCGTTTTAATGTAACATGGTAATATATTGTCTAATTATACAAATTCTCTTGTAATTGAATTATTATTATGATAATATAAATATATAAACTTTTACATTTGAATTTAAGCTGTATGAAAGGAGTGGGTCAAAGCCCGCTCTTTCTGTTTGTAAACGCAACTATAAGTTGCGTTTTTGATTACCACAATGAAATGTATAATATTTAAATTAAAATATGTATAACATATTTATAAGTAAAGTAAATACGGACTTACAAAGGAGGGGATAATATGAAAAAGGATGCATTGATTAGTGAAGTTAGAGACATAGCTAAGGATATAATAGAAAATTTAGGATATGAATTATATCATGTAGAGTATACAAAAGAAGATGGTGAAAATTATCTTAGAATTTATATAGATAATGAAGTAGGCATATCTTTAGATGATTGTGCGAAAGTAAGTACTGTTATAAGTGATAAACTAGATGAAGTAGATCCAATAAAAGATTTTTATTATTTAGAGATATCCTCACCAGGAATTAATAGATTTTTACATACAGATAAACACTTAGAAGATAATATAGGCAAGACAGTTTTAGTTAAGCTTATTAAATCTTTAAATGGTAAAAAGGCTATAAAAGGAGTTCTAGAATCTTTTGATAATCTTAGTGTAACTATTTCATCAGAAGAAGATTCAATTAAAATTGATAGAGAAAAAGTAAAGTCCATAAATGTGGAAGAATTTTAGAGGGGAGATAAAGGAGGTTCTAAAATGAATGAAGAATTTATAGGCGCATTAAAAGAAATAGTAAAAGAAAAAGGTGTTAGTGAAGATTTAATCTTTACAACAATAGAAGATGCGCTTGTAGCAGCATATAAGAAAAATTATGCTAACAGCTTAGCTCAAAATGTAAGAATATCTATGAGTAGAGAGACGGGAGAAATACACGTTTTTGCTCAAAAGGATGTTGTAGATGAAGTTTATGATGACACTACAGAAATCAGCATAGAAAAAGCTAAAGAGATGAGCCCAAGATATGAAGTAGGAGATGTATTAGAAGTTGAAGTTACTCCTAGAAGCTTCGGAAGAGTTGCAGCACAACTTGCAAAACAAGTAGTTGTTCAAAGAATTAAAGAAGCTGAAAGAAATATCATATATAATGAATTTGTAGAAAAAGAATATGATATAATTACAGGAATAGTTGCTAGAAAAGATAAAAATAATATCTTTGTTGATTTAGGAAAAGTTGAAGCAATCTTAGGACCTAATGAGCAAATGCCAGGAGAAAGCTATAATTTTAATGATAAGCTAAAGCTATATATAGTTGAGGTTAAAAATACCACTAAAGGTGCTCAAGTTATAGTATCAAGAACACATCCAGGACTTGTAAAGAGATTATTTGAGCTAGAAGTTCCAGAAATATTTGATGGAATAGTTGAAATCAAAAGTATAGCAAGAGAAGCGGGTTCTAGAACTAAAATTGCAGTAAGTTCTAATGACGAGTCTGTAGATCCTATGGGATCATGTGTTGGACCTAAGGGTGTAAGAGTACAAAACATAGTAAATGAATTAAAGAATGAGAAAATAGACATTATAAAATGGTCTAAACTTCCAGAAGAATACATTGCTAACTCTTTAAGCCCTGCAAAAGTTTTAGATGTAGAGATAGACGAAGAAAGCAAATGTGCTAAAGTAGTTGTAGATGACAGTCAGCTTTCCCTAGCTATAGGAAAAGAAGGTCAAAACGTAAGACTGGCAGCTAAGCTTACTGGATGGAAAATAGACATAAAAAGTAAATCTCAAGTTGTAGAAGAATAATTAGGTGAGAGGTGAGTCTTATGAAGATGAGGAAGATACCTCAAAGAATGTGCAATGGTTGCATGGAAATGAAGCCTAAAAAAGAATTGATAAGAATTGTAAAAAGTCCTGAAGGTGAAGTAACAGTAGATCTTACTGGAAAGAAACCAGGAAGAGGCGCTTATATATGTAAAAATGTAGAGTGCTTAGAAAAAGCTTTTAAAACAAAAAAATTAAGTAGAAGTCTTGAAACTCCTATAAGTGAAGAAATATTTGAGGCTCTAAGGAATGAGATAATAAATGAATAAATTCTTTGGATTTTTAGGACTTACAAAAAAATCAGGCAATTTAGTAGAGGGATACAATAAATGCGAAGAATATATAAAGAAAAGCAAACCGTCTTTATTAATTCTTTCAAAAGAAATTTCTCAAAATACGAGAAAAAAATTTAGTAAGTATTGTGAAGAAAAGCAAATCCCTTTCATTGAAAACATAGATAAATATTCATTAGGAATGGCATTAGGTCGAGAAGAAATCAGTGTTATAATTGTAAAAGATAAAAAGATGGCTGATAAACTTTTAAACCTATGGAAAGAAGAAAAATGCGAAAGTGAATATACAAATTAACCGGGGGTGAATAATTTGTCAAAAATAAGAGTATATGAATTAGCAAAGGAACTGGAAATAACAAGTAAGGATCTTATTAAACTTTTAATGGATGAATTTAGCATAGAGGTTAAAAACCATATGAGCGTTATAGAAGAAGAAGATGCTGAATTAATAAAAGAACTCCTTTTAGATGAAAATGGTGAGAAAAAGGAATCTGCTAAAAGTATAGTAGATGAATATGAAGAAATAGTTTCTGAAGAAGTTAATAAACCAGTAGTAAAGAACAAGAATAAATTTAAAAACAATAAAAAGAACAGAAATGAAAAGGGAAACGATAAATCTTCAAATGATAACAAAGATGAAGAATTAATTGTAGAACTTGAAGAATTTATAACTGTAAAAGAGCTTTCTGAAAAATTGGAGAAATCTAATGTAGAAGTTATAAAAGCTTTAATTCTTAATGGAGTTATGGCAGCAGTAAACCAAGAAATAAACTTTGAAACAGCTGAGAAAGTTGTTAAGAGTTTTGGCGGAGAAGCTGTAAAGAAAGAAGAAAATGCTATTCACATAGAGAAAGAAGAAGAAATCTTTGAAGATGGTGAAGAGCTAGTTAAGAGACCTCCTATAGTAACAGTTATGGGACACGTTGACCATGGTAAGACATCTCTTCTTGATGCTATTAGAAAGGCAAAAGTTACATCAACTGAAGCCGGTGGAATAACACAGCATATAGGAGCTTATACTGTAACTATAAATGGTGAAAAGATAACATTCTTAGATACTCCTGGACATGAAGCTTTTACATCAATGAGAGCAAGAGGAGCACAAATTACAGACATAGTAATACTAGTTGTTGCAGCAGATGACGGAATAATGCCTCAAACAAAAGAAGCTATAAGCCACTGTAAGGCAGCAGAAGTGCCAATGATAGTTGCTATAAATAAAATTGATAAACCAGGAGCAAACATAGATAAAGTTAAGCAAGAACTTTCAGAATTTGGTTTAATATCTGAAGACTGGGGTGGAGATACTATATGTGTTCCTGTATCAGCTAAGAGTGGTGAAGGATTAGATTCTCTTTTAGAAATGGTAATAATAACTTCTGAAATGGAAGAATTAAAAGCTGACCCTGAAAGAAAAGCTAAGGGTACAGTAATAGAAGCTAAGCTTGATAAAGGAAGAGGAGCAGTTGCTACTTTATTAGTTCAAAATGGAACTTTAAGAACTGGAGATTCTCTACTTGTAGGATCTACATATGGTAGAATAAGAGCCATGTTTGATGATAAAGGAAAGAAAATAAAGAAAGCAGGCCCATCAATACCAGTAGAGATTTTAGGATTATCAGAAGTTCCAGCAGCTGGCGACAAATTCAATGTTGTAAAAGATGAAAAGACTGCTAGAAATATGGCTGAATCCAGAAAACAAAAAGAAAAAGCCGAATCATTGATGAACTCTCATAGAGTTTCTCTAGAAGATCTATATAGCCAAATTCAAGAAGGAAAAGTTAAAGAATTAGCGTTAATAGTAAAAGCAGATGTTCAAGGCTCTGTAGAAGCATTAAAGCAATCCTTAGAAAAATTATCTACTGATGATGTAAAGGTAAGAGTAATCCACCAAGCAGTGGGTGCTATAACTGAAACAGATATAACTCTTGCAACAGCATCTAATGCTATAATAATAGGATTTAATGTAAGACCTGATAATAATGCAGTAACTGCTGCTGAAAGAGAAAAGGTTGATATTAAGACTTATAGAATAATATATGATGCTATAGAAGATATAAAATCAGCTATGATAGGAATGCTTGAGCCAGACTACAAAGAAGTAGTATTAGGAAGTGCTGAAATAAGAACTACTTATAAGATTTCTAATGTAGGAACTATAGCAGGATGTTATGTATTAAACGGAAAACTTGTTAGAAATAGTGACGTAAGAATAATAAGAGATGGAATAGTTATATTTGAATCAAAGCTTGCATCATTAAAGAGATTTAAAGATGATGTAAAAGAAGTAAATTCAGGATATGAATGTGGATTGAGTATAGAAAAATTCAATGACATAAAAGAAGGCGACATAGTAGAAGCATTTGCTATGGAAGAGGTAAAAAGAAAAGAACTATAAAAGGAGGGATTTTTAGTGGCCAAATATAGAAGTGGAAGAATCAATGAGGAACTTAAAAAAGAACTTAGTGACATCATAAGAAATTCTATTAAGGATCCACGTATGACCTCAATGATTAGTATAACAGATGTTAATGTAACTAGGGATTTAAGATATGCTAAAGTGTATGTAAGTATTTTTGGAGATGAAGAATCTAAAAACAATTCATTAGAAATACTTAAATCTTCTCGTGGATTCATGAGAAAAGAATTGGCTCATAGAGTGAATTTAAGATATACTCCAGAATTAATAATTGAAGAAGATAATGCTATAGAGCATGGAATGTATATAGATTCTCTTATTGAGAAGATAAAGGATGAAAAGTAGTATGGAGAATTTAATTAATTTAATTAAAGAAAGTAGTATGATAGGGATAACCTATCATACTTCTCCTGATGGAGATGCTTTAGGAAGTACTATAGCCCTCTATAAAGCATTAAATAAATTAAATAAAAAAGCATATATTATCTCTAAAGATGTCATACCATATAATTTTTCATACTTAAATGCTGCGGATATAATCAATGGAGAATGCATCAAAGTTTTAGATAACACTGATTGTTTAATAGCATTGGACTGCGGTAATATTGAAAGATTATCAGGGGAATTTGATTTCGATAATAGAAACTATAGAGTTATCAATATAGACCATCATTTATCTAACGATATGTATGGAGATATTAATTATGTAGACACATCTGCAGCAGCAACTGCTGAAATAGTCTATGAATTTATAAAGAAGATGAATATTGAAATTGATAAAGATATAGCATCATGTATATACACATCATTAGTAACTGATACTGGTTCTTTTAGACATTCTGGAACTTCAAATAGAACACATAAGATAGCTGGAGAACTTATAGATACAGGTATCGATTTTTCATCTATTCATAGAGAAATTTTTGATAACAAACCTGTAGAAAAATTAAAACTTTACGGAAAAGTTTTTGAAACTTTAAGTATGTATCACCATAATAAAATTTGTTTTATGGAATTGACCACAGAAATGCTTGCTAGTTTAGGATTAGAAGATGGAGATACATCTGATATAATATCTTTTGGTACTCAAATAGATACCGTTGAAGTTGCTGTTTTATTAAAAGAAGGACCTGAAGGAACTAAAGTAAGTTTAAGATCAAAAAAAGATGTAGATGTAAGAAAAGTAGCTGAAGTTTTTGGCGGTGGTGGACATACTAAGGCATCAGGATGTATGATCAAGAAAACTGCCATATCAGAAGCAAAAAAACTAGTATTGGTTAAACTTGAGGAGCAATTATAAATGGATGGAATAATAAACATTTTTAAACCTAAAGGAATTTCTTCTTTTCAAGTTGTGAGAGCAGTACGTTTCATAAGTGGTGAAAAAAAAGTAGGTCATACTGGTACCCTAGATCCTCTTGCTTCTGGGGTACTACCTATTTGTCTTGGAAAAGGTACTAAGATAATTGAATATATAATGGAAAATCAAAAAGTATATAAAGCTACTTTGAAACTGGGAGAAGAGACAGATACTTATGACTTAGAAGGAAATGTAATCTGCACTAAAGAGGTTGGAGAAATACCTTTAAGTGAAGTTAAAAAAGTTTTACAATCCTACATAGGAGAAATAATGCAAGTTCCACCTATGTATTCAGCATTAAAAGTAGATGGAAAAAGACTTTATGAACTAGCTAGAAAAGGTATAGAGGTAGAGAGAGAAGCAAGGAAGATCATAATATATAATATCGAGCTTCTAGAATACTCTAAACCTTTTATAACTATTAGAGTAACATGCTCAAAAGGAACTTATATCAGAAGCTTGTGCAAAGATATAGGAGATAGTTTAAAGTGTGGCGCTGTTATGACTGAGCTAGTGAGAGAGGGAAGCGGTGTTTTTAATAGCGAAAACTCCGTTGAACTTGATTCACTTACAAAAGAAAACTTTAATGACTATCTAATTTCTTTAGAAGATGCATTAAAATCTTATGAAAAGATTTATGAAAAGATTTTAGTTAATGAAAAGTTTTTTAAACTTTTATTAAATGGTGTTTCAATAAAGGATAAAGCTATTTTTAATGATAATATTGATTATGAAAAACTTTATAGAGTTTATTCAGAGAAAGACGAGCTATTAGGTTTAGGAGAAAAAACTAGTAATGGCTTTAAAATAATAAAGTTGTTATTTTAGGGGTTGTAGCTATGATAGTATTAAGTGGAGAAGTTGATAAAAAATATAATCACAACATTTATCTTGCATTAGGAAGTTTTGATGGACTCCACCAAGGTCATATGAGCCTTATAGAGAAGGTGAAAGAATATGCAGCTGTTAATGGTGGAAAAAGTATGGTATATACTTTTTCAAATCATCCATTAACAACTATAGCTCCAGATAAAGCACCAAAGCTACTTATGGATAATGACACAAAAATAAATTTATTAGCTGACAAAGGTATAGATTTTTTGGTTCTTGAAGATTTTGATGAAAAATTTATGCAACTTTCGCCAGAGGAGTTTATTTCAAAGATATGCAATGAATTTAATGTGAAAGGTATTGTAGTAGGTTTTAATTATAGATTTGGATATAAAAATTTAGGCGATGTGGAACTTTTAAAAGTTCTTAGTGCTAAATACAAATTTGATTTAACTATAATGCCTCCTTTTAAGGATAAAGATCACGTGATAAGTAGTACTTTTATAAGAAAGCTTATTGCATCGGGAGAAATAATAGAAGCTAATGAATATCTATTAGAGCCTTTTATGATAAATGGAAAAATTATATCTGGAAAAGGAATTGGTCGTACTCTTGGATATCCAACAGCAAATTTAGATTACAATAAAAATTTCGTAATTCCGCAAAAGGGTGTTTATTATACTAATGTGAAATATAAAGAAAAAATATATAAAGGTATAACGAATATTGGGTTTAATCCCACAGTAAATGGGAATAATTTAACTATAGAGACATATATATTAGATTTTGACAAAGATATATATGGAGAAGAAATATCTGTTTATTTTATAGAAAAAACAAGGAATGAATCTAAGTTCTCAAATCTTAATGAACTTATAAGTCAGTTAAGACTTGATGAAAAGGAAGCAAGTCTCAAAAAAATATATATAAAATAAGAGAAAATAATTTACAATAATATATTTGTTTGCTATAATAACGGTTGAGAACCTGTTTCTAAGAATTAAGACTGCCGACTTAACTCTTGGAAGCTGGGGATAAATACATGGAGGTGTTTTACACAATGGATAAGGCAAGAAAACAAGAAATAATCAACACATATGCAAGACATGAAGGAGATACTGGTTCTCCAGAAGTTCAAGTTGCTATATTAACTGAAAGAATCAATGACTTAACTGAGCATTTAAAGACTCATAAGAAAGACCATCACTCAAGAAGAGGATTATTCCTTATGATCGGACAAAGAAGAGGTCTTCTTAACTACTTAATGGGCCAAGACATTGAAAGATACAGAGACTTAATCAAAAAACTAGGATTAAGAAGATAATTAAGAGCGGGCAACCGCTCTATTATTTTAAACTATTAATAATTAAGCAAAAAATGTTAATACTATTAATGACCTATCGAAGGGAGGGTTTTATATGAACCATATACTTGAAACTACGTTTGCAGGTAGAAATTTGAAAGTTGAATATGGAAAAATAGGAATGCTGTCTAATGCTGCTATTCTTATGAGTTATGGTGATACAGTTATTTTAGTTAATGCTAATGCATCTGAAAAACCAAGAGAAGGAGTAGATTTCTTTCCTCTAAGTATAGAGTATGAAGAGAGATTATATTCCGTTGGCAAAATTCCAGGAGGATTTATAAAGAGAGAAGGAAGGCCTTCTGAAAAAGCTATCTTACATGCAAGAGCTATAGATAGACCTTTAAGACCTTTATTTCCAAAGGGATATAGAAATGATGTACAGGTGGTTTGTACTGTAATATCAGTAGAAAACGATAATCTTCCAGAAATATTAGCTATGAACGCGGCTTCTATGGCGTTATGTCTATCAAGCATACCTTTTACAACTCCTGTTGGTACTGTAGATGTAGGTTTAATTGACGGAAAATTCATTGCTAATCCAAATTCCAAGGAAAGAGAAGCAAGTACGCTACGTTTAACTGTATGTGCAACTAAAGAAAGAGTAATGATGATTGAAGCAGGTGCAGATGAAATACCTGAAGATGTTATGATTGATGCTATTAAATTCGGATTTGATGAATGCCAAAAGATAGTTGCATTCCAAGAAGAAGCTATGGCTAAGTTTGGAAAAGAAAAGATTCAACCAGAAATACATACTATAGATGAAGCATTAGAAAAAGAAATCAGAGATTTTGCATTTGAAGATATAAAAGCTGCTATGTATATAACAGATAAAGACGAAAGAAATGCAGCTATAGATAAAGTTAAAGAAAAGATTTCTGAAGCGTTTAATGAAAAATATCCAGATGATTCAGCTGACATAGCTGATATAGTTTATAGAAGCCAAAAAGAAACTGTAAGAAATATGATTCTTAATGAAGATAGGCGTCCAGATGGAAGAGGATTTCATCAAATAAGACCTATAAGCTGTGAAACATCACTTCTTCCAAGAACTCATGGTACAGGTTTATTCACTAGAGGACTTACTCAAGTTCTTACAGTAGCTACATTAGGATCTTTAGGAGATATTCAAATCCTTGATGGAATTAGTGAAGAAGAATCAAAGAGATACATGCATCACTACAATTTCCCATCATATAGTGTTGGAGAAGTTAGACCGCTTAGAGGACCAGGTAGAAGAGAAATAGGTCATGGTGCTCTTGCTGAAAGAGCTTTAGAGCCTCTTATTCCATCAGAAGAAGAATTCCCATATACTATAAGATTAGTTTCAGAAGTTTTAAGTTCTAATGGATCTACATCTCAAGCAAGTGTATGTGGAAGTACATTAGCATTACTTGATGCAGGTGTTCCTATAAAGAGACCAGCAGCAGGAATAGCTATGGGACTTGTAACTTCAGAAGATTTATCAAAAGAGAAGATTTTAACTGATATTCAAGGAATAGAAGACTTCTTTGGAGATATGGACTTTAAGGTAGCAGGTACTGAGAAGGGAATAACTTCTATTCAAGTAGATACTAAAATTAAAGGACTTTCTAGCCAATGTATACATCAAGCTATTTACGATGCTAGAGAAGCTAGACTATTTATACTAGATAAAATCAAAGAATGTATACCAGCTGCAAGAACTGAAGTTTCAAAATATGCACCAAAGACTTATAGTATGTCAATAAACCCAGATAAGATAAGAGATGTTATAGGAGCTGGTGGAAAGACAATTAATAAGATAATAGCTGAAACTGGTGTTAAAATAGATATAAAAGAAGATGGAAAAGTTTTTGTAACTGCTGTTGATTCAGAAGGCGGAAAAGCAGCTCTTAAGATGATAGATGATTTAACTAAAGAGGTTCAGGCAGGAGAAATCTATCTAGGAAAAGTTACTAAAATTGCAACATTCGGAGCTTTTGTTGAAATACTACCAAATAAAGAAGGATTAGTTCACATTTCTAAACTAGATGTAAACAGAGTAAATAAAGTTGAAGATATTGTTTCTGTAGGTGATGAAATTCTTGTAAAGGTTACAGAAATTGATAATCAAGGAAGAATAAATCTTTCTAGAAAAGATGCTATTAAGGATTCAGAAACAGAAGAAACTACTAATTAAAAAAATAGAAGGGCAGATATGCCTTTTTATTTTTTTATACGGAGGATAATTTATGTATAATATATTTAAACTAAATAATGGGTTAAGAGTAGTTATAGAAGATATAGAGTATGTAAATTCAGTAAGCGTCGGCTTATGGATTGAGAATGGGTCTAGAAATGAGAACCATATAAACAATGGGATTTCTCACTTCATTGAACATATGATGTTTAAAGGTACATATAAAAGAACATCAAAAGAAATTGCTGAATCAATAGAAAATGTAGGCGGACAGATGAATGCATTTACTGGCAAGGAAACAACTTGTTTTTACACTAAAACTTTATATAATCATTTAGACCTAAGCTTAGATGTATTATCAGATATGATATTAAACAGCAGGCTTGATTGTGAAGAAATTGAAAGAGAAAAAAGTGTTGTTATAGAAGAGATAAATATGTGTGAAGATTCACCAGAAGATGTATTAAATGATCTCCACAGCAGAGCCATATGGGGGGATGACCCAATATCATATCCAGTACTTGGGACGATAAATAATGTAAATTCCTTTACTAGAGATATGATAAAAAATTACATGGAAAATTATTATGTGCCAGAAAACTCCGTACTTTCTATTTGCGGAAAAATTAATATATCTGAAGCTAAAATGATTATAGAAAAATACTTTGGCAATTGGAGCAGTGAAAAATCATTGATAACAAATTACTCTTCTCCCTCTATTTTAAGAAATAATCTCATGAGAGAGAAAAAAATTGAGCAGATACACTTAAGCCTTGGATTAAAAGGACTAGAAGTAGGGGCATCTGATTTATATCCAATGCTTTTAGCAAACAATGCATTTGGCGGAGGCGTATCCTCAAATCTTTTTCAAAAAATAAGAGAAGAATTAGGATTATGCTATACAGTTTATTCTTTTAATTCATCATTTAATAACACAGGTACTTTAACCATATATACAGGAGTATCACCTAAATATATTTATCTAGCTGTAGAAGCTATATTAGAGGAATTAAAGAAATTCTCTGATAGAGGAGCACAGGATATCAAATTAGACATTGCAAAAGAGCAATTAAAGGGAACTTACATCTTAGGTTCTGAGAGTATAAGCAGTAGAATGTTTTCTAATGGAAAATCAGTTTTAATTTTAAATAAGGTTAAAACACCGGAAGATATAATAAATGAGATAGATGATATCACAAAAGAAGACATAGAAGCTGTCATAAACAAAACTTTTAAAAAAGGCGTTTACAATTCTGCATTTGTAGGTAATGGTATTGACATGAATAAAATTAATGAGCTAATATAAAATATATCTTATTATATAGCTGTAATATCCCTTCATATTTTATCATAATAATAAATTAAAGTAATTTATGGAGGAATATATTATGGGTGAAAATATTAAGCTATACAGTCAATTAGAAAGATATGAGATCATTAATATTAATGATGGAGAAAAATACAATTTACTAGGTAATAATGATGTGGTTATAGATGATGAGGGCTTTTTCAAGATGTTAGTTGTAACAAATAGTCAAAGCAAATTAAGTCTCTTTAATAATACTGAATTTTTAGAAATGCCATGGGAATATGTAAAAAAAATTGGAGTTAAAACTATAATAGTAGATATTGAAGAAAGTTTAATAAAAAGAAATAAGCTTTAAGGAGGAATTTCCTGTGAAAATTTTAATTCAAAAGTTTGGAGGAACCTCTGTTGCTACTAAAGAAAGAAGAGCAATGGTGGTACAAAAGGTTAAAAGTGCAAAAGAGCAAGGTTTTTCACCAGTGGTTGTAGTTTCAGCTATGGGACGTAAAGGTGATTCCTATGCTACAGATACATTATTATCCCTAATTAATTCTGATTTTAAAAATAGCAATCTTAAAGCTGCTGATATGCTTTTAAGCTGTGGAGAAATAATAAGTTCCGTAGTTATGGCTAATGATTTATATGATAATGGTATAGAATCATGTCCCTTAACAGGAGGACAAGCAGGCATAATAACAGATAATAATTTTAATGATGCTGAAGTATTAAATGTTGATACTAAAAATATAATTAGTATTTTAAAAGAAGGCGTTGTTCCTGTTGTAACTGGATTTCAAGGTCTTACTGAAGATGGATACTTTACCACTCTTGGAAGAGGTGCTAGTGACTTTTCTGCATCTTTATTAGGGGTTGCTTTAAAAGCAGAAGAAATACAAATTTATACTGATGTAGATGGAATAATGACTGCAGACCCAAGACTGGTTGAAGAAGCTTATATTATAGATAAAATAACATATAATGAAGTGTTTCAATTTGCAGATCAGGGTGCTAAGGTAATACATCCAAGAGCAGTAGAAATGGCTATGAAAGGCAATATACCATTAGTTATAAAGAACACTATGACTGATGCCAAGGGAACTTTAATTGACAATTATGGAACAGGAAGCAGTAAAAAGCTGTTTACTGGTCTTACTTATATGAATAATAGAATCCAAGTTAGATTTAAATCTGATGATAATAGAAATAATGATAATTATTATAATATATTAGATATTTTAGCTGAGAATAATATAAGTATAGATTTAATAAATATATTTCCAAATGAACAGATATTTACTATCGACGAAATTTGTATAGCAAAGCTTAAAGAAATTGTTGAAGCATTAAATCTAAACTGCACTTACAGTGATAGGTGTACTAAAGTAGCACTTATAGGAAATGGTATAAAAGGTGTACCAGGAGTAATGGCTAAAATAATTAAGGTTTTAAAGAATAATAATATAGAAGTATTACAGACGTCTGACTCTCATACAACCATATGGTGTCTTGTACATAGTTCTGATGCAAAAAAAGCATTGAATATCATTCATGATACTTTTATGGTGAACTAAAGTTTGTATAACTAGACCCTTCTATGAACAAACTAATTTATAGAGGAGGGGAAGTTATGAATGATGAAAAAGATTTAAGAGATGATGATGAAAAAGATGAAGAGCTGGAGGAGATAAAGGAACTAGGAACTAAGGTAGTTCCTAATAATTCTGAAAGGATTCAAGTTCTTCCTATAATCGGGCAAGTAGAGGGGCATATGGTATTACCACCTCAAAGTAAATCCACAAAATATGAACATTTAATACCACAGCTTATAGCTATAGAGCAAAATGATGATGTAAAAGGAGTACTTATAGTACTAAATACTGTTGGAGGAGATATAGAAGCGGGTTTAGCCATTGCAGAAATGATACGAAGCATAGGTAAGCCTACAGTTTCTTTAGTCATAGGTGGAGGGCATTCAATTGGTGTTCCTCTTGCGACTGCTGCGAATTATTCTTTTATTTCACCTTCAGCAACTATGATAGTACATCCGGTGAGGATGACAGGACTCGTAATAGGCGTACCTCAAACCTTTGAATATTTTAATAAAATGCAAGAAAGAATAAATGACTTTATAGTTAGAACTTCTAAAATTGATAAAGAGACTTTAAATAAACTGCTTGCACAAACAGATGTTCTTTTGAATGATATGGGCACTATTTTAATAGGAAAAGAAGCTGTAGAATATGGTCTCATAGATGAAGTAGGTGGAATTCATGATGCTTTGGGTAAATTAAATAGTTTAATTGATGGTGAGGAAAGTCATAGGTAAACCTATGACTTTTTATTTGAAGTCAAAAGATTAAATAGAGGATATTAGCTCATTATTGTAGAAATATTTTATGGAGGTGATAGTTGTAATGGGTAGAAAGAAAAAAAATAGTAAAAGTAATAAAGTATCCTCAAATGTACGTAAAAAGAGAGAGATAGAGGGTATATTGATAATAGCTCTAGGAATTATAAATTTTATAGCTGTATTTGGCGGGTCTAAGGGACTACTGCTTACCATCATAAAAAATTCTCTCTTTAATATGGTTGGTATAGGAGCATACCTTGTTCCTTTTTTAATGTCTTTTATAGGTATAATTTTTATTAGAAATAAACAGACAGGCCTAAATAAGGAGTATTTAATAACAGGGATTTTAATATTAAATACTTTGCTTTTAATTCAACTTGTAGTTATGGATAATTATTATAACAATAGCTATATAGATGCAATCATCGCTATAGTTAATTCAGGTGATATCATCCATGGTGGAATTTTAGGGTTAAGTCTAGCACTTCCAATATATAAGCTTTTAGGATTTATGGGATCATTAGTGGTTTATATAGCTGTATATCTAATAAGTATAATAAGTATTTTTAATATTTCTATTTATGATTTTGGAAGTCAGGCTAGAGATAGAGTTAAAAAGAATAAAAAAGAAAAAGTTAATTCAGAATCTCGAGGATATACACCAGTGATTGAAACAAAATCACCTTCTCTAGAGAGTGGCTCAGATAGAGAAAAAGAGGATTTCATAAAAGGAATAAACAATAAAATAAAGATTCTTGACTTCATGAAAAACTCTCAAATTGATACTGGCGATAAAGAAAGTCTTGAAGCAGCCGTAACAAAAGAAAACATAGAGATTATTGATTCTAAAGATAAAAAATCTAAAACTATTGATGAATCTTTAAAAAATGAAATCAATGATGAACTTAACTCAACAATTATTCAAAAAAATGATAGTCTTATAATCTATTCTATGCCAAGCGTAGATTTTTTAAATCAGAATTCTTTATCGAAGATGAATAAGGAAGATAAAAAAGAACTCCTTACAAGCGCAACAAAACTAGAAGAGACATTAAATTGTTTTGGGGTAGATGCAAAAGTACTACAAGTCACTAAAGGACCATCTGTAACTAGATTTGAACTTCAACCTAGTCCTGGTGTAAAGGTAAGTAAAATAGTTAATTTGTCTGATGATATAGCTTTGAGTTTAGCTGCTAAGGGAGTTAGAATAGAAGCTCCTATACCTGGAAAGTCAGCTATAGGTATAGAAATACCAAATAGAGATTTAACACCTGT
This sequence comes from Clostridium cadaveris, assembly GCF_020911725.1. Lineage (GTDB taxonomy): Bacteria > Bacillota > Clostridia > Clostridiales > Clostridiaceae > Clostridium_X > Clostridium_X cadaveris. The sequence continues at coordinate 1,751,546 of NZ_CP076620.1, forward strand.
TTTCTTAAGAGAAGTTATAGAATCAGAAGAATTTAAAAAGTCTAAGAGTAATTTAGCTTTTGCTTTGGGGAAAGACATTGCTGGTAAGTGCATAGTGGCAGATTTAAGCAAAATGCCCCATCTGCTTATTGCAGGCGCAACAGGATCAGGTAAAAGTGTATGTATAAATACATTAGTAATAAGTATTTTATACAAATATTCTCCTAGTGAAGTTAAGATTCTTATGGTAGATCCAAAGGTTGTAGAATTAAATGTTTATAATGGAATACCACACTTACTAATTCCTGTTGTTACAGACCCTAAAAAGGCAGCAGCGGCTTTAAATTGGGCTGTTAATGAAATGAATAGAAGATATAAGCTATTTGCTGATAACAGCGTTAGAAATTTAGAGGGCTACAATGAATTATATAACAAAGGCAAAATTCCAGAGAAACTTCCTCTGATAGTTATAATAGTAGATGAGCTTGCAGACCTTATGATGGCATCTCCTCATGACGTAGAAGAATATATAGCAAGACTTGCTCAGATGGCAAGAGCTGCTGGAATGCATCTTGTCATAGCAACTCAAAGACCTTCTGTAGATGTAATAACTGGAGTAATTAAAGCTAATATTCCATCTAGAATATCATTTGCTGTTTCTTCTCAAGTTGATTCACGAACTATACTGGATTCTTCTGGTGCTGAAAAGCTACTAGGAAAAGGAGACATGCTTTTCTATCCTGTAGGAGAGTCTAAGCCTGTAAGAATTCAAGGAGCTTTTATAACTGAAGAAGAAGTAGAAAAAGTAACTAATTTTATAAAGAACAATGGAGAGGCTAATGATTGTACAGAGTACTCAGAAGAAATATTGAATCATATAGAAAATGGAACCACAGACGAAGGTGGATCAAATGAGGAATCAGATGAACTGTTTGAGGAAGCTGTAAGAATTGTAATAGAATCAGGGCAAGCATCGGCATCTTTCTTACAAAGACGTCTTAGAATAGGGTATAATAGAGCTGCAAGGATTATGGAAGAGCTTGAAGAGAAGAGGATAATTTCAGAAAGAGATGGAAGTAAGCCGAGACAGATTCTTAAAACGAAAGAGGAGATTTAGAAATTATATAAAAAAAACTTGTTTAATATTTAAAAGAGATATAAAATTAATGTGTATATTTTATTAACTTAGGAGGAAAAACTTTGACTAAATATAAAGTAGGAATTATAAGTTTAGGCTGTGATAAAAATAGAATTGATACTGAAATAATACTTGGAACTCTCTCATCAAAATATGAGATAACTAATAATCCTAATGTAGCTGATATAATAATAGTTAACACATGTGGATTTATAGAAAAATCCAAACAGGAATCAATAGATACCATATTAGAAATGGCAGAGTATAAAGAAAAGCATAACTGCAAAATATTAGTAGCTACAGGCTGTTTAACTCAAAGATATGGGAAAGAACTTTTAGAACTTATGCCAGAAATAGATATAATCTTAGGAGTAAATGACTATAATGTATTATTAAAGTCTATAGATGAATTTATATCAACAGGTAAGAAAATAATAAACTGTAATGAAAACAACCTTATAATAAATGAAGGATCAAGAATTCTTACTACAGATAAAGAAAGTGCGTACATAAGAATTGCAGAGGGATGTGATAATTTTTGCACCTACTGTATCATACCGAAGATAAGAGGTAAATATAGAAGCAGAAAGATTGAATCCGTGCTAGAGGAAGCTAAACTTCTTGCTTCAAATGGAGTAAAAGAAATAATATTAGTTGCACAAGATACCACTAGATATGGTATTGATTTATATGGTAAAAAGATGCTATCATCTTTGTTAAAAGAACTATCTTTAATTGAAGGTATTCAGTGGATAAGAGTTCTTTATTGTTACCCTGAAGAGATAACAGAAGATCTTATAGATGAAATAGCTTCAAATAATAAGGTGTGCAATTATTTAGATATTCCTATTCAGCACATAAGTAACAACATTCTAAAGAAAATGGGAAGGAAGACTACTAAGGAATCTATATTAAAGACAATAGAATATCTTAGAAAGAGAATACCAGATATAACTTTAAGAACTTCTTTAATTGTAGGTTTCCCAGGGGAAACAAAAGAAGACTTTGAAGAACTAGAGGATTTTTTAAATGTATATAAATTAGATAATGTGGGAGTTTTTTGCTATTCACAAGAAGAGGGAACTCCAGCTGCCATAATGAAAGATCAAATAGAAGAAGAAACAAAATCAGTTAGAGAGAAAGAACTTATGAAAATCCAACAGAAAATTTCAAAATATATGAATGCAGATAAGGTTGGACGTGTATTAGATACATTGATAGAAAGTGAAAATGATAAATATTATATAGGGAGAACTCAACACATGGCTCCTGAAATTGATGGATTAGTTTATATAATAAAGAATGATGACATCTTACAAAAAGGAGATATAGTTCCTGTATCTATAACAGAATCTTTAGAATATGATTTAATAGGAGTTGTTAAACATGAATTTAGCTAACAAATTAACAATACTTAGAATATTTTTAGTTCCTGTGTTCTTAGTGTTTATTGCATTTAAAGGTATTCCTTATGGAACTTTTATAGCTACAGGAATATTTATTATAGCATCTCTCACTGATAAGCTAGATGGATATATCGCAAGAAGCAGAAATCAAATAACTCGCTTCGGAAAATTCATGGATCCATTAGCAGATAAACTTTTGGTTACATCGGCTTTAATCTCTTTAGTAGAGTTTCAGGTTATACCAAGCTGGGCTGCAATTATAATAATCGCTAGAGAGTTTGCAGTAAGTGGACTAAGAACTATAGCAGCTTCTGAAGGTATAGTTATAGCGGCTAGCTATTGGGGTAAACTTAAGACAGTTATCCAGATAGTAACTATAGTTATATTACTTCTAAAGATAAATATATCTACATCAATAACTTTAACAAATGCTTTAAATAACAGTGCTTTCTTTAGAGATTTCTTCAATTATGTACCTAACATAGCATTAGCTGCAGCGGTTATTATAACTATAATATCTGGAGTAGACTATTTTGTTAAAAACAAACACGTTTTAAATGTTGAAAAATAAGTATAAGTTTTATGTCCATGGATATAATCTAAGATAAATTTATAAAAGTTCCTATATATAGGAGCTTTTATATTATTGACTATAATTAAAATATGATGTATAATTCATATATATAGAACAAATGTTCGGAAGGTGGTGTCTTTATGGCAAATTTAGATATTGAAAAAATGAAAGCTATTGAAGCTGCTATGGGTCAAATAGAAAAGCAGTTTGGTAAAGGATCAGTTATGAAACTTGGAGAAAATAGCGTTTTAACTTTAGATGCAATTTCAACAGGATGTTTAGACTTAGATATAGCTTTAGGAATAGGCGGAGTTCCTAAGGGAAGAATCATAGAGATATATGGACCAGAATCTTCTGGTAAGACTACTGTGACTTTACATATGATAGCTGAAGCACAGAAAGCAGGGGGAGCGGCTGCCTTTATAGACGCAGAACATGCATTAGATCCTGCTTATGCTAAAGTATTAGGTGTAGATGTAGATAACTTAATTGTTTCTCAACCAGACACAGGAGAACAGGCTTTAGAGATAGCAGAAGCCTTAGTTCGTTCAGGAGCTATAGATATAGTTGTAGTAGACTCTGTTGCTGCCTTAGTGCCTAAAGCAGAAATAGATGGTGAAATGGGAGATTCTCACGTTGGACTACAAGCAAGACTTATGTCTCAAGCTTTAAGAAAGCTTGCAGGTACTATAAATAAATCTAATTGCTGTGTTGTTTTCATTAACCAGCTAAGAGAAAAAGTAGGAATTATGTTTGGAAATCCTGAAACTACACCAGGTGGAAGAGCTCTTAAATTTTATGCTTCTGTAAGAATGGATATAAGAAGAATAGATTCTATTAAGCAAGGTGATGAAATAATAGGAAATAGAACTCGTATAAAGGTTATAAAAAATAAGGTAGCACCTCCATTTAGGCAAGCTGAATTTGATATAATGTATAATGGCGGAATATCAAGAGAAGGTAATGTATTAGATGTAGGAGTAAAAGAAGAAATAGTTCAAAAAAGCGGTGCTTGGTTCTCTTATAAAGATATAAGACTAGGACAGGGTAGAGAAAATGCTAAACAATACTTAAAAGAAAACCCTGAAGTACTAAATGAAATTGATGAGATAATAAGAAACAAACACAATCTTCCTGTAGCTAACTTAAAATCAGAAGTAGCTGCAGAAAAAGAAAATTCAAAAGATGTAAAAGAGACAAAAAAATAGTTTATTAAAGTAAGAGGTAAGAGAAAATCTTGCCTCTTATTGTCTTGACATATATTTAAAATTAATATAAAATAAATACAAATACTGGTTTATCATATTCACATAAAGTTAGGATATATTACACTTTTTTGGACTTTCGTTTTGACTAAAGTATTAAATTCCAAGAAAGCCAAGGAGGTGTTACAAATGCAATTACAATATGTATTTACTATAATACTTGTATTATTATTCATACTTTGTGGTGTGTTGTATTTTAGACTAAATAAAAAAGCTAAAGAATCTGAGAGTAACATATTAAAGGCAGAGCAAGAAGCTCAAGCTATGCTTGAGAATACAAAAAGAGAAGCTGAGTCTTTAAAGAAAGAATCTATTCTTGAAGCTAAAGAAGAGGTTCACAGATTAAGAAGTGATTTTGAAAAAGAATCACGTGAAAGAAGAAATGAAATTCAAAGATTAGAAAGAAGATTAATTCAAAGAGAGGAATCACTCGATAAAAAGAATGATTTGCTCGAAAAAAAGGAAGAAGTTATTGCTAAAAAGTTTCAAGATGTTGAACAGGTTGAGGCAAATGTAAAGGAACTTTATGCTAAAGAGAGAGAAGAGCTAGAAAGAATTTCAGGATTAACTACTGAAGAAGCAAAAGATTTGCTTTTGAGGGAAGTTAATAAAGAAGTAAAGCATGAAGCAGCTCTTATGATTAAAGACATTGAAAGCAAGGCTAAAGATGAAGCTGAAAAAAGGGCAAAGGAAATAATAACTGGTGCTATACAAAGATGTGCAGCAGATCACGTCTCAGAATCTACAGTACACGTAGTAGCTTTGCCAAATGATGAAATGAAAGGCAGAATAATAGGTAGAGAAGGTAGAAACATACGAACTTTGGAAACCTTAACAGGGGTTGATTTAATTATAGATGATACTCCAGAAGCTGTAATACTTTCAAGTTTTGATCCGATAAGAAGAGAAATTGCAAGAATTGCTTTAGAGAAGTTAATAGTAGATGGAAGAATTCATCCAGCTAGGATTGAAGAGATGGTTGAAAGAGCTAAGAAAGATATCGAAAATGATATTAAAGAAGAAGGTGAACAAGCGACATTTGAAACTGGTGTTCACGGACTTCATGGAGAGCTTATAAAGCTTCTTGGAAGATTAAAGTATAGAACAAGTTATGGTCAAAACGTTTTAAAACACTCTATGGAAGTTGCTCATTTAGCATCACTTATGGCAGCTGAATTAGGTTTAGATGTTACTTTGGCTAAACGTGCTGGATTGTTACATGACATCGGTAAAGCTTTAGATCATGAAATTGAAGGACCTCATGCCTTAATAGGCGCAGATGTAGCTAAAAAGTATCATGAGTCACCAATAATAGTTAATGCAATAGGTGCTCATCATGGCGACATTGAAATGTTATCTCTAGAAGCTGTATTAGTTCAAGCAGCAGATGCTATTTCTGCAGCTAGACCTGGTGCAAGAAGAGAAACTTTAGAAACTTACATCAAGAGATTAGAAAAATTAGAAGATATAGCAAATTCTTATGAAGGTGTAGAAAAATCATATGCCATTCAAGCAGGAAGAGAAATCAGAATTATGGTGAAACCAGAACAAATTGATGATGCAGGGGCTGTAGATATGGCAAGAAATATAGTTAAGAGGATAGAAGATGAATTAGAATATCCTGGTCAAATAAAGATAAATGTTATAAGAGAAACCCGTGCAGTTGACTATGCAAAATAATAATTATTATAAAATACATTTTGTTTAACAAAATGTATTTTATTTTTGTGAAAATTCATAAAAGGGTTTGGGCTATATATGTAGAATAATATAAAAGAGCAATTATATTTCAGACTATATACATAGGGGGGAAAATTTTAATGGAAGTACTAAAAGTTTCAACAAAATCAAATCCAAATTCGGTAGCAGGAGCTTTAGCAGCAATCTTAAAAGAAAAAAATATCGTGGAGATTCAAGCAATAGGAGCAGGGGCTATCAATCAAGCTGTAAAGGCAGTAGCTATTGCAAGGGGTTTTGTTGCACCGGCGGGGAAAGATATCGTTTGCGTTCCAGCATTCACTGATATAGAGATTGATGGAGAAGAAAGAACAGCTATTAAGCTAATAGTTCAACCAAGATAGTAAATGTATACATAAAGAGTTTGAGTAAAATCAAACTCTTTATTTTATATAAAATTTTAAATAAATTATTAAAATGTACAAGATTTCTTTGAATATTTAACAAAAGATTATTGTTTAGCGTTGAATTGTACGAAAAAAATGATATAATATAGTAGTTAATTAAAAATTTAAAGAGGTGGTAATTATGGTATCTAAAGAGGTAGTAGTAAAAAATGCAACAGGTCTTCATGCTAGACCAGCAACACTACTTGTAAAAAAGGCTTCATCATTCAAATCAGATGTAAGCATGGAGTTCAATGGAAAGAAAGCTAACATAAAAAGCTTAATAGGAGTTTTATCTCTAGGAGTTACTAAAGATGCAAATGTTACTGTTATAGCATCTGGAGACGATGAAACTTTAGCTGTTGAAGAAATCGTTAAATTAATCGAGTCAATCGAAGAGTAATTTAACATAAAAATTAAGAGTCACTATATAGTGGCTCTTAATTATTTTTTGACAAATTAGTCTTTTCTCTTATAATTAATAGAGATACATATATTGCTGAAAATCCTATGATCAAGTATACAATACGCTGAACTAATGGAGAAAAACTGAAAATAGCTCTAACTACATCAAATTTAAATAACCCTATAAGCGCCCAGTTAATAGAGCCTATTAATGTTAATAGTATAGCTGTCTTATCTAAAATATTAAGTTTGAACATAATTATACCTCCAAATAATTAATTCTAGTAAATTATATTATAAATATTTTAAAATATAACTAAAAAAAATTATGAATTTATGGTATAATACGAATGAAAATAAAATTTCAAAAAATAATATTCGTACGGAGGCTGAATATGAGAAATGAATATAGTACACCATTAAACACTAGGTATGCATCCCACGAGATGAGCTACTTGTTTTCGGATGAAATGAAATTTACAACTTGGAGAAAACTTTGGGTTGCTTTAGCTGAATGTGAAAAGGAACTCGGATTAAATATAACGGATGAACAAATAAATGAATTAAAAGCTAATATACATAATATAAATTATGAAGATGCAGAAAAGAGAGAACGTGAAGTTAGACATGATGTTATGAGTCACGTTTATGCTTATGGCCTTCAATGCCCAAGTGCAAAAGGGATAATACATCTTGGAGCAACAAGTTGCTATGTTGGAGATAACACAGATATAATAATAATGAGAGAAGCGTTAAAAGTTATAAGAACTAAAATTTTAAATGTTATGGACTCATTATCTAAGTTTGCTCTTGAGTACAAGAGTCTTCCTACATTAGGATTTACACATCTTCAACCTGCACAGCTTACTACAGTGGGAAAGAGAGCCACTTTATGGCTTCAAGATTTGGCTTTGGACTTAGAGAATATAGATCATGTTTTATCAACTTTAAGAATGAGGGGAGTAAAAGGTACTACAGGAACACAAGCGAGCTTTATGAATCTTTTCGATAATGATGAAGATCTAGTAATAAAGCTGGATAAGATGGTTGCTAATAAATTTGACTTTAAAGAAAGTTATTATGTAACAGGTCAAACTTATTCTAGAAAAGTTGATTCTATAGTTTTAAATACTCTTTCGGAAGTAGCTCAAAGCGCTTATAAATTTAGCAATGATATGAGAATACTTCAACACTTAAAAGAAATAGAAGAGCCATTTGAGAAGCATCAAATAGGATCTTCAGCTATGGCATACAAGAGAAATCCTATGCGTTCTGAAAGATTAGGCTCTCTTGCTAGATATGTAATAGTAGATGCATTAAATCCAGCTATTACAGCTTCAACTCAATGGTTTGAAAGAACACTAGATGATTCTGCAAACAAGAGAATATCTATAGCAGAAGGTTTCTTGGCTTTAGATGGAGTTTTAAATCTTTATTCAAATATAGTAGAAAATTTAGTTGTATATAAAAAAGTGATATCTTCACGTGTTAACAGTGAACTTCCTTTTATGGCTACAGAAAATATAATGATGGAAGCTGTAAAAAGAGGAGGGGATAGACAGGAACTTCATGAAAAAATAAGAGTGCATTCTATGGAAGCTGCTAGACGTGTAAAAGAAGAAGGATTAAGCAATGATCTTTTAGATAGAATAATAAATGATTCGAGTTTTGGATTATCAAAAGAAGAAATTCTTTCAGTTGTTGATCCGAAGAATTTTATAGGTAGAGCTCCTGGTCAAGTTGAAGTATTTATAAATGAATATATAAAGCCTATATTAGATGCAAATAAAGATTGTTTAGGAAAAACTGCAGAGATAAATGTTTAAAAGGAAAAAAAGATGGATTCGTGAATGAATCCATCTTTTTTTATTTTAGATTTAATATTTGTGGATATGTTTATATAAATGTTACCAAAGATGAATTTATAAATAAGTCACAAAAAACTCAAAAAAATATTATGTAATGGAAAAACTCGAAATTCCTTTAGGGATTTTCTAAAAAAATTCAAATTTAAACAAAATAAATTTAGAACGTAGATTTTGACGTAATTTCAGAAAAAAGTATTTCTTAGATAACATAAATCTACAATAAAAATATAAAACAATCTAGAAATTTACCAAAATGGATATGATGTAAATAAATGTATATAACTATCGAACGACTTTGTATAGAAAAATACACTCCAATAACGTCGTGAAATATACATTTCACGACGTTATTGGAAAGATTTTTATTGATTAGAAGATAAAACATGTATTTTTATCATAAAACTTGTTAAATAACCCTTGGTGGCTTAAAATATATAATGTACATAGAAAAATTGACAGCTTTAATTTTTATTTGGAGGCTTTAAAAAGATATGAAATATAATATAGATGATTTAAAAGAAATTAACTCGCTGCCTCAAACCTTAATAGAATTTCTAAATTATTTAGATGTAATCAAAGGAAAATCTCCTAACACAATAGCTGCATATAAAGCAGATCTTATAATGTTTTTTAGATTTATAAAAATATATAAAGGTTTAAATGAAGAAGATTGTGAGTTTGAAGAAATTCCAATTGATGATATAGGAAATAAAGTTATACGTTCCATAAAGCTAAGCGATTTGTATGCTTTTTTATCTTTTACTGAAAAATATAGGAATAATGGTTCTTATGCTCGTGCTAGAAAAGTTGCCACATTGAAATCATTCTTTAAATATCTTAATGGTAAAAGCAAAATCATAGATGAAAACCCAGCTACAGAGCTAGAATCGCCTAAAATAAGCAAAAGGAACCCTATTTATCTTACTTTGAGCGAAAGCCAGACGCTTTTGCGCTCCTTAGATGATACTAGTAAGAATTATGAAAGGGATTATTGTATACTTACGCTGTTTTTAAACTGCGGTCTCCGGGTGTCGGAACTATGCAGTATTGATGTGACAAAAATAAAGGAAGATACTTTGACTATAATCGGAAAAGGTAATAAGGAACGTACGGTTTACCTAAATAAAGCCTGCTTAAAAGCTATATCTGATTATTTAGCTGTAAGAGATGGTTCGAAGCTCCCTGAAGCTGAAAAGAATTCTTTATTTATAAGTAATAAGAATAGACAGATAAGTGTTCGCAGTGTAGAAAGGCTAGTTAAAAAATACACTCAAGAAGCTGGCCTTACAAAAAATAAATATACTCCTCACAAATTACGTCATACTGCTGCGACATTAATGTACAAGCATGGCAATGTAGATATTAGAAGTCTGCAGCAAATTTTAGGTCACGAAAATATTTCTACCACTCAGATTTATACTCATGTAGACAACGAAACTCTAAGAGAAGCAGTAAAATCAAATCCGTTAAGTGATGAATAAGGTGTTACGCTCTACTCTATTTATAATTATGGTTTAAATAAAAAACTATGTGTATTATGTTTAATCAAAAAGTCCAGCAAATATTGCTGGACTTTAGTTCGTATTAAACCTTTCATAATACTTCTTTACATCTGCGGCTTTCTCTTCAAATCTTTCGAGATATGTAACAGCCTCGTGTAACTTTCCTTGAATCAGTAAACCCTTAAATACAGATTTATCATAATTATTTTTCATAAAAACCCCTTTTATTCTTCTTAACCAAAATCCTTATTTAATTCATAATAAGTTACAATTAGGAATTAACTTACATGTTTTATTATAACATAATTTTCCAAAATATTAACTATATTTAGTAATATACATATATAAAAAAGATATAGGAATTAGTAGTAATTTATACTAAATATCCTATATCTATAATACTCTCTTTAATTATTTATCCTTGTTTTTTAATCTTATAAGCCCTGGGAACTCTTCTATGAACTCTTCTGACAGATTTTTTGGATTCTCTATAAGGTCCTTTAAATCCTTTATGTCATCTATGAAATCCCAAGTATCTTCCCCTTCTTTGTAATCGTCATATATAGGTTCATGAGATATGTAAGTATCCTCTATTATATCATTTGTATACTCTTTGCTTTCATCTTCGTTTTCTGCAATTTCTTCTACTTTTATACCTCTTATATCTACTCCGTCTATTCCTAAGCATTTTCCACAGTTATCGCATGTCTTGTTAGGATCATATTCGCATTTAAAGCATTCATCACAATCTTCGGTACATATTTTAGATTCATCAAATAAACATTTTTTCATAAATGACATCCCTCCTACTTAACTTATTCATTATATCAAAACTGTTTATTTAAATCAAACTTTAAGAACATAAGTTTGATATGGTATTATAAATATGTTATAATGTGAGTAGAATTGAGAGGTGGAAAATATGGCTGAATGCAAAAATCAAAAACAATCCGAAATATATGAATTTCTAAAAAAGTACACAGAGGAAAAGGGATATCCCCCATCAGTAAGAGAAATATGCGAAGCTGTTTCTTTAAGATCTACATCTACAGTACATGGACATCTTAAGAGACTAGAAAAGAAAGGTCTTATAAAAAGGGATCCTACAAAACCTAGAGCTTTAGAAATATTAGAACTCAACCATGGTAATAAAGAATTTATTCATATACCTGTAATAGGTAGAGTCACTGCAGGAATGCCTGTATTAGCCTTTGAAAACATAGAAGATACTTTTGCACTTCCAGCTAACTTTGTAAAGCATGATAGAGAATTGTTTATGTTAAAAGTAATGGGAGAAAGTATGATTGAAGCTGGTATTCAAGATGGGGATTTTGCCATTATTGAAAAAGCTTCAAGTGCAAATAACGGAGAAATCGTAGTTGCTTTAATTGATAATGAGGCTACTATAAAAAGATTTTTCAAAGAATCAGACCATATAAGGTTACAGCCTGAAAATTCAACTATGTCACCTATAATAGTTGATACGTGCTCCATCTTAGGAAAGCTAGTTGCTATCTATAGAAAATACTAATTTTTAATAAATCCCCATGACTAAAACATAGTCATGGGGATTTGTGTTTTTATGTTATTTAAGAATTTTAGATAAAGCTATAAGTATTCCTATCTTAGCATGATCAAATGTAAGTCCGCCCTGAAGGTAAGCTATAAATGGTTCTCTTATAGGAGCATCAGCAGATAACTCTATGGATGAACCTTGAATAAATGCTCCTGCAGCCATTATTACCTCGTCAGCATATCCTGGCATAGCCCATGGCTCACACTCAACAAATGAATCTACAGGAGAACCTTTTTGTATACCCTTACAGAAATTAATTAAATTTTCTTTGTTTCCGAACTTTATAGCTTGAATTATATCGCTTCTCTTATCTGTATATTTTGGAAGAACTTCAAATCCTGCAAGTTCCATTATTCTAGAACATAGTATTGCACCTTTTACAGCCTCCATAGCTACATGAGGAGCTAAGAATAGACCTTGGAAAAGAGTTCTCATAACTCCAAAAGTAGAACCGCACTCCCCTCCTATGCCAGGTATAGTTAATCTATAAGCAGCTTGATCTACATATTCTTTCTTTCCAGCTATATATCCGCCTGTTGGAGCTATACCGCCTCCGATATTCTTTATAAGCGATCCTGCAACTAAATCTGCTCCAACATCTGTAGGTTCTTTTGTATCTATAAATTCACCATAGCAATTGTCTACAAACACTATTACATCGCTTCTCAAGTTCTTTACAAAAGATATGACTTCACAAAGATTTTCTATTGTAAAAGATTTTCTCCATCCGTATCCTGTGGAACGCTGTATATGAACTAACTTTATAGTTTCATCAGAAGAAAGAGTCTCTTTTATTGCATCAAAATCAAATCCATCATTTATAAGATCTACTTTTTTGTATTTCACTCCATATTCCATAAGCGAACCTATGTTCTTTTCTCCGCTGATGCCTATAATACTATGTAATGTATCATAAGGAAGCCCTCCTATAGAAAGCATAGTATCATCAGGTCTTAAATTGCCAAATAAAGCTGCTCCTATAGCGTGAGTACCATTTACGAAGTGGGGTCTAACAAGGGCGCTTTCACAGTTAAATATTCTAGCATATACCTTATCTAATGATTCACGACCTATATCATCATATCCGTATCCGGATGAATTAGTGAAATGCATATCGCTTATACGTTCTTCTTGAAATGCAGTAAGAACCTTAGCTTGGTTATATTCTCTTATTTCATCATAAATTGCAAATTGAGTCTCTACATCTTTTATAGCCTCTTTATATAAATCAAAAACTTTTTGATTTATATTGTACTTTTTTAAAAATAACTCTTTAGTAACATCTAACATATTGTCTTAAAACCTCCATTTAAAAGATATTGCATAAAAAAGAATAGGTATATTGCACCTATTCTATTAAATATTATTTTTCATTTTCATGATTGTTATTATTGAATAGTATCGGCTTTCCAGGGGTTATTGTACTTATAGCGTGCTTATATACTAACATTTGTTTTCCATCTGTTTCTAATACAACTATGTAACTATCAAATCCTTTTACAAAACCCTTTAATTGAAAACCGTTAGTTAAATATATAATAACAGGTATTCTGTTTTTTCTAGCACCATTTAAAAATATATCTTGTAAATTATTGGCTGACTTATTCATAAATATCCCTCCACACACAACTACTTTATTATATTATAACGCTATATACTACTTATGTCACTTAATATTTTATTTACTATATCATTCTGAGATATTATGTCTTTATCTAAATATTTAACCCGGTTGTCTTTTCTAAACCATGTTAGCTGCCTTTTAGCATAATTTCTACTTCCCTGCTTTATCATATCTTTAGCCTCTTCTAAAGATATATTTCCATCTAAGTAATGTAAAAGTTCTTTATAACCTATTCCATTCATAGATTGCATCTCAGAATTGTAACCTAAATCTTTTAATTTTTGAACTTCTTCTAAAAGTCCATCATCAAACATTATGTCTACTCTTTTATTTATTCTTTCGTAAAGCTCGCCTCTATTCATGGTAAGCACATAATAATATACATCATAAGGAACGTCATACTTTTTTTCGCCTATATTATATTCGCTAAATGGTTTACCTGTGATTTTAAACACCTCTAGAGCTCGTATAACACGCTTTAAGTTGTTATAATGAATATTCTTAGCACTTATGCTATCAACTTCTTCTAAAAGTTTATGAACGTATTCTTTTCCCTTTTCTTTAGCAAGAGATTCTAAATATATTCTGTATTCATCATCTTTATTTCCATCAGTAAAGGAAAGATTGCATATTATAGAATCTATATATAATCCAGTGCCTCCTACTAGCATTGGAAGCTTTCCTCTTGACTTAATATCATTTATTAATTTTGAAGCTCGTTCTTTAAAATCCGCTACAGTGAAACTTCCATTAGGCTCTATTATGTCTATCATGTGATGAGGAATTCCGTCCATTTCCTCACTTGTAATCTTAGCAGAACCTATATCCATATATTTGTATATCTGCATAGAGTCACAAGAGATTATTTCCCCATTGAGTTTATGAGCGAGTTCTATAGATAAACTTGTTTTCCCCACTGCAGTAGGACCGCTCAAAACCAAAATTTTATTATCTGTCATATATCCTCCTATTGAATCCTTTTAAATCTTTTTTCCAGTTCATATAAAGTGAATTTTATAATGGTAGGTCTTCCATGGGGGCAAGTGTATGGATCTTCCATATATTTCACCTCATCTATAAGATGTTTCATTTCATCTAATGTAAGCTCTTCATTAGCTTTCACCGCTTTTTTGCATGCCATCTGTGCTATTTTATTGTACTTAACATCCTCTACGCTGCCGCTTCCTAAATTCTTTATATCATTAAGCGTAGCTATAAAGAATTCCTTTAAATCTGCTTTACCTAAGATATAAGGACATTCTTTTATATTTAATGTATTATCTCCAAATATTTCAATATTAAAACCTGAGTTTTTGAAAACATCCTGATTTTCTAAATAAAAAGCGAAATCTTCATCACTTAATTCAAATACAAGAGGCATTAAAAGAGGCTGGCTTATTATATTTCTAGTTTTAATCTCTCTTTTATATCTTTCAAACAGCATTTTTTCGTGAGCTGCATGCTGATCTATTAGATACAAATCACTATTATATTCTCCTATTATATAAGTCTTATTAAACTGGCCTATTATCCTTATAGGAGGAAGTTTTGGAGTTATTTTAGTATCAGCAATGCAAGTGCTATTAGATTTAAGGTCCACCGGTATTTCTACTTTTAAAGGCTCATTTTGAATCTCATCAGTATAAGGTTTAAAGTTTTCAGAACTTACGTTCTTTTCTTTGAAAGAACCATGATTTATGATATTATTTTCTTTCAAAAGTTCTGTATCCTTATTATCTGTGATTAGTGCATTTTCATCTTTTGAAGTATTCTCATAAAGCTTTCTTTCATTAGATATTACAGGCTCATTTATTAAAATATCTTTTGATAAATAGGATAAATTCTCATAGCTTTGGTCTTTGTTTGAAGCTTCTTTTTCCTCTGGAAGCATGAAAGAGTCTTCTAAAGATCTGCGAAGAGCACTGTGAACAGCATCAAATATGAGCTTGAAGATTTTTCTTTCATCTGAAAATTTAATTTCTGATTTTGTAGGATGTATATTTACATCTATAAGTTCAGGATATATATCTAAAAACAATAGGAAGAATGGAAATTTGTTTATTGGTAAAAATGATTTAAAAGCATTTTCTACAGCTGTTATAATAAATCTATTTTTGATAAATCTTTTATTTACAAATATACTTTGATGGCTTCGACTTCCTCTGCTTATAGATTCATTACCTATATATCCGTATACTGACGCTTCATCTATATGTCCTTCAAAATAATTGAGGTTATCCATTATATTTTTATCATAAACCGCTCTAATGCAGTCAGCTAAATTCCCTGTTCCGTATGTCCTTAGAGATTTTTTGCCGTTATTATAAAATGTTATTGCTATATCTTTGTTTGCAAGAGCAATTTTGTTTACAATATCGCTTATTATAGCACTCTCTCTTGAAGTACTTTTTAAAAATTTCTTACGTGCAGGTACATTAAAGAATAAGTCTTTTACCTCTATAATAGTTCCTTTGTTAGAGCCAGTATCATTGATTTCTGATATAGTCCCTCCATCTACTATGATTTCTCTTCCATATTCGAATTCTTCTGTTCTGCTTGTAAGCTTAGTGTGAGAAACTGCTGCAATACTAGCTAAGGCTTCTCCTCTAAAACCCATAGTTGTTATATTAAATAAATCATCTGCTCCTTTTATTTTGCTTGTAGCATGGGGCAAAAACGCCTTATCTATATCTTGAGGATGTATACCTATACCATCATCGATAATACGTATAAGAGACTCTCCTCCATCTTTGATTTCTATAGTTATATTTTTAGCATCAGCATCTATGCTGTTTTCTAGAAGTTCTTTTACAACAGAAGAAGGTCTTTCAACCACTTCTCCTGCTGCTATTTTATTTGATGTGTCAATATCAAGAAGATTTATTCGTTTCAAAATACATCACACCCTAACGTAATTTTTTGGCTTTCCTTATGACCTCATAAAATGAATTCATAGCTTCCAGTGGAGTCATAGACATTATATCTATTTCTCCTAAATCTTGAATAAATGTATCTTTTTCAAGATCATTAAAGGATATTTGAAGTTCATTATTTTTATTCTTGTGCTTTTTAGTAGAAGAAGCTTTTATCTCTTTTTTAGCTTCTTCTTTTACTTCATCTAAAGTAACGGCTGCAGCATTGTTTTCATAAGAATTAGATATTTTTGTAGAATGATTAGAGGATTTTTCATCTTCTAGGGATTTTAAAATTGTTTTGGCTCTTTCTACTACTTCTTTAGGCAGACCAGCAAGTTTAGCAACTTCTATACCATAAGACTGATCCGCTCCCCCCTCTACTATTTTTCTTAAAAATATGATATTGTTGTTAAGCTCCTTTACTGCAACAGAATAATTCTTAACTCCTTGAATTTTTCCTTCTAGAGCAGTGAGTTCATGATAATGTGTTGCAAAAAGAGTTTTACATCTAAGATTTTTGTTGTTGCATATATACTCTATAACTGACCAAGCAATACTTAAACCATCGTAAGTACTTGTTCCACGTCCTACCTCATCTAATAGTACTAAGCTTTTATTAGTTGCATTTTTTAATATATTAGAAACTTCCCACATTTCCACCATGAATGTACTCTTACCGCCAGATAGATCATCAGAAGCTCCTATTCTAGTAAATATCTTGTCACATATAGATATGTTTGCTTCTTTTGCAGGTACGAAAGATCCTATTTGAGCCATTATAGTTATTAAGGCTACTTGACGCATATAGGTAGATTTTCCTGCCATATTAGGTCCTGTAATTATTAAAAGCTCATTGTCACTGCAGTTTAGTTTAGTATTATTACTTACAAAAGTTCCGCTATCAATTACTTTTTCTACTACAGGATGACGACCTTCTACAATTGTAAGTTCATCACTATCATTTATTGATGGTTTTACAAAATTATTTTCTAATGCTATTCTGCTGAAATTAGCTAAAGTATCAAGCTCACCTAATATTTTAGCACTAATCTGCATCCTTCCTATTTGCTTTTCTATGCTGTCTCTTATAGAAAGGAATAGTTCATATTCTAATGAGCATAATTTTTCTTCTGCACCTAGAATTTTATTTTCCATCTCTTTTAAATCTTCAGTAATAAATCTTTCTGCATTAGCCAAGGTTTGTTTTCTTATGTAACGTCCTTCGGGAATAGAACTATAGTTCGCTTTGCTTATTTCTATATAGTATCCGAATACTTTATTATAACCTACCTTTAAAGACTTAATGCCAGTAACTTCTCTTTCTGTATTTTCTAAAGAAGCTATCCATTGCTTACCATGAAATTTTGCATCTCTATACTCATCTACATATTTGTTGAATCCTTCTTTTATTATGTTTCCTTCTTTTAAAGTTATAGCTGGGTTAGAACATATGGATTCATCAATAAGAGCTGCAATATCTTTTAATTCATCAAGATTATCATACATATCTTTAAGTATTGGTGAATTAAATTCCTTTAAAATATCTTTTATAGGAGGGATGTTTTCTATGGAGTTTTTCAATGTCAATAGTTCTTTTGCATTAACATTTTTAGAAGATATCTTTCCTACAAGCCTTTCTATATCATAAATTCTTTTTAATGCATCTTCTAAGAGCTCGCACTGATTAAGGTTTTTCAATATTTCCTCTACGCCCTCTAGTCTTTTTTCAATTTCGTTTTTAGTTATTAAAGGCTGATCTATCCATCTTCTTAAAGTTCTGCTTCCCATAGCTGTGGAGCATTTATCTAGAACCCAAAGAAGACTTCCTCTTTTTCCTTTATCTCTTATATTTTCTGTAAGCTCTAAATTTCTTCTAGAGTTTATATCTATAGTCATTGTATCTTTGATACTATAAAATTCTATAGCATTTATATTAGTAAGAGATACCTTTTGAGTTTCAAATATATATTTAAGAATTCCATTTATACATTTTAAAGATACAGGATGGGTGCTAGATGTGTCATTTCCAAATCGCTCTTTTATCATAGCTTCATCTATCTCTTCAAAATAATCTAAAGGCCTTTCTGTGATAACTGCACTACCATCTAATTCTAAGGATTCTATTATAGATTTTGATGATGGCGGGCATAATATTTCTGTTGGTTTAAATTTAGAGATTTCGTCACTTATTATTGATATTTCATCTCTAAAGCATGTATTGTAGAATTCTCCTGTTGATATATCAACGAAACTTAAAGATAAGAATCCATCTTCATCATAAATAGTCATTATAAAATTATTTTTATTTTCATCTATAAAACTATCATCGCTAAAAGTTCCAGGGGTTATTATCTTTATTACATCTCTTTTAACTATTCCCTTGGCAAGCGCTGGGTCTTCAACTTGTTCACAAATAGCAACCTTATATCCTTTTGAAATAAGGCGACCTATATATCCTTTAGCTGCATGATGAGGAATTCCACACATAGGAGCTCTTTCTTCCATGCCGCAGTCTTTGCCTGTTAGCACCAGCTCTAATTCTTTAGATGATATCTCCGCATCTTTAAAGAACATTTCATAAAAGTCACCAAGTCTGAAAAATAAAATACAATCTTCATGTCTGGCTTTTATCTGCATATACTGCTCCATCATTGGAGTCAATTTCATCATCTTTCCCTCCTTACATCATTGATGTAGAAAAAGCTCTTAAAAAAATTAAGAGCTGATTTTCTTATAATACTTCTTCTCCCTTTAAAGAAAATGAAGAGGCTTTTGTTATCTTTACATTTACAAGCTTTCCTATGCTGTCTTTAGAACCTGTAAAGTTTACTAGCTTACCGGTTCTAGTTCTTCCCATAAGCTTATTATCATCATTTTTACTTGGTCCTTCAACTAGTACCTCTACACATTTTCCTTCATACTCTAAGTTCTTTTTAGCACATATTTCATTAACAACTTCTACAAGTCTATTGAAGCGTTCATGTTTAACAGAATCATCTACTTGATTAAGCATCATATCTGCAGGAGTATATTTTCTTCTTGAATAGATAAAAGTAAATGCTGAATCATATTCAACTTCTTTTATCATATCTAAAGTTTCTTCAAAGTCTTCTTCGCTTTCTCCTGGGAATCCAACTATTATATCTGTAGTTATAGCAACTCCAGGTATTTCTTTTTTAATTTTCTCTATTATTGATAAATATCTTTCTCTATCATAATGTCTATTCATCTTCTTTAAGATATCATCTGAGCCGCTTTGTACTGGAAGATGGATTTGTTCGCATATCTTTTCGCAGTCTCTTATAGCGTAGATAACATCATCAGATAGATCCTTAGGATGAGATGTCATGAATCTTATTCTCTCAAGACCGTCAATTTCATTTATCCTTCTTAGAAGCTTTGCAAAGTCAATTTCCTCATCTAAGCCCTTTCCGTAGGAATTTACGTTTTGTCCTAAAAGAGTTATTTCCTTATATCCATTAGCTACAAGATCCTTTATCTCATTTTCTATATCTTCAGGCTTTCTGCTTCTTTCTCTTCCTCTAACATAAGGAACTATACAGTATGTACAGAAGTTGTTACATCCATACATTATAGTTACAAATGCTTTTATAGAACTTTCTCTATCTAAAGGAAGTCCTTCAACTATTTCTGTCTCTTCATTATAGATTTCACATACAGCTTTTCCTTCTTGTTTAACTCTATTTAAATACTCTGGGAATTTATAAGCGTTATGAGTACCAAAAATCATATCTACAAATGGGAACTTTTCCATTATTTCTTCAGCCATTCCCTTTTGCTGCATCATACATCCGCATATTCCTATTATAAGGTCAGGTCTCTTTTTCTTTAATCCTTTTAAAGCTCCTAAGTTTCCGAAGACTTTAAGTTCTGCATTTTCTCTTACACAACAAGTATTGAATATGATTATAGAAGCTTCTTCTTTATTTTCTGCCTTTTCATATCCCATTGACTTAAGCATACCTGACATTTTCTCTGAATCTTCTTCATTCATCTGGCATCCAAAAGTAGAAATGAAAAAGCTTTCTTTTTTATTTAAATTATCAGTAATTATTTCATTATTATCTATCATAACTTCCTCCAAAATTCTTTTAATTTCTTTAGTATTATAACATAATAAGCTATATAAAATAAAGACTAGGGTTTTTTTGTAATTTATAGTCATATATATTTGAGAACCACTATAAATAATTTATTTATATATTGTGGCTCTAAACAAATATTGTACTTTATTGATAAACTCTTTATAAGCTTATACATGTATTGATATATTTATAGAAAATATCAATATTTCTTAATAAAATATCCTCTTTTAGGCAAAACTAGTGCTAAAGGAGTGATAAGTATGTATGATGCAAAAAAAGATCCAAAGGACAACTTAAATACAATTAATAAGTTTAATTCTATAATTGATCGTGGTTTTTATAATGGAACTTCGTATAATTTAGTTTACAACAAAACTTGTTATATTCCAAAAGAAAATATTATAACTGAAATCAACAATGGTTTAGAATAATACTGATTTTAAAGTTAAGTTTTAAGGGGAGAGGGAAAAATGAATTTATCAAACCGAAGTAATAGTATGCAGTTTTCTCCAATACGTAAATTGGTACCTTTTGCAGAGGAAGCAAAAAAACATGGAAAAAAAGTTTATCCATTAAATATAGGGCAACCTGATATAGAAACACCTAGAGAATTCTTTAAAGGAATACAAACTTATGAGAAAAAAGTTTTAAAATACTCCGATTCTTTAGGGGACAAAAAACTTATAAATAGTTTTATTGATTATTATAAAGAATGGGATATACATTTAGAAAAGGATGAGATTCTTATAACATGTGGAGGTAGTGAAGCTTTACTGTTTGCATTAATGACTATCTGTGATATAGGAGATGAGGTTTTAATCCCAGAACCTTTCTATACAAACTATAACACTTTTGCTGATATTTCAGGTGTTACAATATCCTCTATATTGACAAGGCCTGAGGATGGATTTCATCTTCCTTCTAAAGAAGAGATAGAGAAAAGGATAAATCCAAGAACTAAAGCAATTTTAATGTCTAATCCAAGTAATCCTACGGGTGTAGTTTATACTCCTGAAGAAATAAAAATTCTTGCTGATATAGCTGTTGAAAATGATATTTTTATAATTACAGACGAAGTTTATAGGGAATTCGTATATGATGATTGTAAGTATACTCCTATGATGACAATTAAACATGCATGGAACAACATAATCCTTATAGATAGCATATCTAAAAGATATAGTGCCTGTGGTGCTCGTATAGGGGTTTTAGCTTCTAAAAATAAGGAAGTAATAACTCAATGTACTAAACTTTGTCAAGCACGATTATCGGTATCCAGTGTTGATCAAATTGGTGCTGCTAATTTAATTAATACTCCGAAAAGTTATTTTACAAAAGTTAATGAAGAGTATGCAAAAAGAAGGGACATACTGTATTCTGCATTAAAAACTATACCTGGAGTTGTATGTGAAAAGCCTGCAGGTGCTTTCTATATAGTTGCGAAGCTTCCTATTAAAAATTGTGAGCATTTTGCAAAATGGCTCCTTACAGACTATTCTTATGAAAATAAAACAATATTTTTAACACCGGCTCAAGATTTTTACATTACCGAGGGATTAGGAAAAGACCAAGTTAGAATCTCATACTGTATTAAAAGTGATGAGCTAAAAGAAGCTGGATATATACTTAATAAAGCGTTGAATACCTATAAAGAATTATATGAATAAAGGAACTTCTGCTCTCTAGGGCTAATTTATGCCTAGAGAGTTGAAAGTTCCTTTTATGTTAAGCAAAAGTATATTTAATCTATGGCTATAATTTAGCTATTTTGCAATGATCCCTTTTATTATAGCGCCATAAAATTATTTCACGCTCTTCTATAAATCCCATGGATTTATAGAGATTTAGTGCTACAGTATTATCTTTATGAGTTTTAATCTTTATTGATTCAAAACCAAGTTCTTTGCTTTTGAGTAAAAGATTATCTATTAGAAATTTACTATATCCATTTCCTCTATACTCTTCTAATATACCTACATTTACTATCATACCACTTTCATTATCTTCAATTATTTGTCCATAACCTATATATTTTTCATCTTTCTTTACAAAGATACTAGCTTCAGGTATATAATAGTCCTGTTCTTCTTCCATATATATGTCTTTTAAAGTTAGAGGAGTTCTATTTTCATTATGAAATACACTATTTTGTATATTGCATCTAATTTCTTCATGGGTATTTTCTTTAAAACTCTCGGTTTTAAGAGTACTATCATAATTCATAGATGAATACTTATCTAAATTATATATTAATTCTATAGACTCATCATAAGGTTTAAAGTCTAGAAAATTTAAAAATTCCTTCAATACATTTTTGCCATCACTTGAACATAGTATAGTATCTATTTCATTTTTTAAAAGAAATAGATCAAAGTCAGTTTTCTTGAAGCTATTTATAAAATCATCATTTAAATAAAATGACTTTATGTAAAATGTTCCATTTTCAATACTATCATACCATATATATCCGCTTAAAATATCATCTTTAAATATAAATCGTACATACCTTTTAAATACAAACTTTTCTATAAAGTTTAAAGAGTCATATATATAGAAAAAATCTTGATTTAATATATTAAAACTATTGGATTTAGAACTTAATTCTCTTAAAATTGATATCTGATTTCTTTTGACTTTTTTTAATTTAATCATAATATACCCCATGAAATATTTATAAAATAAATAAATTTTAAAGTGACAATATAAATATACTGTTTATTAATTAAATTATTACAAAATAATATACGTGTATAAAGTAAATTATAACACGTATATTATGAAATAAATTATTCTGTAGCTTTAATGCTTAAAGAGATCTTCTTATTTTCTTTGTCAACTTTTAATATTTTTACTTTAACATTTTCTCCAATAGAAAGCATTTCATCTGCTTTTTCAATTCTCTTATGGCTTATTTCTGATAAGTGAACTAGTCCATCTACTCCTGGTTCTAATTCAATGAAAGCTCCAAAACTTGCAAATCTAACCACTTTACCAAGAGCTATATTACCTTCAGGGTATTTGTCACATATATCATTCCAAGGGTTTTCTAATAATGCCTTAACACTTAAAGAAAGCTTTTTATTTTCTTTATCTAAAGCTATAATTTTAACATTAATTTTTTCATTGATTTTTAAAATGCTCTTAGGATTATCTATTTTACCCCAGCTCATTTCTGAAAGGTGTAAAAGTCCGTCTACTCCATTTACTTCTACAAAAGCACCAAAGTTTGTAATTCTCTTTACAGTACCTTCGTAAGTTTCATCTAATTCAAAGTTTTCCCATGCTTTTGCTTCTACTTCTTCTTTTTCCTTTACTAAGATAGCTTTTCTTGAAACTACCATCTTATTTTCTCTCTTACCTTCTACAAATTCTATTATACTTACTTCAAGTTCTTTTCCAATATAATCGCTTAGCTTATCTACGTGATATAAATCTACTAAAGATGCAGGTAAGAACAAGTTTATTCCTTTATAAGTTGTTATAAGACCGCCCTTAATTTCTTCTTTTATAGTAACATTTATATTCTCTTTGTTTTCAAAATGAGCTTTTAACTCAGATAAAGAAACTTCTTTCTCTACTTCTATTCTTGATAAAACTACATTTCCATTTTCGTTAACTCTTTGTATTACTTTTGCTTCTATTTCATCACCCATTTTGAAACTATTAACTTCTGCAATGGAGATTTCAGCTGTTGGAATTATACCTTCAACCTTATAGTTTATGTCTACGTATACACCTTCATTATTTATGGACACAATAACTCCATTAATTTTTTGGCCAACATAGATTTTTCTTTCATTTTCGTCCATATAATTCATAACATCGTTCATATCCATAACATTTTCATTATTCATTTTATTTATAGCCTCCTTTATAATCCAATCTGGTGTAGATGCACCAGCTGTGATACCAATTTTTTTGAACTTCTCTCCGTTAAGAAAATTTTCAGGAATATCCTGTGCAGATTCTACATGAATAGTGCTTATGCAATTATTAAGACATATTTCATACAACTTAGTAGTATTAGAACTATTTTTTCCACCAAGTACTATCATGGCATCAACTTTACTTGATAATTCAGTTGCACTTGTCTGTCTTTCATTTGTTGCAGAGCATATTGTATTAAACGCTACAAATTCTTTGCAGTGTTTTGATACATATTCTATAGCCTTCTCAAAGTTCTCCTGTTTTTCCGTAGTTTGAGATAAAACACATACTTTATTAGTCAGCTCTTCACTAAATTCACCATTCTTATAGAATATTGATGAATTGTTACACCATCCGTTGATTCCTATAACTTCCGGATGATTTCCATCACCAACTATAATTATTTTGTAACCCTTTTTATAATACTCTTCAGCTTTTTTCTGAATTTTTGTTACAAAAGGACATGTAGCATCTATTATATTGAGCTTTTTTTCTTTCAAATACTCATATATGTCTTTTGGTATACCATGAGATCTTATTATTATAAAATCATTTGGTTTTAAAGTTTCAATATTCTCTAATTCTATAGGCTCAATATTTTTGTCTTTTAAAAAATTTACCGCGTGTGAGTTATGTATTAACGGTCCTAAAGTATAAACAGTAATACCAGGATGCTGCTCCTTTACTTCTAAAGCCTCATCAACTGCTCTTTTAACTCCAAAACAAAATCCTGCATTTGATGCTAAAATTACTTGCTTATTCATCAATGTTAATTAATCTCCTTTAAAGTTTCTTCCATAATGCATGCCATTTTGTCTACTACCTCGAATATACCTAATCCAGTTGTATCAATCTCTATAGCATCATCTGCCTTTTTTAATGGATCTATATCTCTATGAGAATCTATGTAATCACGTCTTTTTATATCTTGAAGAATTTCATCATAATTACTGTTAATTCCCTTTGAAATTAGTTCCTTATATCTTCTATCAGCTCTCTCTTCTGGAGTTGCTGTTAAAAAGAATTTGAATGTAGCATTTTTTAAAACAACTGTACCTATATCTCGTCCGTCCATAATAACATTGAAATTTTTAGCTATATTTTGCTGAAGCTTAACTAGCTTTTCTCTTACTTCTTTTATGGAAGCATATGCTGATACATTATTGCTTATCTTTGGAACAGTTAATTCGTCATTAACGTCTACTCCGTTTAATATAAGTCTGTCATTTTCAAAATGCATAGATAAATCATCCATTAAAGAGTTTAATTCATTTAAGTTTTCAGCTTTAATATGGTTTTCTAAAGCTTTTAATGTAACAGCTCTATACATAGAACCTGTGTTTATATACATTAGGTTGAATTTTTCTCCTAATAATTTAGCTATAGTACTTTTGCCAGCACCAGCTGGTCCATCAATAGCAACTGACAAATTCATATCTTTTCCGCCTTTCTATATCGCTTTTTCACATAAACATTATATCACAAATATACTATAAGTTCTTTTGCTTTTATAATTTAATTTTTATTTTCCAAGCTTATTTCCTGCTAAGTAGCCTGTAGAAAAAGCAATTTGAACGTTATATCCTCCAGTAAAAGCATCAACATCCATGACTTCTCCTGCAAAATATAGATTATCTACTATTTTAGATTTCATTGTAGAGGGATCTATTTCATCAACATTAACACCTCCAGCAGTGACTATTGCTTCAGCGACAGGTCGTAATTTTTCTACATTAAATGTAAGCTCATGTATTAAGTTTACCAATTTTTTTCTTTCTGCTCTTGTTATTGAGTTTATTTTCTTATTCTCATCAATTTCGCTTAATCTTATTATTGTAGGTATAATCTTTTGAGGAAGTAATTCATCAAGGGCATTTTTAAAATCCTTATTTATATTCTTTGTAAAGTCTCTTTGAATTCTTTCATCAAGTTCCTTTTCATTAAGAGCTGGCTTAAGATTTATCTTAATACTGTACTTTCTACCTTCTTCAATATATCTACTTCCAGTAAGTACTATAGGACCGGACACTCCAAAATGAGTAAATAGCATTTCTCCAAAATTTTTATACACTAAATTTTTACCTTCAAAAATTTTTATCTCAATATTTTTTAAAGAAAGACCTTGTAGTTCTTTTACAAAAGATTCTTTGAGCTGAATTGGAACTAGAGAACCTTTAGTTTCTATAATCTTATGTCCCATAAGTTTGCTATACTTAAGCCCATCTCCTGTAGAACCAGTTTGAGGATAAGATATACCTCCAGTACACATTATAAAATAATCTGCATATACTTTTGTATTATTATTTACTTCTATATATTGAATTTTATTATTAGAATAATGTACGTTAGTTACTTTACTATTTAATTTTATATTAACACCACTATCTATTAAAGCTTTTTGAAAAGCATTTATTATATCAGATGACTTATCTGATTTTGGAAATACTCTGTCTCCCCTTTCTACTTTTAAAGAAACTCCTAAATTTTCTAAAAGGCTAATTGTATCTTGATTCGTAAATGAGTACAATGCACTATACAAAAAATAAGGGTTTCCAGGTATGTTATCAAAAAATTCTCCTATATCCTTTGCATTTGTTACATTACATCTACCTTTACCTGTTATATATAATTTCTTTCCGATTTTCTCATTTTTTTCTATTAATGTGACTTCATGATTTTTTGAAGCTTCTAGAGCCGCCATCATTCCAGCGGGACCTGCTCCAATTACTATAACTTTGCTCATATTTCTTCAACTCCCATGATTACTCGTGTAACATATCTATAGTATAGCTTAGAAAAGGTACTGTCAATAATTTAGCTGCATATAAAAAAGGAGTCTGTAGACTCCTTTTAACTTCATCAAATTTAAATTTTATATAGAATTTTTGTAGGAATAAACTTGATATTCTTCCCAAATAGATTCTAAGCTTGAATAGGTAGATGAAATTTTTTCTTTTTCTCTAAGTCCTACAGCAATAATAAGAGCATTTATTACACTTAATGGTGCAACTAATGAATCTACAAAAGATGCCATATTACTTTGCGCTATTAGCGAGTAATCAGCTTGAGCTGCTAATGGAGATAATAAGCTATCCGTTATAGCAACTACTTTGGCATTTCTGCTTTGAGCAAAAGTTAAAGCTTCAATAGTTCTCTTTGCATATCTTGGGAAACCGATACCTATTACAAGATCTCCTTCAGATACAGTAAACATTTGTTCAAATATATCGCTGACACCATAATTAACAACCTTTACATTATCTAAAATTACATTTAGATAAAAGCCTAAAAAGTCTGATAAAGCTGTAGAACTTCTAAGTCCTATTATATAAATTCTTTTAGCTTTAAATATAAGTTCTACTACATCTTCAAAAGTCTTATGGTTAATTTTTTCAAGAGTAGATCTTATATTTTCCATATCAGCTTTTAAAACACCTTTTAACGCATTTTCTTCAGTTATAAAATCATTTGAAAGCTCAATTCTTTGTGCTGTAGTTAATTTGTTCTTTATAAGCTCTTGCAACGCTTTTTGAAGCTTAGGATATCCAGAAAACCCTAATTCATTAGCAAATCTAACAACTGTAGATTCACTAACGCCTACACTTGTACCTAATTTTGCTGCTGTCATAAAAGCCGCTTTATCATAATGTTTTAATATGTATTCTGCAATTAATTTCTGACCTTTGCTTAGTCGTGGAAATTTAGTTTGAATATTTCTCATTAAATCTTGACTTGTATTTTCCATAAAAATAGCACCCTCTTTTCAACCCAAAGATGTTAGTATATTGACTAAAATGCAATATTTATTTCATTTTAACATTTGTTAAGGTTTTATTCAAGCTTGAAATTCCTTAACAAATCTAGGCTTTTATCACTTAACATATCTTCTTTTCAACAACTATAAGCCTAGGAGCTACTTGAGATCTATTCAAAAAACTATGCTCCATAACACCAAATTTAAATTTATCTATACTGCATAAATAATCTTTTATTATTTCATATTCTTCTTTCCCTTTTTCATGACCTATATAACAGGCAATAGTCATTATTCCACCTTCTATTAATAATTCCAAAGAGTCCTTAATAGCTTTTAATGAACTACTACCTTCAGTTGTTATACTTTTATTTCCTCCAGGAAGAAAACCTAAATTAAACATAGCTGCATCAATTTTTTCAGATGCTATATATTCTTTTACTTTTTCATGAGAATCATTAATAAGTATCACTTTATTGCAAGGATTCTCTTTTTCATATTTATCTATACATTCTTTTTGAATGTCAAATGAATAAGTTTTTTTAAACAGGTTTTCTAAAAATTTTGTATCGTTTCCATTTCCAAGGGTTCCATCTAAAGCAACGTTAAATTTAATTCCATAATTTTTTATTATATCGTGACTAAGATTACTCACATCTCCTACGTATCTAAACATGCTCCTATTCTACTCCTTTCTAAAGTGACTTTATATAATCTATTTCTTCTTTGCTAAGGTGTCTCCATTTCCCTTTTTCTAAATCACCTAAATTAAGTTTTCCTATAGCTACTCTTTTAAGAGTAAGTACATCATGACCTAAAGCAGAGCACATTCTTCTAACTTGTCTGTTTTTTCCTTCATGAATAATTATTTTAACTTTACACGAATCTTCCCCTTTATGTATAAGTTCAATATCACTCGGAGCAGTAATATATCCACCTATGTCTACTCCTTTTTTGAATTTATTCATTTCTAAAGATGTAAAAACTCCTGATACTTTAGCAATATAAACTTTATCTATTGTGCTGCTTGGATGAATTAAATTATTATAAATATCTCCATCATTAGTAAGGATTAAAAGCCCTGAACTATCATAATCTAGTCTTCCTATAGGATAAATACGTTCATCTACATCTACTAAATCAAGAATGGTCATTCTTCCTTTTTCATCTTTCACTGTAGTTACATAACCTTCAGGTTTATTAAGCATAATATACACTTTGTTTTTTTCTAAAGTTATGGCTTTATTGTCAACTAAAATTATATCTTTGCCTGCAATAACTTTTGTTCCAAGTTCTTTTACTACAAAACCATTAACTTTTACTCTTCCTTCTAAAATAATCTCTTCACATTTTCTTCTAGAAGCTATTCCGCATTTTGCCATAACCTTTTGTAATCTTTCTTCCATTGAACTCACTCCAATATAAATACATTTTATTTGCTACTCCCTATATTATATGAAAAAATGTATAAATTCAAATCAAACCTTAAGTTTACATTTGAAAATTTAAAACACATAATAATTATTCTGTAAACAAGATTAATAAAATAATTTCCTTGGAAATATATGTATTGAGTTTTGTGCTATAAATTTTATCTTGCTTAATACATAATAAAAAAAGCAGGGGAATACCCCTACTTTAATTTTAGAGTCCGCATCCACATCCTCCGAATCCTCCAAAGAGAAGGAGAATGATGAGCCACCATGCGTTATTACCGAATCCATCTGCGCATCCATTGTTATTACAGCTATTACAACAATTGGAGTTATTCCAATTATTACACCCACAATTTGAATAAGGTGCTGGATAATTGCAACAAGATTGAGGATAATATCCACATGGAGGGGCAGTAACAAATACACTACAACATCTATCTTTACGTTTACTCATAAAATACCTCCTTTTTATCTTAAGTATATAATATTATATTGTTGTAGTTGGTTTTTGGTTACTATTTAAAATTAATAAAACTCCACCATGCTATAGTAAAAATGTTATAGTATGGTGGAGTTTGTTAATCCTTTATATTTCTTTTGTATATTTTTGTAGCCATTCTCTAGTTTCGTCGTCTAAATTAGATGATAATTTATCATAAACTAATTTGTGATATTCATTAAGCCATGTCTTCTCTGTATCAGTTAAAAACTCTTTATCAATTGCATCTATATCTATAGGACAATAAGTTATAGGCTCAAACTTCATAAACCTTCCATGCTCTGTTGTCATGAATTCTTTTACTACTAAAACATTTTCTGTTCTTATTCCATGTTTACCTTCTTTATAGATACCTGGTTCGTTAGTTACTACCATGCCTTCTTCAAGTTTAACTGTATTAGGCACTGTGCTAATGCTGTGAGGTCCTTCATGAACGCTTAAAAGAAATCCTACTCCATGTCCAGTTCCACATTTATAATCTATACCATTATCCCACATAGGTTTACGTGCTAATATGTCTAAATTACTTCCTGTAGTTCCATATAAAAATTTAGCTTGGGATAAGCCTATATGTCCCTTTAAAACTAATGTAAAGTCTTTTCTCTCTTCTTGTGATAGACTTCCCAAAGCTATAGTTCTTGTTATATCTGTAGTACCATCAAAATACTGTCCACCAGAATCTATTAAATACATACCTCTTGGCTCAAGTACTGCTTTATTCTCTTTTGTAGGCGCATAATGCATCATTGCAGCATTAGCCTTGTATGCACTTATACTTGTAAAACTTGTCTCTATAAATAAATCTTGTTCTTTTCTAAAATTTTCTAATTTTTCAGCTGCTGAAAGCTCATCAATATACTCTTTGCCTATATTATCTTTCAGCCATTTCATGAATTTTACCATAGCAACGCCATCTTTTAATTGGCAGTTCTCATAATTTTGCAATTCAACTTCGTTCTTAACAGCTTTCATATATGTTGTAATATTTCTTTTTTCAACTATATTATTGCTTGAATCTATGGCATTATAAATCCATACATTTGTTTTAGCAGGATCTATAAAAACAGTTTGATTTTTTATAGTTTTTACATCATCTAAAACTTCTTCATAATCCTTAACTATTATTCCATCTCTTAAAAGTTCCTCTTCTATTTCTTTAGTAAGTTTATTTCTGTCTATATATAGAATATTACTATCCTCTTTAATCATAAAATAGCTTATAACAACTGGATAATTTGAAACGTCATGAGCTCTAATATTTAGTAACCATGCTATATCATCAAGGCATGATATTACATAAGAAGATGACCCATTTTTCTTCATTTCTTCTCTTACTCTTTTTATTTTATCTACTCTTGTTTCACCAGCGTATTTTTCTTCTAATATAAACACTTTACTGAATGGTTTATTAGGCCTGTCTAGCCATATTTTTTCAATAAAATCTTCTGCTGGAATAAGTTCTATATTTTTAGATTTAAACTTATTTTGCATATCTTTAAAAGCACTTACTGAAATAACTTTACTATTAAATGAAACTTTGCTTCCATCTTTCAAAGTATCCTTTAACCATTCAACATGATTTTTAACCCCTTGAAGTCCTAATTTATGCAGATTTATCTCTGTTCCTTTTATTTGATTTGCAGCTTGTATATGATATCTGCCATCAGCCCATAATTCTGAACTATCACGTGTAACAACTACTGTTCCTGCCGATCCTGTAAAGCCTGATATCCATTGTCTTGATTTAAAATACTCACCAACATACTCACTTTGGTGGTCATCACTGCTTGGAATTATATAAGCGTCTATTGATTTTTTTATTAAGATTTCTCTTAATTTTGATATTCTGTCATTAATCATTGCTGTTCCCCCTTAAACTATTTGATTTATCTTTATACTACTATAATACACCTTATAAATTCAAGAGTAAAAGATAAACGCTAGATTGAATTACTAATATCAATCTAGCATTTGAATCTTTAGTATACATATATTAGATATATTTCTTTTTCATTTTCATATACCCTAACTGTACCTTTAAGTTTATTTTCTTCTAGGACTTCTTCATTTACATTTATTGTGTAGGTTATGTTGCTGTCTTTCATAAATGGAAGTTTCTTTTCTTTTATGTCTTTTGGAAGATTCTCATTAATTAATGGTGTTTTATATTCATATTTTTCTTTTGTATAGTTGTATATTTTTTCTGTTTCTTTCCATCTCCCAGGACAATTTAAAACAACTATTATTATATCACTTGTTCCATTATTTACAGAAGAAACTAGACATTTTCCTGCATTTCCTGTGTATCCTGTTTTAACTCCATTGGCACCTGGAATCTGCCAAAGAATTTTGTTTATGTTTTGATAGCTTCTAGAAAATCCTTTTTCGTTTCCATCAACAGATTTAGTAGAGGTTATTTCATTAAAAAAAGGTTCTTCATGTGCTTTTATTGTGGCCATTGCTAAATCATAAGCACTAGAATAGTGTTTGTTGCTATCTAGACCGTGAGGTGATTCAAAGGAGGAATCCATAAGTCCTATTTCTTTAGCATACTCATTCATGACCTTCACAAATTCCTCAACAGATCCGCTTACTCCTTCTGCAATAGCTATAGCAGCATCATTTCCTGACTTATACATAAGTCCATATAGAAGTTCTCTTAATTTTATTTTTTCTCCTTTTTTATATCCCACTTTAGAGCCTCTTATAGATGATGCATTTCCGCTTATCTCAAATTCTTCATCTAGATTGCCATATTTTATTGCTACTAATGAAGTTATGATTTTTGTTGTACTCGCCATGGGCATTATATTATGAGAACCCTTATCGTATAAAACTCTTTTACTATTTGCATCAACTGCAATAGCACTTCTAGCATCAACTTTAATATTTTTTACTTTGTTATCACTGCTGTTTTTAGGAGCAGCGCCTAAAAAAAGTATATTAAATATAAGTAAAATGCTTATTATTTTTATAGACTTTTTCATTTTTATCATCCTCTCATGAAATAACTCCATATTATTTTATCCATTTTTTAAATAATTATTTTTGTGGTTTATTTTACTATTTTTAAGTCAATACTACTATTAATGGAGGTATTTTTTTCATGGTTTGGGTATTCATTATAGTATTAATTTTATTTATACCAATCCCTTTAAAAGTAAAGATTAATTATGTTGACAAAAAAATTCAGCTGTTTTTTTATAATAAAAAATTGAAGTTTAAAGCACCAAAAGGTGAATCTAAAAAAGAAAAAAGAAAAACTAAAAAGAAAATGAAAATTCATTTCATCAAAGATTTTATAAATTTTTTAGATAAGTCTTCTATAAAATTGAACATTAAAACAAATATTAATATAGACATAGGAATTGAGGATACTGCAAATTTAGCTATACTTTATGGCATTCTAAATTCTCTTAATTATCCTGTGTATAGACTTATAGCTATAGTATTCAACATATCAGATTTTAAGTTTAATATAGTACCGCATTTTAATAATACAATTTTTTCTTTTAAATCAGAGAGTATAATTTATGTAACTTTAGCAAAACTTATATATATAGCATTTGCTACTATTAAATTTTATTATTTTCACAGAAAAGATTTTGAAAAGGAGGTGCAGCTAAGCCACGCTTAGCTATTGTTTATGGAAAATCATCCAATAGAAAATTTGATGAAATCTACAATGGAAAATCTACGTGATATGATAGACGTAGATACAATTGTAGGAGAAGCTGTTCAGACTAAAGATGGTACTACAACCATAGTGCCTATATCAAAAGTTAGTTTTGGTTTTGCTTCTGGTGGTTCAGAATTTCCTTTAAAGGCTAACACTACACCTGTGCCATCTAATAACCCATTTGGTGGTGGTTCTGGTGCTGGAGTTTCAGTAAAACCTGTGGCATTTCTAGTAATTCATAATGAAACTGTAAGATTGCTTCCAGTGGATGCAGATAATACTTATGATAAGATTGTAGACACAATTCCTCAAGTAATCGATATGTTTAAAGATGCATTTTGTAAAGATAAAAACAATGAAGAGTAAAGACATTCTTTACTCTTCTTCTTCATCTATATTTTCTAATGCGATTTCTTTTTCTGATAATTCATCTATGGTTGGAAGTTCTTTTAGGTTTTCTAATTGAAACTGACGCAAAAATTCATCTGTAGTTCCATAAAGGATAGGTCTTCCTATTACTTCTTTTCTTCCGCACTCTTTTATGAGATTTCTCTCTAGAAGCCTTTGTATGGCACTTTCACTTTTTACGCCCCTTATCTCATCTATTTCTACTCTTGTTATTGGCTGCTTGTAAGCAATTATTGCTAGAGATTCTATAGCGGCTTGAGATAGAGATTGTCTAGAATTAGTCTTTAATATTTTTTGAATATAATCACTGTTTTCAGGTTTTGTAACTAACTGATACATCTTATTTATACATACTAGTTTTATTCCTCTTTCTTCTTTATTATACTCAATTCTTAGTTCTTCTAGAATTTCCTTAGTATAGCTTTCCGAGCATTCTAAAATACTAGCTATATCCTTCGCTTTCATAGGGTCTCCACTAGCAAAAAGCAGAGATTCTATTATAGATATATATCTTTTTCTATCGTAAACTTGTCTTATTTCACACTGTGACATCATATTCATTCTTGGCAACTCCTTCTATATATATCTTGTCAAAATTAAGTGGTTGTAGTACTGTTACTTCTTTTTCCTTCATAAGTTCTAGAACTGCTAAAAATGTCACTATTACTTCCATTTTACAGCTACATATAGATTCTAGATCTGAGAATTTTAACTTTCTTTTTTTCATAAGAATATTTCTAACTTCAATTAACTTATCTTCAAGTTTAAACTTATCAATAGGAATTTGTCTTTCTATAACATTAGTCTTGTTTATTTTATTTGTATATATGTTCATAAGATTATTAAATATATTATATAGTTCAAGCATTGTCAAATTCTTCAATAATTCGCTATTATCTTTTGGAAGAGTATCTTCAATGATTTCTGGCTTTTTACAGAAAACATATCCATCATCTCCACGTCTTTCTAATAATAAGTTTGATAAACTCTTATATTTTTTATACTCTATAAGCTTTTCCATAAGGAATTTTCTTGGGTCTTCTTCCTCTTCTTCAATTTTAGGCTTGGGTAAGAGCATCTTTGACTTTATTTCCAAAAGTGTAGCTGCCATAACTATAAATTCCGAGGTAAGTTCTAGATCCATTTCCTTCATGCTTTTTAAATACTCTATATATTGGTTAGTGATATCATAAATTTTAATATCATAAATATTCATCTTATTTTTCTTAATAAGATGAAGCAATAAGTCAAAAGGTCCTTCAAAGTTTTGAAGTTTTATATTTAAATTTGACACTGTTTTCGTTCACCTACTTTATTAACATTAAATCTCATAGATATAATATCAATTATATCATAAAGACGCAATAATGAGTCCTGCTATAATAACAGGACTCATTATTTTAAATTGCACCTTTTAAAAGGTTCTTTATATTGTACTTCATATTATCAAAGAAAGTTCCCTTTTTGACATCTCTGTCACTGTATATTTTAACTTCTCCAATTAAATTTTCTCCAGAGTAATATTTGCAAGTACCTATAATTTCTCCTTCTTTAAATGACTTTTTATTTTCATCTAATATTAACTGAGGAGTTATTTCTACTTCTTTGCCTTTTGATAATGTTACACTTAAATCTTCCGCAGCTTTAGCTATGAAAAATTTATCTTTATATCTGTCTAAGAATATTTTTTCTACATCATCATCTTTAGATACTATCTTTTTACTGTAGAATTTAGAAAATCCATAGTTCATAAGCATGCTGGCATCTCTATTTCTTATCTTATAGCTAGGAGCTCCCATAATTACAGCTAGAACTCTAACCCCTTCTCTAACTGATGTAGCTGATATACAATATTTAGCTTCTTCTGTATAGCCTGTTTTTAAACCATCACATCCCTTAAAGAATCTAACAAGTTTATTATGATTTACAAGCTCTATAGGACTCTTTCTTCCTTCTGATATTGTCTCCATATATGTACCTGTGTATTTTAATATAGTAGGATGCTTTAAAAGTTCCCTTGACATTATAGATATATCATTTGCAGTTGATACGTGTCCTTCTGCAGGAAGTCCATTACAATTTTTAAATGTTGTATCATTCATACCTAGCTCT
Organism: Clostridium cadaveris; assembly: GCF_020911725.1. GTDB lineage: Bacteria > Bacillota > Clostridia > Clostridiales > Clostridiaceae > Clostridium_X > Clostridium_X cadaveris. The sequence continues at coordinate 1,787,842 of NZ_CP076620.1, forward strand.
TTAGCTCTAGTGTTCATCATTACAACGAAGGCATCTTCACTACCCCCTAAGTATTCTGCTAATGCAACAGCAGCATCATTTCCTGATGCTATACCAACACCTTTTAATAGTTCTTCTACAGTTCTTACTTCTCCAGTATCAAGAAGCATTGTGCTTCCACCCATCTTTTTTGCATTTTCACTGCAGGTAACTTTATCTGAAAGCTTAATTTTACCGCTATCAACAGCCTCCATAGTTAAAAGCATTGTCATAACTTTTGTAACTGAAGCAGGTGCAAACTTTTCTTTAGAATTTTTTTCGTAAAGAACCTCACCACTTGTAGGTTCTAAGAGTATAGCAGACTTAGCCTCTACATCTAGTCCTTTACTTTCCTCTGCTTTCGCTATAACATTTCCAGCTGATCCTATAATAGAAAAAGATAATATTCCAGCTAGTATAGATGATATTATTTTTTTATTTTTTGTATTCATACATACCCTCCTTTCAAATATATCTTTTCCCATTTCATTTAAATTATCACTAAAAAAATAAAATCCTGACAGAATAGTATTATATTCTATCAGGATTTTTATTTTTATTATTTTGTAACTACTTCATATATTAATGGAATATTATCTTCATAGTCCTTCTCTATAACGTAGCTCTCAAGTATTTTAGCTTTCGCTTTTTCTGCCTTTTCCATATCATTAGCATGTATGTATGCTATTACATCACCCTTTGATACTTTTTCTCCTCTTTTTTTATTAAGAACTAACCCTACTGCTAAATCTATAGTACTTTCTTTGGTAGCTCTTCCTGCTCCTAATTCCATAGCTATAATACCTATATTTTGAGAATGTATTTTGCATACAACACCGTCTCTGTCACTTTCAACAGGTATTACATATTTAGCATGTGGGAATAATGATGTATCATCTATAGGGCTTATGTCTCCTCCTTGAGCTACAACAAATTCTTTTAGCTTATTTAATGCTTTACCAGATTCTATAGTTTCCATTAGCATCTGTCTAGCTTCATTTTTATCTTTAGCTTTTTCAGCTAATACAACCATTTCACTTCCTAAAGTCATGCATAGTTCTAATAGATCTTTTGGTCCATTTCCTTTTAAAGTTTCTATGGCTTCTTCAACCTCTAAAGCGTTTCCAATAGCTTTTCCTAAAGGCTGATCCATATCAGAAATAACAGCAACTGTGTTTCTCTTTAAATTGCGTCCTATTGAAACCATTTCTTTTGCTAAATGAAGAGCATCCTCTTTAGTTTTCATAAAAGCTCCTTCTCCAACTTTTACATCTAAAACTATTGCATCTGCACCAGCTGCTATCTTCTTGCTCATTATACTTGAAGCAATAAGAGAAATATTATCTACTGTTCCTGTAACGTCTCTTAGTGCATATAACTTTTTATCTGCAGGAGCTAAATCACCTGTTTGACCTCCTACTGCAAGTTTTATATTGTTTACATTTCTTATAAATTTTTCTTCAGGCATTTCTACTGAAAATCCTTTAAATGACTCAAGCTTATCAATAGTTCCTCCAGTATGGCCAAGACCTCTTCCAGACATTTTTGCAACTGGAATTCCTAATGATGCTACCATTGGTCCAAGTACTAAAGTTGTTGTATCACCTACACCACCTGTACTATGCTTATCAACTTTTATTCCTTCTATATCCTTTAAGCTTAATATGTCTCCAGAGTTCACCATAGCCATAGTAAGGTCTGCAGTTTCTCTACTATTCATTTTTTGAAAATATATAGCCATTAAAAGTGATGACACCTGGTAATCTGGAATTTCTCCCTTGGTATATCCATCAACAAAGAAATTTATCTCTTCCTTGGAAAGTTCTTCTCCATTTCTCTTTTTCAAAATTAAATCATACATTCTCATAAGTAAACATCTCCTCATTAAAGTTCTATTAATATAGTAAAATTTATAAATGTATTTTTAACTTTATGCGAAGTTTATATAACTTTCACATAGATAGTTTTTACGCACGAGGATGAGCATTTTTGTATACCTCAGCTAATTTATTCTTTTTAGTGATACTAGAATATATTTGAGTAGCTGATAAATCCACATGACCTAGCAATTCCTGAACAGATTTAATGTCAGCTCCATTCTCTAAAAGATGGACTGCGAAAGAATGTCTTAAGGTATATAAATTTACATGTTTATCTAAATGTGCTTCCTCAACATATTCCTTTACTATCTTCCAAAAACCCTGCCTAGTCATTTTATGTCCTCTAGAATTAAAAAATAATAGATTGTTATCTGGTACTACATATAAATTTCTAGATTCTAAATATTTTTCAATACATCTTACTGCTACTGATCCTAAAGGAATCACTCGTTCTTTGTCTTTAGTGCCCTTGCACTTTATATAATTCATTTTTAAATTGATATCAAATATAGTTAAATTTATAAGTTCTGTAACTTTCATTCCGGTAGCATACATAAGCTCTAGCATAGCCTTATCTCTGATACCCTTTTCAGTATCTAGATCAGGCATGGATAAAAGCTTCTCTACTTCTTCTATAGTAAGAGTTTCTGGAAGGTTTCTCTCAACCTTTGGTAAGTCATAGCTTATTACAGGCGAACTATCAATAATTCCCTTTTTATAAAGGTACTTATAAAACCCCCTTATAGTAACTATATTTCTATTTATAGAAGAATTTGAGATTTTTTCTCTTAATAAATTTTGAATAAATGCCATAATAGTTATATCATCTGCTTCTTTTAAATCTTCATCTTTCTCTTTGATAAAAGAAACATACTTATTCAAATCTCTTTTATAAGATTCTATGGTACTCTCGGAAAGCTTTTTCTTTTTAAGGTAAGTAATATAACCTAATACTATATCCTCCATAAACTCTCTCCTACTTAATTATTATTAATGCTGTATCCTAAATAATTCGACATTTATCATAAAATCCCTTTATTCCTTTGTAATAAATAATAAATTTATAACTTATTATTTATATATTATGCTCAATAAGAAAGGAGAAAAATAGCCTTCCACTATGGCTCCTAAAGTGATTACTAATATGCTTGCAAGCATTACATAAGTACAAAAAGATGAATTTACTTTAGCATCTGGATAGGATTTATTTAGTTTGCCTTTTATTTTCCCCCATGCCACATTTATAGAAAATACAGAAGCAAACATTATACATGGCACGTATATAAGATTTTGTGGAACTAGCGTTAACAGTGAAAAAATCATTCCTTTAGTTCCTAAGGAGTTTATTATAACTGCCGAACTAAATCCTAATGTAAATCCTTTTATTAAGTCTATAACAAAGATAAAAGGTATTCCTACTATAGTAAAACCTAGTATATATATAGCTCCCAATATTAAAACATTATTTTTTATACCTTGAAAAAGCATATATTTATTGTTTATCTCAGTACCTCCAATTTCATTTACAAAGCTTAATAAATAATTTGATAAATCGTTTTTATATGTATCACCCATATATCTTACCACATACATACCCATTACAACACCTATAAGAACAAACATAAAAGAAACTATATAAAGAATGTAATTTTCATTTATATGTTTTCTACAACCTTCAAGAAAATTTATTTTCATATAAAATCCCTCCTCACTATACTTATATTTATGACACAACTTAGTGAGCTATGAAAGTTTTTATTCTATAAAATAAATTTAAGATTAATCAATAAAAATAGTATGGTTAATTATACTGTAGAATTTAAATTATATCATTGCACTAATATCAATATCTTGCCTATTACTTTAGAAAGTAAACATATTAAATTATTTAATATAAATTTTATTAATTAATAAAAAAACACTTTCTACCAATTAAAAAATTTTTCAAATTGATAAAAAGTGTCTTATTTTCTACTTTAATATTTATTAGCATCAAATACACTTTGCTATTATGAACAAAATAGATTTAACTTTTTAAATTATTTGTCCACCGTTCATTTTACTTACTTTATTCTCCAATTAGCTTACCTTATTTTTAAGTCTAAGCTTGTCTGCTACCATTGCAATAAATTCACTATTAGTTGGCTTGCCTTTATCATTATGAACAGTATATCCAAATAGCTTGTTTATAGCCTCTACTTGACCTCTGCCCCACGCTACTTCTATTGCATGCCTTATTGCTCTTTCTACTCTAGAAGCTGTTGTATTGTATTTCTTAGCTATAGAAGGGTATAATTCTTTAGTTACAGCTGATAATAGTTCCATATCTTCTACAACCATTGTTATAGCTTCTCTTAAATACATATATCCTTTTATGTGAGCTGGAACTCCAATTTCATGAATTATATTTGTTATTTCTGCTTCCAAATCCATTGGCTCTTTCTTTGAATTAACTTTTGTGTCTTGTACAGTTCCTATAGAAACAGACTTTTTAGACTCCTCACTACTTATTGTATTGTTAAACATTTGTCTTATTCTTTGAGTAAATACTTCCATGTCAAAAGGTTTTATTACATAATAATCTGCACCTAGAGTAATTGCTCTTTGTGTTATTTTGTCTTGTCCAACTGCTGAAAGAACTATTATTCTTGGCATAGGATTTAAATTCATAGTATTTAACTTTTCTAGCACTCCTAATCCATCTAAATGAGGCATTATAATATCTAGTACTACTAAATCAGGTTTTCTTTCTTCGATTAAGCTTAATGCTTCCAAGCCATCTTTTGCTGTACCGATAACTTGTATATCCATTTGATTAAGTAAGTAATCGTTTAAAATATTGCAAAATTCCTTATTATCATCTGCTATAAGAACTGTGATTTTGTTTTGATCCATAGTTATTCTCTCCTCCAATATTAAATTCCATTTCTTAACAATTAAAATATTCTATAAAAAAACCTAAATTCCTTCTAAATTATTCTTTTTTGTGAAAAAATAATAAATTTATTTATTATTTTATTTTTATTTACTCTATATACGCTTAAAAAGCAAGAATAGCATTTTATAAAATTTTATTTGCTATTCTTGCTTTCATTTTACTATTAAATTTAGATAAATGCTAGTTATTTCGCTAAAATACCAGAATCTTGTATCATCCATTCAATATATATACCGTATCCTGTATCGGGTTTATTGATAAGGACATGAGTCACTGCTCCTACAATTTTGTCATTTTGGATTATAGGACTACCACTCATTCCTTGGATAATACCACCAGTTTTTTCTAATAATGTCTTGTCGGTTACTTTTATTATCATACTTTTAGGTCCTGGTTTATCTTGTACTAGCAACTTTTCTATAGATATATCATAAAGTTGAGGTCCATTTTCATCAATAGTAGTTATTATTTGTGCTGGACCTTCTTTTATTTCATTTCTTAATCCTATTTTTAAAGGTTTATTGAAAATAGGATTTATTAAGTCTTTTTTAGTTTTTCCAAATATTCCACATTGGGTGTTATCTATAATATCTCCCATGCTCATATCTTCATCTACAAAAATCCCTTTTAATTCTCCTGGATTTCCTCTAACACCTTTTCTTACATTTATTATAGAAGATTGAACTATATTTCCTTTTCCTATATTTATTAAGGTATTTGTATCAACATCAGTAATAGGGTGACCTAATGCAGCAAATTTTTTTGTATTTTTATCATAAAAGGTCAAGGTTCCAACACCAGCCGTAGAATCTCTAAGCCAAAGACCTATTTTATATTTGTCATCCTTATCACATTTTATTGGAACTAACTTTTTTTCAATTTTTTCATTTTTTCTCATTATCAAAAGATCTATAGTTTTATCTTTTTCTTTATTAATTATTTTTATTAGCTCTTCTGAGCTTTTTACTTTTATACCATCAGCTTCCAATATTATGTCCCCTATATTTATTCCACATTCTTGGGCTGGACTTACTATCTTTCCATTCTCATTTTCTATATCAGAAAAAGCTACTACCAATAATCCTTCTGTGCTAATTTTTATACCTACTGGTGTTCCTCCGGGATAAAGCTCTAAATCAGGCATATTTTTTACTTTAATTGACTTTACAGGAAGAACACCTAATAACTTTACCTCGGCCATATTGCTTTCATCATTAATGTTAATAGTGCTGTTTGTAGCACAAGTGTTGCTATACGAAGAAAGAACATGACTCTCAATATTCTTTTCATTTGCCTTTACATATACTGTGTCTGGTAAAGTTCTTACTCCACTTACTAAAGAGCAAACGCATAGAAAAATTGGAGCTAATAATGAGGATATCTTTATAACTTTCTTATTTCTCACACTATCTCCTCCTTTTTAGTTTACTCTTAAATTGCCCTCATTAAAAAATTATTATGTTGTGTTTTATGTGTTATAAAAGTAAATGAAATTTATCTTTTCAAAAAAACTACCTCTTCATTTAAATATTGTTTATCAAAAAATAAATAACCATAGCTAAAATACCCATGGTTATTTTTCCCTTAATTTATTTAATTTATGTGTGTTTTTTTAATTTATTTTTTTTATTTTGTGCTAACTTTATAAGTTCTTTTGAATTTTCTAAGGTTATTTTTGTAATCTCTACTCCACCTATCATTCTTGCGATCTCTTCTTCTTTTTCTTTATGAGATAATTGAATAACATTAGTATAAGTTTTATTATCTATTACATCTTTTGCAACTTTGAAATGATAATCAGACATAGATGCTATTTGTGGAAGATGCGTTACACAAAATACTTGGTGATCATCAGAAATTACATACATTTTTTCAGCTACACTTTGTGCTACTCTTCCACTTATTCCAGTATCAATCTCATCAAAAATTACTGTAGGAATTTCATCCTTATCTACAAAAACAGTCTTTAGAGCTAACATTATTCTAGAAAGTTCACCACCAGATACTATACGCTCCAATGGTTTTAATGGCTCGCCAGGATTTGTAGAAATTAAAAACTGAACTTTATCTTTTCCATTTTCTCTAAACTCATTTTCTACAGATATATCTATAAAAAATCGACTTTTCTCAAGACCTATGTAATTTAACTCATTTTGAATGCTTTTTGTTAAAGTCTCACTAATTTTCACTCTTTTTTCATGGAGTTTATCTGCTATTACCTGAAGTTTTTCTTCAAGTACTCCTTGCTCAATTTTGAGTTTTTCTATGATCTCTTCTCTATTAACTATCTCATTATATTCTTTAATTAAAGACTCTTTAAATTTTATTAGTTCTTCAACTGATTCTTTACCATATCTCTTTTTATATGCATCTATAGTATAAATTCTTCTATTAGTTCTCTCAAGTTCGTTTTCATCATATACAACAGAATCTTTTATATCCCTTAATGCGGATATTATATCTTCTAAATTAAAGTAAAAATTCTCTAAGCTTTCTGCAATGGATTTAATCCTATCTAAATGCTTCTCAATAGGCTTTAATTCCTTTATAGCAACTCCTAAAGCATCATAAACTGACATAGCTTCATCAGTGCTATTGTATAATATAGAATAGCTGCTATTAATGGAGTAGTTTATTTTTTCGGCATTGTTTAATATATTAAATCTCTCTCTTAGTTCTATCTCCTCATTAGATATAAATTTAGCTTCCTCTATATCCTTGATTTGATATTCAAGATAATTTATTATATTTTCTCTATCACCATTCCCATTTAAATAATTAATCTTATTCTTTAGCTCCCTAAGATCATTATATTTAGCAGTATATTCTTGTAAAGATTTTATTAAATCTAACTCTCCATAAGAATCTAAATAAAAGATGTGCTTTTCTACATCCAATAAATTTTGGTTTTCATGCTGCCCATGTATATCTAAAAGCACTGACGACAATTCCTTTAATGTGGAAAGTATAACAGATTTATTATTAATTTTAGCAATAGTCTTACCATTTTGAAATGATTCCCTGCTTATTATTATGAGATCATCGTATTCTATGTTTTGATTTTCTAAAAATTTTTTAACTTTGCTTGTTTCAATAGTAAATACTGCTTCTACATAGGTTTTATTTTCACCCGTTCTTATGAGATCCCTATTAAATTTGCTTCCTAGTACATAATTTATAGCATCTATCAAAATAGATTTTCCTGCACCTGTTTCTCCGGTAAGAACATTGAATCCTTTATCAAAGCATAACGACAATTTTTCAATTAATGCAAAGTTATTTATATTTAATTGAAGAAGCATCTATTTCCCACCTTATTAAATTACTCAGTTATTTCATTAATTCTCTCTACTATAGTTTCTGCCATATCCTTACTTCTTGCAAGAATGAATATAGTGTTATCCCCTGCTATAGTTCCTGCCACTTCATTAAGACCTAATACGTCAAGCGCTTCTGCAGCTGCTGGCGCAGAACCTGATAAAGTTTTTACTATTACAAAATTATCTATCTGCTCAACACTAATCACAGTATGAGAAAACACACTGACTAGCTTGTCAGAAAAATCAGTCATGCTATTTTTTTGTGGACTAACATACTTATAAGTTCCTTTTCTTGTTAATACCTTTAGAAGTTGAAGATTTTTTATATCTCTTGAAACTGTAGCTTGAGTTACATTAAATCCATTTTCACGAAGTTCATGAGCAAGTTCTTCTTGAGTTTCTATGTCCTTAAGTTTTATGAGTTCCAATATTTTTTCATGTCTATTTATCTTCATAATTATCACCTGCACATTCCATAGTTCTCCAAAGAATTTTATTTCTTAGTATATCAAAATAATCATAGTCATTTAATCTTATAACTTTACATTTAAAATTGTTTTTAGTTAAAGATACTGATGAAATTTTATTTAAAATTACAGATTCTTGTCCATCAATACTTAAAAAAACATTGTCATCTTTAGATTTTATCCTTATTTTTATATTTAAATCACATGGTATTATTAAAGTTTTTATTCCTTGAGTATGTGGACATATAGGTGTTATTTCTAATACATCTAAAGTAGGAAATAACACAGGTCCTCCTGCTGATAATGAATATGCTGTCGATCCTGTTGGAGTAGAAAAAATTACTCCATCTGCTATAAACGACGCATAAAATTTCCCATCAACTTCTATATAAAAATCTATTATACTAGACAAAGTTCCTTTTTGTATAAAAATGTCATTAAGGGCAGAGAATTTCTTTCCGTTGATTTCACACCCTATCATTACTCTATCTTCTATAGCGTAACTTCCATCTCTAATTTCCATAATTGCATCTTCAAATTGAGACATTTCAACGGCAGCTAAAAATCCTAAGGTACCTATATTAACTCCTAATATAGGTATCTCATATTTTGATACTTTTCTAGCTGTACTTAATATAGTCCCATCTCCACCTAATGCAATAATAAAGTCTAATTTAGAACATTTCTCTTTTGTCAATCCTTTAGAATCTTTAAATACTAATATTTCTGAACCTAGCTTAGAACTGATAATATCTTTTATCGTCTTTACAACATTTCCGTCTTTATCCTTTGTAGTATTGACGTTAATACCTATTGTCCTCATACTTTCACCAACCAAATATCTATAAGTTTTCATGAGATTTATTTACTATTTCATCTATAAGCCCTTCATAAAAATTTGAAGTCTTTTTAGAATTCTTTGAAAAATATACTAAATACTCTATATTTCCTTCTGGTCCTTTAATTGGAGAGAAGCTTAAATTTAATATATTCATGTTCATTTCTTTTAAATAGTTAACTATGCCCTCTATAACTTCTTTATGGGTTGAGGCTTCTCTTACTACACCTTTTTTACCAACTTTTTCTCGTCCTGCTTCAAATTGTGGTTTTATAAGTGCCACTACTTCTCCTTTTTCACCTAAGAGTTCTATCACTTTAGGAATTACCTTTTTCAAGGATATGAATGACACATCTATACTGGAAAAGTCTATATCCATTCCTATAGAGTCTTTTTCCACATATCTTATGTTTGTACGTTCCATGCATACAACTCTAGGATCTATTCTTAATTTCCATGCGAATTGACCGTACCCAACATCAATTGAAAATACCTTTACTGCCCCATTTTGAAGCATACAATCCGTAAATCCACCAGTGGATGCACCTACGTCCATTGAAACTTTTTCGTTTAAATCTATACCGAACTCCGCTATAGCCTTTTCAAGTTTAAGGCCACCTCTGCTTACATATGGAAGTTCTGCTCCTCTTACTTCAATATTACTTATGACCTTTACACGTTCACCAGCTTTATCTACTCTCATACCATCTACAAAAATATCTCCAGCCATTATACTAGCTTTAGCTCTTTCCCTAGATTGAAAAAAGCCCTTATTTACCAATAAAATATCAAGTCTTTCTTTTGCTTCTCCCATTGTTAACTCCTCAATTTTTTTACTTAAAGTTCTATAACTTCTTTTTTAATTGACTCTACATCTAATTTTGATAATTTGTATAAACTTTCTATATCTCCATGTGGTACAAATCTATCTCTGTAGCCTAAATTCTTCATTATAAATGGTTTCTTTAATGAATTTGCATAAGCTAGCGTTTGAGATCCAAGTCCACTTGCCACAATGTTGTCTTCTATAGTCAAAATTTTATAATTATTATCTACTAAATATTTTATAAGATCCTTATCTATAGGTTTTATAAAATATGCATCTATGATTAAAGGATTGATTCCCTTTTCTTTCAAATCATCTTTTACTTTCAGTACCTGAGTCACCATTTTACCTGTAGCAATTATAGCAACCTTTTCTCCATGGCTTAATATGTTCCACTTGCCAAAATCAATATTTTCAAGAGGAGTAAATTCTAGGTTCTTATCTTCTCCTCCACGTGGATATCTAATTGCCACTGGACCGTCTTTATATTTAGTTGCCCAATTTAACATGAGCCTTAGATCTTTTAGACATTTTGGAGCCATTATAGTCATATTAGGAAGTGGAGTTAAATAAGAAAGGTCAAAGATACCTTGATGAGTTTCTCCGTCTTCTCCAACTATGCCAGCTCTATCTATAGCAAAGACTACAGGCAAATTTTGTATACATACATCATGTAAAACTTGATCGTAACCTCTTTGTAAAAATGTTGAATATACTGCAAAAACAGGCTTTATTCCTTGAGTGGCAAGTCCTGCTGCAAGTGTTACTGCATGTTGTTCGGCTATACCAACATCAAAAAATCTGTTTGGATATTTTTTTGCAAAATCCCTAAGTCCAGTTCCATCTGGCATAGCGGCAGTTATAGCAACAACTTTTTTATTAGAAGCTGCAATCTGTATCATCTCATCTCCAAATACGCTAGAATAGGTTTCTGAAGATGATTTTTTATTTTCTCCATTACATGGATTGAATGGTCCTACTCCATGAAATTTGTCCGGATACTTTTCTGCATATTCGTATCCTTTTCCTTTTTTAGTTATAGTGTGTATTATTACAGGCTCATTTAAATCTTTGGCCAATTTTAGAACCCTGCTTAATTCCTTAATGTTGTGTCCGTCTATAGGTCCTAAATATTTTATTCCCATATCTTCAAACAGCATTCCTGGAACTATAATCTGCTTTATTCCGTCTTTTACTTTATTAATAGAACTTACTATGCTTTTCCCAAATGACGTTTTTCTCATTGTGTTATTAAATTCTTTTTTAAACCTATTATATCCTGGGTCCATTCTCATAGTACTTAAATATGTAGATAATCCTCCGACATTTTGCGAAATTGACATTTGATTATCATTTAGTATTATTATAAGTTTTGTTTTATTAAATCCTAAATCATTTAGGGCTTCAAGAGCCATTCCACCTGTAAGCGCTCCATCTCCAATAACAGCTATAACATTAAAATCCTTTTCAAATATATCTCTTGCTCTAGCTATACCAAGAGCTGCAGATATTGATGTACTGCTATGCCCTGTATCAAAAGCATCATATATGCTTTCATTTCGTTTTGGAAAACCACTTAAGCCTTGAAATTGTCTTAATGTATTAAATTCATCTTTTCTTCCTGTGAGCATCTTATATACATAACTTTGATGTCCTACATCCCAAATCACTTTATCGCGCTCTATATTAAATACATTAAATAAGCTTATAGTTAATTCAACTACCCCTAGATTTGATGCTAAATGACCTCCGGTTTTAGATATATTGTCTATTAAAAATTTTCTAATGTCATCTGATAATACACCTAGTTCAACCAAAGACATGTTTTTTATATCTTTTGGTTCTTTATATTTTTCTAACATTTGGTATATTTCTCCTATTCTCTTAAAAATTCCTGTTTAAAAGTTCTAATGTTAAGGTCTCAAGCTCTTTTGTATTCCTATTTAACTTCTTTAAAATATCTATACATTCATAAGTTAAGTTTTGGCTTAATTTTTTACACTTATTCAAGCCATAAAATTTTATAAAATTACTCTTGTTATTGTTACCATCACTTTGAGACTTGCCTAATACATTTTCATCTCCTACTACATCAAGAATATCATCTATAATTTGAAATGCCAAGCCAAGTTTTTCTCCATAACTTTCTAAAAGCTTTATGTCATCACAAGAAGCTTCTCCCATAACAGCTCCAGATAATATGGCAACTTTTATAAGAGCTCCTGTTTTTTTGCTGTGCATATATATAAGTTCATCTATAGTTATTTCTTTATCCTCACTTATTATATCAACTACCTGACCGCCAATCATTCCTTCACAGCTTGATGCATGGCTTATTAGTGCAGATGCCTCTAAAGCTTTTTTTCCATTATTTAAAGAAAAATCAAACATTATATTCATAGCCTCATTTAAGAGTCCATCTCCTGCAAGTGTTGCAATACCATCACCATATACTTTATGATTAGTAGGTTTTCCTCTTCTTAAATCATCGTTATCCATACATGGTAGATCATCATGAATTAAAGAATATGTGTGAATCATTTCTAAAGCAACTGCTAATGGCAGAATTTTTTCAAAATCATTTTTATATAGCTTATAAGTCATCATCATAAGAGTAGGCCTTAATCTCTTTCCTCCAAGATTTAAGCTATACTTCATAGAATCATAGATAAGTTTATCATACCCATCTGCACCTTTAAAATAATCATTTAAATGCTGCTCAATGTATTTTTTATAATTATTCATAGTACTCATATCTCTTTAAATTCCTCTTCTTTATCCTCATTGTTTAATATGAGTATTTTTTCTTCATAGTTCTTTAAAGTTGCATAAAGCTTATTACAAAGCTTTATACCTTCTTCATATTTTTTCATGGCCTCTTCTAAAGGTAATTCGTTTTTGTCCATGATGTTTACAATGTCACGTAATTTTTCAAGATTATCTTCATACTTTTCAGCCTTTTTCGCCATAATAATTCATCACTCCTTAATTGGAGAAAATTCACCTTTTACATCTCCGTCTTTAAAAATAATATTTATATATGTATTTTCATTCAAATCGTTTTTGCTATTCAATACATGATCTTCTTCGTTTTTTACAATAGAATATCCTTTATTTAATATATTTAACGGATTATTATTTGAAAGTTTATCGTACATATTTGATATTTCTAAATTTTTAATGGATAAATTATTCTTAATCATATGATTTAATTTTTCTTTTAATGTATCCAATAAATAGTACTGATTTACTATAAATGTTTCAGGGCTGTATTTCATAATTTCATTTTCTAAAATTTTAACCTCTGATACCTTTTTATCTATCATAAAATTAATTGTATTTTTTAATGATACTTCTAATGTCTTTATCTCATTTTCTAAAGTTTCAAAGGAAGGAATTGTTATTTCTGCTGCAGCAGAAGGTGTTGAAGCCCTTCTGTCTGCAACAAAATCAGCTATGGTAAAGTCTATCTCATGTCCTATACCTGTAACTATAGGCTTTTTAGATTTATATATAGACATAGCAAGACTTTCATCATTAAATGCCTTTAAATCCTCAATAGCACCTCCACCACGTGCTATTATTATAACATCTATATCTGGCTTTGAGTTTAGTACTTCTATACCTTTTTTTATTTCTTCTATAGCTCCATTGCCTTGAACCAACGCTGGATATATTATAAGGTCAGTACTCTTATTTCTACGTCTAGCCACATTTATTATATCGTTTATAGCCGCGCCTGTAGGTGAAGTTATTATTCCTACTCTTTTAGGAAATTTAGGAAGTGCCTTTTTATGTTCTTCTCTAAAAACACCTTTTTCTTCAAGCTTTTTCTTCGTCTCTAAAAAAGCCAAGTATATATCGCCCATACCAGACATCTTTATGCTATCGCAATACATCTGATATACGCCTTCCCTATCATATACCTTCACTCTTCCTAATACCTCTACCTGCATACCTTCCTTAAAATCAAAATCTATGTTCTTAGCTTTATCTTTAAACATTATGCAATTTATTTTTGATAGATTATCTTTTAAAGAAAAATATATATGTCCGCTGCTATGAAGTTTAAAGTTTGATATTTCTCCCTTTAATGAAACATTGTTTAATATAACATCTCCATCAATAATTCTTTTGATATAATTATTTAATGCTGATACTGTTAAAGTTTTTACAAACATTTCTTTCCCATGCCTCACATGTATTTTTTACCAACAAAGTTGTAGTTAAAGCTCCAACGCCTCCTGGAACTGGGGTTATATATGATGCCTTATCGTATACTTTATCAAAGTCAACATCTCCACATATCTTTCCATCTAATGATGATGTTCCTACATCAATTACAATAGCCCCTTCTTTCACAAAAGAATTATCTACAAATTTAGGTTTACCAATAGCCACTACTAATATATCTGCTTCACTACAGATTTCTTTAATGTTTACAGTTTTTGAATGACATACAGTCACAGTGGCATTTTCATTTAACAAAAGCTGAAACATAGGCTTTCCAACTATATTGCTTCTGCCAAGTACAACAGCTTTCTTTCCCTTGATATCACAATTGGTGCTTTTAATAAGTTCTAATGCACTTCTAGGAGTACAAGGGACAAATGCCTTTTCACCTCTATAAAACTTTCCGGTGTTTAAATCAGTAAGTCCATCAACGTCCTTTTCTGGACTTATTCTATTAGTTATAAAATTTTCATTAAGCCCTTTAGGAAGTGGAACCTGGAGCATAATACCATCTACATTTTCGTCTTGATTCAAATTGTCTATAACCTTTAAAACTTCTTCTTCATTTGTATTTTCATCTAATTTCAAAAGTTTAAAGTTAATTCCCATTTCTTCACAGACTTTTCTTTGGTTGTTTACGTAGTATACTGAACCCCCATCATTTGATATTAATACAGTTGCTAAGCAAGGCGGTCTAACCCCTCTTTTTATGGCCTTAGTAATCTGATCTTTCATAGATGACTTTAAGTTTTTAGCATAAGCCCTTCCATCAATAGTCTGTGCCAATTGAATCTCCCCCTATTTATTTTTTGAAATTTTATCTAAAACTCCATTTACAAAAGCAACTGAACTTTCATCGGAATATCTTCTTGTCAAGTCTAATGCTTCGTTAATTGAAACTCTAAATGGAATTTTATCATCAAATAATATCTCATAGGTTGCAAGTCTTAAAATAGAAAGATTTACTTTTGATATTCTAGAAAGCTTCCATTTTACTAGATACTTTTCTATAGTCTCATCTATTTGCGATATATTGCTTTCTATTCCTGATAATATATCTCTTATGTATGTCATGTCTAAGTTTTCTATATCATACTCAGTATTTTCTAAGAAGTTTTCAATTATTTCTTCTGGTTTCTCTTTTTTTATGCTATTTTCAAATAATAACTCCATTGCTACTTCTCTTGATCTTTTTCTACTCATAGTGTCCTCCTAGTGATATACTCTATTATAAATTATACTATATTATTATTATTATCAACGTATTTATTTTAAAAATACACTTTGTTTCCTAAAAATTCATACATTATCAAATAATTAGCACCCTCTGATTTCAGAGGGTGCCCATGATTATTTTGTTTCTGGATTATTTTGTGATGGTTTTTTTAAAATAATGCTCTGAACATAAACATTAACAGCAGCTACCGAAAGACCAGTCATGGTTTCAACAGTTTTCTTTACATTATCCTGAACTTGGCTTACTATCTCTGGAATTTTAATTCCATATTCAACTGCAATAGCAATATCTATAGAAGCATCTTTTTCTCCAACTGCTACTTTAACACCCTTTGTATTGCTCTTCTTACCTGTTACCATGTGAGCAATACTACCTACCATTCCTGCATCAGTACTAGCCACACCAGTTATCTCTGATGTTGCAATGGAGGCTATCACACTAACAACATCATCTGATATTTTAACAATGCCTATGTTGGAGTCTTCCTTTTTTACTTCATTCATAGAACAACCCTCCTACTTTTGCATAGCAAAACTTGTTAATCATAAACTTATTATATCAAATAGATTATGTTTTTACAATTAATTATTTATGTTGTTTAAGAACATAAATAAGTGGTAAGATTTTAGTCTTACCACTTATCTATAAATATATACTTATTTTTTTTGTTCTATTTCTACCATTGGTAGTTTTGATATGCTTGTTGCAACTTCTTGAATTTGTTGTCTTTGCTGTGCTGTTAACTCTTCAGAACTTTTAACTATAACTCTAACCTTATCTTCTTCGATTATACAAAGCACATCTTTGAAACCCTTAGTTTTTAAAGTAGTTTCTATTCTGTTTTCATTATTAGATTTAGTTATTAAAACTTCTTGCTTTTTAGCTGCACTAGCTCTTTCTTCACTTGGAACCTTTTCATTGTTCATTATTGTCTTTAAAGCTTCTACTGATTCAGAATCCTTGGTTATCTTTTGAGTTCTTTGCTCATCAAAATAATTTTCTTCTTTGTTCTCTTCTACAGATGCTGTAGTTTGACCAAAGTTCCAATCAGAGTCAGCCACATCCCCCATAGGCCCATTAACCTTTGTAGCTGCAACTCCTGCTATCACTATTAATGCAAGTAAAGCTAATATTATGCCAGCTTGTTTTTTATTCATATGATCTCCTCCCACTTATTTATATTGATACTAAATTATATTCTACTTCTTCATAGAAAATACGCTTACTTTATGTTCTGGAATATTATATAGGGTTGATACAGTTTTTATGATGTTATATTGTAAAGTTTTATTTTCTCCACCTTCTGCAACTATAACAACTCCATTTATCTTAGGATTTAAAACCTTTAATATTAAAGGTGTATTGGTATCTCCTGTATTTGACATAACTATTTTTGTACCATCGTTTTGCTGAACATTTTCTCTTGTACCACCAGAATTATCTTTTTCATTAGTATTAGTTGTAGACTTTGTGACGTCCACAGCTGGAACCTTTTCCGAAGTACTTTCTAATGTAAGCATTACCTCTACCTTTCCTACACCCTCTATAGATGATAATATAGTTTTAAGTTGATCTTTTTGACTAGCTTCATAACTACTTAAAACATCATTAACTTCTTGTTCTTTAATAACATTTTCTTCTTTAGATGTTTCTTTTTTTGCTATTGCAGCAGCACTTTTCTTGTCATTGGTGAAGAAGCTACTTACTAGAATTATTAAAACACCTATAAGTAAAACTATTAATAGATTATAAAAATTTTTCTTTAAACTTTTACTCTCTAAATTTTGTATAATTTTTTTAATATTCATAAGGCACCCCCCTTATTTATCTGTGCTATAAATGTGAATAGCTTTTTCCTCTATATTTAATGTCTTTTCTATAAGCTCTTTCATCTTTTTATTGTCTATCTCTTTATTGCCGCCATTTTCATCAGTATTTTTGTTTATTTCAACCTTTTTAACAGGTTTAACTCCACCTTCATCAAATAGTATATTGATTGATTCTATAGAAAATATATTTTCTTCTTTATCATATTTTGTCTTTACAGTTATTTCAAAGTTATCCTTAGGATAATTTTCTTTTAAAGTTTTTAAGGTTATCCTCTCTATGTTTTTTTCAAAGACAGCTTGAGTGTTTTTAATGCTATTTGACTTTTGTTTCATGGATTTTTCCTCTTCATTCTCAAGTATATTCTCATACTCATTCAAATATGAGGATACATTTATATCTGTTCCATTTAAAATTTTTATTAAAGGATTTATTATTATAATCATTAATATTAAGCCAAGAACAAATTTTGCATATTTCTTCAAAGAGTTGTCTGGAAGTATCATTTCTACAGCAGTTATAAAAAAGACTCCAGCACATATAGTGGTTATCCAAGTTTTTAATCCTTCCATAGTTTCCTCCTTTTTAAGTACCGAGTAAGAACTGACCTGCTGATGCCATTATTGATATCATTATAAAAAACATAACCGATATACAGATAAGACATGACATTATTAAAATTAATGAGTCTCCTGCTGATGTTATGCAATCCGTTATTCTATTCTCACTAACCGGCTCTAAAAGAGAAGCAGTCAATTTGTATATTATTGATGTTAAAAACAATTTTATTATAGGTACTAAAATTATAAATATAATCAAAATAAGCCCTAATGTACTTATTGCATTTTTGAGTATTAATGAATATCCTGCAACTGTAGCCACAGCATCAGAAAGAGCCTTCCCAACTACAGGAATAAAATTATCTACAGCAAATTTAGCTGTCTTTGCTGTCACTGCATCTAATGTGCTAGATGTAATTCCTCTCACTGTCACAATACCAATAAATATTGTCATTATTATTCCTTGAGCCCACAGCACAGCTTGTTTACATAACTTAGTCAATTTAGATATCTTGTAGTCCTTCGATATATTGTTTACAAAGCTTAGTACAAATCCCATAAGTATTAGAGGTATTATAAAGGTCACATATATTCTTGGAACTATATTGACCACAACTAAGACTAATGGATCTAATGTTGCTACCTGACTTACTCCGCCAACGCCTATTATAAGGCTGAAAAGAACTGGAATAAGTGCCGCCATTAAATTAGTTATATTTCCTATGGCATCCTTTGCTATTCCTATAGCCATTAAAAAGCCTTTTGATAGAAGCACTATCAATACGCCATAGCATGCAAAATATGCTATATCGCACAGTTTTTCACTGCTGAATGCACCTTGTAAATTTTTAAGTAGTCCGCATAAAAGTCCAACTATTATAATTGAAATCATTATTTTCATGGTAGCACTTAATTCTTTGAAAAAGTACTTTGTTATTATGCTTACATAGTCTTTCATGGTATATGGAGCTTCACCATTTTTAACTATATATTCCACAAATTCCTTTGGAGTCATATCGTTAAAGAGCTCTTCCTCTAGTTTTAAATTTGTTATGTAGTTATATAGATTACTAATTTTATTCTGTGTATCACTATCTATAGTGCCTTCTGTAGATGCTCCTGCTCTAACTCCAATAAGAACGATAAAAATGAAACTAAATATAAGAATCTTTTTTTTCATATCTCACCTACATAATCTTAAGTATTGAATCTAGCACTGCCATTAAAATAGGCACGGCTAAAACCAATATCAATATTTTACCTGAAAATTCTATCTTAGATGCTAGACTACCTGAGCCGGCATCTTTACATAATTCACTGCAAAATGATGCTATATATGCTATGGCTATTATCTTCATTACAGTTCCTATATACATAGTGTCTATATTTGCTTTTGATGCTAAGTTTTGCATAAATGAAATTACACTTGAAATTTGAGGAATCAGTGCAATAAATATAAGTGCTCCCGCCACGATAGGTATAAATACTGCCACATCATTCCTTCGTCCTTTAAAAATCAGATATACAAAGAGAGCTACTAATGCAAAAAGGCATATTTTTACTATATCCATAATTCCTCCTATAACTGAAACATAGTCCTTACTGAGTCAAATAATCTTGCAATTAAGGATACTACCATAAGGAGTATTATAACCACGCCAGCTATATTAGTTATAACTGCTATGTCATCTTTACCACTGCTTTTTAATACCTTATCTAAAATTACTATAAGTATTCCTACTCCACCTAATTTGAACAATAATCCTACATCCAACATTTTAATCCCACCTCACATCTCTTTAAATGAATATTATTACTATCACAAGCCCTACTGAAATGCCTAAACATCTATAAAGCTTTCCATTTTTTAAAGTTAATTCATGAGCTTCCTCCATGTTTCTCTTTAATAAAGCTAATGATGATTGAAATATTTTTTTATGTCCATCTTCGTCAAGTTTTCCTAGAGATTTTGACATATCTAAAATAATTCTAAAATCCTCATCTTTAAGAGTTAATTTATCTCTGCTCATATTGATACTTTCTAAAAAAGCACTATATACATCATCCACTTCATTGTTTAAAAGTTTTTGGGAACAATTGAAAAATATTGCTCCTACTTCCGTAGAATCTCCCTCACTTATTTCCGTCAAAGCATAAGGAAGAGGCTCTCTGGAGTATAAAATCTTATTTTCTAAATCTATAACTTTCCTATAAACCTTTCTAAGTTCATCTTCTCTTCTTTTAAAAATACTTCCATACAATATCCCTCCTAAAGAACAAGAGATTAATATCATAAGTAATCCAACTAATTTAATCATGGCTTTCCCCCTTCCATAGGTCTTTCATAGTCTCTAAATTCCAAATAGATTCTATAGTTCCTACCCCAGTCCTATTGCTTAATATCAGGGCTCTTTTAAAAACATTATTGTCAATAAGCTCTTTAAAAACAGGCCTATTAAACAAATCTTGAAGACTAAATCCATGAATAGTAGTTATTACGTTTACTCCTGAGTTTAAAGCTTGCACTAAGCTTTCTATATCTACACTTTTTCCTATTTCATCACAAATCACTACTTCTGGTGAAAGAGCTCTTATAGCCATTATTATTCCTTCACTTTTTATACAGTTATCATATATATCTGTTCTTAAGCCCACATCAAGCTGAGGAACACCTTTGTAACATCCCGCAATTTCGCTTCTTTCATCTATGATAGAAACTTTTTTACCATTCAAATTTAAGTTTTTATCTCCATTGGATATTATTCTGGCTAAGTCTCTCAATATAGTTGTCTTTCCACACTTAGGTGGAGATATTATTATTGTATTTAATATTTTTCCTTTTGATATGATATATGGAATGTATTTCAGTCCACATCCTATTATTTCTCTACTTATCCTCATATTTAATGAGTATATATTTTTAATAGTTTTTACACTGCCATCCTTTATGACACAATCTCCTGATATTCCAATACGATGTCCACCTTCAATAGTTATATATCCTTGCTTTAATTCTTCCTCAAAAGCATAAATAGAATAATTACTTATTCTTTGAGTTAATACTTTCATATCATCTCTAGTAACATTATATGAAAGCATATGCTCTCCCATATCATCTTCTATTATTATGGGCTTTTCAATTTTTACCCTTATCTCTTGTATTGTTTTAAAATTAATTTCTGATGTTTCTATTTCTTTAGCTATGGTAACAGGTAATAGTTTAATAAGATCCTTTGTTCTCATATTTTTTATCATCTAGAGAAAACTCCAGATTAATGTTTCACCTCCTTCTATATATCTAATCTTTATTTATGAAACATAAAAAATATAACTTAAATATATAAAAAAAATAGCCCTTAGAATTTCTCTAAGAGCTATTTTTATTCATTCAGAGTTCCATGACATACTGGACACTCTATTTTAACGTGAGCTTTTACTAAATCTTCATCCATGTATATAATTTCATTGCAGTTTTTACAAGGTATTTCTATATATCTAGTTTCCTTATCATCTTCTATATTTAATTCTTCATCTAGTTCTTCTTTAAAATCTTCTTCTAACCCGTACATATCTAGCTTAACTTCTGATAAATCTCTATCTACTGAATCTACATATTCCTCTAAATCCTTATAATATGAATCTACTTTGTCATTAAGCTTTTCCATAACATCTATCATAGATGCTAAAATTGCTTTTTCTTTAGACTCTTTTTCCAGTCCAGAAATCATTTCCTTTAATAAAGCTATGTCATTTTGGAAATCTTTTTTCATATCTTTACCTGCTTTCTTTTAATAAATATGCTAAGTTCCTTAAGAACTTAGCATACCTAAAAAAACTTTATAAACTTTCGAAGTTACATATATGTAATTAAGAATTTAGTATTAAACTCTTTCCATGTATTCTCCAGTTCTTGTGTCTATTCTTATAGTATCTCCTTCATTTACAAATAGAGGTACTGGAACAACTGCTCCTGTTTCAACTGTAGCTGGTTTTAATGTGTTAGTTGCTGTATTACCCTTAACACCTGGTTCTGTTTCTATAATTTGAAGTTCTACAAAGTTAGGTGCTTCAACTGAGAAAGCCTCTCCTTTATAAAATTTAATTACAGCAAACATATTTTCCTTTAAGAACTTTATAGCCTCTTCAACTTTTTCGAAGTTTAAAGGTATTTGCTCAAAAGTTTCTTGATCCATGAAGTAGTAAAGTTCTCCATCAGAATAAAGGTATTGCATTTCCTTTCTTTCTATTACTGCTTCTTGTAATTTTTCAGTTGGGTTAAAAGTTCTATCTGTAACTCCACCAGAAATTACGTTTCTAAGCTTTGTTCTAACAAAAGCAGCTCCTTTTCCTGGCTTAACGTGTAAAAATTCTGCAACAGTAAACACTTGTCCATCAAATTCAAAAGTAGTGCCTTTTCTTAAATCTCCTGCTGATATCATTAAGTATCCCTCCAAAACAATTAATTCATTTATATTATAACCTTTTATTGTAGATTTAATACAAGTAAAAGGACTAGCTATATGAAGTTTTCTTACTTCTTATAGTTACATATACTTATGTAATAAATATACTAATATATAAATTGCTATTTAATAGTATATTTAACAATGATATTTTATCAAAATAAAAGCATATTTGCAATTACAAATTGTGTTTTATATAATATTCATAGACTTTTATGGCACTTTGTACGCTATAGTAAACCATATTTCTATGGCTGAATTCCCCATTTCTTTATCAATTTTGCTTATAGAAAATCTCTCATCCCTACTCTTTACTTCATCTAAAATTTTTAAAAAATCCTCTTTTTCTCCTTTAAATTCATAGTTTACTATATAGCTATTATCTTTTAAAGATATATTTGAAATCAATGCATTTGAATTCTCATATATATTTTTTAATTCATTTTCATTATCTGTGATATATTCCTCTACATCTTGACTTTCTACATCATTTTTACTTCCATTATAAAAATTTAAAATATAAGCCTGCGTCATAAAAAGAGAAGCAGCTGTCAAAATAAGTATTGTAAAGATAATTTTTTTCTTCATCTTATCCTCCAATTACATCTTAAACTCTATTTTCCATTGATTTTCATTTATTGGTGTCCAAGTGCCATCATTTATTTTTATATCGTTTTCTTTAAACTTTAATAAAATTTCTTCTGCTTCCTCTATATTTTCAGCAGAAAAAGATGCTGTACCTTTATTGTCCTTATATTTATATGAAGATTTATCATAAAGGTCGCTTTTCATTAGAAATCTAATAAATTTAATTTCGCTACACTCAACGAACTTTTTCTCTTTCTTTTCTTTTTCCATAGTATCTATATAATGTCTATCTTGATGTGACTTTACTTTATCTATTGTCAAAGGTACAAAGATTACATTTACTATCATCAAAAGTAAAAAATATTTTTCTAGCAAAATAACTTTATTTTTTAAATTTTCTTCTTTATACCATTGTGGTTCAAAACCATTTCTATACCTGTAATTCATAGCACTCACTCCAAATTTTTTTTAGTTCATTGTCTATACTATTGACGTTAATCTTTATAAAATTAATACTATCTTTAAAAAAATATATTTCATTTGGGATCTCTTTATTTAATTGCTTTATGATGTCATTTGAAAGTGTCATCAATTCAATAATTTTATCTTTTGTTTTTTCAAATGAATCATCCTTTCTTATAATAATAGTTCCTAATATCAATTTTTTATAATAAGTAAATCCATATAGCACATCTTCATAAGGAAATATAGCAACGAATATATTCTTTCTAAGTTTTCTTTTTATTTTCTTGCTCTCAAGTATTTGTACAGGATATACCGAACTTATCTTTAATACTTTCTTTAAATGTTTTAAGCAATTTATATTTTTGCTGTCTATATAGTTTATCAATATTTTAATGTTTTCTTTCCCTTTGTAGACAATGGAATAATTATATAAAATATCGTCCTTTTCTTTAAATTTATTGTTAACCTCTGATTGAACTACAGCATCTATGTATTTTTTTCTGCACTTAGGTATTGTCAAACATTCAATGTAAAACTCCTCTTCTAATAAAACTACATTTAAGTTCTTTTTTTGAAGTTCTTTTTTTGCTTCAAGAATTTCTTCGTGAAGATAATGATTTCTTTTTGTACTTATTCTATTTCTATCTATTATTACTTTCACTTATCTACCTCCATTTTCTTTGTATATAATTTCAATATCTTTATTTTCATACATTATATAAAAATCATACCTCTTTCCCGTTGACTTTTTTTCTGCAACAAATTTCTGGCTTATACTTGTGTAACTATATGTGATTTCAAATCCTTCGTAGAGCATTTTAAAATTTTCTTTTTCTAGAAACGATCTCAAATCTTTAATTCCTCGTATCTTTATGCCTTTTTCCTCCAAAAGATTAGACAGATTACTTTTTATTACAGTTTGGAGATCATATTCCTCTATGGGTCTTTCACAAATATTATCTAAACTCTTATAGCAATATTTATACTGATTATAAAGATTAACTGTTATATTGCTTAATATTAAAAATACTGTAAATACCATCATCATCAATACAACTACTGCAGGCAGTGCATATCCTCTTTTTACCTTTCTTTTACAGCACAACTTTTTTCAATCTCCTTTCCTGTAGTAGTTATAATTTTCATATATAAAACATTACCTTTAAGTTTAAAGTCCATATCTTCAACACTTTCTCTTATTATGTTATTGTTCGTATAGCTTTTAACATTAAGTTTTATTCTTAAACTCTTACTAGATTTTGAATATATTAGCTTAAAATTATTGTCTTGATTATTCTCATTTATAAAGCTAATTTCATTTTCTGATATTTTACTTATCTTGTTTGGTTTTCTTATATCTATTATTTCATCTATGTAAGTAATCCCCTGATAAACATACAATTCATTTTTTAGCTTCTTCTCCATTACTCCCAATACTTTTAAGGAACTTAATATGAAATTAGAAATAACCACTAAAATTATAGATGTTATTGCAAGATAAACTATTACTTCGACTAAAGTGTATCCATTTTTATATTTCTTTGATCCATTGTCCTTGTTTTTCAATTGCATTTCCCTTCATCTTATAAATTATTTTAATATATCCATCTGTTTCGTAATTCTCTACGTTTATTTCTAAATACTTATTTCCTTGTTTTGTAGTAGAAAATAAATTTATGATCTTTTCTTCTTGTTCTATATCTTTTATATCCATATATGTTTCATTTATATAAAGTTTTTCATTATCATTTCTTTTAAGTTCACTTTCACTACAATTATAAAGCAATTCGTTTTTAACTGATTCTAGCCAAAAGATTTCAGTTATTTTATCATCTTTTCTTTTATTCCATATAATATTAAAACTAAATAAAGAATATATACAATACACCAATATTGAAAATACAGCTATAGTTATAAGAGGTTCTACTAATGACATTCCTTTTTTCTTCATATCATTCATCCGCCTTTACATAAGGAAGCCCTATGGGGACCGACATAGTTATATCCCTATAGAAATCATTTTTATACTTTATTTTTATAGTTCCGCTATCTATTAATTTATCTTTGTTGCAATATACGTAGAACCTCAGACTGCTCCCCCAAACTTTAAATCCTGATGGTAAAAAATAAGTGCCTTTTAAATATCCGTCACCATTTTTAAATTTTATACAATTTCTTTCTACATCAATATATATGCATCCATTCTCTTTATTTTCTAGACATGTATTGATAGACTTTGATATAAATGATGCTGTTTCTAATGCTACAAAATCACATTTTTTATTATCATAAATTTTTAAAGCTCCTAAATAAAATGTCACTGTTACTCCACTAATCATTCCCAAAATTCCTATGACAATTAAAGTTTCAATTAACGTAAATCCCTTTTTCATAATTTTACTCCATATAATATAATCCACTTAAAGTTGGCATCATAAAAAAAATAATAAAGGCTATTATAAAAATCCCCATTACAGAAATTATGATAGGTTCAGCAAATCTCAGCATTCTTGCTAAACTCTTCTCCATAGAATTTCTCATATTCTCTTCTATCAGAGTCAAACTTTTTTCCAGATCTCCAGTCTTTTCCCCAAAATAAATCATATCTTCCGAGAAATCATCTATCATATCTACCAGCTTAAAGCTTTCATAAATACCATATCCTTTGCATATATATCTTTTTACTTCATATACCTTTTTTCTAAGCTCATTATTTAAAATTGTTTTAACCAATATACTTAAAGTTTCTTCTACTGTTATTCCACTTTTATATAAAATATTGAAACTTTTAAAAAAGTATATTAATTCCATATTTTTGTAGTATTCTTTTATGATTGGAAAATTCACATATACCTTTGTCCTTTTTAAATATAAAATTAATATCATATGAATCACAAAATCAATCATAATGATAAAAATAAAATTTTTACCTACAAACATACTTATTTTTTGAATGAAAGCTATATTCCACGTAAAGTTCATTTCCGAAGTATTGATTAGCCTATTGAATTGAGGTAGAACTTTACCTAAGATAAATAAAAATACTATTTTCATACAGATTATAAGCATTATTGGATATGAGAGATTAGATTGAAGCTTCCTTATAAAAATGCATTTATTATAGAAATACATTTCTAGTTCTTTAAATATCTTTTCAAAATCCCCACTTTTTTCTCCAGCTTTTAATAGGATCAAGAAAATACTTGGAAAGTTATTTTTAAATTTTAAAAAGCTATTGTATACGCCATTCCCCATTACTATATCTCTATATATTTCTTGGAATATTTGTCTAAGCTTCTTATTTTTTATTTTTATGTAGATGCTTTTTATAGCTTCATTTATTGAAATTCCTGCATTTATATATAAATATAAAATACTACATATGTTTTTCATTTGTTTGGAGTTTATTGAATAGTCTTTAAAATTCAAACTTTCTTTCTTAATTGATTCCTCTTTTAGAAAGATTAAATATCCTTCTGTTTGAGCTATAGATTTCTTTAATTCATCAGAATTACCTTTAAACACACCTTTTATTATTTTGCCTTCTTTAGTAATCATTTTATATTTCAATTCTTCTTTTATCACTAATCTAAATTTCGCCTACCCTCCTCTATACTAGTAAATCCACATAGAATTTTATTAATCAAGTCATCTTTCATAGTTTTATAGTTCAATTTCATATAATTTTTCCTTTCATTATCAAAAAAAAATTTATCCGTTTCTACAATTTCATTTATGCAGATTCTTCCATTATATCCCGTATTTCTACACTTTTCACAACCTAGCGGATTGCTTCTATAAATATACTTTCTTTCTTTAATACCTAAAAAGTGCATTTCTTCTTCATCTGTTATATGCTTGCATTTACAGTGATTACACAACTTTCTAACTAATCTTTGACCTATAATTCCTTTTAAAGCATCTTTAAGAAGATATTCTTCTATTCCCATATCAACAAGTCTGTTTATAACACCTAATGCATTGTTAGTATGTATAGTTGATAAGACTTTATGACCTGTAATTGCTGATCTTACAGCTATTTTTGCTGTTTCTTCATCTCTTATTTCACCAATCATCATTATATCTGGGTCTTGTCTCAAAAGATTTCGAAGACCGCTGATAAAATCTACGCTACTATTGCATTCATTTATATCAATTTGATTTATGCCTTCTATAACATATTCCACAGGATCTTCCAAAGTAATTATATTAACTCCATTTTTATTTAAATAGTTCAGTGCCGCATAAAGCGTAGTACTTTTACCACTGCCTGTGGGACCAGTTACTAAAATCATTCCGCTATTCATGTCTAAAAGCTTTTTAAATGTTTTTAAATTTCTTTCATTGTAATTAATTTTTTCAAGAGTTCTAATGGATTCATCTTTATATAAGATTCTCATCACAAGTTTTTCACCATATATTGTGGGAGCTAAAGATAATCGTATATCATATTCCCTGTTATCCAACTCATAAAAAAGTTTTCCATCTTGAAAGGATCTTTTTTCAGTAAGCTCTAAATTTGACATTACTTTAATCCTTCCAAGCAAACCTCGGTATGATTCAAAGGGTATATTCATAAATCTTTCTAAGATACCATCTTTTCTAAATCTTATATATACATCTTTTTTTCTCGGCTCAACATGAATGTCACTAACATACGCTCTTATAGCAGCATTTAATATATACTCTGCTAACTCTATATTAGGTCCATTTTCTACAATAATATTACTTGATATATCTTCCTCTAAGTTCTCTTTATTCGTTGCCTTTAAATTCTCATCGCCATAATATAATCGTAATAATTCATATAAATCTTTTTCACTTTCTTTATGAAATTTCACATCCTTTTTAAATATAAGTCTGCAAAATCCATAAACATCATTTGATTTTTCTTCTGAAGCAGCTATATGAACATAATCTTCATCATAATATAAGGGCAGAATATTATGCTTGTATGCATAGTCCTTTTTCATTATTCTTACTATCTTTGGATCAACTTTTAATTCTTTCATATTAACTACCTCCTATTTTAATTGTGGACAATATATATTTTTTTAAACATAAAAAATACCAGTTATTCTAAATAACTGGTATTTTTATATATTAAGTATTTAGCCGACCTATTAGAAATCAAATTTACAGAATCATCTTTTTTTATGGAATACACATCTCTTACATCTTCATGATCTTCATATCCTATAAAATATAAATTTCCATCCTTATCTGATGAAAGATATGATTTTTCATACACTACATTAGGAAAACCATAAGTAAGTCTTTTTAGCACTCCATCTTTATATTTGTATACTGCTAATTCTTCACTTTTAAATTTACCTATAAAATATAATGTATCTTCTATGACATGAGAATCAAATATTTTTTCTACTTCTGAACTTATAATAGTGTTAGTTTTGGTATTTAAATCAATTAAACTCAGTTTTAATTCCTTCAAATCATCTTGAAGTACTAAATACAAATCCTTTTTAATATAGGAGAGATGGGTTAAATATTCATTTTTCACCTCATACACTACACGTTCACTTTTATCCTCAATATCATATTCATATATTCCTTGAATACGATCCTTTGGATTTACTCCATAATAAATCAAAGTACTCTCATCCTTAAACTCATACATATCACCTGATATTACAACATTTGAATTTATTGAAATACTGTCTCCTTTTTCTACGTTATAGAACTTTAAGTCGTCTATGGACTCCATATTATCCTTCTTATAACCTCTATAAGCTATATATTTTCCATGTGGTGATAACTTAAAATCTATAATTGAGTATAAGTCTTCTATTGAGTTTTTTCCCTTTAGCGTGTCTACTACAAGTTTATTTTTTATTAGGTTATTACCCTTATCTACAAAAATCAATTGAAGCTTAACTTGCGAAAAAATATCATATTTAAAA
Source organism: Clostridium cadaveris (assembly GCF_020911725.1). GTDB lineage: Bacteria > Bacillota > Clostridia > Clostridiales > Clostridiaceae > Clostridium_X > Clostridium_X cadaveris. The sequence continues at coordinate 1,817,423 of NZ_CP076620.1, forward strand.
TCTATTAAACCCTCAATTTTCTCCAAAGAATGCTTCTTACCTTTTGAAAGAGAAAATAACTCATAAAAACTCTTCTCTTTTTCTTCTGCGAGAATTGCATCATCTATTTTAATCGAATTTTTATTTGAATTATCTTCTGGCTGTTTATTTTCTTTATTGCTGCATCCATTAAATATAATTATAGGGAAAATTATTATCATTAACATAATTATTCTATTTTTCATTTATACAAATACTTCCTGTAAAAGCTTCAACAGATTCACCTATCATGTATACATCATCATCTATAAGCTTAATATTTAATTTCCCTCCGTCTACATGAACGATTACTTCATTATCTATTAATCCTACTTTATGTGCTGCTAAAAAAGAGGCACAGCATCCTGTTCCACAGGCTAATGTTGGTCCAGCTCCACGTTCCCATGTCTTCACCTTTATTGATGTTTTGCTTTCAATCTCACAAAAATCAACATTAGTTCCTTCCAAAAACAACTCATTGTTTTCAATTTTCATTCCTTCATGTATGTCAAAATTCTCAAGGTTTCCTAGTATAACCGTATGTGGCACTCCCATGCGTAGAGATATTATAGAGTATATCTTATTATTTTCTGATATAGTTTTATTTATTATAGGTTCATCACTTTTAGCTGGTATGTCATAAGGCATAAATGACCCACGCCCCATATTAACTTCTATAGTATCTGCTTTGCCATGGTAATCATTTATCTTTACCTTTTTAATGCCATCTCCAGTTTCTACATTTATAAATTGTTTTTTTACTATAGATCTATCATAAACATATTTAGCAAAACATCTTAAACCATTTCCACACATAGCTGCATAAGATCCATCCGAATTTATTATCAGCATTTTTATGTCAGCAATCTCGCTCTTTCTAACGAAAATAACACCATCAGCCCCTATTGAGAAATGTCTATGACACAATTTTTTAGCCATATCTCCTTCATTTCCTAAATATTTATTATCTATGTCATCTATAATAATGAAATCATTACCTATTCCATGCATCTTAGTAAAATTCATACTTTTTCTCCTACTTTCTTTATAATACATTTATTATTAATTATATTTAATCTATATACTTTTATCAAACTATTTTTTACAAAGGCATAATGCCAAGTGAAGTAGATTTTAGATTTTCCAGTGGATAGCAACGCTCTCACTGGTTGCGTCAATGTGGGATATGAGAATATCAACCACCTTGCGCTTATCGTCAAAACTCACGGACTCCCAATCGTTGAGGTAATTCGTGATACTGTCAATTTGCGTGTCTGAAACGGAATTAGCGGTGAGATCGGCCACCAGCTTTAACTGCTTTTGCCGTTCCGCGTCCAGCTCCTCGATCTTATTGTTTGCGTATTGCAGGAGCAGCGGGTTTGCGCCGGACAAAGTGTCCAGAAGTTTCTCAATCTCACTTTCCGTCTTTGCAAGGGCAACGCGGGCGGCGGTCAGTTTGGGGTTATAGCTTTGTTCCTTACCGCCTTTCAGCGTGTGATACTTCCGCATTTTCGCCACCATCTCGCCGTACACAAAGGACTCCATACTTTGCGCCGTCAGCGTACCGGCCCCCTCACAGCTCCCGTTATCCGCCCGCTGTTTGCACCGCAGGTAAACAACGCCGTTTTGAGCTTTTAAGGCAGTCAGCGCATAGCCACAGCGTCCGCACTTGATTTTCCCGGCCAGCCAGGTATGATGGCATTTGCGACCATTCTGGAATGTCGTGTTTTGCGAGAGCTTACGCTGAACAGCCAGCCAGAGCTGGGATGGGATGCGCCCCTGGTGGGGCGCAATCACAAGGATCTGTTCTTCACCCTCCCGGCCCTGGTAAAGATAGCAGCTATTGTCCCCCGTGAACATTTCCGGGGGGCTTTCGATTTTTACGCCCTGGGCCTTGAAATATTCGTAGATGTCCATATCTGCCTGGACATAGACGGGATTTCTCAGCAATTTTGAAATAAAGGCCCGTTGCAACGCTTTGTCATAGACCTTGATAGAGTTCTTGACAAAGTACCGGGTTATGTCGCCGTAGGAATTGCCCGGCTCCGCGTACATTTGGAACATCAGCTCGGCAAAATCCATTTCCGGGGTTTCCACCAGCTTTTTTGTCTTGATCCCGTCCATGACGATGGGCTCCGTGTCAAAACCGTATGGCGTCCGGCCCCGCATATAGTAGCCTTTGGTACACCGGGAATAAAAAGCGTCCTGCACACGCATCTGGATGCTTTCCCGTTCAAGCTGGGCGAACACAATACAGATATTGAGCATCGCCCGGCCCATTGGGGTAGAGGTATCAAATTTTTCCGTACAGGACACAAACTCCACATCGTACTGCTTGAACAATTCCATGAGCTTTGCGAAGTCCACAATGGAACGGCTGATCCGATCCAGCTTGTAAACAATCACCCGCTTGATAAGTCCCAGCTTGATGTCCTGCAAAAGCCGCTGGAAGTCCGGGCGTTCAATGTTCTTGCCGGAGTAACCTTTATCTTTGTACTCCCGGCCCTCACCGCCTTTCAATTCGTAACGGCAAAATTCAAACTGACTTTCAATGCTGATACTGTCCTTTTTGTCAATCGACTGCCGCCCATAAATCGCATCTATTCTATTATCCATAATTAGCTCCCTTCGGTTAAACGGGAGCCAACCTACAATTATATTATACCTCTGGTGCCCCCTTACAACAAGGATGACTCTGAATTACCTCCGCTGTCCGGCGTACTTTACGAACACATCGAACAGCCGCCGCTCAATTTCGCGGTTTCGCTTGTCCCGTTCCTGCGGCGGGTAAATGGGGGTAACATTCTTAACGGTGATCGTCCGATCTCCGAGAACAGCCGTTTTGATTTCACTTTCATATTTGACCTGCGCCTGCATAAAATCCCTCCCATACAATGATAAAATGTGTTGAAACATAGCAAAGGCCAGCACCGCGAAGTGCTGGCCTTTGGCCGGATATGTACCTCTGGACACTTTGTCCAGAAGTCAGTAAGGGCTTTCCTCAAAGTGCTGCTGGGCCTCTTCCAGACTGCGGATATCGAAAACCTCATAGAGCTCCGCCACCACGCGCCGGATGTCGTTGGGAGAAAACCCGCAGTTCTCCATCGCGTAGATGACGTAGCCACGGCAGGCATTGTTGCTCCACGGCTGGGACAGCATAGCAACCAACATAGGATCATAGTCCATTCTGTTCTCCCTCACTTTCATAAATGGCGGGGAGCGCCGCGCTCATTTTCTTGCCCCGTCATAAGACAGCCATACTCGGCAACGGCGCTCCCCCACAAAGGGGGGGCGGTGGCCTGCGGCCCCCGCGCCTCCTTTGCGGAGAGAAAACCTCCTCTCACATACCACCAGAAAAAGAGGGGTGAATGGAGATGGTAACTTAGAAATTTTCCTGCAAATATTTTTTCATGCCCTCAATCCCGCATTTCACGGAGCAGCGGACGGCACTCTTGTCCACGCCCTCCTCGCGGGCGATCTGACGGTAGCTCTTTCCAAGGATCAAATGAGCGTCCACCCGGCGGCCCTGGATCTCCGGCAGAGAGTTAAGGGCGTTCCACAGCCGGAAAAACAGCTCCTTGCGATCCATGAGCTCCTGGGGGCTGGGCTCGTGCAGGCAGGCGGAGTATTCGATCCCGTCGTCACAATCCAGGGAATAATAAGCCTTGTTGTAGCGTACCCGTTCCGCATGGGCGGCCTCGCGCCGCTTGCTGGCCATGAGTTCCTCCGCTACCTCGTCAGGCACCTCCACCAGCTCGTCCGTTAAGTACCAATAATAAAAATCTTTCAGATTGATCGTTGTCATAGCTTGTCCTCCATTTTGTTTCGGTTGATGGGTTGAGCGGAAACAAAATGGGAAGCTGGCGGAGAGCGGCACCCAGGGGAGCCGCCCCGCACCTCTGGACAAAGTGTCCAGAAGCCGGACAAACAAAATGCGCCTGCGTAGCACAAGGCCACGCAAGCGCGTGAAACGACAAATTCACTTATATACTGCCAAATTTCGCATCCACCGCCGAACTGCTCCTGTTCGGTGGATGAGCTTTTTTTGACAGGTTAGGGGGATGGAAAAAGGCCACGACGATACCTCCTGGACACCGCCGTATCCTTAAAAAAGGGCGACTTTAACACACCCCCCGTATTCTTAATATTTCAAAAAAGAAAACGGCGGCTTTGATTTTGATATTTCAAGGCCGCTGTTCTCTAACTTCGCGCAAATCTGCTATTAGCGGCTCTGTGCGAATGATTTATGAAACTTGGTGTTTTGCAAATACGCGGCGAGATATAACTGCGCCAATTCCTAAAAAGAGCAGTGCTGTTGGGATTGCCCACACCGCATACAACATACCGTTACTCATTTGTTCCACTGATAAGAGCGAAACGGCTTGCACATGATACAAAGGTAAAAGCCCAATCAAGCGGAACAACGGATTTGCTTCTGTGATTGGCAGCAAAACCGGAAAAAGAAAAATTGCCATAGACGCAACGAAAGCTACAATCTGATTTTTACTGATTGCAGATATAAGCAGCGTAATTCCCGTTACGCTGAGAGTACAGGTAAACGCCAAAAGGATTTGATATTTTAGCAACGTTCCACAAGTGATATTGAAAGGAATGAACCCCTCTGCATAGTCGCTGGGAGCGAATAGAATACTACAATCCAGCCCTTCCGTTCCGTAAAAGATAAGAGCAAGAAGCAAGTTAAAAGCCGCAACCAGCGCGGTAGTGAGAATGGCGGTAAGAATACCTGCTGCTACCTTTGCAGTAGCGCATTTGGTTTTGCCGTATTTGCTTGTCAATATGATATTGTCAACGCCTTCATACTCTCCGGAGAAAATCGGAGCAAGCATGATGATAACCGCAAGAGCAAGCACGATAAAAACCCGCACCATGTTTTTACTTGTTGAAAGCCAACCATCTACATAGCCAATTTTGATTTCTTCATTACCGAACACATCCGAAACACTTAATCCGTTCCAATTTCCCTCTTTATCAGAAAATCGGGAAAAGGCGGCGGATTGTGTAGCGTTTTGATACAGGTACATCGCATTGAGACCATGCAGATCATGGGTCGGCGCAAAGTCATTCATCATTTGCTGTACTTTTTCGTCGGTCAATATTCCCTCGTATTTCGCGGCAATTTCCTTGTCGATTTCTACTGCCGTTTTACCTGAACCTTCCGCACTTACACCGTCAAAAGCATATTTGTTTTGATAGGTAGAAAAGGAAATCAAGACAGAAAACAGAAGTATTCCAACCAGAACAATCAAAGATAAACGCTTTGAAAATACTTTTCGCAGTTCAAAAAGAATTAGTTTTTTCATTCTTCACAACCCCCTTTGAAATAGAACAGGTACAAATCTTCCAAAGTAGGCTGCACCCTTACCACATTTTCCATAGGCGGACGATCTCCAATAATCCGTAAGATTGTCTGATTTCCGCTGATGTTACGCAGATTGCTTGTATTGTAGGCAGCCGCGTATTTTTCCGCATAGGCAGTCGGAACCGTACATTCCCATACTTGACCGTCGATTTCAGAAGTAATCTCCTGCGGATTTCCAAAATGAATGATCTGACCGGATTTCATCATAATGATTTCCTCTGCAATAAACTCCACATCGGAAACAATATGCGTAGACAGAATTACAATGCGGTCTTTGGAAAAGGCGCTGATCAAATTGCGGAAACGGACGCGCTCTTTCGGGTCAAGCCCTGCCGTTGGCTCGTCTAAAATCAAAATGCGGGGGTCATTGAGCATGGCTTGTGCAATTCCTAAACGCTGTTTCATGCCTCCCGAAAAAGTTTTGATTTTGTGCTTACTTTCCCTCGATAAGTCTACTGCTTCCAGCAACTCTTTTGACTTCTTACGCGCCGCCTTTTCGTCCAATCCTTTCAGAGCCGAAACGTAGATCAAAAAGTCATACGCCGAAAAGTCGGGGTAATACCCGAAGTGCTGCGGCAAGTAGCCTAAGAGGTTTCGATATTTCTCACCCAGTTCAACAATGTTCCTGCCATTCAGCAGGATTTTGCCGGAAGTAGGCGTTTGAATATTGCAGAGTAGCCGCATAAGCGTTGTTTTTCCTGCGCCATTTGCGCCCAGCAAACCGTAAACGCCATTTGTCAAGGTGATGTTCAAGGCGTTCACAGCCGTTTTAGAGCCGAACTTTTTTGTCAGACCGATTGTCTTTAATTCCATAAAAAACGCTCCTTTCTCCATAGGGAGCAATAAAAATACTCTCCATGTGTTTTCATGGAGAGTATAAAGGGGAAATATCTACTTTTTATCTACAAAGTGGGAGATTTGAAATAGGCAGATACATTCGCTCCGTTGACGGTATTCCGAATTTGCAAATAGCCGTTATGGTGTTCACAAAGCAGCTTGCAAATATATAACCCAAGTCCGAAATGCTCAGAATGGTTGCTTTCCCCTGTGAAGTACGGATTTGCAGCTTTTTGTAGGCTGTCTTTATCAAAACCATTCCCATCGTCCGATACGGAAAGCAGCAAACCGTTGTCATGCAAGGTGAAAGATATTGTTACTAAAGTCCGGGCATACCGCACAGCGTTAGAAATCAAGTTGTTGCATACCTGTGAGATAAATGCACTGTCAAGAGAAAGTTGCAAAACAGATATGTCATTTTGTAAAATCAACTCTTTTCCGTTTTTCGTACAAATGATTTTTGCACTGTCATACAAAGAAGATACCAACGGTTGTAAGTCAATCAACTTGTACTCTGGCTGCGTATCTTCCATACGCCTAATGTTGCTCATACTGCTTACATAGTTTTCCATACGGGAAATATGCTTTCCCATTGTGGCGGCGGTTTCCATCGTTTGGGAATTGTCGCTGGTTTGCAGCATTTCGTTATAGCCTTTTAGTACTGTTAGAGGGGTACGCAAATCGTGAGCAAAAGCGGCGTTGAGTGCTTTTCGTTCTTCAACTTGCCGCCACATTTTAGAGAAATTGTCCGCAAGGGTTGTCCGCATGATTTCAAAGGACGCGCAAAGCTGTCCCAATTCATCGTTGTTATCATAGTCGATTGAAAAGTCCAAGTCATTGTTCGCTATTTTTTCAGAAGCAGTCCGCAGTTCCGCAAGCGGCTTTTTCAGCCTGTTTCTGTAAAACAGCAGCGCAGCAGCGATAATACAGAATGCAGAATAGATAGGAGTTGCAACAATGGGAAGTTTCTCCAGTAGCGCAATGGTACGCTCGTCCTCTTTAGACATCGGGACGGGCACTATTCCGATGTAAGCGCCGTCACCCAACTGTTCCCCCTGCTCATTCGTCAAATAATATTTTTCGCCGGACGGGGGATAAGATGCTCTGATACCTTCGGCAGCACTACCACAGATCGAAAAAGTCGTTACGGATAGAAAGACTGCGAGTACAACAAAGGCAATTACATAGAGAACAAGGCTTTTTCGGAGAGATAAATAGTGCTTGCGGCAATTTACTTGACCCATTTGTATCCACACCCCCAAACCGTTTCAACATACATATGGTCGGTATATGCAGCAATTTTAGTCCGTATCCTGCGGATATGCTCTGCCACAACGCTGCTGTCGCCCTCGCTGTCATAACCCCAAATACGCTCATAAATCCGTTCTTTATCAAAGACCTGCCCTGGACTTTGAGAAAGCAGTTCCACAATATCAAATTCCTTTTTTGCAAGACCGATACGCTTATCACCAAAGAACAAGCAACGTTCTGAATAGTCAATCGTCAAATCACCGGAAAACTTGACTTGTGCTTCAAAATTGTGTCGTGCCTCCCGGCGCAGATGAGCACGCACCCGCGCTTCAAGTTCCACAAGTGAAAAGGGCTTCACAATGTAATCATCGCCACCAACAGTAAAGCCTTTTACCTTATCTGTATCTTCGATTCGAGCAGTCAAAAAAAGGATTGGGCAGGATATGTGATCGCGGATACGCTTGCAAACTTCTAACCCGTCTGTTCCGGGCATATTGATGTCAAGCAAAATAATATCCGGTTGTTTTTCCACTTGCTTTAGTGCTTCTGCACCATTGAAAGCGGGCAGGACACGAAAGCCCTTGCTTTCAAAAAAGCTGCCGAGCATAGAAACAATGTCGCTTTCATCATCAGCAATCAGTATTTTTGATTCCACTTTACGCACCTCCTAATAATTGAGTGTAGCACTCAACTTTCAATTATTTATCAATTTTACTTGCGGAAAGAAATCGGAACTTTAATATATATTCTACTTTACATCGGTCCAAAGCTCAATATCGGAAAGTGAAATTAAATAGTCGGTATTATGAAATATACACTCGTTCAAATAACGATACCTGAAATGTAAAATTACATTAGGTGATATTATGAAGATTGAGAGAGATGAACGACGATTTGATTTTCGCGATATAGGGCTCGCCATCAAGCGGGCACGGGAAGCCGCCGGGATGACGCAGGAGCAACTGGCTTATATTGTTGACCGGGCTCCACGCACTATCATGTATAATGAGAATGACGGCCAACACCCCAGCCTCAACACCTTTTATCAGATGGTAACAATGTTTGATATATCGGTAGATCAATACTTCTATCCGTCCAAAAATAAAGGGAGCGAGTGCAGAAAGCGGATTGACGCCATGCTGGGTTCCCTGGACGAAAAAGAATTAAAAATTGTAGAAGCCACCATCCAAGCGATGAAAGCGGCTAAGGAGACGGAGGATGCGTAAAGAGCACGCGCCTCCGTTTTTTGCACCCATTTCCGGGCCTGCACGAAACGGCAAGCAGGGCAGGTGTGCCCACACCTGCTATTTTTGCGTGGCCGGGAGCCCCGCAAAAATGCTTGTTGGGGAGCTCCCCAAACCCGCCGGACTTCTGGACACTTTGTCCAGAAGTCCTTGTTGTCTGCGGCCCGGCGCTATCGCTCCTGGGCCTTATCCCGCTCGTCCGTATGTCCGAGCAGATGGTCGATGTTCCCCTTGACGGCCACGGCCTCCCGCATATCCGCCTGGGCCTTGCGGTATTCCGCGTAAAGGGCTTTTTTCTTTTCCGCCAGTTCCCGCCGCTTCTTTTTCAGCGCGTCCATTTTGGGGAGCTTCGCCCCGTCTAACAGCTCATTCATAGCGGCCTTTGCCGCCCGGTAGTCAGAAAGCTCCGTCTCGTGCTGGGCCAGATATTTTTTAGAATACCGGGCCGCCTTGTAGCCGTCGAACACGGGCCGCGTCTTTGCGTACTGCACCACCGCGCCCATGAGCTGGGACGTGTGGGAAAGGGTCGCTTCGGTGTCCCGTAGCTCCCCGGCCAGCGTGTGAAAGCGATCCACCGCCGCCTCGGTGCTGGCTGCAAGCGCCTCGTAATCGGCAAGCCCATGCTCCCGGAGATACAGGAGCGCGGCGGCCATCTGCTTTATGTTATAGACTTTGGCCCACCGCTCATAGGCCGGGCCTTTGCCTTGGGCCAAACGGTTTTGAATGTCGATGATAAGATCGACACGCCGGGGCGAGGGTAGGCCCTCTTTCGGCAGCTCCGGGATCGGGCGCTCCCCGGCGATCACCGCCCGGATGTCCTCCGGGTCAAAGCCGGGGCCCAGGGTGGACGAGCGCAGGCGGGTGGGCTTATCCTGCCCAGGGCCCCCACGACGGCCAGCCGCACCCGCTGTTTGGCCGAGGGCGGGCGCTCCCCGATCCATTGTCCATAGTGGAGAAAGCGCCCCTTGCTGTGGAGCTTCGGGTTTTGGATCACGGACAGGTCATGCTCCAGGCACACCCGGTCAGAGAGTTTCCGCAGGGCCGCCGCCGATCTGAAAAAGTCCCGGAATTTCCCGGTATAGTCCAGGGTGGTGGAATTGTAATAAATGTGATTGTGAATGTGCTGGCGGTCTGTATGGGTGGCAACGAAAAAGGCGTGCTTGCCCTTTGTCCAGCGCATGGCCGTTTCATAGCCCACCCGGTTTGCCTCCTCCGGGGTGATCTCCCCAGGGCGAAAGGACTGCCGGATCTGATAGCAGAGCACATCCGCATCCCGTTTTTGTTCCCGGCCCGTGACAGCCTTGTACTTTGCCTTTGCCAGAAGAAACTCCGCGTCGGCGGTGCGGTGGTCGCACTCATAGGCGGAAATGAGCTCGCCGCCCTGGGTTTTCTCCGGGTTCTGGCCGTAGTCAAAACGGTCTTTCAGCGATTGGGCAACAGTTTCCCCCTTACTGATATGATGGGTAATCAAGCGCGTTGTGGCCGTATGCTCACCTCCTTCCCACAGATGAAAACAGGCGGCGGGATAATCCGCCGCCTGCCGCTTCTGGACAAAGTGTCCAGAGGTCATCAGCTTGTCATAAAATACTGCAAGGCATATTTCACCCCATACAGACGATCCAGCAGCCACTCTCCAATGGCCGGGAGCCCAAAGGGGGAAACAAGGAACGCCAGCACCAGAGCAGCAATACAGCCCGTATGCAGCCCCGCGAAAAAGGCGCAGGCCGCCAGCAGGACAAATACCGTACACGCAAGGCCGCAGCACGCGCCCGCGATGCAGGCAAGGAACGAGAGCACCGCCACAATGAGCATCAGCGCCAGGACAAAGGGAGCCGCGATAATTTTTAAGATTGTCCGCATGGTTCATACCTCCTACAAAAATTTGATCTTTGCCTCTATATGTATATTATAACTCCGTAGGAGGGGGACAACAAGGATGACTCCGGCTGCCCCCACCTCTGGACAAAGTGTCCAGAAGCCGGGGCAGCCGGGGAGCGTCACGCTCCCCGGCAAGGGTTAAAGCTCCACCACCGCCGACAGCTTTTTGAGCAGATCGGACAGCGGCCCCCACAGGGTTTCATAGTCCCGCTGCAACGCCTTGATCTCCTCCGGGTAAATGCCGCCGTAGGTGTTGGCCTGGATCGCCACCTGGTTTAGATTGTTGGAGCACCGCCGCTGGAGGGACACCAGCTCCCGCACGTCGGAAAGGTCAACATGGAGCACATAGCCATTGAGGGCCATTTTCCGCACATAGGCCCCCAGGTTGCGGACGCCCGCCTCGTCCATGCGTTCCCGGATCAGCGCCAGTTCCTCCTCGGATACCATGACGTGCAGGTGGATGGGGCGGCGGCGTTTCTTCTGGCTCACCGATCCTCCCGATCCAGGCTCCGGCGGCGGTGGGGCGGTTCCTTTACCTTGTCCAGCGGCTTTTCCTGCTCCGGGGGCGGGGCCTGGTTGTTGAGTACGCCATCCAGCATATTGTAGTTGTGCTCGGTGGCAATCTCCGCGCTTTTCATGGGGTTATATTTTTCTTCCATAAAATCCTCCTTGTCCTATCGTTCGCCCCGGTCGGGGGCGCTCCGTTTGAGCGTGTCCTGGCCCCGGCCAGCCTGGGCCTCCCGCTGGGCCGCTTTCAGTTGTTCGGCAATCGGCTGTTTGCCCTTTTCCTGCTTGTGAGCCCTGGCCGCCGCTTGACGCTCCACGCTGCGGACGCGGGTGGTGAGCTGCTCCGGGGTAACATATTCTTTCGCCACATAGCAACCGAAGTCGTGATAAAACCAGGTTAGCCGCCTTTGCTCCGGGACGTGGTGAGCGTCCTCCCATTTGCCCACCACCTGGGCCTGGGCGTCCATCTGCCGCCGGATGTCCAGATTGTCGCGGGCGGGCCGCAGCTCATAATCCCGCATTTCCTGTTCCGTCAACGGCTGGGCATAGGTGATCGCTCCCCACGCCTGGAACGCCTCGCCCGGCACCTGCTGGCGGGTGGGGTATATGTCCATGTGGACAGGGCGGTTGAAATCGCTTTTGGGATAGGTGCCGATGTCGATGGGCCGCTGGGTGGAGTAGTATTTGTAGGTTTCCTTGTCCGGGGCCTGCTCCACTTCAAACACATAATAGCGCCGCTGATAGTCCTCGGCCCGGTTGTGCAGGTCACGCTCGGCCATGTCCGGCTCGTTGTGGTAGTGGCCCCAAAAGTAGTCCCGGTGCCCGTCCTGCTCGTTGAATTGCCATGTCACATAGGGGTTCGGGGCCTTGGGGTTTTCCCCCAGCACAAAGCCGCATTTGTTGTCAAACAGGATCGTGCGGCGGATCACATAGCCTTGATTTTCTTCCAGAATAACACCTCCTTGAATGTGCCCGCCACCTCTGGACAAAGTGTCCAGAAGCGGCGGGGCAGATGTTGACAGCATTTCGGCAAAACAGGGGCAGGCCATAGAAACACACGGCCTGCCCCAAAAGCGGCCCCGGAAAGCCTTGATACAAGCGGGTTTTTGAGGGCCTAATTGTCAACATCACAGCTCCGTTTCTTCTGCATATATTCCCGTTGCTGGCGGCGGTGGGCTTTCTTTGCACAAGCCGCCGAGCAGTAGGCCAGCCGCCCATCCAGGGGGACGGGCCCCCCGCAGACCGGGCAGGGCTTAAACTCCGGGGGCGGCCCCTCGCTCATAAGGGCGGCCTCCAGCGCCGGATCAAGGGGCAGGACGGCCTCCCGGAAATAGCGGCAATAGGCACCCGTCCAGCACTTGCCGAACATATAACATTCGCACTCCAGGGGCAGGCAGCCATATTCCTTGTCATAGTTGGCGCACCACTTTGTCACCAGGGCGCGGATTTTCCGTTTTTCCTCGCGTGTCAGTTCACGGGACACGGCCTCACCTCCCGTCAGGGGTTCTCAAAAGCTCCCGGTAACAAGCCATACAGCGGATGCCGCGCCAGTAGGGGCACCCGGCGCACCGGGAGCCCCTGGGCGCTTTCGGGACAGACGGGGCCATGGGCTGGGGGCGCTGCTTCATCATTTTTTCATAACGGTTATTGGTAAAATTCATTGTTCCTCCTCCTCGCTGTTTTCGTCAGGCTCGTCCTCGTCCCAGGGCGGGCCGTCGTCCTCATAGTCCTCCGGCTCGGCATCATCGTCCTCCGGTTCGCTGTCTTTCTGCCGTTTGGGGCGGATCACCTTGAAATAGACCGCCGCGCCGCCGATCACCGCCACCGCCAGAATGAGCAGAAGCGTCCCCATATTGCCGTCCGTTTCCGGTTCGGCCTCCTCCGGGGCGGGTTCCTCGGTTTCCGCTGGTTCCGGCTCCGGCTCCACGCCCACGCACTCGGCTATCTTGAGGGAGCAGACCGGGCAATCCGTGTTGACAGCCCCCGCCGCGCATTTTTCCGAGCAGGAACAAACCGCCTGCTCCACGCCCGCGGCCTCCGCCGCCGCCAGCAGGTCGGCCTCGTCCACCATGTTTAAGAAATAGGTTTCGTATTGCTCGCCCTCCTCGTCCACGGGCTTGTCATAGTCGATAACGATGTAAAAGGTGCTGCCGCCCGCCGTCTGTACCGTGATAAACTGCTTGTTGGTGTGCTCGTCATAGAGCAGATCGCGGGTGACGAGGTTGCCCTCTTCCTCAAAGCCCTCACCGGGCTCAATGGTGGGCTCCGGCTCCGGGGCCGGGGTTTCCATGGTGGGATCGCCGTAGTCCTCACCCTCGCCGCCGCTGGCATAGGCATAGGCCGGGGCACCAAAGGCGCATAAAAGAACGGCGGCGCAGAGCGCCGCCGCCATCAATCGAAAGCGTTTCATCTTCAATTTTCCTCCTTTCCGCCGTCCTCGGACTTCTGGACACTTTGTCCAGAGGTGCCGCCGTCCCGAAGCCGCTGGAGCACCAGAGGCAGCTCCTCCAGGGACACGCTCATGCCCCGCACAATGTCCACGATCTCCGTGTTTTCGGCCTCCAGCTTGTTTTTCTCCAGCTCTTTCAGCCGGGCCTGCTGTTCGGCTATTTTGGCCTTGACCTTTTCAATCTCGGCCTGGATTTTCTGGCTTTTACTTGCTGCCATACATAACCTCCTCGTCATGGTAAACGCCCGTAGGCGTAGAAATGAGATTGCCAGTAGCTTGTGTTCAGATTTGCGTAACTGATGGGATCTCCGCAATGGATCATCATATTGTCCCCCACATAGATGCCGCAATGGGACACGCCCGCCGTGTCATAGGTGCCCACAAAGAACACCAGATCGCCGGGTTTCGGGTTGCTGGTAGGGGTGCAGATGTTATAAAGCCCCTGGGCCCCCAGGCGGCCCACATTCCAGCCGGAGTGATTGATCACCCAGGACACAAAGCCGGAGCAGTCAAAGGACGTGGCCGGGGAGCTGCCGCCCCACACATAGGGATAGCCCAGGTATTTCTCCGCCTCGGAGAGAATGGCCGCAAAGGCTTCATCGTCCAGATATTCCCCCGGCACGTCATAGTCGGCGGGCGGTTTTGTGTATTTGTCCACATACTCCGAACCGGGAAACAGGTCGGGGCGGTTGCCCAGGGTGGACAGGTAGAGGGAATACCGGGCCATCTGTTCCTCGCTCATAAGTTCCAGGGGCAGATGGGACAGGTTACGGTTTTCCAGCGTAACATAGCAGATATACCAGGAGTAGGGATCGCCCTCGCTGTCATACCGGGTTTCCCGCACCACGCGCTCCGTCAGGATATACTGACGGTCAAAGAGGGTTTCCAGGGTGCCCTGCACCTCGTCCGCCGTCCATTCCCCCTCGTGGAGCACAGACAAAATGGAAATGAGCACATAAGGGTCGTGCTCGATCCCGTCCAGGTCAAAATGGTACTCATCATAGCTGTGGGTGCTTTCGTAGGTGTCCAGGTAGTGTCGCAGCTCCGCCTCCATGCCGGAATAGCTGGCCTCCGCCGCCAGAATATCCTCGTCCTTTGAGGGGTAAGTGGTCGCGCCCACGGCCCCCGCGCCGGAGTTCCCCAGCATCACCAGGGAGGAAGAACAGGACTGCATCACAAAGAGCAGGAGCAGGCAGGCCAGGGCCAGCAGCACCCCCACGGGATGACGCTTCACAAAGCCTGCGATTTTTGCCCCGGCTTTTTCTGTGGCGGCGGCTGTCTTTTTGGCCGCGCTTGCCGCCCCGGTCTTTGCAGCCTCCCGCGCCTTTTTTTGATACTGCTTTTTTAGGCGGTGCTTGCGCCACATCCGGGAAACGGAATTGCCGGACATTTCCGGGTGCTCCTGGGCGGCCATGCGGAAATGATAATCCGCCGTTGCCTTGATATATTTGGACTCCGCCTTGTGGACAGCCTTTGCCGGGTGCTCCCGCACTTTCTTTTTAATGAACCGGGAGCCATGCCGCAGGGCGGACTCGCCCACCAGCTCGGAGCGGTGAGCCCCCTCGGTGCCCACATTTTCCTGTTCCACTTCAAACAGTTTCCCATGCACAAAGCCGTGGACGCCCCGGCCCGCCGTCCGGCCCACACGTTTCACCGGGCCGGGCTTTTTGGGCGGCTTCTGTTTTGCCAGCTTGTCCTTGGCCTTTTCCAGCTTTTCCCCGCGCTGTTCCATGCGGAGCTTAGATGCGGCGGCCTGTTCCTGTTTGCTTTTCTGGCGGAATTTCGACTTATGGACACTTTGTCCAGAGGTGCCCCCGGCCTCCGGGCCCGCCGCTTTATTCGTTTCCTGCTTCATGCTTCAAGTCCTCCGGGCGGGTAGTGAGCAGGTTATAGATCTCCCCTTTGGGGAACCGATCCACAAACGGGATGGTCACATCCCCATAGAACAGCAGCCCCTCGCCCGCGTTAGAATGGGTGATATAGGAAAGCTGGTGCTCGGAAATGCCGAGCTGCTTTGCCAGAATCGCCCGGTCACTTTGCGCCTGGGCCAGCAGGATCATAAAGTCGGTGTTGTCTAAAATGGCCTCGATCTCCCGGCTGGCTAATAGGTCTTTGACGTTCTGCGTTAAAGCTGACGGCACACAGCCTTTTTTGCGGAGCATCTTCCAGACGGCCACAAAATAGCTGGCGGTGAGCGCGTCCCGCAAAAGGATATGAAATTCATCGAAGTAGCACCAGGTAGAAATACCGCTGTGAAAGTTCACATTGACAGCAGAGGTCACAAAGTCGTTGGTGATGTGCATGGCGATCTTGCGCAGGTTTTCCCCCAGCCCTTTCAGCACGATACACACCACGCGGGCGGTCAAGTCCACGTTGGTCGGGTGGTTAAAGAGATTGAGGGAGCCGGTGCAGTAGAGTTCCAGGGCCGTTGCCACACGGCGGGCCTCCGGCTCCGGCTGCTTCAAAAGCTCCTCGTACAAGTCCTGGAGCAAGGGCGGCTTGCCGTCCCCGATCCCCAGGGCCATATCCCGGTAAATGAGCCGCACACAGCGGTCAATCACGGTTTTCTCAATGGGCTGCAAGCCGTCCTTGCCGCCCACCACCAGCTCGCACAGGGACAACAAAAAGTCCGCTTTCATGGAAAGCGGGCTTTCGTCATCGTCCAGGTCAAGCTGGATGTCCATAGGGTTGATATGGCTGGGAGAACCGGGAGCGATCTCGATCACCTGCCCGCCCAGCCGCCGCACCAGCGGCGCATATTCGCCCATGGGATCGACAATCAGAATCCGATCCTTTGGGATGGTGAGGAACACGTTTAAGAGCTCCCGTTTTGCGGCGAAAGATTTTCCCGATCCCGTGGAGCCAAGGTACAGGCCGTTGGCCGATTTCAGCTTTTTGCGGTCAGCCATGATGACATTGTGGGAAAGGGCGTTCATGCCGTAGTAGAGGGACGGCCCGGCCATACGCAGCTCCCTTGTCATAAAGGGAATGAAGATCGCCGTGGAGCTGGTGGTCATACCCCGCTGGATCTCCACCTCGTTGTAGCCCAGGGCCAGGGAAGAAACGAACCCCTGCTCCTGCTGCCAGTCCAGCCGCTTTAGGGCGCAGTTGTATTTCTGCGCGATACCGCCCACCGTAAACACATCGTTTTCCAACCGCTGGCGGGTGGGGGCAAGGTTTACCACCGTGAACGTCAAGAGGAACATCCGCTCGTTGCGGGATTGCAGATCGGCCAGCAGCTCCGCCGCGTCCTTGCTGAACGTGATAAGGTCAGGCGGGAGGATGTCGGGATCATACCCGGCCCGCACCGCCTTGCGCTGTTCTTCCACTTTCATTTTGCCGATGTCGGAGAGCTTGCCTTTGACGGTCTTAATGGCTTTGAGCTGATCCACCGTCTGAACGTGCATGGTGACAGTCAGCTCCGCATCCAGCTCCAAAATCTCCGACAGCAGCTTGTCCGAGAGCTCGGAGGCCAAAATCTGCAAGTAGGACGCCGCGCCCCAATACTGGCCCACCCGGAACGTCCGGGACTGCCGGAAGTCGAAGCTGTCCGGGGCGATATAGTCCTTTGTGCCCATGCCTGTTTTGGGGATGTCCTGCCAGGAGAAACAAAAGGCCTCCCGGCTGCCGGGGTGCATCTGCCCATGGAGCAGGGCCAGCCGCTCCCGCCCATCGAGAGCCTCCGAGGGCACGCCCAGCCGTTTCAGATTGCCCGTCACATCGGCCTCCACACGTTCCAGGCGGGGCCGGGCCTCCCCGATGCTCCCGGCTGGCAGGCCGAATGTAATGTATTTAGACCGCTCGATGCCGTTGTTGCTTTTGGCGATCTGGTTTTTTAACATCCCGGTAAACTCGGCCCGGACGCTGTTAAAGCTGTCCTGGGCCGGGGGAATGTTCACCCGGTACTTGCTCCGGGAGTGGGAACGGCGGTTGATAAAGGAAAGCTGGAACGGCAACGAGGTATCAAAGTAGTTGAGGAATGAGCTCCAGCCGCCGAAAATGGCCGTCTGATCCTCGGTGCTTGCCACCGAATAATTGATGTCTTCATATTCCACGGTTTTTGTGTAGAGCCCGCCGGGGAGCTGGCACACCCCGTCCGGGTGCATCACCAGATAGGGGATCGTCTGCTGGGCAGACAACGCAGCTTTCCGTTTAGCGCCCTTTCCGGGGCCGCGCTTTTGGTTTTTTGCTGTTTTCAATCGCATCCTCCTTTCCCGCAGCGCCCCGCTGGGTAAACGGGGCGTAAATATTCTGCGTCTGATAGGGCCTGATCCCAGGCCGCAGGAAACGGGCCCGGATGATGTTTTTCACCACCTTTTCCAGCGGGAGCCCGTCTTTTTCATACATCGCCAGCAGAAACGCCGGGAGCGCCACGGCCATCATCAGGAACATGGCCCCGGTATTGCCGATGGTGCTCCGGGCCAGCAGATAGGTGGGGACGCCCACCGCCGCCGCAATCCCGAAGCATACAAGCTGGCGTTTCGTCAGGTTAAAGGCAAGTTTCGTCTTGACCTTTGACAAATCGTTTGGAACATTTACATAGGGAATTTCAATCACTTCCTTTCCGGCCCGGCCACCTCTGGACACTTTGTCCAGAAGTCCGGCAGGGTACTTTCCACCTCATTTCCCCACACATCCCAGCCGGGCGGCGTCTGCCTTGCGAACAGCTCCACCCTGGGCAGGTCGCCCATCAGGGCCACGATCTTATCACGGGCCTCGTCCGGCTTTTTGCTGTGGGCTTCAATGGGGGAAATGATAAACTGGTGGACATTGGCCGCCTGCCGTTTCGGGTGTCCCCGTGTTGCCAGCAGGCACACCTCTGCGTTGCCCCGTGTCCAGAAGCCCAGGCCGTAAAACCAGCCGGGGGACTTGCGGTTTTGTTTGAGCCAGACGAAAGCAACGCTCTTGTAAGTAAAGCCCCACGCCTGGATCAGCCGCAGGGCCTCCGGGAGCTGGGGAAAGGTAGCCCACAAAAAAAGCGCGCTGTCCGGGGCCGCAAGATCGGCCACAGGCAACGCGCATAGCTCGTTGATCCCCATGGTGGGATAATGGTTTTCCGCCGCTCCCTGTACCTTTTTTGCGGAATACCGCCAGGGCGGGTCGGCGTAAATGATAGAATACTTCTCGATGGTTACACTCCTTTCTCCCCGGCCTCCACCGCCGCCCGCGCCAGACGGATGCGCTCCGTAGCGGCGGCATAGTAGGCCGGGACGGTTTCAAAACAAATAAAGCGGCGGCCTGTGTTGAGGGCGGCCACCGCCGTTGTAGCAGAGCCCGCGCAGATGTCCGCCACCACCTCGCCGGGCCGGGTATAGGTCTTGATGAAATACTCGCACAGCTCTACCGGCTTTTGCGTGGGGTGGACGGTGCGTTGGACGGCTGGAAAGGTCAGCACATTTCCGGGATAGCGCAGGCCGTCCTCCGAGCCGCTGCCGGAACGGGTAAATTTCCCGTAGTTGGTGCTGTTCCCACGGTTGCCCGCAATTTTCTTGTAGGGCTTGCCCTGCTCAAACTGCGGATTGTAAAGCGGAAGTTTCTGATAGAACACCAGAATATTCTCCGTCTTTTTTAGCGGAGCCCGCCTTGCGTTGAGAAATCCGGTGCAGCGGCTTTTGTACCATACCCACTCATAGCGGAGCATGGACAGGTTGGATGCCCCCAGCACCTTGTCATAGGGACATTGGGCAAAGAACAGCACCGCGCCCTCCGGCTTGACCGCCCATTTTACCGCCTCCCACAGTTCAGGGAGCGGCAGGGGCACATCCCAAAAGTTCCGGGTGGTGCCATAGGGCGGATCGGTCAAGAGCATATCCACGGAATGACGGGGCAGGGAGTGCAGGCCCTCAATGCCGTCTTGCAGGAACAGCCCCTCCGGGGACTTCTGGACACTTTGTCCAGAGGTTGCCTTATCGGTCATCCCTGGCCTCCTTGCCCTTTGCCGGGGTGGGCCGGGCGGCGTTTTCCTTTCCGGCCTCCTTTGCCGCTTTTGCCATTTGCTCCTTGATTGGGGCGGGCCGCAACGCCTCGGCGCGGGCAATCAGCTTTTCCACGGCCTGGGTATAGCCCTGGGCCGCCGCCGCGTCCAGCCGTTCCTGCAAGTGGCGATCCATCACCCGCGCCGTGGAGCGGTAGCCTGTCCTGCTGGTGGGATCGGGTTTGCTGGGTGCCCCAAGAAAGACGCCGTTTTTTCCGTCTATCACCCGGAAATCATCCACCACCATACCGCCGATATTCACGCTGGCAAAACCCATCGTCTTGCCCTGCTTTTCAATGGGGCGCACCGTCACCTCAATCGGCACCTCGGCGGCCTCCAGGTTTTTCTCCACGCGAAGCTGTACCGCCTCGTCAATGGAAATCCCCTGGGACTCTGCCAGTTCCGCGATGGGGGCTTCAAAAATCAAGCGGCGCATTTCTTCCATCGCCGCCTCGTCCACAACAGGGCCGCCCTGGGCCGCTGCCTGCATTTTTGCCATAGACAAACTCCTTTCTTTTAATGTGCGTTAAAGATACTGCGGGCAATCGAGCCCGTTTTGAACAGCATGAAGCAGAGCAGGACGGTATATCCCACAATGCCCCAGATCGCGCCGATGGGATCGCCGCCTGTGGCGATCCCCTGGATCAGCACCGCATAAATGGCGACGCATACCAGAATAAGCAGCCCTTGAAAGCCCACGGCAAACAGGGAGCGCAGATAATTCTGGCCCATTTGCCCCACCTCCCGGTGGGAGATGGTCGCCATGGGGATGGGGGCCAAACTGGTCAGGATATAAATTTCCAGCATACGGCCATAGACTAAAACAAAAATGACGATGCCCAGCACCCACATCGTAACACCGATAATGGAGGACTGGAGCCATAGGCCAATAAGGGGCCCAACATCCATCCCCTCCAGGGTGGTTTCCAGTTCTGCCAGCATATCCGGCGTGATGTCCGTGGAGCCCTGGATCAGACCGCCCGCCTGGGCGATCACACTTTGGGACACATCGAACACCGCCATCACGATATTGAATGTGTTGGAGAGAATGAAGATGGCGCAAGCGGTTTTGAATATCCACTTGTAGATATTCGCCACGTCAAACTCGTGCATATTGTTTTTTTCCAAAAGCATCTGGATAAGCTCATAGGTGGCAACGAAAGTCAGCACCATCCCGGCAATCGGTAAAATCACCGTTTCGGAAAGCTGGCGTATGAGGGAGAAAACCCCGGCGTTCCATGCCGCCGGGGTCGTCCCCACCTGTACCGCGATCTCTCCGACCTGGGCATTGACATAATCGGTAAGCCCTTCCAGGTTGCTCATGATCCCGCTGATGAGCAGCTCTTTGAGCCAATCCGTAAGCCAGTCGGTGAGAAAATCCATAGGCCCCTACCTTAAAACAGGCCGGACAGCAGAGGGATCAGGGTGGTGCCCAGCAGGATGATACCACCGCCCGCCATGAGCTGCTTCATGCCCTGGCTTTTGGAGCCGGGGTTGTCGGAACCATAACCTTCCAGCAGGTTCACAACACCCCACACGCCAAGGCCAGCGCCCAGGGCCACAACAAGGGTCTGCAAAGTATCGACAGCAGAAGAAAAGAACTCCATAAAACCTCCATTTCTCCGGGGTTCCCCGGCTATGAAAAAAGCCGCCATTTCTGGCGGCAGGTCACAACCTCTGGACACTTTGTCCAGAAGCCCTTTATACAAAAGCGTCCGGGTCGTCCACATCGTCATAGTTGAGGATGTCCTCGTCCTCGCCTATGGGCGCTGTGTCCGGCGCGTCCGCCTCGTACACCTCACAAACCTCGGAAAGCCCTGGCCGCCTGCGGCGGTTGATGAGCTTGTCCAGGTCAAAGGCGTTTTTCTGTTTATCGGCTTCCGCCGTGTACTTGTAGTTCGGGTGCTTTTTCAAGTCATATTTGGGGGAATAGAACGGGGGCAGGCCCCGAAGCTGCAAAATGCACTTGTCGCCGGGCATCGTGGCGAGTTCGCTGGGTGTCATCAGCTCCCGGCCCAATCGCTGGGTATTGAGATTGTAGCTTTCCGACTGCCCCTTTGAGCGCCCGTCCGTCTGCATATAGATGGTCGCTTTTCCCAGCCAGTTCTCGGAAATCTCCTTGATGGTGGAGCTTTCCCGCCCGCCCAGGAAGATCACGCTGTCCATGTTGCCGAGTATCGTTTCCGCATGGTCTTTGTAAATGGCCTTGCATTGGGCCATCTGCTGATAAAAGAGCGTCAGCGACACCTCACGGGAACGGATGACGGCTACCAGCTTTTCAAGCTGGGGAACCTGGCCCGTGTTGGCCGCCTCGTCCCACAGCACCCGCACATGATGGGGCAGGCGGCCCCCGTGAACACTGTCCGCCCGTTCACACAGCAGATTGAACATCTGCGAAAAGGCCAGGGCAACCAGAAAGTTATAGGTGGGCGTGGTGTCGGAAATGGTGAAAAACACCGCCGTTTTCCGATCCCCGATGCGGTCAAGCTCCAGCTCGTCATAGGCCATGATCTCCCGGAGCTGGGGGATGTCAAAAGGGGCCAAACGGGAGCCGCAGGAAATCAAAATGCTTTTGGCCGTCTTGCCGCTTGCAAGTTTGTATTTCTTGTACTGCTTCACAGCAAAGCAATCCGGCTTTCGCTTTTCCAGCCCCTTAAACATATAGTCCACGGCATTTTGGAAATTTTCATCGTCCTCCTTGACCTCCATGCCGGAAATCATATCTACCAATGTATTCATATTCCGATCCTCAGCGGGGCCCTCAAAAATGATATAGGCGATCAGGGCGCAGTATAAAAGCGTTTCCGCCTTTTGCCAAAATGGATCGCCCTCTTTGCCCTCGCCCTTTGTGTTGCTGATCAAAGCATCCACAAATTTCAGAATATCGGCCTCGTTTCGGATATACGCCAGCGGGTTATAGTGCATGGACTTGGAAAAATCTATGCTGTTAAAAACTTTGATTTTATACCCCCGCCGTTGCAGAAAGCGGCCTACCTGTCCGAGAACACCTCCTTTGGGATCGACCACCACATAGCTGCATCCGGCCTTTTTATCCGCGCTGGCCTGCAAGATCTGCGGGGTAAGCCAGAACCGGGTTTTGCCGGAGCCGGACGAGCCGATGACGCAGGCGTTAAGGTTGCGGGCGTTGGCCGGGTTTTTGGGGCGGGTATTCATGGTAAGAAACTCCGTCCCGGTGAGAATGATATTGTTTTCAAACTTTGGATCGACAAAGGGCTGGATGTCTTTTGCCGTTCCCCAACGGGAGGAACCGTACTCTTCATCCCGCCTGTACTTTTTCGCGTTTTTGCTTTTCACATAGATCAGCAGGCGAAAGGCAGCCGCGCCCACAATGCCAACCAGCCAGTCAAAGGGAGCAAGCCCCGGCGCAAAGTCGGCAAAGGCCGGGCCGATAGTCTGGCCCAGCCCCAGGAGCTTGTGGGCGAAGTCTGCGCCAGCGGCCAGCCGGTAGGCCGTCCCCAGCTTTAGGCAGGCCCACAGGATAAACAGATAAGGAATATTGGGTATCACATATTTTTTTACGCTATCTGTCCTCATGCGCCGCCTCCTTTACCCGTTCTTTCTTGTGGGACGGCTGGCGGGCCAGTTCAGCGGCGGCCCGTTTGAGCTGTTCCCGGATGGGAACACGCCTGGACTTTGAACGCTTGAGCAGCCGTTTGGAATACTCTGCGAAACAGGCGGTAATGGCGTCGGCCTGCCCAGCCTTGAAGAAAAGCAGGTGTCTGTCCGGCGCTACCTTGTAAAAGGCATAGTCCACATTCCATTTCCGGGCCACCCGGTCAAAGAGGGCGGGAGCCTCCACCTCAATGCTGTTGGCAGAAGCACCCTGGCCCATAAGCTGGCCCACCGTCTGCCTGCCGTGGGGCGTTTGCTTGGCCCGGTGGTGTTTGGCAATCTTCCGGGCAATCGTTCCCAATACATAGGCAAGCCCTTTTGCCGTCAGCTTGCTTGCCTTGATCGATACCGCTATGGTGCGTCTGGAAACATCCTCGTCAACCAGGCGGATCACCCCCTTTCATACAAAAAGCGGCTCCTCTGGACAATGTGTCCAGAAGTGCCGCTATCGGTCATCATGTTCTTTTGCGGTCATCTTGCGATAGCCATCCAGAGAGGAACCGTCAATAATTTCCTTATAGGCGGCCATCTGTTCCCGGATGGAAAGTTGCGGATAGGAGAAAACCCTGTGTTCGGCGGGAATGTCCTCGATCCCGTGGTAGTGCTCAATAAATTTGCCGCCGTTGTTCAGTACATAGCCGCCTGGGGCAAAGTGGCCGTCCTCGTTGAGCCGGATGTCCCGCCCGTATGCCTCATAATCGAAATAGTCTTTCAGTTCTTCCGGGATTGGCAAGTCCTCCGCAGAGTAGCGGCCTAAATCTTCCTCGCTTTCAATGTCGGGATAAAATTCAAAACAATCCAGGTTTTGCGTCAGGTTGATGAGGTCGGCCACGCTAGAAGTATGCTCGCCGCTGTCGATCACCGCCTCGAATTTCTCCAAATCACTTTGATCCAGCTCGGAGAGCAGGCAGGCCAGATGGTTAAGCTCGTCCAGATTTTCATATTCGGTCAGATAGTCATAGAGCCCCAGCACATCACCGTCAAAGCTGGTAATGAAAAACTCCTCGTAACGCACCCCATCCACGCCGATGCGTTTCAGCAGACCTTGCACCTCCTCTTTGGTGGTGGGGAATTTCAGCGTTTCTCCAACCAGCTCACCCTCGTTGTATTTTCCCAGGTTGGTAATGTAGGCTTCAAACAGTGCAGGCATATCAGCGCCGCCCCTGGCCCTTGACGGTCAAAATGCCCTCCAGGGTGGTGGCTGTGATCCCCAGCCGCTGGGCAACGGCGATGTCATTCTTTACCGCTGTTGGTTTGTCAAAGATGTGTTACACATTAGGGAAAGCGAATAAGACCTGCTTGGGAGAGCGCCAGTTGAGAGGACGCATAGGGAAATTGTTGTAAGCGCGCTCGCGAATGGCGAGTTGTTTTCTGAAATCGTCAAAGGAAAAGAAGCGATGAGAGGCGTAGAACTCCTCGTTATCCTTGCGGTGACTGCGTTCCACCTTGCCATTATGTCTGGGCGTATAAGGGCGAATCAGCTTGTGGCGAATCCCGAGACGCGCCAGCTCCTCCTCAAACAGCGTGGGTGTATTCCCTCCCTTTGGCAGAAGGCGCTTTGTAAATTCTGTGCCGTTGTCTGTTTGAATGCATTCAATGGCGTAGGGAAATCGCTCAACCACGTGCCTGAGGAACACAGTGGAGGAATAGGTGCTGTGCTCTTCAAATGCCTCAAGATACCTAAAACGGCTGTACTCATCG
The DNA here is from genome assembly GCF_020911725.1 of Clostridium cadaveris. Lineage (GTDB taxonomy): Bacteria > Bacillota > Clostridia > Clostridiales > Clostridiaceae > Clostridium_X > Clostridium_X cadaveris. The sequence continues at coordinate 1,842,295 of NZ_CP076620.1, forward strand.
AGGAAGGTGTACTGAAACCACTTCGTTTCCTTCTCTTGACCAACCATGCAGACTGAAGGCACGAATTTGACATCGATTTGCCCGCGCTGACCGGGATATTGCATCTGTTCATAAGGCTTCGGAATATACTTGGGGTTTAGCAGCTTGACAGCCATCTGTCCATGCTTACGTAAGAAGCGATATAGACCAGAGATGGATCTGGTGTATCCTCGTTGTCTGAGTTTAACCCAAAAGACAACCAAACCGGTATTGGGGTTTCTGCGCCGCATATCCAGGATGAGTTTTATCTCTTCGGGAGTATGCTGGTTCGGATGGCTGTGCGGTCTGTGAGAAAGGTCTGCCAACGATTCCAGTGTTCCATCATAGCGTTTGCGCCACCGGTAAATGTATTGACGATTGAGCCTGTAGTGAATCGCAGCCTTTGTTACACCGTGTTGATATGAATATTCCATTACTGCTTGCCGAAACCGCATGGTTTGTGTTATTGTCTTCATAGCGGATAGGTGACCTGCCTTTCGGTTTTGTCTTGACAACTCAACCATACCACAGGTCTTTCCTATTCGCTATCTTTTTTCCGCTGATAATATAAAATCGGCACCTTGCTGTCTATTTCATTTTATCTGCCCCTGTAACACATCATTGTACAACCTACAGCAACGGCGATGTCATTCTTTACCGCCTCGTTGACATAGTTCCCGCACACCACCAACACGCGGGAGCGCCGGAGCAGGTCGCGCCCCATGTCGATGCCGTTCTTATGTTCCTCCGGCACCGCGTCATTGAGGAACAGCGGCAGGAAAAGCATAGGGCAGATGGGGGAATAGCCCGCGTCATAGACAATACGGCAGTATTTAGCCGCCTGTTCCGTAATCTCGCACTCGTCGCCGCGCCATGCGGCGGTCACATACGCAAGGGGTCGTTTCATAGTCAAAACCTCCATTTCTTTCCTTATATATAGTAGATAGCGTCAACCCTATCTCCCCGCCCTTTCCCATTCATGGGAAAGGGGGCGGCTCTGGAGGATATACCCCCGTCGCTTCGCCGGAAATAGCACAGCCGGGCCAGGCCGTCAAGGGCATGGCCGCCGCTATGCGGCGGTGCGCTGCACCCTTGACTGCCTGTACCCGGCTGTGCTGGAAGATACCCGGCGACGGGGGATATATCACCGCAGAGCCCATCCCAAACGGGGAGCGTCTGCCTCTGGACAAAGTGTCCAGAAGCGGGGGCGGTTACTTGTCCAGTTCGTTCTTTTTCTCCGGCTTTGCCAGTTCGGGCGGCTGCTTTTCTTTCCACTCGTCCAGCAAGGCCAAAATCTGCGCTTTCATTTTGGCCGGGGTCACTTCCTTGCCAAAATATTTGTTGAGTTCGTCGGTACTGATGATCACGTTATCAACCTCCCTTTTTTCCTCGCTTAAAATACCATCGATCACGTCACCATTGAGCAAGCCCTCCTGATCCAGCTCCCGGAGCCGCTTTGCCTGCTTGACGGTGGGGGACGCCACCTCCCCATCAATCGACACGGCAATCAGCCGCTGGTTTTCCGGCTTGATGTACGACAGCTCCACGGAGGGCATAAAGCCCATGCTTTTTGCGTCCACCTTTTCCAGAAGCTCCGGGACAAGATGGTTGAGCCGGACATAACGGAGCACCTTTTTATAGTTCATGTCATGCTCCTTGCCCACAATCTCCACCGAGAGCTTACCCAGGGCTTCCGCCTCTTTCTCGTTTTTGGGGCGGGCCCCCTGGCGCTTAATGGCCTCCAGTTCCAAATCCAGGAGCTTTGCAAGCTCGCTGGGGAGCGGTTCACCCCGCTGCTTGTTGCTGTTGCGCATTTCCCGGACAGCTTCCAGGTCGGTCATCTCCCGGACAATACAGGGCATTTCCTCGAGCCCGGCCCGTGTGCCGCCATGGTGTCGGCGGTGTCCGGCGATGATCTCATAGCCCTTGCCGTCCTTTTCCGGGCGGACGGTAGCAGGTGTCATAATGCCATGCTCCTTGATCGTCCCCACCAGATCGTCCATGGCCTTATCGTCCTGTACCTTGTAGGGGTGCTCCCGGAATGTATGGAACGGGTGAAGCTCCGCCATTTTCAGATAGACGATTTTTCCCTCTTCCACCGGGCGGGGCGGGACTTCCGGCATAGGCGGCAGCTTGATCTCCGGGGGCGGCGCCTCCGCCTCCTTGACAGGGGCGGCCTTGCCTTTTGGAGCTTTCACGCCGGGCCCAATCCCCCCGGAGCCCGTTTCCTTGTCCTTATCTTTTTTTCCACCTCTGGACACTTTGTCCAGAACGCCGGGGGCCGGGGACTTGTCAAGGGCCGCCTTGTCAGCCTTAGCTGGGCGGCCCTTGCGGGTGCCCGGCCCCTTTTCCGGCTTGTTGGGCTCCACCTTATCCTTTGCCTTTTTGGGACGGCCCCGGCGCTTTTGTGCGTTTTCCTCCTCCTTGATTTCATCCAGGGATTTTTCCCAGGGTGGTTTTTCCTCGTTCCCGAACAAGTCACGGAACGCCTCATCCCCATGTTTGGGGGAGCCCTCCTCGACAGCCGGGCCTTCCGCTGTTTTTTCCCCGGCGGCCCGCGCCTCCGTCAGATCAATGACCTTTCCAGACGGGGCAGCGGGTGTATTTTCTTCCTGTGGAGCCTCCGGGCCGGGATGTTCCGGCGCGGGCTGTTCTGGTGTGGGAGAGCCGCCCGGCTCGGCAGGGCCGGGGGACTCCGGGACCTGCTGTTCCTCCAGGCCCGTTTTCAGCTTGTCATCCGCCATTCACAAAACCTCCTTTTTTGAAATGAAAAAAGGTCAGACCACACGGCCCGGCCACCTTAAAAAGATTTCCCCCTTTCCTTTTCAAAATATATAATCGGCACCACTCCTTTCTCTCTCCGAGCCATAAAAAAACGTCGCTTTTCACAAAGAAATAGCGACGTTTTCGTGTAGGTTGGCTCGGTTTTTTGGTGTTTTATGATTATGCCATTGTATAAAAACCTAACTCATTTTATGTTATAGTATTACATTTATTCTATATTAATTATAATATTGACAATTTAATCTATGATATGTAGTATTAAATATGAAAAGTACATAAATTATTTATGATTAAGGGAAGCACGGTGCAATTCCGGCACGAACCCATCACTGTAATCATGGACAATTCCTACAAAACCACTGGAGTCAATCTGGGAAGGGTAGGAGGCGAAAGAAGTGTTAGTCAGAATACCAATCATAAATATATAAATATTAAATTAGGGGGAGCAGCTGATTTAATATATTTTCATTATTTTTTGTGAAAACAAAGCGAAAAATGGGTAGCTTTAGCATATTGCTAAAGCTTTTTTATTGCTCTAAATTACAAAAGGAGAGAAAAAGATGAAAAAACTAATCAAAAGCAAATTAATGACAATTGCTATGTCTATTATTGTGTTTGCAACCATACTAACAGGATGTACAACTAATAATGGATCATCTTCAAAAAAACAAGAATTAAATTCTTTAAATGAGGAAAAAGAAATCGTACTAGCAGCAGCTAGAGATTTGTCACCTGGAGAAACTGATGCATATTATACAAGTTCAATTTTATATGTGTGGGAACCTTTAATTGGTTTAGGTGATGATGGTGCTCCAACTCCACAATTAGCAGAAAAATGGACTCATTCCGATGATTATAAAGAATGGAATTTTAAAATTAAAGAGGGAGTAAAATTTCATGATGGAGTTGATTTAAATGCTGATGCAGTTATAAAGAATTTTGAGAGATACACCAACATGAAAAAGAAAGGTTCTCCTTTTTATTCTTTTAATGTAGATAAAACTTATCCAAATTTAAAGAACTTTGAAAAGGTTTCAGATTATGAAATTAAGTTAACATTTAATGAGCCTATTTCAACTTTAATATTTAATATGGCTAGATTTGGTAGTGCTATTTATAGTCCTAAGTGTTTTGATGTAAACACTGGTGATTTTACTACTTTTGCACAAGGTACAGGCCCTTTTAAAATTATAGAACGTGAAAAAAATCAATATGTACTACTTGAAAGAAACGAAAATTATTATGGTGAAAAAAGCAAGGTTAAAAATGTTAGAGTCAAAGTTATACCTGATTCTCAAACTCGTTACACAGCATTAAAGTCAGAAGAAATCATGGGAGTTATGGATTTAGGTGCTATTACCCCAGAACTTGCTGCAGAATTATTAAAAGATGATAAATTTGCAACTTCTACATCAAACTCAACTATAACACAATTTATAGCTGTTAATGGAACTAAAGCACCATTTAACAATGAAAAAATTAAAGAAGCACTAAGTTTATTACTTGACAGAGATACTATAGTAAATGAGTTCTATGGCGGACATGGTACCCCAACAATTAATATTTTAAATCAAGCATCGCCATTTGCTAAAAAAATAAAACCAGTATATGACCCTGAAAAAGCTAAAAAAATTATTAAAGAAGAATTAAAGGGTGAAACTATGGAATTAGATTTCATAATTCCATCTTATGGAGTAGATCGTTATCCATATAAAACAGTAGCTGAATACATTCAATCAGTTTTAAGTGAAGTAGGATTAACTTCTAATATTACTATTCTTGATGGTGCTGCCTTTAAGGAAGCTCAAAAAAATGGTAATTACAATATAGCTTTACATACTCAAGGTCTTCCAAATGCAGAACCATTTACTATATTTAGTGGATATATGAGTAGTAAAGGATCTAGTAATATAGCATACTCTCTAGGATATGTTGATAAAAGAGCTGATGAACTTATCGAAAAATTGAAAGTTACTATGGATTTAAATGAGAGAGGAAAAATATATGATGAACTTCAAGATATATCCGCATCACATCCTTCAGATATTCCTTTATTTGAAGATGTAAATTTAATTGCATATAACAAAAAAATAACTGGATATGAAGCAACAATTTATGGAACAACATTAGCAAATATGGAGTGGATTAATTAGTGAAATTTTCATTTAAATATCTAATTAAAAGATTATTAATGACCATCCCTGTTTTAATAGGTATAACATTTTTAGCTTTTATTTTAGGTGTCATCGCACCAGGTGATCCAGCTGTTGAATATTTAAGTATGGATGGAGTATCTGCACCTACAGAAGAAGAAATAGCTAAAACAAGAGAAGAACTCGGATTAAACGAAAATATATTTATACAATATGAAAAGTGGACTATTAAGGTTCTTAAAGGTGATTTAGGTAAATCATATATAACAAAAACATCTATAAGAGAAGAAATACAGAGAAGGCTTCCTATAACCTTCTCTATTTCTCTAATGGCAATATTTTTTGTAATAACTATTTCTATACCTTTATCAATAATCATGGCCTTGAATAAGGATTCAAATATTGATAAATCAGGAAGAATATTGTCACTAATTCTAGCTTCAATGCCTGGATTTTGGATCGCAATTATTATGCTAAGTATATTTTGTGAAAGACTAAAATGGTTGCCAACCAGTGGATATGGAACTTTTAAACATTTAATAATGCCAGGTTTTGTGTTGTCTGCTGGTACAATTGGAACAATTATGAGACTTCATAGAGCAACTCTTATTGAAGCATTATCTCAAAATTATATAATTACAGCCAAATCAAAAGGATTAAAAGAGAAGATTATAATTTTTAAATATGCATTTACTAATTCTTTAATGCCTATAGTAACCTTACTTGGAAATTACTTTGGAGCAATATTAGGTGGTTCAACAGTTGTTGAAGTTATCTTTGGAATACCAGGAATGGGAAGTTATGTTATAAAAGGTATAATGAGTAGAGACTATCCAGTTATACAAGGTTATGTGGTCTTTACCGGCATAATTTTCTTAGCATTCAATTTATTAATTGATTTATGCTATTTACTTCTAAATCCACGTATGAGATTAGGAGGAGAATAAGTTGAAAAAGTTTAATAATATACAACTAATTTATAAAGTTTCATTCATTATCCTTGGATTATTAATACTTGTTGGATTATTGGCAAATTTTTTATCTCCCTATGATCCTAATAAAGTTGATATGTCTAAACGTTTAATGGGAATATCTAAAGAGCATCTTCTGGGAACAGATGCTCTAGGACGGGATGTTTTAAGTAGAATCATTTATGGTGCTAGAGTCTCAATATTCTTATCTTTTATAGCAACTATATTCACTATGTTTCTAGGTACAATAATTGGACTAATTTCTGGTTACTGTGGTGGTATTATAGATAATATTATTCAGATGATAGTAACTATATTTCAAGGTTTACCAGGATTAAGTTTTATGATAGCTTTAGCTGGAGTGCTCGGTCCTGGAGTAAAAAGTTTATTAATCTCTATTACGGTAACATCATGGTCAGGATTTTCAAGAATAGTAAGAGGTGAAGTTCTAAAAGTAAAAGAAGAAAAGTATATAGAAGGTGCTAGAGCATTAGGAGCAACTAATTTACATATAATATTTCATTATATACTTCCGAATATTTTCGCTCCGTTTATTGTACTTTTTACAACAAGAATTGGAAAGGTAGTCTTATCTATGGCTTCTTTAAGTTTCTTAGGTCTTGGGATACAGCCTCCTCAAGCTGACTGGGGAGTAATGATAAACGATGCAAAAACCTACTTTAGATCATATCCACATTTACTTTTAGCTCCCGGAATTAGTATTCTATTACTCTGCTCTAGCATAAATCTAATTGGAGATGCATTAAGAGATTTATTTGATGAAAAAAGAGACTTTTTTAGTCAATACCTATAGAAGGGATTTATAGGACATGAATACTGATATTGAAATAAAAGATTTAATGATTCATTTTTATACAAAAGAAGGATTTGTGAAAGCCGTAGATGGTATAGATTTATTGCTTAAAACTAGAAAAATTATTGGAATAGTTGGTGAAACAGGAAGTGGAAAATCAGTTCTTGGTCTCTCCATTTTAAACCTCTTAGCTGACAATGCTAAAAAATCAGGCAGTATTTTATATAAAGGCAATGATTTATTATCTTTAGATAATGAAAATATAAGAAAAATACGAGGTCGTGAAATTTCTCTTATTCCTCAAAATCCAGCTACTGCATTTAATCCAATTTTAAAAATTGGGAATCAAATAAATGAATTATATTATTATCATGAAATTGAAACCAAAAAAATGTGTAAGATTAGATCATTAGATCACTTAAAAAAATTTTTCTTTAATAAAGAAGAGAGAGTTTATAATTCATACAATTTTCAACTAAGTGGAGGTATGAGTCAAAGGGCTCTTACAGCTATGGGATCAGCTTTAAATCCAAAATGGATAATTGCAGATGAGCCAACAAAAGGATTAGATGCAACTATAAGAAACCAAGTATTTAAAGTTTTTAAAAATTTAAAAGAAGAGCAATGTGTTAGCATGGTGTTAATTACTCATGATTTAATGCTTGCAAATAGATTATGTGATGAAATTATAGTAATGTATGCCGGAAAGATATTAGAAAAAGGTTCAAGTTATACTATCTTTAATAGTCCTTTACATCCATATACAATGGGATTAATAGATGCACAACCAAGTAAAAAGTTAATTCCTTTAGAAGGAATTGCACCAAACTTAACTAATTTGCCTACTGGTTGCAGATTTCATCCTAGATGTAAATATGCCAAAGATATCTGTAAATTTGAAGAATCAGAAATGTATAATGTAAATGGTTCAGAAGTGAGGTGTTTTCTTTATGATAAAAGTAATAGGATTAAAGAAGGAGTTTAAAAACGGCATTATTAATAAACAAATAGTAAAAGCAGTAGATGATGTATCTTTTGAAATTAAGGAGGGCAAGACACTAGGATTAGTTGGAGAAAGCGGATGCGGAAAATCAACATTATCTAGGTTGATATTAAAATTAATAAAAGCTGATGAAGGCAAAATATTTTTAAATGGATTAGACATAAGTGATTATAACTTTACATCCATGAGAAAATTAAGGTCTAAAATGCAAATAATATTTCAACACCCTGATTCCTCCCTTAGTCCAAAGAAAACAATTTACAAAAGTCTTATTGAGCCATTAAAAATTCATGGACTTTATAAAAAAGGACATAGTGAAGATTTAATTAAACAATATCTTAATATTGTTGGTCTTAGTGAGGAAATATTGTCAAGATATCCTCATCAGGTAAGCGGTGGTCAAATACAAAGGGTTGTAATTGCAAGAGCATTGCTATTACAACCGACATTTGTTATTCTTGATGAGCCAACTTCCATGTTAGATGTATCTGTTCAAGCTCAGATTATCCAATTATTAAAAAGTATACAGAATCAATTTAATATAACATATTTGTTTATATCTCATGACTTAGATTTGGTAAAAGCGGTAAGTGATGAAATAGCCATAATGTTAAATGGTAAAATCGTTGAAATTATTAAATCAGATAAATTGTATATAGATGCAAAACACAATTATACTAAGAAACTTATAAAAGATTTTGAGGAATTTTAATCCTTGAGAGTTGCTAAGGAGGAAATTATGATATTAACTTATAAAGATATAGACTACGAAAAAATTTGGCAGGATTCCTTGAAGTGTAGAAAAGGATATGCAAAAGAACGAGCTTTCAATGATAACGTTGAACGAGAGTTTTGGAAAGGATTGTCTCGAATATATGATAATCAACCTACACTTTATGATTACTCTAAAGAAGTATACAACTTTGTAAAAAGTTTAATTGATACAAACAAATCCTTAATTGAAATCGGACCAGGTACAGGCAAATTTACTATTCCTTTATCTGAAAAATGCAGTGATATAACTGCTATAGATTTTTCAAGACATATGTTAAATGTATTAATGGAGAAATCTAAAATTTTAGGAATTAATAATATCTTGCCTATAGAAGGAAAATGGGAAGATGTGGCGATAAATGAAACTGATTATATTCTATCTGTTAATTCACTTTATAGAATATTTGATATAAAAGCTGCTTTAAAAAAGATGAATATAGTTGCTAAAGAAAAAGTAATTATAGTTAGAACTATTCAGAAACCTATATTTAATAATTTATATTTAAAATTAGGTTTAGAAGATAAAACATGCTTGGATTATATATACTTACCAAATATACTTCATTCTTTAAATATATGTGCTGATATAAAATATATGAATGTTCAATACGAAATAGAATTTAATAACAGGGAAAGTATATATTATAAAATTAAAGAAGAGATTGGCTATATTCCAAATGAGAACATCATTGAAGATTATATAAACGAAAATTTTAAAAGGTCAAATAAAAAATATATTTTTCTTCATAAAACTAAGGTAGAAATTATATATTGGGAAACTACTAAAAATTAAAAACTATGCTCTCCCTGTTATATTCTTGCTACATATTAATTCTTAATGATATACTAATTGTAGTTATGTAGTTTAATACTGAAAGGATTTGATATTATGGCTTATGATGGTATTTTTCTTTATAGTGTAATTGAAGAGCTTAAAGAAACCATTGTTAATTCTAAAATAGATAAAATTAATCAACCAGAAAAAGACGAAATTATATTAACTTTTAGAGGTAATAGAAAGCTGCTCCTAACAGCAAGCTCCTCATATCCGCGTATTCATATGACAGCCTTTTCAAAGCCTAATCCAAACAAAGCTCCTTCATTCTGCATGCTGCTTAGAAAGTATTTAATTGGTGCAAGACTTTTAGAAATAGAGCAAGTTTCAACAGATAGAATTGTAAAATTAAAATTTGAAAGCACAGATGAATTAGGTTTTAATAGTATATACTATTTAATTTGCGAAATAATGGGTCGACATAGTAATATAAGTTTAGTGAGAGCTAGAGATAATAAGCTGATGGATTCTATAAAACATATAACTCCAGATATAAATAGTTATAGAACCCTTCTCCCTGGATTAACTTATGTTTATCCACCTGCTTCTGACAAATTAAACCCTACAAGTTTTTCCGAAGCAGAATTTAAAAATGCTGTTTTAAATTTGGATATTAACGAGAATAGTTTTGCTAAAATTTTTACTGGTGTAAGCAAGAGCACTTCTTCAGCATTATTTTACAAAGTTAAAGATTCAAACGATCTGTTTCAGGCTTTGAACTCTTACTTTAAAGATATATTTGTAAATCATAATTTTTCTTTTGCCATATATGAAGATAAAGGTACTTTTAAAGATTTTCACTGCATTCCTCTTACAAGTTACAATGAAAAGATTCTATTTGATAGTCCTTCTTTACTGCTAGATGAATATTATTCAAAAAAGGATAAGCAAGACAGACTTCATAGCAGAACTTTAGATTTGCAGAAACTTATTCATACCAATATAGATAGAATTTCGAAAAAACTTGTTATACTAAAGGATTCCTTAGATGAATGTTCAACTAAAGAAGATTTTAAAATAAAAGGAGAGCTTTTGACAGCAAATATATATTCTATAAAGCAAGGCATGAAATCTATTGATGTTCTAAATTATTATAGTCCAGATGGAGAAACTATTTCTATTGCATTAGATGAAAATAAAAGTCCATCTGAAAACGCTCAAAGATACTTTAATAAATACGGAAAATTAAAAAAGACAGAAGCGGCAGCTATTGATCAAATTGAAAAAGCCAATGAAGAGCTGGACTACCTTAATTCAGTTTTAACTTCTATAAATAATCTTGAAAATTATGATGAGATAAATGATATTAGAAAAGAGCTTGCTGACAGCGGGTATATACGTCACGGAAAGCTTAACAAGCAAAAAGTTAAACCATCAAAACCTATGCACTTTTTATCATCTGCTGGCATAGACATTTATGTTGGTAAAAATAATATTCAAAATGATTATCTAACTTTAAAATTCGCTGACAAAATTGATACATGGATGCATACAAAGAATATTCCAGGTTCTCACGTTATAATAAGAGCAAAGTATATAGATGAAGCAACTTTAATGGAGGGAGCTACATTAGCTGCATATTATAGCAAGGCTCAAAACTCCACTAATGTTCCTATAGATTATACGGAAGTAAGAAATGTAAAGAAGCCTTCTCATTCTAAACCTGGAATGGTTATTTACTACACCAATAAAACTTTATATGTAACTCCAAAGGAATTAAATTTAAAAAGAATAGAGTAAAGGCATTGCCTTTACTCTTTACTATATTGATAATAATAACATTTAAGTCTTCCATTAAATAATTTTCTATTTTTATTAGCTTTTAACCCAAAACATTTTTCGAAATCTTCATAAGAAGTAAGTACGAAAAATTTCCATTTGTCACTCTTTCTAAAATCTTGACCTAACTTTCTATAAAGTTTTCTTATGATTTCTTCTTCACCTATTCTCTCGCCATAAGGTGGATTACTAATTATGAAGCCTTCCTTTTCTTTTAATGAAATTTCTCTAAAATCTTTTCTCTCAAAAGTAATATAATTAGATACTCCTGCTTTTCTTGCATTTTCTCTTGCTATGCTTAAAACTTTTGTGTCTATATCACTAGCTTTAATTTGTATATCTTTCTTGTTTACTGACTTTAAGGCTCCTTCTCTAACTTGTTTGAATAAAAGAGGACTCATTGTAGGCCACTCTTCACATACAAAGGTTCTGTTGATACCTGGAGCTATGTTTTTGGCAATAAGTGCAGCTTCAATTGGAATTGTGCCTGATCCACAGAAAGGATCTATTAAAATTTCATTTCCCTTCCACTTAGAAATAAGTACTAAGGCAGCTGCCATTGTCTCTTTAAGTGGTGCTGCTCCAGCTATTTCTCTATATCCTCTCTTATGTAGTCCTGGCCCTGAAGTATCTATTGTTAAAGTAGCTATATCCTTTAAAAGAGCTATTTCTATTTTGTATTTAGGACCATCTTCAGGGAATCTATCTCTTTTATATGTAATCTTCATAGATTCTATGATAGCTTTTTTAACTATACTTTGGCAATCAGGAACACTAAATAAAGTCGATTTTATTGATTTTCCAACTACATGCATTTCTCCATTGTATGGGATAATCTTTGCCCAAGGAACATCTTTTGTACCTTGAAAAAGTTCTTCAAAAGTTGTCGCTTTAAATTCTTTCATCTTTATAAGAATTCTATCTGCACTTCTAAGCCATATATTGCATATAGCTATATCCATTTCATCACCACTAAAAGTAACTTTTCCGTTTTCAACTTTTAAATCTTCATATCCTAAATCTTTAAGCTCCCTAGCTGTTACAGATTCTATACCAAATGTAGTAGTTGCAATTAATTCATAATTCATATGTACTCTCCTTAATAAAGTAAAAATAATAGGTAAGAAACCTCACCTATTATTATACCTTAAAATTTAATTAATATATAGTTTTACTATTACTCTTCTGACTTACTTACTTCAGGTAAAACTAAATTTAGTATTATACCTACTAATGTAGCCAAAGCAACACCAGAAAGTTCAGTATTTCCAACTTTTATTATAGCTCCTCCTATTCCAAGAACTATAACAACTGAAGATATTATTAAATTCTTCTTTTTACTGAAATCAATTTTGTTCTCAACAAATATTCTGAATCCAGATGAAGCTATTATTCCAAATAACAATACGCTTACTCCACCCATTACAGGTAATGGTATGTTGCTTATTATAGTTGCTACTGGTCCTATAAAAGAAAGTAATATTGCAATAACAGCAGCAATTCCAATAACCCATACGCTGTAAACTCTTGTTATAGCCATAACACCTATATTCTCACCATAAGTTGTATTTGGAGGACCTCCTACAAGTCCTGCAAACATAGTAGCAATTCCATCTCCTAATATTGACCTATGCAGTCCTGGATCCACTGTGAAATCCCTTCCACATACATTATTAGTTACATAAACATGACCTATATGTTCTGCTAATGTAACAACTGCTACTGGTGCCATAAGCATTATCGATCCCATATGAAATGTAGGGAAAGTAAATTGTGGAGCTTGTATGATGTTTGACGATAAAACCAAATCTATAGTTTCTTTTGGTATAACTCCTAAAAATAATGACAATATATATCCAACTACCATTGCTATAAGTATTGGTATAACTCCTAAGAAACCTTTAAAGTACATACTTCCAAATACTCCAACTCCTAAAGTAACTAGAGATACTAATATCCATGTACTTCTTGAAACATTTACCATAGCATCTGATGTAAAGTTTGGATTAAGGCCTGCCCAATTTACCGCAGTTCCTGCAAGTCCTAGTCCTATTACTATTACAACAGCTCCAACTAATACTGGTGGAAGTATTTTATCAATCCATTTTGTTCCTACAACCTTTATTATAGCAGCCGTAATTACATAAATAACTCCTGCTCCAATAACTCCTGAAAGCATAGCACTTTTGCCGTATTGCGCAGTTGCTACTGTTATAGGTGCAATAAATGCAAAAGATGAACCGATATAAGCAGGCAGCCTTCCTTTTGTACATAAAATATACAATAAAGTCCCAATTCCACTACAAAACAAAGCAAGGGATGGACTAGTATTTGTAAGCATAGGAACTAGAATTGTAGCTCCTACCATAGCAAAAAGATGCTGAAGGCTTAATGGTATTGTTTTTAATAAAGGCATTCTCTCATCTACATCAACATAATTTTTCATTATTTTCCTCCTTTTATAACCTCTCGGGGTTATTTTAAAAGTTAATTTATATGTATTTATATAAATTAGCGTTCATAAATTTTAACTGAATCTTCTTCATCGATTTCTTCGATAGATACACATACTATTTCTTCTTTAGATGTCGGTATGTTTTTACCCACATAGTCCGCTCTTATAGGAAGTTCTCTATGTCCTCTATCTATTAATACTGCAAGTTGTATTATGCTTGGTCTTCCTTGATCCATAATTGCATCAATTGCAGCTCTTACAGTCCTTCCAGTATATAAAACGTCATCGATTAGAATAACTTTTTTTCCCTTTACCTCTACACCTAAATTTTTATCATTTATTGTAGCTTTATCATTTAAGTTTTCTAAATCATCTCTATATAAAGATATATCCACAGTTCCTACTGGCACATCTGTACCTTCAAACTTGCGTATATTTTCAGCTATTCTTTTAGCTAAAGGATATCCTCTTCTTTTTATACCTATTAAAACAATTCCGTCTACACCTTTGTTCTTTTCGATAATTTCATGAGAAATTCTTATTAAACTTCTTCTTATAGAATCTTTGTCTAATAAATTAGCTTTTAAATTCATCTTAATCCTCCTTTCTTAATATAGTTTTTTCCAAAATAAAAAGTTCTATCCTAAGGATAAAACTCAACCTAATTAAAATACAATTTTATCCTTACGACCTCTCAGAGTCGTTTAAAGGTTTTTAATTTATTTAATTGTATCATACATATATTCATTTATCAACTTCAATTATAATCTCATATAAAATTTCAGCTACAATGAAGATGATTTTAGTTTATTTATAATCTCAGTAAAATAATCTGGAAGAGGACTTTCAAATTGCATATACTCTTTAGTTGATGGATGAATAAAACCTAATACTTTCGCGTGAAGCATTTGTCCTTGCAATTTAAATTTTTGCTTCTTATAACCATAAACTGGATCACCAACTAAAGGATGTCCTATATATGCCATATGAACTCTTATTTGATGAGTTCTTCCAGTTTCTAGTATGCACTTCACCAAAGTGTACTCTTTAAATCTTTCAATAACCTTAAAATGAGTTATAGCTTCACGTCCACCTTTTACAACAGAAATTTTTATACGTTCTTTAGGATGTCTTGCTAAGGGTTCATTTATTGTACCTTCATCCTCTTTAATTATGCCTTCAACTAAGGCATAATATTCTCTAGTCATTGAATGATCTTTTAATTGTTCAGCCAATATATTATGAGAATTATCGTTTTTGGCTACCACTAATATCCCAGAAGTATCTTTATCTATTCTATGTACAATTCCAGGACGTATAACACCATTTATACCAGACAAATCTTTGCAATGATATAGTAGCGCATTTACCATAGTTCCATTATAAGATCCTGGTGCTGGATGAACTACCATTCCCTGCGACTTATTTACTACAATCACATCTTTGTCTTCGTAAAGAATATCTAATGGTATATTTTCTGGAATGACTTCCAATTCTGTTGGTTCAGGTATTTCTAGATTTATTATATCTTTAATTTTTAATTTATAATTACTTTTTACTATTTTCCCATTAACATTAACTTTGCCATCATCTATTACCCTTTGAATATATGATCTAGACTTTCCATCTAACAATGATGATAAGTATTTATCTATTCTTTTACCATTATCTTCTTCTAAAATTTCAAATTTAAAGTTCTCCATCTGATTCCATCCTTAATATATATATTGCCAATAGTATAGTACCACAAACCACAAAAACATCTGCTACATTAAATGTTGGAAAATAGTATGTGTTCTTATAGTGAACACATATAAAATCAACTACATATTTGTATACTACTCTGTCATAAAAATTTCCTAAAGCTCCTGATATAATAAGACTAAGACTTACAGATAAAAGTTTAGATTTTTTTCTGTTTTTATATAAATATACACTAAGCCCTATTATCAATATAATAGTAAACAAACTTAAAAACACTATTTTATTTTGAAATATACCAAAAGCAGCTCCTCTATTTTCTAAATATGCTAATTGAAAATAATTTTTTATAATTATGATGTCATTATCAGGTTTTAATATTTTTAATGCCCAAAGTTTAGTCACTCTGTCTAATATAATTCCTAAGATTATTATAACAATTTCCATGATTTCCTCCTATTTATTATGTTTCTCTTCTATAATAATTCATATGCACAAATTTAATCAAGAAAAAAACTCACTCAAAAGAGTGAATTTTTTAAACTTCCTTTTCTTTTATAAAGAAATTCTTTATAGCTTCAAGTTCATCAGTCTTAAATCTATCATCATCATTTGAACTATCAGCAGGAGATTTATCTATAGAGTTTTCTATAGGCTTTTCCTCTACTACATCCTCTACTGTAGTTCCTACACTATAATTCTTTTCAAAATCTTTTTCTAGATCATCAAAAGTCTCTAATTGAACTTGCATAAAGCTCCTAAATTTTGCTCTAAACTTTACAAATTCCTGCTTTACTCTATCATATTCATCATTGATTCTCATGACATCATTATGAGATTTATCTAAAACTTTTTGTGCAGTATCATTTGCATTTTTTATTATTATTTCAGCTTCTTTTTTTGCTGATCCTTTTGCCTGCTCTGCTGCATTTTGTGCTAAAACCAAAGTATTTTGAATTGTAGCTTCAATTTTAGAATAATGCTCTAATCTTTCATTCATCGCAGCAACTTTTTCTTTTAAATTAGCATTTTCCTTATATAATGCTTCATAGTCTTCAACTATTTTATCTAAAAATTCATCTACTTCCTCTGGATTATACCCTCTAATAATTTTCTTAAACTCTTTATTGTTTATATCCATTGGTGTCAACTTCATAGAAACCCACTCCTCTATGTATATTTCATTGATAAAAATTTAATTCTGCCTTTAGAACTTTTACCAATGACATCCCCTATTTTAAATTTTCCATATCTTCTTATTGTGATAACATCATCTTTATCAATTACTTTACTCTTTTCTCTCAAAACAGAATAATTAAGTAATACTAATCCTTCTTTAATATACTTTTCAGACTCTCCCCTTGATAAACCAGTGAGAGAGCTCACAACACAATCAATTCTCATAGAAGTTGTTAGTTTCTGCTGTTTTTCAAAAGAGATACAAGGCATATCTTCTTCCTTTAAAACATTTTCTACAATACAAGGCGCTTTCCCTATAAGGTTTAAATTACAACTTATAAATTTAGCAATTTCATTAAATGTAACTATATATCCAGTGTCATCCACTACGATTAAATCTCCAAATTTTTCTCTCTTTATCCCTAATCCCATTATAGCTCCTAAGTAATCCTTATGTGTGGGTTTATAAAATTTGGTTTTACATTTTATCTTTAAAATAGTATATGGTAATTCCATGGAATCATCATAATTAAATATAATAACACGCCTTTCGCTGTCATTAAATCCACCTAAAGATTTAATTTTCATTTCTAAGAAGCCTTCTCTAGAATCTAATTTAGACCAAATATTTGGAGGATAAAAATCATTAGTATATATACATGCCCCTATTTTTGGGGATAAAATATACTTATCATAAAGTGTTGATATATAAGCCTTGTCTTCTATGTTAAATATATTTATGAAATCATTTTTGTTCATATTATATTATTTCCAACCAAAAATGCCCTTTGAGGATAATTCATTTTTAAATTCATTTGTAACTTCAATATTAGCTGGTGATAATACATACACCCCTCTATCGGCTTCTTGAAGCTCTCCTCCTAATGCATAACTTGCTCCACCCATAAAGTCTAAAAGCCTTTGTGCCACCTTAGGATCTAATGAATTTGTATTTACTACAACTATTTTCTTATCCTTTAAACAATCACAAATATTAACAGCCTCGTCAAAATCAGTAGGCTTTATTATTAATATCTTAGTTGATGAATTTTTAACTGTTGTTGTATGTAAATTTACCACTTTATTTTGTCTTCTGCTTGTGATAGTTGGTTCAACTATCTCTTCCTCTTCTTCAGACTCTTCTATATCCTCATCATATTCATCATCATACTCATCATCTAGTCCAAAAAAATCTCTTACTTTATTTATTACGTTAGGCATATTTAATCCCTCCTATTTATTTATAATTACGCTTCCCGAAAATGCCTTCCCCTATTCTTATCATATTAGCCCCTTCGCTTATTGCAATATCATAGTCTCCAGACATTCCCATAGATAACGTACTCATAGTTATATTTTTAAAATCTTTTTTTTGAAGTTTTTCATATAATTCTTTTACTTTTTTAAAATAATATCTGTTGTTTTCTTTGTCACCTTTAGGAATTATAGTCATTAAGCCCTTTACCTTAACATGGCTACATTTTTCAACTTCTATCAGTAGTGACTCTAAATCTTCAACTAAAATTCCTGTTTTGCTTTCTTCATTGCCTATGTTAATTTCTATTAAAGTATCTGCTATAGCTCCTTTTTTCCCAAACTGTTTTTCAATTTCATTTAATAAACTGACACTATCTAAGGATTGTATAAGAGTAACTTTACCAACTAGGTATTTTACCTTATTCCTTTGTAAATGTCCTATTAAATGCCACTGAACATCTTTGTAAAAAGAATCATATTTAGCTATTAGCTCTTGCACCTTATTTTCACCAAAAATACGTGCTCCTGCTTTGTAAGCTCCATCCATTTCCTCAATGCTTCGTGTTTTGCTTACCGCAATCACTTCTACATCATCAGGAACTGAATTTTTTATTTTTAGATATCTTTCATAGCTATCCAATATAGGACTCCCCTTTTATAAGTAAAATATATTACATAAACTTCTTGCTATATAATATTATTCTTCATAAAATAAAAATTTCCTTCATACTTTTAAATTTATTTATAATTTTGGATTAAATATTTTATTTTTATATCTCCTAAATATTTAGGCATAGTAATTTCATCTTTGGCTTCTATACTAACCTTTATTCCTCGATTTATTAAAAGTCTTATATAGCTCTCGTTATTATTTAAAAGATAATCTTTTAAGACATCCTTATCTCCTATAGCATAAATATAAAAAGGCATCGGATATTTAACGCTGTTTATACTTATAAATCCACCAGAACAGTTTATCTCTGAACTATTAACAATTCTTTCACCATTTATAGCTATTGCTTCTACACCTAAACCTTTTAATTCATTTACTATATTTAATACATCTGTGTTATGGATTATTCTTTGTGTACTATAAAAATTATCATCTAATGAATTATTAAAGTCATCTAATCCATCAGTTAAAGTCATCTCAATTCCTTGCCCTTTAACTTTAGAATAGCCTAGTATCATTAGATTTTTATTTAGTTCATCATTTAAAGTATCCATTACTTTAGTATTATCTTTATCTTTGCTTTCGTATTGTTGCAATTTTTTATTAAGATCATGATAAGTATCTTTTAAATTAGCTACTTCTTGATACAAATTTCTTTTCTTCATATAAGCATCTTGATATTGTTTTGTATTTAAAATAACAGTTTCAGTTTGAGTTCCAAAATGTATGTTAAGAGATATTAAAAGACCAATAACTATTGATGCTATAAATACAAATATACTACCTTCATTTTTTTTCATTAAATCACCTCATTAATCATGAGATTTAGTCTTTTCTAATATTAACCTTCTTATTATTGCAAAATTATCAAAAATTCTTCCTCCAAATACTATAACCGCTGCCATGTATATAGGAATACCTAATTTATCTCCTAAATAAGCAAGGCCAGCAGCTAATGCTGCATTACCAAAAAATCCAGAAATAAATATATCAGCTTGAAAATTTTTTGATAAAGAAGATCTTATTGCTCCAAAGACTGAATCCAAACATGCAAGTATTGCTACAGACATGTATGGAGAGAATTTATCAGGAATATTTACTTCCCACAACATACCAACTATTATACCAATTAAAAGACCTACAAATGCTATCATTAAAACTTCACCTCAATTACTGTACAGGTTTTATATATTCATATTTATATAACTTGTTATATTTAGGAATTTCAATACTATCAGATTCTTCAAGCTTCTTTTCATAGTAAGTTAGAGATTCATAGTCAAGAACTCCGTGAAAATTTAGTCCTCCCATAAGTGCACTTTTATTTCCTATAGCTTTTATTATAATAGTTTCTTTAGGAGATATTCTCTCATCATTTATTAAAATTTGACTTCCTCCGCTACTACTCTTTATTCCTGTTTGAAGAGTTATTCTCTTATTATTTATAGAAACCGCTTCTGCTCCAGCAAAAAACAATTCATTCACTAAATAAGTTAGCTCTCTGTCTGTAATATAGGATGCTACCATGTTGCTGGAAAACACGTTAGTCTTAGGATTTAAATAAAGTATAATTCCAGGACCAGTAACGTCCACACTTCCAATTAATAATCTTGTATTATCTAACTGGTTTTTCAATTCCTTTGCCACAGCATTTTCATTTGTAGCTGATTCTTCATAAACTTTTATCTGATTCATAAGCTCATTGTTTTTCTTTTCATATTCTTCTTTTTCTTTAGTAAGTTGACTTATTTCTTTTGTTATGTCTTGCTGAACATTAGGATTATTTACAAGTTTCCTCTCTTCGCTATTTAAAAGCTTAAATTGATAGCTTAATAAAAATCCTAATAATGCACATACCGTTGCAACCGCTATTTGAGATGAATATTTTTTCATGACTATCCCTCCTAATCCTGTCTATAAACAACTGGATTGCCTTTAAAGCTTACATCTATATATCCGTTATTTTCAAGCAGTGCCTTGTCTTGAAGTATTATGTTAAAAGCTTTATTAAGTTTATCTTTAAGCTCATCACCTGTTCCAATTTTCACTTCTAATTTTCCACAGTATATTTTTATATTGCTTATGTCTTCTACATTTACAGATGATATTACTATATCTGTAAGATTATCATCTATAAGACTACTTATTTCATTTAAAATCTTATCAATCTTCTCATAGCCATTAACTTTTTCTCCCACATTTACAGAATTAATGTCTATTCCTATTAAGGATACAAGGTTTAAATCTGAAATATCATCTTTTACTTCTAACAAATTTAATTCCTCATCAAATATGTAATACTTTTTCTCATGCTCTACAAAAAATTTCCCTTGTTTTTGTTCTAAAGTTATTACAAGCTTATTAGGGAATTTTTTTGATATCACAGCATTTTTTATATAAGGCTGAGCCTTCAAATCATTTCTTATTCCCTCTTTAGATGCAGTAAATATATTTTGTCCTAAATACTTCTGATTAAGCCAAGAAACTTCAGATTCAGTTAAAATATTATTTTTACTTATATCAATAGTTTGTATGTTAAAATACGGAATATTAAAACACACTGTGACAAGCACTGCCAATAAAAACAAACAGATGAATATCGCTTTTCGTCTTCTTTTTTTTGCTACTCTTTTTTTTAGTTCTTCTTTTGAATATGACTTTTTATGTGTTTCCATATTTCCTCCTTATAATTTCTTCCATATTAATATAATAACATTTACCATAAATAATTTCATTAAAAAAATAATTAAAAAACAATTACAATCTATTTACTATTTGTTAACCATAAAAAATAAAGTGTGCTTAAAAATTATTAATGTTCCTTTTAAAACAATTAATATTAAGCACACTTTTAATGCTATTTCACATCTTTTGATATATTAAGTAGGATTCCCATGGCTGTCATAGTTATTACTAAGGATGTTCCTCCATAACTGATGAATGGTAATGGCACTCCAGTTACAGGCATAGAACCAGTAACAACTGCTATATTTATTATTGCCTGAACAGCTATTATAGATGTTATTCCTATAGCAAGCAATGTTCCATAAGTATCCTTTGCTCTTTGAGCTATAAGTATTCCTCTCCATATGAATAATATAAATAAAGAGATTACAAATACAGCTCCAACAAAGCCAAGTTCCTCTCCTATGATGGAAAATATGAAGTCATTATGTGGTTCAGGCATATAAAAACACTTCTGTCTTGAATTTCCCAGCCCTAATCCTAATAACTTACCTGATCCTAATGCATAGAAAGATTGAACAAGCTGATAACCGTCTCCTGCTGCATCTTTCCATGGATTTAAAAAGTTAAGCATTCTAGCTCTTCTATAGTCAGCTGAAAAAGCTAATGCAAGGACTGCAGCCCCAAGTGCTGGCACAACAAGCCCAAAAATATGCTTTGCTTTCGCACCTGCTACAAACAGTATTATCAATGTAACCATCATTATAACTGTTGCTATACTAAGATTTTTTTCTGCTAATATAAGTCCAGCATAAAAACCTGATACTAATAAGTAAGGAAATAGACCTTGTTTAAGATCCTTTATACGCTCCCCTTTATTAGCAACACTAGATGATAAAAATAATACTATGGCATATTTTGTGAGCTCTGAAGGCTGAAATGTAAGAGGACCTATTTCAATCCATCTTTGTGCTCCATTTCTATCAGGAAATACAAAAACCAAAAGTAATAGTGGTATACACCCTAGCAATATCCATGGAGACCATTTTTTATATTTATGATAATCTATTTTCATTACA
Organism: Clostridium cadaveris; assembly: GCF_020911725.1. Taxonomy (GTDB): domain Bacteria; phylum Bacillota; class Clostridia; order Clostridiales; family Clostridiaceae; genus Clostridium_X; species Clostridium_X cadaveris. The sequence goes on from NZ_CP076620.1 coordinate 1,864,455, forward strand.
ATCATCATTGATATAACGCCTAAAGTTCCAAATATAAGCTGTTTCTTCAAATAAAGCATACTATCTTTATCCTTATATAAGGCAGAATAGGAGCTAGCACTATATACCATTATTATCCCAATTGCTAGCAAAAGCATAACGATGGTGAATAATACAAAGTCCACCTCTTGCTTTTTTTTATCCTTAAAAAACTCCATTCTATATCCTCCTCAAAATTACTAAAAGCTAAAAAAGGAAATTATGCAAAGTACAACTGTTGTTATTGAAAATATCGTTACAATTTTTGTTTCGCTCCATCCACACTTTTCAAAGTGGTGATGAATTGGAGCCATTTTAAATATTCTTTTTCCTGTAAGCTTGAAAGATGAAACCTGTAAAATTACAGAGATAGTTTCCATAACATAAATACCGCCTACTATTGCTGACAATAGTTCAAGCTTAAGTATCATCGCTACAGCAGCTACTGCTCCACCTAGAGCTAATGATCCTGTATCCCCCATAAACACTCTGGCAGGGAATGCATTATATCTTAAGAATCCTAATAGTGCACCTACTAATATAAAGCAGAATATAGAAAGGCTATAATGAGCCATTCCATAGCTTATTAGAGCAAAAAATGTTAAAACTAAAATAGTCACTGATGTTGAAAGTCCGTCTAGCCCATCTGTTAAATTAACAGCATTTGTGTATGCTAAGAAATAAAAGACTACAAATGGAATATAAAAGACTCCAAGATCAAAATTTATATTGATAAAAGGTATCAAAATTTTGCTTCCTATAGCTCCGGATTTATATCCATAATAACTTAGTGCTAATGAGATTATAAGTAACAAAATCATTTTCTGACCAGCTTTAAGTCCAAGATTGTCTTTGTGAATAATTTTTAAAATATCATCTAAAAATCCTACAAATCCAAATCCTATAAATGAATAAAGAGCAATCATAGCTTCATCGCCAATACCTTTTGTCATTATTATAGTCCCTATTAATGTAGCAAAAATAAATATTATTCCTCCAATAGTAGGAGTTCCAGCCTTTTTCAAATGACTTTGAGGACCATCCTTTCTTATATATTGACCAAATTTCAGCTTATGTAATATCGGTATAATTAGAGGTCCTAGCAATGATGCTACCCCAAATCCTAACAAAATAGCTATTAATGTTCTAAAATTAAATACATTTACTAACGTTTCACTCATAATTACCACTATACTCCTTTATATCGGAGCATTCCTCCCCTCTTTAGCTTATTACTTCAGATATTTAACCAATTCTTCAAAATGCATAGATCTTGAAGCCTTAATTAAAATTATATCTCCATCTTTTAAAATTTCATCTAATCCACATCTTGCCTCTGCAATTGAAGCATAAGCATAAAATCCATCTTCACCAAAACCTTCTTTAAAGTCATTTTCAAATTCACTTATGACTATTAATTTCTCTACTCCATTTTTCTTAGTATATTCTCCGACTTCTTTATGTGAATTCTTGCTTTCATCACCTAATTCTTTCATTGTTCCTAAAACAGCTATTTTCCTTCCATTAAACTGCTTTAAAACATTTAATGCAGCTTTCATTGAATCTGGACTAGCATTATAACTGTCATCTATTATAGTTTTTCCATGAGCTTCTATTACGTCTAATCTCATAGATGTACATTCTAAATTTTCTAATCCCTTTTGCATATCATCAATTGTAAGTCCTAATATCTTAGCCGCTCCATATGCCAAAAGAGAATTTTCTACATTATGGATTCCCATTAATGGAAGTGTAATAGTTCCTTTATCTTCACCATCATCAATAACTGTAAATACTATATTATTTAAATTTTCTTCTATAATATCAGCTTTTATATTACAATCATTGTTTTCTATAGATGTAGTTAATATTTCGTATGAATCATCATTTAAAGTAGAAAGCATATCATTGTCTGCGTTCACTATAAGTGTATTGTCTTGAGAGAAGAAATCTGTAATCTCCATTTTAGCTTTTAAAATGTTTTCCCTAGTTTTTAAGTTTTCAATATGTGATATTCCTATGTTTGTTATAAGAGCAATATCAGGTCTGCATGCTTTAGCTAAGTTGTGTATTTCTCCAAAATTGCTCATACCAAGTTCTAATACTGCTAAGTCATAACTCTCATCAATTTTAAACATCATAAGTGGAAGACCTATTTCATTATTAAAATTCCCCTTGGTTTTAAATACTTTGAATTTAGAGCTTAGAAACGCCGCTGTTACATCCTTTGTTGATGTCTTTCCAGTAGATCCTGTAATTCCTATGATTTTTATATTGAGTTTTTTTCTATAAGCCTCTGCTAAGTTAAGCAATGCTATTTTTGTATCTTCAACTTTAATTACAGTAGCTCCTTTAGGAATATCTGATTCAGAAAATTTTAATTCATCAACGATACAAATTATACTTCCCTTTTTTATTGCATCTATAACGAACTCATTCCCGTTAAAATTATAGCCTTTTAGTGCTACAAATATACAGTTATTCTTTAGATTTCTAGTATCTGTTTCAATGCTATTATAATTATATTCTTTACCATCTACATAAATGCTACCATTTACAGCTTCTAATATCTCATCTATGGATAATTTAATCACTTTTATCCCTCCTATAATCTTTCTAACAACTCTTTTATTACCTGTCTCTCATCAAAGTCTATAACTTTGTCTTTTAGTATTTGATAATCTTCATGTCCTTTTCCAGCTATTACTATTACATCGTCACGTTTTCCTTCTTTAATAGCTTTAAATATAGCCTCTCTTCTATTTTCCTCAACTACATAATTACTCTTTGAAATTCCTTTAAGTATATCATCTATTATCTTTATAGGGTCTTCAGTTCTTGGATTATCTGAAGTCACAAAGATTAAATCGCTTAAATTCGATGCTGTTTCACCCATGATAGGTCTTTTAGTAACATCTCTGTCTCCACCGCATCCGAAAACACATAAAAGCCTTCCTTTAGTAAACTCTCTAGCACTTTTAAGAATTTTTTCAAGAGCATCTGGTGTATGAGCATAGTCTATTATTATATCAAAATCAAGCTTATCATTATGTTCTATTAGTTCGCATCTTCCCGGAACTCTAGCCGCCTTTAATCCCTCTTTTATACTATTAAAATCTATATTATTTAATAGTGCTACCATTATAACTGATAAACTGTTATATACATTATGAATACCTGGAATCATAAGTTTTATATTTTCTGTTTTCCCATCTAATAAAATATCAAAGCTTATCCCTTTAGATGTATTTACTATATCAAAAGCTTTAAGGTTGCTTTCTTCATTAATAGAATAAGTATTACATCCTTCAAATAAAGAAGTGATTCTCCTACCATAGTCATCATCTATATTTATTACTTTATTTATAGCATTATTAAACAAAATACATTTAGCTTCAAAATAATTTTCCATAGTTTTATGAAAATCCAAATGATCTTGAGTTAAATTAGTAAAGATGGAATCAGAAAAGTTTATCCCATATACTCTATGAAGGTACAAAGAGTGAGAAGAAACTTCCATAACACAATAGTCCACACCAGCTTCTACCATATCATTAAACAACTTATGTAGCTCTAATGATTCAGGTGTTGTTCTTTCAGCTTTAAGCTTTTTGTCTCCAATATAATTAGCTACAGTTCCTATAAGTCCAACCTTAAAACCTGCTTTCTCTAAAACATTTTTCATCATAAAAGCAGTTGTAGTTTTTCCGTTAGTGCCTGTAATTCCTATAATCTTCATCTTTTTGCTTGGATTATCATAATAATTAGATGACGCTATTGCCAAAGCTTTTCTGGTATCCTCTACTTTTATAATAACCACTTCGTTATCTTTATTTGATATATTTTCTTCACATACTATCGCTTTAGCTCCATTTTTAATAGCACTTTCTGCATACTTATGTCCATCTGATTTTAATCCTTTTATGCAAAAAAACACATCTCCAGCTTTTATCTCTTTAGAATTATAATTTAATCCTTCAATATTTATATTATCTTCACCCTGTAATATCTTGTAGTCTATATCCTTTAAAAGATCTTTAACTTTCAATATATTCATCTCCTTAAATAAACTTTAAACATAATATTGGCATGTAGCATTTAATCTTTAAAGTTTAAATACCACATGCCTAAAATAATTCTTTAAAAATCCACTTATTCTAGTCCATCATGACTTAAAATCAATGTTATAGAAGAATCTTTTGTTACTATCTCCCCAGGGTCTATTCCCTGCTCTGTAACTAATCCTTCTCCTTTGAATTCAGCCTTTAATCCTAAAGATTTTAGAATTTCTTCAGCCTTCTCCTGAGTGCATCCTATTAAATCAGGCATTGCTACCTCTTTATTATAGTTTGATGATGTTCCAGTGTAAAGTATAATTTGTTGTCCTTCTTTTATAGTATATCCTGGCTTCGGATTCATATCGCTTATGAAACTTCCGCTTCCATTGATATCAACTTTTAATTTTACCTTATTTAAGATTTTTATAGCCTCATCCTTTGACATTCCTCTAACTTCTGGAATCATAACATCATTCTTAAGACTTTGTTGAACACTTTCTTGACTTGCATCAACTTTAAATTTCATGTAATTAAATATATCATTAAACACTATCTTAGCAATAGGTGCAGCAACTTGACCTGCATAGTATTCACCATTGCTTGGTTCATCAATAGAAACTAAAACAGTTATCTTAGGATCATCCACCGGAGCCATTCCTACAAAAGATGATATATACTTTCCTGGAGCATATCTTCCATCTATAACCTTTTGAGCTGTTCCAGTCTTACCACCTATATGATATCCTTCAATATAAGTATTCTTACCACTACCTTCTGTTACAACTCTTTCCAAATATTTTCTAAGGGTTTGTGTAGTTTCTGCACTTACTAATCTTTTGGTACCTTGATTATCATAAGGCTCTTCATGTTTTTCTCCATTTTCATCTGTGTAAGAGATTTCTTTCATAACATGAGGTCTTATCCAAACTCCATCGTTTGCCACAGCATTTATTGCCGCTAAAAACTGTATTGGATTAGCTGTATTTGTTTGACCAAAGGATATTGTTGCAAGGTCTACGTCACTCATTTTATCTACTGACTTAATTATACCCTTAGCTTCACCAGGAAGATCTATTCCACTTACTTTTCCAAAACCAAATAACTCTATATATTTTTGAAGTGTTTCTTTTCCTATTTTTTGTCCTAATTGAACGAATCCTACGTTGCAAGAATTTTTAATTATGTCTGGGAATGGTTGAGTGCCATGTCCACCTGCCTTCCAGCACTTTATTGTATTGCTTCCAACTTTAATACTTCCTCCACAGCTGAAAGTATCTTCAGGGGTGACAATTTTTTCTTCCATAGCAGCAGTTGCAGTTATTATCTTGAATATAGAACCTGGTTCATAAGTGTCATTAACGGCCCTATTTCTCCATATTCTTTGAAGATCTTCATTGCTCTTAGAACTGCCTCTAGGATCGTTAGGGTTAAAGTCCGGCTTATTTACCATTCCATAGATTTCACCAGTTTCTGGGTTTGCTGCAATTATAGTTACAGCTTTTGCCTTAGTGTCATTCATAGCTTGATTAGCAGCCTTCTCTAAAAACATTTGTATGTTTTCATCTATTGTAAGAGCAACATCTTTTCCTTCTATTGGTTTAGTGTATTCGGATATTATGCTAGGTACTTCAGAGCTATGTCTGTCCAATTCTGTTATTCTCATACCTGGTGTTCCTGCTAAATACTTATTATAAGTAAGTTCAACACCTGTAAGTCCCTCTCCATCACTATTAGTGGTACCTAATACGTGGGCCAAGAAATTATCGTTAGGATAATACCTCTTTGTATCTGGAGATATCATAACACCTTTAAGCTTTAAAGCTTCAACTTTATCTGCTTCAACTTTTTCTATTCTTCTAATAAGGTTTGCAGACCCCATAGGTTCGCCGTTTGGCAAAGTTTGAATTAATTTTTTTAACACTTTATCTTTTTCCATATCAACTGCTTGTGACAATTGCTCGGCTAAACTCTCCATAGATGTACCAGTGTCTTTATTATACTTTCTTATAGCATTTAAATCTAAATCCACTCTATAAACATTGGCACTTAAAGCAAGTTCATTTCCGTTTCTATCCAAGATTCTGCCACGTTTCGCAGCAATCTTTACTTCGCTTGTCCACTGTTCAGTTGCTTTATCAGAAAGGAAGTTTCCTTGAACAATCATTAAATAAAATAATCTTACCGTCAAAAGTAAAAACATCAACAATATACCAAGTAAAACTACAGTCATCCTTTTTTTTATAATAACTTTATCTCTATAGTCCCTTTTTGCCACTATAATACCTCCATATAATTGATGAAAAAGCTAAGCCCATAGTATTTACTAAGGGCTAATTATTTGCAAATAATTGTTTAATTTTATTTATAAAAGTTACGCTCTTTTTCTTTTCTTCTTGTTGATTTTTAAAATTGTCTTTTGATAAGTCAGCAATAATTACATTGTTATTGTCTGGTTTAACCATTCCAAATTTCGATTCTGCATTTTCTTCTATGTACTTAAAATTGTTGACTTTCTTAAGCTCTAATTTTAGATTATCATTTGCTCTAATTAAATTGCTTTGTTCAGATTTTATGCTTGTCAATTGTTTTTGAACATTATAAGCTACTCCATACCTCCATACTACTATTATTCCGCATATAAATACCAATGCTATAACTTTTATAGTATTTATATGTTGCTTCTTCCTTTTTTCATTTAATTTATTTTTGTTAGCAGTATTTTTCTTTTTTACTCTTAAGTTCTCTCTATTTACCCGGGTTTCATCTTCTCTGTTAGGCAATATTACATTGTTGCCATTTACATATTCCTTCTCTGTTAACATATTATTCAACCCCCATTTTATTTAGAACAAATTTTTTCTGCTACCCTAAGCTTTGCACTTCTGCTTCTAGGATTAATTTCAAGCTCTTCATCTGATGGATCTATTGGCTTTCTCGTAATTACTTTAACCTTTGGTTTTTTTCCGCAAATACATATAGGGAATTCCCTAGGACATGTACATGGATTTTCTAATTCTTTAAATTTAGTTTTAACAATTCTATCCTCCAATGAATGGAATGTTATTATTGCTAATCTTCCACCTTCGTTTAATTTTTCAATGCTATCTTCTATAGCTTTATTTAATATTGCTAGTTCTGAATTAACCTCTATTCTGATAGCTTGGAAAGTTCTTTTTGCTGGATGTGGTCCTTCACGTCTAGCCTTAGCAGGAATTGCTGCTTTTATTACATCTACCAATTCAAAAGTAGTTTCAATGGCCTTATCCTCTCTTCTTGATACTATAAATTGAGCAATTCTTTTTGCAAATCTTTCTTCACCATAATCTTTTATGATTCTATATAAATCATCTAAAGAGTATGTATTTACCACCTCATAAGCAGAAAGTCCATTGTCTCTATCCATTCTCATATCAAGAGGTGCATCTTTCATATAACTAAAACCTCTTTCGCCATTGTCAAGCTGATATGAAGACACCCCTAAGTCCATGAGTATTCCATCTACTTTTTCTATGTTAAGACTTTCAAGTATATCATATATATTATAGAAGTTATTATGAACATACGTCACATTTTCATAATCCTTAAGTCTTTCTTTTGATGCTTTTAAAGCTTCAGTATCTTGGTCTATTCCTATAAGTCTTCCTTCAGATGATAAGTGCTTTAAAATTTCGCTCGAGTGTCCAGCTCCACCCATAGTACAGTCCACATAAATTCCATCTTCTTTTATATTAAGACCCTTCATACATTCTTCTAGTAATACTGATACGTGTTTAAATTCCATAATTATCTCCTTCTTATATGCCTAATTCCTGCATCTTTTCTGCAATCTCATCAAAATCTACGTTGCTATCATTATAATTATTCCAATCTTCTTTACTCCATATTTCAATTCTAGTCAATACTCCTATACTTACTATGTCCTTTTCTATATGGGCATATTCAATAAGGTTTTGAGGAATTAAAGCTCTTCCTTGCTTATCTATTTCTATTTCATGAGCTCCTGAAAAGAAAAATCTTACAAAAGCCCTTGCATTCTTATTTGTGAGAGGCAATGTTTTTAGCTTGTCTGAAAGAGTTTTCCACTCTTCTATAGGATATCCATAAAGGCATCCATCTAACCCCTTGGTCAAAACAAATTTGCCATTTAGGTCATCTCTAAACTTAGAAGGAACTATCATTCTATTTTTAGTGTCTATAGCATGATAATATTCGCCTATAAACATCCCTCTATTTTCCTCCACTTCTCACCACTTTAATCCACATTTTAAATATTCTATGTGAATTTTAAAAACCCTTCTTTTTATTAGTAATTTATATGAAAAATATATAAATTTTCATATAAAAACTTTTACACCTTATTATCTCTTGACAAAGTATCAAAAAAATCATATTATATATTTGCAGTTAATTTACATGGGAGTAGATGAGTGCTGGTGTGCTCGCCGGTCTTCAACACCGTGTTGTGGTGCTAATAACATCATGGGTGGGTTCGATTCCCACATATTCCCGCCAGTATTTAAATCTCTAGTATATCTAGAGATTTATTTTTATTTTTTGACATAAAAATAAGGAGTTAGCTTCTTTAAAAGCCACTCCTCATTCTTTGTAAAGTTCTGCTATACATTAAATCTAAAATGTACTACATCTCCATCTTCCATAACATAATCTTTACCTTCAAGTCTAAAGTATCCCTTTTCTTTTGCATTTGCTTCTGAACCACACTCAATAAGCTTATCATAAGAAATTACTTCTGCTCTTATAAATCCTCTTTCTATATCAGAGTGTATCTTTCCAGCAGCTTGTGGAGCTTTAGTTCCGTTAACTATTGTCCATGCTCTTATTTCTTGAGGACCTGCTGTTAAGAAACTCATAAGTCCTAGAAGTTTGTAGCTTGACTTTACAAGCTTATCTAGTCCAGTTTCTTCTAGTCCATATTCTTCTAAAAGCTCTCTTTTTTCTTCGTCATCTAATGTTGACATTTCTTCTTCAAGCTTTGCACATACAACTATAACTTCTGAGTTTTCTTTTGCTGCATATTCTTTAACTATTTTTACATATTCATTTTCTAAATTTCCGCTTACAAGATCATCTTCTGATATATTTGCGGCATACAATACAGACTTAGACGTTATAAGGAAAAGACTCTTTATAAATTCATCCTCTTCTTCAGTTACTTCCAAAGTTCTAACAGGCTTTTCGCTTTCTAGATGAGCTTTTATTTTCTCCATTAAAGCATACTCTTCCTTTGCCTTTTTATCTCCTGATCTTACAAGTTTCAATGCTTTTTCCATTCTTCTATCTAAAACTTCCAAATCTGATAATATCAATTCTAGATTTATAGTTTCAATATCTCTTATAGGATTAACATTTCCATCCACGTGAACTACATTTTCATCATTAAAACATCTAACTACATGAACTATAGCTTCAACTTCTCTTATATGAGATAAAAATTTATTTCCAAGACCTTCGCCTTTACTTGCACCTCTAACTAAACCTGCAATATCATAAAACTCAATTGCTGTGTAAATTTTCTTTTTTGAATCGTATAATTTTTGAAGTTCATCTAATCTATGATCAGGCACGCTAACTACTCCTACATTAGGTTCTATTGTGCAGAATGGATAATTAGCTGATTCAGCTCCTGCTTTAGTTATTGCATTAAATAAAGTACTTTTCCCTACATTAGGTAATCCTACTATTCCAAGTTTCATCTATGTACATCCCTTTCTAATTCTAACTTTCTGACCTCATAAAATTATACCTTACATAAGCTCTCTTTTCAACTGTACATTGCTCTTAACTTTAATAATCAATATGTTTCATTTACAATCTGCACTTAAATTACATTATTTCCATGTTTCTTATTAATTATTTTTTTATTTTTACTAATACTAAAAGGAGAGTCTTGTAGTAACCAGCATTTTAATTTAATGTGAGGTGATTAATATGAAAACAGCTTTATTAAGCTTACTAATCTTATCAAACCTATGTTGCAACAGCGGATATGTAAACAAATCTTGTGTTCCAACTTTAAATAGTAAAGAAAATATTACTGAGGTCGCTGAAGCATCACTATCAACAAAAGAACTTAACTGGTATTTTCAAGTTCGTAACGATGGTCTTCCACCTGAAGGTCCAAAGGAGTGCCAAAGTTTTATCAATAACTACAACGCTTATCATTTAGGCGATACATCAAAAAAAGTTCTATATATAACCTTTGATGAGGGATATGAAAACGGCTATACTCCTCAAATATTAGATGTACTACAAAAACATAATGCAAAAGCAGCTTTTTTTGTAGTAAAACCATACATAAAGCAAAATCCTGATATAGTAAAAAGAATGGTAGATGAAGGTCATTTGGTTTGCAATCACAGTGATACACACCCATCTATGGCTTCTATAACAGATAAAGATAAATTTCAAAAAGAATTTTCAGCTGTAGAAGAGGAATTCGCTAAAATTTCTAATGGGGCTACTATGCCAAAATTTTTTAGGCCTCCTATGGGCAAATATAGCGAGCGTTCTTTAAAGTATACTGATGACTTAGGATATAAGACTATATTTTGGAGCTTTGCTTATCATGACTGGGATCCTAAGAATCAACCTTCTCATGAAAAGGCTAAAAATACAATTTATAAAAGAACACATAACGGTGGAATAATATTACTTCACGCTGTTTCTAAGACAAACACAGAAATCTTAGATGAAGTTTTAACTCACTGGGAAAATGAAGGATTTGAATTTAAAACTTTAAATGATTTACCTCAAAAATAAAAACCAGCATGAGCTGGTTTTTTATTTTTATCCTATTTTTGAATTTGTTATATCAAGAATTTTATCTCTCTTAACTCTTCCCTCTTCAACTAATTCTCTACAACAAATTCTTATCTTTTCTTTTTCTTCCCCATCTTCCATTGAAGAAAGATTAATATTTACATTCAAAACCGCACTTTCAATAGCACTTTGAAGCATTAAGGCAGCAACTCCTGCATCAGATATAGCGTTTATATTTCCATAGTTTGCAGCAACTAATATGCTATCATAAAGACCAAAAGATGATTTAGCAAGACTATATGGTACATCTAAAGCTACTTTATAAGCTTTATCTATTTCTTTTTTTCTAAACGCCTTTTCCTCTTCAGTTTCTTTAGGAAGTTTAAAGGCAGACATTAATTCCATAAATACTTTAGCATCCTCTTCCATAGATGCTATAAAATCATCCTTTAATTTAGTTACACATTCTAAGTTTTCTTTTATCTTTGTTTTTATTTCTTCATCGTAGTTATTATAAACTTTCTTCCCTATTGTCAAATTAAACACCATACTAGTTAATGAGCTTGCTAGTGCCGCGCTTAATGCTGCAACACTTCCGCCTCCTGGTGCTGGAGAGTTAGATGCTAGGTCATTTGTAAAATCTCTTAGATTCATAGTACTTAACATAAATCATTCCCCTTTGCATTTATAAATTTATATACGTATATATTCTATTATTGCTTGAAATCTCCTTTTTAAATATATATAATTTTATAAAGCTCCTAAAAAAGAGCTTTATAAATCGGATAAATATCCATGTAATTTTTTTATTATATTATCCCAGTCGAACTTCTCTAAGCACAAATCTCGAGTTTTTTCACTGCATTCTTTTAGATCCATACATGTCATGTATTTAAGTAATGAATCTCTAAAACCATCTTTATCGTTTATATCAACAACCTTACCATTATCACCATCTATAAGCTCTCTAGCGATACCAACATCTGTTGAAACAATAACATCTCCTAATGCAGCAGCTTCAATAAACACAAATGCAAAGCTCTCAAACTCTGATGTCAATGTAAAAATTTTAGCTTTTGCATATTCTTTATAAAGCTCTTCTCTATTTTCTATATTTCCCTTAAAGACAACTAAATCTTTTAAGGCTGGATATTTAATATAGAATTCCTCTATATTCTTTTTAAAATCTTCTTCTATAGGTCCTATCAAGTGCAGCTTCCATCCTAGATTCTCTACATTGTCTATGGAGGCAAAAGCCTCCAAAAGCATATCTATTCTCTTTTCTTCTGCTCCAATTCTTGCTACAGTAAGTATTATATTTTCTTTTTTATCATAATCATAGTTTGCATCTATACTTTTCATATACTTAAAGTCTAATCCATTAGGTATATTTACGAGTTTTCCATTTAAATAAGGTGCTACTTCTATTAAATCGTCATAAAGTTTCTCTTGTTCCACACTTATTAAATCTATCTTATTAAAGAATTTTTTTAATATAGATTTTCCTATCCCACTTAAAGATTTTATTCTTTCAGGAAGTTTATAACTGCAATCTAGTTTTAGATATATTTTACCTTCTTTGTTTCTAAGTTTGTACATATAAGTATACATAACAGAACTTAAAGTAACATGAAATATCTGAAGTATATCTATGTTTTTAGCATTTCTCCATAAATGTATGGTACCATCTAAAGTATAATTATTAAAATATCTTTTTACAAAATCTATTTTCAATCCTTTAACTTCTTTCTCTAAATAGGGATACTCCCCATTTTCAAAAGTGGATACCCACGAATTAAATCCATATAGTTCATATAACTTATATGGGATCATGCCCATATCTTTTACCAGATTTACATTTTCAGTTTTTAAATACTGCATACAATAATTCATACAATCACCCTTTAATAAATTCAGTGTTTTATCAACTTTACAAGGTCTATTTGTTTTTTCTATATTTAAATGCTAAACCAAATATCTTAAAGTCTTCTATAAACACTCTTTTAAATAGTCTTCTAGGTTCCTTGAAAAATCTATAAAATCCCTCGAGACCTGATTTTTGCATCCATTTTGGAGCTCTCTTTATATTTCCAGCTTCAAAGTCTATAGCAGCTCCTATTCCTAATGATATTGGCACTTTAAGTTCATTTTTATACTTGTGTATGAATTTCTCCTGCTTAGGAGCTCCAACACCTACAAAAAGTATATCAGGCTTCGCATCATTTACTATATCTATAACTTTCTTTATTTCTTTTTCATCTTTTTCAAACCCGTAAATAGGAGAATATGTACCTGCCACTTGAAGATCAGGATACTTTCCTTTAAGTTTTTCCGCTGCCTTTGCCGCAACCCCCTCTGCAGCTCCTAATATAAATATCTTATAGCCATTTTCCGCAGCCATCTTACATATAAGAGGAAAAGCATCAGAACCAGATACCTTTTCTTTTATTGGTGTTCCATATACCTTAGATATCCATATAAGAGGCATACCGTCTGTGAGTATTAAATCAGCATCATCATAGACCTTTTTAAACTCTAAATCTTCTTCCAACATTACTATGTGAGCCGCATTTGGAGTAACAACGTAGTGGTATCCTGGAGCATTTATTAAATTTTTCACTTCATCTATAGTTTCTTCCATATTAACATTGTCAACTTCAATATTTAAAAATTTCATTCTTTCTCTTGCCATATTATCACCTTTAAATCCAATTTTCTCATATTATATTCTATAGGATTATACCATAACATTTTTTTATCTTCAATTAAAGCTAGCAACTAAGTCGTTACTAGCTTTAATAAAATTCAGCATTTATTCTTATTGATTTTTTATAACCCTTTCGTAAAGATCCTTGAATTGTTTATTATCCTTAAGACTGATTATATATTTCATCAGACTTTCTTGAAGATCTGCTCTCTTTAATGCCTGTTCAATACTTGCTTCTAAAAATCCCATCTTGTCGCCTACATCATATCTTCTACCTTCGAAATTATATGCATACATAGCTTCATGCTTTATAAGCTGCTTTAATGCATCTGTCAATTGAATTTCTCCATTTTTTCCTGGAGGAGTATTTTCTAGTATCTCAAAAATCTTTGGAGTTATAATATATCTTCCCAGAATAGCAATATTAGACGGTGCTTCTTCAGCTTTAGGTTTCTCTACTAGGTCTTTTACCTTGTAAACTCTATCTTCTATATGAAGCCCTTTTACAATACCGTATTTATCTACTTCGCTTTCAGCAACAGTTTGTACTCCTAAAATTGAAGTTTTAAATTCATCAAAACAATCAATTAACTGCTTTAAACAAGGCACTTTACTATCTACTACATCATCACCAAGCATTACTGCAAAAGGCTCATTTCCTACAAAAGTTTTTGCACAATGGATTGCATGGCCTAAACCTTTAGGTTCTTTTTGTCTTATATAGTGAATATTAACCATGTTGCTTATATCTCTAACCATGTCTAAAAGTTCTTGCTTGCCACTATGCTCTAGCTCTTGTTCTAATTCCACTGACTTATCAAAATGATCTTCTATAGCTCTTTTATTACGTCCAGTTATTATAAGAATTTCTTCTATTCCTGAAGCTACAGCTTCTTCTATTATGTATTGTATAGTTGGTTTATCAACTATTGGAAGCATTTCTTTTGGTTGCGCTTTTGTTGCTGGTAAAAATCTAGTTCCTAACCCCGCTGCAGGTATAATTGCTTTTTTTACTATCATGCAATTATCTCCTTTCTTTTCTCTTAAAAAAGTCAAAAAACTTTTTTTCTTTATAATTACATATATTTAAGCATTGAATTTCTTCATTAAGAATTATTTTCTCTTCATTATCTTCAATCCATTCAAATAAATCCGGGTTAATTTTTTCTATGATATGTCTTCCTTCATTTACAGATGTAGTTCTATGCCTGTCATTATGAGCATCACTACCTATAATTTGTATCAAATTTCTCTTCACTAATTTTTCTGCAAGCTCTTTAACCGTTTTTCCAAATGCACCAGTTAGGCTTCCTACATTCATTTGCGCCATAGCTCCTTGCTCTATCAAAGATTCCAACAGTGCTTCGTTTTTTATAATTGCTCTATTTCTCTCTGGATGAGCCAAAATTGGCACTACTCCTTCAAGTCTTAACTCATAAAAAACCTCTTCTGTATAAACAGGAAAATCATTCATTGGCAATTCTATAAGCATATATCTAGAATTATTTATCGTCCATATTCGCTTTTCTTTATACAGCTTTTTCAATTCTGGATTAATATACACTTCCATACCTGGAACAACATTTATTTCTTCAATATTTTCTTGTACATTTTTTAATCTTAAATCATAGTCAGCTCTAGAGTACTCTACTTCACCCAATATAAAATGTGATGTGGCTGCTATATATTTTACTCCTTCACTTTTAGAAGTTTCTAACATGGAGCTAGTCATTTCAAAACTCCTTGAGCCATCATCAACTCCTGGTATTATATGACTATGAAAATCCACCTTATTACTTATCCTGCTCATAATATGCTCCGTAATACTTTCCGTAATACTTTCCATATTTACGAGAGTTCTTCATAGGTATTTTATTAAGAACTACACCCAAAATTTTGCTGCCAGTTTTATCAAGTAACTCTTTAGCTTTTATAACAGCCTCTTTTTCACTTTCTCCATGCGCTGTTGTCAAGATTATACCGCTGCAAATAGTTGATAAAATCTGTGCATCAGTAACAGCTAAAACTGGAGGTGCATCTATTAATGTTATATCAAAAACATTTTCAAATTCTTTTATTAATGATTTCATTCTCTTGCTTCCTAAAAGCTCTGCTGGATTTGGAGGTATTGGACCACTAGTTATAACATATAAATTCTGAATTTCGGTCTCCATTATACATTCATCTATCTGTTTTTTTTGTATTAAAAGGTTTGTCATTCCACCGCTATTAGGAATTCCTAATTTTTTATGTATACTTGGCTTTCTTAAGTCACAGTCTATTAAAAGTACCTTTTTACCACTTTGAGCCATTGTAACTGCTAAATTAGCTATCACCGTACTTTTCCCTTCTCCGGGACCTGGTGATGTAACTACTAATGATTTTATAGAATCATCTATAGTAGAAAACTGTAAATTTGTTCTAAGGGTCCTAAAAGCCTCAGAAACAGGTGATTTAGGATTTTGAGAAACAATAATATTTTTCATTATATTACTCCGCCTCCTTTATAAATGGTATATTACCTATTACAGGTAGTCCAACAAGTTCTTCTAATTCATCTTCATCCTTTATAGTGTTATCAAGATATTCAAGCAAAAATGTTATTCCAACTGAAACCATAAGACCCAAAAAGAACGCTATAGCCATATTTAAAATAGGTTTTGGACTAGCTGGGCCTTTAGGTGGAAGCGCTTCATCTAAAAGCTGTACATTGTCTGCTTGTCTAACTTCTTTACTAACTTCTTTTAAAGATTTCGCCATTTGATTGGCTATTAATACTGCTTCTCCCTTGTCCTTAGATTCAACTGTAATAGTTAAAAAATCCGTATCTCCTTTCGGTGCCACAGTAATCATAGCTAATAATTGGTCTACAGATTTATCTAAATCTAATTTTTCTATAACATCGCTGGCTACAGTTCTTGATTTAGCAAATTCTCCATAAGTTTTAACCATCTTTTGGTACATAAGCATGTCATTATAATTTTGATTAGTTTTTGCTCCGTCTGTTTGAGCTTGACCTATTATTACAGAAATATCAGCTTTATAAACTGGTTTAATTAAAAAATAACTAAAAATAGCACTTATTAAAGTTGCTGCTAAAGTTATTATAATGATTAAATATTTTCTTTTTACTATAGTATTAAAGCATTGCTTTAAATCCATGTTTGATTTCCCCCTTAGAAATATCTCTTAATGTCTTTTAAAATCTCATCCTCTTTATCTATTTGTTCTCCCTTCTCAAAATATTTTTTTGCCTCTTTCATGTTATTTAAATTTAAATAACACATTATTATATTTGTACAGAATTCTATGTTTCCTGTAACTTCAAATGCTTTTTTAAAGTAAGTTAATGCACTTTCATAATCCCCCAAAGATGCATAATTAAGTCCCAATTCATTTACAACTTCTAATATATTATCATCTAAATTTACAGATTCATTTAGATAGTAAATTGCCTTTTCATAATTATTAATCAATCTATAAGCAATAGCTATATGATAATAGATAAGAGGATTATCGCTATTTTCATCTAATAATGGCAAAAATAATTCTAATGCCTTAGATGGATCTTCATATAAAATTTCTTTAGCTTTTTCATAATTAGAAGATTTTCTAAGCCATTCTTCAAACTCTAAAATTTGAATTTCTCTTTTTCCGCCCTTTTTAAAATATGTATCCAAAGATATTATAGCCATATCATATCTTTCATCATCTTTATATATAAGAGATTCATAAAAGTATGGTAATGGACTTTCAACTTTATCTTTCATAGACTCAATTATAACAAGTTCTTCATCTCTATATTCACTGTTTTTCTGTCTTAAAGCTTCAGCTATTATCAATGCTTTTTCATAATTATCCTCATTTACCTCTATTTCAATAAGGCCTTTCACTACAGCATAAGCAGATACCAGCTTCTCATTTTTTACAAAATCTGCAACAACACTTTTAATATAAAACACTGCATCAGGTATTTCTTTGATAAGAGTCTTATATATATTATTAAATCTGAATTCTTTGTCACATCCAATTGTTAGCGCCATTCCAAATATAAATTCAGAAACAGGTATGTTATCTATTTTGTTATTATCGTTAATATTTTTAGAAAGATAACTTGCGCTAATTGGCATAAACAAAGCTTCCTCATTCCAATCAATGCTTACATTCAAAAGCTTTTCTAATTCCTTAGTCTTTACCTCTAAAAAAATTAATTCTGAAAGCTTTTCTTTTAAATTCATAAAAACATCCTTTCAAAGTTCATCCTTGCTACTAAAGATAGAGCAAGGATGAACAAAATTATTATTTTAATGATTCATCTATTATTTTTGTGATCTTTTCCTTAAATTTATTCATTTTATCTTCGCTATCTTCTATATCTTTTCCTACTACAGCTATATAAATTTTCATCTTAGGTTCTGTCCCTGATGGTCTCACTACAAACCATGATCCATCTTCTAGTATGAACTTTAAAACATTTGATTTTGGTAGATTTATAGTATGTTCTTCAAATGTTATAAGATTTTTTTCTATTCCTAGCTTATAATCTAATTTACTTACTATTCTACAATCTCCTATAGCGGCTTTCATAGAATGTCTTAAATACTCTATACAAGAAGCTATTTTTTCCTGACCATCTTTACCTTTAAGCTCTATAGACACTAAAGTTTCCTTAAAGCATCCATATTCTTCATAAAGATCAAGTAAGGCTTCATATAGGCTCATACCTTTTGTCTTGTAGTAAAGAGCCATTTCGCATATCATAGCTGCTGCGACAACTGCATCCTTATCCCTAGCATATGTTCCATAAAGATATCCATAGCTTTCCTCAAATCCAAAGATATATTTCTTGTCGCTATTTTCTTCAAATTCTTTAATCTTTTCACCTATATATTTAAAACCTGTAAGGACATCTTGAAGCTCCACATTAAACTTTTCTGCTATCTTCTTCGCTCCTTCGGATGTTACTATAGTTTTTATCACTACTCCATTTTCCGGCAAAGAATTAGTTTCCTTTAGTGATTTTAATATATAATTAGTAAGAAGTATTCCCGTTTGATTTCCTGTTAATACTTTAAATTCTCCTGCTCTATCTTTTACTACTACTCCTATCCTGTCACAATCTGGGTCAGTTCCGAATATTATGTCAGGATTATAAGTTTTAGCCATATCTAAAGCTATAGCAAATACTTTAGGGTCCTCAGGATTAGGATATGGAGCACTTGGGAAATTTCCATCAGGAAGTTCCTGTTCTTTCACAACTTCTACATTAGTGTATCCTAGTTCTTTAAGCACTCTTCTCACTGGAATGTTTCCTGTTCCGTGTATAGGAGTGTAGATAACTTTTAGTTCAGATGCTTTATCTCTTATAAGATTCTTTTGTATAGATAAAGCTTTTACATTTTCTATATATCTTTTATCAATATCTTCACCTATTATTTCTAATAATCCTTCTGCTAATGCTTTTTCTTCAGAAATAGACTTTACATCTTTAAAATCAGCTACTTTATTTATAAAACTTAAAATTGATTTAGCATCATTATCTGTTACTTGTCCCCCATCAGGGCCATATACCTTATACCCATTATACTCTTTAGGATTATGAGAAGCCGTTATTACAACTCCTCCACTACATTTAAGCTCTCTTACTGCAAATGATAACATAGGCGTTGGTCTTAAAGATTCATATAAATATACTTTTACACCGTTAGCGCATAGAGTTAATGCGGTAGCCATTGCAAACTCTATAGACATATTTCTAGAATCATAAGCTATAGCTACTGATGGCTTATTATAATTAGAATTTAAAAAATTAGCAAATCCTTGAGATGCCTTGCTAACAGTATATATATTCATTCTATTTGTGCCAGCTCCTATTATACCTCTTAAGCCACCAGTCCCAAATTCTAACTCTTTATAAAATCTATCCTCAATTTCTTTTTCATCTTTTATTGCTTGCAATTCTTTTTTAGTCATTTCATCTATAAAAGCAGATTTCATCCAGCTGTTATATTTCTCCAAATAAGCCATTATTACTCCTCCTATTTACTACTAATAGTATCTTCATTATACTACAAATTTACTGAATTAACCAAGTTTTTTTTACTATTATACAAATATCTTTAATATTGTAATATATTATATTTATTATATTCACAAATTGATAATATAAAAAAACTTAAGCTTTTAATAAGCTTAAGTTCTCATATTATAATCATTTATTAATCATCAGCTGATTCATCTCTCTTAGTATATGTTATGCTTGCTAATATAGTTTCTGGTGATTCTAAGAAATCAATTGTTTCACCAAACTCAACATCATTTACTCTTATAGCTCTAGAATGTCTGTCCTTTAAATCTATCTCTATATATTTAGGTATATTTTCTGAACTACACTTTACCATTATAGTTCCTTTTTCTTTTTGAACTATAGCTCCATTTTTCTTAAGTAAGCTTTCATTATAATATTTTATCGGAACTTCAGCATTAACTATCTTAGAGTTATCTACACTTTCTAAATCTATATGAATTATTTCATGAGTTACAGGATTTTTTTGTACTTCCTTTATAAGAGCTTTTTCATCATGTCCATCTATATTTATGTTTACCAACCCAAATTCACCATTATTCAAAATTTCTCTATTAAGATCCATTTCTCCTATTTCAAACAAGAAATTTTGTCTATTTCCTCCATATAATATTCCAGGTACTAACCCCTGTCTTCTTAATTTTTTAGCACTATGCCCTGAATTTACTGTTCTCTTTTTTAAATTTAAACATTCCATAATTTATCCCTCCTTTTCCTTATTATTGCCATATCATAAATTATTATTCCTCAATTTTAAAAATTTTATTGTATATTGCAATTTCATATGCTATAACATATAATATTATTGATTTTATTGGGTTTTAAATTCGACAGAATTTTAATTATATGAAAGTAGGTGTTTATCAAAGTGTATAAATTAAATCAAAATGAAACTCCTTTATTCGATGCACTAATGGAATATGTAAACAGGGAGACCATTCCTTTTCATGTTCCTGGCCATAAAAAGGGAATTGGTATAGATGAAGAGTTCAAAAAATTTATGGGCTTAAATCCATTTAAAATTGATGTTACTGTTTTCAAACTTGTGGACAGCTTGCATCATCCAACTGGTCCTATAAAAAAAGCTCAAGAATTAGCAGCTGATGCTTATGGCTCTGATGCAGCTTTCTTTTCAATACATGGAACTTCTGGTGCCATACAGGCTATGATAATGTCAGTAGTCAATGAAGGAGATACTATAATAATACCTAGAAATGTACACAAATCTGTAACTGCCGGAATAATATTAAGCGGTGCTAAACCAGTATATATGCAGCCAGAGCTCGATAAAAAACTAGGTATAGCTCATGGTGTAACACCTGATACCGTTAGAAATACTTTAAAAGAACATCCAGAAGCAAAAGCAGTTCTTATTATAAACCCTACTTATTATGGTGTAGCTACTGATATAAAAAGTATTGCTGATATAGTTCATAGTCACAACATACCTCTTATCGTAGATGAGGCTCACGGTCCTCACTTAGGATTTAATCAAAATTTGCCTATATCTGCTATGGAGGCTGGTGCAGATATCTGTGCTCAAAGTACTCATAAAATTATAGGAGCTTTAACTCAATGCTCACTTTTACAGGTTAAATCTAAATATATAGATATAAATAGAGTTCATCAAATTTTAAGCCTTTTGCAGACAACTTCACCTTCTTATATACTTATGGCTTCTTTAGATTGTGCGAGACGTCAAATCGCTTTAAATGGAACTGAATTATTAGATAAAGCCATAGAACTTTCTAATTATGTTAGAAAAGAAATAAATAAAATTCCTGGATTTTATTGTTTTGGAGATGAAATCTTAAATACTCCAGGAGTATTTGCTTTGGATCCCACAAAAATAACTATAACTTGCAGGGACTTAGGTATAACCGGGTATGACTTAGATATGATTTTATCAAACAAATATCATATACAAATGGAACTTTCTGATTTATATAGTGTACTTGCAGTTGGATCTTTCGGAGATACTAAAGATGCAATGGATAAATTGCTTAATGCTTTAAAAGAAATTAGTGATGAATTTTTAGGAAAGAGCGATTCAAAACCAGACTTTTTAGATATTCCAAACATTCCTGAATTAAAATTAATCCCTCGTGCTGCTTTTAATAGTGATAAGATCTCACTACCTTTAAAGGAAAGCATAAATCATATCAGCAGTGAATTTTTAATGGCTTATCCTCCAGGAATACCAGTACTATGTCCTGGTGAGATAATTACAAAAGAAATCATAGATTATGTTGAAGATTTAAAAAGAGTAGGTCTATATGTTCAAGGTACAGAAGATCCTAGCGTAGAAAATATAAAAGTTGTGAAATAAAAAAGGTTGTATCAAATACGATTCTGAAAATCGTTTTGATACAACCTTTTTTTATCTTCTCTTTTTATCTGATAGATAACTGTTGTAACACTCACACCTATTTTTAATCAACGTCCTTAGATACCGACTTCTAACCTTTAGATGAAGTTAAAGCTCCACATGAAATTTAAGAATTCGGTTTATAAATCTTCTTCTGTAAGAATCTTATATCCATGTTGAAAAAGAAGTTCTGCAGTTACACCATTTCCATGAATCTTACTTCCATCAAATTTTCCGTTGTATATATTTTTGAATCCACAAGACGGACTATTAGCTTTTAAAATTATATATTCTGGATCAATTGTTTTTGCAATATTTAAAGTTTCATAAGCACCTTTTAGAAAAGCCTCAGTTGAGTCAATATTATTTTTTGATTTAACTTTACATATTCCATCTAACACACCTCTACCGTCCCCATCTATTATCTCATGTGGAGGTCTTGGAGTATCTAGACCACCTAAAACTTCCGGACATATAGGCATTGCTTTTCCATCTTTAAAAAGTTCATGCACTTTATCATTAAAATTATTGCCACCGCTATATTTACAGTTTACTCCACATAAGCATGCGCTAACTAATATCATTAAACTCTCTCCTATAACTACTTTAATTGTACTATGGTAACTCCGCTTCCACCTTCTCCGTACTCACCCAATCTATAATTTTTTACATGCGGATGAGCTTTTAATAGGTCATTTATAACCTTCCTTAAGATTCCAGTACCTTTTCCGTGGATTATAGAAACTTCTGGAAGCCCAGCTAAATAGGCTTCATCTAAATATTTATCTACAGTATACTCGGCCTCCTGACCATCCATACCTCTTAAATCAACTGAAGATGATGTAGTTCTCATATTAAGCTTAACTTCTCTCTTTGATTTAATCTTATTTTGTTTAATATCTTCTGTAGAAGAAATTTCAGTTAAGTCCTTAACTTTAACATTTATTTTCATTATTCCAGCTTGAACTTGAACTTCCCCTTTGCTATCAGGCATAGAAATAATTGTTACCTTTTGATTTAAAGATGGAAGCATAACATCCATTCCAAGTTTGACTTCCTTAATACCTTTTCCCTTAGTTTTTGATGATAAATCAATCTTTTCCTCATGCTTTTCAAGCTTATCTTTTAATTTCTTTCTCTCTATTTCTAATAATCCTCTTGCCTCTGAGCTGTATCCGAGCTTCTCTAGATCTCTCATATCTTTTAATATTTTATCAGCATCTTCTTTTGCAGCTCTTAAGAGATTTCTTGCTTCTCTTTTAGCTTCATTTATCTCTCTTTCTCTAACTTTTTCTAGAGATTTAAGTTTCTTTTCATATTCCTCTTTTAAAGTCATAGACTGTTCTTTTAGACTGCTTGCAAGCATTGCGTCTCTTTCAGCTTTAATGCTTTTGCTTTGAAGATTTTCGATTACATCTTCAAACTTTAAAGAATCAGTTGATATTAGCGTCCTTGCATCATCTATGATATTATCTATAAGACCAAGTCGTTTTGATATTTCAAAGGCATTTGACTTTCCTGGTATACCTAGCAATAGCCTATAGGTTGGTTTTAAAGTTTCTACATCAAATTCTACCGATGCATTTTCTACTCCATCAGTTTTAAGACCATAAACTTTAAGTTCACTATAGTGTGTAGTTGCTATAATCTTTACTCTCCTATTTTTTAGATATTCTAAAATAGATATAGCAAGTGCTGCACCTTCTGTAGGATCTGTTCCTGCTCCAAGTTCATCAAATAGCACTAATGATTCCTTATCTGCTTTTTCAATTATATTTACTATATTAGTCATGTGGGATGAAAATGTAGATAAACTCTGCTCTATGCTTTGCTCATCTCCTATATCCGCAAATATTTCTTTATAAAATGCTATTGAAGAATTTTCTCTAGCAGGTATAAGTATTCCACTTAATGCCATTATATGCATAAGTCCTATTGTTTTTAAAGTTACAGTTTTACCCCCTGTATTAGGTCCAGTTATAACTACAGAAGTAAATTCTTTTCCTAGCTCCATACTTGAAGGAACAACTATATTTCTGTCAATCAAAGGATGTCTTCCCTCTACTATATCAAAACTTCCATCATCATTTACTTCTGGACATATTCCATTTATATCGCTAGCATATTTAGCTTTGGCAAATATAAAATCCATTTCCCATACTATTTTGCTATCTATATTTACTGCATTTATATTTTCATATATCTTAGCTGATAATTCTGCAAGAAGCCTTTCAATTTCTGCCTTTTCCTTAAGCATAAGTTCTTTTATGTCATTGTTTAGTTTAACTAAAGTTATAGGTTCCATAAATAGTGTGGCACCCGAAGAACTTTGATCATGAACTAAGCCATTAACTGATCCCTTAAATTCTGCTTTTACTGGTACTACATAACGTTCGCCTCTCATAGTATATAAATTTTCTTGAAGATACTTTGAGTTGCTTCTTATAAAATCATTAACTTTATCTCTTATAGATGAATTCTTTTCTCTAAGAGATTTTCTTATATTATAAAGAGTTGTACTAGCACTATCAGCTATCTCTTCTTCGCTTATTATTATATTAAATATGCTATTCTCTAGGGATTTTAACGGGACTATCCCTTCACATATGTTTTCTAAAAGAGGATATGCTTCTTCCTGTTCTTTTCTTCCTATATAATCTTTTAGGTTTCTTGCACAACGGAGCATATTACCTATCTTAAGAATTGATCCAGCCATCAAAGTTCCGCCTTTGCCAGCTCTTTCAATAGCATCACGTACATCATATAATCCTTCAAAAGGAGGGTTTCCTTTCTTCCCTAAAAGCTTTAAAGCCTCTTCTGTTTCTCTAAGAGCCCTTCTAACTTCATAAGATGATTCATATGGCTCTAATTCTTCTATGAGAGCCTTTCCAGCACTGCTTGCTGTATATTTTTTCAAGGTTTCTTTTATCTTTTCGAATTCTAAAACTTTTAATGATTTTTTATTCATCATATCACCTCTTACTCTACACCTCTTTTATAATGTCCTCTAGTGTAGTTACCTTTCCCCATATTTCCTTTTCCGCTCAATAAATATCTTATAACTTTTTTAGTTTCATCATATCCTTCATCTATAAAATCTAATCTGAAATTTTTTACCCCCATAAACTCAAGTTCTTTAATATTGTCAATAAGATTAATACTTGCACCATTATAAATTCCAGTTCTGCAGAAGATATCATTCTTTATTAAAAACTCTTCATTTTTTCTATCTTTCAATATATATCTTCCTTTTAAGCATTGTCCATTGCATTCCTTAGTACTATCCTTTCCTCCCATAACTGATCCAACAGGACAGTATTCACTTATCATAAGTTCTGGCTTTCCATAGACCATATATCCTATATTATAATTAGAAACTTTCTTCATAACCTCTTCTATCTCTTTTTTGTTAAGTTCTATGCTTAGAGGAATAGTACTTAATATATTTTCAAAGAAGCTAACAGCTTCACTATTGTATATGTTAAGTTTATAATCGCCTATTATTTCTGTCTTACCATTAAACATATTAATAATACCTAAGTTAGCCGTTAAGATTCCATCTATATTATCTAAATTTCTATTTACAATATTTACGACATCTTGAAATTCTTCCTTTATTATATTGGGTACTTTTATATAAATCTTAGTTCCTTCTATTTTTTTAATATCTTTTTCAGTAAGAGATTTTTCTACCCTTGAAAATATATCAAGAGCAACCGCCCCTATATTCTCATCTAAAGCCGCTTTTAACTGATCCTTTGTACATGTAACCGCTATATATTTAGAAATATCCGTTTTCGTTACTTTATAAGGTAATTCTTCACAATATTGTATTTCTCTTTTCGCAGAAATTTTGATTATATAATCTTCCAACATTTCTATAGCCATTCTTCTGAGATTATTCAATGAGGATATAGGAACAAACCCCTCCTCATAGCATTCAAAATTGAACTCTTCAAATTTAAATGGTGTGTCATTACACTTTCCTAATGATTCTTCAATCCTGTCTTTGCTTATAGGCTTAGTTTTAGGCATTTCAACTTTAGGTCCTTTTACTACAAACTCTTTATTTACATGTTGAAATTTTAGTTCTATATCTTTATTCACTTTAAATGTTATATAGCATTTTAATGAAATCTTTTTTTCAAAAGGCCTGCAAAACGGCTCATAACTTTTCATAAGGTCGTTATCTAATGTTTTATATAAAACATCACCTTTTTTATAAGTTTTAGGATATAGTATTACCTTATCTCCATTGTTGGCATTTTTAACTTCTTTATTATTTAATAGTATTTTAGATAATGTAAATCCCTTATCACCAAACCTTATGCCATCACCTAAACTTATATCTGAATCTATAATTACACTTCCATCACTTCCTACCTTCCCTAAATACACTCCTGTATTTTTAGGAAAATTATAAGACATCATATCCTTGCCTTTATTTCCATAAAGATAAGCTTTAGAAAATCCTTCTCGATTAAACAGTTGAAGTAGAACTTTCTCATCATTTCTTGAGTTAAAAGTTTCTTTATTATTGTAAGAATCTATAGCCTTTCTATAACTCTTAACTACCCCTGCAACATACTCAGGTCTTTTCATACGTCCTTCTATTTTAAGAGAAGACGTTCCAGTTTTGATTAAATCCTCTACATTGTCTATATTACACATATCTTTAGGACTTAATATATAGGCTTTTTTATTTGTTCCATCTTTTGTATTTATTATATCATAAGGAAGTCTGCAAGGCTGAGCACACCTTCCTCTATTTCCGCTTCTTCCTCCAATCATAGAACTCATTAAACATTGCCCAGAATAACATACGCAAAGTGCTCCATGAACAAACATTTCAGTTTCTATATCTAAATCTGAGGATATATACTTTATTTCTTTTAAATTAAGCTCTCTTGCTAGAACAATTCTATGAAATCCCTGAGATTTTAGAAATTTTGCTCCTTCACCATTATGAATTGTCATTTGAGTTGAGCTATGAACTTCAAAGTCTTTGTATCTATCTCTTAGAATTTTCGCTATTCCAAAATCTTGAACTATTAAAGCATCTACTCCTATAGAGTAAAGAAAATCGATATATTCAACAGCCTCACTCAGCTCATTTTCTTTTATCAAAGTGTTTACAGCTATAAATATTTTTACGCCATATAAATGCGCATATCTAACTACATATTCTAAGTCTTCGTTTGTAAAGTTAGAAGCATAGGCTCTTGCTGAAAACTTTGTTCCTCCCATATAAATAGCGTCTGCTCCGCTATTTATAGCAGCATATAAACTTTCCACAGTTCCTGCTGGTGCTAATAATTCTATATTCTTCATCGTTTATCTCTCCTAATATGTGAAAGTTTCATTTTATCTATAATATTATACCTTAAACTAACATAAAATTCATTAACCGTTATAAATATAGTTGATTTTTCTCTATGATAAAAGACCCTAAGATAAATTCTTAAGGTCTTTTATTGTTGACTAAAGCATTTTTGCTTTTTTTAATTTTCAAATTGTTTATTTCGCTATCTAAAAGTTTATTTTTAGTATCGATAAGCTTATACTTATAGCTCTGCAAATCAAATCTTATCTCTTTATTTTCTTTTAGAAGCTCTTTATTTTTAGTCATATATTCTTTACATTGATCTTTTAACACACTTACCTGCTGCTCAGATCTTTCTAGTTTTTTTTCAAATTCTTCTACAGAACATATTGAAAATTTTTCTGTAAGTCCTTCATTTTCTTTTCTCAACTTTTCATTTTCATTAGTTTTTTCTTCTAAATCTTTTTCCAAACTGCTCACTGTTTTTTTAAGATTTTCATTATAGCTCTCTAAGTGAGAGGCTTGTCCCTTGATTAATTCTAATTGTTTTTTTACTTGATTAAGCTCTTCTTTTGCTTTATACATATCATCAACAGCGTTCATAGCTGCAAGCATAGCTGCTGATGAAGTACTTAACTTTTTATTGTTATCTATGATAGAGTTAACTTTTCTATCTACATAGTTTGCAATCTCAGTTAAATACTCTATGGATTCTTCACCTTTTAAATTGTATTCCATGCCATTTATCTTAACTGTTACCACATTCATGAAAACACCCTCTTAATATCCTAATTTAGAAAAATATATGCTAAAGTTAATTATATTTTAGCATATATTTTCTACTTATGAAACACGAATATTAAAAGAGATTATCTTAACTCTGCTCCAAGAGTATGCTCTAAAGCTCTTAAAATTTTATCATGAACCTTATTTACATCTTTATCTGTTAGTGTTTTAGCATCATCTCTATAAACTATAGCATATGCAACACTCTTTTTACCTGCTGGAACCTGCTTTCCTTTATATACGTCAAATAGGTTTACATTTTCAACCAATCTTCCACCTTGTTTTCTTATTGTATTTTCTATTGTTTGAACTAACACTTCATCATCAACTAATACAGCAATATCTCTAGTTACAGCTGGGAATTTAGGAAGAGGTTTTGCTGATTTCTTTAGAACAGCTCTTTCGAATAATACATCTAGATTAAGTTCAGCAATATAACAAGGAACATCTACTTCATATTTTTCAGATACTTCTGGATGTATTTCTCCTAAAATTCCTGCATGAGTATTTTTTATATATAAATCTGCTGTCTTTCCTGGATGATAAGTAACAAATTCTTGTTGTCTTGAGTATAGAGAATTTTCTACTCCTAAAATTTCAATTACTCTTTCTACAACACCTTTTATATCTAAGTAATCAACATTACCATACATACCAATAGTCAAAGTATTTATTTCATCGGGAAGTTTTTTACCTTCTCTTGGAATATATACTTTACCTATTTCAAAAAGTCTTGCCATGTCATTACTTCTTGAATAGTTTCTTGCCAAGTTTTCCATCATAGAACCTATTGTCGTAGTTCTCATTATGCTGTAATCTTCTCCTAATGGATTTTTTATAGTTACAACATTTCTTAAAGAGCTGTCTGATGGAATATTTAATTTATCAAATACTTTTGGACTTACAAATGAATAGCTTATTGATTGGTTAATTCCAAGTCCTAAAAGAGCTTCTATAACTTTATCTTCTAACTTTTGTTTTTGGTTTTTTCCATCTCTTATTCCTATAGCAGTAGATATTGTAGTAGGTATATTATCATATCCGTATATTCTTGCTATTTCTTCTGCTATATCTTCTTTTATAGCTATATCTATTCTAAAAGTAGGTATAGTTATTTTTAAAGTATCATTATCTACAACTGTTTTTAAATCTAATCTATCTAAATAGACTTTCATATCATCTGCAGATATATTAGTTCCTAAGAACTTATTTACCCATTTAGAGTCTACTTCCATATGTCCTTCTTCTTTTTTATCATTGTAGATATCTATAGTTCCATTTAGAACTTCTCCTACATTTAGCTCTTCAACTAAAGCACAAGCTCTATCTATAGCTAGAGCAGCTAAATTAGGATCTATTTCTTTTTCAAATCTTGCTGAAGACTCAGTTCTAATTCCTAATCTCTTAGAATTTACTCTTATGTTAACACCTTCAAAATTGGCACTTTCAAAAATAACTTCTGTTGTATCTTCTTGAATTTCTGAGTTTAATCCACCCATTAGTCCAGCTAAAGCAATAGCTTTTTCTCCATCTCTTATAGTCAAGATTTCGCTGTCTAATACTCTTTCAACTTCATCCAAAGTGGTGAACTTTTCACCATCTTTAGCTCTGTCAACAATTATAGTGTTAGAACTTATTTCTCTTTTGTCAAAAGCATGCATAGGCTGACCTAGTTCAAGCATTACAAAGTTAGTTATATCTACTATATTATTTATTGGACGAACTCCTGCATCTAAAAGTCTTTCTTGCATCCAAGCTGGCGATGGAGCTACTTTTACATTTTTAACTCCTCTTGCCATATATCTCTTACAAAGCTCGTCTTTAACTTCTACTTTTAATAAATCATTTATATTTTCTTCAGTTTTAGCAGTAAAAGTCATTTTAGGCATTCTATAAGCAGTTCCTAATGTAGCTGCAGTTTCTCTTGCCATACCCACCATGCATAGACAATCTGGTCTATTTGATGTGATATCAAAGTCTATAGTAGATTTGTTTAAGCCTAAAACTTCTTTTATATCCTTTCCTAAAGGAGTATCCTTAGGTAATATCATAAGTCCATGAACTTCTTCTGTAGCTATTCCAAGTTCTTCTTCAGAACACATCATTCCATTAGAAACTATTCCTCTTAATTTACCTTTTTTTATTTTTAATCCGTTTGGAAGTATAGCACCATGTAATGCTACTGGTACCACATCATTTACCTTCATGTTGTTTGCACCGGTAACTATTTGAACTTTTTCTTCTTTTCCTACATTAAGCTGACATATAACAAGCTTATCAGCATCTGGGTGCTGCTCAATACTTTCTAGTCTTCCAGTAACAACATTTTGTATATCATCTCCTGAAGTTATTATTTCTTCCATGTTAGAGCCAGAAAGAGTAAGTCTATCTGCTAATTCTTTTGAATCTATATTAATATCTACATAGTCTTTCAACCATTGAACTGGTATTTTCATATCTCTTTACCTCCTAGAATTGATTTAAAAATCTCATATCACTTTCATATAATTGTCTTATATCATCTATTTCATAATTTAGCATTGTTATTCTATCAACTCCGAAACCAAATGCAAATCCTGAGTATACTTCTGGATCAATTCCACAATTTCTAAGTACCTGTGGGTGTACCATTCCACAACCTATAAATTCTATCCATCCGCTTCCTTTACATACTCTGCATCCTTCACCATTACACACAAAACATGTAGCATCCATTTCTGCAGAAGGCTCTGTAAATGGGAAGTGATGAGGTCTGAATTTAGTCTTAACATGATCTCCAAACATTTTTTTAGCAAATAATTCTAAAGTACCTTTAAGATCAGCAAAAGTTACACCTTTGTCTATTACAAGACCTTCCATTTGATAAAATATAGGAGAGTGTGTAGCATCAAGATCGTCACTTCTATAAACTTTTCCTGGTGATATCATCTTTATAGGTGGAGTCTGTTTTTCCATAACTCTTGCCTGTACTGGAGAAGTTTGAGTTCTTAAAACTACATCATCGTTTATATAGAAAGTATCTTGTTCACTTCTAGCTGGGTGGTTTTTAGGGATATTTAAAGCTTCAAAGTTATAATGATCAAGTTCAACCTCTGGTCCCTCTTCAATAGAGAATCCCATTTCTATAAATATTTCTTTCATTCTATTTAAAGTAATTTCTAATGGATGTCTCTTACCTACTAACGGCTTCTTTCCTGGAAGAGAAATATCTATTATTTCATTTTGAAGTTTAAATGCCTTTTCTTTATTTTTTATATCAGATAGGCTTTTTTCAATAGATGATTCAATAGCTTCTCTTACATCATTTGCCACTTTACCTATAACAGGTCTTTCTTCCTTTGATAAAGCACCCATACCTCTTAATATTGCAGTTAATTCGCCTTTTTTTCCTAAATATTTAACTCTAATATTTTCTAATTCACTGCTGTTTTTTACTTCTTCAACGGCTTTTAGCGCATTGATTTTTATATTTTCTAATTGTTGTTTCATTTTTACTACTCCTTTCATACTGTAAAGTGAAACTTTTTGCAAATAAAAAAAGTCCATCCCATAAAGGGACGAACTTACTCCGCGGTACCACCCTAGTTAATTTCACAAAATTCTCTCTAGATATAAATAACGGTATAAACCGCTAAGAACTACTATTAATTTCATTCTTAGAACTCCGAAGTGAACTTCAATAAAATATCTTATGAAAAAATTTTCAGTCTATGATTTTTTCTCCCTGAAAAAGACAAATTTATCTACTCTCTTCATCACTGTTGTTATAATTATTCATTTAAAGACATTATACATAGGTTTATATAAAAATTCAATAGCTATGATAAATTTTGCCTTACTATCTCAAACATCATTATAGATGAAGCTACCGAAACATTCAATGATTCTGCTCCTCCTGGCATTGGAATCTTGACTTTTATGTCAGCTAACTTATAAATATCTTCACTGACTCCATTACCTTCGTTTCCTACACATATAACTATGTTTCCCTTAAGATTCTCATCATAAAAGTTCTTATCCGTTTGAAGAGAACTCACCACAAACCTATAATTTTTATTTTTTAGAACATCTATTATATTTTCTGCATCTTCAAATATAGGTATATGAAATATAGATCCCATAGTACTTCTTAAGACTTTATCATTGTATATGTCAACAGTTCCTTTAGTTAATATTATACCACTTGCACCACTACCGTGGGCCGATCTTATAATTGTTCCCATATTACCAGGATCTTGTACCTTGTCTATAAGGATATAAAAACCGTCATTAATATCAGCTTTAGGAGCTTTCTTTTCAACTACAGCTAAAATGCCTTGAGGATGCTCAGTTGATGAAAGAATTTTAATTATATCTTTTGATACTTTTAGTATTTCTACCTTAGTTCCAAAAATATTTTTTAAAATTTCTGCTTTTTCATTTTCTCTTTCATCAAAAAAAACACACTCTACTTTCCAATTAGCTCTTACAGCTTCCTCTATAAGTTTCCATCCTTCAACTATAAACTTACCATCATTGTTTCTATATTTTTTTTCTTTATATTTCTTTATACTTTTTATCAATCCGTTATCTTTGCTTTGAATTTCTTTAAACAAAGGTCCACCTCTATCTAGATATCATATTTTCAAGCTTGCTTAATTCATCACTTGCACCTATAGCTATTAATATATCCGATTCTTCTATTACATCATCTGCATTAGGTGATATATTTACCACATCATCAGCTTTCCTTATTGCCATTATATTTATGCCAAAAGTCGCTCTTACTTTTAGTTCTCTTAAAGTCTTGCCTACCCAAGTATTGGGAACCTCTATTTCTATTATGCTATAATCAGGTGAAAGTTCTATATAGTCTAATATATTAGAAGATACTAAGTTGTGAGCAACTCTTACCCCCATATCCTTTTCAGGAAGAACTACTCTATCTGCCCCTATCTTGTATAATACTTTTGCATGTATTTCACTATTTCCCTTTGCAATTATATGCTTTACTCCAAGTTCTTTTACTATAAGAGTAACCATAACACTTGCTTGAATGCTAGAACCTATAGTAATAACAGCTACATCAAAATTTCTTATTCCTAATGTTCTTAAAGCATTTTCATCAGTAGCATCCATTTGCACAGCATGAGTAACACTATCAGAAATCTCTTGAACAAGATCTTCATCCTTATCTATTGCCAAAACATCATGACCTGATTCATAAAGTGTCTTTGCTACAGATGACCCAAATCTACCTAATCCAATAACAACAAATTGCTTATTATTCATAACTAAGCACTCCTATCCCACTAATATTTTATCTTCAGGGTACCTTATTCCCTTATTTTTCTTTCTATTTGTCAAAGCTAAAAACAAAGTCATAGGTCCAACTCTTCCACAATACATAGTTAATGCTACCATAACTTTTCCTATTGTTGTAAGATTAGGTGTTAAGCCTAAAGTTAATCCAACAGTACCAAAAGCTGATACAACCTCATATATTAAATATTCCAAAGAGGCTCCAACTTCAGTTATAGATAATATCATAGTGACACCTATTACTATTCCAAGGCTCAATGTAACTATAGTAAAAGCTTTGTATACTAAATCTTTATTTATTCTCTTTTTAAAGATTTCAGTATCTTCTCTTCCTCTTATAACACAAATAACAGTCATAAGCAATATGCCTGCTGTAGATGTTTTAATTCCACCCCCGGTTGATCCTGGTGATGCTCCAACAAACATAAGAATTATAGTTAAACTTCTTCCAGCCAAAGTCATATCAGAAGTAGAAATAGAGTTAAATCCTGCGGTTCTTGGAGTTACAGCTGCAAACACAGATGATAGTATCTTATCTTTAGCTCCCATAGGCCCCATAGTGTTAGGATTGTTAAACTCAAAAATAAACATTAAAATAGCTCCTCCTACTATTAAAATAGCAGTCATAGAGAGAACTAACTTTGAATGTAGTGATAATTTTTTAAGGTCTTTATTTTTATAGATATCTACCCATACTGAAAAACCTATACCACCTACAATTATAAGAGAACCTATAGTTAAAATTATAACAGAATTATCATACACTCCAGTCAAACTAGAAAAATTCCCCATTAAGTCAAATCCAGCATTACAAAATGCTGATATTGAATGAAAAAAGCTAAATGCTATTCCTTTACTCACTCCAAACATAGGTATAAACTGGGTGGATAAAAGCATTGCTCCTATAAATTCAACTGAAAATGTGAAAATGAGTATATATCTCATCATACTTACTAAACCTTGAATACTGAAAGTATTCATAGCTTCCTGCATTATAAGTCTTTGTTTTAGAGTAATTTTTTTTCCTAAAATCAAGGCAAACAAAGTTGTAAAAGCCATGAAGCCTAACCCACCTACTTGGATAAGCGTTATTATAACAACTTTTCCAAAAGTGCTCCAATGCGTAGCAGTATCTAAAGTTATCAATCCAGTAATGCATGTAGCTGATGTTGAAGTAAACAAACTGTCTATAAAACTTGTAGGCGTTCCATCAGCTGATGAAATTGGTAATGTAAGTAATAATGCTCCAG
Source organism: Clostridium cadaveris (assembly GCF_020911725.1). Taxonomy (GTDB): domain Bacteria; phylum Bacillota; class Clostridia; order Clostridiales; family Clostridiaceae; genus Clostridium_X; species Clostridium_X cadaveris. The sequence continues at coordinate 1,899,131 of NZ_CP076620.1, forward strand.
TTAAGATTACTATTGCAAATCCAATTACCAATACCTGAACTGCATTAAGTTTAAATTTTTTATTTAACCTCACTTGCATTATAATCACCCCATAAATTTAGTGATAATTTTTATAACTTAATATAGTATACATTATATTATCCGTACTAATGCAAAAAATGCGACATAAGCCGCATTTTCTTATATTAAGCTTCTATTTGCTTTTTTGCGATTTCAACTAATTCTGTAAATGCTTTTGGATCATTTATAGCTATCTCAGATAACATCTTTCTATTCATATCTATTCCAGCTAATTTTATTCCATTCATGAACTTTGAATAAGATAATCCATTCATTCTTGCACCAGCATTTATTCTTGCTATCCAAAGCTTTCTGAAATCTCTCTTCTTTAACTTTCTTCCTACATAAGCATTTCTTAACGCTCTTATAACACTTTCATTAGCAGTCTTGAATAACTTGCTTTTTCCACCATAGTATCCTTTTGCAAGTTTTAAAACCTTTTTATGATTCTTACGTGCATTCAACGCTCTCTTAACTCTTGCCATTTCGTTAACCTCCTATTTTAGTATTACTCTTAAATATATGGTAATAACTTCTTGTATACTTTTTCTTGTGATACTGAAACATATCCAGTCTTTCTAAGATTTCTCTTTCTCTTAGAAGTCTTCTTAGTTAAGATGTGGCTCTTAAAAGCCTTTGCTCTCTTTAACTTTCCTGTTCCTGTTTTCTTAAATCTTTTTGCTGCACCTCTATGAGTTTTCATTTTTGGCATAATTAAAATCCTCCTCCCAAGCTCTGTTATTTCTTTGGAGCTAAAATTAGTATCATATTTCTTCCTTCTAATTTAGCTGACTTTTCAACCACTCCAGCTCCATCTAACTTTGAAACAAAATTATCTAGAATTTTTATTCCAACATGTGAATAATCGGCTTCTCTACCTCTAAATCTCACTGTTACTTTAACTTTATCTCCATCTTGCAAGAATTTCTTAGCATTATTAGCCTTTATAGCAACGTCGTGTTCTTCTATAGTTGGACTAAATCTTATTTCCTTAATGCTTACAACTTTCTGCTTTTTTCTTGCTTCTTTTTCTCTCTTAGATTGCTCATATATGAATTTTCCATAATCCATGATTTTGCAAACTGGTGGCTTTGCACCTGGAGATATCATTACTAGATCAAGCTCTTTTTCTTCTGCCAATCTTAAAGCTTCTTTAGTTGGTAAAACGCCTAATTGTTCATTGTCATTGGCTATAACTCTAACTTCTCTTTCTCTTATATCATCATTAATGGTATAACCTTTATTATTAATATTTTTTCACCTCCGCATAATATATAAAATTAATGTTTTACATATATAAAAAGGGCGGTATAATACCGCCCTCATTATCCTAACAAAATTAATCTTTAAAGCTAGGTACCTTACTAAGCACGCCGTAAGGTGAGAAACGATAGTCTCTACTTGACAAAAATAATTATAACACTTCAATTTTTTACTGTCAATACTATATTATATTTTTATTTTAGTTTTTACACATCTACTGCATCCACTGCAGATTATAACTCTATCTAAAAAAACATTTTTTATAGTTTCAATTAATTCTTTATTAGATGAGTTCTCAGCTCCATGAATTATTATCTTTTGTGGAGCATTAGTTATAAGTCCACTTATTATCATATCCTCCACATTTATTGTAGATCCCATTTTGCAATCTAATAATTCATTTACAAACTCATCCATTATATCTTTTCCTTCTCTATTTTCAAGATGGTAAGAACCACTTGAGTCAATTATTATATGAAGTTCATCTATTTTGCTTTCTTGAACTTCAACAAAATATTTTAATAGTTTCACAAATTCATTGTATTCTTTTTCAACTAGATAAGTCTCCACAATCTTATCTACTATACTTTGAAAATCTCCTAAAAGTTCTTTCATTCTAAATCTTATAAATCCTTCTACATTTATCTCATCTTTTTCTTCTATACATTCTTTAATCTTCTCTATTATGTTATTCTGTCTATTTAAACAATATATAGAGGTTTCATCCTTTATATTTTCATCCCCGTTTAACCCTTTTATAATTTTGTCACTCAATTCAGGAATTTCGTCACTTCTTAGAAAGAAATAGCTATCTGTCAAAATTTCATATAATTCTTTGTCTTTAAATATACTTACTACTATTTTATATAAAATAGTGCTTACCCTTAATTGGATAGCAGATTTTAATTTTTCGTTGTATACATCATCATCACAAAGTATTTTTATGAAGTGAGTATTTTCATCTATGCTTTCACATATCCCTAACACTATATTCTTGTCTTTGTAATAACCTTTAAGCTCTTGCAACTCATCTACAATTATAGAGTCCCCTTCGTATATGATCTTTAGAAGAAGCATTTTTTCTCACTCCCTTCTTAATCATAGTATGTGTTTTAATGAGATGGATATACAAAAAAATAATAACAATTCTCGACAACACATAGCTACTTTCCATCTAATACCTTGATAAATAAAACTTATAATTATAAAATTAATAGAGAAAGGAGTGTCTGTTTTGACTATATCTTTTGTAGACTCTAGAATTGAACTTGAAGAATTAAACGAATTAAAAAAAAGAAAGATACATCTTATTTATTGTCCAAAAGCCAAAAATTTATATGAAGCTATAAGTTGTCATCCAGATATACAGTTGCATATAATTGATAAAAACACCATAATTGTTCATAGGGATTTTCCCGAAAATTTAATATGTGATTTAAAAATTTTAAATATTAATGTATTTAGATCTTCGGAATATCTTCAAAAGAATTATCCATATGATATAATACTTAACGCTTTAAATTTAAACGATTATTTTATACACAAGTTAAATTGTACAGATAAAAATCTTTTAAATCTTGTAAAATCAAAAAAATTAATAAATACAAATCAAGGTTATACTAAGTGTTCAGCTGCCATTGTAAGTGATAATGCTATTATTACCAGTGATATTTCAATAAAAAACGCTCTATCTTCTACTAATATAGATGTTTTATTGCTTCCACCTGGAGATATACTTCTGCCAGGACTTGATTACGGCTTTATCGGAGGCACTTGCGGTCTCATAGACAAATCTACCTTAGCTTTTTTGGGAGATCTTTCTTACTATAAATATGGAAAAGAAGTATTAAGTTTTTTAAAAAAGCATAATGTGAATCCATTGTATCTTCGAAAAGGACCTTTAATTGACAGAGGAAGTATATTATCTATATTTTAAACTTTATAATCCCCGTCGTAAAATTTTACGGCGGGGATTATAACCTATTTTTTATACTAATTTCTATTTTTCTCATATTAAAATTTATTCATAAAATCTCAATATAAATTAAGCTTTTCAATCTATGATTTATATTGAGGATTTATTTTTTAATAGAATATAAAAAAGCATCGATATAATCGATGCTTTTGGAGCGGAAGACGAGATTCGAACTCGCGACGTTCACCTTGGCAAGGTGACGCTCTACCACTGAGCCACTCCCGCATAAAACTGGTGGCTGGACCAGGAATCGAACCAGGGACACGAGGATTTTCAGTCCTCTGCTCTACCGACTGAGCTATCCAGCCAAAAGTGGCGACCTAGAAGGGACTCGAACCCTCGACCTCCGGCGTGACAGGCCGGCACTCTAACCAACTGAGCCACTAGGCCACTTCCTTTTAAATTATATAATGCATTTTATTCATTGTCAATATTATTTTTACTATTTTGTTTTGATTTTAATATATTTCCTATATCTTCATGGGTAAAAATATACTTTTCATTACAGAAATTGCATACAAGTTCTTCACTCTTATTATCATCATATAATTCTTGTAAATCTTTTTCACCTATGCTGATAAGAGCTTTTTCAACTTTTTCCTTTGAACAGTCACATTGATAAAAAGGTTCATCTTCCTCTAATATCTTTAAATCCATATCTTCAAATATATATTCTAAAATATCTTTTATATTCATTCCCTTTACCATCATTTCAGTAACGGATGGTATTTCTTCAAGTCTATACATTATAGTATCTGCCAAAAGTTCATCCGCTCCTGGAAGCATTTGAATAACAAATCCTCCTGACGCTTTAATGGATAAATCTTTATCAACCAAGACTCCTAATGCTACTGCTGATGGTGTCTGCTCAGATACAGTAAAATAATAGGCTAAGTCTTCTGCTATTTCACCAGTAAATATAGGTACTTGTCCTACATATGGTTCTTTAAGTCCCATGTCTCTAATTACATATAGAGATCCATTTTTTCCTATGGCTCCTCCTACATCTAGTTTACCTTTATCGTTTAAAGGAAGGTCAACATTAGGATTACCTATATACCCTTTAACTCTTCCATCACTATATGCAGTTACTACTACTCCCTTTGCTTCGCCCCCTCCATTAATTTGAAGAGTAACAGTATCTTTTGAACCTTTAAGCATTGAGCCCAAAATAGCCCCAGCAGTTAATGAACGTCCAAGTGCTGCACTCGCAGTAGGACTACAGTTGTGCTTTTTTGCTCCTATATTCACAAGATTTGTACTGCTAACTCCAATTATTCTTACCATTCCCTCTAAGGCAGTTGCTTTAATAAGTATATCTTTCACTTTAATTCCTCCCTACTTTTTCTTAACTACATAAGTTATTCTTTCTGTTAAATCTGTTATATCCTCTTCTCCATAATTATCAACTTTTTTAATAACTTGAAGACCGCATTCATTAAGCACCTTATCTAGATACTCTGTCTTATAGGCTTTCTCTATATGTTCCTCATCAAATCTTTCGTATAGATTTCCACTCTTAACAAAGAAAACTAAGTTCATATATAAAGTTTCCTCTTCAAAGTAATTATCCCAAGAATAAAATATATCTTCTTCATCATAACTATATGTATTATTACCTAATATCTCGCTAAGCTTATAATAAGAATTTATATCAAATATAAAGATTCCGTCAGTTTCTAAAAGAGAAGAAACTCCTTTAAAATAATTTTTAAGATTTTCTTCATCTACAATATAATTAGTTGAATCTAAAGAACATGTAATTAAATTAAATTTGCTATTTATATTCAGTTCACTCATATCCTGACATATTATTGTAGCATTTATTCTATTGATCTTTAACTTTTCATAGGCTTCCATAAGCATATCCTCAGACATATCAACTAAAAAAGATTTTTTGAATGCCTTACCTATTTTAGCAGACAAAGTTCCTGTGCCACAGGCCAAATCTAAATAATTGTTATAATCTATATCAAATTCCTTACATAAGCTTATTATTTTATTGCTAATTTTAGCATAATCTATATCTTCATATATGAGAGTATCATATATCTTGGATAACCTTTTGTAACTATCCATCTTATCCCCCTTTATTATCCATCAAACAAAACTCTTTATTCTACTAATTTATCTTATATACTTTTAGCTTTCACGTCAACTGCGCTTGCCCATATTCTTTAAAATTTCATTATTGCTTGGAAGATGAAGTGCTTTCTTTCTCTTAGTCATAAGTCCACCTATACGCCCTGTTTCTTCTGCTGTAAGACCTCCCCATCCAAGTTCATCTACCTTTTCACTAAGTCCCAGTTCTCCAGCTATTTCGTATTTTAATTTTTCCCTCAAAACCTCATCAGGTGTGAGTTCTTTATTTGATTTTATCTTTGCTTTTATAACCTTTTTTAATGGAGTCTTTCCCATAAATTACGCCCCCTGATTTAAAAATTAAGTTTTTAATAGTTTTAGCTTTCAAGTAAAATTTATTCACTTCAATAAGAATATTTTGTATTTACATATATATTTTTATCTCCATGAATTATATAATAATATAAAATATATAATATAATAAAAACTTTAGGAGGTATTCTTATGTCAATATTTAAAGGATCTGGTGTAGCACTTATAACTCCATTTAATGAGTTCGGTGTAGACTTTGATAAACTTGATGAGCTATTAGAATGGCACATTGAAAATAAAACTGACGCTATAATAATATGCGGAACTACAGGAGAAGCTTCTACTATGAGTGAAGCCGAAAGAAAAGAGACTATAGAGTATACAGTTAAAAAGGTAAATAAGAGAATACCCGTAATCGCTGGTACTGGAAGTAATAATACTAAAGCTTCTATAGAGATGAGCATATGGGCTGAAAGTATTGGAGTTGATGCTTTGCTTGTAATAACTCCATACTATAACAAAACAACTCAAAAAGGTCTTATCGCACATTTCAAAGCAATAAATGACGCTGTAAATATCCCTATAATACTTTATAATGTTCCCGCTAGAACAGGTATGAACATTGCTCCCAAAACCCTTGTTGAGTTATGTAAGCTTTCAAATATAAAAGCAATAAAAGAAGCTTCTGGTGATTTATCTCAAATCCTTAAGATGAAAGCTCTTTGCAATGATAAAATAGATATTTATTCAGGAAATGATGATCAAATCGTTCCTATATTATCCGTAGGAGGAATCGGTGTAATTTCTGTTCTTGCAAATGTATGCCCTAAAGAAACTCATGATATAGTTTCTTTATATTTAGAAGGAAAAACTAAAGAATCTTTAGATCTTCAAATAAAGCTTCTTCCTTTATGCGAAGCTTTATTTATTGAAACTAATCCTATTCCAGTAAAAACTGCTTTAAATCTTCTTGATATGAAGGTAGGAAATTTAAGACTTCCTCTTTGTGATATGAGTAATGATAATTTAAATGTACTAAAAAATGAGCTTCAAAAACTAAACTTATTATAGGAGGATTAAAATGATAAAAGTTTTATTAAATGGTTGTAATGGAAAAATGGGAAAAGTAGTAACTTCCTCAGTCAAAAGTTTTTCTGATATTGAAATAGTTGCAGGAGTAGACAAATCTGGAGATCAACTTGATAATTATCCAGTATTTCAATCTATTAAAGATTGCACAGTTCCTGTAGATGTAATAATTGATTTTTCACGTGCTGACGCCATATATGACTTAGTTGATTACTGCAAAGGAAATAATTCTTCACTTATAGTGTGCAGTACCGGATTTTCAGAAGAACAACTAAAATTTATAAATGAATCTGCAAAAGAAATTCCTATATTTAGATCTGCCAATATGAGCATAGGGATAAATGTATTAAGTGCTGTCTTAAAGAAGGTATCACCTTACCTTTATAATGATTTTGATATAGAGATAGTAGAAAAACATCATAACCAAAAAGTAGATGCCCCTAGTGGAACTGCAATTCTTCTTGCTGATGTGATAAAGGATTCTTTGGAAAGCGAACCTCCATATATATATGGAAGAGAGGGGTCTTCTAAGCGTTCTAAAGGAGAAATAGGTATTCATGCTATACGTGGCGGAAATATAGTTGGAGATCACGAGGTAATTTTTGCTGGTGCCGGTGAAGTTTTAGAGTTCAATCATAAGGCTATTTCTAGAGAGGTTTTTGCTCAAGGAGCCTTAAAAGCTGCTGTATTTATGAAGGATAAAAAAATCGGACTATACAACATGGATGACATGATAAACTTAAATAACATCTAAAAAATATAAGGGAGCTTAAGCTCCCTTATATTTCTATTTCTTATCTTCTATCCATCTTTCAATTCCATCTAACGCCATTTCAAGTTCTTTCATGCTATAGCAATATGAGATTCTTATATTATTATCTCCTCTACTTCCAAAAGCACTTCCAGGAACACAAGCAATTTTTTCTTTATTTAATAAATCAGTGCAGAATTCTTCGCTGGAAAGGTTAAACTTTTCTATGGATGGAAAGATGTAAAAAGCTCCTGAAGGCAAACTGCAGCTGAATCCCATCGCTTTAAGCCTATTGTAACAATAGTTTCTTCTTTCTTTAAAGCTTTCTCTCATAATCTTAACATCATCCATTGAACTCTTAAGTCCCTCTAAAGCTCCCCATTGAACTATTGATGGTGCACAGGATACATTATATTGATGAACCTTTGAAATAGAGTCTAGTATGTTTTTCTTAGCACAAACATATCCAAGCCTTAGACCTGTCATAGCGAACATTTTTGAAAATCCACTTATATATATGATTTTTTCTAGCATATCTTCATATTGAGCTAATGACAAATATTCATTTTCATAAATTAATTCAGCATAAATCTCGTCACTTATTATATAGATATCCTCAGCTTTTAAGATTTCATACAAATCTTCTTTAAGTTTTTCATTAAGTATAGCTCCAGTAGGGTTCGAAGGATAAGACAGCATTAAGCCTTTTATATCATTTGTCTTTATCAATTCCTTCAATTTGTTTATATCTATCATGAACTCTTCGTTTAAGTCGTATTCTATAACCTCTAAGCCCAATATATCTGCTATAGCTTTATAAGCCGGAAATGCAGGATTAGGGATTAAAATCTTATCACCGATATTGAAAAGACCTTGAAATGTAACATACAAAGCTTCGCTCCCACCAGCAGTTATACATATCTCATCTTTATTAAAGTCTATTTTTTTACTCTTTAAATAATTTGAAATTTCTTCTCTAAGAGGTTCAATTCCTTCATTGGAAGTATATCCATTCTTATTTTCGTTTATAGCCTTTATCATAGCTTCATTTATAGCATTTGGAGTTTTAAAGTCAGGCTGACCCAAAGTTAAGGATATTGCACCTGGTACTTCAGAAACCTTATTATGAAATTTTCTTATACCTGAAGTTTCTATTTTTTTCACTTTATCATTCATATAACCTCTCCTAACCACTACTTAAAAATATTTATTATATTTTATCACAGTAGGCTTATAATATAAATATTAAGTAAACCTTATGTTTTTAAATTCGTTCTAATTTAATAAAATTTTTTTAAAATACTCCCTTTTAATAGATCTTGAAATTTATTATAATAGGTAATATGTCGTAATATGTACACTTTTGAAAGGATTGATAAATATGAATTATAATTTTACAGACCCTTATGAAATCGCACGTTTTATAAAAGAATCAGAAAAATCTACTCCAGTTAAAGTTTATATAAAAGGAAATTTAGCTGATATAAATATGGATGATGTAGATTTTTACGGCAATGATAAATTTGGAGTTCTATTTGGAGAGAGCCAGGATGTTTCTTCTTTATTATTAAATAATAAAGATAAAATTCAAAACTTCAGACTTGAAAATGATCGTAGAAACTCAGCTATTCCTCTATTAGATATATTAAATATTGAAGCAAGAATAGAGCCAGGTTCAATCATAAGAGACAAAGTATCTATAGGTAAAAATGCTGTTATAATGATGGGAGCTGTCATAAACATAGGTGCCGAAATTGGCGAAGGAACTATGGTAGATATGAATGCTGTAGTAGGCGCTAGAGGCCAATTAGGAAAAAGAGTGCATCTAGGCGCAGGTGCTGTAGTCGCTGGAGTGCTTGAACCACCAAGCAAAACTCCTTGTATAATTGAAGATGATGTTCTAATTGGTGCAAATGCTGTAATCCTTGAAGGAGTAAGAGTTGGAAAAGGCTCTGTTGTAGCTGCAGGTTCTGTTGTAGTAGAAGATGTGCCTAACGGAGTTGTTGTAGCTGGTACCCCTGCTAAAATAATAAAATCTGTTGACGATAAAACTAAAGATAAAACTCAACTTGTTGATGATTTAAGAAAATAAGGTATGGATTAAAATCCATACCCCTTATTTTTATACAGCACCCTGTTCTTCTGAAGAAGAGGTGCCTTCTTTATTAACTCTTTCCATTTTAGAAATTGAAACTTCATATGCTACCTTCTTAACCGTTTCATTTTCTCCAACTTTCTTTTGATACTCTCTGCTTTGTAATCTTCCCCATACTCTTATATTTTCACCAACTTCTAAGGTTTGACAGAATCTTGAATTTCTACCCCAAGCTATGGTTGGTATGTAGTCAGATTTATTGTAGGCTCTGTTTACAGCCAAAAGAACATCTGCTATTTCCCTTCCAAATGGTGTTGTTCTATATACTGGAGCTTTGCATATATATCCATCTAAGAAAATTTCATTTGGATTTTTGCTTCTTTCTTCACAAGGCTCAATATTTCTTGCAAAAACAGTAAGTATAAGTCTATTAGACCCATCAACAAATTTATTATATGATCTTAATTGTCCATCAACTATTACATCTCTACCTATGCTCAAATCTATATTGGTTATTATTCTTTCTGATACTGTAATACAAAGACTATCCTTTGTATCACTTAACCTCATAACGTCTAAAGAAAAAGTATAGAATCCCTCCCCATACATTTCATGACTAAATTTCAATTCTGAAGATACAGTTCCCTCTAAATAAATTTTGTTGTTTAAAAGTAAATTCTCCATCTTAACCCCTCTCTCCCTTAGTTTTTATTTGTTACACCAATAAAGTATTCTTTAACATAAAAAAATATTACTTTTTTATTTATATAATAAATTCTATCACACTTCCATTATAATACATTTTGACTATAGATTTCAATATGTCATTTTTTAATTTGTTTTCCATTACTATTAATGTAAAAATTTTCTTTGTAGATTAAGTCTGAAACTTTTACAAATTCATATCCCTCTTCTTGAAGTTTAGGTATTAATCGTTCAAGATTTTCAGGAGTATATTTAGCATTGTTATGAAAAAGAAGTATGGCTCCAGGCTCTGCTTTCTTCATAATTCTATTATATTCTATATCAGCTCCTTTCTCTTTCCAATCTACGCTGTCTGCACTCCACTGTATAGGAAAAACTCTACATTCATTTACCATATTAACCGCATTGCTATTATAAGCTCCACTTGGAAATCTAAATAATTTTACATCTTCTCCTGTTATTTTATTTATTTTTTCATTAGTCAAATTGATTTCTTCTTTTATTTTTTCTTTATTGATTTTAGTAAAATCAGCATGACTATTAGAATGATTTCCTATTTCATGTCCTCTACTCTTTATCTCTGATAAAATCTTAGCATTATCTTCACTATAATTTATCCATTTTCCAATGACAAAGAAAGTTGCTTTTACATCATACTTGTCCAAAATATCTAATATTTCTTTTGTGTGATCTGTTCCCCAATTGACATCAAAAGTTATACTAATTTTTTTCTCCGATGTATCTACAGAATATATAGGGTGTACATCATTATTTGCTGATACTCCTATTGAAGGATTCATATTAATTAAAGATAATGTTATTGTCGCTATTAGCAATGCTAACATTATGTTTATTTTTTTTCTTATCTTCCCAATATCTATTCCTCCCTTGATTTATTATCTTAAATCTTAATATATTTTATATATATTCAAAAAAAATAAACCTATTCATTTTTTATTTACTTTATATATTTACTTTTATCTTATATTTTTTTCATAAATATTATATAATTAGAATATATAATGATGTTATATACTTTCACTTTACGTTGGAGGGTGGGATTCGCATGTATGAAAGTACTACAGAATTAGCTGAAAATAAGCTGCTGGTTCTATTTATAATTAAAACTGTAAAAGTTCCTATTTCTAATAGTCAGCTTACAGATATAGTCTTAGAAAACGGATTTATAAATTATTTTGTACTTCAGCAATATATATCTGAGCTTATATCTTCTAGGTTTTTAACTTATAAAGATATTAATGACAAAAAGCTTCTTTCTATAACAGAAAAAGGATCAAACGTCCTTTCCTTCTTCAAGGATAGGATTCCAGAAAACAAAATATCATCTATTGAAGAATATTTAAAAAACAAATTAGAACAAATAAAGAAGGAGCTTACACTTAGTGCTAGTTACACTGTAAGTGAAGATAGCAGTTTTATAGTTTCACTTCAGGCTCTTGAAAATGAAACTTTACTTATGGATTTAAAACTAAGTGTTGCTTCTAATAAACAAGCAATGGATCTATGCACCAAATGGAAAACTAATTCAGCTGAAATATACAATAAAATTGTTCATCTTTTAATAGGTGATTAGTAAAAACCATATCCTATAATCGGATATGGTTTTTATATTTAAATATTTCTCTATATACATAAAAAAACATATAGACATTATTTTTCTTCTATTCTATAATTAAAAAGCATAACATTTCATTAAGGGGGATATATAGATGATAACATTTAAAACTCAAGGCGTTTGCGCTAGAAATATTAACTTTGAAGTAGTTGATAATAGAGTAACATCCGTTTCTTTTGAAGGAGGATGTAATGGTAATCTTCAAGGAATTTCAAAGCTTGTTGAAGGAATGGAAATAAATGAAGTTATTGATAGATTAAAAGGAATTAAATGTGGTTCTAAGAAAACATCTTGCCCTGATCAGCTTGCTATTGCATTAGAATCACTATAAATAAAAGAAGGACCAAAAGTCCTTCTTTTATTTTGTCCTTAATTCTTTTTTCCATCTAAATATAAGATGCTTTATTGCCTTCCAGTTAAAAGGTATTAAAGGATATAAATATGATTCTCCAATTATTGTTTTTGTAGATGCTAATACAGATATATTTATTATAATACCTATTATAAATCCCCAAGTTCCAAATATGCCTGTTAATGCCACCAGTAACATTCTTGAAAACTTGAAGGCAAAACTTAACTCAATACTTGGCTGCGTAAAACTTGATAAAGCTACAATTGCCATATACAGTATAGTCTGCTCTGTAAACCAGCCCGTTTTAACTGTATAATCCCCTAAAATCAATCCACCTATTACCGATAAAGATGTTCCAAGAGAACTTGGAGTATTTAGTGATGCTAATTTTAAGCCATCAATTGCCAGTTCAGCAATAAGAAATTGAAGAAATATTGGAATATTGTAAGATTCTTTGGGCAGTAAAAAGCTTAAATAATCTGTAAGCCATTCAGGATTATCTGTCAGCAATACATATACTGGCGGAATAAATATATTTCCTAAAAGCACTAAATATCTAACGATCTTTAAGTAATTTCCAGTGAATACAGGCATATAATAATCATCAGCAGATTGTAGAAAATCAAATATACCTGAAGGGAAAATCAATATAGAAGATGTATTATCTATAAGAACAACTATACTTCCCTCCATTATTTGACACGATGCTACGTCTGGCCTCTCTGTATATCTAGCTTTTGGGAAAGGATTCATCCATGATTTATGATTTATAGCTTCTATAAAACTTTGATCGCCCAAAGTTAAAGATTTTATGTCTAATTCATCTATAACTTTATTTATATATTCTAACGCCTTTTTATGTACTTTGTTTGTCATATATCCTACAGCTAAATCAGTTCTGCTAATACTTCCTATGGAGTGCATTTCAAATACTAAATGTGGATCTCTTATACGCCTTCTTATAAGAGCCGTATTAAACACTATGGTTTCTACAAAGCCATCATGAGACCCGTGCAAAACTTTTTCTTTTTCAGGTTCCTCTACTCCTCTAGCAGGATATGTTCTAAAATCAAGCATTACAGCCTTATTCCAATTCTCACCAAATAGTGCTGTCTGTCCTGACAAAATACCAGTTACTATTTTTTCAAAATCTTTTTCTGTACTGCATTCTATTGAACTTAAACCTTTTTGAATTAAATCATCTGCCGTATTTATCTTTTTAAAGTCTTCAGGTTTTAGATTGTACAGATCCCTTCTCACATATTCTAAGTTTGTATCTTTAATGAATCCATCTAAATAGTACATATAAAACTTGCTGTCATGTACATCTATTATCCTTTCTATGACATCAAAGCTGTGCCCTAAATCTAATAATTTTCTTATTTCATGTACGTTTTCTTCAAGATTTTTATATAATTCCATATTTTCCTCCCATAAACAGAATAACTTTAGTATTTGTAACACTATAATTTATTTTCTTCATTTTACAGAGGAATATACCATATAAAATTTTTTCATATATCAAAAGCGGTATAAGACTAAATATTAGTTTAGTCTTATACCGCTTTATTGTTATTTTCTATTTTTTAATGTTCTTGTAATTATGCCTCTCATGTCACCTATCATATATAGTGAACCACAAATTGATATCATATCTTTCGATGTAGAATAATTCATAGCTTCAGAAAAAGCTTCATCATAGCTTTCTACGGCCGATACATTTTTATTAACTCCAGCAATCTTGCATCTTAAATTTTGAGAGCTTTCTGCCCTATCATTGTGAGGGGCCACTGCAATAATTCTATCTGCCATAGGACATATTACATTTATCATGTTTTCAACCTGCTTATCTACAAGGATGCCTATTATAAGTATCAATCTTTCATACTTAAAATATGATTTTATGCTTTCACTGAGTTTTGTGATTCCATCTATATTATGAGCACCATCTATAACTACTAATGGAGATAAATTCATTACCTCTAATCTTCCTGGCCATTTTACATTTTTTAATGCTGCTTTTTTATGGCTAACAGGTATATTAATCTTTTCTATATTTTCTAGAACTTCTATAGTTTTTAGAGCAAGACTGCAATTCAAAAGTTGATAATTGCCTAAAAGAGATAGTTCAATTATTTCATCAACTCCATTAATATCAAAAATCGCTCTTTGATAAACAGATGTAGTTGAAATTGTATCTATAAACTTTCCTTCTTTATTCACAGTGAAAAGCTTACTTCCTTTTGCTTTAGCAGAATCTTTTATAACATTATAGACCTCATTAGTTTGTCTATAAGTAACTACAGGTACTCCCTGTTTTATTATCCCACACTTTTCAAAAGCAATCTCATTTAATGTGTTTCCTAATATCGACATATGATCATAACTTATTGAGGCTATAACAGATATCAGTGGAGTTAGAACATTGGTGGCATCTAACCTTCCCCCTAAGCCTACCTCTATTACAGCATAATCAATATCTTCTTCATCAAAATACTTAAACATAGCACAAGTTATAATTTCAAATTGGTTAGGAACTTCGTATCCTTCATTTTCAACTTTCTCTATAGAAGCCTTAACCTTTGTCATAACCTGTGCAAGCCTATCTTTAGGTATATTTTTATTATTTATTTGAATTCTTTCTTCAAAATTTTCTAGATAAGGGGATGTATACATCCCCACTTTAAATCCACTTTCAACTAAAATGCTTGAGATCATGGCTGTAGTTGAACCTTTTCCATTTGTACCTGCTATATGAATAGCTTTTATATTTTCATGAGGATTTCCCAAATGACTTAATATTCGTTCAATCCTCTTAAGGCCGTAACTTCTTCCAAAATGTCCTGCTTTATTTATATACTCCATGGATTCAGCATAATTCATAAACTATCACCTAACCTAAGCTTGATATTCTTTCCTCAACAGCTTTAAGCATTTCTTTGTATTTTTCACCTTTTGCTCTTTCTTCATTTACAACAGCTTCTGGTGCCTTTTTAGTAAAGTTTTCATTTGATAGTTTCTTTTCAACTCTATCTATTTCCTTTAAAAGTTTATCTTTTTCTTTTGCTAATCTATCAAGCTCTTTTTCTCTATCTACTAGATCTAAAAGAGGCATGAATAACTCCCCGCCTTTAACTACTAGAGATACAACATTTGAAGCCAATCCCTCTTTAGTATCTATAAATTCAACTTCTGAAGCAGATGCAAGTTTTTCGAAATAAGGTTTTCCTTCTTCAAATGCTTTCTTTCCTTCTTCATTAGAGTATGCTATAACTTTAGCCTTTCTAGATGGTGGAACATTCATTTCTGCTCTTAAGTTTCTTAAAGACTTTATGGCTTCTATAACTAAATCCATGTCATGTTCTGCTTCTATATCATTTAACTCATCTTTATACTCAGGCCATGCAGAAATTGTTATAGATTCTTCATCTATTACTAGATGAGTGAATATCTCTTCTGTTATAAATGGCATAACAGGGTGTAAAAGTTTTAATCCTGAAGTGAGTACTGTATAAAGCACATTATATGCTATTCCCTTTTGTTTTTCGTCATCTCCATAGAATACAGGTTTTACAAGTTCTATATACCAGTCACAAAGCTCAGTCCACATAAAGTCATAAATCTTTTGAAGTGCCATTCCTATTTCATATTTATCTAGATTATCTGTAACTTCTTTTATAACGGTATTCATTCTTGAAAGTATCCACTTATCAGCTAGTGTATATTCTTTGCAGTCTTTATATTTATTCATAAGATCTCTGTCAAGATTCATCATGATAAATCTTGATGCATTCCAAATCTTATTAGCAAAGTTTCTTGCTGCTTCTACTCTTTCAGGATAGAATCTTATATCATTTCCTGGAGCATTTCCTGTAACTAGCATAAACCTAAGGGCATCAGCACCATAGCTATCGATTACTTCTAATGGGTCTATACCATTTCCTAAAGACTTAGACATCTTTCTACCCTCAGAATCTCTTACTATTCCGTGGATAAATACTGTTTCAAATGGAGTTTCTCCCATGTTATGAAGACCTGAAAATACCATTCTTGCAACCCAGAAGAATATGATATCATATCCTGTAACTAAAACATTAGTTGGATAGAAGTACTCTAAATCCTCAGTTTTGTTTGGCCAGCCTAAAGTAGAAAATGGCCATAATGCTGAACTAAACCAAGTATCTAATACATCATTATCTTGAACTAAATGAGTTTCTCCACACTTTGGACATACTGTTGGAGCTTCTTCTTGACATATAATTTCTCCACAAGAACAATACCAAACTGGAATTCTGTGTCCCCACCATAGCTGTCTTGATATACACCAATCTTGAATATTTTCCATCCAGTTAAAGTATGTCTTTTCAAATCTCTCAGGCACAAATTTTGTGTCTTTATTTTTTACTGCTTCTAATGCAGGTTTTGCTAAAGATTCCATCTTTACATACCATTGTTTTGATATTATAGGTTCAACTACTGTTCCGCATCTATCGTGACATCCAACGTTGTGAATATGAGGTTTTATCTTAACTAAGAATCCTTGTTCTTCTAAATCTTTAACAATTTCACGTCTAGCTTCATATCTTTCAAGACCTTTATACTTTCCACCAAGTTCATTTATATATCCTTTGTCATCCATAACTCTTATTTGATCTAAATTATGTCTCTTTCCTACTTCATAGTCATTAGGGTCATGAGCTGGTGTTATTTTAACAGCACCTGTTCCAAATTCCATATCTACATAGTCATCAGCAACTATTGGTATCTCTCTATTTACAAGAGGAAGTAATAGTTTCTTGCCTACTAAGTGGCAGTATCTTTCATCTTTTGGGTTAACAGCAACTGCAGTATCACCTAATAGAGTTTCAGGTCTTGTTGTTGCTATCTCTAAATATTCATCACTATCTATTACAGGATATTTTATATGCCAGAAGTTTCCTTCATGTTCTGAATACTCAATTTCTGCATCAGATAATGCAGTTTGGCATTTTGGACACCAATTAGTAATTCTATGCCCTTGATATATAAGACCTTCATTGTATAATTTAACAAATACATGTCTTACTGCTCTATTTAAATTTTCATCCATAGTAAATGCTTCACGAGTAAAATCAGCAGAACATCCAAGCTGCTTTATTTGTCCTCTTATTCTAGCTCTGTATTCATCTGTCCATTCCCATACTTTTTCTAGGAATGCTTCTCTTCCCATTTCCTTTTTCTTTAAGCCTTGTTTTAAAAGCTCATTTTCTACCTTTACTTCTGTAGCTATACTTGCATGATCCTCTCCTGGAAGCCATAAAGTTTCATAACCTTCCATTCTCTTGAACCTTATAAGGATATCTTGAAGAGTATTATCTAAAGCATGGCCTAGATGAAGCTGTCCTGTTATATTTGGAGGTGGCATTATTATAGTGTATGGCTTTTTATTCTTATCTACTTTTGGTGTGAAATATTTCTTTTCTTCCCAAGTTTCATAAATTCTTTTTTCAAATTCTTTTGGATTATAAGTCGTTGATATATTCTTATTTTCGCTCATTTGTATCCTCCTTTTGTTTTAAAAAAATAAAAAGAGCCTTCATCCTTAAAAGGACGAAAGCTCGCGGTACCACCTTTTTTCCCATCATACAATGGGCTCTTAAAATTTAACGGTAAGAACACCGTCTTTGCCTACAATCACTCTCAGCAAAGAAGCTCCAAAGCTACCTTCAAAATCATCTCTTTAAGAAACCTTTCAGCCCATGAGTTTCTCTCTCTAAAAAGATACAGATTCCTACTCCTCTTTTTCTTAGCTAATTACTTATTAATTTATACATATATTATAATATTATAAGAGTCTATGTCAAGGATATTTTAAGAATTTAAGAAGATTCCTCTTCCAATTTTCTTCTCTATTGGCACATCACGTTCTACAGCTTTGTTCGTGTGTTTGTTTAGATTTTTAAATGCCACTGACATCATAAGTTTAATCCTATTAAGCTGATTTACTTCACTGGCACCTGGATCATAATCTATTGCTACAATATTAACTTCAGGATTCTTTTCCTTTAAAGCCTTTATCATACCCTTTCCAGTAACATGGTTAGGTAAACATGCAAAAGGCTGCATACATATTATATTATTAACATTATCGTCTATAAGTTCTAGCATTTCTCCTGTAAGGAACCATCCTTCTCCAGTCTGATTTCCTATAGATACAACTTTATTAGCCATATCAGCAAGCTCATATATTGTCTTTGGATATGAAAATCTTTCGCTTTCTTTAAGAGCTTTCTTTATAAATCCTATATAGAGATTAAATGCTTTTATTCCAATTTTACTAAAAAGGTATGTGGACCTTTTCCCTGATAAATATTTGTATTTATAATCAGTATCATAAGTTACATATAGGAAGAACCCCATAAGGTCTGGCATTACGGCTTCTCCACCTTCTTCCTCTACTATGGATACCACATTATTATTTGCAGTAGGATGGAATTTCACTAGAATTTCTCCAACCAATCCAACTCTAGGTTTTATAACATTATCTATTGGTAAAGTATCAAATTCCCGTATTATATTTAAAATATCATCTTTAAATTCTTTATATCCGCCTTCTCTTATAGTTTTTTTACATTTTTCAGTCCATTTTTTATATAGTTCATTAGCAGAATCTTTCACTTTTTCATATGGCCTAACTCTATATAAAACTCTCATAAGGACATCACCATAACAAATAGACATTAATGCTTTATTTAAAAGTTTTGGCGTTACCTTAAATCCTGGATTTTTTTCTAATCCTACGGCATTTAATGATATTACCGGTATTTTCTCTAAATTACACTCTCTAAGGGCTTTTCTTAAAAATCCTATATAATTAGTTGCCCTACATCCTCCACCTGTTTGACTTATGATAACAGATGTATTATCTAAATCATACTTTCCACTTTTCAAAGCGCTTATAAGTTGTCCAACAACGATTATAGATGGATAACATGCATCGTTATTTACATACTTCAATCCTTCCTCAATTATGTTAGAATCTACATTATTAAGTACTACTAAGTTGTAATCACAAGCTTTAAAAGCTTCCTCCAAAAATTGAAAATGTATCGGAGACATTTGTGGTGATAGTATGGTATGTTTTTTTCTCATTTCTTTTGTAAAAACTACTCTTTTATTGGGATTTTCCCCTACAGTAATTTTAAAATTATTTTTTTCTCTTTCATCCATAGATGCTTTTAACGATCTCAGTCTTATTCTTACAGCACCTAAATTGTTTCCTTCATCTATTTTTATTACTGTGTATATCTTTCCATTTCTATTTAATATACTTTTAACTTCATCTGTAGTTACTGCATCTAATCCACATCCAAAAGAATTTAATTGTATAAGCTCTAAATTTTCACTAGTGGATACAAATGTTGCAGCTCTATAAAGCCTGTTGTGGTATGTCCATTGATCCACAACTCGCAGAGGTCTGTCAATATTCTGTAAATGGCATATGCTGTCCTCAGTTAGTACCCCAATACCATAAGAAGTTATAAGGCTGTCAATTCCGTGGTTAACTTCTGGATCTATGTGGTAAGGTCTTCCACTTAGTACTATGCCTTTTAAGCCTTTTTCATCTAAATATTTTAGAGTTTCTTCTCCTTTTTTCTCTATGTCTCTTTTGAAATTTTCCTGCTCCTTAAGCGCTTTTAAAAGAGCAGTATTTATTTCATTTTTTAATATCCCCTCTTCTTTAAATATTGAGTATAGTCTGTCACAAAGTTTATTCTCATTATTTAGTGCTAAAAAAGGATTTAAAAACTTTATATTATTTTCTTTTAATATATCCATATTATTTTTTATGACCTCAGGATAAGAAGTTACAATTGGACAATTATAGCTGTTATTTGCCGTCTCATCCTCTTTTCTCTCATAAGGAATACACGGATAAAAAATAAACTTTATATTTTTCTTTATCAGATTCATTATGTGTCCATGAACAAGCTTTCCCGGATAGCATACAGACTCAGAAGGAATTGTTTCCATTCCACTTTCGTAGGTCTTCTTATTTGTTCTATCTGAAAGTACCACCCTATAGCCAAGCTCTGTTAAAAATGTGAACCAAAATGGATAGTTTTCATATAAATTCAGTGCTCTAGGTATTCCAACAACGCCTCGTTTTGCTTCCTGTTCTTTTAATGGCTCATAGCTGAACAACCTATCATATTTATATTCATACAAATTAGGTATATCTTTATTTTTGTTATTCTTTCCTTCTCCTTTTTCACATCTATTACCAGAAATAAATTTCTTCTTATTTCCAAAATCATTTATTGTAAGAAGACAATTATTAGTACACCCTCCACATCGTCTTAATGTTGTTTTAGCATGTATCTTATCTAAATTTTCTACTTTACATAAAGTAGATATATATCCTTCTTCATATCTTTCTTTTGATATTATGGCTGCCCCAAAAGCACCCATTATTCCTGCTATGTCTGGCCTTATGGCTTTAACTCCACTTATAAGCTCAAAGGCTCTTAATATGGCATCATTATAAAAAGTCCCTCCCTGAACTACTATTTTTTCTCCCATTTCCTCAGGTCGTCTAATTCTAATCACTTTATATAATGCATTTTTTACCACAGAATAACAAAGACCTGCTGCAATATCACCTACTTTTGCACCTTCTTTCTGTGCTTCCTTAACCTTGGAGTTCATAAATACGGTACATCTTGAACCTAAATCAATAGGTATTTGTGAATTTATAGCTTCATCTACAAACTTATCTAAAGATAAATCTAAAGATTTTGCAAATCCCTCAATAAATGATCCACATCCAGATGAACACGCTTCATTAAGAAGTATACTATCAATAACTCCATCTTTTATCTTCAAGCATTTCATATCTTGTCCACCAATATCAAGTATAAAATCTACTCCAGGCAAAAAGTAATTAGCTCCTTTATAGTGAGCTATTGTCTCAATTTCCCCTATATCTACACCTAATGCTGTCTTTATTAAGTTTTCACCATATCCTGTAACTGCAGAATTAACTATATTAAAATCCTGAGGTTTTTTATTATATATATCTTTTAATATACTTATAACTACATTTAGAGGATTTCCTTTATTATTTTCGTAATGGCTGTATACTATATTACAGTCATCATCTATAACTACAGCCTTTGTTGTAGTAGACCCTGCATCTATTCCTAAAAATCCATTTCCACTGCATAAATCAAATGATTTTTTCTTTGCTACATCTTTGCTATGATATTCTTTAAATTTCACATAGTCCTCTTTATCTTCAAAGAGCGGTTTTAAGCCTCTTATTAAATGCTTCTCACTTTTTAAGTTTAGAAGAAGTTCTAAAAGTTGTTTCATATATATAGGACTGTTTTCTCTAGATTTAATAGCTGCTCCTATTGCTACAAATAGTTGAGAATTTTCAGGAAAGATTACATCCTCATCTCTTAATTCTAAAGTTTCTTTAAATCTCTTCCTAAGTTCGCTTAAAAAATATAAAGGCCCCCCTAGGAAGGCTACTTTTCCTCTTATAGGTTTTCCACAAGCAAGTCCACTTATGGTTTGATTTACAACTGCTTGAAATATAGAAACAGCTATATCTTCCTTCCTTGCTCCCTCGTTAATCAATGGCTGAATATCTGTCTTAGCAAAGACTCCGCACCTAGCTGCTATAGGATATATGTTTTCATAATTCTTTGCTAAATTATTTA
This sequence comes from Clostridium cadaveris, assembly GCF_020911725.1. Classification (GTDB taxonomy): domain Bacteria; phylum Bacillota; class Clostridia; order Clostridiales; family Clostridiaceae; genus Clostridium_X; species Clostridium_X cadaveris. The sequence continues at coordinate 1,921,158 of NZ_CP076620.1, forward strand.
GTCCTGATGCATCAGTTTCTAGAAGCACTGACATTTGATCTATAAATGCTCCAGTTCCTCCTGCACATGTTCCATTCATTCTTTGTTCTATACCGCCTTTAAAATAAGTTATTTTAGCATCCTCTCCACCAAGTTCTATGGCAACGTCAGTTTCTGGAATCATGTATTCAATAGCTGCTGTGCATGCTATTACCTCCTGAATAAACGGTAAATTAAGTCTTTTAGATACCCCAAGTCCACCTGATCCTGTTATTGTTACTGTTACTCCTCCATCAAAAACATTGCTACAATCCTTAATTAAGGATATAACTGTATTTTCTATGTCAGCTAAATGTCTCTGATATTTACTGTATACTACTTTATTCTCTCTGCTTACTAGTACTAATTTTACTGTAGTTGATCCTATGTCTACTCCTAAATTTAAAATGCCTTTCATGTTTACATCCCCTTAATTAAAGAATTCTATTTATATAACCCTTTACTTAGTATTATGGAATATAAGGTAATCTAAAGAAAATTTTTGAATATTTATATTTAACACTCATATTATATAATGTATTCCATAAAAAATCCAATTATTAGCTTAATAAAATTTTATGATATCTATCATGTATAAATTATACACTTATAGTTAAAAATTTAAAGTATATGATGTACAGCAAATTAACTTTAGGAGGATTTAGAGTGAGTTATTTTGAAAAAGCAAATGATCTTTATAATGTGAAGGATTATAAAAAAGCTATAAACTTTTATAAAAAATCTATAGAAAGTCGAGAAAATGAAGCATGTTCTTATTACAATGCCGCTGTGTGTTTTATAAAACTTAAAGAATATGAAAAAGCTTTAGAACTTATAAAATCTGCTCTTTCTTTAAAGCAGGAAAGCAAATATTTTTTTAATCTAGCTTACTGCTATGCAATGTTAAACGACACTCAAAAAGCCTTACTTTATTTTAATACATCTTGGGCCTTAGATAACAATGATAAGGATTGTGAAAAAGCTTTGAATTTAATAGTTAAGAACTTAAAAAAAGGAGCATTGAAATAAATGCTCCTTTTACCATTCTCCTGCTATTTGGGTTCCTCTATGATCAAAATTAAAATTTTTGGAGTTAAAATAATTCCCTCCATTGTAAAAAGTTGTATCTATGTTAATCCATTTCTTATCTTCTTTTATATATACCTCATTCCATGCATGGCTTACCCATGTTGTTCCATTAAATCCTTCACCAGTCACAAGTCTTACCTTAAGGTTAGCGGCTCTTGCCATAGCCACATAAAGTGCTGAATAGTCAAAGCAAATTCCCTTTCTGCTTTCATAAGTGGAAATAGCCCCTGATGGTATTGAGTAATTTCCATTCATTATAAGATTTGCCTTCTCATAATCATAATCTACGTTCCTTCCTATCCAGTTGTATAGTGCCTTAGCCTTCTCTTTATCTTTACTCATTCCACTTACTATATTTGAAGCTTCTTCCTTTATATATTTATTAGATTTTACTCCCTCATCTAAAGTGACACCATTATAATATACAATTACATTTCTGTTTTTATAGTCACTAGATACATTAGGAGCACTGCTATTTTTAGACTCATCAATCTCTACTATTTTGAAAGAATCATTTAAAATATTTGGTATGCTTTGAGCAAATGAGGATTTAGTTATTGGATTTATAACAGAGTCTACAATAACTATATAAAGATTAGACTCATTCAAATAAGTATTGAGTTTTTCATTAAAAACAAATAATGTAGACCAATTCAAGAAAAAAGAAACTAATATTATATAGCATAATGCTCTAGGAAGTGCAAATATGCTGCTAAGTATCCGTTTTGCAGCCTCTCCTCTTCTACTGTAAAATCTATGAAGAAGTGATACTAACGGACTTAATGTAAAATAATTTATTACTTTTATCATGAGCAGACCTATATAATAAACTATACATAAAAGTATAGGAAGAATCAAAATATAGCTAAGCCTAGGATTTCCATCTAAAAAGTCTGTAAATCCAATTGGGACATACTTTTCCATAAATCCAAAATTTCTTAAAATTACAATGTTTTTAGTCAGTATTAAGGCTATAAAAAACTCTACTATAAAAGCTACATTTTTTTCTATACTCCATATATCTTCTTCTAAAGCTTCTGTTCCTTTTTTAAAGAAAAAAGCTTTTATTAAAGGCACAAAAAACACTGTGTAAAGTACAACAGTTATAATATCAAAAGACATGTATTTCATGCTAATACTCCTTAAATTCATTAATAGTTTCTTTTATTATCCCATTACTTAAGGAAAAATCATATCCTCTGCTTACAAGATATCTAAATAACTTTTCCTTTATCTTTCTTTCATCATCTGTACTTTTCTTTAATATATTGTATTTTTTTATACACAATTCCTTTGCTATATTATTCTCTACATCATCATCAATCTCATAAAAGATTTTAGATATAAGCTCTGAATCTATGCCCTTTTGCTGAAGGTCAAATCTTATTTTATTTTTTCCTTTAGATTTTAATTTTTCTTTTACAAATAATTTCGCATATGTTTCATCATTTATAAAATTATACCCTTTCAAAAACTCTATAGTCTCATCTGCTATATTTCCATCATATCCCTTGTCTATAAGTTTTTCTCTTACTTCTTTTTCTGTTTTCAGGGTTCTCTCCAATATTTTCAGAGCTGTACTTTTAGCTTTAATTTTTTCCTCTTTATATACTATCTCTTTTAATCTTCTTTCATCTATGATACAGCCTTTTGAGAGTCCTTCTTTATAAACAAGTTCCATATTGCATGCAAATGCAAATTCATAGTTTACAAACACATTTACTCTATCTTTATTTCTTTTTTGCACCTCTATAGATGTTATTTTTCCGTTTCTACTTTCCATTGATCTAATTACCCTCTTTTAATATATGAATAGTAGGATTGTTTAAAAATTTTCTTGCTACCTTATAAATACTTTCCTTATTTATATTATTTAAATCATCCATATCATTTATAAATTCATATATACTTTCTCCATCTAAGCACTGGTGAACTGCATAATTGCATAGGTCTGTTGAATCTTCAAGAGTTGAAAGAACTGCCGTTTTATGAACCTTTTTCATTAATTCCATAGTTCTGTCATCAAATTTTACAACTTCATTTTTTATGTTATCTATAGCAGTATTTATTATGTCTATTGTTTCTTCTGTATTTTCCTTATCAACTGCAGTATAAATAGCTAACGTCTTTATATTATCGCTTAAATCTAGATGGGTATATATATCATATGCAAGTCCTCTATTTTCCCTAAGTTCTCTAAAGAGAATTGAGTTGGCACTCTCCCCTAACCTATGACTCAATATCTTAAAAGGTAGTTCCATATCTTTTGATATAGAATTTACCCCATATAAATAAACTATTGTACTCTGCTCAAGATCTTTTTTACATGATACAAACATACCAGGATTATTATCCTCTACCTCTACTTTAGGTAATACAACTTCTTTTTGTTCCCACTTTTCAAATATATTTTCAATGCATTTTATAACATCTTCGTGATCCAAAGAAGATACAACTACCATATAACTATTGTTTGGAACGTAAAATCTACTATAAAAACTATCTATGTCTCTTTTATTAAACTTTTTAACATTCTCCTCAGATCCACTTATATCATATTTTAATGGACTATTTTCATAAGCTTTTTCTGAAGCTATCTTAAAGCTTAAATCTTCGATATCATCTTTAGAAGCCCTTATCTCTGATAATATTACCCCTCTTTCCTTTTCAATCTCTTCTTTTGGAAATACAGAATTCATTATCATATCACCTAAAAGATTCATTGCATTTAATAGTTCTTCCTCGATGCAAGTTACACTATATACAGTACAACCATAATCTGTATAGGCATTGTATTCGCCTCCAAGCATCTCTAATTCTTCATTTATCTTTTCATTATTTCTTGTGGTTGTCCCCTTAAACATCATATGTTCTAAAAAGTGGCTTATACCTTTTTCATTTACGCTTTCGTACATAGCTCCAATTTTAACACCAAAGTGAACACATGCTATTTGAGTGTCTTTTTTTATAGTTACTATATTTAATCCATTTGACATGGTATATTTTCTACTATCAAACATACTGTTACTCATCATTTCCCTCCTAAATTCTACTGATATAATCTTATTGTAGTCTATATTATATCATACTCTAATACAATAAGAATTTTATTATTCTAATATGATAAATAATTTTATAATATCCTTATTAATTATCTGTATTACTACAGTCTAAAAATATGATATAATTTAAATTAATTGATATGGTATAATAATTTTTAAACCATTCAAAATTGTATTTATAGATTTGATTGGGGGAAAATCTTTTATGGATACTAAATATGAACTTATAATGAGTTATATAAAATCTGAAATTCAAAATGGAAATTTTAAAACAAAGCTGCCATCTATACGAGCCTTGGCTATAAAATTCAGCTGTAGTAACTCTACAGTTATAAGGGCTTATTCAGAACTTGAAAAAAACAACTTAATATATGCCATGCCCAAAAGTGGATACTTTGTATCTAAAAACAGCTTGATATTTTCAGATATAGATGATGAAAAAACAATAAATTTTGCTTCTGGTGAACCATCTTGTTCTATATTTCCTGCAAAGGACTTTCAAAAGTGCATAAATAAAGCAATAGACAAGTACGGTAATGAACTTTTTAGCTACGGGGCTGCAGATGGTTTTTTACCACTAAAAAGTGTTTTAAATAAAAAGTTTAAAACTGAAGGCATTGATGTGTCAGAAAACAAAATTTGTTTTACAAATGGAGTGCAAGAAGCATTATCAATCTTGTCTTCTATGAAATTTCCTAATGGAAAACAAAGCATATTAATCGAAGACCCAACCTACAATTTATTTTTGGGTTGGATTAAAAACAATAATTTTTCTGTATACTCTATTTCCAGAAATTTTTCTGGTATATCATTAGATGAATTGGAAGAAAACTTTAAAAATAATGATATAAAGTTCTTCTACACTATGCCTAGACTGCACAATCCTTTAGGTACATCTTACACTGAAGAAGAAAAGAAAAAGATAATAGAATTGGCAAATAAATATGATGTATATATTGCAGAGGATGACTATTTATATAATCTATGGAACAAAGAAGATATGTCATTAAAGGCTTATGATACGGAAGATCGAGTTGTTCACATGAAGAGTTTTTCTAAAACACTTCTTCCTAGCATGAGACTAGGCGCAATCATTCTTCCTGATTCTTTAAAAGATGCTTTTTTTAGTTATAAAATACATCTAAATTTCAGATGTCCTCAGTTATTTCAAGGAGCACTTACAGAGTTTATAGAAAGTGGTCAATACGACATATACGTTGCTCAAATTAAAAAATATTATGCTCAAAAGCTAAAATTATTGAAACAAGTATTTGATAAAAATCCTATAAACGGTCTATCCTATAATATACCTCTAAACGGATTTTTTTCTTATGTCAATCTTCCATCAACCATATCTTTTTCTGAACTTTATAATGCGCTAAGTCTTCAAAATATAGAAATAAGAAATATGAAGTATTTTACCTTAAATGAAGATACAATTACAAATTCTGCTAGACTAAGCGTTTCAAACATAAACGATGAAAATGTTATAGAAGGAGCAGAAGTCTTTTTAAGGCAAGTTAATGAATTATTGCGCATGCGCCGTAATAAAGCAAACAGTATGATTGAATTGTAAATTATATAAATAATTATGTTAGGTGGTATTATGAATAAACAAATTTTAATAGCAGAAGACGAACCTAGAATGAGAAGGTTAATAAAAGATTATCTATCAAAAGAAGATTTTTCAATTGTTGAGGCTTCTAACGGAAAGGAAGCTTTAGATCTATTTCAAAATCATAAATTTGATTTATTAATTTTAGATATAATGATGCCTCTTTTAAACGGTTTTGACCTTTGCAAAGCCATAAGAGAAATCTCAAACATCCCTATCATAATCTTAACTGCACGTGCTGATGATGACGATGAAGTAATGGGTTATGATTTAGGAGCAGATGACTATATAACTAAGCCATTTTCTCCCAAAATCCTTGTAGCTAAGGTAAAGGCACTTCTTAGAAGACTTGATGACCTTAATATCACTAATGCCTTCATAAATATAAACAGTCTCTCAATAAATAAAACTTCTCATGAAGTTACAATAAATGGAGAAATCTTATCATTATCTCCAAAAGAATATGATCTCCTAATCTTTTTAGCAGAAAACAAAAATTCTGTGTTTTCTAGAGATACTCTTTTAGATAAAGTTTGGGGATATGATTTTGATGGTGATATACGGACTGTAGATACTCATATAAAAAGACTGAGAGAAAAGCTGAGAGAATATAGTAGTTTAATAATTACAGTCAGAGGAAGTGGATATAAACTTGAATATAAAGATTAAAAAGAATATAACCAATAAACTATTCTTTATAACATCTTTAGTTCTGCTAGTTTTTCTTATCTTTTCCTTAGCTTTTCAAAGTATGTTCTTTGGAGATTTTTATTTAAAAAGAAAAACTAACAATCTTAAAGAAGATGTTGTAAAATTTAAACTCAATTATTCCTATAATATAACAGACGACTATAAACTCTATTCAAGTATGCAGAGTTTTGAGGCTATGAACAATGCTAAGATTGCTGTTTTATCTAATGTAGGTGAAATTGTATATCTTCCTAACCCTAAAAACCAATTAGATGATACTAGAAAAAGTACATTACATAACATATTAAAAGATCTCATAGATAATGGTACATTTTCTGATGTTCTAACTGGCAAAAAAGAAACCGTAACTACACTGATAAACGATTATAACTTGAATTCAAAAAATATAGTTTGTATAAGTGCTATATCTTTAAAGGAAAAAAATGATGCCATCATAATAGCATATTCACCTTTTCAACCTATAGAGGAAGCCAGCTCTATTATAAAAAGCTTTTATATCTATTTAGCCTTATTTGCTCTAGTCGTTATAATAGTACTTTCTATAATATATACCAATATAATCTCAAAGCCTTTAGTAAAAATCAATCAAGTTGCATTGAAATTAAGTAACCTTGATTTTTCTGAAACGTGTCCTATAGAAAGTGAAGATGAAATAGGAAATCTAGCTAAAACTTTAAATTTCTTATCTTTAAATCTTAATAATGCTTTGAAAGATTTAAATACAGCTAACTCAAATTTAAAGAAAGACATAGAAAATGAAAAGAAATTAGAAGCTATGCGTAAAGAGTTCGTAGCAAATGTTTCCCATGAATTAAAAACTCCTATAGCCTTAATTGAAGGTTATGCAGAAGGTATCAAAGATGGAATTGTGGAAGAAGGAGAAATCGATGATTATCTAGATGTAATAATAGATGAGTCTCATAAAATGAATTCCTTAGTTATGGATATGCTTGAACTTAGTAAGCTGGAATCTCCTAATTTCAAACTTAACTTAACAGATTTTTCTATAATATCTCTTATAAATAAATGCTGCAAAAATTTAGATCATTTTGTAGCAAAGAAAAATTTAAAAATAAATTATCTTAAAGACGACTTTTTAGTTGTTGGTGATGAATTTAGAATTAACGAAGTGATAACTAACCTTTTAACCAATGCAATAGAACATTCTAAAGATAATTCTTCAATAGATATAGTTATTGATGATTTAAAAGATACTGTCAAAGTAAATATAATAAATTATGGGAATTCCATTCCAAAAGAAGAGATGAAAAATATTTGGGACAAATTCTATAAAATTGACAAATCAAGAAATAGAATTTTAGGAGGCACAGGTCTTGGTCTTGCCATAGTAAAAAATATACTTGTGCTACACAAAAGCAGATTTGGAGTAAAAAACATATCAGATAAGATTTGTTTTTTCTTCACCTTAAATAAATCTTCAAAAGGAGAAAATCTTTAGATTTTCTCCTTTTTAATACATTCCGCCATCAACTGTTATAACTTGAGAATTTATGTATTCTGCGTCTTTTGAGCATAAAAAAGCCACTGCTTTTCCTATGTCCTCTCCTTTTCCAAACTCACCTACAGAGATTCCTTCCTTTAATTCATTTTTTTCTTCTTCACTAAGCCAGTTATTCATTCCTGTTTCTATCACACCAGGGGATATAGCATTTACTCTTATTCCATTTAAAGCCATTTCCTTTCCTAATGCCTTTGTGAAACTATTTATAGCTCCTTTAGATGCCGAATAAACTGCTTCACATGACCCACCTACATTTCCCCATATGGAAGATATATTAACTATTCTTCCGTATTTTTTTGTAACCATACATGGAAGCACACAATGACATGTATACATTACACCTTTTAAATTTACATTAATTAGATTGTCTATCTCCTCTAATTTTATATCCATAAATAAATTTCTTATGCTTATTCCTGCATTATTAACCAAGATGTCTATCTTGCCATAGTTATCAATAACCTTAGAAACTAAGCTTTTTACATCTGTATATTTAGAAACATCACCTTTAACGCCTATAGCATATCCACCAAAAGATTCTATAATCCTTATTGTTTCTTCACATCCCTCTCTATCTTTATTATAATTCACAGCTACCATAGCTCCTTCTTTAGCAAGTTCTATAGCTATGGCTCTTCCTATACCTTTTGACGCTCCGGTAACTAATGCCACATTTCCTTTTAATTTCATATTTCCTCCATTTAATACATGTATTTCTTTATATTTTTTTGCAATTATTATATAATTATTGTATTACATATTATTATATTAATCTATATATTGCAGCGAAAGAGAGTAGTATTATGAGACATCTATTTATTATAAACCCTTCATCGGGAAAAGGTAAAAGTTTATCATATATCCCACTTATACATGAACTATTTGATGATAAAAAAGATCAATATGTAATAGAAATAACGAAATATCCAGGACATGCTAGCGAAATAGTTGGACAGTACATTAAAGATGAAGATTTTTTTGTCTATGCTGTAGGAGGAGATGGAACTTTAAATGAAATAGCTAACATCTTGGTCAATACTAATAATGCTTTAGGAGTTATTCCTTGTGGTACAGGTAATGATTTTATAAGAAGTTTTATACATTCTAAAAACTACAAAAATATTCTTGAAAGAACAGTAAATGGAAAGATAGAAGTTATAGATACCGCTAAAGCAAATAATAGATATTTCGTAAATATTGCATCTATAGGATTCGATTCAAATGTAGTTTATAATGCCAGACTATTTAAAAAGAAAAAATTCATACCATCAAGTATGTCTTATTTATTGAGTTTATTCTATACTCCTTTTAAATTTAAAAGTATTCCAATGAATATAACCATTGATAATATAACAATAAAAAGCAATAATCTTTTATTTGCTGTATGCAACGGTTCATATTACGGAGGCGGAATACCTATAAGCCCTCATTCTTCTATGAATGATGGTATTTTAGACATATGTATGGTAAAATCCTGCCGTTTATTCAGGCTGCTGCGTTGCCTTCCAAAAGCATTATCAGCAAATCATACCAATATAGAAGAAGTATCTTTTTATAAAGGTAATAACATACACGTTCAAAGTAATTATGAATTTATTGTTCAAGCTGATGGTGAATTGACAACCTGTAATGATATGACCTTTGAATTCTATCCAAATTCTCTTAGAATTCTAAAACCTCAATAAAAACAAAGGATATGCCTAATTTGGTATATCCTTTGTTTTATCTTCATAGGACTTATCTACAGCTTTTAAGATTATTCCTTGTTCAAAGCCGCCTTTTAATTCTCTCTTCTTTTCTCGCTCTTTTTTCAAATCTTCCTCACTATATCCTTTTGCTTTTGCTATAGCAAATAATACTTCCATAATATCTGCTAGTTCTTCTAAGGATTCTGTTTCTATAAATTCATTTATTTCTTCTTTAAGCTTTTCTTTGAGAGCTCTAAAATAGCCAGTTCTGCTTATTTTTTCAGCTTCATATCTAAATCCTGATTCTTCTATGATGTTTGGTACTGCATCTCTAACCATCTTATTATATGGTTTCATAGTAACCACGCCTTTACTATAAATATTTATTACTTATAGTTTCTCACTTAAACCATATTCTATTCATTACAATAGTACACTTATCATCTAACAAACTCATATACTTTTCCTCCACATTTATGAATCAATTCATAGTCATGTGTAATAACTATAATAACTTTTCCTAAAGATTTCATCTCATAAAGATAGTCAATAATTTTCATCATCTTTCCTCTACAAAGACCACTGGTTGGCTCATCTAAAATTATTATAGGCTTATTTGATACCTTTGCAAGTCCAATTAGAAGTCTTTGCTTTTCTCCTCCCGATAAAATCTGAGGATGGAAATCTTTTTTATCATATAATTCTAACTCCTCTAAAACCCTTTTCTTTAAATCATCATTAGAACTTGCAATTGATATCTCTTGCCAAACCGACTCTGTAAAAAGCTGATAATTTACATCTTGCATTACCATAGAAATATATTCATAGTTTTTCTCTATTTTTTTACCTGCAAAAAAACTTCTTCCCTTTCCATTTAAAAGCCCAGATAATTTTTTTATAAATGTAGTTTTTCCAACTCCGTTTTCACCTATGATAAAATTAATTCCAGCCTGAAAAGATATGCTCATATCAAGAATCTTGTTTTTATCATAATACGCTAAAAACTTTTCACATTTCAATAATCCAGATTTATCTTTCTCCTCATCACCATGGTCTAGCCTTATTGTATTGAACTCTAAATTGCTCAAATCTTTCTTCACAATTTCTTTAAGTGTCCTCAACTCATATTTATCAGAAATATCTTCTAACAAAGACTTTTTTGAATCAACCACATTAAAAACATTCATATTATTATTATGCAAAACCACAAATTTACTCATGATATCTGTGAGATAATATAATCTATGTTCAGCAATAATGATTATTTTTCCCATAGATTTTAATTTGAGCAACGTATTTTTTAACAGTTCAATAGATTGTTTATCTAAAGAAGCTGATGGCTCATCAAAAAGATATATATTATTATCCATACATGCTACAGCTGTAATTGCAACAAGCTGTTTCTCTCCTCCTGAAAGAGTAAATATATTTTTATCAAGTAAATGAACTGTATTAAGCTTTGTTGTATATTCATCTATAGTTTCTAAGATTTTATCCTTTTTTATATTTCTATTTTCTAAAGCAAATGCAAGTTCATCTGTAGTATTGATACAGTAAAACTGTGTCTTAGGATTTTGAAACACAGTAGACACAAAGCGGCTTCTATTTGATATATTTTTTTCAAGTATCGATTCACCATCAAATTCTATGTCTCCACTTATTTGAACACCATCAGTTTCAAATAAGATTCCATTTATCGACTTTAATAAACTACTTTTCCCACATCCAGATTTTCCACTAATGACAGCAATTTCTCCTCTTTGAACTTCCAAATTAGCTTTTTCAAAGATAGTTGCTTCTTTGTATCTTATTCCAAAATCCTTTATCTTAAGCATATTTCCCCCTTATATAAAATCCAATTAATAAGAACATAATCAAGAAAAATATATAATCTATCTCCTTTATCTTTGATGTAGAAATACTGCTTCTTTTAACGCCTATCTCCATGCCCCTTGTAAGAGCAGAAATTGCAACCTCATCAGCAGTACGTGTCAAACACATCAGTAAAGGGACTGTTCTATATTCAAATAATTTCAATGGATTCAAGATTAACCTTTTTGTTGTAAGTCCGTGCAAATACATTGCATCCTTGATTTGGCTGTAATCCTCTCTAAAAGTATAAAAGAATCTTGCCATTACAGTTATAGGAATAACAATTTGATCAGGTATTTTCATTTTTTTTAAAGAACAAACAAGTTCACTCATATCTGTTGACACCAAAGTATATTTACCCATCATAAGACCTGGAAGCATTCTTAAAAACAACATTGATATAAAAAGAAATAGAGATGTCAGTATACCTGTTGCATTATACAAGAAATACTTTTGAATAATGCTTGCTACAATAATAAAAATTCCTCCTTTTAATGCTTCCTTGTATCTTCTTTCAGAGATTAAAAGTACATAAGGCAATAGTGATGCTGCTACAGCTACAGCAAGATATTTTTGCTGTAAATTTCCAAGCAGTAAGGTGTATGATATAACAATAGTCATAAATAGCTTTGTTCTAAAGTCTAATCTCTGCCTCCATATAGCTATCACGTATTCTATACCTCCTTGATCATACCAGCTTTAACAAAGTGTTTCTTAAGAATCGAAATTCCAATAGTGCACCCAATATATACCCCAAGCATTCCAAAGATAGTTATAGGTACTAAAGACCAATTTGGTAGAACGCTCATCATTTTATTTGCATAGTCCTGACCATATCCCATCTGCAACATTTGTTCAATATATTTTTCTCTTGCAAAGAAAATGGGAATCCAGTTTCCGAGTCCAGAAAGAGATGCAACTACAAATGCAAGTCTTGCATGATTCGTACTGCTGTACCCTCCTTTTTTAAGTACAATCTCACCAAAAATGCTTCCAAAGATAGCTGTTACTAACATCCATGGTCCATGACCCGTTACTACAAATATAATTGCAATAATCATCTGCTCAATAAACAGCATTCCAGGCTTTTTTATCTTTGTTGAAAACAACATACTCACAGGTCCTGCAAATAATCCTGTAATAAACGGAACAATTGGCATCAGAATAGGAACGAAACCAATCATACCTCCAATAAAGGTAAATATAAATATTAAAATTGTAAACAATCCTATATTAATTAAATCTTTTACATTTAATTTTTTATTCATTATTTCCCTCCCCTAGTATTTAAATACTTCTGCTAACTTTGCTTTTTCTACCAAATTATTATAAGTTTTTGATATAGATATTAATTCTTTGTGATTTCCAAACGCTTCAACTTCTCCGTTATCAATAACGACTATTTTGTCTACATTTTCAATAGATTTAAGTCTATGTGAAATAATAATTACAGTTTTGTTTTTTGTTAATTCATTTAAACTTTCTTGTATTTTTTTCTCATTATCCACATCTAAAGAAGCAGCAATTTCATCTAAAATGATAATAGGAGCATTCTTTAAAAAAGCTCTAGCTATGGATATTCTTTGTCTTTCTCCCCCAGATAAAGTTGCCCCATTTTCCCCAATTACTGTATCATATCCATTTGGAAGCCTATTAATAAACTCTTCGCAATTTGCTAAACGCGCTGCTTCTTTCACTTCTTTATCTGTAGCTTTTTTATTTCCTATCCTGATATTTTCCTTTATTGATGTATTAAAAAGTGTTACATCCTGAAAGACTATAGATATTTTTTTAAATAATGATTTTGTAGAAATATCTTTGATATCTACTCCACCAATTGTTATTTTCCCACCATCATAATCGTAAAGTCTAGAAATTAAACGAAGAATACTTGTTTTACCACACCCTGACATGCCTACAAGAGCAGTTACCTCATTTTGATTCGCAGTAAAGCTTATATCTTTAAGAACTTTTGTATCATCATTATAAGTAAAAGATACATTTTTTAGTTCTATATCATAATCCATAATTTCTTTATCTTCTCCTTTTTGAATCTCTGTACTTCTTATTTCTTTAATGCGATTAATCATAGAATCAATATAATAAAGCTCTGCGATATTTTGGCTTACTCCATCTACACCTTCTTTAATTTTTATAGATGCTAAAATGTATCCAATAAGATATAAAATATTTATTTCTCCTTTTAAAAGCAATCCCATTCCAACCAATATTACAATTGCAAAAGCCACTTGAACAACAAGCCCAGATAAAAGTAGAGGAACAGCAGCTGTAAACTCAGCTTTTAAATGAATTTTTTCACCCTCTTCCATTTTTTTATATAGACTATTTTTTATATTTTTTGTTAAACCAAAACTCTTTATCTCTTGATGCAATTCAATTGCTTCTTGGAAACTATCCGAATTATCTCTAAGCTTCGTATAATATTTAACGTTTTCTCTTAATTGAATTTTTTTAGACCAAACAATCAATAAAAATCCTATTATAATTGGTAAAACAACAGACAAGCCTAACTTTAAATTTCCTTTTAATAAAAGAATAGATACAAGCGGAAAAAACATAAAGAAACCAATTGTCTTTGCTATTGCATGACTCATAGCGTGTTCAATAGCTGTAACATCAGCCATAATTGTCTGGGATAGATCAGATAAATTATGCTTAGAAAAATAAGAAAGCGGAAGCTTGCTCAAAGTATCTGCAATATCCATTCTTAAATTAGCACTCTCTTTATAGGTAGCATTATAAAGAGTATTATATTCTATCCTTAAAAGTAAATACATAAGAACAAGAATTATAATGGAAAAACTTATATAAAAGACATTGCTTTTTACATTTCCCAAAACAAGTTCATCAAATAAAATCATAAGAAGTATTGCTGGAATCATATTTACTATATATACAGAAAAGGATGCAAAACTCGCTTTCACTAAATCACTTGCACCTTTATCCGTTAGTGCAAAATATCTCTTAAACAAATTCTTCATAACACACCCTCCAATCGTTCGCTTCTGTATAAAGTTCTTGAAAATATTTATATTTGCTATCTTTTTTCATTAATTCAGCATCATTACCTATCTCTATAATTTTTCCTTTCTCCATTACCAGTATTTCATCAACTGCCCTAATGCTACTAAGTCTATGCGCAATCATAATCACGGTCTTCCCCTTAATAAGGTTTTTAAATGCTTTTTGTAATTCATGTTCATTTTCGGGATCAACTGCTGCACTAGCTTCATCCATTATGATGATATTTGCATTTTTTAAAATGGCTCTTGCAATAGCAATTCTTTGTTTTTCTCCTCCTGATAAAAACACCCCTTTTGTACCTATCACTGTCTGCTCTTTTAAAGGAAATTTTTTAATAAGCTCATCACAACCTGCAAGGTGAAGTGCTTCAATTACTTGCTCTTTTGTTGCATTAGGATTCGCTATTTGAACATTATCTAAAATACTCATTTTAAATAACTTGCTATCTTGGAATACAAAAGCAATACTTTTAGTTATAGCATCTTCACTATAACTTGAAAGGCTTTTACCCCCAATTTTTATATACCCACTATTAATCTTATAAAATCCTGATATTAATTTTGCTATAGTCGACTTTCCGCTTCCTGAGGCCCCAACCAATGCATAACTCTTATTTGCTTCAAGTTTGAAGCTAAGATTATCTAAAATCATTTCATCGCTGTATCCAAAACTAACATTTTCAAATTCTATATCGAAATTTTCAAATTTTTCTAACGTCCCAAATTCTAATTTATCTTTCTGCATATCTACAAAAATTTGCTCTAATTTTTCTACAGCAGATGTTCCCATATAGGCATACATAGAGACATACATGATTTTCATAAATCCACTAAATAATACCCCACCGAGGAATAAAACCATAATCAAATACACAGCTATTACTTTAGGGCTTGAGTGAATATCCATAAATAAAACTACAAATGGTATAAGAATAGTAATGGCTCCTAGAAAAATAATTTGAAATCTTACATATGGTTTTCTACAGCTCATAGAATAATCAAGAGCATATTTCGAATAATCCATAATAGCTTTGTGTAAAGCCTTAAATGAATTAACACTAGCACCAAAAATCTTAACAACTTGTATACCACGTACATACTCAACTGTTTCACTATTCATTTTTTCTAGTGCTGCTTGATAAATAGCCATGAAGTTTTTATCTCCTGACATCAAAATAATTTGCCCTGCTCCTGCTATGGTAAATAAAACTAAAGTTATTCCTACTTTTACATCAATCATAAACCCAACAGCAAGCACCAATATTGGTGTAAGTACTGCACCTGCATTATCCGGTATAAGGTGTGCAACAATACTATGTGTTTGCGCTGCATTGTCATCAATCAACTGCCTTGTTCTTCCCGATGAATTCAAATCAAAAAATTTAAAACTGGCATTCATAAGTCCATCAATACCCTTTTTTCTTAAGTTTGTTTCTAATCTAAAACCAAGAATATGAGTTAACAGTACAGATATCATATAAATAATAGATCCTACCACTAAGAGACCCGCTATTATAACTGCATAATGAAATGCATCCCCTGATTTATTCATAATTACAAGCTCTTTAAGAAATTCATACATATAATAATATGCTGATACTGTTACCACGGTAGAAACAGCTGTAAGTGCGATTGCCATATACGCTAACCACTTTTTTTTGGGTACATAATAGAGTAATTTTTTGTAGACCTTTAACATAAAATACCTCCCTTATATTATCTCATTTAGACACTGTTATTAATTTTTAAAAAATCATTTGATAATATCACCTCTATATTTATCCTTTTTTTAATAACATTTGTTTAAATTATTGTATCATCCGCTAAAATAAGATACAATAAAATACAGGTAATTATGTCTAATCGCATTATTGTCTAATCGAGATATTTGGAGGTTAATTCATGAATACATTTCAAGATTTTTTAGAAGAAATGGGATGGAAATCTTGTCCTAATTGCTGTAAATATTGCAAGGTTGGTAAGACTGTTTGCATACAAAATGAAGAATTTAATGGATTGTATTGGTATTATGAAACTGATCAATTTATTATTGATATTCACGATTTCTTTATAAAAAAAGAAAGGATGACTTATTCCTTTCCCGATATGAGTCACTTTATGTCATTCAGTTCGTCATACATTAAGTCAGCTAATGGGGAGTGCTTTAACCCTTATCAAACACTAACTGCAAATACCATGTTTGTTACAAATATGGATAAAACAAATTTCCGATTTCTTTTACACGCAAATTTCCCCTATTTAAGTGTAGGAGTTAACTTCAAAGATAAAATGATTAAAGACTATATTTCCTGCCACCTAAAAACATCCCACATGACCGTTTCCGATGTTTTCTTTGATACTAGAGAGCTTGTAACAAAACCTATGGAAAAGCTTGCAAATTCTATTCTAAATTGCAATATGAGTTCTCCTGCCGCAGAAATATTTCTTGAAGCAAAAGCTAAGGAATGGTTAAGTGTTACCCTTGATGCTTATTTGAATAAAGCAAAATCAAAGCAAATAACAAAATCAGATGAAAAAGCAATTGAGAATGTAGCAAATTATATTAATGATCATTATGCTTTGGATATTTCTCAAGAACTCCTAGAGAAAATTGCTATGATGAGCGGGACAAAATTAAAAAATGTATTTAAACAAAAATATCAAATGAGTATTACAGAATATGCTCAAAGAAAAAGAATGAATATTGCAGAAACTTTATTATCAACAACAGAGCTCGAAATAAAAGATATTGCCAAATCTGTTGGATATACCTCACATAGTAGATTTACTACTCTTTTTAAAAAGTATAAGGGCATATATCCTCGTGAAGTTAAAAAACTAAGTTCTGTAAACAGCAATACCATACATGTATGTCAAAATAATAATTTAGAAAAAATCTCTCACTGCAAATCTACATAGTCATATACCACTATCTAAGCTTATGACTTAATTAAGACAAGACTATTCATTGATTTGTGTAAATTTAGATATTAGTTCTTTTTCTTTATATCTAAAGCCTTCTTATGTACTAGCATAACCAGTAGTTTTCAATGCAATAAAAACAAAGGATATACCTTAATTTGGTATATCCTTTGTTTTACCTTTATATGATTTATCTACATAATTTAAGATTATTCTCTGCCTAAATCCGCCTTTTAATTTTCTCTTCTTTTTTCGCTCTTTTTTTAAATTTTTGGAGCTTTAAGA
This sequence comes from Clostridium cadaveris, assembly GCF_020911725.1. GTDB lineage: Bacteria > Bacillota > Clostridia > Clostridiales > Clostridiaceae > Clostridium_X > Clostridium_X cadaveris. Next base: position 1,938,986 of record NZ_CP076620.1, read on the forward strand.
ATTAACTTTAAAACTCTATCCAATGAATCTCCATTACCAATCCAAACATCCGGTTGAAATCCCTTACCTTCTTCAAAATCTTTATTAGCCGTAATGATATTTCCAAAACTAATATTTATATGTGAATTAGGTAGTTGACTTCTGATATATATATTTGAAAGTAGGCTACCTGAAGTATTTGTCCCAACCACTACAATATTTTCTAATGTTTTTAAATAACTTATAAATTCTTCTCCAGTAGATGCAACTTTATCATCTACAATCACAAAGATTTTTGTATCATTCTTATGCCTCTTTTCTTCAGTTTTAGAAATATACCATTTGTTACTATTGCTATTTGAGCGTTTCAATTCTTTATTATATTCATCTTTTAATTCTGTAGTGAGTTTATCGTAATCAATATTTTTTAATTCTATTGCAGATTTTGAAAATAATTCTATTGATTTATCCTTTGAGTCAACATCATGCATTCTACGCATGGTAACAATAGGTATGCCTTTTTCTTCATCATGTTCATAGCTATATTTATCATTATATGAATATGATGATGCAGAATCACATTTTTTTAACCGTACAAATTTTTCAATTTGATTATTCTTTTAGTTGAAATACAGTCAATTCTATTATTTCATCAATTTTCAACATTTGATTTTTATTTTATGCAGAAAGTATATCAATTAATTTTCTAAACACAAAAAATCGCCTTGATTATTCAAGGCGATTCAAAATTATTTATCTTATGTATAACATCTATAATATTCTAGCTAAAACTAAAAATTCTATTTATTTAATTTAAATGAACTCTTTAATGATACTATTCTATTAAATACTAATTTGTCTTCAGTTGTATATTTGGAATCTACATTAAAATATCCATGTCTAAAGAACTGGAATGCATCTCCCTTTTTAGCATCTTTCATTAAAGGCTCTACATATCCATGAAGTACATTTAAGGAATTTGGATTTATATTTTCTAAGAAATTTTTGTTTGCATCTTCATTTTCATCTAAAAGAAGAGGCTCATATAATCTAAATTCTGCCTCTACAGCAGTAGCCGCATTTATCCAGTGAATTGTACTCTTTACCTTTCTTCCTGTAAATCCTGAACCACTCTTAGTTTCAGGGTCATAAGTACAATGTATTTCCATTACCTTTCCATTTTCATCTTTTATAAAATCATTACACTTTACAAAATATGCTCCTTTAAGTCTTACTTCATTTCCTGGGAACAATCTGAAATACTTCTTAGGAGGTTCCTCCATAAAATCTTCTTGCTCTATATATATTTCTCTAGAAAATGGTACCAGTCTCTTTCCTTCTTCAGGCTTATCTGGATTGTTTTCTATTTCTAACATTTCAGTTTCTCCCTCTGGATAGTTAGTTATAACAACCTTTAGAGGATTTAAAACTGCCATAGTTCTAGGCGCTTCTTTATTTAGCTCTTCTCTTATAAAATAATCAAGCATTGAACTATCAACTACAGATGCAGCCTTTGCTACTCCTATTTCTTTGCAGAAGTTTCTTATAGCAACTGCTGGACATCCTTTTCTTCTAAGACCTGCTATAGTAGGCATTCTTGGATCATCCCATCCATCAACTACATTTTCATCTACAAGAAGCTTAAGTTTTCTCTTGCTCATAACAGTATTTGTCATGTTTAATCTTGCAAATTCTATCTGTTGAGGAACATTTTCCATCTCACACTCTCTTACAACCCAATCGTAAAGAGGTCTGTGATCTTCAAACTCAAGAGTACATATAGAGTGAGTTATACCTTCTATTGCATCCTCTAGTGGATGTGCAAAATCATACATAGGGTATATACACCATTTATTTCCTGTATTGTGATGCTCTGAATGGGCTATTCTATAAATTATAGGGTCCCTCATATTTATATTTGGTGATGTCATATCTATCTTAGCTCTTAAAACTTTTTCTCCATCTTTAAAATCACCATTTTTCATCTGATCAAATAAACTTAAGTTTTCTTCAACTGTTCTATTTCTGTATGGACTTTCTTTTCCTGGCTCTGTAAGTGTACCTCTGTACTCTTTTATTTCATCTCCTGTTAAATCGCACACATATGCCTTGCCCTTCTTTATAAGAAGTACAGCTTTCTCATACATGGTATCAAAATAATTAGAGGCAAAATATAAGTTTTCCCAATCGTAACCAAGCCATCTAACATCATTTTCTATGGATTCTACATATTCTGTATCTTCCTTAACTGGATTTGTGTCATCAAATCTTAAATTAGTCTTTCCTTTAAATTCGTCTGCAAGTTCAAAGTTTAAAACTATGGATTTTGCATGACCTATATGTAAATATCCATTAGGCTCAGGTGGAAAACGAGTTATTATCTCATTACGTTTGCCATTTTCTAAATCCTGTTTTACGATATTTTTTATAAAATTTGATGAATTATATTCCTCTGACATATTCTCATCCCTTTTCTAAGTAAATTATCATTTATCATAATATGTATTATATATCTATATATAAGTTATACATTCATGCATCTACATTTAAATATACCATAATTTATCCTTATTTTCTACTATATAGCCACAAACTGATTGGACTTTTCATCATATTTATATCCTATCTGACTAAATTTTTCATTGACTTTATCCAATTCTAAATCCATATAGCTGCAATAATCCTCTAATGTAGAAAATTCATCTCTAAGCTTCATATTTATAATGCTTAAAGCCATATAACTATCCATTTTTATAAAATCATTTTTTTCCATATTCATTCTCCTTTATGATTTTTTCATAGATCGCTTTTTTATTTTTAATTCTCTTCTTAATTATCTATATATATTAGCACATTCCCTTTACCATTGCATTGAAAAATTCATTAATTTAGTATATAATTCTAGAGATATTATAAATTGTACAATGGAGGAACTTATGAATAATTCAAATAAACCTTTGAAGTTTATATTATTAATTTTAACCATTTTACCATTGATTCTTCCTATATTAAATATATATTTGGGAATACTTATATCTGCAAATACACTGCCACATGAGGTTGTTTATTATGGAAGTACCTCTTTATTTACCTTAAGTTTAAAGATCTTCCTATTCTCATTAGCAGTAGATGCAGTTTTAAGCCTTATAGGTTTCAACTCTGACAGAAGAATAAATCTTATGATAGAAAAAAAATTTACGTCCATAGCTTTTGAGACAGCTGTTTCAGTATTTACTTTGACAGTAGGATATTCTTTAATAAGATCATTCGGACTTACAGATTTTGTTTTCTTTAGAGACGGACTAGCTCTTTTCATATTTATATCTGTATTGTTGGATTTAATATCTCTATTCTTTATAGGAATGTTCATTCACAAAAATGGTGGTCATGAAAATAAAGATGATTCTAATGAAAACTAACTCAATTAAAATAGGCTGATTAAAAAATCAGCCTATTTTATCGCTTAATATATTTATTTTGCAATTCCTATATCTCTTCTATAATATATGTTCTCAAATTTTACATTTTGAATATTGTTATAGCACATTTTTCTTGCCAAATCTAAAGTTTCTGCCTTTGATACTAATGCAAGTACTCTTCCACCACTAGTTAAAAGTCTATTACCTTCGTCCTTAACTCCAGCCATAAATACCTTACTTTCACCAATGTCCCCTATGGAAATTTCCTTGTTCTTTTCATAGCTTCCTGGATATCCCAAAGATGCTCCTATTACTACACAGGCAGATTTATTTTCCCATTGAACTTCTGCGTTTTTTAAATCTTTCTCTAAAGCCTTTTCTATAAGTTCCAAAAGATCACTTTTCATTAAAGAAAGTACGCCTTGAGTTTCTGGATCTCCCATTCTAACATTATATTCTAATAGATACACGCCCCTTTTGGTTATCATAAGACCGAAGAAGATTATCCCCACAAAATCCATCTTCTCTTTTTTAATTCCATTTAATGTAGGATTCATTATGTCCTTTTCGAAAATCTTCATTATATCGTCATTTACATAAGGATTAGGACATATTACGCCCATTCCACCTGTATTAGGTCCCTTATTATCATCAAGTATTTGTTTATGATCCTTTGCAGATATAAATGGAATTATAGTTTCCCCATCTGTTATAGACAATATAGATGCTTCTACTCCTTCTAGGAACTCTTCTACAACAATAGTTTTACCTGCTTCTTTAAAATTATCTGAAGTCATAAGTTCTTCTATTGCTGCTCTTCCTTCCTCCAAAGTATTGCAGATTATAACTCCTTTTCCCGCTGCTAGCCCATCTGCCTTTATTACAAGAGGAAATTCCCTGCCATCTATATATTCTAGAGCCTTATTTTCATCTGAAAACACTTCATATTCAGCAGTTTTCACCCCATACTTTTTCATAAACTCTTTTGAAAAAGCTTTACTGCCTTCTAATATAGCCCCTTCTTTGCTCGGTCCAAATATTCTCAGTCCATTTTCTTTAAATATATTTACAATACCTTTAGTTAATGGTTCTTCTGGTCCAACTACAGTAAGGTCAATGCTGTTTTCCTTTGCAAATTTAACTAATTCGTCCATTTCTGTTATATTTACATTTTTGCATTTATTTTCTCTAGAAGTCCCTCCATTACCTGGAGCACAGTATATAGTATTAACCTTTGGATTTTGAGCTAATTTCCAAGCTATAGCATGTTCTCTTCCTCCTGATCCTATTAAAAGTAAGTTCATCATCTATACTCCCTCTCTATACTAGTGTTTGAAATGTCTGAATCCTGTAAATACCATAGATATTCCATGCTCATTGCATGCATCTATAGATTCTTGATCTCTTAGCGATCCACCAGGTTGAATTATTGCCTTAATTCCATATTTAGCAGCTTCATCTACTACATCTCTAAATGGGAAGAAGGCATCTGATGCAAGAATTGTTGCTCCTTTTCCACGTTTTAAAGCATCTTCAGTAGGCCAAATTCTATTAACTTGTCCCCCTCCAATACCTAGTGCAACACCATCATGAGCAACTACTATTGCATTTGATTTCACATACTTAACTACTTTCATTCCAAAAATCAAATCTTTCATTTCTTCTTCAGTAGGCTGTTTCTCAGTTACTACTTTTATTTCATCTATAAGCTTATTATCTTCATCTTGAACTAACATTGCTCCATCAACAGTAACCATATATTGTTCTGCTTTTGGTACATTATTAAACTTAAGCACTCTTAAATTCTTTTTAGTCTTTAAAACTTCTAAAGCATCCTCATCATATTCTGGTGCTGCTATAACTTCTAAAAATATCTTAACCATTTCCTCTGCTGTTTTCTTATCTACCTTTTTATTAAAAGCAACTATGCCTCCAAAGATAGAAGTTGGGTCTACAGTATATGCTTTCATATATGCATCATAAGAAGTTTCACCTGTTGCAACACCACATGGTGTGTTATGTTTTAGAGCACAACATGCTGTTTCTTCAAACTCATTAACACATTTCCAAGCTATATCTACGTCTTTAAAATTATTATAAGATAGTTCCTTACCATTTAAAGTTTCAAATGTATTCATGGCTCCATCACAAGTTGCTAAACCATAAACAGCAGCACTTTGATGTGAATTTTCACCATATCTTAAACTTTGCATCTTTTTATAAGATACTGAAAGATATTCTGGGTACTCTTCATCTTCTAATAAGAAATTAGCAATAGCTCCATCATAAGCACTCATAAGATTGAATACCTTACCTGCTAGTTTCTTTTTAGTTCCGAAAGAAACTTCCCCCTCTGATTCTAATTCATTCCTCACTACTGAATAATCATTTTTATTAGAGATTACAACTACGTCTTGAAAATTCTTGGCAGCTGCTCTAAGCATGGTAGGGCCACCGATATCTATGAATTCAACCTTTTCTTCAAAAGACAAATCCTCTTTAACTTTTTCAAAGAAAGGATATAGATTTACTACAACATAATCTATTGTATGTATATCTCTTTCTTTTAAAGTATTCATATGCTCTTCATTATCTCTTATTGCAAGTATTCCAGCATGAACAAGTGGATGAAGAGTCTTTACTCTTCCATCTAGCATTTCTGGAAATTTAGTAACTTCATTTATTTCTATAACATTTAATCCATTTTCTTTTAAATATCTATAAGTTCCACCTGTCGATACTATCTCTACATCTTTAGATACCAAAAATTTAGCAAAATCCAATATTCCTTCTTTGTCAAACACACTTATTAATGCTCTTTTTTTCATAAGGAATCCTCCTTTTATTCTTCTATATTTACTCTTCCGTCAATTATTTTTACTTTTCCTTCGCTTATAAGCTTTATAGACTTACTAAGAATCATATGTTCTTTTTCTAGCACTCTCTTTTGAAGCTTTTGAGAATCATCACTGAAATAAACAGGAACTGTTTCTTGAGTAAGTATAGCTCCTCCATCTACTTCAGAATTTACAAAGTGAACCGTACAGCCTGAAACCTTAACTCCGCTTTTTATTACAGCTTCATGAACTTTTATGCCGTACATTCCTGGTCCACAAAATGCTGGAATAAGTGATGGATGAATATTTATTATTTTATTTTTAAATTCATCTAATATTTCTCCATCTAATATGGAAAGAAATCCAGCAAGTACTATTAAATCTACTTTTCCTCTAGTCAATTCTAAGATTTTATATGAAAAATCGTCTTTATAATCTTTTTTACTTACAACATATGTCTTTATACCGTTTTTTTCAGCTCTTTCTAAGGCATAAATTCCTTCTTTGCTTCCTATAACCATTTCTATACGGGCATCTATATATTTTGAATTTATAGCATCTATTATAGATTGAAGGTTTGTCCCACCTCCCGAAACTAATACTGCTATTTTAAACATACGCCCTCCTCACCACAGGTTATATATCCGATTTCGTAAGCTTTTTCTCCCATGGCTTGTAGCTCAGCTAAAACTTCGTCTTTTATGCTCTTATCAATACATACCATAAATCCTATACCCATATTGAAAGTATTGTACATATGATCTTTTTCAACACCCAAGTTCATCATGTATTTGAATATTTCTGGTATTTCATATGAATCTTTTAAGATCACTGCTGTCTTATTCTTTGGAAGCATTCTTGGAACATTTTCTATAAATCCGCCTCCAGTTATATGACACATAGCTTTAATTTTAAATTTTTCCATAAGCTTTTGAATTGGTTTTACATATATTCTAGTTGGTGTAAGAAGGATTTCTCCTAATGTTTTATCACCAAGCTTTTCATCTAAATCAGTTACAATCTTTCTAACTAATGAATATCCATTGGAGTGTACTCCTGAAGATGGGAGTCCTATTATTACATCTCCCTCTTCTACCTCATGACCATCTATTATTTTATCTTTGTCAACTATCCCTACTGAAAAACCTGCAATATCATATTCTCCCTCTGGATAAAATCCTGGCATTTCTGCGGTCTCTCCCCCAACTAAAGCTGAGCCACTTTGAAGACATCCATCAGCTACCCCTTTAACAATATCGGATGCTACATTAGCTTCAAGTTTTCCGCAAGCTATATAGTCTAGAAAGAATAGAGGCTGTGCACCATGACATAATATATCATTTACACACATAGCAACACAATCTATTCCAACTGTATCGTATTTATTCATTTTAAATGCTATTTCCAGCTTAGTTCCAACACCATCAGTTCCTGATATAAGAACAGGTTTTTTATATCCTTCTGGAAGCTCCATCATAGCTCCAAAAGAACCTATATGATTTAATACTAAAGGATTCATTGTACTTTTTGCATATCCTTTTATCAAATCAACAGCTCTGTAACCTTCTTCTATATTAACTCCAGCGTCTTTATATGTTATCATAATAAAACTCCTTACTTATTAATCTATACTAGCTTCAAAAGGTGGTGCCACAGGGTATTCTCCATCAAAACATCCTAAGCAGAATCCTGATTCCTTATTAAATGCCTTTAGAATTCCTTCTATACTTAAATATCCTACTGTATCTGCTCCAATTATTTCTGCAATTTCATTTATTGAATTATTTGCTCCTATAAGCTGACTTCTATAAGGAGTATCAATTCCAAAGTAACATGGATACTTAACTACTGGAGATGAAATTCTAAAATGAACTTCTTTAGCTCCGGCTTTTCTAAGAAGCTGAACTAGTTTTTTAGATGTTGTACCTCTAACTATAGAATCATCAATTAAAACTACTCTTTTACCCTGTACTACTGACTTTAATGGATTAAGCTTTAAAGCTACTGCCATTTCTCTCATTTCTTGAGTTGGTGCAATAAATGTTCGTCCAACATACTTATTTTTTACAAAAGCAGTTTCATAAGGTATATTTGCAGCCTTTGCATAACCTACTGCAGCTGGTATTCCTGAATCCGGAACACCAACAACTATATCTGCATCTATTGGAGACTCCTCATATAAAATTGCTCCAGCTCTTACCCTTGATTCATATACATTTATTCCATCTATTATGCTGTCAGGTCTTGCAAAATAAATGTATTCAAATGCACAAGTTCCACAAGGTGCCTTTTCTACCGGATTAATACTCTTTATACCATTCTTATCAATGATTACTATTTCCCCTGGATTTACATCTCGTACAAATTCACCACCAATTGCATCTAAAGCACAGCTTTCTGATGACAAAATATAACTATTTTTAACTTTTCCTATGCAAAGAGGTCTTATTCCATTAGTGTCTCTAACCCCTATAAGCTTATCCTTTGTTAAAATAACTATGGCAAAGGAGCCTTTTACAACCTGCATTGCATTAAATATAGCTTTATCTATCCCTTTATTAGCATATCTAGCTATAAGTCCTAAGATAACTTCTGAATCAGTTGTGCTTTGAAAAATAAATCCGCATTCTTGTAGAAGATCTCTTAATGTGTCTGCATTAGTTAAATTCCCATTATGTGCTATGGCCATTGAGCCAAGTTTACCATGAGTTAAAAGCGGTTGTGCATTACACTTAAGACTGTCACCAGCTGTAGAATATCTTACATGTCCTATAGCAGCACTACCTGTTAATTCATCGAGTATCTCTTCATCAAATACTTCTGTTACAAGTCCCATATCTTTATAAGAATGTATTTCTCCATCTCTAGCTACAGCAATACCAGCACTTTCTTGTCCTCTGTGTTGAAGAGCATAAAGTCCATAATAAGTCATCTTAGATACTGGAAGATCATCATTGGATAGCACTCCAAATACCCCACACTCTTCCTTTAACTTATCCTCTTCTAAATTTATTAACTCCCATGTCATATATTAACCCTACCTTTATTTTTGTATTCTACTGAATATTTCCTTATAAGCTTCCTCTACATTTCCTAAGTCTCTTCTAAATCTGTCCTTATCTAACTTTTCTCCTGTTTCAGAGTCCCACAATCTACATGTATCTGGAGATATCTCATCTGCCAAATATATTTCACCCTTTAGTCTACCAAATTCAATCTTAAAGTCAACTAATGTAACTCCTTGCGCTGCAAAGAATTCTTTTAAAAGATTATTGATTTTGTCAGTCATAAAATATATTTCTTTTAGCTCTTCAAAAGTTGTAAGTCCTAATGCAACTGCATGATAATCATTTATTAGTGGATCTCCTAACTCATCATTCTTATAGCTTGTTTCAAAAACGGTAGTCTTTAAAGCTGTACCTTCTGGAACACCCAATCTCTTTGACATTGATCCTGCTGCTATATTTCTAACTATAACTTCTAGTGGAACTATTTCAACTCTCTTACATAACTGTTCTCTGTCATTCAATTTTTCTATAAAGTGAGTTCTTATTCCATTTTCTTTTAACATTTCAAATATTATTGATGTTATACTGTTATTTAGAACACCCTTATTAGATATTTGGCCTTTCTTTTCGCCATTGAATGCTGTAGCATCATCTTTGTAGTAAACTATAACTTCATCAGCCTTATCTGTAGCATAAACTTTCTTTGCTTTTCCTTCATATAACATTTCTTTTTTCATATTTAATACCTCCAAAATTTATAATTCTATTTCCCCATTGTTTTCTAAAAAAGTTTTCTTCATTTCTGTTCTAAAAGTTACTAGTCTTTCTTTTAATTCTGAATATTTTATAGCAAGCATTTCTACTGCTAGAACTCCCGCATTATAACTGTTATCAATTCCAACTGTTGCTACTGGTATTGATTTAGGCATTTGTACAATTGAATATAAAGAATCTACTCCTTCTAATGCTCCGTTTATAGGAACTCCTATAACCGGAAGTATTGTTTGAGATGCTATAACACCTGGAAGATGAGCTGCGAGTCCTGCTCCTGCGATTATAACTTCAAATCCATCTTTTTCTAAAGTATTCAAAGTAGCTGTTAATGCTTCTGGCACTCTATGTGCTGACAATACAAAGGCCTTATATTCCACCCCGAATTCTTTTAAAGCTTTTGCAGCCCCATTCATTTTTTCTGTATCTGACTTACTACCAAAAATTATTGCAACCTTCATAATTGACCTCCTAAATCTATTTAGTAAAGTAATTTACTCCTGATAAGAATATCTTTGATTCATAGTCTCCTGGAATGTTTTTGTATAATCCATAACCAGATCTCTCATTATGTCCCATTTTTCCAAGGATTCTTCCATCTAAACTTGTTATGCCTTCAATTGCATAAATCGAACCATTAGGATTGTATGGCATCTCTTGTGCTACATTACCATTTAAATCCACATATTGAGTAGCTACTTGTCCATTTTTTATTAATTCATTAAGCATTTCTTCTGAAGCTACAAATCTTCCCTCTCCATGAGATATTGCTACAGAATTTATGTGACCTAGTTCTACTTCATTAAACCAAGGAGAAACCTTAGAGACCACTTTAGTATTAACTATAGAACTCATATGTCTTCCTATATTATTAAATGTTAATGTTGGTGCACTTTCATCAATATCTCTTATATCTCCATAAGGTAAAAGTCCAACTTTTATAAGTGCTTGGAATCCATTGCATATCCCAAGGATTAATCCATCTCTATTATTAATCAAATCTAATATTTCCTCTTTTATAGCTGGATTTTTAAGAACATTTGCTATAAATTTCCCCGAACCATCTGGTTCATCTCCAGCACTAAATCCACCAGGAAGCATAAGTATTTGACTGTTTTTAATAGCTTTTCTTAAAGCTTCTATAGATTCCTGCCATTGATTTTCTTTTATATTTTTAAATATTAGTATTTCTGCTTCTCCACCAACCTTTTCAAAAGCTCTTTTACTGTCCTCTTCACAGTTTGTTCCTGGGAATGCTGGTATTATTATTTTTGGTGAAGCTTTCTTTAATCCTAGATAAGTTTTCTTTTGACCAATTTGACTTTTTATTTCTTTGGCTTCAACTTTTACATTATCCTTTGCTGGGAAGATACTATTTAGAGGTTTTTCCCAACAAGCTATAAGTTCATCTAATGTTAATTTTAAATCTTTATATGTTATTTCTGCTTTATGTGTAGTTTCTGCGATTATTTCTAATTCTAGACCTTCATCCTTATTATTCTCTAATTCTACTAAGAAACATCCATATGCCTCTTTAAATAATTCTTTTTCATCTAAATTACTATGGATTGAAACGCCAATTTTATTTCCAAAAGCCATCTTAGAAAGACCCTCTGCAATTCCACCTTCTTTTAAGGTCATAGCACTTATGACAGTTTTGTTATCTATAAGCTTTTTAAGAAGTTCTAAGTTCTTTCTAAGTTCTTGGAAATCTATTATTCCTTCTGAGTCTTTTTTAGTCTTTATTAGGGCAATCTTTGAATTTGTACTTTTTAGTTCTTGAGAAACTACATTATCTACATTTTCTAAAGCTACTGCAAAAGATATTAAAGTTGGTGGAACATCTATATCTTCAAAAGTTCCTGACATACTATCCTTTCCTCCAATAGCTCCAAGACCAAGCTCTAATTGAGCTTTTAATGCACCAAGTAATGCCGCAAAAGGCTTGCCCCATCTAGTTTCATCACTACCTAATCTTTCAAAGTACTCTTGAAAACTCAAATATGCTTTCTTGTAGTCTCCTCCTAAAGCTGCTATTTTACATACACTTTCAACTACACTGTAAAGTGCTCCATGATATGGACTCCATTTAGATATATATGGATTAAATCCATAAGTCATAATAGATGCTGTATGGCTTTCACCTCTAGTTACTGGCACTTTTATTGCAAGTCCTTGTGATGGAGTTAATCTATGCTTTCCTCCAAATGGCATAAGCACTGTTCTTGCTCCTATAGTTGAGTCAAAATTTTCAACCAATCCCTTTTGACTGCATACATTTAAATCCTCTAAAAGGTTTGTCCATCTTTCTTTAATAGAAAGTTTTTCTGATTCCTTATTGAAAAACCTTATTTGAGAAGGAGCTTTAACCTTAACCTTTGTATATGATTTTGCTCCATTTGTATTTAAAAAATTTCTATTTAAACTTACTATAGTTTTTCCTCTCCATGTCATAGTAAGAGTATTATCGCTAGTAACATCTGCTATTTTTGTACATTCAAGATTTTCTTCTAATGCTAAGTTTATAAATCTCTCAGCATCTTTTCCTTCAACAACCACAGCCATTCTTTCTTGTGATTCTGATATAGCAAGTTCTGTTCCATCAAGGCCCTCATATTTTTTAGGAACTGCATCTAGGTTTATTACAAGTCCATCACAAAGTTCCCCAACGGCTACTGATACGCCACCTGCTCCAAAGTCATTACATCTTTTTATCATTAATGAAGCTTCTTTATTTTTGAAAAATCTTTGTATCTTTCTTTCTTCAACTGGATTTCCCTTTTGAACTTCTGCACCACATAAATTTATAGATTCAGTGCTATGTTCCTTAGAGGATCCTGTAGCTCCACCGCAGCCGTCTCTTCCAGTTCTTCCACCTAATAAAAGTACTACATCTCCCTCTACAGGTTCTTCACGTCTCACGTTTTCTCTAGGTGCTACTCCAATAACTGCTCCTACTTCCATTCTCTTTGCTACATAGTCTTCATGATATATCTCAGATACTTCGCCTGTTGTTAAACCAATTTGATTTCCATAGGAAGAATATCCTTTAGCTGCTCCCTTAGTTATAACTCTTTGCGGAAGCTTTCCATCTAAAGTTTCAGAAATAGCTTTTCTTGGATCTGCGCTTCCTGTAACTCTCATGGCTCCATATACATAAGCTCTTCCTGATAACGGATCTCTTATAGCTCCTCCAAGACAAGTAGCTGCTCCTCCAAATGGTTCTATTTCTGTAGGATGGTTATGTGTTTCATTTTTAAATAATATTAAACTGTCTTCTATCTCTTCGCTGCTTTCAATTTTTGCTTTTATCGTACATGCATTTATCTCTTCGGATTCATCTAAATCTTTTAGATATCCTTTAGCTTTAAGTTCTTTAACTCCAATAGTCGCTATGTCCATTAATGTAACATCTTTATGTTCACGTCCCAAATCTTTTCTTATATCTTTATATTTATTAAAAGTATCTATCAAATCTTTTGTGCTTGATTCGTCTTCTATTTCGACATTTTCTATTATCGTTGAGAATGTTGTATGTCTGCAGTGATCAGACCAGTAAGTATCTAAAACTAAAATTTCTGTCTTTGTAGGATTTCTTTTTTCGTTTATAAAGTACTCTTGACACAATTTAAAATCTTCAAAAGTCATTGAAAGAGACATAGTGTCATAAACTTTTTTTAATTCTGACAAATCCATATCTATTAATCCTTCTATAATCTCTACATCTTGAGGTTCATTCATTGAATCATCTACTTCACTGCTGAATATATCTGTCTCTCTTGAATCAACAGGATTTATGTAAAATTTCTTTATCTTATTTAAATCATCTTCATCTATATTTCCTAAAACAGCTACAACTTTAGCACATTTAACTTTTGATTTTTCTCCCTCTGATAAAAGCTCCATACACTGCTCAGCAGCATTAGCTCTTTGATCAAATTGTCCTGGAACAAATTCAACAGCAAAAGCTTTAAATCCATCTAAATCTATATTGTCTTCATATACCATGTCCACATTTTTTTCTGAAAATATAGCATTTTTGAAGCTTTCATACAATTTTTCATCTCTCATGCCTTGAATTATATATTTATTAATTATCCTTACTTTTTCTAATCCTTTTATATTTAAAACTTCTTTAAATTCGTTTAAAAGTCCATGACTCTCTACATCAAATCCATTTTTCTTTTCAACAAATAAAACCTTATTATTCATACTTACCTACCTTCCCAACTTATAAAATTCATAAAAAATAACCAAGAGATATGGTATCCCTTGGTTAAAGCACATCAAACTTACCCCATAGAATATCCATAGATAGGAAATTTACGGTTCCCTCGTAGAAACTTCTCAACCTTATTATGAGAATTATATAGATATTAATTTCTTTATCTTCAAAATACCATTCTGCAGAATATTTGTCAACATTATTTCGTTTTTTTAACATATAATTCGTACATATACGAATTATATGTTTTAAATTTCTTTCATTACTTCGTAATTTGTACAAAAAAACGCTGCTAATTAAATTATAGCAGCAAAGAATAAAATAAATATCCCTACGTAGCCATTAAGGCTATTATTATTTTATCCTCATATATAGAGATTTATTCCTTTCTTATAAAATGTACTATAAAATTAATTTTCTAGTTTATTGAATATTATATTTTATATTAACTATGTTTCACTTTTTATACAGTTAATTATATAATAAAATAAGATTATATACACAAACTAAAGTAGACATTTATTAATAGTTGAGGTGATTTTATGAAATACGTAAAAGTTGGAGCAGCATGTCCTGTAACTACAATAGCAAATATCGATGAAAATATAAAAAATATAAAGCATTGCATTAATGAAGCAAAGAAAGAAAGTTGTAAAGTCTTAGTGTTTCCTGAACTTTCTATAACTTCTTATAGTTGTGGCGATCTTTTCAATCAAACTACTCTTATATCTAAATCTCTAAATGGTTTAAAAGATTTATGCCATTACTCTGAGAATTTAGATATGGTAATAGCAGTAGGTTGTCCTATAATTGATGATTATACTATGTACAATTGTGCAGTTATAATATTTAACGGCTCTATATTAGGAATAATGCCAAAATCTTATCTTCCTAACTACTCAGAATTCTATGAAAAAAGGTGGTTTACTGAAGGAATAAATATAAAAAATTCTTACTTAAATTTAGGCTTTCAAAACGACATACCTTTTGGAACCAATTTAATTTTCTCAGATGGAGCATTAAAGTTATCTTTTGAAACTTGCGAAGATTTATGGGCTCCTATATCGCCAAGTTCTTATTTGACTTTAAGCGGTGCTAACGTTATTGGAAATTTATCTGCTTCAAATGAACTTGTAAGTAAGCAAGGTTATAGGAAAAGCCTGTTAAAAAGCCAGAGTGCTAAAACCATAAGCGCATACATATATGCTTCTGCTGGAGTGTTTGAATCAACAACCGATGTACTATTTAGCGGCTATTTGTCGGTATTAGAAAATGGTTCTATAATTAAGGAAAATAAAAGATTTCAAAGAGAAAATGAAGTCATATGTTCTGTAATAGACCTAGAAAAACTAGAGATGGAAAGAGTAAAAAATGTTACCTTTAGAGATAGTGCTAAGTTGATAAAAGACTTCTCAGCAAAAATCATAAACTTTAATTTTTCTAATGACTCTTATGGTGAATTTGACAGATATGTAGATCCTCTTCCATTTGTTCCATCAAACGAAGAAGAACGTGAAGAGAGATGCAAAGAAATATTCAGTATTCAATGCAACGCTTTAGCAAAGCGACTTACACATACTCATATAGATAAAGCAGTAATTGGAATTTCTGGAGGCTTAGACTCCACTCTTGCCCTATTAGTAGTTATAAAAACTTTTGATTTATTAAATATTCCAAGAAAAAATATAACAACAATAACTCTTCCTGGTTTCGGTACTACTGATAGGACATATCATAATGCTGTAAATTTATGCAAAGAATTTGGATGTTCTTTTAGAGAAATAAATATAGTTGAAGCAGCCTTAAAGCACTTCCAAGATATAGGTCATGATCCATCAATTCATGATGTTACGTACGAAAATGTTCAGGCTAGAGAAAGAACTCAAATTTTAATGGATATATCTAACAAAATAGGCGGTTTAACAATAGGAACTGGTGATTTATCAGAACTTGCTCTTGGATGGGCTACTTTCAATGGAGATCATATGTCTATGTACTCTGTAAATTGCTCTATTCCTAAAACTTTGGTTAGATATTTAGTAGATTATGTTGCTGATCATGAAGTATCATCTGAAATTTCGTATATTTTAAAAGATATATTAGATACACCAGTAAGTCCTGAGCTTCTCCCTAAAGATGAAAATGGAAATATAGCTCAAAAAACTGAGGATATAGTTGGACCTTATGAGCTACATGATTTCTTCCTATATCATTTTATAAAAGAAGGTGCTTCTTATGATAAACTTTTATTTTTAGCTAAAGTGGCATTTAAAGATATATATGATGAAGAAACCATTGAAAAGTGGCTTATTAAATTTATAAAGAGATTTTTCACTCAGCAGTTTAAGCGTTCTACCCTTCCTGATGGTCCAAAGGTTGGTTCTATAAGCCTTTCCCCACGTGGAGACTGGAGAATGCCATCAGATGCAAGTTATGAAAGTTTCTTAAAATAAATTTATAAAAATCTGCCTCCATTTTCTTAATTGATCAAGAGGCAGATTTTTATTGATATTGATGAAATTATATAAGGAGTGTTAATAATGAAAAATCTTATTGAAATGTTTTTTACATTTTTTAAAATAGGTGCATTTACTTTTGGTGGTGGATATGCGATGATTCCTCTTATCGAAAGAGAAGTGGTATCATCGAAACATTGGATAGGAAAAGATGAATTCACCGATATAATCGTAATTTCTCAAAGCTTTCCTGGCGCTATGGCAGTAAACACGTCTATCTTTATTGGTTATAAAATAAGCGGATTTAAAGGAGCTGTGGTTGCCCTTCTTGGCACTATACTGCCTTCTTTCTTTATAATACTTATAATAGCTGCATTCTTCATGCAGTTTAGAGATTATGAAATAATAAACAAAGCCTTTCTTGGAATAGGAGCAGCTGTTCCTGTCCTTGTACTTATAGCCGTACAAAGCTTATCTAAATCAGTAGAAAAAAACACTCGAAACATAATTATAGTAATTGCTTCTGTTATTGCAATATCTTTATTTAATATTCATCCCATAATAGTTATCTTAGTTTCAGCAGTATATGGAATAATATCTTTTAGAAAGGTGGTTGAGTAATGAAACAGCTTATAGAACTTTTTTTAGCCTTTTTAAAGATAGGTGCTTTTAGTTTTGGTGGCGGTTATGCTATGCTTCCACTTATAGAGCGTGAAATAGTTAATAATAATAATTGGATAAACAGCTCAGAATTTATAGATATTATAGGAATCTCTCAAATGAATCCTGGTCCTATTGCTATAAATTCAGCAACTTTCGTAGGATACAAAATAAATGGAGTTTTAGGAAGTATATTTGCAACCTTAGGTGTTATTTTCTTTTCATTCATTCTCGTTTCCATAGCCACAAAATATATAATTAAATTTAAAAATTCTGAATTGCTGAAATCAGCACTGTTAGGCATGAGGCCAGCTCTTATAGGACTTATAATAAGCGCATTTTTATCCCTAGCTAAAGATTCCTATTTAGATGTTAAATCCGTTATAATTGGAGCTTTTATATTGCTTTTAAGTTTAAAGAGTAAAATTCACCCTATTCTTATTATTTGTATTGCAGCTGTCTGTGGCATTTTACTTTATAGTGTATAATTTTTCTTGACATTTGTTGCTAATATAAATATACTAATATTAATAAGTGAATATTTTTTTCATAAGGGAGTAACTTACAGAATTGTATTCTGTTACATTGCCAACACACGATGTATTATATTCATCTGGTTTTGTATGAAATAGTAAGACTTATGTATAACAAGGACAAGTTCAAGTTATACGTAAGTCTTTTATTTATATATACATAATATTTTAGCCTATGAAAGTTACGAAAGGAGTTTAACTATGTGGTTTTCAAAAACATCCAATGAAATTATTCAACAATTAAACACAGATCTTAATGAAGGACTCTCATCAGAAGAAGCAGCAAAACGCTTAAATGAATTTGGTGCTAATAAATTGAAAGCAAAGCCTAAAAAAACAATATTACAGCTTTTCTTTGCTCAAATAAATGATATATTGATTTATATTCTTCTAGGAGCCGCAGTGCTTTCTGCTATTATGAAAGATTATAATGAAGCAATCATAATTCTTATAGTAGTACTTATAAATGCTGTGGTTGGAGTAGTTCAAGAATCTAAAGCCGAAAAAGCATTAGAGGCATTAAAGAAACTATCCACTCCTAAAGCAGTAGTTAAAAGAGATGGAGAATTAAAGGAAATACCTTCTGAAGAAGTGGTTCCTGGAGACATAATAATTTTAGACGCTGGTAGATATGTTCCAGCAGACCTTAGACTTATTGAAACTGCTAATTTAAAAATCGAGGAATCTGCCTTAACTGGTGAATCGGTACCTTCTGAAAAAGATGGAAGCAAAGCTTTCCCTGATGAAGAAGTACCTCTAGGTGATCAAATCAATATGGCCTTCTCATCTACCCTTGCAACTTATGGAAGAGGTATTGGTATTGCTGTAGAAACTGGAATGAACACTCAAATAGGTAAAATTGCAAAAATGCTTGATGACACAGAAAATGAAATGACACCTCTTCAAAAGAAGTTAGCTGAACTAGGTAAGTATTTAGGAATAGGTGCTATAGCAATATGTGTAATAATGTTTATAGTTGGTATAATTCAAGGACAAGATATATTTGATATGCTATTAACAGCTATAAGTCTTGCAGTTGCTGCAATTCCTGAAGGTCTAGCAGCTATAGTTGCTATCGTTCTTGCTATGGGAGTTCAAAGAATGATTAAAGAAAATGCTATAGTAAGAAAACTTCCAGCTGTAGAAACTTTAGGTGCTGTTAATGTAGTATGTTCAGATAAAACTGGAACACTTACTCAAAACAAAATGACAGTTACTAAATTTTATAGTAATTCAAACTTAAAATCTATTGATGATTTAGATATAAATGATCCATCTGAAAAAATGCTTCTTGAAAACTTAGTTTTATGTAATGATGCTACTTATTCTGAAGCTTCTCAAACAGGTGATCCTACTGAAATAGCTTTATTAGTAGCTGGCGCAAAATATGATCTTATTAAAGAATCTCTTCAATCAAACCATGCGAGATGCAATGAAGCACCTTTTGACTCAGATAGAAAGCTTATGTCTACAGTAAACTACTATGGCGATAATTCTTACAGAGTATACACTAAGGGTGCTATAGATAATATATTAAAAATATGTAAGGGAGCTTATATAAATGGCGAAATAGTTCCTATGACAGAAGATCTTGAGGAAGAAATAATGAAAGCCTCAAATTCAATGTCTGATGAAGCTTTAAGAGTTTTAGGAGCTGCTTACAAAGAAATTTCCTCATATTCTGGAACTGTAGATGATTTTGAAAAAGATCTTATATTTGTAGGTCTTGTTGGAATGATAGACCCTCCAAGATTAGAAGTTAAAGACTCTATAGGAGTATGTAAACATGCTGGAATAAAAACTATAATGATAACTGGAGACCATAAAAAGACTGCATTTGCAATAGCAAAAGAACTTAATATAGCAGAAAATGAATCTCAAACTATTTCCGGAGCTGAGCTAGACAAGCTTAGCGATGACGAATTATCCACTAAAATAGATGATTTAAGAGTATTCGCTAGAGTTTCACCTGAACATAAAGTTAAAATAGTAAAAGCTTTTAAATCAAAAGGAAATATAGTATCCATGACTGGTGATGGTGTAAATGATGCTCCATCATTAAAAACAGCTGATATAGGTGTAGCAATGGGTATCACTGGAACAGACGTTGCTAAAGGCGCTGCTGACATGGTTCTTACTGATGATAATTTCTCTACTATAGTATCTGCTATAGAAGAAGGTAGAAATATTTTTAACAATATCAAGAAGTCAATTATCTTCCTTCTTTCTTGTAACCTTGGAGAAATATTTGCATTATTTATTGCTATACTACTAGGATGGGATGCTCCACTTAGACCAATCCATATATTATGGGTAAATCTTATAACAGATACACTACCTGCATTATCTCTTGGAGTTGACCCTGGTGATAAAAATGTAATGGATAATAAGCCTAGAGATCCAAAGGAAAGTTTATTCAAGCATGATGGCGTATTTATGGTTATTAATGGTATATTTATAGGTGCTTTAACACTAATTGCTTATCAAATTGGATTACAGAAATATGGCAGTGTAGTACATGCTCAAACAATGGCTTTCGTTGTTTTAAGTGTTTCTCAATTGTTCCATGCACTAAACTTAAGACACCCTAAAAAGTCAATATTCCAAGTTGGATTATTCACTAATAAGTATTTAATATTCTCAATTATAATTGGTGTATTCTTACAAGATATAATCATAACTGTTCCTTTCTTAAGAACAGTATTTGATGTATTCGACTTAACTATAAACGATTGGATGATAGTTTCATTATTTGCAATATCACCTCTTGTACTAAATGAAATTGCAAAAATATTTAAGAGAAGAAAAGACGCTTAAAGACTAAAATAACACCCTTAATGGGAAGCAGTGACTTAAGAAAACAATTTACTGGAAAATCGGTGTAGTGTTATGCTATTCCGATTTTCTTCGTTTTATGGGCTTATTGACTTATACGCATAATACTTTGCTTGGATTTTACAGTCTTTAATTTTTCTTTGATATAGTGCATAATACAAGTTTCTTAGAGCTAATACTGATTATTAGATAAAAACTATTAAAAATAAATATAGCCCTGTATAGAATACAGAGCTACATCTACTTTTAACACATTTATCTACCTTAATACTTGATTGAACACATTATCTAATCTTAATCTTAATACCCTATCTCTAATCTCATCTACATTTGTTGTATAAAGTCCTTTCTCTTGCATTCTCTTAAAATATGATGCTCCTGCAAATGTATATCTAGTCTTTCTATCTAATTCATCTTCTAATTTTTCATTTGCATATGCAATAATATCACCTATGGCAAGGCTTCTAGGCAATATCATCAAAGGTAATCCCATAGCTTGCCTTACTGCATTGTGTCCAGCCAATGATCCAGTACATATAGCTTCAGTATGCCCAACAAATAATCCTGACTTTTCTCCACCACAAAATAAATTATATATACCCTTTACTTTCATATCATTACCTCTTGGAGCAACTGATAGATATCTTATTGAATTCCCTTTACTACCTGCATATGGATCGATATATTTGGCTCTTTCCAATCCTTTAATTCTTCTTAGTTTTTCTAATGGATAATAGCTTGTCATTAATTTTGCATGCCCAGTATCTAAAAGAATTATATTTTCCGCAAATTCTTTCAAAGCATATTGCTGACATACTTTCCCCTTTAATTTATCATAATTTATATCTTCTTTTGGGACATTTAATATTACTACTCCTTCATTATCTAATTTTTCTCTTATTTCATCTGATAAACTTTCTTTAGCTAATTTACATGAACCTGAAAACGCACCAAGTTCGTCTTCTTTTCTTTCTCCTTGTATATCCTCTATATTACATCTTCCACTTATACTTATTCTTGGTCCAAATGAAGGACATCTTAAAATACACATTGAGCATCCATTCCCATATCTTAAACAGTTTCCCATAGGACCTGTAGATCCTGTTGTTTCTATATATATATCCCCATCTACATAAGAACCATCTGCTAATATTATACCTTTTATTTTATTTTCCTCTATATCAACATCATTGACTCTTTTTTCCGTAAATATTTTCACACCTAAGTTATCTAAATATTTTCTAACTTCAGCTTCGATTATATTCACATCATACAGACTTGCATGTTTATGTCCTGGAAAATCTACATTCTTATGCCTAGAATTCTTATCCGTTAAATTAATTAAGTCTCCAGCTCCTAAAGCAATCAGTTCTTCTGCCGCTGTAAATCTTCCATTGTTTCTCATAATTCCACCAACATTACCAAGACCTAGTAATAAATCTGTTTTTTCAAATAGAAGTACATCTGCCCCAGCTTTTTTAGCTGTAATAGCTGCTGCACATCCTGACCATCCTGCACCAATAATTACTACCTTCATATTATCACTCCTTCTTCAAATATGCCTCTTGGCTCCGTTTGTACTTTGCAATACCTCTTTACTTTAAATTTATTATCCTTAGCTGTACACGCTCCACATATACCTTCTCCACAGCAGATTTTAAAATTATTACAACAAGATAAAAGAACTTCTTTCTTTCCCAAACTATCTAAATATCTTATAACTTTAAAAGTTAATATATCAGCTCCAGAAATATGAATATATTTAGTACCCGAATTAATACTTTTATCTATTACTTTTTTACAAAACGCTGATAATTCACCATTTTCCAGAAGAATCCCTTCTTCAACATTCATCTTATAATTCCCTAAATATTCTTTAAATAACTTCTCCTTAAAATCTCCATTATCAACGACCATATCTATATTACACTCGTTCAATGATAACTTTCTTATAAGTGGAATTGAAGGTGCAATACCTATTCCCCTGGCTAGTATTAAGCAATCTGTTCCTTTTTGTTTTTCTATATTCTTGAGTCCAAATATTCCATTCCAATAAGGCCCTCTTATATCTAAAGTATCACCCGTTTTTAGTTCAAGTAATTTTTTGGTTTTAATTCCCTTTATTGAAACTGCTACTGTTAATATATCGTTTTCTGTATCAGACTCCATAACTGATATCGGAATATCAAAGTATTTTTCTGAATCAGGGCATAAAAATACATATCCACCTGGATTGATAAGGTCCACTGCAAGTTTATGAGTTACACTTAACTTAACAAGCACAAATTCATCATTAAAATTATAGTAGTTTACTATTTTTGAACTATATCTTTTTCTACCTTCTTTAGCTTTCATCCCATTGTTTAAAAACTCTTGGTATATACATACTCCCTTCCAATTTAGACAGTCACACAAGTATTTTCCTTGCATTTGAGAACAAAGTATACACTCTCCCATTTCAGCTAAATTACAAGGGCAAAATTCACTTCCTACATCAATACAATCTACTACTTCTCTAATCATTATTACTACTACTCAAAATATGGGCAAATATCAATACTAGTTTTTGTTTGTTTATTTGTATTTTATTAAATTAAGTTTTTTCAGAGTATCATCTAAATTCGTACACATAATACATATCCAACAAAATTTTGGAAATCAAATTAGATGATTTGATTTAAATCTTCAATCACAAGATAATCAGAATTATTTTTCAACAGTTCATTAATAAATTTGTTAAACAAATATCTCAAAGATAGGCATTACATCTTTTGTTTTGGATATTTGCCGAGTAAATTCTCCTTTCTTTTATAAGCGCTTTTTATCGTCCTCGTATTTCCTCGATAGACGGCGTTATTAAGATAATAATTATAATGATATTTAATTTAAACACTAGCATCTATATAGTGAAGAGCTACTTCTGAGAAAAATAATCCTACTATAATTAATGAGACAGCAAATATAGCTAATCCTGTTCCTTTGAGAATAACTTTAGTTGCGGCATTTCTAGTTCGATTTTTAGCAATCTAAGCAATTGACCGCTACTTCAAATCTAACACAAAATCCTCATTATTTAGAAAATTATACCATATTTTATTTTTAATGTAAATATGTGCTTGAGTGACCTCACACTCAAGGATTTAAGATATTATCTGTTAATAAATCATCTTTACTATAATTTAAATCATAAATAAGCGATCCCTTTGATAGATTAATTTAAAATTTACCCATTTCAGAATAAGTTTGTTATTTACTCTGAAATGGGTAAATCATAAACATCTTTATCAAAGAGACCGCTTACAGTAAGGTCTTTTATTACTATTTTATATGTAATTTTCTATTTTTTTAACCAACTTAACTAAATACATTTCTTCCAATTCACTAAATCTGCTAAAGCTAGGACTATCCATATCTAAAACACCTATTACTTTATCATCTTTTACTATTGGAATAACTATTTCTGAATTTGAGGCATTGTCACAAGCTATATGTCCTTTGAATTCATGAACATTTTCTATCCTCATAACCTGCTTTTTAAAAGCTGCAGTTCCACAAACACCTTTTCCTAACTCTATTCTATTGCAAGCCGGAAGCCCTTGAAAAGGTCCTAAAACCAAAGTCTCATCTTGCATAATATAGAATCCTACCCAATTGCAGTCATCTACGGCCACATTTATTATAGCTGAGATATTAGACAAATTAGCTATAAAGTCATTTTCGGAACTTAGCTGGCCTTCTGCCATAATAACCATGTACTTTAGTCTGTCTTCTTTAGATAAATTTTTTATAAAATCTACTTTTATCATATTTCCCCCAAAATAACTTATTTCTCTAAATATAATATTAATTCTATTTAAATTCAGTGCTTATTTGAATTCTTATAGAAGGATCTAAACTTCTTTTAATTACTATGTTCCCATTTTTGTCACTTCTATATATTTTTGCTCCACTGTTTTCTATGTTTTTTATAGCTTTCCCCTCTGGGCTTTCATATCCATCAGAAGTTACCACAGCTACTGCTGGTTTTACAGTTTCTATAAACTCTTCAGTACTACTGGTATCAAGACCGTGGTGAGGTGTCTTTAGAACATCATATTTTTCAATAATAGTATTTTTTAATATGTCGTATTCTTCATCAGCCTCCATATCTCCTGCAAACAAATAACTTATCCCGTCTATTTGCCCACTAAGTACTATGGAATTATTATTTTCTATTGTGCCATGAGATTTGATTGGGCCTATTGCTGTAAGCAGTACATTTCCACATTTTATATTCCAACCTCTTTTTATAAAGTCTACTTCTACTCCTATATTTTTAAGTTCTTTTTGAAGTTTGTACTTATATTTATTTTCATGTGGTGACATATAAACTCTTTTTACATCAAGGGCTTTGCATATTCCTACTACATCGCCTCTATGATCATCGTGATAATGTGTGAGTACTATAGCATCTATGCTGTCTATATTATTATTTTTGAGATAAGATAATATATATCCCCTACAATAGGACCATCCACAGTCAATAAGATAATTAGCACTATCACCTTCAATTATAATAGCGTCACTTTGAATAGTATTTAAAAAATGTACTTTTGATTCATTTCCTTTGCAATAGGCCTTAACAGGAGTACTAAAAAGAAATACTGCCATAATTATGCTAATCAGTTTTTTCATAAAATCACCCCATATATTTTTATTTAGCTTCCTTCATTAGAGCTGATTTTATGCAATTTTTAAAGATTATTTCAATCTCGTACCTTCTTTGCTCTGAGTTATAAGACCTTCTTTCATAAGACCTCCTAGAGCCATCTTAAAATAATTTTTAGATGCATTAAACACCTTTCTTATATCTTCTGAATTGCTCTTGTCATTATAAACCATATATCCATCATTCTTTTTTAGATATTCAAGTATTTTTTCTTGAAGTATTTCCTTCTCGTCTAGTTTCTTTCCTCTAGGGGTAAGTCCTACTCTTCCATCTTCATAAGTTCTCTTTATTCTAAGATGAAGTTCTTCGCCTATATGTACAAAAGTAAAATACTCATTTTTTAGTACTATTCCTTTGTATTTGTTGTCTATTGCAACTTCTAAAGTGTTATTTGTTTGCAGTCCATAAACAACTGCATTGACTTCCTCTCCTATAACTGGATTTTCAACATAAGAAAGTTTATCATCAACATCTGTAGTCGCTGCAAGTCTTCCTGTCATATCTAAATATACATAAAATAAATATTTTCTACCTTCATGAAGTTTATAAAGCTGCTCTCTTTGTGGAACAAATAAATCTCTTTCAAGCCCGAAATTTACAAAAGCTCCTATCTTAGTAACAGCTACAACTTCAAGATAAGCCAAATCCCCAACCTTTGCCAAAGGTTTTTTAAGGGTAGCTACAAGTCTGTCCTCTGAATCTCTATATATGAAAGCTGTTACCATATCATCTATTTCTATACTCTCTCCTAATGTATTATTATTTGGAAGAAGTATATCATCACTGGTATTATCAGTTCCACCATGAAGGTAATATCCAAAATCTGCCTTTCTTACAACTTTAAGTGTATTAAAATCTCCTATTTTTATCATAGTTCCTCCTATTTATACTTTTTAGCTAACTTTATATAATTGTCAGCTGATTTTTCTAAATCTCTTTTTTCTTCTTCACTAAGTTCCCTAATAACTCTAGCTGGGGAGCCTACGCACAATACTCCAGAAGGTATTTTTTTGCCAGGTGTCACCACTGCCCCTGCACCTATAAGAGTATAATCTCCAATCTCTGCTCCGTCTAGTATTATAGCTCCCATACCTATAAGAGAATAATTGCCTATTTTGCACGCATGTATTATAGCCCCATGCCCTATAGTAACATTATTTCCTATTTCAACTGGAAAATCCCTATCAGTTATATGTATTACACAATTATCTTGAACGTTTGTATTATATCCTATTTCTATTGGCATCCCGTCACTTCTTAAAACAGCACCAAACCATATATTAACATTTTCTCCTAAAGTAACATCTCCTATTACATCTGCACTTTTTGCCACAAAAGCACTTGTAGGTATCACTGGTACCTTATGATCAAACTCATATATCATATCCAACATCTCCTTTTTTTACTATTAACATTTATAAGTTTATCATAAAACCAACTATTATACATAAAAATTTTTTATATATGATATATCTTGTTTTATTCTAAAATAAACTTAAATTTGCAAAATAAAGTGAAAATATTAATAGTTTGTACCCCATTGATTTCCTATTAAAATTCTTATATAATAGTTTTAGTCAACTACATATTGTATTTGTTTTAAATTCGACTACTATATATTGTTTTAGTAGTCAATATTTATTGTTATTATATGATTTTACGGGGGTGTGTTCATGACACTTATAAAAAAATTATTAATCAGATATTACACGAAGGAATTAGCAAAAAATAAAAATAAAACCGTATATGATTTATTTGATTGGAAAAAAGTTGACGTATCTTTAATAGATCATAAAAGCGGTAAAATCTTAGTTGATATGAAAGATTTGGAATTTCCTTCTCATTATTCTCAAAATGCTTGTGACATTATTGCATCTAAATATTTTAGAAAAGCCGGTATTCCAAATGAATTAGGCTATGAAAACAGCATGAAACAAGTTGCTCACAGGATGGTTAACTTTTGGAAGGAATCACTTATAGATGAAAAACTTATAAGTTCAGAAGAAGAAGCTGAAATCTTTTATGATGAAATGGTATATGCATTATTGAATCAAATGTATGCACCAAATTCACCTCAATGGTTTAACACAGGACTAAAGCTTTCTTACGGAATAAGCGGAGATCCTCAAGGCAGCTATTACTATGATCCAAAAGATGGTGTAGTTAAAGAAAGCCTAGACTCTTATAGCAGAACTCAAGCTTCTGCCTGCTTTATACTTTCTATAGAGGATAAGCTTTTAGGCAAACATTCTTTATCAGAACAATATGTCACTGAAACTAGACTTTTCAAAGGCGGCTCTGGTACAGGAACAAACTTTTCTTCAATAAGAGCTGAAGGAGAAAAGCTTTCAGGAGGTGGAATTTCTTCTGGTCTTATGAGCTTTTTAAAAGGCTTTGATAGAAATGCAGGAGCTATAAAATCTGGTGGAACTACTAGAAGAGCTGCAAAAATGGTATGCCTTGATATAGATCATCCTGAAATAGAAGACTTTATAACTTGGAAAGCTAAAGAAGAAGATAAAGTAAGAGCTCTTGCAAAAATGGGCTATGATGGAGATTTTAATGGAGAAGCTTATGCTACCGTATCAGGTCAAAACAGTAATAACTCCTTAAGAATTTCTGATGAATTTATGACTAAGGTTGATAACCTATCGGAAGACCCTCTTAATACAATAGAACTAAAAGGAAGAATAGATTCATCTGTTAATCGAGAAGTATCTGTACAAAAACTTTGGGATGATATAAACGAATCTGCATGGAAATGTGCCGACCCGGCTCCACAATTTTCAGATACCTTCAATGCTTGGCATACATGCCCTGCTGGAGAAGATGGAGATTTAAATGCTCATCATAATAAGCTTAATTCAACTAATCCTTGCGGAGAATATGCATTTTTAGACGACACCTCTTGCAACCTTAGCTCAATAAATATATTTAAATTTTATGATAAAAACACAAAGAATTTTGATATTAATGGTTACCTTCATGTAATTGGATTAAACCAATTAATGCTTGAAGCTTCTATAAACTGGGGTCAATTTCCAACTGAAGATATAGCAAGAAAAACATACATGTTTAGGACTACTGGACTGGGCCTTGCTAATATAGCTTCATTATTTATGATTATGGGACTTCCTTATGACTCTGAAGAAGCTAGAACACTTGCTGCTTCGCTTACTGGAATACTTACAGGATACTCTTACTATGTGTCATCTTTGATGTCCGAAGCAATAGGTGCTTTTGAAAAATATCCTTTAAATAAGGAATACATGCTAAAAGTTATAAGAAACCATGCCAGAGTTGCTGGTGCAATAGATTCCAACTATGAGGGACTTAATTACACTCCTTTAGAAGTGAATCATGAAATTTTAATGGACCTAAATATGCAGGAATTAAGTGCTACTTTAAAGGATGTATGGTGTTGTGCTATTGATTCAGGAGAAAAATATGGATATAGAAATGCTCAAGTTTCTGTAATAGCTCCTACGGGAACTATATCCTTTGCAATGGATTGTGGTGCTACATCCATAGAACCATTTTTTAGTCATATGGTTTATAAAAAGCTTGCTGGTGGCGGTTTTATGACTTTAAGTAATCCTGTAATAGAAGACTCTCTAAGAGCTTTAGGATATAATGATTCAGAAACAAGTGAAATAATTGAATATATAACAAGAAAAGAATTAGTTAAAGAAGATGGGTTTGAGTATGAAAAAATAATAGATGGTAAAATAGAGGGCGCCCCTCATCTTAAAGAAGATCATCTTCCTATATTTGATACTGCAAACACATGTGGAAGTGGTAAAAGATATATAAGTCCAGAAGGTCATGTAAAAATGGTTGCTGCAATCACTCCTTTAATATCTGGAGCAATATCAAAAACTGTTAACCTTCCAAGCACTGCAACTATAGATGACTTTAAAAATATAATTATAGAATCTTGGAAACTTGGAGTAAAAGGTATTTCTTTATATAGAGATGGCTCTAAATTTTGTCAACCCCTTAATACCTCTTTATCTGTAGATAACAAGACTAACCTTGAAGATTTGTCTTATGCTGAATTATTAGAAAAAGCTAAAGAAATGCAGAACATTCAGTATCAGGTAACAAAACGTCAAAAACCATTTGGAATAAGATGTGGAACAACACATCCTGCTCAAATAGAAGACGTAAAAATATATACTACTGTAAATAGAAACGATGATGGTGAAATTTGCGAGATATATATAACTACTGATAGAGAAGGAACTATAATAATGGGCCTTTTAAATTCCCTATCAAAGGCAATTTCAGTTATGCTTCAATATCATGTTCCTGCTGCTGATATAGCCGCTATGCTTAGAGGTCAAAAGTATGAGCCTTATGGTTTTGTACAAAAGCATCCATATATAAAGTATGTTTCTTCAATTTCTGATTTAATAAGTAAAATAATAGATATTGAACTTGGTGATTTTACAAGATGTCAAGTAAAACCATCAGAAGAAACTTCTAAAGTTGCCATATCTGACTTATCAAAAGAAGCCACAATAACTAAAGCGCCTGTTAAACTAAATGAATCTCATCATGTAACTGGTGAAAGAGTTTATGGAAGCACATGTCCTACCTGTTCAAGTACAAGAATGGTTCGAAATGGTACTTGTAAAGTATGCCTTGACTGTGGTTCAACTACAGGATGCAGCTAATCAATAAAATTAAACCAATGATATTAAGTCTAAGTGAACCGACCCCCAAAAGTTAGACCAAAAATCTAACGAATTGGAGGTCGATTTTTTATGGCAAAATACAGTTATGAATTTAAGAAAAAGGTTGTTGATGCATATTTAAATGGTGAAGGCGGATATCCGTATCTTGCCAAGACTTATGGTATTCCTGCGTGGAGTAACATTAAGAAGTGGGTATTATCTTATTCCAAAATGGGTGATGAAGGATTAAAGCGCTCAAGAAAAAAAAAATAATTATTCTTTTGAATATAAACTTCATGTGGTAGAGTTATATTTATCAAGTGAGGTTTCGTATCAGGATTTAGCTCTCCAAGAGAAAATCAACAACCCAGTACAGATATGTAAATGGGTCAATGATTTTAATATTGCAGGTGTTGATGCATTGAGACCGAAGAAGAAAGGTCGTAAGAAGTCATTGGTGTCAAATAATAAGAAAGAAAAAGTACAGTTATCTTCAGAAATTACTCCAGTAGACACAAGTGCTGAACATTTGAGACAACTTGAAGATGAACTTTTAAAACTTAAAATTGAGAATGCCTATTTAAAAGAACTGAGGAGGCTGCGTTTAGAGGAGGAAACTCTTCTGAAAAAACAGCGAGAATCATTCACAGCCTCCGAGGAGACTTCAAACTAAAAGATATTCTCGCAATTGTTAGCTTTCCGAAGGCAACATATATGTACTGGCAGAAAAGATTTGATAGGGAAAATCCTGACCAGGCAATTGAGGATAAAATCTTAGAAATACATAACACAAACAAGGATTATGGCTATCGTAGAATATATGGTGAACTTCGAAATCAGGGCTTTATTGTTAATAAAAAGAAAGTACAGAGAATCATGCAGAAACTAAATCTCCAAGTTGCTTCCTTTACTAGAAAAAGTCGTAAATATAGTTCTTACAAAGGCAAGGTCGGAACAGTTGCGCCCAACAGAATCAGAAGACGTTTTAATACCAATATCCCTCATCAGAAAATCACAACAGATACTACTGAGTTTAAATACTATGAGGTAGATTCTAAGGGACATATGACGATGCACAAACTATACTTGGATCCGTTTATGGATATGTGTAACAGTGAGATTTTAAGTTACGGTATTGATAGGCGGCCTTCTGCCACCAATGTGATAAATGCTCTAAATGAAGCCATTGAAATAACATCTGATTGCCCATATCGAAGAACATTTCATTCTGACCAAGGCTGGGCTTACCAGATGAAGTCATACTCACATCGTCTTAAAGAAGAGCGGATTTTTCAGAGCATGTCCCGCAAGGGAAACTGTCACGATAATTCTGTAATGGAAAACTTCTTTGGACTCTTGAAACAGGAAATATACTATGGTGTTGTTTATTACAGTTATGAGAAATTGAAATCTGAAATAGAAAGATATATAAAGTACTACAATGAACAAAGGATTAAAGAGAAACTAGGATGGATGAGTCCTGTGCAATACAGACTCAAACTCTTGGCTGCATAAAAATAGCGAGGCAGCCGAAACTGTCTCGCTAATAAAGTCTAACTTTTGGGGGTCACATCAAAGACTTAATATCATTGGCTTTTTATTATTTTTATATTTTAATTAAATCCTATTCCAGATGTCTTTTAATTCAATATCTTCTTTTGAATAACCTTCAAAAAAATTATTGCATTCAACGCTCTTTAAAACATCATCTAAAGCTTCATCATATTTCTTTAAATTGCATAAACAGCAAGCTCTATTATAATACAAAAATCCCTCTTCATCATTATAATCTATACCTTCACTTAAAATTTCTGCTGCTCTCTTAAAATCCCCTTCTTCTTTATATGTTACGGCATAATTAAGATAGCTGTATGGATAAAAGTGATTATTTTTTATAGATTTCTCATAATACTCTCTTGCAGATTCTACATTACCTAATTTATTTAGTACAACTCCCATATTAAATAGAACTCTAAATTGATTTCTATCTATATCTAAAGCCTTTCTAAGGTACTTTAAGGCTTCTTCATTTTTATCTTGCTCTTCTAAAATACATCCTATGTTAGCATAAGCCCAAAGGTCATTAGGGTTTATTTTTATAACGCATTTATAATTTTCAATAGCCTTATCTTTCTCCCCTAGTTCGTCTAATATATTTGCTAAGAAAAAATAAGCCTTATCATAATTTGAATCTATCTCAATAGACTTTTTATAAAATTCCATTGCCTTTTCATACTGCTCACTCTCATCATATATCACAGCCAACCCATAATACGCACTGGAATTATTTTTATTTAACTTTAACACTTCTGTATATTTTTCTTCTGCATAATCTTTAAACCCTAGTTCATCATATAAAAGAGCCATATCTATAAGAAGGTCCTCATCGCTTTTCCCATTAGGAAGACCATAAGCTTTTTTATAAAATTTTAAGGCTTTCAGTGGATTATTTTCCTGCCTACAATTTCTAGCTATATTCATATAATTATCAAAAAGATAATTTTTATTTTCCATAAACTGCTCCTCCATTAATAAGTGTTCATATTCTATTTTAATTATTTGTGGTTAATAATCAAAGTTTTTCTTTAAAAAAATATCAGGCAGAATAAATTTTTATCTGCCTGATATTTTTATATTAATAATTATAGTTCTTCATGTTTTCACATATATCAATATTTAAAAGTTTTTCTTCCATAAGTTTTTTGTATGAACATAAAAACTCATTAAGTTCATTATCATTTAAATCAACATTTTTAGGACTCTTTATGGTTATTTTTTCCTCATTCATTATTATCTCTAATTCATTTATATCATTTTTTATGAAATATGAGTTTACTGATTTTGTAGTTAACTTTGAACCATATTTATCCTTAAAGCTTAAAGTTTTTCGAATTTTTTCATAATCAGTTATTTGATCTATATTAGGTATATCTATTCCCATATTCTTCATTTGATTTGCAATATCTTCAGAATTCACTCCATATCTTTCCATAAGCTTTTGCTGAATATTTAAAAACTTTTCTTGAGAAATATTGTTCTTTTCCATATATTCCGAGATACTTTTAGAAAGATCTCCCATAGTTATTTCACCTTGAGCTAAAGAATAGTATAAGGAATATATGTATTGCTCAAGCTTATCTACATCCTTATCTTTAGCTTTATTTTTTATTTCATCAAAATTTATTATTCCATCCATAATCCTTCCTCCTTATGATATATAATTATATTATATATTCTATTCTTTAAATTAGTATTAAATTTTTAGTAAATTCTTAATAATTTTCTCTATTCTTTTTTAACTTTTCTTATTTAGAATAAAAGAAAGAGTATAGGAAGGTGGTATCTTATGAGACGGAATAGAAAACATAAGAAATCTGCATATGGAAATTGTAAAATAAGGCTTCTTTTACTGAGCATTTTAATGCTTTGTCTTTCTTTTGCTATCATAGGTCAGATAGATGAAGCTAAAACACAAAAAAATAACGGACCTGTTCAAGAACAAATGTTCAATTATTTATCATCATCTAGAAATCAAAAAAAGATTTATGAAAAAGCCATAGATCTTAATGGAGGTTCTAGCGAAAATACCTGTGTTTATTTTATTTCAGAAGCTCTAAGGCAAAATGACATATATATTGAAAAAGATACATGCAATACAGCACAGTTAATTTCAAAGCTAGAAAATCTAGGTTGGAAAAAAGACTTTGATTACACTAAGCTGAGACCTGGTGACATATGCTTCACTACAGATGGAACTTCTCAAAATACTGGTGCTCCATCTCACGCCTACTTTTTTATGAAATGGAAAAAAGACAGTTCTTATAATGAAGCTTATATAGTTGATAATCAAGCTAAAGATTATAATGGTAAGATATATCATCTTAGAAATGTGGCTTCAGTATCTAATTTTAACGGTCTTACAAAGGACCCATTTAGTTTTTTTATGAGAAAATAAATTACATATATTTCCTAGGAAATATATGTAATTTAACTTCCATTTTCAATAAGTTTTAATTTTTCTGTTTTAGATAATCGCTTTATAGCATATTCTCTCTTTAAAGCTTCTGTTTTTGTTTCAAAGGTTTCAAAATATTTAAGCTCTATTGGTCTACGTCCCATGGTATATTTTGCCCCTTTTCCTTCATTATGCGCTTTTATTCTTTTCTCTAAATTATTTGTCCATCCAGTATATAATGTATTATCACTGCACTGAACAATATAAACATAATCCATAGTTTTTTAAATCTCCATTTATTTTTTTAATCTATTATATCACGAAATAAGAAGAACTTTCATACTGCAATATGGGAGTTCTTCTTATTTATATTTATACTTTTACGATTCTTTGTTTCCATTTCCCGCCTCTGTAAACCATATATCCATAAATACATATTATAAGATTACTAAAACTCATAGAAAACCAAATTCCAACAGAACCTATGTCTGTTATGTACTTAAACAATAATATCATAGGCAGTCTAACAAACCAAAGCCTTCCTATTTCCATATTCATAGAATACTTGGTATGTCCTGATCCTTGAAATATTCCTTGAAATATACTAAACATACCCATAAGCGGCATAGATACTGAGATATATTTTAAATAAGTCATTCCTTGATTTATAACTTCCATATCATCTTTAGATCTCATAAAGAAATTTATTATAGCTTCATTCTTCCATATAAGCACTATACACCCTAAAATTGAAAAACTCAAAGTCAGCTTCATAGCTTTAGTGAAAGATTCCTTTACTCTATTAGGCTGATTATATCCAAGATTTTGCCCTACTACAGATGTAAGAGCAGCTCCTACCCCCGATGCTGGCTGCATTATAAGTGATGTTATCCTGTTTACCATACCAAAGGCTGCCATTGTAGCATTACCATAAGATGCTATAAATCCATTCAGTATCATGAAGCCTAATGCAGATCCTGATTGTCCTATAGAAGATGGCAGTGCAATCTTTATAATTTTGGATAAAATTTCTTTATTAAACTTAAAATTTTTAAAATTAAGCTTTATTAAATTCTTAGAAGATTTTTTTAATACAAAATAGCCAGCTACAGTAAGAAATGCTTTTGCTAGTAACGTTGCCCATGCAGCTCCTGCTATTCCTAAATCAAAAACAAATATAAAAATAGGATCTAAAACTATATTAATAATTGCACTTACAGCGCTTAAAGCTGTTGGAGTAGCTGTATTTCCTTGAGCTACCATTACTGAATTAAAATTATTGAACAAGAACATAAATGGAAGATCTAAAAAAGTTATTCTTAAATACTCTATGCTATACTTTGCTAAATCTCCTGTGGCCCCCATAGCTTTTACCATAAACGGAGTAAGAAAAAATCCGAGAATAGAAAATATTATTGATGCAATGGCAGATATTGCCACAATTTGACTTGTATATTTGCTGCATTCCTCATACTTTGATGCCCCAACAAACTGCGATAGTATAGATGTACCTGCTATAGAAAGTCCTATTCCTATAGATATAAACAAAAAATTTACAGGCCATACAAATGCGGTAGCAGCAAAATGAGTTGAACTAATTTCACTTACATACATGCCATCTGCTAAGTTATATAAAGTTTGTATGAGATTGTTGATAATTATAGGTATTGATAATGTTATTATTACTTTGTATATATCACCATTTAAAATTAAATTTCTCCTCACCTTAGTATCCATTTAAATCCCCCCAAAGTTCATAATTCCCAAGGAAATTATAGCATAAATATTAATTATATATATTATAAATACCATACAGATTTAAGAAAACCAGTACTGATTTGATAAAATAAAAAAGCTCATATTATTAAACTTAATAGTTTTAATAATGTGAGCAATTTTTATTTTAATCTATTTATCTTTCATAACTTAGCTTTAAGAAAGTATTTATATCTTCTTCAATAGTCTTTAAAGAACCTCTCCAGAAGTTTATATCATGTATGTCTATTCCCATTATTCTTGTCACATCTGCTATCATATTCTTGCCTGTTACAGAAAGAAGTTCTTCATACTGCTTAGGGAACTTATCTCCACGTTTTAAATACTCAGCGTATAATCCCTTTGCAAATAAAAGTCCAAATGCATATGGGAAGTTGTAAAAATTAAAGTCTGCATCATAGTAATGAGGTTTCCAAGTCCACATATATGGATGAAGATAGTTTTCATCTAATCCATCACCATAAGCATCTTTTTGAGCTTGTAGCATTATTTCCTTAAGTTCATCTGCTGTTAATGAACTTTCCTTTCTTCTCTCAAAAAGTTCGCTTTCAAATAAGAATCTTGAATAAATGTCAACTATAACTTGAGAACAATCACATATCTCATTTTCTAATATTGCAAATGCCTCATCAGGTGTTGCTTCTTTTATAGCAGCCTTTTTTACTATAGTTTCACAGAAAGTTGATGCTGTTTCAGCAATTGGCATTGGGTACTCTGCATTAAGTATACTTTCATTCTTTAAGCATTCTCCATGGAATCCGTGTCCAAGTTCGTGAGCCATAGTTATAGCATCCCCTAGGTTGTTTCCATAATTAAGCATAACTCTGCTTTCTCCAAGACTATGAAGACCTGCACAGAATGCGCCTCCTACTTTACCCTCCCTAGGATATACGTCTATCCAACTATTATCACATGCCCTTTTAGCAAAATCACCTAAATGCTCACTAAAACTTCTAAAATTCTTTTCAACAAAAGCTTTTCCTTGTTCATAGTCATACTCCATATTAGCTTCTACTACTGGTGCATAAAGTTCATAAAAAGGAAGTCCATTTTTATATCCTAAAAGTTCTGCTTTTCTTCTTAGATACTTTCTAAAAACAGGAAGGCTTTCTTTCATAGCACTTAGCATAGCATCTAAAGATTCCTTGTCCATTCTTGAATTTTCAAGAGTCATATTAAGTGGAGATTCATAACCCCTTAATTTGCATACTGTTATTACCTCTCCTTTTATAGCATTTAAAGCTGCTGCCACTCCATCTTCAACAGATTTGTAAGATTCTATCTCTGCATAATATGCTTTTCTTCTCTCTTCTTTATTACTGCTATAAGCCATATTAAGTACTACTGTAAGTGGAAGTTTCTTTACCTCACCATCAATTTCTATCTCAACTTTATGGTTAGAGATCAAAAGATCCTTGTATTTAGACCAAGCAGTAGATCCGTTATTTTTCATTTGAGCTATTATTGATTCTTCATTTTCACTAAGAATATGGTTACTCTTTCTAACTATATCTTTTATAAAGAATTCATGCTCCTTCAATAGTTGAGAGCTATCAATAATACTGTCTATGTTTTCTATTTCACTTATCCATTTATTCATTCTTGTATTAAATACTGCTAAAAGACTACGTTTTTGGTCTAATATATCAGAGTATTTAAGTGCTTCAGTATTTTTTGATTCTACACTTAGTGTAAGACTTACAAAGCTTATAAGCTTTTCCATATATGCTGAAAAGTCTTGAAGCTCTCTTACATAACGTTCAAGTTTTTCTTTCTCTCCATCATGGCTTTCACAAACATCATCAGCAAGTTTATTTAATTTTTCTATATGACAGTCCAATCCCTTAATGTCATTTTGAAATTTTTCACATTTAAAAGAATCATATAGTTCTTTTAAGCTCCATTTTAAATCCATAAAATCCCTCCATCCATTTGATTATGTTCCTATATTATATCATATCTGCTATAATTATACTTAACAAATATTAAGGTTGGTGATTGTTTTATGAAAGGTTATTTACATGTTTATACTGGCAATGGAAAGGGAAAAACAACATCCGCTTTTGGTGTTGCTTTAAGAAGCATATTTTCTGGAAAAAAAGTTTATGTAGCTCAATTTATAAAAGATATGAAATATAGTGAAACTGAGCTTACAAAGCACTTTGATAATATTACAATAGAGCAGCTTGGATGTGGATGTATAATAAATAGAGAAGCTAATGAAGAAGATAAAAGGTTGGCTAAAAATGGATTAAATAGAGTTAAAGAAATTCTCACATGTTCTGATTATGATTTAGTCATATTAGATGAACTTACTATAGCTTTATATCTTAAATTGCTAGATTTAGATGAGGTTATAGATATTATAAAAAATAGACGAGATAATATAGAAGTCATAATTACAGGACGTTATGCTCCTAAAGAATTAATAGAAATGGCTGACTTGGTAACAGAAATGAAAGAAATAAAGCATTATTACAGCAAAGGTGTATTATCAAGAAAAGGTATAGACTGCTAAACCATATTACTTATTCTTTTAAAAAGTGAATAAATACCCTCCTAAAAACTAAACCTATTTATATAATTTAAGGAGGGATATTTTAATGAAGAGAAAACTTTATAACACAAGAATAAAATTATATAGAGTGTTATGTTTATTTTTGACCTTGTTTCTTTTTACTCCTATAATAGCCAAAGCTGATACTGGAACCTTAGCTCCACGCTTGATGATAGACTCTAATAATAATGGAGAGTTTCCAAATAATTTCAGAAAAATGTCAGATAAGATATACCCTACAAATAATGTTCCAAGTACAAAAGGACTTGACAAGTTAAATGCTTCCGGCAGTGCTGAATTCACCAGTAATTCACTAGACATAATAAAGTCTGCTATAGGGAAAAAATTTATAGTTGCAGACTTACGTCAAGAACCTCATGGTTTTCTTAATGGTTCAGCTATAAGCTGGCTAAGTTTAAAAAATGATTTAAATAAAGGATTATCTCAAGCTGAGGTTACAAAGAAAGAGGATGCCTTATTATCCAGCATAAAAATAAATTCTCCTGTTAAGCCATTTAACAGTCCTGGCAATATTGTGCCAAGTTCTGTATCCAATGAGGAAACTCTTGTAAAAAGCAAAGGTTTGGATTATGTAAGATTTTCAGTAACAGATGGTGAAAGACCCACTGATGATGTGGTTGATGACTTTGTAAAATACATAATGTCATTGCCTAAAGATGCTTGGCTTCACTTTCATTGTAAAGAAGGTAAAGGGAGAACTACTACATTTCTTTCTATGTATGATATGATGAGAAATTCTAAAGATGTATCTTTTGATGATATAATTTTTAGACAGTTTTTATTAGGAGATGAAAATCTTCTACAACGTCCCTTTACCACTCCAACAGGAAGAGAAACATTTTTAAATAATTTTTATAAGTACGCTAAAGAAAATAAAGATGATTTTAAAACTTCTTGGACTGAATGGCTCAAGAGCAATAATATCCCTCTTTATCTTGGATGTAATTGAATAGACTAATGAAAACAGTTTAGTTTTCATTAGTCTTAAACTAAAAGAGACTGTCACACTGGCAATTTTAAATCGCTAATGTGACAGTCCTTTTTTTCATATTAATTCGTTTTTTTAGATAGCACTATTATAGCTCCTATAGTGGATAATAAGCTTCCAAAAAGAACACTCATACCTGTTGATACCCCACCTGTTTTTGGCAATGTATTAATTTCTTCATTATTTACATTTTGTTTTTCTTGAGCAACTTCTGAAGTTATACTCTTTTCTACTAATTTATCTATTGCATTTACTACCTCAGCAGTATTTTTATCAACTTCTTCTTGAGTCGCATCTGACTTTTCCAATATAGTTTTTGCATAAACTAATGCATCAGTTAATTGTTTATAACTTTCTTCTGTATATCTATTAGCATCTCTGCTCTCTGCATCTTTTATTGCATTTTCAAGCTTTGTCTTATCTACTTCAGGCTTAATATCTTCATCAGCAACTTTAAGTATAAAATCAAAATTTTCTTTGCTCGTAAAAGGCTTACCATTTACTTCCTTGATATACAATGCGTTATTTTTGCTGCCTGTTGTAAATATAATATTATTTGTTTCTGAAGTATATTTATCATTATCAGCTAATTCCACTTTAAAATTCATGTAAATCATCCAATCTGGAACTGTATATTTTACAATACCATTTTCATCGGAAATTACTTCTACCACGTTTTTATTGTAATTATTACTGATTTTAAACTTAACTCCACTAAGTAGTTGAGCATTTTTATTTACTACTCTAAATTTTAATGTTTTATCATCTACTCCTTCTGGAATTGTGATCTCTTCTACTAATTTTGCTATTGCTTCTTGAATATTTTTAGTGATTGTATCAACTTCCTCTTGAGTTGCATCTGTCTTTGTTAATATAGTTTTAGCATAAACTAATGCATCAGTTAATTGTTTGTAACTTTCTTCAGTATATTTATTTACATCCTTACTTTCTGCTTCCTTTATAACTTTTTTTAAGCTTGTCTTATCCACTTTACCATTAACTGCAATTACAAACTTAAGATCTTCTTTTCCTGTAAATGCTTTTCTATTTATCTTTACAATTTCAGGTTTTGCCCCTACCTTAAATGTTATTTTTTCTGTTTCTGCAGTGTATTTATTCTTATCAGCTATATCAACTGTAAAATCCATATAAGTCATATTGCTTGTAATTTTATATCTTGCAATACCATTTTCATCTGAAGTTAAAGAAGCCACTGCTTCATCATTTTGATCATTTATATTAAATTTCACTCCAGATATAGGATTCTCATTTTTGTCTACTACTTTAAATTGCAGTGTACTACTATCTACTGAAGGTTTCTCATCTTGGTCTATAACTTCAAGTACAAATTTAAGTTTTTCGGTTCCTGTAGCAGGCTTTCCATTTACCTCTACTATTTTTGGCGTTCCATCTGTTTTAAATGTAATTTTTTCTATATTAGAAGTATACTTATCTTTATCAACTAAAACAATTTGATAATCCATATATCTATATGCATCAAAAATTGTATGGCTAACAATACCATTTTCATCTGAAATTAATTCTTTTTCAGTATAACCATAGCTAGTCTGAAGATTAAATTTCACTCCAGATAGTGGCTGTCCATTTTTATCTTCTATTTTAAATTGTAGTGTTTTAAAATCACCTAATTCTATTGGCTGCTTATCAAATTCACTTAATTCAGAATATTGTTTTCTTTGTTCACCTTTTTCAATTCTAGCTATATTCTCTTCTGCAGCAATAATTCTTAGCTCTGGAATGTATTTTTTAAGCTCTGGTGCAAGAGCATTATAAGCTTCTCTCGCAGCTTCTACATATTCTTTATCTTCAAGAGTAATATAATTTGCCTTAAACTTATTAATTAGTTTATTTACATTGATTACTTTAAATAAATCATCTTTTTTATCTTCTATTCCTGTTCCTGTAAGCCATAAGCCATTTTTATCTAATTTAGTTAAGTTTGTAAGCGGAGCAATATCATTTATAGCACTATTATTACTCAACCTTAAAAATTTAAGATTTCTAAGATTTTTTAAAACGCTAATATCTGATATATTATTAGATGAGATATCTAATTCTTTTAATTTTGTAATATCAGCAAGAGGACTTATATCCTGTATTTTATTATTTCCTAATATTAACCCATCTTCTAAGTATGTTAATTCTTTTAATGGCGTAAGATCTGATATACTATTATATCCTAAATTCAAATATTTCAATTTAGTAAAATTTTTAACTACATCTATATCATTTATATTAAAATTTAATTCTAAATTTAATCTTTCAAGTTTAGTAAGATTAGCAAGAGGTTCTATATTTGTAATCTTATTATCTCCTAAGTTAAGAATTTCAAGGTTTACTAAATTGGATAATGGTGTAAGGTCTGATACTGGATTATCATTCATAACAATCTTAGTTAATTTAGTTAAATTAGATATAGGTTTTAAATCTGATATTTTATTGTAAGGTAATAAAATTCTTTCCGTATTGGTTGCATATTGAAGTCCTTCAATGCTTTTAACAAATACATTAAATTCATATAAATCATAGTGATCAGATTCAGAATAATAAATTTCAGGTAAATCTTTTTCTAAATCTTCTTTTGTTAATTTTGCATAACTCCTATCTGGTGTCTTATGTATTGAAGTTCTTATAACCCAGTTAAGCATTTGATCTTGTATTATATCATCTGGAGCAATTTCTACTTCAATCTCGTTTCTATTTAATACGTAAGCCTTAACTTCATTTGGAGCTCCTATTGACAGCAACATAATAAATGATAATAATGCTGTAATAAATTTGTTTTTTTTACCCATGACTTCTCACCTTTCTCTTAATTTAATATTTAACATTATTATTAATAATTACATCAACATATTTAATATATCATATAAGTAATATTTTGTTAACATTTACACTAATTTGTAATTTAAATACATATTGATTGTTATATTGATATTTTCTATAATTATTTTGCTATTAAAAAATTTTTCTGACTTAATTTACTTTTCTCTTACATTTTTCATTAAATATCTACCGCATTTTGCCCAAAAAAAGTGGTCTGTTCTTCACAGCCCCTATACAGTAAGATTTTTCATAATAGAAACATACGTTTATCTTACTAAATCATTATAAATTACGTTTTATTTAATAATTTTTTAGAATGTGACTGTCTACTAATAATAAATTTACTTTAACATATTATGTTCATTATTAAATTTCACACAGTTATATCTTATATAAATTTATTAATGTAGCAGCCACATATTTATTCTACTTACTAGCTTATTTTTTTAATAAAAGTATTATAGCTCCTATTGTAGATATTAATCCTCCAAAAAGAACAGTCATACCTCCTAATACTCCCCCTGTTTTGGGTAATATATTAATTTCTTCATCGTTTACATTTTGTTTTTCTTGAGCAACTTCTGAAGTTATACTCTTTTCTACTAATTTATCTATTGCATTTAATACCTCAGCAGTATTTTTATCAACTTCTTCTTGTGTCGCATCTGACTTTTCCAATATAGCTTTAGCTGGAACTAATGCATCAGTTAATTGTTTATAACTTTCTTCTGTATATCTATTAGCATCTCTGCTCTCTGCATCTTTTATTGCATTTTCAAGCTTTGTCTTATCTATTGCTTCTTTTGCTTGTGTTTCTTGGTTTATCTCTATACCTGTAAGAATAAAACCTAACTCTCCTGTTGTTGCATTAATATTTATTTTTAAATTTTTATTTTTAGTTGTAGTGTTAGGCTTAACTTTAACAGTAAAAGTTTTATTTTCTGAATTATATTCTATGCTTTCTATCATTTCTTCTATTGTTTGCCCACCTTCGCTTAACTCTCCAACCTGTGAAGGATTGCACATTAAAAAGAAAGTATTTAATTCAAACATTTCCGATAGTTCGTCCAATCCTAAATAAGGACTATTTATTGTAAACTCTCCTCCTGTAGCTGGTATTACAACATTTTCATTTACATTTAATTTCTGTCCAAAAAAGCCACAACTTACTCCTTCGAGATTATTATATTCATCAAGTTGTTTTGAGAACATCGTAAAAACTTTGTCTTTTATCTTTGTATAATCATTAACATTATTTCCACTAAAATCTAAAACTCTAAGCTTATTTAATTCAAGTATAGCGTCTACATTTGTTATATGATTTGCTGATAAATCTAGTGTATCCAGTTCAGGCATATTTCTAATAACATCAGCATTAGTTATACCATTGCTTCCATCATTGTCAACATTGAAATGAACATCTAAATAATTAAGTTTTGTAAGAGTCTTTAATGGGCTAATATCTCTTATTAAATTATTATATAGCTTTAAATGTTCTAATTCTGTCAAATTAGCTAAAGGTGAAACATCAGTAATCCTATTTCTATCCACTTCTATATATTTTAGTTTTTTAAGATCCTTTAATTGTGTTATATCTGAAATCTCACATTCTGATAAATCAATAGCTTCAAGATTCTTAGCATACTGTATACCCTCTATACTCTTC
Source organism: Clostridium cadaveris (assembly GCF_020911725.1). Lineage (GTDB taxonomy): Bacteria > Bacillota > Clostridia > Clostridiales > Clostridiaceae > Clostridium_X > Clostridium_X cadaveris. Next base: position 1,982,906 of record NZ_CP076620.1, read on the forward strand.
ATTTTTCTAGTAACCATCCATTTTGTATCTAATTTATATAGAGGCAAAATACTTTCTGCCTTTGAATTTTTATCTTCTTTAGTTATATCTACGTCTGATCCATAAAAGCTTAGCTGCTTTAATTTAAGCATATCTTCTTTAGTAACTTTTTGATCATCAGCTCTATTTTTATCAATATTCTTATTTACTACTTTTAAAAATAGTTTATCTGGTATATTTACATACTCTTCATTAATTTGCAATGTTTTATCATCTGAATTAATCTCTGTCTCAATTTCGTCTTTATTTAAGGCATATGCCTTAACTTCATTTTGGGCTCCAATTGATAGCAACATCATAAATGATAATAATGTTGCGATAAATGTATTTTTTTTGCACATAACTTTTACCTTTCCCTTAATTTATTTAATATTTAACCTTTATTGTTAACAATCATATCAACATCTTCAATATATCATATACGTCATATTTTATTAATCTTTATACTAATTTATAATTTAAATACATATTGGTTGATGTATTAATATTTTCTATAATAGATTCAGAATTTGTAATTTTATCCATTAGCATTGTCAGTGATTTTCAACTCAACTAAAAACCTCAATTGATAAAAATCAATTGAGGTTTTCTTATTATAAATTTTTGTTATAAATTACTTTTATCTCTTTATCATGTTTAAATATGCATAGTACAGCAGCAATGAATCCAACTGTTCCAAAGATAAGTCCTCCAAATTTATAGTTCATAAATTCTCCTAATGCCCCAGCTATAAGCTTTGCACTAAGTATACCTCCAAAAGCCATGATTTGAAAGAAAGAATTCACACGCGCTCTCTTTTCTCTTGGTATATAATTTTGAACTGAGCTTTCTCTTATATTTGCCGAGTTTACTCCTAAAAATCCCAAAATAAATCTTATAACTATCATCAAAGGATAAGCTAAAAACATAAGGACTCCATCTAAAATTTCATATATTATATAAACTTTAGATGCAATGGTGTATCGCTTATTTTCTGGTATTTTAAACATGTAATGAAGCAATCCTCCAATCATTCTCCCAAATGTTTCAGCTGATAATAATAAAGAATAATTAGTTGTAGTATATATAGCATGAGTTTGGAAAAATGGAATTAATAAGAGGCTTATACCTTCTGATGCAAAACTTGCGAATGTCATGTATAGATAAATAAAAAAAATTCCTTTTTCTTTTCTCAAATAAACAAAGCCTTCTTTTATGTCATTAACATATTCTTTGAAATTAAAACTTCTATTAACTCTATTGCGTTCCTTATACTTTATAAACACCTCAAAAGTTGCTGCTATAAAAAGTAAAATCCCTTCTATTACAAAGATTATCTCTATCCCCCACCTCTGATATACAAAGGCTGCAATTGGAGTAAATACTGCTGCTATAGACGGATATATTAATACACTCACTGAATATCCCTTTTGAGCACAACCTTCCGGTATTAAATCTGGAAATAATGAATTATAGGTTAATCCATAAACTGATCCTATAATACTTGATAGCATTCCTAAAACTACATATGCATAATAATTAAATGATATAGTAAATAAATATATTCCAAATGATATATATATGATTCCTAATAGGTAATCTAATAAAACGATTAACTTTTTCCTAGGCAATCTATCTATATATGGAGCTGCAAATACCGGTAAAATTATTTGAGGTATAGCCGTGATAGCACTATATATTCCTGTAAGAATAGTAGAATTTGTTTCATTATATATAACTATATTAAGAGCAAAATTTAATGCCACTCCCCCTATGGCAGATATTATGGTTCCTAAAGTTATAATCGTAAAGTTTCTGTCCCAAAGTCTTAATTTATTTTTTCCCTTATTCATGATTTTTCAACTCCTTTTCATACCTTAACTATATGATATCAAAGAAGTTAAACCCACAACAATAAGGTTGTTTTGAGAAAATTTTCTTAATTAAATGTATTTAAAGCATCATTTTTTATTACTTATAGGAAAAGTAAGTGATTCTGAAACTTCTAGTGCCTCTTTATATCTTCTATTAGCCTTAAGCCACTTTATATAATACTTTCCAAAGAAAAGCTTAACACCATAATGAACCATATCTTTTCCCTTATTATATAGCCTATATAATATTTTCCCATACTCTTCATTTGTAAGATAATTTTCGTCCTCAATTATTATTTGAAGCATCCTTAATGAATCTTTTCTATAAACTTTATCTTCTTCAGCTTCTAAGTTTTCCTCACTACATTTAGATGCTTTTTCATAGTATTTTTTAGCTTCACAAAAATTTTCATTTTTTATATATCCTAATATAAGCTTTTGATATAGTACAAAGTCATCTTTATCTGCTTTAATTTCTTCTGCTTTCTTTAAATAATCTATTGCTTTCTCCCCATCAATATTTATATAAGATGCTCCTATGTTGTAATAAATGCTATATTCTATTTCTTTATTCAAATATTTATTTAACTTTAATGCCTGATTATAATACCTCATCATAAGAGGAATAGACCCTAAATTGGAGTAACTGTTAGCTAAGTATATACAGCTATTAACTACCCCATCTATATCACCCTGATCAAATTCTAAGTTTAAGTCTTTTTGAAAATAATCTATAGCCATATGATAATTTCCGTCTAAATAACATGAGAACCCCAAAAAATACCATCCTTTTTTATCCGGTCTTATCATACGAGCCTTTTTAAAATATTCATATGAACTATTATAGTCTTTATTTTTCAATATATGCATATATCCTAGACATATATAAAAGTAATACAGCTGATTCATATCACAATAAATTTCATACTCTTTAAATTCATTAATATCTACAGTTTTTATATCTTCTATTTTACATATGAAATCTCCCATAATATATGCCAAAGCTTCTTTTGAATATTTCATATAAGAATATTTATTCTTTAGTTCTTTAAGAGTTTCTAAGCCATTATTCCATATAAGAGCTCTTTCAAGAGAATCATAAAATTCTTCTATAAAGATTTTTTCTATATCACCATAATACTGAATTCCTAAAGCCTTACATAGTTCAGTGATGATTTCATGGTTTGCATCTACAGTTCCTCTTTCAATCTTACTTAAATATGATATAACACAAATACCCTGACATAGTGTTTCTTGACTCATATTCATTTCTAATCTTTTCTTTTTAATCAATAATCCTATAATCTTATCCATATTTCACCACTCCCCTTATAAAGCTTATCATATTTTAATGTGTTAGTCTTGTTCTATCTCTTGGAAATAATGCTGCTTCTCTTACATTTGAAAGATTTAAAAGCTGTGATGTTATCCTCTCAAGACCTATTGCAAGCCCACCATGAGGCGGCATCCCTATCTTGAAAATTCCATTGTAAGTGCCGTAATTTTCTGAATTCAAGCCTTTATATTTCATATTTTCAACTAAAAAAGAACTTTGCTTTCTAAACAGGACTCTAATTCATTTATCATAATTCTTTTCATAATATCTCTACTTTCAAACTAAAAAGCCTTCCACTCCTTATAGGAGCGAAAGACTGATTTCGCGGTACCATCCTACTTACATAAATTTTATAATATGTTATCTTAGGTCCCTTTAACGGAGGAAAACCCGTTCTGCTCTACTAAATTTCAAGCAGACTTCTCCAGGATGTCCTTCAGTATTGACTTTCTCATGAAGCTTCCACCATCCTTCACTCGCTTTGGATACTACCCAGTACTTACTCTTCCCTTCTCAGAATTTTCTTTATTTTTTACAATTATATTCTCTTGCAAGTGCTTTATCAACATGAGTAATTAAATAATTTTTATAAAATTATTTTTATTCACACAAAAATTTTCTTGACATACCATATATATAATTGTAAAATCATTTTAAATATTAATATTAAGGCTATGATGAGAAGAGTAAATATGTATTTTCTTTTACAGAGAGTCCTCAATTGCTGAAAGAGGATAAAGAAGGTCTTATTGAACCAAGGCTCTGAGCCTCATACCGATCCTTAATACACTTAAGGGGAGACTATGACAGATGCTCCTGATAACGAGCTCGGGTATAAGTAATTATTTTACCGTACCTTAAAGATTGAAACTTTAAGTTTCAATGAACTGGGGTGGCACCACGAAGTTATGCTCTCGTCCCCAAGACTTTAATAAGTCTTGGAGATGGGAGCTTTTTTATTTTTTATATTTACACAAAATTTCACATTAATTTAGGAGGAATTCTTATGGAGAGTTTAAAAGAAAATAATATAGCTGAAGCTGCTAATTTTATTGAATCTATAGTGGAAGACGACGTTAAAAACAAAGCATTTTCAAGGCCTATAGCAACTAGATTCCCGCCAGAGCCTAACGGTTATCTTCATATAGGAAGCGCTTATGCTATAAATATAAGCTATAATGTTTCTCAAAAATATAACGGTACTTTCAATCTTAGATTCGACGATACTAATCCTGCAAAGGAAGATATGGAATATGTAAGAGCTATAATTGAAGACATGAAATGGCTTGGTTTTGATCCTAATGAACGGATTTTCTATGGCTCCGATTACTCTAACATTTATTATGAAATGGCTATAAAGCTTATAAAAAAAGGTAAGGCTTATGTATGTGATTTGAATCCTGATGAAATAAGAGAATACAGAGGAACTCTTACCAGTGCTGGAATAAATAGTCCGTATAGAGATAGGACTGTAGACGAAAATCTAAAATTATTTGAAGAGATGAAAGTTGGAAAGTATGCTGCCGGTGAAAAGGTGCTCCGTGCAAAAATTGATATGTCGTCACCAAATATAAACATGAGAGACCCTGTAATATATAGAATTCAACACGTATCCCATTACAAGACAGGAAATGACTGGTGTATATATCCTATGTATGATTTTGCACACCCTCTTCAAGATGCTATAGAGGGCATAACTCACTCTCTTTGTTCTAATGAATTCAAAAATCATCGTCCTCTTTATGAATGGTTCTTAAATGAACTTGATTTTTCAAATCCACCTTGTCAAAGAGAATTTGGAAGAATGAACTTGAGCGGTGTTGTAACAAGTAAAAGATATTTAAAGGAATTAGTTTTTGGAGGATATGTTGATGGCTGGGATGACCCTAGGCTTCCTACTATAAAAGCTTTTAGAAGAAGAGGAATTACTCCCGAAAGCATAAAGAACTTTCTAACTCAAATGGGTATAGGAAAAACTGACTTTACAATAGATATTTCAATGCTTGATCACTATGTTAGAAACGACTTAAAATCTAAAGTTCCTTCAATAATGGCAGTTTTAGATCCAATTAAAGTCACTATAACAAATTATCCCAAAGGAGAAATAGAGTATCTTAATATTACAAATAACCCCGAAAATGAAACTTTAAGTTCTAGAAAAGTTCCGTTCTCAAGAAACATCTTCATAGAAAAATCCGATTTTATGGAAAATCCAATAAAAGGTTTCCATAGATTAACGCCTAGTGGAGAAGTCAGACTTAAAGGAGCATATTTTATAAAGTGCAATGAAATAGTAAAAGATGAAAATGGAGAAATAATAGAACTTTTGTGCACCTATGATCCTGAAACAAAGAGTGGTTCAGGTTTTACTGGTAGAAAGGTAAAAGGCACTATACACTGGGTATGTGATTATGATAAGGTTGAAGCTACTGTTAATCTTTACGACAAACTTATACTTGATGAAGAACTTTTACGTGATAGCTCAAAATCTTGGGAAGAAAAGCTTAATCCTGAATCTAAGATAACTTTAGATAAATGCTTTATAGAGCCATTTGTCAAAAATGCAAAACCAGAGGATAAATTTCAGTTCATGCGTCATGGATACTTTTGTGTGGATAGAAAGGAAACAACTAGTGATAATTTAGTATTCAACAGAACTGTGTCTTTAAAAGATAGCTTCAAAAAATAATATAATTCTGTCATATCCTAAAAGAAAACTTTATAAATACATTAATACTATCATTTATTTTATTATTTTGTTATAATGATTAAATGATATAAATAACACTCTAGTTAAGAGAAAGAGGTGCCCGATATAAATAATAATTATAAAAATACAAAGAATACATTTGAAATTAAAAATGGCGTTGCTCTAATGACCATATTAAAAAAGGATGGAACTGAGCTTATTGCTAAGATAGATGAAGCTGACCTAGAAAAAGTACAAAGTGCTGGAACTTGGTTTGCAGAATGGCATAAAGACTTTAATAGCTACTTAGTTCAAAATATAAGTTCTTCAAAGCTTAACAAGAAATCTAAGCCTTTAAAACAAAGTCTTCAAACAGTAATCATGGATACTGCTCCTTCTGCACCAATTAGACATATCAACAATGATACTTTAGATAATAGAAGATGTAATTTAGAGGTCTTTAAAAGAGATGCAGTAAATAAAACAGAAAAAATCAATGAAGATACCATTGCTATACTACTTATGGATAAGCACGGCAATGTTACTTCAAAGGCTTTGATTTCTGCTGAAGATTTAAGTGAGGTTATAGTACCTGGATATACTTGGGTTAGTCATAAAGTAAACAATGAAATCTGCGTTGTAGCAAATACTCCAAGTGGTAGAATTCATTTAGACAAAATTTTAATGAATCCTGCTGAAAATCAAAAGGTTCATCATATAAATCTTAATCCATTAGATAACAGAAGACATAATTTAGAACTAAATGAAATAGAAGAATAGATATAAAAAAGGCTACATAGATTCTACATCTATATAGCCTTTTTATATCTATTTCAAAGTTTTAGCTAATTCATCTTGTTCTATCACATGAGTTATTTTTATTCCAAAATTCTGTTCTGCTACAATAACTTGTCCATAAGCTATTTTCTTATCATTTACTAATATTTCAACTTCTTGATTATCTAGTGTATCTAGCTCTATTATTGAGCCTTTTCCTAAATCTAAGATATCGTTCAAAGTCATTTTAGTTCTTCCTAAAACTACTGTGATTTCTATAGGTATATCTAGTATTCTAGCTATTTTATCACTCATCTTATCTCTCCCCATCAATTATATCAGTTATTTCAACTGCTTTTTTTAATCCTAAAAGTCCCGGCTTTCCTTTATAAATTCCTGCATCACCTAGGCTTATTTTTATATCTTCTCCAATTCGTTGATCCAAAAGTATTACATCGCCTTTTTCCAAATTAAGAAGATCATTTATGTTTACTTTTACACTTCCAAGCTTTGCACATACATCAATATAAACATTCTTTACAGAATCAAATACTTCTTTAGAAAAAATATTTTTATCATCATCTGATGCTGGATTTACATTTCTATATTTATAAGAATTCACCAAGTCACCTACTACAGGCTCCATACTTTGATAAGGTATACAAAATCTTATATCTCCAAGTTTTTCAGTTCCTAATAATGCATTTATTTTAGATTCAAATATTATATCTTTATTCTTTAATCGCTGATATTTTACAGCACTAGTATATATTTTTATAAGATTTATACTGTCATATTTATAAGGTATATATAGTCTTTTTAAAAGACTATCAGCCAAATACTTAAATAATTCTAAGTCAATATTAGTAAGCTCCCTTTCTTTATTATCTACTTTACCGTCACCTCCAAGTAAAAGGTCAACGATAGTTAAAACTATGCTTTTGTTTATAAATAAAGTCAAATTTTCTACTAAAGGATTTACATTATATTCTATTACTACATTATCATTATCTAATTCTTCGATGAATTCACTATAAGTTTTTTGTCTAGATTTATCAACTACAAATTTGAAGTTTTCGCTTTTTGTTTCATATCCTATTTGCATATTTGAAGTTTTGCAGAATTCCTCACTCATGAGCATCAGATATCTTATATTTTCTATGGAAAACTTCTCCCTTTTCTTGAAGTCATATAATTTTATATCTTCCATAATTTTTATCTCCTATTATCTTGATTGTAGATTATTTATCATTGACCACATATCATCAGCAACAGTTATTCCTTTGCTATTAAGTTGAAATGACCTTTGTATTGATATAAGTTCAGTAAATTCTTCACCTATATTCACATTTGACATTTCACTATATCCTTGTATTATATTTGAGTCAGTTTGTACAAATAGTTCTGACTCAGGTCTTATTTGAAATAAACTATCACCTATAGATATAAAATCATTATTTCCATTAGAATTATACAAGTTTACTTTACCTACAAGATTGTCATTCACAAATACCTCTCCTTGTTTATTTACAGTGAGATTATCTTTTGTTATTGATAGATTATCATAACTGTTTCCGCCATAAAATTGTATATCAAGCATGTTTCCTTTATCATCTACAATTTTACCCATTGCATCTATATTGAATTCTCCATTTCTTGTATAAACATAGGTGTTATCTGGCTTTAAAACCCTAAAAAACCCCTCTCCATCTATAGCAAGATTGCTCATAATCCCAGTAGATTTCAAGCTTCCTTGACTAAAATTTCTTATTGCATTTGTAGATTTAACTCCTGTGCCGTTGTTTATATCAAATGAATTTGTAGGATAAGACTGTCTGCTAAGAGTTTCTCTTATTAAATCTTGGAATTCTGTTTCCAATTTCTTGTATCCTGTTGTATTAGCATTTACAATGTTATTTGATATAGTATCCATTTTATTTTGTTTTGAACTCATACCTGATTTGCTTATATTTAATATGCCATACATACTGATTCCCCCTATCTAACTGCCCCTATTTCACTGGCAATTTTACTTAACGTTGAATCCATAATTTGAACGACCTTTTGATTAGCTTCAAAAGCCCTCAAATTTGACATTAAAGCTGTAGTGACATCTATAATATCCACGTTTGATGTCTCTTTTGCTCTATTTTGTATATAATAATTTTTTGCCGGTATAGCATCATTTCCTTGAAATAAATTTTCTCCTATTTTCTTTAAGTTGCCGTAATTCTCAAAATCAACTATATTGAATTTGTAAGTTGCATTAGAGTCTAAGAGCAAATTATTGTTGTTATCCATAGAAATTTTTTGATTTCCTACATAAATCGGCTCTAAATTATTTGTTCTTTGATTTATTCCTAATACATTGTATCCCGATGTATTTACCAAGTAACCATTACTGTTTACTTTAAAGATTCCATCTCGTGTGTATCGAATATTGCCTTCATTATCTCTTATAGTAAAAAATCCTTTTCCATTTATAGCAAAATCACTATCATTTTCAGTACTTTTTATAATCCCTTGAGTATGATTTGTAACTACTTCATCTATAGACACCCCAGGATTCATTATTCCTAGTACCTGTGTCCTTCCCTCTCCATTTATGTACATTTCATTATTATTAAGTAAAAGTTCATCAAAACTCTTATACATCATAGTCTCTGATTTATATCCTGTTGTATTTATATTTGCTATGTTGTTGGTTATTACTTTTTGATTTGCCTCTAAACTTATCATAGCTGATATTGATGAATACATACCTCTTAGCATTACATTTCCTCCTTAAGCTATATTGTAATTTAATTTCTTTATTACATTTCTTAAATTTACTATGGCTCTACTGTGGATTTGACATACTCTAGATTCAGATACTTCTAAAACTTTACCTATTTCTTTTAAAGAAAGTTCTTCATAATAATAAAGTGATAATACTAGTTTATCTTTTTCCTTCAGCATATCTATAGCTTTTGTAAGTATCTCTATCTTCTCCGATTCCTCTACTATGTTAGTAGGAGACATTTCTTCAGTATCTTTTATTGTATCCATCAAACTGATATCATTATTTCCTTGAAAAATAACAGTATCAAGAGATGTGATAGTCATTGAGTAAATATCACTTTCTATTTTTCGTACATCATCTAGCGGTATCTTTAGATATTTTGATATTTCTCTTTCATTAGGTTCTCTCAATAAACTTACCTGAAGTTCTTTAACTGCACTGTTATATTTATTTATATTAGCCATAGAATTTCTTGAAATCGGAGAGTTTCTTCTTATTTCATCTATTATATAAGAACGTATTTTCAATGATGCATATGTTGAAAATTTACAATTTCTTGTTTCATCATATTTATTGGCAGCATCTATAAGTCCCATATTTCCGTAGCTTACTAAATCATCAAAGTCTATTCCAAAATTATCAGTATAGTATTTTGATGCTATGTATTTTACTAACTTAAGGTTATCTAATATATATTTCTCTCTATCCTTTTCAATCAATTTTGACTACCTCCTGCTATATATTAACTACTGCCTGTGCTCTTATCTGCACATCATTTGGTATTTCATTTAAAGATAGTATGGTGATGCTTGGGAACACCATTTCCACTAACTTTCTAAATGGAGCTCTTATCTTTGGAGATACTAATATTATTGGTCTGTTATTATAAAAATCTACTCTTTCAGTTATTTCTTTTATACTTCTGAATATCTTGTTTGTACTTTCAGGATCCACCGCTGGATAAGTGCCATTCGTAGATTTTTGAAGGTTATTTGAAATAATCCTTTCTACTTCGTTTGATAATGTAGATACTGTGATATAATTAGTCTCATCTACTAATTCTGAACATATGCTTTTGCTTAAAGCCATCCTTACATATTCAGTCAAAAGCTCTATATCTTTAGTATTAACTGCATTATCAGCCAAAGTCTCTAGTATTGTCACTCTGTCTTTAATAGAAACTTTTTCTCTAAGAAGATTTTGAAATACCTTTTGTACCTCACCTAATGTCATTAGATCAGGTATAAGCTCATCCACAATAACGCTGTACTTTTCTTTGGTTGCATCTATGATCTGTTTTACTTCTTCTCTTCCCATAAGTTCATGAGACTTTTCTTTTATTATTTCTAATAAATGCGTAACCAATATTGTAGATGGGTCTACAATAGTATACCCTCTTAGTTCTGCTTCTTCTGCATTGTCTTTATTTATCCAAACTGCTTCCAATCCGAAACTTGGCTCTATGGCCTTTATTCCTTCCATCTCAAGACCTAATCCCATAGGATCCATACATAAAAGCATTGTTGGCATTAAATCATAAGTACTTACTTTATTCCCTCTTATCTTTATGCAATATTGATTTGGATTAAGCTGAAGATTATCCCGTATTCTTATAGGCTGAACTATTATTCCCATGTTTATAGCACATTGTCTTCTTATAGAAGCTATTCTTTGAAGAAGATCTCCACCATCACTTTCATCTGCTAAAGGTATAAGTCCATATCCTATCTCAACTTCAAGAGGCTCCACATTCAAAAGTTCAGATACATCTTCAACCTCATTTATAGAATTTGTTTCTGGGGTAGATGTAACGGTATTTTCATCTTTGTTCTCCATTTTTTTCTCTTCATTTATTAAGGTTTTTCCTATAAGCATTGCTCCAACTCCAAGAGTAAAGAAGGCCATTTTAGGAAGTCCTGGTATAATTCCTAATACAAACAGAACGGCTCCTGTCATCATTATGGCTTTTGGAATTGATGTAAGCTGTTTTCCAGCTAGATTAGCGAAGCTGTCATCGCTAGCTGCCTTAGTTACTAAAATACCTGCTGAAGTTGATATAAGAAGAGCTGGAATCTGGCTTACAAGACCATCACCAATGGTAAGCCTTATAAAATTCTGTGCTGCTTCTGAAAAAGTCATTTTCATCATTACAACACCTATTATGATTCCGCCTATTATGTTTATAAGGGTTACTATTATTCCTGCTATAGCATCTCCTTTTACGAACTTAGATGCACCATCCATAGAACCATAAAAATCAGCTTCTTCTTGAAGATCTTTTCTTCTCTTTTTAGCTGTATTTTCATCAATCATTCCTGCGTTAAGATCAGCATCTATACTCATCTGTTTTCCAGGCATTGCATCTAGTGTAAATCTTGCCGAAACTTCCGATACTCTTCCAGAACCATTAGTTATTACTACAAACTGAATTATAATTATTATAAGAAATATAATTATTCCAACTACATAATTTCCTCTTACAACAAAACTTCCAAAAGCTTCAATTACATTGCCTGCATAGCCTTCACTAAGTATTAGCCTTGTTGAAGATATATTTAGTCCTAACCTAAAGAGCGTAGTTATCAGCAGTATTGTAGGAAAAATTGAAAGTTGAAGCACATTAGTTGAAAAAATTGTCATGAGTAGTATAAGAACTGATAAACTTATATTTAAAACTAATAATGCATCAAGAATAAATGGAGGCAGTGGTATTATTATCATAAGAACTATTCCTATAACACCAAAACCTATTAATATGTCAAATCTATTTTTTATGCCTAGTTTTTTCATTCCTTTTCTCCTACCTGTTCTTTTTATATCTATTTTTTATTTTGTATACAGCAACAAGCACTTGTGCTACTGCTTCATACATATCTCTTGGAACTTCTTCATCTACCTCTACTTCTTTATATATCATCCTAGCTAAAGGTTTATTTTCAATTATTGGAATATCATTTTCCTTTGCTATTTCTCTTATCTTCATAGCCAGTATGTCAGCTCCCTTTGCCACAACTATGGGTGCTGAATCCATATTTCTTTCATATTTTATTGCAATAGATAAATGGGTAGGGTTTGTTATTATAACTGTTGCTTCTTTTGCATTTTGAATCATTCTCTTTCCTGAAAGCTGTCTTTGCTTTTGCCTTATTTGAGATTTTATAAGAGGATCTCCCTCCATTTGTTTAAACTCTTCTTTTACTTCCTGTTTAGTCATTTTTAATTTCTGCCTATGGGCATAAATTTGATATGCAAAATCTGCTGCTCCTAATACCACTGCAATGATTAAAGCTATGTTGAATAATTTTTTTATTATATCTATTGCTGAATAGATAAGATATGGAAAATATACATCTTCTATCTTTAATATATTGAAATAATTATTTTTCACAAATGAATATCCTATATAAGACAAAACTACTAAAAGTATTGTATTCTTAAATAAACTAACTACTGCCTGTTGTGAAAACATATTTTTTAATCCATTAATAGGATTAAGCTTGGCAAATTTAGGCTTAATAGCTTCTTTACTAAACAGTAATCCGCTTTGTACCACATGAGATACAACTCCCAATACTAAAATTACCATTCCAAGAGGTAAAAAAACTTTTAAAAATGTATGAATACCGCTCTTAAATATTTCTCCTACTATATTTCCGCTAAGTTGATTTTTAAAATCTCTATTTAAAAATGAAGCTATAAATATCTTTAGACTTTTTATAGCGCTGTCTGACATTATGTAGATACATAAAACTGCTCCAGCAAGAGTAAATGCATTTGATAGTTCACGGCTCTTTACTACATTTCCTTTTTTCCGTTCATCGTTTTTCTTTTTCTGGGTAGGTTGTTCTGTTTTATCTGAATTTGCCAAAGCTCTTCTCTCTCCCTTAGTTTCACATCAATAAAATTTTCAATCATTTGATTTTGAAAAATATATTTAAAAGCACTATAAAACTATCATTGAATACCAAAGTTCCACCTAAAACATCTTTTAAACTTCTAAATATATCATGTATTTGGTTTATCATAAAAGGCAATGTACCTATAAAAAACAAGATTCCTATAAGCATTTTAAGCGGCATACCTATTATCATTACATTAAGACCTGATATACTTCTTGATATTATTCCAGTCATCAAATCCGTTATAACAAGTATAAGAACTATTGGACTTGCTACTTTCATACCTATAATAAAATATTCTATAAATACTTTGAGTATATAAGACATGTTGTAGCTTATTATAGAATAGCCCATAGGTATAATTTCAAAGCTTTGTTGTATTGAGTTTATTAATATGTGGTGAGCATTTAAGGAAAAAAATACAGTTACTCCAATAAAATATATTAGATTTTCCATAAAGGTAGCTTGGCTTTCAGTATTAGGATCGTAAGTGCTTGCCATAGATAATCCTATTTGGTTATCTATTAATTTTCCAGCTATCTTAAGGCTATAAAAACATATGCTAACTATATATCCTAAAATAAGTCCATTGATTGTTTCGGTTGCTGCGTATTTTATAAGTTCGTAGGAATTCGCTATAGATATGTCCAACTCTACATTAATTCCTATTAAAAGAGCTAATAATATTGAAAAACTCACTTTGAAAACTCTTGGTGTGGCTTTTGGAAAAATTACATTAGCCGCTAAAAAAAATGCAGTTATTCTAAAAAAAACATATATCATTATCTTTACTTAGTTATGGTTGAAACCATATTAAATAATTCAGTAGTAAGAATAACTAATTTGTTTAACATCCAAGGGCCTCCAATAACAAGAACTAATATTATTACTATAAGCTTTGGCACAAAAGTCAAAGTCTGCTCTTGTATTTGAGTTGTTGCTTGAAATACACTTATTATAAGACCGACTAATAATGAAACTATTAGAATTGGACCTGCCACCATAATCCCTGCTATTAATGCCTTTTTTATTACTGTCATTATTACCATTTCACTCATATATACATCTCCTATCCTGCAAAGCTTTGTATTAAAGACTTCACCAATAGATTCCATCCGTCAACCATTACAAATAATAAAAGTTTAAAAGGCAAAGAAATCATAGCTGGTGGAAGCATAAACATTCCCATAGACATAAGTGTGCTTGACACGATTAAGTCTATTACAAGAAATGGTATATATATAAGGAATCCTATTTGAAAAGCTGTTTTAAGCTCACTTATTGCAAAAGAAGGTACTATTATACTAAGAGGAAGTTCTTCAGTTGGAGTGTCTTCAAAATTCTTATTAGAATTTTCTATAAACAGCTTCAAGTCGCTTTCTCTAGTCTGACTTAATAGAAACTCTACCAAAGGTTTTTTTGCTTCCAAATAAGCATTTTCTAAAGTTATCTCTTCCTTTATATATGGCTCTATAGAGTTCTCTGATATTTTGTCAACTACAGGAGTCATAATGAATAAAGTTAAGCATAAGGCAAGTCCAATTAATATTTGATTTGGAATTGTCTGCTGAGCACCTAATGCCGACTTAATAAAAGAGAAAGTTATTATTATTCTTACAAAGCTTGTCATCATAAATATTATTGTTGGTAAGAATATTAGGGCTGTCATTAGAAACAGCATCTGCATAGATGGGGTTACATTTGCATTGTTAGCTAAAAAATTACTTATCATATCCATTATGCTTTTCCCCTACAAGTTTATTTCTTAAAATATTGTTTTTATTCCACAAGGACAGCTTTCCTATACTTATGGCTTTATATTTTTTCTTTTTATTGTCCACTATTTCTTCTAATTCTTCTTCATTCAGTTCTTTTATTATTTCTGTGTTGCCTGGTGAAACTACAGCTACACATCCTGTTGATCCCATTTTTATTACATAGATACTCGTGTCCTTAGATATGTTAATTTTTTCAATAATATTCACATAAGATCCAGAATTTAATTTATCTACGCTACTTTTACTAAGCTTTAGTGATATCACAATCAAAATTAACACCACAGGTACTAATACAATAATATTAATTAAATACTCTATAAGTGTTTTATCCATATTTTATTGTGCCTTCTCTCTTTCTTGAACTATTAAAATATCAACTCTTCTATTAATTTCCATATTTTCTTCAGATGAATTTTCTACTATAGGTCTATATTCACCATAACCTGTGGCAGAAAATCTCTTTGGATCTAAATGTTTGTCATTAATAAAATATTTTAATACGGCAAATGCTCTTGCAGTAGATAATTCCCAATTTGATTCATATTGTGATGATTTTATAGGTCTATTATCTGTATGCCCTTGAATCATGATTTCATTATTAATCTTAGGAATTAAACTGCTTACAACATCGAGAACTTTTTTACTTTCACCTTTTAATCTTGCATCTGCTGTATCAAACATTATATTATCTCCAATTTGAAGTATTACCCCTGCATCCTCTTCACGTATCTTCACTAAATCAGTTAGTCCATTTTGCTGTAAAAGCTTTGTTATTTTTTCTACCAAAATATCATACTCACTCTTTGCTCCAATTCCTGGAGTAATATTATCTATATTTTTATCTGTCTCGTCTATTGTAATAGGTTCTTCTCCACTTACTTGGCTTTTTAAAGAATATGCTACAGCTTTTAATTTTTCATTATCAATGGTTGAAAAAGAATATAGAAGTATAAAAAATGTTAAAAGTAATGTAATTGTGTCTGCATATGTATCCATCCATGAGTTTGAATTTATATCATCTTTTTTTCTTTTTTTACGATACATTTCTTTCTATCCTCTTATCCACACTTCTATTTTTTAAATATTTAGATTTTTCCTTTTCACTAAAGAAACTCATAATTTTTTCTTCTAGCACTCTTGTAGATTCGCCATTTTTTATACTTAAGATACCTACTAACATCATTTCTCTGTTTCCAACTTCCCTTTCTGCTTTACTTTGAAGATTATATCCCATTGGATTTAATACTAAATTGGCAAGTATTGCTCCATAAAATGTAGTTATAAGAGCTTTTGCCATACCATTTGCTATAACATCAGGATTATCAAGCATAGCCAACATTTGTATAAGACCTATCAATGTTCCTATCATACCAAAAGCAGGTGCATATGATCCCCATGTTTTATATATTTTTGCTCCTTTTTCATACCTATTTTCAACTTCTGATATTTTATTATTTAAAATCTCTACTATTAAATCAGCATCAACATCATCTACAACTAGTTCCATTCCAGTTCTAAAAAAATCATCATCTAATTTTGCAATATCATTTTCTATTGAAAGCATTCCATATTTTCTAGATTTTATAGATAGATCTTTAAATGTCTCTATCATAGAAATCTTAGATATATTTGGAGTCTCAAATAATTTTTTAGTCATTTTGATTAGTAACATAATTTCATCTAATGGATATGTTATAAGCAAAGCAGCAAAAGATCCTCCAATTGTTATAAATATAGACATAAGATCATAAAATCCATTTAATCCAACATCTCCATTGGATATACCTATCACGATAAATCCTATTCCCAATATTAATCCTATAGGTGTCAATATATCTTTTCTTTTCATAATTATCCTCTTATTTATCTTTTTAAATTTATTATTTCTTGTAATAGCTCATCACTTGTTGTTATTACTTTGCTTGAAGCTTGAAACGCTCTAGTAGTAACTATCATATCTGTAAATTCTTCTGACAAGTCTACATTTGCCATTTCTATAGCTCCTTGAATTATAGAACCATACTTTGCATCATAAACTGCTGCTCCTGAGTTAGCCGATTCAGAATATAAATTACCTGATAATGCACTTAATCCTTCTGGATTTTGAAATACTGCAATTCTAAGTTTTGCATGATTTTCAACTTTTGATCCATCCTCTAAACCTAAGGATATGGTTCCATCCTTGGAAACAGTAACAGAGGTCACACTTTTATCTCCTCCTCCATTTTTTATTTTAGTAGGAATTTTTATATGCTCTCCCTTATCATTTAGAACTCTAAAACCATCATTAGTTAATAAATCTCCATTTTTATCTAAAGAAAATGATCCATCTCTTGTATATGCTATTTGACCATTTCTCTCAACTACAAAAAATCCATCTCCATCTATTGCCATATCTGTTACTCTTCCTGTTGGCTGTAATGATCCCTGTTTCATATATTTAAATATACCTGAAACTTTAGATCCAATACCTACTTGACCAGGATTGGTTCCACCTATTCCGTTTGATGGTGAGCTAGCGTGTATTAGTGTTTGATTTAAAGCATCTGTAAATCTTACACCAGATTTTTTAAACCCTGTAGTTCCGACGTTAGCAACATTATTACCTATAACATCCATTTTTGTTTGGTTGGATTTCATACCACTTATTCCAGAGTACATTGACTTTAGCATTCTATATTTCTCTCCTTTACTTTAATATCTAAACTATTTCCTTAATTTTATTTACTTTTATTAATGATGAATATGGAAATTCTTTAACTTCCTCACTTCCATCCAATTTTATTTCTAAATGCACAATACCATCTTTTATAGTTGCACCTTTAACAATACCCGAATATTTTTTCAAGTCAGCATTTTCATTTTTAAGTGAAACTTCAACATGATTTCCTATTAAAAATGCCGAAGTTTGTAAAGAACTATTTGCTAAAACTCCATTGTTCACTTCAAGAAGTGACTGTATACTTGAATTTAGCTTCATAGTTTGCTCAAGCATTGAAAACTGAGCAAGCTGAGTTACATACTGTGTTGGATCTTGAGGATTAAATGGGTTTTGATTTGTCATCTGACCCACTAACATTTTAAGAAAAATATTTTTATCAACTTCTTTTCCTGCTTCTATTATTGGAGTTCCGTTTTCAGTTAAATTTTTATAAGCAGTGTTTATATTATTATTTATTTTCATAGCCCTTCTCCTTATATGAGTAAATTGATTTCTTCATCTAATCCCAAAACTTTTTCTTCACCATTTGCACCTAAATTTGAAACTTTCTCTTCCCTTCGCTTTTTAGGATTTTCTTCGTGAAATTGCTGGTTTAGATTTTGTGAAAATTCACTTTGATTTTCACTTCTTATCTCAACTGACACCTGTTTTGTGCTGCCATTTAATTCAGTCAAATAGGTCTTTATATCATTTAAATTTTCTTTCAATAATCCTAAAACGTCCTTTTTATTTAGTGTAATTATAAACTTATTTTCCTCATCACTCTTTATAAACCTTATATTCATATCCCCTAAATCCTTAGGACTCATTTTCACATTAAGTTCTTTTATATTTTTCTTTACTATATATTGTGTCGCTTTAAAAATATCTTCAATTATATATTGCTGTCTTACTAATAGAGGCTGAAAGTTTTTTATATTTTTATCCCTATCTAAATTTGAATATGCTATTTCTTTTAGTATTCCAAATTCACTGCTATAGTGATGTATTTCTCTCTCATTAAATATTTCCTTACTATCAATCTTTTTGGTTGAATTTAATATATCTACTTCATCTTCTTTAAAAGAACTACCATTATAATTTATGAAACTTATTTTTTCTTTAAACAACTCCAAATCAGATATGACATTATTTTTCATACTATTATTTCTAAAAAACATATCTTCATTTTTAATGTTTAATTCTTGTATTTTTTTTGTATCTGCTTTTCTATATCCAAAAAACAAATCTTTTAGATCTACTTTTTCAAAATTCTTTGATATGATTTTTTCTAAAAGTCCATCTAATTGAACAGCCTCTTCTTTTGATATAAAGTTTTTTAATAAAGATAAAAGATCATCTTTTTCATAAAACGAATTTACCATATCTAAAGAATTTGGTTTACTATAAGGTGTTTCTTCTTGTATTTTATTAAAATTGGATATAAACGACATTTCTTCATTTGGTTGAGTAATATATATATTTAGATATCTTAATATAGCCTCAGTTAAAGCATTTAAATTTTCTTCTTTTTCATTAGAATTCTTTAAATCCTCCTCTATATTTACACCTTCTATACAGTTATCTAAAAGTGATAAGAAATCTCCTGAGCTTCCATTTGTTTTAATTTCTGATTCTTTATTAATATTGAGATTTGTTGTTAAAACATCTATTTTCATATTTATCAAACTCCTAAATCTCTTGAGCTGCATTTCTAAAATAAGAATATATTCCAAACTCATCATTTATAGATTGTTCCTTTTGAGCAACTATTTTTTTATAAGAACTATACTTATCTTCTTTTAACTTCTCTAAAGATTTTCTTTCTATTTGTTTGTTAAGCAAATCTAATCGTGCTTCATTTTCAAGAAGTTTCTTCTCATTTAATTCCAAATTTGTTTTATCTATCATATTAGATATAAACGTTAAATAATTAGAGGTTATCCTTCTTTCAATTGTATCCTCAACATCTATTTCTAAAGCATATTTTTCATAATTTGATTTCAAAGTTTTTAGTTCTTCTTCAACGACTTTTTTCTCATTCTGTGCTTTAGAATACTTTATTTTGCACTGGTCTTCATTTTTCAGCTTAAAATCTAGAACATTTTGAAGTCTAAATTTGAAGTTCTCCATACTTCTCCTCCTTAATTAAATATGTCTTTTAAATCTTTTATGCTTTCTTGAAAAGAACTCTTTATAGTAGTTTTTTGTTTTAAGAAGTTGTTAATTTTACTTATATACTCTATTGCTTCATCTATTTTAGGATTTGAACCCTGTTCATAAGCTCCTATATTTATAAGATCTTCTGACTCTTTATAGGTTGCAATTATATCTCTTCCATGAGATGCAGCCATTTTATGTTCTTCTTCACATATATCATTCATTAAACGGCTTATACTATTTGAAATATCTATAGCTGGGTAATGATTTTTGTGAGCTAATTCTCTTGATAAAACTATATGTCCGTCAAGTATTCCTCTAACAGCATCAGCAATAGGTTCATTAAAATCATCTCCATCTACAAGCACTGTATAAAATGCTGTTATAGATCCTCTATCAGATAACCCTGTTCTTTCCATTAGCTTTGGAAGTTCTGCAAATACCGAAGGTGTATATCCTTTTTGAGCTGGTGGTTCTCCAATAGCAAGTCCAACTTCTCTTTGTGCCATTGCAAATCTTGTTACTGAATCCATCATAAGAATTACTTTTTTACCTTGATCTCTAAAGTATTCTGCAATAGATGTAGCTGTAAGAGCTCCTTTAAGTCTTAAAAGTGGTGAATTATCTGATGTAGCACATACAACTACTGATTTTTTCATTCCTTCAGAACCCAAATCCCTCTCTATAAAATCCATAACCTCTCTTCCTCTTTCTCCTATGAGGGCTATGACATTAACATCTGCCTCTGCAGCTTTGGCAATCATACCTAAAGTAGTACTTTTTCCAACACCACTTCCTGCAAAGATACCTATTCTCTGTCCTTCCCCACATGTTAAAAATCCATCTATAGCTTTTATTCCTGTAGGCATAACCGTTTTTATTCTCTTTCTTTTCATAGGATCAGGTGGTTTATTAAATAAACTGTATCTCTCACCATCATATATTCTGCTACCATCTATGGGAGTTCCTATAGGATCTATAACCTTTCCCAAAAGTTCATTACTGCATATGACACTGCATGGATGACCGCTAGATACAACTCTACATCCAGGTCCTATTCCTACTAATTCTCCTAAAGGCATAAGTATTATTTCATTTTCTCTAAAACCTACAACTTCACAATTTACCGGATTATTATTTTGATTATATATAGTACATAACTCACCTACAAAAGTCTTAAGCCCCTCAACTTCAATTGTAAGACCTATTACCTTTTTTACTTTTCCCTCTGATATATATGGTGTTATATTTGTAATCTTTTTTAAAGTTTTATCAAAATCAATAGAAATCATATTTCCTCCATTACAGCAGTTCTTCTCTGACCTTAGCTAATACGCTGTCTATCCCTACTATAAGCTTTCCACTTTTAGTTTCAATTTCAGCATTTCCTTTTGCTATATTAGAATCAGACATTACAAAAATTTTTTGAGATGAATTAAACTTTCCGATCATTTCACATAAACTTTGTTTTACTTTTTCTTCATAGATAGGATTTATTTTTATAATCAAATCTCTTTTCAAGTCATATTCCTTTATCACATTTTCAAGAAGATCATTCATAACCGATTCATCTTCTAATCTATCTCTCAAGACTTGTTCTGCTATTTTTATTGATATCTTCAAAATGTTTGCCTTATTTTCTTTCATATAGTTAGCTGCTTCATTTTTTATTTCTAATAGGGTTTTGTATCCTTCTTCTTTTATTTTTTCGCTTTCTTCTCTAGCTTTTTCTATATTCTTTTCATATGCTTCTTTAAATCCATCTTCATACCCATTTTTTTGTCCTTCTCCGTAACCTTGTTCATAAGCTTTTTTCTCTATAGATTTTGCCTTTTCTTTAGCATCACTTATTATGTCTTTTCTTTTATTTTCTGTTTCTTCAATTATTTTTTCGTACTCTTTAGATGCTTCTAGAATCTTTTTTTCTATATCATGTTTTTCTTTAATTAGACTTTCTGCTATATTTAAAGTTTCTTCAGATGAAGATATATTAAGACTTATTTTCCCACTTACTTCTATATCTTTATTTTTAAGTATGCTTTTATTTCTAGACAATAAGCTCATCCTCCGGTTCGTTTTCTAGACTTATCAAACCTTCTTGCTCTAATTTTCTTACAATCTTTACTATATTTCTCTTTGACTCATCTATTTGAGATAATTTCAACGGTCCAAGAAGATTGATTTCTTCTTTTAATACCTCAGATGCTCTATTAGATTGGTTATTTAATATAATTTGTAGTATTTTATCATCTCCGCCTTTAAGAGCTATAGCTATATCTTTTAAATTCACCTCTTTTAATATTCTTTGAATTGAAATACTATCAAGAGTAACAATGTCTTCAAAAGCAAACATGCTAGACTTAACTTTATCTGCAAGAATACTGTTTTTATTCTCTAAAAAACTTATTATATTTTTTTCTGTTTTTCCATCTACCTTATTTAATATGTCTAAAAGACTGTCAAATCCATTTGATGAGTTAAGTTTTTCATCTCCTATACTAGAAAGTTTCCTTTCTAAAATGCTGTCAACTGCTTTTATTACTACCAATGAAACATTTGATATAGTTCCCATCTTCAAGGCAACCTCTCTTTGAAGGTTTTCATCTAATTTACATACTATTTGAGCTGCCTTTTCCGGCTGTATATGGGAAAGTACTATAGCTATAGTTTGAGAACTTTCTCCTTGGATGCAAGATAGTATCTGATTTGCATCTGCTTTTCTAGCTGAAGTAAAAACTTTTGTGTAGGTTTCATATTCTATTCCTTCCATAAGTTTATTTGCTTTTGAATCATCAAATGCACCCTTTAACAAACTTTTGGCGTAATCCATTCCACCTTCTATTGAAAAATCATTTCTACTTCTTATATCAAGAAACTCATTAAGTATTTCTCTTCTTTCTTTAGCTGTAACCTTATGAAGATTAGCTATCTCAACACCAATTTTCTGGACCTGCTTGTCTGTAAGTTCCTTAAGTATATTTGATGAAAGTTCAGGTCCTATTGTCATTAAAAGCACTGCTGACTTTTTGGCACCGCTTATAGTATTTTTATTAATTTCTCCTAAATCATAAGCATTTCCACTTTTTAAAACTTCACTGTACATTCCTATCACCTGCCTTTAATCATTTAGCCATGTCTTTATTAATTTTGTCACTTCATCAGGATTCTTAGAAACTATACTCTTAACTTGATCTTCTAAGGTTGGCTCCTTATATTTATCTTTTTCTGACTCAATTTCTTTTTCTTTTATAATATTTGCAAGATAATCATTAGAATCTTCAAGTTCATCTTCTTCCTCATTTCTTGCCTTTCTTCTTCTATAAAGAATAATCCCTACAATAATTGCTATTAATACTATGATTACACCTATACCATATGTCATTTTTCTTTGTTTTAAAGCTTCTGCAGCATTTTTCTCTTTGTCAAACACATTATCTTCTGTACTATTAAATCTCATAGATACTACAGATAGCTGATCCCCCCTGTTATTATCCATGCCTATAGCAGCATATACCATTTTTTCAACATTTCCTATCTGTTCCGGTATAAGATTTCCATCTATGGCTACTGAAGCAGTTATACGTTTTACATTTCCTGAAGTTGTTATTGTCTTTGTTTCTGTCTTACCAACCTCATATTCGATTTTTTCTTCTTTTGACTTAATATTGGTGTCATTACCTTGTGCTGTATTAGTCATATTATTATCCACAGGTGATCCTGTCTGAATTTTATCGGTAGATGAATTTTCACTTTTAGATTCAGATTTTATAACCTTATCTGGATCTATTTTTACCTCATTTTTTTCTACAGTATCAAAATTTAAACTTGCATTTACCGATGCTTTAACTTTATCTTTACCAAATATAGGCTCCAACATGGATATCACCGACTTTTGAAGATCTTTTCCAAGCTGTTTTTCGGCATCTCTGGAAGTAGCTAGTCCTCCACTTCCACCTTTTATAACATTTCCGTTTTCATCATATATCCCTTCTGAAAGTAGAGTCATATTTTGATCTATAACTTCTATATTTTGCTTTGGTATATTTCTACTGCTAGCTGAAACTAATGAAATAATTGATTTGATCTGACTTTCTTCTAAGTTTCTTCCAGCTTTAAGAGATACATAAACCGCCGCCTTACCTTGCTTTGTATTCTTACTAAATACAGACTCTTCACCTTGAGTTATATGCACTCTTGCATCTTCTACTTGTGGGAAAGTCTTTATGGTTTTTTCTAATTCCCCTTGAAGCATTCTGAGTTTTTTTATTTCAAACTCTTCATCAGTCATGGATATATTAGAACCCTCATCCATTAGTTCAAACCCCTTCGATCCATTACTTATACTTGGTGATAGTTCTAGTCGAAGCTTGTCTACATCTTTCTTAGGAACATATATGGTATCACCTTTTATCTTTGTTTCAACTTTTTTATCTTCTAATGCTTTTGATATATTAGCTGCATCACTGGCATCAAGCCCTGAAAATAAGACACCATATTTATTTTTTGTACTATAACTTATAGTAAATACTATCGCTAATATTATTGCTACTGATCCTATTCCTATAGCATATTTTTTTCTCTTATCTAAATTTTTAAATCCTGTAATTACTTTCGTTTTAAAATCTTTGAGACTCTGTATAAAATTTTTCTGCATTCTTTCTTACCTCTTAACAGATATCTTTAAAGCTGTATCTTATTTACTTCTTGATAAGCTTCAACTACCTTATTTCTAACTTCTATTAAAAGCTGCATTGAAATCTGAGCTTCCTGCATAGAAAGCATAACCTCATGCATGTTGACATCTTCGCCTTTTACAAAGCTTTCTATTTTGTTGTCTGCATTTATTTGAGAATCATTTACCTTTCCTATAGCATCATTTATCATTTTAGAAAAATTGTTTTCGTTTTCAGGCTCAATAGATGTTTTTTTAGTTTCTATATTATTTAATAGAGAGCTTGTTCCAATGGATTGTACATTCATAGATTTCACCTCTTACCTTCCTATTTCTAATGCTTTTGAAATCATATTTTTTTGAGCATTTAATGTATCAACATTGGACTCATATGACCTAGAAGCTGATATTAAATCTGACATCTCTACTAACAAATCCACGTTAGGATATTCCACATACCCTTCTGCATTAGCATCTGGATGTGTTGGATTATATTCTTTCTTCAATGGAGAGTTGTCTTTTTCTACTTTTACTGCCTTTACTCCAAGCATCCCCATATTCCTATCATAATTTTCAGAAAACACAGCAGTTTTACGTACATATGCCCCGCCTTTTTCTGTTCTAGTTGTTCTTACATTTGCAATGTTTGATGATATCACATCAAGTCTTAATCTTTCAGCAGATAATCCACTTGCACTTATTCTCATTCCACCAAATATACTCATAATAATTACCTTCCTGTTATAACACTTTTAGCTATGGCCAGCTTTGTGTTAGTTATACTTACTAAACCGTTATACATAAGAGAGTTAGCAGCTTGATTTACTTTCTCATTTTCCAAATCAATATTATTTCCATCGATTCTCATCGAATTTGATTTATCTTCTTTAACTTCTATTTTATGCTGCATCTCTTCATCCTTTAGAGTTTCTTCAAAAGTAACATATTTTCTCTTGTATCCTGGAGTATTTATATTTGCAATATTGTTTGCAATAGTCCTCCCCCTGAGTTCTGTAGCATTTAAACTGCTTTTTATAAGGTCATATACTTTCACAATTTTCCCTCCCCATATTTAGTAATAATAATTTAAAATATATTAAGTCTTATACTCTTTGATAGTAGACAATAAAAAAATGCTCCCTCCAAAGAGAGTAGCATCATTAAAAAGGCTTTGTTTCACCCTATATTAATCTTTTTTATACAAGCCCGTAAAACTCTAAATAAAAATACATAGAGTTTTATAACAAACTAGTACATAATAATTCCTAATATCATTAATAAAACATAGTCTTAAAGAACAAAAAGTACACTGACTCTTTGGCAGCTGGCTGGCATAATTTTCATCTTAGCCCCTATAGCTTTGCGTCACTAGGTTTCCCTAATTTTGCCCTATTTAATTTTTATAATTCTATTATATACCTTTAATAGATTTTTTTCTATATATTTTACAATATTTCTATGTATTTTTTTATTTTTTTGTGTAATTTTAAATTTAAAATTAAAGTCGTTTCTTTTGTTTATTTATCAGTTTAAGGAATATCCTCCATCAATGACTATGGTCTGTCCTGTTATATATTCATTTTCTTCTAAAGTAATACACACAGACGCAATTTCACTAACATAAGCAAACCTTTTAATTAAGGTTTTATTTTTAATCCTCTCTCTTTGTTCTATAGGTTTATTTTTCTGCCAAGATGTATCTACGAAACCAGGCGCAATGCAGTTTACCGTTATTTTTTTTGAAGCAAAATACTTTGCTAGATATTTAGTTAATGTCATTAAAGCACCTTTTGATACGCCATACTGTATTGACGAAGCATCTGCCTTTATACCTAAAACAGAGCTTATAAATATTATTCTTCCATTTTCATTTATGTTATTACTTAATTTTTGAACTAGGAAAAATGGAATGTTGAAGTTTCCATCTATCACTCTGCTCCAGCTCTCATAAGATATATCCTCAAAGCTTTCTCTTTTTGTAAAACCTGCATTTAAAATCAATATATCCAAATTTACATTAAGCCTAGAGAACTCCTCTACCAATAATTCCATACCTTCTATCTTTGAAAGGTCGGCCTTAACAATAAATAGTTTACCACTGTAACCTATCATATCATCTTTAAATTCTTCAGCATCTTTATCTGAATTTGCATAGTTTACAATTACTAAATAACCCTTTTTTAAATAATTTTCTGCAATTTCTCTTCCTATTCCCTTTGTTCCACCAGTTATCAATACAGCTTTCATATCTTAACTATACTCCTTATTGTAGTTTTTCATAAGATATTATCTCTTTTGCTTTTATAAGATCATTTACATTATCAATTTCAGTCCATCTGTAATCGCAAACATCTATAGCCTTTAAATTAAACATATCATTGAAGATCATATTTACTAATGCTGTTTCATACCATTCATTAAATAATCCATCATCAACCATTTTTTCTACTTTGCATAGTATTTTTTCTGATTCACTTTTATGCAAACATGTAACCCCTACATATTCACCAGAAAAACAATTTAGCTCTTTACTCATCACTATAACATTGCCATCTCTTTCTGCCACCTTGTAATCAGCTTCATTGCCTATAGATGAATCATACAATACAAATGCAGGATAATTTATTGTAAGAATATGCTTAAATAAATTTTCTTCAAGTATTATATCTCCATTAATTATTATTGTATCATCATTGAGCTCTTCTTTTGCAAACCATAAAGATGCTATGCTATTTGTTATTCTATAGAATGGATTATTTATAGTTTTACAATTTGGAAACTTTGATACACATTCTTCCACTTTCTTTCTATAATATCCTGTAACAATCACTATATCAGCCTTGCAATTTCTATTTATCATCTTTATAGTTCTCTCTAAAGCTGTAACATTATTATCAATATACAATAGACTTTTGGGTGTATTTTCGGTAAGCGGTTTTAATCTGCTTCCTATTCCTGCTGCCAAAATAATTATTTTCATACTTTCCCTCCTAATATAATTCTATTCTTTACCACAAAAGCAAACCAAATCTATACATATAGCCATCCAATGGAAACTTAATTTCTATGCCTAATTCCCTCTTTACGAAATCCATAACATTAACTCCCGTTGCTTCTAATGGTATTCTAGCTAAGTTAGGAAACCTGCACCTTTTCTTAGAGCATCCATCTTTACACAACTTGCAGGACCCACCTATAAATGACATAGCAAAAACTTGATTATTCTTATATAAAATCTTTTCTAATTCAAGCAATGTCTTATGTACAAGGTTTGTAGAGTCTTCTCTAACCATAACGTATTCTGTCTTATTTCTATATGGAATTTTGCAATATATTATCATTGCATTACTATATTCACTAAAAACTTTTTCAAAATTAATTCTGTTCACTCTTGGAGGACATGTCCATTTTTGTTCATACTTTTCGCAATGAAAACACTGAAGTCTCACTCTCTCTTCTAATTTTATTGATCTTATATCAACTTTAGAGGCCTTCAAATATTGAGATTTTTTATCTACATAATCAGCTATTTTTTCTTCAATATTCATTTACATATCTTTCCTCCATGTTTCCTTAAATATTGATTTTCTTCTATATTAATTTGTTCAACTCCCTAGTAAGCTTTACTGCTCCATTCTTACTCATGTGATCAAAATCTATGAAGTCTTCTTCCGAGAATAGATCTTGCTTTGAAAAATCAATTAATTTTAAACCTCTGTATTCTTTTTTATTGGAGATTATTTTATAAAATTCTTTTTCATAAATTTCATTTAAATATTCACTGTAATATTTAGTATTAGGAAATACAACTACTATAGGTTCTACATCGTTCTCTCTAAGGAAATTCATAAATTTATTGAATATAGAAGAGTATTCTTTTGATGTTTCAGTATATTTGGATAATTTATTATGCTGGTTTGCTCTAATCTTGCCAAACTTCCATTTTTCTTCTTCATCAATATCACTAAGTGTAATATTTTTCATAATGCTGTTCATTTCTCTTGTAAAATTTTCATTAAAATACCCATCATTGCTTCTATAAATTAAATTCTTAAAATATTCTTCTAAAAAGTTCAAGTCAAAAATAAAACTTATAATTTCATCATTTAGTACTTCAGATATATTTGTTTTTTCAACTTCTTCTACATTTTCTGAATTATGCTTATCTCTTAAAATCGGATAGTATACATTTTTCACTCTATATACAGCATCTTCATTTTTAGACTTTGATAAATCATGATTTACAAGATAGTATCCAGCACCTATAATGCATTTTTTTATATTAAAATTATTCTTTATAGCAGTTTCAGCCAATTTATAAGAATAATATAAATCCTGACTAGACAAAGCAAGATTCACGGACTTACTGTTCAAGACATTCACATCTATTCCTGTTAAAGGATATGAATTCCCAACTATAATAGTTTCTATCTCTGATGAACTTGACTGCTGAAGAGATTCCATCAAATAGTTATAATCATAGTTGCTGTAATATATCTTCTCACTAATACTGAAAAGAAGATTCATAAGCTTGTCATAGTATATAACATCGCTGAAATTACATCTGAAATCTATCTCTTCTTTTGAAGTTTCCTCACTTACTATCAATATATCAATTTTCATATCATGCTTTTTTTCATAAGAGTTTATGTATGTATCTATATTGTTTATGGTTTTAATTTTTACTTTTGAGGAATTTTTTAAAAGATGATATTTGTCTTTTCCATAGAAAAATACATTAACAGGTACTCTATCCAATTCTTCATAAAAACTTTTCAAAATTAAAACTAATGTATTTATAGAAATACAATCTTTATCGCCATTGTTAAAAGCTTCAATAATTTTTACTGTTTCCTCAACTAATTCATTGAAAAAATGTTGCTCCTTATATAAAGAAGAGTTCTCTTGAATAAAATCAGCTAGAGAGTTTATTGCAGATATAATATCATTTACTGGAACATACTTCTTATTTAAAGAATCATAGAACTTTCCTATGGCTTTAAAATTATCCATATGTCTCTGAATATTGTATCTATCTCCTATGTATCTATAATTCCGCATAATGTCATCTCCCTCTTATCTTAATATGTCAGCTATAATGTCCCACACTCTAAGAGAAGCTTTATTGTCTTTGTAATAATAAAATATATCCTTTATAGTTTCTCTTTCTTTCTTGTAATAGTTTTCATCATTTAGGCACTTTAATATCTCTGATTTTAATTTTTCTTCACACTGTACCTTAGGACCAGCAGCCCAAAAGTCATATGGTTCTAACATTATTCCTCTTTCATTCCTATACTCCTCTAAATCCGTATCTATAAACAAAGTTGGCTTGTCCATAAATAAGAAATCTCCATATACGCTGGAATAATCGGTTAATAAAAGATCAGCTCCATTCAAAATTTCATATAAATCAAGTTCATATCTGTCCAAGTCATAGTTTGATATAAATATCATATTTTTAAGCTTTCTGTCTTTTGTTCTGTTTGTTACAGTTCTCTCTTCCGCATGATGCACCTTTGATATGCAAAGGAGATTGTTTTCACCTAAGAATTTATCAAAATCATTATAATCAAAGTCTTTTATCTTTATGCTATCGTTTAATTCTTTTGATCCATTCACCAATCCAGAATTTTCATGTGTATGGAAAGTAGGCATATTAAATATTATTTTCTTTTCTTGTAATTTTATATCTAAAAGCTTTTCTAAATTCTTTCTTCCATCTGTAAGACATAAAGAATCTGTCCTAGGACTTCCTGTAATCTCATATTTGTCTTCTGGTATAGCTGAAAAAGCACTTTTTATCACAGTAGACATCTTAGATGATGCGCATACTTTGTCTATATTTTCATATTCTTCAGGTGTATATGCAAAATTTTTATCTTTCTTATCCATAAGACCGCAAGCTTTAAATGCTACTTCACCATGTCCAACATCTATGTTATATGTAAATTTAGGATAGTTTACAAAGGTATTAAACCCTGAAACTGTTACAGAAGATATTAAAGGAACCTTAACTATATTTGATGTTTCAAACACATCTCTTCCATCTATCACATTAATCTTATATTTATCCTTGTATTTTTCAGGCATATATTTTATAAGTGCTGTTATATTAGAGTCCGCAGCGTTGAATTTATTCATAGATACAGTTCTTTTATACTCTTCTTTTCTCAATGAACTCATGATGTCTTCATTTATGTCAATAAGTTCAAATTCATTTCCTGTTTCCGCTAACACAAAGCATTTGCGAAATCCATTGAAAGCTAGATTCCTTGTAACCTCTACATAGTTGACATCATAAGGGACTATGACATTAAATAAATCTATATCTTTACGATTTATGAATTCGTCTATACTTGATATTTCTTTCATTGTTATTATTGTGTCTTTCTTCACATATGACCAGTTGTCAAAAATTTTATTTTTAGATAAGGTATCAATATAACCTTTATTTACATTATGAAATTGGCTCCCTATGTATTTTGCAAAATCCAACTCATTGCCATATATAAGAGTATTTACATTCACTTCTTGCACGAATTCATAATATTTATCACTGCATTTTTCATTGATATAAAGATTTTCTATATCCTTTCCATAATCTTCGTCATCAATATACCTTAATGATATTCCACCATATAAAGCTGACTTTAATTTTTCGCCAATAACCATATAGGCAAAAATCAAGTTAAAGTATGCGTCAGTATAATTATTTTTTAATGCTATGGATGTTTTATAGCATCCTATTGCTACATTGTACTCTTGAATCTTAAAGCAAAGCATACCTCTTAAATTCCAATATTCAGCACTTTTTATATAATCCTTTTCATTCTGCATTATAGTATCGTATGCATTCTCTATATCATTATTTATTATGAAATCTTCTATAATTTTTAATGTGTTCATATAATCCTCCTCTCTATACTAATTTTGATTTAGCTTTACCTTATTTCTAATCATCATTATCTTCTCCTGAGCTTCTATAACTATTTCTTCTTCAGTACATTCTTTAAGAATTTTTTCATAAAACATAATAGCTTCTTCAAATTCTCCGTTCATCTCTTTTAAATAAGCTATATTAAACATAGTGTTAAAATTATTCATATCTAAAAATAATGATTTTTTTAATATAGATTCTCCTTCAGTTAAATCATTATTTAAAAGTCCTATTATAAACTTCATATTTAATATATCTGGTTCATCATCATAGACTTTTTCATATTCTCTTATAAGTTTTAATGCATCATCTGTTTTACCGCTATTAATATTATTTTCAATTATTGATTTATACTGAATCTTAAGTTCTTGAAATTCTTTTCCCATTTCTATTTCTTTATGAAATCTATCTATAAAAATTTGAATACCCTTTTTATAACCAGAATACTCTAAGACTAATTCTCTTAAAGATTTTATATACTTTAGTCTATCATTTTTCTTAATGCTCTCCATAATATTTAATTTCAATACAAATCTATGGTCAGAATCCATTATCATCTCTAATAATTCATTATCATTTAAATTAGGATTATATAGGTTTTTTAAGAAATAATATGTATAAGTATTATAAGTAAAGAACATATTTTTATATTTCTCTTTAACCATCCCTCCATTTAAAAGCAATGATTTTGAAATTTGTTTATAGATTTTTATATTTTTAATATTTAAAGTTATAGGTTTAGACATTAAATAATCATATAAGTCCATTATCACATCTCTTTTATAATTTACTATGTAATTTATATATTCTTGTATATATATATCCTCTATATCCTTTAATAATTCAGTTATATCTTTAGAATACTTTATGCATTTATATACTATATCTCCATAATAGCTATGTCTTTCTTCTTTTAAAACCTTTTTAAATACCTCCATATCTTTTTCAGTGCCAAGTCTTATTTCATTAAGCGTTCCATAATTACCAGAAATCTTCTTTACAGCTTCATATATTTTCTTCTTATCTTCTTCAATTACAGTTAAAATGAAATTTTCTATATCAATAATAAACATATTTTTATCACTTTTAGTTTTGCAACCATCATAATATTCTTTAACCTTATCTAAATTTTCAGTTTTATATAAAGCATTTATTAGAAAATAGTTTACCTTGCTGGTCTCTTCTCCATTTTCATTAAGTTTATTATAATTAAGTATAACTTCTTCATATCTTTCAAGATTATGACATAACCTTATTATTTCTATATAAGCATCTTTTTTTAATCCTAAAGTAGTACATTCACAATAAACACTTTCACTTTGTCTTGTTATTTCATAATTATCTATAAGATAGATATATTTTTCATAACTTTTTTTGCTTTCTTCATTTTTTTCTAATCCTTGCTCAGCTTTTCCTAAAAAATAATATATATCTATATTGCTTTGATTTACATCTTTTATATATTCTTCACATATCTTTATACATTTTTCATAATTACCATTTAAACAATAAATATGCGCCAAATTCTCATACACATAATCAGGGTTTAAGTTCATTCCTTTATATAACCTTAATGAGGATTCAAAATATTTGCATGCTTCTATTATTTCTCCCAAAATAAAATAATTTTTACCAAGCTGATAATTCACATATGGATCTGTTTGATTTTCATTCAACTCTTTTAAAAGAAGTTCCTCATTTCTTTTCATTTTTTTCTGCTTTAATTCCTCATCATCAAATAAATATCCATAATGATTAAATTCTCCTAAGGACTTTTCGTATGTAGGTTCTTTATAAAGAGGCTGCTCATGTATTGTATTTATGTATTTAAAGTCCTTATCATTTTTAAACAACCTCAATACCTTTGATGGAGTATATTTACTCATATCTTCGTTGGATGTCAAATTTCTAAGCATAATATATCCACTCTTATATTTTTTATATCTATTACTTTTAAAGAAATCAATCAATTCTGTACCATCTACTAATTCTTCATCCGCATCAAGTATAAGAATCCATTCTCCCTTTGCATATCTTATAGATTTATTTCTCATATCACCAAAATTTTGATTCCACTTACTGAAATAAACATGCTCAGTAAAATCTCGTGCTATTTTCACCGTATTATCTTTTGATCCAGTATCAAGTATAATAAGTTCTGTGCTTATAAAGTTGTTTATTGATTTTAGAGAACTTAAAGTTCTTCTTATATTTTTTTCTTCATCTTTCACTATCATAACTATACTGAGTATCATATCTTCAGCTCCCTTATTAATATATAAATAATATCTTCAATATATTAAAAACATTATTTATATATTAATAAAGAGTAAAGCATATACTTTACTCTTTATTATTTCTTTATAAATTATCTTAGTAATTGTAATACAGCTTGTGGTTGTTGGTTAGCTTGAGCTACCATAGCCTGTGCTGCTTGTCCTAAGATATTTAATTTAGATAATGTTACCATTTCTTTAGCAACATCAACGTCTCTTATTCTGCTTTCAGCAGCTGTCAAATTTTCACTTGAAGTAGTTAAGTTATTTTGAGTATACTCTAGTCTATTTTGTTGAGCTCCTAATGTTGCTCTTCCTGTATTTATTGCCTTTAACTTAGCATCTAAAATACTTGTAGACTTATTAGCAGCTGTTAAATCACCTACTTTTAAATCCTTTACACTTTTTGCTATTGTACTTACATCTGTAAGACTTATTGTAAGCTTTTCACCTTTATTAGCTCCTGCTTGAATATCAACTGTTGCAGTTTTTCCATCTAATACATTCTTACCATTAAATGAAGTAGTTTTGCTAATTCTCTCAACTTCTGATCCTAATTCTGACAATTCCTTTTCAATGTTTGCAACGTCTTCAGCTGTGTTAGTTCCGTTTGCTCCTTGAATTGTAAGAACTCTCATTCTTTGAAGGATATTAGTTGCTTCTTCCATACCACCTTCAGCAGTTTGGATTAAAGAAATACCATCTTGAACATTTCTTCCTGCTTGATCAAGTCCTCTAATTTGAGCTCTCATCTTTTCAGAAATAGCTAGTCCAGCAGCGTCATCTCCAGCCTTAGTTATTCTTAATCCTGAAGATATTTTCTCCATTGAATTTCCTGCTAACGCAGTGTTTTTTGCCATAGCATTATTTGCTATTAACGCATTCATATTAGTGTTTACTCTCATTGTAAAACCCTCCCTAGTTTTTTTAACGACATCCTTGTCTTTTTATATTTTATAAGGCTATAACTTCATCTTGAAGAACCCTATATTATATATATCGGTAAAATAAAAAAATACTTTATACCCTTTTTGAAAATATATTTATATTCTCTTTTTTTACACTCATGTATAATTCATTGCTCTGCATCTTCAATTTATACTCTTTTATTTCTATCTTGGTATTTTCGATATATTCACTTAAAAGTTGTTTCATTTTCATATCTATAGATTTTATATCATATTCATCATATAAAGATTTAAAACAATCAAAGTCATTATTTTCAGTAAAGGAATCTATAATTTCTTGTCTTTTGTATAGCAGCGAATCAAATTCATCGTAATCTTCTTTTTCTAGAGCATCTAGCATTGATTTGGATACTTCTTTGTATCGCTCCATTTCCTTATTCATGGTTCACACTGCCTATTAATTCATAAAATATTTCATTTGCGAATTTAATTTGTTCATAGTAGATTCTAATCTTGCAAACCTTGAATACAACTGCTGCTCTTTTGTTTTCATTTTCTTTGTTAGTATTTTTATTTGTTCTTCCTGTTTTTTTATCTGCTCAGAATAAAGATTATTTATTGTAGACGAAGTATTTTCAATTCCAGCTTTTTTGGCAAATACACTATTAGATGTACCTACATATTTGTAAATCGTTTCCTTAGCTTTTCCAAATACACCCAAAGCCACTCTTTCTACTAAATTTCCATTTTCCTGAAGAGACTTTGTAAGCTTTTCTTTATTAACTCCAAGCTGACCTTGTTTGTTGTAATCATTTGCAGAGGTTATGCCTATGTCAGCTAATGTTTTCCCTGATCCCAGAATTGGAGAAAATAATGCTTTTTTCATATCATCAATAAATGATCTAAGTTCACTATCATTTCTTAGGATACCTTCTTTTGATTTTTTCTCCCAATTTTTAATTTCATCTTCAGTCATTTCTTTTTTCTGAGCTTCTGTAAGTGGCGGATATCCATTGGTCTTTTTCTCTATGACTAAATCATAGATTTTTTCAATTATTTTATTGTAGTCATTTACGAATCCTTCTATGTTATCAACCACAGTTGAACAATCTTGAGTAGACGTTAACGTAGTCTCTCCTATATTTTTAACGTTATATATGATTCCATCTATATAAAAATTATTTTTACTTTCACTTAATTCTTTTATGATATTTCCACTTGAATCTTTTACTGTTATATTTGCACTTTTTCCATTAGTTGTAGTCATATTTAAAAAGGATAAAGCATCAGATGTACCTTTATCAATAAATTTACCATCTGCATTTTTCTCTACATCTACTACCTTTATTACAGAATCTTTCCCTGTAGTGGTTGATTGAATTGTAAGTTTCCCTGTCATATCACTAAAATAAGCTTTAATTTCTCCAGAAAAGCTGTCATTGATCTTATTCACTAAATCAGTTACAGTATCATCTTGATTTATTATTATTACCTTTGAATCACTTCCTGTACCTGCATTTAATTTAAAGCTTATTTCTGCAGTAATTCCTAGTTCTTTGAGCTTACTATCTTTTTTTATAATAGTACCATTAGATGCAATCCCAGAATTCATTGACGCTCCTGTTGCCATCTGGCTAACTTCAAATTTATAATTTATACTATTTGCTGATGAAGTTCCAGAAGCTGTTATCACATTATCATTAGAACTTGATATATTAAGTGTATTAAAGCTTTTACTTCCTAGTATGTAGTCTTTAGATGTTGCTCTGAAATACTTGTCATAGAATTCCTTTGTGTTTTTAGTTATGTCCCTATAAGTTTCCTGTTTCCATTTTACCATTTGCTTATTTTGCATAACTTTATCAATTTTCTTTTGTTCTACAGTAAGCATATCTTTTATCATTTGATCAGTATCCATACCAGTTGCTAATCCTGGTATCCTAACAGAATTTATCGAAGACATATTTATCCCCTCCTATTTAGCATCAGCTAGCTTGATAGCTTCATGCCACATATTTCTTATCTCTTCTATGATAGGCATAACTTCATCTATTATAACTACATCCTTTTTTATATTAGCTTCATAAAGTTTATCCTTTACAAATTCATATAACTTATATAAATCCTTTGTGAAATCTCCTCCGTCCATATTTAAGGTTGCCATAAGCTCTATATATATATCTTGAACTCTAGTAAGTTCTTTATGGGCCAATTGAATGTTCCTATCCTCTATAGCTTTTCTAGCAATCTTTGTACATCTTACGGTTGCATCTGCAAGCATAATAAGTAGACTTTCCTTTGATGCCATATTTATAGAATTTTGTTTGTATACATTATATGGATTCGCACATTGCATCTGCCTTTCCCCCTAATGATTATTTTAATAATTTACTTATATCCAAATTGCTGCGTACAGCCTTCATATTTTCATCTTTCACCTTTTCATAAACTTCTTTTCTAAGTATTGTTTTATCCTTAGGTGCAGATATACCAAGTTTAACACTTCCATCATCAAGCTTTATAACCGTTATTTCTATATCCTCTCCTATTAATATAGATTCATCTTTTTTTCTAGTAATTACTAACATCTTTCTCTCTCCTTATTAAAGGATGCTTTGTATCATAGGTATCACTTTGCATTATATACTGTCTACCTAAATTGTTTTTAACGTTTATTATAATAGGAGCTTTCAAATTTATTGTGGAACTATCAATTGTATCTCCTAAAGTTAAAATATTTAATACAAAAACATCTCTTGGACTCTCTATACTTAGCTCTTTTATAGTTTCATCATCTAAGTTTAGTTCATAGTCATTATAAAAGTCAAAAGGAGATACGGCTGCAAAGCTTACTTCTTCTTCTAGAGAAGATATAAGTTTAAATTTTTCATTATCTTTTATTTCTTCTATTTTAAATCTTCTAAGATGGTCTAATCCCGGTATTCCTCTTTTAAAAAGCACTTCCATAAGTATCACTCCTACCTCAAGTAATCTAGCAATGTTGGCTGTATGAGCTTTGCCCCAACCTGCATACATGAATTGTATATAAGTTCTGCTGATTTTAACTCTATATATTTTTCGGTAAAATTCACATCCTGCATGTTTGAATAGAATCCTTTAAGAGTAAGTATACCCTCCTCATTGCTTGATTTTACATTTTCTACAGTGTTGCTTCTTGCCCCAATTGTAGACCTATTGTCTAATATATGGGTGAGATATTTACTAAGATCATCATCAAGCTGAGATAAGTTTTCAAGGTCAGCTGGAGATTTTGAAAGTTCCTTCACGATATTGTTTATTGTGTCTAAACCAGCTGATTTATTTGTTACATCTGATAATGTCAAATTATAGTTTATACATATTCCATCTGATATTTCTGATTTTAATTGTTCATCATTTACATTAGACTTTACTTTCAACTGGACCATACCATCAGGATTTTGAAATATCTCTATAGGAGCTTCATCTGTATTACTTCCTCCAAAAATAAATCTTCCTGCATAGGTTGTATTAAGAGCTTCCCCTATCTGCTTTATTTTTTCATTTACTTCGTTTTTTATTGCACCTATTTCATCATTACCATAAGCTCCACTTATAGATTTTAAAAGCACTTTTATTTCACTTGTTATATTTCCTACTTTATCTAAAGCATCATCAGTAGAATTAAGCCAGCCAGATATTTCATCACAGTTATAATTGTATCTTTCAACATCATTTATTTCATTTTGCATATTAAGTATTTTTATAGCTTCATATGGATTATCAGATACTCTATTTATTTGTTTTCCTGTATTTAATTGCTTGTTTAGCTTATCTATACTTTGAAGATTTGTTTGCACATCTGTTAAGTAAGTATTGCTCATACTTCTATTTGTTACTCTCATCTCATCATCTCCCTTACCTTACGAGTCCATTTATAACAACATCTAAAAGTGAATCTATAGTAGAAACAACTTTTGCACTTGCATTATAAGCATGCTGAAACTGTATCAAACTTATCATTTCTTCATCCAAAGAAACTCCAGACACACTAAGTCTTGAATTGTCTATACTTTTCATAAGTTGACTTTGATTTTTCTCTTCTCTTACTATTGTTTGAGTTGCATGTCCTAATTTTTCAATTATAGAATTATAATAATTGTTTATACTTATGTCCTGTCCGTTTACATTTATTTTTTCATTTTTAAGATTGAACAGCTTTAAACTTTTTTCTGTAGTCATCTTTAACTTATTAGAATCCTTCAAAAATTCCTCATTGATCTTTAATATAGGTTTACTTTTATCATCAAATATAAATAAGTCTTTTATATCCCCTGCTTCCAAACCGTCATTATAAATATCATTCACACTATCTGCTATCCCTTTTGATAAATCCTTTAGTTCCTTCATATATGAATCAAGTTCCTTGCCCATTTTCAAAGCACCGCTTAATTCACCTGATACATCTATTTTTTTTAGTTCATCAATAGTTACAGATCCATCACTTAATGCATTCTTTACAGCTTCATCATTTATATTAATTTTGAAGCTAAGTTCATCTAGAATTTTGTCTCTGGCATCTAACAAGTCATTTGGAGTTTTACCATTACCTTCTATAGCCTTTATGTTAGTATCCAAATCTTTTAATGAACTAAGCATAGAATTTATATCATTTACCATATCAGAAGTTTGCTTATCTATATTTTCTTTTAGCTTCTCTAATTTGCTATAAGACTGGCTTATATTATTAGCTAGAAATTTCGCATTTTCTATAACTATATTTTTAGCGCCTACATTGTTTGGGTCTTTTGAAACCTCATGCCAGCCATTGAAAAACTTGTTTAAAGATGATGATATTGCATTGTCTGAAGGCTCATTAAAAATATTCTCCATATTTTTGTAGTAATCATATTTAACACTTATATCACCATAAATATGGCTTTCATTTCTAAACTGAAAATCATAAAAAGTGTTTCTTATTCTGCTTATATTGTTGACCTCTACTCCAGTTCCAAGCTGTCCTGCTCCCAAATAGCTGCTGCTAAGACCAGGTTGACTGAAAGGTCTTGATGCCGTCTGATCCACTCTCTGCCTTGAAAATCCAGGGGTGTTTAAATTATTTATATTATGAGATGTTGTCTGTATAGCTGCTTGACTTGCACTCATGCCTGATGAAGCTGAGTGAAGAGTTCCTAATAAATTTGCCATAATTCCTCCTTAATCATCTTCCTATCTTCCCATAGGAATTATATGTCCCAATATTTTTAGATGGTCTTATAACATTTATCATCTTGCTTGTGAAAAATAGCTGCTGCTTTATAAGAGTGTCATTAACTTTTTTCTGAATCTCAAGATTCTTTAAGATTTCTTTTATCTCTTCATATACGGATTTCATATGCTCATCATCACTATTATCCATAAGAGTCTTGAAATCATCATCTTCTAAGAGATTTCTTCTTTTGATTTCTACAGAAGCAAGATTTCTTCCCACATGATCTAATTTCTCTGTAAGCTTCTCTAAACTCATGACATCTTTAGCTAATATGACTCCGTGCTGATCATCTAACAATCTAAGAAGCTCTTGAAGAATTTTTTTCTCTTCAAATAGTACAACCTTTAATTCTGGCTTCATTCCTTCTCTTCTCCTTTTAAAGATTCCACCATCTTTTTTGCTATTTCTCTTGAATTTATGCTATAAGTACCACTCTTCAGTTTTTTCTTTATTTCAGTTATCTTTTTTATGTCAATATTATCTGTATCAGAGGTAATTTTGCTAAGATATTTTGCATCCTCAGATATAGTGACCTTATCCTTAACCTGTTTGCTTTCAGATTCTCCTTTAGCATATTGCTTTTGTCTGCCATAAGCATTTATAACATTATTGGTCTGTATAGAATTTATTTTCATCATTTCCCTCCATATACTTTCCATTGTATCCCTATTATAATTATCGACATCATAACTATTTTATTTAGATATATGTAGTTATTTTTTTAAATTTAATAGGTGCAGGCTTTATTTAAAGCTCTGCACCCGTATTATAATCTTATTTATTTTTTAAAATCCAATATCCTTACTGACATTTTATCGTCCACTTTAAGACTTTCTCCCAAGGCAACATTTTTTCCATTGATATTTATATCCAAATCTTCATCTACAGTTTTATTTAAATAAATTATATCTCCCTCTTTTAAGTCGAGAACATCTTTTATAGTTCCCCTATAGCTTCCTATAGTTACACTTACATCTACCTTTGCATTAAGTACAGCCTTGTTATTCTCAAATTTCTCTACTTCTTTTATATTTAAAGACTCGAATTCAACTTCATAAACCTTTTCCTTAAGTCTAGTTTCCATTTTATTCTCCTTTACTTATATATATCAACTAGCAGTCCTTGAATGTTGTCTATAGCTGATGATATTTTTAATTTTTCCTTTTCCTCTTTTAATATCTCTTTTGTAAGTTCTTCAAGCTTTTCATTTATTGTATCCACCGTAGAATAATACTGATTTTCCCAAAATCCTAAATTTTTATTTAGACTATAAGTATACTCCACCACAGTTTTAAGATACTTCTTTATAGTTTCTTTATAGTTTTTAACATCAACATAACTTTTTGTAGCTGCTAGCCGGCTCCCCTTTTTTTTAATTTCTTTTATATAATTTTCTAATTCTTCTTTTGTAGCAGATTGATAAGATTTCATAAGATTATCCGAAAA
Organism: Clostridium cadaveris; assembly: GCF_020911725.1. Lineage (GTDB taxonomy): Bacteria > Bacillota > Clostridia > Clostridiales > Clostridiaceae > Clostridium_X > Clostridium_X cadaveris. The sequence goes on from NZ_CP076620.1 coordinate 2,024,413, forward strand.
ATCATTTTTGGTTTGAATCCTATTATCTTTCATTCCCACCATTCTGTTAGAATTTACACCTTGAATCTTCATATTATAATCCTCTGTAATAACTCATAACTTTTGGCACATAATTTTGAGTTTCCTTAGGCATCTTATAGATATCATTCATAGATCGCACGCCCCTATTCACCATCCTTGTAGGACCTCCATTGTAAGCCATAAGAGCCATCTCCATGTTTCCATTATATCTATCTAAATATTCTTTTATATGTCTTACTCCGCCATCTATATTCTGCTCTATATTAAAAGGATCACTAATCCCTAAATCCCTGCAATTTTCAGGCATAAGCTGCATAAGCCCTTTCGCCCCTGCTGGAGATACAACTTTAGGGTCAAAATTTGATTCAATTTTTATTATTGCTTTTACAAGTTTTTCATCTACCCCATATTTTTTTGCTGAAATCGATATAGCATTTTCTATTCTTTCATCTATACTGACACCAAGCTTTTGTGAAGTGAAGTTCATCCTATTTAAAGTATTGACACTTCTATTTAATGTTTTTTCCTGCTCATTCCTCGTCACTTTATTTTGCTCCTTTAAAGCAGTTAAAAGAGTTATAAGCATAATCTCAAATGCTCCTGAATTAAAATTACAGTTTCGACTATTCATATTATTAAAATTAGACATTCTCATATCATTATTGAAACCTTGTATCCTATTTAACATTTAACCACCTCAAAACGTTAATTATTTTAAATATACGGATATAAAGATACTTTCTTTAGCCTACACCTAAAAATTTATAAAAAAATAAATGTTCATTTCCATTATATGTACTTTTAATATATATGTTAATTTTTCTTATATTAATAATAAACCCTAGACGTTTTAGTTTATTTCAAAATTTTTCTCCATATATTCTTATCAAACTACAAAAACCCAAATTTTTATACAATAATTTCTAATTAAAACTAATTAAACTTTTACTATCCGACATATAATCTTCGTGGTAAAATAAAATTACGAAAATGAAAGGCGGTGTTAGGTATGAAGTAGCTAATATTAAGTGATATAGAGTATTCCAATAGACGTAGAAAAAACGAGGCAAACTTAAAAATTAATTCTAAGAATCAATAACGTACCGTAATTCACTTCTATTAAATTTAAACAATTCTGTAAAACTACTAAAATATATCATAAGATTATAACGATAAACTTAGACAATCAATAAATATATAAAATTTTATAATAAAGAAAAGAATTCATAAGGAGATTTAATTATGAGTGAATCTAAACTCAAGAAAAATATATCATTTTTAGAAGCTATGGCTATTGTCGTTGGAATGATCATTGGCTCTGGTGTATTTCTAAAGCCAGGTATTGTTCTTCAAAATGCAGGTACACCAGCATTAGCTATTACTGCATGGGTTGCAGGTGGTATAATTACCCTTGCATCTGCACTAACCATTGCAGAAATTGCTGCTGCTATACCAAAATCTGGTGGCTTATATACTTATTTAAAAGATCTCTACGGTGACGTATTTGGTTTCCTACTTGGATGGGTACAAACTATTATTTCTTATCCTGCTTCTGTGGCAGCTCAGGCAATTGCTTTTGCCACCTATACCAGTTTCTTCTGGCCAATCAGCGCAGCTCAACAAAAAATAGTCGCTATTTGTGTTCTAGGTTTTATTTTGCTAATGAATGTTCTTGCTACTAAGTATGGTGGAATTATTCAGGTAGTGGCTACTATAGGAAAATTAGTTCCAATTGTCGCAATTATTCTATTTGGTATAATCAACAGCAGTTCCTTCCAAATAACAGGTACCGATACTATTTCTGGCGGAAACGGATTTGGTGTTGCTATTCTTGGAACTCTATGGGCATATGAAGGTTGGATTAGTGTCACCAATATGGCTGGCGAATTAAAAAAACCTACTAGAGACTTGCCTAGAGTTATTTCTCTTGGTGTACTATTTGTTGTTGTTGTATATGCAATTTTTAATCTTGCCATATTCAGAGCAATTCCAATTAATGAAGTAGTAACTTCCTCTGTACCTGCTGCAGATGCTGCAATTGCCTTATTTGGTAAGAACGGTGCTATGTTTATCACTGCTGGTATTATGGTATCTGTATTCGGTGCATTAAATGGATTCCTAATGACTGGTGCCAGAATTCCATTCGCCATGGGCGAAGAGAAAATGCTTCCAGGCTCAAGCTTCTTATCAAAAGTCAGCAAGAAATTCCATACACCTGCCAATGCTCTAATTTTAGAAAGTGTTCTTGCAGTAGTCTATATTTTGACTGGAACATTTAATACATTAACAGATCTTTTGGTATTTGTACTTTGGATTTTCTTTACCATGGGAGTCTTTGGTGTATTTCGTCTTAGAAAGCATATGCCTAAAAAAGAAGGACTTTATCGTGTTCCCTTCTACCCTATCACCCCAATTGTAGGAATTCTAGGTGGACTATATATTCTAATCAGCACAGTGATATCTAATCCAACACAATCACTTGTAGGAATTATCATCACATTGATTGGATTACCTGTATATTATTTTATCAAGCGTAAATAAAAGAAGAGACAATCCCTGTTTCTGTAGAAATTAGGGATTGTCTCTTTTTATAATTTCATATGCTTTTATTTGATTTAATCTTTATCTAAGAATTATCTACCCATTATAAGGCACCAACTCTTTCTTAAACTTTCTTATTCCTCCCCTGGGATTTTCTACATCCCCTTTGTATCTTGGAATAAGATGAATATGTAGATGCATTATGGTTTGTCCACCATCATATCCTACGTTTACCCCTACGTTATATCCTGTTGGACTATATTTCTCATCTACTATTTCCTTCACCTCATGAAGCAGAGAATAAAGCCCTTTTATCTCTTCCTCAGTAGCATCAAAAAAGTTTTGAAAATGTCTCTTCGGAATTATAAGAGCGTGTCCTTCATTCACTGGAAAGTGATCAAAAATGGCAAAGCCCATCTCATTTTCTGCTATATATTCTTTTTTATCGTAATTACAAAATAAACAATCTTTCATCCTTCTTCCCCCAAAAGTTTTATAATTTTATTTTACCATATTTCTGTATAAAATGAATTCTTAACTTCGGTGAAGTTCTATAGCTACTATCATAAGATAAAAAGCTTTAACTCACCTTTTTATACTTTTAGGCTTTCTTGTTTTAGGTCAAAGAATAGAAAAGGTATCGGACTTTGCCGATACCCTAAAAATTTATGCTTATCTTATAATTTTTCTACTTTTATTTTTTCTAACAATTCATTTACTATGCTTTCTTTTACAGAGCCTGTCTCTTCTTCCATGGCATTAGCCGTTCCACAAGCTGAAGCATACTTTAACATATCTTCTATAGAATACCCTCTCTCTAAGGATACAGCAATTCCTGCCACATAGGAATCTCCAGATCCTACAGGATTTACAGCCCGAACTTTTGGAACTGTTACCTTGTAAAACTCATCTTTGTAGCCAGCTATGGCTCCCTTGCTGCCAAGGGAAATCACTACAAGTTCTACTCCATTTTCTTGAAATCTCTTTATTTCCTCTACAGCATCCTCATCACTTTCTATTTTTCTTCCTGTCAAAGCTTCTATTTCATCTCTATTTGGTTTTATAAAAAATGGCTTTGCATTTATTCCATTACTTAAAAGTTCACCGCTCGTGTCAAGCAAAAACTTCTTTCCTCTATTCTTCGCTATAAAAATAAGATGGCTATAAAAATCTTTTGGAACATTTCTTGGGACACTGCCAGATGCTACTATAATATCACTATTTTCAAGTAGTTCTTTATACTTTTCTATAAACTCCATCTGCTCTTCTATTGAAACTTCAGGTCCTGGCTCTAGTATTTCGGTTTGCACCAAATCCTCTGTAATAATGGCTAAGCATTCTCTTGTTTCACCTTTTATCTTTACAAAATCATTTTTTATTTTATATTCTGCCAGCTTTTCCTCTATAAACTCCCCAGTTTTACCCCCTAAGAATCCTGTTGCAATGCACTGTTCCCCTAAAATTGTAGACACATTCGCAACGTGCACACCCTTGCCTCCAGGCGTATTTTCGACTTTAAAAGTTCTCATAACACTTCCCTTTAGAAGTTCTTTCATTTCATACCTTTTATCTACAGATGCATTAAGATTTATTACTAATATCATTCTCTTACCTTAATTTTTAATATCTATTTGCACTACCGCAAACTGAAATTTTATGCTTAACTATTTCCCTCATAGCTTTCTTACCTGGAGTCATATATTTTCTTGGGTCATTTGCATCTGGATGCTCATTGAAGTATTCTTTCAATGCATCTGAAAAAGGTATTTTTAAATCTGTAGCCACATTCACTTTGCATATTCCAAGAGATATTGCTTTCATAACTAAATCGTCAGGTACATCTGAAGCTCCATGCAATACTAATGGAATATCAACTTTTTCTCTTATTTCCTTAAGTCTTTCAAAGTCAAGTTTAGGCTCACCTTTGTAAAGACCGTGGGCAGTTCCTATAGCCACTGCCAAAGAATCTATTCCTGTTCTTCTTACAAACTCTGCAGCATCATTAGGATTGGTGTACATAGCATCTTTTTCATCTACCACCAAGTCATCTTCCTGTCCTCCTAATTTGCCAAGCTCTGCTTCTACTGTAGCATCAAACTTATGTGCATACTCTACTACAGATTTTACAATATCTATATTCTTCTCAAATTCTAGTTTAGATCCATCTATCATGCAAGATCTAAAACCTATATCTATATTTTTCTTTATAGCTTCTACATCTTCAAAGTGATCCAAATGAATAGCTATTGGAATATCATATTTATTAGCAGCAACCTCTGCCATAGCATTTATATATTCTCCATCTGCATATTCTATAGTTGAAGGTGTTCCTGCTATTATTACTGGTGATCTCATTTCTTTAGCTGTATCTACAACCACTTGAAAAGTCTCTAAATTGTGTATGTTAAATGCAGGTACTGCATATCCATCCTTTTGTGCATTTAAAAGCATTTGTCTTGTCGATAATATCTTCATCTTAACCCCTCCTTGAATTCTAGTCGTGATATTCTCCTCTTTCCCATTTCTCGTTAAACTCATCAAAGAAGTGTTCATCACCATTTGCATAATCTTTTTCAATCATATTGTCAATTTTTTCAATCAGTCTTTTATTTTCCTCTGTTGGTTTGTATTCTGTTTCTAAAAATACATCAATAATATTTTCCATAAGTCCTATACCTGTGATTCTGCCACCAAAGCCAAGGATATTTATATTAAGCTCTTCTTTTGAGTATCTTGCTGTTTCAACATCTCTTACTAGTGCCACTCTTGCACCCTTAATTTTTGCTGCTGAATTTGTTATGCCCACTCCTGTGCCGCAAATTATTATTCCAAGGTCAGCTTCTCCATTAACCACTTTTTCTGCAGCAGCTTTGCCATATATAGGATAGTGAGTTCTTACATTATCATAAGTTCCATTGTCTATTACTTCATGTCCCTTTGACTCTAAATAATCTACAACGCTATTTTTTATATTTGTAACTATATGGTCACATCCAACTGATATTATCATCTTACTTTCCTCCTATGCCATTTTGTTTAACATATCTACTCTTATTTGATGTCTTCCGCCTGAATACTCAGATGAAACAAACTTTTCTGCAATTCTCTTTCCAATCTCTAAGCTTGTAACCTTAGACCCCATTGCTATAATCGAAGTATTATTATGATCTCTAGTCATTTTAGCTGAGTGTTCATCTGCCACTTGAGCACAAACTATATATTTATGCTTTGCACATATATTAAAAGAGCCTGTACCATACTCATCTATTACAATTCCTCTAGCGACTTCATTATTAAGAATTGAATCACATACTAAATTTGATGCATCATAAAAATCTACATCTTTTCCTTCAGTCTTATCTATGACTTCATGACCTTTTTTAATTAAATCTTCCTTTATTCCATTTTTAAACTCTACGCTTTTGCTATCTGATGCAATTATTACCTTCATCGAAAATCCTCCTATTATTTCAAATTTAGTCTTTCAAACTGATCTTTTGGAGCATCCATCTCCTCCAAGCCTCTCTTTAAAAGTTCTATATATTGTCTTTCTAAATCATCATCCTTTATGGGATTGACTTGCTCATAGTCTTCAATTATATTAAAAAGTTTACTTTCAGCTGTATATTTTAAAGCATCATCAACATTGTCAAGTATTGAAGGATTCTCTATTGGTATCTTATATACAGGATAATCAGTCCTCTTTAAGAATCTGCCAACTTCTATTTCTGACTCTCTTCCCTTTCCTAAATACTTTCTAATTGTTGTTGGTATGCATGTATATTCAAAGCATGGTTTATTTTCTTTGTTTGGTGCTCTGAAATATGTGTACTTACCATCAGTTACATTCATAGCTATTCCGTGATAACCATATAGTGCATATTCCCTTTTAAATGCTCTTTCTTTTGCTATTGGCTTCCATGACATCCCTTGTACATCTTTTGGAATCTCCACACCTGAATAGTCTAAAATTGTAGGCATAATATCTATATTTTGAGTAAGTACATCAATTCTTTTTCCTGACATTTCTCCTTTAGGGAAACGTACCATTAAAGGAATATGAGAAAGTTCATTGTACATGTGCATATAATTCTTTCCAAAATAATTTCTCTCACCTAAGAAATATCCATGATCTGTTGTAACTATTATTAATGTATCTTCATACATATTAAGTGATTTTAGTCTATCTATAAGCTTTCCAAAATGTTTATCTGTCATTGTAAGTAATGCAGCATATCTTTTGTTTATATAATCTAAAGCTTCACTTGGCACATCTACCTCTTTATAGTTAGGCGTCTCAAAATACGGCCCTTCATATGTGCAGTCATACATTTCCATATATTCTTCTGGTACATCAAAAGGTTCATGAGGGTCAAAAGTCTCTACCATTAGGAAGAAATCATCATGATCCTTGTTATCCTCTAACCACTGGCAAGCTGCGTTAAATGTTTTGGGAGTTGGATATTCATCTTCATGTCTCTCCCATTTAGTTCTGTTCCACTGATATTGCTTTCTTAGCTTTCCATAATAATTATCAGGCATAAAAGATGGATCATCTATTTTGGATATCCATGGATCCCCTTCTTGTCCTCTATAAAAATCCCAAGTAGAAAATTGCTGAACATAATCCTCTCCCCCAAGTCTAAAATAATGAGGATGATCTGTTACTATGTGACTGAATACATTATTTTCTGATAGAACTTTAGGAAGTGTTATATCAAATGGTTCTATGGGTCCCCATGATCTTTCTAAAAAATTTAAGCGTCCAGTAAGTATATCTCTTCTTGCTGGCATGCATGGTGCTGAGCCTACCCAATGGTTGTCGAATGTAGCTGCTTCTTTAGAAAATTTTGTTATATTAGGAGTCTTAACCCAAGTATTTTCATTATAGACTTCCATCATATTTCTCTTTAATGTATCCATTAAAACTACAACTGTTCTCATATAAACTCTCCTCCCAATAACTCAAATTTATATATTAATACAAAAATTTATTTAATCTCTATAAACTTGCTTCTTTTACTAAAAGTTAGATGTGAACTTCAAGCATTCAAAGTTCACATCTTTTTTCTTATGCTATGATTCCTGCCATTGATAATAATACAGCTATAATTAATACTCCAAATATTACCCATACAGCATTTTTACCATTAGATTTCTTTAATAAATAGTAGCAAAGGAAAGTTAGAGCTAGAGGTATTAAACTTGGCATTACTTTATCAAGCATATCTTGAAGCATTAAAGGATTTTCTCCTGCCGCTATTGATACATCAAGTTTTACTTTTACAGTTGTTGCAATTAATCCGCCAACAACTATAACTCCTAATACATTTGCCATATTTGCTAATCTATCAAAAATATCTTTACCATTGTCTGCATCCCCTAATATCTCCATCCCCTTGGAATAACCTTTCATTACTCCATAGTATTTCACAGGGAAATATAGACAGTTAATCATTAAAAACATTATTATGGCACCTAGTATGTTTCCATCTATAGCAAAAGCTGCACCTATAGATCCTGCTATAGGCATCCATGTAAAATTAAGCATACTATCTCCAATTCCAGCTAAAGGTCCCATCAAACTTGTCTTCATTGCAATTACAGATTCTTTTTGGTCTTCGTCTGTTGTCTCTTCCATAGCTGACGTTACACCTAAAATAAAAGGCATTAAAACTGGATGAGTATTGAAATATTCTAAATGCCTTTTCATAGCATTTACTCTTTCTTCTTTTGGCTTATTTTTATAAAGCTTTTTAAATATAGGTTTTAATATATACACTGTACTTAAGCTTTGCATTCTCTCATAATTATGTGACATTTGACATAACTGAGATCTCCAAAAAACTTTTTTCAAATCTTTTTTATCGATTAAATTAGCCATTATAAATCCCAGCCTCCTTCTATATTTTCATTAGAATCAGCACCTACCGCTGCTGGTTCTACATGTCCTTCCTTCTTCTTATTAGTCATTATTAAATCGTAAATTCCTGCGAAACAAGCACCAATTAAGGCTAATGCTAATGTAGGAAGATTTAGGTATGTTGTTAATGTAAAACCTAGTATTAAGAACATCCACATATTTTTCTTGAGCATCATAGTTAAGAGCATTGCTATACCTACAGCTGGAATAGCCTTTGAAGCTACTGTTAACCCAGTCATTACGCTGGCAGGTATTGCAGCCATAATCGAATCGATTACACTTGCCCCTAAAAATACAGCTATGAATGTTGGTAGTGCTCTGCTTAAAAAGATTAAAAATGCTCCTATATATTGAAGTTTATCTATTTTGTCAAAGTCACCGGTTTCAGCAATCTTATCAGCCTTATGAACTAAAGAAATACTTATAGTCTTGCATAGCATATCTAATTGTTGTACTAATAAAGAAACTGGAATTGCCACTGCTACTCCTGTTGCTACTCCGCCACCTGACAAAATACCTATTGCTACGCCTACAACTGATCCTGAAATTACATCTGGTGGTACATAGGAACCAACATTATTAACTCCAAGCCACATAAGTTCCAATGTAGCTCCAATTATAAGTCCTTGTGTTAAATCACCTAAAATAAGTCCTGTTACTACACCTGCAAGTAATGGTTTTCTAAAGCCTAAATGTGGTCCATACTGATCCCATGCACATATGCCAGCCCAAGCAGCAACTAATAATGCTTTGATTAACATAATAACCTCTCCTTTTTATAAAATTTATTAATCCTTTAAATTATATCTTTCATGTATATTACGTCATCTTTAGGTACCATTTGAATAAAGACTTCAATGCCTTTATTTATAAGTTCTTTAAATGCTTTTTCTTCCTCTGCTGTTACTGAAATTGATTTTGTAAGCCTCTTTCTACTTTCGTTATATCTCATGCCTCCTGCGTTTACCTTGTCTATATGCAATCCTCCATTTACTACTCTTAATACATCTGTTGATGTAGTAAATAAAAGTAATGTATCCTTCTTTATTGGATTTTTCTTTATAACTTCTATAAATTGCTCTACCCCAAAAACTAAAACTCTGACACCTGCTGGTGCTGCAAGTCCTACAACTGATTTTTGCACTGGATCCTTGCTTACCTTGTCATTAATTATTAAAACTTGCTCCACCCCATAATCACCAATCCAAGTTGAGCAAACTTGTCCATGAATTAATCTGTCATCGATTCTTACTAATTTAATCCCCATATTTATAACCTCCTAAAATTTTATAAGCTTAATTCTTCCTCTGTTTTTTGTGATGATAGTTTATCATTTATGTTTATAAAGGCATTTTTATAAACTTCCTCTAATTTATCTTTAATTTCTTCTGTTGGCAGCTCCCTGTTTAGTAATAGTTCTAATAATACTGGAAGATTAAATCCTGTATAAACCGTTATATCACATCCATCTAATATCATTCTTGATCCAGCATTACATGGGGTACCTCCAAATATATCTGCCAAAACAATTACTTCTCTTTCATCTTTTAATTTTTTATAAGCATCTCTAATCTCTGACAAAACATTTTCTAGATCCTTATCATCCGTCACTGAGATTATTTTATAATTTTCCTGCTTTCCCACAATCATTTCTGCGCTTTTCATGGCATATTCTGCAAAATGTCCATGACTTATCAATATGATTCCTATTTCTTTCATCTGTCCATTCCCTCCTTACATACTTATTTTAAGAGCAATTGTTGTGCCAAAATCAGTATCATCAGTATTTATAACGTTTTCATAAAGTCCTAATACTCTTTGATACTCTTTTAAATTCTATGATACTATTAAATTAATACTCTTCATTTGAAAGAGTATTTTGTAAATTCTGTCTATATATTAATTTCCCTTGTAAAATATAGAAAATAAACTTATCATAGATTATGAAATCGCTTTATTAAAATTGGGGGGAATCAAATGAAAAAAAATTTAAGTCTCATGATAAAACCATCATCAAGCAAATGTAATTTAAAATGTACATACTGTTTTTATCACTCTATTGCTGATGCAAGAGATATAAAGGATTATGGTTTTATGCCGCTTTCTACTCTAAAAGAAATAATTATTAAATCAGATGATTACTGTAATGGCGGATATTGTTCTATAGGTTTTCAAGGTGGTGAATCCACTCTGATTGGCTTAAACTTCTATAGAGAACTTGTAAAATATACTCAAAATCTTGAAAATGGCACAATATTCTCATTTTCAATACAAACCAACGGTACTACTCTTGATGATGAATGGGGAGAATTTTTAAAAGAGAATAACTTTCTTGTAGGAATATCTCTCGACGGAAATAAAGATATACATAATTTGAACAGAGTTGATCTGAAAAATGATGGAACCTTTAATAAAGTCACTAAAGGTATTGATATATTAAAAAAGCATAAGGTTGAATTTAATATACTTACAGTTGTAACATCTACATTGTGTAAAAAAATCGAAAGTGTTTATAAGTTTTATAAGAAAAATGATTATAGATATCTTCAGTTTATTCCTTGTCTCGAACCTTTGGAAAATACATCTATGACATTAAAAAAGTATTCCATCACTCCAGAAGAATACGGAAAATTTCTTATTAAACTTTTTGATTTATGGTATAGGGATGCACTGAACAATGATTATGTAAGTATAAGATTATTTGATAATATTCTAGGTTTATTTTTTAATCATGAGTATGAAGCTTGTGATATGAAAGGAGTATGCTCTTGTCAACATATTATTGAAAGTGATGGCTCAATATATCCATGTGATTTCTATACCTATGAAACATATAAAGTTGGAAATATACTTAAAGACTCTTTTGAGGACATTCACAAGAATCCAAATACCATTACCTTCTTAGAATCTTCAAAAAATGCAAATTCTAAATGTATCTCCTGTAGATATTTTTCAATTTGCAGAGGTGGCTGTAGACGTCATCGTGAAAATCAAGAAAATAGTCTTAATTATTTCTGTGAATCTTACTATGACTTTTACTCATATTCACTTGATAAATTTAGACATCTTGCAATTATTACACAAAACTCTTTTTTAGGGAGGTAGATGGAATTGTTAAGAATTGACCTTGTGAAAAATTACATAAAAAATTTTTGTAAAAACTTATCCGTTACTCAAATTCAAAGAAATCCATCCATAGGTGTATCTTCCTTGGACATAGTTGAAAACCTTAACATACTTAGAAACAATGCTTCTGCAGATTTGAATAAACTTTACAAAAATGGCTTTCTTATTAAAATTAAAGGAAAACCTACAAAGTATTTTGATAAGGATTATTTTGAAGAATTATTTCATGTGTTTTTAGGCGATGAATCTATTGAATGTTATTCTCTAGAGGATTTAATCCCTAGGACAAACTCCTCAAATGATGTTGAAGAAGTTATCACCATAAACAACTTAGACCCTTTTAATAAATTGATAGGTTTTAACCATAGTCTTTCTGGAATAGTAAAACTAGCAAAATCATCAATCCTTTATCCTAATGGTCTTCATACAATACTTCTCGGTGAGTCAGGTGTTGGTAAAAGCCTATTCGCTGAAATCATGTACGAGTATGGCGTTCAAAATAATGTTTTTAGTAAGAATTCTTCTTTTGTTGTTTTCAACTGCGCTGATTATGCAAATAACTCAAATCTTCTTGTTTCTCAGCTCTTTGGTTCAGTAAAAGGTGCCTATACAGGAGCTGATAGTGATAAAAAGGGCCTTATAGAAGAAGCCGATGGAGGTGTTTTATTTTTAGATGAAATTCATCGTCTTCCACCAGAAGGTCAAGAAATGCTTTTCTTATATATTGATAAAAAGAAGTTTAGAAGGCTTGGTGAAACCAGTTCTGAAAGAACAGCTAAGGTTCTTATAATCGCAGCTACAACAGAAAATCCTAGTTCCATGCTGCTCACTACATTTTTAAGAAGAATACCATCATCTATAAGGATTCCAAGCTTAGGAGAACGTACTCTTAGCGAAAGACTTATGCTTGTAACAAACTTATACAGTATGGAATCAAAGAAAATTAATATGCCTATCCACGTTGATAAAGATTGTTTATCTGATTTAATGCTGTATAATCCTCATGGGAATATAGGTCAGTTAGCAAGTGATATTCAATTGTCAGTTGCACGCTCTTATTTAGATAGCAGGATTAATAATTTAGATAAAGTAACCATAACAAAAGATGCTCTACCTCCTTATACAAATAACACCCTATCTAATATTGATATATCCACTAGACAGAAGGTTGAGCTTCTTTTAGATAAAGATGAATACAAGTTTTTGCCTGGAAGTCAAGTGATTAAAACTCCTTCTATAGACACTTATGATTTCGTAAAATTTTATAATAATCAGCTTAATATATTAGGCGAGGATAACATAGATATTAAAAAAGTTTTCTCAGATTATACTCAATTAATTGCCAAAAACTTTACAATGCAGAAGATGTATCCAGATTTTTTAGATGATGAGACTTCAGAAATAATATCTACTTTATCTGATATGTTATATGAAGATTTAAACCTTATAATTGACAGGAGTTCATATACAGCACTAGCTTTGTACCTGAAAAACTTAAAAGATTATACTTCGGATAACAGGAAAGTTAGTAAAACTACAGATTTATTGGACATACCTTTAGAGATACAATCAGTATGTAAAAAAGTAATAAAAACACTTGAGGTTAAATTTAATATATACTGTCCATCTCAGGAACTTAATAATCTTATGATTATAATAGATTCGTTGAAATCAAAGGAAACCTTTGACTCTGTTGGAATTATGATAGCTGCCCATGGTGAATCTTTGGCTAGCAATATAGCAGCTGTTGCTAACGAACTTTTAAGCATCAATTTTGCGTTAGCTGTAGACATGCCTCTTACTGAAGATGCAGGTAAAATATTACCTGTATTTTTAGAAAAATTAAAACCTGGCACCTTTAAAAGGGGTCTAATTCTCTTTGCAGATATGGGTTCATTAACAAATCTTGATGAATTTATAAAAGACAAAACCGGCATAAATGTTGTTACAGTTAATTCAACAAACATATTATTAGTCATTGAAGCTATTAGAAAATCTATATTCTTAAAAAATGACATAGATGATATACTTCATGATTTAATATCACTAAACAATAAACTTGCATATAATTTTAATAAAAAGATAGAAACTCATCTCTCTATAAACAAAAAAAGAGTTATTTATACTGTGTGTAATTCAGGTGAAGGGGTTGCCCATTATCTCCACGAAAATCTTACTGACATATTAAAAAATAATAATATATATGATATTGACATCATTCCTCTAAATCTAGAAAGCAAAACTCAGCTTAGAGAAATAATACATCAAACGTCATTAGATAAGAAAACCTTAGCAGTTGTAGGAAGTGTTGATCCTGGTACTGATGACATTCCTTTTATATCATTAGAAGAGATTGTATTGCATAATGGTGTTAATAAACTTTTGTCATTAATAGGTATAAAAGAGACATCTTTTGATAATAAACTTGTAAAAAGTCTCACTAAAGATATAACAATAAATATCACTTGTGATGCTGTAGATAAATATCTTACGATTTTCTCAGCCTATAAAATTAAATCTATTATCTTTAATTTTATCAACGTAATTGAAGACAGTTTAAAAATAACTATGACAAACTCAAGCATAACAAAAATATTTATTCATCTGTCTTGTGCTGTAGAAAGAATCCTTCTTAAAGACTTTGTCTTAACTCCTCAAGAAGAGATGTCAACCTATGTAGTTGTAAATGAAAAATATATAGCTGCCACCAATAAAGCTCTTGAAACATTGACTAACACTTTGAATATAACAGTGCCAACAAACGAATTATACTACATATGCGAAATAGTAAAAGATGCTTACAAGCAGGCTTCATCTAATTAAATTACTTTTTCTTTTAAAAAACAGTATTATACTATGATAAAAAAGATGATGCATAATCACTAAGATTTTTGCATCATCTTTGTTTTTGTATATTATATTAGTATATAAGTAATGCATCCTATTATTCCACAGCCAAACATCACAGCAATTGGACTAGGTTTCCATTTTCTTAGTACAAATAGTGATAATAAAAATAGAATAACAGACACAGGGTTTAACGTTCCTATATCTATAGAAAATCCACTCTCCCCCCAAAAAGCTAAAATCAAAATTGATAGTCCTGCTGATGCAATAAGTGCTACAACTGCAGGTCTCAATCCATCAAGTACCCCTTGAATAATGGATAAGTTCTTATATTTTTTATATAACCATGCAAGAGTCATTACAATAATACAAGATGGAATCACACATCCAATGGTGGCAATTAAAGCTCCTGAAAGTCCTGCAATTCTAGTTCCTACAAATGTGGAAGAGTTAATAGCAATAGGTCCAGGAGTCATTTCAGAAATTGTAATTAAATCAGTAAACTCTGTAATGTCTAACCATTGATGCACATCAACAACTTGATTTTGAATTAACGGCAAGGCAGCTAATCCTCCACCTATACTAAACAGACCTACTTGAAAAAAACTCCAAAATAATTCTATATATATCATGCTTTAATACTACTCCTTTCCTTTCTTTCGATCTGTATAACTCTTAATGCTCCTATAATTCCACAAACTAATATAATATACATTACATTTATCTTTAAGAAAAAAGTAGCTATAAATGCTCCTATCATAACTAAGATTGATATAATATTTCTATCTTTTATTATATTGCTTCCTAAATTTATAACAACATCAGTAATGACTGCCGCTATACCAGCCTGCATTCCCTTCAAGACATAGTTTACTATTATATTGTAGCGAAATATTGTGTAAAACATAGAAATTATAGATAGTATAATTAAAGGCGGCATCACAGTGCCAAGTATTGAGACAATAGCCCCTATCCTTCCTGCTACATTATATCCCAAAAGAATTGAAGCATTTACAGCAACTGCTCCCGGTGACGATTGTGCTATAGCAGCAAGATTAAGCATTTCCTTCTCGTCTATCCATTTTAAATCATCCACAAATTTCTTTTTCATTAAAGGTATAATTACAAAGCCTCCTCCAAATGTAAATGCACTTAAATAAAATGTTGATATAAAAAGTTTTAAATATATTTTTCTTTTTTCATTCATGGAAAGTTCCCCCTTTACTTCAATATATAACTTGTACTGAAATAATGGAAATAGTATAATTATATAAAGTTTATAACATTTTTATTATGTATTTTCTATGGAGGGTATTTATGACTTTACGACATCTAAAAATTTTTATAACCGTATGTGAAACTGGCAGTGTAACTTTGGCAGGTGAAAAACTATTTATTGCACAACCATCTATAAGCCTTGCTATATCAGAACTAGAAAATTACTATGGGGTGAAACTGTTTGATAGAATTTCAAAAAGACTTCATATTACTGAAATTGGAAAACAATTTTTGCAATATGCAACTCATATAATCGCCCTATTTGATGAAATGGAAAATACCATGAGAAATTGGGATGCAATTGGTACCCTTCGTATAGGGACAAGTATAACCATTGGAAATTATCTCTTGCCTAACTTTGTAGATGAATTTAAGATTACTCATCCTAAGATAAAAATCAATGCACTAATTGATAATTCTGAAACTATTGAAAATGCAGTTTTAAAAAATGAAATTGATATAGGTTTTATAGAAGGATTTGCTCATAACCCATTTATTGAGAGCAGACACTTCATGGATGATAACTTAGTGCTTATCTGCTCCCCTGACCACCCTTTTGCTAAAAGAAAAACAATCAATATAAATGATTTGAAAAATGTAGATTTTATAATGCGAGAAAAGGGCAGCGCTGGTAGAGAAATATTTGATGATATCTTAGATTTACACGGAGTTAAAGCCTCTATACTTTGGCAGAGCTCTAGTACTCAAGCTATTGTAAGGGCTGTAAGCCATAATATCGGCATATCCGTTCTACCTTATCTTTTAATAAAAGATAGTTTAAAAAGAAATGAAATCTATGCTGTTAACATAGAAGGGGTTTCTTTGACAAGAAAATTTTCTATTATTTATCACAAAAATAAATATCTTACTCAAAGTGCTAATGATTTTATTAATCTTGCCTATAAAAATAACAGCCAATACTAGTTTCTCCAGTATTGGCTATCATTTTTATATAAGTTTTATTAAGATGTAAGTTCTCTTTGTTCTAATGTTGTTTCAAGTACAAATTTATTAATAAATAATGCTAGAACTATACCCAAACATACATATGATATTCTTTCAAAAATAGTTGTTAATGTTCCATTTACTAATGATACCGACGCTACAACTGAAGCTGTGACACAAATCATCTTATCTCGGTAGTTATTCGTATATGTATCCATATATCCAGCTACTAAAACTATTAATGCTCTTAAGCTGTTATCATTTATAATAAGAAATAATACTACTACTATTAACGATCCTATTATTGTACCTTCTAATCTTTGCTTTGATCTTTCTTTGCAATGTTCTGAGTAAAATTCTGTTAAAGAAAATATTGTGTAAACAATCCATCTTCCCTGCTCTAATTCAAAATATCCCACTATAAAGGCAGCTATTGCAGCAACTACACCAACTCTTACTGCATATCTTGCTCTTATTGTATGTATTTCAACCATTTTTCCAAATACTTTTATTTCTTTATATACGTCATCTTTCTCTAAAGTCTCATTTAAATTATTATCATCTTTCTTTTTTCTATGTATTATAAGCTGAATTGCCATTATTAAAATAGCACTAAATATAAGTCCTGCAATTCTTTTATAAAAATCTATACCACTTACTGGAGTATATAGCATAAATAAATACTGTAATCCAAATGGTACTATTATATTTTTATTTAAATTGTAGCTTAAGAAATATCCTATTCCGCCTAAAACTACAAAATTTAAAACTAATCCTAACCATATATTCGTATTAGCTATATAAGAAAAAAATCCTAAAATTACATTTAAAAATAATAATTTAATAAAATTAATCCCAGGTTTTCTTGTCAAGTCTTCGCTCATAAGTACTAGGATTGACATAATTAAAGTTACTCCAACCAACGTATTTGATTCTCCGAAAAATGTTTTAAATACTATTACAAAAGTTAAGATACCTATGAATAAAAGAGTATTTGATACCACTTTTTTAGTCATAAAATCCCTCCATTTTATTAGAATAATCAATAATTATATCATAATGTGACTTTTTTATCAATTCATATTGACTAGCCATTTTTTAAGAATATATTATAATTATCTTTATAACACTAATACTAATTATATATTTGTAGGAGGCTTAAATCATGAATAATAAATTAACCAAATCTTATTGGGGTGTAGAATCAAATGGGAAGTTTACAGATAACAACAGTAAAACTCTGTCTATAATACTCCCCGGAATAGGCTATCTTTTAGATAGGTCTTATCTTGATTATTCTAAACAGTTGTGTCTTCAGATGGGATATGATGTTTTAGAGATAGAGTATGGATTTCATATAACCAGAGCTAAATTTGATCCCTCTAAAGAATTTGATATTCTTGTAAGTGAAACTATAAATGTCATAGAAAGATCTATTATCAAAGATTATGACAATATTATTATAATAGGAAAGAGCATAGGAACTTGTGTACAAATCATGGTTAACAAACATTTTAGAGATAAAATCACAAAAAATATCTATATAAGTCCTATAGATAAAACAGTATCTCTTGGTATAACTACAAATTCTTTAATAATAACAGGTAGTGCCGATCCTCTTTTAAATTCAAACAATCTAACTAATATAAAAGAAACTAATGGTTCTAATCTCCTTTTCATAGAAAATGCAAATCATGCTTTAGATATAAAAGACGATGTCATTAAAACTATAGATGCTTTAAAAGAAGTTCTGCAAGCAGAAAAAGATTTTTTGGAGAAATAAATCATGGGTTGTATCAAAAGCAATTTTTAAAGCATTTGATACAACCCAATTTCTTTACTACCAACTTACATATTATAGTAAATTAACACTGGTATCTGAATAATAGCTGTCAAAGGTGCTACTATCCTAAACAAAGTATGTTTTGTCTTGTGATGAAACATCTTCATACCCATAAATACTCCCAAGCCACCAAAGGCTAACGCTCCAGCTATAAGAGTTTTTTCACTTATCCTCCACTGATGAGTCTTTGCTAATTTTTTATCTCTATACATCATATAAAACATAATAAGATTTATAATAACATAAGCTGCTAAAATAGTTTTTTTCATAAATACTCCTTCAAACTATCTGATAAAAATAAAATTATTATCATCGCTTTGTTCTTCATTAAAACTGTATCCATCTTCATTAAAGTATTTTATATCCTCTAGGATGTCGATCTTATTTTTCAGTATATATCTAGCCATAAGCCCTCTGGCTTTCTTAGCATAAGTTCCAATGGTTTTATACTTGCCATCTCGATTTTCTTTAAATGATATAGTTACAACTTTGTATTTTTCATCTATACTCTTTAAATCTAAGGCTTTGCTGTATTCATCAGAAGCTAAATTTAAAAGCACTTTTTCTCCAGAGGTGTCTTCTATAGATTTCATCATATAAGTTGTAAGCTTATCCTTCCAATAACCATACAAGTCTTTTTCATTAGCTGTTTTTAGCTTAGTTCCCATCTCTAATCTATAAGGCTTAATTATATCTAGTGGTTTAATTAAGCCATAAAGGCCTGACAATATCACAAGATGATTATGCCCAAAAACTATATCTTCCTCATCTAAAGTTGCCGCATCTAACCCCTTAAAAGCTTCTCCATAAAAGTATTTTATAGCTTCATATCCTTTTATGTCATCATCAAAAGTCTTATATTTCTTATATGTAGCTTCGCCTAATACTTTTGAAACTTTCATGATTCTCATTATTTCAGAAACATCATATTTCTTTAATATAGCGATAAGCTCCTTAATCTCATCCTTAAATGCCATAGCCTCTATATCAAATTTCAGCGGACATATATTATCATTAAACGTCTTCGTTGGAGACATTATCGTTATCATACATGTATTCCCCTTTTCCTCTTCTTTCATCATCATGATTTTTAATTATTTTTGTATAGATTATTTATCTTTAATCTATACTTTTTAAAAATTATAGTATTTATTTTAAAATTTTCATAACTTTTACTTTAGATTTTAATTTTTATTTTAGCAATCTTAGTTTAATAGTACAATTTCGCAATAAATTAATAACACAATATATAAATATATATTGTAGCAGATCTCAGACCTTGAAAACACTAGCCTTGAGTCTTGTTTTTTATTTTGATAAATAAATATATTTAAAAAATTTATTTTATTGCAAGAATTTAAATGTAATATTGAGGATCTATTAGTTCTAATTGAATTATTGGGTTTCATTCATCATACCTATAAGGAATCATATTTTTTTATTAATTCTTTAAGTAGATATTTTTGTTAATAATTGAAAATGGAAAATTAAAAATGAAGGACAGATAGTTTTTTATGTCCCTATCACTTAATTCTCTAACCTTAAAAGCTCCTCATGTGGATTCTCAATTAAATTCATATTAAACTTATTTAATAATATACATATCCTCATAAATTGGTTCACCTTCAATAAAAGCTGACTTCAATCCTAAATTTTCAAAATAAGTACACCTCTTTTTACATGCAAATTTTTCAGTAGAATAATGAGTTCCACCTAAAACATTGATATGATTTAATTTCTCTAGCTCATGCACATCTTTAAATTTAGCACTATTAGCTCAAACTCCAGTTATAAAAACATTAATACCTTCTTCAAGGATTTCCTTCACAGTATCTCTACTATTACCTCCACCAGCAACAATAGCAACTCTTCCATCTATTATAGATTCATCGCCATAAGAGTAGAGCTTTGTATTATGTCCCATTGCATGAGAAAAATCCTTATTTAATTCCTCTATGGTTTTACATTTTGTTATTCCAATTACTCCACTTAGTGCGCCGCAATATGATTTAAAGGGTTTTTCAACAACTATATTTAAAGCTGCTGCTAGAGTTTTACTTGTTGAATATTCTCCGTAATTATCAAGATGTACATGTAAAATATATATAGCAATTCTTCTCTTTTTAAATTCTTTCAATAGCTCTTTATTCATTTGATAAAATGACTTTTTCCCTCTAATATCCCAAATAGAGGGATGATGTAAAAATAAAAGAGCATCTGTTATATTTTCCGTTAAAATTTTCTGCATTACAGCTTCTGTAGGAAATACCGCAGTATAAGCCCTATTTATATCCTCTGTAAAATCACATACTAGCCCCATACTGGTTTTCTTAAAGCTTTCTGTAAGATACTCTTCAATATCTCCCATGAATACCGCCCAAGTGTCTGATACCCCATCAATAATAAAATCCTTGCTTAATTGATAATATAATTCTACTGCTTTCATAAGTAAGCCCCACACTTATAATAATTTTTATATTCATATACATGCCTTTAAAATTTTTAATTTAATGCATGTTAATGAGACATCATTTTCCACTGTTCCTCAGAACACTTCCAAACTAAAATACATATAATAATCTCTAATTTTTAATTCTTAAAGGATTGTAATACTTTAAACATTTCGTCTAACTCTTCTTTAGATAATAAATCAAAGTCATCTAGTCTATTTTTAATTCTTTGCACAACGCTTTTCTTATATGAAGGATTTTCTTCTTGTTTTATGAAAAAGGTTGCTATAGTTCCTGTAAGCATCCCTATGAATCCTATTCCCACTAGCATTAGTACTACTGCTATTATTCTCCCTAGTATAGTAGTTGGTGATATATCACCATATCCTACAGTAGTGGTTGTCACAAAACTCCACCATAAAGCATTTGAAAGGCTCATTTTTTCAACTAATGATATTCCAATTGCTCCTAAAATAACCGTTATACCTGTCATATATAGAACATAATTAAAATTATTCGTCTTTAAAAATTTGTCAACTTTAACTTTAAACTTTGCTACTAATACTGTAGCTTTCAAAATCTTTGTAGTTTTAGTTACTTTTGATAGCCTAGCCAACTTTGTCATTTTAGTAATCTTTATTATTCTTAAAGCCTTAAATAATGAGTTAAATGGAATGATAGAAAGTAAATCTATAACATTACTTTTAACAAATTTCTTTTTATCTTTACTTATAAGAAACCTTCCAAAATAGTCTATACAAAAAACTATCCATATTATCCTGTCTGTTATATAGAATATCTTTAATACTGATTTGGACACTTCTACTGTCATTTCTATTATCAAAACACTTACGACTATAATAGCCAAGACACCCATAAATAAATCATAATATACCCTTAGGTTTTTGTTTTTGTGTTTCTATTTTATTATACAAATACAATCACCAATTTTACCTTAAATTAAATATATCCTTTATTTATTTCAAAATAAGAATTATATTCACTACCATCATGTCCAATTAATACCCTATTACTAGGTTTAAACCCTAATTTAATAAGTGCTTTAACTCTTTCATCTGCACCCACAATTGCTTTTGTAGCAATTCTATCACAGTTAAATAATTCATAAGTATCCTTTTTAATTAGGTCTAAAATCTCTATGATTTCTGCTTCTTTTTCATAATCACTTCTTAAATCTAATCTAAGAAGTCCCACATTATTAAAATAATCGGTGGCGTTTCTATGGAATAATTCAATGGTTCCTATTGCTTTATTAATTGCTTTGTCAATAATAGACCACCTTACAAACCATCTTCCCTCATAGGAGGTTATCCAAAAGTTTATGGTCTCCTTCATTCTTTCTAAGGTATCATAATGAAAATCATCCCCATTACAATTATCGGAATTGAAAAATGGCACTGCATTTTTATCTGAATAAACCTCCAACAAGTCCTTGGCATCATCTATAGTTACTAACCGTAATAAGTACTTATCCCCCTCAAAGGAAGGACATTTTTCATATACATTCTCCATATTAATTCTCCTCTCGTTAGTCAATTTGTTCTTTACCCTTAATTTCCTTGTGCCTCTAATATTCCATCATATATATAATAATACACATTTTACTATTATTTTATCATCTAAACTATGAAAGAGATATTGATTTGATAAATATATACCATGAACTACTATTTTATCGGTTCTATTTTTAAATAAAATTTGGTGTAAGCTTGTCCTAATACATCTCTACCCTTGCTAATACCAGCCATATTTATTTTTAATGAAAGAGTTAGCCTTTGCACTAACTCTTTCATTTTTTCTATATTATTTTAACCACAAATATTTTACTCCTGAATAAAACTAATTACCTCTTTATTAAATTTATCTCTTTCATCATAGAATGTTCCATGATCACTTTTCATAAACTTAACTAACTTACTATTTTTAATCATTTTATTTTGCTGTTCTGCAAATGAGAACAAGCAAACTTTATCATGAATTCCATGTATAATTAGTGTTTCTGCCTGAATTTCTTTTACATCCTCAAATAGTCTCTCTTCATCAAGCCATGTTTTAGCAATTTCAGCTGTAGACCATCCAGCTGCTCTAAGCCCCAATTGAAAGAACTATTCCATTAAAGGTTTGCTCACATTGCTATAAAAAAATATTTTACCAAAATCACTTAACATCTTTGGTCTATCATTATATGTTCCCTCAATAATATTATCAACTACTTCTTTTTCAATACCATATGGAAAGTAGGGACGCTTTATTAAGCTTGGTGCTGCTGCTCCACAAAGAATAAGCTTATTTACTCCATAGCCTTTATGCCTAGCCATATATCTAATAGCTATAGCTCCCCCTGTAGAGTGCCCTAACAAAATAAAATCCTTTAAGCTTAATTGATTTACTATACACATAACATCATCACTTAATATATCATAATCATATCCGTCTTTAGGTTTATCTGAGTTACCAAAACCCCTCTGATCTATTCCAATTCATCTATAACCCATTTCTGATAAATAGTTAAATTGATACTCAAATAAGTTATGCTCTCCTGGCCACCCATGTAAAAATACTATAGTTTTCTTACCATGTTCATTAAGATCTTCAATGTAAAACTTTATGTTTTCTTCATTTTTTATATAATACCCCATTTTATCTCCTTAATATTATTTTTCCTTCGTATTAGAATATTCTTTAAAACATATATTGGTGAAATTAATATCCCTATTTTTTAACTTTTCTTATAAATTTAATAAAAAGAGCTAGTTTTTACACTAACTCTTCATACAATCAAAGGAATTCAGTAGGAATTTCCCCCATCACTCTTAACTTTTCGCTCTTACCTCTTCACTAAATTCCTTAGCATTCTTATATAGTATCTACTACTTCTTTATCTTGTCTTGAAGACCTCATGAAACGTCGCACTATGAAAGCTACAATTAAGAATTCTAAAATAGCGGATACTACAGAAATCATGAAGTTATAATTTACTCCTAATGCAATATTACTACCAGCCACATTGAAAAAAGCACCACCCAATGCAGCAGCTACAAGCCCACTAGCAGAATTACAGAAGTTAACAAGAGAAGTACCCACCCCCATATCTTTTGGGTCTAAAGTACTTTGTGCAGCTGCAGTTACTGTAACGCCACGTAAACTCTCAGCAATACCTGTTACTGAAATTAAAGCAATCATCATAATTACTGAAGTGGATGAACCAATAAAACATAATGGTATTAAGCTTACTGTAACAAGAGCAGCTGATATAGCCATACCCTTCCAAAAATTATCTCGTTTTTTACCAACCCAAACACCAACTAGAGCAGGCAGGATCATTGTAATAATTGTTCGTGGCATTTGGAGTATTCCTGAAATAGTTGTAGAACCATTTAATACCTGCTGAACTGCAAGAGGTGCATACACATTCATTGCATTCATATAGAAATATGCTAAAAATCCAACTAATAGTAAGGAAGTATATTGCTTGTTTTTGAAAAGTCTCATTGGTATTATAGGATCAGTAGCTTTATTTTCAACTTTCACCAATATCATTCCAAACACAATCATAAGAATAAATCCACATATAATCCAAGGATTTGTCCATCCTATCATAGTACCAAAGTTTAATGGAAGTACAAATGTACTGATAGTAATGGTTAGAACTACTATTCCTAAAACATCAATTTTAACCTTAACTTCTTGCTTTTTATTTGGAAGATTAAGTGCTATAAGTATAACCCCTATAATAAGAGGAATAACTGGAAAAGCAATGGCAAATCCAAGCAAACCTGCATCTGTCAAAGCTCCAGCAATAATGCTTCCTACAAACCCACCAATTGCTACAGAACTAGCAAGGATGCCCATTGCCTTTGGAACATCTTTTGCTTCATTAATTTCACGAGCAATGATGTAAGGTGCTGCTGTAAATGCTCCTTGCGCTGCTCCAATAATTAGACGTAGAACCATAAATGGTACTACAGTTTTAACAAGACACATTCCTATTCCGCAAATTGTAGCTATTGTTCCTGCTACAATAACCACATTTCTTCGGCCAAAAATATCTCCTAATTTTCCACCAATGGGTGTCATTATAACTAGCCCTAAGCTTGCAAAAATAGTTAGTAGCGAAAAGTATTGCATAGCATTCATTTCAGTAAGAATTGGCCCTTGCAGTACGCTTAAGCTTAATCCAAGCATTGCAATTGAAAGCATTAAGCAAACACAACCCGTTTGTACCAAAATACGTTTTTTAGGAGTAAGTGGAATAGCTACTCCTGATGTAGTTTTTATATTTGACATATTTATCCCCCTTGATATATGTTTAAAATTAAAGATTGCTATTTTCCTCAAGCCATCTTGTTGCACAATGTGCTAGTATAGCCGCTCCAACTGGGATAGTTTCTTCATTAAACCTAACCCCTGGATTATGTGAAGTAGGTACATTGCCAGTCTCACCAAAGCCAGCTGACAGCATTATATATACGCTTGGAACAATGTCTGCAATTTCAGCAAAATCTTCTGACGCATTAGCCTGTAGACCTGGATACGGAGCCTTACCCTTAAAGTCAAGCTCCTTAATATAACCTACAAATTTCTTTGTCATCACAGGATTGCAAACAAGAGGCGGAGTTCCAGAAATCATCTCAAGACTTGCAGTACCCCTAAACATTTTTGCAGTTTGATCTATAATTTCTTCAGTTCTCTTTAAAATAAATTCTCGCATTTCTTTACTATTTGCTCTAATAGAACCCATTAATTCTGCTGATTCAGGAATTGAGTTAGCCATTGAACCTGAATGAATACTTCCAATTGTCAATACACATAAATTTGAGGGAACAGTTTCTCTTGCAATAATTTCTTGTAGTGCAATAACAATATGTGCTGCAATATTGATTGGGTCCACCGAGTTCTGTGGATAAGAACCATGTGCCCCCCTCCCTCTAACTGTAATTTTAAACGTATCTGCAGAGCACATCATTGTACCGTTATCATTGTACATAAATATACCCTGTGGCAGTGCACCTGGAGCTGTATGAATTGCAAAAGCAGCATCAACCTTAGGATTTTCTAATACGCCTGCTTTAATAATATCCTTTGCGCCCTTAAATACTTCTTCCCCTGGTTGAAATACTAATTTAACTGTACCCTTTAAATCTTTCTCATTTTCCTTCAACATTTTTGCTGCAGCTAATAGCATTGTTGCATGAATATCATGTCCACATGAATGTGAGTTTCCAGTTGTACAAGCAAACTCTTCTCCACTTTCCTCTTTCATAGGTAATGCATCCATATCTGCGCGTAGTAGTAGCACCTTTTCTCCTGTACCAATTGTTGTTACTACCCCAGATTCGCCAATTAATTGTGGCTTGCAACCAATTTCCTTTAGTTTATCTACAACTAAATTTACAGTTTGTGGTAGGTTCATTCCTACCTCTGCATTTTTATGAATTCTTCTCCTTATTTCAGTAAATTCATATGCCATTTCATTAGCTTTTTTTAAATAATCCATAATTTCATCTCCTTAAAATAATTTAAAGAACATTTAAGGAATATTCCTTATATATATATTAAAGCTTAATACATCTCCATGTCAATAAATTATATTAATTTTCTGAATATATTCTTTCGTTCTATTGTAATTTCTAATTTATATTTTGTTGATTTAGGTTATTTTCTCTTCTATAATAAAATCATTGGAGTGTGAATAATATGAATATTAAAATACGATTTATTGTAACTAAGTATTTGCATCCTTTTCTCGAAGAAACTCTAAATAAAATGAATTTGGATTTTCAATGGGATATACAAGAATACAAAAACTTCGGACATTTATCAGCTATAGCAATAGACTTGGGAAATTCCAATATTGACGGTGTAATTGTTAGTGGTGCTGTTGCACAAACTGTAATAAATAAAACGGAGCCCAATTTAGCAATACCTGTTCTTTCCATAGAGGCTGACTTAAGTAGCTTATATCATATGCTACTTAACATGATATATAAGGATAAAAATGTTGATTTAAATCGCGTATATATGGACTTTTACTGTATGGTTAAAAGTAATTTTTCTTGTGCTCAACTTTTGGACCGGGATGAAATTTACAATGCACAAATTATTAAAGACGAAGCCCTTAATAGAATGAGTTTAGAAGAGTTAAAGGCTTGTGATGAATCTATAGGAGAAACTATCGTTTCATTATGGGAAAAAGGGGAAATGGATTTTGTCATCTGTTTCTTCAGTAGTATTATCCCTTTAATGAAAAAACACAATATTCCTTGTACATATGTTTTTCCATTGCCTAGTCAAATAAAGGATATTCTAAATGAAATAATTTCAATTATAACTGTAAACTACCTGCAATCACAGCAACCTGCTACAATTGCCATCAGCTCTCATAGCGCAAAAAGTGAAATGGAATCCGATTGGGAAATAGCGGTTTTACAGAAACTCATTATGGATTACAGCAAGGAAAACCTATATGACTTTTTAATTAAGAAGAGTCCTAGCACCTTGGAGGTTTATACTTGTCGTGCAGTTGTTGAACAAATTACTTGTAATTATAGTTGTTGTAATTTAAGTAACTATCTTAATACAAAGAAACTTAAATTTAAGTTTGACATCGGTTATGGACTTGGGATTGATATGCTTAATGCAAGAAGTAATGCTGTTATTGCAATGCGTCATGGAAATATTAATGGAGGTGTCTTTCTTCTTAATAAAGATGAAAGCTTAATCGGTCCTCTAGATGGTGAACACATAATTACTTGTTCAACTAGAGACGATGCTTCCATTAGAGAAATGGCACAAAAGGCTAATCTATCTGAATTAACAATTCAAAGAATTCTTCATATTTTAAAGGATAGAAATACTACAGTTATTTCAGCTCGAGATTTTGTAAATTATTTTGGAGGAACCTTAAGAAACGCAAATAGGATATTAAAAAATATGGAGGAAAGCAACCTTGCTGTTGTAGCTTCTATGCAATCTAGCTTTAATAAGGGCAGACCATCAAAAATGTATGAAATTAAAGTACCTGATTAATTTTATAAAGGTACTAAAGCTTTATAGTAAATAAATTAGTATATTTAAGCTCAAACTATGGGTTGTATCAAAATATATTGATGCAACCTATTATTAATTTCATTAACTATAAAATTCTCATATCTTATTAATGTAACACCGCCCTGCGCATACATGTCATAGTACCTAGAAACTGTGATAAATAAAGGACAAAACGCTATTTTTACCCCGCAAAAAACGGGGCATACGAAAGGAGTAATGCACTATAACTACACACAAAAATTTATCCGTTAAGATTGATTACATCAGCATTGTATTTGATACTGCAACTGCTGAAGATGTTATCATGCACATTTTAGGTTTACCGACTGACATTTTCAATGTCTATCCGGCAAGCGTTAAATTCAAGACCTATCAGGCACGCTGGCAGATTGGAGATATTTATGTATCGGGCGACGCAAGAAAGACAGAGGACAACCCACAAGGGTTAGGCTGTTATCTTGTTATGACTGGCAGAGGTTGTGATGATATTTTCCGTATTCTCGACAGTAGGAATTATACCTTTGGGGATATGTTCAAACATTGTGAGCGAAGATACGGACTGGATAACTTTCACTTTACAAGGCTTGATATTGCCATTGATGATAAGAACGAAAAGCCATTCTTTACCATAGAGCAGATAAAGAAGAAATGTGAAAAATAGGAATTTATTTCCAATAGTGAGGGCTACCACTTTGATGAAAGCAAGTTTGATAATTTCGACACCGCAAAGACCGTTTATATCGGTGCTGGAAAATCGGGATTATCCTACCGCTTTTATGACAAGGATAAGGAAGTCTGTTCAAAACATAATAAGACACTTGAGGAAGTCGGCAGTTGGAAACGGACAGAAATGCAACTGCGTGATGATAAAGCTCATGCTTTTGCCATGACATTCAAAGACAGACCGCTGGAACTTGGAGAACTAGCTTTCGAGCTATTGGCAAACAACCTACGCTTTGTCGTGCCAAACAAAAATGAAAGCAATAAGAGCAGGTGGAAAACGTGTCGGTTTTGGGAACGCTTTTTAGGGGCTGTGGAAGTCTTGAAACTGCAAGTACCAAAACTACATAATTCCCTTGAGGAAACACAGCAATGGCTCACAGAGGGTGGCGTGATTTCCGCTGTCAAAAGTTTTTACTTCTTGGAAGAACATGACGCATTAGGTGGACTAGAAAAAGTAGGAACTATGCTTGGCAAGGCGAGATACAGCACTTCCCTTTCCAGTAAACTAACCGCCCATTTACAGAGGATAAACCGCACCGACCTTATTCCGTATATCCAATAATGATACGAAACATGGGAAAGGGGGTATCTTATGAATAACACCGATATTCCTGTATGGGAAAAATACACCCTTACCATTGAAGAAGCGTCTAAGTATTTCCGTATCGGAGAAAACAAGTTAAGACGCTTGGCAGAGGAAAACAAGGACGCTGGCTGGCTCATTATGAATGGCAACCGCATACAGATTAAACGCTGACAGTTTGAAAAGGTCATTGACAAGTTGGACGCAATCTAATGCAAACGAGCCTTGTATGTGTTATGATGAACACAAGTCATATCAAGGCTCTTTCCAGCAAGGAAAGGAGCAGACACCATGAAAGAAAAAAGACGGGATAGCAAAGGACGTATCCTGCATACTGGAGAGAGCCAACGAACAGACGGAAAATACTTATATAAATATGTAGACGAATTTGGAAAAACAAAATATGTGTATGCTTGGAGATTAACACCCACAGACCCGCCACCAAAGGGAAAACGGGAAAAACCCCCACTTCGAGAACTGGAACAGCAGATAAGACGGGATATTGAGGATGGTATCGACAGCACAGGAAAGAAAATGACTCTTTGCCAACTCTACGCCAAACAGAACGCACAGAGGGCAAATGTGAAGAAAAGCAAACAGAAACAACGGGAACAACTCATGCGGTTATTGAAAGAGGTTAGGTGCTAGGAGCATTGATACAATAAAACCCTCTGACGCTAACGAATTGGCGTTACGCATGAAAGAAAAAGGCTTTTCCTACAATACCATTAACAACCATAAACGCTCGTTAAAAGCGTCATTCTATATCGCCATACAAGACGATTGCGTAAGGAAAAACCCTTTTGATTTCAAATTGAGTGAAGTCCTAGAAAATGATACCAAAGAAAAAGTCGCATTGACAGAGGAACAGGAACAATCCTTATTATCATTCATCAAGACGGACAACGTGTATCATAAGTATTATGATGATGTGCTGATACTGTTAAAGACAGGACTTCGTATCTCGGAACTGTGCGGACTGACAGTAGCCGATATTGATTTCAAGAATGAAGTGGTGATTATCGACCACCAGTTACTAAAGAGCAAGGAACAAGGCTATTACATTGAAATACCTAAGACGAAAAGCGGAATAAGGCAAGTGCCATTAAGCACAGAAACGATACAGACATTTCAACGGATTATGAAGAAACACCCAAAGGCAGAACCATTTGTGATAGACGGACGGAGCAACTTCTTATTTGTCAATCACAAAGGCAAGCCGAAAGTTGCCATTGATTATAACGCCTTATTTGTCCGAATGGTAAAGAAATACAACAAACACCACAAAAACAATCCCTTGCCACATATCACACCGCATACGCTACGCCATACGTTCTGCACAAGGTTGGCAAGCAAGAACATAAACCCGAAAGATTTACAGTATATCATGGGACATTCAAACATCAGTATCACAATGAACTGGTACGCTCATGCGTCCATAGATACCGCAAAATCAGAGGTTCAGCATCTAATCGCATAGAAGTATTTACCACGATTTTAACCACGTTTGATAGAGAAAATATAAGAAGATAGACCTAGATATGTGAGGTTTACCACAAAAGCAAAATGCCCGTAGATCCTATAAAATAAGGCTTTGCGGACATTTAAGAAGATATAAAAAGATAGTCAAAAAGACATATATAATTTAAATAACTTATCTATGTACATATAGTTTATAAATTTTTTCTGCTCTATAAGTTTTTTAATCTCACCTTTTGAGACCCATTTTACATCACTTACCTCTTCTTTTTGAAGGCGACATTGATTTACAGAAAAATTCTGTCTTATAATCCATACATCAGTTATCTTATCTTGTCTAAGGCTTGTAAATGCAACTTTTGCATTTTCCATATCAGGTTTTATACCAAGTTCTTCACTAACTTCTCGTAAGCATGCTTCGTA
The DNA here is from genome assembly GCF_020911725.1 of Clostridium cadaveris. Taxonomy (GTDB): domain Bacteria; phylum Bacillota; class Clostridia; order Clostridiales; family Clostridiaceae; genus Clostridium_X; species Clostridium_X cadaveris. The sequence goes on from NZ_CP076620.1 coordinate 2,055,666, forward strand.
ACTGTTTTCTCCTTTAATAGCAGATCCTCCTGTCATAGCCCACATATTAGGCCATGCCTTTACAGTTTTCGCTCTTTTTTGGATAAGAAGTTTCCCATCACTATTCACAATCCATGCATGAATTACGAGATGATAGTCACCTTCTTTAAGTTTTTCTCCCCTTACTACAGTCCTACCAGTATTATTTCTGTCTTTATCGTATATATCCCAAATTTCCATAGAAGCCTCCTTAAATATATTTATTTAATTGCTATCTTTTCATTTAATTTATTATAAACCATTCTTACCATATAAGGCTCGCTGCAATATGTTCCTAGCTCATTAATAGGCAACCATTTTACGCCTTTTGTTTCATCTTCATTAACTTTTAGTTCTTCTTTTTCATCAGCTTCTAATAGGTATGTCACATTTAGATGAAGATGAGAAGACACATATTTTCCTCTCTTTATATGACCGTCTACCGTAAGCACATCCAAAGAAAAAATATCCTCATCTAGAGCTTTTACATTTTTCAATCCTGTTTCCTCTTGAGCTTCTTTTATTGCAACATGTAACAAATCATCGTCTCCATCTGCATGTCCTCCAGTCCATGCCCATGAATCATATATCTTATGGTATATCATTAAAACTTTATCCCTATTCTTATTTATTATGTATCCTGAGCTTGTTATATGCATTGCAATATTTTCCCTTGTTAAAATATCGTCGTAAGAATCAACAGCCTTTACTATAAGCTCTTTATCCATAGTCTCCTGTTCACAATATGGAATGTATTTTTTTATATCATCAATAAAACTCATTTCTTTCACCTTCCATTAATAATTTAATAATTCAATTTTATCATAAAATCCATATTTTTTATTGTAATACTATAAAAAATAGCATCTGCATTTAGCAGATGCTATTCTATAATATTAGATTAACCTGTAGTGATCTTTTCTATATTAAAACTATTTTTTCTTTTTAGTTGGAGCTTCAACCTTTGGTGCCTCATAAGCGTTTAAGTAAAGCTGTCTTAATTCACTCATAAGTGGGTATCTTGGATTTGCTCCTGTGCATTGGTCATCAAATGCCTGCTCAACCATTTCTTCTAATGTTGCATTGAACTTCTCTTCAGTTACACCGGCTTCTTTTATAGTCATTGGCATATTAACTTTTCTTTGAAGCTCTTCTATAGCTTTAAGTAATGCTTCAACCTTTTCAGCTTCAGTGTTTCCACCTAAGTTTAAGTAGTCAGCAATTCTTGCATATCTATATGCTGCATTTGGATATTTGTATTGTGCAAATGCTGCTTGCTTAGTTGGAGCATCAGTTGCATTAAACTTTATAACTTCTTTTAATAATAAAGAGTTTGCCATACCGTGTGGTAGGTGATGGAATGCTCCTAATTTGTGAGCCATTGAGTGACAAATTCCTAAGAATGCATTTGAGAATGCCATTCCAGCCATACATGAAGCATGAGCCATTTTCTCTCTAGCCTTAACATCAGTTAATCCATCATTGTATGCATCTGGTAGATATTTAAATACTAATCTTATAGCTTCTAATGCTAAACCATTAGTATATTCTGATGCCATTATTGAAACATAAGCCTCTATAGCGTGAACTAATACGTCTATACCTGCACAAGCAGTTAATCCCTTTGGTGATGTCATCATAAGTTCTGCATCTACTATAGCCATATCTGGAGTTAATTCATAATCAGCTAATGGATACTTTACTCCTGTTTCTTCATCAGTTATAACAGCAAATGGAGTAACCTCTGATCCTGTTCCTGCTGATGTAGCTATTGCCACCATCATAGCCTTTTGACCCATAGTTGGGAATTTGTATACTCTTTTTCTTATATCCATGAATCTCATAGCTAAATCTTCGAATCTAACTTCTGGGTGCTCATACATAACCCACATTATCTTTGCAGCATCCATAGCTGATCCACCACCAAGAGATATTACTACATCTGGATTGAAGCTTAACATTTCTTTTGCCCCAGCTTTTGCACATCTTAAAGTTGGATCTGGTTCAACCTCAGGGAAAATCTTATATTGTATTCCATTCTTTTCTAGTATTTGTGTTATTTTATCAGTATATCCTAAGTTAAATAATACTTTGTCTGTTACTATAAATGCCTTTTTCTTTCCCATATCCTTTAACTCTTCAAGAGCTATTGGAAGACATCCATATTTGAAGTAAGTCTTTTCTGGAACTCTAAACCAAAGCATATTTTCTCTCCTTTTAGCTACAGTCTTTACGTTTATTAAATGTTTAGGACCTACATTTTCAGAAATTGAGTTTCCGCCCCATGATCCGCATCCAAGTGTTAAAGATGGTGCTAATTTGAAGTTGTATAAATCTCCTATAGCTCCTTGAGATGCCGGCATATTTATTAATGTTCTAGCAGTCTTCATTTTTGCTCCAAAAGCTGCTATTCTATCTTTTGACTTTATCTCGTTAGTGTAAAGTATTGAAGTGTGTCCCATTCCACCTAATATTATTAATCTATCCGCTTTTTCTAATGCTTCTTCAAAACTCTTTGCTCTGTACATTGCAAGTACTGGAGATAATTTTTCATGAGAGAATGGCTCTTCTAATTCAACAGAGTCTACTTCTCCAACTAAAACTTTAGCATTTTCCGGAACTTTTACTCCTGCCATTTCTGCTATCTTGTATGCAGATTGACCTACCATATCAGCATTTAATCCGCCTTTTTCATTTAGTATTATATTTCTTACCTTGTTTATTTCTTCTCCCTTAAGTATATAAGCTCCTCTTTCATCAAGTTCTTTCTTAACTTCATTGTAAACTTCATCTAAAACTATTATTGATTGTTCTGATGCGCATATAACACCGTTGTCAAAAGTTTTAGAAAGAAGAATTGAGTTTACAGCCATTTTTATATGAGCTGTTTCATCTATTATAGCTGGAGTGTTTCCTGCTCCAACTCCTATGGCTGGTTTTCCTGATGAGTAGGCTGCCTTAACCATTGCTGGACCACCAGTTGCTAATATTATGTCTGACTCTTTCATTACATTTTGTGATAATTCTACTGATGGCTCATCTATCCATCCGATTATTCCTTCTGGAGCACCTGCTTTAACAGCTGCTTCTAAAACTATCTTAGCTGCTTCTATTGTTGAATTTTTTGCTCTTGGATGTGGAGAGATTATTATAGCATTTCTAGTTTTTAATGCTATTAAAATTTTAAAAATTGCTGTTGAAGTTGGATTTGTTGTTGGAACTATAGCAGCTATAACCCCTATTGGAGCAGCTATCTTTGTGATTCCATAAGTTGTGTCCTCTTCTAGAACTCCACAAGTTTTCATATCTTTATATTGATTATATATATATTCTGCTGCAAAATGATTTTTTACAACCTTATCTTCTACTATTCCCATTCCAGTTTCTGCTACTGCCATTTTTGCTAACTTTATTCTATTATTATTAGCTGCTATAGCGGCTTGTCTAAATATTTCATCGACTTGTTCTTGAGTATAAGTGGCAAACTGTTTTTGAGCCTTTCTTAATTCTTCTATTCTTTGTGTTAATTCTTTGGCATTTGTCACTCTCATTGTGATTCCTCCTAAATAATTTCTTATTCTAATCTTTATTTTTCTTTTGTTATTTTTTTAACACTGTCTATATTTTTATTGTACAGGTTTGTTTATTTTTTGTCAATCATTTTTTATATTATTTTTCCGTTTTTTTATTATTTTTAATTTTTTTAAAATCAAAGTTGATTTTTCTGAATTTTTCTATTATGTTTTAAATGTTTTCATTAATTTATAGACATATTTTTCATAAAATGTTTTTCATTCCTTTAGTGCATTGTTACAAAAATAACTATATACTAAAAATAGAGGAATGCTTTGAACAATTAAAAGCATTCACTCTATTTTTTATTAATTCTATAATTTAAGATATTACTATCATCTATGAGGAATAACAGTTACATCCTTCAGTATATCCATAAGTTGATAGTCTATTGCATTAAGCTTTATATCTTTTTCCATTAGTTTTGATATAATTTCCTCTTTTTCTTCTTCAAGCATAGGAGATTCTTGGATTTTTTCTATGAAGTCATCAAGGTCATAAATAGTGCAATCTCCTTCTTTAACTCCTAGGTCTATACATATATCTATAGTAGATTCCAAAGGTTCTGTAGCATAATCATCATATATAATATCAGTGTCGTCAGAAAGCTTATTTACCTTCTTTTCATAATATCCAAGTACATACATATGTGCATCTTCTGCTTCTAAAAATCCTTTGATGGTACCTTTGGGCGTAACTACTATATAATTATTTGCTGCTACTTTATAGTCCATATATATACCTCCTTTAAATGAATCTACATTTTTAAGATTTCCATATTAACTTTTAGTTATACCTGCAAAATTCTTGCTATACTCCTTATATTAAAAAAATTCCCTATAAATTTAATTTTTTTAAAAATTGACATAAAATCTTTTGCTATATATAATGATGTTTGTAGGATACCTTTAAGATAGTCCAGAGAGACTAAAAAGGAGTATATAGTTTATTTGTCTATTGCGCCCTAATATCTTAAAGGATATTAGGGCTTTTTTATATGGTATCCTAGCATAAAATTTTTAAGGAGGATACTTATATGATGAAAAAGAACAATTTAAAGAAAAATCCAAATGAATTAGCCATTAAAATGGTGGTAGCACTTATACTAGGACTTATAGCAGGTACATCATTTATATTTTTAAGAGAATACTTAAACGGAAATGGCAAAGGTGATCTTTGGTTAACAATAAATAATTTATTATTCCAAGACATAACTGCAGAACAAGGTAGAAACGCCATTGGTATATTCTATATTTTAGGTCAACTATTTATCAATTCTCTTCAATTGGTAATAATTCCAATGGTATTTACATCTATAGCTTTAGCAATGTGCCATATATCAGATACAAAAAAACTTGGACGTATTTCTTATAAGACCATATTAGGTTTTGCTGCTACGTCTATATTTGCATTGTTGCTTGCTGGAATACTTGGTTTCTCAGCTCACAAAATGGGATTATTCAATGTAACTATAGACAATATTGCTGCAAAGCAAGGTGGAGCAGGAAGTAACCCACTACTTGTTTTAGTTCAAGCTATTCCAAACAATATAACTTCAGTGTTCTCAGAGAACGGACGTATACTTTCAATAGTTTTCCTAGCTGTTGTAACTGGATTTTCAATAAACAAGCTTAACGACCAAATAACAGTATTAAAGAAATTATTAGAAGACGTAAACAAGATAATCACCTTATTCCTAAGTTTTATAATAACTAAATTCGGACCTTTTGCTATCTTTATATTAATAACAAGAACTTTTGCCATATATGGAGTTGAACATCTAAAGCCAGCTTTTGCTTATGTAATGACTACAGTTATAGGACTTTTAACCTTCCTTATTTTTGGATATGCAATATTCGTATTCATAGCTGCTAGAATAAATCCTATTAATTTTGTAAAAAAAATCTCTAAAGTTGCTTTATTTGGATTTTCAACTTCCTCTTCAGCTGCAACTCTTCCGCTAAATACAAAAACTACAGTTGAAGAAATGGGGGTTAATGAAGAAATAGCGTCTTTCGTACTTCCATTAGGTATGACTATAAACATGAACGGAACTGCTATAATGCAGGTTATAGCTGCTATATTTATAGCATCCTCTGCAGGTTATGAAGTAACTGTAGGAAGTATCGTTATAATAGCATTGTTAGCACTTATAGCTTCAGTAGGAACTCCAGCAGCTCCTGGAGCGGGTGCAATAATATTATTCACAGTTCTTACAGGTATGGGATATCAAAATGATGCTGCTGTTCTTGCATACTCATTAATACTTGCCATTAATCGTCCAGTAGAAATGCTTGTTACTTCTCTAAATGTAGTTGGTGACTCTGCTACAGCAGTAGTAGTAGCTAAATCTGAAGGGTCATTAAATGAAGAAATCTATAATTCTTAATCTTAAAGAGCTGGAAAAGAAACCAGCTCTTTTTTAATTTTTATTGTTAATCGTTTTAATTTTTATAGTTGACAATTTTAATTTTTCTTACTAAAATATTGTCAACATGTATATTTATATCAGTTTACAATGTTTTAGGAGGATATTTATGAATTTGAAAACGAAAACTTTAGTTAATATCTCATTACTTGCAGCTATTACAGCAGTTCTATCTCAAATAGCTCTGCCTATTCCTTTTACACCAGTGCCTATAAATTTAGCTACTTTAGGTGTATTTTTATGTGGTTCTATTTTAGGTGCTAAATATGGTGCTTTAAGCCAGATAGTATATGTTCTTCTTGGTCTTATTGGGCTTCCAGTATTCTCTGGATTCAGTTCAGGAGCCGGCATCCTAATAGGACCTACAGGAGGATATATAATAGGATATGTTTTTGTAGCTCTATGTACCGGACTTCTTACAGACAAACTTCCAAAGAAGTTTTCCTACTACATAGTTTCAATGGCTATAGGACTTATGGTATGCTATGCTTTTGGTACTGTGTGGTTCATGTATCTAACAAAAGCCTCTTTAGGAAAAGCCTTGACTGCATGCATAATTCCTTTTATTCCTGGAGATATATTTAAAATAATAGTTGCATCTATTGTTACGGCACGTTTAAGAAAATCTTCTTTCTTTGTCTTTCAATAATAGATTAAGACCATAAAAAAGATGCACCTAAAATATGAAGGATCCTTTAAAGACTATCTTCATATTTTTGTGCATCTTTTAAATTTTATTTTTTATTCTTTTATCAACTTAAACTCTATCTATTTTGTATTGATTATCATATTATAATAATTCAAAAACTTTTCATATTCGTTTGAGCACATACTATTTTTTAGTGTTACAAAATTAAATTGTCTCAATGCTTTAAAGTCCTCTACATATATTTGTGAAAGTGTACCTTTTTTAAGTTCTTTTTGAACAGCTTTCTTATATATAAAAGTTAACCCTAAATTCTTTTGTACAAGTTTTTTTATTACATTTATATTTCCTATTTCAGTAACATTTTTAAATCCTTCTACCTGCATATTATGCTCATATAATGCAGTTTCGAATATATTACGCGTTCCAGAACCTTGTTCCCTTATTATTATATTTTCCTTTAATATATCTTCTAATATTACACTTTTACCTGCAAGGTGGTTTTTAGTAGAACATACAACAACAAATTCTTCTTTTGAAAAAATTTTATAATTATAGTCAAGTTTATTAAAATATCCTTCGATAAAGGCAAAGTCTATGTCTCCTTCTCTAAGCATATGTAAAAGTCTATCTGTATTTTCCACTATCATAGTAACTTTTGCATCAGGAAAATCTGCCATATATTTTTCTATTAGTTCAGGCATCATATATTCTCCGATGGTAAGTGTAGCTCCAAATTTAATCCTTTTTATACTTTCTTTCTTGTCTTTCAATATTCTATATACTTTTTCACTATCTACCTGAATACTTTTAGCTATATCCTTAAGAGTTTCACCTTCAGGAGTTAAATCTAAAATTTTTCCTGAATATTGAAATAGTTTTGTGTCATATTTCTCTTCCAAATACTTTATATGCTGCGTTACAGCTGGCTGAGTTATATTTAATTTTTGTGCTGCTTTTGTGTAACTTTTAGTTTTACATAAGGTTAAAAAAGTCTTAAATCGAAAATCTATCATATTTCACCTGCAAGTCATTTTATTTTAAAGCTCTTTCATAAATTTTTCTATTCTATCAAAGGCTTCTTTTAGTTTTTCTACATTTACAGTAAGGGCTATTCTCACATATCCTTCTCCTGATTCTCCGAAAGCATTTCCTGGAATCACAAGTACATGTGCCTCTTTTAGAAGTCTTTCTGTAAATTCTTTTGATGTAAGACCTGTTTCTTTTATATTTACGAACAAATATATACTTCCTGTAGGTCTTATGCAACTCATCTTTGGAGTGCCTTGTATTCTTTCATAAGTATAAAATGCTCTATTTCTAAATTCCTCTACTATGTCTTTTTGTATCTCACATCTCATCCTTAAGGCATAAAGAGCTGCTCTTTGAGACACAGAAGGTGCAGAGTAAACATTGTTTTCATTTATATTTATCATAGTTTCTATTATAAAACTTGGAGCAAGTACATAACCAACTCTCCATCCTGTCATACAGTAGTCTTTTGAAAAACTTTTTACTGTTATAGTTCTTTCCTTCATACCATCTATAGTTGTTATCGGAAGGAATGGTTCCTCATAAGTATATGCTGTATATATGTCATCGGCTATGACTAAAAGATCCTTTTGTTTTGCGATTCCACTTAAATTCTCTAAAGTCTCCTTTGTAAGGCATATACCTGTAGGATTATTAGGAGTGTTTATTATAATAGCTTTTGTACTGTCTGTTATTGCATCTCTAAGTCTTTCCATATTGATTTGGAAACCATCTTCTTCGCTTAATTTAACTTTGACAGCTTTTCCTCCAGCCATTTCAATTTGTTTTATGTAAGGCGTAAAATATGGTTCAAATACTATAACTTCATCACCTTCATCTATAACAGTTTGAAGTACCAGCCACATAGCATGACAGCCACTGGTAGTCACCATACATTCTGACACTTTCAAATCATAACTATATTCTTCTTTATAGAATTTGCAAATTTCTTCTCTTAATTCATTATACCCACCTGGTGCTGTATAATGAGTATGCCCATTTAATGCATCCTCTAAAGCATTTTTTATGATTTTAGGGTTTGTGTTTAAATCTGGATCTCCAATGCTCAAATTTATTACGTCATCATATCCTTTAGCCAGTTCTCCACTCCCACCTAGAGTATTTTCTTCTTCCACCCAATATTTCTTAGATAAAAATTTATGCTTCATTACGCAAACTCCCCCTTTTTTGATATTCAATTTTATATAAATATACTACAAAATAATAGCAATATTATTTTTTAATACATAGTTTTTTATATCATCAATAACTTTTTCTATAGATGAATCATTTATAATTTTTACATGGCAGCTTTTCTTGTACAAATCATATCTTTCTTTATACAAATCATAAAGTCTTATAGCATCTTCTTTTAAAAGAGGTCGCTGTGATATATTTATATCTGAAACTATATTTTCAATAGGTCTATCTATAAAGATTACTATTCCATTTTCTTTTAAAAGCTCTACATTGTTAGAGTTTTTTATAACTCCTCCACCAGTGGATATCACTGATCTTTCTTCATGACAAGCTTCTTTTATAATTTGGCTTTCTATTTTTCTAAAATAGTCCTCTCCTATGTCAAAAAGCTCCTCTATAGATCTCCCAGACTTTTTTTCTATAAAATTATCACTGTCTATATATTTATAGTTCAATTTATCCGCAAGAATTTTCCCTATGGTACTTTTGCCACAGCCAGGCATTCCTATGAGCACTATGTTTTTTTTACTTTTACTCATGATTTCTTGCTCCTAATAAAGTTTTCCTAATTTCTTCATATATCCTGTATTCATCCTCTAAGCTAAGTTTTCTTTTCTGCCATATTTCTTGAGCTTTCACTGCTTGAGAAACTAGCATATACAAGCCATTTACTGCCACTAATCCTTCTTCCTTTGCATATCTTAATAGCAAAGTTTCTTCTGGATTGTAGATAAGATCAACCACATAAGAGAAGTTTTTAATCTCCTCCTTTTTTATAGGGCATTCCTTGATATTTGGATACATACCACATGGAGTGCAATTTATAAGGACTCTTGAATCCGTTACATCTTTAATTTCACTGTATTCTATAACTCTAAAGTCGCCAAGTTTCTTTTCTTTGTTTCTGCTTACATAGATGATTTCTTTAATTCCATTATCAATTAAATACTGTCTGACAGCTTTAGAAGCACCGCCAGTACCTAAAATCACCGCTTTTTCCCCTTTAACAGGAACATTGAAATTCTTTAAGGTTGCCCCAAAGCCATAGTAATCAGTATTATATCCTTTTAAAATTCCCTGGTTAAAATCTATTGTGTTTACAGCGCCTATATTGCCTGCTTCATTAGATATCTCATCTAGATATCTAATAATATCTACCTTGTATGGTATTGTCACATTGACACCTTTAACATTTAAAGCTTTTAGTCCATTTATAGCAAACTTTAAATTTTCCTTTTTCACTTGGAATAAATTGTACGTTCCATTAAGACCCATATGTTTTAATATGAGGTCATGTATTTGTGGCGAATGACTATGTCCTAATTTTTCTCCTATTAATCCATAAACACCTACCATAATCAGCTCATCTCCCCTTTATAATTTCCTAAAAGTTTAAAGTATAAGCTTTCTTGTTCTATATCATTTATCAATTTTATGATGCTTTTTTCATTCAAGTTTCCATGAAAATCTATGTAAAATAGGTACTCCCATGACTTTCCTACTATAGGCCTAGATTCTATCTTCAGCATATTACAATTGTTTTCCTCAAAATGTCTGAGAGCTTTATATAAACTTCCTGCTTTATGAGGCAAAGAAAGAATAACGCTTATCTTATCACAGTTTCTTGTAACTTCTTTCAGCTTGGATATTATTATAAACCTAGTTATATTATTTTTGTTGTAATGTATATGAGACTCTAATATTTCCAATCCATAAAGTTCTGCTGCTTTCTTGCTAGCTATACAGCCTTTATGCTTTACATTTTCATCATGAATAAACTTTGCACTTCTAGCAGTATTAAAGTATGGTATCAAAGTCCACTTTTCATGTTTATCTAAATATTCTCTGCATTGTAAAAAACCTTGTTCATGAGAATATACTTCCTCTAAGTCATGTATAGACGAACCTTTTATCCCTATAAGGTTATGGTCAACTTTTACGCACTTTTCTCCAACTATATAAAATCCATATTTATATAATAAATCATAAACCTCTGCAATTCCTCCTGTAGAAGAGTTTTCTATAGGCAGCACTCCGTAGTTTATTTTATTATTTTCTATAGCTTCAAAAACATCTTGAAACTTTCCGAAAGCCAAGGTATCTCTTTCTTCTCCAAAATATTCTATAAGTGCCTGATGACTGAAAGAACCTTCAACCCCTTGAAAGCCTATAATACAAGATTTATATTTATGATTCTTTATCCCATTTAAATCTTTATTCATATATAATCCCCTTGCTTTTATAAAATCCCTTTTCAAATCATTTTCTATTTCATTTCTTTTAACAATTCTAAAATTGCTATAGCTGCAGCAGCTTCTACAACTGGAAGTGCTCTTACAACTATACAAGGATCATGTCTTCCAGCAATTTCTACAGTGCACTCTTCCATAGTGCTTATGTCTATAGTTTTCTGCCTCTTCCCTATGGATGGAGTCGGCTTCATAGCTGCCCTAAATACAAGGGGCATTCCACTTGTTATTCCCCCTAATATGCCACCATTATTATTTGTTATAGTTTTAATTTTTTCATTATCCATAACATATTGATCATTAGCTTCTGAACCATAAAGTTCCGTTATTCCAAATCCTATTCCAAACTCAACACCTTTTACTCCAGGTATAGAAAATAATAAACTGGATAATGTACTTTCAACTGAATCAAAGAATGGATCTCCTAATCCAGCAGGAAGATTTATAGCCGTGCATTCTACTATCCCCCCAACAGAGTCTTTCATAACTCTAGCATCTTTTATGAGCTTTTTCATTTCATCTCCAGAAGGAATATTTAATACAGGGAATTCTTCTTTTCTGAGAAATTTTAAGGTGCTTTCATTTAAATTTTCGTGAGTAAAATCTTCATCTTTGATATTTTTTATAGATTTTATGTGGCTTCCTATAATTATTCCTTTTTCCATCAATATCTGTTTACATATAGCCCCAGCAAAAACTAATGGTGCTGTTATTCTTCCCGAGAAATGTCCTCCACCTCTATAATCATTAAAACCTTTATATTTTATATAACCAGTAAAGTCTCCGTGACTTGGTCTCATAATATTTTTTGTTTTCTCATAATCTCTTGAGTGCTGATTAGTATTGTATATTATCATGGTTAGTGGTGTTCCAGTGGTTCTTCCATTAAAATAACCACTTAATATATGAAATTCATCCTTTTCTTTTCTAGGTGTTGATAAATCATTTTGTCCCGGTGCTCTTCTTGCCATCTCTTCTTTTATATAATCTAAGTCAAGCTTTATCCCTGGCTCTAATCCATTTATTGTGATTCCTATGGCATCACCATGAGATTCTCCAAATAAAGATAACTCTATATTTTTACCCCATGTTCCACTCACATATATCACCTCCCAATTTCTCAAAATGCTCCCAAAAATCAGGATAAGATTTTGATACACACTCTGCCCCATCTATAGTTAGAGGCTCTTTGCACCTCACAGATGCTACAGCTAATGCCATAGCAATACGATGATCATTCCAACTGTAAACTTCTCCTCCTTTGAGGCTATCTACTCCATTTATCACTAAGCCGTCTTCCGTTTCCTTTATATCCGCCCCTATTTTTGATAATTCTTCTGATATAGCTTTTAATCTATCCGACTCTTTAAATCTAAGGCGTGATGCATTTATTATTTCCGTCTTTCCCTTACTTAAAGAAGCTAATACCGCTAATATGGGAACTAAATCAGGAATGTCTTTTGCGTCTATTACTATGCCTTTTGTCTCTTTAGAAATGGCTTTAATATATGAATTAGAAATTTCTATCTCACCTCTCATAGCCATTATTGTATCTAATATAGCTTTGTCACCTTGTATTGATGATATATTCATCCCCTTACATGAAATATCACAACCTAAAAGTCCAGCCACAAGCCAAAATGACACTTGAGAGAAATCTCCTTCTACTTCATAATTTATAGCTTTATATTTTTGATTTCCTTTGATTATAAATTCTTTGTAGTTTCTATTTTCTACATTAACTGAAAATCTATTTAACATATCTATAGTTAAATCCACATATCCTTTGGATTCTAACTCAGTTGTTACTATTATCTTTGAATCCCCATCTAGCAAAGGAAGGGCAAATAAAAGTCCAGTTATAAACTGAGAGCTCACATCTCCTCTTATTTTATATTCTGAGGGCGTAAGTTTCCCCCTTATAGTTAAAGGAAGTTTTCCTTCATTATTTCTATAAGCTATATTTTTCTCATCAAAAATTTTGTAGTAATCATCTAACGGTCTTTCTATAAGCTTTCCTTTTCCACTAAATGTTATCATTTGACCTAATGTTACTGCTATAGGTATCATAAATCTTAAAGTAGACCCTGATTCGTTACATTTTATATTTTTTTCCTCTGCTACTAGTGATGATCTTCCTAAAATTTTTATCTTGTCATCATATTTTTTAATCCTTACTCCAAGAGTCTTCATAGCATTGCAGGTGGCTTCTATATCCTTTGAAAACATAATATTTGATATGATGCTTTCTCCCTCCGATAACCCTGCACATATTATAGCCCTATGGCATATGCTTTTAGATGCAGGCACCATAACCTGTCCTTTTAAAATTTCAGGGTTTATTTTTATTCTCATCTTCAGATTCCCCCTTTTTTATATGTAGTCTCCTATGTCTTCTAGCTTAACTTTCTTAATGATGCTTTGCCCAAATTCTTTAATCAAGATTAAGTTCAAGTTTTCTTTAATGTTTTTTTTATCTAAAGTGACAGCTTTAATCATTTCTTTTCTATTCATTTCTGGCATTTTATAAGGAAGTTCATATTTTGAAAGCAATTTTTCTAAATTTTCTACAGTACCTTTTTTAGTTATACTCATAGCTTCACTTCTTCTTGTTATCTCTACTAACCCCATAGCTACAGCTTCACCGTGAGTATAACTTTCATAATTAAAATACTTTTCTATAGCATGACCTATTGTATGTCCAAAGTTAAGTTTCATTCTCTCTCCAGTATCCCTCTCGTCAACTTCAACCACAGACCTTTTTATATCACAACATTGATAAATTATATCCTCTATATTCTCTAAAAGTTCGTTATAATCATCATAACTTATAAGTTCATCTACAAGGGAACTGCTCTTTATACATCCTGTTTTTATTACTTCTCCCATGCCGTCCACTAAAAATTTATGTTTCAAAGTTTTAAGAACTTCAGGATCTATAAAAACAGCTTTAGGCTGATAAAAGTTTCCTACTAAATTTTTTCCATAGGGTAAATCCACCGCTACCTTTCCCCCAACACTGCTGTCTATCTGTGATAAAAGAGAAGTTGGAACCTGTACATATGGAATTCCTCTAAGGTAAGTTGCTGCTGCAAATCCACCTAAATCACCTACGACTCCTCCACCAAAGGCTATAATAAGGTCACTTCTTGTCATTTGAAAAGTGCATAATCTTCCGTATACCATTTCTAAGGTACTTAAGCTTTTGCTTTTTTCTCCCGGTTCTACTACTATAAGCTCTACTTCATATCCTGATTTTTCTAAAATTTCTTTAATTTCTTTTCCATAAATAGAATTTAAATTTTCATCTGTAACAACAGCCACTTTTTTTGATGATATTCTTTCTTTTAAAAGCTTTCCTAACTTTTGAAAAAGTCCTTTTTCTATAAAGATATCATAACTATTCTCTTTAAGATTCACTCTTAACTTTTTCATAGTCTATCCTCCTAAAACTTATATACCTCTTTCTTCAATTGCTGCAAGTTTCTCAAGTTTTACCTTTAAGTTTTCAAATCTTTCTGGTGTTATTGATTGCTGTCCGTCACACTTTGCATTTTCAGGATCGTTGTGAACTTCTATTATAAGTCCATCTGCTCCTGCAGCGATAGCTGCTTTTGATAATGGTTCTACCATCCACCAAAGACCTGACGCATGACTAGGGTCAACAATTACCGGAAGGTGAGTAAGCTTTTTCAACATTGGTATAGCACTTAGATCTAAAGTATTCCTTGTAAGATTCTCATAAGTCCTTATTCCTCTTTCACAAAGTATCACATTGTTATTTCCCTCAGACATTATGTACTCTGCAGACATTATAAGCTCTTCTATTGTTGCTGATATTCCTCTTTTGAGAAGTATTGGCTTATCAGTTTTACCTAGCTCTTTTAAAAGGTCAAAATTCTGCATATTTCTAGCTCCAACTTGAATTATATCCACGTCCTCAACAAATTTATCAATCATACTGGTTGACATTATTTCTGTAACTATAGGAAGTCCTGTTTCCTTTCTTGCAAGTTTTAAAAGTTCAAGACCATCTAGCCCCATACCTTGGAAGCTATATGGTGAGGTTCTTGGTTTGAAAGCTCCTCCTCTTAAAAATCTCGCCCCTGCTTTTTTCACACTTTTAGCTATTGCTATTATCTGATCTTCACTTTCAACAGAACATGGACCTGCTATAAGAGAAATTTTATTTCCTCCTATTTCTTCGCTTCCTACCTTTACTACAGTATTATCTGGATGAAAAATTCTATTTGATAATTTGTATGGCTGCTGGACCTTTGTTACTCTTTCCACATATTCATTAGCCAAAAGTTTGCTAGAATCAACCTTTGTAGTATCTCCAATCAAACCAAGTATAGTACAATTCTCACCTTCTATTATACTGGCCCTGCAGTTTTCTTTTTCTATCCTGTCCTTTATTCTTAGTATCTCCTTCATGGGCGTACCTACCTTCATTATAACTATCATTTTATATCCTCCCCTATTTTTTTATTTTTCCATTAAATTTTTTACTTATGTAGCCCCTTATTTAATGTCTATAAGATATTTGATTAAAAAAAATAAGGCTCTAATGAGCCTTATAAATAATCCACTTTATTCTTAATTATAACTATAGCAAATAACTTATAGTATAACTATGGAATTTATTAAACTCATTGATAAGACTTGATATTTTTTTAAAGCAAAATAAACCAGCGCTAAAATAAAAATAGCCCCAGCTAAAGTAAAAGTTAAATTTTGCGTTTATATCCTTACCAATAATATTTCTCATAACAAATCCTCTTCATCCTTGATAATAAGTTAATTTCTTCTAATACTTATTGTCAATTTTATCATAAAATTTCTTATTGTCAATATTTTCTTTGATTTTTTTAAAATTACTTTTACATTACAATTATAAATGTGCTGGGTCTAAAATAAAAGAGTGCACCCAAAATGATTTACACATTTCGCAGCACACCCCATAAATCATTCTTTTAATTTTAATTTGCTGCTTCGTCTTTATAAGAAACAGGCTTTAAATCCCTTAACTGCTCTTTATAAAGTTTAATAAACATACACGCACTGACAATAGATGCCGCCACCTCAGCTATAGGAAATGCAAGCCATACATAAGTCAATCCTATTTTGGAAAGAATGTATGCACTTGGAAGTATTATTACAAGTTGTCTTAAAACAGAAACTATAAGACTGTTCATTCCGCTTCCTACTGCTTGGAATAATGTAGAAAGCAAAATACCTACTGCTGCTGGTATAAAACATATACTGATTATTCTTAAAGCTGGTACCCCTATTGAAAGCATTTCAGGTGATGCATTAAATATCATAAGAAGTTTATTCGGAATTAGTGAGAATAAAGCCGTTCCGCACATCATTATTATAAGCGCTATATAAAGTCCTATCTTAAGAGCATCTATAATACGATTCTTATCTCTTGCTCCAAAATTATAACCCATTATAGGCATTATCCCTTGTGTAAGTCCAAATACAGGCATAAATACAAAGGATTGAAGCTTATAATATACACCTAGTACAGATACTGCTGATTCTGAAAATGATATAAGTATAGAATTTAGTCCTATAACTAGCACCGAAGATATAGATTGCATTAC
The DNA here is from genome assembly GCF_020911725.1 of Clostridium cadaveris. Lineage (GTDB taxonomy): Bacteria > Bacillota > Clostridia > Clostridiales > Clostridiaceae > Clostridium_X > Clostridium_X cadaveris. The sequence continues at coordinate 2,072,424 of NZ_CP076620.1, forward strand.
TATAGAAGGAAATCCTACAGAGTATATGTTCTTAACAGTTCTTCCTGAAAACTTAAAGTTTTTAAAGCTTATGTGCACATCATGACTTTTAGTAAATACAATATACATTGCAAATATCATGGATATTATTTGTCCAAGCACAGTAGCTATAGCTGCTCCTTTAACTCCAAAGGCTGGCACTCCAAATAATCCGAAGATAAATATAGGGTCCAGTATTATATTAATCACAGCTCCTATAAGTTGAAATACCATTGGATAAATCATATTTCCTGTAGCTTGCAAAGTTTTTTCTAAATTTATTTCCACAAATATTCCAAAAGAAAAAATAGTAACTATAGATAAGTAATTATATCCCATTTCATACACTATTGGATTTGTAGTAAACATACTGAAAAATGTCTTTGAAAAAAACACTCCAAAAAGAGCAAATACCATCCAGCTAAAAACTCCTAAAAGTATCCCGTGAGTAGCTGCTTTACTGGCTTCGTCTTTTCTTCTTTCTCCAAGTTTTCTTGATACAAGTGAGTTTATACCTATTCCTGTTCCAACAGCAACAGCTATTATAAGCATTTGTATTGGGAAAGCTAGAGATACAGCTGTAAGTGCTTCTTCTCCAATTTGAGCAACAAACATACTGTCAACTATATTGTAAAGTGACTGTATAAGCATAGAAAACATGGCCGGCAGAGACATTGTTACTATAAGTTTGAATATAGGGGTTGTTCCCATTTTGTTTTGTTTTCCCATTTTGTTATTTGTCCTTTCTAGTATTAATTTTATCGTTGTACCCTTTTAAGGGTTTATTGTCTAATTAAAGTATAATTATGATGGAATTTAATAGACCACTTATTAGTGTAACATAGTATATTTCTTATAGTCAAACACTGTAATCCTTTAAATTTTATCATATGATTTTCTTTTTTATAATGCCTATTATTGCGTAAAATTACCTCAGCAAAATCAAACTTTGCTGAGGCTAATTTATAATTAAGCTGATTTTCTCTCTTGAATCACTTGAGCATTTTCTTCTACTGGTTTAGATATAATATAAGTTATTACTGTAAGTGCAGCTATTGCTAAAGGCAGAACTATATATATAGGCACTCCAAATCCAGCTGGTATATATCCAAATACTATTGTAACTCCTGCTACAAATAACGAATAAACCATTTGAGTATTTACATGATCTATATGATGACATCCAGCTCCCATAGATGAAAGTATTGTTGTATCTGAAATTGGTGAGCAATGATCTCCAAATATAGCACCTGTAAGTACAGCTGATGTGCTTACTACTACATATCCCATTTCTGGTGATATAGAATATGCTAGAGGAATTGCAAGTGGCATAAGTATTCCCATTGTTCCATATGCTGTTCCTGTAGCAAAGCTTATAACCGCTCCTAAAACAAAAATTATTGATGGCAATAAGAACTTAGGTATTGATCCTGACAATATGCTTACAAGATAGCTTGCTGTTCCTAAATCCTTTATTGTTGAACTTAAAGACCATGCAAGTATGAGGATAACTCCTGTTACTATAAGTCCTTTCATTCCATCTACCCAAACCTCTAAAGCTTCTGATACTGTAAATATCTTCTTTATAACTCCCATTGCTATCGCAACTATACTCGCAATTAATGCCGCTTGGAATAATACTATTGATGCATCAGCATTTGAAAAAGCTTCTCTTACAGATGAAAAAGCTAAAGGTGATGCTTTCATTGATTCTATAAGTGCTGCATCTTGTCCACCCATAACAGCTGTCCATCCACTGTAGTAGAAACCAATTAACGCGCCTATTACTAGAGTTCCTATTGGAATTATAGCATTCCATATACTTATCTTTATTCCCTCTTTTGGCTCAAGTTCTGAACTTTCAGCCACCTCATTATTGGAATTTTCTATTATTCCTTTTCTTGCTCTTCTTTCAGCTTTAAGCATAGGTCCAAATTCTCTTAAAGACACTGCTAATATCACAACAAAGGCTAATATTAATATATTGTAGAATCTATATGGTATAGTTTGTAAAAACACGCCAAAAGCATCTACCTCTTGTCCAATTCCATTAGCAAAAGCGTCTTTTATTAATCCAACCTCAAGACCTATCCATGTTGATATTATAGCTAGTCCAGCAATTGGTGCTGCAGTAGCATCTATAATAAAAGATAGCTTTTCTCTTGATACTCTCATTTTGTCACTTACCGGTCTCATTATAGGTCCTACTATTAAAGAGTTCGCATAGTCATCAAAGAATACACAAACTCCAAGTAACCATGTTATCATCTGAGTACTTCTAGGTGTCTTAGCTTTTTTAGCAAGAGCTTCTGCAACAGCTCTTGATCCACCCATTTTCCCAACTAAACTTATAACTCCTCCAATTGCAAGAACTTGAAGGATTATACCTGCATTCCATGGATCTGCAATAGAATTTAAAGCTCTTTGCGTAAAGTCTAAAAACCCTTGAATTATACTACTGAAAATATTCATACCATTAAGTTGCATCATGACGCAACCTGTCATAGTTCCTAAAAATAAAGATACTATTACGTTTTTTGTTATAAATGCAAGTGCTATTGCAACAAGTGGGGGCAGTATGCTCCAAATTCCAAAAGACGCTTTTGCTGCTTCTCCATTTCCTTCTGCTGCAAAAGCTACAGTAAATGAAAATAATAAAATCATAACTAAAGTTGAAACAAATATGTTTACTCTTTTTTTATTCATAAAAATACCTCCTAAAATTTTTCTTGTGAAAATCCTAAGAGGCATTAAAAAAATCATTTTAATAAAAAAAACCATGAGTTTTCACCCATGGCCTTACATATCGATAGAATATAAAAAACATTTGTAATTTCTAAAAATACATATAAGATCATACGATGATAGCTCTCCACAAACTGACTTTGTGACAGTATTACACATATTTTGCGTAATCCCAGCTGTACAATATTAAAGCATTTATTGTAAGCTTCGGCAATAATCCCTTTCATGTAACTTCAAAGCTGCTTTGCTCAGCAACACTACTCTTGATTATCGCTCCTCTACCTCAAGGAATATTCACTTTTCATATTATTTATACACCTATTTTAATTTTTATGCAATAGGTTTAGATAAATTTTATCAAATTATTTTTTCTGCAACTATATTTTCTAAGGTATATACTTTCATTCTGAATTTTTATATAATTTTTACATATGATTAAATTATATGCTTTAATTCATAAATTGATGTAGGGAGTGATATATATGTTAAACATGGATGAATGTTTAAAAAAGTATGCTGAATTAGCTGTAGTTACGGGTATAAATATCCAAAAGAATCAAACCCTTGTTGTAAATGCTCCAATAGAAGCTGCTGAGTTTGTAAGACTTATAGCCGACACTGCTTATGAGCATGGTGCTAGAAATGTTAAAGTTAGATGGAATGACGAAAAACTTACTTTGATTAAATATCTAAAAGCTCCTTTTGAAGTTTTTAAGGAGTTTTCTCCCTGGGAAGCCAAAGAGCTTGAAGAGCTTGCAAATAATGGTGCAGCCTTTTTATCAATCTCTGCTTCTGATCCTGAGATCTTCAAAAATGTAGATCCTAATAGAATTCAAGAGGCAGTAAAAGCAAGTTCTGTTGCTCTTAAAGCTTACAGAGAAAGACTTATGAGCAGTGCCAATGCATGGTGTGTGATTTCAATTCCAACTGCTGCATGGTCAATGAAGGTATTCCCTGATCTTTCAAGAGAAGAAGCCATTTCAAAACTTTGGGATGCTATCTTTAAAATAGTAAGAATTGATAGAGATGATACTCTAGGAGCTTGGAATGAACATATTAAAAATTTAACTAACAAAATGAATTTTCTTAATGAACATTCTTTCAAGAGTCTTCATTTTAAATCATCAAAAACTGATTTAGTAATAGACCTTCCAGAGAAACATTTATGGGCAGGTGGAGGAGAGTATAACGAAAAGAAAGTTTACTTCGTCGCTAATATGCCAACAGAAGAAGTGTTTACTGCTCCATCAAGAACAGGAGTTAACGGTATAGTTTGGAGTACAAAACCTTTAAACTACAATGGAAATCTTATAAACAACTTCTCTCTAACTTTTAAGGATGGTGCTGTTGTAGATTTTACTGCTGAAGAAGGCTATGATGCCCTAAAGAAACTTTTAGAGACTGATGAAGGTTCTAAACATTTAGGTGAAGTTGCTTTAGTTCCTTATGATTCACCTATTTCAAATTCAAATATAATCTTCTATAACACTTTATTTGATGAAAATGCTTCTTGTCACTTAGCCTTTGGGGAAGCTTATCCAACATGTATAAAAGGCGGAGAAAATATGACTGAGGAAGAACTTAAAGAAGCTGGAGCTAATTCTTCTTTCAATCATGTAGATTTCATGGTTGGTTCATCTGATTTAGACATCATAGGTGAGACTTATTCTGGAGAAAAAATTCAAATATTTAAAGATGGCAACTGGGCCTTTTAATATTGATTTATAACTTAAAAGGAGTGATATCAAATTCATAAAGATTTTGATATCACTCCTTTTCTTAACATTATATGCTCTGAAAATTTATTTTTCAAATCTTCTTGCATATCCACAAGTTTTGCATAAGTGTTCCACTGCTTTTCTACCTGAAAATCCATTGTATATGGATTCAGCTCTCTTGCTTTTTAAGATATCTTCCAAACTGTTTTTAAATATATTTCCTAATGGTATGTTTCCTTCAGAGTCAAGACAACAAGGTACTACAGTTCCATCTACTAATATTCCTATGTGCTGTCTAAGGCCATAGCAAAAAGCATTATCCCCTATTTTTTCACCATTTACATCTGGCCATTGAAACTTTTCTGCTGCTTCCAAAAATATTTTGTCTGAAATTTTAATGCTGTCTTGGTTATGAAGCATCCCTTTTATATCTATATCCGAATTTAGAGTTTCTTTTAATAAATCAGCTATATCATCATTAAGGTTGTTGCAACCTTTCAACAAATCACTGTCTCCATTCCAAAGTCTAAGCTCACATATAACACCATTATCATCATGAGCTTTCTTTACAAAATTCACTATATCATTAACGTAGTCTTTTAGATCTACTTCTTGATCATTAGCTTCAAAGCTGTGAAGAGATATGCTTATTTTTCTTAATGATTTTGATGAAAGTAAAGTCTCTTCATTCTTTTTAATAAGAGTTCCGTTAGTTGTTAGATTCACTTGGAATCCATATTCCTCTGAAATATCCAAAAAACTTTTCAAATTAGGATTTAAAAGAGGCTCTCCCATAAGATGTAGACAAATGTAATCAGTGTATGGCTTTATTTCTTTTGCAATATGCAAGAATTCCTCCACATTCATGAATTTCGATTTTCTATTTGTTTTAGGGCAAAAATTGCAATTCATATTGCAAACGTTAGTTATCTCTACGTATATTCTTTTAAACTTTTTCATAGCTATCTCCAAACCTGTTTATTATTCCAATAATAAACATTAGTACAGTATTTTTCATTATATTTTTTAGTTCTTATACCTTTATTATACACTATTTTCATAGATTTTACCCGCAAAACTTTTCTCTTTTATTTTTATCTGTTTCAAAATTTTTTTAATCTGTTTTTAATTTTTTGCTTGCATTTTATTCTTGATGATGTTACTATGAGTACATAAAGATAATAATTATTAAGTAGAACACATTATTAAAATAATATTGTGAATTAATCAAATTTTCAGTTTTATATAACAAAGGAGTAATGGAATATGAGGCAAGAATGGTTAAATTTTAACAAAGGATCTTGGACAACTAGTATAGACGTAAGAAACTTTATTCAAAACAACTATACTCCATATGAAGGAGATGACAGTTTCCTAACTGGGGCTACAGAAGCTACAGAAAAACTTTGGGAAGAAGTAAGTGAACTATTTAAGAAAGAAAGAGAAAACGGAGTTTTAGATGTTGATACAGATACTATCTCTGGAATTAATGAATACAAAGCTGGATACATAGATCAAGCTTTTGAAAAAATTGTTGGAGTTCAAACTGATGCACCTTTAAAAAGAGCTGTAATGCCTTTTGGTGGTATTAGAATGGCAGAAAATGCCGCTAAAGCTTATGGATATGAAGTTAATCCTAAAATAAGTGAGATATTCAATAAATATAGAAAGAGCCACAATCAAGGTGTATTCGATGCTTACACTGATGAGATGAGACTTGCAAGAAAATCAGGAGTTATAACTGGACTTCCAGATGCTTATGGTAGAGGAAGAATCATAGGTGACTACAGAAGAGTTGCTCTATACGGAGTTGACAGACTAATAGAAGATAAAATTGCTCAAAAAAAGAGCTTAGAAGTTAAATGTATAGATGAAGATATTATAAGATTAAGAGAAGAAATATCTGATCAAATAAGTGCATTAAAAGAATTAAAAGGGTTAGCTGCTACTTATGGACTAGATATATCTGCCCCTGCTACAAATGCAAAGGAAGCTATCCAATGGTTATACTTTGGATTCTTAGGAGCTATAAAAGATCAAAATGGTGCAGCAATGTCATTAGGAAGAACTTCTACTTTCTTAGATATCTATATAGAAAGAGATTTAAAGAATGGCGTTATAACAGAAGAAGAAGCTCAAGAATTAATGGATCACTTTGTAATGAAATTAAGACTTGTTAAATTCTTAAGAACTCCTGAATACAACGATTTATTCTCTGGAGACCCAACTTGGGTAACTGAATCAATCGGAGGTATGGGCCTTGATGGAAGAACTTTAGTTACTAAGAACTCATTTAGAGTACTTAACACTCTTTACACTTTAGGACCATCACCAGAGCCAAACCTAACTGTTTTATGGTCAACTAGATTACCTCAAGGATTCAAGAACTTCTGTTCTAAGGTTTCTATTGATACAAGCTCAGTTCAATACGAAAACGATGATTTAATGACTCCATATTGGGGAGATGATTATGCTATAGCTTGTTGTGTATCTGCAATGAGAGTTGGTAAACAAATGCAGTTCTTTGGCGCAAGAGTTAACTTAGCTAAGACTCTACTTTACGCTATAAACGGTGGTAAGGACGAGAAATCTGGAGTTCAAGTTGGACCAAAAATAGCTCCAATAACTAGCGAATATCTAGATTACAATGAAATAATGGAAAGATTTGATATAATGACAGAATGGTTAGCTAACCTTTATGTTAATACATTAAATGTTATCCACTACATGCACGATAAATATTCTTATGAAAAATTACAAATGGCTTTACATGATAGAGATGTATTTAGAACAATGGCTTGCGGTATAGCTGGACTATCTGTTTGTGCAGACTCATTATCAGCAATCAAATATGCCAAAGTTAAGCCAATAAGAAATGAAGAAGGAATTGCTATCGACTTCGAAGTTGAAGGAGATTTCCCTAAATACGGAAATGATGATGATAGAGTTGATGATATAGCTGTATTCTTAGTAAGAAACATGATGAACAAGATAAGACAAAACAAAACTTACAGAAATGCTTATCACACTCAATCAGTATTAACTATAACTTCAAATGTTGTTTACGGTAAAAAGACAGGTACTACTCCATGTGGAAGAAAGCTTGGACAACCTTTTGCACCAGGAGCTAATCCAATGCACGGAAGAGATAACAGTGGTTCTTTAGCTTCATTAAACTCAGTAGCTAAACTTCCTTATGAAGATTCTCAAGACGGAATCTCAAACACATTCTCTATAATACCAGATGCTTTAGGAAAGACTTCAGAGCAAAGAATAGATAACCTAGGCAAAATGATGGACGGATATTTCGGACAAAACGCTCATCACTTAAATGTTAACGTGTTTGATAGAGAAACTTTATTAGATGCTATGGATCATCCAGAATTATATCCTCAATTAACAATCAGAGTTTCTGGATATGCAGTTAACTTTATAAAGCTAACTAGAGAACAACAATTAGACGTTATAAACAGAACATTCCATAAACACATGTAATATAAAAATGGAGCTTGAGATATGACTCAAGCTCCATTTTGTATTAAACCTATATTCATAAGATATCAAAATTATATTTTCCATCCACTGGCCTGCTGCTGAATTTTCACCATATGACTATAAATACCATCCTGTTTGATAAGCTTAGCATGTGATCCTTGCTGTACAACATAACCATTATCAAGAACAACAATTTTATCTGAACCAAAAATAGTTCTCATTCGATGAGCAATAACTAGTACAGTCTTGTTTTTCATAAGTCGAGACAATGATTCATGTATCATAGTTTCATTTTCAACATCTAAAGAAGCGGTAGCCTCATCCATAAGAATAATTGGTGCATCCTTTAGGAAAGCTCTGGCAATAGAAATACGCTGTCTTTCCCCTCCTGAAAGTTCTGAACCGTTTTCCCCGATAAAAGTATGATAACCATTAGGCATCTTTTTAGCAAATTCATCTACATGTGCTAGCTTTGCGGCCTTTATAACTTCTTCGTCAGTAGCATCCTTACACCCAATACGTATATTCTCCATAACAGAATTATTGAATAAAGTTACATCTTGAAACACGATAGAATACAAAGACATCAAAGTTTCAGGATCTACCTGTGATATATCCATACCTCCTACCGTAATTTTTCCTTTAGTCACATCCCAAAAACGTGCAGCAAGACGAGAAACAGTTGTTTTGCCACCACCAGATGGTCCAATTAAAGCCGTAGCCTCACCTTGTTTTGCAGTAAATGAAACGTCTCTTAAAACTTGCTCATTTTTATTATAGGCAAATCCAACATGATCAAATACAATGTCATATCCTTTATTACTTAAATTTTCAGAACCCATCTGTGTTGGATGTTCAAGTATTTCATTCATACGTTCACATTGAATATTAGTTGCAATAATTGCTGCAAGATTCTGCAATGATATCTGCATTGGATCATAAAGTCTTGATACAAGCAAAAGAAACATAAAAAATGTTAAAACATCAAGAGTTCCGTTTGCAAGAAGTATACCTCCTACTAGTGCTGTTGTAGCAATACCAATCTTTAGAAACATTTCTGAAGAAGCCACAAATATAGCCGCCCCAAGTTCTGATAAAATTGCCCTTTTCTCAACAGCTTTAATTTTTCTGTCCAATCCCTCAAGATATTTATCTTCTGCATTATTTGCCTTCAGATCACGTACTGACTCTAAGCACTCCTGAATTCCATCTGCACAATCCATTTTTGCAGCCATCTGACGTCTGCTAAGTGCCTTCTGAACTTTTGCAGAAAAGCATACAATACAGAAATACACAGGTAATACCCAAAGTGCTGCCAAAGCCATACGCCAATCAAAAAAGAATAAACTTATAGCTATAATACTTGTTGAAATCAATGAAGCAACCAATTCAGGTATCCAATGTGAAGATGCTGTTTCTAGTCTTGCGCAATCTGCCATAATAGTGCTAGTAAGATCAGACAAATCCTTTCTTCCAAAGAATGAAAGCGGAAGTTTGCGAAGTCTTTCTGCAAGCGTAATACGTCGGATGCCACTTTCCTCATATGTTGCAAAGAATGTTGCATTGTACTGAAAATAAGTGGTAATAAAAATCGCTGCAAGACAAATAATAATACCAATGATATAAAATATTGTTCTATCTGTCAGTCCCCTTCCCATAATATCGGATATTAAAAAATATAGCAGAGACACTGGAGCCATTAGTGCAATATTAGATAACGTACATGCTATAAACGCTTTTATCATATCTCTTGCACCTTTTTCAGAAAGTGCATATTTATGTCTCAAATATCTAATCATTTATTCCACCCACTTTCCAATTAGAAGAAACATTATACTGTTTCCACATATGAGCATACAAACCGCCTTTTTCGATAAGTTCCATATTATTACCAAATTCTACAATCTTACCATCTTTTAAAACAAAGATGCGATTGGCATTCGTTATAGTTGACAATCTATGTGCGATCATAATAACAGTTTTGCCCTTTGACAATTCAGAGAATGCCTTCTGCACTTTCGCTTCATTGTCAGGATCAGCAAAAGCTGTAGCTTCATCAAGAATAAGAATAGGCGTATTTTTTAGCATGACACGGGCAATAGATATACGTTGCTGTTCACCACCTGAAAGATATATATCTTTTGTACCAATTATTGTATCAATACCTTTTGGCATTTTTTCGATAATATCATCACATTGCGCCTTATGAAGTGCTGCAAGAACCTCTTCTCTTCTAGCTTCAGGCTTTGCTATACGTACATTTTCAAGAATAGAATCTTTGAGAAGTTTGGAATCCTGAAATACAAAAGACACAGTATTCATGAGTTCTCTTTTGGCAATATTTCGAACGTCTATACCTCCAATTTTTATTTCACCACTATCTACATCCCAAAATCTCGCGATCACACTAGCAAGTGTTGTTTTCCCACCACCAGAAGGACCAACAAAAGCAATATGCTCACCAGCACTAATGCTCAAACTAATACCATCAAGTGCCTTTGTCTTTGCATCATGATAACGAAAATAAACATCTCTTAGTTCTATAGAGTTATCTTTAGGATGACCAAGAGTTTTAGAATCCATTAATGGTTTCATTTTCATAATGCTTTCTATACGACTCACAGCATCAGCAACAATCATTTTATTTTCGCTAGCAAACATGATTTTATTTAGCGTAACCGTAATTATTGGAGTTATTATGATGTAAAATAGTAAATTAAGCAGGAATTTATTTGTTACACCATCTTTGGTTACAAAAAGTGCTACTGCAATAAGTATTGTAAAAATAGAGTTTATGATTGTGGTATAACACATCATAGGCATACGCAAGTCTTTAGTGTATGCTATCACCCATTTGCTATAATTATCAATGGATGCCTTGAAGCGCTTGAATGAAAATACAGATTGTCCAAAGGTTTTTACTACTGGAATACCTCTCACATACTCCACTGCTTCATTAGACATAGAATCGAGAGCATTTTGATATTCTGACATTTTTTCTTTCATTTTTGCACCTGTCATAGTTGACATAATTGCAAACGCAGCAAATACTGGAATCAAAGAAAGCAGACCTAGCTTCCAATCGAATACCATCATCAATATTAAAAGTCCAACTGGTGTAGCGCAAGCTGCAGCCATATCAGGAAGTTGATGGGCAAGGTAGGTTTCAGTAGCCTCACTAGATTCATTAACAATTTTTCTCATTTTACCGCTACCTATATTATCCATGAAACCAAGTGGTAATGTTGCGATATGATGCATAGCATAAGATCGAATATTTGCCTGTACACGAAATGCTGCTATATGTGAACACATCAAGGCACCAATATAAATCAGCATGGATAACACTGAAAATATAACAGCCATCCAACCATTATGAACAAGACTTTGAGCATTACTATAGTTTGGAGAAACATCAAGAACTTCTTTGATGATTTTCCAAATATATACGAAGGGTGCAAGTGCCATAAATGCACTGACCACTGACAGAATCCATGATGAAACCGTCAGGATTTTAAACTTTCCAGCATAGTCAAATAATTTTGACATATCTGATTTTTTATCCATCTTTCATTCCCCCTTTTAAAAATCTTCAATTCTCTTATAATTGTAAGATAAGATTTCTCATTGAATTCTTTAAACGAGTTAGCTAGAACTAACTCATCTTTAAAAAAATAAATGCCTTCCAGCATCTTACTTAATTATCTTAATATAAAATTAAAGCCTATTCCGCTCCAAAAGGAAAGAATAAGGCTCCAAAAAGACATACTTATTTTGACATTCTATATTCATTAGGCGTTACTCCCATTATATCTTTAAAAGCTTTGGCAAACTTACTTCCATTATCGTACCCGAATCGCCCAGCAATTTCGATAACTTTACAATTATTCTTTTTTAGCAGTAATGCTGCTGATTGCATTTTTTGTGTTCGAATATATGAATACATAGAAACACCATAAACAGCTTTGAAACTGTTTTTAATCTGTGTTCCAGAAATATGAAAAATCTCTGAGAGCTGATCCAATGTGACATGACTTTCCATGTGTTCAGTAAGATACTTACAAATATTCTTTGCAAGGCTCACCTGTGATTTAGAAACACATTGTTTTTCGTTCTCCTTTGTATTTACTTCCATATTGCTTAAGAAAAGAAATAGTTCTAAGATTTTAACCTTAAAATACCCCTTTTTAATTCTGTCAGGAACAAAGTAAAGCTCTGAAAATATATGCTCGATACTTGGTTCAGAACGAGCAATAAAACCTTTATTATCTTGACAAAACTTTTTTATAAGAATACTAGGACTGACATTCACATCATCAAGAAAACAAGAAAAGCATTGAGGTACCTTTTCCATATCTATTATAATAGATATGCCTTGATAGTGCCCAAGAGGAAAATATGAACCATGTTCCATATTAGACTTGTATGCAATAGATAGATCCCCCGGTGTAAGATAGCAAAACTCATCTTTGAATTCACACTCAATACGCCCCTCACGGCAATGATTGATTTCAAAAATATTTTCTGGTTTTGAATTTTCAAGCAAACATTCTTGCTTGTGGACATCATTATAAATCAACTCTATTCCAGGAAAAACTGTGTAGCTTTTCATTTCTATATTACCCGTTTCATCACTAAGTCTATATATAGTACAATCAAAATCACGGTAAATGATCTCCACATCACTCCCATAAATATTTTTTTCCCTTTGTGTTGCATTCATTTTGTATACACATCCTTTTTAGAACTTAGTTTTATATTTATGACTATACAATTCAGTTAGTTTAAACTAACTTTCAATAAAAAATATAATTAGTCAAGGCTAACAATCATATATTATAATTAAAATACCGTATTTTGTCAATAAACTAGTACATTTAATTAGGCCTCAAAAAAATTAAATTCATATAGCAAACAGTGTAATAATAAAAAGAACTACACTGTTTGCTGATTTATTGAAATTCCTATAAAGATTTTTAAAAACTTTTAATTTATTCTAATCTTCCTTAGATTTTTTATCAAATGCCAACTTAACAAGCTGTATTATTATAAATGGAAGTAATGATAATCCATAAACTGTTAATAATTGATTCATAGTCATAGAATCCACCTCAAATATAGGCTGTAAAAATGGAACTAATATTACTAAATTTAAAAGTACAAAGCCTACTCCAAAAGCCGCCCATAAATATCTATTTGAAAACAATGCTTTCCCGGATAACACATGTTTTTTTGATTTGCTTGTAAATCCATGAATTAATCTAGCTAAGCACAAGATAGCAAATGCCATTGTACTAGCTAAAGCAGGGCCACCAGCGTTTAATCCAATATGAAAGCCAGTTATGGTAGCTGCTGCTATCACTATACCTTCTAATATTATTTCTAAAGCAAAATTCTTTGTTAATATGGATTCATTAATATCTCTAGGCTTTTCTTTCATAACATTATTACTGTGTGGCTCTAATCCTAAAGCTATAGCTGGCAAGCTATCTGTAAGAAGATTTATAAATAATAGGTGAACTGCTGCAAATGGCACTGGTAATGCAAATAAGGATGCATATAAAACAGCTAGTATTCCTGCAGTATTTCCTGATAGCAAAAATTTTATGGAGTTTTTAATGTTCCCATAAATATTTCTTCCATTAGAAATAGCTTTCACTATAGTTGCAAAATTATCATCAGTAAGTATCATAGAGGCTGCATCTTTTGCAACTTCTGATCCTGTAATCCCCATAGCAACACCTATATCAGCCTGTTTTAGCGCCGGAGCATCATTAACGCCATCTCCAGTCATAGCAACCACATTTCCTTTTTCCTGCCAAGCTCTTACTATCCTTATCTTATGCTCTGGAGATACTCTAGCATAAACTGATATTTTTTCAACAAAGCTTTTTAATTCTTCATCACTTAAATTATCAAGTTCTGAGCCTTCAACAGCTTCTGATTCATCTTTTAAAATTCCTATTTGCTTGGCAATGGCAGCTGCTGTTATCTTATGGTCTCCTGTAATCATAACAGGTTTTATTCCAGCATTTATACATTCCTCAACAGCCTGTTTTGACTCCTCTCTTGGAGGATCCATCATAGAAATAAGCCCTATAAATGTTAAATCATTTTCATCTCCTAGTTTTATATCCGTTTTGTCCTTAAGTTCTTTAAAGGCAAAAGCCAATACTCTAAGTCCTGTTTTTGAAAACTCTCTATTTACCTTTTCAATATTTTTTATATGGTCATCTGTTATTTTACTTATACCATCAGCTGTTATTATATCTTTTGTCCTGTTAAGTATTACATCCAATGCACCCTTAGTTATCATCACATTTTTTTTATCCATTCTGCATACAGTGCTCATAAGTTTTCTATCAGAATCAAAAGGTATTTCACTTAGTCTCTCATAATGGTCTCTCATCTTTATTTCATCAATACCATACATATCAGCAAAGTTTACTAAAGCAACCTCTGTAGGATCTCCTATTTCTTTGTGTCCATCTGTTATAGCATCACTGCAAAGAAGCCCCATAGTTAATAAATTCTTTTCTAATTCATCATCTAAACTAATATCATCTGCTTCCTTTATCTGATTATTTATAAAAACTTTTTTCACAGTCATTTTGTTTTGAGTAAGAGTCCCTGTCTTATCAGAACATATTATGGATACACTTCCAAGTCCCTCTACAGCTTGAAGCTTTCTTATTATAGCATTTTCCTTTGCCATCTTTTGAGTTCCAAGAGATAATACTATTGTAACTATTGAGCTTAATGCTTCAGGTATTGCTGCTACCGCAAGGGCTACCGCAAACATAAATGAATCAACAAGCGCTTGACCTCTTATCATGTTTAACCCAAATACTATGATACTTATTATAAGGATAACTATGGCAAGTTTTTTACCAAAGTTATCTAAATTGATTTGAAGAGGTGTTTTCTTCTCTTTTGTTGTATTTAGAAGTTCCGCTACCTTTCCTATTTCTGTTTCCATACCTACTGCAGTAACTACAAGTGTAGCTCTTCCATATGTAACAAGACTGCCTGAAAAAACCATATTTTTTCTATCTCCCACAGGTATATCTTTTTCATTTATAATTTCATCAGTTTTTATTACACTTTCTGATTCTCCTGTTAAAGAGCTTTCATTAACTTGCAGACTATAATTTTCGATTATTCTTCCATCTGCACTTACGAAATCTCCAGCCTCAAGATATAATATATCTCCAACTACAACTTCCTTTGATGGTATTTCTATCTTTTCTCCATCCCTAAGAACTCTTGCAACTGGTGATGATAACGCCTTTAAACTATTTAAAGACTGCTCTGCCTTTACATGTTGTACAGTTCCTAATAAAGCATTTATAATTACAACAACAAATATAACTATTGCACTTTCAACATTGCCTAAAAACATGGATATTGTTGCTGCTATTAAAAGTATGACAACAAGAACATCTTTAAATTGCTCAAGAAATACTTGAAATATGCTTTTCTTTTTTCCTTCTTGTAATTCATTATCTCCATACTTTTCTCTTCTACTCTCTACTTCATTTTTTGACAGACCATTAGGTTTTACTTCTAGATAGTTCATAATTTCTTCTTTTGTCATTTCATAAGGTCTTCTCATTTGTATGTCCTCCTTAAGATTTTAATCCTGCTATTTAGTTTAATACTTATATTTAGTATCAATAAAATCTCAATCTTTAGCCTCACTACTCATAGCTATTCCGATAGGAGTTACTAAAAGCGGATTATATGTTTTTATAGTTTTTACTTTAGTATACTTTTCTACTATTGATTCTATGTTTTTTAAACAGCAAGTTCCTCCAACAAGATAAATTGTATCTACATCATATCCTATTATATGGTGTGAAACTATATCAGCCATCTTCTCTATGACAGGTCTAACTAAATTAAACACCATGTTATAATTTTCGTCTTTAACTTTAAAAGTATCAGCTTTTTCATATTCAAGACCAAAGTTTCCTGAAATCACTAAAGTGAGATGATGACCTCCTGTAGGTTCATCACCAGAATATATAACCTCCCCATTTTTCAATATTGATATGCCTGTAGTTCCTCCTCCAATATCAACCACTGCCCCATTTTTAATGTTTAAAACTAAGGATGCTGCTGTGGGCTCATCAATTATATTTGTAACTTCAAACCCTGCTGCCTCTACCACATTTCTTATAACTTTAGTATTACCTCCACCTATGCCTGGCGGTATTGCAGTGGCTGCATAATTAAGCGATCTATTTAACTTTTTTTCTAAATTAACTTTTAATTTTTTGACTATGTTAACGGCATTTAAATAATCTACTACTATACCATCTCTAACTACAGATGCCTTGTAAAGTTCTCCTGCTACAGGTTTATTCTGTTCATCTAAAACTACAATAACTATGTTAGAAGTACCAAGATCCACTCCTATTTTAAGCTTTCTATCTTTATCTACAAGCTGCGGTTTAGAAAAAGTATTCTCAACTTCTTTTATGTATTCGTTGGCTTCTTTTAAGCTTTCCATATATTCACCTTTTTCCTCAAATGTCTATAAGTTTATAACCTTCATCTCTCTAGTATTTCCAAGTTTTCATCTTGATATTAAACAAAAATAAAAACAGAGATATTAAGCTTTAAGCTCCTACCTCTGTTTTAAAATTAAAGTTCTTCACTTGTTTTTTCAATAAGCTTTACGAAATTTTCTTGCCCCTTCTTTGTGATATACATATCTAAAAGAGTTCTTAAAGGAAGATTATTTAATCCTTTATTCTTGTTTTCTAAAAGTGTTTCAAGGATAGATCGAAATTCTTCTTTGTCACTGTTTAATGCATCTATCATTTTCTCAGCCATGTCATCCACTAGAGCTTCCTTTATATTTTCTCTCAGTTTTTCTCTTAATGTATCAATATAAAGCCTAGTTTCTTCATCATATTTTGAGATATCTCCATCAATTAGTTCATTTATATTAAACATATCGTCATTCCTTTTCAGTTTATTTCATAAATTAATTTTTGCCATTTATCTCATTTATAAATCTATAAAAAGCCTCTTTTCTATTACCCATTCTAAATACACCACAGCACTCTAATACTGACATAAACTTCATACCAACTTCCTTATGAAGTATTTCTTCTACATTAGATTCATTTATATTATCATATTGTTTCATAATTTTTAAACACCAGTCTTTGTGCTTAATCAAAGACTCTGTATCCAAAACATCTATATCTTCACTTTTTAACATTACATTTTCTAAAAGTTTAAGTTCTTCTTTAAGTCTAGCTGGAAGCACCGCAAGTCCCATAACCTCTATAAGACCTATGTTCTCTTTTTTGATATGGTGTAGAGATTCATCTGGATGATATATGCCATAAGGATGCTTTTCATCAGTTCTATTATTTCTAAGCACCAAATCTAGCTGGAACTTTTCGTCCCTTCTTCTGGCTATAGGAGTTATAGTATTGTGAGGAGTCTCTCCTGAAAAGGCTTTAATTCCTATTTCTTCATCAGAATATTTTTTCCATACACTAAAAATCTTATAGGCTAATTCAGATAATTCACCCTTGTTGCTTCCTGTTATTCTTATAACATCCAAAGGCCAATTGATATATTGAACATTCACATCTTCATACCCATATATAGAAGCCTCACATACTTTTTCTGCCTTTGCCATAGGAAATTCGTAATTTCCTCCTTGAAAATGGTCATGAGAAAGTATAGAACCTCCCACTATTGGAAGATCTGCATTAGATCCTAAAAAATAATGTGGAAACTGTTCTATAAAGTCTAATAATCTTTCAAATGTAATCGGCACTATCTTCATAGGTGTATGTTCCTTTTTAAATACGATGCAATGCTCATTATAGTACACATAAGGCGAATACTGTAAACACCATTTTTCATCACTTAATACAAGTGGAATAATTCTATGATTTTGTCTTGCAGCCTGGTTTATACTGCCTTCAAATCCTACATTTTCATAACACAAAGCACATTTAGGATAGCTATTTTGCGGCATATTCTTTGCTAAAGCTATAAGCTTAGGATCCTTTTCTGGTTTTGATAAATTTATTGTGATATCCAAGTCACCATATTTTGTCTTGCTTTTCCACTTTAAATTTTTCTTTATCCTGTCTTCTCTTATATAATTAGAAGCTATAGATAAGCCATAATAATAATCTGTAGCTTTTCTCTTATTCTCATTGTATAATTCCTTAAACCTTTTATTAATAACTGATGGATGACTTATAAAACAATCCATTATTTCAGTATCTAAAAGATCCCTATAGGTGACATCATTGTTTTTCAGCACACCGCATTCATAAGCAAAATCTAAAATATTATCTAATATTTCGCATAGCCTTGTATCTCCTATGTTCAAATCTTCAAGCATCACAAATTCTTTTAAATTCAAAATTGATATTATTTTATTGGCTATATAAATTATATCTTCTTCTTCTATAAGATTTTCACGAATCCCATATTGAAGAAGTC
The DNA here is from genome assembly GCF_020911725.1 of Clostridium cadaveris. Lineage (GTDB taxonomy): Bacteria > Bacillota > Clostridia > Clostridiales > Clostridiaceae > Clostridium_X > Clostridium_X cadaveris. Next base: position 2,090,885 of record NZ_CP076620.1, read on the forward strand.
TATTTATCTCATAATTTATGTCTATATTGACGAAATTTATTTCCTTCATCTTTTCTTGATATGACATACTGTCCCCTCCTAAATTGTTATAATATATAATTAGGCAAAAATCTATAAATTCCTTTAAAGATTATTGCTATTTAATTTAGGAATATAGCCATTGTAAGCAATATACAGATATTTTTTAAGCTACATATTCATTATTTTTTTCTTTTTCAAGAAGTTTTTTATAGCTTAAATCTATACTTATAGCTCCCAAAGGTGCTGTTATAATAATTGCAAGTACTGCAACAGTAAGTACTGTATTTCCATATGATAATCCCATAGCTAAAGGAATTCCCCCTATTGCTGCCTGGACTGTTGCTTTAGGTGAATATGCAAATATACAAAATATCCTTTCCTTTGCATTAAGATTTGTACCTATTAGTGAAATTAATACTCCTATAGCTCTAAATACAAGACCTCCTAATATAACTATTGCTACACCAATTCCTGACAATACTATATATTTAGGGTCTACAGTAGCTCCTACAAGAACAAATAATATTATCTCAGCTCCTACCCATAGCTTATTAAATTTTTGAGAAAGTCTTTTCGCTAAAATAGCATAATTTTTTAGTAATGAAATTCCCATAGTCATTATTGATAAAAGTCCAGAAAATGGCACAATATTTTTAAAACCATTTTCCAATGCAATAAGTAAAAATGAGATACTTATAATTATTAAAACCTTAATAGAATCTCTCATATGTATTTTTTTAAATATTATCGTAACAAAATATCCAATTAATGCTCCTAATATTATGCCAAGTATTATAGATATTGGTACTTGAATTAAATTTAAAATTGAAATTTCTCCTCCATCTACCAAGGATGTGAAAGATGTAAATAGTACAATGACAAACACATCATCAACTGATGCTCCAGCCATTATTAGTTGAGGTATACTCTTAGATGTTCCATATTTTTCATCCATAAGTTTTATCATAGTAGGGACAATAACAGCTGGTGATACTGCTGCCGTTACTGCTCCTATAACAGCTGCTTCTGCTATTGTTACGCCTAAAATTTTAGGTGCTATGAAAACTATACCTAGAATTTCAAAAGTTGCTGGTACAAAGCACATAAACATTGCTGGTCTTCCTACTTTTCTTAATTCCTTTATATCTAAGGCTAATCCTGCTCTAATTAAAATTATTATAAGAGATATTTTTCTTAGATCTGCTGAGATACCAAGTATTGTTCCATCTAAAACATTAAATACATGTGGTCCTAGTAATATTCCTGTAGCAATCATTCCTAATAATCTCGGAAGTCTAAGTTTATTGAATATATCCGCCAAAATCAGTCCTAATAAAAATATAAGTGCTAAGCTCGTAAGCATACCATCCCTCCTCTTTATTTTTTATATTTTTTCTAATCTATGCGATATTTGCAAAACAAAAAGCTGATAACCCTGTGATTGATAATCACAGAAGTCATCAGCCTAAATTCAGCGGTTTTAGCATAAAAGAATACTATGGGAGAACTTCATTCCCAATACTTTTATAAGTTTATCATGGTATTTTAAAGTAGTCAATTATATATTTTTATTTCATTATCTTACATATATTATTTGTAAACTCTAATGGGTCATCTAATGAAAGACCTTCTATTAATATAGCTTGATTATATAGAAGATTAGTGTATAGTGTAAATTTATCCTTGTCATTTTCATAAGCTTCTTTTAAGGCTTTAAATACATCATGATGGACATTTAATTCTAAAATCTTTTCTGCTTTTATTTTTTGATTATTAGGCATAGAATTTAGAACTTTTTCCATTTCAATTGTTATTTCACCATCTGTAGCTAGGCATACTGGATGATTCTTAAGCCTTTTTGATACTCTTACTGCTTTAACTTTGTCAGATAATATTTCCTTCATTGAAGAGAATAAATCTTTATTTTCCTCTTCAACAGCCTTATCTTCACTTTCTTCCTTATCTGATTCTATTCCTAAATCACTGTCTGAAACTGACTTAAAGTCCTTTTCTTTATAATTCATAAGCATCTTTATAGCGAATTCATCCACGTCCTCAATGAAGTAAAGTATCTCATATCCTTTTTCTAATACAAGTTCTGTTTGAGGAAGCTTTTCAATTCTATCTATAGATTCTCCTGATGCATAGTAGATATATTTTTGATCTTCTGGCATTCTAGATACGTACTCAGCTAAAGTTACAAGCTTCTTTTCATTTGATGAATAGAACATGAGTAAATCTTGAAGTACATCTTTGTTTGCTCCAAAGTCACTATATACACCATATTTTAATTGACGTCCGAAAGTTTCAAAGAACTTTTCATACTTTTCTCTGTCATTCTTTAACATGGTTTCAAGTTCACCTTTTATTTTATTCTTTATGTTTTTGGCTATAAGCTTTAATTGCCTGTCATGCTGTAACATTTCCCTAGAAATGTTAAGAGATAAATCTTCTGAATCAACTATTCCTTTTACAAAACCAAAGTAATCAGGTAGCAAATCAGAGCATTTATTCATTATCATAACTCCGCTAGAATATAGTTCTAACCCTTTTTCATACTCTTTTGTATAAAAATCATAAGGCATATTTTCTGGAATATATAAAATAGCATTGTAGCTTACCATTCCATCTACACTTATATGAACATGAGATAAAGGTTTATCAAAGCCATAGTGTTTTTCATGATAGAAGTTTTCATAATCTTCCTTTGTAAGCTCGCTCTTATTTTTTCTCCAAATAGGTACCATGCTGTTTATAGTCTGTTCTTCTTTGAACTCTTCATATTCATCTTCACTACCTTCTTTAAGTTTTGAAGATGTAACTTCCATCTTTATTGGATATCTTACAAAATCAGAATATTTCTTTATAAGTGATCTTAACTTATACTCTTCTAAATATTCATCATAATTTTCTTCTTCACTATTTTCCTTGATCTTTAGTATAATTTCTGTACCTACAGTTTCTTTTTCACATGGCTCTATGCTATATCCATCTACTCCTGAAGACTGCCATTTATAAGCTTCATCGCTACCTAATGCTTTACTAATAACGGTAACTTCATCTGCTACTAAAAATGAAGAATAAAATCCAACTCCAAACTGTCCTATTATATCATATCCTTCTTTTGATTCATTTTCTTTCTTAAACTGTAATGAACCACTCTTAGCAATAACTCCAAGATTTTCATCAAGCTCTTCCTTAGTCATTCCTATACCGCTATCTATTATTTTTATAGTTCTATTCTCTTTGTCTGCCTCAATCTTTATATAATAATCAGATTTTTCGAATTTCAAAGAGTCATCAGTAAGAGCTTTGTAGTAAATCTTATCAATAGCATCACTTGCATTTGATATAAGTTCTCTTAAAAAAATCTCCCTATGAGTATAAATTGAATTAATCATAAGGTCTAATAATCTTTTTGATTCTGCCTTAAACTGTCTTTTTTCCAATCCAAACACTTCCTTATTTCTATGTTTTAATTTCTATTAGCACTCATTGCATTTGAGTGCTAACACATAACTTTTATATACCACTTTTTCTTTATTATGTCAATACATATTGATTTAAAATATTTTCTATCCCCATCTTATATAAAAAAATTAACCCCATCATAATATTATTAAATCATGCTGGGGTTACTAATTTTCCTTAATATTTTAATAGTTAAGTTCAGTTATTAAAGTTTTACTGAATTTATTATTCATTATAGGCGTCTTCAAAATTCATAGGTATTATTTCTTTTTCTAAATATCTAGCTAATGCGTAAAGTGTATCTGAAAGTCTATTTATATATTTAACTAGTATTTCCACATCTTCTATTCTTCTTAAATGAATGACTCTTCTTTCCGCTCTTCTGCAAACAGTTCTAGCTACATGAAGGGATGCAGATGCTTTAGATGTTCCTGGCACTATAAATGCATCTACTTTAGGAGTCTTTGCTATATATTTGTCTATTATATCTTCAAGCTCTTTTATATCTCCTTCCTTAATTTTATATTTGAATTTTTCTTTGTCTATAGTTGCAATTTGTCCTGCTACAAAGAACAGCTTCTTCTGAATTCTAAGCAGTATTTCATTTATCTCTTTATCTTCTACAAAAGTGTCAGCTAAACCTATAAATGAACTTAGTTCATCTATAGTTCCATAAGCCTCTACTCTGTCAGAATCCTTATCTACTCTTGTACCATCAAATAAGGATGTTTGCCCTTTGTCACCAGTTTTTGTGTATATCTGCATATTTCGTTCCTCCATTTCCTTTGTTAGCTAACAATATATATCATATATTATTAGCATGATTTTATATTTTATTATTATGCAATCACAGGTCCAATAAATGCCCAAATCATAACCCATATCCAAAGTACACCAGTACCTATCCAGCATGCCTTCAAAACTTCTTTCATATTATTGCATCTGGCAATTCCTAGCTGACCTGCTAAATTTGCTGTTGGATATAGTGATCCGGTGATTCTTGTAGCTGCTAAGATTGCGATTGCCCATACTACCATTGGAAGCCCAACAGATGTAACTAAATCGATAAACATCTTGTGAACTATTGTTATCTCTGCAACAGCAGCTGCTTATAGTAAGTATTATAGATAATATAAGCATTACTATTATAGCATAATTTGTTCTTGTTTTGTTACAACACCAAATCCTACTAAAAGTACAAAAGCTATTAAAAATAATATAGTTGTACATTTTTGCTCTGGTGTTATGATTATTTTATTTATATCTATCATATCTTCGGTTATTTCATAAACTTCAACACCTATTTACTCCTATACCTTTTACTATCCAATAAACCATAGTATGGCTTACTTTAGTTTTGTTCATTAAATATCCAAGTCCACTTCCAAACATTATTATTATTCCAATAATTACTAGGAATGAACCTAATGAATTATCAATTATTTTTGATAAACCTGCAAGTCCCTGTCCGATTAAAATTGCTGCAACTATTACTCCTACCATTAGTCCTGCTAAATTTGATTTGTTTCTAAATACCATAATTAAATATACTAATAGTGGTAAAAGTGCAAGAAGAGATGGAGATGAAAGTAAAGCGTATTTCCCATAAATAATTTCATCTTTCCCAATTCTTGTAAATATTTTTACTTATTCTTTATTTCTTTAGCATTTTTAATATTTAGTTCTAAAATAAAAAGCTGGTTAATGCATAATAAATCATTAACCAGCTTAAATAAATATATTAAGTTAAGTCTATATCTTCAGGGTTTATAACCCTATTCTTATAAGTAATGATATTGTCTATTGCCCTTTCATAAATTATGAATAATGCAAGTCCATCTAAAAAATGATTCACTTTATTTGAATTATTTTCTATAGCATTATCTGTATCAGTTTCACTAATTTGTTTTGATAAATTAAAATAAAATGTCAGAGCTTCAATAACTAAAGCACTTGATATCATTCTCATCTGAAATATATAATCTTCTATGTCAGAACTATTTCCTGTAGTATTTACATTATTTAAACTATCAATAATCTGCTGTTTTTGTATTTCTAAATTATTGTAAGATATCAGTGTAGAGGCTGTAAGATATAGCAAATATTTCTGAGATTCAATTATAGTATTTAACTGATCTTCTAATTTCCTTATTTGTTCTGGAGATAGCTTTGAACCTGTACTCATTATAATAACCTCTTAAAACTTTATAATACTATCCAAAACATTACTTATATATATTTTGTTTAAGTATTTTTTGTAATTATTATATGATTTTATTAAGATTTATGTTACGTTCAACTATTGTATTATTGATCTATCCTTATCTGTATTTGTCCCAGAGATTTTTCTTTGCCTTCTGTACCTACTCTTGTCATTACATATATCTCATAAAAGTCTTCTGTAACATTAATATTATGTTCATCAATGTATTGTAGTATTTTTTTATAATACTTACTTGTATCTTTGTAATCATCATCAAAATTTATGGTTAAATATTCTCCTTCTTTAAATGTGATGATTTCATTATCCCCAACAATGGATGTATCATTTATATTTATCATCATAGTATGGTATTCAAGATTATTATTTTTTCTAAAATCTTCATAAGAAGTTAAAAATGCAAGTTCTTTATTATAACATCCTCTTTTTTGCTCTATTGATGATAAGATTCTACTTAAATTAATTTCAAATTCTTCTGTATACCGTTTTGTATTGTCGTATTTTATGAATTTCTTTTCTTGAATATGCTTAATAAAAACTTTATTAGTCCCCTCTTTCATAATAGTTTGAATTCTATCCTCTAGAAAAAATATATTGCTTTTTATATTTTGAAGTTCTGATATCTTTTCCTCTATCATCTCTTTCTGCTTTGTTATTACATCTAAAATCGAATCTATAGAAGTATAATTATCTATAAGAATTTTTATTTCATCTAACGACAAGCCCATAGCTTTACACTGCTTTATAAAGTCAATCATTATGAAATGTTTTACCGAATAATATCTATAATTGCTGCTTTCATTTACATATGCTGGTTTTAAAAGACCTATCTTGTCATAATGTCTTAAAGTTTGGACTGAAATATTATGAAGCTTTGCAACTTCCCCAATGGAAAATTTAGTATTCATTTTTCTCACCTCCATGATAGTTATTTTAACCTAAATATAGTATAAAAAAAAGCCATGTCTGTGTTGCAGACATAGCTCTTTACCTCTAGGCAGCGATTGCCTCTTTAGTAGAAGTTTTTATATTTGATATTATGCTTATTGTTATAAACGTAAGGCTTTCTGATGCTATTGTACCTGCCCATATTCCGTTATTTCCAAATATCTTATAAAGGACAAGAAGACATATTGGAAGATATATAGCGGATCTTAAAAGACAGCTTAAATTAGAGTACTTTGGTCTTTCTATAGCTTGAAAATAAACTAAAGTATTTAAGTTTAATCCAACTACAATATAGCTTACACTTGCTATTCTAAGTGCTGTATATGCAAGATTTAAGATTACAGGGTCCTGTGTGAATATCCCTATAAGGCTCTTTCCAAATAAGAAACTTATAAGTATAAAGGCTACACTTACTGTCAAAGAAGAGACACATGTTATATTAAAGAATTTAAGCATCTTATGTCCATCTTTTCTACCGTAGTTATAACTTATAAGAGGCTGTACCCCTAAAGTTAATCCATATAGAACCATATAAGTATTAGTTGTTATATAATTTATTATACTATAAGCTGAAATTCCCATTTCCCCGATAAACTTAACTAACACTATATTGTGTATAAGCACCATCAAAGAATAGCTTGCTTGTGCAAAGAAAGAAGGAAACCCTATTAATGAAAACTCTTTAAGATCATTTCTATTTATCTTTACATTTCCGAATGTTAAATATCCTTTTTTCATTATGAAATGAGGTAATAATATTCCAACTGTTATTATTTGTCCTAGTCCTGTAGCTATAGCTGCTCCCTTTATTCCTAGTCCTAAGTTAAATATAAATACATAATCTAATATTATATTTGTTATTGCTCCCGCTATAGTCGATACCATTGCAAGCTTTGGTCTTCCATCATTTCTAACAAAGCTGCTTAAAACTATACCAATTAAGTTTGGAATACAGAATATAGCGTAGAATCTCAAATACTGAACTGATAATTCTTTTAAAGTTTCTGTCGCTCCAAGCACTGTCACTATCTGTTCTGTAAACACTATACATATGATACTTATTATTCCACTGATTATCAAAAGAAATTTAAACACCTGTCTAAAAATGTTTACCGCTCTATCTATATTTTTAGCTCCTATATTTTTAGAAACTAATGCTCCTCCTCCAATTGCAAACATGGAAGCTAGTCCAAATAACATAACTGTAAATGGTAGTACTATATTTACTGATGCTAAAGCTGTATCTCCTACTCCTTGTCCCACAAATATTCCATCTATTACCGTATAAAGTGATGAAATAAACATAGCAAGTGCCGATGGTACTGCATATTTGAAAAATTCTTTTATCATATTTACCTCCTGCAATGATTTTTTTACGCTATTTTTTATAATAAACTCTATACCTACTATAGAGTCAAGTTTTTTTGTTTAATATGATAAAAACTTCTGCTGTTATTTAAAACTGAACTGACCTCCATAAGTTAGATTTTTGGTTCTAACTTATGGAGGTCACATGAAACAGCAGAAGTTTTTTAATCTTTTAACTCCAAGTTAATCTTTCTAATGCAATATGACTGCGATACCAATCATCATTTTGTAAAAGCATCTCGGGAGAACCAGAATTTTTAATTTTTCCATTATCTAAAATCACAATAATATCACTTGCAACAATAGATGATAATCTATGAGATATAGATAATATTGTATGATCTTTACTAGCTTTAGATAGAACATTTACTACGTTCTTTTCAGTTAACGAATCTAGATTTGCTGTAATTTCATCTAAAAGAAGAATTGGAGGATTCATTACTATTGCCCTTGCTATTGATAGAAGCTGTTTCTGTCCTTGAGAAAAAATATTGTCACCAACAATTTCGGTATAAACTCCATTTTCTAATGAATCTACATATTCCTTAATACCAACGAAATCTAAAGCATGCATCACTTGTTCTTGGGTGATATTATCATCCTGAATAGTGATTTGATCCATTACAGTACCCTTTATCATGTGAAAACTTTGATCCACATACCCAAATATTTTTCGTTTTTCTACATTTGGTATATCATAGACATCAATATCATTTATAGTTATACTGCCTTCAGATGGTTTTAAAATTCCCATGATAAGCTTAAATAATGTAGATTTTCCAACACCAGTTCTCCCTACAAAAGTGACCTTTTCATTTGTATCGATAGTTAGATTTACATTTTCTAATACTTCTGTATCTTCATCATATTTGAATGTTACATTATTAAAACTTATTTTAATATCACCTCTATTTGGAATTATGCTCTCTGATTGAAGTTCATCTTTCTTACCATCATCTTCCGGCTCATTGTAAAACTCGTCTACTCTTTTAATTCCAGACACTGCCTGTTGTATGTTTTGAAGTTCCATTCCTAAGTTTTCTATGGGTGAAAACAAATTAGATATTAATTCAATAGATGCCGCAACCATACCCAAAGATATACCTAAATAATTAAGCTGCTTAGAGGATAAAATCACAATTAATGCAATAACTATTGCTCTTGTTATCTGTATTATTGGTGAAAATACGGAATCATAGAAGTTTACCTTTTCAATGGTTTTATAATTATCAAGAAGATATTCAGTATAATTCTTTTCCATGTAATCTTCCTTGTTATATACTTTAATCATCTGAATGTTTTTCAAACTCTCTGAAATATGATTGTTTACTTTCCCTACTAACACTCGATTCTCAATTTGAGCTTTAAGCATTTTTTTCTGAAAGATTCTTGTTATACCATAAATTATAGGTAATAATATCAACGTTAAAATGCCAAGTTTTATACTAAACATACATATTGATGCGATTATCCCTATAATTTTAAAACAATCTACTATCATGCTTATTATTCCACTTGTAAATAGAGAATTGATTGCTTCAATATCATTTGTAAACCTTGAAACTACTGCACCAGAGCCATTACTAGAAAAAAAAGAGAAGTTCAGCCTTTCAAGTTTATATATCATTTCAATTCTTATTTCCTTGGTAATTTTTTGTCCTAATATAGTAATAAAAGCTTCCTTCAAAAAATCAAATACTCCAATAAGTAGAAGCACAAGAATATATGACATAGCCATTATTAAAAGTTTTTCTCTATTTTTAGGAACAAGATTATAATCTATTATATATTTTAAAATTTGAGGAGGAATAAGTGATGCTATTACTACAGCAAGTATAGCAAATGCTAATATTATAGTTAATCCAACATTATCCTTGAACACTTTAATTGCTGATGATTTTATCAAACTAGCTTTCATCTTTCCTTCCCTCCTCCATACATTGCAAATTATAAATAGTCTCATAAACACGTGATTTCCCTAACATTTCTTCGTGAGTTCCGTACTCCGCAGTCTTGTCACTATTTAATAATATTATCTTATCGATTTTATTAAATACTGCTAGCCTATGAGATGCTAAGATTATTAAACTATCTTTATAGTTATTCTTTAGGTTATTAATAATTTCATCCTCTGTCTTCATATCAACGGCAGAAAATGGATCATCTAAAATAATAATCTTATTCTTCTTTAAAAGGGCTCTAGCAAGAGCTATTCTAGATTGCTGTCCTCCACTAAGCCTTACACCACTATTTCCAACCAAAGTATCTTTTCCATGAATCATTAATGACAAATCTTTATGAAAGCATACATCCTCAAGAACATCTGTTATAATTTTGTCTTCTCCTAAAGTTATGTTGTTATATATACTATCAGAAAGAAGCTGTGGATTATGTCCTAAATAAGATATCATCTCGCTTCTCTCATATTCTGAATAATCATTAAGCTCTTTGTCATTTATCTTTATGCTACCTGAATAAGGATATAATCCAAGCAAAGCTGATATAAGAGTAGACTTTCCAGATCCTATGGGTCCTGTAATACCTATTATTTCTCCAGATTTTCCCTCAAAACTAATATCTCTTACTATGGCTTCTTTTTCTTTACTATATCTAAAACTTAATTTTTCTACTTTAAGTATTATGTTTTCCTCTCTTATGTGATCTATCATATCTTTCTTTTTATACTCATTTAAATAAGGTTTAATTCTCTTCCATGAAACCTGAGACTTCTGAACTGAGTTAAAAAGCTTTGCTGCCTTGCTTGCTTTGACTCCCATAGCTGTAAACATAGCTATATAAGTAGAAAATTCCCCTACAGTCCATCCGCCTTCTATAACTTTTATTCCACCAAGATATATAACTATAACTACCCCTATCATGGCTATGATATTATATATAGGCTGCATAGAATTCTCTAGGATATTTGCCTTTACGGCTTTTATTTGTAAATCTTGAAGTTCATCACAGTATTTTCCTCTATTTTTTACTTCCATGCCGCTTACACGATATAACATTGAATTTTCAATTATGTCATAAGTAAGATCAGTAATTTCACTACTCTTTTTACGAAAATCTGCTGAATATTTATATATGATTCCCTTTAGTTTTTCAGCTAAAAACATTGCTATGGGTATAAAAATAACTGCCCTAATTGTTATCCTTACATCGTAAAATAGCATGGACACCAAATAAGATATCATAAGTATACCTGTGTCAAAAACTTCTGTAGTAAACTTTCTCATACCTTCTACACAAAGGTCTACATCTGATATAGACCTAGTCATAAGATTTCCTAAATTTTCATCATCTAATTCTTTTGACGACTTGTGAATTATATTATTGTATATCATAAGTCGCATGGTGGCACTTGTACTATTTGCAAACCTTCTTATGTAAAATCTTTTAAAATACCTCAATAATTGAATAGTTCCAATAATCGCCACATAGACTGCCGCAACATTTAGGACAGATTTTAAATCTTTTCCTCCTACAATGGAGTCTATAAGCTTTCCTTGATATATTGGTCCTAATACAATTGATGTATTAAAAGATAATCCAAAAATAACTATGCATGCTACTGCAAGCTTTTCCTTCTTCCAGTAATTTATTATATTATCAGAATTTTTCATAGGCTCTACCTTTAAAGCTGACATTATAATTTCTTTCCTCCTTATATTATTTTTAAGCTAATCCTTAAAATCAATATTACTGCTTTTTTACACTATATTCAATTATTAATATATTAAAATACAATTAATTAATGTTAAACATCAAAGTTTTACATTTTAAAATTGACCACCTCTATTAATTAATATATAATTTTACTTATATCATCAGAAGATTTTTTTAATTAGATAAATTGGAGGTTCCTTATGAATAGTGATATTTTAAACTTAGAGCAAGCTTGTGATTTCTTAAGCGTTAGCGAGAGAACTCTTATAAAATTATTACGTGAAGAACATATACCTGCTAGAAAGATAGGCAGAGAGTGGAGATTTAGCAAAACTGCTCTCATGAATTGGATTTCATCTGGAGATTCTTATGAATACGCAAATAAAGAAGAAAAATTTGAAATTCTAGAGGATTCTACAGGCCAGTGTGAAATTCTTCTTTCAGATTTAATAAGTATGGCAGGAAATCTAAAAGATAATGTAAAGATAAATACTCTTTTAAAAGATGTGCCTGAAATGATAGATATACCTTCAAATATAACCCTTAGAGTGAGCTATAAACAAAAGAGAGATATGGAAAAGCTTGCTTTCAAACTATTTTGGCCTCAAAGAGAAGAATATAGGATGCCTTTAAAGGATAAATAAAATAGAGTTCTGAAAGGTTACCAGAAATCTCTTATTCAATGATAAGCATTTCTGGCAGCCTCCACAGAACTCCTATTGATTATGGAATACTGTTATACTACTTTTCAAAAACTGTTTGTTCTGTTATGTCAGTTTGTAATGCTTTAAGTGCTCTTTCAACTAATTGTCTTCTTAGTTTCTTGCTTCCTTCCTCTGGAAGATTAGGATTTCCAAGAGGATGAGGTATACTTATACCTGGAACTATTCTATTTGCTCCAATTGTTAATGAAATAGGAACTATAGTAGCCATATGAACTACAGGTATTCCTGCTCTTTCAACTTCTTTTACCATTGTTGCACCGCAACGTGTACAAGTTCCTCATGTAGAAACCAATAATACAGCTCCTACCCCATCTGCTACTAATTTTTTACTGAATTCTTCTCCAAATCCCTTAGCATTTCCTACAGAAGTTCCAGTACCAGTAGTTGATACAAAGTAATTGCATAGTTCTCCTATGACGCCTTCACGTTCAAGATCTCTTAATACATCAAGAGGAATTACAAGATTAGGATTTTCTGTAACAAAAGCTCTATCATACCCCCCATGGATTGTCATGAAATCTTTTTTGCTCATGGAATTCATTCCTGTGATATCATAAATGCCATACTTTGTTGCACTTGAAGATTCTATTCTATCTGGGTTTCCTTGAGGTACTATTCCTCCAGATGTAACTACAGCAACTTTAACTTTTGATATATCTTTTATTGCTGGAAGTGGATCAACCCTATCAAATACAGGCATTGGATACTCTGTCTTAAATTCTTCCTTTTTAATTTTCTTAAGAAGCATTTCAACTGCACGCTCAGAACCTCTTCTTTCATTGAAATAGTTAACTCTTATATCTCTTTCAATATAACCTTCAGCAGCTGGAGATCCTATTTCTTCTTTGTTTATCATCTTCTTTGCAAGAACAGCTATCTTTTCCATAGCATTTTTCATCTTTGCGGCTGATATTTCTGTTTCTACTATATACAAATCCTTCTTGAACATATCAACACCAGGATTTTCTTTATACATTCCAGTTATAACAGGGATGTTAAGTTCATCTAAAACCATCTTAGCCATAGTTCCACAAGCAACACCATATCTTCCAGCATTAAATGCAGGTCCAGCTACAAATAAATCAGGATTATTATCTTTTATCATTTCTATTAATTCAGCTTTTGCTTTTTCTAAATTATCTCCAAAATATGAGTCTCCACATATTACAGTTGCAACTATTTCATAGTCAGGTCCTAAGTTAGCTGCCAATAAATTTCCTGGACCAACTATTCCTTTAACAACTTGTGGAGGGACATCTGCTTTTTCCTCTCCACCTATTTGAGCAAAGAATTGATTAATATATTGAACTACCTTATATTTACTCATAATAACCTCCTATTAAAACCCTTGCGCTGCAAGTTTATTGTATCCGTTTGCTATTGTTGAAGCTATGATTATTTGAATTTCAGCCTCTATACTTCCATCTTCCTTAAGACTTCCTTCATAACCACCTATCATAGTTTCAATATAATCAAGAGTACCTATAATCTTGTCCATTGGTGGAAAATACTCTATAATATTACCATTTCCACAAGAAACCACTGCATCTGCTTCTTCTACAGTATCTGCTACAGATTGAGATTTACCATCTCTTCCTGGGAATTCATCAGTTATAAGGACTACATTAACACCTTCCCTAGAAACCTTTTTACAATTCATCATTAAATCTGTATCTGGATTTCCATAGCCCTCTTCAGTAACTATAACTCCATCCAATCCTAAATGTCTGCAAAGTTTAGCAGTCATATCTGAAGAACGTTCCTTGTCCATAAGCCAAACGTTTTCATTTGTAAGTATGACTCCTATGAAGTTAAGATCCTTTCCATGTCTCTTATATAAATCTTCAATAACTGGATTATTGAAGTGATGGAAGGTTGTAACCTTATCACAAGGGGCAACGCAGTTACCGCTTACTATAGCTCCATCCATTATTTCTGTTGGATACATAAATGTAGGAAGCATAACCTTTGCATCTACACCATAATAGTAAGTATCATGTAATAAACCTTGAGATTGAAGCATATGAACATATCCTATCTTTGGAAGATCAGGATACTCCTTAATTTGGTCTAATAGAGGCTTTGTTTCATAGGTAACGATTTCATCCGGTTCAACATTTCTTCCTGCTTCTCCTACATATTTTGCTACTTTTAATCCTGCCATTCTGCCTGCTTCTTCATAAGCATGTGTATCTAAATCTGCTCTTCCTTCTATAACCACGCATACATTATTAGTTTGAGAAAAAGGTGTATATTTTGCAGTAGGCCCACTCATATCTATAAGTCCCTCTTGAAAGCCAACTATCTTTCCACAGGTTATTACTGTAGCCCCAACTAATGCGTGAGTTCTTCCTGAACCAACAGTCTTAACTTTGTCTAATATTCCTGGGAAGATTCCACCATCTCCTGACACCTTTACTCTTGGCTCTATTACATCTTTAACAGGAGCAATACGTACAGATTCACCAGGTCTAGCAAGCTCAACATCAGCTTTTATAAGCCTTTCATCTTCTAAAACAAGATCAATAATTTTCTGCTTATTTACAAAAAGCGTGCCATTTTCAACCTTTGTCTCTGCTCCAAATTGAACATCAGAGATCTTAATTTTACCTAACTCTAACTTCATAATCATCTCTCCTTTTGATATAGTAATGATTTTTTTATATTAATAATTAAAAAATAATTGAGTGCTGTCTTAAAAAAGCGCCGTCTATAAACGATAAATCTAAAGTTCTAAAATCCTTAAGACATTTTTCTGACCAATTAGGAAGTTTTCTTTGCTTTAAAAATTTCAAACTACTTTCTATAGCATTTTCTATTAATGCTATACTTTCATAATCTATCTTCTCTGCTTTCACAAGCAGTACTGATTTATAAGGGGTTTGATTTGGTTTTAAACTTCCTGCCATAGGATGAGTTAATAATACATATCCTAAATGAATCTTATCTCTTATTGCATACATTGTGTTTATATAGCTGTCATCTTTAAATTCAACATTTATCATATCTTTGTATTTTTCATATGCATCATAGTTATTTGTTATAAGACAAAGTTTTTCTATATGTTCTATTTCTAGCACCTCCTTATAGTAATTTAGATTTTCATGTGTACTTATGATTTTTCTAAAACATTTTCTAAATTCACCCTCATATTTCGTATATAAATAAACTTAGCAATATTCGTGCCAAAATATGTATTTATCAAAAATTCCTATAGTACATCTATGTTCTATTGATGAATATACTTTTTTTATTTTTCTATTTTAAGAAAACTTATTAAAAACTATGAAATAAACTTCTTTACAATGAAATTTATTTCATATATATTGGAAATATATAGATATTCAAGGAGGGTGCTTCATGACTTTCAAATCATCTTTTTTAGAAAAATATAAATTAAACAGTAAAAGTCCTAAATATATTAAAATGCTAAATGCCTGCGAAAAGGTAGCAAAATCAAAGGCTAATATCCTTCTTCTTGGCGAGTCAGGTTCCGGGAAAGAAATTGCAGCAAAATATATCCATGCCTGTAGCAATAGAAAAAATAAAAAATTTGTTGCAATAAATTGTAGTTCATATGTATCTAGTCTTTTAGAATCTGAACTTTTCGGATATGAGCCAGGAGCTTTCACTGGTGCTAATAAGTCAAAAGCCGGTAAGATTGAAACTTCTAATCAGGGAACCCTATTTTTAGATGAAATTGGTGATATTGATCTTCCAACTCAGATTAAACTTCTTAGAGTCCTAGAAAGCAAAAGCATTTCAAGGATAGGAAGTAATATCGAAAATCTAGTTGACTTTCGTCTTTTAAGTGCTACAAACAGAAATTTGATACAAGCCGTTCAGGACAAAGAGTACAGAGAAGACTTTCTCTATAGAGTTAGTACTATCGTAATAGAAGTTCCACCTCTCAGAGAAAGATCAGAGGACTTAGAGGACCTTATAAATTTCTTTTTAAAATCATCTCAAGAAGAAAATAATATAACAATAAAAAGTATTTCCAAAGAAGCTCATAACTTTTTATATGAATATGATTATCCAGGGAATATTAGAGAATTAAAAAGTATAATCGATAGAATGGTAGTATTATCTGAAGATGGTGTTATAACAAAAGATGGAATACCTATAATAAAATCCATAAAACGACCTTTAATAGATAGCGATGATACAAAATACTCACCTTCCAAAGAAAAATTTTCAAAGATAATACCTTTCAAAGAATATCAAAGACTTTGTGAAAAAGATTATTTAATATGGGTACTAGAAAAATGCGGCTGGAACGTAACAAAAGCCTCCAAGGAACTACAAATAAGTTCTAGGCAGCTATTTAATAAGATTAATCTATATAATATACGACGATAAATGTCTAAAAGATTTTATTGACATTAACTGTAAACGTTGTTACATTAGTTATATAAATACTCTTTTAATACAGAGATTCACCCTCATAGAATCGTAATGTATTAAGCGAATTGATAGAGATACTATCAATTTTGAAAGGAGCTATTTATGAGTAAACATGATGTTAGTTTAAAAACTGTCATTAAATTTGCTGGAGCATTTACCGCCTTTTTGATAGGCTCAGGTTTTGCTACTGGTCAAGAAGTTCTTCAGTATTTCGCGTCTTATGGATACTTAGGCGTTTTAGGCGCCATTCTGACCTTGCTTCTTTTAACTTACGTAGGTGTTAGCTTTTTAACTGTAGGTCAAAGAGAAAACTTTGATAAAGGCAGTGATATCTATAGATATTACTGTGGCAACAAGCTTGGAACCTTCTTTGATTATTTCTCTACTTTCTTTTGCTTTTTATCCTTTACTGTAATGATTTCTGGTGCAGGTGCTACCTTAAATCAACATTATGGTCTATCTGTATATATAGGCGGGATTTTGATGGCTGTTTTAGCCCTAATTACTGTTATTATGGGGTTAAATAAAATTGTAGATATAATAGGCAAAATCGGTCCTGTCATCGTAATAATCTCTATACTACTTGGATTAGTCGCAATATTTCAAAATTTCAGTAATTTATCTCCTTCTATAGTAGACAACTCTTTAAAATCTCTCGACTCTCAAGGCACTTTAATAAAAGCTTCTACTAATTGGATATTTGCAGCCTTCTCTTACGTTGGATTCTGCATGCTATGGCTTGCTGGTTTCTTAGCTGCCATGGGAACTCAAGCACAAAATAAAAAAGAAGCTGCTATAGGCGGAGCACTTGGCGCAACTTCATTCTCAATAGCAGTAATTGTTGTGGCTTTAGGACTTCTTTCTTGTATAAATACTGTAGCAGGAAGTCAAATACCTATGCTTCATTTAGCTAGAAATATACATCCAGTTCTAGCAACGGTTTTTGCTATAATAATTATGGCAGGTATATATACAACTTCTGTACCACTACTTTGGAATGTTTCTTCAAGGTTTACCAAAGATGAAAGCAAAAACTTTAAAATATTAACAGCAGTTTTAGTAGTAATTGGTACAATAATAGGTTTATTACTTCCATTTGCAAAACTTATAAATATAGTTTATGTAATCAACGGATATGTTGGAGTTGGTCTTCTTATAATAATGTTTATAAGAAGTATTATACGCATATTTAAGAATAAATCTAGCATTGAAGAACAGGTAAAATAAAATTATAAAAGCCCTGAGTAAACTTTTTACTGCTCAGGGCTTTCTCACTTTTAAGTAATTTTAGAATTTTACTTTTCCAGACTCCATTAATAATTCTCCATCCGCTACTATAGTTGCATCTCTCATTATCAAATCATAGTGGCATGAAGCTTTAACTGTTCCTCCTAAAGTTATGCTCGTTCCTATTCCTATATGGACTGATCCATAAACACCTTCATCTTCTAGCATAAAACCCACAAATTTGCAACATGGGTTTAGTCCAACACCCATTTCTGCAATATTGTATACATTAGGATCATTCTTGCTTTTCAAATCTTCCTCAAGAATTTTTGCTTGTTTTCCTCCTAAAATTGAAGTTATAAATCCATTCTCTATTGTTAATTTAACTGGTTCATCCAGCACTCCTATTCCAAGGTAAGGTATGCTACCATTTGCTATTACTATCCCATTAGCCGTACCTTCTAGAGGTGAAACATTTGCTTCTACTGTTGGAACCGTTGAAAATTGCCCTTTTTCAACCATACAATATAAAGCATTTCCTCTCCTGCCCAAAGCAGAATATCTTAAGTTGGTTCCATTAGCTGTAGTAAGCACTACTTCATTTGAATTTGCAAGCTTATCAGCCATAGTTTTACATACTGGAGCTATAGATTTAAAATCTGCTTCTAATCCTCCATGAATAAGCATTTCTTCGCTAAACTGTGTTAAAACCACCCCTCTTGATCCATTTTTTATTGCATCTTTTACAGCGTTAGTATGGGTTATTGATTTACCAACAACGGATATAAATGCATCACTTGCTTTCATCATTTCTGCAATACATTTGGGTGGTTCCGTACTATCTATCTCTCTTGGCATCATAACAGTTATTACTGGCTCAGCTCCTGCCTCATATACTGCTGATGCTATTGTTTCTGCAATAGTAATCTTTAATGGTTCTGTTATTATTGATACTGTCTCACAAGGTTTTACTCCAACACATACATCTACAATCTTTTTTGCTCCCCTAGACATTAAAATTTTCTTCATACTATCCCACCTAATTTAAATTTACCCCTTTCCAACTTTCTACGTATATATAATATATTCTTTCTGTTTAAGCACACTCCTCTTATTTATTGTTAATATACAAAATAAAAAATCACCAAACTTTCTGTAAAGAAAGTAGGTGACTTCTTATCTAAGAATTAAGTTTATTCTTCATTGCTACATATCCCATCCATACAACCCATACATAAGCACAGGTTTTAGGAATCATAAGCGCTCCTACTGGTGGTATTGTTTTTGCAAATACAACTACTGGTGCATAACATGCAAAACTGATTACTATTGCAAGCCACATAAAGCGAAATTCTGAATCTTTAAATTCTCTTGCCTTTTTATAAAATAGAACTATTATTAAAAGTCCAAGTAATGCAAATGGAATGTTTCTATATATACCCCATGATAAAGGTGCATCATAACTAAGCCAATCATTTTGTGGGAATAAGCAAAGGATTATTCTTAGTGCTGCAAGTCCATATACTGTATAAGAAAGACCTTTACTTTCTTTCACATTATAACGCTTTTTCCAAACATGATATAAAATTACATAGAATATTGTCATAGTTATAGATGTAACCGCTTGTCCAAAGCCCAGTGCAGCTGCATTAGCTTCCATTCCTGTAGTCCACATAGCATAAACACGAGGTACTAAATGGAAAGCATCACCACATCCTAAGACTACTGCCATAACTCCAAAAAGTTTAAACTGACTATTTCCATTTGATTTTTTAATCATAGTTATTCCAAGATAAATAACTGTAATAAGATACAAAATGTCAAAAATACTTTCTCCAATTCTCATAATAAAACCTCCTAAAATAATTTATCTAATATCTACTGATTTTTCTATCCCTTCCTTCTTTAAAAATCAAAATGAACATCGTTCACTTTGGTTTTTAAAAATAATCCGCTGTCTACGGATTATTTTAATAATACAAAATTTTTTCTAAAATTGCAAGAAAAAATTTGCATTCTTTTTTGCCATATCTAAGCATAGACATCATATTAAGAAATACAAAATCTACAAAATCATCTTTGGTAAAATCATCATTCCATAAATCATTGTGTATAAATCTATCTTTTTCTATACCGTCGAAAAGATGATGCTTTATATGTTCAAAGCATTTCGCTTCAAGCTGTCTTCCCTTTTCCTTTTCCTGAACACTTAACATAGAAATCTTAGCAAGCCAATCATTTTCAAATTGGAAAAGCCTTTTTAATAAAGTTTTAAAATATCTTTCAAAAAATACAGTAAACTTTTCATCATCCTTAGCATAAGAATCTTTTTGAATCCATGTGTAGTTCCAAAAATCTTCAACAACAGATAAAACTAAATCAGCTTTTGTAGGAAAATAATTATATATAGCTCCTATAGATACATTACACCTTTTCGCTACATTCCTTATGTTAATCTTATCAATTCCTTCATTATAGGCTATGTCTTTAGCTGCCTTAAGCAATTCCTCTTTAGATGTTACACTTTTGTTCAAATGTTAACCTCCTAATAAATCTAATTCTTATTATAGAATTTCATAATTAACTATAATATTATTATATAGCTTTTTTAATCTAAATTCTTTTTTTATCTAAATATTTTTATTTGTTTTTCCTAAATAAAAGACCAAAAATCCATACAGAAGACCATCCTAATGTAGCTGAAGCCACTAAAAGTATCAGAAAACATATACTCTTAATAAAGCTTCCTGAAAAATTCTTAGTAATGATAATCAACACACCTATAGTTATTAAACTTATAGCTAAAATTATAGCTGCATATTTCATTCTAATTTTTCTGCTTTCATCTAAAGCAGTTGTGTCCGTATAAATAGGTTTGCTTCCTGGTGCAGCTGAAAAGATTCTAAATCCCTGGTCCTCACAGACAAAGGCCCAACCTTCCATTTTAAAAATTTCTAAATATTCATTAATATCCTCCACTTCTGGTTGATAATCCATTGAATATATTAAATCCTTAGGTTCCCCCTTTATAAGATTAAATTTTAATGTGGACATAGATTCCAAGATCCATCCTTCTTTTGCATAGTTAGAAAGTTTTCTAAGCATTTTATTTTTAGAAATGTCCCATCCTTCATTAAGCATAGTTTTATACTTTCCCATAATTTTTCCCCTCCAAAATTAACTTCCCATGATAAACAATTTGTTTACGTCTTTCAAAATCCTTAAGCAAAAATGCTTTTCCTTTCTCTGTAAGTCCATATATTTTTTTATCCTTATTCTCATTAATCTGCAATACTATAAGCCCTGCATCAAGCATTTTTTTTAGCGAAGTATAGAGACTAGCAGGACCTATATCAAATGTTCCTTCTGATATTTCTTTTACTTTATGCATTATTCCATAACCATGAATTGGTTCTGTTAAGGACAATAAAATATAGTAATTCGTATCAGTTAATTGATCTTCCTCTAAAGATTTCTTTCGTGCCATAATAATTCTCCTATATCATTTAATAATATATCTTATAATAATATATAATTAAATGATATAGGTTTTGTCAATACTCTCACTATATAACTTAATTTTATAAATCATGGAAAGTTATTGTATAATCACTTGAGACATATTTATGTTTTATTGCTTCATAAAAAAGAAAAATCCATACAAATTAAGTTAGAACAGCTATTAAATTACTCATACCTTTGTAAACAATAAGGAGAGTTCATACTGAACTCTCCTTATTATAAAGTCATAAATCAATAATTAGGTCTAACAAAGCCTAAAAATTTTGTTTTTGATGAACTAATACCCCATTCTTTATGACTTTCCCAACAATATTAACACCTGTATGATATGGAAGAAATTTATATGAATTATAATCTAATATGATCATATCACCTTTTTTGCCTGGCTCTATAGTTCCTATACTATCGGCTCTTCCTACAGCAGCTGCTCCATTCAATGTCATAGCTACTATTGTTTCTTCTATAGTCATATTCATATAAATTGATGCTAATGCAAACATTAATGGTATTGAATTTGTAAATCCACTTCCAGGATTAAAATCCGTTGCCAATGCTACAGCACAGCCATTGTCAATCATGTACCTAGCACGAGCAAATGGTTCTTTAAGACAAAATGCAGTTGTTGGAAGCAGTGTACTTACTACTCTATTCTTAGCCATATCCTCTATCCCTTTATCCGAAGCATGTAGAAGATGATCTGCTGATACAGCCTTAAGTTCTGATGCAAGCTCTGATCCTCCAAGTTCTACAATCTCATCAGCATGAAGTTTAAGCTTCATTCCAAATTCCTTTGCTTTTAGCAATAGTTTTCTTGATTCTTCTATAGAAAATACCCCTTCTTCACAGAATACATCGCAAAACTCTGCCAAATTCTTCTTTGCTACAACTGGAAGAACTTCATTAATTAAGAATTCTATATACATGTCTGTGCTACCTTTATACTCATTTGGCACAGCATGTGCGCCCAAAAATGTCCTTACTATATCGATAGCATGTTCACAATCAAGCTCTTTCATAACCTCCAATTGTTTAAGCTCAGTTCTGTAATCCAGTCCATATCCGCTCTTTCCCTCTACGGTAGTAACCCCAAATTCAAGCATAGAATCAAGTCGCTTTTTCCCTAATTCAAACAAACACTCTTTAGAAGCATTTCTGGTATCCCTCACAGTATTTACTATTCCGCCACCACGATTCATTATGTCCATGTAACTATCTCCGCGAAGCCTCCATGAAAATTCTTCTTCTCTATACCCCCCAAATATAAAGTGAGTGTGTGAATCAACAAAGCCTGGAAGTATTGATTTTCCCCCAGCATCAATAACTTCATACTTTGATTCGTCATATTTTTTAAGTATCTCAGAAGTATTATTAACTTCTTTTATAACACCTTCTTCTACTACTACAGCTCCATTTTCTATCCTCTTTAATTCTTGCATTTCAGCTCCAAATTTTGCTGTTTTACCAATAGAAGTTACTATTTCCGAAGCATTTTTAATTATCATATTCCCTTTTACCATTACGTTCCCCCTTGAGTTCATTACTTATTACTCTTTTAAAATTTCTTAAACACCTTTTCTACTGCGTTTCTTACCACATCATTATCAGCAACGTATGGAATTGTTATATGATCTGTTCCCTTGTTATTTTTGTTAAATTCAATTACTGTTTCAATTGAGTGTTCATTTCTAGCCCAAGAACGTCTGGCAACTCCACTCATAACATCCCAAGACATAGCTGATTTGATTATTTCATCAATTCTATGGCTTCCATCAAGCACCAATCCAAAGCCTCCGTTTATTGACTTTCCTATACCAACTCCTCCGCCGTTATGAAGAGCAACAAGGCTCATGCCTCTAGCTGCATTTCCAGCATAACATTGAACAGCCATATCTGCCATTACATTACTTCCATCTTTAATATTTGATGTTTCTCTAAATGGAGAATCAGTTCCAGATACATCATGGTGGTCTCTTCCTATCATAATTGGGCCTACTTCTCCTTTTCTGACAAGCTCATTAAACTTAAGTGCTATATTTATTCTTCCTATAGCATCTTGATAAAGTATTCTAGCTTCTGTTCCAACTACTAATGAATTCTTCTCAGCGTCCCTTATCCAGTTGTAATTATCTCTATCTTGATATCTTCTATCCGGGTCTATACATTCCATAGCAGCATGGTCTGTCCTTACTAAATCTTCATGTTTTCCACTTAAGCAAACCCATCTGAAAGGTCCATATCCATAGTCAAACAATTGTGGTCCCATTATGTCCTCTACATAAGATGGCCATATGAATCCGTCTTTTTCGTCTACCCCATTCTTTGAAATTTCCTTAACTCCTGCATCATATATGGCTTTCATAAATGAGTTTCCATAATCAAAGAAGTAAACGCCTCTTGATGTTAGAGTTTTTATAAGGTCAAAGTGATGTCTTAGTGTCTTATTTACAAGCTCTACAAACTTTTCTGGTTCTTCTGCCAAAAGTCTTGTTCTTTCATTAAAGCTTATGCCTTCCGGACAATACCCCCCTTGATATGCATTATGACATGAAGTTTGGTCTGAAAGTAAATCTATATGGATATTATTGTCTACTGCATATTGAAGAACATCTACTATATTTCCGTGATAAGCAATTGACATAGGCTCCTTCTTTTCAAGATATTCCTTTGCAATTTCAAATATCTCTTTTACATCTGAAGACCACTTTCTTATCCATCCTTGTTCAAGTCTTGTATCTATTCTAGACTTATCTACTTCTGCTATTATTCCTACACCGTTGGCTATTTCACATGCCTTTCCTTGAGCTCCGCTCATTCCGCCAAGACCTGATGTCACAAATAGTCTTCCCTTTAAATCTTCGTCATTAGGTATGCCAAGTTTTAATCTTCCTGCATTTAAAATTGTGTTGAAAGTTCCATGAACTATACCTTGAGGTCCTATATACATCCATCCCCCAGCTGTCATCTGTCCATAGTTTGCAACTCCCATTTCCTCAGCTATCTCCCAATCTCTTATGTTGTCAAACATTCCTATCATAAGAGCATTTGTTATTATTACTCTTGGAGCTTCTGGTTTTGATTTAAACAATCCTAGTGGATGACCTGATTCAAGGACTAAAGTTTGATCATTAGTCATAACCTCTAGGTACTTCTTAATAAGCCTGTATTGCATCCAATTTTGACATACGCTTCCTGTTTCTCCATAAGTAACAAGTTCATATGGATATAGTGCAACTTCAAAGTCTAGGTTATTATCTATCATAACCTGAAAAGCCTTTCCTTCTATACAGTTTCCTTTATATTCATCGATTGGCTTTCCATAAATTCTTCCTTCTGGTCTAAATCTATAGCCATAAATTCTTCCTCTTGTAGTAAGCTCCTCTAGAAACTCTGGTATAATCTCTTCATGATACTTTTCTGGTATATACCTTAAAGCATTCTTCAAAGCAATTTCAGTTTGTTCCTTTGTCAAATGAAATCCCCTATCTGGAGCTCTTCTTATTCCTTTTTGAAACTTAGGCATTTCTGGCAAATAATCATCTAATTTTATGGTCATTGCATCTGAAATATTAAAGTTATCTATCATAGAACATCCCCCTTACCCTTAATGTATTTAAAGCTTAAACTCTTACAGTCATTAGAATAATTATATGTTTTTCTCGTCTTTAAAACGTCTACATTTTTGCATCTTTTGCAATTTTAAAGAAATACTTAGTCTTTTATATTTGTAGACGTTTTAAATATAATTATTTATCACATTTTTAAAATTCTACAATTGAAAATCTATTCTAATGCCTTTAAAATAGATAAGGTATATTTTTTACTAAGGGGGAATTTTAACTTGAAGAAAAAATCACTTTACGCAGACATTGCCCTTCTAATAGTTGCAATAGTATGGGGTGCTGGTTTTGTAGCTTCAAAGGAAGCTTTAGAGGTGGCAAAACCTCTATATATACTTGCAATCAGATTTTCATTATCTTTTATATTGATGTCTATAATCTTTTTTAAGCATTTAAAAAAGATTAATAAAGATGATCTTAAAGCTGGTTTAATAATTGGAAGTATTTTATTTTTAGCTTTTGCAACTCAAACTATAGGTCTTCAATATACTCAAGCATCTACTCAAGCATTTTTAACAGGCACAAATGTAGTTATGGTCCCATTTTTATATTGGGCTATTTCGAAAAAGAAACCTGACATATACTCAGTGTCTTCTGCTATACTTTCTCTTATAGGAATAGCTCTTTTAACAGTTCAAGGCGGTTTCACTTTAAATATTGGTGATGCCTTAACTCTTGTATGTGCATTTTTCTTTGCCTGTCATATAGTTGCAGTAGGATACTTTGCTCAAAAGAAAGATCCTATAATACTTACTATACTTCAATTCGGAGTTGCAGCAGTATTTTCTATTGTTTTGGCTGTTTTCAATGAACCATTCCCTATCAATATCACATTTAGAGGTGGTTTCTCATTAATTTACTTAGGTCTTTTCAGTACTCTTATAGCATTTCTCTTGCAGACAATGGCTCAAAAACATACATCTTCAAGCCATACCGCTATAATACTATGTACCGAATCAGTATTCGGTAGTCTATTGTCTGTTTTAATTTTGAAAGAAACCTTCACTATTTCCATGATCATAGGATCAATATTGGTATTCATAGGAATAATAGTAAGTGAAACGAAATTAGAGTTTTTAAAGAAAAGGAAGAGCTGTACTTAGTATACCTCTTCCTTTATTATGTCTGCAAATTCTTTAATAACTCTAGCAGTAAAGCCCCATATGACATAATTCTCATACTTATAAAAATACTGAGGCATGGTTCCTTGTGAAAATTTATAGTCCTTTCCTCCATTTATAAGATCAAATGGGAAGTCGTCATAATTTCTAGGTCCTATATTCATCTTATATTCATAAGGTTTTTCACTGATTAAAAAATCTATTGGAAGCATTATAAGCTCATCAACCTCATCTTTACTAGGATCACTAGGAAAATTATCTATAGTACTTACAAATGGATACAAAATAGAGCCATATGGAGTTATGAAATAATCCATCTCACCAACATAATTTATCTCTTCCCTTTTCAAATTGAGTTCCTCCATAGTTTCCCTTAATGCTGCTTCTTTAGGTGTCTCCCCCTGTTCCAGCTTTCCACCTGGAAGGCATATATCACCAGGCTGACTTCTTAAGGATAATGCTCTCTTTTCTAAAATCAAATAGCTTTGTCCTTGATTTTCATAAATCAGTATCATTATTCCATAAATCTTATATTTTCCTATTTTATTTCCTATTTTCCCATTGAAAATTTTCACTATTTTTTCTTTATTCATAATCAGTCTCCTGTGCTAAAATCTTGTTATTGTTATTTAATAATGATATACTTATTTATATTAAATTAACAGCATAAATGTACAAAAATTTTATATTAAATGGAGAGATGAACTTTGAAGAAACGATTTATAACATCAATTGCCGTAACATTAGCTTTAACTATTCTATCACCACTTGGCACCGTTGCCAAGGCAGAAACTAGTACTCCTAATATAATTGCTAAATCTGCTATAACAATGGACATCGAGACTGGTGAAATTATATATTCAAAAGATGCTGACAGTCAGAGATATCCAGCAAGTATAACAAAGCTTATGACCGGACTTTTACTTGCTGAAAATAAAGATAAGAGTGACATAATAACTTATTCTGAAGATGCTAAAAAACAGCCTGAATACTCTTTTAACCTTAATATAAAACCTAGAACTGTTGGTGATTCTATGACAGCTTCTAACTCTATGAAGACTCTTCTTCTGTACTCAGCTAATGACGAAGCTTATGCTATAGCTGATACAATAGCTGGAAGTGCTTCTGGCTTTGCAAATATGATGAACGAAAAAGCTAAAGCTTTAGGAATGAAAAATACAAATTATGTAACACCAAATGGTCTTCACGATGACAATCACTATACTACAGCTTATGATTTATCTATTCTTGGAAAAGCTGTTTACGACAATCCATGGACTAGAGAAACTATGGCTTTGAAGAAAGATTCAGTTCAAACTTCTACTGGTACTATAGCTATAATAGAAAATAGAAATAAAAATCTTGGACTAGATGGCTGCATAGGTGGAAAAACAGGATATACTGCTGCAGCAGGAAGATGCCTTTTAGCTTTATATGAAAGAGATGGGCGTACACTTGTGGGAGTTGTACTAAAGTCTGCTTATGACGCTCAGGATACAGCTGCTTTTAATGATATGAAATCAATCATAGACTGGAGCTATGCTGCTGAAAAGACAACTTTCTATAAAAGCGGCTCTACTTTAGAAACTATTTCTGTTCCTTACAAAACTTTTAGATTCTTTGGAAAAGAAAAAACTATAGATGTACCTCTAGTTTTAAATAATGACATAAAATATTATGATAATGATATAAACGCTAAAGAAACTGAATTAGTATTTAATACAGAAGAAATCAATCCTTGGAAACTTAATGGAAAAGATAAAGTAGCAACAGTTACTGTAAAGCAAAGAAACAGTTCAACAACTTATGATTTATACAGCACTGTAAAATCTAGCGACCTTATAAAGGCGAATATACTAAGTTATATACTATTAGTTGCTGGCATAATAGCTGTTTTAGCTCTTGTTATTTTTATAATTGCAAGTTTCAAAAAAAGATCAAGAAAAAGATATAACAGAAGATATCGTTAATATGTAATTTAAAGGATGACAAAGTAATGAGTAAACGTAATTTTAAAGGCAGTGTAATGCTGAATCCTGCTCCTGTAGTGCTTATAACATCTCAAAATAAAGATGGGAAAGTAAATGTATTTACTGTAGCCTGGGTTAGCACTGTATGCACAAAAGATCCTATAATAGCTGTGGGCATAAGACCTGAAAGGCTTTCTTATGATTATATAAAGGAAAGTGAGGAGTGTGTAATAAACCTTCCTACAAAATCTATGGTTAAGATAGTAGATTATTGTGGTGTGAGATCAGGAAGAACTGAAGACAAGATAAATCACTTTAATTTAAAGCTTGATGAAGGTGTTACGGTAAAGACACCTTCCTTAGATGATAGCCCTATTGCCTTAGAGTGCAAACTAAAGTCTATAACACCACTTGGAACTCATGACCTATTTCTTCTTCAAGTGACTAATGTAAAAGTTGATGAAAATCTTATAGATGACAAAGGAAAGATTCATTTTGATAAAGCAAAGCTTATTTGCTACAGCCACGGCGAATATTTTGAGGTTAATTCCTCGCCTCTAGGTTCCTTTGGATATTCAGTAAGGAAACCTGATTCAAAAAAGAAATCTTCAAAGAAAACTTCAGTAAAAAAATAACGAGGGACATACGTCCCTCTATTTTTTTACTTATTTTTTTGTTTAAGCTTTTCTCTAAGTTCAGACATAGTTATAAGCTCTATGTTTTCTTCTTTTAATCTAGGAATCTTATTTTTTATTCCTCTAACGGTAATATCCCCACCTTGAGCTCCAACATGACCTATAACAATAGCATAGCCTTTCTTCTTTGATACTTTTATGGCTTCCTCCATAGATTTCTCCACGTTAGCTTCAGTGCTTACATGGTCTAAAAATATATCTCTTGAATAAAGTTCCAATCCCTTTTCAGAAGCTACCTTATCTGCCACAGAATTTTGAGTAGTTTTGCTATCTAAAAAGAACATTTCTTTATCTTTTAAGCATTGAAAAACAACTCCAACTATCCTCTCATTTTGCATTATTCTTGAACCCATATGATTATTCATTCCTTTAGCAGCAGATAAAATACTCATAGCATTTTCAGTTCTCTTTTTCACTTCAGAATCTGATAAATCCGAAGTAATAGGAGTAGATCCAAGCCAACTCGCCCTTCCAACTTCCGGTTCCATTGGCATATGTATTATTATTTCTTTTCCCTTCTCCTCTGCCATCTTTGCATCCCTCACTGCAGTTTCTCCAAATGGCATTATGGCTGCCGTAAGCGGAATATCAAGTTCCAGCATGTCTTTTGTTCCCTTACCACCTTCTCCAAAATCATCAATCACTATAACCATGTAAGTTTTTTCACTACTAGATGATGTAAATATGGCTTTTCCACCAACCATGATTAATATAGCGGCAGCAATTACAGCACCTAGTACTATAAGAATATCTCTAATTACCTTCTTTCTTATTACTACTATCATTTTCATAAAAGTATTCCCCCCTTTAAATTTATTATATTAAAACGAGTTCTATAAAATTACAATATATAAATAATATATTAATTAGATATTAATCTAAGATTCATATTGACATATATCTAATATAAATTTATACTTTTATTAGATATATATGATAAAGGTGGTTAGATATTTATGAAAAATTCCTTTTCTTATAAAAATCTCTTTCATGAAAAGCAATATATGAAGCTTCTTATTGCTGATATAATAAGCCGATTTGGGGATTCTATAGATTCTCTTGCCTTCAGCTGGATGGTATACGAAATCACAGGTTCTCCTTCTTGGCTTGCTGTAATATTTGGAGTGAATTTTATTCCCTCAATATTACTTCAGCCTTTTGCAGGAGCCTTAGTTGAGACATTAAACAAAAAGAAAACTATGATTATATGTGATTTAGCAAGAGGTATAGTAGTTTCTCTTACAGCTCTTCTATTATTTTTAGGACATTTAACTCCTTGGCTTATCTTAATATTTACTTTTATTAATTCAAGTTTTGAAGCATTTAGGTTGCCTGCAGGAATTGCTGTATTTCCTAAAATAATATCAAAGGAAAAATATACTCATGCTAAAAGTCTTAGTTCTTCAGCTTCTAGAATTTCAGAATTACTAGGACTAGCCTCTGCGGGAATAATAGTTAGTTTTATAGGAACTTCTGGAGCTCTCTTTATAGATGCTATAACGTTTTTAGCTTCTGCATTTATCTTAAGCTTTTTATCTTTGAAAGATAGTATTAAGGAAGGTTTCAATTTTTCTATAAAGTCATATGGTGAAACTCTCAAAAGTGGCTTTTTATATTTGAAAGAAAGAAAAATTATATTTACAATATGCTTAGTCGGAAGTCTTCTTGGAATATTTATGGTTCCAATTAATACTATGAGTACTGTATATGTTAAAGAAAGCCTAGGACTTGGTCCCGAAGGTTTATCCATTTTCAGTATTGCCCTTACTCTTGGACTTTCTTTTGGTTCATATATATTTCCAATGATAAACAAAAAACTATCTAGATCAAATTTATTTGTCATTGGCGGAATTATACTAGGTTTAAGCTATTTTTCATTATACTTTCTTACACTATTAAAAACATTAATAATTCTCATTCCTGTATTCAGCATAGTAATGTTTTTATTTGGTATAGGCTTTGCTTTTTTAAATTTATCTATAAATATATCATTTATGTATAACGTAGAAGAAAATTATATGGCAAGGGTAGGTTCTATTTTTAACGCTATGGCATCATCAATGAATCCAATTACCTCCTTTGCTATAGCAGGAATAATGAGTTTTTTCTCCCTCAATGTTTTAATACTCATAAGCGGTGCTTTTTGCATAATTTTATTTATGTCTCTAAGCTTCAATAAAAACATAAAAGAGCTTTAACTTATTATTGAAAAATAATTTGCATGCTGATAAAGTAAATTTAAGAGGTGAAATATATTGAAATTTATTTTTAATAACAATCTAAACTATACATTCGAAAGTTTAAACATACTACGAAATATAGCAAACGGTAATGATATTCATCATACCTTAGATACTTTCCATCAAAAATATGGTGTCCCCCTAGATGAGTTAGACCCTGCTTTCTTACCTATAATAGAAGCTCATGACTATATAAAATCAAAAATTTCTATTCCCAAAGATAGATTAGAATATCTATTCAAAAATTTTAGTAACTATACTGATACTTCTTTGGCAGATGTTATTTTTTTTAATGATATAGATGTAACCTTAGATTTTGCAGCTCTTTCCGAGCAAGAAAAGCAACAGCTTGCTGTCACATCTATAGTAAGTTTTATTGATGAAGAAAATAATTTAGATTCCATAGTAAAATCATTAAATAATGATAAAGAAATATTTAACTATATAAGCTCTCAAGACTTAACAGATGAGATAAAATATACATTAGTATATATTTATTACAACTATGAAAAATTATTTTATGAAATTTCATCTATGATATCCCATGTAACTGAACTTATAAAAGAAAAGGAATATATTTTAAAAGATATACTAGAGTCTTTTATGAATAAATTCTTCATAGATTCAGATGGCGATATTAGTGGATATCTAAAAAAGAATTATCAAATATCAATAAAAAATACTGATATTTTTAATATCCATCCAAATGTATTTTATTTTAATCAAGTTAGAGTTTATGGCATTGAAAAAAATGAAAAAATAGCTATAGGTGTAAATTATCTAAAAATTTTAGAACTTTTAAAAAAATATAAAATAGACGAATCTCGAATTTTAGATGTGCTAAAAGTTCTTTCTGACAAGAGTAAATTTGAAATATTAAAGACCTTGACTTCACAAAAACTCTATGGAAGCCAAATTGCTGAAATGCTTAATTTGACAAATGCTACAGTGTCTTACCATATGTCTGCACTAGCAAACTTACAGCTGATTTTAGTTGATAAAGACAATAATAAAGTCTTTTACACTTTAAATAAAAACAAATTAAAAGAATATCTAACTACACTAGAAAATTTATTCTTCTAAACGTCAAAATCCTCTAGGAAAATCAGCTCCTAGAGGATTTATATTTTAATCCATAAGCATACATAGATTTTTTTCTAAAATTACTCCTTCTTTTGTATCATAATCATACTGCGAACTGACATTGATACATTCTTTTGTAAAATCAGCAGCTCTTCTACATGATTCATGAAGGGAAAAACCATTCATTATAGATCCAGCTATAACTGAGGCAAATATGTCTCCAGTGCCTGGATATTTTTTTTCTTCCTTTTCAGTATAATAAATTTTGAAATCATTATCCCTTGTGCAATATATAGCAGAGCCTATATTTGTACCATTACAAACGCTTGTTATAACAACGTTCTTTGCTCCCATATTTCCTAATATTTCTGCTATATGTCTTATCTCATTTTCTTCTAATTCTTCTTTATATGGCACTCCTGAAAGATAACATGCTTCAGTAAGATTAGGTGTTATAACATCAGCATATCCTACCATAGACTTCATGGCTTCTACATAATCCTCATCAAAATTAGAATAAATCCTTCCATTATCCGCAAAAATAGGGTCAACTATTGTATGACCTTTATACTTAGACTTTTTCATGCACTCTTCCATATCTTTGATGTTTTTTATACTTCCTAAATACCCTACAAATATACCGTCAAAGCTTATACCTATATTTTTGTAATGTTCCATGGCCCTTTTTATATAATCCTCATTAACTTTTATCACAGGCTTTCCAAATCCTCCAGTATGAGTGGATAAGATTATAGTAGGAATAGCACAAGGTTCAACAGACATTACACTTAATATAGGTATTATATTACTAAGTGCTGCTTTCCCTACACCACACAAGTCATGTACCACAGCAATCCTTTTTATCGGTTTTTTCATAATAATAAAACTCCTTAAAACTAATTTATAAATACTTTTATGTATTTATTATATGTCATTTTTAATTCATATACTACTTATATTAACCTTATTCATTTTTTCCTTTATTATATTCCATACCTATTATAGTATCTACAGTAAGCTGCATCTTATCTTTAAGTTCTTTGTCCCTTAAAAGAACAGAACATATTAAATCTACTACATACATAGCTGAAAACTGACTATTAACGAATCTTTCTTTATCTATAAATCCTGAATTATATAATATAAAATTCATGTCAGAATACATGGCTATGCTGCTATTTTCAAAACTCGTCATGGCTACACTAGTGGCACCATTAGCTTTGCCTATTCTAAGAGATTGAACTACCTCATTAGTTTCTCCAGATAAAGATATTCCCACTATAAGATCCTCTTTTGATAGTATTGAACTATTTATTATCATCATATGAGAATCAGTAATGCTTGAAACATTAAATCCCATTCTAAGAAGCCTTAAAGCAAACTCTGATGCTGTAAATCCAGAACTTCCAACACCACATATATATATACGTTTTGCATTTTTTATCTCTTTTACAAATTTAAATATCATCTCTTTGTCTATCAAATGATTAGTCATATCTATAGTGCTTTTATAAAAAGAATATATGTCTGAAAAAACCCCTTCATCCTTTAAGTCTTCAACTCTAGTCGAAGCAGCACTAAGTTGTATTTTCATGTCAACAAAACTCTTACATCCTATCTTTTTAGAAAACCTTGTTATAGTAGCATTTGAAACACCTATAGCTTTGCTTAAATCTGTTATATTTATATTTTTTATCTGATCATTGCTTTGTAATATGTAATCTGCTATATCTCTTTCTTTTTCAGAAAAAAGCGTATAATTTTTCTGTATCTCGCATAACACGTTCAAATTGTAACAATCCCTTCCAAATTTCAGTGAAATTTTCATATATACTTTGATAATTATATTATGGGTAATATAATTATCAAAGTCAAGAAATAAGGGCTATAGATGCCTATTAAAACAGCATCTATAACCCTTATTATACTCTTATAAAGCTTTATTTACTTCTTCTGCAAATTTCTTAGTTATAAGTTGAGGTCTTGTAATAGCTCCTCCAACAACCACAGTATACGCTCCAGCTTCAAGGGCTTTTCTAGCTTTTTCTGGTGTGTCAAAGTTACCTTCTGCTACGATAGGTGCATTACATTTTTCTATAAGTCCTTTTAATACATCAAAATTGTTTAATCCTTTTGATTGTTCTGTATATCCTACTAAAGTAGTTCCTATATAATCAAAACCAAGAGCTTCTGCTCTAAGACCTTCTTCTATAGTTGATATATCTGCCATAAATTTTTGATTTGGATACTTTTCCTTTAGAGACTTTAGAAACTCCTCTGTTTGATCTATAGTAGCATCCACAGCTACAACATCTACCTTTGATTCTATAAGAGCATCTACTTCCTTCATTGTTGGAGTTATATATGGTTTCATTCCATCATAATTAATCTTAATTATACCTATTACAGGTAAATCTACTTCTCCCTTTATAGCCTTTATATCTTCTACTCCATTTGCTCTAATCCCTACTGCTCCGCCTTCTTTAGCTGCTAAAGCCATTTTGCTCATTATAAAAGAGCTGTGTAAAGGTTCCTCTGGTAGTGCCTGACACGATACTATTAATCCTTTATTCATATGCTGCCTCCAAACTTTCTACTATTTATTTAACAAGTTAGTTCCTTTAAAAAGTATAAACTCTTTAAAGGAACTAAAATCTATTAATCTACGCCTAATATTTCATTTATTCTTTGTTTTAGTGGATCTGCCTTAGCTCCAAAGATAGCTTGAATTCCACCTTTAACCTCTAAAACAGCTGTAGCTCCTAAAGCCTTTATACGAGCCTTATCAACTTTAGCTACATCTTTAACAGAAACTCTAAGTCTTGTTATGCAGGCGTCAACGTCTTCAATATTCTCTTTTCCACCTAATGCTTCTAAAACTTCTGCTGCAGTATCCTTTAAAGAATCCTTAGTTACAACTTTTACTTCTTCACCTTCATCTTCACGTCCTGGAGTTTTAACATTAAACTTAGTTATTAAGAATCTAAATGTAAAGTAATATAAAACTGCCCATATTGCTCCAACTAAAAGAACCATAATCCAGTGAGTTTTATCATTACCTTGAAGTACTCCAAATAATGTAAAGTCTATTGCTCCACCTGAGAATGTGTTTCCTATTCTTATGCTTAATAAGTCAGCCACTAAGAATGATAAACCATCAAATAAAGCATGAACTACATATAACCATGGTGCTACGAATAAGAACATGAACTCTATTGGTTCAGTTATACCTGTTATAAATGATGTAAGTGCTGCTCCTAGGAATAATCCTCCTACAAGCTTTCTCTTTTCTTTTGGTACACAATGGTACATTGCTAAACATGCTGCTGGAAGTCCAAACATCATTGTTGCAAAACGTCCTGCAAAGAATCTAGTTCCTTCTGTAAATAAACCTACATGATTTGGATCAGCAAGTTGAGCAAAGAATATATTTTGTGCTCCTACTACTGTCTGACCTGCAACTGTAGCTACTCCACCAAGTTCTGTATACCAGAATAATGGATAAATCATATGGTGTAATCCTACTGCCCCTGTAAGTCTTAATAAGAATCCATATAAGAAAGTTCCTATTGGTCCAAGTCCAGCTATAGCTGTACCTGCTGTAGTAAGCCATCCTTGGAATGTTGGCCATATTAAAAAGAAGATTCCACCAACTATAATAGCTGCAAAAGATGATACTATAGGTACGAATCTTGATCCACCAAAGAATCCCAAAACTGCTGGTAATTGAATGTTATGATATTTGTTATGAAGATATGTTACTAATGTTCCTATAACTATTGATCCAACAACACCAGTATCTATTGATTTTACTGCTGGATTAAATACTGCTATCATTGACGCAATAGATCCGTTCATTACTAAGAAAGCCACGCCAGCTGCTAAAGCTGCTGTTCCTTTATCCTTCTTAGCTAAACCAACTGCCAAGCCTATACACATTATAAGTGCTAAGTTACCGAAAATTACGCTTCCGGCAGCATTCATTATTTTAAATATTGCTTGCAACCAGAATACATTTAAGAATGGATATGCTTGTATAGTATTTGGATTTGAAAGAGCTCCTCCGATTCCTAACAGTAAACCTGCTGCTGGTAAAATTGCTATTGGAAGCATAAATGCTTTACCGATTTTTTGAAGGTTTTTAAACATTGCTAATCCCCCTTGTGATTAATTTAAATTTTTTTCTTTTATAATTGCATTATGAAAACCATTTCCAGGTACATATTTATATTATCATATAAAATTATTTTCTTCAAGTATATTTTTATGAAAATAATTATTTTATTTTAAAAAATTATGAACATAAAAAAGTCCACTGATTATAATATCAGTAGACTCATAAATTTTTATTCATTTTCTATTCATTAAATTAAATCATCAAAATTCTAGTTTTCGCTTTGAAACTCTTTCTTAGACATCCAAAATATAAGTATAAAACCTACAATAGCGGCTACTATTGATGCAACTACTTCACCATAAGCTGGTATACCAGGATATACTTCCACTAAAGATCCTAAAATGAATCCTAATATAAGCATATATGTCTTTCTAGGATGCTTCTGAAGTAATTTCTCTATAGTTTTTGTAGTCGCAACGGTACCTACAAAAACTCCTAAAGCAAGTGGAATTAGAAAAGGAACATTAAAAGTATTTATCGCATTTAAAGTAACATCATAAAGTCCTAAAGCAAATAACATAAATGATCCACTTATTCCTGGAAGTATAAGAGCAACTGCAATTATGATTCCTGCTATAAATAAAAATATGATACTTAAAATACCTGTTGATGTCGCTAAAGTAGTAACAGCTGTAGGCTGCGATGACATAGCTAGAACTAAAACTGCCCCAATAACAAAATACACTATCCCACTGCCATTATCCTTTGATGTTTCAGCTTTTTTATAAAGTATAGGAAGTCCTCCAAAGATAACTCCCATAAAGAAAAACTTCATAACATAAGGATATCTTATAAGAGCGTTTTCTAATAAGCTGCTAAAACAAGCCATTCCTAAAAGACCACCTAATGCTACTTCACCTAAAAACAATAAATTTTTCTTCCAGTCTTGAAAAAATGAGCTTATAGAATGTATAAGATTATCATAAATCCCAAGGATTATAGACATAGTACCACCACTAACTCCTGGAACTAAAGTTGCTATTCCTACAGCAATGCCTTTAAAAAAATTAATTAACCCCTTCATAGCGGTTATCCTCCTGAATATGTATTCTTATTTGTAAAACAATATTATACCCAAATTATTACTATGTAAACAGGATAATATCCAATATTTATAATTTTAACATATATTTAACCTAAGAAGCTAAATATATGTATTTATATTAAAAATCGCATTAAAAGGCGGACAAATTCTTTTATGTCCGCCTTTTTTATCATGAAAATAATTCTTCTAAGTCTTCTTTTGAAAGTCCCTTTAAGAAACCACCTTCTTTGAAGTCTCCTGTTATAACTTTATTTATAAGCTCTTTCTTGTCCTCTTGAAGAGTTATTATCTTATCCTCTACAGAACCTTCTGCTATAAGTTTTATAACCTGCACCACATTCTTCTGTCCAAATCTATGAGCTCTATCTGTAGCTTGGTCTTCTACTGCAGGATTCCACCACGGGTCAAAATGTACAACCACATTAGCACTAGTAAGATTTAAACCTGTTCCTCCTGCCTTTAAAGAAATTAAAAATACCTTTTTATCTTCTCCATTATTAAATTTATTTACTAATTCTATTCTTTCCTCTGGTTTTGTAGATCCATCGAGATAATAATATTCAATTCCATTTTTAGTTAGCATCTTTCCTATATTCTTAAGTACAGATGTGAATTGTGAAAATAAAAGAACCTTTCTGTTCTCTCCTATGTTCTCTCTTATGATATCAAGAGATACATCCATCTTTCCGCTACCGCCATTATATCCATTTACAAGCACTGAAGGATCAAGACATAATTCTCTAAGCTTAGTTAAGTAAGAAAAAATGGTTATCTTATTTTCTCCAAAATCCTTTTCCTTCATAAGCCTTCTTATTTCTCCAACATATGTCATATAAACTTTCTTCTGTTCTGGTGTCATCTCTACATAAAATTTCTTTTCTATTTTATCTGGAAGTTCCTTCATAACATCTCTCTTTAATCTTCTAAGAATAAATGGCTTTATAAGACTTCTTAAATCATCCATATCACCTTCTCGAGATTTTCCCATAAACTTCTTTTGGAAAACAGCATTACCATAAAGATATCCTGGCATTATAAAATCAAATATAGACCAAAGTTCTAACAAATTATTTTCTAAAGGTGTACCTGTAAGAGCAAATTTAACTTCGGCATTTATATCCTTAACAGATTCACTATTTTGAGAAAGAGGGTTTTTTATATTTTGTCCCTCATCGATTATACAATGGTTAAAATTTATTTTTTTATATTCTTCAAAATCATTTCTAAGTATTCCATAAGTAGTAAGTATAACATCATAATTATCCATGGATTTCATAAGTTCTATTCTTTCTTCTTTTAATCCATGAAGTATTAAAATCTTCATGGAAGGAGCGAACTTTTTGAATTCTTTTTCCCAATTGTATATAAGAGATGTCGGTGTAACTATAAGTGTTTTTTTGCCTTTCTCTGATAACAAAAAGGTTATTGTTTGAACAGTTTTTCCAAGTCCCATCTCATCTGCAAGTATTCCACCAAATCCATAATGACTCAAAGTCTTAAGCCACTTAAACCCAATTACCTGATATTCTCTTAATGTAGCATTTATTTCCTTAGGAACTTCATAATCAACATTTGACAATGTCATTAGTTTATTTGATATATCATCTAATATGTCTTTCCCTCGTATATACTTAAAATTTTCGTTATCTAAACTCTCTTTTAAGTAAACTGCTCTATTTTTTGATACCTTTATAATGTTTTCATCATCATCTTTGCTGAAAGTTTCTTCAATATTTATATCATCTAGCAGTTTTAAAAAAGTTTGAACATCATTGCTTTGAAGGTCTAGGAAACTATTATTCTTAAGTTTATAATATCTTCGATTGTCTTGGAAAGCTTTTAATATCTTTAGTATTTCATTGTTATCTATTTCTTCCATGTCAAAAGAAAACTCTAAGTAGTTTGATTTTTCCTTTATTTCTCCCTTGATTATTGGAGCCTTATAGACTTTTTGTTCTTTAAACCTATCGGAATAATAAACTTCCCCAAGTTTGTTAAAGCTTTGGATATCTGAATCTAAAAAATCATATAATTCCTCTTCGCGTCCTCTAAATAAAAACCTATCCCTATGTTTTAGAAATTTAAAGTTCTCAAGCATATTTAATACTTCATTTTCTTTCTTTAAATCCCTAAGTATAAGTTTTTTCCCGCTATATCCTTGTGCAAGTTCAAAAGCAGTCTCTCCATAATTCACTACTACTTTACTCCACACGTATTTCTGATCTCTGTCAAAGTAAATTTCTAAAGTAGCTTCCTTTTTCTCTATTCTATCTTCTATAGACTTATCTATATACACTTTTTCACATACATCTTTTATTACTGGAACTAGCCTATTTATAACTTCATTTGCCCTTTCCCTTTTAAAAGTTATATTATTGTCTTCCACAAAAGCTGAAAGAAGAGGCTTTAATCCAACTCTTTGGCTCTTAGGAGGTATATATATTATATCCTCATATAATATAACATCTCCAGCCGTAGTAAGACATATTGGTATATCATCATGACTTTTAAGGATTATGTTTTTCTCATCATCTTCAATCAAATCAACTTTAAAAGGTATTTCTTCTTCTGATACTTTAACTATTTTATAGTCTTCATCATTAAGTTTTAAATAAAAATTCTTATGACCTAAAACTCTTAAAAATCTTTTAAATGCAGAATCTACTACTATGAGAGATTTTCCTTTAAGAATCTTAGATGCTCCAAGAAGTCTTTCCCCTTCCTCTCCTACTGGGAAGTTATTTACAACTCTAGTCAATTCCCAATACTCTTCTATAAAATCAATTATATGTCTATCTTCTTTTGAAAAGTAATGTATAGAAGGATCGTAGGTAAACTCTTTCCCATACTCTAAAGGTTTCTGTAAGTTTCTATACTTTATAAAATCTTCAATACTTTTCAGTACATACATCTTTTCTGTTCCAATTTTGAAAGTTACATCATAAAAAGGCTCTTCTTGATCTTCAATAAGATTTATATAAACCTCTAAACTCACTATTTCTCTTGCCTTATCCATTTCACTAGTGATGTATTGAAGAAGCCATTCTCCTGCGTCATCTTCCTTTTTTGCAGCATTCTTTCCATTTTTAGCTTCTACTGCATTAACATACTTAGAAAATGTAGCAGCTATATGTTTGCATATATATTTGTCATTGAATCCAGCATTTGCTCTGTAATCATTACAACTGCATTTCGTATGATTTATCAATTTTTCATGAAGATTTATATCAATAAAAGTATTGTATTCTTTAGGGATACTATCAGATTGTACCTTTCCAACTATAGCCAAGTTATGACCTTTTACTCCTGCCCTTATATTTCTAACCTGCTTATTTTCTAAACATTTTTCTCCCTTAGCTCTCATATAGGCAGCGCAATATCTATCAAATATATTATTTAATGTAGTAATAATTTTATCATTCATCTCTTCACCATTCTTTACTTTTAAAATATCCACAACTATTGCCCTATTTAAAATTATACCCAGTTGGACGTGAATTTTAAACCCTTTATCCCTTAAAAGTAAATTTAAAAATATGTTGAAAAATTTTAATTTATCTGATATTATATAAAACATACAGTTTAATATAGCTAATCCGTTATAACAAGGAAGAGTAGTTAAATTCAGCTTCAACAAAGAGAGCTTAGGGGTGGTGAGATCCTAGCAAGAAGAAATTTAATGAATGGACCTTGAAGGAATAAAACGAAATCTATTTTTTAGAGAGTAGCAGTTATGGCAATCCCAGCCTTATAGGGGATAGAGTATGTTAGTACTTGAAATTGAGAGGTGCTTTTTTATTTAAGCACAATTTAGGTGGCAACGCGGAAGTTTCATCCGTCCTATGTTTTATCATAGGACGGATTTTTTTATTTTAAGGAGGTGAACAAGATGTTGTGAAGTTCAGATATTACAGGTCCCTGGCAATATTACAAAAAGTTTTATTTTAAAGGAGAGATTTTAATGAATACAAACAAAAATATAAAAAATTTAACTACAAATGCACTTTTACTTGGCATAGGAGCTATGCTTCATCAGTTCACCCCAGCCTTAGGTCTTCCAATGCAACCTGATTTTTCTTTAGCAATGTTATTTATTATAATAATTTTAAATAAAAAAGATTATAAAACCTGTTTAATATCTGGAATTGTAACTGGAATCTTCACTGCTATGACAACAAAATTTCCAGGTGGACAGCTTCCTAATTTCTTAGACAAGGTTATAACAGCAAATATAGTTTATGCAATACTATTTTTACTAAGAAGTCTTAAAGTGATGAAATCTAAGAATTTAAAGACCCAACGTCTTATAGAATCTGCAATAATACTTCCTATAGGAACCTTAATAAGCGGACTTATATTTTTATATTGCGCCAGCATAATAGTAGGTCTTCCTGGATCTTTTGGCCTTCTATTTGTAACTACAGTACTACCAGCCACTTTAATTAACCTTTTTGCAGGAATAGCTTTGTTTAAGATAATTACTATTTCTTTAAAGCGCTCATCACTTACTATATAATAAAAAACCTGCCTAAATTAAAGGCAGGTTTTTCTATTTATATAATATGCTTAAAGCTATTAGTAATTGTCCACTGTAGTAAGTTATTAAATTTATAGTTTTTAAGCAAGTCTGCTTTTTGTCTCCAAAATAAAGAAATGCTAATATCATATCTGAAATAACGAAAAGTACTGCTCCAAGTGCTACCATGATATTTGATGTTGTCATGCCACAAAGAGGTAATAAGGATACAGCTTTGATTACCATGAAGGCAATAGTTGCCATATACATATGTGCTATAGGTCTCATATATCTATAATTTATATGAGCCTTATTTCCTATTATCATAAAGCCCAATGCAAGAGCTGCTGCCATAAGTACATCACCTACAGTTACAGGTGCCATCATTACAAATAAGCTTATATAAGCTACGTGCCCAAATAAAAAGGCTATAGTACCTAATATAAAGCAGATATGCGCTGTCTTTTTATATACCCTTTTCAAGCCTAATCCTATATCTCCCATAACGCCTAGTGTAAGTCCTAAAAGAATCATATATCCATACATTTTATCATCGTTTACATAAATAAATGAAATTATACCCACTACTAAAAAACTCAAACTTGCAATAGCTTTTGTAATAGTTCTCTGTTTTGGAGTTATTTTAAGATTTATATATATGAATATTGATATTATAACTACAGAAATTCCTGCTGCTACATATGGAATCATGTGCTCATTCCCTTCTATATCCTTATAATTTTTTCTTTATCCATTAATAATTATATCCATATTCTTTATAAGCCTCAACCTATTAAGGTAAAAATAAGATACATTAAAATCCGATTACTTAAGTTAAATATAAGTAATCGGATTTTTACATAAATTGATTTAGTTAGTTTACTTTCATATCTATTACCACAAGCTTAGATAAAGATATAGAATTTAGATTATCCTTTGGTACTCCAACAAAGTCTTTTCCATACATGTCATATATGTTGGACTTAATTGATATCTCTGGAATTCTTCCTATTAACTTCTCTCCATCAAAAACGTATGCCACTTGAACTGGAGTTCCATATCCTCCATCACTAGTAAAGTCTCCTCCGCCGCATTCTACTACTAATATTGATGGTTTTCCATCTAGTAATTCTGATAAAGTTTTTTCCCCTCTTTTTAACGTTATATTTGGAGCCATAAGTTCTGGAACTCCATTGAAATCTCCAAAACCACTTCCAGTATTTTTTAGATCGTACTTTTCAGCAGTTCTCTTATCAGCATAACCTATTTCAAGAACACCATTCTTTATAAGAGGTTCATCCTCTCCTTTTATTAAAGTTCCCTCATAATCAAATGGAAGTCCCCTTTCTTCTAAATTATTTTCTAGATAAAGTGTAACATTTTCTCCAAATAGTTTTTATCCAAATTTATTATTAAAGAATGAAGATTTTGTTCCTATCCTTTCGCCTCTAAGTTCATTTATAAAGAATTTTAAAATATCTGAGTCTTCAGTGAAAATGCATCTTACTTTTCCCTCTTCATTTACTGGAACCTCTACAGGGTTTTTATGAGCTCTGCACATATTTCCTATTTCTTTAAGCATTAGATCCTTATCAAATCTCTTTGCAGATAAAGAATATCCAGTATCAAAAATATTTGCACTTCCTATTTCTTTTAATATTATAAGAATATCTAAACTCTTTCTCATCATGCTACAACTCAAATTTTCGTCGTTTGTAATTTTAACTTCTTCCTCTGAAATATTTATAGTACCACTAGCTACAAATCCAAGTTCTTTAACTAGACTACTAAGTTCATCTACAAACTCTTCTGTTTGATGAATAATTGCATCATCTAATTTCACAGTTTCGTCTTTTACATTTATATTAATATTTTTTGAAATATCGCAAGGATATTTTATATTTAATCTAAGATTGTTTTCTGCCTTTTTTAAAATATCCTCTACATTATCATCACCATACTGCCCAGAAACACCTATAAGTCCTTTATCATATATTCTTGCTCCAACTTTCACTATATCTTTATTTCTAATAGCTTTTATAGAATT
Organism: Clostridium cadaveris; assembly: GCF_020911725.1. Lineage (GTDB taxonomy): Bacteria > Bacillota > Clostridia > Clostridiales > Clostridiaceae > Clostridium_X > Clostridium_X cadaveris. Next base: position 2,134,978 of record NZ_CP076620.1, read on the forward strand.
GTTAGAAATCTGCACTGCTGTCTCTTTATTATTTATTCTTAATAATTCTTTATTCATAACCTTTCCCTCCTACTGAGCAAATAACTTTTTAACTCTTACATAAGGTCCGCCAAATCCCACTGGAAGAGGCCATTGTTCCATTTTTCCACATCCTCCAGTTAAAAAAGCAAAAATCTCTATTTCATCGCTTAACCCATCTATAAGATTCAAAGTTTCAAATACCGTTCCAGTAACAACAGCTATTTTTAATGGTTCTGCTATTTTACCATCTCTTATTTTATAAGAAATACTAGGAGCTAATGTAAATGTAGACATCCCTGAACCGTGGTTTATGTCCTTTATATATATACCATCCTTTATTTCACTGATAAGTTCTTCAACCGTCTTATCACCTTTTTCAATATAGGTATTTGTCATTCTTGGTATAGGCTCAAATTGAAAATTAACAGCTCGTCCATTACCAGTAACTTCATCTTCTAAAATAGCTGCAGTTGAAGAATCGTGTAATCTTCCTGAAAGCTTTCCTTCTTTTATTAAATAAGTCTTTGAGCACTTATTACCTTCATCATCAAAAGGAGTATATCCTGAACCTTCTACGTCTCCATAATCAACAATTGAAAGTATTTTGCTTCCCACTTGTTTCCCAATCTGCCATTCTGCTTTCATGCTCTCATCACCAATCATAAAATCAGCTTCACTCTTATGACCAAAACTTTCATGGGCAAATACACCTGCTACAACAGGTGCTAAAACTGCTACATAATTTCCAGGTTCTATAGGCTTTGCATTTTTTACAAAATTGACTCCTTCTTCTATGACATTCTTTAATTCTTTTTTATTTTCATCTAAATTTTCAAAAGTCTTTAAAGCCTTCTGCCAGCTGTGATTAAATACTTCTTCTCCATAAGTTAAAGTAAGTCTTACAGCTATGCCGAAAACATTGTTATCATACTTCACAGAAGAACCTTTGCTTGAATAAAATTCTCTCACCACATATCTATCTATATATTTAGCAGACCACGAAGATACTTCTTTATATTCTTCTATGACATCAAAGTATTTCTTTAAATAATTATCTTTTCTATCATTAGGAACGTTTTCAACTGATTCAGATGCGTATCTTATAACTTCATCATTATTAACACTAAACTTTTTTACTATTGGATTTTCATATATATCCGAATTCTTCTTGGCCATTGATGCAAGCTTTTCTATCTCATTTTGAATATTCCCTTCATCAGATATAGAAGAATAGTACCATCTGTCTCCATCAAAAACTCTTATAAAAGCACCACAATAATTTTCTTCATTATTCTGCTCTAATTCCCCCTTAAAATAAGATATATTTGTCTTAAATATCCTTTCGATTCTTACATCACAATATAAGTCTTTCGGAAATTTAAACATGTTGTTTCCCCCTTTTATAAAATATATAAATGCAATTCTCTATATTGTTTTCAAAATTTTCTAAATTACATTTATATATATTTTAACATTTAATTCCGCTGTTAATCATTAATAATTTATTAAGGGCACTAAGAAATTTATCTTAATGCCCTTTAGTGATTTAAAGTTAAAATATTAATTTTGTTTAAGAAGTTTTTTTATAGCTTTTTTAGATCCTCTTTCAATGTCATGCTCAAGCTTTCTATCTTTAAAACTTACAAATAGCTGATTCATATCATAACCTTCTGGATAAAGATCATCTGCTTTTACATCAAGCTTAATTCTCCTAATATTAACTTCAATGAACTTTCCATCATATAAAAGTGTTATATTATTGAGTTTATCCTTTTCCTTATATACTATGGCTGCTTCATTTTTTTCCAAAAATATAACTCTATCACCTACCTTATATTTATATTCATACTCATTTTCCTTTCTTACGTCTATTCTTTCTTTTACAATTTTACTTTCCTTTACTAAATCATAATTATAATTTTTATCTTCTATATATTGCTTTGTTTTTTCTATTATTAAATCAGGAATTCCCATCTTCTTAGAGATGTATAAAGCATTGCTGTCTCCGCTCTTCCCAATATGAAGCTTGTATAAAGGTTCTAAAGTATCCTTTTTAAACTCCATAGCTGCATTTTCAAAATCTGGATGCTGCCTTGAAAAATTCTTTATCTCTCCATAATGAGTAGTAGCTACAGTTATACACCCCTTTTTATATAATTCTTCTAGAATAGCAATAGCTAAAGCAGCCCCCTCATTAGGTTCTGTACCACTACCTATCTCATCAAATAACAATAAACTTGATTTTGTACTTTCCTTTATTATAGACGCCAGATTTTTTACATGAGAAGAAAATGTGCTTAAAGAATTTTCAATACTTTGATCATCTCCTATGTCTACAAATATATTTCTAAATACAGAAATTTCTGTTCCTTCTTTTGCCTCTATATGAAATCCTGATTGCACTGCAAGAATCATCATTCCTATAGACTTTAAGACTACTGTTTTTCCTCCAGCATTAGGCCCTGTTATTATGAGACTTCTATAATCTTTTCCTATTTCAAAATTTAAAGGCACGCTATTTTTGATTAAAGGATATCTTCCTTGTACTATCTTTATATAACCTCTTTCATTAAGTTTAGGTTTTATTCCATTTATAGCATCGCTATACTTAGCTTTAGCCCAAATCATATCATATTCTGATATGACTTCTATATTCATCTTTATGTCTCTAATCCTTTCATAAATCAGCTCAGTAAGAGTTGCTAGAATCCTATACTCTTCAACACTTTCTTCCGCCTTTAATATGGAAAGTTCTGTTGTATATTTTGATATTACATTAGGCTCCATAAAAACAGTGGTTCCTTTAGATGAAGCCTCAACAATGTTTCCAAGTACTTGATTCTTATAAGCAGCTTTAATTGGTATTGTGAACTTTCCATTCCTTTGACTTATGAAAAATTCCTGTATATATTCTTTGTTTTCTCCGTTTCTCAAGAACTTGTCAAGTCGCTCTCTTATCTTCCCTTCACATATATCAATGTGCTTTCTTATCTTTTTTAATTCTTTGCTTGCATTAGAATCCACCATATTTCCTTTAATTGAAATATTAATTTCATCTTCAATATAACTCAAATCTGATATATTTTCACCATAAGCACTTAATGTAGGAGCATATCCCTCTTTGTCTTTTATAAATGTTTTAACTTTTCTACATCCTCTTAGAAAATCAGACATCATGTTAAGTTCATCGGGGTCAAGAGACAATCCCTTATCTACCTTTTCAATCATAGGCATAACATTGAATATCCCTTCCAATGGCATATGATAAGAAGCATCCATAAGTCTTCTTCCCTCAGAGGTTTCATTAAGTCTTTTTTCAACCACCTTAATATTTTCACTTGGCTTAAGCTTATCAAGCAAAGCCTTTCCAAGACCGCTTACGCAATAACTCTTGACTATTTCTTTTAATTCATAGTAATGTAATTTTTCTAATGTTATTTCTTTCATCTTTAAAATCCTTTCTCCATTACATTACAAGCCACGAAATCCTGATAGATTTCTTTTTTTGCATAATAAAAAAGCTGCAGACAACTCCACAGCTTAAATTCAACGTTTAATACAGCCAGTCATAATGAGCCTGACCTTAAAGTAAATTCGTGGACTTGTATCCTCAATAGTATTAATTAATTCCACAAGAAACAAAAGGTATCTCCACCTTGTCTTTCAGAATTAATATTAAATTACCTATTTTAGATACTAAACACTCACAAACATACCTCTTTCATCTGAAATCTATCTTATTATCTATAATATACTTAAGGAATAAAATGTTGTCAATAGATTTTATTTTCACTAACCATTATTATAGTTCTTCAAATACATAAGTATAGCTTTTCTACTTTCATCACTAAAAAATTCTGACAGTTCTTCTTCCACAAGTATATCTATCTCCTTATTGCACAACTTAAAAAGTACAGATGCAACCCATTTAAACAAGAAATTTATACACACCTTAACTCCTACAACAAAAATCTTATTGAAAATGGATTAGAAATATCTAAAACACATTATTGATAAAATTTAAAGCCATATTCAATTGAACATGGCTTTAATTTATTTTAATTGAAATTGAGATTTCACTTGTAATTTATTTCCATTAAAAGTAAAGTTAGCATTTGATCCGTCTTTGTTGCTATAGCTATAAATAATAGATTGTGAATCCATTATTTTGCTCTCAGAAAGGACTTCTCCTTCACCTAAGATGTCTTTCACTTCATCATATGTCATTCCTTCTTTAACGCTATTATATTTTTCTAATGTTATATTAGTTCTTTCAGCCTTTAATCCAAGTTGAGCTTTTCCTGTAACAACATCCTTTTGAACTGTAACATTCATGTTGCTAAGACCTTCTCCCTTCCATGAATAAATAGCTGTTTTAATACCAGCCACCTCAGAAGATGTATCTTCTTTACCTTCACCTAATAATTTTACAACTTCACTGTATGGCTCTCCAAGCTTAATTGCTAAGAAATTTTCATAAGTAATTTTTGTTTCTTCTTTTTCTTTTTCTTTTTCATTTTTACTAACTTCTTGTTTTGTTCCTTCAGAATCCTTTGCGTCTTTCTTTCCACCAGTTTGTCCTACTATACCTCCTATAATGATTATTACTATTAACCAGAACCACCATCTTTTAAATATTGATTTCTTAGATTTACTCATTTTTATTCCCCCTTAAAATAACCTTTACATATATATTATCAAATTTCAAATATTTGCACAAACATATTTTCTCATAATTTCATAAATAATGTAAAAAACTTCTTTAATCCTAAAAAATAGACTTGCCATTTTCAATGAAATGGTAAGTCTATTTTTTTATTTTATACATATCTTATTAAATGAATAGATTAAGTCCAGCTTCCTCTGTTGCCCCTAAATAAGACGCAACCCCTGCAACTTCTATCCCATCTATTAGTTCTTCTTTCTTAATTCCCATTAGATCCATGGACATAGCACATGCAACTATTTTTACATTCATTTTAAGGGCATTTTCTATTAGTGTTTCCAATGTATCTACATTATTCTTCTTCATTATATATTTAATCATCTTAGGTCCCATGCCTGCCATATTCATTTTGGATAGTGGAAGTCTACTAGGATCCTTTGGAAGCATGAAGCCAAACATTTTTTCAAGAGCTCCTTTTGCTACCTTTGGCTTATTCTTTTTCTTTAATATATTTAATCCCCAGAATGTAAAGAACATAGTAACTTCCTTGCCCATTGATGCAGAGCCTGTAGCTATTATGAAGGATGCTATTGCCTTGTCTAAATCTCCGCTAAATACTACCATAGTAGATCCATTTTTATTATCAAATGTCACTGAAGAATTGTTAGCAGTTTCATAAGAGACAGGGCACCCAATTTTTCCCTTAGCTATATATGCAACAAAAGCCTTTTTTTCTTTATCAAATTCACTCTTTAACATAGTGTTTCCTGTATTCTTGCACCAAGATACTACATCCTTGGAAAATCCCGGATCAGTAGCTCTAACTTCTAAAACATCTCCAATATTCAATTTCTGCATTTCTTCAAATACTCTTCTTATAGGTCCAGGACATTGAAGTCCGCAAGCATCCAGAGTTAGATCAACTTTAGATATATTATACTCCACATCTTCACTTTTTGTTTCTGATTTAGGTACATTTATTTCGTTTATTCCTTGATTTTTAGATGAATCTTTCACTACTGAATAAGTCTTATATCCACCATCTATATTTATGGCATTAAATCCTAATTGGTTTAAAATTCTACATGCAATATATCCTCTTAGTCCAACTTGACAATAAACATAAATTGGTTTATCCTTTGGAATTTCATTTACTCTGCTTCTTATTTGACCTAAAGGTATATTTATTGAGGTTTCTATAGCGCCCATATCAGTTTCAAGTTCTTCCCTTACGTCAAGAATATATTCTCCATTTTCAATCAAATCATCAACTTTATTCCATTGAATATTGTCTACCAATCCTTCTAATATATTAGAAGCATAATATCCAGCCATGTTTACAGGGTCCTTTGCTGATGAATATGGAGGTGCATAGCATGTTTCAACATCTTGAAGGTCAAACACAGTCAAGTTACCTTTAATAGCAGTAGCTAAAACATCTATACGCTTCTCAACACCATCTATCCCTACAGCTTGAGCTCCTAGAATCTTTCCATTCTCAGGTGAAAATATAAGCTTTAAGCTTATTGGAAACGCTCCTGGATAGTATCCAGCATGAGAGCCTGGATGAATATGAATAACTTTATAATCTATATTTTTAGCCTTAAGCACTTTCTCATTGTTTCCTGTTGCAGCAACAGTCAAATCAAAGATTTTAGCAACACTAGAACCTAATGTTCCTTTATACTTAACATCTCTTCCAGATATATTGTCAGCTACTATTCTTCCTTGTCTATTAGCTGGCCAAGCTAGAGGTATCATAACAGGTGTTTCAGTAACATAATCTTTAACTTCTACAGCATCACCTAAAGCATATATGTTTTCATCAGAAGTTTTCATATGATCATCAACCACAATTGCCCCTCTTTTATTTAATACAAGTTCTGCATCTCTAGCGATTTTACTTTCAGGAGAAACACCTATAGAAAGTATAATTAAATCCGTATCTATTTTTCTACCACTATTAAGCTTAACAGTTTTCCCTTCATTTAAGAATGAGTTTACTCCGTCTTCTAATATAAGATTTATCCCTTTATCTTTTAAATGTTCATGTACTATAGCTGCCATTTCAAAGTCTATTGGAGCCATAACTTGATTTGCCATTTCAACTAAGTTAACATGTACTCCACGTTCTACTAAGTTTTCAGCCATTTCAAGTCCTATAAAACCTCCACCAACAATAACAGCTTCTTTTGGATGGTTGTTGTCAACGTAGCCTTTAATTTTATCAGTATCAGGAATGTTTCTTAAGGTAAACAAATTATCACATTCTTTAATACCTTCTATAGGAGGCTTTATTGGCTTTGCTCCAGGAGAAAGTACTAAAACATCATAATTCTCTTCATATTTTTCCTTAGTTTTTATATTAGTAACTTCTACAGTCTTTTTATCTCTATTTATTTTTGTTACTTCACTAAAGTTCTTTATTTTCATATTAAACTTTTTTTCCATAGCTTCAACGGTCTGAACAATCAAATTATCTCTTTCCTTTATAGTTTCACCTATATAATAAGGAAGTCCACAGTTTGCAAAAGATATATATTCTCCTTTTTCAAACATTACTATTTCACATTTTTCATCAATTCTTCTAAGTCTAGCAGCTGTAGAAGCTCCACCTGCAACTCCACCCACTATAACAACTTTTTTACTCATATATTTTAGTCCTCCTAAATAAATATCTTTCTATTTTTATATATTGACTTAAAAATACTTTTCATTTATTATTACTATATAAGAATATTCTAATATAGTAATATAATTTAGTCAATATTATTTTAAAATAATTCTCACATGTCTTTATATACCCTTAAAATTTTCTTATTTAAAAGAACTTTATATTTTGGTGGTATAATAATAATATAAAATTAAAAATTATATTTGTAATAGGAGTGTAAAATGTTAAGAGAAGCTAAAGAAGTAGGCGACTTGCTTAAAGTATTATCAAATGAAAATAGATTATTAATAGTATGTTATCTTATTAAAGAACCAATGAACGTCACAGAGCTAAATAAAAAATTGGATCATTTAACTCAATCAGCATTATCACAGCATTTATCTATATTAAAAGCCCATAAAATTGTAGAATCAAACAAAAATGGACTAAACACAGTGTATAGCATAAAAGACGAAAGAGTTTTAAAACTTATAGAATGTCTAAAAGATAACTACTGCCCGTTAGATTTAAAATAAAACAATCAAGCCCCAAAAATTATTATTTCTGGGGCTTGATAAGTATTATTTAATTTTTATTCTATAGGTTTAAGCTTTGCAGTGAAATGTCTCAAAACCTGTGGCTGCCATACTATCTCATAGCCCTTTATTTTTGATGCATTTTCTTTTATATTTATAAGAGCCTCTGCAATTAAATCCAAGTGAGCCTTTGTATATACCCTTCTTGGAATACATAATCTAGTAAATTCCATTTCTGATTCAGGCTGTACTCCATCAACTGGATCTAACATATATGATCCAATATCACATCCTCTTATACCAGCCTCAAGGTAAAGTTCGCAAGCTAAAGCTTGTGCTGGAAATTGATAATAAGGAATATGTGGAAGAAGTTTTTTTGCATCTATAAAGATAGCATGTCCTCCTGTTGGATATTGAAATGGCACTTCGCCTTCTTTTAATAATTCACCTAAATACTGTACTTGACCAATTCTATATCTTAAAAAATCATAATCTATTCCTTCATATAATCCTATTGCTAGAGCTTCTAGGTCTCTTCCTGCAAGTCCTCCATAAGTTACAAAGCCTTCAAAAGGCACTGTAAACCCTTTAACTGCATTATACATGGCTTCATTGTCCTTGATACCTATAAGCCCTCCCATATTTACTATAGCATCCTTCTTAGCAGACATTGTAAAGGCATCAGCATAAGAAAATGTTTCTCTTGTTATGTCCTTTATAGATTTATCTTCATACCCAGATTCTCTTGTCTTTATGAAGTATGCATTTTCTGCAAATCTAGCAGCATCAATAACGAATGGGATTCCATATTTTTTTGCTATCCTGCTAGTTTCTTTTATATTTTCCATGGATACTGGTTGTCCACCGGCACTGTTATTGGTTATAGTCATTATTATTACCCCAACCTTGTCACAGCCAACCTCATTTATAAAAGCTTCCATTCTTTCAACGTCCATATTTCCTTTGAATGGAGCAAAATTTTCAGTATCTGTCGCTTCTTTAACTACTATGTCTTTAGGAATAGCTTTACACAATGTTACATGTCCTCGGGTTGTGTCAAAATGCATATTTGATATTGAATACTGACCTTCTTTTAATAAACATGGAAATAGAACTTTCTCTGCTGCTCTTCCTTGGTGTACAGGCTGAGCATATTCATACCCAAAGATATCTTTTACAGCATCTATAAGTTTATAATAAGATCTAGCCCCAGCATAACTCTCGTCACCTTTCATGATTCCGGCCCATTGAGAATCGCTCATAGATCCTGTTCCACTGTCAGTTAAACAGTCAATATAGACATAATCACTTTTTAGAGAAAATAAATTATAATTAGCCTCTTTTAAATACTGCTGTCTCTCTTCCCTTGTGGTCATTTTTATTGGCTCTATCATCTTTATTTTAAATGGTTCAGCAATGTATTTTGCCATAATATCTCCCCCTTCACAGTATTATTGTATTTTAGGATATATAAAAATATGAGAATAGGAATTTAATTATTAAATTGGCACTAAAATTATAGATTATAAATATTGCTGTATTTTTTATTTAAATATTGCAAGAAATATTTAGCAGTTAGCTCCTCTCCTGTAACTTTTTTAATAAGTTCTGATGGAGTGTAAATTGCCCCATATTCATGAACATTTTCTCTAAGCCACTTATGGATAGAATCTAAATTACCTTTTGATAGCTCCTCGTACACATTTGGAATATCCTTTAACATAGTATTTAAGAACTGAGCTCCATAAAGGTTTCCTAGTGCATAGCTTGGAAAATACCCTATAGTTCCATCTGCCCAGTGAGTATCTTGGAGAACTCCCTCTGAATTATTCTTTGGTTCTATTCCTAAATACTCTTTATATTTTGTATTCCATACAATTGGAAGATCTTTCACTTGAATCTTTCCTTCAATCAAAGCTTTCTCTATTTCATATCTTATTATTATATGAAGACTATAAGTAAGTTCATCTGAAGAGGTTCTTATAAGGGAAGGCTGAACTTTATTTATAGTTTTATAGAATTCTTCCAAAGATACATTTTTAAATTCTGGGATTTCCTTTTGGATTTCAGGATAAAAATACTCCCAAAATTCATAGCTTCTACCTATAATGTTCTCATAAAATCTTGATTGTGATTCATGAACACCTAATGATGCAGCTGAGTTTACTCCTGTGTTTTCTAAAGAATCCGGTATGTCCTGTTCATAAATAGCATGACCACCTTCATGTATTGCTGAGAATAAAGCGTTAGTAAAGTCATTTTCATAATAATGATTAGTTATTCTGACATCTTTATTACTAAAACTTGTGGTAAAAGGATGTTCTGTTTCATCCATTCTTCCAGCTTCAAAGTCAAAACCCATTTTTTCTAAGATAAAATTACACAACTTAATCTGTGTTTCTTTTGGTACAGTTACATTTAATATGCTGTCGTTTATTTGGGTTTTGCTATTCTTTATCTTGTTTAAAAGATCTACTATTCCGTCTCTAAGCTCTCCAAATAATTCATCTAATTTCTCTACAGTTATACCGCTTTCAAAATCATCTAAAAGTACATCATATCCTTTTTCATTACAGCCTAAAAGTTTAAGGTACTGGAACTTCATGTCAACAATTTTTTCTAGATGTGGTCTAAACACCTCAAAATCACCTGTGGACTTTGCTTTTCTCCATGCAGAGCTTGAATTAGTACATAAAATTGAATACTCTTCTTCCCAAGCTGCAGGTATCTTAAGAGATATTTCATATTGTTTCTTTGCACCTCTTAACATTGCGGATGTTACATTGTCTAAATCATTTTCTTTAGAAAAAGCATCTACAAATTCCTTTACCTTTGGTGAAACATTTAATTTGTGAAATTCACCTGCTAAATACCCTAATGATTCACCTCTGTTTGCAACTCCTTTTTCAGGCATATACACTCTTGAATCCCAATCCAAAAGTGCTATAGTACCACCAAGTAGAGACATTTTTCTTACATGATCTTTGAATTCATTTAGGACTTTTTCTTTTTCCTTGTTCATATACTCACTCCTATTCTCATACAAATCATATACCTTATAATATATAACTAAAAATTCAAAATTCCTTCATAAAAAACTCTATTCTGTAGTGCTACAGAATAGAGTTATCATATAGTTCACATTTATGTTTTTTTATACAGTTTATTGAAGCTATGTCCCATGCCTGTTATAATGATTTTAATTGTATATATCATCTTATGGATAATATCCTGATGATAGTTTACATAAGGAGGACTATTAAAAAATGAAGATTGATTTTACACATCAAGAAGCCAAAGATTTCATTCGATTTATGAAGAGTGAAAATGATATTGTAAGGCTTGTTGATCCACTGACACAACAAGTACATGATTATGATAGTAAAACAAATAGTTCAGACATATGCAGTAAATTATGGGGGCGTTGTGAAAGATGTGAAAACTGCACTTCTCTTCGTGCACTTCAGTCTCAAGGGCGAGCTTATAAAATGGAAATAATGAATAATCATACCTATTGGGTTTTCTCACGATATTTAAAGGTTGAAAATCGTCCTTATGTTATGGAAATTGTAAATGATGTAAGTGATAATCTTTTAATGGACAGCAATCAACGTAATGAAATAGGAAAAATAATTAACAATTATAACCATATGCTGATAACGGATTCATTAACAGGAGTTTATAATAGACATTTCTTAGATGAAGCTTTTCTACCTTCGTTTAACTGCTGTCATGATAGAAGAATAACTATCAACGTTGCAATCATGGATGTTGATGATTTTAAGTTTGTTAATGATACATATGGGCATCAAGCTGGTGATGCTTTATTGAAGGACGTAGCAGGTTTTTGGAAACAAAACTTTAACTCAAGAAAAAATGGATTTGAGCGATTAGTCATCCGTTTTGGAGGAGATGAAATTCTCATTGTCACTTGCGGTATTAATTTAAAAACTTTCAACGATGAGATTGAACAATACTATAATCAAATGCGTAAACTTTGTTACTATACTGAAAAAATACAAATTCCATTTAATATTACATTTGGAACTGCCTCAAGTGAAGAATTTGGGAGCAGATGGACATGGGATGAACTTTTATACCGTGCAGATCAACGTATGTATGAAGGAAAAAAACTAAAAAAGACTTAAATGGTATTATGATACATTAATATTTTCTTTAATTTATCTATAGTTACTACATTTCAAACTAAAAAAAGAGCATAGAAATCCAATGATAAAAATGGATTTTTGCTCTTTTAAAAATTAATTTTTAAGTTGTTATTATATTTTTTATATAATTTTATATTTAAAATTTTGGTAATCCTAATAGTAATCGATAAACTTTATGAGGTCTACCCTTAGTTCCACTTTGCTTAGTATATAAAATTTTTGCTAAATTAAATTGGACTAAGGTATTTAATATCCTATTAGCACTTCTTGCAGAAACATTTAAAATTTGCGCTAAATCTTGAGATGTGAAATCATTATCTCCAATCATACTTTGTGCTGCAATAATCTTTTGTATCGTCAATGTCGAAAGTGACGTATATTCAGCAAGTTCTTTTTCATAATCAGTGACTTTATTTATAACTTTTAATGATTTACCATAGCCAAACAATCCAATTTTATCTTTTTCTTCATTTATGATATAACTATTATTTTCACATGATACTTGAGATTCTTTAAGAGCATTCGTGGCATTAATCATAGCTTCTTTTAAGTCATCTCCAAGACCATATCCAATAGCAACCTTTTCTAAATGTCTATTATGTAAAAAGCTTCGTAGTTTACATGTAGTAAACGAAGAAGTTATATCTTTTACAGAAGAGTAATTTGTATAAATAGTAATACATTCATCACTGTTTTCAATTATGAAATTATAAAGAAACTTACGATTAAATGCAGAAATTCCTCTATAAAGCAAATTTTCTTGATTATTTTTAAATGATAACTTATCTGATTCTTCTAGTGTAATTGCAAATGATACTTTAATAACAGCTGGCCTATTTTTCTCCAATTTTTGTATTGTAATGGTCCGTATTAAACTTTCAAAACAGTTATATATATCCTCATAGCTACAGTATATAAAATGACAATTTACATCTGCCTCTAATACATCTGGCACAATAAGACTTCTACGTGAAAGAGAATATTTTATTTTGCCGCTTTTCCACAAAGAAATATGCTTTTCTCTTGTTCTATTCAATGTAATTCTCATATCTTCTGGTGTCATGTGATTAATGTATTCATTATTATCAGAAACCCATTTTTCAAGTTTCCCTTCACGAAGCCAATCAATTAAACGATTTTCTTCATCAGGACAAAGATAATCACAAAAATCAAAATATCCATACTCAAATTTATAATCCTCATACTGATAAATAATTTTAAAAAGCTCACGATAAAAATTACTTGCACTGCAGACAATATTATTAATAGGCTTTGAATTAGAAATCTCCTCTTTAATAATAGCCATAGGAGCAGATCCTGCTGTAACAAAACCATCATAAGAATCTTGGAGCTGTCTATATAGCTCAATTACATGTTTATAATTATAATAAACATAAACATCTGCTTCACATTTTAGTTCAAGTTCATTAATAGCTTTTTTATAAAAATCCTCTAAATATGGAGTTGTAAGTAATGCAATCTTCATATCATTTCCTTCATTTCAACAATTTTTTATAATTATAACATAACGAATATTTATTGTCTATCTTATCCAATTTCTGCTCGAAATATCTTATCTCAATAATAACATTTTAGGATATAAAAAGACATTTCCGAAAATTCTTATTAAAAATAATATTGACACTTGTTAATTTATAATATACTATTCTAATATAAAGACGTCTTTAAATATCCTAAAATAAATTTTAATTCATATATATATATAGGAGGAATACGAATGAATTTTGTCAGTATTATTTTGACGCTAATAATAGTTATTATAGTTGCTACTCTAATACTAAAAAGGTACAAGCCTCATGCTGTTTTATTAATAGCAGGAATAACTCTTTTAATAGCAGCTCAATTTTTAGGTATTAATACAATTGTTGAAATTGAAAAAAGCACTGGTTTTTGGTTGTTTGATGTTTTCGATCTTATTCGTACTACATTAACAAAGGATGCAGGTTCATTAGGAATGGTTATAATGGCTGCAGGGGGATATGCTGTATACATGAATCATGTTGGTGCAAGTACTGCAATGGTTAATCTTTGTATTAAACCTCTTCGCCATCTAGGATCACCTTATATAGTTTTAGCTATTAGTTATGTTGTAGGCCAAATAATAAATATATTTGTACCAAGTGCTGCTGGACTTTCAGTTTTATTAATGGCTACGGTCTATCCTATACTTGTATCTCTTGGTGTTAGTCCTATTTCCGCCACCGCTGTTATCGCATCAGCGGCTTGTCTAGATTTAGGTCCAGCTTCTGGAGCATCGAATTTTGCTGCAGAAATGTCAGGTATAGATGCCACTACATATTTTATGCAATATCAAATTCCAGTTGCATTAGTTGTTGTCCCAGTTGTAGCTCTTAACCACTACTTTGTTCAAAAAGCTTATGACAAACGTATAGGATTTGTACCTGAACCTCAAAAGTTAGACAATAATGAGAAAAAAGAAAACGTTCCCTCAATCTACGCTATATTGATGTGACCCCAATAAGTTAGACTTTATAGCGTAGTAGTTTTTAACTGCTACGCTATTCTTTATGCAGCCTGGTTAAGACGATATTCAACAGGACTCATCCAAGCAAGTTTCTGTTTGATTCTTTGATTATTATAATACTCTATATATTTTTCTATTGCTGACTTTAATTCTTCATAACTATAATAAACACAGCCATAGTACATTTCCTGTTTCATAATGCCAAAGAAATTCTCCATTACAGAGTTGTCATAACAGTTACCTTTTCGAGACATACTCTGAAATATTCTGTTCTCTTTAAGTGTATATCTATAGGCTTTCATTTGATAAGCCCACCCTTGATCAGAATGAAATGTCCTTCTATAAAAGCAATTGGATGTGATATCTATAGCCTGATTCAAAGCTACCATTATGTTATGTGCCGATGGTTTCTTTGATATACAATAACTAAGTATTTCTGAATTATACATATCCATAAATGGATCAAGATATAGTTTATGGATCGTCATATGCCCTTTATTATCAACTTCATAGTACTTAAATTCAGATGTATCAGTTGTTATTTTCTGATGTTGAATACATGTATTAAAGCGTCGATGAATACGGTTTGGAGCAACCTTTCCAACCTTTCCTTTATAGGAACTGTATTTTCTGCTTTTTCTGGTAAAGGATATAACCTGAATTCCAAGCTTTTGAATAATGCGCTGAACTTTCTTTTTGTTGACAAACATTCCGCGTTTTCGAAGTTCACCATAAATTCTTCGATATCCAAAATCCTTATTATTCTTACGAATTTCAAGAATAATGTTTTCTAATTCTTGATCAGGGTTTTCTCTGTCAAACCGTTTTTGCCAATACATATATGTAGCCTTTGGAAATCCTGTAAATGAGAGAATATCTTTCAGTTTGAATTCTCTTCGGAGGCTGTGGATGACTCTTGCTGTTCTCTCAGACGAGCTTCGTCCTCTAAACGCAACCTCCTCAATTCTTTTAAATAGGCATTCTCTATTCTGAGTTTTAAGTTTTCTTCCTCTAATTGTTTAAGATACTCCCGATTATCATTTGATGCATCAGTAGTTATAGCTTTAGTTTTATCCACTTTTCGTCTCCGTCCTTTACGCTTAGTTTTTAAAGCATCAGGACCAGCAATTCGATAGTCATTTACCCATCTAGTAATTAGAGGTGGGTTATTTATACCCACAGATAAAGCTAACTCCTGATATGAAACTTCTGTTGTTAAATATAACTTTACTACATGAAGCTTAAATTCGAAAGAGTAACTTTCATTTTTTCTTGCTCGTGTCAAACCATCTTTGCCAAACGCTTTATATGCATTTACCCATTTTCTAATATCCCTTCCAAAAGGAATTTCATATTTTTTTGAAAGATAGTTATAACTACCTTCACCATTTAAATATGCTTGAACAACCTGTAACTTAAATTCAAAACTATATTTTGCCATAAAAAACTGACCTCCCATAAGTTAGATTTTTAGGTCTAACTTTTGGGGGTCAGCTCATATTGCCAATTTTTCCATTGATACTATTATTACTATTTAATGATTTAGTAATATCATCTATTAAAGTTAATGTTGTTTCTGCCATGATCATGGGACTTTTTCTAACAATGATTTTTGAATGTATACGTAATCGTAAGAATATATCTAATATATTTAAATCAATGCAAGTTTTCTTTGATGGTATGGGAAAACAATTTGCAACCATTGTTACTCTTATTATGGCAGGTGAGATTTTCGCAGAAGGTCTTAAGCACATGGGAGTTATAGATATGATTATTGAAGGATGTAAATCTATCGGATTTGGTGCTATCCCTATGACTATTATAATGGTAGCCATAATTATTATTTCCAGCATAGTAATGGGATCTGGGGCTGCTCCTTTTTATGCCTTCATAGCTCTTGCTCCAAGCGTTGCTGAAGCTTTTGGAATTCAACCTGTTGTTATGATTATGGCAATGCAATTAGCTACAGGTCTTGGTAGAAATATGTCCCCTATAGCATCCTGTGTTGTTGCAGCCTGCGGTGGTTCTGGAGTATCACCAGTTGACGTAGCTAAACGTACAATAATACCTATGCTTCTTGGTACAGCTGCTTTAATATTAGCTGATGTAATTTTCTTTATATAACAGAAATAAAATTTATCAAATATCTATCAAATGAGGAGTGAAGTAAAATATGAAACATTTTAATTTGGATGAATATCTTGACCTACTAGAGAGGTTAGTAAATACAGAAAGTAATAGTTTTGATCCAGATGGCATAGATAATGTAGCTTCTATTATGGCTGAAAAATATGAAGAGCTTGGACTGCATGTTGTAAAACATCGTTTTGATAATAGAGCTGGTTATTGTTTAGAAGTTCGTACTCATCCAAAAGATGAAGATATAGATGTACTTATGGTAGGACATATGGATACAGTTCTTCCTACAGGTTCAGTTGCAGAACGACCATATCATCGTGATGAAAAAGCAGCGTATGGTCCTGGAGTAATAGATATGAAATCCGGACTTGTAAGTATGTACTATATAATTAAAGAACTTTTGGCTGATAATAACCCTCTAAAACTATGTCTTGCTCTAAATAGTGATGAGGAAATATCGTCTAGATACTCTAATCCATGGATAAGCCGTCTTGCAAAAAAGAGCAGATGTGGATTAGTATTTGAGCCAGCTAGAAGCAGCGGTGCTTTAGTAAGTGATAGAAAAGGTCTTGCTCGTTATTCAATAGATTTTAAAGGTAAGTATTCACATGCTGGTGTAAATCCACAAGATGGAGCTAGTGCTATTCATGAAATGGCATATTGGATTACAAAGTTAGTTCCTTTAAACAACTATTCTATTGGTACAAGCCTAAATGTAGGAATTGTATCTGGCGGAATGGGTGCAAACACTATTGCCGATAAAGCCAAATGCGAAATTGATATTCGTTTTATGACAATTGAAGAATGCCATAAAATTGAAGCCGAAATAGAAAATTTGCGTAGAAATCCTTCCATTAATGGTGTAACTGCAGAAGTTACTCGAGTAGGTTTCAGACCACCAATGTCATCTACAGAACTTTCTAGGAAATTAATAGCGGTAATGACTGAAGAAGGTAAAGCTTGTGGAATAGATATGAAATGGGTTAGAACCGGTGGTGGTTCTGATGGTAACTTTATGGCCTTTGAAGGATGTCCTGTTATGGACGCTGTAGGTCCAGTAGGCGATGGTGCTCATGGAGTTAAAGAAATGATTTGGATAGACAGTATAAAGCCTCGTGTTGAAATGGTATATCATACCATAACTAGTCTAACCAACTCCACATTACTTAATAGAGAAATTTAATCCATATAAAAAGTGTAACGGGAGAGAGTTCTATCAAACTTTCTCCCATTACACTTTTATTACTAGCTATATCTCTGCAATACACTCAACTTCAACAAGTCCGCCTAAAGGAAGCTTTGCTACTTGAAAGCATGAACGTGCTGGGAAATCCCCATTAAAGTATGACTCATAAATTTTGTTTACAACTGCAAAATCATTCATATCAGCTAAAAATATAGTAGTTTTAACGATATTTTTATAGCTGCTACCTGCTGCTTCAAGAATTGCTCCAAGATTTTTCATTGAAAAATGAGCTTGATTCTCTACTCCATCTACAAGTTTTCCTTCTGCCGGATTTATACCAAGCTGTCCTGAACAATATACCATTCCATTAGATTTTATTGCTTGTACATATGGACCTACTGCCTTAGGTGCTTTTTCTGTAAATATTATTTCTTTTGCCATTATTTAATTACCTCTTTTCCTTTTTTTCTTAGTACAACACCACTTCTATTTTCTGTATGTTTACCGTTTTCAACAGTTACCTTACCATTTATTATTACATATTCAATTCCTTCAGGATATTGTATAGGCTTAGTAAAGGTTCCCTTGTCGATTACAGTTTCAGGATTGAAGATGCAGATATCAGCATAATTTCCTTCTTTAATCTCTCCTCTACCTGTCATATTAAATGTAGTAGCTGGCTTTTTAGTCATCTTATATACTGCTTCCTCTAATGAAAGTGCCTTATCTTCTCTCACATATTTTCCTAAGATTCTAGGGAATGCACCAAATACACGAGGATGAGGCTTTCCGCCTAAAAGACCATCTGTACATGCATTCATTTCAGGGCGCTTCATGAAAAGTTGAACGTGCTCTTCTGTGCCATAAAAATCTACCATTCCTACAGCATTTTCCTCTTCATAAAGAAGATCAAAAGTAGCTTCATATGGGTCTTTTCCTCTCAACTTTCCAAGCTCTGTAAGACTTAATCCTATAGCATCCTTATTCTTTTCAGTCTTTACACTTGTAACAAATATTTGATCAAGTCCTGCAAACTCAACAAAATTATCCCATCCATGAATACCATGTTCAATATCATAAACCATCTTACGTCTAAGCTCTTTATCTGCTAAACGTTCTAAAACCTTATTTGTACCTCCATCATGCACCCATGGTGGTAGTATAACTCCAAGCATTGTACTTCCTGCAACGTATGGATATTGGTCAAAAGATACCTTAATTCCTTCTGCCTCAGCTTTTTCAAGAAGTTCCACTACTTTATCTATCTTATCCCAGTTCTTTTTACCACATACTTTAAAGTGAGAATAGTGAATTTTCACTCCTGATTCACGTCCTATTTTTATAACCTCTTCCATAGAGTCAAGTATTGTATCAGCTTCACTTCTTTGATGTATTACAAATATACCATCATACTCTGCTACTATCTTGCACATTTCAATTATTTCTTTTGATTCTGAATAAGCACAAGGCATATATATTAATCCTGTAGAAAGACCAACAGCTCCTGCTTCCATCTCTCTACGTGTTATCTGACGCATTTTTTCTAGGTCTTCTTCATTTGGAAGGCGATTTTCAAGACCCATAGCTTCCATTCTTATATTTCCATGAGGTACTAAATAGCATTCATTTAGACCTGGCTTTACATTTTCTATCATCTTCAAATAGTTTTCTGTTGTTTCATAATTCCAATCAATATTATCAGTATCACCATCAAGACCTGCAAGGTTCTTTCTCCATGGGCTTACAAATTCCTTTGGAAGCGGTGCCATAGATATTCCATCTTGTCCAAGAACTTCTGTAGTGATTCCTTGCATTACCTTTGGCATTACCTTTGGATCAACAAGAATTTGAAGGTCACTGTGACTATGTGTATCTATAAAACCAGGTGCTACAACTAAACCTTTAGCATCAATAATCTCCATGTCACTGCACTCACATATATCTCCGATTTTCTCAATTTTATCTCCGTCTATCAATACATCAGCTTTAAATCCCTTGTGTCCACTTCCGTCTACAACAAGTCCATTTTTAATTAATTTTTTCATATTCTTTTCCTCCGTCAAATTATAATTATTTAGTTAAAACTCCACTTGAAGTTAAGAATTCAATTCATTATTACACTTGCTCACTAAATTCAATTTCAGGTGCTGGCTTAACTCCGTTTTTCCTGTCAATAGCTGACACAGCAAAGATTACTGCAAATGCTGCTATACCACCAGGTACCATTGCGCTAAGTCCCCAAGGTGTATTAAATCCATAAATCCATATAGCTGCTACTATTGTACCTGTAACTATTGAAATAAAGCCTGCTCTTTGAGTTACATTCCTATAGAATATACCGCAAATAAATGCTGCGAAAGGACCTGCACTTCTAAGGGCAAAAGCACCCATCATAACGTTTATTATATTTTGAGCGCTTAATGCAACTCCAAGTCCTACTAATCCAACAACAACCATTGTTACACGAGATATCCATACTTCTTTTTTATCATCATGCACACCTTTATTTATATAAGGTCTAAATACGTCATTTGTAAACATTGTAGCTGTACCTATCATATTACCTGATGCACTACTCATAGTTGCTGCAACTATTGCCGCTAAAACAATCCCTGCAACAACAGGAGGTGCAAATCTTATAGTAGCTTCTGCTAAAGCATTCTTTTGAGCTCCACCTAGTGCATATCCATCAATACATACATATGCTAGAAGACCGATTATAGCTGGAACTATAGCATATGCAGCTGATACAACACCAGCAATTACCGATCCAAGCTTTGCTGATTTTCCGTCTTTTGCAGAGCAATAAGTTTGAACTATTTCTTGTCCTGTAGGGAAAGTCATAAAATACATAGCTATATATCCAAATATAGTTGGAATTCCAATTTTAGTCATACTTAAAAGATCAAGATTTCCGTCTGCATTTCCTGTTATGGCCTTTGCTCTCTCAAATAGAGCTCCAAACCCTCCAACAGCATCATTATTTACCATTATGAACATAGCTACTGTCATACCAACTGTAATAAATAAAACGTGCATAAGATTTGCTGCAGTAACAGACTTAAATCCCCCTACCATCGTATAAACGATAACAACCACAGTAGTTATTATAGCGGCAACTTTAAATTCTAATCCTGTAACAACATTGATTATAGAAGCAGTTGCTATTATCTGAGCTCCAGTAGCCATAAAAAGAGCTGCGATAGATGTAAACGCTGTAAATATATGTGATGCTTTTCCATATCTTTTATTTATAATTTCAGGCACTGTATTAGCCTGTGCTTTTCTAAAATATGGAGCTATAAATGAAACTAAAATGAATCCTATACCTGATGCAATAACATACCAGCATGCAGATAAGCCATAGCTGTAAACATTAGTTGCTATACCTGTTGTACTAGCTCCTCCTGTATTAGCTGCAAACAAAGTACCTGCAAGTACTAGAGGTCCTAAAGATTTTCCTGCCATAAGAAAATCATCATTGCTTTCTACAGCCTCTTTAGATTTTTTACGTTTTGATACAAAAAGACCAAGTGCAACTGTAGCTGCCATATATAATAAAATGATTACTAGTGCTGTAATTTGTGTACTGCTCATAATACACTACCTCCAAAATAATTATTAATTTTCATCTTATGGTTAGCCGTTATAATACCCTCCTCTTTCTAGATGAGTATTAACGACTTCTAACTTTTAGATGGAGTTAATACTCCATCTAAAGTTAAAAATTTACTTTATTTAAGTAAAGCTTCTATTACTCCGTAGTAACATTCTGTCACTTTAGTTAATTGGTCTATTTCAATGTATTCGTTTAACGTATGGGCAAGATTTTCTCTTGATGGTCCAAGACCAATTGTCTTAATTCCAGCTTCTCCTGCATAGTGGCTTCCATTTGTACAGAAGTTATATTGAGTTATTTCTGGACTAAATCCTTTTTCCTTAAGCTTTTCATATACAGCTTGTACAAATTCCTCATCCTTATCAAATAACCAACCTGGGAAGAATCTCTCACCTTCTATAACATTTCCTGTATGACACTCTTCTTTTCCTACTGCATAATAAGCTTTTACTTTAAGTTCTGGATCTTCAGACATCAATTTTTTAAGAAGTTCATTTATAGGAGCAAGAACACTTTCTTTTGTCTCTCCTACAAGAAGTCTTCTGTCATAAGTTGCTCTGCAATATTCTGGAACTACTGATGCTCCTGGATATGGAGCTGATTTGATGTCTGTCAATTCCAAAATACCGTCCCCCAAAACAGGATGATGTGTTGGTTTTAATGTACGTATAGCTTCAATAACTTTTGCCATCTTATAAACTGCATTTATTCCTTTCTCAGGATTTGCAGAGTGGCAAGGTTTTCCGATAGTTTCTATTACAATTTCCGCTCTTCCTCTTTGTCCTATTTTTAAATTAAGAGTTGATGCTTCCCCAATTACAACATAATCAGGATTTACAGCTTTACTGATTTCTCTTGCTGCAACACCTTCAAAACATTCTTCATGAACAACTCCAGCCACATAAATTTCACCTGAAAAATCTTTATTTCTGTCATTAGCAAAATCTGATGCTGCGCAAATCATTGCTGAAAGAGAGCCTTTCATATCGGTTGTGCCTCTTCCATATATCTTTCCATCATGAATTTCTGCTGCAAAAGGAGGATACATCCATTCATTTTCTTCTGTAACTGGAACTGTGTCCATATGTCCATCAAATAATATCTTCTTACCAGGTCTATTTCCACGGATACATCCTATTAAATTTCCATATTTATCAACAGTAACTTCATCAAATCCCATGACCTTCATTCTTTCTGAAAGAACTCTAACCACTCCATCTTCATGTCCTGAATAGCTCTTTTCATTTATAAGCTTTTGACATAACTCTATTACTTGTTCCTCTCTTGATCTTTCCATTTTTATTACCTCCTAAATTAATTATTTTCTTTGGTATTTTCCATCCCATACAATTGATTTATAGCTTTCTCCATCTGTGTCGCCTTCAGTGCTGAATAATAACACCTTTGAGTTTTCATCTAATTTAAGTTTTTCTTTTATTTCTTTAAGTTCTGGATTTCTCATGATTTCAGCAACACATCCAAAAGCTGATGCACCACTTTCTCCTGAAATAACCTTGCTATCTCCATGTGATGGATTTCCAAGGATTCTCATTCCTTGTGCTGCTGCATAATCAGGACATGAAATAAAGTTGTCTGCATAGTCTCTTAAAATCTCCCAACCTATGCTACAAGGCTCTCCACAAGCAAGTCCTGCCATTAATGTATCCATATCACCTGTTACAAAGTGAAGTTTTCCATCATTAGCATCTGCTGTACGGAAAACGCAGTCTGCCTTATTTGGTTCAACTATAGTTATAATAGGTCTTTCTTCTCCATAAATAGATGAAAAAAATCCTGTTATAGCTCCTGCAAAAGAACCAACTCCTGCTTGAAGGAATATATGAGTTGGCTTTTCATTAAGCTGTGTATAAGCTTCATAACCCATAGTTCCATAGCCTTGGATTATCCAAGTTGGAATATCCTCATAACCTTCCCAGGCTGTATCCTGTACCATAACCCATCCTTTCTTTTGTGCTTCACTAAATGCAAGTCGAACTGCTTCATCATAATTAAGATCTGTTATAGAGGCTTCAGCTCCTTCTGCTTGTATATTTTTAAGTCTCTCTTTGGAACTTCCTTTTGGCATATAGACAACTGATTTTTGTCTAAGCTGTTTTGCTGTCCACGCAACACCTCTACCATGATTTCCATCTGTAGCTGTAATAAATGTTATTTCTCCAAGTCTTTCTCTTATTTCATCAGAGATTAACTTTTCATATGGAAGATCTGAAATATTTTCTCCAAGCTTATTTGCAAGGTAATTTCCTATTGAATAACTTCCTCCTAAGACTTTAAAAGCATTAAGCCCAAAACGATAAGATTCATCTTTTATATAAACGTTTCCAAGACCCATATCCTTTGCTGTATTTTTCATTTCTGCAAGCGGTGTAAATTCATATACTGGGAAGCTTGCATGAAAATTTTGAACTTTCTTAGCATGTTCAAGGCTTAAAAAATCTAAGTTATATTTGCTTCCTTTTTTTCGTTCGAATTGAACAAGTTTAAATTCTTCTTTCATTTCAATTTCCTTTCCTTAGTGAATTTGTTTACGCTTATATTAATAGCAATTGTTGTGCCAAAATCATTTAAATTAGAAGTTGTTTATTTCTATCATGGCAAAGACCTTAATTTCAATAGATTCATAAAGGATTTTTTATAAAAAAATAAAAGTATTGAATTCTTTACCTTTAAATTTCAATACTTTTATCTATTATCATTTTGAGAAAAATTATCATTTTGAGAATGCTTTTTTATCATTTTGAGAATATTCTTCTAGTTTGCGATACAAAGTTGCAAGTCCTATTCCAAGAGACTTTGCCGCTTTCTTTTTCCCTTCAGTATCACTTCCATAAAGTCTTATAGCTTTAAGTATTTCTTCCTTTTCCAGTTCCTTTAGGCTTCTAACTGTTTCATAGGATACATCTATAGATTCTTTAGTTTCCTCCCTAGCCTCTTCAAAGAAATTGTCAGGGAGAGTTTTTGTATCTAATATTCCTTCATTTTCCATCATATTTATCATAAATTCCATGGTATTTTCTAGCTCTCTAACATTTCCATACCATGGATAATTATAGAGATAATCCATAGTTTCTTCAGATATTCTTCTCAAATTCTTCCCGAAAAGTTTTGCATAACGTTTAGCAAAGAAATAAACGAGTTCTTTTATGTCCTCTCGTCTTTCACGGAGAGGTGCTATTTTAAGAGGAATTACATTTAATCTATAATACAAATCCTCTCTAAATTTATTTGCAGCCATCATTTCCTTTAAATCTTTGTTTGTTGCCGCAATTACACGTACATCTATAGGTATTACTTGATTGGAGCCTATACGTATAATTTTTCTTTCTTGCAATACTCTTAAAAGTTTAACTTGAAGATACAGCGGCATATCCCCTATTTCATCAAGGAAGATTACTCCTTTGTTGGCAAGTTCAAATTTCCCCATACGACCATTAGGATCAGCTCCTGAGAATGCCCCTTTTACATATCCAAAAAGCTCAGATTCTAAAAGAGGCTCTGGTATAGCACCACAGTTTATGGCGACAAACCTATTATCTTTTCTACTGCTTGCTTTCCATATAGCAGTTGCAACCATTTCTTTTCCCGTACCGCTTTCTCCTGTTATCAAAACTGTAGACGTACTTTTAGCGACTTTTTTTATTTCCTTCTGCATATGTATTGTCTGCGGACTGACACCTATTATATTAAAAGAGCTCATTGGATTTATTGTACTAGTTATTTCATAATATTTTTCTTGAAGATCTCTTATACTATCAAATATAAGGACTTTTGAATATCTCTGAGGCTCTTTATTAAGGTCATATAAGTGTCCCATTATGTAATATTCTTTTTCTTTAAGCAGCATTATGTACTCATTTTGACGATTAAGATTATCCCCAGTAGGAGTTACTGTTGCTATACTTCCTTCAAGTTTATCCATTGCAAGCTGACGTTTAGCAGAATCATTAGCCATAGTTATTACATTATCATTACCAAAGATTATTATTCCACGCTCAATATGATTTATGACACAATCAAGGGCATTAAGAATAACAGCTCTTTTCTTCATCTCCGTAACTTCGGCAGCCTTTACCGCAATGAAATCTGCAATCTGTGATAAAAGTTCCAAATACATAGATTCTTTTGATAGAATAAGTTCCTTTTGTTCTTTTGTACTTCCTACAAGGCCTATAGCTCCTATAATCTCTCCACCTAGTCTCAATGGCATTGAAATTTCTATTTCTTCTTTACATGTATCACGCTTAGGACATTTCTGACAAAGAGCTTCCTTACCAGGATTGTATATTATCTCTGTATTTCCTGTAATCATAAGATGCTTGTACACATATCCTTCAGCTGACATATCTTCGTTTATATGCTTTTGAAAAATACCTGTTCCAGCTACACGAAATAGATTTTTATCAACAACCTCTACCTCAACTTGAGCTATTTTTGACATTATATCAGCATATTTCATTACAGTTTCCTGGATTTCAAGAAGTATACTAGCCATGATTTCTCCTTTCTAGCTTTCCCATTATAATTTTTATGTATATATCTATTTTTTTAATAATTAATTATATCACAAATTCGAACTCTTAAGACTCCAAATTTCCCATTTGTAAACTTAAAAAATTTATATTTGCTAATTATTAGAATCATGCAAATGTTCAATCTTCAATTTATGGATATGTGTAAGAAAGGAATCAAACGAGGCAGCCTAAACTGTCTCGCCTATCAAGTCTAACTTTTGGAAACCACATCAATTCTTTCTGAATATAAAGTGTTTTTTTAATCTAATAATATATAAAAATTGACCAATTTTATCTTCTTGGATTTTCAAATGAAGGGGGTGTTGGATTAGGAGCTTCATGAGAAGGTCCTGGATTTGATAAATTGAAATAAAGTTTAGAGTCCTCTGTAACTCCAAAATCTTTATTTGAACCACTCTTTTGAATCTTATTAAGTGCTTCTCTAAATAAAGCATTATGAGCTTCTTCCCTATTGAGCAAAAAATCTATAGTTGCTCGTACTTCCTTGTCTTCAATCTGTCTATATAAATATTCATATACAACTTTTGCTCTTTGTTCTGATGCTATATTCGATAATAAGTCAGCAACTAGATCACCTGTTACTGTTACATAATCTGCAGTCCATGGAGCTCCTGATGAATTAATTAATACTGGAGATAATCCACATTGTACATGAGTTTGAATTTCTCCATTTTTAACATCATTATTATTTACATCATGACCATTTAACAAATTTATTGTTTGTGCAACCATTTCCATATGACTTAATTCTTCCGCACCAATATCTAAAAATAAATCCTTTATTTCTGGATCTTTAATTCTAAAGCTTTGAGAAATATATTGCATTGCTGCCTTTAATTCTCCATTACCTCCACCTAATTGCTCTTGCATTAACACAGCATATTGGGGATTAGGTTTTTCTACTTTTACTTCATGCAATAACTGCTTTTTGTGTTCAAACATACTCTTTCCTCCTTGTTAATAAACATAATTTTAAGTCTATTATTTCATATTATTAGAATTAATATGCACTATATAAATATAAAATCCACGTATAATTTATATGTTTATTTCAAATATTGTGACTAATATTAAAATTTAATTAGGAAGATGATTATATGTCTAACTTAAATGAATTAGAGTTACAAAACTTACGTCATTTAATAAGTGCTCATTCTAATATTGAAAAGAAACTAACTTTCTATTCCCAACAATGCACTGATTCTAACCTTAAACAAATGCTAGAAAAAGATGCTCAGGGTGCTAAAAGAAGTAAAGATACCTTAATGGGATTTCTAAATTAGGAGGAATATATTATGAATGAAAAAGAAATGATTAATGATTACATGGCTGAAATAAATTCTAGTATATCTGCTTATGGTAGCATAATTGCTCAAACTGAAAATGAGCAACTTCGTCAAACAATTCAGGGAATGAGAAATCAAGACGAAATTCGTCAATATGCTTTATTCAAATAAGCAAAGAATAAAACATATTATATTCCTGCTCAACAAGCGACTTCTGAAGAAATTGCTACAGTTAAGCTTCAATTGTCTCAAGATTAATTTACTTAACATAAGATGGAGTCGTAAGATTTATTAAAAAATCTTACGGCTTTGTTAAATTTAAAATAGACTTAAAATCTTAAAAGATATGATATAAAAATCATATAAATTAATTTTTAATAAATTATATTATATATTATGCAACTTATGTATTATGTCATTTTCTACCTTTTGCTCTCCTAGTCTCTCTATGATTTCTGCAAATCTTTCTTTACCCTCTGCCTTTTCATTGTAGTATTCAATGGCTATTTTTATAAGTTTTTTTATATCTTCTTCTTTAAATTTTCTATCCATTGGATTAGCTTTTCTAGCTTTTCTACCAGAACGTCCTCCTAAGAAAATCATAAATTCCATTTCATTTTTTTCTGCATTATAAGATGGCATAACAGAAAAATCATTACTTTGAGCTTTTCCGTAGCTATTTATACATCCAAATACTCCTATCTTAAATTTTCCTGGAACCTTCATACCTAAAAAGTCATTTTCTATTGATTTTGCTAATGCTCTAGTATCTATAAGTCCATGTTTGCATACAGTACCTTTACATGAAATGATTGCCCTTACAGTATTGCCGGCTCCGCCTATTCTAAGATTTCTCTCCTTGGCAAATTTAATAACTTCTTCTATATCTTCTTCTTTTATAAAAGGTATTTCAATAGTAAGTCTGCTCGTAAGACTTATCTCGCCATTTCCATAAGTTTCGGCTATTTTTGCTAGATCTCTCATCTCACTAGCTTTAAAATACCCTACATCACTTAAAAATCTAAAAACATAAAAATCTTCCTGTTTTTGATTTATTATACCTTTTTTCTTTAAGCTTAATTTTTCTTCATTACTAAATTTTCTATTCATTATATCACCTCTTAATATTTCCAACCCTATTATATATCATATATTTGTCAGAAACCTATATAAATATATTATGATAATAATATGTAATTACCTATACATGATAATTTTATAAAATAGAATACCTCATCGAATTAAATCAATGAGGTATTTTTTAGCTATTTTATTTTCTGATAAGCCCTTCGTGGACTTCCGTCTTCAACGGTAATCTGACCACAATATTCAAAACCATTTTTACATAAAATATTCTGCATTATCTTGTTATCTTCGTGAGTATCTATTCTAAGATTTCCGCATTTTTTAAAGCACCATTTAACACATTCATCAAAAATACCTTTTTTCTCACCGCTGCTTGCAATTCTATGAATTGTTCCATAAGGTTTATCATTTATCCATTTTCCGCAGGTAATAACCTTATAGGTTGGATCCTCTCCCACAATAAAAACAAAGACTCCTACTATATTCTTATCTTCTTCTATTACATAGCATATATTATTTAGAATATCTTCTTCTATAAGTTCCCTCTTTGGATATCCATTTAGCCATTGATTAGGATTCCCAGTTTCACATTGAACACGCTTTGCATATGAATATATTTCTAATAACTGATTTATATCTTCAGTTGCTGCATTTCTAATGTTCATCTTAATTTCTCCTCCTAAAACCATTATAAATTTTAATCCTTATACACATTTCTTAATATTTCTATCTCTTTTCCATAACCCTCAAGCTCATTTGGTGTCTCTAAAAAGAATGGAAGATGTTTTAGTTTTGGATGATTTATAATCCTTGTTATTGCTTCAAGTCCTAATGAACCTTCCCCTATTTTTTCATGTCTATCCTTATGGCTTTCAAAAGGATTTTTGCTATCATTTAAGTGAATAGCCTGAAGTCTAGATAGACCTATAATTCTATCAAACTCTTCTAAAACTCCATCTAAATCATTTACTATGTCATAGCCTGCATCATAAACGTGGCATGTGTCAAGACATACACCCATATGATCCTTAAGATTTACTCTATCTATGATTTCAGCAATCTCTTCAAAACTTCTTCCAACCTCTGAGCCCTTTCCAGCCATTGTTTCTAAAAGCACTTTTGTAGTTTGCTCTGGCTTTATAACAATATTTAGCATATCTACAATATAGTTTATTCCTATGTCTACTCCCTGCTTTACATGGCTTCCTGGATGAAAATTATAGAGATTATTTGGCAGGTATTCCATTCTAGCTAAATCATCAGCCATGGTTTCCACAGCAAATTCCCTAGTTCTTTCATCTGCTGAACATGCATTTAACGTATAAGGAGCATGGGCTAAAAGCTTAGCAAATTTATTTTCTTTCATAATTTCTTTAAGAGCTTCTATATCAGACTCATCTATATCCTTTGCTTTTCCTCCTCTTGGATTACGTGTGAAGAATTGAAAGGTGTTTGCATTTATTTGAAGTGCTTCTTTACCCATATTCTCAAATCCTTTTGTAGTTGATAAGTGACATCCTATATTTAACATTACTTTTCCTCCATATTTATATCTAAAGTTTATTATTTGAAACATATAAAAATGTTATTTTTCATATATAAATAATACTATATTAACTATATTTTATGCAACGGATAATTTCTATTATTTAATAAAAATTAGATTATAATAAGATTTTCTTTATGTTTATTTCCTTGTTCTCTAAATATTATAAAAAAATCTCCATGGCATAATTGCCACAGAGATTTAAATAAACCTAATCAATATTTTATATAAAGTATGGTAAATTTGAAATACGTATTTTATTCATTAAGCTGCAATTAACATATATACTATTTGGAATATTAAAATACAAATTGCAGGTAATAGTTGCTTTTTAATTACTCCATAATCATCCTTCATTTCAAGAATTGCAACAGATGTAAGGTTAAAGTTTGCAGCCATAGGTGTACATAATGTTCCACAATAACCACATGTAAGTGCAAGAGATCCAACTATAACAGGATCTGCACCTAATGCAAGAACAAATGGAGCACCTATTCCTACTGTAATAACTGTGATAGCTGCAAAAGCATTACCCATGATCATTGTGAATAAAGCCATTGCAATAGCATATATTATGATACCTACTGTCATATTTCCTGATGGTACTACCTTTCCTACTAGATCAGCGATAACTTGTCCTACACCTGCTGAAGTAAATATAGCACCTAATGCTCCTAAAAGCATAGGAAGCATACTGAACGCTCCAACAGTATCAAGAAGTCTTCTTGAATCATCAATAAAGACTTTTGGTGTATTGTCTTTTGAAAAAATCATCATAAGAACAACAGAAACCAAAACTCCTACTCCCACTCCTACAAGAGCACTGATCTTTGTAAATAATGCAAATGCAAGGGCACAACATCCTATTGCAAGAGCAGGTATAAATATTTTCATTCCTATTTTATTATAATTCTGTTTTGATTCTTCAGCTGTAGGAACATTCCAAGTACCTTTGCTAACTTTATTAAGCATAGCTGGAGCGGCCATAATAACAACAAGTCCTCCAATTATCATCTTTCCTACATTAACTTTGTCTACAACAATTGTTGAGATAGGTTTACCAATAATAAATATAATAGCTAGTGAACACCAAAATACTGCTGTGCCTAGTCTATGAGGGTTACCTTTATCTTTAGCATTTTTGATTCCTGTGTAAAGAGCTATAAAACCCATGATTATATAAAGTATTTCTAAAAGTTTATTACTAAGTGATAATTGTCCAAAATAACTAAACATTATTTACCCCCCTTTACACTAAGAGTTTCCTTAGATCCGTAGTATTTCTTAAATAATTTTTTATCTTCTAGATAATAGTAAATTGAAGCTAAAACTGTTGCAAATACGGCTACTGGAATTTGTACTTTTGCAAGATCAATAAGTTCTACATTATAACCTAGTTCTGCTAAAGTTGATTGCACTAAAATTGCTCCAGAACCACCTACGAACAATACTTGTCCAAAGAACCATGTGATATTTTCCATACCTGCACTCATACCTTTGATTGCATCAACGTGTTCTTCATTAGGCTCATTACCTGTCGCTTCTATTGCACCTATTGTCATAGGCATGATTACAGGACGAACAAAACCTGCAACTCCTCCAAAACCTACATTAAATGCTGCAAATACAACTCTCATTAGTCCATAAAATGCTATTACAAGACCTGATGTAGCATTTTTAGCCTTTGAAATAAGATTTGCTGCCGCCTCTTTTAATCCATTACGCTCAAGAGTACCTGTTGCTATCATTACAATTATGAAAATACACATGCTTCTATTTGCTATAAAAGCATTACCTAAATTCTCAAGTAGTCCTGCTATTCCAAGACCTCCAGTAATTGATGTAACAAGTGCCGCTGCCATAATGATTGATATTGGGTTCATTTTGATTGCAAAACCAATAATAACAATTAAGACACCTAAAAGTTTTATCATTTCTTTCACTCCTTTTAATTTTTTTTATATAAAATTATAAATTAGATAACTTACTCTAGGACAGGGGGACGATTACGTATATATTTAAGGGAAGATTTTTCATAAACACACCTTGAGTTAAGAATCATATCAATACCTGCAAGAGTATGCATTTTATGAGTTCTTGCACAAAGATAAAGGTACTCATCTTGTGCTGTTTCATCAGCTACTTCAGATGTAAAAGAAATAGCTGTAATCCACGGAAATCTCACTGCCATATATCCATGCTTAGGATTATAGGATGAAGGCACCCAATAATTTATCATATTTTTATAGTAATCTGCCGGAAAAAGCTTTGGCATCCACCTATGAGCATATTTTTCATGACGATTCTTCCAATCCATATTCCACTCTTGAATTTCATTGTCATCTATTAAAGAATCTGCAATTGCATCGGCAAGCTGCTCATTAAGTTTCTTGTTGTTTTTATAGCATTCATCGGTATTATACCAATAATATCCATATAGCAATGCACGTGGAAGCCAGAATCCCTTAAACCAAGGTGAAGTATATCCAGCAAATTGCTGTTCCCACTCATGAGATGGAACTCCATGATTATCTACAAAAACGTCAGGAAGCCATCTATAATAAAGCCTTCTAACAGCATATGCTTCAGTGTGTATTGTTTCAATATCATAATAATCACGATAAAACTCTTTTCCTAAAGAATTATATCTAGCTATATGAAATATCCATGTAGGATGCTGTTTTTGAAGTTCATAGTGTATAGCTGCTCCATCCGCATTTTCCATAGGTGTTATAAGTAAATTCATGCGATTTCCTAGGCCTTTA
Source organism: Clostridium cadaveris (assembly GCF_020911725.1). Taxonomy (GTDB): domain Bacteria; phylum Bacillota; class Clostridia; order Clostridiales; family Clostridiaceae; genus Clostridium_X; species Clostridium_X cadaveris. The sequence continues at coordinate 2,167,709 of NZ_CP076620.1, forward strand.
TATTTTTCATTTGTCAAAATTTCTTTTAAAACCATAAACGCCGCATTAGTTGCTGAAACCTCATTAGCATGGTGACGTGAATTAATAAGCTCAGTTGGATTTAAGTTTATAAGCTTATTAGTGGATACATATCCTTTAAAATCTGGCAAAATTCTTATTGTATAAATATCTCTGCCTTGATATGTCTGTCCAGATTTAAACACCTTAATTCCTTTTACATGTTTTAGTTGCTCCATTATCTCTATATATTGTTCATATCCTATAAGCTGATTTTCCAATATATCAATGTCTTCTATATCTATATACTGTTTTCTTTCTTCAGTATATTTAGGAAGCTTAGCAGAAAATCCCTTGCGGTTTTCTGATGTTTTAATTGAAATTTCACCATAAGCAGAAAGTTCCTCACCTATTTGAAGCATTGATTTGTGTATTAAATTTGACATAGACTCTGCTAAACTATCTGTATTACCCTTAGAATCAACAACAAAAGACATACCTACTTTATTATCAATATCATAGAGTTTATCAATATAAATAGTCACATCTTGCTTTTTTACTGAACTTTCTACTATACTTCCATCAAAATCTATAAACGGATCATTTGAATGTGATTTATAGTGTGTAAATTTAAAATAAGGTTTTCCTTCCTTCTGCTCTATTATCGGAAGCATAAGGCCAGGAGCTTCCAAATTTGCACCTGTAGTAGTCATACCATAAGTCTTGAAGAAATCAAGTCCAGCAAAATAAATGTCTTCATGTAATGCATTTAATGGAGAAAATAAATCCTGTCTAGTTCCAAGTTCACGTTCTGTTTCACTTAGACCAATTTCCATCTTCATCTGTGCAAAGAAAGGTTGCATATCTTCTGTAGGCTTTCCATCACACTGCTTATCTATAAATTCTTTGCAATATCCTAAAACTCGTGTTTGATAGATATCCCATACACTTTCAAGGTCTGTTGCTACTCTTTCATTAACAATGGTTTTTCCATTAACAACAGCTTTTATATATCCTGTTGATGGGTGCACAAGTCCCATATTAGGGAAAATATCTAAATATGGCCTTTCGATGTATGCCGCTTTGTAAGTATCTGAAAAAACTTTTTTATCCTCTTGAGAAATCGCTTCCACAAGATATGTTATGTCTTCATCGCCCTCATAAATCTCCATGTGTATGTCATCTCGACTTATACCAAGTTTTGCACAGATTATATCATCTACAGGATATAATTCTTGAAGATATCTAAGTGGTAAATCAAACCATTTTTCAGGATCTCCATCTGTTTTATAGCTTGGTGAACGTCCATCAACATCTCCCCAATCCTTTTCCCCTGGTTTCATGAAAGGTTTAAAATATACAGTCATTGACTTTATATCTTTATCTGCTAATTTAGGAGTTACTACCTCCTCAAGCCATGAAAATCCCTGCTTATAGGCACATATGATTTCACAATTACTTACATTTGCACCTTTCTTGTACGCTTCTTTTTCGATAAACTCTTTAACCTTAACACGAGCATCAATATCCTCACTAAGAGCTCCATATATCTCTACAATATCGCCACTATTTAGTACAGGAAAAAGCTTTTCTATAAGTATATCCTTTGCCACATCAACTTCCCATGGAATATCAAATTCTTTTTCATAAACGCTTTCAAAATCTATATATTTTTTAAATTCCACCTCAGGATAAGCGGCTTTTAATTTTTCATATTTTTTTTGAACATCTGGTGAAAAATAGCATGTTGTATTATTATTTATCTTCTTTTTATTAGCTTCTAGATAACATAACTGTCCATCTAAGTTTTTCATCGCGAAGCTTTCTCTCATTACATCAACAAAATCAACAATGTGATTTTCATCGTTGCCTGCTATAGGGTAATGTGAACATATATTTGTAATAAACCTTATTAAATCATCGCCGGACCCATTTACTTTTATATTTAAGCTAACACTATCCTCCATCTCAATAGAGCAGCTTCCTTCAGCTGTAAAATTAATTGTATTTCTATCAAGATCTATATCATCTGAAAGAACAGGATAATTCGAAGTAACCATCTCAAGTCCAAAACGACAGTTTAATTCACAGGCTGCTCTTACCACAGAAATATCATAACTATCTAAAGTAATAGCGGCATCAAATCTATCTGGCAATCCATCATTGTCGCAATCCTTCATAAGAAAATCTTTTTCAAAAAGATACTCAAGGCCTTTTTTAGCTGTATCATAAAGAGGCTTCATTGGAAGAGCTGATTTCGTAGATGAAACAAAATCCTTAATTTCTATTTCTCGAGAATTTTGAGAGAAGTCTTTTGTAAGACCATTAAAATTATCACTTATAAACTTAAATGCAGCTTCTATTCCATTACTGTTTTTTATACTTGTCCAATATGTGTTATCTTCACTATAAATATAGAAATCATTATTATCTACAACTATATTTTTCTTTTCTTCACATTTTCCTAAAATAAAATATATCGTATCTTTTTTATGTATGTCATAACAATCAGTCGTTACAGGAAACTCTATGGATACAGAATGGAATCCTATAAGTCCTGCCAATTCAACGGCTAGTTTCTTTTCCTCTATAGTCGCATAATCTTTTATAATCATTTTTACTTGATTTATAATATTAATTGCAATCACCACCAATATTTATTTTTTAATGTTTTGAGACTTACATAACTAATTAATCTTACTAAAAAAACGTTGCACAAATATTCAGAACTTTAATCCAAAGTGAATACTCTCCCAACTAAAAAAATCTTCTTAAAATTCTTTTTTATTAATTATAATAACGCATAAATATTTTGTCAACTGAATAGGGATTTTTCTGATAATAATCCAAAAAAAACATCCTCAAATTTATAATAATACTTTTGCACTATCTATAGATACTATAAAATTTTTAATTTTATTAAAAATTAATTTTGAAATCAAAAGACTTCTATAATTATATCTGTTAAATTATAGAAGCAATATTAATTTATTTAATATCCTTTTTAAAACATCACAGGATTATTTATTTAAACCCATTCTTTAAAAGCTTAATGTATACTTCAATAACCTTATAAAATGATTCTATTTCCTCTATAGTACATTCTTTAAGCAAATCATCTAAAGTTTTCGCAATGTCTATTGTATCGTAAAGTTTATGTGCCTTACTTAATTTTAATCCATCTTCTGTTACAAATAGTAATACGGTTTTTGCATTATTTTCAGTTTTGTGCCTATATACTAACCCCTTATCTACAAGCTTACTTACAGTCTGGGACAAAGCTCCCTTAGTTTTATTCCAGTACTTTGCTAAATTCGTTATTGTAGTTCCTGGATTTTCTTCTATATATGTAAGAATATGTGCTTCAGTCATAGAAACTACTTGACCAATTCCATAATCATGGGTAGAAACAATATAATCATTATATAGCATAACAAATTGGTAAATATTATTATGTCTATCATTTAATTCATGAAATTTCTCATTTAAATTGTTTTGATCTTTTATATCCATTCTTATCCCTCATTTCGTCAATGTTAATTATGTCATATAAATAGATTATTTTCAAACAAAAGTATTTACGTCATTTATTGTTTAGTATCTAAATTATTTTTATAAATTCATTGACATATTTATGAATTTATTGTAGATTAATATTGTAAATTGTTTAGCGGTTAAACTATATTTTTTTAAAAAAGGGGTTTTGAAAATGTCAGTAAAAGAATTTTGCGAAAAATATTATATTAGTAGGAAAGGAACTAACTCATTAAAATGGGATGCCTTAGACGCTCGTTTTGGAGATCCTGATCTAATATCTATGTGGGTAGCAGATATGGAATTCAAAACAGCTCAACCTATTATTGATGCGTTAATCCATCGTGTTCAACATGGAATTTATGGATACTCATATGTTCCTGATTCTTACTATGAATCCTTTATCAACTGGGAAAATGAGCATCATGGCTTTCAACCAAAAAAAGAATGGATTCGTATTACACCAGGTATAGTTGCAGCATTATACTGGTTTGTAAATATGTTTACCAAAGAAAACGATTCAGTAATAATTCTAACACCAGTATATTATCCTTTCCACAACTGCGTAAAGGATAACAACCGCAAACTTGTTACTTGTGATTTAAATTACTCTAAGGGACAATTCACAGTTAATTATGAAAAATTTGAAACAAAAATAATTGAAAATGATGTTAAAATGTTTATATTATGTTCTCCTCATAATCCTGCAGGAAGAGTTTGGACAAGCGAAGAGCTTGAAAGGATGCTAGCTATCTGTAAAAAGCATAATGTATTAGTTGTTTCCGATGAAATTCATCAAGATATAACTGCACCAGGATGCAAACATATTCCTAGTGCTACTATAGCTAATGGAAAATATATGGACGATATTATTACATGTAATGCACCATCTAAGACATTTAACCTTGCTACTTGTCTTACTTCCAATATTATAATCTCTTGTCCTGAAAAGAGGGCAATATATGATGAATACATAAAAAAGGTAGCTCAAGTTGAAGTAAATGTTTTTGGAATAACTGCTGCAGAAGCAGCATACCGCTATGGCTCAGAATGGAGAGGTGAAGTTCTTGATGTTATTTACAGCAACTACAATTATGTAAAAGAGCAGATGAAAGAATTCCCTGAAGTTTATATAGCTCCATTAGAAGGAACTTATTTAGTATTTATGGATTTAAGAGCTTATGTGCCTTTAGAAAACATAAAGGATTTCACTCAAAACAAATGCAGATTAGCTGTAGACTATGGTGAATGGTTCGGAGAAAATTGGAAAGGTTTCATTAGACTTAACATGGGAACACATCCTGACATCGTAAAGAAAGCTGTAGAAAATATCAAACTTGCTCTAAAAACTCAATATTGCAAATAAATAATTAAATAAAGGAGATTAATTCTATGAAAAAATTATTTCAGACATATAAATCTTCCATACTATTACTTGCTTGCATGATAATCGGTGCAGTTTCAGGTTATTTTTGGGGAGAGGGAGCTTCAGTCCTTCAACCAATAGCAGACATATTTTTAAATTTGCTATATTGTAGTATTGTACCACTAATCTTCGTTTCTTTAGTTTCATCTATAGGAAAAATGAAAGATTTAGCTAAACTTAGAAAAGTTTTACTTATAATGTTAGTATCTTTTATAATAACTGGTATCATAGCCAGTCTCTATATGGTATTTGTTACTGGTGTATTCGACCCTGCTAAAGGAACTACTATTGCATTTGATAAGACAACTGAAGAATTTACAGGAAGCACAAATTTCTTGTCAATGTTCACTGTAAATGATTTTCCTGGTCTTTTATCTAGAAAGAATTTAATGGCTCTTATGGTATTTACAATTATATTCGCTATTTCTTTAGTTAGTATAGGAGAAAAAGGAAAAGTAATAACTGATTTTATGGATGCACTTTCAGACGTAATATTAAAACTTATTGGTATAATAATGAAACTAGCTCCACTAGGTCTAGGATGTTACTTTGCAATATTAATGGGTCAAAATGGAAAAGAGTTAATAGGACCTTTATCAAGAGCTATTATAGTTTATCTTGTTGCAGTAATTATTTACTATGCATTATCTAATACACTATTTGCATATATTGGTGCAGGTAGAGAAGGAGTTAGGCGATATTGGAAACACTGCATTACCCCAACTATAACTGCACTTGGGACATGCTCTAGTGCAGCTTCCATACCAGTTAACCTAATTGCAGCAAAAGAAATTGGAGTATCAGATGATATAGCAGACATCTCAATTCCTATGGGTGCTAATTTGCATAAAGACGGAGCCTGTATAATCACAATACTAAAAATAGCCTTTATGTGCTCTGTATTTAATATTCCATTTTTAACAGTGCAAAATATTATAACAGCTGTAGTAGTTTCTGTAGTGGCCTCAACAGTAATGGGTGCAATTCCTGCTGGTGGCTATGTAGGAGAAATATTCATAGTTTCAGCATTTGGATTTCCTCAAGTATCCATTCCAATAATGGTTCTAATAGGAACAATTACAGATGCTCCAGCTACAGCAATCAATGTAACAGGTGATGTAGGCATAGCAATGATAATTTCTCGTTTTGTAGAAGGCAAAAATTGGCTTCAAAATAAATTAAGCCTAAAAGCTCAGCAATAAATTTAAAAGCAATTAAAAATCGCTTCGTATTTCATTTTATACAAAGCTAGCCCAATAAACTGCTATTGTTAAAGATGTTTATTGGGCTTTTTTATAGATTAATTAAGTTAGTGTTTATTCATATATTGAGTTATATTGTAAAAAATCTTCTAGTCATTCTATGATACTTGTTAAGCCGAAGTTATATTGTAAAAATTCACTATAATAAGACTAATAACTACAAAGTTGAATACCTTTAAAACATATAACTCTTTAATTGATTTATTATATCTAGATCCTAATATTCCTCCTAAAATTCCTCCAACTATCATAAAAGGCATAACTGATAAATCAAAGGTTTCAAATCCTGTGGTTGTTGCTATACTTATAAGTTTGGATCCTTGAGAAAAAAGTATTGTAACTATTGAGTTTACTGCTGCCTCCTTAGTATTCATAGAAAAAAACAATGTTAATACGCATACATTTATAGGTCCTCCTCCTATGCTTAAAAAAGATGCTATTGATCCTAAGCCTATTCCTATTAATATGCATGAAAAAATCCCAGATACATTATAAGTCTTAAATTTATTTCTATTATTCATAAATATGTATACTGATATCAATAAAATTAAAAGAATGCTATTTTGAATCGTAGTTATGCTACTTCCATCACTTAAGTTTAATACGTATTTAAGCACTTTTTCTCCAATAACTCCACCAACGATAGATCCTATACCAATTAAAATAGTCTTCTTGTATTGAATTTTAAATCTATATCTTATTTGCTTTATTATAGAAACTATCGCCATTGAAAATACCGTCATAGATGATAGAACACTTATGGTTGCCACATTAAAGTCCCCTAACACATCTAATAAAGGCTTTATGATAACTCCTCCGCCAAGTCCTGCCATAGATCCAGCCGTAGTTGCAAATAAAGCTATGAAAAAATAAATAATTGTCATTTTTATATTCCTCTTTAATCATGCTGAATTATTTTTTATTATAAAAGGGGCCCTTATAGTACCTCTATTTTAATCCTAGGCTTACATAATCATTCTTATTTTTTGAACTAGCCTCTACACATTCTTTCTTATTGACTTTCCATTCCTTTTTCACAGGGATTTCACCTTGCAAAATCATATCATTTGTATCCTTTAAATGTTTTTCAAGTTTATCTCTCAGATGAATTCTTATATTTTCATACCTAAGATCATCTATCAAATTATTTCTCTCTCCAATATCATAGTATAAGTCAAATAATGCTTCTTCATACTTTACTTGACTGCTTAAATCGTTTTTCATATAAAACTCTTTGGATAAAGATGAATCTATGTTTGATCTATTAATATTTAAATATTCTTTATCATAGTATCTTATATACTTATATCTTTTGGTTCTTACACATCTAATAGGTTCATAAGATGTATGAAAAGTAACCTCTGCAAAAATTTCTTCTCTCGTTGGTGCTTCAACATTTATAAAGGATTCTGCAAAAGACTTTCCTTCTAAATATTCAGGTTTATCTAACTCTAACAAATCACATAAAGTTGGAAATACATCAATATGAGAAACCAAATTATCTATAACTTTACCATTAGCACTAGAATTAGGAACTCTCATGATAAGACTTACTCCTATTCCACTATCAAATAAAGTACATTTGCTAAAAGGATTTGCTAGTCCATGATCTGTAGTAAATATAATTATTGTATTATTATATTTATTTTCTTTTTTTAACGTTTCTATAACCTTCCCAAAACAATTATCTGCACTCTTAGCACTTGTCATATATCTTGCATGATCTCTTCTAGTCATTGCATTATTAGGAATTGGATAAGGTGGTCTTATCATATTTTCATCTATCTCTTCATCTATGCAATCAGGATATCTTCGATGAGTAGAGTACATTCCATATGAAATAAAAAACGGCTTTTCTCCATGATAATTTTCTATCCATTCACTTAAACTTTCAGCATTTTTTTGATCCCATAACGTTAAGTCCTCTTGTCTATATTCTTTATTATCATTAGTTATATTTTCATTGTAACCTATAGTTTTAGCTCCTAAATCATGGTCTAAATACCATCCTGCTTCGTGTTGAATACCACATAAAATAGTATGATAATTATTTTTATTCAAGTAATTCACCAAATGCTTATTGTAATCTATAGAAAACCCTCTTTGTGCTAGTCCTAACATCCCATTTTGATGCGGATAAGTTCCAGTAAGTAATGCAGCTCTTGAAGGTGAACATGTAGGTGAAACGCAGAAACTTTCTGTAAATATAGCTGCATCCTCAGCAAACTTGTTTAAATTTGGTGTTGGTACATTATAGCCATAAGGCGATAATATTCTTCCTGAATCATGGGTATGTATATATATAATATTCATATATCTTGCTCCCTTCACTGCTTCTATACTAAGTTCACTTTTACATTTAAGAATTTATCATATATTGTTTGTTTTCTCTTAGTGAAAAAGAAAGAACATATACAGAATATACTAAAAGCATTAGCAATAATTTGTAAATAACTAAAATTATTACCTAATTTAAGCATCAGTATATCTACTAAATAAATATAATTAGGGTTCAATATCCCCCCTAATAAAAATATAATTAATCCTTGTCTCATTAATAGTGTCTTTTTCGAAATAATGTTGCCATATTTTTCATAAACTTTAAGTTTGAATATGGTTTTTCCTAAGGTTTTTCCTTGATTAAAAAGAGGTATTATTATAAGAAATATAAAAGCTATGATTATTGCTATCTCATCATATAACACTCTATATTCGAAGGGTAGCTTATCTAAAACTATATAATTAATTTTCAGTTTAATATTGATAGAATAATAGGCTATTACGCTAGTAACCATTAAAATTATTAAATAGTCTGATATATACGCTCCTAATCTAGTTAGTTTTTCTTTTTTATTTTCATTTCTAACTTTCTCTTTCATATTTCCTCCTCTTTTTATTCTATATTTGAATTATGAAATCTAATTTTTAGGTGGAGCAAAGAAAGCTCCACCTTTCATCAATTTTTATTTTTATTGTGAAATAGATTCTATATACTCATCAATTTCTAATTTTATTATATTAACCTTTGGACCATATACTACTTGTACATTTTTGCCTCTCAATAAGGTATTGTGAGCACCAGTCTTTTTAAGTGCCTCTTGATCTATTACATCCAATTTCTTTACATTAACTCTTAATCTAGTAGCACAGTTGTCAAGGTCTGCAATATTTTGCATTCCTCCTAAAGCATTAATTATCTCCTTTGCTTGTCCACTTTGATATGAGGTACTGATTTTCATTTCCTCTTCCTCATCATCTTCTCTTCCTGGAGTTTTAGCATTTAGTTTAGTTATTAAAAATCTAAATATAACGTATGTAGCTATGGCAAAAGGAATTCCTAAAATTATAATCCATACATATCCAGTCTTTGCATTGCCTTGGAATACTCCAAATAATAAGAATTCTATAAGTCCTGCTGAGAATGTTGAACCTATTGTTACACCTGCAAAGGCACACGCTACAAAACCGAATGCGAATATAATAGCTTCAGCTATAAATAAAATAGGATTAGCAAATAATAATGCAAATGATATCGGTTCTGTTACTCCTGTAATAAAACATGTTAATGCAATAGATAGTATAAATCCAAATGCTCTCTTACGCTTTTGCTTATCTGGTATAGATCGATACATAGCTAAACATACAGCTGGTAATGTAAATAACATATGTATGTATCTACCACTGTTATATAACGCTATATTACCAAAGAAATGTGTAGTATTTGGATCTGCTAATTGTGCTAAAAATATATTTTGCCATCCTTCTATAACTACACCGCCAACCTCTGCTACTCCGCCTGCTGCAGTTGTCCAGAATGGCAAATAGAATACGTGATGCAATCCAAATATATATAAAGTTCTTAAAATAAGTCCATACAAAAATGCTCCAAAAACACCTAGCCTAGAAGCTAATACTCCAAAGGATGCAATAGCATTACCTATTGCTGGCCATACAAAGAACATTATGACTCCAAATATGCAACCTACTACTGTTGTTATAATAGGAACACTTCTTGAGCCTCCAAAGAAAGCTAATACTTCAGGAAGTTTTAATTTATAAAATTTATTATGTACCCAAGATGTATATAAACCTGCTAAAACTCCTCCGAATACCCCCATCTGTAAAGTCATTATTCCGAATTGAGCTCCTTGTCCTAATGATTTAGGATCCACTCCTTGTCCTGGTAATTGATTTGTTACTTTTAATAAAGCATTAATAGTTGTTATAAGTACGAAATATCCTACAACTGCCGACAATCCTGCAGTTCCTTTATCAGCTTTAGCAAGTCCAACTGATATACCTACTGCAAATATAAGTGGTAAAGCATCAAATACGCTCTTTCCAATAGCATTTAAAATTTGAAGGAATGCTTGTAATCCTTGGGATCCAAGCATAGGATATGCCTCTATAACTGCTTTATTTGTAAGAGCAGCTGCTAGTCCTAAAAACAATCCTGCAACTGGTAGAATGGCTATGGGAAGTAATATAGCTTTCCCTAGCTTCTGTGCTATGCCAAAGGTTCCATTGGCCACTTTGTTTTCCTTAATACTCATTTTAGACCTCCTTAATTATATATAAATAAATTTATTATTTTTTATTTACCCAAATTGGTGAAGACCAAGCCACTGATCCATCAGTTTCATATACCTTTGCTAGGTAAAAATTATCCCCTTTATTCTCTAAATCGAAAGTTTTATTTATTTTGTATGCAATTTCAGGTTTCCCCTTCATGATTCTTACCTTATAAGCATTATGATAGAAAGGATCACTTCTATAATAATCTTCAAATCCAAATCTTTCTTTTGCCAAAGCCTTTGCTTCCTCTACAAACGCTATAACATCTGTATTCGCTAATATAGATGCTACTTTTTTTATATAAGTCTTTCCATCTACCTCTAAAATGATATCTGAATTTTTGTCTGCCTCTATTTCAAAAACAAACCCTTCTGTAGTCACAGGAGATGGTCCCATCCACTTTCCAGATTGTGTAGTTTTTCTTGTAGTAAGCTGAAATTCACAAGCTTTATCATCTATTACTTTTAAACTTTGACCCTTTGAAGCCCAACATTTTTCTATAGATTTAATTGTTCCTGTTGTTTTTAAAGAGCCTGTCCATTTTTTCTCTTGAATATCTGGATAAATTTTCAAATCTGGTCCCCATCCAAATTCTATTTTAAATTTAAATCTTACTGTATTTTCTATTTTTTCTTCCATCCAATTTTCACTATGATTATATGTGAAGTATGGATTTCCATTTTTATATATTACTACTCTATCTATAGCATCTTGTGTCTCCACGGATATGTGATGACTTAGTCTATCCTTATCTGTTGAAAACTCTGAACCCATTATATTTCCGTCTATTTCATAAAGTAATTTGACCTTTCCTTTAGTCATTCCATATACTCTTCTGTGAGTAAGTGCATTCCATATACTATCTACAGTGTTATCCTCTGCTAGCACTCCTGCAAATCCATGTCCATATTGAGCTGCCACTAGATGATTATCCCCAGATGCTATTATTCCTACTTTATGCCCCATTTTTAATCCATCAAATACTGATGTCCCGCCAGTTCTCGGTCCCATATGAATATGTCTAGTCATAGGTATATCAGTATCTCCACTTTCTGAACTTCCATGTGACGAATATATCTCTGCAAAAGGAGAAAATTCATCTATATGAGTGCCCCAATTCTTTCCTCTATGATATAGGCTATAGGCTAAATGGTGAGGTATAGCTATTACAGAATACTGGGAAAGTTCATTGTATAAATCTACATATCTTAATGGGTTTACTAAAGGTCCTTCATCTTTAAAAAATACATTATGATCTCCATCCAGCCCTGCTCCTTGCCATTCATATCCTGCTAACACAGGGAACTTAGGATTCAATTTGTTCTTTTCTTTTACAAACTGAGTTATATTATCCCAATCTTCTTTCACCTTTTCAATTGGATGTATATCTTCAAGACTAATGCCAGTTTTGTCTTTTCTGACATGATAAGGATAATATGCAATAGGCCAAAAATCTAACATCTCTTTTGCCTGCTCATACCACTGTTCTAATTGACCCATCTGCTCATGATGAATATTGCTATGTAAATCTGAAAATAAATATTTATACTTCATTTTGCCCTCCTATGTTCTCTCTTTAAATTGATTGTAAACATTTTCTAAACAAATGTCAATACATTTATTTAAATGTATTTATATTTTTTTTCTATCTCAATATTACAAACTTCTTTCTTATTTTTTGCATACTTTAAAGCATCTTATATTAAGCTTCTAATCATACTATTCCGGCGTTTCTCCCATATGAAGAGCAAAGTCTTCAACTTAATGAAAATCTTTAGTTTTAACCTGATACAAAATAATAACTTCTTCTTTTGCAGTATAAAAAGTGTATCTTTTATTTTTTTAAATAAATATATTAAATGCAAATGTAAATACATTTAAGAGAGACATATTTGTTTTACCCATTTAAATGTATACTTTTTAAATATATACTGTTATAATATACTATAATCATGATTCTATTAAAATGAGGTGATTAGCATTAAATATGAGTAATAAGATGGCTCAATATAAACAAATTGAAAATGATATTTTAGATAAAATCTCAACATGTTTTTATAAAAAAAATGATATGATTCCAACGGAATTAGAACTTGCAAGAAATTACAATGTTTCTAGAGTCACTGTAAGAAGAGCAACTGATAATTTAGTTGCTAAGGGGCTGCTTTACAGAACCCCTGGTGTAGGAACTTTCGTTACAGGTAACACAGCCACCCAAAAAATAGCTGTATTGCGAAGTTTTACAGAAGAAATGAAAGAACTAGGATTGACCCCTTCAACAAAAGTCAACTCCTTCACGGTAAAAGAAGCTACTCCAGCTATTGCTAATATATTAGGCATAGCTGAAAATGATATGGTCTACTATATAGAAAGATATAGATATGGTAATGGAGAACTTCTTGTTATTGAACACTCTTATATGTCAGTAAAAAAACATTCCGATATTTCCATAAAAATTTTAGAAGGCTCAAAATACGAGTATTTTGAAAAGGTTAAAGGAATAAGTATTGATTATAGTTATCATCAAACTTCTCCTATGCTTCCTACTGATAACTTATGTAAACTATTTTCTATAGATAATTGTACTCCAATAATAAGAATAGGAAATACAACTTATTCAAAAACTGGAGATGTATTAGACTACACCGAATTATTTTTAAACTCTCCAAAATATCAATTAAACTATATAAGAAAAAGATAAATGATTTTTAACGCAATACGAAATAAAGGATGCCTAATGGCATCCTTTATTTTAAATAAGAATCAACTATATATCTTATATAATCCATTGTTCTATCTACACTTTCTTCAACCGAATATATCGGATCTTTTCTAAGAAATTTTCTAAGCATTCCTTCATGAATTAATACTGTCATTTCATTAATCTTGTATATTTCCTCATCGGATAAGTTGTAATTACCCAAATATACTTTTATTATAGAGTAACTTCTAGAATAAATATTATCTCCCAAAAGCATAAAGTTTAACTCTTCCGAGCTTCCCAGTTCATCTGGAAATATAGAGTAATATTCTTTTATTATGTCTGTTAAACAATTGCTGAACTCTGAAAAAAATATAAGATTATATATCTTAGGATTGCTAAAAGAATATTTACAAAAGCACTCCCAAATAAGAAAGAATTTTTCTTTATTTGATTTTGCAGTACTTACATAAGAAGTCAATGCCTCTGTATATTCTTTTAAATATTTCATAGAAGCAAATAAAATCAAATGGTCAAGATTACTAAAATAATTATATAAAGTTGCACTATTATATCCTGCTTCATCTGCTACCTTTCTTATGGTAACATTCTCTATGCCTTCTTCTTCCATAATCTTAATAGTAGCATCTATAAAATACCCCATTAATCTTCTTTTTTGAATTGTCTTTTTGTCCATACACGTTTTCCCACCTATTCATCTAATCATGTCCTACATATTATATCATATTTCTCTCTATAATTAGGATAACAATTTTAAATTATCAGAAAATATAATCATGATTATTATATAATCCTATTTTATTTATAAACACGATTGTGCTAATATATAGTCAGACAATTTTTTATTTTCTAATTTCTATCCATCAATTTTAGAAACGACCTATATTATTTAAATAGTGAAAGGAGCGTATAATATGAAGTTAGAAATCGGTAATTTTTATGTCAAAGATATTTGCTTTGGAGAAAAAAATTCCTATGACAAAGGACTGCTTACCATTAATAAGGAAGAGACTCTAAGGTTTATAAGAGAGGATGAGCATATTACTGAAGCTGAGCTATACATTGTAAAACCTGGTGATATGGTTCGTCTAGTACCAGTAAAAGAAGCTATTGAACCTAGAGTAAAAGTCAATGGAGATCCTGTTTTCCCTGGATATACAGGAGATTTAAAGCAAGCTGGAAATGGAAAAACTCATGCACTTAAAGGCACTTCTGTATTAGTAGTAGGACGTCACTTTGGAGGATTTCAAGATGGACTTATTGACATGGGAGGCGAAGGCGCAAAATATACTTATTTCTCTCAATTAAAAAATATAGTTCTCGTAGCAGATACAGATGAAGATTTTGAAAAAGGAGAACAACAAAAAAAGAACAAAGTTTTAAGACAAGCTGGTCATAAACTAGCAGAATATATAGGTAGCATAGTAAAGGATTTAGAACCTGAAGAAGTTGAAACTTATGAATTACCTCCTATAACTAAACGCAGCAAAAAAGAAAACGATTTACCTTCTATGGTTTATGTTATGCAACCTCAATCTCAAATGGAGGAACTTGGATATAACGACTTAGTATATGGATGGGACAGTAATAGAATGCTTCCTACCCTTATGCATCCAAATGAAGTTCTTGATGGAGCTATAATATCCGGAAGTTTCATGCCTTGCTCTTCAAAATGGTCAACCTATGACTTCCAAAATTGCCCTACTATCAAAAAATTATATAAAGAGCATGGAAAAACAATAAACTTCTTAGGAGTAATAATGTCAAATCTTAATGTTGCTCTTGAACAAAAAGAAAGAGCCGCTTTATTTGTAGCTCAAATGGCTAAATCCTTAGGTGCTGATGGTGCTATTGTTGCTGAAGAAGGTTACGGAAATCCTGATGCTGACTTCATAGCTTGCATAGTTGCATTAGAAGATGCCGGTGTAAAGACTGTTGGTATAACTAACGAATGTACTGGAAGAGATGGAAAGTCTCAGCCTCTAGTTACTTTAGATGAAAAAGCTAATGCCATAGTTTCCTGTGGTAACGTTTCCGAGCTTATCGAACTTCCGCCTATGGAAATAGTTTTAGGTGAACTCGAATCCCTAGGAAGAGATGGACTTTCAGGAGGATGGGCTGGTGATGAAATCTTAGGACCATCAGTTAGAGAGGATGGCTCTATAATAATGGAAAATAACGCTATGTTCTGTGGTGACCAAGTTATAGGATGGTCTCCTAAAACTATGAAAGAATTCTAGGAGGTGTGTGAATTGAAAAAAGCTTTATTGTATATAAATCAATTCTTTGGGCAAATAGGTGGTGAAGAAAAGGCTGATTTTGAACCTATTGTTATAGAAGGTTTAGTAGGTCCTGCTATGCATCTAAACAAAGTTCTGGATGCAGAAGTTACTCACACAATAATATGTGGAGATAATTTTATGGGCTCTCATGAAGAAGAAGCCATTTCAAGAATTCTTAAAGATATTGAAAATATAGATTTTGATATTTTCTTTGCAGGCCCTGCATTTCAAGCTGGTAGATATGGATCTGCATGTGGAAATATATGCAAAGCTGTTAAGGAAAAATTTAATGTTCCTACTATATCCTCTATGCATATAGAAAACCCTGGTGTAGAAATGTTTAAAAATGATATTTATATATTCAAAGGTGGTCATAGTGCAGCAAAAATGAGAGCTGATATAGAAGCTATGGCAAGTTTCGGAAACAAGCTACTAAATAATGAATCTTTATTAAGTGCTGATGAAGAAGGCTACTACGGTCGTGGAATACGCCATCAAGTTTGGCTAGACACAGCTGTTCCAGCTAGTGATAGAGTTGTTGATATGCTTATAAAGAAACTAAATAATGAACCTTTTAAAACAGAGCTCCCTATTCCAAAGCTTGATAGAGTACCTATTGCAAATCCTATTAAAGATTTAAGCAAAGCTACTATCGCTTTAGTTACAACTGGTGGAATAGTTCCTGTAGATAATCCTGATAGAATTCAATCAGCTTCTGCAACTAGATGGGGAAGGTACGATATATCATATACCGATGATTTAAAGGGTGGAGTATATAAAACTATCCATGCTGGTTTTGACCCTGCTGCCGCTGATGCAGACCCAGACGTTATAACTCCAATCGATGCATTGCGTGCTTATGAAAAGGAAGGAAAAATCGGAAAGCTTCACGAATATTTCTATTCAACAGTTGGTACTGGTACAACTCAAGCTGAAGCTGCCAGAATGGCAAATGAGATGACAGTTTACTTGAAAGATGCCCACGTAGATGGTGTTATCTTAGTTTCTACATGAGGAACTTGTACTCGTTGCGGTGCAACAATGGTAAAAGAAATAGAAAAAGCTGGTTTTCCAATAGTTCAAATGGCAAATCTAGTACCTGTAGCAAAAACTGTTGGTTCTAATAGGATAGTTCCAACAATATCAATACCTTATCCTCTAGGTGATCCATCTACGACTAAGGAAGAGCAATGGAAGTTAAGATATCATAGAGTTGGTATTGCTCTAGATGCTCTTACTTCAGATATAAAGGAGCAAACTGTATTTAAGGTTAAATTTTAAAATGAGGTGTTAATTATGAAAGTCTCTAAAAATAGTAAAAACAGTGTGTATTCTATTTCTCTAATAATTACTTTCATAATAGTCATACTAGGTGTCGTATTTCCAGATAAATTTAATGATGTAGCAAATAACGTATATGGATTTTTAGCAAATAATTTTGGCTGGTCCTATTTAATATCTATGTTGGTCTTTGTAATATTTGCTCTTATACTAGCTTTCAGTAAATATGGAAACATAAAACTTGGAGCTGATGATTCAAAGCCTGAATTTAGTACAGTTTCATGGTTCGCAATGTTGTTTGGAGCTGGTATGGGAATAGGACTTGTATTCTGGGGAGTTGCTGAACCGCTCTCCCACTTCACTTCTGACATAACCGGACTTACTCCTGGCAGCCCTGAAGCTGCTGCCTTTGCAATAAGAGCTTCATTTAAACATTGGGGTTTTCACCCTTGGGCAAATTATAGCATAATAGGACTTGCTTTAGCTTATTTCCAGTTTAGGAAAAACAAACCAGGTCTAATAAGCAGTATTTTTATTCCTTTATTAGGCGAAGAAAGAGTTAAAGGTCCTATAGGCAAAACAATAGATATTTTAGCTATATTTGCAACAGTAGCTGGTGTAGCCACTTCATTAGGTCTAGGGACGCTTCAAATAAACAGCGGATTAAATTATGTTTTTAATATTCCTGAGACTAAAATGGTTCAATTAATAATTATATTAACAATAACTTTTATATTTATTTGGACGGCTGTCAGCGGAATAGAAAAAGGTATAAAAGCCATCTCAGACTTAAACCTTTGGCTTGCTTTTGGCTTGATTCTATTAACATTTTTAGTTGGTCCATCAATAAAAATGATCAATACATTTACTACTGGATTAGGTGATTATATCGGAGCCTTTTTCCAAGATAGTTTGAATATAAGTCCATTTGGAGATAATACTTGGACAAATGCATGGACTATCTTTTACTGGGCTTGGTGGATTGCATGGGCTCCATTTGTAGGAACCTTTATAGCCCGTATATCTAAGGGAAGAACTATAAGAGAATTCGTTGGAGGAGTAATTTTAGCTCCAGCTTTAGCATCACTACTATGGTTTGCTATATTTGGTGCTTTAGGTATAAACCTTGGTATCACTGGGAAAATGACTACTTCTGCACTTCAATCTATAGCTGCAAAACCTGAACTCACACTTTTTGCAGTAATAGAAAACTACCCTTTAGGAACTATAATTTCAGTTATTACTATAGTGCTTCTTTGTACTTTCTTCATTACTTCTGCAAACTCAGCAACATTTGTACTAGGCATGTTTTCATCTAATGGAGATTTAAACCCAAGTAATAGCAAAAAAATTCTATGGGGTTTAGTACAAGCTTTATTAGCTATCTCTCTACTATTTGCAGGTGGCTTGAAAGCTCTTCAAACGGCCTCGGTGGCAGCGGCATTTCCATTTATATTTGTAATGCTGTTCGCCTGTGTGTCCTTAGTAAAGGCTCTTCGTCAAGAAGATCTTACATCTATCATTAATAGCAAGAATAAGACCTCTATTAAATAAAATGCAAGGAGTCATAGAAAATAATAACTATGACTCCTTGTCTATGATTTTAAATATAATTTTATCCTCTGAGAGTAGCTTTTATCCTATCCGTCTTAAACAAAAGTTCAAAGCCATCATGTATAGATGAAACTACTATATCACTTAGAGTAATAAGCTTTCCTGAGCAGCCTTCCTCACCCATTATGCATACTGAAATGGTAGAGACCTTAAACATTTCTATATCATTAAAACCATTGCCAAAGCATATTGTATCCCCTTTAAGAGATTCTACTAAGTTTCTTTTGTATACTGCTGCATTATCAGATGGAAAAGTAATCAGCTTTACAGGAAGTCCATGGCATTTTGCAGTTACAGTTCCATAAGTATCAGCTGTAAGTATATAGATTTTAACTAATTTGCTCAGTTCCTTTATATTATTAATAGTTTCAATGCTCATCTCTCCATCTAGTGCAATAGTTCCATTGTAATCAAAAACTATATTCTCTATTTGGTACTTTCTCCTTCCGGGAATGTTTACTTCTATCATATAAATGCCTCCCTTTATACTTTTTTAAATATCTGTTCCATAAAGCTTAATTACATTTATCATCGGCTCTTCATAGGAATGTACCTCTTTGATATTTAAAAATTTCTGTGTTTATATTCTATCCTCCAAAAGGTTTGTACTATATATATTCAACTATAGAATATTAGGTAACCTTTTCATTATGCACTTCAAAACGTCTTCATCTTTAACTAAAATTTTCCTTTCCCTGTAAAGTTCCCTCCAAATAGAATACTTTTCATATAATATTTTTTCATTTATATCAATATTTCGTTTAGTCAATTCACTTATCAATAATTCTTCTATATACGCAATTTCAGAATTATCTCTTGTATTTTTTGCTGATAAATCTTCTGATAAAGGAAAACTAAATCTAAATTTATCAACCAGTTTATCATCCTTACTAATAAATATTGTATGGGTACTATCCCAAGCAACAATTTCAATACTAGCTAATGGGTGCTGTATACCTACATCATCTACCCAAAACCCATTATATTCCTCAGCGAGAGGTAGCTCATATTTTAAAATTTCTTCGATCTTAACCTCTTTAGAAAATCCAGAAAAAACTCCCCAAATAAATTGAAACTCTTCTTCGTAAACAATTTTTGTAAGCTCTTCACCTGAAAGCCAAATATATTCTTTTGAGAATAATTCCTCTAATTTTTCATCGTTAGGATAACAAACGCAATCTGTAATGAGCCAATTGTATTTTAACTGCTCATTTTCTATTGCTTCAAAAACACTAAAAAGATTAGTGTAATATTCTTCCCCCTTATCTAATATTGCACTTTTCAAATTCTCACCCCATTAAACATAATTTTGATTAGCATTATTATAAATTAATTATATCATTGGAAACTAGAAAACCTCCTATAAAATCATAAAATTAAAAAAAATGTGATAACCATTCACTGCTTATATGAATAATTATCACATCTTTTTACATGTTTTTTATAGCTTTTACAACTAGAATATCTGCCGGAACCCATCTAGGGTTGTTCAATTCATCTAACTCTATCCATTTTGCATCATTATGAGTATTTAACTTTAAATGTCCATCTGTCACTTCTGATAAGAAGCAATGCATTGTAAGATGAAATTTTTCATAATCATACTCGTCTTTTACATTCATACGAACGCTTATAAAGTGTATTATCAATTCGCTTTATATATATTTTATGATTGATTATCCGCACAATCCGCTTCGTCCGTAATGTTTTTGTAGCCAAAATGTAGCCACTGTTTTTATTCACCTCAATGCACTCTATTATTTGATACCGAAATTTTCACAACACAAAATGAGTTTTACCAATTATCCCTAATAAAATCCCATTTGGCTATATTACCGTGTCACTTATATCCGAATGAAGAAGCTCATCAGGCATTTTTAAATTAAATTGCTGATACAGATGTTGAACAAATTGTTTTTCCGTCTGAGAAAGAGGCTCTCCTGCTCGTTTAATCCATAAAAGTTCTAGAGTATGAGGTGTAGAATCACTAACCGGGATAGCACGTATTTGGGGATTTTTAAAACATCCCACTGCCCATTTAGCTACATACATCAGTGCATCCGTCTGAAGTAAAAAATGCTCACAAGCACTTATAGAATTTAAAAAAATGATTCGCTTCATATTGAAATGATTATTGGAATTATCGACATATAAATTCTGACTAGCAGCCTCCTCCATATCCAATGCCACATGAAGATTTTGTTCACACTGTTCATATGTTAAACTTTTACAGTCATAATAAGGAGATTTTGGTCCAATGCAAACATAAGCCTCCGCACTATCCAGAGGATATAACTTCAATCTTTTGGCATTAGAAGACCATAAGTACGTTTTTGCATCTGTGTTGCTACGTACTAGAAATCCCAAATCAACTTTACGTTCCAACACCATTTTGGTAACAGTATTTCGATCAGTTTCCACTAAATTGTAATGAATACATGACATCTTATTATCCAAATACGTCTTATAGATTAAATCATATATAAAATCAAGTTGCTGTGCGGCAATAAAAAGCCGTGAACTCTCTTCCCTGTTTTCAAGGTTAAAATTACTCTTTAAAGATCGAGCCGCTGTCAATACTCCTTGTGCGTAATGAACAAATCTTTTCCCTTCCTCCGTTAGCTCAATACCTCTTGGGTTTCTGATAAGAATCTGAATGCCATATTCCTCTTCCAATCCCATAATGGATTTCGTAAGGCTTGGCTGACTGACAAAAAGTTGCTGTGCGGCTTTTGAAATGGAGCCGCATTCTACTACCTCAAGAAGATATTCTAGTTGTTTGATTTTCACTATTATCTACCTCCTGTAAATTTGCATGACATTGTGCAAAATAACCGATTTATATAAAAGCCATTCAAATACAGCAATATTCCCACTCTCTATATCACGGATATAGTTTATTGGTATTTGTCATCACTTTATTATAGCGATATATTGTCATTAAATCAAGCAATACAAAGCGATTCGTATTTTAATTAAGGAGGATATTATTTTATGTCAGAATTTTACAACATTTATCCCAAAGACAAATGGCGAAGTCCAGAATATAAGGTAATGGACAAGTTTTCTCTAAAAGGTAAAAAGGGATTCGTTACCGGCGGTGCAGGTGGTATCGGACGTAATATTGCTACTGCATGGGCAGAAGCAGGAGCTGATGTTGCTTTAGTTGGTACTCCTACTTCCCAAGAAAGGCTAGCCCCTCTTGCAGAAGAAATGTCTAAACGGTATGGGGTAAAGATAATACCACTTTACTGCGATGTTTCTGATAAAGAGCAGGTTGACCAATTGGAAAAAGATTTAATTCGTGAACTTGGAACCGTAGATATCGCCCATATTAATGCTGGTGCATGCCTTTCAGGAGACGATGTGGATGTTTCTTATGAAACATGGAAAAAAGTCATTGATATCGACTTAAACGGAGCTTTTTTGACAGCTCAAACAGCACAACGCATTATGCGCAAACACAACCACGGAGGTTCCATCATTATAACCTCTTCATCATCTGGTTATAATGTAAAACTTATCGGTGGAAATCCTTCTCCCGCATTTGCTTATGGTACCGCAAAAGCAGGTGTTTCCCAGATGGCACGTTATATGGCTGCCAGTCTTGCTCCTTACAGAATTCGTGTAAATACAATTTCGCCAAGTTATGTCTGGTCTGGTATTCATGAAGGTGTGATGGACAAAACTGGGCACGACGCTTGCCTTAAAGTTGTCCCAATCAAACGTTTTGGAACAACAGAAGAATTACAAGGTGCACTTTTGTTCCTTGCTAGTGATGCCTCATCCTACATCACTGGTATCGATATTCCGATTGACGGCGGGTATTCCATTTTTTAGGAAAAACAAAATTCGTCATGGCTATAATTATCAGTTACAATATACATGTATTTGTATAAAACAACCAATTTCAAATTATAAATCAGAATAAATATAGTGATATTCACATTTTTTATATACAGGCCATAATTTATTAATATTTGTCATTATAGAAGTATAGTGATATATTATCATTAAATCAAGTGTTTCAGAATGATTCGTACCATATTTTAAGGAGGTTGATTGAAAATGTCTGAATTTTACGACATTTATCCAAAAGACAGATGGAAAGACTCAGAGTACAAAGTAATGGACAAGTTTTCCCTGAAAGGAAAAAAAGGATTTGTCACAGGCGGTGCAGGCGGTATTGGACGTAACATTGCTGCCGCATGGGCAGAAGCCGGAGCTGATGTTGCATTAGTTGACATTCCTTCTTCCAAAGAAAGACTGGAACCTCTTGCAAAAGAAATGTCAAATCGATACGGTGTTAAAATTGTACCGCTGTATTGTGATATTTCTAACAAAGAGCAAGTCGACCAATTAGAAGAGGATTTAGTTCGTGAACTTAGAACCGTAGATATCGCCCATATTAATGCTGGTGTTTGCCTTTCAGGAGATGATGTAGATGTTCCTTATGATACATGGAAGAAGGTAATTGATATCGACTTAAATGGAGCTTTCTTAACAGCACAGGTTGCACAGCACATTATGCGCAAACATAATCATGGAGGATCCATCATTATGACCTCTTCTTTATCTGCTTATAATGCAAACTTCATTGGTGGTGGTCCTTCTCCAGTATGTGCTTATGGTACCGCAAAAGCAGGTATTTCTCAAATGGCTCGTTACATGGCTGCTGGTCTTGCGCCTTACGGAATTCGTGTAAATACGATTTCACCAGGTTATATTTGGTCTGGTATTCATGAAGGTGTGATGGACAAAGCAGGTCATGATGCTTGCCTTGAGGTTGTTCCGATTAAACGTTTTGGAACAACAGAAGATCTACAGGGTGCACTACTATTCCTTGCTAGTGATGCCTCTTCCTACATTACCGGTATTAATATCCCGATTGACGGCGGATATTCAATTTTTTAAAGAAAGGGCGGAAATTTATAATGGCTAAAGTTTACATTAATGATGTAAAGGATCTGATCGTAAAAGCTGGTGAGATCCGTGAAAAACTTGCGCTAGCTACAAGGCGTATTGGAAATGTTCATATCGGTGGTCCAATGTCTGCAACTGATGTGACAACAGCAATTTATTATAAGTATATGGGATTTGATCCTGATAACTTAGATGATCCAAATAGAGATATTTTTATCCTAAGCAAAGGTCACAATGGTATTCTTCTTTTCACAATCTTTTGTGATATGGGTATGTATGATTGGGATCTCCTTTTGGATACATATAATACTATTGGACATCCATTTGGTGCTCACCCTAACCACAAACGTGTAAAAGGTATTGAAGTTTCCAGTGGTTCTCTTGGACATGGACTTTCCTGGTGTTGCGGTATTGCACATGCAAATCGTGCAAAGAATATAAAGTCCCGAATTTGGACTCTACTTGGAGACGGAGAAATGGAAGAAGGCTCCAATTGGGAAGCAATTCTTTATGCAGCATCTCATAATTTGGACAATATTGTCGCAGTTGTTGACTTCAACCATGCATCCGCTGCTTTTGAAACAGGTCAGAATCAGCGTTGGGGTGAAAAAGGCGGACCAGAAGGTATGGCTGACTGCTTCCGTGCATTCGGATGGAATGCAGTTGTCATCGATGGTACAAATATGGCAGATATCGACAAAACACTTTCTGCTCTTCCTGAGGTAACATTAAATGGAAAACCGAATGCGATTATCTGTAGCACGACAAAAGGACAGGGAGTTTCTTTCATGATGGAGCGTCCTTGTGCATGGCATATCGGTGGCTTTGACGATGATAAGTTGAAGGAAGCTGTAGAAGACATCAAGGCATATACTGCCGAAAGATTGGCGGAGGTGTAAAAAATGAGTGGATTTACATTTTGTTGTGGTGATATGGGACCTGCAATGGAAGCAAAAGGTACTGTTACCAACGAGATTTTAGAGATGATTGAGGACGATCCTCGTGTATGTTATGTAAATGCTGATGGCACAAGTTTTGGCGGGCGTGTACAACAAATGCAAGAAAAATATCCAGATCGCGTTCTAGACAGTGGCATTCAGGAAATGAATATGGTTACAATGGCAGCTGGTTTAGCAAAACAAGGATATCTTCCTTATGTGCAGACATTTGGTCCTTTCTTATGTGTTCGTGCTTTTGATCAGATTCACAATGACGTAGCTTACAATGACTACCCTGTACGTTTGATCGGTACTCATGCAGGTGTATCTTCTGGATATGGCCCTACTCATAACACAATCATTGAATTTGCTGTTATGAATTCCCTACCAAATATGACTATGATTGCTCCATGTGATGCTGAGCAATGTAAAAAAGTTCTTAGGAAAACATTGGACTATCCGAAACCTGTATATATCCGTATTCCTCGTGGTGAAGAGCCTCTTGTTTACACCAAAGACTATGACTATGATTACGAAATCGGAAAAGCAATCGTAATTCAGGAAGGTACTGACTTAAATATTATCGCGACAGGCATAGGTGTATACAATGCTGTTCAGGCTGCAAGACAATTAGAAGAAAAAGGGTACAGCGTTGGTGTAATTGATATGCATACAATTAAGCCAATTGATAAAGATGCTATTATCAATGCTGCAAAAAAGAGCGGACGAATCATTACCGTTGAAGATCATAATATTCTTGGCGGTCTAGGAAGCATCGTTGCCGATGTTCTGATGGAGGCAGGTGTATTTGCAAAACTGAAAAAAATTGGTATTCCAGATACATTTGTTGAATTTGGATATCCAGAAGAAATTTATCCATATTATGGCATGGATGCAGCAGGAATCACAAAAACAGCCTTAGAATTTTTGAAATAATTTGAATCAAATCAAGGCAACAGATAATCTTGAAAAGATACATCTGTTGCCTTATCTTATGACATAATTCTATTTCTAAGAATAAATAATATTATCTTAAAGGCAAGAAGCTCCATTTGTTTCAATTACTTTTTGATACCAATAGAAGCTGTGCTAACGGTTGCTCTTGTTTCTGTTCTGTCTGATTTTTCCATTCTCTTAGTTCCTCGTTATATTCCTGAATGAGTTTTTCCGACTTATGATACACTTTTACAAAAGACTAAACATCTGGATATCCCGCCTCCTTTGCTATCTGTGCCATATTTGTATGCATACGCTTTTCTGACTTTTCTGCCTGCTCAATTTTTCTTTCTAAGGATTTCCGTTCTTTTCCTTTGAAAAATCCTCTTATTTCGGAAAGCTGTTTCTTCTGGAAAGAAATCTCCTGCTGTATGTTTTTTACCTCCTGTGACTGTTTCTGAAGTTTTTCCATGACCTTCTGCATATCTTTCCACTCCTGCAAGTCAATCTTGGGTACTGGTTTTGGCAGTAGCTTAAATTTGAAAATCATTTCCTGTAAAAACTCTTTCGCACCTCGGATAATCTGACAGAACATATCCGGCAGCCAACCGTATGTCCTAATAGATTGCAGCGTTTTGTCTGTGATTTTTTCCTGCTTGATCTTCAAAATATCTTCTTCAGGAACGCCCTCGACTAATGCCACATCAACTGTCCGATTCCATTCCTGCCTTGCCGCATTGTCCACTTTTATCTCCTCTGCTTTCGGATTGTTCTTTCCGATTTTTTTAGTTGCCAGATAAACACCGCCTTGTTGAAATACAGAAAGTTTTTCTGCGTCTTCTTTTACATAGCAGTTGATCGTATGGATAAACAGTTCCTTAACTTCTTTGGTAAATGCTTTGTTCTTAAACCATTCTTCTTTTTTCGTGAAGATATGACTTTCATAAACTTCCCCTTTGGAGATAATACTGCACCCTGCCCGAAGATTGCCCTGCTCGTCTAAAATTTCTTTCTTTGTGCGTCTATGATTCCCCTGCCCATCATAAAACATATTTCGGGTAGCAATCTTTACTTCGGGTTGTTGTAACATTTTCCGTTCACTGAATACCAGATGAATATGATAATTCGTCTTTGTCTTGTTGTGATGAAGGGCCGCGCTGCACTCCACATCATATCTTCTATGAAAAGTTTCTGTAAAAAGCCTTACCACATCATCTGCGCTGTACTGAACAAAACTTTCGGGAAGTGCTATGATAAACTCACGCCCTTCAATACATTTCCCTGCTGAACCACTCGCCTTAAAGTCTAACTGGTTTTCTCTTGCAAGATTTTTCCAAAACTCTGATGTTGCTCCTTCTGTCTGATAGGTCGCATAGAGATATTCCTGTCGTTTCGGATTAGAGATATAGTCAATTCTTCCTGCCACATCAGATAACTTGCTTTGTCTGATAAATGAATGTCTGCCTATAAGCATCCTCCTTCCTCGCCTCTCGCCGACTTTATTGTGAGTAGGTGCATAGGCACCTGTTTACGAACTTATTGCCGTATCCGGCATAAGCCTCGTAGAGCGAAATACACAGAGTATAAACCGTAGGTTTGTGCGATGGGTGTATTTCGCTATCAAACGCCTAGGGCTATTTTTGTTTAACACAATCCGATTACTTCTCGGACTTACACTTAGATTTATGGGCGTATCCGCCCTTTTTATTTTCCCGTATCCGGGCTGCTTTTTTTATGACTGACAGCAGATTATCTACGGTACTTTCTTCCCATCCGGCAAGCCATATCAAAGTTCTTTCATCTGCTTTTGTCAGTTCCACACCTTCCAGTACCTTGTTCATTTTTTGTATCTGTCTGCCCTCCATCTCATAAAAGAAATCATTCACATTTCTGCTTTCCCTCTCCGGTTGCTTTAGCATCTCCAACACTCCCTTCTGCAAAAAATAAAATAAATCCAAAAAATACACGTATAAGGGTATAAACGTATCTTCCATACTTTTCAGAAACACGTAATCCCTTGATTTTTCTGAAGATATATGCATATACGCTTCTTTGGAAAATTCTTTTTTATCTGTGTTTCATCCGTATCAACGATAGCAGTCTATGCGTATCTGAGTATGGATTCCCTGAAATCCTCTGGCATTTTTCCCATTATCTGAGAGAATATTCGTAGAATAATGAATGTGATACTTCTTTTCATTTTCTTTTAAGTACCCCGAAAAACTTTTTGCACTCATAGGTTTTTCCGTATTATCTTCACACCAGCGTCAGTATGCCTGATATAAATTTTTAGAAGTTGCTGTTGTATTTTCTTCCAGCCGGATATACCCGGATGATTGCATAAAAGCAATAATGTTATTCCCGGATTCCATAGCTTCATGTAGATTTTTCTTTGCACGTTCGCTGATGGTAAAGCGGTAATTATTTTTCAATAATCGTTTCAATCCCTCTAGACACCAGAGAAAAATATCATCCGCTTCTCTTTGCAGTTTCTCAATCAGATAAGGATCATCTACTCTGTCTGGCTGCACATCTTTGACTGTCAGTATCATCTGCCTGCGATAAAATCCATAGGAACGGTCATGTAAGGCACTCAGACTTCCGTTTCCGAAGCAGAGAAAACTGACATATAAATTCCCCTGCACACTCTGCTTTGACTTTCGTTCCAAATCCATCTTATCCTCCAGAGTGACTATGGTTTTAATGTAGTTGGTGTCTTTCAAGGCTTCCAGTTTCATATCATCATCCACCATAAAAAGCCTGTATTCCAAATCTGCCCTTGCAAAACGATTATGCTCTACCTTTTGAATATTGCTTACATTCATATTCGTTCCGAGGATTTTTCTCATAATCAGACCGATACGTGACTTTCCCTCTCCTCCTTTTCCTAAGATAATCAATAACTTCTGTGCCTTGTTGGATGGGATTAATCAATATCCCATATATTCCTGCAAAGTAGGAATATCATCTTCCTCCAACAGTTCTGAAAGAAATTTCAACCAATTTTCCGGCTTTGCTTCTTTCATTTCATAATTTACAGGCAAGCGGTTCAGGCAAAACTCTTTCTTCTCTGTAAAACTGCCACTCAAAAAGTAAGTTCCATTATTCACGTGAATGCGATCCATCTGCACCGGAAGTTCTTCTGAATAGTCTTCCAGTTTAAGAACCTCCAAAAGCTGTTTTACTTTCTTGGAAATCCCTTTCGTAAGAACCGGTTTTACCATTCTGTAAATTTCTTTTTCCACTTCGCTGTCCGGCAGCATTCCATCATAACTTAAAAAGATACCGTTGATACACTTCAATGGCATTCTTTGCAGAAAATTTTCACAAAATGCCACCTCATCAATCTGCCCATCCTCAAACCATTCCTGAGAGTACTGTTTAGAGTTCATTTCCCTCTGATCCAATGCTTCTTCCAGTCTGTTCCTTGTTGTTTAGTCTATATTCTTCCATTCGTTCTTCAATTCTTTTCACATCCTTCCCACTATCCAATAAAAATTCAATTCTATCCTGTAACTCTCCAAACACCAGTAAATCAAGATAATAATTTATCTTTTCTGTCTGCTGACAGGCTTCTATAAATTCTGCTTTCCATTCTTCAAATTTCTTTTCGGTCTAGTACAGAGTTCTTTTCGGTTTTTCTTTTTTCTTACTGATATTCCTTTTCTTTGAGCTATCCGTAATAATCGGTATCCGAAAATCTTCTGCCAGTTTCTTTGCTGCTTCCAATGGTGCAAGGTGAAGGAAATCTGCCACAAATGTGATCACCTCCCCTTTCGCACCACAGGCAAAACAGCAAAAGCCTTTATCTACTTTCATACTGGGATGCCTGTCATCATGAAAGTGGCAACAGACCATCCCATTTTTACTTACTTTCAATCCGTACTGTTCGGCAGCCTGCCTTGCAGTTACGTTTTCTTTTACTATCTGAAAGATATTCATTCTATTTTCATCTCACAGCCATAATATTTTTTCTGGAAATATCTGACCAGAACTTTCCCCTTAATGATGTTATATCCGGCATTTTCCAGCTCCTCATTCATTACCCTCACGATTTCATAGGCTTTGCTTCTTCCTACCCCGAGAATCTTCATAATGTCATTTGCGATAATATAAGATACATTGATCTGCATACACTCTCCTCCTTTTTCTACTTTCTATCTATCCAAAGTGCCATTACAGCGCGCTTTTATTTCATATTTGCTATTTAATGCGTTTTTAATATGCACTTTCAATTCGTTTTATTTCGTGTTATATTATCCATGAGGTGAATAAAAAATGAACGAAATGGAAGTTTCAACAATAGGAGAACGAATTAAAACACTACGAAAAAAAGAGGGTACAACCAGAAAGATTTAGCAACCCTTCTTGGAAAAGCTCTCCGTACTGTTCAAAAATATGAAAGCGGGGAAATTGAAGTGTCAATCGCAATGGTCAATGAACTGGCTAAAGTGCTTGATACTACCTCTACCTATCTTCTCGGACACCAGACAGGGGATTTCAAATTTGACTGTCTCTCTGATGTTATGGAATGTCTGTTTCAACTGAAAAAAATCAACGGACTGCATTTTTCCATAGAAACAAAAAGGCCGCCCCACCATGATGGCTGGCAATGTTCCATTACTTTTGATGGAAAAGATAAATCCGCCGAGCAGAATGCAGATATGTGTCTGTTCCTCGAGGAATGGGAAAACAACAGAGAGTCTTTTCAGCATTATTGCATAGCAAAAGATGTCTATGAAGATTGGAAAGACAAAACCCTTGCCTACTATGCTTCACAGGGAGTAGAGATAAAAGAACCAGAAAATCTCGATACTAAGGAACGGTTAAAAAGAAGAAATGCACTTTTTTCTGGCAAGTAAACCTACATAAGATGAGTCAAAAACTCTTATGAAAGGAATGATGTAATTTGTCATTAACAAAAGATACAACAGGGAAATGGATGTCACAGGTGCGTGTCAAAAACTACATAGGAAAAACCATCCATAAGAAAAAACGTGGTTTTGCCACAAAAAAGAGGCTCTGGAGTGGGAAAGAGACTTTCTCAACAAAGCCAATGCAGATATGGGTATGCTGTTTCAGGATTTTGTTAATCTATATTTTGAGGATATGAAACACCGTTTGAAAGAATCCACCATCATTAGCAAGCATTATATGGTAGATAAAAAAATTCTTCCGATGTTTAGAAAAATCCCAATCAATGAAATTACTCCGAAAGATATTCGTAAATGGCAGAATGGCTTAACCGCATATCGTGATGGAAAAGGCAAGCCTTATGCACAAACCTACCTTAGAGCAATCAACAATCAGATTACAGCTATGTTCAACTATGCAGTAAAATATTATGACCTGCGGGAAAATCCATGCACAAAAGCCGGTAGCATGGGAAAAAGCAATGCGGAAGAAATGCAATTCTGGACAAAGGCTGAATTTGAACAATTTATAGCAGCCGTACAGGATAAACCAGCTTCTTATACTGCCTTCATGACCATGTACTATACTGGAATGCGGGTAGGCGAATTATGTGCTTTAACACCGGCTGATGTGGACTTAGAAAACAATACCATCACCATTAACAAAACTTTCCAGAGAATCAATGGTAAAGATGTTGTCTGGGCACCTAAAACACCAAAAAGCAACCGAGTTATCACGATACCGCAAACACTTGCTGATTGTTTAAAAACTTATATGGATAAGTGTTATGAGATTCAGCCCCTTCTGATTGCAGACCGTTTAGGGCATGAAAAAATACAGACAACCTTAAATACTTACAGTCATCTGTATCCAAACAAACAAGTCGAAGTCGCACAACAGCTTGAAAATATTATCAACGGAACAACAGTCCCAGATAGTAGCCAAATGGCAGATGTAGCCAATTTGTAGCCAATAAAAAGAAAAACCTCTAGAAAACCTTATAAATCAAGGCTTTCTAGAGATATAGCAACTATTCAAACTCTACTGTTGTAAGATACTTTTCTATTTTTATCATCTTTCATTATCCAATAACAAAAATCCACCTTTTTATAGTGCTTCACCCTGAAAACTTAATGTCATCCATTCATTAAACTTATTTTTTAAATTATCATCAGATTCTAAGCTCTCATAATATTTACTTATAGAATTTTTTACTTTCTTATTCCTATTTTCTTTCTCCTATACATCCTACTATCATTTGTTAAGTAATGTTATATAAAACAATATTACTTATAAATTATATCACATTTTGTAAATACTATATTATCTAGTTTCAGGGAGATTTTTATCTCGCACTTCAGCAATATGGAAAATTTATCTTCTTCTTTTTTATATAAATTTCATCTATTATTTTAACATTAATTAACAATTAGTTTTAAAAAAATTAATTTTACTATAAATCTTTTTTAATTTATAATTATAGTATAATATAGTAATTTGAAATATCATTTAATTCTAACCTTTGTATTAGCTATTACCCCATATTATAGCTAATACGTTTTTTTAATTCATAAAATATGCTAATAACAGAAAGGGAGATTCCCCTCTCCTGATTATATAATTGCTAAGAGGATATAACATATATTGAGTTATATCCTCTTTTGTAAGATTCTCTATCTAAGTTTTACTTTACTTTTTTCTTCTATCTCATTTATCATCCTATCATATTCATTTTCATCAATCCTATATTTACGCTTTATAATTACCTGTTGGCATTATAAATTCTTTTCTAGCTCGTCATAAATACTGAAACTGCGCTCATCAAGATTGATTGTAATCTCTTTCTGCTCTCCAGGCTCTATTAAAACTTTTGCAAAGCCATGTAGCTCTTTTAAAGGTCTTAGATAGTTGCCTTCAGGATTTTGAACATAAATTTGGACAACTTCCTTTCCTCTTCTTGAGCCTACATTCTTTATCTTAAAAATGACCTCCATGGTGCCACTGATAAAATTATATGTGCTTAACTTTATATCTGAGTATTCAAAAGTTGTACATGATAATCCATATCCAGATGCAAACTGTACAGGCTTATTATAGGTATCCATAGTATCGGTATCCTACAAAGAGACTCTCTCATTTCTCTATAGTATAAACATATGAAAATTCAACTTTAATTAATACCAAATTATTCGATTTAATTAAAGTTTAACTGTCATAGTATAAAAATAGAGCTTACTTTTATTGAAAAGCAAACTCTATTTTTAAAACTTTAAATCTATTATGCTTGGCTTGCCCAATCAGCTGGATAAGTTACATACATAAATCTAGCATAATTCGGAACTGAGAATTGAATCTTTGATCCTTTAGGTATTAAAATAATTTCCCCAGCATCTGCTGAAACCTTTCTTCCATCTATTATAATATCTAGATGACCTTCTATGATATAGTCAATTTCGTCATAATTTAAAGTCCAATCAAAAGTGGTTTCTTTCATTACCATTATTCCAGCACCTAATCTTGGACTTTCTTCTAATGTAAATACGTCCTTAGTGTAAACAACATCTCCTGATTTTCCAGTGTCTAACCTGTTTGATTCATCAACGTTAACTGTTGGAAGCTTAATTGACATTATTCCGCTTTTATCTTTATTTCTTATAAAGTCAACTGAATCATTATTACATGTGCCAGCAAGCTTTTCCTCAATTATTTGCCTTACTAGTTTTTCTAATAATTCTTTACTTAGGTTTTCCATAATTATTTAGCCTCCTCTGTTTTTCCTAAAGTTTTATTTGCTATAAACATTGCAAGAATAACTGCTGTAATTCCACCAACTAACTTAGCAGCTATCATAGGAAATATCATTTCTGAATTAAATCCAGCTGTAAATCCTAAATGATCTCCTAATACAAAAGAAGCTGATACTGCAAATGCAACATTTATTATTTTTCCCCTATCATCCATATCTTTTAGCATACCAAACATTGGAATATTATTTGCCAAACTAGCAATCATACCTGCTGCAGCTATTTCATTCATTCCTAATATTTTTCCAAGACCCATTAAAGGTTTCTTAAATACTTTAGTAATTATATAAACTAATGGGAATGCTCCTGCTAAAACTATAGCTATATTTCCAACTATTTCTATTCCCTCATTTATTGGTGCCATTCCAGGTATTATAACATTTCCTGTTAAGGCTTCTATAATAGCTGACGCTAAAGCTAAAGTTATAATTATAACAACTATCTTACCGAAAATATTAAATCCCTTTATCATTGCTTTTTCTGCAAATGCTAAGCCTATAGCTATTAAAATTGCAAATAATATTATTGGAATTAAATTTTTAATAACCATCATTATTGGGAAACCGGCAACTAAACCTCCAACAAGAGCTCCTACTGGTATAGTTATTATTCCTGCTAAAATTCCTGTTGCTAAAAATTTATGATCTTTCTTTTCTATAATTCCTAATGATACTGGTATTGTAAATACTATAGTAGCTCCCATCATAGCTCCTATAATTAAACCACTGAACATTCCAGCTTGTGGATCTTGTGCTAAACTAGCTGCAAGAGGTGCTCCTCCCATATCATTTGCAAGAATTGAACCTGCAAACATTGCTGGATCTGCTCCTAAAGCATTAAATAATGGTGTTACTATTGGTCCTAAAACGTCAGAAAGTACTGGTGCTAAACATATAACTCCAATCATTGCTAATGCTAATGATCCCATTGCCATAATACCTTCTTCAAATTTCTCACCTATTCCAAATTTGTTTCCTAAACACTTATCTATGGCTCCTAAAGCCATACATATAGCCATAATAAATACAATTACTTCATTGATATTCATTTTCTTCCCCCTCATTCTCAAAATATAGATTTAATAATTTCTCATAAATTTATTTAATTAAATTTTTTGCTATCTCACTATGTACGGAAGGAATTATAGAAACATTTATAATATCCTTTTCAGGCAATACAGCTTCTCCTTCTCTCATTCCATTTTCTACACTACTTAAATCTCCTGTGACTATGTATACAAGCTTTCCGCCAATTCCAAAAGCCAGTTGAAGCTTAACTAAGTTAACTTCACTGCTTTTTAATGTTTTATCTAAAGCTAATATACCTGAAGAAACCTTTCCTGTTTCCATTATTCCAATGGCTTTATCTTCTATGTTTTTTTGAAAATATTTTCCTTTAAGAGCGTTTATTATATCATCATGAACAGAATTTATAATAAAGCTTCCAACTAAATATTTCTCTCCAATTCTTTTTCCAAATTCTATAGCTTCCTTGACCTCTCCAGCATCCCCATTAACGATTAAAAAGAATTTTCCCGGACAAATACTTTTAAGGTAAGAAATCTCTACAAAAGCTTTTTTAACAACCTCATTTGAAACCTCAATACCTTTGCTGATACTTCTAAACTCTAAAGCTCCTATGCTTTTATTCATATTAATACCTCCAAAGTTTAAGTATTTCTCTTTATTTAATACTATTCAATATCTATAGAATCTACAATACCAACTATAGTAGCATCTATAGGAATTTCTTTATTACCAATTGATTGCCTTGCAGCACTTCCATTAGTTATAAGAACAGTATCTCCAATTCCAGCACCAGCATTATCAGCAGCCACAAATAAGCCTTCTTTTTCCTTATCTTTACTTATAAGAATCTTTACTATTAAAAACTTTTGGCCATTTAGTTTTTCATCTTTTCTAGTTGCCCAAACATTTCCTACTACTCTCCCTATTTGCATAATACTTTCACTCCTAATTCTTCACTTTCTTAAATTAAACTCTACATCTTTAATTTGATAAACTTAACCTATTACCATGAAGGTATGTTGATAATGAGTCGCTTAAACAAAACCAAAATATGGATGAATCTTACAGCCTATTGTCCATTTAAACAAAAATCATCCATATTTTAAAGAATCTAGTCACTTTAAGAAAGTACAACATTTAAATTATTTATACGTATATAGTCCTTTGCTAGTGGAGTAAGTATAGCCTTCTTATCAAGTATTAATGTTTTCACTCCATTTATATGAGGCTTTCTCAAATCACTTTCTGATACTAATTTCTTATTTGAAAGATTTATTGTTATCTCATCTGCAACAATGGAAGATTCTAAATCCTTCTCTTCTTTGATTCCATTAAAAGAAATTTTTTGTTCCTTGCTTTCTATTGAAATCTTATTTAAATCATTTATAATTTCTATCCCATAAGATAA
Organism: Clostridium cadaveris; assembly: GCF_020911725.1. GTDB lineage: Bacteria > Bacillota > Clostridia > Clostridiales > Clostridiaceae > Clostridium_X > Clostridium_X cadaveris. The sequence goes on from NZ_CP076620.1 coordinate 2,203,353, forward strand.
AAGATTTTCTTCAAATTTAATGTATTTATTATATAAAACCTTTGGAGCTGTATTTTTATACTTTCTGTACTCAATACCATCCTCAAGAATATAAACTTTTTTACCCTTTAAAAGCATTTCTAAGGCAAATTTTTCTGACTTTGTTGTACATGTTCCTTGAGATATATTGCTGAGTCCCTTAATGCAAAGCTTTGATATAAGTAATATATCACAGTCTTTACATTCTGATGTTAATGGATTGATATCAAATTCTTTTAATGCTTTTTTATAAAAATCAACATCACTCTCTCCCATTACAACAATAGACTTTTTCTTTTCCAAATAATTACTCTTTTTGTCTTCAGCTTGAATCTTTTTGTAAATTTCATCTACTAAAAATTCAATTAACTTTTCATAATCCATATTATTTTTACCCCCTTCCACTTAGAGGTTTCTTTTGACTTATATTAGATTATTATTTTTCGTCTTTTCCAACTATTAAAGCAAAAGTACCCTTTGAAAATCCACATGCATTTGCCTCATCGTAATCAATATGCATGAATGTTCTATAATCCTTGCTAACTCTCACAATAACATCATCGAATATTAAAGGTCTTTTTCCTAATACCTTAACTTTTACACTCTCGTTATTACTAACTTGAAATTTTCTTGCATCTTCTGGTGTCATGTGTATATGTCTTTTAGCTACCATTAATCCTCTATTTAAAGATATAGAAGCTCTATCTGTTGAAATTGTTATTTCTTCAGTATTATCTAAATCTCCACTTAGTTTAACTGGAGGTTTAGACCCTATTGCTAGAGTATCTGTAAGTGAAACTTCTACTTGAGTTTCCTTTCTAGCTGGTCCTAAAACCACAACATTATCTATTCTACCTTTAGGTCCTGATATAGTAACTCTCTCTTTGCAAGCATACTGACCTGGTTGAGATAAATCTTTTATTCTAGTAAGCTTATATCCCTCTCCAAATAATATCTCTATATGTTCTTGAGTCAAATGAACATGTCTACCTGAAGCCTCAACTTCTATAAAAGCCTCATCCTTAACTCTTCTAACTACTTCCTCTATGATGTCATGTAATAGATTGTCCATAGTTTCCTCCTATTTCTCGTACTTTCCTGTTCTAACTTTAAAGATCATAATCCAAAATACTGAGGATAGCCTATTCAATGTTCTAATTAAATCTTCTCTCTCAACCTGTCCATATTCACCTTTAAAAGCCTCATATGCTGAAAGTTCTGTTTCTCTAGTTAAAGTTCTTAAAACATTTAATTTAGACACTATTTCACCCATCTCATAAGTTGGCATTTCATGTCCTATACCAAAGTATTTCTTGGGGTTATGTGATCTTTCTCTAAGATCCTTTTCTGTCATTCCTTGAAGAACAAAATCCTCTAAAGGTTCACTTAAAACCTCACATCTTAATATTCTACCTATAAGAGTTAGTATTTCTTGAAGATCCTCTACAAGTTTGTTCATTCCCTGTTTGTGACAGAGAACTTGAGTTTCAACAATTCTCGCTTCAAGAGAGTCTATCTTACCTCTAAATATTATTCTCTTATGATCTTTAAATACAAGAAGATTTCCTGTTAGATGTGTCATATGTTCTGGTTTTTCATCTAACTTTGCTCCAAAAACAGTTTCATACTTGTATTCTTTTTCTCTAACAACTTCTCTAATTATTTCTTTAGTTTCTACTTTTTTATCTAATTTTTCTTCATTAGAATTAATATAAACTAAGCTTATATTATGTTCAGCCAAATAAGACTTTGCAGATGGAGTTATTATTTCTCCTTTAACTACCTTAAATTCTTTTACAGATTTTAAGTCTTCTCTGCTTAATCTTTTTCTTACCTCACCTTCTGTCAAAACAGCCATTTTATCACATCCCCTATTAGATGTATAAAGGGAGTGCACAAAAGTTTTATTTTAATCGACTCTTTATTAATATTATATAAAGCAGATTAATTTACAAAGGATAAATTATCCCTTAGTAAAAAACTATTTATGCAACCCCTAATTACAACTTTTTATTATTCAGCTTTTGGTGACTTTGGTAGTATAGCATCCACTTCAAAATGTGGTCTTGGGATTACATGTACTGATACTAAATCTCCAACTCTCTCAGCAGCTGCTGCTCCAGCGTCAGTTGCTGCTTTAACAGCTCCAACATCTCCTCTAACCATAACAGTTACTAATCCTCCACCAACTTGTTCTTTTCCTACTAATTGAACATTTGCAGCCTTAACCATTGCGTCAGCAGCTTCTATTGCTCCTACTAATCCTCTAGTTTCAATCATACCTAATGCGTTTGCGTTTGCCATAATAAATTCCTCCTAAAAATATCCTTTTTAAAATTTTTAACTAAATTGTTTTAACTTTATCTTTATCTATAAGTCTAAAGAATTTTCTTAGACTTTTAATATTGCCTTAGCCTTAAGATTTGAATTTCTCAAAGCTAAAACATATTAATCACTTTGAATCTTTTAATCTATATCTAATGAAGATTACTTAAGTTCTTGAATAATCTTCTTAACTAATAAATTTATTAATTCTTCTTTGTCACCTAAGTCTAAACTTGTAGCAACTTCTTTTGTAGCACCTACAGCTAGCTCTCTAATATCTTCAAGCTCTCTAACTCCATAAGCCACATTTTTTGTATTCATTAAATCTAATGGTCCTATATTATGTGAAGTAGAACTTCCTCCAACTGCACCACAGCCTAGTGTTAAGGCAGGAACTAAATTGTTTGTAGCTCCTATTCCACCAAGAGCTCCTGGTGAGTTTACTATCATTCTTGAAACTGGCATTTCTAATGCAAATCTCTTAACAAGTTCTTCGTTATTTGCATGCATACAGAACGTATGTCCAGCCCCTTCATTTAGTAATATTTCTTTACATCTGCTTAATACAGCATCTACATTTTCCTCTACAAAGAAAGTTAAAATAGTTGTTAACTTTTCTCTTGAGAATGGATACTTGTGTCCTACATGACATTCTCTTGGTACTAAAACTCTTGCCCAAGATGGTACTCCTTCTAATCCAGCTAATTTAGCTATAGCTTGTGGAGTTTTTCCAACTATCTGTGGATTCATAGTTCCATTTGCTCTCATTACAAATTTAGATAATTGATTTGCTTGCTCTTCAGTTAATAAATAAGCTCCTTGTTCTTTTAGCTCTCTAACAACTTCATCTTCCATAGCTTTTTCAACTACTATTGATTGTTCTGATGCACATATTGTTCCATTATCAAAAGTTTTGGAATCTAATATTCTCTTAACTGCTAGCTTAACATCTGCACTCTTATCTATAAAAGCCGGTCCATTTCCTGGTCCAACACCTATAGCTGGTGTTCCTGATGAGTAAGCAGCTCTAACCATTGCTTCTCCACCAGTAGCAAGAATTAATGAAGTATCCTTATTCTTCATTAGTTCATTAGTTCCTTCCAATGAAGGCACTGTAATGCATCCTATAGCTCCCTCTGGACACCCAGCTTTTTCAGCAGCTGCAGCTATTATCTTAGCTGTCTCAATAATACATTTTTTTGCACTTGGATGTGGTGATACTACAATTGCATTTCTAGATTTTATTGATATCATAGCTTTATATATCGTAGTTGAAGTTGGATTTGTTGAAGGAATAAGTCCTGCAACTACTCCAACCGGAACCATTATTTTAAATGATTTCTTTTCAACATTTTCCTCTACTATTCCAACTGTCTTTATATCTTTTATTGAATCATAAACTGTTTTTGCAGCAAAAACATTTTTTAATACTTTATCTTGCCATTTACCAAATCCAGTTTCCTCATTTGCCATTTTAGCAAGTTTTTCAGAATTTTCATAAGCAGCATCAGATATAGCCTTAACAATTCTATCTATATCTTCCTGACTCATAAGTGCTAGCTTTTTTTGAGCTTCTTTAGCCTTTCTTATAAGTCCCCTAGTTTCCTGTACAGAAACTAAGTCTTTATCTAAAAACTCCATTAACTGTCACCTTCTTCATTGTATTTTAGTAATATATCTACTAATTCTTTTTTCTTTAGAGATTTAAGCTTGTTAGAAGTTATGTTAATATTTAAAGATTTTATTTTCTTTCTTAATTCCTTAACACTCATTTTAGATATTTCTTCTATTTCTATGAAATAAGATTCTTTATTTAAGTTATCATTTACTTTATCCTCTGAAACTTCTTCACTATCTTCTATGATTGCTAAAACTTCAGATTCTTTAATAACTTCTTGTAAGTTTTCTTTTTCAATTTCTGTTTCTTCTAAAATATCCTCACAAACCTCTTCTAAATCTTCAATCTCTTCTTCTAACTCTTTAATTTCCTCTTCAGTATTAATGCTGTTCATTAAAAGATTTTCTACTTCATCATCAAGTCTAGGAATCACATGAACACTTCTTAAGCTTCCAATTCTACTTGCATAATTTTCAGCAGCTCCTATGGCAGCTTGTACAGCATCAACATCTCCTCTAATTTTTACAGTTACAATTCCTCCAGTAACCTTTTCTATTCCAATCAAATCAACATTTGCAGCTTTTAAGGCCGTATCTGCAGCACATATGGCTGGTACATATCCTATAAATTCTATTAATCCTAAAGCTTTTCCCATATTTTTAGCCTATTAAAATCCTAATGGATTACTAGCTACTGATTGTACTGCCTCTGTAAAAGCATCGCATGCCGCTTTACATGCTGATTGTGATCCTGTAAGTAAGGCTCCTGCAAAGTTTGTTTCTGTTGGAGGTGCAAAGAATTCACACATTTCAACGTCTGCAGCTTTTAATGCTGCATCTAAAGCATACATTGCTTCTAATGGAGGAGCTACTAAGTAAGCTAAAGCTTCACCTTCTCTTACTCCTGCTATTTTTGAAAGATATGATCCAGTTCTTGATATACATTGAGCATAGTAACAAATTGAATCATCATCATTGGCACTCATAAACCCAACTCCACTATCAATGAAATCTAAAGTAGCATTTAACCCACTTCTAACTTCTGCAGGACTTGGTCCAGCAAGAATACCAATTACTTCTCCAGCTAATTTTGTTGAAGCATTCCCTGCTCCAGCATACATTGATCTAGCATAAACTACATCAACTTCTGCAGCTTTTGTAGCCTCATCTAAAGCTGTATAAGTTACATCATCACAGTCAGCTGTGATTAATCCTAAACTCTTATGATGTGGTTCCAACTCTAATTTTTTAGCCATTTCTGGACTAACATTTGATATTATCTTAACGCTTAAAACATTAGGACGTATTAAATCATTTTTCATACTTAATTTCCTCCAAATTTATTATTTAAGATCTATTCCTGAAGCTTTTTTATCTAACATTGTTTTTATTAGTTCGGCAATATGAGCACCTGCTTCAACTGCAGTTGTTCCACCTTTATGAATATTTGATATAACTGTTCTTTTAGCTTCTGGCATTCCAACCTTTGGTTTATATGCTATGTAAGACGACATTGACTCAGCCGTTACAAGACCTGGTCTTTCTCCAACTAATAAGCAAACAACATCTGCCCCAGTTGCTTCTCCTACTGCATCCATAGCCGCAACTCTACAATATTTAGCAAATACTATAGGTCCAACATTTAATCCATACATTTTTAATCCTTGCTCTATTGATGGAAGAATATCTTCTAAGTTAGCTTCTATTGCGGCTGAGCTTAAACCATCTCCAACCATTATTTGAACCTTAGGATTTTTTTCACATTTATCTTTTATAGTTTCTATTGTTTCTGGTGAAAATTTTCTTCCAAGGTCTGGACGAGTTACATATTCATCCTTATCATTACACATAGTTTTCACAAATATTAGATTATTTTTCTTTATAAATTCCTCTGAAACATCTGAGAACACTGAGTCTTGAGCTGCAGCATGATCTGCTCTCATTCTTAATGCTGTTATAGTTTTATATCTAGCTCCTGCTCTTCCTGAACCTAATCTAGCAGGTGTTTTAGCCTTCATTTCTAAGTAAGCTTCTCTATCCACTGGATTATCAACTAGAAGCTGCTTCTTTATGTCTATCTCTGTAATATCTGGTATAAAGTCATCAATTTCCACTTTAGATTGATTTTGAGTAACTTCCTTAACCACTTTTTCTACTGATTGCATATCAACTTGTCCAACCATTTGGCTAACTAATTGTTCAACCATTAGTTTTAAATCTTTTTCGTTCATAACTCTATTTCCCCTCCTATCCTAAAAGTGCAGATGCATCTCCTGCTTTTTCAGTAAGCTTTCCATTTTCATCTATGAATCCCATTTCAACTAACCAATCTTGGAACTCTTTAATAGCTGTTAATCCAAACATTTCTCTTAAAGCAGCTGTTTCATGATATCCTGTAGTTTGATAGTTAAGCATTACATCATCACCATGTGGAATTCCCATGAAATAAGTGCATCCTGCTGTTGTTAATAATACAGCTAAGTTTTCTATATCATTTTGATCTGCTTTCATATGATTTGTGTAGCATGCATCACATCCCATTGGTATTCCAGTTAATTTACCCATGAAATGATCTTCAAGACCTGCTCTTATAACTTGTTTTGAATCATATAAATATTCTGGTCCTATAAATCCAACAACTGTGTTAACTAAAAATGGTTGGAATCTCTTAGCAAATCCATAACATCTAGCTTCCATAGTTACTTGGTCAACTCCATGGTGAGCGTCTGATGAAAGTTCTGAACCTTGTCCAGTTTCAAAGTACATTACATTTGGACCTGTAGCTGTACCTTGCTTTAAAGCTAATTGTCTAGCTTCTTCTATAGTTGCTGCATTAAATCCAAAAGCTTCATTTCCTTTTTCAGAACCTGCTATTGATTGGAATATAAGGTCTGTTGGAGCCCCTTGTCTTATCGCTTCCATTTGAGTTGTTACATGAGCTAGTACACAAGTTTGAGTTGGAATTTTAAATTTCCTTTTAATTTCATCAAATCTCTTTAATACTTTTGTAACACTCTCAACAGAGTCATCAACTGGGTTTAATCCTAAAACTGCATCTCCAATTCCAAAAGTTAACCCTTCTAATAATGAAGCCATTATTCCATCTGGGTCATCTGTTGGATGGTTTGGTTGAAGTCTTGCTGATAAAGTACCTTTTTCACCGATTGTTGTATTACAATGAGCTGTTACCTTTATCTTTCTTGCTCCATATATTAAATCCATATTAGACATTAATTTTGCTACAGCTGCTACCATTTCAGAAGTTAAACCTCTTGAAATTCTTCTTATATCAGCACCTGTTGTATTTTCATCTAATATCCATTCTCTTAACTCAGATACTGTCCAACTTTTTATTTCGTTGTATATTTTTTCATTTACATCATCTTGAATAATTCTAGTTACCTCATCTATTTCATAAGGAACTGCTGGGTTATTTCTTAAATCTTCTAAAGTTATATTTGATAATACAACCTTTGCTGCCACTCTTTCTTCTGAAGACTCAGCTGCTAATCCCGCTAATCTATCTCCTGATTTCTCTTCATTTGCCTTAGCCATAACCTCATTTAAAGTTTTAAAAGTATAGGCTTTTCCAAATAATTTTGTTTTTAAAATCATTTTTTATCCTCCTTCCGATTAGTTAAAAACTAGTGTTTTTATAACAACAGGTAATACTTTTCCCTCTGCAATTGGTGCTCCAAGATCTATATAATCTCCATTTTCAACCTTAATACCATCAATACAGATAATTTCTTTTTCAAAATTAAGTAGGGAATATATTGCTTGTCCTAAAACTTTAGCCATATCATTTTCAACAACTACTATTAACTGTCCATCTTTTTCAATTGAATCCTTCATTCCATTTACAAGGCCTTTTGCATATTCTTGAATTTCTATAAAGGATGGATTTTTCTTACCATTAATAGCTATAGCTATTTTTTGAAAGTCATTTTCTAATCTGAACCACTCTATTTTTTTCTTAAGAGCCTTTTCTAACTCTTTAGATCCCTGACTTTCTTCTTCTAAGCTAAGCTTTAATATTGGTAAATTTTTTATTGGAAAACTATCCTTTGTATAAGTAATTGTACTTCCACTTATCTCTGTTGTATGAGAACCAGCTCCTACAACCGTTGCTCTTATAGTTTCAATTGATCTTATTACTTCAAACTTTTTACATAAATCTGAATTTCTAATAGCTTGTCCTAGTATTATTCCAATATCTCCATATTTGAAGTAATCTTCGATCTCTCCTTCATAATATATATAATCTGCAACGCCTCCTGAAAAAGATATACATCTGATCTCATTTTCTAAGTCTATGCTTTTATTTGTTACTATGTAATCAAAATACTCACCATTAGGTTTTAACCCAACACTTTCTTCTAACCAAGAAACCATCATATTAACTACTGGCTTAATATTTTCTAATGTTGCTTTTTCGCCTACTTCTAAACCTAAATTCTTTTCTTTTGCTATCCTTTCTATTTTAGGTGAAATATATGTTATCTCTCGTGTATTTGGATTAACCTTTATAAGTCTACCTCCAATATCAAGACACCCTGTTTCCTTAACTTCACCTCTTAAAAAAAGTGCAAGATTACTTGTTCCTCCTCCAATGTCCATATTTACAACACTGGTCGAATGTTCCTTAGAATAAATATGTGCTCCGGCACCCTTTCCAGCTATGATACTTTCTAAATCAGGTCCAGCTGTTGCCACAACAAAGTCACCAGCAAATCCGCTTAGTGTGTGTAATACATCATTTGCATTTTCTTTTCTAGCTGTCTCACCAGTTATTATTACTGCACCTGTTTGAATATCATCTTTATTTATTCCTGCTTTTTCATATTCTTCTTCAATAATTCTTTTTATTTTTTTTCCATCTATTTCAGTATTTGAAATAAGTGGTGTAAAATAAACTTCACTTCTATAGATAATTTCCTTATCCACAATGCTTATTCTTGGAACGGTAAAAGCTGATGCTTCATTTTCAACTATTAACTTAGAAAATATAAGCTGAGTTGTACTCGTACCTATATCTATTCCAACACTCAAAAGTTCCTCTCTCATCCTTTCCCCTCCTTAATACTTCCCAAAATTTCACAATTTATTATTTTTATATAAGCTTATAATATTCTAATTAAATTCTTTAACTTAGATAAGTATTTATTTTAAAGAACTAAAAAGGCTTAAAGTTACAGAAATAAACTTGATTCAAAAATCCAAGTTTTATTTACTATAACCTTAAGCCTCATTGCTCAATTCAAACCACTACTTCGCAGTTCATAGTTATTTATATTCTTAATTTTCTTCAATTTTAAAATTTAATAGTACCTTAGTTCCTTCTTTATTAGACTCTATATCCATACTTCCCTTTAGTTGATTATTAAGATAACTATTAACTATAAATAAACCTAAATTACCATTATTAACTGAATCTAAATCAAATCCACAACCATCATCAATAACAGCTATGGCTTTGTGTTCTTCATCACTTTGTATAAGAATTTGTATTTTACCTTCATCCCTATTACAAAAGGCATGATCGAAACAATTTTGTATAAGTTCATTCATTATTAAAAGTAATCCTGTTAACTTTTCTCCATCTATATAAAAATTATCTCCAGTTATGTAGATATCTATATTAGATCCACACCAACTTTTCTTTATATTTTCAGTTAACATCTCTATAGCATCTCTAACCTTTATATTACTTTCTTGAGATTTGGATAATAAATCGTGAGTTGTAGCAATAGCAAGTATTCTGTTTACACTCTCTTGTAAATATTCCTTCGCCTCTTCACTTTTACATCGTCTACTTTGACTTCTAAGTAATGCTGCTGTTGTTTGTAAACTATTCTTTACTCTATGATGAGCCTCTCTTAAAGCTACTGACTTTAGAACTAACTTAGCCTCTTTATTTTTAATATCACTTATATCCTTTATTATCTCAATTATTCTTAAATTTTCTTCATCTATAAAGGTTCTATTTAGTTCAAAGTAAGAATTTTTTACTTGAACCTCTATTCTTTGCTTTAAATCACTGTCTTCTCCAATAATATTTGATATATCTTCAAATTTAGTATCATCTAATGATAATTTATTAAAGTCATCTCCATAGTTTATACTTTTATATCCTAAACTATCATATATATTATCTGCTTTGGTATTTTTTATAACAAGCTTTCCCCTTTTATCAAAAACAAGAATTCCATCATGAAGATTGTTTGTTATTAAGGTACCTGCTTTTAAAAGTTTTAAAAATCCTTTTGATTCAGAATTTTCATTTGTAGAACTTATGTCTATCTTAAAATTGTTTTCAAGCTCATCACTAATGTCATTTTCTACTATTACAACTCCTACAACCTTTTCTTCATTAAGAATTGGATGTATTCTTTGCTTTACAAACTTATTTTCTTGAGTTAGTGCTTTTATGTCCTTATTAGCAGTCTCGTTTTTTAATGTTTCTATAACACCTGGCTCATTTTCCTTTAAAGCTTTTTTTCCAACTGCTTTTTCTTTATATAAGGAAGGCTTGTCTTTTGGGATAGCATGGGCTACTACAATAGCAAAAGTTTCATTTTTATCTAAAACATCGATAAATACATCACTTTCATAAAAGTCTGCCATAAGCTGCAGAGATTTTGAAATGTCCATTATCTTATTTATATCATCATAACTTAAAAGTGTGTATTCTCTACATAATGCTTCTATCATCATTACCCTCATAAGCAATTATAATTATCTTTGCTATTTCAGCCATGGTAGTTCTTCTATCCATACTTAAATTTCTTATTCTGTTATAAACTTCATCTTCATTTAAGTTCAATTGCTTAACAAGTATCCCTTTTGCCTTCTCTATTAATTTTCTATCATTTAATTTATTATTTATTTTATCATAGTCTTTTTTTAGTTTATCAAATTCTTCTGTCTTTGATAAGCACATTTCTACAGTAGGAATAAATACTTTCTCATTTATAGGTTTAACTATATATCCAAAAGCTCCTACTTCCTTAGCCATTTCAATATATATTTTACCTTCAAATGATGTTACTAATATTATGCCACCAACTAAATTTTCATTGCTTAATACCTTGCTAGCTTTTATTCCATCTAATAAAGGCATATCTATATCCATTAAAACTAAGCTAGGATTATATTTTTTACAAACTTCAATTGCCTCAAAACCATCAGAAGCCTCTCCTACAACATCGTATCCATTGGCTTCTAAAATTTCCCTTGTATCCATCCTTGTAATAGGCTCATCATCGACTATTACTATAGTTCTTTTCATTAACAGTTCACCTCAAATTAAAATTTGTTTAAGTAATTAAATAATTCTTTAATTCCCACATCATCCACTGTATCAACTTTAAATATTTTGCTTGCTCCAGCTAAATTCAATCTTTCTTCTGCTATTTCTATTTCTGATTCATCTTTAGCTAAATTTATTTTAGTGATAATACCTATAACTTCCTTACAAAATATACTTGCAAAGCCTGGGGCAATATAATTTTCTTCTGAAGTACAATCATAAACTAAAGCTATAAGATCAGCATCTGCTGCTGTAACTATTAAAGCAGTATAGTATCCTCTGTTTTCCATATATTCTCCAGGAGTATCTATAGCATTATCATAAAGTTCTATAGCTTGAGTTTTCTTATATTTTATCTCTAAGTTATTTAATCCTTGACACAAGGTTGTCTTACCACACCCTGTCTTACCCATAAATATTACTCTTCCCATATATTAGGTCCTCGTAATCTTAGTTGATGAGAAATTTAGAATATTACTTAAAACATCTAAAACTTCATTTAAAGCTGACTCAACAGAACTTATATCGCCATTTATTACTAAAGATCCACTAAATCTATCTATAAAACCTAACGAAGCTCCTGAAGCCTTTGTAGCAACATCTGCTGCTATAATAGATGCCTCACTTGGTGTTATAGTCAGTATTCCTATAGCATCCTTTTTGTCCACTATAAGTCCTAGTTTTTTGTATATATCTTCATTAGGATTTGCTATTATATGAGCAAGTGTGACTTGTTTCCCTGGTACATATTCTTGTATAATTCTCTGCTTTGACTCATCTCCCATATGTTTCTCACCTTACTTTCCCTGTTAAATTATTGGCTATCTAAAACGTTTAATAACTTATTTAATAAAAAAGCTCCTCAAAGTTTCATTCATACCTTTAAGTAAATGAAATTCCTTTAAGGAGCCACATCGCTCAAAATCAATCACGCCATTGTGATATATTTATTATAAATTTTAATTATCTCATTGTCAATATATTCATATATTTTTTATATTAGTTTATCATATTAATAAAATCACTCTATTTTTCCTAATTCTTTGTTAACTAATTAATTTTTTAGAATCAATTTAAATGTAATATATCAAAATAACTTGTAAATATACTAAGAAAATTGTCTAATTTTAAGTAAACTATAAAAGGCTATTTTATTTTATTTATAATAAATATTATATCTTTTTCATCTGGAACCTTCGGATTAGTTTCTGTACATGCATCTTTTAATGCTAATTGAGCTATTTCACTTTCTAAATTCTTTAATTCTTCAATATTGACTTTACACTCTCTTAAAGTTGTAGGCATATTCATGGTCTTTTGCATCTTTTTGATTTCATTTACAAGATTTTTTACTAATCCTCTAGTGTTTGATCCTTGTAATCCAACTATTTTAGCTATTCTAGCATATTTTTCTGCTGCTTCACTAAATTCCCTAGAGCTATATCCCGTTATATCTGCATTATACTCTATTACGTGTGGTAATAATATTGAATTAGTTCTTCCATGAGGAATATGGAGTTTACCTCCTAAAACATGAGCAATACTATGATTAATGCCTAAAGAAGCCTCATTAAACGCTAATCCAGCTAAACATGAAGCATTATGCATTTTTTCTCTAGCTTCTATATCGTTTCCATTTTCATAAGCTCTCAACAAATAATTAAATACTAAAGTAGCTGCCTTTTCAGCTAAAGCATCTGAAAAATCTGTTGCATTCTTAGAAACATAAGCTTCTAATGCATGGGTAAGTACATCCATACCCGTATCTGCAGTTATAAAATTCGGAACTGTTTTCACAAGTTCTGGATCTAAAATTGCTATATCTGGTAATAATTCATCTGATACTAAAGGATATTTAACCCCCTTTTGCTTGTCTGTTATTACTGAAAATGAAGTTACTTCTGAGCCTGTACCACTTGTTGTTGGTATAGCTATAAGCTTAATATCCTTTAATTTAGCTATTTTTTTTGAAAAGTCTATTATTGCTTTGGTTGCATCTATAGCAGAACCTCCACCTAAGGCAATAACCACATCTGGATTAAAGTCTCTAAGCATTTCTATGCCACTTACAACTAATTCAATTGGTGGGTCTGGAACTATTTCACTAAATACGAATACATCAGATGATGTTAGTTTATTAGTCAGTTTTTCAATAGCACCTGACTTTACCATAAAAGGATCTGTAACTATAAAAACTTTTTTGTTTTTAAGTTCTTTTAAATAATCTAATGCTCCTTCTCCAAAAAGTATCTCTGTTTTAATCTTAAATCTCTTCATTACTAGCTCCCCTCTTCTTATTAATTGTGGGTTTATAAGAAAATTTTTATTCTTAGCTTTAACTCAACATTTTCTACAAATATCACTATAAAAAATAAGAAGCTCCATAGGATTTTCCTATGGAGCTTCTTTGCTCTCTAAACACCACATTGTGCTATTTTTAATATACTCTTTTTAAAAATGCTTGTCAATAATAAAGTGTTCTATCTATCATCTATTATTATATTATCTCTTTATACTTTCTTCTATACAAAATAATTGCTGCACCACTTAGAAGCATAGTTATAATCCAAGGAAGCATATTAATCTCATCACCAGTCTTTGGCTTTCCTAACTCTCCTTCATTTATATTATTGGTGTTTTGCTGATTATCCTGTGTAGGTCTATCAACTTCACCATGTTCTGGATTATTAGTTTCACCTGTACCTGGTTTAATTGTATTTTCCATAAAAGTAAGCTCAATATTTCTCATATCATAAAGAGCACTTTGCCCATTAATAAATCTATACATGGCAGTCAATGCATAATACCCCTGCTCTGTAGCAATAGAATTAATCTCTCCGCCAATAACATGAGCAAATCCATTACCAACTCTATATCTATGAAGAACATTTATAAGGGTATTATCATTTTTAATAAAACGTGTATCTGTCATAGGATTGATTCCAAGGCTAGTTAAGGCAACTATAACCTGAGCAGTTGACTCAAGGCTGACATCACCATATATAGATGAAAATGCGCCATCTTCTTCTTGAATATTTGAAAGGTAATCTAACGCTTTATCTACAGCGACCTTTACCTTTGCATCACTGCTATAATATGGGGCAAGTGACTGTAACACTATAGCAGTAATATCAACATCACTAGTAGCACCAGCTAATGACCATCCTCCATCTTCTAGCTGCATATCAAGAATTTTATTTACTAGCTTTTCTCTAGTAGTTTGCTCTCTGCCTGCTTTTACCTTTGGTATATCATATCCATGACTATCCAAAGCAATCAATGCCCAAATTGAACCATTTATACCTTGATTATTCACATAATTAAAGTCTGCAAGAGGTTCTAACAAATTATAGCCTTCAACATTAGTTGGATCTATACCAATAGAAGTAAGTCCAAGTATAACTCTTGAATTTTCAGTAGATTTATAATTATTAAGGATTGCTGAACCATTTTCTTTTATCACTTTTACTAGGTTTTCACAATACTCTCTTTTCACTTTGTCAGTTACAATACCAGATCTAGAAAGGCTAATAAGTGCCCATTCACCGCCTATTGTGCCCACAGTAAGTCCATATTTTTCAGCATCACTTAACATTGCCGCACCAATAGCTTTATAGCAATCAATAAATGAACTTTCAGCATCTTTTTGAATTTCTGCCATTTTCTTAACGGCCTCATCTAATTTAGCTTTTTCTGCTTCAGTTATTTTTATCTTAGCCTGATCACTTAAAGAATTATATGCATCGCGTGCTTTTGCAACGATTTTAGCATCAGATATAGTAAGCTTGTCTATTTCCGGAATTTCTGAAATAAGCGTCTTAACAATTTTAATGGATTCATCATCATCAGGAAAGTATCCATCTTTTATATAATCATCTGTATACTTCCAAACTACAGAATCACCTTCACTTAAAACATATGCATCATATGTCTTGTTAATATTTTTCCCATTTACATTATATATCCATCCACTATTAGGTCCATTATCAAATTCACTAAGACCATTGATTGATTGAATATAAGTTCCTCCAGCAGTAACAACAAATGGTATGTTATTTTCAATCAAAAGTTTATCTGTTAAATACTTAGCTGTTGATCCCTTTGGAACTGATACTGTAACTTTTTGAATCCAATTTTCAAAGGAATCATGCATTCCTTCTGCATGCTTGCTATCCCCAATGAGTTCAAATGTTACATTAATATTTTCTTGAGGAATAACTTCTGAACGTTCAACACGAAGCTTATATTCCTGTGTCTTTGTTTCGTCAGAAGAAATTACTGTAATTGTAACTTCAGCAAAGCCTTTTTCTGGAACCTTAATAATTTCAGAAGAAGTCCAGTTCTTTTCAGGGGAGATCTCTTCTCCATTTACTTTTACATAAGCTTTCTTGTTGCTTGGAAGTGCTTTTATTGTTATTTTTTCAACATCTGAAGGAACTTTGGCTGAATAAATACCATCATTTCCGCAAACTGCTTTTATCTCACCTGGTACGATGAATATACTCTCAAGCTTAGTATTTACTGCGGCTTCACCAATTTCTTTTTTAGGAATTATAGTGATTTTAGCTTTTGTTTCAGTCAAAGCATTAATTACAGCATCTTCATTTTTAGCTGCATTTATAGCCTCTATACCTGCTTTTCTAGCTGCAGCTACCTTAAGCCAATTTCTTGTTGTGTAATCTTCCTCATTTCCACCATATAAATTTATCTCTGCAATAGCCTTAGCCTTTGCATCAGCAAGCTTTAGTGATTCAATCTTCTCAGTAACCTGATTCAATTTTTCTACTGCAATCTTAGAAATTTTATCTTTCTGATCTGAAGTTAATGAGTTGAAGGCATCACTTAGTGTCTTTACTGTATTTATATAGCTCTTATAATTATCTTTTGTAATCTCATCAGATGATGGTAATTTGTTTATTTGCTCTTCAAGCTTTCCTAAAGACGACATTACAGTAATTTTATATATCTTTTCATCCCATTTTTCATTTAAAGTATTTTTAGTCCAGTCATTTACCTTAATTTCTATTGTCTTTACTTCACTATCTAAAGCAACTTCTGCTATACTTTTTACTTTCTTATTGTTTATTTCAATTTCACATTTTGGAACTATTGATTCTATATTTAATGTAATTTTTTTGAGTCCCGATGTATTAAAAATAGTATATTCCTTAATATCGCTATCAAATTTTAAATTTTGAAATTCTTTTATTGATAAAGTTTTTAGCCTTGCATCATATTCCTTAAGTTTAAACTCAGTTGAAGCTGACTGTTCAACTGCACTTTCCACCATGTGTGTAAGCTTCGCATCAAACTTAATGTCTGCAGCTGAAGAATTTCTACTAGGTCTTTTATTTAATTTAAATGCTAATACATATCTAGTGTCAAAATCATTTCCATTATGAACATCTACATATTCTGGAGCACTACTTTTAGTCCAATCAATTCTAATGCTGCATCCTACTACTGGCTCCTTATAGAAGGTTACCTTATCTCCTTCTATCTTTGCATATCTAACTTCTTCTAAATCGGTATAAACTAAATCTGATGATTTATTTTCTCCTTTAATTCCATCAAAAAGTTTGCTTTCAACTAAATCAAGTTCCTTTTTAGCATCATTTTTAGGATCTACATATCCAGAATTATATTTTTCAATTTTTTTACTGCCTTCAATCTTAGCTTTGTCACTATCCTCTAATCCCATGTACTGTCTGTACAATAATTGAGCTGTTTTAATCTCTTCAGCGTTTGCTTTTGAAGGATCGTACGGCAATCTTTTAATTGAATCCTCTAAGAATTTCTCACTAACTACAGTTATTGTATAATCGCAGTTTTGTTCAGTTCCAGCATTCTTATTATCACAATCACTTATATTTATACCAAATCTAGCATATCCATCATTCAAGTTTATTTCTGCTTTGTGAATATTGGTACAATCATTTCCTGCAATTACAAGGTTTGCACTCATGTTTGATAAAACTGTTTCAACAGAAATTTTTGCTAAAGTTTCAGAAGTTAGAACAGAATACTCTTTTTCACCATCTTTGATTGTAACTACATAGTTTCCAACTTTAATATTTTTACAGCTTGCATCAACTTTTTTAACAACTATATCAGTAGTTATAGTTTGTCTCTTCAATTTTTGTAGTTCTTTATTGTCAGGATAACATTCCGCATATTTTTGTAGCTGCACACTCTCAATTTGATGTCCAATATTTACTTTAGTGTCAATATCGGGTCTTTTTTGAAGAACCATATTGCTTGGATCAAATAGATCACCTTTGCCATTCTCATAATTTACAGTCCAACGACCATTTTCACGACCTGTAGAAAACTTAAATCCATAATATTTATTTTCTTTAGCACTGTTTGATAAAACTAATTTGTTATCTTCATATCTAGCTTCTGATATATCCCTAAGGCTGTCATATACGTTGTTTGCATCAAAGTTATCTCCTTTAATTCCTTCAAAGAAATTCTTTTTAATATCATCTAAAAGTTTGATTTCTTCCTGAATTTCTTCGTTTGTAAGGGCTGGAATAGTGAAGTCTATATCTCTTGACACTGACTCTTTATCTTTTGTCAATGTATATGTAAGTGTTATAGTTTTAGATTTACCACCTACATCAGCTCTAATAGGATCCCATACATAATTATTAATTTTCTTTACTCCATCATTATTCTCGGTAGAAACTGAGGTTTTTACTTCTCCCCACGGTAAGTTTTCTAATGCAGAAATATTCGGTAATTGCAGTGAATATCTAACATTGTTATTCTTATAATCTTCTGCAAAAGAAACTCCTGATTTCTTTATATTTGTATATGAAAAATTCTCAGGAACTAAATATTTATCTAAATATCCCTTTAATTCTTTCTCTATCTTGGTTAGAGATTTAACTGTTAACATTAATTCTACATTTTTAGTTTCCTCTGGTTTAGTTAAATCTGTTAGTGTAGCACTTAGCTTAACAGTTGTATCTATTTCAGGTGAATTTAAAACTTTAATTTTTCCGCCTTCAATTGCAATTAATTCTTTGTTGTCACTATTAGTAAATTCAATTTTTACATTGCTTGTCTCTTTCTTTACCCCATCCCAAGTTATGTTTTCTCCAGTTGCAGTTGCAAAAAATGGATTAACTTCTCCTGGCATTATCATATCTGTTTTAATCTTATCTGCTGATACATTATTACCTTTTATTGCATCAAATAATTGTTTTTCTACAACATTAAGTTTGTTTTTTGATGCTTTTACAGTAAGATTCAACTCAACAGTCTTTTTATTATCTTGATTTTTCAAATCTGTAAGCTCAAAAATTAAAGTTACTAGCTCATCCTTTTCTGGCTTTGATTTTAATTTTAAACAGTCTGTACCTACTTCAATAATATCAGGGTTACTGCTTTTTGTAATCTCAATCTTTGCTAATGCACCAAACCTAGATGCCCACCACTGAGCTGTTCCATCAGGCTTAAATCCTTTAAAATAAAAAGGATTGTCCCCATTTGCTGGAAGACTTAATACATCAGTTATAGAATCTTTAGATATATTTTCACCCTTAATTGCAGTGAATAATATCTCTTCTGTCAATTGATCTAAGATATTTGTTTCAGTTCCATCCCCAGATCCTGAATCTTTTCCTTTTACAGTCAATGATAAGTTGAACTGGTCTAGAACCTTTTTGTTGCCAACGTTTTCTTTTATAGTAATAGGAATCTCAACCTTTGTATCCTTAGCTTGGCGAGTTACGGCAATTTTATCTTTTGTTACATTAACTACTTTAGAATTTGTGCTTTGTCCAAATTCAATTAAATAAGATGATGACGAATATTTGCTTTTAAATACAAGTTTGTTTTCTTTATTGATGTTTGCCTTAATAGTTATAGCTTCCTTATTAATATAAGCATTTGGCAATTTCAAGTCTTCTGTTATATTGCCTGCATCTATATTATTGCCTTTAATTTCTTGAAAAATGTCTCTTTTAATTATCTCAAGCTCTGTTGGTATAGCCTTTCCCGGTTGTATTTTTAGCTTTAAATCAACAAGTCTTTCATTCTGAGTTGGAGTCCAAGCTTTCATTGTTAAAACAACATCAGCTGATGGCTCTCCAAGTAATGGTCTTTTTAAAAGGTTCAACCCTCTTGTGTTTGGAGCAACATTGATATAATCTTTATATTTATCATTGTTCTTCTCTGTGTCCCACTTTAAAAAGATTTTTTCTTCGGTATCGCCCCACTTATATGGAACCAACCTTCCAGTTGAATCTAATTTCATAGTCACTTTTTCATTATTGGATACCATATCTTCATAGTCTTCTAAGTCAGTGGTTATATCATCCATTAATAAATTTTTCCCCTTAATTAGCTCAAATATAGCTTGAGGGGTTACCTTGTCCAATACTGAATCTGTAGTCTCGCTTGCAGCAAATGCTTGAATAGGCACACTTGACAATACTATACATATAGTTAAAAGTAGTGAAAGTAGTTTGCTGGCTTGATTTCTTTTTTTCAATTCTATTACGCCTCCTTAAATATCTACCACATTTTTGCGCAAAAAAAGTGGCCTGTTGTTCACAGTCCGTATTCACTGAGATTTTTTTCATGCAGAAAAACATATGCGTGTCTCCCGAAACACATATGACTCTTCTTTTATCTTACTATGCATGTCTTCTGACTTGCGCTTCAACATTGTTCTCGCCTTCCCAAGTGTTATATAATATAACTCTCAGTGACATAATAAAAACAACTATTCGCTTACAGCGGCGGGTACCGTTTCGGACTTTAACCGAATTCCATCTTAGTTACATACTACCGTGATATGTAAAACATAGAAATTATATTTAATATTTACATTATATTTACATATTAACATATAAGTAGAGTTCTATGCAATAGAAATAACAATCCGTGTGTTTCTCTTCTTTTTTATATAAATAATATAGTAATTTGAACTATCATTTTATTCTAACTTTTGTATTAGCTATTCCCCCATATTATAGCTAATACGTTTTTTTTAATTCATAAAGAAAGGAGATTCCCCTCTCCTGATTGTATATAATTACCAAGAGGATATAACATATATTAAGTTATATCCTCTAAACCTTTAAAGAAAATTTAATCTACATTTTCATCATTGACTTATAAAAAATTAATGTTATACTTTAGTTAGTTATGACTAACCAAGGAATTGCCATCTAATAATGAAAGGAGTAGAGAAAATTATGAAACAAAAAATCAATTTATCAGGAGTCAATGAAACCATGTTAGTCCCTGTCTATGCAAGAGCTTTAGAGAGCAGAAAGAAAAATCATGCTTTCTACGACAAAACTGCTATAGCTGTTATAGATTCTCTAGATTATGATTTTAAAAAACATGGTAAAAGTAAAATGAATATGTGGGGATGCGCTGCTCGAACTATTATTTTTGATAGAGAAGTTTCAGAGTACATCCAAAAGCATCCTAATTGCAGTATTGTCAATATGGCGTGTGGACTTGATGATAGATTTAGTCGTGTAGATAACGGTACCATTGAATGGTATAATATTGATTTCCAGAATGTCATGAAAATTAGAGAAAAAATAATACCTTTAAATGACAGAGTTATTAATATTTCTTCTTCCGTTTTAGACTTTACATGGATTGAAAAAATAAAAAATAAAGAAAATGTTTTAGTTATTGCAGAAGGATTATTAATGTATCTTAAAGAAAATGAAGTTCAAAATCTATTTAAAAAAGTCTCTACATCCTTTAAAAATTGTACTCTTTTATGCGAGCTTATGAGTACCTGGATGGTAAACAATCAACAAATACACGATACAATAAAAAAAACTACAGCTGTGTTTCAATGGGGCATTGGGTCTACCGAAGATTTCACAAAGCTTTGCCCTATGTATAAAATGACAGGAGACTTTAATCTTACTGATACTATGAAAAGATTCTCGCCTATTTTTATATCACTTATTTCTCCTAAACTTCGCCCAAAGAATAATAGAATTGGTCGCTTTGAAAAAATTGCTTAAATAAATAATCGATAGTCATTAAATGACTATCGATTATTATAGTTTAAAAATTTTTATATAAAGTTAAACTCTTTCTTCATATATAAAATTTTAATCAGTATTACTGCTGAACAAATTCTGCTCCTCGTTTTTCAAGAACTTCAAGTTTAGTAACATTGAGATACAGATCATTAAAGTCCCCGTTCTTAACTAATTCAGGTTTTCCCGTTACTTTGATCCAATCATTATCTTTTGGAAGTTCTCCATCAAATTTCAAGAAAAACCCTCCTCCTCCATCATTTCCACAGCAGCCAGGCCCTCTCCTATACACGGCTGGAATATTTTGCGTTCCATCCTGATTAGAAAACATTTTAAACATCCCTTCAACCACGATAGTTTTATTTTTGTAATTATCAAAATTAAAATTAATATCGATAATTTGGGTTAAGAACATTTTTTCGCTGATCACTAAAACATCCTCCCTATTTACCTGTGTATCACTTGGCAAATAAGGCATAGTAACATTATCTGTATTTTTGGCTTTATCATCTGCGCCTATATCCGATTCTACTGGTTTAGGCTGATTATTAACTTTACATCCAGCAAACAATAGCATGATACCAACCACTATAGCTACAATCTTGATATTCTTCATTCTTTACACCTCTTTCCCCTAAGCCATCCAAACACTGAAAAAAGCATAAAGCATCCAATATTTAGTATTGCTACACTAGCACCTGTTGGAGTAGCATATACATAAGATAATATAAGTCCTGCTACAAAACAAAACACTGAAAGTATCGCAGAGGAAATTATTACTGCTCGAAATTGCTTAAATATCCTCATTGATGTTAAAGCAGGAAAAATAATTAAACTAGAAATCAGTAGTGCTCCCATGGTTCGCATCCCTAGAACAATAGTAAATGCAGTAAGTAATGCAATTAACATATTATATAAATCTGCATTTGTTCCAGTAGCTTTTGCAAAAGTTTCATCAAAAGTAACTGCAAAGATACGATTGTAAAATAATACAAACAGTATTAAAACAAAAGCAGACAATACTATAGTTAATACTACTTCGTTTTGTTTTACTCCTAAAATAGAGCCAAACAAATAATTACATACATCTGTATTCATGCCTGTGCTCATAGAAATTACCATAACACCAATGGCAAGAGATCCTGTAGAGATGAGAGCAATAGCCGCATCTCCTTTTATTTTGCTGCTTTCTTTGATACGAAGAAGAAGGAATGCAGCTAAAACAACTACAGGAAGTGAAATAACAAGTGGAGCCATATTAAAAGCTGTAGCAACAGCTAATGCTCCAAATCCAACATGTGAAAGTCCATCACCTATCATAGAGTACCTTTTCAACACCATACTTACCCCTAATAGAGATGCACATAAAGCCACAAGTATACCTACAATCAATGCACGTACCATAAAAGGATATGCAAGCATTTCTTGCACAATACTAATCATGAGATGCACCTCCTCTAGAGAATTGTACGCTCAGAGGAGTATTTCGATATTCCCCAACAGTCCCAAAAAATAACTGTTCTCTATCTAAATGCAGCACTTTATTTGAGTAACGCAAAACACTTTGAATATCATGAGATACCATAATAACCGTAAGTTTTTGTTCTCGATTTATTTTTGCAATCAAATCATATAATTCACCAGTTACAATAGGGTCAAGACCGGCTGCTGGTTCATCTAATATTAATATTTTTTTTGTTGCACATAAAGCTCTGGCCAAAAGGACTCTCTGCTGCTGACCTCCAGACAGTTCTCTATAACAATGATGTTTTAATGATGCAATACCAAGTTGTTCTAGTTTTTCATCTACTAAACGTTTCTCACTTTTCCCATAAAAAGGGCGAATTTTTAATCGGTTTAAACATCCAGAAAGAACAATTTCAAACACATCTGCTGGAAAATCCTTCTGAATTTCTGTTTGTTGTGGCAGATAACCAATTTCATCCGCCTTCAGTCCCTCTCCCATATATATATTTCCACTTGAGGGACTTTTCAATTGTAAAATCCCCTTCATTAATGTGCTTTTTCCAGCTCCATTTTCACCTACAATACAAAGATAGTCTCCACTTTCTACTGAAAAATTTAAATTCTTTGCAACTATTCTGCCATCATAAGCAAAGCTTACATTCTTACATGTTATTAATGACATCTTAATTCAAAGCCTCTCGAATCTTATCTACATTTTGTTCCATAATAGATAGATAAGATACTCCATTTGCAAAATCGTTGGCAGACACGTTATGACAAGAATGAAGTGTCATTTTTTTTGCTCCTGTCGCATCACAAATAGAATCTGCAATTTTACCATTAGAAAACTCAATGTTGAAAACAACTGGAATCTTTTCTTCTTTTACTTTATCAGTCAAAAATGCAACTGTAGCAGCACTTGCATCAGTCTCAGTGGAACAACCAGAAAAAGCTGCAAAATAATTTAATCCATAGGCATCAGCAAAATAGCGGAAAGGAAAACGGTCTCCAAATACTAAAGTCTTCCTTTTACCAGAACTTACAACATCTTGAAAGCTTTTATCTAAAGCTTGTAATTTGCTTATATATTCTGCGCTATTCTCTGAATATGATTTTGCATTTTTTTCATCTTTTTCAGAAAGAACTTCTTTAATTTTCTCTATAATTAAAATTGCGTTCTTAGGTGAAGTCCAAACATGTTCATCAATTTCTTCTTCGTGTTCATGAGAGTGACTGTCATGTCCAATCATTTCATCTGCAATTTTTTCTCCAGTCAAATTACTCTTATAATAAGTAGGCCAATTATCCATTTCATTTGACAAAGTATCGAAACTATCATCACCAAAGTAAAGGTGAAAATGCTCCACATCATCTGTAGGTTTAATTAAATGATCACTAAATTGTACATACTTAGGTGCTCCACTATTTTTATCAACTGCTTCAAACTGATATCTAACACCTTTTTTACCTGAATCATAGGTTAGAATTTTAAAACCTTTATAAGTATATTCTGAGGTAGATTCCTCTCCATTTTTAGAAAATGTTATTTTATTATCTTCAATTTTGATTCGATTTACATCTGTCTTATATCCTTTAGTATAATATTCTTTATACTCTTCTTCTGTTTTATCTTGCTTTTCTTCAGCTTTATGATGAAAAACTTTATCTAAAGTCCCGTCTAATAGATATGGATACACAGACTGCCAATCACCTGCCCAATCACTTAACTTACGTTCTTTTACATCAGAATCTTCAAATTCACCATCATTATGGTGACGTTCTTCCTTTTCATCATGTTCGTGCTCCATTCCCTCTACGATCTTTTCATTGACAGTAGGTACACAATCTAACAATTTCAAAGTTTTCGGTTTCTTATCTCCCATTGAAGACAGAATATCGTCAACCCAAACATCATTTTCGCCACCTGTATAAATAAAAAGATCAGCATCTTGAATCTTCTTGATATCTTGTGGTGTAGGTTCAAAAGAATGGCTTTCAGCACCAGGCTTTAAAAGCATAGTTACTTCAGCATGTTCCCCAGCAACCTGACGTGCAAAGTCATATTGTGGAAAAATAGTAGTTACAATCTTTAATTTCCCATTAGAGTCTATAGCCTTAGAATTTGATGTCCCACATGATGTTAAAAGTCCAATCATCATAAAACATGTTATTAATAAAGATAATATTCGTTTCATAAAAAACCTCCATAAATATATATTCAATATTTAAACAAAGGATTGTATTATATAACTATTAAAAATGATATTACAATCCCGTTGGAGGCTTCAATTATTCATTCTTACCCGCAATTCTACAGGTGATAAAACTTTGATCACCTTATTGTATAATAATAACATTTCAACAAATATTATAAAAAATGCTACAAATGATCCTACGGCATTAATTGCTGTGGACAACTGACGTATCGTATTTTCTATTTGTTGAATATGAGCACAAATAGGACAATTATCTCCAGAACAACTATGGTCAGACTCTTTTGCCTCATAAATAGTGCCCAAAATCAAAATTGTAAAGAAACATATGCATACCAAAAAAGTCACTATTCTATTTTTCTTATTATCAAGCCTTATCCTTATTTGCATTCACCTCTTTTACCTCATTTTTAAAACATATGTCACATATACCATAAAATACAGTTTGTCCTAAATCAATTTTAATAGGTACTTCTTCCTTAAAATAAGCATCTAACATCTGTAATTTTTCACTTTGAAAATGAAGAAGTTTGCCACAATCTTTACATCGAAAATGAAACTGCCTTTGTGGCCATTCTCTATCTCCTATATATTCAAAATAAGCACCTGCATTTCCTTCCATAGCATATTTTTTTACTATTCCCTGTTCCACAAGTGCATCCATATTTCTATAAATTGTAGTCGTACCAACTTGTATTCCTACTTTTCTCAAATATTCTGATATTTGAGAAATAGTTATATGTTCATCACAATTAAGTTTTAAAAAATCTAAAATTGCCTTTTTTTGTTTTGTTTGATATGACAATCTAGACATTTTATTATTCCTCCCTTGCGAATTTGAAAATCATTTTCAATTTAGCATTTATTTATACTTTTGTCAATATGATATTAACTAGCTACACAACATTTTATTTTAATGCTTCCAGACCTATGAAAATCAGTTTTTGATTCAAATACAAATATATGTTTTTATTAAAAAATAGGCATTTACAAAATATTTACCTATATTTTTAAAATGATAATGTTTTCCGCTTCATTTCCTGAGTATTCTCTTTAAATAGTTGATATCTAACAGATTTACTGTCTCAAATTTTCCCTTATAAAATACACCCCAGTTATTGAAAACACAAGGTAACTCCTTTACCTTTTGCAGCGTATCCACCTAAAGAAAAGATACAGGAACACCATTCATTCCACAATACTGTTTTATCATCTCAATGGTTTGATAGATATAAGGACATTGCATATCATAATAAATTGTTAGCTCTTTGCTTTCGATTTCTTCTTTTTTAGCCTTTTGTGTAAACTCTGGTGTTGTTCCATCAAAAGAAAGTGCAAGCAATTCGTAGCCATTATCCGTAGTATCGACAACTTCAAAACCAAACTTTTGGGCAAATAATTGATCAGCAAGCCATGATTTTTGTTTTTTTGCTCCAAGCATACAAATTCCAGATTTACCACTTCCCTTAGCATCAGCTAAACAATATTCCATCAACAATTTCCCATACCCTTTTCCTTTGTAGTCACCAGAAACCCATAAGCAATAAATATAATAATAGAAAAAGTCGCCCATTCTAAAATAAGAATAAGCGACTTCTTGGGCATAATTATTAAACAACAACCTTAGGAAAGATCAATGTAACTCCAAATCCATCTTCACATTTGCTATTTACTTCTAGATTTATTTCTAATCTTTCTGATATTTGTTTTGCTAAATATAATCCCATTCCTGTAGAATTTTTTCTTTGTTCTCCAACCTCACCAGTAAAGCCTTTTTCGAATATAAATGGCAAATCATAAGCCTTAACACCAATTCCATTATCTCTTATATTAAGCCTTACATTTTGCTCATTTTCATCTGAAGTAATAACTATCTGTGGGTGACTCACTTCCATATTCTTGTATTTTACTGCATTACTGATTATTTGCCTTATTATAAATTGCATTCCTCTTTTGTCAGATACAACTTTACACTCACCAACATCCAATATTACAGCTATACCTTTTTCCTGCAATATTACTTTATATTCTTCAATTACTTCTGCACAACTCTCTTTTAATGGGAGCTCTTTAAAAAAGTAATCATTGCAAGTAGATTTTAATCTTGCATAGTACAGCATTCTTTCTATATCCTCTTGCATTTTTGTTCTTACATATTGTAATCTTTTATAAACAATTTCTGATATTTCATCTTTTCTATTATCTAGCACAAAGGTCATTAATCCTAGTGGAGTTTTTATCTCATGTGCCCAAGCCTCTACATACTCTTCATATTCTTCAACTTCTTGCTTATAATTATTTATAGTGTTCTGATTTTCTCTTAAGATTTCACCTATATTTTTAAGCACATTAGCCTCTTTATAATGAAACAAGTTTATGATTTCATTTTCTCTATCTATAGTAGGATCATTTAAAAAATTACTAAGTGCCTCTTCTCTTTTTAAATCATTTTTATAAAGAATAAACGCTGTAGCACAATATAAAATTAAAGAACCAATTATCATAGTAGGGAATATATAAACAAAAGCCTTCTCATTACTTAACCATAGTAATCCACCGAATATAAAATTCAATAGTAGTATAACAATAATCCAAAGTCTATTTTTTATGAATATTTCTCTTAACCTTTTAATCATTATTATTGTCTCCTATAGGCTCTAATGAATAACCCTTGCCCCTAATGGTGCTTATCTTATAGTCAGTATCTAAAGTATGCAAGGACTTCTTTAGCCTAGTCATATTTACATGAAGAGCATTTTCATCAATAAATTCTGTTGTACCCCAAAGCTTCTTTAGTAACATTTCCTTAGTAACAAGCTTTTGATAATTCTCAAGTAATAATTCCATTATCTTTCCTTGATTATCAGGTAAAATAGTAGCTTTCCCTTTCACATTTATAGTATAGGTTTGTAAATCTAAGCTAATATCCTTTATTTCTGCAAAATGCTTTCTATCGTCTAAACGACGCAATAAATTAGTTATTCTTGCCAATAAACGCTCCTTATGACAGGGCTTATTTATATATTCATCTGCACCAATATCTAGTGCATGTAACTCATCCTTCATTTGATCCCGACCTGTTAAAACAAGTATTGGAACATTACTTTTATGTCTAAGTCCCTTGCATATTTCAAATCCAGATATTCCTGGTAGATTTAAATCTAATAATACAAGGTCTGGTGAAGCAGCTATAATTTCATCTACCACATTAGAAAATTTAGTTATACAAAAAGTATCATACCCTTCCTTTTCTAAAATTAACTTGAGCTCTTCTCTCATAAAAAGCTCATCTTCTACAATTACAATCTTCTTCACCATTATCCTCCCTAATTATCTTCTCTTTTTATATCCATAAGCTTTAAAATATTCTTATCACTACTTTTCTTTACTAAGTGCATATAAAATAATTCTATCACACATATTACGGCAATAACAGGAATTGAAATAACCATCAGTTTACCAACATGATCTTTCATTGATGTTGTCATAATACCTGTAAATAATGATCTTACTGCAAATATACTACTTATAGTTGAAACTATTATTGGCAGTGAAAAATACCAAGTAATTTGATTTCTTGAAGATTTACATAACATTTCATAGTTTGCTCCAAGGTAAGTTAATGATACGTATCTCTTTCTCGTTTTTTGTTGATGCATTAAAAATTGCACTCCCATAACCGTATTTGCTATTATTAGAAAAATAACTGCTAAATAAATAGTAGTATAGCTTGCTGATACAGTGTAAAATAACTCTCTTCCTATATTCTGAAGATAACTTTCATAACGTATTTCTGCAGTATTTAACTTTTCATTAACCATGCTAATAGCTTGCATTAGTCCTTTTTCATCAACAAATTCTTTTTTTAAAGTTACATTCCAATAAGTGCTAACATTATTTTTATCAGTATATTTGTCAAACATTTCTTCTGGCACTATTAATCCATTCATTATAGTAATTAAGCTATCTGTTACTATACTATCTGAATAGTATTTATCAACTAATCTATAGTCCTCTCCATTTATATATAACGTAGGTCTTTCCTTTAAAGTTCTTTTAATTGTATCACCTGTTCTAAACTGCGGATCATTATAAAGAGCTACTTCATTATCCTTTAATTCAATAGTATCCTTTCCTTGTATCTCTAAAAGCTTATTATATGAATTTACTGATATTAAGTACGGTCTATCCATATGTTGAATATTATTAAGAGCAATATCTTTATCTTCACTATTTGGTTGTTTTTCAATAACCGCAACTAACTCTTTTATGTCGATACCTTTTTTATAACATATACCTAAGTTCATATCATATATGCCATCAATATACTGTTCTAAATTGAGGTCTTTTATTATTGATTGTACCTCTTCCTTACTGCCTTTAAAGGTATAATCCATAACATGTGCTTCCTTTGAATTATTTAAGTACCCTACCGGTATACCATATGCAAAGCAACTAATTGTCATTAGAATCAATAGGGATGAAATGGCCATAGTATTTGGTTTTAAAAATACTGATTCTTGTAATTGTCTAAAGGTAAACATTTTTAATTCACCTTTACTCTGTTTCTTTCTAAGTATTATTTCAAATAGAACTCCTATTCCTTGAAATAATAGGAACATTCCACTAAGTCCTAGTATTACTGTTATTGCAAATAACTTTATACTTTTCCACGATAACCCAGCTATTGCTATAGTAAAAGCTACTGCAAGGAATATAATTCCTAATAAAAATTTAATAGCAACCGCTACTTTATTAATTTTCCTTTTCTTTTCTGTTTGTGAGTCTGATAGTAATTCTATAACCTCTTTTTTTGAGAATTTACCGCTTAAAATAATAAGTGCTATAAATCTAATAATAAAATATCCAGCAATTGTTCCTAATATAGCTGTCATGGAAAATGAAAAGCTATGACCTATTATACCTAGCCCTACTATTTTAGCTGTAGCCAAACTAATAATTTCTGATATAAAAATTGCTATTGGAATACCAATTGCTAATGATAATATGCTATTCCTTAACTCTTCCATAAAAAGCATTAACAATAATTTTCTACGTTTCATTCCAAGCATTAAGTACATTCCAAGTTCTCTGTTTCTTCTTTCTAATTGATATTTTCCTGCAAAATACACAAGAAAAAATAAAATAAATAAAGACAATCCATATAAAACTGGAATCAATAAAAATAACTTATCTAAAGCCTGACTTTCCATAGTCTTTAAAAATATAATAACATCTTGTTTTTCAAGAGATAAAATAATATAAAACGCAACTATAGATACTATTAATGATATAAAAAATAATCCATTTTCTTTTCTGTTTCTCTTGCTGTTTCTCTTAACTAAATCATAAAACATTTGCGCTGCCACCTCCTAGTTGTGACATAACTAGAAGAATTCTTTCATAAAAATCTTGTCTAGACTCCTCAGGCTTTTTACGTCTTAGCTCATGAAAAAGCTTTCCATCTTGTATAAATAAAATTCTTGAACAAAAGCTAGCTACATTTGCATCATGAGTAACCATTAAAATAGTTGATTTTTGTTCTTCATTTAAATCAGATAATTTTCCCATTAATGCTTTTGCATTTTTAGAATCTAATGCTCCTGTTGGTTCATCAGCCAAAATAATTTGTGGATTTAAAATTAAAGCTCTTGCAGCTGCAACACGCTGCTTTTGTCCTCCTGAAATTTCATTTGGAAATTTATCTAATATATCTTTTATCTCCATATATTCTGCTAATTTTTCTACTTCTACCTTACTATTATCATGTAATTTATTATGAATAGCCATTGGTAGTAAAATATTTTCCCTTGCTGTCAGGTTTTCTAGCAATTCAAAGTTTTGAAATAGATAACCAATCTTATTACCTCTATATTGAGCTAATTTATTACCTTTAAATTTTTCTACGTTCTCTCCATTTAATAAAATATTACCTTCTGTAGGATGAGTTGTAGTTGCGATACAATTAAGTAAAGTTGTTTTTCCCGAACCACTACTCCCCATAATCCCAATAAATTCACCATTCATCACCTGAAAGCTTATTCCATCCAAAGCCTTAGTTACAGAATCTTTCTTGCCATAATATTTCTTTAAATTTTTAACTTCTAATATTCTTTCACTCATTATAATCACCTTTCACATCATATCCTTATAGCAAACAAATAAAACTCCGGATTTTTATTTGTCCTAACTTTTCATGTTCTATAATTATTATAAATATAATTCCTAAAATAAAATACTTACAATTGGTGAAAGGTTAGAGATTCACACTATATTTCCTTAATTTTAAGCATAATAAAAGCACCTACTTTCAGCTAAGTAAGCGCCTTTTAAATCCAACCGGCTTTCTTTCCTATAGGTTACTTCATCCTGTAATTTCACGTAGCAAAAACTTGCCTCTGCCAATCTCTAACTCACCTTGAATATGTATTATTTTCTAATAAGATATTTAAGGATTCCCTCATGTCTTCGATTACTTTCAATAACCTCTCTTCATTCATGACAACAAATCTCTCCTTCTACATTGAAAATAATGCTCATTCTCTCTATAATACCAATCAACATCATCTATAAATTTATACAAATACTGATTATTGTCTATGGTGTAAATACTCTTCCCTGTATTTAGTATATTTATTTTTATAAAAATATCTAAGGTTTCACTGTTTAAATCCACAACATCAATTCTACGCTGAAGAAGATCTTCTAAAAATAATTCGAACCTTAAAATTTCACTTATCGAAAACTTTGATGTACCTAAAACTGCAATGTCAATATCAGACTCTTCAGTAAAATCTCCATTTATGGTGCTTCCAAAAAGTAAGACATCTCTCACTGCCAAATTGCTAACGTAAGACTTAAACTCTTCACTATTTAACTTTTTTATTATATCTGCTCTTACCTCTTCCACAGCTTTCACCCCTTACCTTAAGACTTACCAAATTATAATATAAATCAACTTATTAATAGTATTTTGTTGATTTATACTTAAACTTGACCCGCCTTTAACGAATAAACTTGACCCATCTAAATCTTATAAACTATCCTAATCTTGAAACAAAAGATTAGGAGGAAACAAGGTGAAAGATGTGAAGGATTGGATAACTGTTAAGACAATGCACAGGAAAGGAATACCCATTCGGCAGATAGCTAGAGAATTGAAAATATCAAGAAATACAGTTAAAAGGTTGATACAGTTTGAAGAAGAACCAAAATACAAGAAAAGAGATTATTCAACAAAGGTAGATGATTATCTAGAAAAAATCAAGATATGGTACCTTGATCCAGAGTATAACTTTATAGGTACTAGGATTTATAGAGAATTAAAAAAGCTTGGATATAATGGGAGCATCTCTCCAGTATATCGCTATTTAAACACACTAAAAGAAGATAAATCTAATCTTCCATTAAAAGCTACAAAACGTATAGAAACTCCTCTAGGAGATCAAGCTCAATTTGATTGGGCACATTATATAATGAATATAGCAAGTGAAAAAATAACAGTCTATTGCTTTTCATTAATTTTATCAGCATCTAGAAAAAAAGCCATCATATTCTCTAAGTCTTGTGACGGCGAAGCCATATACGATTCTATATATTTGCTATTTAAAAAAATTGGAGGTGTTACAAAGGAGCTACTAATTGATAACCCCAAGGCACTAGTTAATTCAAATAAATCTGGAGATGAAGTTGACTTCAATACCAATGCACTACGATTATCACATTACTTAGGCATACATTTAAATGCTTGTAATCCCTATCGGGCCCGCACTAAAGGTAAGGTAGAAAAACCTTTTCAATATATTGAGGAACAGTTTGTTAAAGGTAGTAAATTTAATTCTATGACTGAATTAAATGAAGCAGCAGATATATTTATAGAAGAATCTAATAATCTTGTTCATAGTACAACCTTAAGACTAACAAATGAATTTTTTGCTGAAGAGGTACCACATTTAACCCCAATAAGAACTAAACCATTTATTATTTGTGATCTTAAAGAAAGAAAAGTGAGCTTGGATTCCTATATATCTGTTGAAGCAGTAAAATATAGTGTTCCCGTTGAATATGTAGGCAAAAAGGTATCATTTAGAATATCCTTAGGTTATAAATTAGAAATCTTTAATGCAGGTTTAGAAATAATTGCAACTCATGAAATTATTAAAGATAAGGGGAAAATGATCACTATTGATGAGCATTATGGTGACTTAAATAATATTGCACCAAAATCTATTCCTGAGATAATAAGGCAGTTTGAAAATATATTTTCTAATGGACAAATTTTTTATAAAAAGTGTATTCCTCACTTGAAACAGCCTAGTTATCACTTGCGTCAAATAATTAAGCTTAAGGAGCTTTATGATATAGAGTCGTTAGACTTAGTTTTGAAATATTGTATTGAGAAAAATATTTATGAAATTAGTGGTATAAAGGATGTATTAAAGACAAAGTACTTTGATATTGTTAAAGGTATTAGCTCTGAAAATGAACTCCTTACTATAAATGAAACTAGCCGTGACTTATCTTATTATGAGGAGGATCAATTTTAAGTATGAAAAGCAAGATTAATACATCATCAGACCATATTAAATCTCTTTTAAAGCAATTCAAATTATTAGACATCCAATTAAATTATGAAGCGGAAATAGCTTACGCTATTGAACATAATATAGGTTATAGAGAATTTTTAGTAAGATTACTTGATATAGAGGCGAAAGGTAAAAAAGAAAGAAATGCTGAACGTAATATTAAAGCATCAAAATTTGAAGGAATAAAAAGATTAGAAGAATTTGATTTTTCATTTCCTGATAAAATTAACGAAGCTAAAGTAAGAGATTTAGAAACATTATCTTTTATAAATAATAAAGAAAATGTAATTTTGATAGGGCCGCCAGGCGTTGGAAAAAGTCATATTAGCATCTCATTAGGAGTATTAGCTTGTAAAAGTGGCTTTAAAGTTCTATTTACCACAGCTCAAGAATTCATGGACAAACTATACAAGAGCTATCTACAAGGTACTTTAGAAATTAATTTTAAAGCAATACGAAAGATAGATTTACTAATTATTGATGAGTTAGGCCACTTTCAAATGGATAAAGAAAAAGAGAGCATATTTTTTCAAATCATCCGCCAACGATATGAAAAGGGCTCTCTAATACTAACTACCAATACACCGCTAGGTAATTGGGATAAAATATTCACAAGTAAACTAGCTGCAACAGCTATACTTGATAGACTGATGCACCACTGTCACTTAATAAGTATAACAGGAGATAGCTATAGAGTAAAGGGAAAAATAAGGAGGAAATCTAATGATGAAACAGAATCATAAGGATCTAGATTTTGAAAAATTTATACATATTTTCAATACAGAAGGTAAGAAAGCAGCTAAAGAATTTGTGTCTCTTAACACAAGTATTAATTATGATTATTTTGTTAGATTACTTAAAAAATATACAGGATATGTATACAATAGAACTTTTAAAAGATATGAACTTCCAACTACTATTGAGACTCCATTCATTAGTATAGAGGATTTATTTAATAAAGATAATGATGATGCTACAAAAATTGTAGCATCTATACCTAAAAAAATACATTACAAAGATCCTATCGATGCTCTTAATATAGATATCCTTCAAGATAGGCTTATAGAGTTATCAAAATACATTACAATAAGTCAAAGTTCCAAAACTATTGAAATTAACTTGGTACGATTACGGGAAAATGGTTATGATATTGATGTTATAAATTAATATTTGGTGGATCAGTTTTGCTCGTTAATGTGGGTCAAAGGTACTTGACAATCTACACATATTTTCATATGCGCTGCTCCTTATTTCATTATATGACTCGTGAAAATAACAAAATCGTTATAATCACCGATGAATAATGTTCATCAAAAAAAATTTTAGACCGGATAAAAAATCCGGCCTAAAGGAAAACTCTTAACTTATAATGGTGGCTGATGAATAAGATAGTCTAAACTTTGTTCTTTAAGTTCATCATACACGTTCCCGTAATCAGTAGCCCATTTAAGATGTAACAACATATCATAAGTTTCATTATCCGCACCTATTTTACCAGGCGAAGTCATATTTAAACTTAGATCTGCTAATTGCAGCATTCGGTCACTTACCCTATATGGAATATGAATTCCGAGACAAGCAGAAATAACATTTAGCTTAGTAAGGTTTTCGCCTTTTTTCATATTACTGATGGTTCTGATATCCAAGCCGGTTACACTTTTCAACAATCTACCCGAGTAATTGCAAATATGTTTATCCATAAGCTTTGTCAATGCATCTCCAAACTCTGATTCCCCAATAGCTTTCAGCATTTCTTTAGACATTTCATTTACCAGTCCATATTGAGTAAGTAATTCTTCACTTATCTCATCGTAATAATTGAATGTCACATCTGCTTTTGCTGCGGGAAGTTTAACATAGTGCAATTTCCCATCATTTTCACCCACAATGAATTGAAGGAAACATTCTTCCTCATGAGCTTTTGCATATTCTGTTAATTCAAGGTGGCCATCGTCAGTTCGTTGAATATATTGAGAAGATGCCAGACAAACCTTATTGTCCACATATGCAAAACAATCAGTTTTTACTGCGCTTGCTACTGCTTTACTTTCAGAGTACCAGTTGGTCAGCGTTTTACTTTTTACCGTTGAAACTGTCTTTTTTCCAACATAATCATTTTCTGTAAGAACAACTCCAACATTTGGTGCTTCTGATACTGAACCGTTATCATTTGGCTGAGTATACATTTCTTCGTCACTCACATATAGATATGGATCATGTCCTCCACTTAACAAGAAGAAACGGAGATACTCTTCACTATATAATGGTAATCTAAGTTCAACATACTCGTTTCGGAGAACACGCTTAAAAAACTCTCTAGATTTAATCTTATTTACCGAATTTTTAAGTTCTGTAAATTTACCATAATTATCAAGAGTGCTACTATTAACTTTTCTCTCCAACAGTTCACGAAGAAGATTAAAGCTACAACCAAGTCTCCTAACAACACGATTAATTCTGGCATATTCGTCTGCCTTCATGTAATCTGCAATATACTGCCTGAAAGTTTTTCCATGAACTAAATCTGCTTTTCCATTCTCTACAGCATGCACAAATCGTTCAGCGTAGCGTTGTTCTTCTTGAGATAACATGGAAAAAGATCTATGTAGTTCTTTTAATGCCGCAGCCACAATTGAAGGATCGGTATCGCCCTGTATCAATGTGACATACTTATCAAAATTGGAATTCATATAGTTAGCATCAATTTTTCCAGTATCATATTCAGTGATATGAATATCCACCTCGTAAGGAACATCTCCGCCTCGGCCTCCACCACCGCCTCTTGAAAGTTCTTTGTATCTAGCAAGGAGGGTCAAATATGTCATCTCGTCAACTGCTACTTCAATAGCATCCTCAACCTGATTCTCGTCTGGATAAAATTTTCTAGACCATACAAATCCCTGAATCAATGCAGCTTCCAGATGTGTTACAAACAGTTTGAAATCCTTGGCAAATTTCGCTACTGTAGCTGAATCCTCTGGTAGTTTTTCAAAACTGTCAATATTAGCATTTTTGAAGAGCTGCTCAATACCCAAATACAAAGTATTCATATGTCTGAGGTTATTTGGGAGCTTGTCTACAAAAAGACCTGTGGGAACATCTCCCGAGTAGGCTTTTACCGCGGCTTCAATGTTTTTCTCCATGGTATTAGGACGTCGATAGTATTTTATGATTCCGAAAGGTTTCTCTGCCATATCATAGAGACGGTTGGTTCTAGAAAATGCCTGGATAAGATTTTCGTATTCCATAACTTTATCTAGGTATAACGTATTAACCCACTTAGAATCAAATCCAGTTAGCATTTGATTTACAACAATCAAAATGTCAATTTGCTCATCTTTGCCCAAGCGTTCATAAGGCTTTTTATGTGACATGCGCAAACTAACATCTTTACGAAATTTATCGTAAGAAGCAATGGAGAAAGATTGAGAAAACTTACTGTTATAGGCATCCAACATTTCTACAATGCCGTCTTCCTTTTCAAGAGAGCCACCACCCTCGTTATCAATAGACGGATCGAACATAGCCGTAATCGTTAGTTCCGGCATTTCCTTTACCATCAGACGATAGTACTCTACTGCTTCCGGAATACTGCTGGTTGCAAAAATAGCATGAAATTGTCTGTCTCGGCTGTAAAGGGGCCATTTCTTTTTAATATCAGTAATAATTCCCATCTTATATTCAGGTGTTTGATACTGCTCGTTTGGAATGTAATCCTCTATACCACTGATCCATTTACCATTAACAATCTCTCCGTACATTTTCACCTGTGATGAATCCATATATTTGAGAAACATTTTCTTCTTTTTTGGGTCACTCATGGCTTCCTGCTGAGAAGATGCTTTTGCTTTTTCTAATGCAATTTGTTCCCTCAAATCGTTGTCATCATATATACGAACAAGGTATGGATCAAACCCAAGTACATTCCTGTCTCTTATTCCATCTCCTAAAGTATATCTATGAATTTCATCTCCAAAAATAGTAGGTGTGGTACTGTCTTTCTTTGCATTTAAATCCTGTATTGGTGTTCCGGTGAAACCAAAAATAATAGCATTCTTAAAAGTATTCTTGATGTGAATCAGCATATCTCCGAATGTAGAACGATGACATTCATCAATAATGATAACCATGCGCTTACGCTGTATTGCTTTGAGGTCTGCATCATTTAATCCAGAATCCTCAGCAGTAATATTACTGAGTTTCTGAATAGAGGTAACAATTAGCGTATTATCAAGATCATCACTTTTCAATTTAGAAGTCAGGATCGTCGTATTTTCAGTTGCCTGTACTGATTCACTTTCAGATGCAAAAGAACGGTATTCTTTTAAGGATTGAATACCTAGTTCTTTACGGTCAACCAAGAATACTACCTTCTCTGCATCATGGTTGCTGGCAATCAACTGCGCCGCCTTAAAGCTGGTCATAGTCTTACCACTGCCCGTTGTATGCCAAATATGGCCTCCCAACTGGTTACCGTCATCCCAGTGACTTTTCTTATCTGCCACAATGTCAGCAATGCCTACAGCAGCATAATACTGATAGCTTCGCATTACCTTAAGAATTCCATCATCAGTATCTGCAATCGTATAGAAACCTATTAACATATGTGCCATAGGTATAGACAAAAACCTATATACGAAAGTATGCCAATCATTGATGGGATTATTATTAACGTCAGCCCAATGGAAGTAAAACGCCTTATTAAACACGCCATCTTCACCCGGATTGGCAAAATAAACTGATTCCTTTGGCTGCATTGCCACAAAAATCTGAACCATAGAAAAAATTCCACGGAATACACCTTCGTGGGAATATTTCTCTATCTGGTTATACGCTTCACTTACTGGGATACCACTACGCTTTAACTCTAGGTGGATTACCGGCATACCATTAATAAGTAGCATCAGATCTCCACGTCTATTGTTAAGAATGGGAGACTTGGTTTTGAATTGTGGCTGCTGTACTATTTGATAGCGACTTTGGCCTAAAGCAATTTCTTGACGGTCATAAATTTTCAAACTAACTTCTTTTCCAAGATGTAGTTGATCTTCTGGGTTATCGCGAGTGATTGAAATACTTCTACCGTTGATAAATTCATTCAGTAGAAGTGGTGACTGTAGCGCCTTTACCTGGTTTATAATCTGATCCATTTCACCTGCTGTCAAAGGACAATCATTCAAACGTGTATTTTGCTTGTTATTATTGAAAAGAATATCTGCCCAGTTTTGAATCAAATCTTCTTCAGTAGGATATCGTATAACATCAGGTTCCCAGCCATATTCAATCAGGGTTTTAATGACAGCATCTTCAAAGTCTTTTTCTTCTGTATATATAATTTCAGACATATAACTTCCCCCCCCCTAATTTACACAAACATTTTTTCTAAGCAACCGGCTTTAATGATTTTTAATTTATCCAATTTACGCTGATGAAGGGTAATAAGATTGTCGAGATTCTGGAAATAGTCTCCGATCTTCTGCTGTTCAATCTGTGATTTTGGGCACATGATTTCGCTGCGCAAAATATTATCATTGTACAAGTGCTTAATCGTAGAACCTTCAATAAGCCAATTAATGACTTGATATGAAATCTTCAAAAACTTTTTATTAATGCGACCATCAGTCTTAAGCCACACGACATTGGAATCCTGAAAGTACTCATCTTTTCCCATATATTCAGCAGTTCTTCCTATACTCCCAACTACAGAGATCAATATATCTCCAACTTCTGGATATGGATATATCCTCTTAAATTCTTCATATATTTCACGAGAAATGTACGAATCTGGTTCCAGTCCTAAAGTTCCATTTTTATAAAAAGGGATTTCTCCATTTTCAGATGTTTGTTCTTTGAATATACGCTTGCAAGTCTGAACCGTTCCAAGTTCCCCTAACTTACGAAGTTCCCAATCATCAGTAAATTCCTCAAATCGTATTTCAGGAGTTTTCGAACCTTCTTGTGGAAACATTTTTTTGAGCATTGCTTTTTTCATGATTACTAATTTTTCATATTCACGTTGTTTAGACGTGATTAGGTTATCTAACTCTAATAGCAGTTTTGTGATCTTTTCTTGTTCATCAGCTGTTGCTATTTTTACAAAAAGTCTAGCTAATTTTTTCCCTGATAGCGCATACCTTGTTCCACCCTCTGTACTCTGTACAATTTGATTTTTAAAGTTACTATTGTGGTTCATATAGTAAGTCAAAAAATCTGCAATATTATTTTCCTTCACTGAAAACACAGGATATGCCGGACTCACAATACCAATTTTTATCAGCCTTTGAATATTGAAATAGAATTCATTTGTATCACTCATAGCCCTATATGTAATAAATCCATATGGGACTTTTTTATATCCGCGATTAGAAGCAGTTGTTACTTCTTGATTGAAATAATCCTTTTGCAGATATATTCCACTCATTGTTGATGACAGAACTGGATATTCATCTTCGATAAGAGTTTTGTCATCAAGAAAATTTATTATTGATCCAACCATACAATGTTTCCAGTCTTCAGTAAATCCTTTAAATCTGACAGCAGGTTTTTTCTTTTCTTTATCCATCCTTAAACCTCCAGACTCTTTCTAAACTCTGCCAATCCTTCCATATCAGATACACTTCCGGTAAGATCACCAAGCATCTTATACAAGGTTTTGCTAGTATCAGTTATACCTTCTTCAATATTTGCAAATGTAGTAGCATATTTATTGTTCAGTGTGATGATTTTGGAAATCATCTGATTAATCGTATCTTCTGGCAACTCGAATATTCCACTTACAAGTGGTTCAATCCATTTCAAATCCAAAAGTCGCAATGCAGTATCTTCATCCATATGCTCAATGGTATCTTTTGTTTTTAGATGGAGTTCATCCTTTTTGATTCGAAGTTCACGCTTGATTTGTGTTTCTTCGTCCATTAGCATAAGCACTTGCTTCATCTTTGCCTCAAAAGAATTCTCAGGAAAATCGTATTCCATCTGCAATTGCGCAATACGACTGTTAATAGCAGGTTTGCCATAAGTGCCATCCTTATTTGCATTCATCTCATCCCACGCAACTATATTGGTTGTGGCAATATAATCCAACTTATCGTTCTTTTTTGAAAGTAGTAGATATTTTTGAAGAGCAGCAATTTCCGGACTATCTACATCCTTTAATGCCTCTGCTACAAAAATTTTGACTTCCTTCGCAACAAAAGAGTCCTTTTCTTCAGTCACTGTACTTCCTTCCAGTTCGTCATCTTCCAACGACTCTAAAACTTCAGTATAGATAGAAGTGATTTCATGCAAACGATTTTCAATCGCGATAATCTCATTCAGTTCACCTGTGTGTATTTCTTTCTGCACCAATTCAAAAGGAAGAATACGGCCTTTCCAGCCTTCCTGTACTTCTGGCACTTCATCGTCGTCATCTGATTTCTTTTTAATAACCATATTGGGGTCAACTTGGAAAATCGCTTCAAACCCTTCACCCTGTATCATTTCTAAATCAGCCGCAATAACGTCCCAATTCTCCGATAAGATTTGGTAGGCTTTATATTTATCCAAGAGTTTGACTTTTGAAATGCGATTGAAAATATCTTGACACACTTCATCCTTTTTGCCTTGCGAATTTACATCCAAAATATCTTCGATGAGAGAATCATGTAAGGATTTATAAAAACCATCAAAACTAGCAGCAAAAGACTGTCTGTATTCTTCGATGGATGGAACCTCAAGGGTGACAGCTTGGATGTCCTCGTGTGGAATCATTAAATAACCTTCAGACATCTCTTTGAATAGCGCATCAAAAATACCAGGAAATGTATCCCAATACTCCTTAAGTAATGTGGCTTCGTGTAACGGAATGCCACCAAACATAGTCGACCGAATATCCCAAGTTTCTGGAGCATCAGAAGAATCCACATACCTAGGAATGTTTAGGTTGTATTCATTTTCACGAATTTTATTTTTGGTCACAAGAACTGCATATTTTTCAATAGGCTGTCTGAGTCTTACAGCATCTGCAATCTTTTTAATATCACAGGCACGAAGTTTGTTATTTTTTCCTGCTTTTTCAAATCCTTTTGAAGCGTCAATAATCAACACATCAGAATCCTTACGTGTTTTTCTCAACACCATAACAATCGTAGGAATAGATGTTCCAAAGAATATGTTTCCAGGCAGACCGATGATGGCCTCTATGTGATTTCTTTCGATAAGCGTTTCTCTGATTTTACCTTCTTCACCACCACGGAATAATACACCATGTGGTAAAACAATAGTCATAATACCATCATCTTCTAAATGATATAACTCATGCAACAAAAAGGCATAATCTGCCTTTGCTTTCGGAGCCACGCCATATTCCTTAAAACGTCGATCATACTCTTTATCTTTTGGGTCCCATTTTTGAGAATACGGTGGATTAGAAACTACAGCATCCACCTTGACTAGCTGATAAGTCTGCTCTCTATTTTGGTCATTTTCAAAGAAAGGCCAATCATCCTCTAAGGTATCGCCATTTCGTACATTAATGTTTCCAGGGTTGATGCCACGCATAACCAAATTCATACGAGTAAGATTATATGTGTTTTCCTTCAACTCCTGTGCATAGTAATCGACCTTATTCTCACCAGAGATAAATCGACTAATTGATGTACCTATATTAATGAGTAGAGATCCAGAGCCAGATGTTGGATCATAGATTCTAATGTGCTTTTTGTGCTTTAAATTTTCAGCTATAATTTCAGACATCAGAATTGACACCTCATGCGGAGTGTAGAATTCTCCAGCCTTTTTTCCTGCATTGGCTGCAAACATGCTGATAAGATATTCATAAATAAATCCTAGAATATCATAATCCTGCTTCCCATCCATAGGAATTCGTCTAATTAGCTTTAACAAGCTCTTTACTGACTTAGTCTGCTTTTGAGCTGTATCGCCCAATTTAGAAAGACCAGACTGCAGAGTCTTAAAGATGTTCTCAAAAATCTTCTTATAGGTCTCTTCTATGTTTAAGTCAAATGCATTTAGAGCATCACGAACATTGGCGATATTAAAATCATCGCCCTTCTCAAGCCATGTAGAGAACAGATTATTATATGAGATAAAATATCCAATATTCTGGCGAATGTGCTTTGCCAGTTGAACATCCTCCTCACTGATTTTTTTTATGTCGACATCTTTATATCCTTCGTCTTTCAAAAACTGAATTTCACGTTCTGAAAGGTACTTATAAAACATAAAACCGAGGATGTAATCCTTATATTCATTTGCTTCTATCTTGGAACGCATTTGATTTGCTGATTGCCAAATTGTAGAAGCTAATTGTTGTTTATTCATCGTCATTCTCCTCCCGTTTTTCGTAGGTAAGCCTAATGTCATAACCTAATCCTTC
Source organism: Clostridium cadaveris (assembly GCF_020911725.1). Classification (GTDB taxonomy): domain Bacteria; phylum Bacillota; class Clostridia; order Clostridiales; family Clostridiaceae; genus Clostridium_X; species Clostridium_X cadaveris. The sequence goes on from NZ_CP076620.1 coordinate 2,246,294, forward strand.
CATCATTTGAATAAAGGTTTTATTTATAACACCATCATCTTTCTTTACGATACGATTCACATACTGTACGGTTTTTCCTATTTTTTCAGCCAAAGCAGCTTGTGTTGTATCAGCTTCAACACATTTTATTTTAATATCTTTTTCGATGTTATTTTTTATCATAGAACTGCCCTCCGTTCAGTAGATATACAAATCCATTTAACATTATGGCACAAATAAGATGATTTTGTCAATATATCTGGTTTATAACCACTGAGTAAGATTTTTTATAGGATTTTTTATAGATTCTTTTAGTTTTTGTATCACTTTAACAATCCTATCTCTACAACCTACCCAATTTCAATCCTGTCAACTCAACCCTGTGGCTTTCTATCCTTGGATATGCTTAGTTCTTGTCTTACAAAGAAAAATCCGAGCGCCGGAATTTATACTCCGACCCTCGGAAAATCCATATTTCAAGCATTTTTGCTTACTTACTTATCAACTCTTGACATCAATACTACCGTCTCAACAGTATTACCTTTTTCCCACAAAAGCCGCCTTACCTCTTGACCATCCCGATATATTGGGAAATTAAACTCTATCGACTTCAAAGGCTGCTCTGACTCCCCATTTGGATATATCTGAATTTCTTTTATGAGATAAGTAATAAGGCTTTTCTTTTCCTCGTCACTTATTATATCATAGAGCTTTCCGAAATTCAGCATAAGCTTGTAAATATTATCCAGAGTGATTGTTTCCATTTCGATAGAACTTTTTCTCAGCTTTGCATCTTCAATCCGTTCTTCCAACTCTACAATCGTATCATACAAGGCATCAAGTCTTAAAGTCATGTCGTGGATTTTTCTTTCTCTGAAGCGGGTATCAACAGGCAGATTATCAATTTCTCTCTCCAGACGTGCTTTGTTCAAATCAACTTCTTTCAGCTTACTCTCGTAATTGGCAAGTTCCTTATCAATAGCTGTTGTATCGGTCTGTACGCCAATACGCTTTTCAATCTCTTTTGCAAAATACTTATCGCTTACCAATTCCTTAACAGCTTCAATTACAAGTGGCTCAATATCTGTTTTTCTTAGCGATGCTTTATAATCACAATGATGTCCTCGCTCCTGCTTATTTCTACCACAAATATAATAGTAAACCTCTTTGTATGTGCCGTCTTTATTTGTCCAAGCGTGTTTGTTCGTATACATTGAACTTCCACAAAGGGGACACTTTAATATCCCCGTCAAAAGGTGTGATCTATCCTTACCGATTTTGGATGGCTGTTTAATTCCTGTTGCCATACGCTTTGCGTGAACCTTTTGCCACAATTCCTCGCTGATAATTCCTTCATGTTGTCCATCTTCCAGAATGTAATCCTCTGCATGAACCTGCTTATATTCATTTTTTGTACCTTTTACCTTTTCTCGTGTTCTTCTGCCATAAGCAATCTTTCCACAATAAACAGGATTGTCTAATATCAACCGTATAAAATGACTGCTCCAAGTTTCCAATGTGCCGTTCTGACGAGGTATCTTCTTTATACCTTGAAGATTAAGATATTTTGCTACTCCGCCAAGTCCTATATCAGAATTAGCAAATTTATCAAATATAATTCTGATTGCTTCAGCTTCCGTTTCTTCTATCAAGAGCTGATTGTCTTTCAGATAATATCCGTATGGTGCAAATCCACCATTCCACCCACCTTGTCGTGCTTTTTCTCTCCGTCCATTCATTGTCTGTTCAATGATATTTTCTCTTTCTATTTCTGCAACCGCAGACAAAACAGAGATTAAAAGTTTTCCACTTGTCTGTGACGAGTCAATTCCTTCTTCAATACAAATAAGATTTATTCCATAAGATTGCACAAACTCTAATGAATTTAGAATATCCGCTGCATTTCTTCCGAAACGGGAAAGTTTGTAAACCAGAATATAATCTATCTCCAATCCGTTTTTTATATCGGAAAGCATTTTCTTAAATGCGGGTCGTCCTTCAATAGATTTTCCTGATTTACCTGCATCCTCATAGATACCGACAATTTCCATTTCTTCTCGGTCAGCAAAGCGTTTTAAGCTGTTCTTCTGTCCTTCAAGGCTATATCCGTCCACCTGCATCTCGGTACTTACTCTTGGATACAGGACACATTTCTTTCCTTCTCTGTTCATCGTACCACCTCCATAATTTTATAGGGAAATGTGATATGTAAGGCTGCGTAGCTTACGCAGCACAATCCAATTCCTGCAAAACTGTCTTTCCGTACTTTTCAACTATCTGTACCATAATATTGATAAATGAATTGAATACTTCGTTTTCATCTTGCATCTGTTTACTTTGCAATTCGGAATTTTGGATATATTTTTCATTTCCCATAATGAGTACCTCCGCTATAAAACAAGCGGCTGTACTCTAATTATAGAAATACAGCCGCATTTTTACCAATGTGCAAATTTATTCTTCTCGCCCTTTTTACACATCTGTTGCCTTTATTTTCTCCAATGCAACACTAATAGCAAGAGCCTTATCAACCCTTGTCACCATATCATCTGGTATCATTCCTAAGTACTGTTCTAATCGCTGTTTATCAATCGTTCGCACCTGTTCAAGCAAAATAATTGAGTTCTTATCCAATCCCTCAAAGTTATTGATTAGAGTGTGTGTCGGCAGTTTTGCTTTGGTGCTTATTCTGCTTGTGATAGGTGCGACAATGACCGTAGGACTGTGCTTATTACCGACATCGTTTGAAATAATAAGTACAGGTCGCCTGCCACCTTGCTCCGAGCCGATAACGGGATTTAAGTTTGCGTAGTAAATATCCCCACGCTTGATTTTTCTTTCCATTATGTTTGACCTCCCAATTTTATTTAGGCAGATATGTTCTGCCTATGTAGGCAGCCAAACAAAAGGAAGTATTTATGGTCTGGAGAAGATTAACAAAATCTCTGTTCTTATGACCGCCTTTCGTTTGGCTGATATGATAGAAGCATTTCAACTTGTCCTCGACACCCCGAAATGCTATGGGAAGTCGCCAAACGGTCAGCAGCGAACTGACGCCACGGGAGTTCCACCCCAACTGTCGTTCTGACAGAGCCGCCCTCATTGCCTGCGACGGTTTTTTCACGCTCGGACTGTGACTGAACGGGAATATCATTATCCTCTTTGTGGGTTATGGCGAAATCGGGAGCTGCCCGATATTTTGAGTCGGTAAAGATAGGCTCACCACCTTTCAATCGCTCGCTGCCGCTTGGCAGGTCGTGGCGTACCGCTGCACACGCTTATGCTCATCACAATCACAAAGAGAAAGTATTTGGCGAATGGGTATTCGGTTGTCAAGGAGCAATCCCGTTTTCGCCACACAAAGGAAAACAGGGCAAGAGTTTTTTGTCCTCTCACCCTGTAGCCCGTGGTAATATTCAATTTTCCCCTCTACTCAAAAAACTTTTTTAATTTTTCTTTGAGCCTATCCATTCTTCTGTAAACAGCTTTTTCAGTAATATCCAGATACACCGCAATTTCACGGGTTGAATATCCTTGTATCTTCATAAAAGCAATCTGCAATGTAAGCCTGTCCACCTTAATCAAAACTTGATAGAGGTGCTGATTTTCGATGCTGTCCAGAAAATCCTCAATCGTTTTGACTTCGGGCTGTGTAGTATCTTCAGCAAGCTCGTCAAGATATGTACCTGTTTCCTGCACTCGTTGATAATACCGTCTGTCTGAATTAAAAATCGCCCAATCGTGAACACGGAGCTTTTCTATATCGTCCTCATTAACCCCCAAGCTCCGTAACTGCTTTTCCTCCGCTTCTTTCCAGAGCCGCCATTTCTTTTCTTCTCTGGCTTTGTTGTAAGCCATAATGTGTACCTCCAATCTGAATTCCTTTGAGAAAATTCAGATTGAGGTGGGCTACGACATCCAACTCCAGAAGCAGGCTTCTCCTGCGTTACGATAAAAAACGACAAATTGAGTAGGGGAGATTTTCTCTCCCCTCTCACACCACCGTACATGCCGTTCGGCATACGGCGGTTCAACATAACTTCAAAGCATGACGCTCATTGTAATAGTCAAGACAGCTTATAAGCCCTGCTCTGGTTAATACGTCTTTTGAGATTGCCCTGGCAACGCATGTCTTTGTCGCGATCCAGTAATAGCGGTCTCCACAATACGCCGTCAGCCTTGCTAGGTCTTTTCCGATTCCCAGCTTCTGCAATCCCCATTGGCGTTTCTTCCGCACTTTCCACTGTTTCCAGATGATGACTCTGAATCTTGTTCTTAAATGTGCGTCTATCTCTGTCATTGCTGTTTTCATAGAGCCAAGGGCATAGTAGTTAATCCACCCTCTTGTCACCTGATTGATTTTCTCAATCTTACTCGTGACTGTTCCCGGCATTTTCCTACAGGTCAATCCTTTCAATCTGTCTTTGAACTTCTTCACAGATTCCTGATGGGGTCTGCACTTCCATTCCTTCATCTTGCTGTCTTTGTAGAACCCAAAACCTAGATACTTTAGCTTCATCGGTCTTGTGATGTGGGTCTTGGTCATGTTGACCTTTAACCCCAGTTTCCTCTGTATCCAGTCCGGTACCGTCCCCATGACTCTTTTTGCACTCGATTCGCTTTTGACCGCTATCACACAATCATCTGCGTATCTTGTGAACCGCAGTCCTCTTGCTTCCAGTTCTTTATCCAATTCATTTAACATGATGTTTGACAGCAATGGCGACAGATTTCCTCCCTGCGGGGTTCCGCGTTTTGTTTCCTCATATCCTTGCGTTGTCATGACTCCTGCTTTCAGATACTTACGGATTAAGGATTCTGTATCGCCATCGTTGATAATGTCATGAACCAGACTCATCAACTTGTCCTGCGGTACATTATCGAAAAATTTCTCCAAGTCGATGTCCACAATCCATTCATATCCCTCGTTTAGATATACGAGCAGTTGCCTGATTGCCATTTCACAGCTCTTGCTCGGTCTGAAACCATAACTCCACTCTGAAAACAAAGGCTCACACATTGGACTTATCACCTGTACGATGCCTTGTTGTATTACCCTGTCCATTACCGTAGGGATTCCGAGTTTTCTCATTCCGCCGTTTGACTTAGGTATCTCCACCCTCCTGACTGGCTGGGGCTTGTACTCCCTGTTCCTGATCTGATTCCTGATACTTTCCCAATTCTCTTTGATATGATCGCCAAGTTCTTCGACTGATACACCGTCTACTCCTCCTGCGCCTTTATTGGCACAGACTCTCTTGTATGCAGTGTTCATGTTGTCTTTGGACAGTATCTTTTCCAACAGTTCTGACATTGCCTTGTGTGCTTTCTCCTTTCCGTTCCCATGGATTCGCCCTAAGTTGTGCAGTACCTGCTCATTTACGTTTTGCCCTTCCTGCTGTCAGGTATTCCATGGGGCATACATTTGATTACACGGTTACATTGTTCAGCCCTTCAGCAACTCCCATTTCAGGGCTTTACCTACTATGGCTTCTGCTGACTTCTCACAGTTCGTTGTTACTACGGTATTTCCCCGCCTGTGAGACCTCACGGGATAAGCCTGCCAATCTTTCCTCGTCTACCTGCCTGATTTACACACATGGGTTACGGTTGCCTTTCGGACTTCACTGTCTCGCGCCAGCTTATCCGCCATGTGTGCCTTATATCAGATTTCTGTTCGTCAGGCTACGATTTCGCTATCCCTTCTTCTCGCTTGCACCTCACGATGTAGACCTTGGGAGTCGCTATGGGGTTCGTCGGCAACTACGCCCCTTGTGGACTTTCACCACAGACTGACGGCATGCCCGTCATACACAAAAAGCCGCAAAGGTGCTAAGACCTCTACGGCAATACGCATAATTATCTCTATGATATGGATATATGACTTCTACTTGGAAAGTAGAAAAGTGCCACGAGCAAGCAAGGCTTTTTTTAATAAGTTATCCTCACTTCTGCGTGACACTATGTAAATAACTGCTGCTTCTGATAAGCAGCGTGGTGGTCGTGCTTGACCAACACATAAAAATCCCTCCAAACTCGAAAACGGGTTTAGAGGGCAGTTGGAATTTTATTTGGGCGTGACAAAGCCGCCCACCAAAGCACCGTTTTTTTATTTGGTGGGCTGATGCCTTTCTATTAATAGTTCTTTATTGATGACAACTTAGCTTATCGCAGTAATTTTGTAACTGTTCAATAGCTTCGGATTTGCTAAATCCCAATGCAAACATCTTGCTCAAATATGAGCAACAAAGTTCTTTAATGGCATTTTGCTTTACCTGCTGTATGCAATCATAATCTTGCGTAACAGAATACTTTCCGCCCTTAGAGCAAATAATGAGGTGTTCTTGTTTTACCGCCTTATAAGATTTCAAAACGGTATTTGGATTGATATGTAGTATTTCAGCCATTTCACGAACAGACGGAATACTATCCCCATAGGAAAGCTCATTACTCAAAATATCATATATCAGCTTCTGGATAAGTTGTCTGGAAATAGGGGTTATGTCGTGAAACGCCCATTTTTCATAATTCATTTTTTCCTCCAACAATCGTAAAATTTCATCCGTAGAAGTCCATAAAATAAAAATAAGCATAAGCAATATGCCAACTGGTATTAGCAGTATTCCGATTAGGATCACGCTGATACCAGTTATGGTATAAGATAGGCATTTTCTGAAATACAAGCCTGTCATTCTACGGTCAACGTCAGAGTACCTCTAAAATCTTCCCCTTTAAGGACGATATAGTTATCTCCAGACGAGATAGTGTACTCCTTTGTGTCCTCTGAATTGTCATTCGCAATCGTATATTCATCATTACCTGCAATCCAATACAACTCAGCCGTACCTTCATCTATACTTAATGTATAGGTCACTTTCAGTTGATTACCGTTTTCTCGTTCCAAAGCAGTCCCGCCGAAAATAAATTCTTTTCCGTTAAAGCCATCATAGGTAGCAGTATAAGTACCTGTATATGCGTCATCACCCTCGGTCTTTTCACCTTGCAGGTCTTTTGCTTTTGTCAATGCGTGTTTACTGTATGATTGCATCCAACTATCCCAACCATCAATCAGCTTATCTGTCAAATTTCCATTATTATGATTGGAGCTACACCCTGCAACACAAAAAGTCAAACACAACACCAGTATTAAAGAGATAAATATTTTTCTCATAATAAGAATACCTCTCTATTGAATAAAGTTAAGGAATACTGCAAGTGCAAGAATACCGCATATAAGCAATATCCATAGGCTACTAATAACCATCCCAATAATGTTTACAACACTTCTGCTATCGTGATTTTTAACACAGACAACGGATAGTGCAAACCCAACCAATACAGATACTATATTTGCACCTGCCCAGACCGAACGCACTCCATCAGACAATGTAATGTTCAGCAGGGATGGGATAAAAGTTGTCAACGGCAATATACTAATGACAATTGCTGCTATACTCAGTTTTTTTAATTTTTTATTTTCCATAATCGTATTACCTCATTTCTTTTTTTCCAAAGCGTGTTACCGCCACTATAAGTACCGAAGTAAAAATCAATATCGCACATGGTAAAAACGGAAATAGCTGAAAAGCTGTACTCTCACTTCCTACGCTGAAATCATGTAAAGAACACGAAACCAAATAGCCGCTATAACAATAGGGATAAGCAATCCAAAGTGGTGTATTCGCTACTAAGACACTGGGAATAACCAACAATAGATTCAATCCGACAGAAAGTAGCGTCTTGCTAAACAATACTGTAATTGCCCACATGATTGCTATACTCGGAAGCATAGTAAGAAACAGGCCAACGCTCCATTTCAGCAAATACATGATAGGTAATGCTTCCGTAATTCCTGCACTTTTCGTTGCAATCAATCCTGCAACAACAAATACACCAAGAAACACAACCATTTCCATGAACAAATAGAATAGCAACACACAAAATTTTGCGGCAGAAAGTGCATATCGGCTAACAGGCAACGCCAACATTTTTAATATTCCGTTGTTTCCCGTTTCACGTCCAGCAAGCATTACGCAAACAACAATCATACTAAATGGGAGTAAATAATAGGCATATACTAATGCACTTTGAATAAACATTGCCGCCCAGGCATTGGTGTATTCGGGTGTAAAATAGCTTTGCAGATTTGCGACACCAGAAACTACTACCAATATCGGAGCAATGAAAATCAGAGGAACAATTTTACTTCTCTTAACTTTCATAAATTCAATTTTAAGTAATTCTAAAAAACTCATATCGGCACCTCCTATTCATAACGCAGATTTTTTGCTGTCCATAATCCTGCAAAAAGCAAGACGGCTGTCTCAATCAATGCTATTATTACAATAGTCATATCTGGCTTTGCACTCGTCGCAACGGCAGGCTTCAGCATAACTACAAACGGATGGACGCATAACCATTTTATATTTGATGTCGCTAACGCCATTCCGCTTAAAAAGCCTGCCACTCCAATGCCAAGAGGTATCCACATATTTTCAAATCGAGAGGATATGAAAAGCATAAAAGCTAATACAGGCATTGATGTCGTAAAAGAATATCCTGCAAAAGACAACAATGTTCCAAGTTCAAATGTTCCCTCTGGCAAATCTGTCATTCCAATTTTGGCAAGAGCTAAGTGCTGCAAGCCTATGGCAAATGAAAGCATGACCGTCAAAATTAAAAACTTGCAAAAATACATAGCAGGAACACTCATTGGCAGCATATACATCTTTTTCACGGCACTTCCCTTAAATTCCATGTTATATATGATACAGGAAGCAACGATAACGCCAAACATATTTAGCACCATAATCATGCCATAAACCTGCGTAAGAAGAACATCCATAGGAGCTAACGGCAAATTAAGCAGCGTATCTTTCCGTACAATAAAGTTTACAAGTGCGTATGCCGCACCCAAAATTCCAACCGCAAGCATTAACGGAATAACGCCTGTTCTTTTTTCTTTCCGAAGCTCAATAGATAACGCTCTCATAATATTGCCCTCTGCTTTCTGCTTGCATTATCTTTATCTATCATACTCAGAAACATATCTTCCAGATTATCAGCGGCAAATCCAGACTGCATTGCGTTCTGCCGTAAACTATCCAGACTGCCCTCAAAAAGCAGACGCCCATGATTAAGTATTCCTATATCATCTGCCATCAGTTCAATTTCAGACAGCATATGAGAGGAAATAAGAATGGTACAATCATAAAGGGCGGGTAACGACTTAATCAGATTTCGGATTTCATGTATGCCAGACGGATCAAGTCCGTTTGTCGGCTCATCCAAAATCAAAATAGGGGGTCTGCCAAGCAATGCACCTGCAAGTCCTAATCTCTGCTTCATACCCAACGAGTATTTTTTAGCAAGGCGGTCGCCAAACTCAGAAAGACCTACCAATTCTAATGCGTCCTCAACAGCACTTTTAGGCAATCCCAAAATACACCTTATAATATCCAGGTTTTCTCTGCCTGTTAAGTTTGCATAAAAGGATGGCGACTCAATGAAAGAACCTGTTTCTTTCAAGATGGAAAGACGGTCATTCGGAAACTGTTTACCGTCAATTTCAAAGCTGCCTGTTGTCGGGGCGGTAAGCCCTAAGAGCATTTTCATTGTAGTAGACTTTCCTGCACCGTTCGGACCTAAAAAGCCGTAAATACTCCCTTTTCGAATATGCAGTGAAACATCATTGACAGCAACAAAAGATTTGTATTTTTTTGTCAACTGCTCTGTTTTGATAATATAGTTGTTCATAGCAACATCTCCTTTCTGTCCTTATGGTACAACACCAACCTTGTGGCAACCTTCTATCCACCTTACATTTACCTTACATTCATTCGCACATTAGGAAATTTCAAAATTCTATGCTATAATATTTAATTAGGAAGAAGGTGTCTGTATGAATTTTGAATATTTGAAAGATAAACGCCTGTTGCTTGTAGATGACGAGCAGGAGCTTTTGGATATGGTTGTGTCTATTCTGAATGAGGAAGGATTTAACAATATTGCCACCGCAAAAACCGTCAAAGAAGCACTTGTCTTAGCAGACAATTTTCAACCAGAATTTGCTATCCTTGATGTAATGCTACCGGACGGTAACGGCTTTTCTTTAATGGAACAGTTAAAGCAGAAAGGCGAATACCCAATATTATTTTTGACAGCCCGTGGAGAGGACGAGGATAAATTCAAGGGGTTTGGTCTTGGTGCTGATGACTATGTCGTCAAACCATTTTTACCAAAGGAGCTAACATTCCGTATAATGGCTATTCTACGAAGAAGCTATAAGGACGAAAATCCTCTTGTAAAATTGCAAAACAGCGTAATTGATTTTGACCGTGCAGAGATAATCAAAGGCGGAGAGCATATCGCTCTAACGGCAAAAGAGCACGACATTTTGGCTGTTTTATACCGCAATGCAGGTCGGATTGTAACAATAGATGCTCTGTGTGAAGCAGCTTGGGGCGAAAATCCATTTGGATATGAAAACTCTTTAATGGCACACATACGCCGTATCCGAGAAAAAATAGAGGAAAATCCTTCACAACCTGTTTCACTGATAACAGTAAAAGGATTGGGATACAAGCTGATTGTGGAGGGCAGATAACATGAACAATTTACCTAAACTTATATGGCGTTTTACGGGTATTCTTTTGTTGAGCTTCGTGCTGTTGGTATTTGCTAATTTTGCTATATTTGCATCCCTTATGGTTTGGCAATCGCCATCTGTTGCTGACTCGCCATATAATGTGGCAACACAGACAGGCAAGGCGTTTCAAATATCCGAAAGCGGATATACATTGCAGGAAGATGTTTCCACGCAGCTAAAAGAACAAAATATATGGGCCTTTGTTGTTGATAACGATACCTTGCAAATCGTGTGGAAAACAGAAAATGTTCCCGATACAATACCTGCTAATTACTCATTGTCTGATATAGCTGATTTATCTGTCGGGTATCTCGATGGGTATCCTACTTACACGGGCGAAACAGAAAATGGCATTGTCGTTCTTGGCTATCCTAAAGACAGCTTTTGGAAACATACAAGTGCGAGTTGGAACTATAACTTTTTTGCCCACTTACCACAAATCGTTTTCATTGTTTTTGCTGTTAATATTGCGGTTATCCTGCTGATTTATGTGGTAGCAAATATGAAATTCTTAAAACCTGTAAAACCAATTACAAAAGGCATACAAGATTTGTCTATCGGTGAGCCTGTTCATATTCCAGAAAAAGGTCTGCTTTCTGATATTTCTGCCAATATCAATCGGACTTCTAATATATTGCAGGAACAGCGGCAACAGTTAAAGAAAAAGGAAACTGCAAGAGCGAATTGGATTGCAGGAGTTTCTCATGACATCAGAACTCCGTTATCTATGGTTATGGGGTATGCAGGTCAACTAAAGGACGATGCAACTTTGACTTCTGAAGAACGACAAAAGGCAGAAGTCATTGTAAGACAAAGTAAGCGTATACAGAACTTAATCAATGACCTTAATCTTGCGTCCAAATTAGAGTACAATATGCAGCCGATAAATCCTGCAAAGCAAAATCTAATTGCTATTGTTCGGCAGGTAGTTGTTGATTTTATCAACATGGATATTGAGGACAAATATCCGATTGAATGGGAAACAGACGAAGCCTTAACCATATGCCCTGTAAAAGCTGATAAGGACTTACTAAAGCGAGCGATTAGCAATCTCATTCAAAACAGCATAAATCATAATGAACAGGGCTGTAAAATCTATGTCAGCGTTACGGCTGACAGCGGCATATGCACCGTAGGTGTTTCTGATGACGGCGTTGGAGCTACTGACGAGCAAATAGAAAAGCTCAATAATGCTCCGCATTATATGGTCTGTGACGAAAATACAGCTGAGCAACGCCACGGTTTAGGACTTCTTATCGTAAAGCAGATTATATCAGCACACGACGGAACAACCATTATCGAGCATAGCTCCTATGGCGGTTTTTCAGTAAAAGTCACATTGCCAATACAAGAATAAAAGCAGAGCCGATGCACTGTTTATAGGTGCATCGGTATTTATATATGAGCTTTTATCTCTTGTATATAGAAATTATATCTCTTATTGTAAGAGATTTCAGACCGTTCAATAAGAACTCTCATTTCTGTAAAATATAATAGAAATATTATATTGATACAAGGTGGTGAGTTTATGGACGAAAGAAACAATGATTTTGACTTCGATTTTACACCGATAGGACAGGCAATCAAGAAAGCAAGGACAGCAAAAGGTATGACCAGAGATGAGCTTTCTCGTATTGTGGATTATGACCCAAGACACCTACAAGCAATCGAAAATGAGGGGCAAAAACCAAGTTTGGAATTGTTAATTCAACTTGTGACAATGTTCGGTGTATCGGTTGATGAATACATATTCCCAGATAATGAGGTCAAAAGAAGTTCCGTCCGCAGACGCTTAGACGCAGAACTCGACAAACTAAACGATAAAGAGCTGTCCATAGTTGAAGCAACTGTCAGCGGACTATGTAAGGCAAAAGAGCCAGAGGAATAAACCTCTGGTTTCAGACTGTAGACAAAACGGTTCGCGATGTCATGTCCGCGAACCGTTTTTTTACCCATTTCCAGTTTTCAAATTTAAATTTTATGCTGGAAAAGAAAAATTGCAATGATGAAGAGCGGTATTTCGCTCCCCATTTTATCCGCCATTTCCAAATTGCCAGTTTCTTTAGATTCATGCAGCCAAATAAGAGGTTAAGCTCCATTTTGATCTTAGCCAGACCTCTGTACTGAGTGTATCTCATTCCGTGTTTTTCCTTTGCATCTGCAAAGACTCTCTCTATGGTTTCCTTGCGTTGTTTGTATCGTTCTTTCATTCCGATTGTATGACGGATTTCTTCGACCTGCTCCATGTAGTTTTCCCATACATGACGCGTAATTACTTTTACGGAATCTTTACTGTTTGTGCAACGATCCCGGTGAGGACAGCTTTGGCAAATTAGCCAGTCACTTTTATACTCCCGATATCCTTCACGGTTCGTTGTGGTGTAATGAAGCTCTTTGTGATTCGGGCATAGATAGCAGTCAAAGAATTCATCGTATACAAAATCATATTTTTTGAAAAAACCAGCTTGAGTCATAGGTCTTTTGTACGGCATGACCGGAGTCTTTCCATCTTTTATCAGCTGGCGGGCGATTGACGGTATCTTATATCCAGCATCCATTATGTAGTATATCCCATATTTCCAATTCTGCCTTAATCGTCGGTATAAATGCCAGAACGACACACTGTCATGGACATTCCCCGCAGTCACTTCAAAATCCAAAACATAATTATTCTTGTCACAACAGGTGTTGGCAGCATAGGCAAAGACCTGCTTATGCTCACCTTTATGGAACCAGCCGCTGTCAGGGTCCGTGGTGCTGACCTTCTGTGTGATCATTTCCGGTTCCTTTTCTTTTTCTTTCAGTGGCTTCTTTCCGTGTTCCTGACGATCCCTTTTGATTTCTTCCTGCAGTTCTTTCTCATAACTGCGTGCTTCTTTTCGGATAACCTCATTACGATATTTATGCGAATTGGCACTGGCTTTGATGTGAGTGCCGTCAATAAACAGGCTTTCTGTATCAAGAAAATCATTTGCTGCAACCTCGGACAGTATCTTTGAGAAGATTTTCTCAAACAAATCCGTGTCTTTGAAACGTCTGGAATAGTTTTTGCCAAAGGTGGAGAAATGAGGGATTTCCTCATGCATTCCATAGCCCAGATACCACCTGTAAGCAAAATTTACTTCAATTTCACGGATTGTTTTGCGCATGGAAGGGATTCCGAAAATGTACTGGATCATGGCAATTTTAATCAATACAACCGGATCGATACTTTCACGTCCAAAATCACTGTATAACTCTTTCACTTCCTCATATATAAAACTCATGTCAATTGCTTCATCCAGCTTCCGTACCAGATGGTTTCCAGGTACAAGATCCTCCAGACTTGCGATTTCCATCTGTGTTCTTTCTGCGTTATCTTTTTTCCCCATCATAAAGAAAAACCTGCCTTTCCTGATGATTCTATTATACCATCTGGAAAGGCCAGGTTAAACTGAAAATAGACAACCGCCTCCAAAAAGAGGGCGATTGTCTACAGTCTGGAGCCAGAGGAATAAACCTCTGGTTTTTCTTTTGCCCATTCTTAATAGGCAGGAACACCGTAACCATAGATGGAGCTGCTTCCAACCGTATATTGCTTTTGCCTGCAAGCGTCGCCAGAGTTACCCTCCACGGTGTAAACGACACCGTTTTCGCATTTCTCCACAATGCCTACATGGGCGGTTTCTCCGTCGCCTTCCCAATCAAAAAAGATAATATCGCCTGCTGATGGCTCATAGCTTCGGTCTTTCCATTGTCCGTTACCCTTAAACCAATTTGAGCCGTCCACGCAGCCTGCGAATTTCGGGATAATCCCGCTTTCGATATAACCACACTGGTCGGCACACCACGATACGAAGCAGGCACACCATTCTACACGCCCATCAAAGCCATACCAACTCCAATAAGGCTGACCGCCCTCATTGCCGAGCTGTGTCAAAGCGACCTCCACAATCGCCTGGTTACCGCCGCTTGTGAACGCTCTTCCGTATGGATAATACCGCAGCACATGGGCGGGATACTGCGTGTCTCCATAGCTGTCCCAACCTAACCGTGCCGCCTGCATGGTGGAGAACTCTACCGCATTGGCATAGGAATAGCCGCCATAGTTGGTCTTAGCCCACGAGATATAGCCATTACCGAAATTGTAACCTTGTAAGGCAAGTTTGATATGCTCCATATCAATCGGGTTTTCTACCTCAGCAGAGATAAGGGCTGCCTTTAATTCCTGTACCCCGCACTCAATCGAATATTCTGGGTCTTTAATCCCATTCGGCTCGTGTGGATACCTTGTGTTAAAGCTGCCTTCCGCCGCCTGCATCGGGTCAAGTCCACGCCCGCCAGACTCCTGCATCATAACCGCCTTGATAAGCTCCACATATTCGGGAATGCCGTATTGTTTGGCATATTTCTGTATCAAAGGCTCATAGGCTTCCACCTCCGCACTGACAGGGGTATAGGCGTTACTTCCGCTTCCGCCGCCAAACAGGGAAACGGCACAGCCGAGCAGGACAACAATGAGAATAATCACAACTGCAATCCAACCACCTGCAATTAAAGCGGAAATCAGAGCTTTTGTTCCTGCAATAATCGCCTTGACCGCAGCTATGGTGGCTCTGACCGTCGCTTTCGTTGCTTCGGCGGTTGCCTTTGCGGTGACTTTTGCCGCCTGTGCCGCCTTTTGGGCAGTTTTTCGCAGAAGCCTTTGCCGCTACCTGTGCTGTTTTTACTGAGGTTTCCGTCGTTTTGATTGCCGCCTTAGAAGTTGCCTGTGCGGTTTTAATTCCCTTTTCGGTTGTCTTGACCGTTCCCTTAGCAGTTGCTTTCACCGCTTTTTCTGTATTTCGGGCTGTGGTCTTAATCATTTTTTGCCCCTGCTGTCGGGTCTTTATCAACTGCGATTTTGCTGTCTGGGAAACATCGGGGGCAGCGGAACGGCTTGCAGCCCCATGACGGATCTGCAAGCCGTGTTGTTCTGACATATTCTGTGCTGCTTTCTGTTCTGCTGCTTTGACAGCCCGACTTTGCTTGAAATCGGTTATTTTATCTTTTGCCTTACCGATATTATCCTGCGTTGTCTTGACTGCCTTTTGCCCCTGCTTATTGAACTGGTGGATACCTTCGTCCTTTACACGGTCTGCCGCAAAAGAAATCCTGTCCGTAGCATATTCTGTGGCAGAGCTTTCATCAGCGTAATATCCCTGTTCCGCTTTTTCCTTTATCCCCACATAGGCAGATTTCATACGCTCACTGGCTATGGTGGCTTTATCTATGGTCTTTATCGTGCCTTTAACCGCATCTCTGGTTTTAATATCAGCCATAGAAAACCTCCTTTCCCAGAGGATTTGCGTTCAAATCAGCCAACCTTTTTTGCCACTACAACGAGTCTGCCGTTCTGTGCGGAGTATTCGCAGGTGGAAAGGGTAATGAGCCTGTCGCCGTATTCAGCGGTCACACCTGTATCATACAAAGCAAGCTCCTTGCACTTCCCGACATAGGAATTAAATTCTTCCTCATTCTCCGCATCAACAAAGTCGTAGTATCGGAAGCCCTCAGAACTGTACGCCACAGTCTTAAATACGGCGACGATTTCATACTCTGCCTGCTCTGTGAGGGTATCAAACTGAATAGTCTTGTGTTCCTCATAGAAGCTCTTGGACTTGTAATCCTCCAACGCTCCAAACATCTTGCCACCCTTGATGTGATGACCGTAGATAACCAGATTGTCACTTTCGGCAATATCACAATTCTCCTGCACATAAGGCGTACCTAAGTCGCTGTACTCTTTTTCAAAATTGTGCTTCAGATAAAAATTCGGATTGTTCCTGCTCTGCATCACAGGATAATTGATTGTCGTGCCGGCAATGGAAATCCAACCCACCATATCCTCATTCTGTAAATACAATTTCTGATACTTGGCAAGCACATCTTCTCCCTCGCTGACAGGGGCATCGTCTGGCACGGTTTCATCCGTGGGAGCCTGCTCTACCATCTCGGCAATCTCCTCAAAGGCTTCCGTCTGCTCGTCCACCTCTGCATAGTAATGATAAATGCGGAAGCCGCAAAAAGCCGCCGTACCTAACAGGCACACGGCGGCTACAACACAGATAATAGATTTATAATTCTTCATAGGCTTTTCCTTTCTTATCTTGAAATTTCCGTCTATTTTCTGGGAGCAGGAAGCTCCCTGCAATATTCAGGGTATCTGACCTTGATACCCTCCATAAAGTAGGGAGCAAACTCACAGCAGAACAACTCCTCTGGCGTGAAATACCGTTCCCGCCCTTCCTCTGCATACCCGTTCCAAAGGTTAAAAGCAAGATGGCAGACCTTGACTGTTCCACTTGTCTGCCAGCCGCCGTGCATACCCTCTGGCTCGATGCAGTCCTCCTTGAAATTGAACATCTGGTTGATGTTCGCCCTCGTTTCCGAAGCGATACCCATCACATAGAAAAACGCCCTGTGATAACAGTCGTTCACTCTGCATTTCATCATATTTTCCAGAAAGAAATCACGGTGAGCCGTATCACGGAATTTAATATCAGCCATAAAAGACCTCCTTTCTTAGACCTCACCGAACTTAGTCGTCATCAACTTGTAAAGCTCGGTATTTCGTGGGAACTTGTTTACAAACGGTACAAGGGAGCTGCCTACTTTGAGTAATCCCTGTCCTGCACCGACATTCGTGATATAACTCATCTGAAGGTCGGAGATATTAAGGAGCTTGGCAAGCTCAAGTCTGTCCGTAGACGCTTGGTTAAGCATAATGATAAATTCGCTGTTAGCAAGCATCGTCCTTGCCGTATGGCTCTGCAAAAGGTCGTCCACATTCTGCGTAATACCCGTACAGTACGCACCGTATTTACGCACACGCTTCCAGAGGGTAAAGAGAAAGTTTGCAGAGTATTCGTGCTGAAAGAGCAGATAAATTTCGTCAATGAAAATAAAGGTATTTCTGCCTTTGGCTCTGTTCTGAGTGATACGGTTTAAGATACTGTCAAGCACCACAAGCATACCGATAGGCTGTAACTGCTTACCCAAATCCAGAATGTCATAGCAGATAAGGCGGCTGTGGGTATCCACATTCGTGTGCTTGGCAAAGGTGTTGAGAGAGCCATCTGTAAATAATTCGATAGCAAGGGCGATTTCCTGTGCTTCTGGTTCGTTCTGTTTAAGAAGTTCCTCACGGAAGTCCTGCAAGGTGGGCGGCGTTCCCATATAGTTGCCCTGCTGATAGTAGCGGTACACGCTTGCCGTACATCGGTCAATAATGGATTTCTGCTTTGCTCCCAAGTTCGTGCCGCCTATGAGCTGTTCGCAAAGGGATAAAATAAACTCCGATTTCAGAATGACAGGGTTTGCACCATCACCGTAATCGGAATTTATATCCATAGCATTGATGTGATTTTCACTTGTCGCAGAGATATGAATAACCTCTCCCTGCATTGCTTTCACAAGCGGGGAATATTCACGCTCTGGGTCAATGATGATTATATCGGCATTAGGGTCGGTCAGAATGATATTCGTCATTTCTTCCTTTGCGGTAAAGGATTTTCCTGCACCCGACACACCGAGAATAAAGGAATTGCCGTTAAGGAGCTGCCTGCGGTTGGCGATAATCATATTTTTGCTGATGACATTCTGACCGTAATACACACCATTTTCGTGGTAGATTTCCTGCACTCGGAACGGGATAAACACTGCAAGGCTCTCTGTTGTGAGGGTACGCAGGGCATCTATCTTCCGTACACCAAATGGCAGGGCTGTATTTAATCCGTCCATCTGCTGATATTTCAGCACCGCAAACTGGCACAAATGCTTTCTTGCGGTAGTCAAGAGAGCTTCTGTATCATTGTCGAGCTGCTCTTTGGTATCTGCCGTATGCACCATCGTCAGCACAGCAAACATCATTCTCTGGTCACGGGTCGTCAAATCGTCCAGAAATTCCTTGCTTTCCTTTCGCTGCTGTTCCAAATCATAGGGGATAACGGCTGAAAAATTGTTGTTCTGGTTCTGCTTCCTCTGCCAATTCGTGATATTGGTTTCCACACCAAGCAGACGGTTTTCCACCTCCCGCACGGCTTCATCCGTGGGAACAGGGATAATGTCAACGGACAGCATCATATTCCTGTTCAGCTCACAAAGCTCCGCCACCATATTATCCTTGATATATGCTGCATACTCTCTTAGGAAAATCACACGCCCATATCTGTCACCTATTCTGAAGCAGTCGCTCTCAAATTCAAAGGTATCAGGGCAGATAAAATCCTTGAAATCGTGACCTTTCCGCATCGTCTGGGTAATATCGAAGTGGAACGCTGTTTCTTCTCCTGTACGGTAGAAGTCGTGGAAGATACGCAGCTTGTCGCCTGCGTCCAGTTCCATACACTTCGACCCCAGACGGTTAAAGTGGGCGATAAGGTCAGCACCCACACGGGCGAAGTAGTTTCGGGCTTCCTCGATATTCTTCTTGCAGACGGATACGGTTACATACTTATCCTGCACAATGGAATTAGCCCCTGTCGCCTTATCCAGAAGCATTTTGTTGTATTCCTTACGGTACTTATCCAGACCGTCATCAGCCATCGGAATTAAGATGGTCTGTTCAAAATCAGCTTTGTTCAAGCGACGGTTGTTGATAGTGATTTTCGTGGTCGCACCGCTGTCGAGGGAATTAAGAAGCTCCGAGTATTCAAGAAACATCGCTTCCTTATCCTCACGGCTTGCCACGGCATAGTTTATATCCTCAAATTTAAAGGTCTTTGCGTACTTGTTCCTGCCGACAAGGAATATGCCGTCCTCCCAGATTGTCTTAATCGGAATAACATTCTGTACCGACTTCGGCACAACAAACTTTTCCCTGTCCTGCTTGAACAGATTTTTAAGAGTTCTCAGCATTGTTTACCTCCTTGCTGCGTTTCGCATTTTTCTTTTTCGTTTTCTTTGGTTTCGGTGTCCTGCCTTTCTGCTTTTTCCGTACTGTCGGCACCCCTTTTTCGTGGGCTTCAATGGTCGGCTTCATCGTTTCATAATAGAGATTATCTGGCAGGAACATCAGCTTTTTCGGCATCAGAAATTCTGATTTAATCCACGCCCAGACAAACTGCTCTGCGGTCATACCGTTGTATTTGATAAATCCCATAGCCGCAAAGGGGAACGCACCTAAGATACAAACCCAACTGAGGGTTTCCGTACCAAACCGTGGACGGAGAAGGAAATACAAACCCACCGCCACGCCGCAGGCAAGGACAGAAAAAATGAACTGTCTGAGGGACAGTCCAAAAAACATACTCTCCGTATAATTACGGATTTCCTTATTTATCTTGACTTCCAATCATAGCACCTCCCTTACAAGCCCATCATTTCTCTTACAACACGGTCTGCCATTTTGACCGCACCGACAAGGACGAGCATATTGAACACAAGCTCCCCGATATAGCTCCACACCATAGATACCGCAGCCGCATCGGGATTGACTACGGGCGGAGAAGAAGCAAACAGGGAAAAGATAATGCCGGCAAGCACGATAACCGCACCTTCAAGGCATACAGCGGCATAGCTCTTAATGAAGCTCTTGCCGACGCTCTGGCTCGGCTCTCCCGCAAAAGCGGAAAGGGGTACGGGTGCTATGGCAGTATAGATATACAGCTTGAAAAACCTGCCGTATACCGACATAATCATTATGAATGACAGCACCGTAATAAACAGTCCGCCTATCAGCGTGACCGCCCATAGCGGGATACTCTCAAAAAATCCGCAATCTTCAACGGCTGTCACGATTTCCTGCGGCAACACTGTCTGCTGTGCCGAGCCAAAGCCTGCGGCATTCATAATCGTGGAAATCATACCCTGCACAATCTTAAACAGAGCCATCATCAGTTCTAATCCGTAGGTCACTGCACCTTTGGCAATGGCAAAGCGGATAAACAATTTTAATGCCTGCTCTGGTCGCTTGACTTCTGCAAAATTTCCACAGGTTCTCATTACACCCACAACAAAGAACAGCACGAGCAGGGCAAGTCCGATAGCCTGCATCGCACCGTGAATATCCACGATGACATTCCATATCGTGCCGCCCTTAAAGTTCTCTGGGGATTGGGTAATGAGCTGCCATATCTCGGCTAATTTCTCATTCCAAGTGTTTAGGGCGTTCTCTAAATTCTGTACCACCCAGTTATCAGACATTTGACCACCTCCTTGATGATATTAGATAACGGGAGCGAGTTCCGCACTCGGCGGATCTGCTCCCGTTATCTTTTTGTGTCAGTCTGTTATCTTAGCCTGTGATAAGAGTCAAGATTTCCTTTGCGAAGGTAATGACAACGCCGCCTGCAAGGGTCAAAAATCCGTTAGCTCTCTGGGACGGGTCGTGGGATTTGAGGGAAAGACCAATCTGCACGATACCAAAGCCGAGCATAATCATACCGACAGCCCTCACCAGACCGAAAATGAAATCGGACAGATTGTTGACTACCTGAATAGGGTCATTGGCAGCAAAGGCGGTTACGGAAGTACCAAGCACAAAGGTCATTGCCATAACAGCCATACAGTAATAGCGGAAGCCTTTCTTAACCTTTCCAGCCATCGGCAGCTTCGTGGTTTTCTTGTTCTCATTCTTCTTAAAAAGTTTCATAGGGTAAATCCTCCTTATAAATTGAATATTTCTTCCAAGTCCTCATCGGACAGAAGCTCATAGGAAGTGCTGACAGCTTTCACGCTCACGGCGTTATCTGGAATATCACTGTCAAACACAAGAGTTGCGACAGCCTGCGTAGGCTCTCCGTGGATATACGGCGGTTGCCCTCCGTCAGCCGTCAGCTTCACATTCGGGTGCTTCAAGATGTCATACTTGAAGTCCATAACGGGGCGTTCCCCACGCACAAAAAGAAGTGCGTAACGGTTATCAAGCATACGCACTTCGTCTGGGGTCATCAGCTCACGTCCCGATATTTGATAGTTGGTAGAGTAACTGCCACTCCGCCCCTCACTCTTGCCGTAGGTGTTGGTATCAATGGTTTCCTTGCCCAAAAGCTCTGACACATATTTGTGGGTGCTTTGCTCGTTGCCGCCCAGATACAGAAACTCATCATGAGGTAAGGTTCAGCTCATCCTTTGCAGGACTTGCGTCCCCTCCCTCCCAAACCGCACGTACACCTCTCGATGTATACGGCTTTCCGCTTATTATATTTACGGTATTAAGAATGAATCAGTTTATGACATTCAGGGCATACCACAAGAGTTTTCCGTCTCCTTTTGCGCATAAGGAGTACCCACTCCGCATTGCCCTTTAAGTCTTTTAGTTTCTTTACTTGATGGATTTCCAGATTTCTGCAATCCTTTCCACAAAGTTCACAGGTATGGCGTTCCACTCTCTGTTTCAGAGTGTTGGTTTTAGCGTATTTTGAGAACTGCGGAAGCTCGCTCACATTGTCAAACTTCGTAGCTGATTCTTTTCGCTTAAACCCGTCTCTGTAAAAGGTCGTGATTTTCCTTCCTGCTCTGGTATCGTATGCGATTGTAAACAGACCTCCAACACAATATCTGCGCTTGATTTCGTGAACATTTGTTTTATACTTACAGGCAAATGTCTTGTACATACTGTACTTCATAAGATTGGCAAATCTTCCTATCTTGAAGGAATCATTTGCTATGGCATAATAGTTGTAAAGTCCACGAACTTCCGCATTATATCTTGCCAGAATCTCTATATCGCTTTGATTTACCAGTTTTCCTCTGTGTAGGGCTACAAATCTTTCTTTTCCGTTTTCGTTAATCTTGATTTTGATTGCATGATATTCCAGTAACTTTCCCACCCATTTTTCTCTGGGTACAAGTAATTTCACCACTCCTGCATTGCTTCTGATTTTGTATCCTCCTGCGGATTTCTTTAAATCCTGACTTCTGGATACCGTAATGTCATAGCCTAAAAATCTGGCTCTGTCTCCTGTATGCGTAACTTTGGTTTTGGTTTCGGACATTTCCAAATCCAGTTCTTCCCTGAGAAATCTGCCGACGTCAGCTTTCATCTGTTCTGCGTCCGCTTTGCTCCCAATTACTCCAATGATGAAATCATCAGCGTATCGGGTGTACTGAATCCGTTTATACGTCTCATCCAAAGGTTCGGTCGGAGTTAGCTGTCGTGTTTGCTTTTCAAGCATTTTCAAATGTTTATTGCGTTCCCAGCGTTCTTCTGGAGATAAATCCGCCCACTTCTTTTTGCCCATACATCTATAATAGGATGCCTTTTTGACAACTTTCTTGTAGTCGGAGTTCATTTGTTTCTTCTTTCCTCGGTTATATTTCTGTGCATATTCCTCCATAAATTTATCTAATTCGTGAAGGTACACATTTGCAAGCACTGGACTGACACCTGAACCCTGCGGTACTCCGCTGTATGTCCGATTGTACGTCCATTGCTCCATATAGCCTGCTTTTAGAAATTTCCAGATGAGTTGTAGAAACATTTCATCATCAATACGTTTTCTCAGCAATCTGATGATTGTGTGGTGATTAAAACTGTCGAAGCAGGCGTGTATATCGCCCTCAACAAACCAGTTCGTTCCCGTAAAGGTTTTCTGTATCTGGTATAATGCTGTCTGACAGCTTTTGTTTGGTCTGAACCCATGAGATGTTTTCTTAAACACAGGCTCATAAATGCTTTCTAAAATCATCTTCACTACTTCCTGCACCAGTTTGTCATTGCCCGACTGGATTCCCAACGGACGCTTTTTATTACTGTTTTTCTTAGCAATATATTCTCTGCGTGCAGGTTTTGGCAGGTAACTTTTATCTCGCATGGATTCAATAATCCTTTGGATTCTTTCGTCACTCATGCCATCAATAGTAGTTCCATCTGCACCGGCAGTCATACTGCCTGTGTTTGCATATATGTTTTTATATGCAAGCCAATAGAACTCTGGATTGTACAGATTCCGATATAATCTTTGAAACCTGTAAGATTCATTCTTTGACTTTTCCGTCAAACTACTTAATACTTGGATTGGATTTCTCAATGCCTCTCGCACCGTCCTTTCATATCGTATTAGTAAATAAGCTGCTCCCCTTCGCCATGTGAACGTCATTAACGTCTCAGACTACTATGGGAGCTGTGTGACCATGCCCGTTACCAGGTTTAGGTCATCCCCAGTTAGTATTTATGGAATTAGCGTTTCGTGTTGTCGGCACCGACTTTCGCCATTTACCCGCTGTCTTGCGGTTGTCCTTCCATGAGTATCGCTTGCTTTCATAACTGCGAAATGAAACCAACATGGAATAGCATACGTTTCAATCCTTTTCGTATGCGGAGTGCGGATTCCCCCACTCTGGCTATCGTTCAGGCAGTTTAGCTTTGTACCTCATACACGAATTTTTATTCTTGAATTTTCAGATACACAGGATTAGTATCTTATCATTCAGGCTTTTATCCATTGACAAAAGCGACAACATGCTACACTCCCCTTCGGGTTTCCCCTCTCGGATAAGTTGTAGAATAATAGGCTGTGATTTTTCATCACTTGATACTTTTACCTACTGCTTGCTAAAGGCAGTATTCCATAAATACCACGCCGCCGAATTTATAATGCGCTGGCGACTTCTGGGCGCACGCAGTTGCCGACAATGCTTTCCCATTGCTTTTCAAAAAGAGCTTTGAGCTGTGCCAGATTTTGCAGGATAATGGATACCGATACCCCTCTGGAACGCATAACGGACAGGATTTTATCAAAGTCATCAGGCAATGAAACATTCGCAAATTCGTCCATTATGAAATGGCAATGCACAGGCAGGCTTCCGCCGTACTTGTGGTCTGCCAGATAAAAAAGCTGCTGAAAGAGCTGGGTATAAAGGATACTGACAAGGAAATTAAAGCTTGTGTCGTTGTCTGGTATCAGAGCGAACAGAGCGACCTTCTTTTCTCCCAGACTTGGCAGGTCAAGCTCATCGGTGGCGGTAAGCCCTGCAAGGCTCTCCAGATTGAATTTTTCAAGCCTTGCGGCAAGGGTTATCTGGATACTCTTTAAGGTCTTTGCACTACCACTGTGATAATCCCTGTAATACTTTAGGGCGATATGCTCTGGGTTTACCATTTCCAAACGGTCAAACAGCTCATCCAGAGGGCTTACATAGCTGTCATCGTCCTCTCGGGCTTCGCCTGCACGGAGCAGCTCCATAACCATCGGGAAATTCTGCTCGTCTGGCGGTGCTTCATATTTCAGATAAAATACCAGAGCCAGAAGCAGCATACTTGCCGCCGTATCCCAGAACGGGTCTTGCGACTGTGAGCCTTTCGGCGTGGTCGCCTTAAACAAGTTTGTTACCAACCTCTGAACATCGTTATCGTTCCGCAGATAGACAAAGGGATTGTAACAATGGCTGCGGTGCATATTGATAAGGTCAAGCACACGCACCTCATAGCCTTTATTTTCCAACAGACCGCCAATATCACGGACGATTTCGCCCTTTGGGTCGAGTATTACAAGAGATGTGTTGCACTGCATAGCATTTGGCTTGCAGAAAAATCTTGTTTTACCCGCACCAGAGCCACCGCATACTAAAATGTTCAGATTCCTGCGGTGCTTTTTCCCGTCCAACCCGATACGGACATTCTGGGTCAAGAGCTTATTGGCTGACGGGTCTTTATCTCGGTACTTCTTATTCAAAGCACCTGCGTTGCCCCATTTCGCAGAGCCGTGTTCCTCACGCCTGCGGTAATTCCTGCGTGTAGAGAAATAAACGCCGATGCCCATAGCGTAGGCAAGTAAAAAAATAAGGACAGTCTTTGCACTGTCCTCACATACCATTATTTCAAACGGATTGCCCATCGCCACAGGCAGACCTCGGATAATCTCTACAAGACCACCGCTGACATAGGGTGCTGTCAGCAGGGCAAGCCATACGACAGGAAGTATGCCGCAGACAGAAAGGATTAGGCTCATTTTCTGGTCATCGTTCCTCATTGCACCTGCAATGCACGACCTTAACCTTTTTTGTCGGAGCGTGTGCCACCTTGCTTATCAGCTCGTCAACA
The DNA here is from genome assembly GCF_020911725.1 of Clostridium cadaveris. Classification (GTDB taxonomy): domain Bacteria; phylum Bacillota; class Clostridia; order Clostridiales; family Clostridiaceae; genus Clostridium_X; species Clostridium_X cadaveris. The sequence goes on from NZ_CP076620.1 coordinate 2,271,925, forward strand.
GGCTCGGTGGGGCGTTCCTCCTGTAACTGCCTTGTACGCAGGGTGTTTAAGGCGTTGATGACGATATTCTTATCGTACTTATCAAGTGCGATATGGTATCGTTCCTCTCTCATAGTCTGCACCTCCAATTAGCGTTCCTGCTCTTTGTTCTTTGCAGGCTTGTTCTTCTCCATACTCTTATACATATCGCTCTGGATTTCGCCCAGAACATCACGCATCGTGCCAAGCTCTCCTTTGAACGCCTGCGTATCCATTTCCGCATACTCCCTGGGAAGTCTGGAAAAGTCAAAACCTCTGGTATCCACACCGTAACGGGAGCTTACCATATAGGCAACACAGAAGGATTTGAAATCGGAAGCATCACGGCTCTCGTTGTACTTAAAGTCATAGACCGCCGCCGACACTTCTTTTGCCATACTCACGAACAGCACTTCCTCGGAAAGCCCTTTCTTGACAAAAATAGTCTGCTGAGAGCTGTCATAATAGGCAGGCAGTTCAAGCTCATCGACAGGAACACAGGGTACAGGGCTTGCATCAATCAGAGCTGACACAAGCTCACGCATGGATTTCGGCTCCTGTTCCTGCCGCCTGTCCTTTGCCGAGGTTTCAGAAATGTCATAAACCACTTTGGCATTGTAGGAGACGCCCTTTGTCCCGTTCTCACGGGTGTATTCCTTGCTCGGCTCAAGGATAATGATTTTCTGTGCGTCCTTGTTCACATAGACACGGTTCGCTTTCCATTTGCTGTACTCTTTAAGCTGCGTTGCTTCGGGCATCTGTGCTGACACCAGAATAGCGTTAGCCACGGAGTAGCGGTCAAAGCGACCCTGCACATCAAGATACTGGCGGAAGCTGTCGCCGCTTGCCATCATTTCAGAGCAGGTATTGTCAATCAGCTCATAGGCTTCTTTCCGCTGTGCCTGCTTTGCGGCAACCCATTCCTCTTTATCAAAAGGTCTGTTGCCGCCGCTGAATACATCGTAAATACTCATAGCTGTTTACCTCGTTTCTTTGGATTTTGGTTTCTTTTTCTTTCTCTGGGGCTGTTTATGCTCCGTTTTCCTGTTAGCACTTTTCGCCCTGTCGTAAGCTCCGCTTTTGTCCAGGGCGGAAGTGCCAATCTCTGCTTCCTGCTCCTTGCGGCTCTCCTTGATTTTCCACAGTTCCTCTCTGACAGAAGGTTTCTCCTTAGTCATAGTAGCCCCCTCTGCGGACTTCTTTGGCTGCTCTGAGGTAGGCTCGGACTGAGGGGATTTTTCTGTCTTTGCCACCGAGGGGTTTGGGGCGTTTTCCTCCTTCTGGACAGGCTTGCCCAGAAGCTCGTCAAGCAGCTTATCTTTCTCCGCCTTTTCCTGCACACCAATATCTGGCTCTGGCTGACCGTCCTTTGCATCTTTGGATTTCTCGGCTTCCGTCACAATAGAAGCGGTATCCACCGAAGCAAGATTAAAGCGTTCCACGATACGGCTAATTTTCGATGCGTCCTCGGCACGGGCGATGACATCGACCTCCGCATTGGGGTCTTTGTTTTTCCTGTCTGTGAGAACGCAGTAAAGCACACCGTATTTTTTTGCTTCCTGCGTGAACTTCTTTAAGTCGCCGCTTTTGACGGTAAAGACTTTCAACTCCTTACCAGAACGGAGCATGCACGTCAGCCTTGCTTTGCCCTTGGTTTTCTTTTCTTCTTTGAGAATGGAATACAACAGGATAGCGATGTTCTTCGCACCTGCACCTGTGATTTTGGCAGCGACCTCAAAGCCCTCCAAGCTGATTCGGACGATTTGTTCTGCCGCTTCGCCGCCTGTGTTCATTCTTCATCAGCTCCTTTCTTTGCTGTTCGTTTTCGTCTGCCCGTATCGTCTGCAATTTTTCTTTGAGGGTATCACTACGGGCGGCGATGCCCTCGCACATTCTGACCTCCTTTCGGATAATTTTCAGCCGTCCCGAAATATCGGAAAGCTCCGCCTTGACCGCTTCCTTTTCTTCACCGCTTATCCTGCGGGATTTGGAGTAAAGCTCCTTTCGCTTCTGAAGCAGGGCAGACATCTCCGTTTCCAGAGAGCCTTTATATGAACAAAGCTGCTCCGCCGTATCAATGTGATTGCGGCAAAGCAACCTTGTTTCCAGTGTGATGGCTTCCATCTTCATAAGGTCGTCCTTTAGGAGATAATGAAGCCGTGCATAATTTTGTTTTCTGCCTTTTGGCAGGATACCGAGCTTGTAGCAGTAATGGAGATACAGCCCACGCAAGCCGCCCATTTTCTTGGCATTCTTCAATGAGCCTTTGACCCGATAGACCTTGACCTGCGGCTGTGGCTCTGAGAAGCTCTGGAATTTGACCGCATAGGAATTTTCGCTGATACGCTCCATAATCCTGTCATTGGTGTATTCCTCTCCAAGCTTATAAAGCCGCTTGGGTCTTTGCCAGCCCTTGCCGATAATCGTCCAATACTTGCGGTCGGGGTCAAAGTTTATGCGGTAGCCCATTTCTGCCAACTGGCGGTCAAAGTCTTTCAGCGTAAATGATTTGCTGATAGCTTCATCCACCGCTTGTCTGGCAACATTATCCCTCGTGGGTCGCCCCTGCTTTTCGGCTTGGTAAAGGGCGTAGGGCTTTTTCTTGCCGCTTGGGTGTTCGATGACAGACAAGGCATACTCACGGCAAAGCTCATCGGAACGCTGGCGGAGCAGCCGCAGATTTGCTTTGTTGTCGTGGTAGTGCATACCGTCCGCAAAAGAAACAGAGTTCACGACAAAGTGATTATGCAGGCAGTCGGTATTTAGGTGGGTGGCGACAATGACCTGAAACCTGTCGCCCCACATTCGCTCGGCAAGTTTAACGCCGACCTCGTGTGCCTGCTCTGGCGTAACCTCACCGTGCTTGAAGCTCTGGAAGCCGTGATAGCAGACAATCTCACTCGTGTCGCTCCATCCCGCTTTGGTAATCATCATTTCATCTCTGGCGGTGGTCGGGTCACAATTTACACCTGTGACAAAGAAACGCTGCTCGGTCTTATTCTTATTAGTAGCGTACTCCATTACATCGACCATCGCCTGCAGGTCGGCTTCGGTGTATTTGGGATTGGCGGTCTTTGCAGGATTTTCGGCATAGTCGATTGGATGGTCGAGCCTGCCACGCACATCCCATATCTCGCAGACCGCCATTACGATGACCTGCGTGGAAGCAGATACCTTTTGCGAATGTCAATCTGAAATTCGTGCCACTTCCTTGCTTCCTCACGGAGCATCGGGGTATCCACAAAGCCGAGGGCGTTTGCCTTAACCGCAAGCTGATTGATACGGTTGCCAATAGCGGACAGCTCACGCATCATTTTATAGAACTCTGGGTCGGGCTTTTCGCAGAGCTGATAGCCCCTTACCATTTCTCTTAAAAAGGCTTCTTTTGAGCGACCCGATTTCCGCACAAGCTCATTAAGGTGTTCGGCTTCCTCCTCAGTCAGACGGAAAAGTATCTGCACATTTCTTTTTCGCATTGTCCTCTTCCTTTCTCTCGGAAAGTCTGTTTATCTGCAAGCAGCACATACACACAACGCCGAACAGACCGCCGAGCATTGTGCCGATAATGAATAATAAGAACTCACTCATTCTTGAACTCCTTTCTGTTCTCACGGGGTATTAGGGGCTGCCCCCTAACAAGCGAATTTGGCTAACCAAATTCAGTGCTTGGTAAGACATTGCTTAATCCTCGTCCTCATACATACATTCTCCACACATCGGGCAGTAGTACGGACAGTCCGAACAGCAGGCGTCCTCCATATCTCCATCCTCGTCTGCATTTTCTTCACAACCGTCCTCATCATACTCGTCAGCGTCCTGAATATCGGCTTCGCCGCATACAAAATCCTCATCAGAAAACTCGATAAGGTCGGTATCAAAGAGAACGATTTTGACTTTCTCCGCCGCCTGTTCGGGGCTGTCGGCATAGACGGAAATGGTCTTTTCATAGTGTCCTGTGAGCGTCACATCATACTTTTTCAATGGTTAATTCCTCGCTTTCATTCTTAAATTTTTGTTGGTCTGGCTGTCTTTCTTCTTGAAAATCTGCTATACAATCAACGGGCATCCCTCCTTTCACGGGCGGGCTTCTGCCTTGCAAGCCCCAGATAGGACATTAAAAAATCGTTGACATCTTTTCCGACAGGCGGCGGGGCGTCAACGATTTGGTAGTCCTTTTTCAGTAATTCTGTTAAGGCGGCAGTACATAGCCTGCCTGTCTTGTCATTGTCCAAGTGCAGGATAATGGTCTTGATTGGCGGGTTTTCCCGCAGGTAGGTGGAGAGGGCAACAGGGATTTTGCTCTCGGAAATCTCCTTTTTTGGCTGATACACGCCCGACAGGGAGAGCAGGTTTTCCGCACGGTAGTCCTTCCCCTCGCACTTGAGGTAGGTGGCGTAGGACAATAAATCAATGGCGGCTTCAAATAAATGCACGGTATCTGTCGGCTCTCTTGCCAGAAGTCGGAACGAATACCGCTTGTCGCTGCCCGATGCGTCCTGTTTGAAAGTGCTGCCGAGCGTACTTCTAAGAGCCGCATACTTGGGCGTTCCGCTTTCATCTTTGCCAATAAAAACGGCGTTGTGATAGTCGGCACTCTCATAAAGCGTGCCGTCTGAGATACACTCCTGTATGAGCTGATAGTCAATACCACGCCCGAAAAGATACTGTATCACTCTGTTACAATCCTTATTTTTTGGCGGCTGGAGCAGGACTTTCGGTTTATCTTTCTTGGGAGCAGGGGGTGGCTTCCATTCCGCCATCGTCTGTCCCGTGAGAATTTCCACGGCTTCTACGAAGTCATATTCCTCGACCTTGATGAGATAGTCGAGGGCAGAATAGCCGCCGAAACCTCTCGACCACCAATACCATTTGCCGTTGGAAATCTTTAAGCTGTCGTGTTCTGCTGTACAGTACACATTGCTTGTGCCTTTGACCTTAACGAGATTGCTCGGCTCAAACTCACGCAGATAGGATAACAAATCAATCTGCCGTACCCGTTCAAGCACATCTGGGTCAATCTGCACATAGGGTCGGTTAGTTCTCAATGGATAAAATCACCTCCAGAAATAGAAAAAGCCGAGGGGCTTTCGTTAAATGAAAACCTCTCGGCTATGTAAGTTACCAATTAAATTTTTCTTTCTTCTTGAGCTTCATAAATTCATCTGCAAATTTTTCAGCTGTTTCACGGTTCTTATCAATACTAATTGTTTCTTTATTATATTGTGCTGCCCGTGTCCAATTAAAAGTCCCATGAATAACTGTTTGTAAATCAATAATACAAAACTTATCGTGCATTATATTTTTGTAAAGTGATTCAATAGACACCCAGTATACTTCAAAATTTTCATCTAAATTAAATGAAGCATTCCTATTTTTATCATTATCATCTATAACAATCTGGATATTTAGCCCTTGCCGTTTTTTCTTCTTAAGCTCATTGAAAATGGCTGGGTCGGTAAACCAAGCCATTGCAATCCAAATAAGATATTTTGCCGCCTTAATCTCATCAATTATCTGGTGCTGTATATCTTCAAATAATATCTCTTGGCTTATTTCTTCATCGTTAGGCAATGCTCCTGGCTTTATCTCCACACCAAAAAGTTCATAATCATCATTGGGCGGATATATTTCATAACAGATATCACATAAATAGTCGCTATATGATTTAAGTTCAATGAGTTTATCTGGAATAATGCAAAGGTAAATATATTCCTTATAATGATTCCATAGGTGATATGTAAATTCTCCTGTCTGCTCATAGTGTATCGTTACTAATCTAAGTAAATTAATAATTTTTTCTTTGTCTGGGTGGTCGCTAATCTTAACAGTGTCAATAAGCAACTTTTTGAAATCTTTTTCTTGCATGTAGTATCCTCCTGCCAATTTTATTAGTCATTTTCACAAAATTCGTGCTTTTAACTATTTTTAAACTTATAACATAAACTAATCATTTCCCGCAGCATCGCTTATATTTTTTTCCACTACCACACGGACAAGGTTCGTTTCTTCCGATTTTCTTTTTCTTTTGCTGTTGCTTATCCACTCTTATTTTACTGGCAACAAAACTCGGAGCAATCCCCTTTTGTATAAAATCTATTTTTCTCAAGTTATATACTAACTCTAATACATAAAATATAATGCGGAAATTTTCTATACATAAATCCGCAAAATCTATTAAATACAAATCAACGGACTTATTTCTATCTTTGAAAGTAATCAATTGTGTTTCATAATCAATATCACTATCAAAATGCTGGATGGCGTTTCTAACTCGGTTGTTCAAACTACTAATAGGTTTGCCAAATGGTTCTTTTTCGTCTACATATCCATTTTTCATTTTATTTCCGTTAGATTCCCTAATAAAATCTTGATAGGTCTTGCCATTAACACACTTTGTTGAATCATTCCGAACAAAAATGTTATTAAGTCCCAAAATCACTTTAAGATTATCAAATATCCACTCATAACTTTTGGCATAAAAGTCTGTCAGCTCATCAAAATTAGCGGTCATAATGCCAAATTGATTTTTATCAACATTTTCAAGACAATCTCCATTTTTTAGAGCTATTACGGGAATTAATTGCTCATATACCTTAGCAAATAACTCAATTAGTTTGAATCCTTTTGTTTCAATGCTATTGAAATCAATCTTGCTGTTAGCAATAAATTCGCTAATCTGGGTAAGATAATTTCTATCCTCAATTACTAATTGTCCTATTTTCGTATACTCTCCTAAAGTATCTTTGCCAATAATGATTGAAATGCCTGTTGTGGTGAGCAAAAGTTGGTGTAAAGCTACTGCCGCATCAAAGTTGTTTTTTACTTCTGAAAAAGGAATATACGGGTACTGTTTAATCATGTCCGTAACCCTTGCAAAGAGTATCCTATCTTGGTTATTCCAAAATAACTCAAAATTTTGTTTCATCTCACTCAATCCAGACTTAACAAAATTAGCAAAATATATGGTTTTTTGCGTTTCCTCTATTGCCTTTTCATTACTCCCGTAAAGTAAAAGATTTCGCATATATGGAGAAAGCTCAATTTCATTTAGTTTTTTGTGGGTGGCTTTTCTGGTAGGGAATTCGGCTGATAATTCAACTGAGTAAAATTCCTCATCATCACATTGTACAATATCAGCATTTTCAACATTGATATTATTATCTTCTACAAAAACTTTTCCATATATAGTAGAATGACACTTGGGGCAACGGACATGAAAAGGAATATCAAATAATCCAATTTGAGCACGAAGATTTATCTTCATTTTACAAGCATTACACTGAACAAACACATTATTGACCATATTTTATCTCCTCTCGTTTTTATAATTATATCAGTTTCCTACGGAAAACTCCATATAATACCCATATGAAAAGACGGCATCAGCTTAACGCCAATGCCGCCCATTCTCGGTTATAAAATTCCTGCCTTTTTGAGATACCCAACGCTGTCATAGCACCCTCTGAAATAGATTGCTTCCTGCTGCATATCGCTGAGCCTGTTCCGAAGCTCCAAAACTTTTATCAAAGCCTTACACTCCTGCTCGGATAAATCGCTCGGCTTTTCCGTATCCAGAGCCTCCATCACTTTTGGATACTCCTTGTAGAGTTCCTCTATCCTTTCCTCTATGGAACGGTATTCTGGATTTTCTTTGGGCAGCTTTGCGATAACGGAGCTTAGATATTCAGCAAAGATGTTGCTATGCACATCAACAAAGGTTTCAAATCTGAAATTATCAAGCACACCTTTCACCTCCGACATTTACTAATCTACACCTATTATACTTCCCAGAAATCAGCAATACAAATATGCAAACCGCATTATCTCTCCCGACTTGCACATTTTCTTTCGGGCTGTTCTTCTGTCTGCTCTGGCTCGGTATCCATAACGGAAGTATCTTTTTCATTTAGATTCAGCTCAATGTTAAGAGCGTTCAGCCGTTCCGCTTTTTCTTTCAACTCATCTTCAAAGGCAAAAGGCTTCTTGATTTCCTCCTTTGCGGTTTCAAGCTGTGCGATAGTTTCCGCCTTTTTGGTCTTGGCAGCTTCCAGTCTGGCAGAGAGCTTTGACAGCTCGTTCTCAATTCGGGTCAGATTTCCGAGGGCATCAGCACCTAAATCAACCTTGTGCTTTGCCTTTCCGCAAAGATTCATACAATAATGGGCGTTGACCGTATCATAATAAATCTCCATTCGGAAACCTCGGTAGCTTCCAATTTCTGTGGGTGCAGACATCGGATAATCCTTGCAGATTGCAAGGAGCATCTCGCCTGCGTCTGCCTTTTCGGTGTAGGTCATACCTTTTAGGGTCATCGGGCAGAACTTATCCTCACCCTGCGGCTTGTGCTGCTCGGCAAGAGCTGCATCATTTTCATAGCCTGCAATGCGTTCCTCATACTCCTTAATGGTCTGGGGATAGTATTTCAGCACCCTGTCCTCAAGGTCGTAATGTTCGGAAAGATAACTCTGCTTTAACACTCGAAGCTTTGATACCTGTATATCCAAATCCATCTTTTCCTTAAAACGGGCATCGCCTGTGGCAAGCATTTTAACCTCCGCAAAGGACAGGGCAACCTCGTCCACATCTTCAGCAGAACGGACAGGGCTTTTGCTCGTCATTATCTGGCTGATAAATTTCTGCTTGCTCTCCACCAACTGATAGAGGTAGGCATCAAAAGTTTGCTCAGTCACATAGCGGTAAACCTCCACCTCTGGGAACATATTGCCCTGCCTTTCAATACGCCCCTGCCTTTGTTCAAGGTCGGAAGGACGCCACGGACAATCAAGGTTATGGATTGCTATGAGCCTGTCCTGCACATTCGTACCTGCTCCCATCTTAGGAGTAGAGCCGAACAGCACACGGACTTCGCCGCTTCTGACCTTGCCGAACAACTCTTTTTTCTGTGCATCGGTGGTCGCTTCGTGAATAAAGCATATCTGCTCCGCAGGGATACCACGGGCTATCAGTTTCTCCCTCATATCGTCATAGACATTGAAAGTACCGTCATTTTTCGGGGTGGACAGGTCGCAGAACACAAGCTGTGTCGCTTTGGTATCGGCGTGTTCCTCCCAGATACGGTACACATTATCCACGCAGGCATTGACTTTACTGTCTGGGTCATCTGGCAGCATCGGGTCAATCATTCTCTGGTCAAGAGCCAGTTTCCGCCCGTCATTGGTTATCTTGAGCATATTGTCGATGTTCGGCTCGACAAGCCTTGCCCTGACTTTCTCAGCCCGCTTCGCAAGGGAAGCTACCATTTCGGTCTGTATCTCGCTCGGCTTGGTCTTAATATTGTGGTAATTGACCTTTGGCACGGGGAGTTTTAGCATATCGGCGGTCTGAATATCCGCCACCTCACGGAACATCTGCATCAGCTCTGGCAGGTTATAGAACTTGGCAAACCTCGTCTTGGCTCGGTAATTTGTGCCTTCGGGTGCTAATTCCAGAGCTGTAACCGTTTCTCCAAAGGTGGAAGCCCAACTATCAAAATGCTGTAAACCGTTCTGTGCAAGGGTATCATACTGCAAGTACCTCTGAACAGAGTACAGCTCAACCATTGAATTGCTGACAGGCGTACCCGTTGCGAAAACCGTGCCACGGTTGCCCGTGATTTCGTCCAGATAGCGGCATTTCATAAAGAGGTCGCTTGATTTCTGGGCTTCGGTCTGGGCGATACCGCCCACATTCCGCATCTTGGTGTAGAGGTACAAATTCTTGTAAAAATGGCTCTCATCAATGAAAAGCCTGTCAACGCCGAGCTGTTCAAAGTCGATGACCGTATCCTTACGCTTAGTGTCGTTGAGCTTTTCGAGTTTTGTCTTGATTGCCTTTCGGGTTTTCATTAACTGTTTGACCGTGAACTGCTCGCCTTTGGAAGCCTGCACATCGTCAATGCCACGCTCAATATCATCAAGCTGCTTTTCCAACTGCTCCCTCTGGCGTTCTATGCTCATCGGGATTTTTTCAAACTGCGAATGCCCGATAATGACTGCGTCATAGTCGCCTGTGGCAATCCTGCCGCAGAACTTCTTGCGGTTTCCCGTTTCAAAATCCTGTTTGGTCGTGACAAGGATATTCGCACTCGGATAAAGCCGCAGATACTCAGAAGCCCACTGACCGACAAGATGATTTGGCACAACAAACATTGACTTCTGGCATAAGCCGAGCCGTTTGCTTTCCTGTGCAGCGGCTACCATTTCAAAGGTTTTTCCTGCTCCCACCTTATGGGCAAGGAGTGTATTACCGCCATAAAGGATATGGGCGATGGCGTTGACTTGATGGGGTCTTAGTGTGATTTCTGGGCTGATACCTCCAAAAGTGATATGGCTTCCGTCATACTCACGGGGTCGCACAGAGTTAAAAGTGTCGTTGTAATAACGGACAAGGCGGTTTCGCCGTTCTGGGTCTTTCCATATCCAATCCTGAAACGCCTGCTTGATGACTTCCTGCTTCGCCTGTGCCGCCGTGGTTTCCTTTGCATTGAACACCGCTTTTTTATTGCTGTGTTCGTCATACACATAATCAAAGATACGGGTGTCACGCAGGTTTAAGGTGTCCTCAATAATACGATAGGCGGAAGCCCTTTTCGTACCATAGGTGCTGTCCGCCTTTACATTCCCCATATCGGAGCTTTTATTCTCTATGAACCAGTCTCCGTTTATCGGGGTGTATCGTACCTTTAATCTTCCTGCGGCATAGCTTGACGGAGTTAAAAGCTCCATCACAAACCGCTGTATATCTTCCTGCAGTATCCAAGTCGCACCCAGACGGACAGAGATTTCCGCCGCCGAGAGGTCTTTGGGAATGACCTTTTTCAAGGCATCCACATTGACTGCAAGCTCTGGGTCATTCTTCGCAGCAAGCTCCGCAACCGTCAGCTTGTTGCGGACATTTCCCGACAGATACTCGTCTGCGGCTACATAGGAAACAGGCTCACAGTTCGGTACTTTGAAGATAACACCTTGTAAATCCTGCACAAGCTCAGCCTGCGTTTTGCCTGTGAGCAGCTCCATATAAGGCAAATCAACACGGGCTTTCTCCCCGATAGAGAGGGCAAGGGCTTCACTTGCTGTTTCAACCGAAGTTACTTCTCGATGGGGCTTAATAGTCCGCTTCGTGAACATATCCGCTTTCCGTTTGAAGTTGCCCTCATCATCAAGCACCTCCAGAGAACATAAAAGGAAGTAGCTCTCGTCTGAAGCAAAAGCAAGATAATTTCCTCGGCTGTTGATTAGACCGTATTTTGCGGTATAGGCATCATACAGACGGTTGAGGTTTTCCTGCTCGGTGCATATCATTTCCTCTGGGTAATCCTCGGTCTGATACTCAATGAGCTTACGCACACAGTCACGGATTTGGATAAGCCCTTTGATACGGTTTTCTGCGGTCATCGACACAGAAGCAGGTTGCATACGGTCGTTCTCTCGGAAATAAACCTTGCCGTCCACCAGAGTAAAAGAGAAATTACGCACATTCGGGTCAGCAGGAACGGAAAGCTCCTGCTCATCGGAGATTTCATCAACCCCATTATCAAGCTCTGGGATTTCGCCGTTTATCCTCTGAACTACATTGGACAGAAGCTCGGAAAGTGGTATATCCTTACGTGCTTTACAAACAGGCTCAAAAGTACCAAAGCGTGTGCTTTCCATCTTTATTTCACCCAACACCATTTCGGGGTGTTCGACAAAATATCTGTTCATCGTAACACCGTTTCCGTCCGTATCAAGGTGTACCCAGTCTGGCTCTATATCCATCACTCGGTCACGCTTTTGCAAGATAAGAATATCGCTCGTGACCTCCGTGCCAGCGTTTGCCTTAAAGGTGTTGTCTGGCAGACGGATAGCACCTAAAAGCTCGGCTCTCTGAGCAATATACTTGCGTACCTCTGGACTTGCTTTATCCATCGTACCCTTTGAGGTAATGAACATCACAACGCCGCCGGCACGGACTTTATCCAGAGCCTTTGCAAAAAAGTAGTCGTGTATGAGAAATTTCTGGGCGTTGTATCGGCTGTCATTGACCCTTATCTCCCCAAAAGGCACATTGCCGAGGACTACATCAAAATGGTCGTCTGGGAGATTTGTTTTCTCAAAGCCCTCAATAGCAATGTTCGCTTTTTGGTAGAGCTGCTTTGCAATCCTGCCTGTGAGAGAGTCGATTTCCACGCCGTGGAGCTTGCTGTTTTGCATACTTTCGGGAAGCAGACCAAAGAAATTGCCTGTCCCGCAGGACGGCTCCAAGATATTTCCCTGTGAAAAGCCCAGGCGGTCAAGTGCGTCATACATCGCCTTGATAACAACAGGCGGCGTATAAAAAGCGGTCAGCGTTGACTCCATAGCGGCACGGTATTCCTCTGGGGATAGGCTGGCATATAGCTCCTTAAATTCCTCCGCCCACGCCGCATTGTGTTCATCAAATGCCATAGAAAGACCGCCCCAACCGACATACCGAGATAGGACTTCCTGTTCTTCGGGTGTGGCAAGGCGGTTTTCGATTTCAAGCTCGTGCAGCAGGTTGATTGCCGCCATATTGTTACGGAACTTTTCTTTTGCTCCGCCGACACCGATGGTGTCATCGGTAATACGGAAATTATGACGGTCATTAATAGGAACGGCAAGAGCTTCCGTTTTTTCTTCGGGTGGTAATTCGGATTTTTCCTGTTCCAATAGCTTTTGGATATAACCGATTTTCTCCACTCGGTTTATCGGAAAACCCACATTGTTCTGGAATGTGATGTCACGCAAGGACACATCGCCGCTGATTTCCCCGATGCTCTCAATGAGATATTTACGGTTATCTATGATGATTTCCCTTCCTATGAGGTCGTCTGTGGATTGCTCCACTTCAATGGCAGGAGCTTCTGAGCCATTCAGTTTATCGGCATACGCCTGTGGTTTTTCTTCGACTTCCTCGGCTGTCCTGTACCAATCACTTTCGGTAGCCATAATCTCATCAAGGAGCTTTTCGTCCTCTTGGGTCAGCTCGGTGTGCTGTTCCAAGAATGGGATAAATTCATCTCTGCCACGGAGTAGGCTTTCTCGGTCATCTCCATATAGCTGTTCACCCTTTGGCGATAAGGCATAATCGTAGAAATTCTTAATGTGGGCAATTAAATCGCCCTCACCATCGCCAATATCAAACCGCCCTTCATAGTTAAATTCCTCGCCGCCGATAACAGCCTTGATAACAAAATCTGTCTTGTGATACCACCCGATATTTTTATCGCCCTCACGCTCACGGTGCTGTTTCTCGTCCAAAATACCAAGCAGCTTATTACCCAGAGCAAAGCTCAAATCCGTATAGCGGTCATTAAGCTGTCTGTCATAAAAGGCAGGGTGTTCGGAAAAACCGATAGAAAACTGTATTCCGTCCTGCTTTTTCTCGGACGGTGTTTCTGTCCTCTGTTTCTCGGTTACGACCACTTTCAGATGGTCATTTGCAGGATTTTCCGTTAGCTTTTCTTCAAAGTCGGCTCGGCTGTATTCCTGCCCCAAGATAGGGAACTCGGCATTTTGCAGATAGACCTTTTCCTCGGTAAGTGTTGCAATCTCATATTTATCCGCACCGATATACACCACATCGCCCTCATTGTAGAGGTAGCGGAGTGGGTGCAGCTCCCTTAATTCCTCGGTAAACTTCCACCCATTACTGCGGCTGAAAACTGAGGTCGTTTTCCATTGTACCTGTGCAAGAAAGTCTATGAGCTGTTGAACAGTTGAGGGGGCGGACAGGTGCTGTTCCATTTGCTCGGCGGTAATATCAGCAAGGTCGCTTCGTCCCACAACAGATAACAGGTCTTTTTCGTACCTGTCCAAGTCACGGATAAAGTCAGATAGCCGCAAAGCAAGGGTATCCCGTTTGTCGGCAGGCGGCAGGTCACGGTGGGCGTCAATAAAACGCTGCCTTGCTATTTTCCTCTGGGTGTCAATCTCATATTGAGGAGCTGACACGCTCTCCAGATAATCGGCATAATGGTCTTTTTCTTTCGGATTGAGATAGCGGTTATCCTTAATCAGCTCACGCAGACGCTTTTCAACCTGTGACCATTTCAACACAAGGTCGTGATTGGTATAAGTGCCGTTTCGGTCAATGGCAAGACCTTTGCTGTCATGCCAAGAATGACCGCTGAAACCATCGGGGAAGATGTGCGTACCGCCGCCCGTTCCATACTCATTTTTAAGGAACTCAATATTTTTCTGTCTGTCCTCGCCCTTTTGGAATTGGCGGTAGATACGGTATTTTCCGTCCGCAACGCCACTGCCTTTCTGAAGCACGGAGTCAATATCTTCTTTGGAAATAGCAAAAGCAGAGGCATTTTCGTCCTCTGCTTTTGCTATCATTTCGATTTGTTCATCTACGGTTGGAAGATTGACCCTGACCTCATCATCTTTGGCAACGCTTACCTGTAAATCAGTTCGGTCAGTATCACTTCCTCCGCTTGGCTGCGGATGTTGTTCATCAGTCCGACCCACTGCATCGGAGCTTTCTCTTTCAGTTCCTCTGTTACGCCCTGCTCGGCTGAGAGCTGCTTCGTCAGAAGCTCCAACCTCTGGAGTGCTGTCTGCTCTACCTCGTGCAGATGCCCGTTCAGCCTGCCCGATGTCAGCAGGTTGAGATAGGTCACTCGCTTGTGCTTCTCCAGATAATCCCTGTGCATCAAAGCGTACCTGCCAAGCGGAAGCTCTGGCTCTGTCGGTAATGTTAGGTCGGGAATAAGATAATCCCTCTGTCTGCTGTAAGTGATTTCGCTCATTGTATTCGCTCCTTTCGGGTTGTTGTCTGCCTTTATCATACTGAGCCTGCGCTCTTTGTTCAAAGGTGCGATTCTGGTCTTTTTCCGCCATTTGCACATTTCGGATAGACTGTGAGATTTCCCGTAACGCCATTTCCGCAATATCGCTCGTGGCAACGCCGATGGCGTTTATCGTTGCAGGGGTATTGAAATTTACAATATCCGCAAAATCCTCTCGGTCAAAAAACTCATTCGTATCCAGACCGCAGCGGCTGATCAGCATAAAAGCAACGCTGTTTGCTGCCAGCCGCCTGTAAATGACTTCTATATTAAAGTCGTCCAGTTCTTCCAAAAAGCTGTCTTTCGTGCAGTCCTTTAACTGAGAAAAATAGTCTTGCAGATTGTCCTCCACGGCGTTCTTTGCCGTTTCCATTAAGGCAGAAGCAAGGTCAGTGCTTTCCACATCTCCAAACCTGTCCGAGAGCCTTTCCATAACAGCCTGCTCGTATCGCTCATCCATCTGCCATATCGGAACAGGGAGGCTGCCATAATAGCCCTCGTGGGTGTCGGACACATCAAAATAGTATTTCAGCGTATTCCTGCGACCTTTCGGGTCAAATACGGCAATACCCTTGCTGTCCTTATTGACCCAACGCTTGAACTGCCTGTTCCAAGTTTCGAGCTTCGCAACGGCGACAGCATCGGGGCGTTGGGCGTATATTAAAAGCTGTTCGTCAAAACGGCATTTATAGTTGCGGCAGGCAGAGGACAGAAAGCCCTGCCACGCCTGCGGATTTTTTGCAACCGCAACGCCTGTACGCCGATACAGCTCTGTGATTAGCTGATACTTCGCAGCCATTCAACCTACACCTCCTTATCGTTTCTGTTTCAAATATTTCTGTTTACTCACTCAGCACCACCGCCAAGAAAAGAAATGACCTTGTTCGATTTAATGCTCTTTTGCAGGTCATTGATGAGAGTAATATCCCCAACCGTGATGCCCTGCATAGAAAGAATATCGTCCATAGTCATAGCGGCAATCGCTTTTTCATCGGTAAAGCCTGCTTCCAAGACCTTATTCAAGACCTTGACGGCTTTCTGATTAACAGCCATATTCTAAATCCTCCTTATCGTTCTAAATCCTTGTGCTTCGGTGTTTTCTGCGGCGTTTGTTCCGCAGGTTTCGGCTCATAGGTCGCCCCGTTTTTCTGCATACGCTCGGCAAACTCGCAGATGTGGTACAGATTGCTGCCGACTTCGGTATGGTATTCATCAATGAAGCGGCAGGGATACTCCCGTTTCTCTTCCCAAGAAGTCGTGACAATGACCTTTCCGCCGTCGGGGATACGGAACAGTTCTTTATATTGAGGATCAATAAATCGGATACCTTGTTCTGCTTTCTGGATATGCTTATCAAGCCATTCCTTCACATAGCAATAGCAGTAGAAATTATAGTCGCCTTTGGTGGGATTGCACCGAAGCAGAAAAGCGTGTTTCTCCGTATCCACACGGAAACCGTACTCCGTACAATAGTTACCCTTGATAGCACTTTCGGGAAAATGCCTTGCAAACGCACTCATATCATAGCGGTTATGCAAAAGCCCTTTATCCTCCCGTAAAGCATTGATGACCGTATCAAGGTCTGCCTTAAATTCGTCAGATTTCCATTGTGGTCTGGTATCAAACCAAGTGGTGTAAAAGCCATAGCCCGTCGTGGCAAAGTCACCACGCAGATGCCCGATAGTGCCTGTCTGCCCCTCAAGCTGCATACTTTGGGCATAGGTGTATTTCTGTTCTGTCGGGGTTAAAGGTCGTATATCCATATCAGCGTTCCTCCCGATTTCGTTGCTTTTTCTCTTTTTCATGCTGTTTCATTTTTGCAAGAGCTTCCTTTGCCCAATCGGGCATACATTCGGGCTTAATCTCGCCAAGCACATCATACCTTTCCCATCTGGCTCTTTCGCCTGTGGCAAGACAAGTTCCGAATACCGCCTGACCTCTGCCGCCTGTTGCTCCGTGTCCACCGTCTGCCAATATGAGCTGATAGGCGGGGTGCTGATATTCATACCGCTTCGGCTCGGAATTGATAACCACCACTTTACCCACGATGTTACGCATACCGTCATCGGGGATACAATGCTCTTTTGTAAACACGGTCTTATCAAAGGGGAACTTGGATAATTCCTCTTTGGTGCGGTCAATCTGCGACTGCACTCGGTCAACAAAAATCTGCATTGCTTCCAGATAATCGTCCGAAGCAACACCCTCTGTCGGCCACGCTGCTGACAGAGGGTTGTTGTAGTCGCAATAGCAGACCATAAAGGGATGCGGGTCTTTTGTATCAACACCGAACACGACCTCTTTATCTCCGATATAGATGCTCTGGGTAATCTCGTAATTACCGAGCATTCTTTTTTCTTTACTCATTCGGCTGCTCCTTTCTTTCCTTTTTCTCTTTCTGCTCGTCTAAAATCTTGCGAATACAGACATCGCAGAAAATAACTGACCCATCCTTATATCGGGGATAAGGACAGGTCGTGCAGTCATATTTTATTTTATCGCTCACGGTCATCACCGTTTTTCTGCTTCTGGGAAGGCTGATTATAGGGCATACGGCACTCTGACTGGTATCGTTCATTCAGCTTTTGCCGTGCATCATCAAGCTCATTCGTGTAATAACCCCAGAAATAATTTGAGCCGCCCTTGCAGTACCAACACACATAAGGGTTGGGTGCGTTGGGATTGTGACCGATGACAAGCTCTGTACTCCCGATAGTACAGCTCTCAATGATTTCATAGTTCTGATTGGAGCGTTTTTCTTCGTCCATAAGCACCTCTCTATTCTTTGGCATAACGCCGATAGGCTTTCTCGCCCGTGGCTCTCATTTTCTGAACAGGGCGGCTCCCTGCAAGCTCTGGATACCGTGCCTGCAGCTTGCGGCGTGTCCTGCTGACGCTCTCAAAGCTCGGCAGACCGAGATATTTGTGCTGCGTCATTATCTCTGCAAGCGGCATTGCCCCTGCATCCTTCAGACAGGCATTACAAAGTGCAAGATATAGCACCATATCGTCATTTCTGGCATCTTCATTCTTTTCCAGAACAGCCCTGACTTTCTTTTCAATGGTTTTAAGGTTTTTCATTGTTACCTCCATAAAGGAAAGGGCGGCATCTTTCAGCCGCCCAGACCACTTACTTTTTCTTTCTGTTACGGATATTCAGCCATACCGCCGCACCCACAATGAACACGACAAGCACGATTGCGATAATGGTTTTAGCGTCCATCAATTAGTCCTCCTTTTTCTTCTTTCTGTTCTTATAGCCGACAAATCCGAGAACGCCCGCACCGACAACAGACAGAGCTGCAAGGCTTACCCATAAGCCCAGATTGAAGTCATCGCCTGTTTTCGGGGTATCCCTGAACTCATTGTGCATCTGCACGATAGCCGTAGCGTCCACCTTGACCGTTGCCTGTTTATCGGCAGGCAGGATATATCCTGCGGAAGCCTTGTCGCTTACTTCGGATACGGTATAGTCGCCAATCCGCAAGCCCTCAATCACGATTTCTCCGTTCTTATCTGTCTTAAAGGTCTGGTCATAGTCCACGCCTGTCACACGGAAAGAGAAGCCCTCCACCTTACCGTCAGAGGAAGTCTTTACGATTTTAAGAGAGCCTTTCTGTGCTGCATTGATAAATCCTACACCCGCCTTATTTTCCACGGTGTAGGTCTTGCCGTTCTCCTCAACGGATACGGAATACACATTTTCATCAAGCACAAAGCCTGTCGGAGCTTTGGTTTCCTTTACCAGATATTTGCCGTAGCGGAGTTCACTCATCTGGTAAACGCCGCCGTCAAGTTCTTTCATTTCGCCAAGCAACGTATCGTCTTTATCCAGTTTCCCATCGCCATTGGTATCGGAGTAAACCTCAAATACCGCACCAGACAGCTTGTTGTCGGGATAATCCTCATCAACCTTTGTCAAAGCGATATTGCCCTTAATGAAGTAGTTGACAAGTTCGATTTCCACAACTTCGTCCACCTTGCCGATAGTCACGGCGATTTCTTCCTCGGAGAGTACATATCCCTTCGGGCTTTCGATTTCACGGATTATCCAAGTTCCATACGGTACTTTGGCAAAAGAAAAACTACCATCATCTTTTGATGTGGTAGCTGCAATCGCATTTTCCTTTGTAAACTCGGTAGTTCCTGTCTTAAAGATACCGATAACTGCACTGCCCAGAGCTTTTCCATCCTCATCAGATTTCTTACCGCTTACAGAGCCGTAAATAATGTCATTTGTGATAGCTTCGCCCTCATTGGCTATGATGCGGACAGTTTCGGTATCCTGTCCTGCGTATTCAAAAATAACAGGGTATTTTGCATCGCTGACAATATATGCGGAGTTGGTCGAGGTTTCCTGCACATAATAGCTGCCCATCGGCAGGTCGCTGATAGCTTTCCCGTGACCGCTTTCATCAAGGGAAATGACCTCAATCAGACCGTCCGCAGGAATGGTCTTTCCATCTGCGGCTGTGAGTTCCTCCGCCGCATACAAGCCAAAGGTCACATCAAAGATTTCTCCATTCTTGCCAATGCCGTAGGCTTCATCAATGGCAAGGCTCTTGATGAGGTCGATTTCAACACGCTGTCTTTCATTATAGAAAGAAGTAGCCGTTTCCGTTACATCAACATTCTGTCCTGCATACACAAGCTCAACAGAACGAACTTCCTCATTCAGCACCATTCCATACGGAGCTGTGATTTCCTTAACCTCATATTTTCCGAGATACAGTTCTTTGGATTTTGCTGTACCGTCCTTTCCTGTCGTAACGGTATCCACAACCTCGCCCTTGTTTGCTCTGACCGTTCCGTCCAGAGTGACAATATCCTCGGCTGCGGTAATCTCATAGACTGCACCCTCAAGACCGCTGACAGAGAAAATCGGCTGATACAATCCCTTATCGCCTGCCACGGAGCTGAATACTTCGCCAGACTTTTCTACTGTAATTGTACCTTTCTGTGCCATATTGGAACGTACTACCTCAATAACGGTAATGCCGCTTTCTTCCTCGGAATTTTCCTGCACCACATCAAAATAAACAGGCTCGGAATTTAAGACATACCCATACGGGGCTTGTACTTCCACAAGGGAATAGCCTTTGCCGTATTCCAATGTCTGCGGTGTGATAAGGTCGCCGTCTGCCGTAGTATAGAAGGTGTCAATGGTCGTCACTTCGGGATAAGTGAAAGTCATAGTCACAAGATTTCCATTCGGGTCGTAAATCTGGAAGCCTGCACCTGCATACGGGATTGTATTGCCTGTTTCTGCATCTTTCTTTACGATTTTGATATAGCTCTCAAAGTTAGCGTTGTTGATAAGGTAGCGGTAGGTCTGACCGTCCTTGCTGATAAACACATCAAAGTCTTTCATCAGTTCACGCCCCTCCCAACCAGAGGTCTGGCGGACGGTATAAATGCCATACGGCATATCCTTTGTCTGGGCAAAACCGTTCTCGTCACATGTCAGCACATCACGCTCGGTTTCCTTTGCATTTTCATAGCTGCCTGCGGATTTGAGGAACACTTCAAATACCGCACCTTCTTCGGGTGTTTCAATCTGGGTTTCCCCGTTATCCGTATGCTTGATGAGTGCGATATTGCCTTTGATGACCTGTTCATTCACATCGTTTGCGGTACTGTTCAGCTCTACCGTGTATAGCTCTGGTTCTGCACCTACCTTGTGGATTGCGGTATCCAGAAGATACCCCTCGGACGGGCTGATTTCACGGACAGTCCAATCATTATCACAGATATAATACTTGGTCGTAAACTGACCGTTTTCATCAGTCGTGTAGGTGTCAATCAGTTCCTCACCTTTATAGATGCCGTAAACCGCACCTGCAAGGGAAGCGTCGCCCTGCGGAGAACCTGTTTCTGCATCGGTCTTTGTCACAGTCACTTGGAATTTCTTCAACACATTGTCGAAGCTGCGTTTTGTGACCTTGTTCCATTCAATCGGAGCTGTCTGGGAAGCAGGAACGACATAGCGGACTGCGGTATCCACTTCCTCAACCACATACGGGGTATCGCCACTGATAAGGACATTTTCAAACTTAGCCAGTCCGTTTTTATCAGTCACGGCATACTCGTCAACAGGCAAGCCGCTTAAAGATGTGCCATAAAGGTGGAATTTCATTCCCTCCACCAGATTGTCCTCGGAAGTCTTGACGATTTCCAGACTGCCACGCTTCAAAGTATTGCTGAAGGTCACAGTAGAGGTTTTTCCTCCGATAAGTGTGACGGTCTGGGTTTTCTGCGGCTCATAACGGTCAATAGACTGTTCTGTGACCGTATAAGTGCCAGGGAATAATCCCTCCACGGAGACAGAGCCGTCCTTTCCTGTCTTAACTGTTTTATTGAAGTTATCACCTTTGATTGTAAAAGAGATGCCCTCCACAACTCCGTCCTCAGAAGTCTTTTTGAGGGCAATCGTGCCTGTCGGCGTTTCGATATTGATATATGCAGACACGGTATCAGCATTCTCCACACCTGTTACCAAATCCTGCAAGTTCGGGTCGCCATAGGCAATGAGCTTTGCACTGCTGCTGACAGTCGGCACATTGTTCCTCTTTGCCGTAATGCGGACAGAACCGCTGATAGCTACGGTGGAGCTGATTGTCAGCTTATTTCCAGACTTCGATACACTCACATTGCTGTCAGAGCTTGAAAAGCTGTAATCGGAAAGGACGCCGTTGCTGTCCGTCAATGTGATGCTGTACTTTCCGTCCTTGTAGGCAAGCTCCTTTGTGATGTCATTCTTACCGCCCGACATAAAGCTCGGAATGGTGTTATGCTCACGCAGCATTGCAACAATCTGGTCATACACTGCCCTTGCTCCGCTGTTGGCATAATTTGAACCGAAGTGCAGGCTGTAAACGGTGGTGCTTGTCTGGTTATATGAGCCTGTGGCTTCACGGCAGCCTGTGACAAACTCCCATACGAGAGTCTGCGTGGCAAGCCATTTTTCATCATCACTTCCCGACAGATTATTTCGGTTGCCCTGATACCCATAGAGCAGGGCAAGCCCAACCGCCTTTTTCTGGTTGGCTGAAAGTGCGTTCCAAGTATCAGAGGAAGCCTTTTTCAAGGTGTTTCCTGTTTTCAGCGGTACTCCCGGCTGAATACAAAACGCATTCTCGCCATCCACAAACATACGGTACTTGTAATTTCCTGTTCCGCCTGCGGTATAACCACCGATATTCGCACTGGAATTGTACCTCATCGCATTACCTTTGCTGTCATAGGTGTGAGAAAAGGAAATTGTCCCGATGTCACCCGCAGCAAACGCTGTCGCAGGCATTATAGATAATGCCGTGACCGTAGCCATTACAAAAGCCGCAGCCTTTTTGAACAATTTAGGGATTTTCATAGTTACCTCCTGTAATTTGGATTGAATATTTTGCCTTACTGACCGAAAAAAGCTGCCCGTTATGGACAGCTTAAAGTATTTCTTTTCTCGGATAGTTACTGGCAGTAGTTAGGGGGTGAGGTGTGGAGAGGGGGAATCCAAAATAATGGCTATCCACTCAAATGGGCAGACCTCGCCCTCGGTGTGTGGCTATCTCTCGTGAGCCTTGTTCCGCTGCAAGTGTCGGTTATAAAACTCCAACGCCTTGACAACAAAATCCGTTTCCTGCCCTCTGGGAACAGTCTTTGGAATGAGCTTGGTTATCCTCTCGTCACGGAAAGCAGGTTTTTCCTTCTGATTGGGCTTTTCTTCCTCCATAATGGACTGGATAACCTCGGAAGTGAGCTTGCCATCTTGGTTATACTTCTTCATTTTGATAGCCTGTGCCAATGACGGGGTAGCATCGTTGTACTCCATTGCTTCAAGCAGGGTGTATTGCTGTTCCTCGGTCAGATAAGAAACCTCAACCGCAGGACGAAAAGCAATCTGCCTTTCATCTACCATTTGCAGGATTTCGGGAACAAGCTCCGTTAGACGGATATAGCGGCGTATCTGGTCTTTGCTTTCTCCAACAAGTTCTCCTAATTCCTCATCAGAACGCCCTTTTGATAAATTAGTCGCCAATGGCGACGCATTTTCTTTTGGGGGTCTGCCTGCCTGTCGTTTCATAGCTTCCAACCGCATTTTATACGCAAACGCTTTCTCACTCGGCAAAATAACAGAGCGTTGGAGATTACTTTCCACCATAACAATAATGGCTTCATCACGGGTAAGCTCTTTGACCTCGCATTTCAGCGTTTCAAGTCCTGCAAGTTCACAAGCCTTTTTTCGCCTGTGACCACTGATAAGCTCATACCGTCCGTCCTCTTTTAAGCGAACTGTCGCAGGGGTCATTACACCGTTTCGCTTGATACTCTCAACAAGTTGTTCCATATCTTCGTCCATCAAAACCTTGAACGGGTGGTCTGGAAACTCGTCAATCTCCGATATGGGAATATCCCGTATCTTGCTTAGCTTTGCTTCCTCACGGCTTTCGTCCGTCTGAAAAAGGTCATCGTATGCGGTCAGCTCGATTTTGGTTTCTCTGCTTCTCGCCAATCTCTGCCACCTCCTTTCCTAACTGCTCATAGGCTGCGGCAACCTTGCCGCTTTTGTCGTAAGCAAAAATACTTTTGCCTTCTGCGGTAGCTTCCACCGCACGGATAGAATGAGGTATCTCGGTATCAAATACCTTGATTTTCTTACCGTATGCACTTTTGACCGTTGCCGTAATTTCCTTAGAAATGTTGGTACGGGGCATTACCATAGTCATTAAGATACCGTCTATCCGCAGCTTTGGGTTGATTTGCCGCTTGACCATTGATACGGAGCGAAGCAAAAGCTCCAGACCTTTAGCCGAGAGATAGTGGGGCTGTGTCGGGATAATCACGCTGTCAGCCGCCGCCAGAGCATTGATGGTTATCATGCCTAAGCTCGGCATACAATCAATAAGCACATAATCGTAATTCTTTTTAACCTCATTGACATAGGTTTTCAGCACACGCTCACGGCTCATTGCATTGATTAGCCTTACCTCAAAGCCCGACAGCTCAATGTTTGACGGAAGCAGGTCAACGCCCTCTCTGTGATGGATAATACCCTGTGAAGCATCAAGCGTTTTATCGTCTATGATGTTCTGCATCACAGTAGAGAGCGTTATGGGAATATCGTCTGGTCTGTTATAACCCAGAGCCATCGTGAGTTTTGCCTGTGCATCGGCATCAATCAGCAGGACTTTTTTACCCTGCTGCACCAGACTTACACCCAGATTGACCGCTGTGGTTGTTTTTCCGACACCACCTTTCTGGTTAGTCAGAGCAATTACTTTGCAATTTGACATAGATGCGTCCTCCTTTCACATAGATTTAGCCACTTTGTCAAGGTGGCTATGTAAACAGTACCAGAGAACGCAAAAAAGCCGCCTACTCTTAAAATCAATAAGAATAAGCGGCTTTGTAATCTGCCTTAGACATATTCAATTTTCATTCTCTTGGTCGGTGCATTTATGACCTTAAAAATAAGCTCGTCAATACAATCCGTATATCTGCCTTGCTGAATAAGTTGATTTTTTAACTCTACAAGGCTATGTATCAAAAGTTTTCTTTCGTGGCTATCCAAATACAGATGATTAAGATTCTCTCTCATAAGCACACCTCCATTTCTTTAGCTTTATTATATTTGAAAGCAGGGGAAAGGACAATCTGCAAAAAGGAACAAAAAAATAAGCATACCACTATTTCTAATGATACGCTTATCCTATGAGAGAAAGCATATTTTCAAAAACAATGCTTTCCATATCATTAACACTATAGAAATCTCCAAACGCCTTATAAATTTGTTGCAAATATATTGGCTCGACAAGTTCACCATTAAATTTTGAAAATGGTCCGTCAGTTTCGATTAATATTCTATTGAGCGGTATTGATTTTAATATTCCCCTACCTTTGCTTGTTCTTAACATCGCTGGATTCAAAGAGAAATAATATCCTGACTCCACAATATAATTTATTAGTTCTTTCGATCCAGTATACCAGTGAAAAATAGCATTCCTCACTCTATATTTTAACAAAATATCTAACACTTCTTTTTCCGCTTGCCTGCTATGGACTGATAATATGTGGCTATCTACAGAGGCACATATCTGTTCAAAAATTCTTCTTTGCTTGTTCCGACTTTTTTCAGTTCTAGCCACTGAAAAATCTAAACCTACTTCGCCAACAAATCTAGTACTTTTTAACGCATTGACAAATAATTCTTTTTGAAATTCATATTCGCTAACTAATATCGGATGAAAACCGACTGCTAAAAATACCTGTGGTAAACTCTCAATTGCCACTTTTTGTTTTTCGTAAAGCTCTGGCAAGTGTGTTACAAAAATTGCAGAAATATCTTCACGCATAACTTCTCTGATAATTTTCGTGGGTTTGTCATAAAAATCAATATGGATATGTGCATCTATCATCATCAGCATCACCCTCCATACTTTTTAATAAACACCTCAAATTCTGCTGAAAATTTTTTCAACATTTCAAATGTCTTTTCATAATAATCTTCTACATGATAGTATCTTCTTTTTATTACCAACTCTGAAAATATTTCCCCAGATTTAATATATTGATAAAAAGTAGTATAATAATTTAAGGCAGATCTATATTCATCATCTTCCATATTCCCCTCATATGGTACATCATATTCATTATCATACTGTTCCAAATCATATGCTGCCATTGAAATCTTTCGTAATAAACATGGAACACATGTACCACATGATTTTCTAGTACTCACATCATAACGTCTATCATGCATTGATCTACTACATGATCGCGTATCCGCAATATGCTCTTTATACTCAACACTAAGTCCATTAACCATTTCTCCTTTTGTCATAAACAAAAAAGGATGGTTCAACTTTACCCTAATTCCAACATTATCCAATATAGTTTGATACATATATATAGTTTTTGGATGAGTTGTCTTAGTAGTTCCTCGTGACTGAAATGATGGATTTAAAGTCATGATTCCATTTTCATTAATATTAACAACTTCAATTCCCTCTCTTACAGCGGTCATAACTGCTAACGAAAAGAAAAGTAATGATCTTGTTCTTTGTGTCAAGGTTTCTTTCTTTTTTATAACCTTTGAATATGTACGGATACCTAAGTTTCCTCTTCGTCCATTTAAAAAACTCGAGACACCATTTATTGCAGACGTATCTACATTGCTAGTTTTATAACCGCAATATAAAGTATTCCTATTTTCTTTTTCATTTCGATATGCTCCACAAAATGAATCTAGTCCTCCAGACAATAGCGATATATTATCAGCCTTTACCTCTGCAAAAGATAACTGTTGAGCTTCAAATTCATATTCAGCAGGTTTTAAAATTAATTTCCACTGATCTCCGTCTCCTTCAGTAACAAACTCCGCCAACTTTTCTATCAAACTTATGTTTTCTTTCCAAACCTCTATGTTTTTTAAATCAACATATGCCTCTACTTGCAAGTGACGTGGATATGTTCCGCTACTTCTGACTGAAATATCTGCCACATAAATCTCTAAAAATATATTCAGCAGATCTATCACTCTTGTGTTATCTGTTACAACATAAGAACCATCCGATATTAACTGATTACACCTAAGTTCAACATCCCCATTTTCAGTATGAGCAATAATCATATTTATCACTCCTTACTTTTTATTTAATGTATCCTGCAATTTTTGTATCAATTCCTTTATTTCTATTTCTCCATTGTTACATCTCGATATCAGTTCAGAGAAATTATCTTCAACATAATTCTTTGCGAATACCTCAATATTTTTATTAAAAGTCTCTGCTGATGTATCCTTAAAATAAGTTGTCAAAGCCTCATTGGCATCCTCTCGTATTATCATAGTAATAAACGTTTCACAAAATACTATTAAAAATTCTGAAGGTTCAGTCAACTTATTCATTAGCATATTTGCCATTGCACTTTGAAATGCTGATAAAATCAATACTGAATCAATTTCTCCATTTTCCTCTTCAATCTTATCAAGAATGCACTCTATTATTTTTTGAACCTCTATAACCGTAAGCTTTTCGCTTTGGATATCATACTCTTTTAAAAATCCATCAATGCCGACTTCTTTTACTTTTTTAAAACAGGCAAAACCTCCTCCGGCAAGTACTGCAAAATCTTTATCTGCGAAATATCCCTTTGTTTTTTTAGAACGTAATGTTTCAACCGCAACTTGCGGTATTACTTCCTTACATTCAACTGACGGATTTGACTCTACTGTATCTTTTAATAACTTCTTTATTTTTGCGGTAGTTTTTCTAACTGATGATCCCATAGCATTTCCTCCCTACTTTAATATGTATTCAATATAGCACATTTTGAAAATTACGTCTATGAAATTTGAAAAAGGTCACCTTCAATAAATAATCATTTTTCCTAATATGACGCCTTCAATTAATTGCATTAAATCATAATCATTTCAAAATGCTTCAATGCATCCTTTATCGCTTCCACTTTCTCCGCTGTCGGATGCTTCCTCGGCTGTTTCAATTCTTCCACCGCATTTGGAGCATCGTACATCGGCAAGCCTAAATCTCTCTTCACCTCTGCGATATATGCGGTATGTACTTTGAAGCCGTATTTAGCTTCTATATACTCCTTTATCATTTTGTAGGTCACTCGCTCTTTGGGCTTGTAGCTTTCCGCTCTTTTAGCAATATTATCAAGCGGAACTTTTCCCTCACCCTCGCCAAACTCAACTTTTACGTTGATATATCCGTCTGGCTTTTTGTGGGAAAGCAGTACTACCGTCTCCACATGTGGTGTTTGTAAGATTTGAAATGCTTGTGATAGCCTATAAAATTTTAAAGTAACCTAAAACAATTCAAAATTTCAGCTATGTTTGAACCTAAATAACATAGCTGAATTTATTAAAATCTATTATAATTTATTAAAATATCTGCAAGGGCAACAAATAGTCAACATTGTTGCCCAACTAAAAATCAAAGGATTTATCATTCCTCCTTTTTTACTTATCCAGATGCTGCATTAATAACATACTTTCATTGCCTAAAATAATCATTTTTGTAAGCTTTTCTTGCTGTAATCTAATAATCTCTTCAAGCTCCCTAATCCTAGATTCTAATTTTCTTCTTTCTAATGGTGACATTGGACTTAATTCACAACCCTCTATTTTCATAATTTCCTCTAGACTATATCTAGGAGTTGGTATATGTGGATTTCTAGTTATTATTCCTTCTTGTTCATAGTTTATTATAGCTTGTGTAGATACACACCAACGCTCAGATAACATTTGTCTTGTAATCAAAACTGGATCCATTGATAATCCTCCCTTTTATTTAAAGTAATAATAAATTCTAATAATATGAATTTGATTTTTGACGGCAAAACAAAAGGAGGCTTAGGCCTCCTATTTTAAATTTCTATATTTAAAAACATCCTCTATTTCTTCGTCTACTTTCTTTTTCTCTTTTTTATTCAAATTATCAAATCTTATGCTCTCTACTACAATTTTTATATTACTCAACGTAATTAAAAATCTATATATTGATACTAATAATAAAACAATTTCTATAGAATATAAATAATTTAGTAAATAACCTTGATGTAAATATTTTTCAATCATTAACATATTAAATAATGAAACTATTATAGAATATACACCATATTCTATACCATATTCTATAGACTCATATACTTTCTTTAAGGCTCCTGCTTT
This sequence comes from Clostridium cadaveris, assembly GCF_020911725.1. Taxonomy (GTDB): domain Bacteria; phylum Bacillota; class Clostridia; order Clostridiales; family Clostridiaceae; genus Clostridium_X; species Clostridium_X cadaveris. Next base: position 2,300,421 of record NZ_CP076620.1, read on the forward strand.
TTCAAATAATTGAATTATTTCCTCTTTGAGAAATCCAAGCATAATAGACAGTGAAGTAAATAAAAATCCTATTAATACTGCATTTATTGTTATCAAATTAAAATGATTATCTTTTACAAAATCTACGTTGCATATTAGTGAAACAATCCCTGATATTATTAGTATTAAAAATATTCTTTTTATTTTTTTCATTACTTCACCTCCTATTTAAATTTATAGTTACTCTTGGAGAATGTATGTTTTTATATTTTCTTTATTTTTTTCATATATATCTTTTATTTTATTATACGCTTGTTCTGCCATCTCTTCCAAAGAAAGTTTTATTTTTTGGGAATCCTCCTGCTTATAGCTACTTAAATTAATGGTATATGTAACTTCATCTTTATCAAATTTATACTCTTGTGCTGCAGATCCCCCAGTAATATTCCCCTTAAATTTCAAAGTATCTTTGATATCCTTAGTACATTCTTGAAATGCATTTATTACATACCCTATTTTCGCAGATACTTTAGTCAATGGAACATGAGGTTTGTTTTTAATTAGTATCTTTATTTGGAACATATCTAGTTCTTTAAGCGCCTTAATCTGCTTTGGATCTAATCCTAGTTCTAGAAGTCTAGATGCATCTGGTATATTGTATTTATATGATATCTCATTTAAAGATACTCCACCTTTTTTATATGTTTCAATCATTTTATCAGTCAATATTTTATTTGAACTTATTAAAATATTATCACTACTATATGATTTACATAAATAAGTGTTTATTATACTAAAGAAGCCTTTTGCTCCAGGTGCAAACTGACCATATAGTTCTATTACTATACCTTCATCTACATCAATTAATATATATGTGCAAATTTCCAATTCATATTTTTCCTGCTGTTCTTTATCTAAAATTTCTTTCCCCATAAATGTTGATTTTTCTCGTTTTAAAGCTCCCTCGAGTTCTTTTTGTCTACCTATTCTAAAGAAAAGATATTTATCTGGAACAACCTCATTAGATACTATTTTTAATAGTTCTAAAGAAATATAGTTTTCTTCTTTATTATCCATTTTTAATGCTTTATTACCATTTTCAAATGTAACAACATTATCATTCTCCGAATCAAACAATGAATTTATAATATATAATATTTCTTTTATTCTCCCCTATTTTACCGTTTTTCATTATATCAAATGTATAACAATACAATTTTTTGTTGCTCATAAAATTCTCCCTCCATTATTTATATCTCAATGAATTTATGCTATAATAGAGGTATATTCTTTGAGATATATTTTGTGTTTAAGAAACCACACTGACTACCAATCATTCAGTGGTTTCTTTTTATTTTTCGTCATATTTATACTTATATTGTAAACTATTCTCTTTTATAGGACAACCTCTCAGCTAAAATAAAAAAGTAGGAAGATTTTTCTCTGCAGTATATCTATAATTAATTACTAAAACTTAGTATTATTTTGTCTCGTCATTCACTCCCCCTATAATTGCCGTACCCTTTGAAAATTTCAAATTATTGATGTCCTCTTCAATATTCTTATTAAAGCGCTTTTTAGTTATAATCTTACTAATTTTAGTCCCAGCTGCAATTAATGCTATTGAAACTAATATTTCAAGTATCACTATCTTACCTTTAGAAGTATCTGTATCATATTTACCAAATATAGAAATACTATATCCTATAGTCAAATATAAAAATGCAATTCTATCTATATAAATATCCATAGCAATTTCTTGAATCCTTTCTTTATATAAGACAATTTTATTATCTTCACACATTAAAGGACCTTTAAATTCTGAAACATAAATTTCTTTAGCTTTATCTAAAACTTTTTCTTTTAGGCTCTTTCTTAATAATATCAAGGCTCCTGCTACTTGAAATGATAATGATAATATATATATATATAACATTTCTTCCAATTCCAATATCCCCTATCCTTAAAATTTTAATATAAATATTTTACCATATTTTATGCAAAATAAAAAAGGCAGAAAGTTTTCTCTCCCTGCCTTGAATAAATTATATAAAACTGGATAGTATCTAAAATGCATGGAAACATGCTATTTTATACTATTTTATTAGGGTGTAGTTGCCGAAACTGCACCCTTTTATATTTATAGTCCTAAAAGTGCTCTCCATGTATTTCTTCCAACAATACCATCTGCAGATAAATTATGTTTTCTTTGAAATGCAACAACAGCTGCTCTTGTATCATTTCCGAAGATACCGTCTGCTGTTACACCTAACTTTTCTTGAAGTAGCTTAGTTATGTCTCCTACTGCCCCATATCTTAACAATGGACATCCTGCTAAAGTATTACTTCCTGGTATTCCGTCTACAGTTTGCGAACTAAAACCTTGTTCATTGCAAGCAGTTTGTAGTCTTGCAATCCAGTTATCCACTTCTTTATATTCTTCAACAAATTCTGAACTAATGAATCCACCATGATTACCCCAAAATACAGAAAACCATCCATCCTCTTCAAAGTCTATATGAACCTTTTCTCCGTATTTCAAAATTCCTAATTCATCATATCCTGTACCTGGACCTTTTCTAATTTTTAGGCCACTCTTTGCTGTAACGACTCCATATTCATATGGTTTATTTTTAATTTCCTCTGATGGGGTATATGATTCAACTGTAGTTCCTGTAATTCCTTTTACTATAGCATCTGCTAAAGCTTCAGGATTGTATATATTCATATCACACCCATTGTCTATAAAGCAACATTCTATAAGCATTGCACTCATATTTGTATGTCTTATTACATATAGGCTTGAACCATCTTTAATTCCTCTATTATAGTATCCCAGTGCAACTATATTATTAAGTATAGCCTCTGCCTTATCAAATTTTTTCCCTCCATAAGTATAAACCTCAGTTCCGTATGCAGCACCATTGAACGCATTTAGATGTATTGCTAGGTATAAATCTCCACCAGCATTATTGGCTGTATTAGCTCTATAAGATAAAGAATCCATTAAGCTGCTGCAACTATCTTTACTACATACTACAACTGTATGCCCTAATGCTTCTAACTTTTCCTTAACCTTATATCCTATTTCTCTTGTACAGTCTTGCTCTCTTCTTCCACAACCTTCTGCTCCTGTGTCAGCTCCACTTAAAGTGTGTCCCATATCTAATAATATCTTCATATTCATCCCTCCAAATTTAAAAATTAAAAAGGAGCCCTTAAGCTCCTTGATTGGTTTTCTTTGAAACTGAATTTCCGAAATAGAACATAACTACTCCGCTATAGATTGGAAGAAACTCTTTTACATCTCTCCCAGAAACGATACAATAACTAAATACTATAGTAAGTATTACAGCTATTAGCCATTTTGCACTTGTAACCTTTGTTATAATTCTTTCTTTCATCTAAATCCCTCCATTTTATTTATTAAACAAATGACTTTTAATTTCTTTAACATCATCCTGTACATTTTCTACTATATTAAATTTAGCGGTTAGTTTATCTAATAAATCTTGATATCTTTTCTCTCTGTCACCTGTGGTTTTAAGAACATAGAGCAATAAAAACACAAACATACCATAGCCTAACCCTTGATTTATACTTGCTTTTAATAGTTCATCCATCTAGCACCTCTCTTAAAATAAAAAATAAAAAAGAGACTAGATTTCTCTAATCCCTTATTTTACTAACTGATACATTGAAATACCAATTAGTAATATAGATAGTATAAAATTTAGTAGTATATAAATTTTATCTCTTAATATAGTATACGATTCATTATAATTTTTTTTAAAATACTTTATTCTTATCTTGAACCACTCGTTCATTTTCACCCTTCCATATTTTTTAAGAATCCTATTAATTTCTACTGTTCCATTGTTCCAACAACTTTCAATTTTCAACCTATATCTATTATCTAATATTACACAAATCATATATGTTAATATAAAACTTAAATATGTTAATAAGCCTCCGTAATAATTGAGCTTCATAGTAACTATTATAAGAATAACAATTCTTATACCTCTTGTGTAAAAGAATTTTATATTTAAATTTTTAGTATATTTAACATTAAATTCTATAAATAATGAAAATATCAATAAATAAATGTACGGAAAAATTTCTTTCAATATATAATTTAGCATACTCATATTTACCCCCATCTTTTAAGATGATTATATCATATATATTAATGCTAAGTTATATCATAATTTAGATCTAGCATACAATAAAAAAAGACCTTCTAGGCCTACTCTATGGGGTTAATAACATTTAATTTTGCACTTACTAATTTTTCAAGTTCTTCGACTTTTGTTTTCATGTCTTGGTCTATTACAAAAAAGCTGTCTTTATGATTATTCTCTTTTAAAATTCCATTGTTATCTATGATGTCACTTGTCACATTTATTCTTTTTCCACCACCAACGTTTAAAACACTTATACCCGTTATAGTTCTTAACATATTACCACTCCTCTAAAATTTGTTCTCTTTCCATTTCTTTTTGTCTGACTTCCTCATCCATACTTAGCAGTATAGCCCTCTGTTCCTTATTATCTTCCTTTACACTATTATTCATTATTGCCAGAGTTTCCTCTGAACGCTTATCTAAATTAAGAGTTGATTCATCTTCCTTATTCAATCTAAAATCCATAGATACTTTTGGTGTAATTTCTACTGTTTCTAGTCTATCTGTTTCAAAGCCTTTTCTCTTTGCTTTAAGCTCCCATCCAAAAAGTAACCCTGGAGTACCTTCTATTATAAAATAGTTTTCTTTACGTTCTTTTACCCAAACATCTCCTGGACCATACTTCTGTAAAAACACTTCATATTTGCACTTAGTATTAATAACTTCCATAAATACATCATCTATGCTTATATAACAAAGCCCATCTTCTCCTATAGTCCCTTCCCCAATATCTCCGAAGTAGTAACTTGCAGTCTCATATGCATTAATAGCACGATAGCCATAGTTCTCAGTTTCTTGAATACAGTTCTTTGAACCCTTAACATATAAGGAGTTTGCACTAATCTTACCCCAATTACCCATATCTCCAGCACCAATAACTACTTGGCTAGTTGAAACTGAATCTGTTAAATAATTGAGCCACAATATTCCGTCGCCATTTCTTGAGTTAAGTTCGTTTCTGATTAACTGTGAGTAGTTACCTTCAGCATGGTTAGAGTACACATCATTACCAAATATAGATTTAGCTTCTATGTTCCCCCATTCAGTATCTATCATGTTACGTATCTCTACTTTATGAGTATTACTTCCTATAGTAAATGGTAGGTTATTAAAACTCTCATGGGTGATTCCATATGGCTTTATTCCTGCATTACCGCTAGATAAAGTTATACCTCTTACATTTGGTTTATTATGTGGAGCAACTGCAGCTTGTAATCCGCCTTGTGCATATGTCCATCCTCCTCCAGAACTTAAAGCCAAATCCCCATAAGTGTCATATAACCTAAACATAGAATTTTTAACTGTAAATAGATTCTTCTCTAATTTAATTGATGTAATGTCTAAAGTTGTTCCATTACTTATTCCACTAGAAACACTGTTTACAATAGAACTAGGTGTTATTTTCTGTTCTGCAGTACTTATTCTAGTTTCCTGTGCTTTAACCTTACCATCTATAGTAGTGGTTTTATTCTCTACAGTACTTACTCTGCTAGTTATAGAGCCGAGATTAGTTTCTATAGTAGACACTTGCTGCTTAGTTGTACTTATCTCTATTGTATGTGTAGCTAATGTTTTATTTACTGGTGCTAATCCATTGTCTGTATATGCTTTCCCATCTTTTAACGCATTATTAGCCTTAGTTGTGGCATCTGCACTTGCTGTACTTATAGCATCTGTTTTAGCAGTATTTATTTTCCCATCTACTGCACCTATTTGTGTAGTGTGACTTCTAACGGTACTTTCAGTTGAAGAAACTCTTTGAGTTATCCCATTAAGATTAGCTTCTATAGATGCTGCTTTATCACTTACTGTCTTAACTTCTGCTTTAGTAGCCTTATCTCCCAACTGTGTTTCTATAGTACTAGTTTTAGCTGTTAGATTAGATACATTTAAAGCTATTTTATCAGTCTCTATTTTTATATCTGACTTAGCTTTCGATATTTTAGTATCTGTTGTAGTTATTACATCTGCTATTGCTTGGTCTACATCTTCTGGTGCGGGTGTCCAGTCTGTAGCTTTGTTGCCTAGTTCAAGCTTGAAATTTTTAAATGATACTGCACCTGAATTGCCTGAGTGCCAATTAGTACCGTATACTATCATAAAACTATCGATTGACGAATCTGTTGTTGCAGTGAAAGTAAAAGTAAATTTTTTATAATTAGAAGGTATAGTAATATTGTTAGTTATATTTGTTCTTGTGCTACTTCCTGTCGCTAATGACATATAAACCTTGTTACTTCCATTACTAGACTTAGCGTAAAACGATAATGTTATTATTTTACCTAGAAATATACTTGTATCACACAGTGCCCATAGTTTTAGCCCAGAAGCATTTATTGTTAAATCAAAATCTCCTTTTGAATCTTTTATTAAATTCCTACCACCAATTTCTATCCCATCTATCTTCGTAACCAATTCATTTTTAACTGTAGTAACTGTCTTATCTATGTTAGCCTGCTCTACTTTTAAAGCTATTTGCCCTTTAAGTACACTTATATCCGAAGTAGCTTTGCTTAAGTTGCTATTAACTGTTTTAATCTCTTGATTTATATAGAGTTTGCTATCTGCTAAAGCTTTATCTGCTTTCTTCTGTGCTTCTGCTATAGCTGTATCTTTTGCTGCATTTGCCTTAGTTGTTGCATCTGTAGCAGCCGTAGATATTGCTTCACTTTTCTTTGTATCTGCATAAGCTTTACTGTCTCTAAGAGTAGTTGCTATACTATTATTTATAGTAGTTTTATCTGTAGTGTAAGTCTGTGTATCTACTTTTAAATTAATAGCTTTTTCATTTGCGGTTATTCTAGCCTCCTGCGTACTTAAACTCTTCCCATGCTCTGTAATAGTATTAATTTGTTCTTGTAGTAATACATTAAGAGTTTTATTTCCTACATTCACTACAGTACTCTCTATCTTCTCTGTAGCTCCATTAACACTACGAATAACACTGTTTATATCTAGCTTAACACCATCAAGACTCCCATTATCTATCTTATTATAACCATCTGTAAATCCTGCTTTAGTAAGTCCATCTTGAGTTAATAAAACAGTAGTACCATCTGCACCTCTAAGAGTTAAAGAACTGTTATTATTGCTATCTATACCAAGCATTATTCTCTCGTAAAGAGTACCACTCTTACTATCAAATACCTGGAGTTTATTACCGCTTATCTGTAGCCTTCCCCCTGGTCCAGCTACAGTTACTAAAGAAGTATCTACGGTACCGCTTCTAATCTTGTTAGCGTTCAAATCACTTATCTGTGCATTACCGATACTTCCTTCTAACATCCAACCTTGAAGAGTTTGCAAGAAATTAGATTGTATATTTTCAGCTGTAATATTTCCTGCTACTAAAGTTTTTATAGTTGCACTATCTGCTTCTAGTACATTAATCTTTGCACTTACTGCATTTAATTGAACTATATCTGCTTTATTTATAAGAGCATTATTTATCTTAGCATCTTCCGCTACAAGATTTTTAATGTTGGCATTCACTGCATTTAATTGTTCTATAGTTGCTTTGCCTATTAATGCATTTTGTATCTCTGCATCTTGAGCTTTTAATGTAGCTATTTCAGCATTAGTAGCTTTCAAATCACTTATATTTGCCTTATTAATTAAAGCTTCATTAACTATAAGAAGTTCTGTAACCACCCTATTAACCTTATTGCTATTACTTCCACTAGAGTTAAAAGAATTCTTGTTTTTAGATTCTCCTTTTGCTCCCATTTCTACAGTAAGACCACCAGTATAATTAAACTTTTGGCTTAGGATAGGATGTTTTCTAACCACTCCTTTTTTATCTATAATAGTTACTATATCTCCGAGATCTAAAGATATATCTCCTTGCCACTTCATAGAATATCCTAGATACTTAAAACCATTTAGCTTATTATATATATCGTTTAATATGCTCTCTGTAACCCATGGATTTTCAAATTGAAGTTCCATAGAATCTACACCTAGAGAACCTTTTACTAATTCATTTTCTCTAGGTGTACAACTAATTTTACCTATCTTATATGTGACTTCTTCTCTCTTATAGTCAAAATAGTTACTGGTATCTATAGAATAGTTTATATCCTTTGGTACTACGATAGTAAACTTACCTTCTCTATTTATTAAAGCATTCCCTCCACATAAACTAGCGACATAGCCAAGTACTTCTCTACAAGTAAAGCCTTCCAATTTCTTAACTGTGTAAGATGGAAGGCTTCCTGTGAATTGCACTCCTGTTTTACTTGCTAATTCGTTAACTATTTGCTGTAATGTTGCATTTTCTCCAAGGTCTGAAAAGTATGGAGTTTCAAATTTTATCATATTATCAAATGCAGTAAACTTAATAGTGTAGTCGGTTTTAACTATATCATCTATATTGTAATATCCCATTAATATATATTCTATTGTAGAGCCTATATTAAGACCTATTTCAACCTTAATTTGGTTAGTAGAGTAAATGGTATCCCCCTTATTTAAAAGCGTTAAATCAAGCGTAGTTGAGGATGTAGAACCTATCATAAATCCATCTTGAGGTTGTATATTACCATCTATTTTAACATCCACTATATCCTCATTAGTAAATATCCTATCGCCTATAGTTATCTTGCATTGAAACTGCCTGCTTGCTTCTTTTATTTTAGTCTTGAATAATGCACTTGTATTCTGCATAGCCTAACCTCCTCACCTATTTAAGGTCTACAGTTAGACCTCCATCTGCTAGTTTTGATATATTAATCTCTGCATTAGCAGCAACAAACTTCTTAATAACCTCGCCATTACTTATAACCTCTATGATATAGTTACCTTTCTCTAAGACTGGCTTATTTTCTTCTACTGGTGTAGATTCAACGTCTATTATTTCTTTCTTATCTTCCATTACTTTATACCCCCTAATACTTGTTTTTGCTTTTCAAATACTCTAGTGTTAAATGCTGTTATATCAGCTTGACACGCTTCTAAGTTTGCTGAATAAAGTTCTCTATCCAATACTGTAGTAGATACTGATGGATAAGTGCCTTCCTCAGTAGTTATGTTTGCTATTAAACTAACTACTGTCTTTCCTTCAATCTTGCTTTCACCTGTAATACTTATACTTTCTTTACTTTCTAACATTTTATCACTCCTTGATTTCTATTTCTCAATAAAATTCATTTTAAGACCACTCCATTTAACTTCCCCATTCTTAAATTGATAAGCTGGTGAAGTCCTATCCCCTACATACATAGTTTTAGTTATTAATCCAAGTTGAGGATCTGGAAAAGTAACCGTAAAAAAAACACCACTTACTGCTGTAAGTAATGTTGATATTTCTGCTTGGGTTAATGGTGGCCATTCTAAATTAAGCTTTCTTTTTACTGCAATTCTATCTCTTATCATGTCACCATTAGCATTTCTATTTGTTTCTCCATCTAGGTCCTGTACTGTAACCTCATAGACTTTAGGAGTAGCAATAGCCACTCCATTAATTTTAAGCATATTACCACTCCTTTTATGTTGGTATTAAGGTTATTCCACCTTGTCTTTGCATCTTTCTTAATTGATTTAATGCTACTTTACCTATTACACTACCATCTATCATAAGAACTAAATCCCCATTAGAATTATCATTAGAACCTCCATGTGGCATTCTTTCAAGGAGTTTACTAGCTAGTAAATCTAAACCACCAGTATTATTTTCTAATGGTACTACTGCCTCTTTACCTGCTTCACCTACCATTGCAAGAGTTGGACTATCTAAAATTCCTCCTTTAGCTAATTGAGGAACATCCATATAATTAATTCGTCCTATATCTACACCTGGTATTTTGTTTATTAATCCTATTGCACCATTTATAGCACGTATAAATCCATTAATAGTATTTGCTGCAAATCTTAAAACGCCATTTATTGCTTTTCTAAACGCTCCGCTTACTGCATCACTGACTGCGCCACCTATGTTAGTAAAAATATCTTTTATGCTACCAAATAAATTGCTAAAAAACCTACCTATAGGACTGAATTTTTCAATTATAGCATTCTTAGCTTCAACAAACTTTTCTCCAAACCATTTAGGTATATTAGTAAAAATCTCTTTTAAATTAGTACAGAAGTTACCAAAGAAATCAATTATGCTTTCTTTTAAAGATTTAATACCATTAAGTAGTCCTTGCATTAAATAAGTACCTATTTCAGCGAAAACCGTACTTGGAGAATGTATTCCGAAAAAGCTTTTTATTGCATTAAGAATTGGATCTACAATATTATCTTTAAGCCAACTTCCTATAGTAGACATTACACTGCTTATTCCTTCAAACAACCCGAATATCAAATTCTTTCCGAATTCAACCACAGTATCCACAAAGTTTCTAAATCCTTCGCAAGAATCATACAACTGTGTAAAGATAGCAATTAAACCAACTATAATTCCAATTATTAATGTAATTGGACTAGTTAAAATACCCATAACAATTGCTACTCCAGCAATTGCAATTTTAACAGCTCCTAAAGCAATTCCTATAATTCCTATAACTTTTGCAATCTTAGATAATGTTTCCTTATGCTCATTAATCCAAGCACCTATTTTGCTTAATACATCTGCAAGCCCATTTAATACATCTACTATTATTCCACCTGTCCATTCTGCTATTGGTTGTAGAATGTTATCCCATAACCATTTACCTGCATCCATAAACACTTCTAAAATTGGATTTAATACTTCTAATGCTCCAGCTACTACATTCAGAAAAGCTGGAAGTGCATCTTCTATAGTCCAATGTGCTAATGGGTCTAATATCTCTGTTAAGAACCACTTTATAACTTTACCTATATTATTTAATATAGGCTCTACTGCTTCTTTAATTTTATTAAAAGATTGTATCAATGGGTTAAAGTCAAACGTACCAAAGTAAGCCTTAATCTTATCTGTAAGCTTTTGCATAGCACTGTCAACACTTGTTGTATCAAGTGCTGGTGTAACTAGTTTTGGTACTTTAGAAGCACCTCCACTACCTCCGCCACTATCATCAGATTTATTAGCGTTAAGAGAATTTATTTCATCAAAACTTGCTAAACCTAGTGCATCTTTAGCGGCTTTACCTGCTTTTTTAGCACTATCTCCATAAACGCCCATAGCAGTTTTTGCATCTATAAGTCCTTGTGTAGCTTGTTTACTTTGTTCAAATGTTTTACCAAATATAGCACTTATAAAACTAGCTATATACTGAGTTGCTACACTCAATGCACTCATTAAAGCATTCATAGCTGGTAGTATAGCGTTATAAATAGGAGTAAATGCAATCATTAAATTAGACTTAATTTGAGCTAATGAATTAGAAAATTGTTCATTAGTCTTTAAATTATTTAACATTCCTAATGCCATGCTGTTTATTCCTTTTGCTATCATAGGAAGTATTATCATCCATTTAAACATTTGTTTAAGTGTAAAACCAATTCCTGTGTTCATTCTGCCTATGCCTTTATTAGCAGTTTTAGTACTATCACCTAGTATCTTTGCTCCTTTACCAGATTTATTAAAAACCCCATAGATATTACTTAAAGTTGATTTAAGTTTGCTAGCACCTCCACTTGCTTTATTTGAGCTATTGCCTAAATTAGCCATCTTATTATCTAAATCAGATAATTTAAACCCTAACTTATCTGATTGACCAATTAATTTATTTATGTTAGCCTCAGTTTTTAATATTTGGTCTTCCAATGTATTTCTTTGATTTTGATTAAAGCAATTATTATAAGCTTCTTTAAGTTGATTTAATTTTAATTTTTGTTGTTCTATTTTTGCATTTATATTATCTAGCACTGCAGCAGTATTATCTATTTCAGCTTTTAGCTCATCAACATTTGCATTATCAATAGATGGTTTAATTGGATATACTCTAGGCATTGGTGGAGCTCTCGGAACTGATGTAGGTACAACAACTGTTCCGTTAGGTGAAGCTTGATTTTCTGGAATATTAGGCTTAGGAACTTTAACATTTTTAGTAATTGCAAGTATTGAATCTATTGTAGATTTAACTGTTGCTTTCATTTCGTCAAGAGATGCTTTTACAGTATCATTTATAGCTTTCATACTTGCATCTATACTATTTTGTAGCACATCAAATATACCTTTTGTACTATTTTTAAATGTTGCTTCTATATCCTTGCCAATTTGATTAGATACATTGCCAATCTGATTTCCTAAGTCTGATTGAACTTCTAAATCAAGACTAATCTTTCCTACACTATCACTCATCTTTTCACCTCTCTTTATACAAATTTTACCTAGTACTAATATGGAATATTTTATATAATTTAGTTATTAGTATTTTATAGGAGGCATTTATTATGATAAAAAATTTTTTTTCTTATCTATATAAAATATTTAATTCTTTTAGAAAGAAAAACGTAAAAAAAGAATTAAGTTTAATCGATAACTTGTCAGATGGTTGGCAATTTGAGAATTACACAGCAAATCTTCTAAAAAAAATAGGATATTCTAAAGTAATAGTAACTAGCGGCTCTGGAGATTATGGAGTTGATGTATTGGCTTCAAAGTCAGGAGTAACTTATGCAATTCAATGTAAACTATATTCTTCTTCAGTTGGCAATAAAGCTGTTCAAGAAATTGTAAGTGGCAAAATATATTACAATTGTGACAAAGCTGTAGTGATTACAAATAATTATTTCACTTCTGCAGCTCAAAAATTAGCTTATGCAACTGGAGTTGAACTTTGGGATAGGAGTGTTTTACAACAATTAATTAAGCAATCCGGAAAATTCAAGAATTTTAAAGAAAGTACTGTTTCTGTTGTAAATCCTTTAACTAAAGTTGAATTGTCATTTGATTGTGACGACATATATTTACTAGATGCTATAAACTACTCTTTAGATCAAAAGAATATATCAGTATCAGATATTCAACGAAAATTTAGAGTTAAATATAACTATGCAGACTATTTAATATCTAAAATGGTTGATTTAGAAATATTAGTTCATGATAAAAATTCTCATAAATATAATGTAATACTTACTCGTAAAGATTTTTTACTTAAATATAATAAGAGTGCAAAATAGTTATGCACTCTTATTATCCAAAGGCTTTTGCAAATATTTCTTGTACTTTCTTTATTTCTTCTTCTTTCTCTTCATCTGACATGTCTCTAATTGGATTTACTCTATTTCTCCAATCATTACGTATCTTATGTTGTTCTTGAGTAAAATTCTTTAATACATCTTTATTTTCTTCACATCTAATGCTTACTATTTCTCCTAATGGAGTCTTTGGCATTATTCCAGTTAATAAAGTACAAAACTCATTCCATGTCATATCATCATTTCTTAAGCGAATTCCGTATTGCATAGCAAAGGAGGCTTCTATTAAATCAAAGTCCTCTACTATGTCATACCATTTATTTTCTGGGATTTTTTCTTTCCTTTTTTGCCTCTTTCTCAATTTCTTCTAGCTCTACATCCCCTATTGCTGCCATTATTGTATTTATAACTAAAGTATAATTAGGCATACTTAACTTTAAGCTTTCTATATACTTAAAAGCTTCTTCTCCCAATCCTACTTTAATAATCTTTTCTAGTCTTTCATCTTCTTTTACATTTTCATCATCAGCTAAAGCCATTATTTTAAAAGCTGCAGCTTTGCTATTATTAATTTTAAATTCATGTTCTGCATCTAACTTTATCACTGGCTTTTGATTACCATTCTCTAATCTACTTATAATATCATATACTCTTGCCATTCATATCATCCTTTCAATAATAAAATAGTGCTACTAGTTTTACTAATAGCACCTAAAATTTATGCTGGTAAACTTGCTGGTGTATATGTTGGTTTACCATCACCTTGCATATCGAATTCAAGTGGTGCAACATTTGTTGAATCTCCACCGCCTACATTCTTAACATTAATTACACAATCAAAGGCTAATTTACCGCCATCCGGAAATTCTATTTCCCCTTTTGTACTGCATCCTAATCCGTCTTTCCAAGCTGTAGCTGCGACATAATCATTGCCCTTATCGCCAACATTTCTTTTCCCTTTTAAACCTATACTGAACTTCTTACCTGTCATTAAAGCTCTGGCCCATCCATCTGTATCCATTGGAGTCCATTCTTCTACTTTTCCATCTATGCTGATAGAGAATGACTCCATATCAGCTATAACTGCCATATCTGATGGTGATGTACTTTCTTTTCCTTTAGTTCCAACTTTAAATTTAATATTATATACTGGAAATACTCCACTAAATCCTGCCATTTTTCCTTACCTACCTTTCGTAATAAATTATTGTTTCAATTACATATTCAATAATACCTTCACTATCAGTACCTACACTTATAGGGTTAGCTGTTTTCATATCAAATTGTATTACTCTCTTACCCCCTATAAGCCCATCTTGACCAAAGAAAGCATTATATATCTCTTGTGCTTTTTTCTCTGCTTCATCAGAATTTTTTCCCCAATGCACTAAAATAGAAATAGCCTTAGTGGTATAACTTGTGTTAGCTAAGCCTCCAATAGCTATTATGGGTTTAGGTCCTACAGTATTATAAATCGTTATACTCTTTTCCTTATCTCCAATCTTATTTAAATACCATTGAGGACATTCTATTTTCTTTTTTAAAAATTCTCTTATCTCACTTAATAACATTATTTAATCAATCCTTCGCTAAGCATTTTTAGAAATTTAGAATAGGTATCTATTATGAATTGCTTATTGTCTCCGTATAAATAGCTATCCATCCATTTCCCTTGAGCATTAGGATTTTTATCCTTTCTAAAATTATACTCTGGATGCCAATATAATCTACGTGCATAAGGAGTGTCAAAGACTATTTTCATAATGCAGTTCATTAATTCGGATTTATCTACAAAGGCACTATCTTCTAATGTACTTGTATCTTTAGGAACTACAGCACTAGTCTTAATATCACTAAAAACTGCATCTGCTGTCATTTCTAATGCTTTTTTATGAGCCTCAATTAGTGTGTTTATTTTGCTAGTGTTTAGCTTAACTGTTACTTTCACACTCATTACTGTAAATTCAGTTCCGTACTGAAGATAGTACCATCTGGATTTAAAGGTCTTTCAATAGAATAAATCTTTTTCTTTATTTTATTTACTATTACATAGCCTTCAAATGGACCATCATAAATAGATCCTTCAATAACAGCTTTGCCGCTTAATAGAATCAACTGTCTTTCTGCATTAAGAACCTGTCTAGACTTATCAGTATAGATACATTTACCTTCGAATAGCTTCTTTTCCTCATAGTCTCCATCTGTATTAGTTCCTTCAAACCATACTTCTATTGGAGTATTAGCTAACCATTTAGGAAACGGTAATTTTAATCCCATACTCAAATCCTCCTACAAGTTAACCCGGTTTGACTAAGATAATTTAATACTTCTTGTGTAGTAGTAATCCCATTAACCTTATTAGCATTAAAACTAACAGATGTACTACCTGCAGAAAAGCCACTTAAAGGCATATTAATATATTCCCCATACTGTTCTATAAACTCAGCGTGGATGCATACAGCCTTTTTAATTTTATCTTGTTGGAAGTTAGCAAGATTTTCAAAGCCTTTGCCTACTATCCTGTTATAAGTGAGTGTATCAATTTGATCTGATGCTCTTTCTAGTTTTTGTTTTATGTGATCCTCTGGAAGGATAGTCCCTCCAAAGGTATCTTTATAATATGTGCTGTCTACATAAGACATTTAATCACATCCTTAAACTAAAAGAAGGTCACTAATTAGCACCCTTCTTCAATTCCTTAATTTCTTCTTTTAATTTCTTATTTTCTTTTTCTAACTTTAAAGCCTTTTCTTCTAAAGCCTTGTATTCCTCATATGAAACTGACTTTCTAGCTCCATACTCTATTACAGTTCCATCATCTTCTGTAATATCATATCCTAGTGCTTTATACATAGCTTTTTGAGTTTCATCTATTGTGTAAACTTTATTTTCCATTGTAGCTTTCAATTAAAATCTCCCCCTATGCTTCTGCCTCAGCATTTATTGCAATACCACAAGCTTTATTTTTAATTAAGAACGTGTCTCCATACTCTCTAGTTTGATATACATACTTATCTGCTGTTCTTGAATCAGTACCAGGAGTAAATAACTTCATGTAAGCATATTTTCTTCTAGTAACTTGGCAAGAAGGATGGATAAGAATCATGTATATTTGCTTTGCATCTTCAGCAGCAACACATCCATTAGTAAAGTTATACTTAGTTTTCATTCTGCTAGATGGTACTTTCTTTATTTTTACATCATCTAAAGAATAAACTCTTCTATCAATGTTGCCATTATTACTGCTAACATCAATATTTCTTGTTAACCCTTCTGCTTGCTTAAGCATTTTATGGACTGATGGAATAACATAAAGTATTCTTCCTTCTGATGGTACTCCTGTATCATCCATTTTTTCCATCTGAGTATCAAACCAATCTAAAATGTTAGCAGTAGTTAATTTTGTAGTAGTGTCTACTACTGCACCATTTGAAGTATAAGTCTTAGCCTCTGAATATAATTTAGAATACCTATAAGAGTCCCTTTCTGGAATAGCCTGCTCTGTTTCAAATGTATTTTGAACATTTGCTACCTCTAAAGTTAAATTAGTTTCATCTATATCCATTGGATCTAAAGCAAATTCTATATCTCTATCATGAGCTAATTTCTTTGGCTCCCATTCATTTGTTATTGTTCCCGTATTAAAGCCCATATTACCTCTATTATGGTCTTTATAACCACTAACTGTAATACTAGGTAGTTTAATAGTTTGTGCATTGATAAACTTAACTTGTGGATTAGAATTTTCTAAATCATTTGAAGTTTGTTCCCTTGCATATTTTTGTTGTAATTCTCTTTCAAATTGTTCAGCATAACTATATACTGCCATTAATAATCATCTCCTAAATTTTATTTATTTCCAAATGCTCTTGCTAGGGCATCATTTGAGTTTTCTTTTTGTCTTTGATTTTCTGCACCAATTTTGATGAATCCTTTTTGCTCTTCTTGTTGCTGTTTTCCTTTGAAATTCGGATACTTTTCTAGCACCTTATCAATAGCCTGCTCTATAGTCACCTCCTCAGTAACCATAGCTTTAGCAAGTGTAACTACATCATCTACAGATGTTGCTATAACTCCTTTAGATAAACAAGTTACTTTTGTTTCTGCTAATAAAGCTCTTTCTTCTGCTGCAAGCTTAGCCTTTTCAGCATTAGTTAAAGCTTCATCTTTCTTCTCTTCTTCTGTCTTTTGACTTTCCTTCCAATCGTTATAAGCTTTTAATTCCTCTTTGCTTGGTTGCTCTTTCTTTAATCTAGCAACCCTTTCTTTTAAAAGATTATCAACCTCCGCTTGTGTAAAAGTCTTTTCTTCTTGAGTAGTTTCTTGTGTATCTGCTCCAGTTTCTGCGGTGTCTGCCTTACCGGTATCTGCTCCACCATTGGCTCCTGTATCAGCTTCCATTAATCTACTCATTCTTAAATTTTCTAAAAACATAAATACCTCCATTTATAGCCTGTCGGCTGTTATCTCCTTGCATAGTTTTAAGCCTTAAGCATGTTTTGGGCATAATAAAAAGCCTTAGTTTCCTAAGACTTTAAATCACTTATTATTAGTTCCTAAAACATTTCTTTCAATTCTATCTTCAACTCTTCTGTTAGCATACATCAAAGCAATTTCAATATGCTCTAATGCTTTAGCATTATATTCACTAGCAAATGGTCCATCTTGGAACGCCTTATATCTATCCCTTACTATTTCTAATAAGTCAGTATCTAAAACCCCTGGAGTTGAACCTTCTTCTTTTCTTGCCCCATCTTGAAATTGTATTATTGCCATATTTACAACACCATTAACATTAGGTTGATGTGCAATAACCGCATATCTATGATTAGCACCTCCATTACCTTTTTCATCCGTAGCTACTACTACATTTAACTTTTCTCTTTTTTGAATAGTACTTAATTCCCTCATAATTTATTCCTCCTTAATTTTAAGCAATATAAAAGCACCTACTCTTTAACTTAGTAAATGCTCTATATTACTTCTATAGACTTTATTTCATTTTCATATATCTCTATTCCATAACCTTGTTTTGTTATTGAAATACTAGCTATTTCAGGCTCATTATCTAACGCTTGTGTAAAACCACCATAAGGACCGGTAACTACAGTTCCATCAATAGAAGTTACTTTCAACCTAAGCTCATTATTAAGTTTATGAGTTTTCATTATAGTTCTTAAGGTATCTACTAAATTAAACATAAAATCACCTCTTTAATTAGGAACTATATGTGTTCCTTTTTTAGAATAATGGATTTTAAAACTATTAGTTTTTGTTTCCAGACCATCTAGCATACTAACATTAACACCAATTTCTTTATCTATAGTAATAGTTTCTTTTTTATCCCATTCACCTTTTAAAGTAAACTTTATTTCACCAGTACCAGCATATTTATTGATAAGCTCTTGAGCCTCTTCTAGAGATATAGTTAAATAACTTCTACCTTCAATATAGTTATTATGACCCAAAATATGTTTCCCTTGTTTTCCTATCTCTATTTTTAAAGGCTGCTTGCTTCTTATATATTCCCTTATTTCTTTAATTTTAGCATTTAAAACTTTTTCTTTCAATACTTCTGCTTCTATACTACTATCATTAATATTTAAGCCTGCTCTAGCCTTTTCTCTATCATATTTTTTTCTAAGTTCTTTATTATTCTTTAAATGTTTTCTTAATGAGCTTTGTAGTTTCTTCACTTTATTATTTGATATTAATTTGTTTTCTTCATCTAAAGTTCCAGCTTCAAACCTTTTCCACTTTCTAATTTTTCTTTCAAGTGCTCTCTGCTTTTGTTCTGCCTCGTATACTTTTATGGCTTCCTTGCCATCTGGAACTGTTGGAATTCTTGTTACTCCTTCAAAATAAGTAATTAAGGAATGTCTACAATTAGGATGTAGTAGTCCTTTTTCTATAGCTTCACTTACCAATTTATACTTATCTCTATATTTCTCTATATACTCTTTATTAGGATGACTAAATACATCATCTATAAGTATTTTCCCTTGCCATGGTTCACACTTAGGACAAGTATTAGCATGAGCACTGACAACTACTAAATGTATACCATATTCATCTCTCTTACTGCCTTCTCCTAAAAGCATGGCTCTATGATTGGCTGTTCTTAATGCCATTTCTGCATAACTTGCTATATTAACATTAGCACCATTTTTATACTGTATAGAGTTGATACCCTTATCTAAGAAATCTTTAGTAGACATATCTATAGCTTGATTTAATGTCTTAACACCATTTTGCAAATACATATGAGTTTTAAATATAGTTTGCCTATATACATCATCCATCTTTCTAAGGACTGCATATTCAGCCTTATTTAAATCATTATTAACTGATTCCATTAAAACCTTAAGTTTCTTCTCATTGACATCAAAGAAACCTTCTTCCCTTGGTGCTTTAGGAAGTTCTTCTATATCAGTAGCTTTATTATATGCATCACCCTCTATTTCTTGATGCTCTGATACACTATTATTTGATTTTTTAACTTCTTCTTTTATCTCATCTTGTGGAAACTTTATCTCTCCAGTAATATAACCTTTATGTGTTTCAACATTTTGTTGTCCTTTATCAAAACTTTGTTGCAATGTTTCCTGGATTACTTTCTCGATTGGAACCTTATACTCACCTAGAATATCCTTATTCCTTTTTCTATACTTCTCCATCTCTCTAAGTTTAACTAACTGCCATTGCTCAAAACGGAATCCTTCTTTTTCTTCTTCTCTTTGATGAAAATAAAAAGCCTTATGCATAGAAGATATTAGATCCAGTTCCATCTGTTCAAATATCTTTCTTACGTCATAAGACTTATCTCTTTCCTTCTTAGCTTCATCTTGTGCATACTTTTTAGTAACATTTTTAAGTATCTCTCCTATTTGAGTAGGCTTATTCTTCTTGTCCATCTAAATCATCCTCATTTTCTGTATCATTCGGATTATTTAAATCTTCTTCGTCAACAACTTTAGGTTCTTCTGCTTCAATCATTCCATTTTGTTCTTTTATTCTTTGGACCTCTATAGCCTTATCTTCATCACTCCATGTATCTCCATACATCTCTTCTACACATTGCTCTATAGACATTACTCCGTAGCTTTTAGCTTTGCCAACAGTTTCTACTACTGCATCAAAGCTAGGTGAAGCATACTCACCAAATACTATTGCCACCTCATATTCTCCTAGTGTTTTACTATTCATTGTATCATATGTCTTGAGTACTATATTGACTAATTGAGGTATAACCTCCGTTAGTATATCTACCATCTTATTCCTAGTGTATAAAGTAGTCTTTTCCTTTTCTCTTTGTGCTTCTGCATTATCCGTTTTCTTAAGGTCTATTCCTAATGTAGAAGGACTTATAATACCTTGTAGACACATATCAACTGCATTAGCGTAACTCTCTACATAAGCCAAATAATTAATATCTGCTTGTTTCATATCTATTTGATTACTTGTATCTTCTGCAAGACTTGAACCTATCTTAATAAATTTATTGTCAAAACTATTAGGCTTTATCAATTCACCTGTAATAGGATTCTTAGGTATTAAATCTTCTGGAATATACTTTTGTACCCTACCATCACGAATTGCATCTATCCATTGACTTATAACTTCATCAAGTGCATCAAATGAATCTGATTTACTATCAAATATACTCTTTCCTCTACCTTCCCACTTAGGAGATTTAAAAAACATCAAAGGAACTGACATAATAAAATCACCACTAAAGGTTACGTCCAGTAACTCTGCTGTTTCCTCTAAAGTATTTAGGGGTACTTCATTATTCATATCATCATATAATTTATAGTTAACATATCCTATACCATAAATCTCTACTAATTTGTATTGTTTATTTTTCTTGGCATAGTAAGTATTGAATTTAATTTCCTGTAACCTTCCTCTTTTAGTCACATATTCTACCTTATCACCCTCACAAAACTCTATGATTGGGTATTTAGATATATCTGTATCAATAGATATTTTAAAAGCTCCATCACCAGATACTAAAGTACTAGCAATCATATCACCTATATTATCATCAAACTTATTATCTTTCCTTATTTCTTCCCATATGTTATTAAACTCATCTCCAGTAACTTCTATACTATCTATATCAGAAACTACTATATCGCTTAATCTATCAGCTATCATTGCTGGCATACCACTGTGTATTTTTCTTATATTTAAGTCCTCGCTTGGTACCGCACTCCAAAATCTAGCTTTATTTACTGGATCACTGCTTATATTCTTAAAGAATTGTTCTAGCTCATAAGCTTCCCCTCTATACCATAACTTATTTCTAACTAAATTAGATTCATAAGTGTAAGCTTCTTGTATAGTTATAGGGTTAGATATCGCTGGCTGAACATTTAAATATTTAATTGCTGCTTTAGTTAACATCCCTTTAAACCACCCCACTTTTACTCCTCCTTATAATCTCCTATCATCTTTCTAAAAGGTATCCATGCATACTGACAAGAGTTAATCGTATGGTCATTAGCATCTTCTGGCTCATCTTTATCCTCTTTCCATGAATAAGTTTCCAACTCCCTTATATGTTCTTTGCAAGTATCAACCACATAATAGAATACCTGTGTTTCATCACTTCCCATCCAACTTAATAAGAAGTTAATTCTATCTATTATCTCTACTTTCTTATATGAATTAATAAAGTTATATAAATTAGGCTTTTGCCTTTTTAGTTTCTTAAGTTCAGTAATAGTTGCTTGGTCTGCACTATCAACAAAGACATCTCTAGCAAATCCCCATTCTTTTCTGTTCTTCTCTAAAAACTCAACAAATTTTACTGCTGTATCACTTGGAGCTAATGGCTTTTCTTTATTGTCCTTATTGTTGTAGGTTTCTTCGCTTAAATAAAATAACTTTTTATCAGCTGTAATTCCCATAAAAGTCATTGCTATAGTATCATTGGATTGACTTGAATAAGAAGTGTCTAACCCAGCTGTAAATTGTATAAATCTTATTTTTTTATCTTGTATCTGTTTCTTTATTTTAGCTTTAGTTGTTAAGTTTCTAGTTCTATCAAAATTGCAAAATATTAATCCTGTTGCCCTTCCTCTTAAACCTAATATCTTATTCTTATATAGCTTAGTACCTTTCGGAGCTGATAGCTTTTTCTTCTCAATATCAGCTTCACTTAAAGATGCGTTATCATAAAAAGAAAAGAACCAGTAAGTCCAGTTCTTCTTCTCTTCACTATTTAGCTGTTCAAGTATTTCACTTGGTACATCTTTTTTATACTTTTCTAAAGGTCTACTGCAATTTATAAATTCACTATATACTGGCAAATTAGGATCATCTGGATTAAGTGTGGCCATAAGATAATCATTTCTTGTACATATCTCTCGTACAAAATCTATATCTGCTGTATTAATTTCATCTATAAGTACGCATCCAAATTGAGAACCTAGGGCCATTTTCCATTTATCTTTATTATCATAGCCTAAAACATATATTATTTTTTCACCATTAGGTGTTTGATATCTGATATGTGGTATTTTATTATCTTTATCACCGTTACCGTTATACTTAACTAAATCTCCAAATACATCACATATACCATATTCTTTCTGGATTAAGTTCTTTTCTGCTACGCCTGTTGTCTTAGATGCTATTATATGCATTTTTTTATTTGACTTGGCAACTTTAAGCATAAACTTAACAAGACCAACTGTAGTCTTTCCTGCCGCTGTTGTACCTTCCAAGAACTCAACTGGTGCATTATGTTCTAAAAAGTCTAAGTATTTTTCTGATAATGGGTAAAGCTCTTTATTTTCTTCATTACTCATTCTTCTTACCTAACTGATTAAGTATAGAATCAAGCTTTTGGGTAGAATTTATATTTGCATTTACATCCTGTTCTACCTTTTCCACAAACAGTCTATATCTCTTACCTAATAGTTCAGCTGCTTTTGTTCTGTCCTGGAGTGAAGCATCTAACCCAAACTGGTCCTTTTCTTCTCCTCGCATTACCTTAGTGAGATATTGGAGAACTTCTTCACCCTTTGCTATTCGCTTTTCGTCTAAAACCTTCATTCTTTCTTCTATATATGATTTAATACTAAGTTTTTCTAAGTTCTGACTTCCTTGTACATTAGGTTTTTTATATCCTGCTCTCCTTGCTGCTTCTGTAGCATTGCCAGTTTCTATATAATAATCTGCAAATGCTTTCTGTTTAGGTGTAAGCTTTTTATCCATTGTTATCACCTGCCTTTAATATTTCTATTAAATCTTTTAACAGGTCTACTTTGTTAAAAACTATATCATAAACATCATTTTCTTTTCCTCTAGGTCTACCATAATGAATAATATACTTTGTAATAGGCTGACCTTCATCTCCATAAAACTGTTCATGATTAATAAGTGGCATCAAGCCTTTAGCTTTTAATGCCTTAGATACTTTATTTATTACTGTTTGTATTCTGGCCATAATGCCACTTCCTTTCTGTATATTATAAATACAATTAGTTAATAATATAAATAATTCAAAAGATATGAGGTGCTATTATGAATATTAAAGACTTTTTTGATTTCATGGAATCTTTAACGATGATTATTGTCAATCTAATAATCATAATTCAATTTATTAATTCTTTAAAAAAAATAGCACAC
Source organism: Clostridium cadaveris (assembly GCF_020911725.1). Classification (GTDB taxonomy): domain Bacteria; phylum Bacillota; class Clostridia; order Clostridiales; family Clostridiaceae; genus Clostridium_X; species Clostridium_X cadaveris. The sequence continues at coordinate 2,324,294 of NZ_CP076620.1, forward strand.
ATCTAAGTTATAAAAATTATGTTGACAATTCTATCTCTGCCTTAAGGCTCCTTTAACTCTCTTATAACTTCTTTCCTGCATACATTCTTTTAGATTATCCGATATGGTTTCTTTCTTAACTCTTTTACTGCTGCAATAAGGACACACTAAGTATCCTTTCTGCTTTTCTACTTCTTCTGATAGTAATACAAACTCTCTACCACAACTATTACATTTATAACTTGTATAGATACTTAACATGTTCTCACTTCCTTTTATGTAAAATAAAAAGAACCCTATTTCTAGAGTTCTAATATACTTTTATTGCCATTCTTCATCTACTTTTAAAAATTTTCTAATTTCCCTTCTAATTTCTTTAACTAGATGTTCATGCTCAATTCTATTATGATTAAACTCATTATAAACCCCAGTATGAGAAATTGATTTTTTTTCTTGTAATTTATAATATTCTATAACCGACTCCTCTATTGTCTTCTTTATTATTAATTTTAAATTATTATTTATTATATCTAATAACTGCTCTAGTATATCAGAAATTTTTTGTGGCATTAATGGATTACTAATATATTTTGATATAATTTGATTACACTCTAGATATTCCTTAGTAAAAAATATCATATCAATATGCAAATTGCCATTTTGTAAATTTTCATAATTTTCCTTTTTTACATCTTCATCACATGTTTCACTTTCATTTTTAAAAGTAGAAATAACCTCTATCGATTTAATTATCCCATTTTCATCAGCAATTGGTATCGCCCCAACCTTCTTTTCTTTTATTATTGCTTTTATTTTTTCCTGATTGTTAAAAATATATCCACAATCAATTAATGTATTAAACAAATTAATACATACTATATCTAAATAAATATTATATAGTTTATTATTAAATTCATCATTAATATAGTTTATTAAATCAATCATCATGTTAGTTTGAATATGAATAACTTCTGATTTCATAGGTTGAAGTAGACTCTTCTTCGCCTTCTGATATGTAAAATATGATATTATTGTAGCTGAAAAAGTTAGAATAATAGTAAAAATATCTTTTATCCAAGAAATATTTTCTTTTGTATATATAATCGCATTCTTTATGATGTCCATTTTGTCATCCCCCCTCCTCATAATTCTACAAACAGTTATAAAATCCTTCTAAAAAAGCATCTACAGCCTAAACCATAAATGCTTTTTTAATATAAAGGGGGAAAGCTCATATATTTTATTAACTACTATCATGTTATCATATATTGCATCATGTTTTTTCTCAACTTTTTATCACTTTTTTATCACTTTAGTAGCATGTTATCATATTCTGATATAGCTTGTATTAATTCTTCTCGCTTTCTATATGCAGTCGCTTGAGCTATATTAAGCTTTAATGATATTTGAAGTATGTTTTTCTTATCCCCATACTTTAACTCTAGAAATCGTTTATCTTCTTCACCCAATAGGCTTATATTATATCCTATGCTCTGCATCTCTAACTCAATTTCTCTTATCCTTGAGTTGATTTTCCCTATGGACCTTATCGTATGTTTATAATCTTTTTCTAGTCTTTCTATATACTTGACCATTTGATTTTCAGCTACACTTGTACTGGTCCCACTACTTTGAATCTTCTCCATACTATAATCTATTCCCATGTTAAGATCCGACTCTAACTGTATATGTTTGAGTTCTTGCATTTCTCTGCGAATAGCTTCTTTCTGTTGAGTTAATAACATCACTTTATCTCTAAGTTTTTCTATAAGCCTTGTATGGCCATAATATCTGTATAGCTTTCCTTCTGTCTTTCTAAAGAGTTCTTTATCTATATTAATCATCCTTTCTTTAAAATAAAAACACCATATATTCGATGGAATATACGGCATTTTAGATACTTATTGTATTTTTCTATAGTTAAATAGAATATATTTCATATATCCTCTTTACCTAGATACTCTTTTATTATTTCTAATGTATTATCAAGTTGTTCATAAAATTTTATTAGGTTATTTATTATATACTCATCTATAGGTCTGTTTTGACCATAAAATTTACATCTGTTCAGCCATCTATCTGGTTTGCCATCTTCATCTATATCCCATATATACATTAAAGCATAAGGAATTCTTTTCTTATTTACTACTGGTGTTCCAAATCCCCAAAAAACAGCTGGATCAGATGAAAAAAAGCTATTATGAACAATTAAATTTCTACTTAAAATTATATCGTCATAATCCTTAAAATTAGCTAAAATAGATTGATTATAGTTTCTATAATTTTTAAATTTTTCTTTAAATCTTTTTATATTTCTAAAATATATATTTCCGCTTTTAAATCTTATAGGTTTATCATATACCTTAGGAAAATCTAATATTTCACAAAATAATTTTGTAATAATGTCTAAACAAGAAGATAATTTAACAATAACATCCATATACATAGAAGATATAATCTGTGAATTATATCCGCAAAGCTTATACTCCTTTTCTTCTTCTCCGTACCATTTTATGCAAAATTCCTCTTGAACTCCATCTAGAATTTTGCATAATTCTTTTTGCGCTTCAATTAAATTATTATGAACATTTAATACATAATTCTGGATATCTCCTATCATTGCATACAAATCATTCATATATATTATTTTATTCTTAGTCTCATTATCTATTAATTTTAATACGTCTGATTCAACAAGCGCTTGCTGAAATTCTTTACGTGAAAAAAACAATTCAGTAACTAGACCTTCTGTAGTAATAAATATAGGTACATAACTAATTATTTTATAATATTCGTCTATGTTAATAAAAATTTTTTTTTTAATTAATTCATAAATTTCTACGAATGACGCATCTATTTTGTATAATAAAGATGTTATATATATTATTTCTTTATTGTTTTTTGATACCATAAAGTTAAAATCACCTGTCATCTGTATTAAACTATTATCTTTAATAATTTCTCCAAGCAATTTTATATTATATTCATTTTCTAAATTTATCAAATCTTTGTCTGTATAAGAGTAGCTAGTTTCAATCACTTTATTTCCAGCAATTAACTTTATTTTAGATTTATCAACACACCCCTTAATCCCCTTAGTAAATAATAACTTCATATTTATCTCCTTTTACTTTATAGATTCAAACCAATATTAATCTATTTATTTATATAATAACATTTTCTTCAATACCTTACTATTCAATTTTCAAAGAACATCTTTAAATTTCTACATATCAACCTTTAAGTTGCACCTCATATTCCTTATATAGCTTCATCCAATCATCAAAAGTCATTGTTACTAGCCATTCACATCTATCTTTCCTATGAAATACAGTAGGTAATTCCCCTTCTTTTGCATCTGCCTTAGCTTGGCTTATAGCATCATAAATATTAAGTCTCTCAACTCTCTTGCACTCTATATGAATACCTGCCAATCCAATCACATCTGCATCTCCATTAGCTCCGCAGTACTGCTGTCCTCGTCTTGTGTTATATCCATATTCTTTAAGCTTAGAAGAAAGCTCTCGCTCCCCCCTAGCTCCTTTCTGCTTACTGTTAGTCATTGTATACCTCCAAGCTATAATATCTTATATTGCTGGCACTCATTGCCGTTTAAAACAATCGGATCTACTTCTGCTAAATACGGAACATTTATATAGTCCAATACTTTAGCCATTCCAAGTCCACCCTTATCCCAATCTTTCATACAGTAGTCCCATAATTGTGGATGTGTATGCTCCATTCTTTGAAACCTATTAGGGCAAGTTTCTAAATGGCATCCAAAAGCACAGAACATGCATCCAGTTCTCTCTACACCAGTATTGCTATAAACACCATCTTTACATTGTATCTCTCCGTATACGCTACATATTTCAAGCTTATTCTCATATGCATATCTCAATACATCTTGTTTAGTCCAAAATCCCATAGGTTGACTTTTAGGTTTATCAGAGTCAAAAACATTACATCCTGTCTTTTCATATTGCCTTTGCCTTTGAAAACCTTCATCTTGAGTAATACCAATGAACGGATATTTTTCACTTTGTTTTTGGTAATCTCTAAATGGTTTCTTTTTCATCACATCGCAGCACTTCTCACTTGTATCGAATGGAGCATCTAAAAGTATTCTCCACTTCTTTGCTAACATACCAAGTTTTCCTCTTTCATCGCCGTTCATTAAATAGTTCCTATATTTTTCAGATAGATTCCCATGTCTAAGCTTTCTTATCTTAGCTGCTGTTTCTTTGCTAACTAGTGGATATCCATACTGCTTAATAACTTGTCTGAAACTCATATTTGGCTTAATAATAGTTACATTATCAAAGCTTTTAATAAACTCTCTAAGCTCTGGATATTCTAATCCAGTATCACAAAATACTGCTTCTACATCTGGATATATCTTTCTTACCATGTCTAAAAGTACTGTGCTATCTAGCCCACCGCTGAAGCTCACATATACTTGACCACCATAATATTCATACCATTCTCTTATACGTTTCTCTGATAATCTAAGTTTAAGATTATAAGGCAATCCTTTTCTTTGGCTAAATGCCCAATCTTTGAGCTTCAGATCTATATCTTGTATATACATCTTTTCACCTCCTTTACACTTATGATATTGATAGTCATATAAGAATAGGTGAATAGATTAGTATCCTCATATGACTTTTTATCTATATTAATTTTAATTGTTGATTTATTGGTTCATAATTCATTAAAATCAATTCATTTCTAACTGGCATCTTATCACCTGCAGCTCTATTTTTAATTTGACTGGCTGTACTATATTTAACTACATACCAATCCTTGTATAAATCATCAATCAGTGAACTACTATAATAACAAACCATAGCTTTCCCTTTTATTCTATCTAGCCTTTCTTTTAACCTAATATGATCCTTCTCTTCAAAACCTCCAAAGTACATATTTTCATGATCATGATATGGTGGATCTAAAAAGAATAATGTATCTTCTGTATCATAAAACTTTATTACTTCTTCAAAATCTCGATTTAATATATTCCATGTTTTAATTAGTTCGGCCATTCCGGGTATAAGCTCTGTTGCACTTATTAATTGCTTGGCCTTATTTTGAGTTTTAGATAATCCAATTCCATTTCGGTATTTATGACCTCCCCCACCAAAACAAACTCTCATTAAGTAATAAAATCTAACTGCTGATTCCAAATTATTCTCCGGCCATGGTTCCCATTTCCACTTTTCATATAAACTTTCACTATAGGGTAATGAAGAACATTCTTTATATAGTTGTTCCGGATTATCTTTAAGTACCATCATGTAATTTACAAGTCTATCATTAATATCATTAACTACAGTTATTTTAGCTGGATTTACTGTTTCTTTATAAAAAGGTACTGCTCCAGATCCAAGGAAACAATCCACAAAAATATCATGTTTAGGCATTAAATCTAAATAAATTTCTTCCTTTCCATGTTTCCCACCTATCCATTTTATATTACTTAAATGTTTTAGCTTCATCCTGTCACTTCCTTTCTAATATTAAAAAGGTATGTCCCCATCATCAACTGGCATTATATCTTCATCAAAGCTTTGTTCTCCAAAATTTTGAGTTGATAAATTATTATCTTTGCCTTTACTCAAAAATGAAACTTCTTGAGCCACAACCTCAGTAATATATCTTTTAGTACCATCTTTAGCATCATAAGACCTAGTTTGGATTCTGCCACTGATAGCCATTTGACTACCTTTACTCATATAGCTTGCAGTATTCTCAGCTTGTTTTCCCCAGATTACAACTGATATAAAATCAGCTTCATTCTTCTTAGTTTGTGGATTATACTTGTCTACTGCTAAAGTTATAGTAGTAACTGCTGTTCCATTCCCTGGAGTATACTTTAAGTCTGGATCTTTTGTTAACCTTCCGATTAAAACTACTTTATTCATTCCTTATCTCCTTCCTAGTTCTATTTTAAAAATTTTCTCATTCTATAATTGTATTTACTGCCTTCAAACACCGTTATGTTCTCACCACAAGTTTCTAGTATTCTTCCTGCTAATGCTTCATCTAAATTAGCTAAGCTTTCAGGTGTTGCCTCGGTACTAATTAACGTAGGAAGATAGTTTAAATACCTATAATTAATTATTTGATAAAGATGTTTCATATCAGCCTCAGTAAGTTGTCCCAATAATCTACCGCTTTTAAATTTATCTTTAAACAAATCATCTATTATTAAGACTTTTGCCATCTGGTATCTTGAGGACAATTTGATATAGTATTCATCATCCATAGCATTAGCCTTAAGCTCTCTCATAGCTTCAAGATAAGGCATGTATATAGTTTCTATACCTTTGTTAATTAAAGCGGCTCCTATTGAGTTTATAATGTGTGTTTTTCCCGCCCCTGGTTGGCCAAACAATCCAAAACCATTTTCTCTAGTCTTTTTAATTTTCTCAAAACCAGTTATATAATTTATAGCTTTGTCCCTTGCAGATTCTTGTACATAATCCATAGGCCTATACTCATTTAATTTTTTTATTTCCTTAGGATCCACACCATATTGCTTCCAAAGATTATTCATTCTCTCTACTTCATAACACTTACATCTTGTATAAGTATTAGTTTCTTTATCAACTATCCATCCAGTTCCACCACATTCACACTTAGAAGTCGATTTCTCCATTGTGACTTGGTCCGGTGTATGGTCTATTGAAATTGTATTCTCCCTTATTCTTTGAATTATCTTTTCTATCTCCACCATTTTGTTTTTGTCCTCCTTTCCTTTTTCTATGTTGAGAATATGCTTTTGCTTGGTCTAATGTTTTAATGTTGTTATCATTCCAATCCATAAGAGTATGCTCTATATACTTCCAACTTCTCGCATTATTTTCAGCTGCTATTTCTATTGCATATATAACTAACTCATTTCCTAAATCATTACTCCAATTATTAATACCTTGAATCTCTATTGCTCCAGGCATAGGAAATATATTATTCTGATATACTTCTATTGGAGTTATATTATTATTTATATATTTATTATCATTATTAACATTATTATCATTATTGTTTGTTTCTGCTGACGTTCTGGTATCATTCTGCTGACGTTCTGCTGACGTTCTGTTTTCATTCTGGCATTCCTCGCTACCCCTTGAGCTATATGGATTTGAACCGTTCTGATTTTGATAGCTATCATAGTGTACTATTGTTATGGTAGTTCTTTTCTTATTTGCTTCAAATCTTATCATTCCATCAGAATCTAAGAGTTTCAAAAATGTTCTTGTTTTTTCAGAACCCCATCCCCATCTTTCCATTAGTTTCTTTTGTGAAGTTATAAAGCTACCTTTTTTTACTTTAATAAGTTCATTTCCTAATAGAAATTTATTGTCTTTATGGTTGGCAAGCAAGAGAAGGTCTAGCCATGCCTGTCCCTTGCTAAAGGGTCTCTCTTGCCATAACCAATGATCCTGTATGCTTCTATAAAGACTTATCCAGCCTTTTCCTTCTCCTGCCATCTTTTATACCTCTATTCTAAAGGCGTTCCTTCAAACTCTTCTTTTGATTCTAATGAATCTTGATTTACTGTGTAGTCAGCTTCAACTAAATCTTCTATATTTGCTGATACATTTTCAGAATCATCTATGAAACTATCCTTCATTATGTTTTCATCAGCTGTATAAGCATTCTGCATCTCAATACTTAATATTCCCCACTTACTAAGCATATTTCTAATTACTGTCTTAATAGCCATAGCATCAAAATCTTTGTTCCATCCATAATCGCTCTTGCTAAATTTCTTCCTATGATTTTCAATTTGAGTTTTGGTCCAGTATGTTGACTTCTTGAATCCATTTAATAATTCAAAATATCCAGCATAACCTATAATTTTATCGCTTTCTTTCTTTGTAAAATCTATCTCTAATTCCTCAGTTAATGGATTCCAGTTAACAAGTTCCCCTTCATGTATTTCGATGGCATTTATGTGCTTATATTGACCTGTTCTTAAAGCTAGTTGAATATACCCCTTATATCCCATTTGAAACTGTGCTTTATTCTTATATGGAACAATCCATGCATACCCTAAGTTTTTATCAACTGGAAGATCCATAGTTGCTGCTATCATACTGCTAGATAATACACTCATTGGCTCGCATTTTTGTAAGCTTGTATCTCCGTTATAAAGATTAAGTATGCTACTCATATATTGAGGAGCTTTCTTGTCAAGTATTTCTTCAAAACGCTTTTTCATTTTAGGGTTATTAAGAAGTCCCTGCATTGTATTTCCTATCGTTACATTTTCCTTCTTTGAAAGTTGATTTTTTAAACTTGAATTTGTTGCCATATTAAATTACCTCCTTGATATTAAACCTTCTTGATATACTTTCTTTGCATACCTTCTCATAAATTTCTGGATACTCAGCCTTTAAAATCTTATTATCCACTCTTTTGCTAACTACTCGTTTCCAATTTACTTGATATTTATCAATACTTCCTATTTCACTTTTACCAAGTTCTAACTTTATATTATTTTCAATTTCATTAGCTTTTTCTTCAAAAGTCTTAGCCGTAGCTTTATAAGAGAAATAATCTTCAATGAGCTCCTTATATTTAGACTCAAGTGGTTTTTCACTGCCTTTTTCAGCCTTTGCAAATTTTTCATTTAAGTATTTCTCAGCCGCACTAGATCCATCTAAAGCAGGTGGAATTTTATTCTGTACCAAATTCCAAAATTCTTTTTCTTTTTCAATCATTATGCCAATGAGCTCTTCATCCCGCTCTATTTCTTTCCAAATAAACTTTTGCCCACCTATGAGAACTGCTATATAGCCTTTTTCTGCACCTGTAACAGCTAGGTAATGTTGAACCTGTAATAAATAACTATCTGGTATTTCTTCACTATCCCATTCTTTAGCCAAAAATTGATTAGCTGTTTTACACTCTAATATTGCATTCTCTCCCACTACTCTTCTATCAATATTGGCTACCATAAAAGGATAATCTATATGTTGAAAATGCCTTCTATCCCTTCTAACCTTTTTACCAGTTCTCTTCTCAAATTCTTTAGCAACTACTTCCTCAAACTGGTCTCCCCAATAAGCTGCTTCGCTTTGGTCATTTATTTCTGTAATCTCTTCTGTTTTTTCAAGATAAACTTGAAATGGAGTTTTCCACTTGTTAACGCCTAAAATAGCTCCAACGTCTGAACCCCCAATACCTTTTTGACGTTCCTTAAGCCAATCTAAATTATTCATTAACACCCTCCTCAATACATTTAAAAAATACTTTATCTAAAACAGGATTATATTCAAAACTTGACAATCTCCATTCTGGATTTTCATCATCCCATATCTTTATATCTAATTCTTGCAACTGTTTGATGTTATCATTTAACTCTGCAACTATTTCATTAATATTAACCATTTGAATTTCCCCTTTCATGTGTTATACTAAATTTGAATGTTTTATTAAATTTTTGGTGGCTTATGCCATCTTTTTTTTATATCTTTTTTGGGTGGTTATTCCACCTCTTATATGTCTTACTTCTTTGTTGTGATCCAATAGCTTTAGCACTTCTGTGTGTAGCTGTGGATTTACTATTTTCTACTATCTCTCCATTGATGTTTAATCTCTTCTTCATACCTTCACCTCCTATAGCATGTACCACAAATCAAATAAGAAAATTGACGCTGGTACAAGCAAAGCTACTTGAAAAAGTGTGTGAAGATCATCCTTACCTTTTATAGCTTTATAAATGTTTCTAGCTATGATATAAAGTACAACTATCAAGCAATATAAACTTGCTGCTTTAATCCCCCATGTGTACATCTTTAACCCTCCTTCTTTATTCCTCTCTCAACAAATAGTAAAATATTGTTGAAAGGGGGTGTTTCTATGAAAAATTTCTCTGATTTTAAATCAACTATATCCCAAGAAGATTTATTAAAGATCTCTAATGAGATAACTGATAATCTTAATAAAATTGAACCTCAGTTAGATGTTATTGAATATAACCGTTCGTTTAACCTTTCTCTTACAATGAGGCTTCTTGAAAAATATCATAACTGGTTAAACAATTAATATCCTATGAGATTGCTTTTGTTGCCTGTTTATTTCATCAATAACAACCCTAGCAATCTCTATAGAATCAATTTTCAAAGTTACATACTGCTCTTGAACTGGTACTTCTGGAGCAGTTTCTATATTTTTCACTACCTCAACATTATTGGAATACCAATTCGAAGATAATATCTTCAAATCTTCTATATCAACTATTGTCGGCATATCTGCACCATCAATCTGTTCTACAAACTCCTTATTTTCATTCCCTATGTGATATACATCTACCCATGGATATCTTTCATCATGTTCAAAGCTTAAACCGCCTATTTCAACCACATCTATAGTTGATGTAGCTACTCTTACATCTGTATCTGTTGTTTTAATCTTTTTATTCATCCTTATCCCTCCTAAGCTACATTATGCTTTAAAGCATATTGCCTTATTATATTTACATATCCATCTATTAACTTTTTATCTTCTGCTATTACATCTAGAACATTAACTTTATCTATCTTGCTTTTGCATACACCTTCTAATGCCATTCTCTTTTTCTTTTCAAGTAATCTTCTATTCACATCCACACCAAGTCTAGTGTCTAGCAATTTATAAATTTCCCTTTTTAAAAGATTTACTTCTGAAAATCCACCTAGCTTAGTTGCTATTTTATTTATTATTGCTGTAGTTTCTTTTCTCCACCCATTACTATCTAATGTAATTGCATCTCTCATAGCCTGTATCTCTTCTCTAGACTTCTCTGCTTCTGCCTTAGCTTCTAATGCATTGTTAGTAACTTGATTAAGTTGTTGTCTTATATTCTTCAAACTTTGTGCCTGCATTATTATTAAATCTTCTATGCATGTAGGCTTGGACTGTTCTTTTAAAGCTTGTTCCATTTTATTGAATGCATCAATGTACTTTAACTTCCACTCTATTGCTTTAGATCCGGTGAACCCCATAGCAAGTAATGTGAATCCATCCCTGGTAAGCAAATATTCTTTATATCTTTTCCCAGTACCAGCCTTATAACTACTTTCTATAAACATTTTTGTCATAACGGAATTTTCCGTTTTGATAAATTCCTCAATCTTTTCTATTACATCTGCATGTCTCTTTTCAAAATTCTCTGCTACTTCTCTGCTTGTAACTACCATTTCTCCTTCATGAGTTTTAATGCTGATTAATTCTTTCATACTATTCCTCCTTATAAATCTTTAATATCCTTAGGATCTGTTAAATCCTTTCCCTCATATTTGGCTAGAAACTCTGTTAATGATACTTTCCTAACCTTATAGCTACCAAGTTTGAGTACCGGTAGCAAACCTTCTCTAATAAGAGAATAAACATATGATGTGTTTGTTTTAATAAGCTTTGCAACTTCTGGAACTGTGTAAAGAATATCCTCCATATTACTCCTCCTTATATTGTATTTCCGTCATTTTTGAGTGAATTTAAGTCTAAATTTAAACATGAAGCTAATAATAATAACTTTTCAACACTTGGCACATATCTGCCACATTCAATATCAGAAATATAATTTCTTGATATATCCGTCTTATCTGACAGATCTTGTTGAGTTAATGACAGCTTTTCTCTCGCTTCTTTAATCATAATTCCTAATGACTTTGATATTTCAGCTTTCATATTCACCCCCTCCTTTCAAACTTATTGTATTGTATTTCCGTCATATTGTAAAGATGAAATTCCTAGTATTTCCAACCATAATTGAGCATTTATTAAAATTAGCTAGTTAAATCTCTATATCGCTCTTTTATACTTGTATTTCCGTCATTTTATATATTGTATTACCGACTTTAATGCACTATAATATACTTATCAAGTCGGTATATTCGACATGGAGGTATTAAAATGAGTATTGGTAGTAAAATTAGAGATTTAAGAAAATTGAGGGGCTTAACTCAAAAAGAGCTTGCAGAAAAAGCTAATATATCACGTTCTTACTTAGCAGATATTGAGAAAGATAGATATAATGCTAGTGTTGATACTTTAAAAGCAATTGCTACTGCTTTAAATGTAATTATAAGTGAATTATTAGAAGATGAAACTTCTACTTCAAATGTTGAAAACACTTTTCCTACTATTCCTAAAAAGTTTACTAATCCAGAAGAAGCGAGAACATATGTTACTAAACATCAAATTTTTGGATATGGGGGATTTAATCCACATATTATGAGTGATGAAGATATATTGAATTTTGCAAATGAAATGCTAGAACAAGCTGAATTATTGGGGTATAAATACAGTAGAAAACAAAAGAAATAGCAACAAGGGTGGGGATTATATGATATGGATTAATAATATTGTAGATGGAATTGTAGATATGTATAACACTAATAGTCCATATGAACTATGTAGATATCTCAACATTAAAATTGAAAAACTCGAAAAAAATTCTTATTTGCTAAGTGGCAATGATTCTATTTATTATCGTAATTATTATGGATATGAGGTTATCTTTATCCGAAATGATTTATATGGATATGATGAAGAATTTAAGTTGCGGCATGAACTAGGACATGCTATTTTACATACTAGTATTCCTAGTTCTAAATATATAAATATAGGTAAATTAGAGCGACAGGCTAACTATTTTGCATTAGCCTTAAAGGGGATACGCTTTGATTTGATATCAACTGAAATAGAAGGAATGACTTTAGAACAAATTGCTAGTTACATTGAAGTTCCTTATGAACCATTATCACAATTAACCAATATATAAATTTTTTTAACTTCCAAAAGAACATATGTTCACAAAGGAGGTGATTTTATGTGACTATTTTACATTTTTTATAATTATTAAAAAAAAGGAGTGATTTTATGGCTACTGTCAATGTTACAAAACGTGGTTCAAAATGGCAATATAGCTTTGAAGGAGCTAAAATCGAAGGTAAGCGAAATAGAATAAGTAAGAGTGGATTTAGAACTAAGAAAGAGGCACTAGAAGCTGGTACTGCTGCATTAGCTAAATATAACAATGCTGGTTTACATTTTGAGCCCAAAAATATATCAGTTTCTGATTATATGGATTATTGGTACGAACATTATGTATTACTTAACTGTAAATACAATACTCAAAAAAATTATAAAATGATTATAGAAACTCATATTAAACCTACTCTTGGTATTTATGCACTTAAATCTCTTACACCTTCAATATTACAAGAATTCGTAAATAGCAAGTTTAAAGATGGATATTCAAAGAACTATCTTTCAAATTTAATAAATGTTTTAAGTAGTTCATTAAAATATTCAGTACACCCTTATAAGTTTATAAAAGATAATCCAATGCAATATATTAGACCACCTAAATATGAATATTCAAAATTAGAAACTAATCATAAAATTATATCAGCTGATGATTTTAAAAGAATACTTAATAGATTTCCACTAGGATCGTCTTTTTATATTTCTCTCATGCTAGGATACTATACAGGATGCAGAATCGGTGAAGTTATGGGGCTAACATGGGATGATATTAATTTCGAAGATTCAACTGTAAATATAAATAAAATTCTATATAAAAGAGAATCTTCTATGTGCTTTGGTAGTACCAAAACTTCTTCATCAGTAAGAACAATTAAAATTGGTGAAACACTGGTTAACGCTTTAAGATTACAGAAAAAATGGCAACTAGAAAACAGATTAAAATACGGAGAACATTTTATACAGCAATACAAAAAAACAGAGGTAATAGATAATACTGAGATCACTAGAATTTATTCATCTCCACTTTCTCTTAATATGCCTCTTGAAAAAGTTAATTTTGTTAATACTAAAGAAAATGGTGAATTTATAACATCTGAATCATTTAAGTATGCGTCTAGAATTATTCATCATGAACTAGGAATAGTATTTAACTTTCACTCATTGCGACACACTCACGCAACAATATTAATTGAAAATGGTGCTAACATCAAAGATGTTCAGACTAGACTGGGCCATGCTAAAATTGAGACTACATTAGATACCTATACACATGATACAGAACAAATGTCTAACGAATCTGTTAACATATTTGAGAAAGCTGCAAAAAAATAATTGTTGCCCAGATAAAAATCAGGGCAACAATTAGGCAACAAATCATATATTTTCACATCTATTTCATATCTTAAACCCTTGCTATCTCTTGATTAGCTTCACCACAGTTTCTACATGTGGTGTATTGGCAAACATATCCATTAATCTAGTCGCCACCACTTCATAGCCATGGTTAGTCAAGTAGTTCAGATCACTTACCAAAGTCTTTGGGTTGCAGGATACGTAGATGATATCTTTAGCGTTGAATTTCACTACGTATTCTAGGGCTTTTGGGTGTACTCCACTTCTTGGTGGGTCTAGGATTATTAGGTCTGGTTTTTCTTTTACTTCTGTGATGACCTTTGCAACGTCACCTGCTATGAAGGTACAGTTGTTTAGACCGTTTAGCTTTGCATTTTCGTTAGCTGCAGCTACTGCTTCTTCTATAAGTTCTATACCTATTACCTTCTCTGCATTGCCGGCTACTATTTGGCCTATGGTTCCTGTACCGCAGTAAAGGTCAAATACTACCTTATCCTTTGCATCTTCCATGAAATCTTTCACTATGGAATAAAGCTTCTCTGCTCCTTTAGTGTTTGTTTGGAAGAAAGAAAATGGTGATATTTTAAACTTTAGACCTAAAAGCTCATCATTTATGTGGTCTTCTCCAAAAAGTATATCTACCTTTTCTGGAATTACTGCATCTGATAATGAATCATTTGTAGTATGTATTATAGACTTTAGGGTGCCTTTAAGTTCTAGCTTTTTAAGTCCTTCCACATAAGGAGTTAGATCCTCTTCTATTTGAGATGAAGTAACTAGGTTTACTAGTAATTCATTAGTGTTGATTCCTTTTCTTATGATAAAATGTCTTAGATAACCTTCGTGGTTTCTTATCTTGTAGTGAGGAAGATTTCTCTCTCTAAAGTAATTTAGAGTATAGCTAAAAATTGTTCTAAAGTCCTCATCTACAAGCAGACATTTATCTACTGTAATTACTGAGAATGGACTTCCTTTTGCATGCATTCCAAGTTCTAGAGGTCCATCCTTTTTCATATCTCCAAAGGAGTATTCCATCTTGTTTCTGTAACCAAAGTCATTTGGGCTTTTTTCTATGCCTTGAAAATCTCCAAAGGAGACTCCTGCTTTATTGAAAAGCTCTTTTACTTCCTCAACTTTAAGCTCTAACTGCTTTTCATAAGGAAGGTTTTGGCTTACACAACCGCCGCATGGTCCAAAATGTGGACATGGTGCATCTATTTCATAAGGAGCTTTTTCTATAACTTCTACAAGCTTTCCTTCAGCATAATCCTTCTTCTTTTTGCTTATTCTCATCTTCACTCTTTGCCCGGGAAATGCTCCCTTCACATAGATAGTTTTATCTTCTAAAGAGCCTACGCCTATAGCTCCAAATTCCGTTTTGTCTATTAATACTTCAATTTCTTGTCCTTTTTTCATTGGTTTCTCCTTAATTGTTGTTTTCTTCTACTTCCTTAGCTTCTACTACTTCGAAACCTGATATTTTTCTTCCAATAGTATTGCCAAACTTGCTGCATTCCATTATTAATGGGTAAACAATTGAAACTAGTATAAAGAATACTAGATACATAGATACCATATTTGATACATAGTATCCTAATCCAAATCTTATTATTAAATCAAAAATTAAAAGTAGTATATATGCAGATGCTCCTATAATAAGTTCATCCACTATAATAGCTTCTAATCTTGCCATAAATCCCTTTTTATTCTTTTTAGGTTCTTCTTTTATTTCTTCTCCAGACACAAAAGTTTCCTCTACAAGTATCTCTTCACTTTCGTTTTCAATAACTTCTTCTGTTTCCTTAGTCTCTTCTTTTTGGATTTCATCCTTATTCATATCTTTTTCACTCATATTCTATAAAGCCTCCTAATTTATATGATATAACATTAATAAAAATAAATACTTTTATGATAAATTATTTATACATCACTTTTATAACTATACTATATTTTAACTTTGATGTAAACACACCTAATGACCCCTTGATTTTATTAGGTTTTGTTTACAAATACATAATATTTTATGACCATTATAATAGCTAGCTTTATCCCCTACAATATGGTTATAGATGCCATAAAAAAAATTTTTTGTAACAATTTTAGTTTTTTTATTCTTTATAAATATTTTTCCCCTTTTCAATAAAAAAACCCCTTTATAATATATATTATAGAGAGGTTTTAAGTGCAAGCTGCTTTTTATAGCACCTTCTTTAATTTTTCTATTGAATAACTCTTTATATACTTCTCTTTAGTTTCAGCATTCACATGTATGACCTTCACTTCGTCTTTGCCTATCTTCATGATTTTCCCCTTTAGTTTGGTTCCTAAGATATTTACAGGAGCATTAACAACTAATTCCTTAATTTTTGTGCTTCCACAATAAGGACAAATATCCTCTCTAAAAACTCTTCTACAATCAACGCAGTAATAAAGTTTATCCATACCTTTTCCCCCATTCTAAATATAAGATTAGTTTTATTCTTATATTTATATTCTATATGATTCCAACTAATTCCTCTTATTCTTTTCTAAAAATTCCGAATATTTAAGCAGTGTTGTAATATCCTCCTCATTAACTTACCTTAATCAAAAGTTGTCCACGCCTCCATTAACCCCTGTCTTTTTACCTACCCAAAATGGAGAAATTCCCCCCAACTCTTCACTATTCACTCTTAACTTTTAACTATTCACTCTTAAATCTTATCTATCCAAATAAAAAAGGGGGCCATGCCCCCAACTCTTAACTCTTAACTTTTATCTATTCACTCTTCACTAAATCTAGTAAAGCACTCTCTTATCTTCAAGTCTCTTAGTTAATTTGATTGTATCAAAGTGTTCTAAAAGACCTACCACATACTTTCTTGAGGAATTCAGTATTTCTCTTCCATCAGCTGGAGTTATTCCCCCGTTTTTAATGATGTGCTCTCTCACTAAATTCTTTGCATTTTCATAATGCTCTTTTAAGAAAATCAAATCATCTCCGATTCGTACAAGGTCTCCGCTATCTATTAATGAATCAAACACCATCTTAAAGGCTTTTTTGTCTTTTTCTTTTGCTGAAAGATCTTCAAACTTCGGAGGAGCAAAAGCACCTTCTTTAAATGATTTTAAAATTAAATCCTTCATTATTTTCTGTGGCTCGGAATAGACGATCTCGAAATCATAAAGGCTTAAAAGATTGTTTATCTGTTTTATAGATCTTCTATCTTCATATAAATCTAATATCTCATCATAATTTTTCTGTTTTAAATTCTTTGAGAAAATCTTAGTTTTAATCTCCTCTTTAGACATACCACCTTTTAGAGGATTTTCTTTGTGGAACTTTGTAAGCATAGCCTCGATTTCTTCTATCTTTTTCTTAAAGAAATTCTTGTGTATATAGACAGCCTTATCTAAAGAATTAAGCTCAATTATAGCGCCATCTTCCTTTAGATCAGCAAGTTTTTCCTCTATATTTTCTTCATTCTTTCCTAAAGCTTTTACTATATCTGCCGCCGTAGGATAGGAGGAAGATAGATTTTCAACAGTCTTTTCTATGATACTTTCTGCTTTTCCACTTTCTTTTATCTTAAGTTCTTCTATATATGATTCGCTAAATCTCTTTGCCTTTTTAGCTACAGGCTCTATTATACTGCCTCCTGCTATAGTATGCATTGGAGAATAGGACCTTATTACATATCTGTCGTTTCTCTGACATGTAAGAGGTTCTTCCAGTCTAAGCTGTACATAAGCACTTTCTCCAGGCTTTATCTCTTCTTTGTCTAAGATTATAACTCTGCACAATATCTCAGAAGTACCATGATATAGTCTTACTCTTTGACGATTTTCTATTGGTTTTTCTGCACTCTTTATATGATATAATTTGCAATCTATTATCATAGAAGGTTCCATCATATGAGAAAGTGAAACCACATTTCCTCGGTCTATCTGGTCTTTCTTTACGCCAGCTATATTTAAGGCACATCTTTGTCCTGCCTCTGCCATCTCCACGTCAGTATCATGAACCTGTATATTTCTTATCTTTCCTTCTACCATAGATGGATAGATGCATACAGAATCCCCTTCTTTTATTCTTCCACTTATGACTGTTCCTGTTATTACTGTTCCAAAACCGCTTATAGAGAATACTCTATCTATAGGAAGTCTAAAATGACCTTCTGTATCTTTAGATTCTACTTCTTCAGTGGCTCTATCAAGTTCAGCTATAAGCTCATCTATTCCTTTTTTAGTCTTAGATGATACAGGAATTATTTTGCTTCCTTCTAAGAAAGTTCCTTTGAACTTTTCCTTTATATCTTCTGTTATCATCTCAAGCCATTCTTCATCTACTAAATCACACTTTGTAAGAGCAACAATACCTTTCTTCACGTTTAAAAGCTGTAATATCTCTAAATGCTCTTCTGTTTGAGGCATTATTCCTTCATCTGCTGCTATAACAAGTACCACCACATCAACACTGGACACACCAGCAAGCATGTTCTTTATAAACTTTTCATGGCCTGGTACGTCTATTATTCCAGCTCTTCTTCCTGATGGCAGGTCAAAAAAGGTGAATCCTAAATTTATAGATATTCCTCTTTCCTTTTCCTCTCTTGTTGTATCAGTTTCTCTTCCTGTAAGTGCTTTTATAAGTGTAGTCTTACCATGGTCTATATGTCCTGCTGTACCTATTATTATGTGCTTCATATTTATTCCTCTCCCATGTTTTTAAATGCACTAGCTATAACGCTATCATCACCCTTTTGAAGTGTTCTTACATCTATAAGCACTTCTCCATTGTAAACTCTAACTATTATAGGGGTTTCATATCCTCTTAGATAATTTTCTATTTCTTTATCACTGTACTTAGAGCTTGTAACCTTCACTACATAAGTTCCCATGGTTTCTGTAGGCATAGATCCCCCTCCTACCATTGAGCGGTCTTCGCCTACCTTAAAAGTGAAAGCCTTTGATGCATTTTGAAGCTTTCTTCTAAGCCTATCAGCATCTCTTTTAATTTCCTCTGATGGTTTCAGCATCATATTTAAAGTTGGAACCTTCTTTATTGCTTCTTCTTCATCTAGGTAACATCTCAAAGTAGCTTCTAATGCAGCTAGTGTCATTTTGTCTATTCTAAGTGCTCTTGTGATTTGGTTCTTTTTTATCTTTTCTATATATTCTTTTTTACCTACTATTATCCCAGCTTGTGGGCCTCCAAGCATCTTGTCTCCACTAAAGGTAACAACATCTGCCCCCTTTTTTATACTGTGTTGAACTGTTGGCTCATATATAAATCCATACTTGGATAAATCCACCAATACTCCGCTGCCTATATCTTCTATTACAGGAATGGAGTTTTTATGTCCAAGCTCTACTAATTCCTCTAAAGGTACTTCTTCTGTGAATCCAAGAACCTTAAAGTTTGAAGTATGAACCTTTAAAAGTACCCCTGTGTTTTCTGTTATATTATTTTCATAATCATAAAGATGCGTTCTATTTGTAGTTCCCACTTCTACCAACTCAGCTCTTGAAAATTTCATAACCTCTGGTATTCTAAATGAACCACCTATTTCTACAAGCTGTCCTCTAGAAACTATGGCTTCTTTATTTTCACATAGTGTATTTAATACTAGCATTACGGCTGCAGCATTGTTGTTTACTACAAGGGCACCTTCAGCCCCTGTTATCTTCTTTAACAAGTCCTCTATGTGGCTATATCTAGATCCTCTAGCTCCCTTTTCTAAATCATACTCTAAGTTGTTGTAGCTCTTTGATACCATCTCTACAGCCTTTACTGCATCTTCGCATAAAAGTGAACGACCTAAGTTTGTATGTATTACAATTCCTGCTCCATTTATAACTTTAGTAAGGTGAGGTCTCAACTTTCTGTTTAGAAGACTCTTGTATAGACTTACGACTTCCTCAAGCTGAAAATCCTCTATTTCTCCATTTAATATCTGTTTTCTCACAGCATCTATGGATTCCCTTAAGGTATCTAACACTAAATTTCTTCCATACTCTTCTATGTTCTTGTTTACCTCTTCATTTAAAAGAAGCTCATCTATCTTCGGTAATTTTCTAAGTAATCCTTTATTCATATTATCCTCCTAATTACTGAACAACTATATATTTATCTTCTTTCTTTGCAGCTTCTCCTATAATCCATGCTGGAATATTCTTTTCTTCAAACTCTTTCATAAGCTTTGCACTTTCCTCTTTGGAAAGACTCACTAAAAGTCCACCTGAGGTCTGTGGGTCAAATATTATATCTTCCATCCAAGGCTCTATATCTTTAAGGTCATATTTACCTTCAAGATAAGCTCTATTATTGTATGAGCCTTCTGGCACAAGTCCCATCTCAGCATATTCCTTTGCTTCTTCTATATATGGTATGGATGATTTGTTTAGCTTTAAAGTCATATTAGATCCTTCAGCCATTTCATATCCATGTCCCATTATCCCAAAGCCTGTTATGTCCGTACATGCATGAATATCATAATTCACTATGATTTCTCCCGCATATTTGTTTAAAGTAGACATCCATTTTACAGCTTCGTCATATACCTTTTTTGAAGCTATTTCTCCCTTTATAGCTGTATTTACTATTCCAACACCTAGAGGTTTTGTAATTATTAAAACATCACCTTCTTGGCATCCATAATTCTTTAATACCTTCTTTGGATGTACAACTCCTGTAACAGATAGACCAAATTTAGGCTCATCATCTTGTACTGTATGTCCTCCAACAACTACAGCACCAGATTCTATAACTTTATCTGCTCCACCTTTTAAAATTTCTCCAAGGATTTCTATATTTAAACAGTTCGGAAAACATACTATATTAAGTGCAACTATAGGTTTTCCTCCCATAGCATATACATCGCTTAAAGAGTTTGCTGCTGCTATCTGTCCAAAAGTATATGGATCATCAACAACAGGTGTGAAGAAGTCTAATGTTTGAATTGTTGCTATATCGTCACTTAATTTATATACTGCGGCATCATCACTAGTTTCAATGCCTACTATTAAATTGTCATCTTTCATCTTTGGTAATTTGTCAAGTATCTTTGAAAGGGTCTCCGGCCCTATTTTAGCTGCTCATCCAGAGGTTTTTGTAAGTTCTGTTAATCTTTTATTCATCAGTAGCACCCCTTTACTTTTAATCTCATACACAATTATATATTATTTTGTAATCCTTGTGAACGGGTGAAAGGGCAAATTACTACCTGACTTCCAAATAATCCTGAAATTTTTTAAGAGTTGTGTCGCCTATTCTGCCAACTTTTTTAAGATCATCTAAAGATCCAAAAGGGCCGTTCTTTTCCCTATAGTCTATTATTTTCCCCGCAGTAACGTCACCTATACCTGGAACTGACTTTAATTCTTCCTTTGAGGCTCTATTCACATCAATCTTCCCACTAGGAGTTTTAGCACTTTGAGATGAAGCTACATTGTTAGATGGTGTACCTTGTGTTCCAGATGCTTCTCCATTATCCTCTGCCTTTGAAGGTATAGTTATACAATCTCCCTTTTTTAATGTCATTGCTTGATTTACATGAGACAGATCTCCCTTCTCTGTAATTCCTCCAGCTTCTAAAATAAGATCCTTTACTATGGAATCTGTACCCATTATATAAACATCAGGATTCTTTACCTCACCCTTTACCTCAACTACTACTTTATCTTTAGATGCAGATACTGCAGTGCTTTTATTTTCATTTGAAACAGGCACATCAACAAATATATCTTCATCTTTGTAAACCTTAGGCTGAGATTTGAAATATCCTATTATTATACCTATAACGATTAGTGAAGCTATAACAATGCCTCCTATATATTTGTCCTTCTTTTTCATAACTTTTCCCCTTTCTTAAGTCTATCTTAATATTATTGACAAAAGCCAAAAAAATTTATCGCAGTTTTCCTTAATTTTTGGTATACTTTTACTATGGTTTAAAATTAAATTAATTTGGAGTGAATAGAATGAGACAACTTAGTATTTTTATCTTAACGTTATTTATGTTACTTAATATAAACATTCCATGCAGTGCAAAAGCAGCTCCTCCTGAGGTATTAGGTGAAGGTGTAGTGCTTATGGATGCAAAGACTCATGAAATACTTTATGAAAAAAATATGGATAAACCATTGCCACCAGCATCTACTACAAAGATTATGACAGCCTTAATTGTATTAGAAAATGGGAATTTATCAGACAAGGTTACTATAGGAAAAAACCCTCCAAATACAGATGGTACTGCTCTTGGACTTATAGAAGGAGAGACAATGACTGTTGAGGATCTTTTAAACACTCTTCTTATTGGTTCTTGCAATGATGCAGCTGTGGCTCTTGCAGAATATGTAAGCGGTTCAGTTAAAAACTTTACAGTTCTTATGAACAAAAGGGCTAAAGAGCTTGGAGCTACCAATACAAATTTTAAAAATCCAAGTGGATTGTATGAAGATGACCATTACATATCAGCAAAAGATATGAGTCTTATAATGGCTGAAGCAATAAAATATCCTGAATTCCTGAGCATAACTCAAAAGCCCCATTATGTTATAAAAAATACAGATAAGGTTTCTTCAGAAAGATGGGTAAATAATAGAATAAGACCTCTTTTAAAAGACTCTTCTATATACTATGAGCCTATTATAAGTGGTAAGACTGGGTATACAATTCAAGCAAAGCATAGCTTTGTGTCAGCAGCCAAAAAAGACGACATGACATTGATTGTTTCCATACTTCATACTGATAATAAGGACAGATACTTTGATGATTCCAAGAGTCTCTTTGAATATGGTTTTAATAATTTTGAATTAGTTAAGCTTTTCTCTAAAGGTGACAAAATAAAGGACTTTAGCGATGAAAAAAATAGTATACCTCTTTTGGCCAGCGAAGACTTTTACTATGTTACTTCTAAGGATGATAAAGTTATAAAGCCTTCTATAAATATAGATGAGTCAAAACTTTCTACTATGTCTTTTAAGCGTGGTGATGAAATTACCACAGCTAATATAAGTTTAAATGGTGAAAACATCGGAAATTTAGCTGTTATAAGCGGCGGTGATAGAGAAGAGGTAAAAGCTATATCCTCAAAGTTGAAAGATAGTTTAAGTTTTGGTATATATGGACTTCTAGGTATATGTATAGTAATTTCTATAATTTTGATATTATTGAAACACAACTTTAAAAAGCGTAAGCGCTTAAGGCAATTACAGAAAAAATTTAAAAAGAAAAGATAACTTAAATGTATTGATATGTTTTGTAAAATTATTTATAGAGCATATCTTTTTGTTTTAAAAAAATAATCCCATCTTGTGGTTATATCCACATTGATGGGATGTAATTTCTCTTTAATTTTTCTTTAGTTTCTCTATAAGATTTTTCATATCTTCGGGCATATCACACTTAAAACCTATTACCTTTCCATCCTTAGGATGAGGTATCTCAAGTTTGTGAGCATGAAGTGCCTGTCTTCCTATGAAATTTTCATCTTCAGTACCATATAAGGTATCTCCAAATATAGGACATCCTAAATGACTTAAATGAACTCTTATCTGATGAGTTCTTCCAGTCTCTAATTCAAGAAGAAGAAGCTGAGCATTATCATAAGTTTCTATAACCTTATAGTGAGTAATACTCTCTTGCCCTCTTTCATCTACTACTCTTTTTATAGCATCTTCTGTAGGTCTATATATTGGAAGGTCTATAGTACCACTTTCTTCTGACATCTTTCCATGAACTATAGCAAGATAGATTTTCTTGAAAGTATCTTCCTTCATATCTCTTGACAAAGCCATATGAGAAAATTGATTTTTAGCTATTATTATAAGACCCGAAGTATTCATATCAAGTCTGCTTACAAGTCTCACTATAGAATCATCACCTTTTTCACGAAAGTATCCTATGACTCCATTGGCTAAAGTTCCTGTTGGATGACTTTTAGTAGGATGAACTACCATAAAAGGAGGTTTATTCACCACTAATATATTATCATCTTCATATACAACTTCAAGGTCCATATTCTCAGGAAGAATATCTTGAGTTTCCTTCTTATCAAGGATTATCTCTATGGTCTGTCCTTCCTTTAAAACATAATCAAGCTTAACCTTTTGTCTGTCAACTAAAATCCTCTTATCTATAGCTGCTTTTCTTATAAATCTAGTAGACATTTGAAGTTTTTCTTTTAAAAATTCTCTTATTTTCTTTTCATCATATTCCTTAGGTACTGTTTCAACTACTTTATTCACCTGTGTCTCCTTTAATGACTTCCTGTAATAAATAATTCCTTGCCTCAATAGTCTTTAGATGAAGTATTTCTTTCCTGTCTATTACAAACTTTATAGTATTGTCAAAGCCTTGAAGTACTCCTTTATCTAAATTATGAAAAGTTATTTCTCTAAGCTTTTCAACTCCCGGAAAGTCCCTATTTGGCTCTATATAATCGGCTATGTACACTATCTTTTCAAGCAGTGTCATATTAGCTTTTCCTGTTGTATGAAAAGATGCAGCATTTAAAATTTCATTATCTTCTATACCCATTTCATTTTTAGCTATTATAGCAGCAACAAGCCCATGTAAAAGTTGAGGTGATCTTCTCTCTTCATAACATATATCATAACCGTTTTCACCAGTTATTTTTATGAGATCTTCATCACTTCTTCCTTTAGCCAGATCATGAATAAGCGCAGCAAACCTTGCTTTATTTTTATCTGCTCCATAAATTTCTGCTAACTTTTCAGAAGTTTCTACAACACCTAAAACATGCTTATATCTAGATTCTTTCAAATGCTTCTTTAAATAATCTTTTATCATTTCTTCATTCCACATAATTATCACTCCTGAGACTCGTAGAGATTATTTTCTTTTATAAACTTCATAACCGACATTGGAATTATATCTTGTATTTCATCATGATCCTTTATAGCTTTCCTTATATCTGTAGAAGATATCTCTAGTGGTTTTATATCTAAAAATATAATTTTTGTATTAAACTCTTCTTCCACCTTTTTTTTCTGTGCAATAATATCATCTTTAGAAAACCCTGGCCTATTAAATACCACAAGAGTGGCTCTTTTAAATATATCAGCTACGTTTTTCCATTTGTATATATTTATAAGGCAGTCTGCCCCGGATATAAAATAAAGTTGGCTATCTTTATAAATCTCATTGAAATATTTTAAGGTTTCATAGGTAAAGGAAAATCCTTCTTTATTTATCTCATAATCACTTAAATCAAAATTATTATGTCCCTGTATGGCAAGACTCACCATACGATATCTTAAATTTCCATTTAGAAGAGCCGCGTCATTAAGTTTATGACGCGGTCTTCCTGTTGGTACAAATATAACCTCATCTAAAGCTAAAGCTTTTAAGGCTTCTTTACCTATATGAATGTGTCCATTATGGATAGGATTAAAAGTTCCGCCTAATATTCCTATCTTTCTCATTACTCGCTCTTTGGTGCCTTTGGTAATTCTATTTTAGGTTTCTTTTGAGATTTTCTATAAAGAACAACTTTGCTTCCGATAGCCTGAACGCCCTCACAATTAAGCTCTTCACATATAGCATCTGACGCTTCTCTAGCAGTATATCCGCTAGTTTTAAGTACTGTAAGCTTTATAAGTTCCCTAGCTTCTAAGGCATCATCTATCTGCTTTACAAAGCTATCTTCTATTCCGTTTTTTCCAAGCTGGAATATTGGAGTTATCTCTTGTGCAAGCCCTCTTAAATAAGCTCTTTGTTTACTTGTTATCATATATCCTCCTACAAACTACAATAAAAATTCAAATTCAAAATCATTAAGTCTTACATAATCGCCGTCTTCTATTCCCATTGAAACAAGTTCATCAATTATTCCCTTATTTCTGAGAACCTTATGGAAATATCTTAATGAATCAGGATCATTTACATTGACAGCTAGTAAAAGCCTATCAACAAAGGTACCTGTTATCACGTATACTCCATCTTCTACATTGATTTCATAAGTAAATTTCTTTTCTTCTGGCATGAACTTTTCAGTTTCATCTATCTCTAGATCCTTAACTGGAATTTCACTTAGAAGTCTTGCTGCTTCCTTCATAAGGTCTGATACACCTTCATTTGTAGCTGCAGAAATCTTAAATACTTTATCATATCCAAGTTCATTTACTTTTTTCTTGAAGTTTTCATATACTTCTTCATCAAACAACATATCGCTCTTATTTGCCGCAACTATCTGTGGTCTATCCCAAAGTTTTATGCTGTACTTTTTAAGCTCCTCATTTATCTTTAAGAAGTCTTCTATTGGGTCACGTCCCTCAACTCCTGATATATCTACCACGTGGATTAAAACTCTTGTTCTTTCTACGTGTCTTAAGAAATCAAGACCAAGTCCTACACCTTCTGCTGCTCCCTCTATAATTCCTGGTATATCAGCTATTACAAAGTTTTGTATTCCTGGCATACTTACAACACCTAGATTTGGCTTTAAAGTTGTAAAGTGATAGTTTGCTATCTTTGGTCTAGCTTTAGATACCATTGATAATAAAGTAGACTTCCCAAC
Organism: Clostridium cadaveris; assembly: GCF_020911725.1. Taxonomy (GTDB): domain Bacteria; phylum Bacillota; class Clostridia; order Clostridiales; family Clostridiaceae; genus Clostridium_X; species Clostridium_X cadaveris. Next base: position 2,350,912 of record NZ_CP076620.1, read on the forward strand.
GTTAGGGAATCCTAATAATCCTACGTCAGCTAAAAGCTTTAATTCTAGTACTATGAATCTCTCTTCTCCAGGCATTCCAGGCTCTGCAAATTGAGGTGCCTGTCTTGTAGGAGTTGCATATTTAGCATTTCCTTTTCCGCCTTTTCCACCTCTACAAACAACATAAGTATCACCTTCATGAGAAAGGTCAGCCATTATTTTTCCGCTTTCTTGGTCCTTTACAATGGTTCCCATAGGTACCTTTATTATAAGCTTTTCTCCATCTTTACCGTAACACTTAGAGCCTTCTCCATTACCGCCCTTTTCTGCTACGTACTTTCTCTTATATGTAAAGTCTAATAAGGTTGTCATATTTCTATCCGCAACTAGTATAACGTCTCCGCCTCGTCCGCCGTCTCCGCCGTCTGGACCTCCTAGAGGTACATACTTTTCTCTTCTAAAAGATATAGATCCATGACCACCATCTCCAGATTTCACAAATATTTTCGCTCTATCTATAAACATAATATAATTCACCTTCTTTTCTACATTAGTTTCATTATTTAATATAACCATTTCTCTTATTCTTTAATATAAAATTCATATGGTTCAATATTAATTTTTAGTTTTGTAATTTTAAAAAAGCACCCTCTCACAAGGGTGCTTTTGATTTATTATTCAGCTAAAGCTTCCTCTACGTTTATAGGATAAACGCTAGCCTTCTTCTTGTCTTTTCCAACTCTTTCGTATTTAACTAGTCCATCAACTTTAGCGAAAAGAGTGTCATCCTTACCTATTCCAACATTTGTTCCTGGGTGGATTTTTGTTCCTCTTTGTCTCACTAATATGTGTCCAGCAAGTACAAATTGTCCATCAGAGCACTTTACTCCAAGTCTCTTTGATTCACTGTCTCTACCATTCTTTGAGCTACCTACTCCCTTTTTGTGAGCGAATAACTGAAGGTTCATTATTAGCATATCACTACACCTCCTTCTCAATAAGGTTTATATATTCTTTACGTTTTTTACATCCAAAACTTATATCTAAGCTTTTTATGGTACTCTCTAAGCTCTTTTCAAAGGTTTTTAAAAGCACCTGAGATAACTCAATACTTTTGCCTTCTAATGGGCTTAAACTCAAGTAACCATCTTTTATTGAATATTGAGGCTCTATATGTAAAACCTCTTCCATTCCTATTATAATACTTTGAGAAAGTACAGATACTGTGTTGCAAACTAAATCATAAGCATCGCCTATGGCGCTGTCTAATTCCGCTTGACTCACACCATGACCTGAAATATCAAAAGCAATAATATTATCGCCTTTTTTCTGCAAAACTATCTTTATCATAATTATGCTTCTATTTTCTCAATTACTAGTTTAGTGAATGGTTGTCTATGTCCTTGTTTTCTTCTATAGTCCTTCTTAGGCTTATACTTGAAAACTATAACCTTCTTAGCCTTACCTTGAGAAGCAACCTTTGCTACAACCTTAGCTCCAGCTACAACTGGGTTTCCAACTACGAATTCTCCGTTTTCCTTAGTAACTGCAAGAACTTCTGTTAATTCAACTGTTGAATCAACCTCAGCATTCAATTTTTCAACGAATATTACGTCTCCTTCTTGAACTCTGTATTGCTTTCCACCTGTCTTTAATACTGCGTACATTCTAAAACACCTCCTCAATCCAGTCTCGCCAACTGAGGTACATCCCCTAATGGAATGTTTAAATAAAAAACCCTTCGCGTGCGGTCTACAAAAGCCATTTTAACACATTTAACTAGTGTTGTAAAGTTTTTTTATAAATTATCTAAGGTTACTTTGTAACCTTTTAGATTTTCTATTTGACTATGAAATATAAGCGGTTCTACTTTAAAGTACTCTACTTCCTGCACGAAGTTTAAATATATGTTTTTATCTAAAGCTTCAATATCTTTTAAGAAAGTAAATAAATCTTCTTCTATAGCTTCCTTATAGAGACTATTGATCTCTATATAAATGTCTTTAACTACACTTTCTGCATCCTTTTTTAATATTTCATTATGGATCAAAAGAGTTATATAGGACATTTTAAGCTTCTTTCCATGGCCACCGCATACCTTGCATGGCTCTTCCATATACTCATATATGGTTTTTCCATTTCTCTTTCTAGCTATTTGTACAAGATTAAGCTCCGTAAGTTTATATATGACCGTCTTATTTTTATCTCCTCTAAAACCTTTTTCCAAAAGCTCAATAATTTTTTCTTTGTGATTTTCATGTATCATATCTATAAAGTCTATTATAATTATGCCGCTTAAATTTCGAAGACGTATCTGCCTTGCTATCTCAGAAGCCGCCTCGCTATTTGTTATGAAAGCCGTATTTTCCATATTAGAAGCCTTTGTATTCTTTCCAGAGTTCACATCTATCACATACATAGCTTCTGTATGCTCAATCACTAGTGATCCTCCACATTGAAGATGAACATTTGGATTTCTTAAGGCTAAAATCTCTCTTTCTATTCCATAGTAATCAAATAAATTTCTATGACCATCATAAAGTTGAAGTTTAGCTTTCATATCTTCTTTTCTGTTCATGTACTTTTCTACTGTATTATAATCCTCTTCACTATCAACAAATATAGTTGAAGTATTATCATTGACACAATCTCTAAGTATCTTACTTACTATAGAACTATCACCGTAAAGCTTTTTAGGCTTTATAGAGAATTTAAACTCTTTTTCTATGGCTTCATATTCTTTATATAAATCTAATATCTCCTGCTTTACAAGGTCTAAAGATACATTTTCACCTTGAGTCCTAATCTTTACACCTATAGGAATTAACCCCTGAAGTTCTTTTGCAGTGTTGATTTTGAACTCCTTATTCTTTATCTTTTGAGAAAAACTTATTTCAGCATCTTTATTGCATAAAACAACATATCTCCCTGGTATGTTTATAAAAGGAAAGACCTTTGCTCCTTTAGAGTTCAGCTCTTCCTTTATAATCTCTACCAAGACTTCCTGACCTTTTTTCACGTATCCATTTATCTCTTCTCCTAAGTACATATAAGCATTTTTTTCATAGCCTATATCAACAAAGGCACTTTTTATGGCTGGAACTATATTTTTTACTACTCCTCTGTAAATTTCACCTACAGAAGGCTCATTAGTTTCCTCTTCTATACGACATTCTAGGAGTCTGCCATTTTCTTTTATAGCTACACGCCTTAGCGCCTCATTCTTTTCTATAAAAATTTCTCTCATAGAAGTACCCTTTCTAACGCCTTTAAAGCTTTAAACATATTTGTATAGTGGCACAAAGTTTCCATTTTTATCTGCATACAATTCATTTCTTTCTATATAAGTAAATCTTTCGCCATTAAATCCTTCACAGTTATTTTTTATATAAGTGCTTAGAAGATCTGGTGACAAATGCTCTCTGCTTCCGCAAGCTAAAGTGCAGTTCATAACTAAATAGTCATCTTTAAGCCAATACTTTATCTCTTTTATAAGAGGTCTTATATCTATTTCTCTTTCACCTTTTTTGCTTTTCTTTATAGTAACCCATGATGGTTTTTCTAAAATAGCTGTAAGAGCTTTTTCTGCCGCTTTACCATCTTCCACAGGAAGTTTCATACTATAATTTGCTCTGTCTATAATCGCCATTGAAGGTGGAACTTTTTTCTCTGTAAGCTGAATAACCTTAGTAACCTCAATTATTCTTATTGTCATAGGAGCACTTTCATTTAATTTTTCCTTGATGAATTCCTCGTTTAATTCCTCTACAAGTACTAAGTCCATGTATTCTCCCTTTGAGCTCATTCCAACTGATAGCGGTTGAGCTAAAGATAATGACATATGAGGATTAAATCCCTTTGAATACTCAACAGGAAGGTCTGCCCTTCTTATAATTTTTTGTATAGTTCTCATCAAATCTAGATGTGATATGAATTTTATGCTGTCTTCTTTAGAAAACTTGATCAAGTAACGCACCTTCAAAACACTTCCCTTCTTTAAAGTTTACATTTACTCCGCATCCTGTACATCCTAATCTGCAGTTTTGAGTAAGTGCTGCATTCTTTGCCTTTTCATTTTCTTTAACTAGGTAAGATTTATTTACCCCTATATCTATGAAGTCCCAAGGAAGTATTTCTTCGTAGCTTCTCTCTCTATAAGCATAGAATTCTCCTGAAACATTACACTCATCCATAGCTTCTTTCCAGTAGTCATAGTTAAAGTATTCAGACCATCCGTCAAACTTAGCACCTTTTTCATAAGCTTTGATTATGACATCACAAATCCTTCTATCACCTCTTGCTACCACAGCTTCCATGTAAGAAACTATAGATTCATGATAGTTGTAAGAAACAGCTCTGCTCTTTATAGAAGTCTTTACTGTCTTAATTTTTTCTCCTACATCTTCCATTTTATCTTGTGGTGCCCATTGAAATGGAGTAAATGGCTTTGGTACAAATATAGATGTACTTGCTGTAACCCTAAGGCCTTTGTTCCTAACTGTCTTTGGAACCTTAAAGTATTCCTCAGTAACCTTATCGGAAAGGTGAGCTATACCAGCTACATCCTCCATTGTCTCATAAGGAAGTCCTATCATAAAGTATAGCTTTATTGCAGACCATCCTGATTCAAAAGCTGATTTTGATGCTTCGAGAACTCTCTCTTCTGTTACACCTTTATTTATGATATCTCTCATTCTCTGACTTCCTGCCTCTGGAGCAAAGGTAAGCCCTGTCTTTCTAACCTTTTGTATTTCCTTTATAAGATCTACCGAAAATGCATCTATTCTTATAGATGGAAGTGATACTCCTACCTTTTCCTCTGCATACTTTTCTATTAGGCCGTTTATAAGCTTTTGTATATCAGAATAGTCACATATACTTAAAGAGCTAAGAGATATTTCATCATAACCCGTAGTTTTTAAAAGCTTTGCTGCATCTTCCATTAAAGTATTGCAGCTCTTTTCTCTTATAGGTCTATATATCATTCCTGCCTGACAGAATCTGCATCCGTTTGTACATCCCCTGAAAGTTTCAAGTATTATTCTATCGTGAACTATTTCAGTATATGGAACTAAAAACTTATCTGGAAAACTCACTCTATCAAAATTAGTTATGAATCTCTTTTTGACAGTTTTAGGAACATCATCATATTTAGGTTTAAATTCCTTTATAGTTCCGTCTTCATTGTAAGTAACTTCATATAGTGAAGGAACATATACTCCTCTTATCTTTGATATCTCTCTTAAAAATTCTTTTTTGCTTTTCTTTTGCTCCTTGAACTCTTTGTACACATCAAGTACATCATTCATAACTTCTTCACCTTCGCCCAGTTCAAAGAAGTCTATAACATCATGAAGAGGTTCTGGATTGTAAGCACAAGGTCCTCCAGCCATTACTATAGGCTCATCCTCTCCTCTTTCAGAAGCTCTTATTGTTATTCCGCTCATATTTAACATATTCAATATGTTTGTATAACTCATTTCATATTGAAGACTGAATCCTAAAATATCAAATTCTTTTAAAGAATCTTTAGTCTCCAAAGTATAAAGAGGGATATTATTCTCTCTCATAAGTTTTTCCATATCTGGCCATGGAGCATAAGATCTCTCGCAATAAGTGTCTTCTCTTTCGTTTATAGTATGATAAAGAATTTTACTTCCTAAGTGAGACATTCCAACTTCGTATACATCTGGAAAGCAGAAAGCAAATCTTATATCTACTTTTTCTTTATCTTTATATACAGAGTTTATTTCTCCTCCTATATATCTAGCAGGTTTTTCAACTCTAAATAAAATGTCATCTAAGTTTTTAATCATTAGATTTCCTCCTTGGAAAAATTTTAATCCCATTCATTAAAGAAGGAAGCATAATTTTAATGCTTCCCGAATATATTATATTCTATCATATTATTATAAAAATGAATAGTTAACTTGTAAAGTAATTAAGGTGACACATGATACACCACACACATTACTTGTGATATAAAAGTGCCACCTCTATTTTTCATCCCTTATCTTCAAAAACTCTTCTATAGTGATATTTCCGTAGAGTTTAAGTCCTTCTAAAACATCGTATTCTGTAAGTATATCTACAACTTTCATCTCTTCATCTAGCAGAGTGAATAAATTGTATTTATTCTTGTCCACTAATCCTAAAACTGTTATAAGATCTTTTTTATAATATACAGATATAGTTTTATTTTCTATATAGCTGTCCTTTAGAAATCTTCTTTTCTTCCTTATTATATCTCCCATTATTATATACATTATCCTTTCTCGTTCTTTATAGGATATGGCTATTATAAGAAATGCTATGAGTCCTATGCTTAAATTTACTTTACCTAAAATTAGCAAAAAAATAAAATATCCAAGTAATAAAAATCCTGTTATCAAACTACATTTTACAGTAATTTTATTTGCCCTCTTATACATTATCTTTCTGCTTAATACTGCTCTCAATATTCTAGCTCCATCTAATGGGAAAGCTGGCATCAGATTAAAAATCCCAAACACAAGATTTGTGTCAAAACTCACCTTTATTATATTACTCGGAAAATATTTATAAACATTATATAAAAAAGCAGCCATAATTATATTAGTAAGTGGCCCTGCTAAAGATATTATTATATCTTCTTTAGGCTTAGTTTCATCAAACATTTTTGATTCTATATATGTGCCCATAGGTATAAAGTGCATTTTTATATTATCTATTCCTAAATATCTAGCTACTATAATATGGGCTGTTTCATGAAGTACTATCCAAAAAAAGGCCACCAAAAAACTATATCCAAACCCTGCAAAAATTAATATTATTACATAGGGTATAAATAATTTATTTATTTTTACCATTCATATCTCCCACTATATAGATTGGTCATAGAACTTGATATACTTTTCCGGATCTTTAGGCGCTCCCATATATAACAAACCAAAGTATAAATGTTCTGAGGAAAGATTTCCTTTTCCTCCGCTTGTGCCTATCTCCGCATTTTCTTCAAGTTCATCTCCTCTTTTTACATTCACATCTTTTAAATTTCCGTACTCCGTTTCTAATCCTTCACCATGATCAACTATTATATAGTTTCCTAAAGCTTCACTGTTCCCAACTTCTCTAACCGTGCCTTTCGACGCAATTGTAACCTTCGAATTTTCTGATGATTTTATTACTATTCCATTTTTGTATCCTACCCATCCTAAATCTTGAGCACTTCCATATTTCCCAATTACCTCCCCTTTTATAGGCGCCTTAAAATTTTTGCTGGTTGTCTCTATAACATTATCCCCACCTAAATATTTTGATTTTATATTTTCTATATAGGTTTCTGCACTGTCATAAGCTGCTTTATAATCAAAAGATTTTATTTGAGCTATAGCACCATTGTAGTCAAAGGATGTTTTTACTGTATCCTTAGCATAGTCATATATTTTTTCTGTCTGGGCAGTAGTGAAAGTCTTACAAAATAGTATAACAACAAACAAAGCTGCCGTGCCTGCCAATTGAAATATTAAGATATTTATAAGACGCTGAGGTGTAATTTTTTTACCTTTTATATTTTTAGCATTTTCTCTATAACTAAAGCCTCCTGTATTTTTGCCATTATTGTATCTAACACTTCCTCGTCCTTCCTTTGATACTATCTCATTATAATAACTCTTGTAGGCATCATTGTATTTTCCCATTTACTCTTCCCCCTAACAAATCAATAGATTGCTATGTGTTAATGATAAACTAATGGATTTCACGAAACTTTTCTTTTATCCGTAAAATAAATCACTATAATATATATTGAAGGAAATAGATTTTTATGCAAAAAAATATAAGAAATCTTAGGATTTCTTATATCTAAAAACTTATTATCTAGTTTTTTTAAGTGCTGACATAAATATCTCTGCACTTCCCAAATTAGTGGCTACTGGAATGCAATGAACATCACATAATCTGATTAAAGCCGATACATCAGGTTCATGAGGCTGAGCTGTAAGCGGATCTCTTAAAAAGATTACCAAATCCATTTCTCCTTCAGCTATCTTTGCCCCTATCTGTTGGTCGCCTCCAAGTGGTCCTGATAAAAATCTTTGAACATCAAGCCCAACTATCTCTGATATAAGCTTACCAGTAGTACCGGTTGCAAAGAGCTCATGTTCCTCTAATAGGTTTTTGTATCTTTTTGCCAATTCTATTATGTCATCTTTTTTCTTGTCATGTGCTATAAGAGCAATTCTCATAACATTCTCCCCCTTCACCGCTAAAAATTAATTTTCTTTCGTCTCATACCTATATTCAGTATCAGTCCTATAGATATGAAATTTATCAGAGCGGAACTTCCTCCATAGCTCATAAGAGGAAGGGTTATTCCTGTAATAGGCATAATACCTATAGTCATTCCTATATTCTGTAGTATAGAAAATAGCCATGAAGCAATTATTCCACCACATACTATTCTTCCAAATATGTCCTTAGAAGTCTTTCCTATATTGATGGCCTTATATATAAATATGCCATACAAAACCAATAATAATAATGCCCCTATAAGTCCCCACTGCTCTCCTAAAACAGCAAATATGAAGTCAGTCTGTTTTTCAGGCACAAACTGTGCGGAATAGCTTGTTCCGTGAGAAAGTCCGCTTCCAAGGACTCCACCAGAACCTATAGCTATCATAGATTGAATCAACTGTCTTCCTCCTCCAAGAGGATCTGCTGCTGGATTTAAAAATAGAGTAAGTCTATTCTTCCAATAATTTTTCATAATAGGAGAATTCCACACTAAAGCTACAACTATAGTTAATGACATAAGTCCTCCAATTATAATTTTTATGTTGAGACCAGCTAAAAATACTATACCCAAAACAGTAAAGAAACACACCATGGTCATACCCATGTCTGGCTGCTTGACTATAAGAAGCATTGGGACTAATGCATAAACACACAATATAAGAAAGTTTCGTACATCATTTATTTTACAGTCCATATCATCAAGCTTTTTAGCAAGCATAAGGGTTATAGATATCTTTGCAAGCTCTGCAGGCTGAAAACCTATAGGTCCAAACTTTATCCATCCTGTAGCTCCATTTATGGTTACTCCTTTAAACTCAGTATACACAAGAAGAAGTACAGAAATCCAATAAATAATAGGAACGTAATTCTCTATTATTTTATAATCCACAAGAAGAATAAAGTAAATAGCTATAAGCCCTAAAATCAGCCATATAAACTGCTTTTCTGCGTCTCTAACTCCTGTTGCAGTATATATGTTTAAAATACCATAGAGCATTATCATTATGGAGGCTATAAGTATGCCAAAATCTAACTCTCTGATTAGCTTTGAATCTAGCTTAAAATTATTAAACATAGCAAAATTCCTCCAAATCTTAAGATTTCATATCTTAGTATATCACATAAATCTTAAAATTCTATGATATTTTACAAACTTAATAGGCAATTAATCTTAACTTTATCTAAGGTGTTTAATAGGTATATTTGCAACTAAAGCCGGTGAGGACTCTTGCTCACTATCCATTCTGCTTAGAGATATTTCAACATCATCACTATCAAACTCTACATACTTTGATATTACTAAAAGTATCTCATTTTTCATCTTTTCTAGGACGTCTTTAGGCAAATCTCCCTTATCATTTATAAGTATAAGTTTTAATCTATCTTTTGCTACATCTTTAGACTTTTGTCTCCCAAACATTTTCATAAAATCCACGGTTCTACGCCTCCAATCTATTTCTTAAATAGTTTTTTAAATACTCCCATAAAACCACTTTCCGATGTTTGTTTTAGGTCTAATAATTGAACTTGTTCTCCTAAAATCCTACGGGCTATATTATTGAAGGCCTTTCCAGCTAAAGCTTTATCATCTAAAACAATAGGCTCTCCTTTATTTGTAGATACTGTTATATTTCTATCATCAGGAACTACTCCTATAAGTTTTACAGAAAGTATTTCTACGATATCACTTACATCCAGCATATCGCCTTTTTTAGTCATATCATAATTTAATCTATTTACTATTACCTCATAATCTTCTAAGCCTTTTGCTTCAAGTTTTCCAATAACTCTGTCAGCATCTCTTACTGAAGTGATTTCTGGATTTACTACTAATATAGCTCTATCTGCTCCAACTATAGCATTTTCAAATCCCTGCTCTATACCTGCTGGACAATCAATTATAACATAATCAAATTCCTTTTTTAGTTCTGTAACTAATGATAGCATTTGTGATGTGGATATATCATTTTTATCCCTAGTCTGAGCTGTAGGAAGCATAAATAGGTTAGGCAGTCTCTTATCTTTTATAAGAGCTTGTTTAAGTCTGCATCTATTTTCCATGACATCCATGATAGTATAAACTATTCTATTTTCTAATCCCATCAACACATCTAAATTTCTTAGCCCTGTATCTCCATCTACAACAACAACAGATTTTCCTAACGCTGCTAAAGCTGTTCCTATATTTGCAGTGGTTGTTGTCTTTCCAACTCCACCTTTACCTGATGTTATTACAATTGACTCTCCCATTTTCTTACCTCCAAAATTCAATTTATATGTATTTATTAAGTATATATGGTTCAACTACTATTGCACCATCTTTTATCTTCGCTATTTCCGGGTAGGGTGGCTTTTCTCCTCCCTCAGGTGCTCTTGTTATTATACTGCCTATTTGTATTATTTCTGGCTGCATACAAAAAGCCCCTATTATAGATTTTTCGTTTCCGGTATATCCTGCATGAACGTGTCCTCTGATAGTTCCTAAAACCATTATATTTCCACCAGCGTAAATCTCAGCTCCTGCATTTACATCCCCAACTATAACTACATTTCCTACGTACTTTATACACTGTCCCCCTCTAACTGTCTTTCTTATAAATTTAGTTCTTCCTTCATATATTCCTTGAAAGACTTTGTCCTTTTTATCCTGCTTATTTTCAAAAATACAATCCATGATTTTGAACTCATCAAAAAGAAGATTCTTTAAGTTTGATTGCTCTCTATGAGTAACATTGCTTGTATCCATACTTAATTTTATAGTAAAGCCCTTATAAAAGCCTTTTCCCCTTTGGAGTTTTGCTACCAAGGCTTCTACTATAGAATCAAAATCTTGGAACTTATCTGTATTTATCACAGCAATTAACCCATCTTTATTTCCTTTTATCATTATTCCGTCATCTTTCATAGAAATACCTCCAACAAAATAACCTAATCTATATATTTCAACATTAATTTAGTAAATTCCTTCAAAAATTCTAATTAAATATAAAAATCCAGTAAAGAACTTTTAATCAAGCTCTTTACTGGATCAAAATTTTTATTGTGCTGCTGGCAATTCATAATTAAATCTTGGAGTATATCCTGGATATTCTTTTTGAAGTCTTTCTTTAAAGTAAGACTCATATACAGCTCTAGCAACGTTCGCAGCTTCTCCTCCGTGACCACCATCATAAATAACTACTGTTATAGCTATTTCCGGGTTATCAACTGGTGCAAAACCAGTATATACAGCGTAAGAAGTTCTTCCAACTGCTTCCTGTACTCCACCTTCTCTGAAGGTAGCACTACCTGTTTTACCTGCAGTTCTCATAGGAAACCCTTGGAACGCATATCTTGCTGTACCATCATTAGTTGTAGCTGACATACCATCTTTTACTATCTGTAATGTCTTTTGGCTTATCCCAACGTCCTCAATAAGTCTTGGCTTTATATCTTCAACAACTTCTCCATTAGAGTTTAAAATCTTATCTACAAGATGCGTTTCATATCTCTTTCCACCATTAGCAACAGTAGACATAAAGTTTACCATTTGAAGTGGAGTATATTCATTTATACCCTGTCCTATAGCTGTATTAAGTATATTCGCCGGAGTAATTATTTCTGTACGTTTATCAAAAACTACATATTGTCCTAATGCGAAACTCATAGATTCTATATCCTTTTTGCTATACTTTGATTTTTCTTCATCTGAAAGTAAGTTTATATAGTTGCTTATTAAACCTTGAAGGTCTTGAGTGAAGACTTTGTGTTCTTCTCCCTTTCTCTTGTCATCTATATCACTTAAAAGCTTCTCTCTAACAGCAGACTTTATAGCTTCTTTCCCATTTGCTATATCTTTGCTGTCTCCGTCTTTCTTTCCTATATCCAATGAAGTAAATCTGTAGCCCGCATAATATCCGTCATTAAGAATTCTTACTACATCATACTTTGAAGTTGCAGCAACGGCCCTCTTTATCTTGTCATAACTGAAAGTCTGCCCCATTGGATTTTCTGTAATCTCAATTCCAGTTGTAGAGTCTGTTCCTTCCTTACTTCCAAGTCCAAATTTCCAAGCATACCTAGCTATTATGTCTAATCCGAATTGCTGTTGTAATCTATAACCAACTTCAAAGAAATAATAGTTACAAGAAACAGCTATTGCTTTTCTCATATCTGTAGGTCCATGTGTCTGTCCACTACTATTATATATATCATCTGCACCCTTAAAAGTCTTTATATCATCATATTTATTAAATATACCCACGTCATTTACTATTGTATTCTCATCAACTACACCTTCTTCAAGACCTGCTATTGCAGTTAAAATCTTAAATGTAGATCCTGGTGCAACCAATCCTTGGGTAGCGTAATTAAATGTATACTTAGGATACACGTCAAACGGATCTTTTCTTACACTCCCATCTTTAAAGTTATCATCCACAGGGAAGATATAGTCTAAAGTATTTTCATTTACACCAGCCTCTGAAATAACAGTGTTTTCAGGAAGTCCCATTTTCTTAATATACTCTTTTCCAAACTTCTCTAAGTTAGGGCTAAAATAAGTTTCAACCTGCTCAGTTGTAAGCTTTCCTGAAGTAGCAAATAGGTTAGGATCATAACTTGGCAGTGATACCATGGAGATAATCTCACCAGTGTTAACATTCTCTACCACAACAGCTCCCCTATTGGCATTTTTTACATTCAGCCCATCTCCAAGTCTCCCTCTACTTTGAAGGCTTGACATTACTTCCTTTAAGGATTGCTCTGCAGTATACTGAACATCTTTATCTATTGTAAGCTGTACATTTTGTCCTGGTGATGCAGCTAAACTAAATAGCTCCTCAGTTTTCTTACCTTGACTGTTTACTTTTACTACATTCCCACCTTTTCTACCACGAAGTCTATCTTCAAATGCAGATTCTATTCCGTTTTTGCCTATCATATCCGTAGATACATCATAGCCTCTTTCCTCATACTTATCTTTCTGATCTGTACTTATGGAACCTAAATATCCTATTACAGCTGAAGCTAAATCCTTATATGGATAAACTCTTGTAGGCTGCATAACAACATCTATTCCTGGAAGTACACTTGCTTTCTGCATGAAAATCAAAGATGATTCTTTTTTTATATCACTTGCTATAACAACAGGCTTATATCCTGTAAATCTCTGCATCTTCATAGCATCTCTAACAACTATATACTTTCTAACTTCTTCTAGAGAATACTTTTTAAGAAGCATTTCTTTTACATCTGCTCCAGTAATCTTCTGCTTCTTTATATCATCAGATGTTAATCCAACCATTCTATAAAGTTCATAATCTATTATGAGTTTATCAAATACTTCCTCTGGAGTTATTTCCATCATAGCTTCATTTATGGCTGTCTTTTGATCATCAGTAAGTTCATCCTTTTGATTAGGATAAAGTTTTTTCTTTATAACATCGTCCAAACCTCTGTCAATCTTAAATCTTCTTTCCATAGCTTTTCTTGTATCTGGATCAGAAGAGTTAAATTCAAACCTATATGGATTTATTTTTACAGCAAGGTCATCTACAAGTGTCTCTCCTGTCTCATCAAGAAGTTTGAATGTGTCTCTCAGCGTGTCAAATATAAACTTATTATTTTCTTCTGTTTCATTAAATACTACCATATAGCTCTGTTCAGATTTTGCAAGAACAGCCCCATTTTTGTCTAGTATCATTCCTCTCGGTGCTGTATCAACAATTTGTCTTACAGAACTGCTATTAGCTTCTTCTTTGTAATTCTCATGGTTTATAATTTGAATATAAATAAGCCTAGTGACTATGGCCGAAAATATAAGTACCATAACAACAATCATAAAATTGTATCTATTAAAACTTTTCTTCTTTTTCATCTCATCACCTATGCTTTAAAATTTCCATTGCTTTTTCATAAAAGGTTTTTCACAAAGTCTATATACTCTTTTATACATGAAAAAGCTTAGAACTATGGAATATACACTGCTTATAAGGATTGAACTTATATCCATCTTTATTTTTAAAACATATAAGATGGTAAAAATAGCAAATCCTTTTAATAAGCACAAAACAAATGTACCTATAACTGGTATCAGTCTTTTTTCCTTGAAGATGTTTTCTCCTATTTTGCAAGCTAAAATGCATAAAAGCATGTTTGTAAGAGCATTTAGTCCCATACCATTAAACATATATAAGTCTTGAAGAAGTCCAGAAAACACTCCAATTATAACTGCATCTTTGTAATCATTTATAAATGAATAGCTTAACACAAATACAAATAGTAAACTTCCATAATTTCCACCTATACTAAAAAATGGCACAACAGTATTGTCTAATATTAAAAATAGAATACAGAGAGCTATTAGGGTTAATTTCTTTGCATAGTTCATATTAATACTTTATTTCTCTCTTATCTTTTGGCACTATTACCATAAGTTCTTCTAACTTATTATAGTCCACATATGGTTCTACAATGGCTACTTTCATAAGCTTAACCTTATCCTCAGTAACACCTATAACCTCTCCAATCTTTATATCTTTAGGATATATATTTCCGCTTCCTGAGGTTAGTATTACGTCTCCTTCTTTTACTTCCGAAGTTAGAGGGAGGTTATATACTTTTGCTAAAAGTCTACCATTTGAATCTCTGTATCCAGTAACTATTCCTACAGTTTCCCTAGTGCTCTCTACTAAGGCAGCAACTGCTATATTTTCATTGGTAAGTGACTGTACTATTGCCCAATTCAAAGCCACAGAAGTTACCTGTCCAACTAATCCTTTAGCTGCTACAACAACCATACCTTTTTCTAGTCCATCATTTTTTCCTCTGTCTATTGTATAACCATCTAAAAAGCTGTTTCCAGCATTCCCTATTATGTTACATGTCAAATATTCGTACTCTGACTTTTGATCCTTGAAATTTACTAAATCTCTTAATCTTTCATTTTCATTTTTTAAAGATCTATATTCTATTGCCATACTTTCAAGTTCATTATTTTTCTTTTTAAGTTCTTCATTTTCCTTTTTTACATCTGAAAAATTAACGGCAAACTCACCAAAATTTTTTATAGAATTGCTTATATTATAAAAAACTTTCTGCACCGGATTTAATGCACCGGTAACTCCATCTTCTACGAAACTCCTACTATCCCTCTTAATACTAATTCCAATTAATCCTAAAAATGCAACTGACAGTACCACTACAGTAACTGCCAGTTTGTTTTTAAAGAACTTCATAATTAGCCTCTTTGTTGTTTAATTATACTGTCTATATTTTCCAAAGCTTTTCCTGCACCTAAAGCTACGCAGTCAAGAGGAGATTCTGCAATATGAACAGGCATATGAGTTTCATGGTTTATTAATAGATCAAGGCCTCTTAAAAGTGCGCCTCCACCTGCAAGCATTATTCCTTTATCCATTATATCTGCAGAAAGTTCTGGTGGTGTTTTTTCTAAAGTTATCTTTATAGCTTCTATAATAGAAGATACTGGCTCACTTAAAGCTTCTCTTATTTGTTCTTCCGAAATTTCTATAGTTTTTGGAAGACCAGATATAAGGTCTCTTCCCTTTATATCCATAACTTTTTCTTCTTCATCTTCAACTTTAAATGCAGAACCTAATTCCATCTTTATAGTTTCAGCTGTTCTCTCACCAATCATAAGATTGTATTCTTTTTTGATATAGTTTATTATAGCGTGGTCAAGTTCATCTCCAGCTACTCTTAATGATCTGCTTGTTACTATACCACCCAATGATATTATAGCAACTTCTGTAGTACCGCCTCCGATATCTACTATCATACTTCCAGTAGGCTCATCTACAGGAAGTCCTGCTCCGATTGCTGCTGCCATAGGTTCTTCCATAAGTACTACGTCTCTTGCTCCAGCCTGTTTAGTTGCTTCAAGTATTGCTCTTCTCTCTACTTCTGTAACACCTGATGGGAAACATACTATTATTCTTGGGCTTGAAAAGGCTGATTTTGTTATTACTTTATCTATAAACTTTTTAAGCATTATTTGTGTTACATCAAAGTCAGCTATAACCCCATCTTTCATAGGTCTTATAGCAACTATGTTTCCTGGAGTTCTTCCTATCATTCTCTTAGCTTCTGCTCCAACAGCTAGAGGCTTTTTTGTAGTGTTATTTATAGCTACAACGGATGGTTCTCTAAGAACTATCCCTTTACCCTTTACATATACTAATGTGTTTGCAGTTCCTAAATCTATTCCCATATCTTTAGTAATACCGAAAAATCCCATATTTTTTCTCCTTTCAAAGTTAAAGTAAGTTCTTTTCCTTAAGACTTACATATTTCCTATTTCCAATTATTATGTGATCTAAAAGCTCTATCCCCAAAATATTACCGCATTCCTTTAATCTCGAAGTTATATTTATGTCCTCATTACTTGGTGATGGATCCCCAGATGGATGATTGTGACATATAATAATGGAAGCTGAACTTTCTCTTATAGCTTCCTTAAAAATCTCTCTCGGATGTACTATAGAAGAGTTTAAACTTCCTATAGATACAGTTTTTATAGCGATAACTACATTCTTAGTATTTACCATTATAAGTTTTAAAATCTCTTTTTTTAAAACCATCATCTCTTTCATCATTAAACCAGCTACATCCTTAGGACATGTTATTCTGTAATCATCTCCTGATGAAAAAGTTTCAAACCGTTTTGCAAGTTCTCCTAATGCTATAATCTTTGCAGCCTTTGCATCTTTAATGCCATTTAAGGATGTAAGTTCATCTTTTGAGGCATGAAAAAGCTTATTAAGTCCGCCCATCTCGTCTAAAATTACATTACATAATTCCAACACATTTTCACCTTTGAATCCGCTTCCTAAAATAATGGCTAAAAGTTCTGCATTTGATATACTTGATGGTCCATATCTAAATAGTCTTTCTCTGGGACGTTCATTCTCAGGTAAATCTGTAATCTTTAAATTAGATTTCATTACAATTCTCCTTTTCTATAACCCATCCCAATATTACCTATATAATTCGCTAAAACTACTTTAAAGTTAATGTATCTATTAGTTTCTTAAGCTTATTTAACGGAAGTCCTACAACATTGTAGTAACAGCCATGTATTTCTTCTACAAATACTCCAGCAAGACCTTGAATACCATAAGCTCCTGCCTTATCCAAAGGTTCCTTTGTCTTAACATAGTTTAAAATCTCCTCATCACTAAGCTGAGAAAACTTTATGCTCGTCATTGCGAAATCACTTAGAGTAGTGAGTTCTGGAGTTTTTATTACAGTAATGCCCGAGTAAACCTCATGAGTTCTTCCACTCAGTGCTTTTATCATGTTAATAGCTTCTTCTTCGTCAGAAGGCTTACCTAACACCTTATGGTCTAATGATACAATTGTGTCAGCACCTATAACCAAAGCTTCCTCTGAAATATTTTTTGCAATATCCATAGCTTTGTTATAGGAAAGTTCCTTAACATACCCTCCAAAATCTCCTTGAAAGTTGATACTATTTTCGTCAAAATCACTAATTTTAACATCAAAATTTTGTGTTATCCTACTTAAAAGTTCTCTTCTTCTTGGAGAAGATGAGGCTAAAATTATATTCATCCTGACCACTTCCTAGCTTATTACTCAGAGCTTACTTCTCATACCATTGTAATGGTCCAAGCAATATAAACTCATTATACTTCATCTTATATAGTTTACCATTTAATATTTTCTTAAACAAGTATCTTAGGATGTTTTTAAGAAATTTTAAAGTTTATTAAAATACTCTACACGAAAATAGAAAACCATAGAAAAACTTATCAAAAAGTTCCTTCTATGGTTTCACTTTATTTCTTAAATTTTTTCATTATTCCAAATAATTCAGTATAATATTTTTCAATATCTGACTTTAATATTTCATCTGGAAGTTTTAATGTATAATCCTTAAGTTCCTGCAAAAGCTCCTTATTACTTCCATCTCCTTCTGCTTCCTTAAGGTCCTTTGTCCATTCTTTTATAGTTGTTGCTGATATTGATTTTACACCTTCATCTTCTAATTTATTATATATTTTTCTATTTGCATCGCAAATCTCTCCGATTTCTGCATTATATAAATTATCATTTCCAAAATCAAAACTTACCTTTACAGGCGAAAGCCCTTCCTCTGTAAGTTTTTTTACAACTTCATTACACTTTTCTTCTTCGTAAATTCCAACTACCACTCTAAAACCATCATTTTCTCCATATAAAAATACAGGATATTTTCCATTAAGCTTATTCTTAAGCTGTTCAGCGTTTGCCTTTTCCTTAAAAAATCCACATTGAACTGAATAGAGCTTAACGCCCTTCTGAACATTTTCCTCATTCTTCTTTTCCTCACCTGTATTTTCTTTCTCTTCAGTTACAATATTGCTTCCATTATTATTTCCTTCATCTTTAGGCATTTTGTCTTTGAATAAAAGCCTTGACATCATAGTTCCTATCAAAAAGGCAGCAAAAATAATTATAATCCCCATAAATAATATATTAAGAAATGAGTTGTTTTTCTTTTTATTATTATATCTTGTGTATTTCATTTTCCATCCCTCTCTTTCTAAAATACTGAATCCTAATAGAAATGTATATTAAGATTTCATATAAGTATCTAATTACCTATATATAAAATATTTATTAGAGAAGTTTGATTTTTATACTAAAAAAAGACCGACATTTTTTACGCCGGTCTCAAAATAATTTTAAATTGCTTAAAATAAATCTTTCTAATTAAGATATCTTCTAGCACCTGCATATCTAGTGCTATAATAGCTTTGAGATAAATCACTTATAGTTATTCTTCCTCCACCGCTAGATGCGTGAATAAATTCTCCACCACCTATATACATTCCAACATGAGATATTGGTCCCTCGGTATTAAAGAATATTAAATCTCCTGCTCTCAAATTTTCTCTTGATACACTCTTTCCCATTGAGTACTGAGATCCTGTGTAATGAGGAAGGCTCACTCCAAATTTAGCATATACATAAGCAGTAAAACCTGAGCAATCAAAAACTCTAGGACCTGAACCACCCCATACATAAGGACGTCCCAAAAAATTTTTCGAATAAGCTACAACTGAAGCTCCTGTGCCACTTCCACCTCGCGAAAGAACCTTAGATCCCACTATAGTATTATAAGAACTTTCTCTATCCTCTGCTTTAGGAACTTTTATCACCTTGTCGGTAGATAAATTTGTTGCCCTTATAACTACTCCCTTTTCATCTTTTGCCGTGGTGTCTGCCTTTGCTCCCTGATATCCTAGTACTATAAAAAGGCACAAAGGTACTATAAATTTTACAAGTCGTTTCATAATAGTTTCCCCCCATTATTCCTAAGTATATAAACAATTTTTTTCAATAGCTTTTAAGCTTAAAATTCTTCTTTTAAAAAATTTAATATGAAGCATAACATCTCCCCATATAAATATTCTATAAAAAATTCTATATCCCTTCACTGCATAAAAAAACTTTAATGCGTGTCCATATGTATTGCTTTCTTAAATAATATCCCTGAGATAGATGTAGATATTACAAGTATTATTATAGGTACAATAAAACTTGGTGACAATGGATTTAATACACTTTCTCCCATTATTGAATAACATAAAGTTTCCGGAACAACACCTATAAGAGATGCCGCTATAAAGCTTGTATACTTTATGTCCGTAAGACCGCAGGCATAGCTTAATGGGTCATAAGGAAGTATTGGTGGAAGTCTTAATAGAAGCAAAATCAGGAATCCTCTTTCCTTTAAATTAAACTTATGCTTTATAGCTCTGCTCTTTAAAATTTTGTCTACAACATCTTTCCCCAAAATTCTAGATAAGAAAAATGCTATTGTTCCCGATATAAAAAAACCAAGCATATTTATCAAAAAACCTTTTACGGGTCCAAATAGTATTCCTGCTGCTACTGACATAACAGCTGATGGAAATACAAGCAAAAATGGCTTCAACGAAAATGCAACCAAAAATATACAGCTAGAGCTTTTATTTTTGCTCCTTAAAAACTCAATAAGTTCAGGCAAATTCTTCAGTCTATGTAGCATATGTCTATTTGAAAAAATAAATGAAGCTACTGCTATTATTAATATTAGAGTCAAAATCTTTAATATTGTTTTTAATTTGTAATTGTTCACTGATGATTTCTCCTAATCTATTCTATAAAATATACTATTCATAATTCATTTTTTTATAACACACCAATATATTATATCTTGTAAATAAATATATAACAATTATATTTTCCTTAAATCCTAAGCACTTTTTGCTTTCTATATAAAAATAACAAAAAAAAATAAAACACCTAAGTTCCACTCACTTAAGATTTAACGGAATGGTACCAAGGCGTTTACTCTTCATTAAATTATTTTTTATATCCTATGTTTTTAGTTTGCACTGTAGAAGCATCTCTTTGGAGACGCTATCTTTTCTTCTGCTTTTAAAGCTTTTATAGCCTTATCTACTTCTTTCTTGTCAACTCCTGCATTTTCAGCTATTTCTCCAGCTTTCATTGGTTCTCCTGAATTCTTTAAAACTTCTAATACTTTTTCTTTTATATCCATTTTTATAATCCTCCGAAATATTTATTGACTATATTATACCATGTCAATAAAGAAAATTCTATAATAATCATTATTATTTAAAAATTTTTATAGGAGTTTTCAAAAAAATAAATAAGGGAGATTGCTCTCCCTTAACTTTTAAAGTTAGCTCCAAAATACCGTTGCCCTGATTTTGACACCTATCCATTAGATAGGTGGGTGTCCGCATTAATGTTTCAATCTCTCCATGCCTCATTAGGACTTACAGGTCTACAAATCAGCATCAAAATATAAGACTCCCTTTTAAGTACTGTAGGTTCAAAATAAGAGCTTGTCGTGTATTTCAGAAATCTTGCTTCATTTCTTAATTTGATTATAGCACATTAAATGCAAAATGCAATAATAAAAATCATACCTATTCTTCCTTGCAACATTATATATTCCATATTTTGTAACACTATTCTCTTCTTTAGAATATACTAAATTAAATCACTATATAAATAGAGAGGATTTATGACTAGACGCAATGGATACCTCATTAAGTGGGATAAAGATATAGAAAAGCTTCTTCAGTCAAGTGAAGTTTTAGGTATAGGCAATAACGGGATAGTTTACATGCTCCCCGATAATAAAGTACTTAAAGTATTTAGCGAAAGCAAAGTATGCCATGACGAATATTATATACTGAATAAAGCTAGTAAAAAATCAAAGCATTTTCCTAAAGTTTATCAATACAGCGATAATTATATAGTTAGAGAATTTGTCGGCGGACATAGATTAGATAAATATCTAAAAAATCACCCTTTAAATAAAGAGCTTGCCTTAAACCTAATTTTACTTATAAAAGAGTTTAAAACTCTTGGTTTTAAAAAACTTGATATACGATGCAAAGATTTATATGTACAGGATGATATGACTTTAATGGTTATAGATCCAAAACAAAATTATAAAAAGAAAGTACCATATCCGCGCCATCTTATGAAAGGACTTCACAAAAAAGGATATCTAGAGTTTTTTTTATCCTGCGTAAAAGAATATGACCAAAATCTTTACTTTTTATGGAGCAGCCGAATGCATTTATATTTAAATAATAATATAAAATAAAATGCTATAAAAATGAGTATTCAGCGAAAGTTTTTTAGATTCGGCTGCATACTCTTTTTTATTGTTCTAATCATTAATATATTGATACCAAAATTTAATATTTTAATATCAGATATATAATATAATTTTCATATAGTTTAATAAAATTTTAATTATTTTTCATATTCTATGGAGGTTACTATGGGTAAAAGAACAGATAATAACAATACAAGACAACTTCGACGCAAAAAATTACGAAGAAGAAAAATTGCAGTTCTAATACTGGCTTTATGTTTTATTTTAGGATGCACACTTGCTGCCTTAAAACTCTCTTCAAATCACTCTAAAAACGAAGAAATTTCTGATGAGTCTAAAGTGGCAGTAGATGAAAATAAAGAATCTCAAGAGCCCGTAAAAGAGGAACCTGAAATGAAGGAAGTTCGAGAAGAAATCCTTCTAACCTTTGCAGGAGATTGTACTTTAGGTACTGATACTAAATTTGGATATGCCGGAAGTCTTCCTGCCATGTTCGAAAACCAAAATAAAAACTACTCTTACTTCTTCAAAAATGTATACGATATTTTTTCTAACGACGATTATACCTTGGTGAATCTTGAAACACCTCTAACAGATGCCACTGTAAAAGCGGATAAAGGTTCAGGTACAGTTTATCATTTTAAGGGGCCTAAAGATTATATAAATATACTTACGTCTTCAAGTATAGATGGAGTTAGTATTGCAAATAATCATATGAACGACTATGGTAAGCAAGGTCTCACAGACACTGTAGAAACACTTTCTTCTAATAAAGTTGATTTTTGCGGTAAAAATTATAAAATTGAGAAAGAAATCAAGGGAACAAAATTTCTATTTTTAGGATATGAAGGTTGGTCCTTTAATAATGAATTAAAAAATCAAATTTCAAATGATATAAAAGAAGGAAAGAACAATGGATCTATTGTTATCCCTTATTTCCACTGGGGAATAGAAAAGCAATATCAGCCTTATGACGTCCAAATCAATTTAGCTCATTTTTCAATTGATGAAGGCGCAGATATGGTTATCGGATCTCATCCTCACGTAATACAATCCTTAGAAAACTATAACAATAAACTTATAGTATATTCTTTAGGTAATTTTAGTTTTGGAGGAAACTTTAATCCATCCGACAAACGTACATTTATACTTCAAACAAACATAAAAACTTTAAACGGAGCTTTAGATGCAATTAATTACAAAGTTATTCCAGCATCTATATCTTCTGTTGACTATAAAAATGACTATGCCCCTACTCCAATGACTGGAGATAATAAGGTTCAGCTTCTAAATAAATTGAACTCTTTGTCACCTTCCTTAAATGGAAAAATATCTGACGAATTTTTTTCTATACAATAATGTACACTATACTATGAAAGGTAGGTGAAGTTTCATAGTATATGGCTATATCTATTTATTTAGACAAAACTGTAAAAGATAATTTATCTATAGAAGAATTTATGGAAGACAGCACTGCCTTAGTATACATATCTGATAAAATGGAAGATATATTTTCTAACAGACCTGCTTATCAAAATGTAGATAAGGATATAGACATAATAGATAAGGACACCATAATAATGAATATTCCTTATATTACAGGACCTCATAAGTATAAAATACAAGGAATCTTAGAAAAGGATAAATTGCTTCTTTACATAAAGGATAAAGACTTTACTTCCTTTCTCATAGAAAAATTATCTTTAGAAAAAAATATTAGCAGTAAATACGCTCTCTTAAGTGTATTTGAATACTTATGCATGATTTACGATAAAAGACTCATCAAAATGGATGAAATGGTAGACGATTTATTTGAAGAGGCTGTAACAAAAAATCAAATTCAAATGGAAAGAATATTAAAAGATAAAAAGACTTCTTCAATAATAAAACGGTTTGTTAATTATTACAAAGCCATGATTACTTATTTAGAGGAAACATTTAAAGATGAAAGTTTATATAACAAACTTTTCTTTTCCTTTAATTACACACTCCAAATGGTAGATGACGTTGAATCCTCTATATACTCATGCATAGAAATATTCAACTCCATCTATTCTAATAAGATGAATAAGACGATGGAGCTTTTTACCATTATAACTATAATAACTCTTCCTGTCACAATAATAACAGGAGCTTTTGGCATGAACTTTGATGCTATGCCTCTAATAGATAGTGAAAATGGTTTTTACATTCTTTCATTTATAATATTCTTAATAATAGTTATTGAACTCATAATTTGTAAATGGAAAAAGTTTATGTAATACTAAGCAAAAAACTCTTAAAGTGTCAAACTTTAAGAGTTTTTTATTCAAGAATCTTGTAAGATCATTGTTTAATTTTAATTCGTATATAAGCTAAATGTGATTCCTTGATATACTGCTATAATATATCTTTTGATGACCCTTTTTCTATTGTTATACCGTCTCTTAGTATTATTACTTTATCTGCAAGAACTTTAGCATCATTTTTATCATGAGTTACAAAAATAGATGTTATTCCTGCCTTCTTTAATATATCTTTAATTTCATCTCTTATCTTTTCTTGAAGATTTGCATCTAAATTTGAAAACGGCTCATCTAATAGTAGTACTGAGGGCTTTGGCGCTATTGCCCTAGCTATAGCAACTCTTTGCTGTTGACCTCCACTTAATTCATATGGATATTTGTCTTTATGCTCAACTAAATTTACAAGTCTTAACATATCCATAGCTATTTTCTCTTTTTCCTCTTTACTTTTCTTCTTTAACCCATACTGTATATTTTTCTTAACAGTCATATGAGGAAATAAAGCATAATCTTGAAATACCATTCCTATTCCTCTATTTTCAGGTTCAGTAAATTGATTCTTTGAAAATATAGTTTTATCTTCAATTTTTATATTTCCCGTATAAGCTTCTTCAAGTCCTGCAATTATTCTAAGCATAGTACTTTTACCACTGCCGCTCTCCCCTAGAATTGCAAGTATTTCTCCTTTTTCTAATTCTATATTAAAATCCTTAATTGTGTCCTCTTTACTATTTGGATATTTAAAGTATATATTTTTTCCTTCAATAAACATTAACTTTCCTCCTTATCAGCAACTTTATATAATATAAATATTGCTACAAAGCTAACTAAAACAATTACTAATGATGGTATTGCTGATTCTGGTATCATTTCATCATTAGCATATTCAAAAACCTTAGTTGATAATGTATAAAAGTTAAACGGTCTTAAATTCAATACTAATGGCAGCTCTTTTATTATATCTACAAAAGTAAGGGCAAATGCTCCAAGTATAGCTGGCTTTAACATATGTATATCAATTTTAAAGAACGTCTTGGTAACTCCATACCCTAATGTTCTTGATGCTTCAGTAAACTTATTACCTACCTTTTCAAATCCACCTTCAACATTTTGGAATCCAATAGCTAAAAACCTAACTATATATGCAAATACCAACATTATTATGCTTGTACTAAGAGCTAATCCTTTAATCTTTTTATCTATATCAACAAAGAAAAGTATCATAGTTATAGCTATAACAGCTCCTGGTATTGAATATCCTATTAAGGTTACCTTTGAATATATTTTTGATAATATATTTGAATTCATTCTACAATAGTTTGCTATTATAAGAGCCATTACTACAATTAATAAACTACATCCACCAGCAAGTAATACTGAGTTCATTATCATAGTTAAAAAGTCACCATAATAAATATTTTTGTAACTCATAATACCCCATGAAATCATTTGAATGACTGGAATTAAAAATCCTAAAGCAAATATTGTTAAAGCATAAGCTGAAGCTAACACTCCATAAATTCCCTTAAGTCTCTTTCTTTTAATTGGTCTAACTTTTGTATTAGTAAAACTAAATTTCTTCCTGCCTCTTAAAACTTTTTCTCCTGATAATAAAGCAAATACCGCAACCATAAGTATTCCTGCTAATCTTATAGCAGAATCTACATCACCTAATGAAATCCAACTCTTAAATATAGCTGTACTAAATGTTTGAACACCAAAATATGATACCACTCCATAATCACTTAGAACCTCTAAAGCAACTAATGTACCTCCAGATACTATAACGCCTCTACATATTGGCATTATCACTCTAAAAAATACTCCTAAAGAATTGCTACCTAAAAGCCTAGCACTTTCAATCAATCCAGATGATTGTTTTTCTAAAAATGTTCTAGTTATCATATATACATATGGAAACAAAAATATTATAAATATAAATATTGTTCCTTCTATAGACATAATATCAAAGTACTTTTGATCCACCTGCATGTTCAATACATTTCTAAAAAATCTTTGAACAACCCCCGTATAACTTACCATTCCGGCATAAGTATATGCCCCTATGTATGGTGGTATAGCTAATGGTAATATTAGTGCCCATCTTAAAAACTTCCTAAGAGGAAAATCATAAGCTGATATTAACCAAGCTAATGTTACCCCTATTATTACTGCAAATATTATTGTAAATATCACTATAATAGCTGATGTTATAACATAGTCTTTCAATAAATATTCTTTAATATGGAACCATGTTGCATTTGGTTTTTGAAACAAATGAATAATTATATCTAAATTAGGAAGTACAACCATCAAAGCGATGATTGTACTTAAAATAGCCCATCCATTAAATTTTAGCTTTCTCATTATTTCCACCCTATTTGGTCAAATATTAATACAGCTTTTTGTTTATATGCTCCTAACTTTTCAAAATCTATATTTTTACCATCAAAATCTCCCCATGACTTCAATAATTCTGGTAATTTAGCATTTTGATTCAATGGGAATTCGCCATTTTCTGATGCATAAGCACTTTGTGCTTCTTCTTGTGTTAAGAATTCAATTAATTTAACTGCATTTTTTTCATTTTTAGAACTATTTGTAACAGCTGCAAAACTCAAATTAACATGTGTATCTTTTGGGAATATTAATCCTATATTTTCAGCCGCCTTTACCTCCTCTTGGTCTGATGAAGTTACCATCTTAGCTAAATAATATGAGTTAATTATAGCAACATCACCAACTCCAGCTGAAATAGCCTTAACTTGATCTCTATCATTTCCTTCTGGAGTTCTTGCAAGATTCTTAACAATTCCTTCTGCCCATTTTTTAGCTGCATCTTCTCCTTCTTCTTGAATAAATGCAGATAACATTGCTACATTATATGAAGAATTTGAACTTCTACTCAAAACTTTTCCTTTATATTTGTCATCTAATAAATCATCATAACTATCTATCTCTTCTGCTTTAACTCTAGTCTTATCATAAGCTATAACTCTAGCTCTTGAAGTTAATCCAACCCAGTCTTCTCCTCTATAATCTTTTGGAATATTTGAGTCAATAACATCTGAAGAGTATTTCTTAATTAAATTTTTTTCCTTTAATGTATATATATTTTCAGCTCCTACAGTTAAAAATACATCTGCTGATGAATTTTCTCCTTCTCTTGTCATTCTCTCTATTAATTCATCCGCCTTACCTTCAACTAAATTAACTTTTATTCCAGTCTCCTCTTCGAACTTTTGGAATAATTTCTTATCAACATCATAATGTCTTGCTGAATAGACATTTACTACATTTTCACCTTTAGCACTATTATCTACATTCCCCTCAGCATTCCTCTTTGGGCTACATCCTACTAATAATCCCATAGTCATTACTGCTGCAACTATTCCTGTAACTAATTTTTTATTTCTATTAATCATATTTATTTTCTCCTATCTTATTAATTCTATATGTAAACTATGAATTTTGGTTTTCTTAATGATAATGATAACCTTTATCATCTAATTTGTCAATAATATTGATAATATTTTTCTATTAATAATAGTTGTCATCAATATTTTACACAAACACTACTTGAACCTTTATCTACTTTATAGAAATTCTAAACTATATTAGTCTCCAATAAATATGATTCGCACTACAATGCAATTGTGAACTACACAACTATATTTGCAAATTGTAATATAAAAAAAAGATATAGGATTTAATAATTTATACTTACCATCCTATATCTATATTTGATTTAAACCTCTGTTTTAATATTTATATCGTTAGTTATTAGAGACTTTGTCACTTTCATTATTTATCTTTTTAAGATTTGCGTATCCAACGAAGCTTAATACTATACTTGGAATCACAAACATAATGTAAATTAAAAACATAACTCCACTAACACTATATAAAATTCCACCTGTTAGTGCAAATCCTCTCTTATTTGTGAAATATCCGACCCAGTTAAATATAGTAGCTAAAACTACTAAGACCATATGAGGTGTTACTAATGCTGTAGCCATTGCTGCTCCTACTTGTTCTGCTCCTTCACTGCCACCTATAGCACCAGTAAAATAACAAATTAGATAAATTGAATATAAGGCCCCTAAAATAGCACTTATAAGTAGCGCCTTTGAATGTTTACTTTTCATTATCTTTCCCCCTTAATAGAAATTATAATAAGATATTAACATATAATTTATAATTTTTCAATATTTTGTAAAATTTATTAACATTTGTTACAATCAAAAAGACAACAGAATTTCTTCTGCTGTCTTTTTGAAAGTCAAAAATTTTTTAGAAATTATTTTTGACGAAATTTTTGACGAAAGCATTTTGTTATCAAAAATTTAATACAAAACTATTTGCTCATTATATATAAGTATAAAAGTTTTATAGTATTTTCAAATGCTGTATAGTGAGATCTTTCCATGCCGTGAGAAGCGTGAACACCAGGTCCTATAAGGGCTCCTCTTATGTCATTACCGCCTCTTAGTGCAGCCCCTACATCTGAACCATAGTATGGATAAATATCTACAGCATACTTAAGCTCTGCTTCTTTTGCTAGGTTTACAAGTTTGGTTGTCATATTATAATCATAAGGTCCGCTGGAGTCCTTTGCACAAATTGACACATCATATTCTGTACATGTAAGGTCATCGCCTATACATCCCATATCAACTGCTATCATTTCAGTAACATCCTTTGGTATATATGATGCTCCATGACCTACTTCTTCATATACAGATATAAACACCTTTACTGTATATTCTGGAACTATATTTTCTCTCTTTAAAAGTTCTAATAATCCCATAAGACAAGAAACACTTCCCTTGTCATCAATGAATCTTGATTTTATAAATCCACTTTCTGTTATAGTTGTCTTAGGATCGATAAAGATGAAATCTCCTGGATATATACCAAGATTATTTACATCTTCTTTAGAATGAACAACTTCATCTATTCTTATTTCCATGTTTTCAGCATCACGAGTTTTACTAGCACTATCCTTAAAAACATGAGCTGCTGGACTTGTGCTTAAAAACGTTCCCGAATATAATTTTCCCTCTCTTGTTCTTATACTGCAGTACTCTGCATCTAAAGTTGGAACTATAGGTCCTCCAAGTAGTGTAAACTTTAATGTTCCATCAGCTGTCACAGATCTAACCATAGCGCCTAAAGTATCTACATGGGCTGAAAGAGCTATAACCTTATCATTGCTCTTTCCTGGAACCGTTATAATTCCACATCCTTTATTATTAGTTTCAAAAGCATAACCGAATCCTTCTGCTTTTTCCTTAATAATATCCATTATTTCAAAGCAAAAACCTGTAGGACTATTGAATTTAAGTATTTCTTCTGCAGTTTTTAAAACATATTCTTTATTAATAGATATATTCATTTTTTACCCCCCAGTGTTATTAATATACTTTATATTATAACACTTATTTTTTTTTTAAAACATAGGCTGTAAAAATGACAATTAATATGTGTCTATTTTGTAAAATCCCACAAATGCATTTGCAATATTTTGAAACATGTGCTATATTGGTTAATAACAACTTAATCATCTCTTTTTAAGTTGTCACTTGGTAAAGATAGGAGTTGATACTTTGATAGAATTTAAGAATGTATCTAAAACTATTGGATCTAATGTTATATTGAAAAATATTAATTTAACTATAGAAAGAGGTACTTTAATGGTACTTATAGGCCCTAGTGGCTGCGGCAAAACTACTACACTTAAAATGATAAATAAACTTATATCATCTAGTTCTGGAACTATCCTCATTGATGGAAAAGACATCTCAAAGGAGGATACTATAAGTCTCAGACGTCGTATAGGATATGTAATCCAAAGTACAGGTCTTTTTCCACATCTTACTATTAAGGAAAATATAGAGCTTATTCCTAAATTAAAAAAAGAGGACAAGAACTATATATCTAAAAAAACTCATGATCTCTTAAATTTAGTTGGTTTAGATCCTGAAAAATATATGGATAAATATCCAAGAGAATTAAGTGGAGGTCAGCAGCAACGTGTAGGTGTTGCTAGAGCTTTTGCAACAGATGCCGAAATAATACTGATGGACGAACCATTCAGTGCATTAGATCCAATTACAAGAAATTCACTACAAGAGGAACTTTTTTCTCTTCAGCAAGAACTAAAGAAAACTATTATCTTCGTAACTCATGATATGGACGAAGCAATAAAACTTGGAGACAAAATATGCATAATGCATAATGGAGTTATAGCTCAAGTAGACAAACCTGAAAATATTCTTAGAAAACCTGCAAATGAATTTGTTAAAAATTTCATTGGTGACAATAGAGTTTGGGATAAACCCGAATTTATAAAAGCTATGGATATTATGATAAAAGATCCTATATCTATAAGATCTCAAAGAACCATATTCCAAGGAATAAATATAATGCGTTCCACTAAGGTTGATAGCCTTCTTATTGTAGATAAAGAGAATATACTTATAGGAATGGTAACTTTAAAAGATATAACTAAACAGACTGATCGTAACCTGATGCTTCAAGATATAATGGAACATACTGTATTGTCAGTTAAAGCTGATGATAACTTATTGGACATCCTTACAATAATGAAGGAGAACTCCATAGGATATGTCCCAGTTACAGATAATGCTGGGAAATTGGTAGGACTCGTTACACGAAGTTCACTTATATCAGTATTAAGTGAACAATTTTTAGAAACGGGGGTGACCTTCCTTGAGTAGTTTTTTAGAATTTATAGTATCTAAAAAAGAACAGATATTAAGTCTTTTATTTCAACATGCAACGTTGACATTTTGGGCTATAATAGCTGCAATACTTATAGGTGTCCCTCTTGGAATACTTATAACAAAAGTGAAATCTATAAGAAAACCTATAATAGGTTTTATAAATATAATTCAGGCTGTACCTTCAATGGCTCTTTTAGGACTTTTAATACCTTTCTTAGGTATAGGAAGTAAGCCTGCCATAATTATGGTTGTTATCTATTCCCTATTGCCTATAGTAAAAAACACATATACAGGATTAACAAATATAGATCCTACATTAATTGAATCTGCTAGAGGCATAGGACTTACTAGAAATCAAATTTTAAGGCTAATTCAGATTCCTCTTGCTCTTCCTATAATCATGGCTGGTGTAAGGATATCAGCTGTTACTGCAGTAGGTCTTATGACACTTGCAGCATTTATAGGTGCTGGAGGGTTAGGATACCTTGTATTTTCCGGAATACAAACTGTAAATAATAATATGATACTAGCAGGTGCTATTCCTTCATGTATATTAGCACTTTTGGTTGACTACATTTTTGGAAAAATAGAAGTATTAGTTTCTCCTAAAGGAATAGCTTCTCCTGACGGAAAGAAAAAGAAAGTTTCCATAGGTTTTAAAGTTGTACTTGTAATCCTAGCTTCAACAATGATAATTACAAGTGCTTCAAAATTATTTGCACCAAAAAAAGATACTATAGTAGTTGGTTCAAAAAGTTTTACGGAACAGCTTATATTAGGCAATATGGTTGCCGATCTTTTAGAAGCCAATACTGACCTTAATGTAGATAGAAAGCTTAATTTGAACGGAAGTTCTGTAATGCTTTCAGCCATAAATTCTAAAGAAGTTGATGTTTACGTTGATTATATAGGTACTCTTTTAATAAGTGTATTGGACGAACCTATGATAAATGATGCTGATAAAGCATATAGCCACGTTAAAACTTCAATAGAAAATAAATTTGGACTCACAATGCTTGATCCTCTAGGATTCAACAACACCTATACTTTAGCAATGAATCCTGAAGTAGCTAGTAAATATAATATAAAATCAATCTCTGACCTCACAAAGTTCAGTAAAAACTTTACTATAAGCCCTACCATGGAATTTGAAAATAGAGATGATGGTCTTAAAGGCATGAAAGAAGTTTATGGTCTTGAATTTGGAAATATAAAAGCTATGGATGGAAGTTTAAGATATACTGCCATAGACAATAATGAATGTCAGGTCATAGATGCATTTTCTACTGATGGACTTCTAAAAGCATTTGGTTTGACCGTATTAAAAGATGATAAGAATTTCTTTCCTCCTTATCACGCAGCTCCAGTTATAAGAATGGATACTTTAGAAAAATATCCTGAAGTCAAAGATGTAATAAATATGTTAAGCGGAAAATTAGATGAAACTACTATGATGGAGCTAAATTATAAGGTGGATAAATTAAATGAAAGTCCAGAAAAAGTAGCAAATGATTATTTAAAGGAACAAGGTTTAATAAAATAGATTTCGAGAATATTATTTTACACTCCCCTTTTCAAACTTAATAAAAGGAAGAGCTAGTCATTATAATTATGATTTGCTCTTCCTTTTATATTTTAATTAAACACTAAATTTTTGTTTTCACTATTCTTAAAACCCTCTGGATTTTTGATAGGGTTGTTCAAACTTGGTGCTTGAGGAATAACAACAAGATCTGAACATTCCTCTTCATTTAGTTCCCAAACATTCTTATTAAAGTACTTTTTACTTGCCTCCTGAACTCCATAAGCACCTTCTCCATAATATATGACGTTAAGATACATCTCTAATATTTCTTCTTTGGTAAATAGCTTTTCCAACTTTTGAGCTATAAAAATCTCTTCTATTTTTCTTGAAAGATTTTGGTCAAAACTTAAATAAAGATTTTTGGCAAGCTGCTGGGTTATAGTACTTCCACCTTGCACAATCCTTCTAAATTTTATATTTTCAACTGTTGCTCTTAATATAGCTTTAACATCAAAGGCCCCATGGTTATAGAACCTTCTATCTTCCGAATGAACAACACCCTCAGTAAGCGCTTTTGGCATTTTATCCAGTTTTACATAAGTCTTCATGCTTTTTTCTATTTTATTTTTAATATCACTATTTACATTATATTTTTTAGAAATTAAATTTGTAGCTGTTATATTACCCAATAATATCATAAGAAGTAATATTATAATAACGGTGAATTTCTTCTTCATCAAATTCCCTCCCCTGATATATCTATTTTATTATATTATAAGGTTTAAATCTAGGTTTTAACATTACAGTTATCTTACACTTTTGTAATGATCATCTTTATATTCTATTATATATGGCTCTCCAATCCATTGTTTTGTAATGACTTCACGTCTTCTTATGATAACTTTAGAATCGTATACTTCTAAGGCTAATCCCTGGGTTTTATATATAGGTTCATTAGAATCATTATAATTCATGACATAATAAATAGCTGAAGTGTTTATCATAGTAAACTCCTTTTTTACAATGGTTTTCTCATTTGCAAGATCATAATGAGAATGGCCACTAAAAAATATTATTTGAGGATACTTTTTTAGTATGTCGTAAAGCTCTTGATCATTTTCAATGCCACAACTGTCTTCACTTCCAAAAACAGTATCTTTAAATGGTTGATGCAAAAATATAAATATAGGCTTAGAATCCCTAGTTTCTTTTAATTTTGTTTCAAGCCAAAAAAGTTGTTTCTTAGATGGCTTGGCACTCTCTTCATGCTCAGGAGCTAAAACTATGAAATGATATCCTTTTATCCATTTATCATAATACAAACTTTTAAGTTTCAATTCTTCCATAAATCTTTTTTCATAATCCTCTTTAGAAGTATCATCAAAATAATACTCATGATTTCCCATAGCTATTATTTTATCAGCATTTGGAGGTGTACCATTCCTTAATATCTTTTTGAAATTTTCATAATTTACCTTTTTGCATGTATCCACTACATCTCCAACTATAGCAATAGCATCATAGTTTCCGTATAATTCTTCGTAATCTCTTAATGCCTCTTCAAATTTCATATCAGCACCTATACCACCTATATGAATATCACTTATTACGGGTATCGCTAAGATTAATTTTTCATCTTTAGATAACTTTACTTTTTCAACTCCACTTATCATATTAAAAATTATATATATACTTAAACTTAAAGCTACAACTAATACTGTAATAAAAATTTTCCTTTTTTTCATAAAC
Source organism: Clostridium cadaveris (assembly GCF_020911725.1). Lineage (GTDB taxonomy): Bacteria > Bacillota > Clostridia > Clostridiales > Clostridiaceae > Clostridium_X > Clostridium_X cadaveris. The sequence goes on from NZ_CP076620.1 coordinate 2,385,124, forward strand.
ATATTCACCTTGCACTAATTTTTAATTTAGTATTAACTATTTGAAGATGAGATATGCTTTATCACAACTTTTACAGGCTAATTATTCTATTGTGCTTAAATATTTGATAAAGCTTACATTAAATGAGCATGATGCCGAGGATTTGACACAGGATGTCATAGTAAAGGCTATAAAAAACATTAATTCCTTTGATAGTTCTAAGGCATCATTTTCAACTTGGCTCATAACTATAGCAAAAAATCTATGGCTTGATTCAGTCCGAAAAAATAATGTGAGAGAAAAGTTTTTTAGAAAATCACAGAATAGGTTTGAAACCTCCACCAATCAAGTAGACAGTTTTATAGAAAGTGAAGAAGTTTTAAGCGCATTAAAAAACTTAAGTGACAAATTAAGAATTCCTATAATAATGCAATATAACTTAGGTTATAGCTATGATGAAATTGCAAAGCATTTAAGAATTCCTATAGGCACTGTAAAATCTAGAATATCTAATGGTGTAAAAGCTTTAAGAAAGGAGCTTTGTGAATATGAAGAAGAGTAATAATAAAGATTTTAAAAATCAGCTTACAAACAGCTTTTCAGAAATAGATGATCTAAACATAGATACTCCAAATTTAGAATACTTCTCATCTCTCGTAAGAGAGGAAAAAGTAAAAATAGAAAAAGTTAATAATAAGCAGTTTGCATTGTTCTTAATATGCGCTATTGTAATTGCTTCTATATCTATATCCATGTTTCTATACTATACAGAAGTATTCATGAAACTTCATCTTATTTTCTTATCAATTCCTTTGCTATTTTTACTTTTAAGACTATTATTGAATTCAAAGGAGACTATAAAATGAGTATGTCATCTCCATTTTCAGAAAACATAAATACTAATATACTGCTATTGATAATATTATTTTCTATAGTTTTAATTCAAGGCACATGGATATTTAGAGATGCTCAAAAGCGCGGCATATTTCCTTGGCTTTGGGGATTATGGGGGCTTATTCAAGCACCACTGCCAATAATATTTTATTATATATTCGTAATAAGGAAAGATAAAAAAAAGAAAAAACCATAATGAAAGGAGTTTTTCACAATGGATTCTCTACAACAGAATTTCGCTTTAATTTTGCCTTTATTAATATTACAGATATCACTTATAGTTCTTGGACTAGTTAATCTCTTTAAAGCCAAAAGAGTTAAGTGTTTAAACATTCCTATATGGGCTATCATAATAATCTGCATCGCAATAATCGGTCCTATACTTTATTTTGTCTTTGGAAGGAGTCAAGATTAATGAATGCCTTAGAAATAAAAAATCTCACCAAAGTTTTTGACAAAGTGACTCCTATAAAAAATTTAAATCTAAGTGTGAAGACAGGAAACATCTTTGGATTTTTAGGTAAAAATGGAGCTGGAAAAACAACAACTTTAAAGATGATAACAGGACTTATCAAGCCTACATCTGGAGATATTTTCATAAAAGATAAAAAGGTTATTTTAGGCGGAGGCACTACAAACTGTCACATTGGCTTTCTTCCTGATGTGCCTGAATTTTATGGTTATATGACACCTAGAGAATACCTTAAACTTTCAGGAGAACTTTATGGAATGAATAGCCGTCATATAAATGAAAGATCGCAGGATTTATTGAATCTAGTAGGTCTTGACGGAGTAAACAGCAATCGAAGAATAGGAGGATTTTCCAAAGGCATGAAACAAAGGCTGGGAATTGCTCAAGCTCTAATTCACAATCCTGAATTAATATTGTTAGATGAACCAACTTCTGCTTTAGATCCTGTAGGCAGACGTGAAATACTTGATATAATAAGTTCTTTAAATCACAAACACACAGTTATATTTTCAACTCATATACTATCTGACGTAGAAAGAATCTGTGACACCATTGGAGTTCTAAATGAAGGCTCTTTGTCTCTTGAGGGTTCTATAGAAGATATAAAGCAAATTTATTCCTCTCAAAATCTAAAGGTTCAGATTTTGGAAAAGGATCATCTAAAAGAAATATTGAAAGCTTTCTCTGCCTTTGATACTGTAAAGAATATAAGGTTAACAGATGACACTCTTATGATTTATAGTAATAATATAGCCTTATGTTCTAGAAATATATGTTCTTTCTTGAATAATAAAGGTCTCACCTTAAAGCATCTTGAAATTTATGAATGCAATCTTGAAGACGTATTTATGGAGGTAATAAAAAATGAGTAGCTTTTTGACTTTTACTAAAAAAGAATTAATAGAATCCATGCGTACTTATAAAGTATTTATACTTATAATAGTTATGGTGATTCTCGGGATTATGAGTCCTATATTTGCAAAGATAACTCCAGATTTATTATCTTCAATGAATTTAGCTGGAATAGAAATATCTATTCTTGATCCAACTCATATAGATTCATTCAGTCAGTTTTTTAAAAACATTACTCAAATGGGGCTTATAGCTGTAGTATTATTATTTTCTACCTCTGTGTGCCATGAAAGAATAAAAGGCTCCTGCATATTGATGCTTACAAAGAGACTTTCCCGCAGCTCCTTTATACTTAGTAAATTTTTCTCCATGGCATTATTGTGGACAATATCTTATATACTTTCTGTTGTCACAACTATATACTACACTAAACATTTATTTCCTTATGACAATGTAGAAAATATATATCTTTCCTTTAGTTCTTTGTGGCTATTTGTAATTTTGATATTAGCTATTAGTATATTTTTCAGCACTTTATTTTCAAATAGTCAATATTCGGCCATGATAGGAAGTTTTGCAGGTTGGCTTTCACTAAATTTGACAACTTATATTCCAAAATTTAAGGACTACTCCCCTGCACTTCTTTCTCAAGAAAATATAAACCTGCTTGTAGGAAAAGCTGATATAAAAAATATTTATTATGCCATTACTATAACTGTCTTATTGATTTTATTTTTTCTTTTATTAAGCTGTTTTATATTTAAGAAACAAGAATTATAATTATAAACTTTACCAAATAAAAAACACTCACATATGAGATGCGAGTGTTTTTTTACGCCATTTATAGTTTTAAACCTACGTCATCATTAGGTTTACTTACTTTCCTATTTTATCACCCATATAAAGAGTGCGCAACCTTTCCTTTAGTATTTAACTGAATACATAAATATATTGTTGTAATTCATAAATTTTAAGATATCTATGCTATTTATATTTTTGTTTTTATTGATTTCATTACAATGGAAAGATATAATGTAACTAAATTAAAGGAATATTTTGGAGTCAATTTATCTTTACAAGATCACAAAATGTGTTTATCCACTTAATTTGATACTATTAGATTCTTGCGGCTTTTAGAATCATCAATATAGATGCCCCGTGGATAGTTAAGTCATTTTTTGTGTTAGGCACAAAATATAAACTAGAATCGGGGAGGCTACTTTATTTGGATAAGCAGTACAAAAAGTACCTTTACATGCTGATAACTACGCAGATATTAATTTGTATTGTTGTTGCATCTGTTTTAATATTTTTGTCAAAGGATATTTCTTCTCATAACAATACTATTTTACAAATTTCAGCAGTAAAAAATACAGAAGATTGCATGAGAGAAATGGTTGATAATACGATTATTCGTATTGATTTAAAGAGAAAGAAAGCAGTTGAAGAAGCCAAAAATATTATAGATTTTACTTCTAACTCTCTTTCCCTAACTGACGAGAGCAAAATATATGAACAACTTGAAAGTTCCATGAAAAAACTATATGGTATGGAATATGGACAGCCTATTAAGGGTATTATTCATAACTCTCAAAATCAAAAGACCACTTTTTTTGAAAATAATAGAGTAATGAATATTACAGATCAATCCAATATCCCAAAAATTAAAGATTATATTGAATCATGTATCCTACATAAAACAATTGTAGTTAATGATGTTACGTTATATTTATTTGCAGAACAAAGTGATATTGATGCAATAGCGAAAAAATCTATCTATGATGAAATTCATAGCTCAATATATGATGAAAATGAATATATTTGGGTCAATGAGATCATAGATTTTTCTGGTGGAGATAATTATGCAATTCGCCGTATACATCCAAACCTTAAAGATAGCGAAGGTACATACCTATCTACAAACAAAGAAGATATTAAAGGAAATCTTTCATATTTAAATGAACTAAATGGGATAAATCAAAAGGGTGAGGTTGTACATATTTATTACTTTAAGAACAAAACTAATGATGACATCACTGAAAAAATTTCATATGCCAAATTGTACAAGCCCTTTAATTGGGTTATTGCTACAGGAAAACCATTAAATGATATATTCGGATATACAAATGAATTAATAAATTATGATTCACAAGTTGTTAATAAAACAATGATTGTTTGTTTAATCTTTATGATTATAATTTTCTTTATCGGTATACTCATTATAATAAAAGTTCATAAGAGATATCGTAAAAAAATAGATAAATATATAAGAACTGAAACTGAACTTGATCCATTAACTGGTGCTTTCAGCAGAAAGGTCGCAGAAACTATTTTGCTAGATGCTTTTAAAGCATCAAAGCATAATTCATTTTCCTCACTTATAATGATTTTCGATATAGATGACTTTAAAAAAATCAATGATTCATTTGGACACGATGTAGGAGATATTGTTTTGAAGAAAGTCTCTCAAGTTGTTTTGTCTAATATTAAAGAAGGGGATTATCTGTTTCGCTGGGGAGGAGAAGAATTTATTTTATTGTGCAATGATGTAAATGGAGAATATCATTTTCAAGTTGGTCAGAAAATATTGAAATGTATAAGTGATATATCATTCAAGGGAAACAAAGAATTTTTTAATGTTTCTGTTTCAATCGGAAGTTCTTACTTTCATGATGAAGACACCGATTATTTGCAGGCACTGAAGAGAGCTGATATAGCATTATATCACTCAAAAAATACAGGAAAAAATAAGTATACAAACTCCGAGAAATTATTCAAAGAAGATTGTTAACGTATTATATAAGTAGTTGTATGTGTAATTAATTATAAAAATATAAGACCAAAAATTTAAATATTATCTGTTATATAAAAAAGCTACGTTTTTGTTAGTTTATTACCAACAAAATGTAGCTTATAATTTGGTGCGAGTGACGGGACTTGAACCCGTACGTCATGGACACACGCCCCTCAAACGTGCCTGTCTGCCTATTCCAGCACACTCGCTTATAATAGATACAAGCATATTTTATAATATGTCACATCTTTAAATGTGATCAATATTTATACAAATATCATTATTTATTATACAAAAATTTCATATAAAAAGTCAACCTAAAGTTGGACTGTCTTATGATTATTCTGTAAATATATCTTATTACGATTCGTTATTCTAAATTTGATCCGAACTTATTATAATATCCTAATCTATGTTTGGAATTGCTCTATGTCCAAGTCCTATAACAACTTCATTAAGGTGAAGAAGACCTATACTTAAGAATATGCATACGCTTATATGCTCACCTTGTCTTGCAATGCCTATTTTACCGCCAACATTTAGTCCATTTGCTTTTAAAGATATCTGCATTAAAGCATCTCTAGTTGCTCCAGCTATAGCTCCATCATGAACATGGCAATCCTTTATTATACCAGTTCTTTTGGAAGCTACTAAAGCTCTTTCTATTATTTTTGGTATAGAAGAAATGAGGTTACCTCCGATATCTACCGCAACAGCATAAATATCGCTTTCTCTAAGTTTTTTTATTAGATATTCCTCTTCTTCACGTTCAGAAGTGGCCATTTGTATAGCACATTTTGCCACTTCTACGCTCTTCAAATTCTTCATTTTTCCCTCCTAAGATTATTTCTTTCTACAATATAGGAATCTATATACATCAAAATTAACTTTTACTTTTTTTACGTATTTATCAGTCTCAGCAAAAGGTATATAACTTAAAGTCTCTCCATCACTAGAGTATCTGTTGTCTTTAAGCCACTTTTGGACATTTCCTCTTCCTGCATTATACGCTGCAAGAACTAAATCCATATTACCATTAAACTCTTTGCTTAAATCATTTAAATACCAGCAGCCCATAGCTATGTTTACTTCTGGTTCATGGAGCATAGATACATCGTAACCTTCTATTCCCATTTGGGTCGCTATATCATAAGCTGTTTCTTCCGTAATCTGCATAAGACCCTTTGCATTTTTATGTGATCTCGCATCTGAATTAAAGCTACTCTCAGCTTTAATTACTGATGCCACCAAATAAGGACTTATATCATATTTTTTTGCTTCCTCAATGATGATATCCTTATATTTAAAAGGATATAGTGCTGTTATGAAAGTTTTTGCTAATAATATAATCAGCAAAAATGAAACTAGGGGTATTATTATTCTTTTTATAAGCTTCATGTTTTACCTCTGTTTTAATTAATTATTATTTAAATCCCTCTTATAAACTGAACTATCTCTTCTACCTGTTCTTCTGTATTTTCAAAGTTCCCCCCATTATCTATGATGAAATTTACAAGACTTTTCTTTTCATCAATTGACATCTGTGCATTTATTCTATTTAAAACTTCTTCTCTATTCAGACTGTCTCTTTCCATAACTCTGAAAATTTGAATATCATGATTTGCATAAACCAATATATTAAAATCCATTTCGCTATGAAGATTATTTTCTATTAGAGTAGGAGCATCTAGTATTACAGCTTTCTCTCCTTTATCTTCATAATATTTGAACGTTTCTTCTATGTCTTTTTTTATATATGGTATTATTATATTTTCATAAGCAATTCTCTCATTAGGGAATTTGAAAATATAATTTCCAAATTCCCTTCTTTTTAGTTCCCCATTTTCATCAAAAAATCCATCATTAAAGGTATTTTTTATATCCTCTAAAATTTCGGGATATTTCTTTAAAACCTCTCTGGAAATTATATCTGCATCTATAATAGGAATCCCGTAGTCTTTAAAAAGCTTAGATACAGTGCTTTTTCCTGTACCTATTCCTCCAGTTAATCCTATCTTAAACATCTTAAAACTCATCTCCTACTTTGCTTCGTACCAATTATCTCCTATGCTCATACTAACTTCTAAAGGTACTTCTAAGTCCATAACATTTTCCATTTGAGTCTTTACTAATTCTTTAACTTCTTCAAGCTCATCCTTATAAACATTCAGTATAAGTTCGTCGTGAACTTGAAGTATAAGTGTGCTCTTAAGATTTCTCTTTTGAAGTTCATTATAAACTTTAACCATAGCAAGCTTTATTATGTCAGCAGCACTTCCTTGTATAGGAGTATTCATGGCTAATCTTTCACCTAAAGATTTTACTATCTTGTTTGAAGAATTAATCTCCGGAATATATCTTCTTCTATTTACAATAGTTTCAACATATCCATTTTCTTTTCCTTCAGATATTATATTTTCTATAAAATCTTTAACTTTTGGATATCTCTCAAAATAAGTGTCTATATACTCTTTAGCTTCTTTTCTAGATATTTTTAAGTCTTTTGCAAGACTAAAATCACCTATTCCATAAACTATTCCAAAGTTTACTGCCTTAGCTCTGCTTCTCATAAGTGGAGTTACATCTTCTATAGCTGTTTTAAAAACTTCTGATGCAGTTTTAGTGTGTATGTCACTATGATGTTTAAACGCATCTATCAAATTTTCATCTCCTGCTATATGTGCCAAAACTCTAAGCTCTATTTGAGAATAGTCTGCTGATAATATAACACAGTTTTCATTATCAGGTATAAATACTTTTCTTATTTCTCTTCCCATTTCATACTTTATAGGAATATTTTGAAGATTAGGCTCTGTACTTGATAATCTTCCAGTAGTAGTCACTGTTTGGTTAAAAGATGAATGTATCTTTGAATCATCATCAATGACATTTTTTAATCCTTCTATATAAGTTGAATATAATTTTGACAGCTGCCTATAAGATAAAATCTTTTCTATTATAGGATGCTTATCATAAAGTGCTTCTAAAACTTCAGCATTAGTGGAATATCCTGTCTTAGTTTTCTTTATCACAGGCAAATCAAGTTTTTCAAATAATATTTTTCCAAGCTGTTTTGGAGAATTTATATTAAATTTCTCCTCTGAAAGCTCATATATCTCAGATTCTAATCTTACAAGCTCTCCATTAAACTTTATGCCTAAAGTTTCTAAGATATCACCATTTACTTTAAATCCCAAAGTTTCCATGGATGATAACACTTTAGTTAATGGAAGCTCTATATTATATAGAAGATCCTCCATTTTGTAATCATTTATCATAGAATTTAATTTTTCATACAAGGGTTTCAAACTCCATACCTCTTTTGCTGTAAGCTCTAAACCCTCTCCATTAAAATCCTTATGTAAATATTCATTTACTAAAGTTTTTATATCATACTCACTTTTAGCAGCATCTATAAGATAAGCTGAAATCTTTATATCATCAGACACTCCATTTAGCTCTATGCCAATCTTTTTAAATGCAGTATAAGCATTCTTAACATCAAAAGTTATCTTCTTTATACTTTCATCCTCAAGAACTTCCTTTAAAATAACAATTGAATTATCGTAAGTTTTAAGTTTTTCTAAATCTACTATATAAACTTTGTTTTTAACCATAACATTTAAAGTACTTATATATATGGTTGATTGTCTTGAGGCATCATTTATTGTAAAAGTCATATAAGCTTTTTTATCTTCTTTAAGCTCAGATATAAAACTTTGAAGTTTATCTAAAGAATCAATCATTTCAAAAGCCACTTCTTCTTCAGGTGCCTCATTCTCGTCTTTAACCCTGTCTAAAAGAGTTTTAAACTGAAGATCAAAGAACATATCACGTACACCAGCAGCATCGTAATTCTTCTTCGACTTTATATCTTCTAAATCTATTTCTATAGGTACTTCTGTTATTATAGTTGCAAGCTTTTTAGAAAACATAGCTTGTTCTCTGTATTCCATAAGGTTTTCTTTTACTTTTTTCCCTTTTATATCGTCTATATGGTTTAAAACTTCTTCAATACTTCCATACTGCTTTATAAGCTTATATGCAGTTTTTTCTCCTACACCAGGAACTCCTGGAATATTGTCAGAACTGTCTCCCATAAGTCCCTTTACATCTATAAATTGAGTAGGAGTCACTCCATAATCATCTATCATTCTCTGCTCATCATAAATTTCTTTTTCTGTGATTCCTTTTTTAGTTATAATTACTTTTATGTTCTTAGATGCTAATTGAAGTGCATCTCTATCTCCAGTAACTATAAAAACTTCCATTCCTTCATTTTCTGTGTATTTTGCCAAAGTTCCAATAAGGTCATCAGCCTCAAAACCATCTATTTCAAATATATTTATGGCAAGGCGATTAAGAAGTTCCTTCATAATAGGAAATTGCTCAGCAAGCTCTGGAGGCATTTTCTTTCTTCCAGCTTTATAATCACCGTATTCTTTATGTCTAAAAGTAGGAGCTTTTCTGTCAAAAGCAGCTACCACGTAGTCTGGTTTAAGTTCATCTTCTAATTTTAGAAGCATGTTTGTAAAACCATAAATTGCATTAGTATGAATACCATCTTTATTCGTCAAAGGTGGAAGGGCATAGAAAGCTCTATTCATCAAACTGTTGCTATCTAGTATAAGTAATTTTTCCATATTAATCCTCCAAATTAAGAGTTATACTTTGTATTTTTCCCATGTACATAAATATTATCCCACTAAAAGATACTCAAGTCTAGTTCATCGGATAAATCCGTAAGGACTCTCATACCTGCAACTGAGTTGCCTTTTTCATCTAGAGAAGGTCCATAAACTCCTATTCCTATTCTTCTTGGAACGGCAGCCATAATACCTCCCCCTACACCTGATTTTGCAGGAATTCCAATATGTACAGCTACCTCTCCAGATTCATCATACATACCACAAGTAACCATTATAGTTTTAACTATTCTACTAACTTCTCTTGAAATTATTCTTTCACCACTCCAAGGTAATATTCCGTCATTAGCAAGCATGGCAGCTATCTTTGCAATATCAACACATGTCCCTTCTAATGAGCATTGTCTGAAATAAAGGTCTAGAATCTCCTCTACATCACCATCTATAAGTTTGTTGCTTTTCATAAAATAAGCTAATGCCCTGTTCCTATCACCTGTAGCTTTTTCAGATAAATATACTTCTTCATTGTAGTTTATATCAGGATTTTCTGTAACTTTTCTTGTGAATTCAAGTATCTTTTCCATCTTTTCTTCTACTGAATTGCCAGTTATAAGAGCTGTTGTAGCTATAGCACCAGCATTTATCATTGGATTAAATGGCTTATTAGGCGTCTTAACCTCAAGAGAAACTATGCTGTTAAATGAATCCCCTGTAGGCTCCATTCCAACTTTAGAAAATACATTTTTCTTACCATTATCTAATAGTGCAATTATAAGTGATACCACTTTAGTTATACTTTGTAAAGTAAATTTTTTATTGTAGTCTCCAGCTGAATATTGCTTTCCATCAAGACTTATTACACAAATCCCTAAGTCCTTTGGGTTTGCTTTTGATAATTCAGGAATATAAGATGCTACCTTACCATCATCTGTATATTTTAAGTTGCTCTCTATAATACTTTCCAATAATTTTTCCATAGCTACACATCCATTTCATAATAGTTTAAATATATCTTTACACATTATATTATATAGTTTTTTCTATCTATATCAATGATTAAATATAATATAAAAAGGCGCTCTTAAAAGAACGCCTTTTAAACTAAAATAACATTTATTAATTTACTCTAAATATCCCTTTTTATAAAGAAGCTCAGCTGTAAGAAGTGCACCACCGGCAGCTCCCCTCAATATATTATGAGAAAGACACACAAATTTATATTGGAAGATATTATCTTCTCTTAGTCTTCCAACAGAAACAGCCATACCTTTTTCTAAATCCCTGTCAACCTTAGTTTGAGGTCTGTTATCTTCTTCAAAATAGTGTATAAATTGTTTTGGTGCCATAGGAAGTTCAAGTTCTTGAGGAATACCTTTAAATGTTCTCCATCTTTCTTTTATCTCTTCCATAGATGGCTTATTTTTAAAACTTACACTAACTGTAGCTAGGTGTCCATTTGTAACTGGAACCCTTATACATTGAGCGCTTATCTTTATATCTTTATTGAATTGCACTTTTCCGTCTTCTACTGTTCCCCACACTTTTAGAGGTTCTACTTCGCTCTTTTCCTCTTCCCCTCCGATATAAGGGATAACATTGTCTGTCATCTCAGGCCAATCCTCTGGCAACTTTCCAGCTCCTGATATTGCTTGATAAGTGCTCACAACAAGCTGGCTAGGTTCAAAATCCATAAGAGGAGTTATTGCTGGAACGTAGCTTTGAATTGAACAATTAGGTTTTGCAACTATGAAACCTTTTTTAATTCCAAGTCTCTTTCTTTGACTTTCAATAAGCTCTAAATGATTTGAATTAATCTCAGGAATTATAACAGGTACATCCTCTGTCATTCTATGGGCTGAATTATTTGAAACTACAGGAATTTCAGCCTTTGCATAAGCTTCTTCTATTTCCTTAATCTCTTCTTTTTTCATATTTACAGCACAAAATACAAAATCAACATGCTTTTTAATCTCTTCTATGTCTTTTAGATCTTCTACTATAAACTTTTTTGCGTACTCTGGCACAGAAATATCCATTTTCCATCTTCCATCTATGGCTTTTTCATATGTCATACCCTTTGATCTTTCACTGGCAGCTAATAGCGCTACATCAAAATATGGGTGATTTTCAAGCAAAGTTACAAGCTTTTGACCAACAAAACCAGTGGCTCCTAAAATTCCAACCCTCAATTTCTTTTCCATATTATACAACTCCTCCAATATATTTAATTCATATTATATACTCTATCTCTAGTGCCCTACAATATCTTCTTTATATGTTTATCATCTATTAACACTATTATATTAAAAATCTTTAGCAATAATTATTGTTATTAATGCTTATATTATTGTAAAAAGTGCTATAATATAAAAAATGGAGGTGTGCCATGAATAAAAATTCTATAAAAAGAGGTTATCTCAATGATAATTTTAGAGTTTTTCATTTAAAGGACAAAATTGATATGAATATAGACTTTCATCATCATGACTTTAATAAAATAGTTGTTCTCTTAGGGGGAGAAATAACTTACTATATAGAGGGTAAATCCTACAAACTTAAACCATATGACATACTTTTAGTTGCAGCACATGAGGTACATAAACCACAGGTTACTTCAACTAATGACTATGAAAGAATGATATTTTGGGTTAATTCCAGCTTTATAAAGTCAATAGATAGCGAACTTCTGTTACCTTTTCATACCTGTATTAATGAAGGACTTCATCTATTAAGGTTGCCAGATAGAAATTCTGACAGCTTGAAGAAGCTTTTAGGGGAAATAATTCATGAATTCAAAAGCAACGATTTTGGAAGTAATTTATTTTGCAGCTCATTATTCCTTCAATTTATAGTAACTATAAATCGTATGTACAGAAGGAGAGATTTCTTAGAGCCCTCTGAAGTAAGCTATGACAAATTTATATGGTCTGTAATTCGATATATAAATGAAAATCTAGATAAGGAGCTGTCTATAGATGCACTAGCTTCAAAATTCTTTATAAGCAGATATTATCTAATGCACAAATTTAAAGTAGAGACTGGCTACACTCTTTACAGCTACATACTTGAAAAGAAGCTGTCAAAGTCTAAAGATTTGCTTATTGAGGGAAAATCCATTCAAGATATATGCACTTTTTTAAATTTCAATGATTATTCTAATTTTATGAGACAGTTTAAAAAACGCTTTGGGAAAGCCCCTGGTGCCTATAAAAATGATATTTCAAATTTTAGCTCTATGACATCTCCAACCTTTAAAGAATAATTTTATATAAAAATTTAACTCTTTAGTTTTTCTAAAGAGTTTTTTTCTTTCAGTAAATACCAAAAACATAATAATGAATCTCATATACCGTAATATTAATTATTTAATTCAATTTCATATTTTTTAATTTTTTTATATAAAAGACTTTTATGTATTCCCATAACTTCTGCTGCCTTTGAACATTTCCAATTATACTTTTTTAATATATCACAATGATTAAACTCTTTTCATAATTCTCAACCATTTTATGAATTGAGCAATTACTATCACTATTGCATTGAGCTACTCTACTGATATTATCCATCTTCGATGGAAGATCACACATCTTGATAACCATGTCGTCACTTACGGCATAAGCACTTTTTATTACATTCTGCAACTCTCTTATATTTCCTGGCCAAGTATAGTTAGTAAAACAGTTTTTAACATCATCACTTAAAACTTTTAACTCTTTATATTCAACATTTAATTTATTTAATATATAATTTGCTAATAACAAAATATCATCTTTTCTATCCTTTAATTCTATCATATGAATATTTATTACATTTAATCTATAATATAAGTCCTCTCTAAATAATCCCTCTTCAACCATTTTACTTAGATTCTTTCTTGTAGCAGAAATCACTCTTACATCTATTTTGATAGTTTTAAGACCTCCAACCGGCTCTATTTCTCTTTCTTGAAGAACTCTTAAAAGTTTTGCCTGCATAGTTAAAGGCATATCTCCTATTTCATCTAAAAAGATTGTCCCATTATTTGCAACCAAAAACTTTCCTTTCTTTCCTCCTTTTTTTGCTCCTGTAAAAGCACCTTCATCATACCCAAATAATTCTGATTCTAATAGTTCTTCTGGTATAGCTGCACAGTTTATACTAACCATAGGTTTATCTGATCTACTGCTGTTATTATGAATTGCTCTAGCAAAAACTTCTTTTCCTGTACCTGTTTCACCAGTTAAAAGTACTGAAAAGTTTGTTTTAGAAGCTTTCATTCCAGTTTTTTTAAGTTCAATAAAAGCTCTGTTTTCACCTATAAGCTTATCAAAGCTACATTTATCTTTAAACTGTTCTTTATAATACTGTAGTTCCATATATTCTGACATTAACTTTTTAGCTACATCAAATGATTGTAATCTGAATTTAACTTGAGCTACTCCTGCAACTACTTCACCACTATCATTTTCTACATAAGATCTGCTTACTATTACACTTTTTTCTTTCGTTTTTCCTCCTAAGTAATGGTGTATGGCTCCTTCTTCACAGTATTTATCTCTCATAATGTCTAACATTTTTGTGTTTGGTATAATACTTTGTATGTGTTGTCCTATTATATATTCTCTTTCTGTCCCCAAAAAATCACAATATTTATCATTAATATCTATGATTATACCTTCCTTATTTACTACAATAAAACCATCATCAGTCATGGATAATACTCTTGAAAAGATATCCTTATACCATTGTTCTTTCATTGTTTCATCCCCTCACTATAACCTTTAGTAAAATAATAAGTCCTATAATATTATATTATAAGACTTACTATTCTGTATATTTAATATTTTCTAAAAGTTACTCACTTAATGATTCTATCATTTCAGGGATAATTTCATACAAGTCCCCTACAATTCCATAATCACATATGCTAAAAATAGGAGCCTTTGGATCTTTATTTATAGCAACTATATATTTAGAATCACTCATACCTGCTAAATGCTGTATTGCTCCAGATATTCCACAAGCAATATATAATTCAGGTCTAACAGTAGTTCCTGTTTGACCTACTTGGTGAGAACTCTCTATCCATCCTGAATCTACTGCAGCTCTTGAAGCTCCAATCTCAGCGCCTAATTTATCAGCTAATTTTTTTATAAGTTCAAATCCTTCGGCTTTTTTTAATCCTCTTCCTGCTGATACTATTATTTTAGCATCAATTAAATTTACAAGTTTTTTCCTGTGGAAGAACTTTTATCAATCTAGTTCTAATCATCTCTTCGGTAAGCACTGGGTTGATAACCTCTAAAATTCCAGTTGAGGTTTCAGTCCTTTTAGCTTTTTCCATAACCCCTGGACGAACTGTTGACATTTGTGGTCTATTCTTTGGGCAAACAATAGTCGCCATTAAATTTCCACCAAAAGCTGGTCTTGTTTGCAATAATTTATTATCTGTTGGATCTATTTCTAGCTTTGTACAATCGGCAGTTAAGCCCGTTCCAATCTTACCTGCAATTCTAGGCGCTATATCTCTTCCTATGGAAGTCGCTCCAACTAGTACAACCTCTGGTTTTTTATCTTGAATTAAATTAGCAATTGAAATTGCATATCCATCAGTTGAGAAATTTTCAAGAAGATGGTCGTTAATATAATATGCTTTATCAACACCGTAATGAAGCAGTTCTCTTGCTTCTTTCTCTATACCATATCCAGCTATTACAACTGAAAGTTCTTTTCCTAATTGGTCGGCAAGCTTTCTCCCCTCTCCAATAAGTTCGATAGTAACAGGATTGATTTTTCCCTCTCTTTGTTCTCCTATTACCCAAACTCCATTATGATCATTCAAATTTATATCTTGATTAACTTTTGCTCTCATCACATTAACACTCCTATACTAGTTTCAAATCAGATAGTATTGCCATTAACTTCTTAGCTTTTTCAGTTTTACTTATACCTTCAATTATTTCATTATGCTTTTCTTTAACTGGAACAAAAGATTTATAAACATTTGTAGGCGAACCTTTTAATCCAATTTGAGTTGTATCAACATTTAAGTCTGCAAGCGTCAATACCGTAATCTTTTCATCTCCATTATTATAATTTTCTAAAATCCCTTTAACATTTGGATATCTAGGGTTATTTAACTCTTTTATAGCAGTTATTAAAACAGGCATCTTTACTTCTATTAGATAATCTCCAGTCTCTGTATAACGAGTTACTAATAATTTATTGCCTTCAATCTTTACTTCTTTTGCATAAGTAACCTGTGGAACTCCTAAAAATTCTGCAACCTCTGGCCCAACCTGCGCTGTATCACCATCTATAGCTTGTCTTCCACAAAATATTACATCATAATTTCCTACCTTCTCTATGGCAGAAGCAATAATTGTAGATGTGGCCCAAGTATCTGAACCGCCAAAAGCTCTGTCTGAAATTAGATATGCCTCATCAGCTCCCATTGCCAAAGCTTCTTTTAAAGCATTCTTAGCTTGAGGAGGTCCCATGCTTACAACCTTAACTATTGCACCTACTTCATTTTTTATTTTTAAAGCTTCTTCTAAAGCATTTCTATCGTCTGGATTGATTATACTTGGCACACCATCTCTTATTAGAGTACCTGTTTCTTGATTTATTTTAACCTCATTAGTATTTGGAACTTGCTTTAAGCAAACAACTATATTCATTGTTTTCCTCCTATCCTAGTACTGCTCTTGAAATAACAACTTTGTGTATTTCTGAAGTACCTTCATAAATTTCTGTAATCTTAGCATCTCTATACATTCTTTCTAATGGATAATCTTTCATATAGCCATATCCACCGTGAACTTGAAGTGCTAAATTTGTAACTTTTCTCGCAGTACGTGATGCATTATATTTTGCCATAGCAGCTTCTTTAGTGTGTTTTTCACCTCTAGCCTTCAAATCTGCAGCATAATAAACTAAAAGCTTTGCTGATTCAACCATAGTAGCCATATCTGCTATATACCACTGGATTCCTTGTAAAGAGGAAATTGATTTTCCAAATTGTACTCTTTCTTTTGAATATTTGATACTCTCTTCTAAAGCTCCCTCAGCAATTCCTACAGCTTGAGCTCCAACTCCAATTCTTGCTCCGTCTAGACAAGTCATAGCTATATTAAATCCTTTTCCTTCTTTCCCTAATAGATTAGCCTTTGGAACCCTACAATTATCAAATATTAATTCTGCAGTTTCAGAACCATGAATACCCATTTTCTCTTCAATTTTTCCTATTGAGAAACCCGGAGTACCTTTATCAACAATGATAGCAGACATTCCCTTTATTCCCTTTGATGGATCTGTTAAAGCAAATATTATTAATGATTCTGCTTGACCACCGCCAGAGATAAAACACTTTGTTCCATTTAAAACATATTCATCAGTTGCTTCATCAAATATTGCAGTTGTTGTAGCTCTTGCAGCATCTGAACCTGCATTAGGCTCTGTTAAAGCAAATGCTCCTAGACAACCACCTTCAGCCATCATTGGCAGATACTTTTTCTTTTGTACCTCTGTACCAAACTTTAAAATAGCTTGTGCATATATCGTATGAATTGATAATATAGCTGCAGATGCCGCACACTTTTTAGCAATCTCATTAACAACAATTACCTTTTCTATGTCTGATCCACCAGATCCTCCATATTCCACAGGTGTTCCAATACCATTAAAACCAATCTTAGCCATTTTATTAAAAAGCTCTTTTGGGAAAATTCCTGTTCTATCCGTTTCAGCAGCTATTGGTAATATTTCATTCTCTGCAAATTCTCTTGCTACTCTTTGAAGCATTAATTGAGCTTCTGTTAATCTAAAATCCATAAAATTTCCTCCTATTTATTAGCATACTTCACATTTTTCTTTATTCATCGTTACTATTCCAGATTCAATCAAATCTTCTATATCACTATCGCTATATCCTAGCTCTCTCAATATTTCATCTGAATGTTCTCCTATAAGTGGAGCGTCACAAGTCATATTAACTTCAATATTTCCAAACTTAATTGGAGTAGCTGCAAGCATAGTCTTATTTCCATTTTTACTTGTATGTTCATAGATATATTGATTAGCTATAGCCTGTTCATCAGTTACTACATCCTTAACATGTTGAATCTTTTCATGTGCTATATCAGCAGCAGTAAGTTTTTCAACCATCTCATCTTGAGTGAATTTTGCGAATTCACTATCTAAAATATAAATAAGTTCTGCTGCATTTTTCTTACTTTCTGTTGAAGAAGCAAACTTCTCGTTGTTTATCAAATCTTCTCTTCCAAACAATCTGCATAATGACTCAAAATATCTTTCATGCTCTAAAATACTTAAAAATATCCATTTCCCATCCTTGCAACGATAAGAGTTTATAACTGGAGAAATAGCATTTTTTCTAGTTTTAGGATACTCATCACTGAACTGAGTAGATGCCAATAATGATGATGCATTCCATATTGCTTGTCCAAATAATGATGCCATTACTTTTTCTCCCTTGCCTGTTTTAGCTTGTCTATACAAAGCTGCACATATACCTCCAGATAAACTACAAGAAGTTGTAGCATCTCCAAATCCTATTGGTGGATTTATAGGATTTGTGTCTTTCTCTGCAATATCAAGCATGGCTCCACTTCTTGCCCAAAAGGCAACTGTATCAAAACCGGCATTATCTTTAGCTGGTCCAAAATCACCAAATCCATTTATTTGAGCCCAAATAAGATGTGGGTGTTTTTTACTTAAGGTTTCATAATCAAGTCCTAATCTTTTTAAAGCACCTGTTCTATAGCTTGAAACAAATACATTTGCTTCGCTTAAAAGCTTATCCATAATTTCAATTCCAACTTCACTCTTAAGATTTATAGATAATCCTCTTTTATTTGAGTTATATGTACTATAAAACGGATTATTAAAATCTTCTATAGGCATTGTCATTGTTGCCCCTGTCTTTCTACCTGGATCTCCAAAGCTTGGCTCTACCTTAATAACATCGGCACCCCAATCAGCTAATATTTTAGCGGTTCCAGGACCTGCTACAAAATACGTTAAATCAATAACTTTAACTCCTTCTAATGGTTTATTCAACATTTTATTTCCTCCTTATACTGTCAATTTTGATTTTAAATATAGTATTAAAAAATAATTTATTTTTATTATGGTAATCCTGGGAACATTGTAAACAGAATAACTGCAACCACAGTTCCAATAAGCGGAGTTATAACAGTTACCCAAAATATTGGCATGTAAGCATCTTTATGTGATTCTTTACATAAACCATTTGTTACAGTAACAATATATCCATTGTGTGGAAGTGAATCTAACGCTGCTGATGAAATTGCCATAGTTCTAGTTAATGCTGCCGCAGACACACCTTTAGCTAAAAATGCTGGTCCAAGAAGTGGAGCTGCAATTCCAAGTCCCCCTGAAGCCGATCCACAGATTCCTGCTATAACTGTAGTTCCAAGTGCTGCCCCCGCAATAGGAGGTCCAGGAATATTTGTCATTGCATTAACTATAAATCCAAATCCCACTGCTGATTTTACAACCGAACCAAAAGCAACTACAGCACAAGTATTACTTATTGCTACTACTGTGGTCTTACACGTATCTCCAATATGTCCAACTATTTTTTTATTATCTTGATATTTGTTTAACAGCAAATATACTAATAAAGCTCCAATAAATACTCCTACTTCAATTGGTACTATTGGCTTTCCATTAATTTTCACATTAATTATTAAAATTGATACTATTAACGGGATTAATGCCATTAAACCATTAGGGCCATTCTCTCCCTTAAAATCAGATGCTGCTACCTCGTCAAATACATCTGATTCATGAGCTATAAAATGTCCACCATTTGCCTTTTCTTTTGAAACCATCTTATATAAAATAATGCTTCCAATTATAAACATTACTGCACATGACATAAACCCATTTACTGCTCCAGCCATAATATCTGTCCCTAATGTTGTAGATGGAACAATATTATGAATCTGTGGTGCTCCAGGTGCTACCATTGCAAATGTTGAACACCCAAAAGTTAATGCTGCTGGTATAAATCTTCGTGGCAAATCAGCCTCTTTAAAAATTTCTAAAGCTATTGGAAATACGGCAAAACTTACGACAAAAACACTTACTCCACCATATGCTAATATTCCACAAGCTATTGGAATAGATAGTAACGCCTTATCCTTCCCGATCCATCTTACAATCATCTTAGCAATAGATCTTGCTCCACCAGTAATCTCCATCATTTTCCCCATTAATGTACCAGTCAAAAATATAAAGAAATTTGCCTGAAGGAATCCTACAAACCCTGCCATATAATCCACTTTGAGTGCATCATATACATTTAAATTTCCTGTTATAGCAACTATTACTGAACATACAATTGCTATTATAAAAATATTTACTCCCCTCATTACCATTACAACCAAAAGGGATAATGCTATAATAATACCTACTAAACTTACAATTACTTCTGTGTTCATAAATTGACCCCTTTCAAAATTGATAGTTTATTTATTTTTAAAAATAGGTTTTCTTTTTTCTATAAATGCATCCATTCCTTCTTGCTTATCTCTTGTGGCAAAAGTTAAACCTGCAATATCTTTTTCAAGTTCAAGAGCATTTTTTAAATCCATATCCATTCCTTTATTGATGACAACCTTTGCATATCTTACTGCTATTGGTGCCTTCTTAATTATTTCATTCATCATCTTCAATGACTCTTCTAAAAGCACATCACAAAGAACTACTTTATTTATAAGACCAATTTCCTTAGCTTCTTCTGCTTTTACTTGTCTTCCTGTGAAAATTAACTCTTTAGCTACTCCTGTTCCAACAAGTCTTGATAATCTTTGAGTCCCGCCAAAACATGGAATAACCCCTAAATTAACTTCAGGTTGACCAAATACAGCTTTTTCTGATGCAATTCTAATATCACAACTCATAGCAAGTTCACATCCACCACCTAGTGCATATCCGTTAACTGCTGCTATTACTGGTTTCTCAAGCTCTTCAATTTTATTAAAAACGCTTTGAGCATAACCTGCATATTTTCTACCTTCCTCGCTTTTATAGTTTTGCATCTGGCGTATATCAGCTCCAGCTACAAAAGCTTTGCCTTCTCCAGTAATAATAATTCCTAATATTTCTTCCTTTTCTGATACTATATCAATGATTTGAGATAATTCCTTAAGAGTGTCATTGTTAAGAGCGTTTAAAGCTTTAGGTCTGTTCATAGTAATAATACAGACTTTCTCTTTAACTTCCACCCTAAGATTTTTTAAGCTTTCCACTAAAGTTTCCATTAGATTCCCTCCATTATTTAATGTTATTTTTTTAACATTTATTTTTAATATATAAAAGCAAATCTTGTGCCAATTCTTATTAAATTTATTTTTTATGATTAAAATTTTATTTTCAGTAAAATATTTGCACTTTATATGAAATTTAATAATGTTTTAAATAATTTCTAACTTTAGAATTAATCGAAATCCTATATCACTAAAGAAATTTTTTCCAATATAGCTTTCAAGATATTATTTTCGTCTCATTTTTGAGAACATATTTTTAAAATCTAGTGTCATTTTTGAGAATATAGTCTCATTTTTGATATATATTTTGAATAAACTAAATATAAAAATCCTAATGCATTATAAATCTAAAGACTAAATACATTAGAATTTTTTTCGTTTAAAGAATAATTTTATGTAAAAAATTTATTGAAATCTTTGCTAAGATGTGTTATTATAATGAATGTAATCTTGCCGGTGTGATGGAATTGGCAGACGTAGAGGACTCAAAATCCTCCGGTAGCAATACCGTGCCGGTTCAAATCCGGCCACCGGCACCAAAACGAGACAAATAAGACTAAATCTTATTTGTCTTTTTTTATACCTAACTTTAAGCTAAAAATGATTGAAATTTCTACACCTCAATGTTAAAACTTTTAAGTTATTAATTTAAATAAGGGGACAAACTGTTTATGAATAAAAAAGAAACAATATCAATAATCACTTTAGTAGTGATAGGATGTACTATTATGGCATTTATAGATGGTGTAATATCTCCTCCCTACTATATTAAATCTTTAATTAAAATTATTTTATTTCTTGTGATACCATTTATTTATTCTATTTTAGATAAGCAAGTTTCCTTTAAATCTCTTTTCAATTTTAATAAAAAAGGCTTTTTATTTTCCTTAGGTTTAGGAGTATCCGTATATATATTTATATTATCGGCTTACTTTATACTCAGTCCATATTTTAACCTTTCTAATGTGACTTCCTCATTACAAAATAATATAGGTGTGAATAAAGGTAATTTTATTTTTGTAGCCTTATATATCTCATTTATAAACTCACTGCTAGAGGAGTTTTTCTTTCGAGGATTTGCCTTTTTAAATCTAAAAAAGGTTTCTAATAAAAATTTGGCATATATATTTAGCTCTAGTGCTTTCGCATTATATCATGTAGCATTTATGCTTGATTGGTTTACACCTCTTTTATTTATACTTCTGGTTGTTGGATTATTTATTGCTGGAATATTATTTAATTGGCTAAATGATAAAAATGAAAATATATATACATCTTGGTTAGTTCATATGTGTGCTAACTTTTCCATAAATACAATTGGGTTTATATTATTTGGTATTTTCTAAATAATAATTTGCATAAAAATAAAGACTAGAAATTCTAGTCTTTTAAACTTTTAGTTATTATTCAAGTTTTAAAACAGCATAATTTTCTTTAAATAATTCAGGGTACTTCTCTTTAGCTTCTTTTTCTCCTATACCACTCATAGTATCACTAATTAATTTTCCCATGTTCGTATAGTCAATAAATTAATTATATATTATAGGTTTTTCTTAGCCTTAGCTTCATATAAACGTCTATCAGCATATAAAAAAAGCTTATCCCATGTCCAATCATTCCCAAATTCTTCACTTGATGCGATACCGAATGAAATGTTAAATGGAATTTGTATGTCATTATTATAGTAGCAAATCTTGTGCATTTTTCTGTAACATTCTTCAATTTCTATCTTAAAATTATGTAAACTCATTCCGCATACAATAATAAGCATCTCATCTCCACCAAAACGTATAACTAACCTCTCTTCATCTTTTTTTCGAGAATTAAAGTTCTGCTTCCAAAAACAAGCTGCCTCCTTAAGTAGCTTGTCTCCTGCCTGATGACCATAAGTATCGTTTACAAGTTTAAAATCATCAAAATCCATAACACAAACTCCAATAATTATTTTTTTATCATGACAACATTTTAATGATGGAAGAAATTTTTCATCTAAAAAACGTCTATTATAAACTCCAGTCAGAGAATCTGTTATTAATAGATTATTATAACTATGAATTAATTTTCCTATTTCATCTTTTTGGTTGCTATCCATTAAAAGATTATTTGTAACATCATTTATAATTTCCATAACATAAGGTTTTCCTTCAATTTTTAAATAACGAGATGTCACTAAATATGTCTTATTATTTAGAATTTCAATTTTATATGCTCGTCCTTTTGACTGTAGTGCACGGAGGGAAGTGCAATTTTCACACCTTTTACAACGCCCCCAAAATTTACTACATATAGAACCACTCTTTTTATAATAATCATTGCAATATATCTGTTGAGTAATTGGATTAACAAGACGCAGTATATCATTCTCTCTCTTCTCACATTCTATAAGATTCTCTGCTTCTTTTTGTGTAAAATTGATTTTCAATTTATCCATAGTTCCCCCTTACTTCTAAGTTAATTAGGACTTTCAGCATTCCTTAAAGTTATTAAACATAAAAATACTTAATTTTAAATTCTGAATTAGTCATCAAAAAAGGTAGTAAAAAAAGCTACTATGATAATTTCTGAGCAGCTTTTTAGTCTATTATAATGTTATTATTTAATTTTATTAATTCTTGTTTTAATGATGTAATGTTATTTCCATTATAAATTATAATGTTATTAGCACGTTTAAGTCAATACTAACATTACATAAACTAATGTTAATAGGTGGTGTTGACATGTTAAATAAAAAATCTCTAAATGTTGAAATTGGAAGTAGAATAAAAGAAGCACGAGAATCTGCTGGATTGACTCAAGAACGATTTGCTGAATTAATCGGAATGGGTACAAAAAATGTATCGGCTGTTGAACGAGGTACTGTTGGTATATCACTTTCATCATTAAAAAAAATATGCCGTATTTTATCTGTATCTAGTGACCAAATTCTTTTTGGAGCTCAATTTAATAATCCTTCTCAAGAATTGGCTGAAAGACTTAATCATTTGTCTCTAGAGCAATTCTTAATAGCAGAAGACATACTTAATAAACTTTTTGAAGCCTTTGCTTTAGGAGAAAGTAAATAATTTGAAATATGCTTAAAATTTTTTAATTTCAATACAAAACAAAAATAAAGCCTTCTATAATAAATTAACATATCATAGGGGGCTTTATTTTTTATCTTTAAATTTGAAAAGATTTTAAGGTTTTATAAATAAATTTTCTACATCCTGCAAAAATCACTTTTTATTTTTACTAAATAAACTTAATCCAACTAACAGACACCCTTCTATATATTGAATATTATTTCTTTTCATATATTCAATAAGCTCATCACTTTCTGCACCAGGCTGAATTACTATACACTTGTAGTTTTTATTACATTCTTTTATAAGCTCCAATCCTCTTATTGGATTAATACACAAGTCAATTATATCTATATCATCATCAACTTCATTTATAGATTTCAACTCTTTTCCCACTCCATATACTGTATAACCATGGTCAATAAGCTTATTTTTTATCTTAAATGCATATTTTTCTTCCTTGATAGTGTCACCTACTACAACAAATACATTTTCCTGCATGATTTCTTTTAAATCCATTTTATCACCTTACTCTTCTTTATATTTGAGAAATTTTAAAATATTATTAATTTCTAGTTACTCTTTTCTCTTATTTCTTAAAAAAACAAGTCCTAATCCAGATGCTGTAAAAATACTAGCAAGCAATCCCAAATTATTTATATCTCCTGTCCTAGGAACATCTTCACCTTTAGTTGGTTTTTCAGTTTCACCTGGTTTTTCATCTTTACCTGATTCCATTTTTTCAATTAATCCTTCTTTAGCTGCTTTTAAAGCTTCTAATACTGAATCTACATCCTCTTGAGTTAAATCCCTATTGTCAGAAGATATTAAGTCTTTAGCTCTTTCTAAAGCTTTTTCAAATATAGTCCATGATTCTTCTGTATACTTCTCTGATGTTTCACTTTCACATGACTTTAAGTATTCAGTCAGCTCCTCAACACTACCACGTTTTACAAACTTACTAATTATATTTTCCAATTCATTAATTGCATTTTCAATATCATCTTGACCAATATTATCTTTGCTAACTAATTCTTCAGCAGCCTTTATAGCATTATTTAAAACTTCTTGATTAAATGAAGAGGTTGTATAATCTTCACTATTTATATTCTTTGCTTTATCAATAGCTTCCTGCAATGCTTTTTTATTTACACCACTATCAATATCCCCTGATGGTGAATAGAACGACATCTCTGCCCCAGAAGCAAACTTATTCTTTGTATCTCCATTAGATTTATTAATAACCATACGAATTGTCTTAGCTTTTACTGCATCAAATTTGGCAAACTTAGTCGATGAGTCTCCTGACCAAGCTTTAGCATCTAAAACTTTTGTTTCTTTTCCATTTTCATCTGTTGCATATAAGTCAAATTCCATTATATTTCCATTTGCAGTTCCATTTTGTCTTGGTATATATGATAATTT
Source organism: Clostridium cadaveris (assembly GCF_020911725.1). Taxonomy (GTDB): domain Bacteria; phylum Bacillota; class Clostridia; order Clostridiales; family Clostridiaceae; genus Clostridium_X; species Clostridium_X cadaveris. The sequence continues at coordinate 2,410,545 of NZ_CP076620.1, forward strand.
TGATATTTCCGTAGGTTTTTCAAATGTAAATATTAATTCTTGTGGTAATTTAACATTATTATCAGCCCAATTTGAATGCCATATAGTATTTTTATTCCCATCTAAAAGATTTTCTGGTCCTTCTCCTGTATATTGAGATGATGCAGTAACAGAAATCTCTTTATTAGGTATCTTATTTTTATCTTCCCCTGATTTTTTAATAATAATATTATCAATCTTACCTTTTATAGAGTTAGTCATAGATCCAATTCTCTCTAATGATAATGCAAATGTAGAATTTGTAATATTGCTTTTCTTAATCATGTTATTATGAACGAATTTACCTTTTGCACTTGCAACCATCTCACCATTAACATATAAAGTAGTATTTTGGTTTTCAGTCTTAATAGCTATATTAACCCATTCTTTAACTGGCAATACATAATCAAATGTATAATCATACAACTCTCTAGTAAATCCTAACACTCCATTTTCCATTATACGAATATCGTGAGTACCATATGAACTATCACTTTCAAATAAAATTTGACCTGGTGCAGCTTCCTCTAATCTTAAATCAAATGAAAGTTCATTTCCTTTTCCCAATTTATCTAATGGCATTTCAATAAAACTTTTGTTTCCTTCTAATGATATGGCATTGGAAGTTTTTCCTGTCTTAAATGAGGCATTAGTTAAATTTGATAAATCACGATTATTTTCACTTGAATCTTCTAATTCATTTTTCTTCTCAAATGTATAATTTGCATATTGATCATTTATAGAATTTTCTTTAAACAATGGATTTGTATTTGGTGATAGTCCCACATTTTTGCTTGCATTCTGTAAATTTTCTAAGCTTCCCTTCTCTTTACCATTTGCCCAAGTTTTTTCAGCAACTATTGGTAATGCATCCTGAAAACGCTCATACATATCAGACTCAGTCAATCCACTAGCACGCTTATCAATATTATCATTCCATATTGCAAAAGCAGCTCCTAATGCTTGATCGTCTCCAGAAGGAATTGCCTTCCATCCTGATTTTGTAGATACTATATTCGGTTCAAAATTACTATATAGACTATTTGTATTTAGATAATCCCCATAAGCACCTCTTCCACCGTTTCCATTTGGAACCATATACATATAAGAATCTATTGTATTTATTAATTTATATCCCATGTCATACATTTCTTTTCCATCAGCCCAATCTCTAGACCATAAATTCATTTGAACATTTTCAATAGCTTCAGGCTTTATTTCTGTAACCGGATTATCTTTTATCCATGTTAATCCGCCCCACATACGAACTGGATTTGTATTTTTTATATAAGGAACGAACTCATTAATAAAATTACGATATGCTTTATAATTTGCTAAAAACTCATCTGCCCCTATATGAACTACAGTTTCACTATCAAAGGTTGGATTATCTCCTTTAGTATATTCGTCAAATATTTCTTTAACCTTTTTAATTGATTCAGGTTTACTTACATCTATGTGATCAATTAAAGGTCTATTGTTTGCTAATGGTGATCTTTTATTCTTCACCATAATCTCTGGAAATACCTTAGTAAACGAGTTTGCATGAGCTGGAATATCAATTTCTGGTACTATATTTACTCCAATTTTTCTTGATTCATTTATAAATTGTTTAAATTCCTCTTTAGAATAAGCATAATCCTTTGCTGTTGCCGATTCATTTTTACTATTTTTTACATTCGATTCTAAACGGAAAGCATCATATGCTTTAAAAGCTTCATTTTCTGTTTCTCCAACTCCATAATCCTCTAGCCAAATATAATTATCACTTAAGTGAACTTGGAAATCATTCATTTTGTGCCATGCCATATTTTTAGTAATGTCTTTTAACATATCCATAGAAAAAGGTTTACGAGCTACGTCTAATACAAATCCACGAACTTTATACTTAGGATAATCTCTTGTTATTCCACAAGGCATTGTATTATTATTCTTGCTTTGAGTTAATATTTGAAGAATTGAACGCGTTGACCAATAAGCACCTATTTTATGTTTTGCTTCTACTATAACCTTATCAGTGATCTCCATATTATATCCTTCATCACCCAATAAATTATCTTCACTTCCTAATGTAAAATAGAAATCACCTACTCCTACATTATCTTTATCATAGCTAATAGATATCTTTCTTCCTGTCATATCTTCATAATCTTTCTTAAACTCATTAGCAGCATATTCTAAGTTATTCTTATATTCAGGATTTACTACAATTTTACTATTTTCGTTTGTAGTAAATAATTTATTATCACTGCTATACCATTCTGCTAACTCTGGAGATACAACTGGCTTTTGATTTCCTTTATTTGCTTCATGTAACCCTGGAATTACTACTTCAAAATCATTTGTAATAGTTACTTCTTTAGTATTATTATTAGTTATCTTTAATGATATTTTAACTGTTTTACTCGTCAATGGTTTGTGTACATTGAAATTATTATCTACTATCTGTTCAAAGTCTGCACCATTGTTTTCTATTGTGTATCCTGGAACCTCACTTACTACTATTTTATTAGTTTCTGCGTTATATACTGGACGTACACTCTCAATAGTAGGCCCTTCATCCAAAGTAACTACAGTAAATGGATGATCATATAATTCAAATTCAACTATTCCCCCATTATCCCACGCTGCTTTATGGGTTTCTAAAACTTCTAATTTTACATATTGTCCTAAAACTGGCTTTTCAAAACCTGTGCTATCATATGTTGTTTGATTGTCCAACTCTCTTGTAATTGATGGGTCTGATTCATCAAAAGTATTATCTTTTGATACTGTCACCTTATATTTCTTTACGTTGTTAAGAGGCACTTGTCCACGCTTTTCTAAAAATAAATGGAAATTATCAATATTCTTTTCTTTTCCTAAATCAAGTTTTAAAATAGGCATTGTATTTTGAGTAGAGGCTAAACGTGTTTCATAATCACCATCTATAGCCTTATCATAAGTATTACCATGACCTTCTGAATTTTCTCCACTAGCATTCGCTCCTATAGATTGGTTAAGAGTATTTTTATACAATTCAAGCTCAACTATTCCTGCATTATCCCACATATTATCCTTATGCGTTTCAATTATTTCTAGCTTAATATAACGAGTATTTACTGCCTTAGATAATTTTACATCATCACGGATAGTTTCAGTATTTAGTTCTCTTTCAACTCTAGAATCGTTTTCTTCAAAGTTTTTATCTAATGAGAAAGTTATCCTATACTTTTTAACATTGTTTTTATATTGTACGTTTTTTCTATCTTCCAAAAACAGACGTAAAAATTGTATTTTCTTTTCTGATCCTAAATCTAAAATTACTGTAGGTTTAGTATTCCTATTAGATGATAAACGAGCATTAAATTCATTACTTTTATCTCCATCTACTACATTATCATAGGTACTTCCATTCTCAGCATTCGTTCCCTCTACCACTGTAGAATTTAATGCCACATTATCATTAGAAACATGTTCTTTTGCAAATACTGGAATCCTTAAATTAATAAATATTACTGATAGAGCTAGGTTGCTTGCTAAAAACCTTTTAAGTCCTTTGTTCATATTCATCCCCCTTTTATTTAAGTAGTATAAAATTCTATACTACTTTATTAATATAATTGTTATATATTAAAGATTCGAAATTTTGATTTCTACCATAACGAATCCTCAATTATGCCACCATGAACTTCATATTAAAAGTTGAACTATTATAAATCCACTTAATAAAAGGCTGCACCAATTCAATAATTTCAAATATTCTTACTATTTTTGAAAAATAAAAAGCTGAAAGCAGTATTATCATAAATAATACTGTTTTCAGCTAATGCCACTCTCGGTTACACGCATAATATTATATTAAAATATATTTATATATTATCTTACCTTCTATAATTTGTCAATATTGTTTTCTAATCCTATGAAGCTGAATTCAAAAGATTAACGCTATCTATTCCTCCAAGCTGAAAAATTTCATTAATCATATTGTTTTCTTCTCTTTGAGGAATTCTTACTTCGTAGACAAGTTCAAAGGAATCCACTAATACATTTTTTGCTTTTACAGAACTGTTACCTTGAATTTTATCTATGATAGTTTGAATGCTGTCTAAATCTGTATTACTGCCTCTTACTACAAGAAGCATTGAATTATTTCCTTCTCCCCTTTTCTTAGTGAATATCATTACTACTGCAAGTATTATACTTCCAATTATACCTATTACATAGCTTTGAGTAGCTGCAGCAATACCTATTGCCATACTCCAAAAGATAAAGCCTATATCCCTTGGGTCTTTAATGTTTGTACGAAATCTAACTATTGAAAGAGATCCGAGCATCCCTAATGATAAGGCTAAATTTGATTGAATTAAATCCATAAGTATTGTAGAAACAAACGCAAGTGTCACTAGGGTTATTCCAAATTTAGGTTCGTAAGTTGAATCTGTATGAGAAATTCTATAAGCTCCCCACATTATAAATGCAAATAGCAGTGCAGTGCCCATACTTATTAAAATTACTGATGTATCTGGCTTAGTTGTAATCGTATTTAGCAATTGATCCATATTGATTTGAAATTGTTCATTCATCATCATTACCTCACTATTTAGTATTTTTATCAATTATATTTTCAACTTTTATAGATGTTCCGTCAGAAACAAAATCTACAGCTAATTGCTCTCCTTCTGAATAGTAAGCTTCAACACTGTGACTTTTCAATCTTTCAGCTATTTCTTGATTCATTGAATCAGGATTTTCTTCCATATTACCACATATAATTCCGTATTTAGGTTTAACCTTTTGCAATAAACTTACTGTTGTAGCATCATCCTCTCCATGATGTCCAAGTTTTAACACTTCTGCTTGAAGATTTACTCCACTTGCTAAAAACTTTGCTTCCTCTTCCTTCTCCATATCTCCAGTCATAAGATAGGCTGTATCTCCATAAGTTATGCGTAATACTACCGAATTATTATTAGCATTTTTCTTGTCAATTTTACTAGGTATCCAAACTTCCACATTGGCACTTCCTAAACTCAGTTTTTCTCCACCTTTAAGTTCCACTAAATCTATACCATTTTCCTTGGCAATTTCTCTGGCATCAATGTTTTCATAAGATACTGTGTCTAAGGCCGATATATATATTTTCTCTGTTTTAAAAGCTTTTACTAATGCTTCTAAACCTCCTGCATGATCTTTGTGTCCATGAGATAAAAAGATTCCATTTAATTTTTCTACACCTTTTACCTTTAATAGTCTTGCAATCTGCGGAAAATCCTGAGCCTTTCCTGTATCACATAAGTAATAGCCATCTCCTGGTACGTCAATCAAAAAAGCATCTCCCTTACCTATATTAATAAAAGATAAGGTTAATTTTTCTCCATCTTTTATAGAACTCTTTTCATTTTCTACAGTTTTAGCTTCCCCACATCCAGCTAGTGTAATAATTGATATAATCAAAATAAACAACATTTTCTTTAAACGTCTCATCTTCAATTAAATTCCTCCCTAAGCTACCTTCGTCTCTGGTGCTAATATATTAACTCCTTGAATTCCTTCCATATCATTTAATATAGATATAATAAACTCCTCTTCCTTAGGCTTTACTCTAAGTTCATAAACAAGTTCAAAGGAATCCATAAAAATATTTTTGCTTTGAATGATGCTTCCAGGAGTTTTTCTAAGCATTTCTTGAACACTGTCTATTTGTGATTTTGCACCACGTACTACCATCATCAATGATTTTTTCTTTTTCACAGTTCTATCAAATACAATTAAGACACATCCTAAAGTAAGTGAACTCAAAATGCCAATAGCAAAAGCTCCTACTGCAGAAGAAATACCTATCGTAAGTGCCCAAAAAATAAATCCAATATCTCTAGGATCTTTAGTATTAGTTCGTACTCTACATATAGATAGTGAACCCAGTACCCCCAAAGAAAGCAATGGATTATTCTGTACTAAAGCCAAAAGTACTGTTGAAATAAAAGATAACATCAAAAGTGTTACATTAAAATTTTTATTATAGGTTAAAGAATTGTGACACCTTTTATATACGATAAGCATGAATCCTGACAATATCATTGTAAATGCTAAACTAAACATTAAAGCTATAGGAGTAACAATATATGGGTTTGACAAACTGCTTCCAGTAAAAAATTCAATAAATTTACTCATTTCTTAATACATCTCCTTAATAATAATACTCTTTCAAGATACTTCTTGAGGTTCCAAATTTACTTGGTGGTTTTCCGTTTAAATCACATTTAGATAGCGCATCTTGAATTTGTTTGAATAGAAAACGGTCATATTTAATTTCTAAAATGGTTTGCTCCTTTGGCATAGCCATCTTAAAATTTAAATTGTGGCTAAAAAGGTCGTAGCAAAAATCACAATATCTCAAGTTATTGTCTAGAGTTATACGAGTATTAAAATTTTCATGAGTATATGCTCTTCTATCATACTCTACCATTGAAACAGGCCTATACAATCGTGTTGTCATAATATTATAAGCATAATTTGCTGTAGGTCCATCATATTTAAGAAGAACTCTATAGTTTCTATTTAAAAGCTTCATTGCATCATTACGGGTTATAACTAAACTCTCCTTAATCTCTCTGCCAAAACTTTTTCTTTTAAGTTCAAACTTCACCTTTTTATCGTCTGGGTTGTAAACTCGAAGACGAATTCTCTTTTTTTCATCTGCATGTTCTCTTTTATCACTATAATCTTCATTAGTAATGCTGTCAAAATAAACACTACGTACAGTATAACCATTATAGCCACCATACTCATCTGCAGTCAGAAGCTTGTCCAATGCTTCTATTAAATAAATACGATCTGTAAGAGAAATTAAATATTTCAGTTCTCTACGTGAAACAGATAATACTTTCTGAGTTTTTAAGTCTCTCCTTTGTGTACTCATAATTAGAATCCCCTTTCCTTTTCCTGTATAGTAATACAAGAGAAAAAAATAATTTGGGTACTGTTTTTGAAAATATACTCATTTATTTATAAATTTATATAAAAAAAGCTTCTCCAGCAGATTTTTATTTTCTACTAAAGAAGCTTTAACTTTCCAATTCAGACAACTATTTTATTTAAGCACCTTTGAAGCGCTAAGTTCATCTTATCTTCATTTATCGGTTTTTCTAGAAAATAAGTAAGATTAATATCATAACCCATGAAACCTAATTTCTTTTCGTCACTTACCCAGATAATCTTACAATCTGGATCTGCCATTCTTAAACTTTGAGAAACTTTATATCCTTCCATACCATTGTAACTTACAATAGCGATATAAAATGGATTAGTTACCCGTTTAGTGATTTCTTCTTTTTCGGTAAATGATATTATTTCAGGAATCAAATCAAATGCAGAAAAAAAACTATATACTACCTCACTAATCTTCCCTTGTTCTTTTCCATCCTCACTGCATATGGCAACAACCATTTTCTCACCTCTTTTTCTTCAAGCAAAATTTCATGTATTTTATTCCATTTAAATTATACAATATAAATTACTTAAACTTGCAAATTACATACTCAAATGCATGCATAGGGAATGAAATGCATTAACTTAACTAATACGTTTAACAATTTAACCTATTAAATTATCAATAAAATTAAATAGTCAGGATAAAACTTGCCATGAACATATCTCCCTTAGATTCAAATTTACAAAAGCCATCATATTTTTCGCATACATCTCTCATAGAACTTATTCCCACTCCAACTTCATTATTTCTCTTTCTAGAAATAAAATCATCATCTTTTTTCTTTAAGTTTCCATCAAAAGTATTATCTACAGCAATCAAAAGTTGGTTTCCATCTATTTGAGACCTAATTCCTATATGTTTTTCACCTTTTACATACTTACAGGCTTCTATAGCATTTTCAACACTGTTTCCAAATAAAGAGCATAAGTCAAAATCATTTATGTTCAAATTATTACTTAGTTTACAAGCAATATCCATATATATACCATTTTTCTCAGCCATTTGTTGGTAATAATATAAAACTCCATCTACTGCTGCATTTCCTGTATATAACATAGATTCATTGACGTTTTGTTCAAGAATACTATAATATTCCACAAGACCTTTTTTATCATTTGTCTGTATAAACCTCTCTATAGCAGCTTTATGATGCTTAAAGTCATGTCTTGATTTTTTAGCATCATCCATGCTTTTAGTTAGTGCTGCATAATAATTTTTTTGAAGTCTTATTTGTTCTTCACTAAACTTTAGTTTTTCATTTATAGCAATTTTTTCTGTCATTTCTTTAAAATCATAAGCAATACCCTGACATATAAAAATCATCGCTAAACACGTAAACAATCTACTTGCTATCTGTTGCCAGTCTTGAATCCATACATAGTTTATTGACATTAAAAAACTAGCACAAAACATGAACATTGGAACAATCCATAAGGTTTTCCAATATTCTCCCTTATTGTATTGCAAAAATGGTTTTATCGTAATATCAATAAGTTTTTTTACAATAGGATAGGAAATTACTGATATTATAAGAAACAAAATATTCTGCGCAATGAGCCTAATTATATTTTCTGTTTCTACTGAAAAAAAATTTTGTATAATAGCACTTATAGAATGAATTGTTAGAATGTATATGGCTATCATCCAATATACAAATAAATGCTCTGGAAGTCTTTTAGGAAGGACATAGCAATTTATAACAAAATACATTAATCCACCCATTATAAAATAAAATTTATAAAAAAGTACATCCAAACCAAAAATCCTCTGAGAAATATAAAAAATAACTATATTAACTATCATCATTATTCCATATAAAATAAACAATATTCTTCTTTGTTTTTTATCTATATTATCCTTAAAAGGTATATATCTAAATATAATTCCAGGTATCTGAGCTAAAGCTGAAAGTAGTGATGGAAATATATCCATATCTATCCCCTCCTAAATATTGCCACGAAGTTTTCTCCATTTAAAATCAGCAAATGCATTTCTTACAGTTTCTTTCTCATTTCTGCTAACAGAAATCGTTACTCCATTGCTCAAAGAAATTTCATCACTAGGCATGCTTTTTACTTCCCAAAGAGATACTATAGCATAGCGGATAGGTTTACAAAAATCATTTTTAGGAAGCATACTCCAAATTTCTGAAATCCCCATACTTACCTCTATATTTTCCCCGCTTTTAGTGTGTATTCTGCTCTTCTTTCCTACGGCTTCAATATAAATTATATCTGCCAAGAAAATATTTACCATAGTTCGTCCACTTTTTACTTCAATTGACCTAACCTTAAACATCATAGCACAAAACTTGTCTAATACTTGTTGAAACTTTTGTTTATCTATTGGTTTTACCAAATAGTAAAAAGCATCTACCTCATAAGAATCAGCACCGTGTTCGAGACTTGTTGTAGTAAAAATAATTTGGCTTTTAGCATTATCTTCTCTAATCTTTCTTGCCACATCTACTCCAGTTAAACTTTTCATGTATATATCTAAAAAAATCAAATCATAATTTTTCGAATCTGCTTTCTCTAGGAATGCTTCTCCACTATCAAATGCATCAAGCTCCATGCTCATATCATTTTCAAAGAAATACTCTTTCAAAGCAGAGGATAAATGTTCACGGTCTTCTTTTAAATCATCACATATAACTATCCTCATCTTATCTCTCCCTTTTAATACAATATAAATTTAACTTATTTAAATCTCTATTCTGATTACCTAACATTAACAATATAACTGCCAAATTTAATTATATTATATTTAGCAAATCCATTCAACATTTTCGCAAGCATAATTTCCTATATATTACTATTTTCCCAATAAAATTTAAATCCTTCTTATTTAATAATGTAAAAGTTTAGTTTACCTTATACATTATTAAATAAGAATTTTTATATAAAATAAAGCCTGAATAGCTATTAAAGCATCCAGGCTTTTTAATGAAAATATTTTATTTTGCAATAACTTTTTCTGATTTCTGTGGTGCTTTAAATAAAAACATCACATATCTTACAAGTACATAAAGCACTATTACAGATGCTATTATCTGTTGTGCTGTTAGTATATACTTTAGAAAATTAAAGTTATAACCTGCCTTTGATAAAAATGTGAATGCTCCACCAGTTGCTATACCACTTATTACCATGGGAAAAGTAAACGATGAAAAACTTGGATAAAACTTTAAAGCAAGCAGCTTTATCATAGCTACGATTACCACACCATATAATACAATGGATAAAACAGTTAAAAAGCCAACCATATATACGTTCTTATCTGAAAAAGATTTCATATATGCTGCCAATACAAGGCTTGCTGGTGCAGCAAGTATCGCAAAAGTAGGTGAAGCAGGCTCTGGAATCCCTTTTATTTTCATCAATCTATATGTAACTACTGGCAATAGAATTAGTAATGATATAAAAGCAAACCAAAAAGAGGTTTGTCCTATAGAAGCCATTTTAAAAGCCGGAGCTGTTATTCCTGCAGTTCCTATTCCTACATATACTATAAATATACTCGGAAATATTTTCTTTATATCAAATTTTACTATAAATCTTAAGGTGTACATTACTATAAACACCATATGAATAATTATTCCTAAAGCCCATATGGTAACAGCTAATGTATCTTGTCCCAAAGTTTTAACATAAGCTCCTAAAAGCATAAATGCCATGGAATACGTTGGTGCTACACTAAGGATAACTGGATTTTTAAAATCTTCTGCCACAAACTTTGGAGCTATTATTACTTTTAGTGTTAATAACACTAAGAGTATTGCTGATATTATTCTGAAGGCTGCTAATATAACTGGATTTAAAAATGTTACTAAATTTGCTAGTGCTAATAAAGCTAAAGCAAGTCCTGCTATAGGTATAGGTATTCTTTTTATAAAATTAACCATTAGCCTCACCCACTAATTCGTCAGTGTTTTTTATATTTAATTCTCTAATTATTACTTCTGCTACCTTTTCTGCCATTTCTCCAGTAAATCTTATACATTGTTCTTTGTGTTCTCCTGAACCCATATCCATTCCCTTTGTTTGTACTGAACAACATAGGCATTTATGATTTTTTCTAAAACTATCTTGCACTTCATAAGCTAGATCTAAAGTATGTTTAACTTTTGGATCTCCTCCTTCAGTTCTTCCGAAAAAGTATCCTAATGCTAAGATAGCACCAGTAACTGCTCCACAAGTACATTTTGATCTTCCTATTCCTATTGGAAATCCTGATGCTGCTGCTACAAGAGCCTCTGGCATATCTTTATCTATGTTGTTCCTTATAGAGCTTACAACCGCTTCTGAACAAAAAAACTTTCCTTGTCTATATAGTTCTTCTGCTTCCTCTTTTATTTTTCTTACACTTACTTCCTTTACCATTATAAAATCCCTCCACCATGATATTTTTAAATTTATTATAAATTCATTTACATTATAATATTTCTCATTTCTATCCGTCTAATTAAATATTCCAATAAATGATGACTTATGTATTAGAACAACAAATAGTATGTTATATTAAGAATTTAGCATATTTTTCAACATATATTCTATACTTATATTTATATATTCGTAATAATATGATACAATATTGACTAATATGGCATTTGAAGACAGTGATCTTCAAAAATTTAATTTATATGGGGAGATTTTATATGAACTTTTTTAATGGAATTTTAGGGGCTGTGAACGATTTTATGTATGGGTATATCCTAGTAGGATTACTTGTTGCAACTGGAATTTATTTTACCGTAAGAACAAAGTTTGTTCAATTTAGACTTTTACCAGACAGTTTTAAACAGCTATTAGAAAAAAATGACAATGATTCAGCAGTATCGTCTTTCCAAGCCCTTATGATATCAACAGCTTCTCGGGTTGGTGTTGGTAATATAGCAGGTGTTGCAACTGCAATTGCAGCAGGTGGTCCAGGCGCAGTATTTTGGATGTGGGTTATGGCAATTTTAGGTTCATCATCAGCTTTTATCGAAAGCACTTTAGCTCAAGTATATAAGGTCAGAAATGGAGAAGAGTTTAGAGGAGGTCCTTCCTACTATATACAAAAAGCCCTTGGACAAAGATGGCTTGGAGTTATATTCTCTGTTGCTCTTATAACGTGTTTTGCATATGGATTTAATTCTCTTCAAGCAAACAACATAGTATCAGCTTTTTCACACTATTTCGGTGGAGAATTTCCAAATATGTTTATACCTGCTTCTATAGGATTAGTTCTTTCTTTATTTACTGCTTTTATAATATTTAAAGGCCAAAAGGCAATAGCATTTATATCCTCAGTAATAGTTCCTGTTATGGCTATAATGTACATGATCCTTGGATTATTTATAATAGGAAAAAATTTCAGCTTAGTTCCTGAAATGTTCTCACTTATATTCTCAAGTGCATTTAATTTCAAGAGTTTTGCTGGAGGCTTTATGGGTTCTTGTGTACTTCATGGAATAAAAAGAGGTTTATTCTCTAATGAAGCCGGAATGGGTAGCGCACCAAACGCAGCTGCTTCAGCTCAAGTTTCTCATCCAGCAAAACAAGGACTTGTTCAAACATTATCAGTATTTATCGATACTCTTTTAATATGTAGTACTTCAGCATTTATAGTACTTATCTCTGGTGTTGACTATACAGCCTTAAAAGCAATGCCTCTTGTTCAGCAGGCAGTTGCTTCTCAAGTTGGAGAATGGGGAATAACATTTATAACAATTTCAATATTCTTCTTTGCCTTTAGTTCAATCATAGGAAATTACTATTACACTGAATCAAATGTAATGTTTATAAAAAACAAAATGGGCGGCTCTATGACTTTATTTAGAATAACATGTATCGTTGCTGTTTTCTTTGGAAGTATCGCAGGATACGATTTTGTATGGAATCTTGCAGATGTACTTATGGGAATAATGGCTATTATAAACATAACAGTTATACTTCTTCTTGGAAATACTGCTATCCGTGTTCTTAATGACTACTGTGAACAAAGGAAAGCTGGAAAAGACCCTGTATTCTCTGCTAAGGCTTTAGGCATAAAAAATGCAGAGCTTTGGGACGAAATTAATCCTTCATCAGAAGAAGAATCACAAATAGGATAAATTAAAGGAGCTGTCGCACTAACTAATTATTGCGAGGCTCCTTTTAGTATTCATTATAAAAACATCTCCGGTTCTTTCCTCATTGAGTACTCTTCCTCTAACTCATGTTTATGATATAAATATCCGAAATCATCATAATACTTTGCTTCTGCAGGGCATTTTTTTATACAAGCACCACATTTTATACATATTCCATCTACCTTACTTGGGTCATCTTTATCTATAGAACCCATTGGACAAATCTTTGAGCATAATCCACAGTTAATACATTTTTCATTTGTTTTTGGTTTTACTTTTAAAATATTAATAAAAACACCTTTTCTATCACGAGGCTTATAATATGTACGTATTGGTTCTTCACCTGATACTTCCACTGGAATTTTAAAATCATTATTGTACATCTTAACTTTTCAGCTATTTTATCCGCAAAATTATATGCTAGTTTTAAATCTTTGAAATCTGGTCTTCCTGATGCTAGAATTTTGGAAAAGGAATGTTCTCCTACAAAAGCTCCAGCTGCAATAATGCAAAAACCATCCTTTTCAAGAATATTTCTAAGTTCAATCAAAGCATCATCATAATTTCTATTACCAAACATCACAATAGGTACAGCTAAAGCCCCATTACCTCTGAATCCTGAGTTTAAAAATGGCAGAAGTATATTTGGAATTCTTCCTGCATATACAGGTGATCCAAATATTACGATATCATTTTCATTGAATTCATATTCTTTTTGCCTTTGATGTGGCAGTGTATAGTTTATCTCATTAACCTGAGCACCTATCATATTTCCAAGTTCTCTAGCTATTGTTTTTACTACTTTTTCAGTTGTTCCAGTAGCACTAAAATAAATTGCCCAAACTCTTCTCTCCATCTATATCCCCCTGTTCCCAACATCTAATTTTTTTCATAGTACTAATTATATATTAACATAATTTGTCTTAAACTATATAAAAAAGACACAATCCCTATGTATTGTGTCTAAAATATCTCAAACAATATTAATCTTACATTTCTACAAGCTTTCCATCACCTTCAACTTTGAAAAGAGGTAATTTCTCTATAAATATTATATCTTCTCTATTTGCTGCATCACCTTCTGCTAATATGGAAGCTCTTTTCTTTATATTCCCCCCGGCCTTCTCAACTAAGCTTTCTAATGTCTTTAATGACTCTCCTGTTGAAATCACATCATCTATTAATGCAACATTTTTTCCTTTTATTTTTTCTGCTTCAACTTCATCAAGACATAAAAATTGTTTTCCTTTAGTTGTTATAGATTGAACCTCTTCTATAATAGGATTATTCATATATGACTTTATGCTTTTCCTTGCAACTATAAATTCTTTCATGCCTAAAAGTTTTGATATTTCATAAGCTAAAGGTATTCCTTTTGCTTCTGCTGTAACTATAACATCCACATTATTTAATTTTTTTACAAGCTCTTTTGCTGTAACCTGTATAAGCTCCGTATCCCCTAAGATCACAAAACTTGCAATTGCTAAATCTTTTTTAATCTTTATTATAGGTAAATTTCTTTCAAGTGACAAAATGTTTAATTTATATGTACTCATTTTAAAATCCCCCTTAAATTCCTAAAACAAATCTTGTTATTATTCCTGCAACCATTCCAAAGAATGGATCACTAACTGCCGTAACAGCCATTGTAACTCCACCAACCATGCCTGATGATCCAGATAAAGCAGCTGCTGCATTTACTGGAACTGTAGCAAATATTCCAAGAACAAATAAAAATCCGCTGATTGACTGTGCCGGTACATATTTTCCTATTTTAGGTAATAGACCACAAAATAATATAGCAGCCATTATAAGCATCATGATTATGCCTGCTGCAATTGGATGGGGCGCACTACCTGTGGCTGAGATTATTGATTCAACTGGTGCTCCTCCAAATAAAGATGATCCCATATCAGCAACACTGCTTATAACAGAAAGATGATCTATATTAACTGTTGTATTTGCAATTTCTCCAGTTATAGCTCCAAATGCTATGTTTGATCCTATGTTTAAACATACCATCCCTAGTGCTCCTCTTAATATGTTTAAACTCACTGTTATCTTCTTTTTTTCGACCTTCTCTTTATGTATTTCCACATTTCTCATATCTTTATTAAACATATTAGCTGCTATACTTGATAGCACAACTGATACAGTTATTGTCCATACTAAATCCTTTGTCATCAAGTAAACTACAACTGCTGAAGCTATAGATATTGCACTCACCTTTTTCTCCGCCTTAAACATGTCCATAGAAACTTTAGCAAGCATAATTCCAACACCCGCCATCATACCTGATGTTATTATTGGTCCAATAAAATCAACTATCTTTCCTAAAAAGCCAAACATACCTATAAGTGCCATTATAAGTGCTCCGATAAAGATCATTGATAATCTTTCTTGCATGTTTTTCCCTGCAGTTCCTGCGTAAGTTATAGTTTCCGCTTGAAATGATATAGGCGCAACAGATCCTGTTATAAAGTTACCTACTGCACCAACTAAAAATGCAAATGCCGTAGGAATAGACGCAAATCCGAACGTTAATGCCAAAAGTCCTTGTGGTAATCCGTTTAATATAACTCCAACTATAGCCATAGCATCAGTTAATAATTCTGAAAACATATATATAGGTCCTCCTTTTTATTACTGTAAATCCATATTACATCTTATTACGAACTTTTTCAATATTTTTATAAATATTATACGGTTAATTTCGTTATTTTATATGAATTTACAATTTTTATTTTCGTATTTTGTAATTTGTTATTTATTTATAAGTCAAAAATTGAATTTAGAAAAAAATTACAATACGAACATTCACTCACAAATCACATTTCGTAATTCACAGATAAAAAATCGTTTTTTCTTATAAATGAAGTAATTTCACAGAAAAGTATAAAAAAGCTGGACAACTTAAGTAATGTGACCCCCAAAAGTTAGACTTTATTAGCGAGACAGTTTCGGCTGCCTCGCTATTTTTATGCAGCCAAGAGTTTGAGTCTGTATTGCACAGGACTCATCCATCCTAGTTTCTCTTTAATCCTTTGTTCATTGTAGTACTTTATATATCTTTCTATTTCAGATTTCAATTTCTCATAACTGTAATAAACAACACCATAGTATATTTCCTGTTTCAAGAGTCCAAAGAAGTTTTCCATTACAGAATTATCGTGACAGTTTCCCTTGCGGGACATGCTCTGAAAAATCCGCTCTTCTTTAAGACGATGTGAGTATGACTTCATCTGGTAAGCCCAGCCTTGGTCAGAATGAAATGTTCTTCGATATGGGCAATCAGATGTTATTTCAATGGCTTCATTTAGAGCATTTATCACATTGGTGGCAGAAGGCCGCCTATCAATACCGTAACTTAAAATCTCACTGTTACATATATCCATAAACGGATCCAAGTATAGTTTGTGCATCGTCATATGTCCCTTAGAATCTACCTCATAGTATTTAAACTCAGTAGTATCTGTTGTGATTTTCTGATGAGGGATATTTGTATTAAAACGTCTTCTGATTCTGTTGGGCGCAACTGTTCCGATCTTGCCTTTGTAAGAACTATATTTACGACTTTTTCTAGTAAAGGAAGTAACTTGGAGATTTAGTTTCTGCATGATTCTCTGTACTTTCTTTTTATTAACAATAAAGCCCTGATTTCGAAGTTCACCATATATTCTACGATAGCCATAATCCTTGTTTGTGTTATGTATTTCTAAGATTGTATCCTCAATTGCCTGGTCAGGATTTTTCCTATCAAATCTTTTCTGCCAGTACATATATGTTGCCTTCGGAAAGCTAACAATTGCGAGAATATCTTTTAGTTTGAAGTCTCCTCGGAGGCTGTGGATGATTCTCGCTGTTTTTTCAGAAGAGTTTCCTCCTCTAAACGCAGCCTCCTCAGTTCTTTTAAATAGGCATTCTCAATTTTAAGCTTTAAAAGTTCATCTTCAAGTTGTCTCACATGTTCAGCACTTGTGTCTACTGGAGTAATTTCTGAAGATAACTGTACTTTTTCTTTCTTATTATTTGATACCAATGACTTCTTACGACCTTTCTTCTTCGGTCTCAATGCATCAACACCTGCAATATTAAAATCATTGACCCATTTACATATCTGTACTGGGTTGTTGATTTTCTCTTGGAGAGCTAAATCCTGATACGAAACCTCACTTGATAAATATAACTCTACCACATGAAGTTTATATTCAAAAGAATAATTATTTTTTTTTCTTGAGCGCTTTAATCCTTCATCACCCATTTTGGAATAAGATAATACCCACTTCTTAATGTTACTCCACGCAGGAATACCATAAGTCTTGGCAAGATACGAATATCCGCCTTCACCATTTAAATATGCATCAACAACCTTTTTCTTAAGTTCATAACTGTATTTTGCCATAAAAAATCGACCTCCAATTCGTTAGATTTTTGGTCTAACTTTTGGGGGTCGGTTCAAAGTCCAGCTTTTTTATACTATAAATCCACCATAATATAATCTTATATATAAATAAGAATTTATAATTTTACATTATTATTAGAATTTTATAAAATAGTATGTGGAAATAAAATAGCACACCTATTGCTTGCTATAAATTTAAGGAGTTGTATTTATGAAAGTAAAACCAGATGACATCAAGCGTGTAAAATCTTTAGGATTTTTATACAACAGGGGTACAGAAGATGAATTTAATTGTCGTGTTATCACTGAAAATGGTACTCTTACCAGCGAAGATTTGGAAACTATTGCAGAAGCTGCAAGAAAATACGGCAATGGAAAAGTAGCCTTTACTTCTAGAATGACAGTTGAGATGCAGGGCGTAAAGTATGAAGGAATCGATGCTCTTATATCTGATCTTAAAGAACATGGGCTTATAACTGGAGGTACTGGTGATAAAATCAGACCCGTTGTAGCTTGTAAGGGAGGAACTTGTGTATTTGGGCAAGTTGATTCTGCTGATATAGCAAAGAGAATTCATGACAGATTTTTTATTGGATACAAAAATGTAGAACTTCCTCATAAATTTAAAATTGCAGTAGGAGGTTGTCCTAATAACTGTGTAAAACCTGATTTAAATGATATTGGATTAATTGGACAAAATATGCCTGAAATACATGAAGATATATGCCGTGGATGCACTAAATGTGCAGTTGAGATGAACTGTTTAATGCATGCACCAAAAGTTGTAGATAAAAAAATAACTATAAATCGTTATATATGCAACAGATGTGGTAAATGTATAAAGAAGTGTTATTTTCACTGTCTATCTTCTAAGGCCCACGGAGTTAAAATTTTAATCGGCGGAAAATGGGGTCGTCAAGGAAGACCTGGTTCTGAGATAAATGGAATTTACAGTATAGAGGAAGCTCTTGATATAATTGAAAAAGCTATCTTAGTTTACCGTGAGAATGCCTTTAAGAAAGAGCGTTTTGGGGATATGATAGAAAGAATAGGTCATGATAAAATTGAAAAGATGATTTTATCAAATGATACTATAGAAAGAAAAGATGAAATATTAGCTTTATCTATAAAACCAAAAGAACAAAAATAATCTAGTTAATAGTAAACTTATAAAATCTTTTAATACAAAATTTAAAATTTTAAAGAATAAGAAAATTTCACTTTATATCGATTCTTAAAAGAGCTCCACGGAGTTCTTTTTTCATATCTAAGATTTTCTCTATTTAAATTTCATTGTATAATAAATATAATTAATAATTTGCAATTTTATAACTTAATTATAAATGAAAGAAGTGATAATTTATGGCAATAGTACACATGCTTTGTGGTAAAGTAGGAAGTGGAAAAAGTACCTATGCACAAAGTTTAAAAACTAAAGGAAATACCTTTATATTATCTTACGATGACCTTATGCTCATTTTATTTGACGATTGTATAGGTCCTGCTAAACATCAAGAAATGGTTAGTAGATGCAAGAAGTTTTTATTTGGACAGGCTCTTGAAATGTTAGAGATGAATATAGATGTAATATTAGATTTTGGTTTTTGGTCTAAAGAAGAAAGAGATGAAACAAAAAGATTCTTTAAAAGTAAAGGTATAGAAGTAAAACTTCATTATGTAAATCCACCTTATGAAGTTATAACAAAACATCTTGAAATCAGGAATAAAGCTATAAATGATGGTGTTCGTGGTTATTATATGACTCCAGAAAAGCGAAAAAGATTTGATGGTTTTTTCCAAGAACCTTCAAAAGAAGAAATTGATGAATATATAAAATAATTTTATTAAAAGAATAAAAGCAGATGATAAACTTTTTTGAGATAGTATTAACGTAAAGAACAGTTTAAATAATAAAACTTTTCTTACATTCATGACCATATCAATTAACCTTATCATCTACTTTTTATGTTATATTTCTTTTTCCATAACAATCATATCAGAAAAAGTTGTCATACCCATCTTGTTATAAAAGCCTTCTGTTTTATGTCCAGCTACTGTGTTTAGTGTTATTGAAGATATTCCTTTTTCCTTTAATCTATATTCAAATTCTTTGAAAATTTTAGTCCCAAATCCGCTTTTACGAATATCATTTCTTACACAAAACTCTTTAATATTAAACATCGGACCATTATAATACTGCTCTTCACTTCCCAAGATCATTCCACATATCATTTCACCTTCATATGCTATTATTCCATATGCTGCTGATGCATCCATCATCTGAGTAAGTCTTTTCGTGGCTGTTTCTATAGTCCATCTATCATTCCATGGTTCTGAATTAAAAGTTTTAACATACAATTCAGCAACTAGCTTTATATCTTTTAAAGTCATTTCCTTAAATTTCATAATTTACTCCTAAATTCTTTTTATTTATAAACTTTACATAGGTATAAACCCCATATTTTTCATAACCTCTAATGCTACTATAAATATAGGCATAGCTACTACTGCTACAAATGTAGACAAGAAAGAACATTCTGAGGTGAATACCGCTTCTTTGTCAAAACTTATTGCATAAGAAGCTGCAACTGTAGCCGTAGGCGAGCACATCATAAGTACAGTCATTGCAACTCCAACGAAAGATACCTTAATTAATCCTACATTTATAAGCACCATAAGTCCTGCTAAACATATTATAGGCACTACTATAACTTTAATCAAGCTATAACCCCAAACATCTTTTCTTCCTACTGCAGTTTTAAATGGAACTGCTGCTAAAGTTGTACCGATAGACAACCATGAAAGCGGTGATGCTAACTTGTCCAAATAAGTTAAAGGCTTAAATAACCATGGTACAGTTTTATCAATCCTTAAAAATGCATAATTTTGTACCGTATCACCAGTTTGAACTGCTACTTGAGGCATTTTATCTTGAAATATCCATATAAACAGTCCTACAAAAGTGGCTATAACTATAGGATTAAGTACTACGTTTTTTACATTTTGTTTTAGATTCTCCCTGTCCATTTTTAATCCGGACATTTTTATAAATGCATAAGAATATAAGAAAACTCTATATGATATATTAAATATATTCGCGTACATAGCTCCAACATCTCCATAAATAGATGCTACTATAGGGATCCCGAAAAATGTGGTAGATCCAAATATGGTAAGCACTCTATACACATCTTGTTTCTCGCCCTGCATCCTTATGTACATAATCTTTGTTACAAATATAAGTCCTATATAGACAACAAATCCCCATATAAGTATACTAATACCCTCATGCAGCTGCTTTTGATCTATGTCTTTCATAAAAGATGTGAAAGCAAGGGCTGGTAGTGATGCACATAAAACCACGTCACTAAGTGCTTTAGATATACTTTCTCCAAGCAAATTTTTTTTTCTAAGATATATTCCTAAAATAATTATCACTATGGATGAAAATATAGCTCCTACAATAGCGTCATCTGTCAATGTGCTTTTAACAACTTCTAACATAAACAAAACATCCCCTTGTTAATTATGACAATAAAAATCCTTTAATTATTTTAAAATAATTAAAGTAACCTTTATAAATTATCATTTTCATATATATTCTTATGATTTTTACAATAACTAATTATAAAGTAATTATTTTTATAAATCAAATTTAATTTTTTGAGTCATAAAAGTTTTCATATTAATAATTTATATTTCCAGTAAAATCATTCAATGACAAAAGATGTTCAACTTATATTGAACATCTTTTCATCAGCTTACAATTCTTCATTAATTTCATATAAAAGTTCTGGTCTTCCTACATTTCCGCTTGTGCTATCTACTCTTACCTTACCTGTCTGCTCTAAAAAGTCCATATATTTTTTTATGGTTACATTGCTTATATTAAGCTCATTAGAAATTTCTCTAACCGTCCACACCCTATGTCTATTAATACTTAAAAGTTCTTTAACCTTTTTTAACGTCCTATCATTCAAACCTTTAGGAAGCTCTGACTTCTCATTATTTTTGTCTATATTCCTTAGCTTATCTAGCTCTCTTTGATTTAAATTCTCAGTGTTTTTTAAAATTTTATTTTTGGATATATATCTTTTTATAGCTTCCTCAAATCTCTCTAAGTCAAATGGTTTAACTAAATAATCCACCACCCCGTAAGCAAAAGCAGTCTTTACTTCTTCAACACTATTACCAGCGGTAATCATTATTATATCAACAAGATAATTTTTATTTCTAAGACTTTTTAGTATATCTATGCCATTTTTCTTTGGAAGATATATATCTAAAAGTATAAGATCAACTTCATCTCTATCCAAATATTCTATTATTTCTTCTTCTGTCATTACAATTCCAAGTACATTAACTCCGTCAACTTTTTCAAGATATCTCTTATTAATTAAAGCAACCATTGGGTCATCTTCTACAATTAATACATTCTTCATTTTCTACTCTCCCTTATAAATAGTTATATAGAAAGCCTTGTCTCCATCATTTTCCTCTATTTCTATTGTTCCATCGTAAAGATCTACTCTGTTTTTCACTAAAGCCAGCCCTGTTCCTCTATTTTTTCCCTTGCTTGATATTCCTAAAGTAAATATATTATCTTTGATATCTTCATCTATTGCTATACCATTATCCACAACTTTCATATCAATTTGATTTTCATCTTCCGTTAGATAAACTTTAACCCATTTGTCATCATCATCTTTCATTGCACAAGCTTCAAATGCATTTTCAATCAAATTTCCTAAAATTGTTGTAATGTCATTAGAGTCTACAGAACCATGATTATTAAAAAGGAAGGACTCTTTACTAAGATCGAAAGTCACATTTCTCTCTTTGGCAATTAACTCACGACTTGCTAATATGCTTCTCACATAATGATCTTCAATATTAGAAAACTTTACAGTTTTGAACTCTTGCATTTTTTGCAGCTTCAATATATATTTTGTGACTTCGTCAAATTCCTTAAGTTTTATCAGTCCTAATATGACATGAAGATTATTTTTAAATTCATGCACATTCGCTCTGAGGTTCTTTACAATTTCATCTACTCCTGTAATTTCTTTTGCTATTCTATCTATGCTCTTTCTATCATTCATTATAATAACGCAGCCTAGATATTCCCCCTCTTCCTGTATAGTATTTATTGTAACAAATACTCTAGTTTTATCTATGATAAACTCTTTCATTTGAAGATCTTTTTCTAATTCTATATATTTTTTCAACTTTTTAAGCACTTTTTCTAATGGAAAATCTTCTAAAATCTCTTCACATTTTTTATTTAATTCTATTACCTTATGCTTTTCATCAAGAGCTATTATTCCTTCTTGAACACTATCCAATATAGCTTTTTTTTCTATATATAGCCTTGTTATATTTTCCGGTTCCATGCCTAAAGTAAGTTTTTTTATCCTTTTTGAAAACAATTTTGATATGACTATAGTTATACAAAATACAACTAAAAATAGCACTGCATAATTAAGTTTTATGCTGTTATTTATATACTGTATATCCTTATAGTATTTTCCAACCATTACAAATCCAACTTGTTTTCCATGATAATATATAGGTTCAAACCATCTTAATGTTTTCCCCATTGACCCTACCATAATAGAATAATAACTTGTGCCTTTATCTAAAACTTCTTTTTTATCATCATTTACATAAATAGCACCAACTTGATTTTCATCTAAATGAGAATATTTTTTTCCAGTCATGTCTGCAACAACTACTATGTCCACATCTTCAATGTGAGCAATAAGTTTTTTGGTATATCCCTGAATTGAATAGTCAAATTCTCTATTTTTAAGTTTATCTTTTATGAATTCTGTATCACTTACTATGAATCCTACTTCTTTAAGTTTATTTTTTATTCTTTCATCTACACTTTTAAGCTTATTATCTATGAAAAAACCATAGGATAATATCAGAGGAATTAAAGTTATTAAAATTCCGTAGATTATAAATTTATTTTCTAATTTTATTTTTTTCTTCATTTGCCTATCACCTTTTAAATAATATCATAAGTAAAATTTGAATTCCACTTTATATTTATTATCATCCTAATATTTATGCCATGTTACATTAAAAATCATAAAAAAAGAAGTTCAATTTTAAAATCGAACTTCTTTTACACATTTTTTTATATTATACTAATGCGTTCTTGCATTTTCCTTCTGTTAAATATTCTTGTAAATTCTCATAAGAAATTTCAACCATATTTCTTAAAGCTTCATCAGTATAAGATCCCATATGTGGAGTTACAAGAACCTTTGGATATAGGTTCATCATTTTCTCGAATACTGGATTAGATAAAGCAGCTCCTTCAAAATCTTTAAAGAATATTTCCGCTTCTCCTTCAATTACGTCTGTACCAAAGCCACCAAGTTTTCCGCTTTCTACAGCATCAAGTATAGCTTCTAGATCTTGAACTTCTCCTCTAGCTGTATTTACAAGGATTGCTCCATCTTTCATTTTTTCAATTAATTCTTTATTGATTATATGATAGTTTTGTCCTTTAATATATGGCATATGTACAGATACTACATCTGAGTTTGCCATAACTTCTTCAAGACTCATAAATGTAACAACTTCTTTTGCTGCATCGCTTTGGAACACATCATAAGCTATTACATTTGCACCTAATCCCTTGAAAAGTTTAGCAGCTGTAAGACCTATTCTTCCTGCTCCTAATATTCCAACTGTGCAGTTTCTTATTTCCTTGCTGAACATGAATGGATCAACTTTAAAGTTTCTCTCATTTGTTCTGCTTACAGTATAAGCTGTATGTCTTAAAAGCATCATAGATAATGTAACTGCAAGCTCCCCTATAGCATTTGGAGAATATCCTGGAACTCTTGCAACTTCTAATCCTAATTCTTTAGCTGCATCTAAATCCACGTGATCGAATCCAACTGTTCTTGTTAGAACATATTGTAGTCCATGTTTCTTTAATATCTCTAAATTTTGTCTGTCTGCTTTACAGTTTCCTCTAACCATTATAGCTTTTGAACCCATAGCAGTTTCTACATTTTCATGAGTTAAATTTGAGCTTATTAACTCTAGTTCATATCCAAATCTTTCATTTAATTGGTGGAAGTATGGAACCTCAGTTTCTCTAACACCATAACATACTATTTTTGTACTCATATTTTCACCCTCCATATCCTTCTATAAGAAGAGACCTGCAGCTTAAATATAAAGCTGAAGACCTCTTCTAAAAATCATCTTATATATAATTGTCTTATTATAGTCCGAATATACCCATATTCTTTATTATTTCAAGGATTACTATCCATATTGGAGCTGCAACTACTGCAGCTACTGTTGATAATAAAGAACAGTTTGATGTAAATACAGCTTCCTTATCAAAACTTATTGCATATGATGCCGCAACTGTTGCTGTTGGTGCTGCAAGCATTATTACTGTTGTAGCAAGACCAAAGAATGATACTGGTAATATTCCAGTCTTAGTTAATACAAATAATGCTACTAAGTTGATAGCTGGTATTAACATAACCTTAACTGCACTATATGCCCAAGCATCTTTCTTAGCCATAGCTGTCTTAAATGGAACCTCTGCTAAAGTAGCTCCAATTGCTAACCAAGCTAGTGGTGATGCTAATTTATCTAAGTAAGTTAATGGTTTATATAACCAAGGTAAAGTTTGATCAATTCTTAAGAATGCAAAACTTTGTACTTTATCTCCAACTGTAACTGATACTTGTGGAAGACTAGCTTGGAATATCCATATAAATAATCCGAAGAAAGTTGCAAGTATTATTGGATTTAAGAATATTTCTTTCATATTCTTTTTAAAGTTTTCCTTGTCCATCTTTGCGCCAGACATTTTGATGAATGCGTATGAGTATAAGAAAACTCTGTAAGCTATATTGAATATATTAGAGTACATAACTCCAACTGAACCATATACTGCTTTAACGATTGGTGTTCCGAAGAAAGTAGTTGATCCGAATACTGTAAGTACTCTATAAACATCTTGTTTTTCTCCTTTAACCTTTACGTATATTAACTTAGTTATAAGAATCATTCCTATGTAAATAATAAATCCCCATATAAGGATGTTTATTCCCTCTTGTAATTCTTTTTGGTTGATATCTTTCATGAATGATGTAAATGCTAATGCTGGTAATGACACTGTAAGAACTACTTTAGTTAGTATCTTTGATGCATTTGATCCAATGATTTCTTTTTTTCTTAAATAAAATCCTAAAAGTATAATTGCTACTGATGAAAATATTGCACCAAGTATAGCGTTGTCTGTTAGTGTTTTTTGTATAATTGCTAACATCGTTAAACTTTCCTCCCGTTTTATATATTCATTTTAAAAAGTTTGTTATTTTTTTATCTAATATTATTTTAATTAATAGGCAGGTTCATTACAATTTAATTAAATTTATTAAAAATAAATTAAAGTTTTTTAAGTTATTTAAGTTATTTAAGTAAAATATCAATGTAATTTTTGATATATACCCGATAATAACACTTATATTTTACTTTTTATATGTTATACAATTAACAGCATTGACTGTTATTTATCTAACTTTGTAATTTTATGAAATTTTCTAATTATTCTTATTTTGAACTATTTAAAATTTATTGTATAATATATACATAATTTTCAGAAATCATAAGGAGGATTATATATGAGAAAATCATCAGTCGAACTTTTACATAATTATCTGACGACAGAACATCTAATAAAACATTCCATTGCTGTAGAAGCAGTAATGATCTCGCTCTATAACTTATAAAATTTTTATTATTAGGAGAAAAACATGTCTATAGACAAAGTTAAAGACTACTTTAAAAAATTCAACCTAGAGAATAGAGTTCAAGAATTTGCAGCTTCCAGTGCTACTGTAGAATTAGCCTCTAAAGCTCTTCACTGTGAGCCAAAACGTATAGCAAAAACGCTTTCTTTTAAAGCTAACGATAATTCTATATTAATAGTAACTGCTGGAGATGCTAAAATTGATAATTCTAAATACAAAGGTGAGTTTTGCTGTAAAGCAAAGATGTTGACTCCAGATGAAGTAGAAAATCTCATAGGTCATTCAGTTGGTGGAGTTTGTCCATTTGGAATTAATGAAAATGTTCTTGTTTATCTCGATGAGTCTCTAAAGCGTTTTGAAACAGTATTTCCTGCTTGCGGAAGTAGCAACAGCGCTATTGAACTTACAATACCTGAACTTGAAAAATACTCTAACTATATTAAATGGATTAATGTATGCAAGTCTTGGGGG
This sequence comes from Clostridium cadaveris, assembly GCF_020911725.1. Taxonomy (GTDB): domain Bacteria; phylum Bacillota; class Clostridia; order Clostridiales; family Clostridiaceae; genus Clostridium_X; species Clostridium_X cadaveris. The sequence goes on from NZ_CP076620.1 coordinate 2,437,322, forward strand.
TAAAAAATAAGCATTCACAATATTATGTGAATGCTTATTTTAATTTTTGTCTTCTCTGTTTAAAATCACTCATATAAGTTCCTACGTAATTCCAAAATTCCTTGCTATGATTAGGATAAGTCAAATGAGCTATTTCGTGAAGAACAACGTACTCTATACACTCCATAGGCTTTTCTATAAGATTTAAGTTTAGATTTATATACGATTTTACAGTATTACAGCTCCCCCATCTTGTTTTCATAGGCCTTATTCTAACGGCGTATACTACTTTACCTGTAATTCCCTCATATCTTCTTATAAGATTTTCAAATATTTTTTTCGCTTCTTTGTAATACCATTCTTTTATAAGATATTTTATATACTTGATATCATCAATTTTTTTCACATATATATACGCCTTTGCGTCTTCTAAAATTATTTTTTCATCTTCACTATAGATTACATGAATAGCATATACTCTCCCCAAATACTTTAAGTTACATTCTTTATCCATGTTTTTAGTTTTCATAATTTCTATCTTTTCGTCTATCCATTTTAATCGTTCTTTTATAACTTTATTAAGATAATCATCACTTACATACATCGGTGCAGTGACGGTTACAAGAGTTTCGCTTAAAACTCTTATTGTTATGTTTTTCACTTTTTTTCTTTTAACTTGAATTTTATACACGTAACGCCCCCCTTAATAATTATTATATTCTAAAAACTTCTTCTATCAAAACTATTTTACAAAAAAAGATATTGGTTGGGGGAACCAATATCTGAAAAGGGGTTATATAAATAAGGGGTTAAATATTGTTTGGCTCTTAACTCGAAACCAATTAACTTACAAACATATTGTAACACATTTTTTCTACAAAAGCTACTATTTTTCTTTAATTTTTTATGACTTTTTTTAAATTTAATTTAACTTTATTGTTTAAATAACTATAATTTTCAATATTTTTTCACTTATCTGCTTTAATATCTCTTCATCGGCGTCATTAATTTCTATTTCAGCTAATAAAACCTCAGCTTTTATATTTTTTATTAAATAAAGTTTACTATCACTTACTATGTTTCCCGAGGAAAATTTTAGTTCATCTAAAGATTTAATAATATCTTCAGCCATAGTTTTAGCTGCATCTCCTTTAGTATATAAAACAACACTGCTTGTTTTAGCTAATGATATTTTTATAGAAAAAAACAAATCAACTCTAGCGTTATTTGCTATTTTAACCTTATTATATAGACTTTCACCTAAATTTTTGCTTTTACCAACTTCACAATTTACAGCAATATGCCCTAGCTCATTAATTCTATTTATCATATATTCTTTCACATAATGACTTAACGTCAACTCTTCTTCTAAACAGTTCATCATAGCGTCTATACCATACTTCATAAAATTCCTCCTAAAGTACTGTATAATATTTTATTCATAATTCCATAATATGTTCTATAATTATAAAAATTATCATATTTTATTTAGTAAGTACATTATGGAGGTCTTATAGATGAAAAAAAAGCAATTCATACTTATTGAGCTTTTACTTTTTACGGTTCTAATTTTTAGCGGTTGTAAAGCTCAACTAATATCCTATAATGAAAAGAAACCTAATATATACTACTACACTCAAAATCTATGCTCTTTAATAGATAAAACTGATGACTTTTCAGTAGTTCTTTTTCAATCAGATTTACATAAACAGATTGATATCACCAAAGAAGCTGTACCAGTATTAAAGAATTTTATAAACGATATAAAAGCTGAAGATTTTATAGATAAGCCTAATGGTATTCCAGAAATCCCACCTTATAAACTATTCATAACTATAGATAATGTTAGATACGTAGTTAACATATACAATGACAGCATATTGTCAGTTCATACTTGGGATGGTATATTTAAAGAAGACTTTCTCACTATGAAGGATGTTCATGCAGCATACAATCTTTATGGATTGTGTAAATATATCTTTACTTTCAAATAAAAAAAGCTATCTTGGAACAGGGATTCCCCGTCCCCTTTTCCTAAGATAGCTTATCTTTTTATGTTTAAGTTTTAAACTCCTCTTAAATCAAACTCTGGTATGTAGCTTTTCTCATCGGTGCCTTCCTCTTGTATAAATGCATTTTTTACTCCTATCTCAATACAATAATCTATAAGACTATCATAATGTTTGCTGCTTAGTGGTCTGTCAATTTCTTTATAATTGCAAGCTTTAAACATAGGTGTATATTGATTCATAATACTTATATATACCTTGTTTTCAAAAGTTTTATGTATATAGTCTACTATCTTTTTCGAGTCAAACAGTAATCCAGGCAACATTAAATGCCTTATTATTACTCCTTTTTGAATCATTCCTTTTTCATCAAACTTAACTTCTCCGGTCATCTCCACCATTTTTTCTACAGCTTTTGATGCAATAGCAAAATAATTTGGAACCTTAGAGTATCTAATACCATATTCATCTTTAAAGTACTTTAAATCCGGAACAAATACATCCACATACCGCTTCAACATCTCCAAAGTATTCAAAGCTTCGTAACCATTGCTATTATATATTACCGGAAGCTTAAGACCTTTTTTCTTAGCAATTTTTAAAGCTTCTACTATTTGTACTGCATAATGAGTAGGAGTCACTAAATTTATATTATTGGCTCCACGCTTCTGCTGTTCTAGAAATATATCACTAAGTCTTTCTATAGTTATTTCTTTTCCAACACCTTCTTGACTTATATCATGATTTTGACAAAACACGCAATTAAGATTACAGCCAGAAAAAAATACAGTCCCTGAGCCCTTCTCTCCTGAAATACACGGTTCTTCCCATTTATGCAGAGATACCCTTGCGACTTTTACTTTGTCTGAGCTCTTGCAAAATCCCAAACCTCCATCAGTTCTATCTATTTTACAGTTTTTCGGGCATATTCTACACTGTTTTAGTAAATTTAAATTTTCATTTTCCATAAACAATCTCCCTCTTTACGCTAAAACTAATCTTTATTTTCTTCCTGAGTTTTATTAATAAAAATCATATCACACTAGAATAGTTTTTTCTATGCTATAATAATTGTACTATAATTTTTAAATTCAATTTTATGGAGGTAATCATGAAACTTAAAGTTGATTTTCATACCCACTCAACTGCATCTGATGGTCGCAAATCTCCATCTGAATTAGTAGAAGCAGCCAAATTAAATAATGTTCATATAATGGCTTTAACCGACCACGATACACTAAAAGGAATAGATGAAGCAATTTCAGAGGGTCTCAAACTTGGTGTAAAAGTGATTCCTGGAATCGAACTTTCCTCTCTCCATAATGGAGAATCAGTGCATATACTTGGATATTTTAAGGGTGATGGATACCATAATGAGGATCTTATAAATTTTCTTAAGGACAAGGAAGATGCCAGACTTAAAAGAGCAGAAAAGTTTATAGAAAATCTTAATATTTGTTTTAATATAAAAATAGATTACAATGAAGTCTTAAGTATCAGTAATGGTCTTGTGGCACGCCCTCATATTGCCAAGGCAATAATTGATGCTGGTTATGATTATTCTTGGAATTATATATTTGATAAATTCCTAAGTGATTCAAGTCCTGCTTATGTTCCAAATAAAAAAGTATCAATTTCAGAGGCTATAACCCTTCTTCATAAACATGGAGCTTTAGCTGTTCTTGCTCATCCTATACTGTTAAAGAAAAATTCTCCTCATGACCTTATGAGGATTTTTGATTTTGATGGATTAGAAGCTTTTTATTACTTAAATTCTAAGCAGAAAGAAGCAGACTTCATAACTCTAGCTCACAATTATAATAAACTTGTAACTTGTGGTTCTGACTACCATGGAATAGATGGAGATGGAAAACATGGAATTATAGGAAGTGTAAAGTTCACCGAAGATTATCTAAACAAATTTTTAGAGGCATTAAAAATAGGATGCTAATGCATCCTATTTTTTATTGTTTTGGCTTCTCGGATTCTTTTACATTATCAGGCGATTTTAAAGTTTCTTCTAAAGCTTTATCAGATCCCCTTAATTCTTTATCATCTGCATACCACTTAGAATTTGTATTAGGATTATTTAATAATCCAGCCATAACTAATATCCCTAAAAAAGCTGTGACTATCTGTTCATAATTAGCTGGAAGTATATTTATTCCTAATCCATGTAATAATAGTGGAATAAAAGAAAAAATAGATACCCATAATCCATAATTTTTAAATCTTTCATATTTCATACAAAACACCTACCTTGGTTTCTTAAAATATTGTCTTTGGTTCTAATACATAATATTCATATATATATATTTAGTTACTAATTATTCTCTAGAAACTATCTAAGGCTTTTAAAATTTTAAATCCTATTAAGTTTTTCTAGGATTTACACAAAAAAAAATCCCGAGATATGAAAATCTCAGGATTTTTTATATTATTATTTAACTTTATGCTTCTTGTAAGAATGCGTAGTAACCTCTCATAGTTTCATATATATCAGCTTTAGATGCAACTTCCCATGGAGCATGCATATTGTGTAATGCTACTCCGCAATCTATTACTTCCATACCATATTGAGCTAAAATATATGCTATAGTTCCACCGCCGCCTTGGTCAACCTTTCCAAGCTCTGCAGTCTGCCATGTTACTCCATGTTTATCCATGATGCTTCTTATTTGACCTACAAATTCAGCATTCGCATCATTACAGCCACTCTTTCCTCTTGCTCCAGTGTATTTATTGAATACTATACCTTTTCCAAAGTATGCGCAATTATTCTTTTCCATTACACTTGGATAGTTTGGATCAAATGCCGCACTAACATCTGAGGATAACATCTTAGAGTTAGATAAGGCTCTTCTAACCTTTATATCACTGTAGTCACCCATTCTGTCCATTATTTCTGCTACTGCATTTTCAAAGAATTTTGAATGCATTCCAGTAGCACCTATGCTACCAACTTCTTCTTTATCAACAAGTAGAGTTACACAAGTCTTGTCTGCTTCTGTCATCTCCATCATAGCTTCAAAAGAAGTATATGCACATATTCTATCGTCATGGCCATATGCTACAACCATGCTTCTATCTAAGCCATAATCTCTTGCAGCACCAGCTGGTACTACTTCCAATTCTGCTGATACAAAATCTTCTTCAACTATTCCGTATTTTTCGTTTAAAAGTTTTAATATGTTGAGTTTTACTCTATTTTTAGCTTCCTTATCTTTAATTGGAATAGATCCAACTAATATATTTAGATCTTCTCCCTCTATTGCATTTGCAACCTTCTTTTGCATTTGATCTGCTGATAAATGCACTAAAAGATCTGAAATTCCTACTACTGGATCATTTGCATCTTCACCAATAACAACCTTTACTGATGATCCATCTTTCCTAATCATAACACCATGAATACTTAGTGGGATTGTAACCCATTGATATTTCTTTACTCCACCATAGTAATGAGTTTCCATCATAGCTAGATCAGTATCTTCATATAAAGGATTTTGCTTTAAGTCGAGTCTAGGTGAGTCTATGTGAGCTCCTAAAATTCTCATTCCTTTTTGTAAGCTTTCTTTTCCTATAAGGAATAATGCTAAAGATTTTCCCATATGATTTACATAAACTTTATCTCCAGCCTTTAAGCTCTCATTGTTTTCTATGATTTTGTTTAAATCTTTATAACCTTCTTTTTCTGCAAGAGCTACAAATTCGTCAACGCATTCTCTTTCTGTCTTTGCTATAGTCATGAAATCTTTATATCTATCAGAAAGATCAAAAACCTTCTTTAGATCCTCATCAGAATACTTCTCCCATGCATATTCATATTTTTTAGTTAACTCTTTAACGTCCATTGCAAATCCTCCTATCACTTAAAAACTTTTTTAACAACAAGTCCATTTTAACTCATTCCAAGTGAAATTTAAACACAATTCAAACTAATCTGTTATAATACAGTTTATTTTTACATCATGCTCGTCCATTGGAAGTTCATTAACTATTTGTTCTTTGTATCCTATTGCTACTATTTTGCATTTCTTACTAATCTTTAATAAAAATCTATCATAAAATCCTCCACCATAACCAAGTCTTCCTCCTTTATGGTCAAAGGCTACACCTGGTACAAGCACTAGATCTATCTCTTCTTCACTTATTACATTATCTTCCTTAAGCTCTGGCTCTAATATCCCTCTATAACTTTTTGACAAATCAGACCAGCATGTTATTTCAACGGCTTTCATCCCCTGATTTTTATTTATAACCTTTGGAACACATACTCTCTTTCCTCTCTCTAATGAATGCTTTATAATTCTATGAGTATCAACTTCATTTCCATAGCTTACAAACACAAATATATTATGTGATTTTTTATAGAAATCACTATTTATAATCTTATGATATATAGATTCATTTTTATTTTGCCTATGTTCTTTTGATATTTCATCTCTAAGTTTTATCAAAGTTTTTCTAAGATAACTTTTAGAATCCACCCATTTCACCTATCCTTTGATCTATTATCTCCGCGGGAGTGATTTGTGACATAGTGCTATATCTATAATTTGCTGCTGCTGCTTCAATTATGACAGCCACGTTTCTTCCTGGTCTTATAGGAATTCTCATCCTTCTAACCTTTACGCCTAGTATTTCTGTATATTCTTTATCTATTCCAAGTCTGTCATAAGCTCCATTATCTCTCCAATGCTCTAGATGAATAACCATCTTTATAGTCTTGGAATGAAGTACTGAGCTAAGTCCATAGAGTGCAGTTATATCTATTATTCCCATTCCTCTAACTTCTAACATACCAAAAGTAATTTTAGGAGATGTTCCTTTTAAAATACCATCAATCTGCTTTATGTCAACAGCATCATCTGCTACTATTCTATGTCCTCTCTTTATGAGTTCTAATGCAGTTTCACTCTTTCCTATACCACTTTCTCCTGTTATAAGTATTCCAATGCCATATATATCAACTAAAACTCCATGAACCCTTGTTTCAGGAGCTAAAGCATCATCTAAGAAATTTGATAACTTATTTATAAATCTAGTTGTTATCATATCTGTTCTTAATATCCATCTTTTATTTTCTTTAGCATATCGTATAATTTCTTCTTGAGCTTCAAGACCCCTTGTTAGAATTATACAAGGAGTATGAAACTCCATATATTTCTTTATTCTCTTTTTTCTTATATCAGGATGCATGTCATCTAAGAAGCTCCACTCCGCTCTTCCTATAACCTGTATTCTATCATTAGCAAAATAGTTATAAAATCCAGCAAGCTGAAGTCCTGGTCTATTAAAATCTATTATATCAACTTCATTTTCCGGGTCGCCTTCAACTAATACTTCTAATTTAAAATGCTCTATAAGTTCATTTACCCTTACTGCCATAGCCTATCCTCCATTTTCTTTATGCTAATTTTAATTCTTCTTTTTTTCTACCATCTCAAGCTGTGCTCTAAAATTTCTCTTTACCGAATCTATATAACGTCTTCTAAGTTTTTGCTGCTCTTCTTTTTCTTCTGGTGTAAGTCCTTCCTCTTGACTCTTTTTATATAAAAAATTTATTCTTTCTATAACTTTATCCATTTCCATCTTAATTTTCCTCCTTAGCTATATCTATAATTTTACTTTATTCATTGATTTTAAACAACATTAAAATTACCATTATTTAAAATAAATCTATATTGCTTTTCAATTTAAATTTAAAGTCAATTAAGTTTTTTCAAATATAATTATTAACATTAAATTTAATTTCCGACGTAATTCTTATTTTTATTTTTTACCAAATTCTCTCTTTCTACATATAACAATAACTACAAGGGTTTTCCAATAACTGTAAAAGAGATAATTTTAATTTTTTTCTTTGTTTTTTAGAATTATTTGTATTTATATGGAGTATTTTTTTTCTTTATTTATTAGTCATATTTGGTAAAATAGTACTATAGAGTTGATTATTTATTTTATTAGGAGAGTGATTTTATGAACCACGATGAACTTCAAATTAATATTGAAGAATTAAGACATGAGCTGTACACACTATTAGGGAAAAAACATCCTACTGATCAGCGAGTAGTTGAATGCAGCAAAGAATTGGACAAGCTAATTGTGAAGTACCAAAAAAAATGTATTAAAAGCACAACTTATGCTTAATTACATACTAAACTTTAAAGCTGCTATATAAATATAGCAGCTTTTTTTAATTCCTATAAATTAAGTTCATCTATAATCTCGTCTAAATCGTAGTCACTATCCTTTTCAAAGAAAGCTGCTATAAACTCACAGTAGTCACTATTTTCTTTATCAACATCATATGAAGCAAATTGTCCTTCAATATCAAATTCCTCAAATGAATCTTCTATTATAGAACCAACATTATCTACAGCTACATCATTTAAATAAGGAAGATAATATTCATCGTTCCATTCATCGCTTTCCTCATCGCTCTCTTCATCATTTGCATAAGCTGTTGCTGCCTTTATTTCATCTTCATCAAAATCATAAAAAAGTCTTAAAACAACTAAGTCATTTTTAACTTTTAGTTCTTCTATTTCTTCTATTCCGTTTTCTTCTAAGTATGATATTAATTTTTCCTTGTTAATCATATTCATCCCCACCTTTATTTATTATATAAAAGATTTTTATACTCTTTGCTTACTCTTGCAAATTCTTCATCATCTTCTACAAAATTTAATTCTTTATTACCATTTACCATATCCACTCTAAATATGTATGCATCATCTTCATTATTATTTCCTTCTACCGGAGATAATATTAAATATTGCTTTTCTTTTTCTGTTTCTTCATCTAGGTATATCTCCGCTATCGGTTCAAAAGCTACTTTATTTCCTTCCTCATCTCTGAAGTACATTACTTCCATATCTTCATTTACCATTTATTACTCCTTCTCCACGGCTTCACCTGCCATAGCTCTATGTTTTTTTAATAAACTTATAACTTAACTATAAGTTTAATTTTAGTTGTTATATATATGTTTTTCAAGCATTTATAATATAATTTTCTTAATCATAAACAACATAAAAATATTGCATCTTTATTTTAAAAGACTACACACTTCATTTTTGTAAAATATATATTCATAATGAAGAGCTCTAGTAAGCACAACATATAAAAGCTTTTTGTCAAGCTCACTTTCGCCATAAAATTCATCACTTACATTAAAGACTATAGAGCAGTCAAATTCTAATCCCTTAGTCATATAAGATGGAATAATTATGTTTTCTAAGTTTATTAAATCATCACTTTCCTTTATAAGTGACCAGCTGCTATTGCTATGTTTCTTCAAATTATCACTTATCTTTTTGCACTGATCTTTACTCTTTCCTATTATGGCTATTGAATTTTTGCCAGCATTATGTACTTTATCTACTATCTTATCTACTTTATCAGCAAAATCTTTATAGGTGCTGTATTCTACGATTTCCGGTTCATCTCCATGTCTTAGGACTGGTTTAGCTGGAGTCAAACTATTTTCCTGAGTCTTCAATACTCTGTTTGCCAAATTTATGATTTCAATGGTTGATCTATAACTTTGTGTAAGCATAGTATATTCCATATCATCTTTAAATACTCCATGAATTATATTATTCCAATCTTTAAGCCCTTTATATGCATATATACCCTGTCCTAAATCTCCTACCAATGTCAATGAATTTCCTTTGCTTATTAGACTCATTATAGCTATCTCAAAGGGACTATAATCTTGAACTTCATCAACCATAACATGAGAAAATTTAACTTCATCTTCTATGTCCTCAATTTTAAGTTTTAAATAAAGCATAGGTGCTAAATCTTCACTGTCTATTATGCCTTTTTCTTTATTTTCCTGTATCTTTTCTCTCATGTAATCAGAAAGCTCTTTTGGAATTTTATTATCACTAGCTATTGAGAACATATCTTCATCTAAGAAAAATCTCATATAAAGCTCTTTAGCATCTAGGCCTTTCCATTTTTCAAAATAATCTTCGAAAGCCTTTTTGCTGTTTTTCTTTGCACTTTCTTTTTTATTATCTCTCTCTTCATAAAGACCCCTTAACACCCCTCTTCTATGCTTACTATCCTCTTCTGCTCTCTTTATCTTTACAATTTCCAAATCATATTGAGAATCTATATTATCAAGCATAGCTTCTATCTTGTCTTTAAGTTTCAATGAGAGATACCTCTTTATCTCACTCTTTCTTGCATTTACAGAAAATTTAACTAAATCCTTCAAAAATAATCTTCTTATTTCCTTTGCATCTACAAGAACATTGTCATCAACCATTATACTTTCTATTTTTCCATCTTCTATTTCAAGAAGTTTTATATATCTATCCATCATAGTTTTAAAAGTCAAAGAGCCTTTTACTTTTGCTGAACCCATAATAAATTTATACTCTTCATCTTTCGACTCTTCTAATATATATCTAAGCTTCATATCCTTTGTGTACAATTTACCCTTTATCTTAAGAATATTTAAACAAAAATCTTCAAATGTCTCTTGTCTTACATCTTCTACACCTAAGCTAGGAAGAACATCACTTATATAATCTAAAAAAATCTTATTAGGAGCTAATACAAGTATATCTTTTCCTTCAAGGTTTTCTCTATACCTATATAGGAGATATGCAAGCCTATGAAGAGCAACTGTTGTCTTTCCAGATCCTGCTGATCCTTGAACTAAAACAGCGTAGGTCTTAGGATATCTTATAATTTCATTCTGCTCCTTTTGAATGGTTGCAACAACATCTTTAAGCTTAGACCCTATGCTCTCTTCAAGGGTTATTTTTAGAAAGTCATCTATAAGCGCATTTTCTTCTTGCTGCCCTACATTTTTTAAAATTATATCGTTTATTCCTTCATCAAAAATCTCTACAAGTTCTTCATCTTTATATAAAAACTTTCTTTTTAATGACAAGTCACCTTCTATTATTCCTATTGGTGCCCTATATTCTGTAGGTCCTTGAGTTCCACTGTAGTAAAGATCAGCAATAGGCGCTCTCCAGTCTATTACTTTTTCATCTCCGTTTTCGATATCTCCAATACCAAATTTCCCTATATAAAAACTTTCTCTATCTCTTTTGTATTCTCTAAAGTCTATTCTTGCGAAATATGGTTTATGATAAGCTTCACCATAATTATGAAGTCTCTCAGAAACTATATTAAATAGAAGTTTTGAATTTTCGAGTTCCTCGCTATAACTTCCTCTTGCTGATTTCTTTAAAGTCGATATCTGTGTTTTTAAAGCTTCATTTCTAGCATTTATCCTATCTATCTCCTCATGTATCCACTCTCTTGTCTCATTTAAATGTTCTTTCTCTAATTCCATCTCTTTAATTTTATCCATACAACCACCTCCTAAGCTTAATTTATAAATAACCTTATATATTAAAATCCATATAATAAATTTTTATTTTCATTATTATATAGACTTTAATATAATATCACTGTTTCATGTTTTTTTAAATACTCCACCCACATTATTACATAATTATTCCAAATAAAAAACAGTGAAGAAACTTTAAATTCTTTCACTGCTTTCAAAATCAATCTTACTTTATTAATTTTATCTTAATAATTTCTAGATTAAGCTACCTTATTGTAATTAAACATTCCTTTTGAAATATCTTTTTTCATAGCTTTTGATAATGCTTTTACTAAAGTTCCTGAAAGTACTGCATCAATTCCATGATGGACTAGAGTACCTAATGCAACTGTCATAAGTATAAACTTTATATCAAATCCTGGTAATATAGCCACAGCTGCAGCTTCTGTCAAAGCATGCAATGGTGCAGTTATCACAGCCATTTTCGTGAACGATACCCCTCTTTTTATTAAATAAGCCCCTACTCCTCCAACTATTATGTGCATTGCAGCTCTAGCAACTATATGAATAGGCGTTCCTGACATCAAAAACCCTAATGTTGATCCAAGTCCTACTGCCATAGCCGCTGTTGGTGATATAAGCATGGACAAAAACACTGGCAGGTGTGATGCTGGTGTTAATGAAAATGGCCCTATAACAATTTGAAATGGCTTAAATATAGTCGGTATGATTATAGCAAGCGCTGTAAATAATCCTGTAAAAGTAAGTTTTTTTATTTTATCTCCCATTGGTACTTCCCCCTGTATTCTAGTGTATATACACTAGAATACAATATTTTTATACACTTGTAAAGAGGTTATAAATATTTTTATAAAAAAAGAGCAGCTGCATTATTACAGCTACCCGTATATATATTTTTTAATTATTATTTGCAGCTTTAGCTGCTTGCTCTTCCATCATACTCTTAACCTTCATAAGTCTTGTAAGATTTCCTCTCTCATTTTCTTCAAGCTTCATTCTTATATACCTTATTGTTTCCTCTAGCTGTGGTATTGTCATATACTCAAGAGCATTAACTCTTCTTCTTGTCTTTTCAATTTCGTCAGCCATAAGCTGAGTACTTTTTTCAACTTCTGCTAGTTCCAAAAGCTTAGGTAGTATAGTGTAAAGTTTTGATATAGAATCATCAAGCTCTGATGAAGTAGATGCAAAGCCATACGGATATATGCTTCCCTCATCACCTTCTAAAGCTCTTTTAAATTCCATAACAGGCACATTTACACTCATTATATTCTTAGTATGAAGCTCTAGAGATATCTTCTCCTTTGGATAAACAATAGCTTCTTCTAACATTTCCGAATTCATAACAGCTCTCGCCATTACAAATTCTTTAAGAGATGCACTTAATTCTTTTTCTACTTCTCTTCTAAGAGTATTATTATACTTTACAAGATCAATAAATCTTCTCATAAGCTCATCTTGTTTGTCTTTTAAAAGCTTATGTCCCCTTGTAGCAGTTACCAGCCTCTTCTTAAGCTTGGTAAGCTCCATACGAGTAGGATTAACATTTAATCTCATAGCTACTCATCCTCTCTTTTAGGCAAGTACTTATCCAAATATTCATCTCTTATTCTCTTAAGTTCTATTCTTGGTAAGATGGATAATAGCTTCCAGCCAATATCTAAAGTCTCCTCTATAGATCTATTTGAATTGAATCCTTGAGATACATATTCATTTTCAAACGCTTCTGCAAATTTTGCAAACTTCTTGTCTGATTCAGAAAGAGCTGACTCTCCAAGAATTACAGCAAGTTCTTTCGCCTGCTTACCTGTAGCATAACCTGCAAAAAGCTGATTCATAGTATCTGCATGATCTTCTCTTGTCTTTTCTTTTCCTATACCTTTATCCTTAAGTCTTGATAGTGATGGCAATACATCTATAGGAGGCATAATTCCTTTTTTGTAAAGCTCTCTTGATAAGATTATCTGTCCTTCTGTTATATATCCAGTAAGGTCAGGAATAGGATGAGTCTTATCATCTTCTGGCATTGTAAGGATAGGAATTTGAGTTATTGACCCTGGAAGTCCCTTTATCTTTCCTGCTCTTTCATATAATGTAGCAAGGTCAGTATATAGGTAACCCGGATATCCTCTTCTTCCTGGAACTTCCTTTCTTGCAGCAGAAGTTTCTCTTAATGCTTCGCAGTAATTTGTTATATCAGTCATTATAACAAGTACATGCATACCTTTTTCATATGCTAAATACTCTGCAGCTGTAAGTGCCATTCTTGGAGTTGCAATTCTTTCTATAGCAGGGTCATTTGCAAGGTTCATGAATAGAACAGCCTTGTCTATTGCTCCTGTTTTAGTAAAATCATCTATAAAAAATTGAGCCTCTTCAAAAGTTATACCTATAGCCGCAAATACTACTGCAAACTTTGAGTCAGAATTCAAAACTCTTGCCTGTCTTGCAATCTGTGCTGCAAGCTCAGCATGTGGAAGTCCTGATGCTGAGAAAACAGGCAGCTTTTGTCCTCTTACTAGAGTGTTAAGCCCATCTATTGCAGATATTCCAGTTTGAATAAACTCTGATGGATAGTCTCTTGATACAGGGTTTATAGGAATACCATTTATATCTTTTCTCTCATCTGGTATTATATTTGGACCACCATCTTTTGGTCTTCCAAGTCCATCAAAGACTCTTCCAAGCATATCTTCAGATACTCCAAGTTCTAGAGGTCTGCCTAAGAATTTTGCTTTAGAGTTCTTTAGATTTATTCCTGCAGAACCTTCAAATAACTGAACAAGAGCTTTGTCTTCATTTATTTCTAGAACCTTACCTCTTCTTATGTCTCCATTTTGTATTTCTATTTCTACAAGTTCGTCGTATTTTACATTTTCAACGCCCTCGATAAGCATAAGTGGTCCTACAACTTCTCTTACAGTTCTATATTCCTTAAGCATCGTATACCCCTCCTTCTGCTATTAATTTATCCATGTCAGAAGAAAGTTCCTTAGATATTTCATCTATCTTTCCTATTTCTTCTTCTGGGATATATTTTGCTCTAGCGATCTTTTCTCTTATAGGCATATCTATTATCTTATCTAGATATACTCCTGCCTTTAATGCTCTTCTTGCTTCATCCATGAATTGAAGCACTAAATCTAACATCTTATACTGCTTCTCTAAAGATGCATAAGTATCAACATCATGGAAAGCATTTTGCATTAGATAGTCTTCTCTTATAGACTTTGCTACATCAAGCTTTAATCTGTCGTCTTCTGATAAAGAATCCTTACCTACAAGTCTTACTATTTCATCTAAACTGGCTTCTTCCTGAAGAAGTGCCATAGCCTTTATTCTTAAATCATTCCAATTTTCATTTACATTCTCATTCATCCATGCACCAATCTTATCAACATAAAGAGAATAAGAGTTTAACCATTGTATAGCTGGGAAGTGTCTCTTATATGCAAGAGATGAATCTAGACCCCAGAATACCTTAACTATTCTAAGAGTACCTTGTGTAACTGGTTCTGATAAGTCTCCTCCTGGAGGTGATACAGCTCCTATTGCTGTAAGAGCTCCTTCTCTCTCGTCGGATCCTAAACATATTACCTTACCTGCTCTTTCATAGAACTCAGCAAGTCTTGATCCTAAATATGCTGGATATCCTTCTTCACCTGGCATCTCTTCAAGACGTCCAGACATTTCTCTAAGGGCCTCTGCCCATCTTGATGTAGAGTCTCCCATAAGTGCTACGGAATATCCCATATCTCTAAAGTACTCTGCTATTGTCATACCAGTGTATATTGATGCTTCTCTAGCTGCAACTGGCATATTTGAAGTATTTGCTATAAGAACTGTTCTTTTCATTAAGGATTCACCAGTTTTAGGGTCTTTGATCTCTGGGAATTCCATAAGAACATCTGTCATCTCATTTCCACGTTCTCCGCATCCAACATATACAACTATCTCAGCATCTGCCCATTTAGCAAGCTGGTGCTGAACAACTGTCTTTCCACTACCAAAAGGTCCTGGAACACAAGCTGTTCCTCCCTTTGTAACTGGGAAGAAAGTGTCTATTATTCTTTGTCCTGTAACTAATGGCTCTATAGGATTCAGTTTTCTAGCATATCTTCTACCTCTTCTTACAGGCCATTTCTGCATCATCATAAGTTCCTTTACTCCTGATGCTGTTTCTACAGTACCTATAGTTTCAACTATTGTAAAGTCACCTTCATTTAAAGACTTTATTGTTCCCTCTATACCTACTGGAACCATTATTCTATGTTCTATAACCGAAGTTTCTTGAACTGTTCCGATTATATCTCCAGGAATTACATAATCTCCTACTTTTTTAGTAGGAACAAAGTGCCACTTCTTTTCTCTGTTTAATGGAGTTACCTCTATACCTCTTTCCAAGAAATTACCAGCTATTTTTTGAAATTCTTCTAGTGGTCTTTGAATTCCATCAAACATAGCCTCTAATAATCCTGGTCCAAGCTCTACACTTAAAGGCTCTCCTGTACTATAAACAGGCTCTCCTGGTCCAACACTTGTTGTCTCTTCATATACCTGAATAGAAGCTTTATCGCCTCTCATTTCTATTATTTCACCAATAAGACGTCTATCACTAACTTTTACAACGTCATATACATTAGCTTCATCCATTCCCTCAGCAACAACTAATGGTCCGGATACTTTAACTATCTTTCCAACCTTCAAGCTACTTACCTCGCTTCCTATAAAATATTCACGCCCACTGCTTTCTCAACATTATCTTGAACTTTTTTAATTCCAATATTCAACGAACCTTGATTGCTTGGAATTAAAATGATAGCTGGAACCATGGCCTTATTGTATCTCTCTATAGTTTCATCTAAGTCCTTAGCAATCTGTTCAGTAACGAAAATAACTGCATAGTTTTCCATTGCCATTCTATCTATAGTTTTTCTAGCTTCTTCTTTTTCTGTTACATCATAAACATCTATACCTATTGCTTTAAATGCTAGAACAGAATCTTTATCTCCAACAACTCCTATTTTATACATAGACATCACGCAGCCTTTCCCTTATGGAATCTATTGGAAGATTATTTATCTTACCTACCATAATTATTCGTAGAAGCTTTATTTCTGTTTCCTTTGCTATAATATAAGATACTATAGGTTCAGGACCAAAATGAACATACTTAGCTTCTTTGGCTTTCTTCATGATGTAATCTTCCCATAACTTTTCAAAAGAACTAAGTCTTCCTGTAGAGATATAATCTTCTATTCCCTTCTTTATTACATCTTTATATTTGATAGATGAAGGTATCTCTTCCATAATATTTTCTAAAGAACTTTCATAATTTTTAAAGAAAAACTCTTCTTTTATAGCTCCGCCTTCAATATAAACTTCGCTAAAAAATTTGAAAGGTTTTTGCTGTTTCTTAAGTCTTATATAAGTTCTCACATTTATAAAATCTATGTTGGATTTCATATATTCTTTTATAAATTCATACTCTGAAGACTGAGCTCTTTTTACTAAATCCTCATACATATATCTGTCTATTATTATGTCAATCTTTTGAGGGTCCTTATCTATAGAAAATGACTTTTCGGCCTCTAAAAACGCCTCTCTCATAAGTTCTGAAAAAGCTTTATAGTCTTCCGTTGCTATTATAAGCTTTAACTTTTCTACTTTTATAGAACCTGAATCCATAAGTAAATAGTCTAAATCCTTGCCTAAGATTTTACCTTTTAGGAGTACTTTTAAATTATGATAATCATATTTTAAACCCATTATATCTACTATAGATTTATCTGGAGACACCTCGTACATAAGGTCATATACCCTTTTTAGCTCCTCCTTAAGTAGCAAATCATAGTCCTCTGGCTTTTTCACATTTCCCATAAAAGCACTGTATTCAGTTTCCTGAAGTACTCTTAGAGCCTCCATAGCTGAGGATGCATCTATCATTCTTTCAAACTTAAGTTCATTAAGGAGCCTTTTCTCTAAAACTCTAAGCCTAGCTACTGCTTGAGTAAAATTCATTCTATCCATAGGGCTATCCTCCTTAATTAGCTAAATAAAGTCTTTACTATTTCTCCTTGAAGCTCATCTCTATAGTAATTTAATAGGCTTTCAAAGGTATAATTGCCTTCTATTCCGTTTTTAGCTACTATAAATCCACTTTCAACTTCACGATGTCCATCATAAAGCTTTATCTCACCTAATTTATTATTTTTCTTTAATTCTTCATTTATATCCTTTAATGCTAAGCTGACAGCCTCTTTATATTTTGCTGGAATTATAAGCTCTTCGTCTCCAACTATATCAATAGTTGTAATATAACCTTTTAATATATTTACAAACTTGTCAGAAGGCATTTCTTTTAGAGTTTCAAGGGCCTTTATGAATACTTTTTCTATGACTTCACCCTTAGCTCTAAGTTTTTCATTTCTAACTTTAAGTTCTGCTCCTGATATAATTCTCTCTTTTCTTATTTCAGCTTCCATGTTTGCTTTATCTATCATGGATTTCTTTATATCTTGAGCTTCCTTTGCCCTCTTATTGATTATAGCAGTTTCATCAGCCTTGGCTTTCTCTATAATTTCAGCAGCCTTTAAATTAGCATCTTCTAGGATTTTAGAAGTTAAGTTATTTAAATTTGACATATCTTCACATCCTTAAAAAGATAATTTATTAGAACTTAAATACTAAAAGTAGAGACATAAGGAATGCTAATAAAGCATAAGTCTCAACCATCGCTGAGTAAATGATACCCTTAGTATTGTGTTCTGGATTTTTGGCAAGTATTGATATACCTGCTGCTGCTGTTTTAGCCTGTGCTATAGCTGATTTCCAACCAACAAAAGCAATTGGTAAGCATGCAAAGAATAAATATAATCCAGTTCCTAAATTCATAGTTAAATCAAGTTTTAAAAATACCATAAGTCCTATAACGAATCCATATAATCCTTGAGTACCTGGTAATAATTGAAGAACTAATGATTTACCGAACTTTTCTGGTTCTTCTGTTATTAAACCTGCTGCAGCTTCACCAACAATACCAACACCTCTTGCTGATCCTATTCCTGGCATTATTACTGCTAAAGCCATACCAAATGTTGCCATTATTAACCCACCGTTATCTACAAAAAAACTAAATAAATTTTCCATTTCTATTCCTCCTAATCTCTTTTAACTGTTATAAATTTATTTCTAGATTTTAATGGTGAAAAAGGTTTTCCTCCACCCTCATAAAACTTTCCAAAGAATTCAACATATTGTAGTCTGCAAGTATGAACATATGCCCCTAATGAACTCAACAATACATTAAATAAATGACCTCCTACAAATATCAAAGATCCAAAAATTATTTTTGCAATCGGATTTCCTATCATTCCAATCATAAGGTTAAATGCTGAGCCTATGAACCCACCTGCAAGTCCTAAGGCCATAAGTCTTGAATAGGAAATTATATCTCCAACATAGCCACTTAATCCATATAATGCATATAAGCCTGCAGCTAACTTTGCACCAATACTTTTATTGTCTCTTCCTTGAGTTAGAACGATAATAATCATTCCAGCTATCATAATCCATTTACCAAAGGATACTATTCCACTTGGAAAACCAACTAGACTTCCTGCTAAAAGTAATGCTCCACCAAGTGTCATGTACCAAGAGCCTACATCAAAAAAGGCATATAAATATTGCTTCTGTTTTATAAGCATATAAGCTTTTGCTCCTAATCCTACAAATATTTGGAACACACCTATTGCCAATGATGCTGCAAAAATTGTCATAATATCAGTTGCTGGATCTACAAGACCTTTAACACCATATGGTTTTAATATATCTCCAAAATATGAGCCGTATATAATACCAACTACAGTAGTAGGTATTCCAAGATACATGAAGAATCTAGCAAAATTTGCTTTCTTCTCATCTAAATTAAACTTTTTAAGAGCTATAAGTGATGCTATAAACATTAATATTCCATAACCTGCATCTGCAAGCATCATTCCAAAGAACAATAAATAAAATGGTGTCATAATAGGTGTTGGATCCATCTCACTATATTTTGGTGTACTATACATCTCTGTTATTGATTGGAAAGCTGAAACAACTTTATTATTTTTTAGTGCTACAGGAACTTCTGTATCACCATACTCGGCTTCTTCTAGCTCTATATAATAATTATTTCCAACTACCTTTTCGATAGATTTTATAAATTCATCCCTATCTTCTGTTGGTATCCATCCACTTATAGCTACCACATTTGGACTCTCTAAGAAATTTTCCGAAGCTGAAACCTTTAACTCTTCATTGCTTAAGTATTCATAAGCTACTTCTAATTCCTCTATATTAGAGCTTGCCTCTTTAAGTTTATTCTTTAATTCATCTTCTTTTAGGTAAAGATTTTTTATCTTCTCCCCTATATCATTTATAATTTCTCTTGGCACACCTTTTTCAGATATGCTTGACTTATTAAAGCTAAAGGTTTTTAAGATTTCATTTGCTTCTTTTTCATAGTCTTTATGAACTATTATTATAAGATATCCTTCTCCTTTAACTTCACTTACTTTTTCTACATATGAGCAAGGAATTTCACTGTCGAACTTTTCCATAAATCCATCTATAAATGCTTTGGGAATAGTTCCAACAAAGGAAATAATATTTGCTGTTGCTCCTAAATCACCAAAGGATACATCTAGGTTCTCCCAAGGAAGTAATTCCTCTCCTTGACCTTTAAGCTTACTCACTTCATTTTTTATACTATTTAAGCTATCATCCATAGATTTTATAGAAAGATATATATCTTTCCAATTACTCTTTTCAGCTCTTTCCCTCAATTCATTGTAGGTAAATTCTTCTTTACCCTCTTTGAGAGATTTCAATGCATTTTCTTTTTCAGCATAAGGATGAAGTGAATCTAGTGCGAATTTGACTTTAGCTAAATCTCCTTGAACCTCTGAGAGATCTTTTTTCTCATCTAAAGGATTAAAGAAGCTTAAGTCATCTTCTCTCTTTTCTCTTAAATCTATGAACTGAACCTTTTCAAAGTTTTGAAGCTTACTTAAAAGTTCTTCCTTTTGTGATTCAAAGGTGAATAATGTGAATTTGCTCATCTTAACTATTGCCATTTATATTCACTATCCTTTCAACCACTAAATTTACAGCTTTCTGTAGTTTCTCTTCATTAAGATTTAAAATATCTTCTTTTTCAACATTGCCTTTTTCTAGTATAGGCGATGACTGCTTTATACCTTCTTCTTCTTTTGATTCTATGATGACTTTAACATCATTTTTCCCTGATAATATAATTTCATCATATTTCTCTTTAGCTTTAATTCCAGCATTTTTAATTATGTCTTTTGCTTGCTCTCTTGCTAGTCTTATAGTTTCTTCTGCTTTTTCTTCAGTTTGCCTGATGTCCTTTATAGCTTCTAATGCCACATATATCACCACCTTTATATTGAAATCCCCCAATATTAATTAATACTTAATATGGTATTGAATACGAGTTATTCATATTATATATCGTTTTGAATCTAAGTTCAATAAGAATTTAATTAATATTTTTTGAACAACTTTACCCTCTCCTAGTATTCTACAAAGATTCGATCAATTCCTTTAAAAATTGTGTAAATATTCTTAATAATCACTTTTTTGTTTTTTTCAAACTCTTCCATGTCAATCACAAATTTGTCTATAGTCCACGAATTATCCCAAGTGCCTATATCATTTTTTATATTTTCTTTTATCACTCTCTCTTCGGTTTTTGTAATATCACTTTTCAAGAAATCTGGTATGCCTCGTTTTTTATTAAAACTTAAATAATCATAACGAACTATAGATTTTAAAGGTTCTTCATCCTCTCTTAGCATTTCCATATTAAAATCTAAAAATACTTTATAGTATTCATTATTCGAAATGTTTATATTAAAATATCCTTTATCATAAAAGTACTGTCCTAGTTCATAAAAAAATCTAAAAGGACTATCCCACTTTTTGATAAGAAAATTTATTATATTAGTAAACTTTCTTGAATTGTAGTATTTATCAACTACCTTTTCAGTATTCTTCAAAATAAGTATTTCTTCATAGCTTATATCATTTGTTCTTAAAATTTCATATGGTGGATACGGAGAAAATTTCATACCCCATTTTTCAGCTTCTTCTCTCATAGAAGATCCTTTTAAAAGTTTTAAGAATCCAAGCTGTATCTCTTCAGGCTTTATAGAATATACATCATCAAAGGATTTTTTGAAAGAGTTTAAATCTTCTCCCGGAAGACCTGCTATAAGATCTAAATGCTGCTTTATATTTTTTATAGATTCAAGTTCAATTACCTTCTCTTTTATGTCATCAAAATTCACAAATCTATTTATATTTTTTAATACTTCATTGTTTGTAGTTTGCACTCCAACTTCAAATTGAAACTGACCATTTTTAGCTTTTGCTAAAAGTTCTATCTCTTCATGCTTTAATATATCTGCAGATATTTCAAAGTGAAAACATGTATTGCTTCCTTCTTCTATTAAAAATCTCCAAATCTCCATGGCAAATTTTGAATTACAGTTGAAAGTTCTATCTACAAACTTTATTAGTTTAACATCTTGGTCTATAAGAAATTTGAGTTCTCTTTTCACTCTTTCAACGGGCAAAAATCTAACTCCATGAGTTGTTGATGAAAGGCAGTACTTGCATCTAAATGGGCATCCTCTTGATGCTTCATAGTATACTATTTTATTTTTTAGGTCGTCTTTATCATTATATGGAAATACTATAGAATTCATGTCTATAAGAGCCCTTTGACCTGCATAATTTATACTTCCATCTTGATTTTTTATATAAAGTCCTTTTATACTATTTAAAGAATCTCCGTTTATTTTATTTTTCATAAATTCATAAAATGTTTCTTCGCCTTCCCCTTCAATTACATAATCTCCAGCGCTATTACTTAGAAAACTTAAACTATCATAACTAACTTCAGGACCTCCATAAAAAATCTCTATGTTACTATCTATTTCTTTTATTATTCTAGATATTTTCTCAACATATTCTAAATTCCATATATATGTAGAAAAGCCTACTATATTAGGCTTTTTTAGTATTATAGCTCTAACTATATTTTCTATGGAATCATTTATTGTAACTTCTAAAATTTCTGATTCGTAATTCAGCTTCTTTGTGTATGCCTTTAAGTATCTTACCGCCAAGTTGCTGTGTATGAACTTTGAATTTATTCCTACTAGTAATGTCTTCATGTAAATCAATTCCCTTCTTCTTTGCTCGTATATAATATATATCCCCCCAGGACTTCTGCTCTTCTATATCAAAATATGGAGTTATCAGCCTCTCTACGGTTTCCTTTCTGATTTCTTTAAGTGGATTATAATCTTTAACTATAATTTCCTTTTTCTTATCATTTGGTAAAAGGGTGATTATCTTTCCATTAAAAGTTTCTCCATATTTTTTATCTATATCCCATAAAAGCAGTTCTCCTTCAGGTTTAATATTTTTTAATATACCTCTGATTATATTACCTCTGTCTCCATTCGTCCATAATCTGCCTAGATAAAAAAACATTATGACATTATGGTAAAACTCCTCCTCTACAAGTTCACTCTTTTCCTCAACATAGTCCACGGATACCTCTTGAAAAGTTTCTTTAAACAAACTGTATACTATATCATAATTATTATTTGAAACATCTAGGACATTTCCTTTTAAACTTATGTTTCTTAAATCTATTATATATTCTTTCATACTATCACCCCTACTAATTAATTCAATAAAAACAGGATAATTCCTTCCAGAATTATCCTATTGATTCTATCTTCTTCTCCTTATTTTCCAAGCAAAAGCTACAATCATAGATACTATTATAATAATACTCCCATACAATGTTGAATTATTCATAGGATTTATAATACTGCTTTTGGCCTTTGTTATATCATATAAAACTCCAGTTTCTCCATCTAAAACTCTTAATGATTCCTCAGTAAATTTCAATGCATTTATATCTCCATTACTAAGCTTTATCTTCTCTTTTGCTGTACCTTTCTTTTCTAAAGTATATATAACTTTATCCTGTCTATCATAAAAATAAATACTGTCCTTTTCCCCAAGAATTCCATTTCTATCTACAGCCATGGTTCCTAACGCAGTCAAAGAACTATGTTGATAGTATGGCACCTCTGGATTTTTTGTAGGATGTTTTTTTATTATATATTCCATAGCTTCATTTGTACTGCTTATAAACCTTGGTGATATTATAGGATCTCCTCCACTATAATCAGGCCATCCATACCACTTTCCACTTTTAAACTCATATATATAATCACTATCTCCTTCTATTCCTCTTACCCCTCTAGGTTCAATTCCACCTACTGTTCCATATATTTCTCCATTAGAATTATAATCCATGCTATCAATATTTCTTACTCCATAGCAGTAAAGGTTCCATTTCTCAGTAGAAAAATCATAACTTATCAATGAAGCATTAGCTGGCATAGAAGCTTTTATAACGTCGTCTTCTTTAACCTTAGTATTATACGATGAATATGCGCCTGTGTTACCATTATTAAAATTTTTTCCTCTGACCACTATATCTATAGGTGTTGTATCATGGAAATATGGGTCATCTTTTATCCAATCATTATCCTCACCTACAACACCTGAATTAGTAGCTGCTCCTATTGATGCATAAAGCTTATTGCCAGATGCAATTAAAGAAATTTTTTTATAATCACCTTTATTAGGTATATCTTTCAGTATCTCCTTTATATCTCCACTTTTAATGTTTAATGATAATATTCTATTGTCTGTAGATATATATATATTACCTTTAAAATATTCTATATCATATATATCTAAATCTTTGTTTTCATATATTATTCTACTCTGTCCTAAAGAATCTATCATTTGTATTTTATTTCTAAAAGCTATAAAAGTATTATCCTCATCATCAATTGTAAAATCCCTACTATCTTTAAGCCCTTTATAAATTATGTTCCATTCCATATCTTTATTTTTTATGTTCATTGTTGGAGATGTATACGCCTTTCCAAGTACTAATACCATTCCAACTATGATGACACCCGCTATAATCTTAGAAAATATCTTTTTCACCGTAAACCCCTTTACACCAATTATTACATTAATTATATATATTTTTATAATTCTAAAATAATTACTTAATGTTCTAAAGGCAGCAAAAAATCTATTTGTAATATTCTTTAGATATAAAGAATATTAATTATTGTATTACTTTCAAGGAGGATTTAATGAGTGATAACTTTTATAAGAATTCATTTTTTTTGATTCTTTCAAACCTCACAACAGGTATATTAGGCTTTATATTTTCCATAATACTTTCACGTCTTCTTGGCGCTGAAGGTATGGCATTATATGGACTTGTTATGCCCTTATATAATCTTTTTATATGTCTCATGTGTGGAGGTGTAATAACAGCTATTTCAAAATTATCTGCTGTTTATTATGATACTCACGATTACTATAATTTGAGAAAAACTATAAGAACAACTTTTTCCTTCAATATAATATGGGCTTTAATTGTAGCTGTTTTAGTATTTATATTTGCTCCTCAAATAGCTAACTACCTAATAAAAGATAGCAGAACAATTTTGGCACTAAGAATCATAACACCTGCTATGATTTTCATATGTCTATCCAATATAATAAAAGGTTTCTTTTATGGTACATCACAAATTCTAGTACCTGCTATAATAGATATTGGAGAAAAAGCATTAAGAGTTTTTGTTATTTTAGCACTCCTTTTTCACTTCGGTGTAAAATCATTAGAAAACTCAGTAGCTTTAGCTTACATAACATTAGTTATAGGCGAATTTGTTAGTCTTATTTTTTTATACATTTACTACAAAAAGTATGTACGTCCTTTAAAAGGAGGCTGTATTTACAAAGAAGGTAGAGTTCAGCTTGCCTTTAATGTTCTTATAATATCGTTTCCCTTGTGTCTTAATGGTTTATCCACTACAGTATTAGACACTTTAGCAACTTTAATACTTCCACGAAGACTCGTTGCCGCCGGTTTAGAATATTCTGCTGCTTTAAATGCCATAGGAAAATTTTCTGGAATGTCCATGAATATTGTTGTATTTCCTATGCTTGTGGTAGGATCACTTATAACCCTCCTTATTCCAAACCTTTCTAAGCTTATGAATAAAAAGGATTATTTTTTAGCCTCTAATAGAATAAAAGAAGTTTTAAAAATTGCTATGATACTTGGCTTATGTACCCTAGCAGTAGCTTGGAATATGCCTGAAGATTTAGGATATATGTTTTTTAAGAGAAGAGACCTAGGACAGTTTATTGCTTTTGCAGCATTATGTCCACCAATCTCATTTGTGGCTAATGCCTCAGTTGGAATTTTAAATGGACTTGGCAAACAAAATTTGGTATTGAAAAACTCCATAATGTCTTCTTGTTTAGAACTTGTATTTTTATATGTATTAGCAGGGATACCTCAGATAAATGTATATGCTTTTGGAATTGCAATATTAGCTTCTGCTATATTGATGCTTATTTTAAACCTTAAAGAAATAAATAAAAATATAACTTTAAATATAAGCATAATGAATTTTATATATGTAATATTGCTTGGGATATTATGCTTTTTTACACTAAGAATATGTATTTCATTGTTTCCATCAGTTCCAAAACCATTTTTCATAATTTTAGGTTTTGCCTTTACACCACTTGCAATGGTAAATTTAAAGACAAAAAAATATTAAAATATAATATAAAAAAACACCACTCTTATGAATGTACCGACCCCAAAAGTTAGACTTAAAAATCTAACTTATGGGAATCACATCAATAGAAAGTGGTGTTTTTTATTCCCTATCTTAATCTCCTTTTTAATCCTTTTGGCATAATCTTTACAATTCTAGGTGAAAAAGAATTTAAATCCTTTCTAGTTATTCCTCCAGTAAGCACTAATCCATAAGTATAAACAACCACACCTATGAATACTGATGTTAGGGTAGGTATAGCTCTCATAAGGTATCCATTTCCCATAATCGAGAAAATCCATGAAAGATTTGCGTTGCAAATATACACCACAACACCCATAAGCGCTGCAGATATAAATGGTTTTATAGCAGTACTTATTATTCCAATTCTTATTTTTAATGAGTTCTGCATTATCCTATGATTTATAATCATAGGAATTAAATAACTTAAAATTGTTCCTATGATTGCTCCATTTATGTTTACAGAAGGCATTGCTATCAAGAAATAATTTGATAAAAGCTTTGCTCCTATTCCTATTGCTAAAGATAGCAATACTGCGTAAAGCTTGTTTACGCATTGAAGAATTACCGTTTGGATTTGAACTATTGACATAAATACTATAGCTATAGAGCCGTACATCATAAGTTCATATCCTGAAGAATCTCCTATGTAGATGAAATCATATATACTTTTGCTTAGAACCGCAAGGCCTACTGCACATGGTATTGAAACCATATAACTGGTTTTGAATGCAAAAGTTATCTTTTCTTTCATTTCTTTCTTATCTTTTAAAACTACAGCTCTTGAAATAGCAGGAATAACTGCTGAGCTTAAAGCTGCTATTATAGTAAGCGGAACATTTATAAGCGTTCTATATTGGCTTAAACTTGCAAATTTTATATTTCTTTCTGAATCTAAAAGAAATCCAGCTACTTTAAGACGATTTTTTACCACAGCCATATCTATGACTGATCCAAAATACTGAAGTCCTGAGCTTAAAGTTATAGGAATTCCATATTTGAATAATCTTTTTACAAGTTCTTTATTGCTATGTCTTACAACCTTTACTTCTGATTCTTTATTATTGCTTCTATGAATCTTTATTCTATTCTTTTTGTATACATATATTAGGAAAATACATGCTGCTAATGCTCCAATAGTGGTTCCTATTGTTCCTCCTGCTGCTCCGTACTCTACTCCTTGTTTATATAAAACGTATGCAAATAATAAACTCACTGGCACATTTAATAGCTGTTCTATTATCTGTGAAATTGCTGTTGGAGTCATTATACTTCTTCCTTGAAAATACCCCTTATAAGCTGCTAATACCGATGTTATCATTATGGCTGGTGCAAGACTCATTATAGCTATAACAGCATCATTATTGTCAGTCATTACTGCAAATGGTTTTGCAAATATTATCATTATCATCGCCACTGCAAATCCTGTTAAAAGCAATATGGATCTGGCGAGTTTAAAAGTTTTAAGTGCATCTTTTGGATTATCTAAAGCTATCAACTCAGAAACCTGTTTGCTTATGGCGGTCTGCATGCCAGAATTAGTTACAACATACATAAGTGTAAAAATTTCATAGGCTGCGGCGTATACGCCGTAGCCTTCTTTACCTATAGCTTTAATAAGAAATGGCACATAAGCTAAAGATATAATCTTTACTATTATTCCCGCTAAGGATAGCACAGCAAATCCCTTGGTAGTAGACTGCTCCTTCATAACTATCTCCTTCTTATTTTAAAATTTAAAGACATCTTTCTTTATTTTCTTAAACATAGGTGGAAGGGATTCTGCTATGGTTTTGTTTGTCATATAATCCAATCTTCCTTTGCAATCTTTAAATACTAATTTATACGCATATAGATACTGGTAATCCAGTCCAAATTTATTAAAGAAGAAGCTATTTAGTTTTTTATCTCCATACTTTGTATCCCCTACTATAGGATTTCCCATAGAAGATAAGTGAGCTCTTATCTGATGGCTTCTTCCAGTTATAAGTCTTATTTCTAACAATGAGAATAATCCGTTAGTTTCAATAAGATTAACTTCCATTTCTATTTCTTTACTACCTATCTTTGGTTTATCATAAACCCTTGAAATATTGCTCTTTTCATCTTTACATATATATCCCTTATATAAACCTGATTTTATTTTACCTTTCACAAGACACATATAGTACTTTTCTACAGTACGTTCTCTAATCATTTCATTTAAAAGCTTTAAGCTTTCAAAATTCTTTCCAAATATAACTACACCTGATGTATTTCTATCAAGTCTATTACATGGAGCTGGTGTAAATGTAAGTTCTTTTTCTGAAATATAGTCTCCCTTTTCTTCTAAATAAGATAAAACATAATCAGTAAGTGTAGGGTCTCCTCCCTTTTTATCAGAATGAACTAACACTCCTGGCCATTTTTCTACTATCAAAATATTTTCATCATCAAAGGTAACCTTAAAATTAGCGTCTACCTTTTGGAATGTTTCTTTCTTTTGAGTTGATGTTTCTATATAACGTATTACAACTTCATCACCCTCTTGCAAAAAGTATTTCTCTTTGCACTTTTTACCATTTACTTTTACATTGCCTTTTCTTATAGTCTTATATATAGCACTTAACGGTATATCTTTAAGTAACTTTCTAAGAAATTTATCTATTCTCTGTCCCGCTTCATTTTGACCAATTGTTATATTCACAAAATCACTCCTAATTTAAGGTTTAAGTTGTAGTATTTATTCGCTATTCACATTTCTTTAGCATAATATTATTTTAAGTTCTTGTCAAATAATTAAATGCATTCAGAGCTTGAAGTGCTACACCATAAGCTAGAGCACTTTCATCTATATCAAATAATGATCCATGCGCTGGATTTACTATACCCTTGTCGCTATTTCTAACACCTAAGAAATAAAAAGCACTTGGTCTTTCATTAGAAAAATAAGCAAAGCTTTCAACTCCCATACTTGGATATTGAAGCATCTCTATAGAATTCTTCCCCAAAATCTCTTCTGAACTTTCTCTCACATAATTCAGTATAGAATCATCATTATAAAGACATGGATAGCTTTCTTCTATTTCTATTTCTGCCTTTCCCCTCATTGCAGTGCATATGCCTTCAGTTATCTCTACAAGTCTTCTCTTTGCCATCTCTCTGTCTTCTGATGTCATAGTTCGTATTATTCCTTTTAGCGTAACTTCTTCTGGAATTATATTTTGAGCAGTACCTCCATTAAATGAACCAATGGTAACTACAGCTGGAGATGCAGGTAATACTTCTCTTGAAACTATGGTTTGAAGAGCTACCACGACTTGACTTGCTATCACTATAGGGTCAATAGTGTCATTTGGATGAGCTCCATGACCTCCCTTTCCCTTTATTTTTATATTAAAAGGATTTGATGCAGCATTAAATACTCCATATCTTAGTCCTATTTTTCCTGCATTTATGCTCTCTGATACATGAAGTCCAAAACATGCATCTACATGAGGATTTTCAAGAACTCCCTCTTCAATCATAAATCTTGCTCCTCCAACAGTCTCTTCTGCTGGTTCAAATAAAAGTTTAACATTTCCTTTTAGATCTTCTTTGTGAGAATTTAATACCTTAGCTACTCCTAGTAATATAGATGTATGGGCATCATGACCACATCCATGCATCTTTCCTTGTATTTTTGACTTATATTCAACTTCCTTTCTATCATTAAGAGGAAGTCCATCCATATCCCCCCTCAAAGCAACGGTCTTGCCAGGTTTTCCACCTTCTATTAAGGCACATACACCTGTCTTCGATACTACTTCATAAGGAATATTTTCTTTATCTAAAAACTCTCTTATTTTTTCATTGGTTCTATATTCTTCAAAGCCAAGCTCCGGATACTCATGTAGATCTCTTCTTATGGATATTATCTCCTTTTCTATAGATTTGGCCTCTTTTAAAAAATCTATATTCTTCATAATTCATCTCCTCATATTTTTACTATGTAAGGCAATTTAAAAGCTCATATTCTAGGAATATGAGCTTTTAATTAGAATTATATATCATTATTTTATCTTATTCAATAACATTAGATTACATATTAATAGTTAATTCATTATCTTCTTCTTTTATATAAGGAAGCTCTCTTATTATACTGTAAATACAGTCAGCTACCTCTTCTTTTATATTAAAGTTTTCTCCTTTGAAAACTTTATTGTAATACTGCATATGACACCATACATCAACAAAATCTTCTTTGGTCAAAAATATTATAGACTCCCCTGAATTCTTAATAGCAAATTCTCCACTGCAGTTGTCTACAACATCTATTCCTAACTCCTTATTATTCATCATAATATAATTTACATCTTCCCACATCTTTTTAAAGGCTATCAATTTAAATCAATTCCCCCTTCTTTACAACTTCGCACACAACATTAGTATATCATATTAGAGATATATTTTCAAATAGTATATCACTATAACCTGTATATTTTTAACTATTTTTTAATTTAGCTCCAAAAGATTGCTGTTTACAAGTATTGAAAAATTAAAAGTCCTTGTTATTCCCCCAAAATCTATCACTATTGTGTTGTCATTAAGTTCCTTAATAATCCCTTGCCCAAAAGCTTTATGAGTAACAGCATTTCCTATTTTATAATCACCATATCCTATTTCTTCTTTTATGCTACACTCATCAATAAAATATGATGGTTTAATGCTCTTTCCTCTTATATTTTTAGGTGAAAATAAATAAAGTCCTTCTATAGCCCTTGTTATAGCCACATAAAATAATCGTCTTTCCTCTTCTATGTTATTCTCATCCTCTGCACTTCTCTTATGAGGTATATATTCTTCAGAGCAATTTATTATGTAGACATTTTTAAATTCCATTCCTTTTACTCCATGTATAGTACTAAGAATTACAGCATCTTCTTTAGAATTCTTAGAATGTTTTTTTAGCTCCTCCTTAACCTCAATCACATGTCCTAAAAACATAGCTATAGCATTATATCCTTCTAAAGAAGCTCTAAACTCCTCAACTATATCTTCTAAATCACTTAATGCTATTTTAAATTTTAAACTATACTCTCTTAAATAATCCATATACCCAAGATCAGTTAATACATAGCTAACAGCACTTTTAAGAGACATCTTATTTAATGCAGCTATTTCTTTAGATAATCCTTCAAAAACTTTTAGTTGAAACGGAGCCATGTCCTGAACTGTTTTTATTATATTAAAGCAGTTATCTTCGTAAGCATACTTTTTTAATCCATCTAAAGTATTTTTGCTCACATATCTAAAAGGTTTATTTATTACTCTTAAAAAACTTGTCCTGTCATATGGATTTAATGACAAATTCAAATAAGCTATTATATCTTGACAAATAAAGTGATTAAAAAAATTATATTCCTTATCTAGTAAAAGAAACGGCACTTTTTTTCTGATACATATATCTATTATGCTCCTACTTTCAAGATTGGTCCTGTATAAGACTGCATTACAGCTATACTTCACTCCATTTTTATTATGTTCTCCAACTATATTATCTATTATATACTCCCCCTCTAAATTTTCGTTAACAGGGGTCATATATCTTATTATTCCATCTTCTTTTTTAAAATAATTTATATTTTTATGATTTCTTAATTTATTATTCTTAATAAGACTTTTAGAAATTTCAACAATATTTTTTTTACTTCTATAATTGCAATCTAAATAATATTTTACTCCTCCTAAAAATTCTTTTGAAAAGTTCACCATGTATTGAGGCTTGGATCCTCTAAAGCTATAAATACATTGATCCTCATCTCCCACGACAAAGAGACTATTTTCATTTCTATCTGAAAAAAGCTTCAAAAGATATATCTGTATATCATCGCAGTCTTGAAATTCATCTACCAAAATATATTTAAATAATCTTTTATATTTTTCTGCCATTCCAGGAGTCTTATCCATAAAATCCTTTACCATAAGCTGCATATCATCAAAATCTATAAGACTCTCTTTAGCTTTGTACCTCTCGTACTCTTCATAACACTCTTTAAAAATTTCTTTATCTATAGAACTTTCAAATTCATCTATGGATTTAAAACTACATTTAAAAAGAGAGATATTGTTTAATGCTTCTTTTATCTTTTCCTCACCTATATCATCTATATATTTCTCTAATACACTCTTCACTATTCTATAGCTTATAGAAGACTCTATTATCTTTATTTCCCCTATTATTCTTGTAAGTATCTTATAGCACAATGCGTGAAAAGTTCCAAAAAAAGGAGTATTTGCCCCAAACTGTGCTTTATATCTATCTTTCATATTCTGAGCTGCTGCTTTAGTAAAAGTTATAACTATTATATTGTGTGGATTTACTTTTTTATCATAAATAAGATGCGCAACCCTGTTTATAATAACCGTTGTTTTCCCAGAACCTGGTGCTGCAACTACTAATACCTTTTTATTTGAAGTCAATATAGCTTCTTTTTGACTCATGTCTAATTGCATAAAAAAACCTCTCTTTAAAACCCTTTATCTTTGATTATAGCCATATCTCCACATATATAGCACAAAATATATTGTAATAATTTTGACTAAGTATTACAATAAATATAATTTAATATGCTTAATTTAAGAGGAGATTTGAGATATGAATAGATTCAACGTAAGAAACGAAAGAAATCTTACCATGTTAGTTGATTTTTATGAACTTACTATGGGTAACGGGTATTTTGATAATGGAGTTGCAAATAAAATAGCGTATTTCGATATGTTTTTTAGACGTGTGCCTGATGGCGGCGGTTACTGCATAATGGCTGGCGTAGAGCAGCTTATAGAATATTTATCTGATTTAAAGTTTACTGAAGATGATATAGAGTATTTAAAAAGTAAAAATACTTTTTCAGAAGAATTCCTTGATTACTTAAAAAACTTTGAATTCGTATGCGATGTTTGGGCTATTCCAGAAGGGAATCCAGTCTTTCCAAGCGAACCCCTAGTTGTTGTAAAGGGTCCAGTTATTCAAGCTCAGTTCATTGAAACTATGATACTCCTTACAGTCAACCACCAGACTCTCATAGCTACAAAAGCTAATAGAATCTGCAGAGCTGCTCAAGGAAGACCTGTAATGGAATTTGGATCAAGACGTGCTCAGGGCTATGACGGTGCTATATATGGAGCGAGAGCTGCTATGATAGGAGGATGTTCTTCTACTGCATGTACTATAGCTGATGAAATGTTTGATGTTCCTGCAGTGGGTACAATGGCTCATAGTTGGGTTCAGCTTTTTGATAATGAATATGATGCCTTTAAATGTTGGGCAGAAACATATCCTGATAACTGCGTGCTTTTGGTAGATACTTATAACGTACTCAAATCAGGAATTCCAAATGCTATAAAAGTATTTGATGAAATATTGAAGCCTATGGGTATAAGACCAAAAGGAATAAGAATAGATAGTGGAGATATAACTTATCTTACAAATTGCTGTAGAGAACTTTTAGATGCAGCTGGATATGAAGATTGTAAAATTGTAATCTCTAACTCTCTTGATGAATATATAATATCGGACGTAATTGCTCAAGGGGCTAAAGTTGATTCCTTTGGAGTTGGTGAAAGACTTATAACTGCAAAATCGGAACCAGTATTCGGTGGTGTATACAAACTTTCTGCTATAGAAAATGGCTCTACCATAGTACCTAAAATAAAGATTAGTGAAAATGAAGAAAAAATAACTAACCCAGGATTTAAAAAGATTTACAGAGTCTTTGATAAAAAATCGCATATGGCTATAGCTGATTTATTAGCTTTAAATTCTGAAATTGTAGATGAGTCCCAACCTTTAGAATTATTTAACCCAGTATACACATGGAAAAGAAAGAAAGTTAAAAATTACTATGTCAAAGAACTTTTAGTTAAGATATTTGATCATGGTAAAGCTGTTTATACTAGTCCATCTGTATTAGAAATCAAAGAGTTTTCTCAAAAAGAAACATCAAAACTTTGGCCTGAG
The DNA here is from genome assembly GCF_020911725.1 of Clostridium cadaveris. Classification (GTDB taxonomy): domain Bacteria; phylum Bacillota; class Clostridia; order Clostridiales; family Clostridiaceae; genus Clostridium_X; species Clostridium_X cadaveris. The sequence continues at coordinate 2,471,411 of NZ_CP076620.1, forward strand.
GTTTTAAGATTTGAAAATCCTCATACGTATTATGTAGATCTGTCTAAGGATTTATGGGATTTAAAGCATTCACTTTTACATAACTTATCATCAAACTTTGAAGAGTAGTCTTTATATGAAAGGAGTGTATATTGAATTAAGCAATATACACTCTTTTTTCTTTAAAATTATAATGCTAACATATCCTCATCATCTGATTCTATAAATAATGATTCATCATTTAATATATGAGAAAAACTTCCTTTAAAGTCATCCCTATCTAAATAAAGTTTGAATGGACATTCTTCCCCTTTATCATAGAAAGCACAGGTTTTAAAACATTGTACACTTTCTCTATTTGTTGATAAAAAAGGACAATTACTCATCGTCATCACCCCTGTTCTTATTAATTCCCCTGACTACATTATATTAGAATTTTCTAAAAAATCAAAGTAAATAATCAATTCTTTAATATTTTTATTCCTCTATAATAAAAAGACGCAAAACTAAAGAAGTTATTGCATCTTTTTATATTTATTTCCAATTAAATAAGTCCTAAAAAATTAGTATGCTCCAGAAATATGTTTATTCCTATCAATATAAGAATAATGCCTCCTATTATTTCAGCTTTATCTTTAAGGAATGATCCACATTTCTTTCCCATCTTTACTCCTATAAAACACATTATAAAAGTTATTATTGCTATTATCAATGCTGAGGATACTATAGAAATATTTAAAAAAGCAAAACTTACGCCTACAGCTAGAGCATCAATGCTTGTAGCTATAGCTAACAGTAACAGTTCTTTATTACTCACAAGTTTTTCATTATTAACTTTTGAATCAGTATCTTCATCTTTGCTTTTATTTTCTTTATATTCTTCTGGATGTTTTTTGTCTTGCATTGCTTCATAAATCATCTTCCCACCTATTATGCTAAGTAAAATTAGAGCAATCCAATGATCTATGCTTGTGATATAATCCTTAAATCCCAATCCCAATGCCCATCCAATTGCAGGCATAAGCCCTTGAAATCCCCCCATATAAAGAGCCACCTTTGCTGCATTCTTATTTGTTATTTTTTTCATTCTCATTCCATTAGTTATAGACACTGCAAAAGCGTCCATAGATAGTCCAAAAGCCGTTAATATTAGTGATAATAAATTCATTTTCATCTCTCCTTTATACAATAAAAAAAGACTTTTAGCACAAAATAGCTATCAAAAACTATTTGTGCTAAAAGTCTCACCTTGACGTAAATCAATATAAAGCCAGGTTTATTTAAACCAGTATGTTGACTTTATAATCCTATAAATATAGGCGGTTACTCCCTTTTAATACAATATCTTAACTTTACAATAATCTTAATACTTTAATACTACTATCTTAATAAATTTATGTCAACTCGTTACTGCTAATAAAAACATAGGAATTATTCTAATACTTTAAAATAAGAGTCCTAGAATAATTCCTCAATTTTTATTATAAATCGCATTTTAAAGTTTTTCTGCATGTTATTTCAATAATTTCATTTTGAAATGCTTTTAATAATGCTTTTTCTAAAACTTTTTCAGTATCGAAATTCGCTGCATCAAGACATTGTGCATATACTTTGTTTGTCTCTCCAAAAGCATTCTTATAAGTTACCACTACATGAGGCTTGTCATACTCAACCTTTTCAACTTTTATACCCCAAGTAATTTGAGCAAAATCACCTTTCATTTCAAGCTTTGTCATTTCATTAAGCTTTTTAGTGTCTTCTGCAGCATCTCTTACTATTATTAATTCGTCTCCAACTTTATATTTACTCATTTATATTTCCCCCTATTAGTTAGTTATTTTTTTAACATTCTTTATGTTTTTAGTTTAACATAGTTTTTTAAATTAGTAAATATAATTTTTCAATATTATCAGAAAATTTTATATAAACTTTTATATGTATATATTACAAATATATGTCTCTATTATAAATTAATATTCCTTGAATTTATTTAAAAGAATTTCATTTTGTCTTCTATTTATGATAATATGAAATAAGACATAAATTAACCTTAACTAAAGGAGATACTTAATGTTTGGATATGTAAAACCATGTATTCCAGAACTTAAAGTTAAAGATTTTGAAAAGTTTAAAGCATATTATTGCGGTTTATGCCATAGCATAAAAAAGCTTTATGGAAATCTTCCACGCTTATGCTTAAACTATGATATGACATTCCTCGCAATATTATTAGATTCTCTTACAGAGGATTCTATTAATTATAAAAAAATAATTTGTCCCACTCATCCAACAAAGAAAAAATCTCTTGTATGCTCTAATTTTGCACTAGAATATAGTGCTCATATGAATGTAAGCTTATTTTATTATAAGCTTTTGGATGATGTTAAAGATGATAACAATTTAAAGAGTAAAGCTTTAAGTTCTCTGTTGAAGTCTAAAGTCAACAACTACTCAAATGAAATAGGAAGTATAAATCTAGAGATTTATTATGAACTTATGGAATTATCTAGATTGGAATCATCCAAAATAACTTCTATAGATGAGATATGTGATCCATTCAGTACCCTTACGGCTGTGGTTCTTTCTTCATACCCTCACTATAATGGCGATGATAAAGATAAAAAACACCTTTATTCCTTAGGCTATAACCTTGGGAGATGGATTTATCTAATTGATGCTATGGATGATTTAGAAAAAGATATCAGCGAAAACAAATTTAACGCTATAAATGAAGTGTATAACACTGAAAATCTTCCTTTTAGCGATTTCAAATCCTGTATAGCTGAGAAAATTAATTTTCTTCTTATAAATTGCGGATCAGAATGCCTATATCATTTGGAAAAGCTTCCTCTACAGAAAAATAAAGACCTACTACTCAATATAGTTCATTTAGGAATAATGGAACAAACAGAACGATTAACTAAAGGAGTGATACATAATGACTAACCCTTATGAAGTACTTGGAATAAAAGAAGGGGCTTCTCAAGATGAAATCAAAAAAGCCTATAGAGAACTAGCAAAAAAATATCATCCAGACCAGTATGGAGATAATCCATTAAGAAATTTAGCAGAAGAAAAAATGAGGGAATTAAACGAAGCTTATGATTATCTTTCAAAGAATTCTGCTTCTAATAGCAGCTATACTTCTGGTAATTATGAAACTAGCAGCGGATACGGTGATTTTAATTCTATAAGACAAGATATACAGCGCGGAGATTTATCCTCTGCTGAGTACAAACTAAGCAATATTTCTAATAAGAATGCAGAATGGCACTACCTTATGGGCGTAATTTATATGCAAAAGGGCTGGCATGATGAAGCTTACAATAATATATCTCAAGCTAACCGTATGGACCCTAGTAATGCAGAATATTCTCAGGCTTTAAACTTTTTAAATAGGCGTACCCAAAACTATAGACAGAGTTATTATGGTACTCGTGGTAATAGTGCCAATAACGCATGCGACTGCTGCAGCAACCTTATAATTGCAGACTGTTGTTGTGAATGCATGGGTGGTGACTTGATTTCTTGTATTTAGAGGTGATTGAATATGATTAAAAGCAGTAAAATTGCTCGTGGAGGACTGTATACTGCATTAACAATACTAATTCTATATATATGCAGTATAGCCCCTACAAACAAGCTTACACTTCTTGCAGTAGCATCTGCTATTATACCACTTTCCATACTTACTATAGGTATTAAATACTCTTTTGCAGTTTATTGTGCCTCAGGACTTTTAGCTGTAATTTTAGGTTTAAATGCATCAGCAGTAAACTACATATTGCTATTTGGAGTATATGGATTTATAAAATACTATGTAGAAGCTTTAAGAAAACCGGTTCTTGAAATTCTATTAAAACTTATATTTTTTATATGTTCTGCAGGATTACTATACGGTGTATACAGCCTTTTAGGGCTTCCTCTTAACTTTGCTTTAAACATCTTTATATTGTCTCTTATATATATAGTTTTTGCTTTTATATATGACTATGCATTGACTATTATAATAAATTTTATAGATACAAAATTTAAAGGTAGAGTTTAGAACTCTACCTTTTGTTTTAAATAAGAATCTCTAAAAGATCTTTCTCTATTAGGTCATTGTATCTACCTTCTCGATATTCATCTACATATATTCTCTTTTTCTCTAAAGGAGCTGACGCAATCTTCTCTTTTATTTCTTTAGGAATTTCAATATATACTCCTTTGGGATTCATTTCATCATCGAACACTAAAATACTAGGTATTCTAACCTCTCCAACAGCTTCCTCTAAAAAATTTCTATTGTCTTCTTGATCCTTTATTCCAAATACATGAAGCTTTATTAATGAATTTTCTTCTTCAAGTCTTTTTATAAAAGGCAGTGTTGCAGTGCAGTCTTTGCAATATCCCTCTGTAAATATCAACACTTGTCTTCCCTCTTTAAGCTCTTTAATACTTTCCTTAGCTCCTATTGATAATTCAGTATTACTATATCTTTCCCTAAGCTCCTCCTTATTCTTCATGTACTCTTCAAAAGATAAACCTTTTTCTAAATTTATCATATCATCACCATCCTCATAGATTAATTTTAGCTTATTATAAAAAAAAATTAAAGACAGTTTTCACCGCCTTTAAATTAAAATAATTGAACATGGATTGATATAAAATTTGTTAATTTCTTAACAGCCTAATTTAATTTTATCAGATATTATTAATAATTCAATACATTTTTCGGAAAAATTATATCTTTTTTTCTTAACTCATTTTAAATATCACTTTTTTCTATATTTTCAATATATTTTTTTAATTATATATATTACTCAATATTCTTTGACAAATAATAATCCTTATTATATAATATAAATATCTAATAATATGAGGTGAGAATATGGATAATATTACAACTATTTTTAAAGAGAAAAAACTAAAATTAACTCCTCAAAGAATAGCTGTTTATAAATATCTTCAAAGTACCAAAGAGCATCCTTCTGCTGAAACCATATACAAAGCTTTACAGGAAGACTATCCAACAATGAGTCTTGCAACTGTATATAAAGCACTAAAAACTTTAGTTGAAGTAAATTTAGTTCAAGAGCTAAATGTAGGTGAAGGTAACTTTAGATATGACGGTAATGTCGGGAAACATCCACATATTCAATGTGTAAAATGTGGCAGAGTAGATGATATAGAAGGCATATGCTTTGATAAGCTTAACAAAGAAGCTGCTGACCATATAGACTATGATATTTTAAGTAACAAAGTATATTTCTACGGAATTTGTCCTTCTTGCAAATAATCTAGCTTTTAAAAGAAGTCCTATTAATCTTAATAAAGTTTAATAGGGCTTCTTTTTTTATATGAAATTATTCTCTTGTTTATAAAGGCATGGATTATTAAATTCTCTCATATAATTTAATGGGGGTGTATTTTATGAAATTCAATGTAGTCGTAATTACAAAGAAAAATCTAATAAAAATAATAGTATGCATAGTATCTATATTAGCACTTTTAGCTTTACTTTTAGGTGTGAAATATTTAAAAAGTAGTAAAGATACATTTAGTCTTGTAAGTTCTAAAGAAAGCAGTTTTAAAGAAGATTTTAATGGAGATGGAAGCAATGATGTGTTGTACATAAAAACCAATGATACAAAATATTATATGGAAATGTGCAGCGGAAATTTAACTATACCGATAAAGTCTAAAGATGAGAAAACTTCTTTAGGAAAATATGATTCTCTTTGGCCATTAAAAATAACATTTTTAGACGCAGATAGAGATAGAATTCCTGAAATATATCTACAATCATCCGAGGATAACATTGCAATACAACATATTTTCTTATATGATGATGATAATTTTAAAGATTTATTATGTACAAACAATAATATTTTAGGATTTTTAGATTATAATAATGGAAAAACTCCTAAAATAATTTCTGGAAGTTACTCTAGAGGTACTCTTGATTTAGGATATTATATATTGAAAAATAAAGCTTTAAAAAATTATAGTTTTAATAGTGATGCATTACCTGGCGGCAACATAATAAAGAGCTTTATCTTGTATATGGAATCTTTACCTTATGGTGAAGAGAATATGCCGAACATATTCTTTTCTGGTTTGAGCGGAAATGCCTTATCAGCAATAGGAAAAGTAAGTGCTGAAAGTATGGCTATAAAGTTTGAAGATGGCTATTTTCATGATACAAAATGGAATAAAAACGGCGAGCCCTCTGAAATAATCTGGACCATCAACCTAAAAAATACTCCTAAAAATCCAAGCTCTTCTCCTAAAAATTACACTCTTAATGTCATACTAAACGAAGATACTGCAAGCAATAATCAATTAAGAATAAGTGCTATTTACGAAAAAAAATAAAAGGGCCGCCATAGCGGCCCAAAGGGGGATGGGGGGTTTTAGCTAAAAATTGTTTTTAGCTATAGGAGTTTAACTCCTATTTACATTATTATTATTGACTTGTCTTTAACTTTATATACATTTTTAGTTTAAAAATTTAAGGAGGTGCCATATGTTTAATAATGAAAGGGATATAAAAAAATCTCCCGAAATACAAACTTTAATTGGAGTTGAATGCAAAATTGTAGGTAATCTTAATGGTGAAGGTCTCATCAAGATTGATGGAACCATCCAGGGTGACACAGATTGGATGGATGACATAATTATAGGTGAAAGTTCAAACTACTCCGGAAATATCTCATGCAAAAATGCTGTTATAGAGGGGGTAGTTACTGGTAACGTAACCTGTGAAAACAATCTTTTGATAGAGCCTTCTGGCAAACTTATAGGAAATGTAACCGTAAAAAATTTAGAGATTGCAAAGGGAGGATTTTTCGATGGAAAATGCACTATGATTGCTGAAATGCCAAAAAATGATCTTATAGAATAAAAAGAAGAGTTTCCAAAAGAAACTCTTTAATCATTAAGTTCTCCATTTGAATACATTTGTATCACTTTATCTATTATGCCTACTTTATCTGAAGGCATAAAAGGTCTTAAAGCATTTAAAAGCTGCATTGTGCTATCTTCATAAACCGTATCATTGATATTATTGTTACCTAAATTTATATCATTTAGGTTTACTCCATTAGATGTTAACGCACCTAAAAGAGAACCTAACTGACTAAAATCTGCACTACCTAGCATATCAAAGAAAGGATTTCCTGTTGATGGATTTTGATTAAATGGCATCGGCCCTCCATTGGGCTGATTCATGTTTCCATTCATCATATTAGGTTGGTTCATGTTCCCATTCATCATGTTTCCGTTCATCATATTAGGATTCATCATATTAGGATTCATCATGCTTGGGTTCATATTAGAACCCATCATTCCAGGAGGATACATGGCACTATTATCCATAATAGGTTCCGGACTTCTGTGTCTTTTATGTTTTCCCATAAATGTAATTTACCTCCTAATAAATATATTTTTTTGGAGGGCATTAAGCCCTCCAATAACTTACTTAATTCAAATGCTAATATTAGCAGCCAAAGCCACAACCTCTATTATTTCCGCAGCCAAATCCGCCACAGCACCAGAATAAAAGTATTAAAGTTAAAGCATTTCTATTCTCTAATAATCCAGTGTTTCCTAAGATTAACAAGAATAGTAATAGTGTGCATATTCCACCGCCGCCAAATCCACCGCAGAAAGATCCATTTCCACATCCTGCATTGTTATACATTGGCATTTGCATTGGCATATATGATGGAGCAGTATTTTGCGCTACAGGCATACATACTGGAGCCATCCTTACTGGATTCATTTGATATAATGGTCCGCAAACTGGTGTTGCATTACATGAACAGTTACAACAACAATTGTTTTTACACTTTGACATCTTAACCCCTCCCTGTGGTTTTGTTTTGTATTTTTGAACCTTAGTTTTTAATACAATAAACTAATTATTTGTTTTTTAATTCTGCTCTTAGTCTGTAAAGTCTACCTCATCACAGCTATCATAGTTATCTTCTTTTACTCTTGCTCCTGAAGCAGCAGCGGTGGCGCTACAAGAAGAATTGTTTCCAAAACATCCTCCGTTGTTACCCAATCCAGTAAATAAAAGAAGTATGATTATCCATATCCACCATGAATTATTGCATCCATTGTTGCAATTATTATTACAATTTTGTGGCATACAATAATTATAGCCTACTGGTTGCATATAGTATAAATCATTCTCTTTCTTACTCTTCTTAGAAGATTCACAGCAGCAGCAACATGGATCATAATAAGTGTAGTATGGTGCATATGGGTTTACATTGTAGTTTCCACAGCAAGTATTCCCATTGTTTCCTCCACAATTATTATTGCATCCACAATTATTATTGCCTCCAAATCCTCCATTCCAGAAAAGCAATAGTAGGATGATCCATATTATAGGACTATTGGCTCCATTATTTCCAGAGCAGCAGCCTGCTAAAGCGTTAAGTGTGTTTTTATCCATTTTACCTCCAGCAAAGCCATTTAAAATGCTTGTTACATCCACTTTACTTCCTCCTTCCATATTTTTTTTATTTTGTCTTTTGTTTTATAATATATACTATTCTTGTAAGTATATTTTGACACAAAAAATTATTTCTATATTTTTTCCTTATTATATATTTATCTGATGTCTATACGTTGTAACGCTTCAACCTCTAGCAGTAGAAATGCCCATAGATAATAACACTTCTTAGCTTCATCAAGAATTGAAGCTTCACCTGAAACTAAGAAGTCAGTTTATTAAAACAAAAAAACCAACTCAATTCTGTAATCAACAGATTGAATTGGTTTTTTCTATATATTTTATTCTAGATTTCCAAAGATCTCATCATTAAGCTGTTCTACACCTTTTTTATTTAAGGATGAGAAGAATATAAGCTTATTTTCCGGCTTCAGCTTTAATGTTTCCCTTATGATCTTTTCACATTTAAATTTTTCATTGTTAGATATCTTATCACTTTTTGTTGCTACTACTACAACTTCATATCCATAGTGAATAATCCATTCATACATAATAACATCGTCAGCTGTAGGTTTGTGTCTACAGTCTACTAAAAGAACAACCCTTTTTAAAGGCTCTCTTCCATGAAGATAATCTTCTATAATCTTTCCCCAGCCCTGTTTTTCAGTTTTTGAAACCTTAGCGTAACCATAGCCAGGGAGGTCAACTAAATAGAATTCATCATTTACAAAGAAAAAGTTCACAAGTCTAGTTCTTCCTGGAGTTCCACTAACCTTTGCAAGTTTTTTTCTATTTGTTATGGAATTTATTAAAGAAGATTTTCCCACATTAGATCTGCCTACAAAAGCTACTTCTGGATATCCATCTATAGGATATTGATTCTTCTTTACAGCAGATGTTATAAATTCTGATTTTTTTATTTGCATATTTCTTCACCAACCAATGCGTTATTTAGAACTTCATCTATTTTATCAGCTAATACAAATTTAACCTTACTTTTAACTGATTTAGGTATATCATTTACATCTTTTTCATTGTCTTTTGGAATTATTATAGTTCTAACTCCTGATCTATATGCTGCTAATGCTTTTTCCTTTAGCCCTCCTATTGGAAGAACTTTCCCTGTTAAGGTTATTTCTCCTGTCATAGAAACATCATGCTTAACTTTTTTCTTTCCTAAAGCTGAGACTAAAGCTGTTGTCATAGTTATTCCAGCTGATGGTCCATCTTTAGGAACCGCACCTTCTGGTACATGGATGTGTATATCCTTATTTTTGTAAAACTCTGCGTCTATGCCATATGATTTAGATTGTGAACGTACTAAAGAATATGCCGTTTTCGCTGATTCCTGCATTACATCTCCAAGTTGTCCTGTAAGCTCAAGCTTACCACTTCCATCCATTACAGATACTTCTACAGGAAGAATATCTCCACCATAAGCAGTCCAAGCCATCCCTGTTACTACTCCAATTTTATCCTCATTGTCTATGGAGTCCCTCTTGAATATTTCTGGCCCTAAATACTTTCTAATGTGATTTTGAGTTATCAACAATTGATTTTTATTGTTTTTAATCATATCAGTTATAGCTTTTCTAATAACTGACCCTATCTTTCTCTCAAGACTTCTTACTCCAGATTCTCTCGTATAGCTTTCTATAATAAGATTTATTGAAGTATCATTTATTTTTATCTTTTCCTCTTCTATTCCATGCTCTTTTAATTGCTTAGGAACAAGATATCTCTTGCATATATTAAACTTCTCTTCATGAGTATATCCTGATACCTCTATTATCTCCATTCTATCTAAAAGAGGTCTTGGAATTGTATCTAAGGTGTTTGCAGTCAATATAAACATAACTTCTGATAAATCCATATCAACTTCTAAAAAATGATCTCTAAAGGTTGAGTTTTGTTCCGAATCCAAGACCTCTAAAAGGGCATCTCCTGGGTTTCCTCTAAAGTCACTGCTCATCTTGTCAATTTCATCTAATAAGAAAAGTGGATTTTTAGATTTTGCTTCTTTCATTCCATAAGCAATTCTTCCAGGTATAGCCCCTACATAAGTCCTTCTATGGCCTCTGATTTCAGCTTCATCCCTAACGCCGCCTAAAGACATTCTTACAAAATTTCTATTTAGAGCCCTAGCTACTGATTTTGCTATTGAAGTTTTGCCGACACCTGGAGGTCCCACCAAGCATAATATAGGTCCTTTAAGACTACCCTTTATACTCTTTACTGCTAAATACTCTATTATTCTCTCCTTAACATCTTTAAGTCCATAGTGGTCCTCATCTAATACTTTTTTTGCATCTTTAATATCGATATGCTCATCTGTCTTCTCATTCCAAGGAAGTTCTAAAATCCAATCTAAATATGTTTTTATAGTTCCTCCCTCTGCAGAGTACGGTCCATTATTTTTAAGCTTATTAAGTTCATAAAGAGCTTTCTTTTCTATATCTTTTGGCAATTTGGCCTTTGTAATCTTATTTTTATATTTTTTTACTTCTTTTTTAATTTCGTCCTCTTCACCAAGTTCTTCTTGTATAACCTTAAGTTGCTCTCTTAAAAAATATTCTTTTTGAGCCTTATCAATATTCCCCTTAACTTTAGTTGAAATTTTCTTTTCAAGTTTCAAAATCTCTACTTCGTTATCTATTATGACTATTAGTCTCTCTATTCTTTCTTTGACATTGAGAATTTCCAAAAGTTCCTGTTTAAGCTCTTGCTTTAAAGTCATATATGCACTTACAGTATCAATAGCTTTTGATAAATCATCAAACTCATCAACATTTATTATGGCTTCTTCTGGCAAAGTACCTGAAAGCTTTACATAATCTTCAAAATGAACTTTTAAAGTTCTAAGCAAAGCTTCCTTCTCTTTTTCATCTTCATTCTCATCTTCTATTATATCTATTGCAACCTTATAGAATGGTTTACTTTCCTCAAAGCTTGAAATTTTCGCCCTTTTAATACCTTCTACCAATACCCTTACAGTATCTCCTGGCAGCTTTAAGATTTGTTTTATAGTACATAATGTACCTATATCATATATATCTTCTGGTGTAGGTTCTTCTTCCTTTGCTTCCTTTTGCGCTGCTAAAAATATTTCTTGCCCATTTAGCATAGCATCTTCAAGTGCTAAAATTGATTTTTCTCTACCCACATCAAAATGAAGTATCATATAAGGAAAAACTATCATGCCTCTTAAAGGAATTAAAGGAAAAATATTTTTTGTAGTCTCCATCTTTCTCCCTCATTTCTGCTATTATGAAATAAAATTCATGTCTCTTTATTATTATACAATAAAGCTATTATAATATTATATAGTATATTATATTTCTTATCAATTAAAGTACACGAAAAAATATAGGCTTCTTTCATTTAGAAGCCTAAAATTCACTATTTATTGTTTTTCCAGTTGGTATTCCAAAGTGTAAACTTTCCTTTTTAGATAAATTAAGTTCGTGAACTTTCTCTTTCATTATGGATAATTGAAGAACTTCTTCAATTTTTTCCACAGGAATTATCTTTACACCTTCCATCCTGCTAAAACTTTCACTCCAATTTTCTTTAGGTATTATGATTGTCTCTGCTCCAGCTTTTTTTGCTGCATTTATCTTTGCCGTAACTCCACCTATAGGTTTTACAAATCCTTGAAGAGATATTTCTCCTGTCATAGCAACTTTATTGTTTACTAAAGCATTATTTACAGCACTATATAGAGCTGTTGCTATAGTTATACCAGCTGATGGTCCATCTACAGGCATTCCTCCTGGGAAGTTCACATGAAGGTCATAGTTATCACATTGTATTCCAAAATTATTTTCTAAAACGCTAAGGACATTTTCTATAGAACATCCTGCTGTACTTTTCCTTTTTGATTTTTTCGTTGAGCTACCAAACTCTTCTTCTTCAATTATACCTGTTACTCTCAATTTTCCCTTTCCATCTTCACATCTATGACTTGTAGCCTCAACTTCAAGCAACGTTCCCATATTTGCTCCATATACAGCAAGTCCGTTAACATATCCAACTCTAGGTTCTTTTTCTATTAACTTTTCAGGTCTTGGTGAATACTGTCCATTCTCTATAACCCACTCAACATCTTCTATACCTATTTCCATCCTATCATCATTTGTAGCTATTCCTACACATAACTGTACTAAATTCACAACTTCTCTTCCATTTGTACAGTATCTGCTCAAAAGCGCTAAAGCGCCATCTTCTATAGATAAATTTACTTTTTTTATGACATTCAGTGCTATTTCTTCTATTTCATCTGGAAGAAGCGCTCTAAAATATATCTCCACACATCTAGATCTTATTGCCGCTGGAATATCCTCTGGATTTCTAGTAGTAGCTCCAATAAGTCTAAAATCTGCTGGAAGTCCATTATCAAATATTTCTTTAATGTAATTAGGCATATTAGGATCTTCTGAACTATAATATGCACTGTCTAAAAATACCTTTCTATCCTCCATAACCTTTAAAAGTTTATTTAACTCTATAGGATGCAGTTCTCCAATCTCATCTATAAAGAGTATCCCGCCGTGAGCCTTTGTTACTGCTCCAGGCTTAGGCTGAGGTATACCGGCTATTCCAAGAGAACCTGCTCCTTGATATATAGGATCGTGAACTGAACCTATAAGAGGGTCTGCTATCCCCCTATCATCAAATCTTATTGTAGTCGCATCCATCTCTATAAATTTAGCACTATCATTAAATGGTGAATACATATTACTTCTTGCTTCTTCTAGTACCAATCTAGCCGCAGCAGTCTTCCCTACACCTGGTGGCCCATAAATAATAACGTGCTGAGGATTTGGCCCACACAAAGCAGCTTTTAAAGCTCTTAATCCTTTTTCCTGACCAACTATTTCATTAAATGATTTTGGTCTGCTTTTTTCTGCTAAAGGCTCTGTAAGCTTTATGTTTCTCATTATCATAAGCTTATTCATTTCCTTTTTATTTTCTCTATCTATAACAGTTTTTTGACTTTTTTGTCCTTTCAAAGCATTAAAAAAATAAAGCCCCATAATTACAGTTAAAACAAACTGTAAAATCATAAAAACTTCTACCATTTATATACAATTCTCCTTTCTAAAGCTAATATTTGTATTATTGTCTTAATAAGTGAATTATATTCCAATGAATTTAAATTTTACAAAAAAAATGATGCCCTTTCTTTTCATAGTAGGACATCATTACCTTAATATATTATGCTGTTTCTATGTCTTTTTTAGTCTTTACTTTTTTGCCTTTTATCTGAGGTCTTTTTTGTCCTTCAATTTTAAGGACTTCTGGTTTTTTAGTTTCAATTGTATCTTTTGTAACTGTAACCTTTGTTATTTCCTCATCTGAAGGGATATCAAACATAATATCTCCCATAGCCTCTTCTATTATAGCTCTTAATCCTCTAGCACCAGTATTTCTACTTATAGCTTCATCAGCTATCTTGTCTAATGCATCTTCTGAGAATTCTAATTCAACATTATCAATCTCAAAAAGCTTTTTATACTGTTTTACTAAAGCATTTTTAGGTTCTTGCAATATTCTAACCAAAGTACTCTTTTCTAAAGCATCTAAAGTAACTATTATAGGAAGTCTTCCTACAAATTCAGGAATTAATCCAAACTTTAGAAGGTCTCCTGGCATAACTTCCTTTAGAATCTTTCCTAAGTCCTTTTCAGTTTTGGATTGAATATCCGCTCCAAATCCCATTGCACTTTTTCTAGTTCTCTTTTCAATTATTGTATCAACTCCATCAAAAGCTCCTCCACAAATAAATAGTATATTACTTGTATTTATTTGTATAAACTCTTGATGTGGATGTTTTCTTCCACCTTGTGGAGGTACTGATGCTACAGTTCCTTCTAAAATCTTTAAAAGCGCCTGCTGTACACCTTCTCCTGATACATCTCTAGTTATAGATGGATTTTCTGACTTTCTAGCAATCTTATCTATCTCATCTATATATATAATACCTTTTTCTGCTCTTTCAACATCATAATCGGCATTTTGTATAAGCTTAAGTAGTATATTCTCTACGTCTTCTCCTACATATCCTGCTTCTGTCAATGTAGTTGCATCGGCAATAGCAAAAGGAACATTTAAAAATTTAGCAAGAGTCTGAGCTAGCAAAGTCTTACCGCATCCTGTAGGTCCTAAAAGTAATATATTACTTTTTTGTAATTCTACATCATTATCAGATTCATTAGAATTTATTCTCTTATAGTGGTTATATACTGCTACTGCAAGAGATCTTTTTGCCTTTTCTTGACCTATTATATACTGATCAAGATAATTTTTAATTTCTGCTGGTTTTGGTAACGTTCCAGTATTAACATGAGTAGTTTCTTCAAACTCCTCAGCAATTATTTCAGAACATAATTCTATGCACTCATCACATATATAAACACCTGGTCCAGCTATAAGTCTTTTTACTTGCTCTTGGTTCTTACCACAAAATGAGCATTTTAATTGTTTTTTATCATCATACTTCACCATTGTCACACCTCACTAATAAGGTCATCTAAGAACTTCTTCTTCTATTCAAACCTTCTTTCTTTTTGATTCCATACTTTATCAATCAATCCGTACTCTTTTGCTTCTAATGCACTCATGAAATGATCCCTCTCAACATCTGCTTTTATCTTATCTAAAGGCTGACCTGTTCTTTCACTTAAAATTTGATTCAATTCATCTTTTATTCTCAAAATTCTTTGAGCATGAATGCTTATATCTGTAGCTTGACCTTGGAATCCACCTAAAGGCTGATGAATCATTATTTCACTATTTGGAAGAGCAAACCTTTTGTTTGGTGCTCCTGCTGCTAATAAAAATGATCCCATAGATGCTGCCATTCCAATACATATAGTAGATACATCAGGCTTTATGTATTGCATGGTGTCATAAATAGCCATTCCCGATGTTATGGATCCTCCAGGACTATTTATATATAGATAAATATCCTTATCTGGGTCTTCACTTTCTAAGAATAATAATTGAGCTACAACTAAACTTGCAGTTGCATCATTGACTTCATCACTTAACATTATTATTCTATCTTTTAACAATCTAGAATAGATATCATAAGACCTTTCTCCACGATTTGTTTGTTCTACAACCATTGGTACAAAACTCATAATATATACCCTCCTTTAATAACCCTTAAACAATACATGTTATATAATATATCCATCTTCGTTTATTTGTAACCATATTTACTATTATATAATAAAAAAAAAATTTATACTAATTAAATTTTTATAAATTTAAAATAATTGCCAGAAACAATAGTTCCGGCAATTATATTTCTTACAGTTATATTATGCTATTTTGCTGCTTTCAACTAGCATTTTGATAGCTTTTTCAACTACTACGTCATGTTTTATAAGATGTCCTTGAGCATTCATTAATAGATCAACCATCTTATCTGTGTTTTCTGCTCCGCCATATTGTTTTGCTATTTCAGTAGCCTTTTCCTTGCACTCTTCATCAGTAGCTTCTAAGTTTTCAGCTTTTATGATAGCTTCAAGAACTAAATCAGTTTTTACCTTCTTTTCAGCTCCTTCTTTCATGAAGCTTCTCATCTTTTCTTCTGTGTTGTTTGTGTATGCATAATATGTTTGAAGATCTAATCCTTGATACTTTAATCTATTTTCTAAATCTTGTATCATAGCATCCACTTCTTTATTTATCATAACTTCTGGTATTTCTACCTTTGCATTTTCAGAAACAGCATTTATTACAGCTTCTTCTTGCTCTCTCTTAGCTCTTTCTTCGTTTGCAGCTTTCATTTTATTTTCTATATCAGCTTTAAGCTCTGCTATTGTGTCGAATTCTGATACATCTTTAGCAAACTCATCATCAAGCTCTGGAAGTTCTTTAGTCTTTATAGCTTTTACTGTTACTTCAAATAAAGCTGGCTTTCCGTTTAACTCTTCTCTTCCATAGTTTTCTGGGAATGTAACATTAATTTCTTTTTTCTCATCAACTTTTGCACCAACTAATTGATCTTCAAAAGTATCTATGAAAGTTCCTGATCCTATTTCTAATTCAAAATCTGTTCCTTCGCCGCCTTCAAATGCAACTCCGTCCATGAATCCCTTGAAGTCTATTACAGCTATATCGCCCTTTGCAACTTCTCCAGCTTCTTTAGTTTCGATTCTTGCATTTTTTTGTTGCATTGCAACTAGTTGCTTTTCAACTTCTTCAGCTTCAACTGGATGTTCTACCTTTGCAACTTCTAACCCCTTGTATTCTCCAAGTTCTACTTCTGGCTTAACAACTACCTTTGCAGTATATACGAAGTCTTTTCCTTCCCCGATTTCTACTACGTCGATTTCTGGATAATCAACAGGGTTTATGTTATTTTCTTCTAATGCCTTTGGATATGTATCCTCGCAACAGAAATTGATAGCATCCTCATATAAAGCTTCTACTCCATAGTATTGCTTTATAATTGCCATTGGAGCTTTTCCTTTTCTGAATCCAGGTATATTAAATCTCTTAACATTCTTTTTATATGATTTCTTTAATGCCTCATTAAATTTTTCAGCTTCAACAGTAACTTCTAACTTAATAACGTTAGTTTCTACTTTTTCCATATTAACCTTCATTGCCTTACTCCTCCTACTTTCCTTTTTATAAGCAATATATTTTAACTAAACCATTATACCACACAATTAAAAAATATTACAAATATTATTGTGAGATATTTTCCATAGGACAGTAAATTAATTTACTTTTGTGGCAGAGCCGTTAGAATTTAATATAAATTTGTTTCCATCTATATCTATATTTATACCATTATCCTCCCAAGCACCAATAGTTATAGATGCACCTTCAAGACCATTTATATTGCTATGAGAATTTGTTGTTACATCAAGTATCCATACATAATATCTTCCTTCTTTATTAAACCAAGGAAGTTGACTAATATATACAATATGAGTATCGTCGATAAATTTAGGACTCTTAGTCCATACATATCCTGGATTAGTGCCTAATATATTTGTTCTTAAAAATTGAGTTCCTGAAGATGATACATAAGTTTCTAAAGTTATATCTTTAGTTGAACCGTTTATATCTTGTAGCACCATTTTTTGACTTGATTCGTCTAATAAAAGCATTTGTTGTGACGATTTGTTTATATCAAAGGAAACTTTATTCGAACCTGGTTCTATAAATTTGAATGATTTTGTTCCATCTTTTTCATCGTATAAAGCCTTTACTGTAACCCCATCTGATACTGTAACATCATAAGACATCTCTTTTTCTTCTGGTGCTTTATCTGTGATATTTTCTTTTTCTTCTGAGTCAGGAGTTTTCTCGTCTTCTACTATATCCTTAGCAGTCTCCTCATTTTTCTCTTCACCCTTGTTTATTTTCGCACTTATAAAGCCAATTTTATCTTTTATAAATGGTTTTGCATAATCACCGAATACTAGAAAGCCTAATATTAGAACAACTATTACTATAAGAGAAATTATGCCCACTTTACGCCTTTTCATTTTTCTTTCATATTCTCTGCTAAATATGCTTGGTTTTCTTTTCAACTTAATACCTCCCAACCTATAATTCAATAATCATTATATATTATAGCTTTGAAAATAGTAACATATATTATATTAAAAAACTCTTAAACTATTTTTGCCCATATCTATATATTTTATTTATTATGTGAAATTTTCCGGATTATTTACTAAATCGCTTATAATAGAAAAGTTCTTCTTTTTCTTTTCTAAGGCTTCGATTTGAAGATATATATTCTGAATCTCATTCCCAAATTCCGCACCATATTCAGCTAAGATTGAGTTTTTTATTTCTACTAAAGGTCTCAACCTCTCCCTTATCTCATTTAAAGCTGAGTTAAGCTCTTGCTTTCGAATCTTTATATCTTCTTTAGATTCATATATTTTATTTAAAGCGGACATTTCATTTTGAATGTCAATAATAAGTATCATATTAGTTGAAATCCTTTGAAGGGCATTTGTCAAATCAGTCCATTTTGTAAAAGGTATTTCTCTTAACATATTTATCTTTTTTTCTTCTAACTTCTTTATAGAAGCATTTATTTGCAACACTTCTTTATGTATAGCATTTTTCCCTACGCTCATAGCCTTACCTCCATCCATAATTATAATAATTTTAGCATACTAGCTTAATAATTCCAACTGATAAGTTTTAAGTCAACTGTTAATAATTAGACTTTAATCACAATTTTAAAAAATCCCACTATGTAATTAAACGAAAAAAGTCTAATTACATAGCGGGCATTTAAAATCACTTTTTTACTTTATATAATTCATAGGATTTTGAGGTGTTCCATTCACCCTCACTTCAAAATGAAGATGAGGTCCTGTACTTACTCCTGTAGAGCCAACCTTAGAGATTATTTCTCCTTGTTTTACAGTTTGTCCACTTTTCACTAGCAAGCTGCTATTATGGGCATATAAAGTTTGTATTCCCCCACCATGATCAATTATAACTGTATTTCCATAACCACCATAGGTACCGGAAAGTACTACAGTACCATTTTTGGAAGCCTTAACAGGAGTACCATAAGGAGAACCAAAATCTGTACCGGTATGTAATTTCTGCTCACCAGTAACAGGATGGGTCCTATATCCAAAATTAGATGTTATTACATCACTTACAGGTCGTATAAAACTACCTCCCTGAGTCTGTGAACCATTAGACCCATTATTTACAGAATTCAGAAAACCCTCTATGTCCTTTTGAAGTTCATCATTACTTTCCTCAAGAGCAAGTATTTGATCATGAAGCTTTCTTTCCTCTGAGGATAAATTATTTTTCTTTGTAATCTTCTCGTTTTCTATAGATTTTAATTCTTTTAAAGCATCTTCATATTTTTGCTTTTCTTGAACCAGTGTTTCTTTAGATGAATTTAGAGATTCTACTTGTTCATTCATTAGAATTCTCTCTTCGTTAAGTTTGTTTTCGCTTAATTCTAGATCATTTTGAGCATCTTCTACCTCTTTAAGTAGTGTTTGATCATTTTTTACTATTCTGCCCAAACCATCTATTCTACTTATGAAATCTCCTATACTTTCACTTTCTAATAAAAAAGAAAATATATTTCCATACATATCTGACTTATATATTCCTCGTAGTCTTTTCCCTAAAACCTCTTCCTTCTTGGTCTTGTCCATCTCAAGAGTTATTATATTATCTTGCAACTTATTTATCTTTTCCTCTAAAGACTTAATCTGGTCTTTTATATCTTGAATCTTTTTTTCGTATTCTTCTACTACAGAATTTTTTTCATTTACAATTTTCGACTGAGCCAAAATTTTAGAACTTAAGTCTTCAATGTCAGATTGAATTTTTGTTTTTTCACCTTCCAGATTACTTTTCTTATTATTTAAATCATTTATTTTCTGGTTGTTCTCCTTCTGCTCCTGCTTCATTCCATCTACAGTTTTTCCATAACTTACAACACTTATATTTGTAATCATTATAGCTGCTAGTGAACAAACTAAAATCTTCTTTTTCATCCCTTTCACCTCCTCTTTAATACAAATTTTCTTCTTTATTATACATTAAATTTATATAAATTTGACTTTAGAATAGTAATGTTGAAAAATTTTTTACATTATTTTATTATACTTAATTATACATTAAACTTTACACCAAGAGACTTCTAAAAGTTTTCTTTAATTTTTATATTAACTTTTTATAAGCACACCACATAAATAAAAGCATAGGATTACTACCCTATGCTTATTCTTAAACAATACTTATTTAAAGGTCAAAAACTTCCATTCCATCTATAGCTTCTTCAACTAGTTTTTCTATTTCAAGAACACTCTCTGACTGTCTTATTTCATTTAATCTTGGTTTAGTCTTTGGATGTTTTGGAACAAAGATAGTACAACAGTCTTCATATGGCAATATCGAAGTCTCATAAGTACCTATTTCATGTGCTATATCCATTATATCTATTTTATCCATAGTTACTAAAGGTCTGAATACTGGTCTATCTGAGCAGTCATCACTACATATTAAACTTTCCACAGTCTGGCTTGCCACCTGTCCTATACTTTCACCTGTGGTTACTGATTGAACTCCAACTTTTTCACCTAAAGCACAAGCAATTCTCATCATGAATCTTCTCATTATAATAGTAAGTTCATCTTCTCTACATTTTTCTATTATGTTCATTTGTATATCTGTAAAAGGTACTACATAAAGCCTTACTCCTCCAGTATACAAAGAAACTATCTTTGCAAGATCCTTTACTTTTTCTTTTGCTCTTTCACTTGTATATGGATGACTGTGGTAATATACACATTGTACTCCCACACCTCTTCTTGCCATCATATATGCAGCCACTGGTGAATCTATTCCTCCTGAGAGCATAAGCATTGTAGAGCCATTCATTCCATATGGAAGCCCTCCAACTGCTTTTATCTTCTTTTCATACACATAAGCTTTATCTCTTATCTCTATCTGAAGGAAAAGCTCTGGTTTTTTAACATCTACTTTAACATCTTCACATTGAGATAATATGTATCCTCCAATGCTTCTGCTAACTTCCATGGAATTCATAGGGAACTCTTTATTTGCACGTTTAGTTTCAACCTTAAATGTAGCTGGATTAATTTCCTTTAATACTCTTAAAGCTTCTTCTTTTATAATATCAAATTCTCTTTCAACTTGGCTTACTATGCATACTTCTGAGACACCAAATACTTTTTTTACTCTTGAGATTATCTGTTCTAAGTCATCTCCCTTTATGAACCATCTATTTTGATCAACTATAAATTCATAAGAAACGCCTCTTAAAACATATTTTATATTATCTCTTAATTTTTTTTCAAATTTATTTCTATTTAGCCCTTTTAGGAATATCTCTGGTGCATATTTTACTAATATAAGTTTATTCATATCCTAATTCTCCTCAAAAATTTTAATGATTTTTCTAATATTGATAGTGTATAGTCAACTTCCTCTAATGTATTCATATCGCTGAAACTAAATCTTATAGTTCCATCAATATGGTCTTTACCTACTCCTACAGCTGTAAGTACGTGGGAGAAATTTTTATCCTTTGATGAACATGCTGATCCTGTAGATACGTATATGCCATCAGCTTCAAGCATGTGAAGAAGTACCTCGCCTCTAACACCTTTAAAGCTAACACTTAAAATATATGGTGAAAATCCATCTTCTAAAGGACTATTAATCGATATGTCCTTAATTCCAGATAATCCTTCTATAAAGTGTTTTTTTATCTCTGTAACCTTATCATAATTCTCTTTAAAATTACATTTAATTATTTCTGTAGCTTTTGCAAAACCCAATGCATTTGCTACATTTTCTGTACCAGACCTTATACCATGTTCTTGTCCTCCCCCATATATTAGAGGTCGTGGTATAAGGTTCTTTTTTACATAAGCAAAACCTATACCTCTAGGCCCGTGAATCTTATGACCACTAGCTGATAATAAGTCTATATTAAACTTCTTTACATCTATATTAATCTTTCCGTATCCCTGTATGGCGTCTACATGAAATTTAGCCTTGCCATGAGCTCTTACGATTTCACCTATAGCCTGTAAATCTTCAATAATTCCAATTTCATTGTTGACTGCCATTACAGAAACTAATATAGTTTCTTTTTTTAATGCAGCTTTTAAAGACTCTAGATTAACTCTTCCATTTTCATCCACATCTAAATATGTAACTTCTATGCCGTTCTCTTCTAAACTTTTTGCAGTATTCAATATACTTGGATGTTCTATTTTTGTAGTTATTATATGTGCTTCCGGTTTTAAAAAAGCTTTTAAAAGAAAGTTGTTACTTTCACTTCCACCAGATGTAAAAATAATCTCATCTTTATCTGCATTTATCATACTTCCAAGAACTTCTCTTGCGTAGTTAAGCTTCTTTTCTGCTACAAGTCCCAATTTATGTACTGATGATGGATTACCATAATAATTCTTCATAGCATATGCTACTTCTTCTACAACCTCGCAATAAGGAGCTGTAGTAGCTGCATTATCAAAATATACTTCCATGGTTTCATCCTTCCTTATTGTTTCCTATATTTTTCAACTTTATTTAATATCTAGTCGTTTAACAACTTCTAACCCTCAAATCGAGTTAAAACTCCACCTGAAGGTTAGAATTCAGTTTATATTATACATTATATTTGTCATATTTGCACTCAATGTTATTATAAAATCTACATTTCTTCAAGCTTTTTTAATATTTTATCTTTATAAAATATCCCAATAAGTACTACTACTAAGGCTATAGAACCTACTACTATAGCTTTTGCATGTTCTCCATTAGCAATATTAGCTCCAAAGTAACATGAGATAGCAAGAGCTGGTATTCTTGCTCCCATTGATAAAGTTATAAACTCAAGTGGTGTCATTTCAGTAAGCCCAAAAATTAAAACAAGAGAATCTTTTGGCATTCCCGGAAGGAGATAAAGTAAAAATGCAACTATTTTTTCTCTTCTCTTTTTAAATTCTTTTTCCTCTTCTTCAGTAATTTCTTTACGCTTTTTATGAAGAATTTTTTCTATTTTTTTATGTAGGTCTTGAGGTACAACTTTTTCCACAAAACTTCTTCCATATTTATGGCTGACTAAAAATAACAAATAGGATCCTACTCCTATTCCGAAAAAAGATATAACTGTTCCCCAAAAAGTACCATATACATATCCTCCAGCTGCCTGTATAACTTCACCAGGTATGAAGAATATGACAACTTGTAATATCTGCAATATAAAAAATACTGCCCAAGACCAGTATCCAAATGACTCTAAATATGCCTTTAATTTTTCCCTGTCTATAAGTAATTTATAAAAGCTTACTATACTATCCTTTGTTAGGTAAATAATAAATGCTGATATTAATATAGTTAATGTTATTATACATAATTTCTTTTTATCTTTTAAGAATTTCATTTTCTCCTCCATTCGAATGCAAAACTTGTCCATATCATTCTTCGTAAGGGCCCTCTATTGGAGAGCTTGGATTTCTGGCTTTTCAATGTGATATTTTTCGCTAATCATATCTACAAATTTTCTTATACCTTCTTTAGTTTCTTCTATCTTTTCTTCATCCATCTCAGCTCTTCCCATTCTATCGCTAAGAGTTATTAATGTTAATTCCTTTAATAATGTATTTTTTATCATCCCATCAGTATCTGCAAAAGGGAGATTATTTGTTACAAATAAAGAATGCATATGATATCTAACTTCAGCAGACACCATATTTATAAATTCCTCATTTTCATTAAAATTCTTTAAAAATTCTCTCGACATATTTTCTCCAACAACATCATGATCATAAGAAGTCCATTTTCCTCGTCTCATCTTTGTAGTTGTTGTTTTACCTATATCATGAAGAAAAAGAGACATCATAAATTCTCTCTTATAATCGCTATATTTTCTATTTTTTGCTCCTTCATCTAGTACAAGCATAAGATGATTCCATACATTCCCCTCTGGATGATATTCTAAATTTTGAGGAATATCCTTCAAATCTCCTATCATTTTAAATGGATATTCGTCTAACTTTCCCTCTTCTAAAATCTCATTCATATAGATAGATGGTTTTTCGTCATTTAGTAAATGATAATTTATTTCATCGTATAGTTTATTCATTTTTATCTCCTCGTATTTTTTAATTTATTAATAGTCTTTATATTCTACAGAAAATTATACCATGAAAAATAAAAGAAGTCCCTTTAAGGGACCTTAAATTTTAAGTTTGTCGTAAAGGCTTCTAGTATCTTCTTCATCTTTGTAATTGATAAAGAAAAACCTTCCTGATTTATCTTGTATTTCTATGCAAGGCTTTGAGGAATCCTCAATGTAAAATTTAACTTTTCCATAGCCTTCCACATTGAAATCACCATATTTTTTATTGTCTATCGCCGTACCTCCTACCCTAAGCTTCACCTTTGGTATAGCATCTCTAAAAGTTATTTGTTCTATATCATCTTTATTTATATTTGTACCATATGAACCTTCTATTTTTAAAGTTTCTTCACTAACTGTAATGGATACCTCCGTACTAAAATAAGTCGCCCACATAGATATTCCTACAGATGCTAGAATAATAACAGCTGTAATTGATGCCGCTATTTTACCGCCTTTAGAAGCAAGATTTATCTCCCAGCCTGTGCCAACTCTTGCTGGAACAAAGACAGCAGGATCATCTTTGTTGTAATAAAACTGTCCCATAATATAATTATCATCATCATCTCTATTTACAATAATTTTCTTATTTTCATTTACACATTCAACGGAATTTTCAGCGTAACATTTACGTAAATTAATACTTTTAACTATTATATAAACAATGAATACCCCCATCGGAATAGAAACTGCTACCCAAATCCATTTAAAACTCAATATATCCGCCATTGTTAAACTTATCATCATGAAAGTCAATGTTGTCGCAAAAGCTCCTCCTATAGTTACCGCTGCACCTAAACGTTTATTATTTTCATTTCTAATCCTTATTTCTTCTATAGTTCCTCCATTATCTATTTCTTTTGCCTTCATAATAATCTTATAAATAATGTAGAAGAAAATTATCATGGCCACACTTATGATAGGAATCATCAATGTTGTTTGAAAAAAAGCTCCAAAACTTTCCTTTACTCCCCACCTATCCGGTACTCCATATAAGTCATAATGTAGAGGTATTCGTTCAGGAAGAGATTGATATCTTATAATAAGTACAATAAAATTTAATATAACTAATACAATTGAAATCCAAAATTTCTTTGCAGATGGTATTTTTTTATTATCTCTATTTTTTATATCAACTACAACTATATTAGATGAAAAGCTATTCTTCCAGTTTTCTTTTTCTTTTATAACCCTTACTTTTTTATTAGCTTTACTAAATAATAAAATCATGGCTAACAATTGTCCAAATATAGCTCCCATAAATATTAGCATTATAAATTTTTCAAATGTTGTAAATATCAATACTAACATAATAAACATTATACTTAAGCTAATTAGAAACCATGATTTTTTATAGCTTTTATCTATATCTTTAAAATCCTTTCTTTCATTAGTCCCAAATGGTATTCTAGCACCGTAAAATATATTCTTCTCACTTAAAGCTTGAATAAAAAATCCACATAAAAATACTATCAAAATGGTTATTGATCCTACAATAGAAAGTGGTATCATAAAAATCTCCCTTCTTTCTTTTTAAAATATACTTCTATTATACTTATAATTTTAGTATATTTATTTAATTCTTTACATATCTATTTCCTAAATATATGATATTAATATAATATAAAATTTTATGGAGTGATTAAATTACAATGAGCGAATCTAAAAAGTTATATAAAAATCGTCAAAACAAAATGTTGTGTGGTGTTTGTTCTGGTGTTTCTGATTACCTTAACTTAGATGTATCTATAATTAGAATCCTGTGGACCTTATTATGTCTAACCTATGGTTCTGGTGTAATTCTTTATTTTGTATGCGCATTAATTCTTCCTGAAAATCCAAACAATTAATAAAAAAGAGTTTATCCCTAACTAAAGTGGAACCTATGTCAAGGACACTAAAAAAAGAGAGCTAGGCTACTAAAAGCTGATTTCTGTATTGAACAGGAGTCAGCTTTTTTAAATTCCACTGGCAACGATCATTGTTATAGTAGTCGATATAGTCATCAATAATTAACTGTAGTTCAGATAAAGTTGAACAAGATTTATAATCAATTTCATCTTTCATATGACCAAAAAATGATTCTTGAGGAGCATTGTCCCAACAGTTACCACGTCTAGACATAGATTGTCCAAGATTCTTAGATTTTAAAAGTTTTTGAAATATTGGACTTGTATAATGACTACCTTGATCTGAGTGAATAAAAGCATCTTTTGCTAATTTGACATTGGAGTTGGCCATTAGTTTAAGTATTGTATTCGTGGCGATATCTAAGGTTATTCTATTAGATAAATTATATGCTAGGATTTCATTAGTAGAAGCGTCTTTGATGGTCGATAAATAAGCCATATTATTATTTGAATATGGTAGATATGTGATATCTGTAAGCAATACTTTACCAGGTATTTCTTGCTTGAAATTTCTATTGAGTAGATTAGGTACCACGGTATGTTCCTTTGTAGCCTTAGCTATACGCTTATATGGATTAGGTTTCCTAATAGGGCAAACTATATTGTACTTTCTCATTATTCTTTGGATACGCCTTCTGCTATACACAATATTAAATTTATCTTTTAAAATCATTTTGATTGATCTTGATCCTTTTTTATAACCTCTATAATTCAGCGCTTCAAGAATAGTATTTCTAATTAAATTATCCTTGTTTTCGCGATTAGTTCTAATATTTTTACAAGACAGATATCTATAGTAACCAGAGCGTGAAACACCAGCCGTACTGCATAGATGTTTGACTACATTATGATTTTGCAACTTGCTAACAATATATTCTATTAAGGCAAATGCTTGTGCTGCAATTAATTTACCTTTTCTCACCTGCCTTTCGTGCAGCTCTAATTTTTTTAACAATTCTACCTCAGCCTTTAAATATTCAATTTCTGCTTTTTGCTTTTCTATTATTTCATCGCTAGTAATACTACGCTTACGTGGTCGACCACTATTTTTTCGTCTAGTGTCGTCTAATCCTAATATTCCATTATCCTTAAATGCTTTTCTCCATCTTGTACCAGCGCATTCAATACGACGAATACCGAGGGTATTTATATCAAATCCAGCTTCTTCAAAAATAACTCTTGAAGTTTTCCCTTTGCTACATTCAGCGATAAAATGTATTTTAAATTCATTAGTATATGTTATTGCTTTTTCACTTACATTGCTCACATATTTATTTCTTGATAGTCTACTAATTTCATCATTTGAAAATCTTATTTTACTCATAGTTAATTCACCTCATAAACTTATTGTACAAAAAAAGAACCTATATAGATAGACTCTCTTTTATTAGTGTCTATCTTATAGGTTCCATTTTAAACAAGGGACAAACTCTTTTCTATTATAATTATTTATCTTTTCATCTTTTTTACTGCTATAACAATAGCTGATGTTATAAAAGCTGATGCTATTGCTTCAATTATTCCATTTGTATATACTAGGCTCATTATAGCCGTTTTCGCACCTGATATAGCTAGCTTATAAGCTTCTGCATATTGGTCTATATACAGCATAAAAATCATTCCTAAAAATCCAATAGTATTAGTCAATGATCCGATCATAGCTGCTAGTCCAACTCTTACCGACTCATTTTTAATCTTTATAAACTTATAGGCGAAATAACATGTTATAGGTATTAAAAGTCTTGGAAGTATTGATACTCTCGGATCAACTATTGCAAATGATAATAATGTAGGTGCCACCATACTTTGATATAAGCTAGATGCTCCAAATATGAAAGCCAAGATAAGTCCTACCTTTGGTCCCTCTATAAGCGCTCCTATCATTACTGGTATGTGAACAATTGTTATTTTTGCTATTGGAAGTTGTATAAATCCTAGGCCGCTAAAACCTAAAAATAATATTATTCCTGCCAATAGTCCAACAATAACAAGTTGTCTCACATTTTTTGTAGTATTTGCTTTTGTACGTTGCATAAAAATCCTCCTCACTCTCATTCCGTTAAGGATATGAGTTGAAACTTAATATAAATTATTCTGTTCGATTTAATATAAATACCGACAGACATATTTTATCATTTTCATTATAAATTTTAAATATTTTTTTACATTATTTTTTAGAATTTTTTTCTTGATTTGGTACAAGGTTTATACTTTGCCTCTATTTTTATAGATTATTTATATTATCCGTGGACAAAATACTATTACAAGACAAGTTAATAATTAAAATTAACAACAACGTCTTGAAATTTAAGGAGGTAATATATATGGCAAAAACATTAGTACCAACAGCAAAACAAGGATTACAAACTTTCAAAAACGAAGTTGCTAGCGAATTAGGAGTTCCATTCAAAGAATACAATGGAGACTTAACTTCTAAACAATGTGGATCAGTTGGCGGAGAAATGGTTAAGAGAATGGTAGAAGCTTACGAAAAGAACATGAAATAAATATAAGCTTAAATAAGGGATTGCCGATTCGGCAATCCCTTTACCATTTCTAGTTGAAAATAAGTTCTCCTTCTTTTTCATCAACAATTACTTGTGAACCATTCTTTACAGTTCCTTTTATTATCTCATAGGCAAGCTTTGTTTCTATTGAATTTTCTATATAACGCTTTAATGGTCTTGCACCATAAAAAGGGTCATAACCTTCTCTTGCTATAAGTTCTTTTGCTTTGTCAGTAAGTTCAATGGTTATATTCTTTTCTTTAAGTTTTCCTCTTACACCTTCAAGGAAGATTTCTATGATATTCTTTATGCTTTCTACAGAAAGAGGTTTAAACATTATTATATTATCAACTCTGTTTAAGAATTCTGGTTTGAAGCTTCGCTTCATTATTTCCATTACCTTCTCTCTAGCTTCTTCTGTTATATTATTGTTTTTTATACCCTCTAAGATGTTGCTGCTTCCTATATTTGATGTCATTATTATTATTGTATTTTTAAAATCTATTATCTTTCCTTTATTATCTGTAAGCCTTCCATCATCAAGTATTTGAAGAAATATATTAAATACATCAGCATTTGCTTTTTCAATTTCATCAAATAAGATTACACTATAAGGCTTTCTTCTTACAGCTTCTGTAAGCTGTCCGCCTTCTTCATATCCAACATATCCTGGAGGAGCTCCAATAAGTCTTGATACGGAGTATTTCTCCATATATTCAGACATATCAATTCTTATCATATTGTCCTCAGAGTCAAATAAAGTTCTGGCTAAAGTCTTTGCCAATTCTGTTTTTCCAACTCCTGTAGGTCCCAAAAATATAAATGAACCTATAGGTTTTTGATTGTCCTTTAGTCCAGCTCTTGCTCTTATAACAGCATCAGTTACAGTATTTACTGCTTCTTCCTGACCTACCACTCTCTTGCTTAGTTCTTCATGAAGCCTTAATAATTTTTGTCTTTCTGTCTCTACTAATCTTGAAACTGGTATTCCAGTCCATTTTGATACTATCTGTCCTATTTCATCCTCAGTTACCTCTTCCTTTAATAGAGCATCATCATAATTCTTTTTTAATATTTCTTCCTTATTTTTTATCTCTTGTTCTAACTTTGGAAGTTCTCCATATTTAAGTTCTGCCACTTTATTTAAGTCATATAATCTTTCATATTTTTCTATATCGCCTTTAACTTTGTCAAGCTGAGCTTTTAAATTTTTGATAGATAATATCTGTTCTTTTTCCTTTTCATACTTTATAGTTAAAGTCTTATCCTGTTCTTTTAAGTTTGATAATTCCTTTTCTATAGCTTCAAGCCTATCTTTACCATAATCTCCGCCCTCTTTTGTGATGGCTTCTTTTTCTATCTCCAGGTGAAGTATTTTTCTTCTTACTTCATCTACAGCTGTAGGCATGCTATCTATTTCTGATCTTATCATAGCACCCGCTTCATCAATTAAGTCTATGGCCTTATCCGGCATATATCTATCTTGTATATATCTGTGAGAAAGCTTTGCTGCAGCTACTATTGCTGAGTCTTGTATTCTTATTCCATGATGTATTTCAAATCTTTCCTTAAGTCCTCTAAGTATTGCTATAGTATCTTCTACAGATGGTTCTTCTACCTTTACAGGCTGAAATCTTCTTTCTAAAGCCTTATCTTTTTCTATATATTTTCTATATTCATCAAAGGTAGTAGCACCTATACAATGTAGGTCCCCTCTTGCAAGAGCCGGTTTTATAAGATTTCCTGCATCCATAGCTCCTTCAGTTTTTCCTGCTCCAACTATGGTGTGAATTTCATCTATAAATAATATTATCTTACCTTTGCTAGTTTCTACTTCCTTCAAAACAGCCTTTAATCTTTCTTCAAATTCTCCTCTATATTTCGCTCCTGCTATAAGAGCACCCATATCAAGTGAGAATATTATCTTATCTTTTAATCCTTCTGGCACATCACCTTTTACAATCCTTTGTGCAAGACCTTCTATTATTGCAGTTTTACCCACTCCAGGTTCTCCAATAAGTACAGGGTTATTCTTGGTCCTTCTTGATAATATTCTTACAACTCTTCTAACCTCTTCATCTCTTCCTATGACCGGATCTATATCATGTTTCCTAGCTCTTTCTACTAAATTTGTTCCATACTTGGTTAAAACGTCATATGTTCCTTCTGGATCCTGAGTTTCAACTCTTTGACTTCCTCTAACAGCTGCAACTATTTTAAGAAAATCCTGTTTATTGATGCCGAAGGTAGCAAGTATACGTCCTACTTCACCTTTATAATCCACATCCATTATAGCTGTAAAAACATGCTCTACGCTTATGAAGCTATCTTTAAATTCCTCTGCTATATTTTCAGCTTTGTTTAATACTTCTTCTATTCTTCTTGTTGCATATACACTGCTTGAACCATCTCCTGAAACTTTAGGCAGTTTTTCTATAAAAGATTGAGTAACATCCAAAACAGTCTTAGGATCTTTTCCCATTTTTTGAATTATATTAGGTATTAGTCCATCTTTTTGAGCTAATAAAGCATAAAAAAGGTGAATTACATCCACTTGAGGATTTCCAAAACGTACTGCTGTGCTTTGAGCATCATTTAATGCTTCTTGAACTTTTAAGGTCATTTTGTCAATATTCATAAGTTCTACCCCTTTCTACATATCTTTCATCAACACATTATAGTTCAATTATAGGATTTGTAAAGTATGATATTCTATTCTTTTATATGAAAAAAAGCTATGTTACAATAAAAAAACAGCTTTATCATAACATACCTTTTAATTTTACGCTTTAAATTATTTTTTCTAAATTTATAGCTAAACTAAAGTATCTTAATGCATCTCTAGTTTGAGAAAAATCATAATACATATTTCCCATATCCATATAGCGCTTATACAATTCCTTTTTAGACCCAAATTTCATAAGAGCATCTAAAGATAAGTTCATATACATTTCCGCTTCTATATTCATGCCTTTCTCTTTCAAAATTATGGATTTATAATAATAAGCTTTCTCCATAAGTTTTATATTATCATTAGAAATAGCATAATTTAGAACCTCACTGCATCTCTCTTCAGCTTTATCTAAATAGTTCACCTTCAACAGATTTTTCAATTCAAATATGATTGCATTTCCTAACATGTTGTTAAAGCCATTATAACACATATTAACAGTTTTTTCCAAACACTCTATAGCTTCATCATGTCTTCCCAAATCCATAAGAGTATTTGCAAATATAAGCATACTCATAATTTTCTTTTCATCATTTCCATAAAGGTCCATAACCTTTTTTTGAAGATCATATGCCTTATTTTCATCTCCGAATCTTAATTCCAACACAGTTATAATACTATAAATATTTGCTTTCAAAGTGTCATTTGCAATTATAGCTAATAATTCATTTAATCTATCTCTATATCTGTTTATCTTCTCATAATCCTCCATAAATGAATAGCAAATAAATTCATTATATTCAATAGTACATCTTTTAGTTAAATCATCTATATTATTGGTATTCATTATATTGATTGCATTTTCATAGCAAGATATAGCTTGTACATATTCTTCATTGTACTCAAAATATTGACCCACATCTGAATAATAGATCATATAGCAAAAACTCTCATCGCATTTTTCACATATTTCATAATAATTAGAGATAAGTTCCTCTAGCTCTGGAAATCTTTCTTTCTCTAAATACCAAGTAAATAGTACATGAGTTATATCAAAAGCTAAATCAAATTCTTCAAATTCCATTGCATACTCTAAATTGTATTTGAAATCCGCTTCTACTTGATGAGAAAATTCTTTACTTTTAAGCCTATCTATGTTTTCCTTTATCTGTTCTCTGACATCTTGCTGAAGATACTCCATAGATAAATCTAATTTTTCTGATATAAATTCTAAAATCCAAGTTTCAGGTTTTATCTTATTATTCTCTATACAGCTCATCTTAGAAACAGATATTTTATCCCCACATATATCTTTTAAAGTTATTCCTTTATAAACTCTAGCTCTTTTAATCTTTTCCCCAGTCGATAATACTTCCATAAAATTACACCCACACTAACACTTTATATTTAACTTAAAATTCCCAGTTTTTTAAATATAATAACGCCTTCATTTAAATATTTAGCCGCTTCAATTTCTTTATTTATTTCAATATAAAACTTTCCAAGTGTTATTGAAATTTCACCTGCTCTTTTGAATTGTTCCATATTATTAGCAAAATTTAATGCCATTATTAATGAATTTTCCGCTGCTAATACATTGTTTTTCAACAATTCCACTCTATGTCTTAGAAGATAGTAATCTATTATAGCCCCTTCGTTTCCATCCTCTATATAATCATAAATTTCACCTAATACTCTGTCGCAGTTCTCTGGATCTTTCATTTTTATATAATTATCGCATATATTTATTAAAGTCTGTATAAGGTTTTTGTCTTTATTTACTATTCTCATTTCTTTAGCTTTGTTTAAATGTTTAAAAGACTCTTCGATATTATCAAATTCATAAAAAAGTTTTCCTAAATTATTTTCTATTTTTGATAATTCAGAAGCATCATCAAGCTTTCTAAATATATCCAACGTCTTTTCACAACAGTTTATAGCATTATCTATATCACCTTTTTTGTGGTACTGTTCTGTAAGTAAAAGTAATGACTTTGCATATTTTCTTTTATCTTGAAGCTGCTCAAACTTTTCTTTTGCCAGATAAGAGTACTTCATAGACTTGTCTATATTTTCAAGCTTAAAATATACACTAGCCATAAAATAATATATCTCTCCAAGCAAATTATCGTTATCCATACGCTTGTCTAAGAATGTCTTTTCTGCTTGTTTTAGATAACTGTTACAAGAATGATAAGCTTTTAATTCATATGTTATCTTTCCAAGATTTAAGAAGGTGTTTATTATCTCTTCATAGTCATTATTTTTTATAAAAATAACGTTTGCAGACAAAAATATCTGTTGAGCTAATGCATACTCCTTTTTCTTCATATGTATGGTCGCTCTTAGATATAGATTGCGTGCTTTTCTATATTCTAAATCATATTTTTCAGCATAATATAAAGCTTTTTCTATATATTCACTTCCTGTGATTAATTCATCATTTAATATATATGATTCAGATAAGTTTTCATAATAAAGACAAATCTTCTCAGCCTGCGATTCCTCTGATTCCATCAAATATTCAATTGAAGTATTTAAAACACTTGATATATATTCTAATAAATCCATGCTTGGATTTGATTTTCCTGATTCCACTAAACTTATCTGACCTGGAGTTATTCTGTCACCTGCTAAATCTTTGAGAGTCATATCTAGCTCTTTACGTCTTCTTTTAATTTTTTCGCCCAAAGATAATATTTCCATCTTCGCCTTCCTCTTCTCTAACATTAGTTTCTCAAAACTATTCATATTATGTATTATTATAACATATTTTTAATGTAATACATATAATTTTTACTTAATATTTATCTGTTTATTATTTTCCATAAAAATAGGACCATATTATTCAAAATATGGTCCATTCTACTACTAATCCATCCATTTTGACATATTTCCATATACATCATTAGTAAAGTTTTTTACTGCTTTCTTTGTTCTTCTTACTTTTCTTTTTGTCGCATTATCTGCATTCATTCCCATTGCAGCTCCCATGGCCATTCCTACCATAGCACCTGTTGCAATACCACTTACGAAACCACCAGCATTATGACTATTTCTCATACTCATAATCTTTCACTTCCTTTCATAAATATTGATACTATTATAATGTGCATTTTTACTTTTATTACTCCATAAAGTTCTTGCCATATTTGTAATGAAATATTTGACGAATTAATTTGCCTTTTCTATAGAGTTATATTTTTTAAAAGATAAAGTATAAAGTCTGTCTTTTCATCTTCATTTAATCTTTTTATATTTTCAATGAAGATTTTATTATCATTTCTATATGACTCTAATATAGCCTCAAAATCTATATTTTCCTTGTCATCTAAAGTTACAATTTTATTTGTATCACTAACTTTTATATTATTATAATTATCAGATGCTATTTTTAATATGCTATTTTTAACTTCTAAATTTTTAACTTTTAAAGTGTTAGTTTTAAGCCATTTTTCAACCACTTTATCCGAACTTATCCCTAAAACTTCTTTACACTTTTCATCTACAAGTTCATTGAATAAATCACCTGTATGACTGTCTACCTTTACAAAAGTTACTTTGATTCCTTTGTTCATAAGTTGCTGCATTTCATTATAATATCTTTCAGAAGATTCTTCTCGTCTTTCCCAAAATCCTGTAGCATGATGACTTACACCTTCATAATCATGAAATATAACAACCTCTTTTTGGTTGTTATCTAAAGCATATTCAACAGCTCTTATAGCTCCTTTAAGTTCTCCTGCAATTTGTCTTATATTTCTCTCACCTTTATTTTTTCCTTTTCCGCTTTCTATATATAAAACCACTTCATTTTCCACTGCAACTATTCCATATGAATATTCTTCTGTAGCAGAATTATAACTACCATCCACATACACATGAAGGCCTTCTTTAGGATAATTATTATCTGATTTCTTTAAAAGTGCTGCACTTTCATTTAAATATTTTTTTGCTTCTTCTACATTTTCAAAGCTTTTATATTTTGCACCTTTTACACCTTTTACATAAGATAAGCACTCATTCCATGTATTTACTATAAGATTTTCAATTTTTTTTTGATTTTGAGAATCAAATCCTTCCTTTATTGCATAAACTTTTTTCCCCATAGTTTACCTCTTTCTAAAACATACTTTCTATCTTTGTCCATATACTATTTATAGTATCTCCTCCTACAGCAGAATTTATATAATTCACCCCTTCTTTTATAAGATTCATTATATCCTCCTGCCCCTGCCAATTCTCTAAAAGCACATTTTCAGGAATATCATTTACTATTTTGTTAAGTACAAAAAATATTATAGCTACATCATCTATCTTTCCAATAAAAGGAATAGAATCCGGAAGAATATCTATAGGTGAAGCCAAATATCCAAGTGCTACGCCTACTACCGCTTTAGTCTTTTTATCCACTCTTTCGTCCTTAAATAGTCTATACAATAAAGCTAAAAAATCAGGCACTATCATAAGATACTTTGCGGCACCACTATATTTTTCTGGCACTTTATTCTCTACATTCTCTTTAAATTTAGAATAACCATCTACTTTTTTCACTATAACAACTTCTGAAACCTCTTCTTTTTGTTCCTCAATAACCTCTTTCTCTTTAACTTCCTTTTCTAAAGAAAAGTCTATGTCATTAGTTTCAACATATATCTTTTCTTCCTTTAAGGTTAAAGTTTTCAAACTAAGCTCAAGCTTTACAGGAAGCTTCTCTAAAATGTCATCCAAATCTAAAGTTAATACATCTTTCTCTATATCGATATTTATCCCTTGTTCTTTTAAATTTTTTACAGCTACCTTAAGGGCTTGTCTTCTTACTACAGACCATATAGAAAGCTTTGAAATACCGATTTTTAATATAGTCATATGAATCTTATTATCATCCACATTCCCAAGGGCCAGCTTCACACTAAATGGAATTTTAAATAAAGCTTTATACTCTCCCTTTATTTCTATAAAATCTTTTAAATTCACTTCATATATAGATAAACCAGGGACCTGCATAAAATCATTTATTATTGAAATAATATCATCCCCGCTTAATGACACATTAACACTTGATACTCTCATATTTCCCACCTCATTAAATCTAATCTATTCACTTTTAACTCTTGTGTTCTCTATCTTCACTTCCTAAAGTATATCACATCTTCGTGAAAAATTAATCAGCTAGTCCAAAATTTACATTACCAAAATATATGATTTTCATTAGACAAAATTCTAAAAATCTCTATAATGATTAGTACAAGCTGATTCTTGTTTAAAGGAGGCGTGTAGATAATGAATAAAATTAAAAAAACTAAAATCTATATACCCGTTATTGGAATAGCTATTTCTTTAATATTGATTGCCTATGTTAATATTTTTGTCCATTCTAATAATATGGAAAGTTACAATAAATTTCTTGATGATTTGAATAGTGGTAATGTAGTTTCCGTAAATATGGATTCAACAGACACCATGGATATAAAAACAAAAGATGGTACCAAATACTCAACAGACAACCCAAGGACTGAAACTTTAAAGGAAAATCTTTTAAAACAAAACGTTATAGTTAAAGAAAACAAATCAGTATCCCCTGTAGAGACAGCTCTAGGTTTAGTATTTCTATGTTCAGTTATATCTTTAGGAATAACTGCAATTAAAACTTCTAAGATTTCTTCTAAATCAATGCTTAAAGTAGATGCTATAGAAGCTCATAATTTAGATTCATTCAAATTTAGCTTTAAATCTTTTGCCGGAAATGAGGAGGCAAAGGAAAGCCTTCAGGACGTTGTAGACTTTTTAAAAAATCCCGAAAAATATGCATCCTATGGTGCTAGAATGCCTAAAGGTGTCATTCTTTATGGCTCTCCTGGAACAGGAAAAACTCTTTTAGCAAAAGCTGTAGCTGGTGAGGCAAAGGTTCCCTTTTATGCAATATCTGCCTCTGACTTTATTCAAATGTATGTAGGTGTAGGTGCCAGCAGAATAAGAAACCTTTTTAAAAAAGCTAAAGCTCATGGAAAAGCTGTAATATTCATAGATGAAATTGATGCTATTGGAAAGAAGAGATCATCTTCTAAAAATGGAGGTTCAGACGAAAGAGACCAAACTTTAAATGCTCTTTTAACTGAGATGTCTGGCTTTAATGACCATAATGGAATAGTAGTAATAGCAGCGACTAATAGGCTTGACATGCTAGATGATGCTCTTTTGAGACCTGGAAGATTTGATAGGCATGTTGAAGTTGCTCTCCCTGATGTGGCTGCAAGAGAAGACATTCTAAGGCTTTACCTTAAAAATAAGCCTTGTGAAGACATAGACATTAAAACTTTAGCAAAAAAATGCACATATTTTTCTGGTGCAAAACTTGAAAGTCTAATAAATGAAGCTGCAATTCTAGCCTGCAAAGACCAGAAGCCTTATATAAATGAAGAACACATAGAAAAAGCATTTTCTAGAGTTGTAGCAGGACATGAAAAAATAAATAGAGACTCATTAAGTCATGAAGATTTAAAAATAACAGCTTATCACGAAGCTGGCCATGCTTTGATTTCTAAGCTCATGCTTCCTTGTGATAATGTTTCAAAGATAACCATAATACCTACTTCTAATGGAGCTGGCGGATATACTTTAACCATACCTAAGGATACCAACTATCAGACCTTAGATTATTTAAATAAAAGACTTATGGTTATGCTTGGAGGACGTGCCGCTGAGGAAATAATCTTTGGATCAGACAAAGTTACTACTGGAGCTTTTAATGATTTAAAAACAGCAACTTCATTGGTAACTGCCATGATAACACAATATGGCATGGGCGAATCTCTTGGGCTTTTAAATTTAAGTGAAATTCAAAATAGTTCTTCTATATCATCTCAAGATGTAGTAACTGAATCTAGAGAAAAACTTCTCAGCCTTTATAATGAAGCGAAAGACATATTAGTAGCACATCTATCCACTTTAAATCTTATAGCAGAAGAACTTTTAGATAAAGAAACCTTGATGGAAGAAGAACTTGAAAGATTATTGTCAACCTAAAAAATTTTTTATAATATATTTAAAATATATAAAAATGACACTCAAATATAATATTTGAGTGTCATTTTTTTAATTTAATCCTTATATAAAGCTGCACCAACTATAGTTCCTGCAATTAATCCTCCGAAATGCCCAAAATTATCTATATTAGAAGCACTTAATCCTATTATTACATTTACTACAATGACAGATACTATACTCTTAAGGAATTGCGGTCCTATAGTATCCTTCTTTTTGTATCCTAATACAAGAGCACTTCCAAACAATCCAAATATAGCTCCTGATGCTCCAATGGACAAATAAGGTGAGAATATATAACTTACTGCTGTAGATGCTACCCCTGCTATCAAGTATATAGTCAAAAATTTCTTAGTCCCAAAGTAATCCTCTATAAGATCCCCAATTACTTTTAATGCATACATATTTAATGCCAAATGTATAATACCACCATGCAAAAATACTGCCGTTAAAAGCCTATAATACTGTCCTGCCCTTTGTATAAGCGGATTATATTTTGCTCCCATTTCAATTAACACATAAGGATGTATTTCAAATAGACTATGAGATTTAAGAGCACTTATAAAATAAATAATAATATTTAATGCTATGATAACATTGGTTGCTGTAAGTTTTATATTTTTAATATTAGGTTTCTTATTATCCTCTTTATCTTTAAGCTCTTCAGTTAATATTTTTAAAATATTCTCACTTACGCTAAGTGCCCCTAATATTTGTCTATCATAATTCAAATATATTATTCCGCTATCTCCACAATAAAGAGCTCTCGCTTCTTCCTCAGTTATATTTTTTTTATCCATAATTAATATTGTATTTAAGCTTACGTCTCCGTAACCCTTCATTCTTAAATAATCTAACGCACTTGTTATTTTCAATCTATACTCTAAAGTATTAGACACTATAACTCCAAGTATCTTATTGTTATTCCCATAGTATACTGCTATATAGCCTTCTTCACAGGCTCCTAAAATCTTATAATTTTCTATCACAAAGCCATACCGTACAAGCTTATTTAATATAAATTTCTCCACGTCAAACCTCCTGTATCATCTTTCAAGTCAATGTCAATATTTCCAAAGATTTAACCTAATTATACTATGATTTTTCCCCGATTGTTATATTTTTTATATGTATTTTTTATTAATAAAAGCTGCAGTTTTGATTATACCATCGAAACTACAGCTTTTTTTTACTTTAATATTTTCTACATATCTTTTTCTAACATGTCTAAAAGCTCTTTAAATCTTGCCATAGTAGCTTCTAGTGGAGCAGGTGTTGTCATATCCACTCCTGCTTTCTTTAATATATTTATAGGGTAATCAGAGCCACCAGCCTTTAGGAATCCCTTATACTTTTCAACTGCTGGTTCTCCATCTTTTAATATTGCTCTTGCAAAAGCTGAAGCTGCTGCATATCCTGTTGCATATTGATATACATAGAAATCACTATAGAAATGAGGTATTCTAGACCATTCCATATCTATCTCCTCATCTACATTCATGCTAGGTCCAAAATACTTAACATTTAATTCATGCCATATTCTGCATAAATCTTCTCCAGTTAGA
The DNA here is from genome assembly GCF_020911725.1 of Clostridium cadaveris. Taxonomy (GTDB): domain Bacteria; phylum Bacillota; class Clostridia; order Clostridiales; family Clostridiaceae; genus Clostridium_X; species Clostridium_X cadaveris. The sequence goes on from NZ_CP076620.1 coordinate 2,511,221, forward strand.
GGAATTCCTTTATCTATATTTTCATGAGTTATAAGCTCAAATTCTGCAAACATAAGTTGTCTAAACACAGTTGTTCTTATTTGCTCAAGCTCTTGGTTTATAAGGTATAATCTTCTCTTTTTATCTTCTTCCTTATTTATAAGGTGATGTATTAAAAGAGCTTCATTTGTTGTAGAAGCAACTTCTGCACAGAATAATGTATAGTCACCGTATATATATGGCTGAGTCTTTCTAGAGTAATATGAATGTAATGAGTGTCCCATTTCATGAGCTAATGTAGATACATCATTTATATCATAATTATAATTTAAAAGTACATAAGGCATTGTATCATAAGATCCCCAAGAGTATGCTCCACCTCTTTTGCCTTTATTTTCGAATACATCTATCCATCCTTCTTTTATTCCGTTATTAAATATTGATAAGTATTCTTCACCTAAAGGATGAAGACCTTCATTTACTATCTTTACAGCTTCCTCAAACTCTATATGTTCCTTTTCTATATCTATAACTGGAACATATAAATCATACATATGCATATCTGGAAGATTTAAAAGCTTCTTCTTAACATCAACATATCTATGAAGAAGTGGAAGATTCTTGTTTATAGTTTCTACAGCATTTTTATAAACCTCTACAGGTATATCATTTGGGCTTAAAGATGCTTCAACTGATGATGAATAATGTTTAGTTTTTGCTACAAAAGCAAAATTCTTTATACTTGAAGTAAGGGATGTAGATATTGTGTTTACATACTTTTTATAAGTTCCAAATAATGCTTCAAAAGCAGCCTTTCTTACACTCCTGTCCTTAGATCTTATAAAAGAAGCATAGTTAACTTCTGTAAGTTCAACTATATTTCCTTTCTCATCTTTTATCTCTGGGAAAGTCATATCTGCGTCGGTAAGCATTCTGAATATATTCTCTGGAGCTTCTAAGCAATCTGAAACTGCAGCTAAAAGCTTCTCCTCTTCTTTGCTTAATACGTGTGGCTTTCTCTTCATTATTCTTTCTATATGGAACCTATAAAGCTCTAATTCTGGTACTGATTTAACTGCTTCTTCAAAATATGAATCTGACAAAGATAAAATTTCTGGAACAAAGAATGCAGTATATGCTCCTATTTCTGCTAGGTATGGATCAATTTTGTTTTTTAAAGTTTGATATATTGTATTTGCTGTATTTTCATCTCCTCTTAGATGTGCAAAAACAAATACTTTTCCGGCTAATCTTGATACTTCTTCTTCTGCCTTTAAAAAGTTAAATAACTCTTTTGGATCTGCAAGCTTTCCTGAATAATTCGAAAGCTTAGGAGCTAATTGTTTTAGTTTATTAAAATCTTCTTCCCAGGCTTCATTACTACTATATATTTTTTCAATATTCCATTTATATTCCTCAGGTATTTCTTCTCTAGTTCTTAATTTTGTAATTTCACTCATGATTTATTCCCCTTTCAAATAAAATAAAAATCCCCATATTTATATTACCATAGGGATTTTTTTATTTCCAATAATTTATATTTATTATTATATTATTTTTATCTTAAACTTTATATACTATTAATATTCTTCCTTATTCTTTTCAGCTTCTTCAAAGGCCTTTTCCATAGTTTCACTTATAATTTCACATATATCATACACTATAGATCCCATTTCCTTCATATCCTCTACATATGACATCTCTATCTTCCAAGTAGGATTAAATTCATCATCCACATCCTCAATGTTGTATCCATTTTCTGTAAAAACTTCGTAATCAAATACATCATATATAGCTGAATACTCCCAATCTTCTACATCCTTATTAGTATCAAAAACTATTGTAACCTTTCCATCTATCTCATAGAACTTTTTTATGTATAAAGCTCCTTCTCCAACCTCAAAACTTCCTAATTCCTTGGTCAAAAAACCACTAGTTCCATCCTTTTGCATAAGAACTAAAGATGAAAAATCCATAAAATCATCTCCTTTTATTATCTTTATCTTTATATATATACTATATTTTAATATAAGTCAAAGAAAAAATGTGAGAAGCTTAATGTTTTGCTTCTCACATTTTATTAAGTCCGCTATATATCTTTTCTAAATTATTTTTCATGGTATCCATATAAGTTCCCTCAATCTCCAAAGTATTGATTTCTTCTACAGACGCCCCAGTTTCTTTTGAAATAGTATCTGTAACCTTACTACTTGCTCCTTGCTCCATAAAAATAGTTTTTATGTTGTTTTCTTTGCAGTAATCAATAGTTTCTTTAAGCTTTACAGAAGTAGCTTCCCCTTCATTAAATACTCCTGCAACACTCTTTTGAGTCAGATTGAAATCTCTGCATAAATATGCAAAAGCTTCATGGCCTGTGACAAAGTTTTTATTCTTCACACTATCAAATTTTTTCTCATATTCACTCAAAAGTTCATCTGCCTTTTTAGTAAAATCATTGAAATTTTCTACATAATAGTCTTCATTTTTACTGTCTATCTTTATGAGACCTTCCATTATGTTTTTAGCCATTACCTTAGCTTCTTTAAGACTAAGCCATATATGAGGGTCATATTTCCCATGCTCATGGTCGTCACTTCCGTTTTTAAGTTCCAAAAGCTCAGCATTCTTTGAAGCTTCTACAATAGTTACATTACTGTTTATCGTCTTTAAAGTATCTTCTGTCCAATGTTCCATATCTAGCCCATTATATACGAATAAGTTGCTCTCATTTAAAGCAGCTACATCCTTTGGTTTAGGTTCAAAATCATGAGCCTCACTGCCCTTTGGTACCATAACACTTATATTTACTTTATCTTTTCCTATTTCCTTAGTTAGATCTGCCACTGCATTAAAACTTGCCATGACCTTTATCTTATCGCTTGATTTTGCATCATCTTTCTTTCTGTCGCTACCGCACCCTGAAACTAAAGTAATGAGTAAAACAGCTGCTAAAATCAAGCCTATTTTTTTCTTCATAAAAAAACCTCCTATTGCAAATGATTTGCATTTGAGTATATAATAATACTTGTTCATTGATTTGTCAATTACTATAAAAGATGGAGATGATGTAGTGGTAACTATTAAAAATTTAAGTTTTTCTTATAATAGCTTTCAGCCACTTTTAAAAGATATAGATATTTTCATTCCTGATGGAAGCTATGTATCAATTATAGGTGAAAACGGAAGCTGCAAAAGTACTTTAGTAAAATTAATTTTAGGTCTTTTAAAGCCTCAAAAAGGTGAGATAATAAAAAAATCTTCTAATATAGCATATGTTCCTCAGTGGCTTGATGGCTTTAATTCTGAATTTCCAATTACGGTAAAAGAGGTGCTTTCAATACATCTAAAAACCTTAAAGTTAAAAGATAAGAACCTTATCGATAAAGTTCTTAAAACTGTAAACATGGTTGATTTTAAAAATAATCTTATAGGAAATCTTTCAGGTGGTCAAAAACAAAAAATATTAATTGCAAGAGCTCTTCTTGGAAACCCTGAACTGCTAATTTTAGATGAACCATCTACAGGTATAGATGTATCTAGTCAAAAAGAGATTTACAGCTTAATAAAAGACCTCAATTTAAAATCTAATATGACTGTAATAGCCGTAGAACATAACATGGATGCCGTTCTAACCAATTCTACTTTAATTTACAAATTGAAAGATGGCGATGCTTTCTGTTATGACATTGCTAAATTTAAAGAAATGTATCAAAACAAGGAGGAATTCTTTTAATGCTTGAATACGAATTTATGCGAAATGCCTTAATTGCAGGTATAATGATATCCATACTGTGCCCCCTTGTTGGAATGTTTCTTGTGTTAAAGAGATATTCGATGATGGGTGATACGCTATCCCACGCTTCCTTCGCAGGAATTGCTTTAGGATTATCTTTAGGTGTTAATCCCCTTTTATCATCTTTTGCTTTTACATCTTTATGTGGAGTGTTTATAGAGTTTTTAAGAAATTACTATAAAAAATTTGGAGAAATGGTAATGTCAATTATACTTACTCTAAGTGTAGGAATCGCAATAATATTAATAAGTAGCGGAAAAGCTGCTACAAATGTAAATTCCATATTATTTGGAAGCATTCTTACGGTTTCAAAAGAAGACTTGATGCTTATATCAATAATAAGCATTATAAGTATTTTAGCCGTTATAATCTTATATGACAAACTAATTTATATAACCTTTGATGAAGATGGTGCTAAAGCTTTAGGTGTAAAAGTAAAACTTATAAATTATATATTTACTTTAATAGTTGGAGCTTGTATATCTGTATCAATTCAAATAATGGGAATTCTTGTGATTTCTTCTATGATGGTTGTGCCAGTAGCTACAGCCCTCCAATTTAAAAAAGGGTTTAAGTCAACTTTAATGATATCCATAGTAATAGGTTTTATAGATATCATAACTGGTCTACTATCCTCTTACTATATAAACAGTGCTCCTGGGGGAACAATAGCAGTAACTTCTGTAACCATATTATTGATTTCCCTCATAATAAAAAACGTCAAAAATAGTTAACTATTTTTGACGTTTTTTATTATTACTGCAGTCTTTGCATATTCCCTTCATAAAAAGCTCATGGTCTAATAACACAAATCCTGTTTCATCTTTCAGCATCTCTTCAATACGCCTCATTGGACAATCAAGTTCTATTTCTTTATGACAAATGCTGCACTCTAAAATATGCTTATGAGTCTCATGATTTAAAAAATATTTATATGAATTTTCTCCAGTATCATACTTTCCTACAATATTGTTTTCTTCAAAAATTTCTAAAGTTCTATATACAGTTGAAAGATTTATATCTACATCTTTATCTCTACATATATTATAAATATCTTCTGCCTTTAATCCCTCATTATTTTCACTCATTATATTATATATGTTTATTCTAGCCTTAGTAGATTTTATGGAATGTTCTTTAAAAACTTCTCTAGCATTCATTTAGCTCACCTTCGTAAAATAAATTATATATAATATATTATACCAATTTAGAGCATAATTTTCTATGTTTATATTCACATATCATATCATTATAAAATCATTTCTAATCCAAAAATAATTAAAATAATTCCACCTATAAAATCCGCATATTTTGCTATAAATTTAACTTTTTTTAAAGATTTAGAAATTATAAAAGCTATTGCAGATAAAAAACATGTGGTAAGTCCTATAAAAATAGTATCAATCCCTATGACAAGTATCTTAGTTATGCCGCTTAACACAACAAAACCAACTACCAAAGCATCTATACTTACTGATATACCTAAAATAAAATACATCTTTGGTTTTAATAATATACTCTCTTCCTTCTTTTCCATGCCTTCTTTGATCATCATGATTCCTACTATCATTATAACAATTCCACCAATAGTATTGGGAACAGATGTAAATCTATTAAACAAGTAACCTATATATGCTCCTATAAAAGAAAAGAAAAATTGAAAAAATCCAAAAGATAATATAAATAGTATCTTATTGTTTTTTCTTACCTGAGGATTTAAGCCTATACTTAATGCAACGCCAAATGCATCTAAAGCCAATGCAATAGAAATTATTATTAGTGAGTGTATCTCCATATATGAATTCTCCTTATAAAAATAAACTTTATATATATTATGGCTTTAGATATCAAAATATTAATCTTTTGTAATATTATTACATTACTACCAAATATAATATGCTATTTTCATATAGACTACGATTTTTCAAAAAAATTCTTTATTTTTCTCTCATTATGTTATATTATATTAGCAGGATACAATCTTAATGTGGCGAATTTTGTGCCGCATTATTTACAATCATTTTAATTTTATAATACTCCTTTATTGTGAGTTATTTTTATCCTAGGTATGATAGTTTTCTGCTTCTCAGCTAAATAGCAGTATAACAAATCATTCAAAAAGGATATTAGCCTAGGATTTTGTCCATTCCTAGGCTTATTTTTTACATTCTTATATTATTTGCAACACATATTTTATATATTGCCTCTGTAAATCTATCCACTTCTCTTTTAGTATTATACATGGCAAGGCTAGCCCGTATGAGTCCAGGCTTCTCTAAATTAGGGTTTTTCAAAAACTTTTCCATATCACTTTCAGATATATTTAAAAGTTTTTCTACATATGGATGAGCACAAAAACACCCATTTCTCACGGCTATCCCAAAAGTATTTGACAAAGTTTCTGCAACATAACTATGACTTAATTTTGGAATAGTAAAGCTAACAATTCCAACCTTGTTATTAACATCTTCTGGACCATAAATTTTTACAGGAAGTTGACTCAAGTTATTCATCAAATATCTAGTAAGATTCCTTTCTTCCATATAAAGTTCATCTAATCCTAGAGAATTAAACATATTAATCGAAGCCATAAGTGACACAACTCCTAATACATTGGGCGTTCCAGCTTCATCTTTCATAGGTAAATCATCCCATATAACTTTACTTGGAGTAACTATTTTTATAGTTCCACCACCAGAATATTCAGGAGCACCATTTTCTAACAAATCTTTTCTTCCAATTATTGCACCTATTCCAAAAGGAGCATACATCTTATGAGCTGAAAATACAAGGTAATCTATATCTTCTGTCCTGCTGTTTCCTCTCATGCTAATCTTTTTATGAGGTACGTATTGAGCTCCATCCACTACTATTAGTGCACCAGCTTCATGAGCCATTTTCGCTATAAAATGGATGTCATTTATTGCACCAGTTACATTTGATGCTGCTGTTACAGTAACTAATCTTAGTTTTCCTTTGTATTTCATTATTTTTTTCTTTAAGTCGAAAATATTTAAAGTCCCATCTTCATTCACATCTACATAATCGATAATACATTTGCTCCTCCATGGCAAATCATTTGAGTGATGCTCCATGCTTGTAGAAAGTACCACATCGTTTCTGCTTTTTATAAGTCTATATGAGAGTTTATTCAAGCCCTCAGTTGTATTTTTTACATATATGACTGTGTATTTATTTTTATCTGCATTTACAAATTCCAAAACTCTCTCACGAGATCTATCATAAAGTTCTGTTGTTTTTATAGATTTATATCCTGTTCCTCTGTGTATTGAAGAATACCACGGTGCAAATCTTTCAATACCTTCTAGCCCATATAATAATGGAGGAGTTGTAGCTGCATTATCAAAATTAATTCCAGTTGCCATAATTCCATTCTTAAGAGGTACTTTATTTTCTATTCCTGGAAATAAGTTTCTAATCTTCTGTTTATCATACATATATATTCCTCCTTAAATTTTTAATATTTTCCATATTTTTGTTAACATTATCCTTCTTATAACATATTATATATTGTAGTTATTTACAGTTTTGGAGGTTATTTTATGGTTCCTAATAAATTTAAGTCTTATGGAGAAGATGATTTTAGTGAATTTAACTTTTATCCTATTGATAATGAGAATTTTTCAGATGAATATGGAGGTTTTCATAACATAAATGCTATTGACTCAAACACTTTTGACACATTAAATAATAGCTTTGATTTTAAATCATCTCCAACGAGTTCAATGATGGATAGCGATTTTATACCTTTTAACACTGTTTTCGCTTCTTCTGTGATTCCTTTTGGAAGTGGAACGACTTATGAAAATAAATCTTTACCTAATACTCAAAATATTCCACAAGACCCTACTTTGTTAAAAGATATAGAAAATAATGTTTTAAATCATACTTATGAAGATATAGCAAGAGAAAATAGTTCTACACCTTTGGACATAACTTCATCTAAACCATCTTATGAAAAAGAAGCTGAGGATGTAACAAAAATTGTGGACATATATGAAATTGAACGAATTTTAAACAATGTCGAGGATAAGAATCCTTTGATAATTCAGACTTTATTAGCTCAAACAAATTCCTACCCATCTATGAGAATTCTTCTTAGAAGAATTATAAAATTATCATTAAAATATCATTATGAAAAATAATAATAGGAGTACTGTAAAATACACAAAATATTTTACAGTACTCCTATTAATTTCTTATATTAAAATCCGCCAGCACCACCGCCGCCGACACCTCCACCGCCGCCGGTAGAGATATTACCATTCATGGAACTGCCTCCAAAACTTGTGCTTGTTAAATATATAAAAGAATGTCCTTTTGTAAATGCATCAACTGCAAAATAATTAGTGAGCCATAAATTATCCTTATACTCCTCACTATTCATAGCAAAGTTCTTAAATGACTTAAATATATCTGGACCTACCCCTAATGCTATAAAATATGGCATATACAAATCTAAAGGGTATTCCTTTGATATATCTTTAAAGCTCTTTTTCTCAAATTTTTCTCTCAAATATTTCCACGAAGCCTTTTCTCTACATCCCTCATCTGTCATCCTTATAAAACAGCACATAGCTAATATAAATATAATTACAGATTCTAATATCCCTAGAATACCTAAAACTATACTATAATTTATACAAAGTCCTATTGATATTAAAAGTTCAATTATAAAGAATGTGATTAGAATACCTCCAAGTCCATAATTACTTTTATCTCTATATCCCAAAGATCTATATTCTTTTCTTATTTCTGTTAACCACTTATTGAATCCTTCTAAAAATCCACTCTTATAATCCTTCATCTGCTTTTCTATTTCATCTGTTGATGTCTTAGAAGTATTTCTGCTTATCTCTCTAAGCCACTTTAAAAAATATTTTTCATGATTTCTAAGCTCTGACCAATTACCTTCTTTTAACTTTATAATATAATTATTTTTATTTTCCTCATCGCCTTCAAGGTCAATATATCCCTTTTGACTCAAATCTAATATGGTTCCAATAAACACCTCACCATTTCCCATAATCCCTGTAAGCATTGCTGCTATTGCAGGTGTACATAATTTGGGTTTTATAGTTTTGTCTATATGTCCTTTTTTGTTTTTTCTATAAAAGAAAATTATAAGAGGTATATTTATTACAGTGAAAACTAAAAATAGATTTTTCATTACTTTTCCAAAAAATATTTTATTAGCTTCCTTTTTGGCTATAGCTTCATCATATTTTTTTTCTTTGTCCATTATTCTCTGCTTGCCATCATAATTTTCTACTTTAGATGCGCTTTTTAAAACATCTTTAGAAAACACTACTCTTGCTGATACAAAATCCCTTGAATTCAAATCAGATATTTCAAAAGATATACCTATATTGTTATCCGACATAGCATCATATCTTTTATTTCCTCTTACATATGACTGTAAGGGCTCATTTGAACTTTTAGGAAGAACTATTGAACCTTTAAATCTTTTTACTGCACTCTCATACCCTTTATCCCAAAAATTAAAATATAGCTCACCTACGTCATTATACAAAACTGCACAATTCTTAAGTTTATAAGTAAATTTAAAATTTCTTGTGACATTCTTTGACGGTACAAATATCTGAACTCTATATAAATTTTTTTTCTTTTCTTCAACCTTGTATGTGCCATAATCGCCTTTTTTAGCTTTTTCATTGTAATAAAATTCATTTTCTGTTCCGTTATCAACTAGATATGCTTTAAACTCCTCTATTCCTCCAGTTCCATTAACCGATAAATCTCTAAAAGCTCCATTAAACTTACCATTAAATTTCATAGAAAGATTTTCTTCCACATATACATCGCCATTTTCTAAAAGATTAACTTTCATATTCACATTTTCTATAGTAACCTCATCGCTAGCATAAGCTTTAACAGATGGATACATTATAAAAATTATAGCTACTATGATAGCATAAAAAAATACTTTTATTCTTTTTCCCCTCATTTTATTAACTCCCTCCTTCATCTTAAAATACAATGTACTTATATTATACTTTGAAAGTGACAAGTCTATCTTAATTAAATCTTAAAATAATTTTATCTCTCTTTAATGTGATTTGCCATAAACCTCATTAAAATAGTATAATATTTATAATACTGTATTAGATAAAGGCGGTTTTTTTATGATAGTAATTGGATGTAAAGATATAGTTAAAAGCTATGGAATAGATATAGTTTTAGATAAAGTCACCTTTAATATCAATGAAGGTGACAAAATAGGTCTTATTGGTGCTAATGGTACTGGTAAGTCTACATTGTTTAAAATCATTGCAGGAATCTTAGATCAAGACAGTGGAGATCTGTTTATAGATAAGAATAAAACTCTAGGCTATTTAGCTCAGCACCTCTCTTTAAACAATGAAAATACAATTTATGAAGAAGTATTAAGTGTATTTCAAGATCTTTTAGATATGGAGATTAAGCTTAAAGATTTAGAAGTCAAAATGGGAGAACCTTATGACCCGGCAAAAGCCAACTACCATGATAAACTTATAAAGGACTATACAACTCTTACTGAAGTTTATGAAAATCGTGGTGGATATACATATAAAGGAACTATATCAAGAGTTCTTAATGGACTTGGATTTAGTGATGATGATTTTGAGAAACCTATAACTATATTGAGTGGTGGTCAAAAAACAAGAGTTGCTCTTTGTAAACTCCTTCTTCAAAATCCTGATATACTTCTTTTAGATGAACCTACAAATCATTTAGATTTAGAAGCTATAGAATGGCTTGAAGATTATCTTAAAACCTATAAAGGAACTGTACTTGTAATATCTCACGATAGATTTTTCTTAGATTCCATATGTAACGGAACTTATGAACTTATAGGAAAAAAAGTTCAATGTTATAATGCTCCATACACTAAGTTTTTAGAACTTAGAAAAAAAGTTATTGAAGCTCAGCTTAAAGCATATAATCTTCAACAAGCAGAGATAAAGCGTCAAGAAGAAATAATAGAGAAATTTAGATCATTTAATAGAGAGAAAAGCATACGTGCTGCAGAAAGCCGTCAAAAGTCTTTGGACAAAATGGACCGTTTAGATGCTCCTATTAAGGAAGCTAAAGGCTCTTCAATAAAGTTTGAAACGCAAATAAAGAGCGGAAATGATGTGCTATACATAGAGAATTTAAAGAAATCTTTTGGTGATCATCTTTTGTTTTCTAATGTAAATATGGATATAAAACGCAGTGAAAAAATAGCTCTTATAGGTGAAAATGGACGAGGCAAAACTACATTATTTAAAATGATAATGGATATGGAAACTCAGGATTGTGGCACCAAGGTTTTGGGTAAAAACGTCTTTATAGGTTATTATGATCAGGAGCAAAAAAACCTTGATGAATCAAAAACCATACTTGATGAAGTATGGGATGATTTTCCTACACTTACTACTACAGAAATAAGAAATGCCCTTGCAGCTTTCTTATTTAAAGGCGATGATGTATTTAAAGAAATTCATCTTTTAAGCGGTGGAGAAAAATGCAGGATAAATCTACTAAAACTTATGCTTTCAAAATCAAATTTACTGCTTCTAGATGAACCTACAAATCATCTAGATATATTGTCAAGAGAAGCTTTAGAAGAAGCCATACTAAACTATGATGGAACACTTATAGTAATATCTCATGATAGATACTTCTTAAATAAGGTTATTCATAGAATACTTGAACTTAATGAAAATGGCCTTAAAGAATACCTTGGAAATTACTCTTATTATGCAGAAAAAAAGAAAAATCCTAATCGATATGAAGGATTAGAATCTACAGAGCATAAAAGTAAAACTCAGATAAATGATGAAAAGAAAAAGAAACGTGAAGCAGAAAGAGCCGCAAAGGCTAAAGCAGCAGAGATAAAATCTATTGAAACTACAATATCTAAGGGCGAGGAAAAACTTGAAGAGCTTCAACAACAGCTATGTCTTGAAGAAGTATACTCCAACCCTACAAAATCACAAGAAGTTAATAAAGAGATAGCTTCTCTGCAAAATGAAATTGAAGATTTATACATGAAATGGGAAGAACTATCCGAATAAATCAAAATATAATTTTAAGTCATCAAATATTTTAGTGAAAGCTTCTAAATTATTTGATGACTAATCATATAACAAAACAAGTGCACTAAAAAATGCACTTGTTTTGTTATATATGTTTTTCTTATCCAATAGTATGAATTATCCCCTTATAACTCTTTACAAACTTCCATCCATCATTCAAAGAATTGCTTTCAAATACAGCTTTCATTGCTCCACTAGAACCTTGACCAAGCGTTAAGGTATAAACTCCATCTTTAAATGTTAATGAATCTATATCACTTATATAACTCACACTTTTGTCTAAAGTATTCCAAGGAAATTAAATACATAGTTTATAAAGAATATAATCTTAAATGTGGTTTGATTAAAAAATTAAAGAGAAAAGTTAAATAACGTTTTTCTCTTTATACAAAGACTATATAAGTCATTAGTTTCTCATGAACGGCCCATTTTGAAGCTCTTCAACATGTTGATATTCTATTTCCCCTCCTTCATAAGTGAATTGTATGCCGTCTATCCATTTTCCTTCATACTTTCTTTGTAGAAGATTTTCTTTTAGTAAAGTGCATGTCATGCTTCCTCCAGTACTACCTTGAAAGAAATCTCTATTCCACATCTTATTATTTTCTGGATTTTCTTTCAAATTTACAATAGCAATTTGACCACTTGCTGTAGTTGATATAGATTTAACTTCTATAGGTAAACCAGCAAAATATCTTTTTGATATTTCATTTGCTGCCAACTGTAATTTATCCTTTAAAGATTCACTGTCATCAATTGATATTTTCACTAAATTTATAGGTTTTAACGTATTATCATCCACATAGTGAAGAGTTATATTTCTGATGATTTTCTCAGTATTTGCATTTTTAACATCTTTAGAATCAACTTTATTGTTATTAACTATATTTTCTTTAGACTTAGTGTTTTCAACATAAACTTTTGAACTCTCTTCTTTTATTATTGCTATCTCATTATCTACTTGATTATTTTCTTCTTTTAAACTTTCTTGACTACTGCATCCGGTAACAAATAATATAAGGGTGGCAATTAATACAGAATATAGCATTGATTTTTTCATTGTTAGTCACCTCTTGTAATAATAAATATCTTATATTTTTAGTATACATATGCTTTTTATTTATATATATGCTATTTCAGTATCAAAGAGGTTAAAATAAGGTTACTTTTTTAGAATTGTAAATTTTCTATATTTAATTATATAAAACTGCCCTTATAAATGTTGAAGATTACATTTATAAGGGCTTATATATTACTTTGACTCTTCTAATGTTAATTCTATAGTCTTTTCCTTTCCATCTCTTAATATGCCAACTTTTACTGTATCTCCAGCATTTTTCTTAGCTTTGATTTCATTTATATCATTAACTGAAGTCACCTTTTTACCATCAAAACTTGTTATTATATCATAGATTTTTAATCCTGACTTTTCTGCTGGACTGAATTCAGATACCTCTAAAACAAGTACACCTTCACTTGCTGGAAGTTTATTTTCCTTTGCTATAGTCTCAGTTAAATCTCTTCCACCTATTCCAATTTTAAGCATAGGCTTCATGAGTGATTCAATCTTTGGCTTTATCTCATTTATTGGAATAGAAAATCCTATACCTTCTACCCCTGATGAACTAATCTTTGCGGTATTTATTCCTATTACCTGTCCCTTTGCATTTATAAGAGGACCACCACTATTTCCTTGATTTATAGCTGCATCAGTTTGAATGAAGTTTAATGTTTTGCCATTTGAATCTGTAGTAAGCTGTCTATTTACTGAACTTACTATACCTGATGTTACAGTTCCTGAAAATTCTTTTCCTAATGGATTTCCTATGGCTATGACCTGTTGTCCTTTCATAAGCTGATCAGAATCTCCAAGTTCTGCTACTCCTGGCATCTTAACACCTTCATCTGTTATCTTTACTACAGCTACATCTCTTACTTGGTCATAATTGACTACTTTTGCGTTGACTTCTTTGCTACTTTCACCATCTTGAATTATTACCTTTACCTCTTGTGCGCCTTCTATAACATGGTAATTTGTAAGTACATATCCCTCATTGCTTATTATTACTCCCGATCCAATACCTTGCTTAATCTTACCTCCATAGAACATATCTTGAGATACACTAGTTGTTGCAACTCCAACAACTGCAGGTTCTACTCTTGCTATAACTTCTGGAAGAGTCAAATCTCCCTTTTCATCTGCAAAGCTTGCTACAGGGCCGTAATAATTATTGCTTTTTAAAGATTTATATAAAGCTGTATTTTTAAATGCTTCACTCTTAGGTGCTACATATAATACTCCTCCAACTCCTGCAAAACCTCCTATAACTGCTGCTATAAGTCCTACTGCAACATAAGACATATATCCTCTCTTTTTTTTAGTCTTAATCTTTTTAGTTTCCTTTAACGGCTCCTCATTAACTTTAAATTCTTTAAACTCATCCTTATTGTCATTTTCAAATATAAATCCACTATTGCTGCTATTATTGTTTTGATTATTTTCATTTTTAATATTGTCCATGTTCATATTTTCATTATTGCTTCCATAATTATTATCCATTATAAGTCCTCCTCAATTATATATCAATTTTTATTATTTCCTTTTCACAAGATAATAGTATTATTCTTTTGTGACAGTTTTATGACAACAAAGAATAAATATATGTTTTTACAACTTATTAATACTTCGTTAACAATAAAAAGACCAGAATAAATTTTATATTTATTCTGGTAAAAATTCTAAATAGCATTTTCTTCGTCTATTCTCTTTTCTGCATTTGTTATTATTGTATCTGGATAACCTAAATACTTTAAAAGCTTTATAGCATTTCTAGTGTTAGATACTCCTTCTTTTATAGTATAGTCAAAATCAAGTCCATCTTCCTCTGATACTAGTTCACTGAAATAATATGAATTATAATATTTCTTAACTATTTCAGTGAGTTCTAAATCATGAGTTGCTACTAATGCAATTGCATTATGCTCCATAAGGTAATTCAAAATTTCTGCTGAAGCACTTATCCTTTCTATTGGATTTGTACCTCTAAAAATTTCATCTATTATACAAAGTACAGGAATTTCCTCTTCAACTGACATCAAAATTCTTCTCACAGCTTCTGCTTCACCAAGATAATAGCTCTTACCTTGCTCAATATCATCCTTAGGACTTATAGAGGTCATTATCTTGAAGAAATCTCCTTGATATTTATCTGCCATTACAGTACATAAAGTTTGTGCCATTAACACATTTACTCCAACAGTCCTTAAATAAGTTGATTTACCTGACATATTTGATCCAGTTAATATTATTCCTTTTGGTCCAATATGTATTGGATTAGGGACTCCATCTTCTATAAGAGGATTTACTGCATTAACTGCTGTTATAGTTTTGCTTCCCTTAACAAATTCAGGTACAGAAAATAATTTCGAATTTTCTCTATACATGGCTACAGAAATAAATGCATCTATTTCTCCTAAAACAGAATAAATATTCTTTATCTCTTCAAGAGAGTTACTTATATTGCCCATTATCTTGTAATAAGCACGCCCTTGCATCAAAAATACTGAATTTATGTAATCTCCTATAAAATCGAGACCTTCAATTCTTCCAACCATAGAAGAATTTTTCAGTATAACATCTGCTACGGCTTAATTCTCTTTTAATATTTTTTTATAGTCCTCCAAAACTCCATCTTCCATATCACAAAGTTTAGAGGATGCCTTTGCTATGCTCGATAAATAGGTTATTGCTTTAACGCTTCCTTGTATTTCTTTATTCAAATTATGATGAAGATACATATTTATTATAGAAATCATTATAAGCATGAAAACTCCCTGCATACCTAAAAACACTATCGAAATGGCAGCTGCAATAGCTAAAGTAGAAAATAAATCATAAATCTTCTTTTTATTAAAATTTATTTTTTCTGTACTGTATAGAAGATCTAGTATTTCACCACTATTTTGCCTTCCCATCCTAGCTAATATTTCTCTTATATGATCCCTAGACTCTTTATTGTTTTGAAAAAAATCTATTATCTCATTTCTATGGAGTAAAAGCTTTTTATCCATCTCTGGATATCTTAAAAGCTCGTACAATCGTTGTTCACCTGGAGTTGTTAATGTCATGTCTAGATTTCTAAACACTTTATCCATCTCTAAGTCACTCCATGTCTGATCATCTATGTAATGTCTATTTTCTTCATATTTTAAATTCTTAATGAACAATTTTTTTATACTAATAAAATTTCTTTTTCTTTCCCAAAAATCCTTTGGTGATTTTTTTAAATATGAAAGATCATCGCCTTTCCACTGTTTCTTTTCCCAAAATAATATTCCTACGATTGCTACTACAAAGAAAGCAATTCCTATCCATTGTTGAGGCATAATATTTCCCCTTTACTCTTTATTTGGAAGCCTTGAAATAACATTTTCTATTGCATTTAGAACAACTTCCGAATCATTAATAACTGCTGAAGTTCCTACTCCGTCTATTGCTGCTATCTCTACATGAGAAAAGCCTTTTACCTTTTCCCTATCTTCACTTAAATCATCTGATGCTTTTAAAATTACAGTTTCCTTTTTGCCATCATATATCCAGTTATAATCACTGCTGCTTTCCTTCAAGCCTTTAAGTTCTTTAATCTTCATAGAAGCATATTTAGAGTTCACCCTAAAATTTTTATAAAGTTCTGAATTAGACTTTGATAATCCAGAAACTACATTTTCGTCTAAGTTAATTATCCCTAATTTTTCTGCAATTCTCATCATACCTATTGATCCTAAAAGTTTTTGTCCCCCTAGTGAAGAAGTTATTTTAATCTTATTAAGTGCCCCTATTTCTGTATTTTCTATTGGATTTATAAGCACAACTCCTGCTATTTCATCACCATAAAGCTTATTATATGCATTTACTATAAGTGAACCATATTCATTTCCCACAAACACATAAGGTGGTTTATATTGAGACTTTTGAATAAGTGCATGAAGTTCCTTTGCTTCCTCTTCAGGAGTCCTAGGTTTATCTATCTTTTCACTTCTTCCATAACCTGCTCTATCATAGTAAAGAAACCTCATATTTTTAGGGGTCTTTTTTGTAACATTACTCCACTCTACAGAACCATATCCTGAATTAGATTCCAAAATAACAGTATATCCATTTTGCCCTGTTACATTATAATAAATTTTTGATTCTTCTACCGTTACAGCTCTACTTGGCTTTCTATTATTTGTTTCAATTTTATCTACCTGTACATTTTCATAGAGGTAGCCTCCAAAAATAACTATAAATAATATAAGCACCAGCCATTGTATGAGAATCATCTTATTCCATTTTTTCTTAAGCTTATATTTCTGCATGCTATTTGAATACTGAAGTAATCTCATGATAGTTCCCCTTCTATGATTTTAATATCATCTCTCTCCAAGTTTTAAATTAGGTTTTGCATTTAAATCTAATGATGCCACATTTCCTTTTAAAAATTCAAAGTATGCAGCACTAGCTATCATAGCAGCATTGTCCGTGCACAATATAGGACTTGGGAATAATACATTAATATTTCTTTTATTTCCTTCCTCTATAAGTCTATATCTAAGCTTACTATTTGATGCAACCCCTCCTGCAACAACGATTTTGTCAACATTTTTCTTTTTACAGGCTGTCATAACATTTTCAACTAAAACATCAACTACTGCTTTCTGAAAGGAAGCGGCTACATCAGCCCTATTTATAGTTTCTCCTTTCATGGATGCATTATTTATGTAATTTAATACTGCAGATTTTACTCCGCTGAATGAAAAGTCTAAAGTATCCTCATGAAAATTTGCTTTAGGAAACTTTATAGCATTTTCATTACCTTCTTTTGATATCTTATCAATCTTTGGTCCTCCTGGATACCCAAGACCTATAGCTCTTGCTATCTTGTCATAAGCTTCTCCAGCTGCATCATCTCTAGTCTGACCTAAAACTTCAAACTTTCCGTAATCCTCCATATTTACTATAAATGTATGACCTCCTGATACTACAAGGCACACAAATGGAGGTTGTAACTCTTTATGCTCAATAAAGTTTGCACTTATATGTCCTTCTATATGATTGACTCCTATAAGAGGTTTATTTGTTGAATAAGATAATCCTTTAGCATATTGAAGCCCTACAAGAAGTGCTCCAACTAGTCCTGGTCCATATGTAACTCCTATAGCATCTATATCATCTAAAGTCATCCCTGATTTTTCTAAAGCTTCTTCTACTACACTATTTACTACTTCTATATGTTTTCTTGAAGCTACTTCTGGAACAACTCCTCCAAATTTAGTATGTGTATCTATTTGAGAAGAAATAACATTAGATAAAAGTTCTCTTCCATTTCTAACTACCGCAGCCGCTGTTTCATCACAGCTTGACTCTATGCCTAATATATTTATATCATTCATTAATTTATCATCCTTATCATTTAAATTATCTTCTTAAAGTATTATACTTTATGTATATTTTTTTATCAAACCATATGTTATGAATTTAAGTTATTTGTAAGGATATCATTGACTTTTCTAAAACTTATATCTTATTTAATTTTTATAATATAAAATTTGCTTTCTTATCGCTGAACATATATTCGCATGAGAATTTTTATGCTATAATATTATATATGCCCCATGGCAAATATTTTAATTAGGAGATTACTTATATGAGTAAAAATTACGCAAAAGTTATAGTCAAAGGCTCTCCTATTTCTAAATCCAATTTTAAACTTTTTAATATGCAAGGACGTGCAATTCTTCCTTTTAGCTCTGGAAAATATCATGACAGATATGCTCTTTATGAAGAGGAAATTGCATTAAATGCAAGACTTCAAAACCCCAATTTAGTTTTAGATGAAGCTCTTATAGCAGTATTAAAAGTTTATTATAAAAGTTCAAAGCGCCATCCTGACACTAACAATATAACGAAAAGCATATTTGATGGTATAGAGAAAAGTGGTCTTATAATAAATGACGCTCAAATAAGGAGAATAATAATAGAGGAATTTTACGATAAAGAAAACCCAAGATTCGAATTAGAACTGTATGGTGAAAGTAGCTTTTACATGGAGTACTCAATAAAGGAACGAAGTGAACCTGTAGAAAAGCTTCATTACGCTCCACCACCTAATCGTTCCAAAAGTGTAGCCGATATAAAAACCAAGGAAGAGGACAATCTTTCTAGCGGAGAACTCTGTTCCATCTGTGGGAAGCCATTAACTTCATCAAATAAAGTTTCTGCAAATAAGGGACAGACATTACTATGCAAGGACTGCTTAAAAAAACTCTTTTAAGACAGTCCTTTTTTTTCTTTCAATTTTTTCTCTAAATTTTTTAATTCTTCTTCTAAAAACTTAATCTCCTTCTCAAGAGCTATATTATTTTCATATATGTTCATAGCAACTTCACTTCTCCACTTATCATCTAGGATTTCATCCTTTAAAACAAATGGAAAAGAACTCTTTAATTTTCTTATATTATTTTTTAATTGATTTTTATAATCTTCTATGTTGGTAGTTTCCCACTTATCTTCTGAATAGCTAAAATCTTTTCCCAGGAAATATATCTTTTCTAAAGCTTCTAGATTAAATTCCATATATGCTTTAGATATTTCTTTCCACAACTTAGTTTTATCTTTCCTAATTATAGGATGATAATAAAATATTAGTTTTTTATATATTTCTCTGACTTTTTCTTCATCTATAAGCCCTTTTAAATTTATGTTTCTATAATTTATCACACTATCTAAGGCATTCTCATATTCATTTAATTTCCCATTAAACTCGTAATACCTATTTTTAACCTCTAGCCTTCTATAGTCTTCTAATATATCTTTGCATAGTTCATCACTTATACTGTCTATATTTTCTTTAAGTTTCAAGATATCTGATATGAGTTTACAATTACAATAGATTTCCTTTCCTATTGAATCGGCATATACCTTCCAAATATATGGCATCTCAATAAGCTTTAAATAATCATATTCTTCTATTATATCTACAAGTTCTATTATATAATCTTTAATTTTCTCATCTTCAGTATTGATGTTATAATATAGATTATTAATGTATATACCTCCTCTCATAGTTGTGGGGTCTATGTAATATATATATTTTCAAAGGAGAACAATATGAATAAAATAACGTGCATAGGAGACAGCTTAACTTTTGGTTATGGAGTTTCTAAAGATAAAAAATGGATAGATATTTTGGCAAAGGAACTTCCTCAATATGAAGTTTTAAATAAAGGTGTAAATGGTGATACTACCAGCGGTTTACTTTCAAGATTTTATCAAGATGTAATTTTAAATAAACCTGAAAAGACTATAATAACTATAGGATCTAATGATTTTTTAACAGGTAGAACTGTAGACTCTGCCTTTGAAAATTTAAAGCTTTTAATAAAGGAATCAAAAGAAAATGCTATAGGTACTTTTATTGGAATTGAGCCTCTTATTTGTGCAGACCTTGCAAAAGAATATTGGTGTTCTTATCTTGACTACAGTATTATAAATTCAAAAATAAGCTTATATAGATACAAAATATTGAATTATTGCAAAGAAAAAAGCATAGACTGCATAGATTTTTATGATTTATTTGAAAATCTGAATTCTAAATTAGAAAATCATGATATGTTTTTAGACGGATTGCATCCAAAAGAAGAAATACATAAAATTATGGCAAAGGAAGTTATAAAAATAATTAATAGATAAGAGTGAAGAATAAAAAATTTCGTGTCTTAGGAACGGTTCAGTGTTAAAGTTTAGTGAATACTAAATAAAATTAGTTAAGATTTGTAATTATATATAGGGCAGTGGATATTTAGAATCTACCTAAACATCCCTGCCCTTTCTATCTGTATATTATCTTTACTTATAATTTTTAATCTTAATCTTAATTTTTTGCTTCTATAGATCTTGTAGAAATAATGTTTATTCCTGTTCCCGCTACATTTTCAACCACTACTTCTCCAACTTTTATTGGTGCCTTTATTGTACATCCTTTTAGTGAACGTACAACATCAAATATTTTTCCCTTTGGTATATCTGCTTCTGTCTTTACTGGAACCATATCTACAGTTCCACCATCTACTTTTAAGGTAGAAGTAACTACTCTTGTAGGATTTGAAACTTCTTTTTTAGCATAATTCTCACCAATTTTGCATGTGTTTCCTGATACAGAAACTGCTTCTCCATCCTTAATTTCAACCTTTAAATTGCAGCCCATTGGGCATCCTATACAAATCAATTCTCTAACTTCCATGTGGCTACTCTCCTTCCACCTTTATAGTTATTTCCTTGCAGTTTGGATATTTATCAAACATTGCTTTTGTAAGTCTAACTGTTTCCATTTCACCTGGAGCTAGAACTCTCTTTTTCATATGAAGTTCTCTGCTTCCATCAAAGTACACAGATATATATTTATTCTTGAATACATCTCCTACTCTAAATCTAACTTCTAATTTATCCTTTATATTGTCTGCATATACTGTCTTTGGAACTGTATATCTTACACCTTCTGTAGCTATCATATCTATAGGCTTATCGCTTCTCTTCATTTCACCTTTAACAAATTTTGCTGCATTCATTCCTGCAGTGTAGCTTTCAAGTGTTACATAGTCAACTAAATCATGCACATGAAGAACATTTCCACATGCAAATATTCCATCTACATTTGTCTCCATCATATCATTAACTTCTGGTCCTGAGGTAACCTTAGATAACTTAACGTCTGCTTTAGCTGATAATACGTTATCTGGTATAAGTCCTACTGAAAGAAGCAAAGTATCACAAGGAATATATTCCTCAGTACCTTCTATTACTCTTCTATTCTCATCAACTTTTGCAATAGTCACTCCTTCAAGTCTCTCTTTTCCTCTTATCTCAGTCACTGTATGAGAAAGTTTTAGAGGAATATCAAAGTCATTTAAGCATTGCACTATATTACGTTTTAAACCGCCTGAGTATGGTAAAAGCTCTACTACAGCCTTAACGTTAGCACCTTCTAGTGTCATTCTTCTAGCCATTATAAGTCCTATATCTCCAGAACCGAGTATAACAACTTCTTTACCTGGCATATAGCCTTCTATATTTACAAATCTTTGAGCTGTACCAGCAGTATAAACACCAGCACATCTTGCCCCTGGTATATTTATAGCTCCTCTTGGCCTTTCTCTACATCCCATAGCAAGTACTATAGCCTTAGCCTTTATTTCAATAATTCCCTCTTCGCCATTTGCAGCTGTTATCACTTTATCTTTGTTAAGGTCTATTACTGTTGTATTAACCTTGTATACTATATTAAGTTTTTCTATTTCTTCAAAGAATCTCTCAGCATATTCAGGTCCTGTAAGCTCCTCTTTAAAAGTGTGAAGTCCAAAACCATTGTGTATACATTGATTTAGTATTCCACCTAAACTGTCATCCTTCTCTAGAACTATTATACTGTCTATTCCTTCTTTCTTAGCAGCTATTGCTGCTGCCATGCCTGCTGGTCCTCCACCTATTATGGCAATATCAAATTCCTTCATTGAACTCCCTCCACTAATTATAGATTCTCTTTATTCTCACCAATTAATATATTAGAATTGTCTGCACCTTTTTTAACCTCTGTCTTCGCTATATTAAGCTCTCTAGCTAATATATTAAGTATAGAAGAGCTGCAATAACCACCTTGACATCCGCCCATCATAGTTCTAGTTCTCTTCTTCACTCCATCTAGAGTTGTTGCTCCTAGAGGTCTATGAATTGCATCCATTATCTCTCCCTCTGTTACACATTCGCACCTACAAATTATTGTACCATATTTAGGGTTAGTTTTTATAAGAGCTTTTCTCTCTTCTAAAGACATTTCTCTAAATCTTGGTATTGCCTTAGTTACTGGATTGAAGTTTTCATTATTTTCTGGGTTTAATTTTTCTACGACTATATCTTTAATCATTTCTGCTATAGCTGGAGCACTAGATAATCCTGGTGATTCAATGCCAGCTGCATTTATAAAGTTTTTAGCATCCTCTCTTTCACCTATTACAAAGTCACCTTCTACATTACGTGCTCTAAGTCCTGAGAATGATGTTATTATATGACCTAGTGGAAGTGGATTCATAGTAAGCTTAGCTTTTTCTAGAACAAAGTCTAAACCCTCTTTAGTAGTAGTTAAATCATCCTTATCATCTATATCCTCAGCATTAGGTCCTATAAGAAGATTTCCATCTATAGTTGGAGTTATAAGAACTCCTTTTCCAAGTTTAGTTGGTAGTTGAAATACTGTCTTCGAAACAAGGTTTCCTACGGTATTATCGCATAAACAATACTCACCTTTTCTTGGAATAATCTTCATCTTATGCTCACTTACCATATTGTTTATCTCATCAGCATATACTCCTGCTGCATTTATTACAACTTTAGCTTCAAAATCTCCTTTATCAGTCTTTACACTATAATGTCCATCCTTTTTCTCTATATTCTTAACTTTTGTTTCTAATTTGAACTCTACACCATTTTCTGAAGCATTTTCAGCTAATGATATAGCAAAGCTATATGGACATATTATGCCGCCTGTTGGTGCATATAATGCACCTTGTGCACCTTCAGATATATTAGGCTCCATCTCTAAAAGTTCTTCTCTTGTCAATATTCTTATTCCTGGAACACCGTTCATTTCTCCTTGAACTTTTAGCTTTTCCAATTCAGATATATCGTTTTTGTCAAAACATATTACTAAAGAGCCATTTCTCTTAAATGGGAAATCTAATTCCTCCTTAAGTTTATCAAACATAGCATTTCCTCTAGCATTTAATCTACCTTTTAATGTATGAGGCTTTGCATCATATCCTGCGTGAATTATTGCACTGTTAGCCTTTGTTGTTCCATCTGATACATCATTGTTTTTTTCAAGTACGCAGGTCTTCAAGTTATATCTGCTCATCTCTCTAGCCACCGCTGACCCTATAACCCCAGCTCCTATAATGATAACGTCGAACATATAAAACCCTCCCATATTTTAAATTAATTTATGCTTTTTCATGAAATATTTTAAAAAAAGAGAACCAAAATAAACCATGGTACTGCCCATGACTTATTTTGGTTCTCTTATATCTCTACCAAAACATATTTAGTTTAATATCATTCTATCACATATATTGCTAAAACTCAATGCATTTATGGGTATTTAGTTAAATTATTCATAAATGTATTCATTAGAATAAAGAACTTGTCCATATTTTAAAAAGTTTACATTTTGAATCTGTCCTTTATCTCTATAGAAACATTGAAGAGTCATATCGTTTAATTCACTTTCGGTGTCACTTCTACATGCCATTCCAATAAACTCTTCTTCACTCATAAGCTCTTTAAATCCTATAGTAAATTCTTTTGTAGATTCTGAATCTTTTAGAGTCCTATTGTTTAACGTAAATATCAATATATCTTTAAATCCATATACTATATCACCTATATAGTTATCAGCTTCATCATAATAATTCATAGTCAAAACATTGTTGTCCATATCAAAAACACAGTTTTCCTTTAACTTTTGTCCCCATACATCATATACTCTGTCTCCACTTTCACTATAGATGATTTCCCTCTTTGAAATCATCTCACTTGATTCAGCTATAAAGCAAAACTCTTCTTTAACTATCCTATTGCTTCTATCTACTACTGACAATTTTGAAAATTCTATATCATTATTTTTGCTTACAGATAATACAGATTTTATATTGTAACTATCATCGTACTGTATATCGTTAATATACTTTATAGTCCCTTCCCCATCTTTTATTACCACTTTTTTGAGAAAACCTTCATTGTCATATCTATATTCCTTTATGCTAGTTACTTTTTTCTTTGCATTCCTACATATCTCTTTTATTTCACTTTTAGCGAATTTTCTCTCATGAATTTCTATTACGGATTTATTCCTATCATAAGTTAGCTTTTTGATCCATCTATCTTTCCAATTATCTTTTTTCTTTATTTCCATAAGAAATATAAGCAGCTTATCAAGCACTGCGCCACCCCCTAAAGTTTTTTATGTTAATCATAATATTAATTACAATTTTTTCTATATCCCTTATTATTATTTTATACTTCATCAATATATTTGATAACCTCTAATTTAGTAAAATTTCTTTTAACATATTTTAAATTCTAAAATTAAACTTATAATTTTGAGTAAATTTATATATTGATGTCATAGTATCAATAGTATAATATTATAATAAGATAATTAAAAATGCGAGGTAATTTTATATGAATAAAAATAATTATTGGATGGGCATAATTTTAATACTTTTAGGCTTGTACCTTCTAATGGACAGAGTACTTCATTTCGAAATCTTAGATATGGGAACTATAATATTTTTAGGAATCGGATTATTTTTTGAAGTAAGGTATTTTAAGTCTAAATCTGGAAATGAAAATTTAGTCATAGGCGGTTTATTTCTAACTATGGGAGTTCTCAGACTTTTAAGTGACTTTCCTATACTTTGGTCTCTAGGTCTCTCAAGTATAAGAGATATCCCCCTTGGAATATCAGTCGGACTTTTCCAACTATACATTTTTTCTAATAAGGATTCACGTGTTTTAATAGGAGCTTTAGCTCTTATGATATTTTCAATTTTTCCTCTTTTA
Source organism: Clostridium cadaveris (assembly GCF_020911725.1). Classification (GTDB taxonomy): domain Bacteria; phylum Bacillota; class Clostridia; order Clostridiales; family Clostridiaceae; genus Clostridium_X; species Clostridium_X cadaveris. The sequence goes on from NZ_CP076620.1 coordinate 2,536,749, forward strand.
AAATTCTATTTTACATGGATTAGCAGCGAATTTTTATTTCCGATACTTCTTATAGTATTTGGAGTTCTATTTCTTATAAATGCTCTTAGAAAAGATTCTTAGTGAAACAAAGGTATGAATTTCCTAGTAGATATTCATACCTTTTTATTTTCTATTTTTTCTCTTTTATAAGTCCTTTTCTATATGCTGATAGAAGTACTTTTAAGTCTTTTATTCTAGTCATCAATTCCTGACCTACATCAGTATCTTCAACTCTTTTCCTTTGCACAACTCTCTCTAAAACCATGGTACTAGAAAGAATATCGCTTTCCTCTTTTATAGCAGATTCGGTTGATTTAAATGGTTCATGACTTATGAGCTGCAGACCAAAGGAATTATATATTAGTGTGTAACCTGCCATTCCAGTTTTACCTTGATAAGCTTTGGAAAATCCTCCATCTATAACCAAAAGTTTTCCATTAGCTTTTATTGGGCTTTCCCCTTTTTTTCTTTCAACTGGAATATGCCCATTTATTATATGCGAACTTTCCACATCCAGCCCAAATTCCTTAAGAACATTATTGCACATATTCTCATCATCACGTAATTTATAGTAGGTATTTTTAGCTTCTTTGTGAGTATTTTTATCATCTATAAAATACCTTTCAAAAGTTGTCATTCTGTCCTTACCAAATAAAGATGAATTAGGGCCTGTCCACTGATACCACATATAATCCATTCCATAAAGTTTCGCTTCTTTATTATTTTCGTAAAAATAACCTTCCCTACATACTTTTTCTGCTTCATCCAAAAGACCTTTACCTTTAAACTTTTTCCCCTTAACTATAACCTCTCTAAAGGTTCCATCTTCATTTAAAGGTATACATCCATGGAACATAAGATTCGAATTATACTTAAGATATATACTTCCCGCAGTAAATAAGAATCTTATATGTCTTTGAAGTTTTTCGCTGTTTACAAATGAAGATTTAAGCTTTTCTATAAGTTCCTTTTCTTCCTTTGTAAGTTTATATGGGTTTTTCTTGTCTATAGTTGGAAAACTTGTATCATTTAGTTTGTAAACTTTGCCATCTAACTCTATAGTTCCATCATCATAATTTATTTTATTTAGTAAAAGTCGATGATCCATATTGAAGTCAGGTCTTCTCTTTATAACTTCACCTTCAAGTTTAAACTGAATTATAGCTATAGCTTTGTGCATTCTAGCTATAAGCTCCTGTTCAGTTACACTATATTCATTTTCCGAGTCAAATTTAGGCTTAAAGTTATTGCAAGGATCTTTTTTATAGCACTCTAGTGCAAATGTTGCAAGTGGAAGCATATTTATACCATATCCATCTTCTAATGTATCTAAGTTTGCATATCTTGCACATATTCTTATTACATTAGCTATACATACTTCTGATCCAGCGGCAGCCCCCATCCATAATATATCATGATTTCCCCATTGTATATCTACACTATGATAATTTATAAGTGTATCTAATATTATATGAGCTCCCGGTCCTCTATCATATATGTCACCAATTATGTGAAGCCTGTCTATTACAAGTCTTTGTATAAGTTTTGATATAGCTATTATAAATTCCCTAGCTCTATCTATACTTATTATTGTCTGGATAATCTCTTCATAGTATTCCTCTTTATCTTCTCTTCCAGGCTGCTCATGAAGCAATTCCTCAATTATATATGAAAAATCAGTTGGGAGAGCTTTTCTCACTTTAGAACGAGTGTATTTAGATGATACATGTCTACATATTGCTATAAGCCTATATAATGTTATCCTATACCAGTCATCTATATTCTCTTCTTCTTTTAAAACTATTTCTAATTTTTGTTCTGGATAATATATTAAAGTTGCTAAACTCTTCTTTTCACTGCTTCTAAGTGAATTTCCAAATACATCATTTATTTTTCTTTTTATAACTCCTGAAGCATTCTTTAAAACATGAACAAACGGCTCATACTCACCATGAATATCAGTTAAAAAATGCTCTGTTCCTTTTGGCAAATTTAATATTGCTTGAAGATTTATTATTTCTGTTGTAGCTGAGCTTATTGTTGGATATCTATTTGCTAAAAGATTCAAATATCTTAAATCACTATTTATATCCTCTATACAGCTTTCTCCCAAAAACGCCATACTAATCCTCCTATTTAGTATATTCTTTTAAATATATATGCTATATTATATAGCTTATTATACTATGTTGTTCCCACTTTTACTACTAAATTTGAAAATTTTTCATGGCGATTTTTTAAAAATAGCATCCTAAATATTTTAGGATGCTATTTAATATATCTTATTATAATTTTATAGTATTCTGAGCCTTGTTCATAATCTCTACAATTGTATACATATTAGTTATTTCACCTATAGCAAGCTTTTCTTTAATTCCATAAAAATCCAAACATGTGCCGCAGCTTAATATGTTTACTCCTTCTTTAGAAATCTTTTCTATACTTTCAATACAAGGAGATCCTTCTATAACAAGCTTTACTCCTCCATTTAAGAAAACTAAATTTGTAGGAAGCTCTGAACTTTCAGATAGTGCAAATAAATAACTCTTCATAAGAGTTTCTCCTAGTTTCTCATCCCCACCACCAAGCTTATCCGATGAAATGATGATTGCTGTCTCTTTATCAAAATTCATGATTTCACAGCCACAACTTTCTTTAGTTATTGTTATATTAAAAAATTCTCCATCCTCCAAAACTTCATATGTAAATCCATTGCTATCTGCAAGTTTGCATATATTATTCTTAGCCACTTCATTATCCACTATAACCTTAGCTTGTCCCTCTTCTATTGTATCAAAATATTTTTTAGTATTTATAACAGGTGCTGGACACTTCAAACCCTTACAATCTATAATTTTCATCACTATACCACCTCTACTTTATTTATAATTTAATTATATCATATAGGATAAATTTTGAGATTTGAATTATGAATAGGTAATGTTGAATCTATTTATATTTTCAATAATTAAATTTAGAGCAAAATCTTTCTATTTGAATTTTATTCTCAATTGTACTATAATTTAGAGGTAAAACTACAGAAAAGGGTGAAGCATATGGATATAAAACAGTTTGCAAAAGATAAAGTGTCTACTATAGATAAGACTTTCATAATGAGAACTATTCTATTTGTTATAGTGACAGTTGGCTTACTTTTAAAATCCTTTATATTTTTAGGATTTACTTTAAATGAAAATATTTACTCTCTAAATTTTTCATTAGGCTACAATGAAGGAACCTATTTTTACAAATACTATTTAGCCTTTATATTGGCTTTCCTTTCATTCTATTTCTTATTTAAGAATAGAGGAAAACTTAGATTCCTATTCATTATGGACATCTTTTTAACACTTATAATAGCTGTTGATTTATGGTATTATAGAGGATTTAGAACAGTTCCTTCGTTAATAATAGTAAAACAAACAGCAAACTTGGACAACCTGACCAGTTCTACATTATCAATGATGAGTCCTTTAGATATATTACTCTTTATCGATATAATATTATTCATATTATTATGGATAAAACTAAAACCTGTATATAAAGAAGCTAAAAGAAGTGTCAGTCTGTTTATACTAACGTTTGTTATTTCTGTAGGCTTTATCGCCTATGTTCCTTTTGTAACTAACGTGCTTAAGAAGGATCATTCTAAAAGCTACATATATGGAATGTATGATCCAAATGATACAACTGTATACTTTTCTCCTATAGGATATCATGTATTTAATGCCTATCAGGTTTATAGAGATTCTAAACCTCTTGATTTAAAGGCTGAAGAAGTTAACGAAATTAAAGAGTGGTATAATTACAAAAACGAAAATCTTCCTGATAATGAATACAAAGGAAAGTTCGCTGGCAAGAATCTTGTAGTTCTTCAAGTTGAATCTTTAGAAAGTTTTGTTATTGGAGAAAAGGTTAATGGTGAAGAAATTACTCCTAATCTAAACAAACTTTTATCTAACAGTATATATTTCCCTCATATAAAAGAGCAGGTTAATGAGGGTACAAGCTCTGACTCTGATTTAATGGTAAATGCATCAGTATTCCCATTAAGACAAGGAAGTACATTTTTTAGTTATCCAGTAACAACTTATAATTCTATGCCTAAGCTTTTAAAAGAATTAGGTTATGAAAATTTAGCAATCCATCCTGACAAGGGTCCTTTCTGGAATTGGATGGAAGGTCTAAAGGGTGTTGGTTTTGATAATTTAATTGATTATTATAGTTTTGATGATGATGAATCTATTGGACTTGGAATAAGTGATAGAACTTATCTTAAACAGATAGTTCCAAAGCTTGCAGATTTAAAAGAACCATTTTATAGCTTTATGGTTACTCTTACAAGCCATGGACCATTTGATTTACCAGCAGAATATCGTGAAATGAAACTACCTGATGAAATAGAAAATAATATATTAGGAGACTATTTCCAAAGCATTCATTATACAGATGAACAAATAGGAATGTTTGTAGATCTTCTAGATCAAGAAGGCCTTCTTGATAATACAGTTATAGCTATAACTGGAGATCATACTGGTATTCATAAATATTACACTGATAAACTTGCGACTTTAAACAATCCTAAACAATCATGGATGGATATAACTTGGGACATACCTCTTATGATTTACGATAAGAATTCTGATTCAGGAAAAACTTTTGATACCATTGGAGGTCAAATAGACACTATGCCTACTCTAGCTTACTTAATGGGTATAGATGAAAATAAATATATTAACTCAGCTATGGGAAGAAATCTTTTAAATACAAAGAAAAGTTTCGCTGTTCTTACTAATAGAACTGTTTTAGGTGATGTCAGCAAAGAAGATAAAGAACATGCTATAAAAGGCTTAGACCTTGCTGATAAGATAATAAAAAGCAATTACTTTGAAAAATATTACAAAAAATAACTAAAATATATATTAACTAATTTTAATTTCACAATAAATCCCGAACCCTTTCGAGTTCGGGATTTATATTTTTTTAATATTGCTTATCATAGCCTCACTTTTTATTTCAATAGTTTTCTAGATTTTATATTTAAGTCTTCATCCCATTTATATATAAAGGAACCAGTTGCCCATTCAGCCATTATGACTTCTTCACCTGGATCTATATCTATTTTACTCAATGGTGATGGTTGCAGCATATTATTTTTAATATTATATACAGATATATTATCTTCATTTATAATTAAGGCAAATTTATTATTAGGAGCTGTATAAGCATCTATAGCATCTGGTATAGCAGATTTTATCAAATTCCACGGTATATACAAATCATCATAATTTAATATACCTTTAGTCAAAAGTAAATTTACATTAAAGTCCATTATTTCATCCCTTACTTGAGCTTTTCCTACTACATTCCAATTGCCATTTTTTCTTTTTATAGTAAAATTATTTTCCTTTAACATACTTTCATCAAATTCTACTCCATAAGTCTCTTCAATGGCTTTTTTACCTGAAGCCATGAATATATCTCTTGCCCTTTCTCCAAGTACATCTGAAATTTTAAGGCCCGTACTATAATTTAAATTATCTATAGGCAAGAATCTATAGTATCCATTTAGAAAATTATTATTTTCATCTGTTATTCTATTCTCTATTGCTATATAGTTGTTAGTAACAAAAAGGATCTCCTTGGCTATGTTTCTCTGTTTTTTAATAGGAATTTCAGAGTTGTTGTTATCATTCTTAGGAACTTTCAAGTCTCGGTTTAATGACTTAGCTGTCATAGTATCTACATAAACTCCATTATCATAATGACGTGATGTAACTAAATCCCAAAAACCATTTTGTCTAGGAATTACAAGACCATTTATTTCATATGATGGTCTAAGTCCAGAAGAATCATAAGATATCCATAAAGTTCTATAAGATATATCACCATTACTATCTTTATTTTTTAATCCTAATAGCACTCCGCTTTCTGGAAGAGATGTACTTATCTTTTTTTTATCAATTTCATTTCTTATATTGTCTTTGTCGTCATGCTTAGATTTATTAGTACTATTTAAATCGTCTTTAAGCTTTTCTGTTTCATCTGACGTCTTTTTAAGATAAAGGAATCCATTCTGTACACACATTATTATTTCTTCATCGCTAACTTTTATAATGTCATACATGCTTTTATCACCTGATGTTATTTGTATAATGCTCATATTATCTGTATTCTTTAAATCTAAAATATTAGAATCCATTTTATATTGCTTTACTACATAGTCATTTATATTTACATATTTAACCTTATAATAAGGTTGTATATATAGGTCCTTTCCAAAGGATGCAAATTCATTGCTGAATTGAGCAGTAATTTCTAAATATTTATCTTCTTCATCAGAATTTTCTTTTATAGGCTTAAAATTTTTAACTTCCCATGTACCTCTGATAGGAATATCCTCATTATTAGGTGCAATTATTTTATTATTCACATCTGCATTTTTTACATTGAGGCAGCCTGAAAAAAATACTGATACTAAAACCACAATTAAAAATGTACAAATATTTTTTTTCATATTCTCCTCCTATTCATCAGTTAACAAAGGGAATTCTATAGTTATACATGTTCCCACTCCTAATTCACTTTCTATATCTAACTTTCCATTATGCACTTCTACAAGCTTATCACAAATACTTAATCCTATCCCATTTTGTGATTTGCTACTCTTACCTTTAAAAAACTTTTCTTTGACATGAGGTAGTTCATCTTCTCCTATACCGCACCCATTATCTTGTACTTTTATTATAAGTTTATAACCATCACGATAAACTTTTAAGTTGACTTTTCCTCCACGTTCTGTAAACTTAAAGCTATTATCTAATAAATTTATCAATACCTGCTTTATTCTATTTTTATCTATATATAGTTTTGGAATATCACTCTCTATTTCTACATTAAATTGTATTCCGTCTCTATCTGCCCTAAGACTCATATGCTTTCTAATATACTGTACAATATCCTCAATGCTTTCCCATGATTTCTTTATATCCATATGCCCAGATACAAGCTTTGAAAAGCTCAATAGTTCCTCCACCATAGAACTTAATCTATCGCATTCATTTTCAATTATATCTAATCCATCCTTGAGCATACCTTTATCTATATCATCATATTTTAAAGTGACGGCCCAGCCTTTTATAGATGTTAACGGTGTTCTAAGTTCATGTGATACATTTGAAATAAATTCATTTTTCAAACTATCCTTCTTAACTATTTCTGATGCCATATAATTTAAAGTATCTGAAAGTTTTCCAACTTCATCATTCCTAAGCTTTGTGCTCTTTACAGTAAAATCGCCATCAGCCATCTTTTCAGCAACTTTGGTAACAGATTTTATCGGATTTATTATACTTTTAGCTAATATAAAGCTAACAAGTACTCCCATAATCATTACAAAAATAGCAATAGCTAAAAACACATATGTTATACTTTTTATTTCATTATCTACTTCTCTAAGAGATGTTATAAAGCGTATAACCCCTTCAATCTCACCATATCTTTTTAAGGGATATGAAACAGACATCACATTTGAATCACTATATAAAACTCTTCCTGTCCATACTCCTTTTTCTCCATTTAAAGCTTTTTTTACATCTTCAGTTAATGTCTTTGTATTTCCACTACCTATGGAATCAAGAAGGAGCTTTCCATTCTTATCCATAACCTGTACTTGAGCATCTGTTTGATTCCAAAACACATCAACATTGGATAATATATTTTCCTCTAAAGTCGCATTAGAAAAATATTTGTTATAGAAGTCCGAAGATATTTTAACTTGATTAGTAAGTAAATCCTCTATATTTTGATAATAATACTGCTTTATAAATAATGTAGTCAATAATTCCAAAAGAACTATGCTTATGATTATTACAAGCATAAAATTTCTAACTAATTTACTTCTTATGCTAACTTCTTTTTCTTTTTTAATTTTTATTTTTTCCATCTATAGCCAGTTCCCCATACAGTTTCTATAAATCTAGGATTAGATGAGTCATCTTCAATTTTAGCTCTTAATCTTCTTATATTAACATCTACTATTTTAGGATCACCTACAAAATCATATCCCCATACCAAGTTTAGTAGCTCATCTCTACTAAATGCTTTTCCAGGGTTCTCTATAAATATTCTAAACATCATATATTCTTTTGGAGTTATATCTATTTCTATATCATTCTTAAGGAGCTTTTGGGAATATAAATCAAGTTTAAATGGAGGAAAATTTATTATATCTTCTTCATCTTCTAAATTCCCCTCAATTCTTCTAAGTAACGCCTTTGCCCTTAATATAAGTTCAACTGGATTAAATGGCTTTATCACATAATCATCTGCTCCATATTCTAAGCCCATTATTTTATCCATATCCTGATCCTTTGCAGTAAGCATTATTATTCCTATGTCAGGCATATCCTTTCTTAATGCCTCACATACTTGAAATCCATTTATTCCGGGAAGCATTACATCTAAAATTGCTATGTCAGGTTTTTCTATCATTGCAAGTCTTAAACCTTCCTCGCCGCTTCCAGCTTCTATTACTTTAAAATCATTTCTTTGAAAATTTATTCTTAAAAACCCTCTAATACTTACTTCATCTTCAACGATTAGGATTTTTTTCATAAATTAACACCTCCTAAATTCACCTCATTTTATATTATCATATTTCCTAATATATAATAAGAGAAGTATAAATACTTCTCTTATTATATACAAAATAAAATTTTAAATTATATAACTTGTACTATTTAATAGTTCTAAATTCGTATCCTTGAGATTTTAAATACTGTATTACTTGTGGTAGCGCTTCTGCGGTAGCTTCTTTTTTATAAGTATCATGCATTAAAATGACAACTTTTTCATGATCTTTTGTGGTAGTCTTTACTCTTTCTAAAAGATCTTGTGGTGTTCTCTTTTTGCCTTCTGCATCACCATTTAAGGCATTCCAATCTATATAATGTATTCCATTCTCTTTAAATTTAGCTTTGATAGGATCTTGCCCTTTCCAAGACATAAGTCCTCCTGGAAATCTAAATACTTTTGTATCAAACTCTGGTCCAATAGTTTCACGTATCTTGTCATTAGTCTTTTGATATTCTTCCATAACCTTATTTACATCTATAACTCTACCTGGATATAATATCTTATATTCATGAGTATAGCTATGATTTGCTAATGCATTACCTTCTTCAACTATTCTTTTTAAAAGTCCTTTACTGTCATCATTTATAGCTTGTCCGACAATAAAAAATGTAGCTTTTACATTTTCATTTTTTAAAGTATCCAAAATTTTAGGAGTTACTGTTGTTGATGGACCATCATCAAAAGTAAGATATGCTACTTTTTTTCCATCTCTTTCATAAGTATTCTTAACAACAGTTTCTACAAACTCTCCAGAATCAGCATATTTCATACCTTCTTCTGAAACATTAGCTCCTTTTACTACAAGCGATTTCTTTTTCTCTTCTTTCTTTGTAGCTTCATCCTCATCTTTTCCAGATGCGACTTTTATATTTTCTGCCTTAGCTTGTTCATTATTTTTATTTAAAACTACTTGAACACCTATTATTGAAATAGTCACTAAAACTAATATAGACACTCCTGTAAAAAATCTTCTTCTCTTTTGCTTTTGTCTTTTATTGTACGTATATTTTTTCATTGTGACTCCCTCACCTCAATTTTACTTTATCTCTTAAGTTTCTATAATTTATTATAATAAATTATAGAAACTTATCAATTACAAAGGAGTTACAGTTTGTAATTATATTCATAAGTTAATCTTAAATTTTCATACCCTGTCGAATATGAAAGATTTAAATATTCCAAAGAACTCTCTGGTGTAGTAAGTTGGTGCTAACAAAGGATTTGTCTTGTTTCCTATAAAAGATAATTTAATATAACCATTTCTTTTCGCTAAAATACTACTTCTAAAGCAATGATAATTGCTTGTAATAACTTTTATATTTATCTCATCAATTGTTTTACCACTATTTTTTTCTATAATTTCTTTTGAAAACTTAAAATTCTCCATTGTATTTCTAGCATTATCCTCTATCAACACTCTTTTTTCTTCTATACCATTTTGAACTAAATATCTTTTCATAGCAAGAGCTTCTGGTATAGTTTCTCCTGGGCCTCTTCCCCCTGTCACTACTATATAATTATTTGTATTTTTATTATACTCTATTGCTTTATTCATTCTTTCTTTCAAACTTAAGGTCATCTCTTCACCCTTTAATCCAGCTCCCAATATTATATTATAATCACAGGTTCCCTTATCAGAATTTGCTCCAAAACCTATAATAATTCCTTCAATACCTATAAAAACAATTAGAACTATAAACATAAGAATCTTTAAAATCTTCATAGGTTTCTTATATTTTTTACTTTTATTAAATTTAAATTTCTTATTTAAAATCTCATAAATTATCAATCCTAGCCCTATAATTAAAAATATTTCACTAAATGCAACTTTTCCCATTATAGAATTTAAAGCTAAGTAATATACTATACTTATTAAGCCTATTATTATAAAAACAAAATTTTTTTTCATTACTTCTCCTCCTACCCCATAAACTTATAATATAACAATTTACATAAATAGTAAATATATTAATATTGATGACATTTTTATCTTATGGTCAATTGTTATAACAGTCGTACCTTTTTTTAATAGAAGACTGAAAGGTCAGCGCCACTATATAATGGCTTCTAACCTTAAAATGAAGTTAAAGCTCAACTGAAACAAGAGTTTATTTTATATAATTACATTAAAAATATTAAGATTTCTATTTATTTTCATCATAAATTGTAATACAATTATAAGTATCATTGCTTATAGGAGGTAATATATGGATTTATCAGGTATTCAACAATTAGCTCTAAAAAACTTAAAAGATAGATCTGTAGTAGAAATCCCTTCTGCTGGATGTATCATAGGTAGAGATGGAAACTTAAATCCATCCTATTTTACGGATTTTAAATACGTAAGCCGGCACCATGCTAAAATTTATTATTTTAGAGGCAAATATTTTATCCAAGATTTAAATAGTACTAATGGAACTAAAGTTAATGGATTAAAGATAGAAAATTACATGGGAACTCCCATTAAAGGTGGAGATAGGATTTCTTTAGCCGATATAGACTTTGAAGTAATTTACTTGTGATAATAAAAATCATACTATACAAAAAAGAGTAATACAAAATTGTATCACTCTTTTTATCTAAATAAATTTAATTTTTTCAAAAAAAAAAGTGGCTCCGCGAAAAGGATTCGAACCTTCAACCTATCGGTTAACAGCCGAGTGCTCCACCGTTGAGCTATCGCGGAATGCCTGACCTGGCGACCACCTACTCTCCCACAGAGCCTCCCCTGCAGTACCATCAGCCGTAATTTGCTTGACCTTCGTGTTCGGAATGGAAACGGGTATTACCAAATTACGCATCATCACCAGATGCTTAGTTTTTCCTAAATCTTCGATTTAGCTGAAAAACTGTACTCCTCACTTCAGTGAGTGAGTTTCCTTTGAAAGAACTTAATTATTCTTTCAAAATTGCACACAGATTTTCTTTTCTATCTTTGTTTTCTTTGATTAAGTCCTCGACCTATTAGTATGAGTCAGCTGAATACATTGCTGCACTTACACCTCTCACCTATCTACCTTGTGTTCTTCAAGGGGTCTTACTAACTTACGTTATGGGAAATCTCATCTTGAGGGGGGCTTCACGCTTAGATGCTTTCAGCGTTTATCCCTTCCCGACTTAGCTACCCAGCTATGCTCCTGGCGGAACAACTGGTGCACCAGAGGTCAGTCCATCCCGGTCCTCTCGTACTAAGGACAGCTCCTCTCAAATTTCCTACGCCCGCGACGGATAGGGACCGAACTGTCTCACGACGTTCTGAACCCAGCTCGCGTGCCGCTTTAATGGGCGAACAGCCCAACCCTTGGGACCTACTTCAGCCCCAGGATGCGACGAGCCGACATCGAGGTGCCAAACCTCCCCGTCGATGTGGACTCTTGGGGGAGATCAGCCTGTTATCCCCGAGGTAGCTTTTATCCGTTGAGCGATGGCCCTCCCACGAGGTACCACCGGATCACTAAGCCCGACTTTCGTCCCTGCTCGACTTGTTGGTCTTGCAGTCAGGCTCCCTTCTGCCTTTGCACTCTTCGAAGGATTTCCGACCCTTCTGAGGGAACCTTTGGGCGCCTCCGTTACTTTTTTGGAGGCGACCGCCCCAGTCAAACTGCCCACCTAACAATGTCCCGTCACCAGCTTCATGGTGCCCGGTTAGAATCCCAGTACTGTCAGGGTGGTATCCCAAGGGTGGCTCCACAGGACCTGACGATCCTATTTCTCAGCCTCCCACCTATCCTGTACAGACAATACCGGAACTCAATGCTAAATTGCAGTAAAGCTCTACGGGGTCTTTCCGTCCAATCGCGGGTAGCCAGCATCTTCACTGGCACTACAATTTCGCCGGATTTGCAGTTGAGACAGTGCCCAAGTCATTACGCCATTCGTGCGGGTCAGAACTTACCTGACAAGGAATTTCGCTACCTTAGGACCGTTATAGTTACGGCCGCCGTTTACTGGGGCTTAAGTTCACACCTTCGCCTAAACTAAGTGTTCCCCTTAACCTTCCAGCACCGGGCAGGCGTCAGCCCCTATACATCAGCTTTCGCTTTAGCAGAGACCTGTGTTTTTGCTAAACAGTTGCTTGGGCCTATTCTCTGCGACCATATTTCTATGGCACTCCTTCTCCCGAAGTTACGGAGTCAATTTGCCGAGTTCCTTAACTGCAATTCTTCCGATGGCCTTAGGATTCTCTCCTCACCTACCTGTGTCGGTTTGCGGTACGGGCACTACTTTGCTCCCTAGAGGCTTTTCTTGGCAGCGTGGAATCAGATACTTCAGCCACTTGGGCCTTCCCCATAACACCTCAACATTATAAAGACGGATTTGCCTATCTTTACTGTCTAAGTGCTTAGACTAACATCCATTAGTTAGCACATCTTATCCTCCTGCGTCACCCCATTGGTCATACGCTTATAGTGGTATCGGAATATCAACCGATTGTCCATCACCTACGCCTTTCGGCCTCGGCTTAGGTCCCGACTAACCCTGAGCGGACGAGCCTTCCTCAGGAAACCTTAGGTTTTCGGCCAGTGAGATTCTCACTCACTTCTCGCTACTTATGCCAGCATTCTCACTCCTATGTCGTCCACTGCTCCTTTCG
>NZ_CP076620.1:2555000-3272500 GCF_020911725.1 Clostridium cadaveris
CTCCACCTGATGCTCTATCAATTTCACTATTGGAAAGCGATGTTATCGTAAGGAGATTTCTAAGAGAATCTCTTGGATTTATATTTATATTATCATTTTTCTTAAAAAACAGGTACAATTCCTCAAGATTTTCTATACGCTTAGGATCATTTTTATATTTTTTATCTACTCCACACTGAATATATATATCATTTAAAACTTCATGTGGTCTTTTAATGTCTATATCTTTTTTTAATTTTACGATAATTTCATATAATGGTAAAAATCTCTTCCTATAAGAACTCATAACCCTCATTCTATCAAGATATGTGCTTCTAAGTCTTTTTACCATATGAAGAAGTACATCCTTTGTGGCTAGTATATCATTCATAGCATTATGATCCGGTAGCTGACTCACGCCTATATAATCGCTTAATGTACTCAGCTTATGATTAGGCAACTCAGGAAATAGCTTTCTTGACATATCTAAAGTATCATAAAAATCTTTTATTCTATAGTCACTCATACCTAGTCTATACAATTGGCTTTTTAGTATGCTCAAATCATACTGTACATTATGTCCAACTATAACAGTTCCATCTATAAATTCTAGAAATTTTCTAAGTCCTTCTTGTGGTTTACATCCATTTTCCTTTAAAAACTCATCACTAAAGCCATGAACTCTTTCTGAATCTCCTACGGATTTTGACGGTTTTAAAAACTCTTCAAATACAGTATAACTCCCATCACTACATAGCTTTACAGCTGCTATCTGCACAATTTCATCTTTGTTTACGTCAACACCAGTAGACTCTACATCAAATACAACTACATTACCAATATCTATATCTTCTGTAAGATCATAATAAGGATCTCCATATTCAATTGTAGCTTTTTCAATAAAATCTGTAAGTCTTATACCTATTGCTTTATTTTCACTCTTCTCTATGTATTCAATGGTTTTGTCTCCTACTCCAGCTACAAATTCAAAGGATATTCTTTTCATACTGTTTACATCATATTTGTTTAAAGCCAACTTTAAAAATGCCAGCATATCTTTTATCTCTTTTCTTCTAAAGAATTTATATTCATCAACCAAAAACGCTGGTATTCCTCTCTTTTCTAATATAGATGAATATACTTTATTAAGTTCATTGTTTCTTGTTAAAATAGCTACAGAATTTAGAGAATCACTATAATCTTTTTTTATTATATCGCATATAGCATTTCCCTCTTCTTCTATTGTTCTATACCTTTTATATTTTATCTTTTCTCCTTCATCATTAAAATAACTTATAGGTGTATCTAGATATATTCCATTACCAAAATATACTCTTCTCACTTTGTCTAAATAAGAGCATGAAGCATTTAAAAGTGTATCTGTTGACCTATAATTTGTAGTTAGATGTATCTCTTTTATTGGTAAAAAATTTTTCTTAAAGCTTTCTAGTATATGAAATGGCTTTGATCCTCTCCATCCATATATAGTTTGATTTGTGTCACCAAAAAAGCTTAAATTATTTCCTTTTGCCAGTTTTTCTATTATAGAATACTCTAAAAGGCTTGTGTCTTGAATCTCATCCACTTGTATAAACTTGTACTTATTTCTCCATCTAATAGCTATTTCATCATCTTCAAAAATCTCATAACACTTTACAACTAAATCCGAAAAGTCCATTCCGTGTCTTTCTTTCAAAATGAGATCATATTTCTTTAAAAGTATATGTCCATAGTTTACCAAAGCCTTTAAACAATCTATAGGATCATTTTTTCTTATAGCCTTCTCTTTAAAAGTTTCCAAATTAACTTTAAAATACTCATTTATTAAAACTTTGTAATCTTCTCTCACTTCTTTGGGCATAGACAGAGAAAAATGTTTTATATCATATATAAATGTCTCTAACACCCTGGACGGATATGATTTTAAATTAACTTCTTTTATTATTTCTCTGCTGTCCTCTTCATCAAACACTAAAAAATCAGAAGATATATCGGTATTTTTTCTAGCTTCACTTTTTATTACATCAAAACAGAAGGAGTGAAAAGTTCTTATGTATATTTCATCTCCTACTGTTCCTACGGAAGTTCTTATTCTTTCCTTCATTTCATTGCAAGCTTTATTAGTAAAGGTCAGACACATTATTTTAGAAGCTTCTATACCACTAAAAATTATGTTAGCACATCGTGCTGCTATTGTTTTAGTCTTTCCCGTGCCTGCTGGCGACAAAACTAAGAGGTTGTCACAAAGATTATATGCAACCTTCTTTTGTTCTTCATTTAAATTCTTAAATTCT
Source organism: Clostridium cadaveris (assembly GCF_020911725.1). Classification (GTDB taxonomy): domain Bacteria; phylum Bacillota; class Clostridia; order Clostridiales; family Clostridiaceae; genus Clostridium_X; species Clostridium_X cadaveris. The sequence goes on from NZ_CP076620.1 coordinate 2,557,274, forward strand.
TCTCCTAAAATATCCTTATCCATGGTTATCTCCCATAAAGTAATTTATTGATTTCTTTTCTTTATGATATCATATTAAAGTTTCACAATACATATCAATAATATTTTTTAGAGTTTTAATGGATTCTATAGGGTACTTACCTATGTTGGTTTCTCCGCATAGCATAAAACCTGTTACCCCTCTCTCTACGAATCTATAAATCGACTCTATTTCACTTAAATACGGTGTATCACTATATTTCATTGAGTCCAAGACATGAGTTGCTACTATTATATCTTTTTTGGTTCTTTTCATGTCATCTATTATTTTGTTCTCTATTATAGGCACAGATATAGCTGGAATTTCGCAACACAAATCTCCTCTTCCAATTATTATTCCGTCTACCTTTTTACTTATCTCATAGAGATCTTCTATGCCTTCCCTACATTCAATTTTTGCCCATAATTTAGGTTTGTAAACTATGCATTCTTTTTTTCTAATATTTCTTATCAAAAGCTTAGTTTCTTCTATTTCAGTCACTGATGAAACATAGGATAAGTCTATTATATCTATTCCATTCATAATTGCCCATCGTATGTCCTTTTTATCCTTTTCTGTAAGTCCCTGCTCTTCTCTATCCATATTAATTGCATTTACGCCTTTTTCAGCTCTTATAATCCCACCCAAGATAACTTCAGCGGTTATTATTTCCTTATTTTTATTTATTCCTTGTATCTCAAATTTCATAGTTCCATCTTTCATTGAAATTTCTCTTACACCATAAAGCCTTGAGAAATCTCCTTTGAAGCTAAGAGGTATTACATTATCTTTATTTTTTACGTTTTTATAATAGGCAGGAGATGAGAATCTTACCTTTTCGCCTGGAACAACCTTTTTCTCTCCATTAAAACTTTTGTCAACTCTTATCTTGTTTCCTTGAAGATCTCCCAAAAGCTCCACTTGTGGGTATTTCTTCTTTATATAATCAATTTGTTCTTCCATTACATTTAAATTTCCATGAGACAAATTAAATCTAAAAGTATCTGTACCACTCTTAACCATCATATCTATAAAATTTTTTTCCTTTGCATTAGGTCCTATAGAACTTATTATTTTCACTTATATATCCTCTTACAATAATTAATGCTTTAATAAAAATTATGTGGTTCTTAAAAATTTATGACCTCTATCTTAAATTAATTTAAACAAAAAGCACTATTAAGATTTTAAAATCTCAATAATGCTCAAAAGACTTACTTAAATTCTTTTATAAATTGCTTTTTACTAAATAAAATACTTATTCCTATAATAAAGGTTATTATTTCTGCAAAAGGTACTGTAAGCCAAACTCCATCAACTTCTAAAATCATAGGAATCATAAGTAAACCTAAAAGTATGCCTCCAATACCTCTTGATATAGACATTATAGTAGAAGCTCTATGATTTTCTATAGACTGAAAATATATAGTAGTTATTATATTTATACCCATAAAGATAAAAGCAATAAAGTATAAATAAATTCCTCTTGTAGTTATATCAATTAGCGATAAATCCTTGCTAAATATTCTTATTAAAATCTTTGGGAATAACATTCCTGTCATGAAAAATACTACTCCAAAAACTAATGCTGTGAAATCTGATATCTTTAGAAGCTTTAAAACCCTTTTTTCTAATTTAGCACCGTGATTTATACTTATTATTGGTTGAGCAGCTTGTGCTATTCCATTAAATATACTTACAAAAATCAATCCTATATTTGCTATTATGCTGTAAGCTGAAATTCCTAAATTTCCAAGATATTTATGTATAGTTATATTAAATGCAAATATAACTATACCACCTGACATTTCCATTATAAAAGAAGGTATTCCCCCTAAAATCAATCGTTTTAATATCCCAAAATCAACCTTATTAAAATTCAGCTTTAAAGTGCAGGATTTTTTAGTAAAATGAGTGCTTATTATAATGATCCCTACTATAGGGGATACAAAGGTTGCCAAAGCAGCTCCCTTCATCCCCATTCCTAAAGGAAATACAAGGATATAATCAAGGATTATATTTGATAAACTGCTCAAAATCATACTCCACATAGCAAGCTGGGGAGCTTTATCATTTCTTATGAAGATACTCAGCATAGGATTCAAAATAAATCCTATTGGCATTATCATTATTATCCTCATATATTCTTTCACTAAATTTATATTTTCACTATTTGCTCCTAAAAACATGGCTATATTATCTAAACAAACGAGGCAAATTAATGTCAATATCGCCCCACTAATAATCCCTATAACTAATGAATAAGTGAATACTTTGTGCTCAGCCTCTTTATCATTTTTTCCTTTTGATATCGATAAAACTGTCGCTCCACCCATTCCAAATAAAAATGCTAAAGCATTAAATAAATTATAAAGTGGTAGAACTATATTTAATGCTGCCAAACCTTCAGCTCCTACACCTTGTCCTATAAACATAGTGTCAAAGAATATGTACGAAGATACACTTACAACACCTGCTATACTTGGAATGCAATATCTAAAAAATATTTTCCCTATGTCTGCTTTTAATAAATCTGTATTTCCCTTCATGTCTTACCTCTCTTACTACAAATAATTAAACCCATTTTACCATTTTAGCTTATTTATCTATGCTGTCAATACTTAAAGGCTTCTTTAAATAACAAATTCTTAGCTTCATATGGAATTACCCCATACCTGAAGCTAAGAATTCATTTTAATCATCTCAAATTAATATTTGTCTTATTTTCCTGTAGCACATCATACATAGTTGAAATACTTTTTGGTAATTGAAGTTTATATTCCTCATCGTTGCTATGTTTTTCATATACAAGAGTATAGCTGCCTTCAGATGATGGATTTCTAAGATTTAATATACTGCTCCATGATAAAAATGCTTCGTCACCATTATTACCTATAAATGATATAGTATTAGCCAAGTTTCCTATAAGCTCACCTGAAGCTTTTACCTCTACTTTAAAACACTGCTCATCCTCAGTAATTGAAATTATCTTAAAATAATTTTCTTCATTATTTACTATTTCCTTCTGGAAATTTTTAATTCCCACCTGTTCTAAATCGTCTTTGTCTACTGTATGAATTATATATGGTATAAGTTCTAAAGACGTTGGTATATCATCATAATCCATAATACTTAACATATAGGAAATTCTGTTTTCCTCTAAGATTCCTGACCCACTTAAATGATTGTCCAGTATTCTTCCATCTTCATTTTTAACTACAAATCCTATAATATCATTTTTATTATAATGATCCGAAGAATTTTTGAATTCTACATTTATTGATGCTTTTATCTCCATAGGAGAAGCTACAACTTCATTATAAATAACATCGTAATTTTTCCCTTTAGTAACCTTTTTATCCGAAATGTTCTTTGTGCTATTTAAAAGTTTTGTACTATCAATATTTACTTTATAGACCCACTCACTCTTTCCTTTTGACAAAGTGCTTGTTAATTCATACTTTGAAGGTAATTCCTCTTCAGTTGCTAAATTTATAATCAAAAGTCCTTTATCATTATCTAGTTTTATATAATCATCACTGGCTCTTTTACTATCAATAAAACTCCCATTGATGTATACTTTCAAATCTCCCTTGCCTAACTCCCATGGTTTTTCACCTTTTATCGCATATACGACTTTTATACTGTTAGACTCTGATATGATTCTTTGAAGTGTTACATCATAACCATCTTTTGAAAGTGTACTTCCTACCATTGTGCCAAATTCTTCACCCTTGCTTGAAATTATTTTTCTAGTAGATATTTCTTCGAAAAATCCTGATATCTTTGCTGATACATCAAAGGACTTCTCTCCAACTCCTATAATAGTTATTGTAACCAACGCAGCTGCTAACCACTTTATGACTTTCTTTTTGTCAATATTATTTCTTTTTCCATTCTCTTCATTTTTAAAGCTACCATCCTTTATAGAATTTAGCGTAGTCTCTATTGCATCATCTATTTCTTTTGGTATATCACCATTATTTTTAAATCTTGTTCTTAAAAATGCATCTTCTTTTTCTTCCCTATTCATATCTTAATCCTCCTTTAAAATTGAATACAGTTTTTTTCTAGCTCTAGAAAGTCGTGACTTTAAAGTTCCTTCAGGTATTTCTAAAATTTTGGCTATATCTTTTAATAAAAAATCCTCATAATAATAAAGTTCTACCACTATTTTCAAATCATCATCTAAAGAGTCCAGCGCTCTTTTGAGATCTAAATTTTCATATGTATCTACATATTTTTCTTGATTGATACTAGCATCATTATTCAAAAATATTACCCTTCTATTTTTTCTGCATATCTCATAACATTGATTTATTACTATTTTTATAAGCCACGTTTTGAAATACTCATTCTTTCTTAAGCCACCTATGCATTCATAAGCTTTTAATATAGATGATGATAACGCATCTTTTATATCCTCTTCTTCCTTAAGAATAGTTTTTGCTACTCCATACATTGAGGATTTATAATCTCTAATAAGATTACAAAAGGCATCCTTATCGCCTTGTTTTGCTCTTTTTACCAAAAGTATTTCTGCATTGTGCCTCGGTATTATCCCTGTCATTGAAACCTCCATGATAAACCTCCTTCATAATTTCTTATCTACTATTTAGATGCATAACTATAAAGATTGGTTCTCTTTAAATTCAATATTCTTATATTACTATATAATCTAATATTCTTTACAGAATTTAACTCTAAAAAATAACCCCTAAACTGCTTTTAGCAATTTAGGGGTTAATATCATTTATTCTTCATCATAATAAAAATCTAAATATGAATGTTTTTCTCCATCCTTTTGCCATCCTAAAATGGAGTCCATATTTACATTTTCAGCGGCTCTAAAAATTGATTTATCAACATCTTTAAAGTCTTTCTTGATGTTTGAAATCATCTCTTTTATCTCATATCTCTTGTTTCCGATTTTTTTAGCAGCTACCATGCATGCACAGTTTAGCGGCCATATTCCTGAACTTTGTGTAAAGTTCTTTATATACTGTTCCTCTATAAGGTACATAGGCCTTATAAGTTCTATATCTTCAAAATTTGTAGCTCTAAGCTTTGGAAGCATAGTCTTAAAATTTCCTGCATAAAGCACATTTAACATTGTTGTTTCTATTACATCATTGAAATGATGTCCTAATGCTAACTTATTGCAACCAAGTTCCTTTGCTTTTGCATATAAGAATCCTCTTCTCATCCTTGCACACATATAACAAGGGTATTCTTGAGCTATCCTATCCACAACTTGGAATACATCTGATGGATATATTTTTATAGGTATATTTAAATACTGGCAGTTGTCTATAAGAAGCTCTTTAACATTTTCATGATATCCAGGGTCCATAACTAAGAATTCTAGTTCAAAGTTCATTTGGCCATGACGCTGAAGTTCTTGAAAAAGTTTTGCCATAAGAAGGCTATCCTTCCCCCCCGATATAGCTACAGCTATCTTATCACCATCTTCTACTAGATTATATTCCTTTATAGCCTTGGTAAACTTAGACCATATTTTTTTTCTGTATGTTTTTACTATGCTTCTTTCTATATCCGCTAGAGGTTTTCTCTCACTAGTTGGGACTAGAATTTCACATCCTTCTCCTGCTATTCCGCTCACAAAAAACACCTCTCTTTAACAAAACCATTATACCATGTTTTTTTATCTTCTTCTTCTTTTTCCATCATTTGATTTATTTTTAGCTATTTCTACGTTTACGTTACATCCTTTAATCTTTTTCTTGCTTAAGGATTTAACAATATTTTCTTCATATTCTTTTGGAATATTTACAAAGGTGTAGTTATCATATATATCTATATTTCCTATAACTTTACCTTTGATTTTTCCGTTCTCAGCTATGAATTTAACAAAATCTCTAGGCTCTACACCTTTAGTCTTTCCTATATTGATAAATAGTCTACATAGATCTTCTCTATTTCCACCACGTGATTGTGATCTAAAACCTTCTGTACGATTTCTTTGTCTTCTCTGTGGAGTCATATCTATATCTTCTTTATCCATGAAGGCTAAGTTATTCTTTAATAATACAGCCGCAAGTTCTACTGGAGTTATTCCTTCTTCTTCAAACTCTTGAAGAACAGAAGTATACTTATCTATATCCATTTCGCTTATAGTACTCTTTAAATCTTCCATAAGCTTTTCTGTTCTTGCTTTCTTAAGCTGATTCATTGAAGGAATTTTTTCTTGAGTAATGTTCATCTTTGTATATGACATTATATCCTTTAAAGCATAGAACTCTTTTGGAGATGTCATAGTTATGGCTGTACCTAATCTTCCTGCTCTTCCTGTTCTTCCTATTCTGTGAACATAGAATTCCTCATGATTTGGTACATCATAGTTGAATACCATCTCTACATCATCTATATCTAATCCTCTTGCTGCTACATCTGTTGCCACAAGGATTTTTATATCTCCGGTTTTAAACTTCTTTATAACTTCAAGTCTTGCACCTTGATTCATATCTCCATGTATCTTGTTACAAGAATAACCCTTTTGTACAAGTTCATCCGTTATTTCATCAACCATTCTCTTTGTATTACAGAATATCAATGAAAGCTTTGGATTGTGTATATCTATAAGTCTTGTTAATACCTCTATCTTGTATCTCTCTTCAACTTCAATATACTTTTGATCTATGTGTGTATTTGTTAATTCTTTCTGCTTAACTTTTATCTTTTGAGGATTGTCGAAATATTTGTCAACTATCTCTAAGATATTCTTCTTCATAGTTGCAGAGAATAGTAGAGCTTGAATATCACCTTCTATTTGATTTAATATCTCTTCTATATCCTCTCTGAATCCCATGTTTAACATTTCATCAGCTTCATCTAATACTAGAGATTTAAGGTTATCAAATTTGATAGTACCTCTTCTCATGTGGTCCATTACTCTTCCTGGAGTTCCTATTATAATATTAACTCCTCTTCTTAATGTTCTTATCTGCATTTCCATAGACTCTCCACCGTATACAGCTAAGATTCTTATGTTTTTCTTGTATTTTGCAAGTTTTTTGAACTCTTCACTTATCTGAACTGCCAATTCTCTAGTTGGACAAAGTACTAAAGTTTGAATAGCATTTAAATCTTCATCCACCATATCTATTGTAGGGATACCAAATGCCGCTGTCTTTCCAGTTCCAGTCTGCGCTTGCCCAACAACGTCTCTTCCTTCAAATACTGCTGGTATAGCCATTGATTGTATAGGAGTAGCTTCCTCAAATCCCATTTCTCTAACAGCTTTTTTTACTGCTTCTGAGCAGTTCAATTCTTCAAATCTTATTGTTTCCATTAAATTCTCCTCTTATTTTTAATTTTATATAAGTCGAACCTACTGATATTAAGTTTTCTTTAATTTTAAACCAATATACTTCCCTTCGGTTCCATAGTTATTTCATAAAATATCGCAACACAAAAGCCGAACTTCAAAAAAACTCTCATTTATACAAATAAAAGAATTTTCAAATTCGGCCCGAGAAATTCAAAATTCCCAATTTTATCAAACTACAAAACCAATTCGCATGTAGTGTCGTTTATACAGATTTCCATTATAACACATGAAAATATTATAGTCAAATTAAAAAAAGCACTTCTTTTTTTGAAAGAAATGCCTTTTTTGAGTTATTATTTATTAGAACCTAAGAAATATGCCATGGCTGCACCTATTAATAATACTATTATAGATACAATTCCTTCTGCTCCAAAAACAAAGCCTGGATATATGGCGAATATTGATCCTACTACAAATCCAAGTATAGCCATATATGTTCCTTGTTTATATTTTTTAATAAGTATATCTATAGCTTTAGAACCGCCTAATATACCAAATGCAACTCCTATTGCTACAGGAACTAAAATTAAAACATTCATATCAGCTATAGCCGTTATTATTGTTGTGTAAACACCTAAAATAAGCAATATGAAGGATCCGCTTAGTCCTGGAATTATCATAGCAACTGCACCAATCATGGAAGTTAATGCAAGGGTAATAAATGAATTCAAAGTAAGTGTAGTTATTATCTTTGCGTTTTCTTCTGGCGGATTAATAACTGATATAGCTACTATAAATGCAAAAGTTATTATGAATGGTATTATGTTGCCTTTTTTAACTCCACCCTCTTTTGCCTTGTTGAATATAAGTGGGCAACTTCCAACTATAAGTCCTATAAAGAAGAAGTTAGTTGCCATTGGATAATTTCCTAAAAGATATTTTACTATCTTACTAAAAGCAACTATTCCAACTACAGCTCCAAGTCCTATTGGAATTAAATACAATAAGTTCTTCTTCCAGTCTTTAAAGAATGTACTGATAGATTCTATAAGTTCGTCGTACATATGAAGTATTACAGCCATAGTTCCGCCGCTTACTCCAGGTATTATATTTGCGACACCTACAGCCATACCTTTAAAAAAGTTCATCAAATTATTCATAGGTTCTCTCCTTCGTTTGTTTCCTCATTAAATCATGATCTCGCTTTTTTTGTATGATGAATTTAAAACTCCATCTTAAGCTAAGAATTCATTTTATCTTATTCTTTGTTTTCTCAAAACACCTATTACATTTTACCAAATTCAATGACCCAAGTAAAATTAATTACATGATTATAATAAAATTTTAACTTTCTTTCCTCAGCATAATCTTTCAATGACTCCACATCGCTATAATATTCATCTTCAATTATTTCCCACAAGTCTTCTCTATCTATAGATTTGTAATACTCTTTTTTTCTTTGACGTTCTCTTTGATTCTCAAACATCAAGTCAACTATTATTATTTTTCCATTGGATGATAAAGCTTTAATCATATTATCTAATGCTTCTATCTTTTCCTTACTGTCTAAATGATGAAATGCATAAGTAGAAACTATAACATCAATAGGATTATCATCATAATTGTCATCTAAAAAATTTCCAAGCTTTAAAGTCAAATTTGGATATTTATTTTTAGCCATTATAAGCATCTCTAAGCTTTGATCTATGCCAATAAGTTCCTTATCGTCTTTCAATTTCCCAAGAAGATTTCCAGTACCACATCCTATATCTAAAATTCTGCTTTCTTTAGGTAACACATTTATCTTTTCAGCTATATCATTAATAATGTGGTCATATTGACAAAATAGATTTAATTCGTCACCTAAATCTCTTACGCTCATATCATAGGATTTAGCCCAACTGTCAAACCCCCATTTATCTCTCCAGCTTTGACTATTTTTCACACTCTCATAATTATAGTTTAGTATATCTTTATAATGATTTGCATCACATTCTTTTAAAACAAGGGCATCATTTATGGTATTCTTTAGGGATTCCTTAATCTTTAAAAGAGTATTAATTTTATAATCTACCGCTCTCTTTTGGTTATATAGTCTTTCAATAAAGCTATATCCATCTTCATCATAATCTTTCATCATTTCTTTTATATCTTTTATAGAAAATCCCAATGTTCTATAAAGCATTATCTCCCTAACTCTCAAAATATCATCTTCATTATAATTCCTATAATTATTATTATCCCTATTAGGTTTTATTAACCCTTCTTCTTCATAAACCCTAAGTGCTTTATAAGATATATCTAAAAACTCACATAATTCTTTGCTCTTCATCTTTACCCCTCCCTTTGAATTTAGTATATTATCTGCCCTTAGGGCAATGTCAATGATTCAAATTTAATAATTTTATTATAGAAAATGTATTGTTTGATAACATAAGCGAAAACAGTATGGATTCATTAGAACTGTCTCTAGATTTCTATCAAAGACTAAATTCTCTTACAGATATATCTGAACATTTGGTTCAATTAGCGCATTATTTCCAATGACAATTTTGTTATCATCCAAAAAAGTACGATTCATATTCACTTCACAATTATTTCCAAAACAAATATTGTTGCCATAATCAACAAAAACGGTGCTTAATCCACAAATTAGAGCCACGCCCACCTAACAATTCTGTTAATATATGGTCTTTTTCCGCTGCATTTTCGGAATCTGTTTGGTTATAATCTCTAGCGAGATTTTTAGCTTTATGCCATTGGTTTAATAATTCTTCATCTCCACAATCATAAAGCTGTCCTGCTAACATTTTTTCTCTTTCTGTCATATCTAAATCTCCACAAAATTCAAATTTATTTGACTCATTAATACAAAATAAGAACAGTACTCTGTCCCATCATGTCCAATTAGCTTTTCTCTAGACATGGAAAAGCCTATTTTTTCTAGTGCCTTTATTCTTTCAGTAGCTTCTTCTATTGCTTTTGTAGCTATCTTATTACATTAGCTTACTAAATATCATAGATTTAATTTGTATGCTCAAATACAACAATGCCACATTCATATGGATGGTCCATATATATACTATCTCGTCCATTTTCTTTATAAAATAACAATTTTAAAACTATAAGCGTATCACCGCCACCTCCTATAATCATAAGTAGTGAAAGTAGAAATAGAATGTCATAATGGTATATAATTGCAATAATAGCAGGAATAATTCCAACAATAATGGTTGGCATAAGCGCTCCAATAATGTACTGCCTCTTTGTCAATGCTGATTTACAAGTACAATATGGAGTTAGCATATGCCAAATGAACCCAAACTCAATGTCATGAAAGTGGTTTTCTGAAAAAAACGCCCATGTTATTCCGTGAATGCCCTCATGAATAACTGTAAGCATAACTACAGAAATCAGAAAAATCATTCCACTTACAAAATCAAAGTTTATCATGGCTCGTCCTCCATTCATCCTAAAGTAAAGCCAACAAAATAAAATCACAGCAGGAAGCATAACAACAACTGCCATAACATTTGCCGTAACAACACTAATCGTTAAATCTTTTTTCTTATATCCTTGTTTCAATAGATTCTGAACCTTAGCTTCAAATAATTCTTTTCTTTTCGCCTCCGCCGAAGTTAATTTTCTTTCTTTTTTTGCCATTATAATTCACCTTTCTAAACTGTATAATATCTTGTAATTAGTATAAATAGAAAGTATCATCACTTGGTATTATACAAATATTTTTTACTATAAACTCCAATTTATTTAGCTATGATTATATCAAGCGTGTAATTTCACTTTTTATAATCTCTTTAGAAAGAAATATTCCGAAAATCCATCTTCTACACTTTCGTAACTTCCAACTTCCTCATAACCTATTGAAGTGTAGAACTCTCTCCCTTGCCAATTAAATGTATCTAATCTAATTATGTTTGCTCCTAATAGTTTTGCTCTTCTCTCAATTTCATTCATTAGGAGTGTACCAATCTTCTTATTTCTATATTTTTCATCAACAAATACAGTGGAAACATATAAGATTTTAAAGCTATAATTTCTTTGAATTCATTAATATGCTTATCTTATTCAGACTCACCTCGAAGTATAATCGCATATACTTCATTTATTTTTGCAGGATAAGTTTCTAATATTGTACCACTATAATAAACAGATACATTATCACCTATATTAAAATGTGTCATACTGTCTTTTAATTTAACATCTAACGATACAGATATTTTGTCACTACTTTTAAATTCTTCTTCATTTTCATTAACTGAAACGAGAATCGAATTATCCATAACCTCGACCACTGTCCCTTTAAAATTTGGTTTTGTATAAATATCATTCATTGTCATAGGTTTAAAAATATACATCAGAAAAAAAATCAGGATAAGCGAAACTACAAATAAAATCCAATACACTTTTCGTGGCTTCAAAACACTACCCTCCCATTAAATTCTCATTCACTCTTAATTATAAATTTATTCACGCCTTTATATATCCAGTACACTCCTACTATTATAGCTACATAAGTTATATTTAATGAAAATATAACTATACTGCTTAGGATTTTTGACATAATTACAGTAAATATTATTAAGCCGGCTATACTTGCTCCAAAAATAAAATTAGCTAACTTATCGTGTTTTTTACTCTTGCTAAGTTCAAAACTATTTTTACCAATATAATTTATAATCCAATATGCTATTCCTATAAATATCACCCATCTAAAAAACATTGACAAATCGTAATCATAGGTCATATTTACATTTCCTTTTATTATTTTATGGAAATACAAGAATATAAAATCTATTGTAAGCATAATACAAAAGCTCTCAACCACAATTGATAGATTTTCCTTAATTTTTTGAACTATAGTTTTATGTGGATTTACTGCTGCTATAGTATCATCAGCAAACTTTTTTAAATCACCTCCAACCATAGCTTCTATTAACTTTCCATCTTGTTGCCACTCTAAAAACATTAATAATACGTCGCTTAAAATCTCTTCCTGTTCCTCTTCACTCAAATCACTTACTCGCAAATAACAAACAAAATCTGTATATATTTTAAGGTTTTCTTCATTTAAATTTTCACTTATCCTATTATTTTCTTTTCTTTTTTCATCAATACTACTCACAAATATCCCCTCCATAATTCTCAAATATTCTATCTACACTACTTTTAAGTTCTTGCCAAATTTTAAAAAACTCTGCTAACTCTTCTTTTCCTAAATTAGTCAACGTATAATATTTCCTTTTAGGTCCTAATGCTGATTCTTTCTTTTCCGAATTAAGCAAACCATTTTTCTCTAGACGCAATAATAATGGATAAATAGTCCCTTCACTAACTTCATCTAAGCCAAACCTTTTTAGCTTTTCAGCAATTTCATATCCATACACCTCATCATCATTAATAATTTTAAGAATACATCCCTCCAATGTTCCTTTAAAAAATTGAGATTTGTCGCCCAAAATATCACCTCCTAGCTACCTTGCAGTACAAGATACATTAACTATATTGTACTGCAAGGTAGCCCTCAAGTAAATACTTATTTCTTATAAATTTCAAAAGGAAATTTATAAGAAATAAAAAAAGCTCTCATTCTCTTAAGAATAAGTGCTTTTAGCATTTAACCTTTATATTAATTTCACCGATAATTTTTTCAGCTTATTTCTAATTTCATCACTAATGTCTGAATCAGTAATTATAGCCTTAAATTCCTCTAAATCCGCAAATCTATACGTACTATCTATATCAAATTTTTCCTTCTCAACAACCAAAAAGGCTTCTTTACTATTAGAAATTATAAGTTCTTTAACATTGCCATCTTCTAATTCTGCAGTATATGCACTATTGCTAATTAAATTCACGCCTGCACTCCCAACAAATCCCTTATTAAATATGTATTTAGATATACTTTTAATAACTTCCGAACCTAAAACACCTCCAGATTTGTTGTTGTATATACCGCCTATACATATTAATGTTACGATATCATTATTATTAAATAATGGAGGTATTATTGACATATTAGTTATTAAAGTTATTTTCTTAGTGCTGTTTGCTATTAATTTAGCTAGAAAAAAATTGATACTTGAGGATTCTAAAAAAACTACATCTCCCTCATCTATAAGTTTAAATGCTTTTTCAGCTATTAACTCCTTGGTGTCTAAATTTACTTTCATTCTACTATCAATAGGAATATTACTAGAAAATTTTCTATTAAGTATAGCTCCGCCATATGTTCTTTGAAGAACTCCCTCAGACTCTAGCTTTTTCAAATCTTTTCTTATCATACTTTCTGAAACATTAAATAGTTCACTAAGATCTTTTACTTTAACTCTGCCATTTTTATCGAGTATATTTAAAATTTGTTCCAGTCTTTCTTCAGTAAACATTTACACACCTCATTAATTATTATCATTTATTCCTATTCTTGATTGTTATTATAGCATATTCATTTAAACATTACAAAATCACTTGAATAACATTGCAAAATGATATAAAATGATAATAAACAGAAGCAAATGATAATATACATTAATCAAAATCATTATAATTGTCATATAATTCAGCGTCATAGGGTAATGCTTAGCGTCATATTTATATGTTCAGGCATCTTAAAATAGCTTAATCAATGACTATTTTAAGGTGCCTAGTTTTTTTATTTATTATTTTTTAGCCACATAATAGCAGAATATGTATGCATAGCTGCCCCAGTAACTAATATATCCTCATTAAATACTACTTTTTCATTGTGCATTGCTTCCCCATATAATGAATTTTCCTGCTTCGTACCAGCACCTAACATAAGATAAATACTAGGAACCTCATATGAATAAGATGCAAAATCTTCTGAGCCCATTCCGCCTCCTTCAAATAAAACGACTGATTTTTCTCCTAACAAATCTTTTAAATAAGATGTTATCTCCTTCGCTAAATTAGTATCATTAACTAAAGGTGGGACTGATGATAATTCTATTATTTCAGCCTCTCCTCTAAACATATTAGCTGTAGATTTTACTATATCATTTATTCTATTAAAGATAAATTCACCTATATCCCTATTTAAACTCCTTATAGTACCTTCCATAATAACTTCACTAGGTATTATATTAGGTGCATCTCCTGCTACAAATTTACCTATTGTTAATACTGCAGATTGAGTAGCAGATATTTCTCTAGAAATTATTTCTTGTAAAGATATATATATATGTGACGCTATATTTATTGGATCTACTCCTAGTTCCGGCATAGCGCCATGACAAGCTGTTCCTCTTACTACTATTCTAAATCTTATGCATCCTGCTATACTGGTTCCTAGTCCACATAAAACAACATTTGAAGGAGTTCCAGAATGAACATGCATTGCCATAGCTGCATCAACTTTAGGATTTTCAAGTACACCTGCTGCTAACATTTTTTTAGCTCCAGTAAATCCCTCTTCATCTGGTTGAAATACTAATTTAATTGTACCTTCTATTTCATCTTGATTTTGTTTTAATAATTTAGCTGCTCCTAAAAGCATTGCAGTATGCATGTCGTGTCCACATGAGTGCATAAATCCATTATTTGATTTAAAATCACATTCAGTTGCTTCTTCCATTGGTAATGCATCCATATCTGCTCTTAATAAAAATGTTTTTCCCGTTTTCTTTCCTTTAATTGTGGCAACTATTCCACTTTCACATATCTCTTTTGGATCATATCCAAATTCTTTTAATTTGTTAATCACATAAGATTTTGTCTTAGGCAATTCCGAACCAACTTCTGGATTACTATGAATGGTTCTTCTATAAGTTATTAATTCATCTTTTATTAATTTAGCTTGATTTATAATTTTATTCATAAATGCACCTCATTTTCATCTTAAAATTTAATAAAATTCTAACTTTTTTGTTATATTACTTATATTACTCAAGTCAAAATATGATAATTAATGTCCTTATTTAATCATTATCTTTCCTTATCATTCTTGCTCCTTAGCTCTATACAATGTTTTTCCTTCTTTTATTGTCTCAACTACTTTTATATCTTTTATGGTCATAGGATCAACCTTCAAAGGATTCTTGTCTAAAATGACTAAGTCAGCTAATTTACCTTCTTTTATTGAACCTTTCTTATCTTCTTCAAAGTATTGATAAGCCGCATTTATTGTTACACCTTTTAAAGCATCTAGTGGAGATACTTTCTCCTGTTCTCCTATAACTACACCTTCTTTTGTAATCCTATTAACTGCACACCATATGGTTTCTAGCATATTAGGTAATATTACTGGAGTATCTTGGCGAAGAGTGTACACAACTCCTTTTTCTTTTGCTGTCTTTACTGGACTTATTTTAAATGCTCTTTCACGACCTAAATTTTTGATATGAATATCACCCCAATGATAAGTATGTGCAACAAAGAAAGAACCAATCATATTTATCTTTTTCATCTCATCAAGTTGATCATACCTCACAGTTTGAGCATGAATCATGACAGGACGATAAGTGTCGGTATAATTATTTTCTTTTATATTTTCCTTAAATCCATTTATAAGCTGATCTGCTGCAGCATCTCCATTACAATGAGTTAAAAGCTGCATTTTTTCCTTTAAAGCTACGCCTATAAGCTTCTTTGTTTCTTCGTCTTTGTATATAGGATATCCCTTATACTCATCATCAGAACTTTCATAAGGCTCTGTAAGCCATGCTGTTTTTCCTTGTGGTGATCCATCTAAAAAGATTTTATATCCACCTATTTTAAATCTATTAAAATATTTATTTATGTACTTCTTATTGCTTTCAGCAGCACTTTTAGCATTTTTCAAATCCACATATCCTACTACATCTACTTTTAATCTATTGCTTTC
Source organism: Clostridium cadaveris (assembly GCF_020911725.1). GTDB lineage: Bacteria > Bacillota > Clostridia > Clostridiales > Clostridiaceae > Clostridium_X > Clostridium_X cadaveris. The sequence goes on from NZ_CP076620.1 coordinate 2,573,443, forward strand.
AGCCATAGCAGTTAAAAGTCTAATTTCATTATTTCCTGCCATTCCATCTTGAACTGTAGTAATTCCAAAGCTCAAGTATCTCTCCTGTGCCTCTTCAATAAATCCTAATACATCTTTCAATGATGGTTGAGGAATTTTTCCTGCTGTATGAGTAAAAGCATTTTCTTCTAAATATCCATTAGGTTCATTAGAATTTTCGTACCTTCCTATAACTCCACCTTCTGGATTAACACTATCACTATTTATTTCAAGTTTTTTAAGTGCTGCAGAATTAACTACTCCCATATGTCCTGAAGCATGAGCAATTATTATAGGTATATCTAAAGAAATTTTATCTAAAACAGATTTATCTGGATGTTTCTTTTCTATTAAATAGTTGTTGTCATATCCAAATCCACTTATCCATTGCCCATCAACTAATTTTCTACCTTCCTTAAATGCTTTTATCTTTTCTATTATTTCATCAAAGCTAGCTGCTCCACTTAAGTCAACACTAACTAATGTACTTGCAAAAGCCGTTATATGGCTATGAGGATCTATAAAAGCTGGAATTAAAGTTTTTCCTTCCAAATCAATGACTTCAGTGTCATTTCCCTTTTTTTCTAAAATTTCTTCCTTTGTTCCTACATTTTCTATTATTCCATCCCTTACAAAGATAGCCTCTACATAGTTATTATTCTCCATGGTCAAAATCTCACCATTATAATAGATTTGTTCTTTCATATTAAAGACCTCCTTAAAAGAACTTAAGTGTAAAATAATATATCACATATTCTTTAAAAATTCATTACATCCTTGTGCAAGTTTAAGAAAAAAATAAAATTTAATACTTTGTACTCATTTTTTAGTTTTCATTAATATTCAGTATTAAAATACTTTTCCTTTTTATATCTTTATCAACTTTTTCTATGATTATTAAACTAATTATTTTTTCTAAATTTTTCAAAGATTCAGTATGCTTATTGTAAAAGTATAAACTTTGCTTTATTCTTTAATCATAAGATATTTTTACAATAGGGGGTTGTATTAATGAATAATAAGGATCTAAAGAACAAGGGATTTGCTACAAGAGCCATACATGGTGGGCATCAACCAAATCAATATGGTGCACTATCTACACCTATATATCAAACATCTACTTTTGTATTCGATAATGCAAAACAAGGTGGAGATAGATTTGCTTTAAAAGAAGATGGCTATATATATTCTAGATTGGGAAACCCAACTAATACTTCGTTAGAAGAAAAACTTGCTTTATTGGAAGGTACTGAAGCTGCAATTTCAACTGCTTCAGGTATAGGGGCTATATCAGCAGCTATGTGGACAGCATTAAAAGCTGGCGACCATGTGGTAGCATCTGACACATTATATGGATGTACTTTTGCATATTTGAATCATGGTTTAACAAGATATGGTGTTGAAGTAACATTCTGTGATGCTTCTGATCCTGAAAATATAAGAAAAGCTATGCAAGAAAACACTAGAGTAGTATATCTCGAAACTCCTGCAAATCCTTCTCTAAAAATAAATGATATAGAGGCAATAAGTAAAATAGCTCACGAAAATAAAAACTGTTTAGTTTTTGTGGACAATACTTTCTGTACACCTTATATCCAAAGACCTACGGAGCTTGGTGCTGATGTTGTTATTCATTCTGGAACAAAATATCTTAACGGTCATGGCGATGTAATATCAGGATTTGTATGTGGAACAAAGGAATTTATTGATAATGTAAGATTCTTTGGCATAAAAGATATGACAGGTGCAAATTTAAGTCCCTTTGATGCTTTTCTAATAATAAGAGGTCTCAAGACTTTGGCTATAAGAATGGATAGACACTGTGCTAATGCTATGAAGGTAGCTGAGTTTTTAGAATCTCATCCAGCTGTTGAAAAGGTATACTATCCAGGGCTTAAATCTTTTCCTCAATATGAGTTAGCGAAAAAGCAAATGAAACTTCCTGGTGGTATGGTAGCCTTTGAATTAAAAGGTGGTTTAGAGGAAGGCATAAAGGTTATGGATAATGTTAAACTTTGTAAACTTGCTGTAAGTCTTGGCGATGCCGAGTCCTTAATAGAACATCCAGCTTCTATGACACATTCACCTTACAGTGCTGAAGAAAGGGCTGAAGCAGGCATAAGCGATAGCTTAGTTAGACTTTCTGTAGGACTTGAAGATGCTACCGATATAATTGAAGATTTAAATAATGTTTTAAATATGCTGCTTTAAAAAAATAACTTTTTTATAGAAAGAGCCTATCACTTTAAAATGATAGGCTCTTTAAGTTTAATTCTTTATTTATTAATCGAAATTTGGAAGTTCATCTAGATTGTCGTTTTCTTTTCCGTTAGGATTGCTTCTTATAAATTCTCTTCCATTTTTAGCTTTTCCTACGTTTACTCCATCTATCAACTCATTCTTTGCCATAGATATAGCTTCTGTTACTGAGTGAACTTCTCCATTCTCTAACATAACATCTGTTATATCACCATCAGAGTTCTTTTTAACTTTAATAATTTTATTCTTTTCCATAAATATTATCCCTCCTTAATATTTTTATCTAGGGTAATAATATTTTGTGGATATAAAACTTATTTATTCATCAAATTTCTAGCCATGATTACTCCCATAGCTGAAGCCATCATAAGACCTCTAGTCCATCCGCTTGAGTCTCCTAAGCAGTAAAGACCTTTTATGCTACTTTCGAAAGTATCTTTATCTATATCTATTCTATTGCTGTAGAACTTTATTTCTGGTCCGTACAGCAATGTCTCACTGCTTGCAAAGCCTGGTACAATCACATTCATTGCCGCTATAAAATTTAGTATATTAGTCATAGTTCTATATGGCATAGCTGCAGTAAGGTCTCCTGCCACAGCATCTGGAAGGGTGTACTTCACATTTGTCTGATCAAGCTCTTTTTGCCAAGTTCTTTTTCCATCTAATATGTCTCCATATCTTTGAACTATTATATGCCCATCTCCAAGCATATTTACAAGCTCTCCAACCTTCTTACCATATTCTATAGGCTGATTAAAAGGCTGTGAGAAATTGTGTGAGCTTAATATAGCTAAATTTGTATTGTTTGACTTCTTATCTTTATATGAATGTCCATTAACTACAGCTAAATTATTATCATAGTTCTCTTGGCTTACAAAACCTCCTGGATTTTGACAGAATGTTCTTACCTTATCTTTAAAAGGTGCTGGATGCCCGATTAATTTTGATTCATATAAAACATTATTAACCATTTCCATAACCTCATTTCTTATCTCAACACGAACTCCTAAGTCAACAGTTCCTGCATGGTGTTTTACATCATGCTTTGTGCACATATCTTTAAGCCAATCTGCTCCCTTTCTTCCTGTGGCAACTATGACATTTTCTCCATATACTGTTTCATCTTTTGTTTTAGTCATTGAATCTGAAATTACAACACCTTTTACTTCATTATTTTCAACAACTAAATCTTTTGTTATAGTATCAAATCTTAATTCTACCCCATTATCCTTTAAATAGTTTTGTATCTTAAGATATATCTCTTGTGCTTTTTCAGTTCCTAAATGCCTTATTGGACAATCTACAAGCTTTAATCCAGCTTCAATAGCTTTTCTTCTTATTTCTTTTATCTCTTCATTGTTTTCTACACCTTCAACTTTTGTATCTGCTCCAAAATCAAGGTATATGCTGTCTGTATAATCTATAAATTCTTGAGCTTTATCGCTCCCTATTAGGTTTGGAAGGTCTCCTCCAACTTCATAGCTTAAAGAAAGTTTTCCATCTGAAAATGCTCCAGCTCCTGAAAATCCAGTTGTTATATGACAGTATGGTTTACAATTTACGCATACCTTTGTCTTATCTTTTGGACAATGTCTCTTATCTATGCTTTTACCCATATCTAAAAGCAATATTTTATCTTTTGAACCCTTTTTAATTAGCTCTAATGCTGTGAATATTCCAGCGGGACCTGCTCCTACGATTATTACATCATATTTCATAATAACATCCTCCTAAAATTAGCGAATTTAATTTGAAATTGTATTAGCTTTCCCACTTATAGTAGAACTATTTATGGTAGTTCGGTAGAAACATCTAGCCCTTATTACTAGATTTATATAAGTGAACATTTTTTACTTTATAGACGTTAAAGTTCGCCCATTAGGAAGTTTATATCAATTCTATAAAAAAATCAATAGTCTTTTTTTATATTTATCATAAAAAAAGAGGGATTACTTAATTAATCCCCCTAGACTCTTTCACGTATTTCTATTAATATTTAAAATAAAACTTGCATTTTTCTCGCAAACACTCGCTATTTTTGCAAGAAAATTTACATTTGTATTCATGCGTATCTAACTTAACTATTGAGTTCTCATCTAAGAACTTTATAGCTTCTTCTATAGCCAAAAAACTATCTCTTTTGCAACATCTTGGCCCACCAAAAGAACTTATAGCTTCTAATGATTTTGCAGTCATCAAGTTGCATTTTCCCCATTTTTCACTAGATAAAGGAGTAGCTCCTAAAGCTATACTCATAAAAATTCCTGTTCCTACTGCTGCACCACAAGCACCATAAAATCCACAAAATCCTCCAAGTATATTCTTAGCTCTTTTTTCACACTCTTTAATCATAAATGGAAGCTTTTCTTCTTGATTAGCTGCATTTGAATAAGCTGTTAAAAGTACAGCTGGAACTAAAAAGTGATGCTCTGGACCATGCATTTTTATTGAAGGATGACTCATTAAAGATTCAGCCATCTCTACAGGGTCAGTACTCTTGCATGAGCTACAGTAAGATTTTATTATGTCATATGCACTCATACTGTGACATGAATCACAGACATAATGACCAGCTTCACAACAAGCATTAGACTCGAAGGATTTCCCACAATAATGACATACCATAGGTATACTCTCCTCATAGTATTTTAGCTCTTTCCCACAAACCAAACAATTTACATTATTTATCATTGCATTCTCCCCCTTAATTTTTCTTGATTCCTAAAAGTTCATTTATATATTCGAGACTGTAATTTCTACGAAGATTGTTAGGAATAGTATTCTTTATCTTCTTTACGATATCAACTATGCAGCTAACTTCTATTTTTGCACCCAAAGCTGATTGCACATTGTAATTAAATATACTCAAATATATATCTAGCTCTTTATCATCTATACTATTATTTGTACTTCCATTACATATAAGATCAATAGCATTTGATACATGTGAATTTATTTCTTCTATTATATCTTCATGAATGAAAGAAATATTTCCTATAGAATTAAAATCCTCTGCTATAATGAGTAAAATTTTATTTTTTATTTCATTTCCTAAATTTTTATCTACATTATAATATAATTTTGAAAAAGCCTCATTTCCTAAAAATCTATTCTGAACAAAAATTATAAATCCTTCAAAATCCTCTGCATTATTTCCTCTTTCAATCTCAAATAATATTCTAAAAAATAAATACCACTGAAAATCCGTGTTTATAAGAGATTTTATCTTTTCCGATATTATGCTTGAAAATTCATCCTCAAATACTATTTCTCTTTCAAATACAATCTCCTTACTGAAATCAACATCTAACTTTCCAATTTCATTTAATCTTGTTAGAATTCTTATCATCATCTCCGAAGGATCATTTCCTAAAAAACTAGTGGTTCTCACCATGTAATCTACTATGGAGTCACAAGATTTTTTGAAGTCCACATTAAAACCTATGCTTTCTTTCATCTTTGTAGCAAATATTTCGTAGGTGATTTTCGCTAATAATTTTTCAAGTTGAGACCTTCTTATATGTGGATCTATAGCGTTAAACCTGTTGTACTGATTATCTATTATAAGAAGCTGATTATCTATCATTGCTAAATTTTTCTTTATAGAAACTAGCATCTGTTTTATATAGTCATCTCCCATGGTGTAATTATTGTTTTTATAAATTATTTTATGCTCAATTTCTCCCCAGAACACATTAACTAAAGATTTAATCTGAAGCTCAAAGTTTATTTTTTGCCCATCTTTGATATACGCCCCATCAATCCTATAAATCTCAAAGCCATTTTTCTGTACTTGAGGTTGAGAACTATCTAACTCTAAAACTAAATTTTCATCAAGTTCTGAACAGTAATATCCCTTTCCCTTATGTATATTAAATAATCTTTTTACACTACTATATATAGCTTTTTCATCTTCTATAAACCTACACTCTATCCTTACGCCTATGAGGTCATGAAGATTGTCCAGAAACTCTTCTGCACCATCATAAAATTTATAGTAGCTGTTTCTCAAAATTTTTTCTTTAAGGCTCGGTATAGATTTTACTCTGCTATTTATGTTTAAATATCCTTCATCTAAATCTCTTAAATTATCATCAAAAAACTTCTTTATATAATTAGAAGCCTCTTCAAATCCCGCTGAATTTTCATCCATATATTCACTTACTTTTTTTATAAATTCAAATATGTGAAGTTCCATATTCTTTCCTCCTGGTTACTTAAAGTTCTACTATCTAATTATGTAATATAATCTTTATTTTTAAAAGTGTTTTCACTATAATATATTAAGTTGTTCATATTTTTGCAAAGTTTTTTCATCTAGTACTATGTCAAGAAAAGGCATAAGTTAAATGTAAATTAAAAATCATCTCATCATCCAATCTTATAAATATAAAATTCTTGTGCTTTTCAAATCACCCTTAAATAGATATAATTATCTATAACAGATTTTTTATTGGAGGTTATTATGATTAGAACTATAATTTGGTACTTTACCTTTGTAGTATCATTGATATTGACAAGTCCTTTTATCCTAAGAGCAAAGTACTTGGACAAAAAAGGACTTATAGAAAAAAGAGACTCTTGTTCCAACGCTGTCACTGCTAACTGGGCTAAAATTCAACTAAAAGTAAGTGGTGCTAAGATTAATGTTCATGGCCTAGAAAATATACCAAAGGATATTCCAGTACTTTTTATAAGCAATCATCAAAGTAATTTTGATATTAATTTATTTATGAGTCTTATAGATAAACCTAAGGGATATATATCCAAAATTGAAATGAAAAAAATTCCTATTATAAGTACATGGATGAAATATATCCACTGTGTTTTCATGGATAGAAGCAGTTTAAAAAAATCTGCTGCCGCTATTATAGAAGGTGTAAACATATTAAAAAATGGTTACTCATTAGTCATTTTCCCAGAAGGGACTAGAAGCAAAGGTGATGCTATGGGTGAATTTAAAGCTGGAAGCTTTAAGCTTGCAACAAAAGCTAAAGTTCCTATAGTTCCTGTAACCATAAAAGGTTCCTATAAACTTATGGAAGCTAATAATAATAGAATTAGACCAGCTGAAGTTGATTTATATATCCATCCTATGATTGAAACTTCCACTTTGACTAAAGAAGAGGAAAAACAACTTCATACTACAGTAGAAAACATAATAAAGTCAAAACTTTAGACCTTGGATTACCCAAGGTCTTTTTAATTTTAATAATTCAAGTGCTTATTATCTAAAAGTATATAATTTTATTCGAACATAGAATTTGCATATAATATAAAATATCCTTGAGGATGCTTACAAACAGGACATGCTGCTGGAGCTTCTTTTCCTTCTATAATAAAACCACAATTAGTGCACATCCAAGTTACATCAGTATTTTTTTTGAAAAGTGTCCCTGCTTCTAACTCTTCAGCATATCTTGCAAATCTTTTCTCATGGACATTTTCTATCTTTGCTATATTCTCGAAAACTTTAGATATATTAGTAAATCCCTCTTCCTTTGCTACATTAGAAAAATCTATATAAACCTTATCAGATTCTTCATGCTCGTTATGCTCTGCTGCTCTAAGAATCTTTGCAGTTGTATCATAAATATCTACAGGATATCCTCCTTCTATATTTATATTAGTTCCACCACATTCCTTTAAAAAATTATAAAATACCTCTGCATGTTCTTTTTCTTGGTTAGCAGTATAATCAAAAACTTGTTGTATTATATACAGACCTTGTTGCTTTGCTACAGCTCCAGATATATTATATCTATTTCTCGCCTGACTTTCTCCAGCAAAAGCTCTCATAAGATTTATTTTAGTTTTACTATCTTTTAATTCCATTTTCCTACCTCCTAATATTCGATTGAAATTTATAGTACATTACTAGGATTTGTATTTTAGAATAATAATATTCTTTTAAACCTCTACATTACAATCAGTTTTTATATAAATTTATAAATCCCATGTTAGAGATGTAACCTTCTTATATAAATTAACATAAAATACCATATAATTATTTTTTAAGGTGATTTATGTGGATTTTATGTTTAACCCCTTTTATTCATTCGCTAGGAATGTTCCAGCATCAAAAAACTATAAATCTTTAGAAGAAATTTTACAGCAAAGTTCAGATATCATATCCTCATTGAAATATTCAGAAATATTAAATCAATACCTACTAACCTTAGCTTCCTCTATCGAGTGTAAAGAAATGCTTTTAAGGATTTCTGATGATGATAGAAATCACAAAAAACTTGTTAAAGAAATTTTTTGTTTCTTCACTAATTCTCCTTTAGAAGAACAAGAAATAAATTTTGAAATTCCTAAGTCATATAAAGAAGGAATTCACACCATCAAAAAGATAAAGTTAGATACTATGATTTTTTATAGAGATCTTATCAACGCTTTAAATCATCAGTATTATAAAGGTTTAGTTTTTGAACTTCTTATCGATATATTTATTCATAATGATTTCTACAATTGTATTCTTATGTCATTATAAATTAAATTTAATTATCTTAAGCAGCCCTTAAATAATTTCTAGAGCTGCTTAAACCTTGTACATATTAAGATTTTATGATATATTAAGGACTCATGGAGTAAATTCCTTTTAAAGTATATATTTTATTGGTATAATTATCTTATTATATTGTTATATGCAATAAAATTATATAAATACTAGCCTTTAAAGTTTATGGCAATCCACAAAGGAAAGTGTGTATAGAGATGAAAAATAAAATATTAATATTGACTAGTTCTACAGGCAACGGTCATAATCAAGCTGCAGAAGCTACAAAAATGATTTTAGAAAATGAACATAATGATGTTACTATATATGATTTCTTTAAAACAGATAAATTTATGAATGCATTTATAGTTGATGGATATGAAGTGTATGCGAACAAACTGTCAGCTTTATATGGGGTAGCCTATAGAATGAGTGATAAAAAGTTTATAGTGCCTGCCACAGAAGTGTTTTTTCATACAGTTAGAAAAAAAGTTTTAAATTATATAAATTCTATAAAACCTGACCTTATAATTTCAACGCATCCATTAGCTATAAATATTTTGTGCCGTTTAAAAAGAGATAATCTTATATCTATCCCTATAGTTTCTATAGTTACTGATTTTAAAGCACATTATACATATATAGGTCAAGAAATAGACTTATACATAGTTGCTAATGAATGCACAAAAGAAAGTCTTATAGAAAGAGGTATAAAGCCTTCTAAAATACAAATATTAGGTATTCCTGTGAAAAGTGATTTTTATAAAAATTCACATGACGATATAGATCTAACAAATAAAAAGAACATGTCCATACTGCTTATGGGAGGTGGAATGGGAATGGATAATATGTCTTCTGTACTAGAAAAAATTGTTCATAATCCTAATCCATTAGATATAATAGTTGTATGTGGCAATAACAATAAGTTAAAGGAACATTTAACTTCCAGATATTCTAATCATTATCATAATAAAACCCTTACCATTTTAGGATACACCTCAAAGGTAGCTTCTATAATGTTTAATTGTGATTTGCTCATAACAAAGCCAGGTGGTCTTACAACCTCGGAGGCCGTTGTCTCAAATATACCGATGATGATTCCTTTTACTATACCTGGTCAGGAGACAGACAATAGAGATTTTTTAGTTGAAAAAAAATGTGCTGTTTACATAAACAACTTAAACAAACTTAACTCAGAAATCAATAAGCTTATTGAAAACCCTAAACTTTTGACTGAATTGAAAAATAATATGAAAAATCTAAGTTTATCTTACTGCCCTGATAAGCTTTATGACTTATGTATGAATCTTATCAATGAAGACAAAGTAAAAAATAAATAATAAAAGGTATGACAAAGCTTTAAAATTGTCATACCTTTTTATTTTACAAAACTTTAGAAACTGCTTTAATTCTGGATAATTCATCACTATCTTCTACTAAATCTAATTCCTCTTTTTCAAACCTAAAAACTTCATAATTAGCACAACTATTCTCTGGACACATTATTACATACTCATTTTTTCCAACCTCAACATGTTCTTTGACCTTGTATTTTACTACATTTCCATTTTCATCTCTAAATGAAAATACTTTTTCCATAAAAACTCCTCCTTAATTAAGACTTATATATTATAGTTTGTGTAAAAATAAAATTATTATTATCTTAAGATTTATAACAGTAATTTTAAGGATTTCGTAACCTTATTTAAACATTTTTTTAAGCTGCCAATGGTATAATTGATAAAGATAAGGAGTGAGAATATGAAATTTAAGAAAACTTTTTCAAAAGCATTAGCTCTAATTATGTGTCTATCCTTAGGCATAGCTGTTCCTATGAAGACTGCAAAAGCTGATTCATTAAAGGTAGTAACTTTAGGGGCGGATTTAACTGAAAGTCAAAAAGAATCAATGTTAAAATATTTTGGTGTTACAAAGAAAGAAGCTAATATAGTTTATGTTACTAATGATGAAGAATTTAAATATCTAGGTAAAGCTGCAACAAAAGAACAGATAGGTTTAAAAGCTATATCCTGCTCTTATATAGAACCTACTAATAAAGGCGGACTAAAAATCTCCATAAATAATATACATTGGGTTACTGAAAATATGATAAAGAATTCCCTTATAACTGCTGGAATCGAAAATGCTAATGTAGTTGTAGGAGCTCCCTTTAATGTATCGGGAACTGCTGCACTTACTGGAATATTAAAGGGTTTCGAAAATAGTAGTGCTGGGGAAAAAATAGATGAGAATAAAAAAGAAGCAGCTAATGAAGAACTAGTTGTAACAGGAAATCTTGGTGAAAAAATTGGACAAGATGAAGCTGCAGGTCTTATAAATGAAATTAAAAAAGAAGTAGTAAAAGAAAATCCAAAAAGCGAAAAAGATGTAAAAAATATAGTTAAAAAAACTACTTCAAGCTATAAAGATATAAAGGACAAACTTAGCGATGAAGATATAGAAAAGATTACAGCTTTAATGGATAAAATAAATGATTTGGATTTAGATTTTTCAAAGATTAAAGATCAATTAAATGATGTAAGCAGTCTACTTAAGGAAAAATTAGGCAGCGAAGAGGCCCAAAGCTTTTTTTCAAAAATAGGTGAATTTCTTCGCAACATAGGTAATTTCTTTTCTAACCTATTTTCATAAAATCCCTTAATAAATAAAAAATAAGGTGTGATCCCCCACACCTTATTTTTGTTTAAACATACTTATTTAAAATTCTATAGTCTTACCACCTTATATTTTCCATTATTTAATTCTAAAATACATGGTTCCATTCCATTATAGGCAGTCTCATCATTTTTTAAATTTGGAATATCTCCTGATGAAAATATACTTATAAGCCTTCCGTTGAAAAACTCCTTATATCCACCGCAAAATGCTTGGTGACCTCTTATTATTTTTGATACTGAAAATTTCTTTAGGAATTCATTAAATTGATGTTCATAGAAATAAAATCTTCCACCATCTCTTATCATGTCTAAATTCTCAGCAGGATCACTCCACAATGTATTGTGAACTATGGTTCTTCCAATACTGTCCACTATACTTTCACGGCATAGATCACTTAATTTTTCTATAAAATCATATTTATCGTTTTGTGGACGTGGGATACCTCCGTGAACACACATAACTATATCTTCACCATTTTTAACGAAAGCTATAGTACATAAGCTTTTAAAAAATCTATGATAGTCTTCAAGTAACATTAATGGCATATTCATTTTTTTTAGTTTATTGAATGTTAGAGCCGTAAAATAATCATCATCTGTTGTTCCTTCATTTCTTCCTACGCAAAGCTTGTATTCATCATTAGATATTAATGTTCCTCCATCATGATTTCCTCTAAGTAGAAATACATTCTTGGGAAAAATATATTTTAGTAGAAGTATAAGTTCTATGGTTTTAAAAGGAGCATGTCCCCTATCAACATAGTCACCAAGGAATATTATACAAATTTCTTCATTATTCAAAACTCTCTTTATAAAATCAATTCTATCTAAAAATTTAATTACAGATAATGAATCAGAGTGAATATCTCCGAATATATAGTAAAAAGAGTTTTCATTGTTGAATGTATAAAGTCCCCTACATCGTTTTTTATCTTGAGTTCTCTTTAAACTTTCTCTTATATCACAAGTAGAAGATAGCAGTTTATTTTCTTCTACACCTTCCTCATTTTTATGTAAATCAATCACATTTTTAATTAAAAAACAATGAGTTAAAGATATATCTTCTAAACTTTTTTCTATATTTATAAAACTAACTAAATCTTCTAATGATTCTAGATTCTTTTTCAAATCCTCTATTCTGTATTTATAGTTCATTAAGAACTCCTCCTTAGCTGTATTCTTATCTATAGTAAAATAAACAAAGCTTTAATATACATTTTTCGTAATTTAATATAATTTCGCAATTTTAGATATTTAGCACCATTATTATTCCATGACAGAATTGTCTTCCTATTTTATAATAATTCCTATATACACCAACTTTTCTGAATCCCATTTCTTCATATGCTTCTATAATAGATCCATCTTCAATATTTAAAGTTGACATAACATTTTTAAGCTTTGTTCTTACTTTTGCCTTAGCTGCAATATTAGCAATCATTATTTTAGAAATTCCTCTTCCCCAGTATTCTCGCCTTACTAAAACGAATAATTCTCCATTATGCGAACATATACTTTTTTTGTCCCCTATCACTCCTGCAATAGCTACTATCTCTCCATCTACACGCCCAACTATCCCAAGACTATTTTTACGCTCAATTATTGAGTTTATATAATTATATATTCCTTCATAACTTAGAGATATCCCCTCGCATAACGCCATAAAAATTCTGCTTTCATCTTTCAAATTAAATAAAAACCCTTTTATTTCCTCTGTATCTTCCAATTTAACATCTCTGATTTCCAAATTAATTTCATTTTTTGAAACAGATTCCTCATACATAACCTCATTCATATTATCCCGCCTTATACCATCTAATTATCATATACATATAAATAAATTACTAAAAACCCTATAAATATCTTGAACCCCATTAAGCTTTTTGATTTATATTTTTACATTTTTTTAATATTCATATCTTTTACCTCCCTTTTTTATTTCTTCACATTTTAATTTTACCATAAAATGGTTTATTTTTCATGATTTTTTAATATTTTTTCTTTAATATAAATATCTAGTTTACACATTGGTATATTAGAAGTATAATTTAAATGAATTTTATTCGCCTAAATTTTACATTAATAACAATTAATTCTTTAAAGACGATTGGAATTCATAATATTACTATTATTGAAAGGGGTTTTAAAATTGTTTAAAGGAAAAATCAACAAGAGATGTACTTCATTTTTAGTTGCCTTTGCTATGTTCTCCACCATGTGTCAATCTGGATTTACAACAAATGCAAAAGCTGCAGATAATGAAGTAAATCTACAAATTCTTGCTACTAGTGATACTCATGGAAGATTTATGCCTTATGATTATTCTCTAAATACTACTGATAAATCTGGAAGTTTAGCTCAAGTAGCTACAGCTGTAAAAGAACTTAGAAAAGTCAATCCTAACACTCTTTTAGTTGATGCTGGTGATATAATTCAAGACAATTCTTCAGCCTTATTTTTAAATGACAGCATTCATCCAATGATTGCTGCTATGAATGGAATTCAGTATGATACAATAACTGCTGGAAACCATGAGTTCAATTATGGAGTTCCTACATTAAAAAATATTGTAAGCAAATCCACTGCTGATTTTCTTTGTGCCAATCTATATGACTCTAATGGAAATAGAGTTTTCAAACCTTATACAATAATTGAGAAAGCTGGAGTTAAAATAGCTATAATAGGAACTGTTTCTCAAAATATAGAAAGATGGGACAAGGTTAACATTCCTGATGCTGGTTATAAGGTAACAACCCCTGTTGATGAAACAAAAAAAGCTATAGCTGAAATTAAAAATAATAATTTAGCTGATATAATAATAGCTGTTTCTCACGTAGCTGAAGGAAGCGAATATGGCACCGTTGGTTCAAGTGCTTATGAAATAGCAGATGCATGTCCAGAACTTACTGCTATAGTAGCTGCTCATGAACATAAAAAAGTTTCTGGCGTGACTAGAAATGGAGTGCTTATCGTTGAAAATCAAAACGGTGCAAAAACTTTAGCACAAATAAATTTAAAATTAACTAAAGGAACTGATGGTACGTATAGTGTTGTTGATAAATCTTCAAAACTTAATACAATTTCAAACTATGCTCCTGATGAAGATTTAGTTAAAATATTACAACCTTATAATGAAAGAGCTATTTCAGATGCTAATGAGGTAATAGGAAAACTTGTAGATGGTAATTTAGTTCCTTCTGATGAAGCTAAAGGTATTCCTACATCTCAAATACAAGAAACTGCAATGATTAATCTAATCAACAAAGTTCAAATGCATTATAGCGGTGCAAAAGTATCTGCTGCTGCAGCTTTCAACTCTAGGGCAAATATGCTAGAAGGAAATATAAAAAAATGTGATACATCATTAATTTACAAATATGATAATACTCTTTATAAATTAAAAATGACTGGAGCTCAATTAAAGAAATACATGGAGTGGTCTGCTTCTTACTATAATACTTATAAAGATGGAGATTTGACCGTTTCATTTAATGAAAATATAAGAGGATACAACTATGATATGTTCTCTGGGGTTAAATACGATGTTGATATTTCAAAAGAAGCTGGAAATAGAATAACTAATTTAACCTGGATGGATGGTACACCTATAAAAGATAATGAGACTTTTGAGATAGCTATAAATAACTATAGAGCAAACTCTCAATTATTAAGTTATGGCCCTATATATCAAAAAGGAGAAGATCTTCCAATACTTGTTGAAAAGGATATCAAGGGTGACATAGGCGGCGTTAGAGAGCTAATTAGAGACTACATTATAAATGTTAAAGGTGGTACTATATCACCAGAATTAGATAATAACTGGAAAATCATCGGTAACAATTGGAATCCTGAACTACGAGCGTTAGCTGTACAATTATTGAATGATGGAACTATATCAGTTCCTATGTCTGCAGATGGAAGGACACCAAATGTAAAATCCATAACAGTAGATGATATAAAAGCTTATATTCCTGAAAAACCTAGTGATAATAATAATTCTATTGATAAACCTTCTTATGAGGACAAGCTTCCTCAAACTGGTTCTGTTGTAGATACAAATGTGCTTTTATTATTCGGCTTTTTAACTATACTAATTGGTTCTATGCTAGCAAAATCTAAAAAAGAACAAGACCTATAAATAAAAAAAAGCTCACTTACCCTTAATTGTTTAGGGTAAGTGAGTTCTTTAATATGCTATATTAAATTTTTTAGTAGCAGTACAACCAAGTATGGTTATATACTTTCGATTTTTGCTATTTCTTACTACATTAGAAAGTATAGAATTTAAAACATTATAGCATATAAAATAAGCATAGCTTAAATCATTTCTATAATCTTGTTCTTCTTTATACTCATCTAAAAAAGATAATAAAAATGTATCAATATCATCAATTTTAAAATCGTTAAATGTTTCGCTCTTAAATCTATAATCCTTTGAATATTTATTTAATTCTCTTTCGTATATTATATGTCTCTTTGTGGCATCAGCACTCTTAAATTCCCATCTTTCATAATGTGGAACACAGAAGAAATCGCATAAAAAATGACATATAACTCCTAATTCTTGATTAAACTTGCCTATATTATATACATAGCCTAAATCATCAAGTGTCAATGAAGATAAAAACTCTATCTTTTTTGTTATCATTTCAAAGCTTTCTTCTTGATAATGTTTTTTGAACTTATACTTAGATGCACAGTCTGGTTTTATATTACCCCAAAGAAAGGAATTGCTCTTTAGCATTTCATACTTATTCAAATCTAACTGGTCTAACAACATGTTGCCAATTAATTTATGGGTATTTACTAACAATGTTCATTCCTCATCTCTTATTTATTAAAGTTCACTTCTTAAATTATACTTTATATTGATTAAAATTTAAACATAAATATTCTTAAATTATCTTAATATCTTAATATCTTAATACAATGATAATATTCTAAACGTACAAATATTGTTACAATTATTTTAGTTGGCTTTATTATTATGTACGAAATGTCGATAAATACCCTTGGTTATTTATATTTTTGTTTCACATAAATTCTATGTTTTCTTTTATTTCTTAAACTTTTTATATTATTTTCTTTTATTACTTTTATTATTTTTTCTATACTGTTATTATCTATAATCAATTCACTTTCATAAGATTTAATGTAATTTCTTACGTCATTCATATAAATTACATTAGTAATAGAATCTGGAAGCATCAAGTTGCAACTTTCGCCAAATACTATCACTGAATAAATTGGTATATGTCCAAGTTTTTTTAACTTATGTTGAAGTTCTATAATATGTCCTTTATTTTGAAATAAAGGATTATAAAAATCATGACTAGATTTTTGAAATATTTGTTTCCAATAAACTTCATCTGCTACGCCGCAAATTGTACCGCTATAATTCTTTGTTTCTATAACAAAAACTCCATTATTTCCAACTACTATATGGTCTATTTGAACAGTTTTTCCTTTATTATTAGAGAGCATAACATCATTTATAGTCTTATATTGTTTTGGCAAAAATTTCAATTTAAACTTTACTTTAATTTCTCCTATATTTCCTTTTATCATAGGTTTATAAAGTTTTAAAAATTTTTTCAAAAGTAATGCAACTACAATTATTACTATTATAGCTTTCATAATTTATCTCCAATCTTATAAGTAGCACTTTTAATATTTTTTTAGTATATGTATTTTTCCATAAATTATTTATTGAAGATATTTATTCAAATATTTTCTTTTTAAAGTATTTTTTATTATCATACCTCAGATAATGTATTGTATCTTTATACTAAATTTAGTTAATTGCACTGATTAATAGAAACTTTTTTCATAAAGTGTTAAGATATAATATAAGATTTCTTGTTTATAAGAAATCTTATTTTACATCAAAGTAACTACTAAATTGGGGGGATTTTAAATAATGAAAACAAATTCAGAAACTAAGGGCCTCATGACCGAAGGTTCTATTTTAAAGCAGCTTATGAACTTTGCTCTTCCGCTTCTTTTAGGAAATCTATTTCAACAGCTTTATAATACTGTGGACTCTGTTATTGTAGGAAACTATGTAGGAAGTAATGCTCTTGCCTCTGTCAACTCATCCACTCCTATAATTAATCTTCTAGTCAGCTTTTTCATGGGAATTTCTGTTGGTGCTGGTGTTGTTATATCTCAATATTATGGTGCTAGAAATAAAGAAAGGCTTCATGATGCAGTTCACTCTACCATGGCTTTAGCTGTTGTTGGATCAATCATCCTTACTCTAATCGGTGTTATATGTTCCCCTCTTATATTAAGACTTATGGGAACACCTGAAGACATCATGCCTGAATCTATTTTATATCTTCAGATATATTTCGGAGGAATTATCGGAATCATACTTTACAATATGGGTAGTGGAATCCTTCGTGCCATTGGTGATTCTAAAACTCCTCTTTATTTTCTAATAGTTTCATCAGCAGTTAATATAGTTCTTGACTTAGTATTTGTTATAAACTTTAATATGGGTGTTGCTGGCGTTGCATTAGCTACTCTTATTGCTCAATGTATAAGCGCAGCTTTAACTATGTATGTGCTTATGAAAGGGAAAAAAGAGTATGGTGTTATTCTAAAAGATATAAAATTTCATAAAGCCCAAGTTTTAAAAATTGTAAAAATAGGACTTCCTAGTGGAGTCCAAAATGCCATAGTTTCCTTCTCTAACGTGGTAGTGCAAAGCAATATCAACAGCTTTGGAACTTTGGCTATGGCAGGTTGCGGCTCTTATACCAAGGTTGATGGCTTTGCAATATTGCCTGTTATGAGTTTTTCTATGGCTTTAACAACATTTACCGGTCAAAATATAGGTGCTGAAAAGTATGATCGTGTAAAAGAAGGAACTAAGATTGGAATAATTTTAAGTACAGTAATAACTTTTACTATTTCTGCTATCCTTCTTATATTTGCACCTAATATACTTAGAATTTTTTCAGATAATAAAGATGTAATTTATTATGGAACATTAATGCTAAAAGCTCTTGCTCCATTCTATATATTCTTAGCACTGTCTCATGCCATATCAGGAGTTTTAAGAGGTGCCGGTTTAACCTCTATTCCTATGATAATAATGGTCTGTTGTTGGTGCTTTATGCGTATGGCATGGATTCTATCTCTTGTTCCAATCTTCAATGATATACGTATAGTATTCCTAGGGTATCCTATAACATGGTTTACAAGTGCTCTTCTTTTATTTATCTATTATAAAAAAGCAAACTGGATTCATTACGCTAAAAACAAAAGATAAAACCTTAAAGGGTATACATCTATATCATAATTTCTAAAAGGATTATCCTTTTCTAAAGCAAGTTTAACTGATAATTTTCTCATTTCTGGAACTTTATCTGTACTAAAAAGATGTGAATCCAAATGTGATGACTTCCTGACCATAAGCTCTAGAAATTTATCATACTGTGCTCTTATTTCTTTTTCTAAATCTTCTTCACAGTATGTATATCCTTGTGGAAGGTTATTTGGCTTTATGAACTTCCCATCTTCCCCAACCAAAGACTTGCCTTTGTAAGAGGTTTGCCTAATGATATATTTAGGTCTAATCCTATAGCTAAAGTCCCAACCTCTTTACTTAACTCCGCACCATGAATAGTTCCTGGCATATTCATCATAAGTGTAGTAGTTTAACTTCCAGAATAAGTTTTGATATAGTGCTCGATTTATTGTTTGAAGAATATTGTAAGCTTCTAAATATCGACAACACTATTGAATGAGCATAACCTTAAACATTAAAATAAATCATAACATTAAAAAGATCGGTTGAACGGTCTTTTTTATTTTTAGAAAATTTTTCCCAAAAGTACTTTACCTGTCGTAGTAAAAATGATATTATTAAATTACTACGACAGATAAAGTAAAAAGAGAAAGGAGCTTAATCTTGATCAGCAGTGATGTTATTAGAGGCTACAACGACACAATTATATTGAGTCTTCTTTTGGAGAATGACTCTTATGGATACGAAATTTCTAAAAATATAAGGCTTATAACAAACGACCTTTATATAATTAAAGAAACAACTTTATACTCTGCATTTAATAGACTTGAAAAAAACGGATATATAGTTTCTTATGCTGGCAACGAAACCTTTGGGAAAAAGAGAACTTATTACAAAATCACTCCTGAGGGAAAAGAATATTACGAAGCTAAATGTGAAGAATGGAAAATAACTAAAGATGTTATCAATAAATTTATTAAGGAGATGAACTAAATGGAAGCTATCAAAACTTACATTGAAAATATGTTTTCTACCCTGCCACACACAGAAGAAATCGAAAGATTAAAAGAAGAACTTTTATCTAATATGGAAGAAAAATATTTAGAGTTAAAAGATGAAGGTAAGAGTGAAAATGAAGCTATTGGTATTGTAATTTCTGAATTTGGTAATATAGATGAGCTTCTAAATGAATTATATATCGAAATTCCTGAGGAACGTGCTGAAAATACTTTGTCAAAAAACACAATACTTCAATATTTAGAAGATAAAAAGAGAACTTCTTTTCTTATCAGCATAGGTGTATCTCTTTGCATAATAGGCGGAGCAATGCTTATCCTTACAAACCAGCTGATTGAATCAGAAATTATTTTAAGAGGATTTTCTGAAAGAGTCACAGACATTGTCCCTTTAATGCCTTTATTTATATTAATACTACCTGCTATAGCACTATTTATATATTCTGGGCAGATAATGGAAAAATATAATGCTATTGAAAAAGGTGATTTCTCTATTACTTCAGACTCAAAAATTTATCTTGAAAACAAACTAAAAGAGAATCATTCTAAGTTCACAGCCTTTACAATAACTGGTGTTTCTCTATGTATAGCCTCACCTTTTTGTATATTTCTAGGCTCTGCCATAAGTGATGAAGCATCTACTTACGGATTAGTTGCTTTAATGTTCATCATAACTGTTGCAGTATATATTTTCATAAACTCCAGTTCTCTTCAAGACCCTTACAAAAAACTTCTACAACTAGGTGAATACAATATGGTTCAAATAAAAAATAATAAAGTTATAGGTGCTGTAGCTGCCGTTGTATGGCCTATAGCTGTATGTATCTTTCTATTGCTAGGATTTATTTTTGGCCTTTGGCGTATTTCTTGGGTAGTATTTCCTATAACAGGAATTCTCTTTGGAGGTTTTGCTGCCTTTTACAATGCTACTCATAATGAATCCAAAAATGATTAATAAAAATAAGAGTATGTGTTTTTTGTACATACTCTTATTTTTCTATTTATCTTACTTTTCTAGGATGAGTAACATCTCTCATAAAATCTCCAATTACATTAAATGACAAGACTGTCATGAGTATCAATAATCCTGGAAACACAGCAAGATATGGCATATCTAAAATATATCCTTGAGCATTTTGAAGCATACTTCCCCAAGATGCATTAGGTGCTTGTATTCCTAATCCTAAGAAACTTAAAGATGATTCCATAAGTATTGAGTTTGCAACATTTATAGTTGCAGCTACAATAACACTTGGCATCACATTTGGAATTATGTGATTAAATATTATTTTCCTAGATCTTATACCTTGTGAAACTGCACATACTACATACTCACGTTCCTTTACTGATAAGGTTTCTCCTCTTATAATCCTTGCAACTCCCATCCAGCTAAATAGTGCTATAATAACTATTATTGTACCTACTCCTGGTTTCAAATAGACATTTAGTGTTAATATTATAAAAAAGCTTGGTATACTCATAAGCACATCTATAGTTCTCATTATAAATGTATCTATCCATCCTCCAAAATATCCACTTATTGTTCCTATAAGTGTCCCTAATATAGTTGATATAATCATTGAACTAAATCCAACCATTAATGATACTCGTCCGCCATATAATGCTCTAGTAAAATAATCTCTTCCCATATCATCTGTTCCAAATGGATGCCTTAGACTAGGAGTCTTTAATTTATTGGCTACATCAATAGCATTAGGATCATATGGTGATGCAAAAGCTAAAATACTAATTATTACAAGAATAATTAAAATAACTATGCTTGCCAATACTAATTTATTTTTCATTACCTTTTTTTTAAGATTACTGTACACTATGACACCACCTTTATTCTAGGGTCAACCATACCATAAAGTATGTCTGATATAAGGTTGCCAACTATAAGAAATAAAGAAGACATAAGTGTTATAGCCATTATTACAGGATAATCAAATCCAAATATAGCTTGAATGCCCAGTCTTCCCATGCCTGGCCATCCAAATATAGTTTCTGTTATAAAAGCTCCAGAAATCAATCCAGGCAGTGACATACCTAATATAGTTATTACGGGAAGCAATGAATTCTTTAATATGTGCTTTCCAAATACAACTTTCTCTGATAGTCCCTTACCCCTAGCAGTTCTAACATAATCTTCATATTTTTCATCAATTATATTACTTCTTATATATCTAGAGATAACGGCGAAGTCTTGAAAACTTAAGACCATAGCAGGCATTATAGTATGTATAAGCACATCAAATAATGAATTTTTTCCTATGCTATGCATACCTATACTAGGAAGTATGTTAAGCTTAACTGAAAAAACTACTATAAGCATCATAGCAAACCAAAATGATGGGATAGAAATTCCTATATAACTCACTACACTAACTATTTTATCTATCCACTTATTTTCATAATATCCGCTTAACAAACCAAATATTATCCCAAATATGAGAGCTACCATTATTGATATTCCCATAAGCAGAAGTGTATTGCCAATTCTTTCTGTAACCTTATCTTTAACAGGTCTGAAATCTACCGTTGAATAACCCAAATCCCCTTTTATAGTTTTTGAAAGCCAAGCTCCGTATTGGACATATATAGGTTTATCAAGTCCTAATTCAGTTCTAAGATTATCTAAATCCTCTTTATGCATTTGTGGAGTAGCATATGCCATAACTGGATCTCCTGGAGCAAGTTTTATTATTCCAAACGATATTATAGATACTATTAATAACATAGGTATCGTACCTAAGATTCTTTTTAATATATACTTTGACATAAAACATCTCCTTTTAATATCAAAGCTCCTTGTAGGCGTCACAAGGAGCTTTGTAA
Source organism: Clostridium cadaveris (assembly GCF_020911725.1). Taxonomy (GTDB): domain Bacteria; phylum Bacillota; class Clostridia; order Clostridiales; family Clostridiaceae; genus Clostridium_X; species Clostridium_X cadaveris. The sequence goes on from NZ_CP076620.1 coordinate 2,596,015, forward strand.
TAAACTTAATTCTTAGCTTCAAGTAAAATTTAATTTTCCTAAAGGCTTATAAGTTTTTATCTATCAAAATTTTATTCAGTTAAATAAAGTTTTGATAAATCTTTAAACATAAAGATTGGCGCTGGCTTTGCTTCTTTTACTCCACCTATCTTCTTGTCAATTGCTATTATTGATTGAGAATATGTTATAGGATATATTGGAAGATCTTCTGATAAAGTTTGTTGAATTTCTTTATATAGTTCTTTCCTCTTATCCTTATCTGTTTCTCCATTAGCAGCTTCCCATTTTTTATCTAAATCTTTATTTACATAGTTAGATATGTTATTTTCTGCACCTGTTTCAAACATTGATCTATATGCATTTGGTTCATTACCCATAACATATGCATTTATTGCCATATCAAAGTCTTTTTTACCTTCTGTAAAAAGCTTTTGTATAAATGCATTTCTCTCCATTGGTACGATTTGAAGATCTATTCCTATATCTTTTAATCTTTCCTGCATAACTAATGCAGTAGCTTCATCTGACTTTTTACCATTTGTAAAAATTATATTTAACGTTATATCTTTCATTCCTGATTGAGCTATAAGTTCTTTAGCTTTTTCTACATTCTTTTCATATTTATTAACATCATCTGTATAGTATAAAGTGGTTGGTACTAAATCTGAATATGCTTTTAGTGCATATTTTTCATCAATATACCCTGCTTTTATAATTTCATCTTTATCTAGTGCATATGCTATAGCTTGTCTAACTTCTTTTTTTGCTAAAGCTGGACTATCAAAATTCATGATAGCATTCACTAACATTCCCTCATCATAAGTCTCTATAGTAGCTTTATCTTGGAATTTGTCTATATCTCTTGGGTCAACATATTTTGCTGATATTTCTCCATTTAAAAATGCTGAAGTAGATGAGTTAGCATCAGCTATTATTCTGTACACTACAGTGTCTATATGAGGTTTTCCACCAAAATAGTCTTCATTTTTTACTAATGTAACACTTTCACCTTTTTTATGTTCTTTAAACTTATATGGACCACTTCCTATTGGATTTTCATTTTTTGTACTTGTAGCTATATCAGTTTCCCCTTGAAATATATGTTTTGGTATAGGTGAGAAACTAGCTAATGCAGATTCAAAATTCATCATAACTCTTGGCATTTTAAATTCAACAGTTAAGTCATCAACCTTTTTATATTCCACAGGTTTTCCATCTACTAAAAGATCTCCTCTTAATAGAGATTTTTGACTTTTATCTAATATTTTATCTAAAGTGAACACTATATCATCTGCTGTTAATGCCTCTCCATCATGCCATTTTAAATCCTTTTTTAATTTTAAAGTGTAAGTTAAAAAATCTTCTGATGGTGTAAAGCTTTCAGCTAAGTAATATTGCTTTTCACCATTTTCTATATCGAATAATGGTGAGTATACTGCGTTATTTATGGTCATAGTAACTCTATCATTACCGTACATTGGATTTAATACTCTTGGATCTCCCCCAGCGGCAAATACTATGGTTCCACCTTCTTTTATTTTTCCTGTATCACTTGCATCATTACTTTTTTCCCCACAAGCAGTAAGCAAAACCATACATGAAGCAATGACAATAGGTAATATCTTTTTCATTTTCATATTACAATTCCCCCTCATTCTGTTTTTCATCTGTCCATGTGGAATTATATCAAGTAATAATGTATTAATCCAATTCATAATATCGATAGATTTTTATTTATCTATAAAATTTTTCTAATTTATATATTTGAATATTTTATTTTGTATTTATTTTATGTTTATAAAGTTTTCTATCTATATTTTGTAATTTATTAGATTAATTATTGTAACTTCAATATTTTACAATTTATGTATTCTCCTATAATGTACTTTTCATTCCTAATTTATCAATATTTTTTATTTATTGTTGACAAGTTTTAAAAAACATGATATAAATTTATACAAAGCAATAATTAAATTCTAAGACGAGAAAAAGTAAGGTATAATTTTTGTTCTACAGAGAATTGGGGTATGCTGAGAACCAATGTGCAATGTGTATCTGAAAATCATCTCCGAGAAGCAAGTCTGAAAATCAGTAAGACTTGATGGTTGTCCTACATTATAAGGAACACGTATGATAGTACGTTGATGAGTGTCGTTAAAATGCATCTATTTTAACGGAATTAAGGTGGTAACGCGAGTATAACTCGTCCTTTTGTGATAAGGACGAGTTTTTTTATTTGCTAAATTTTACACAGAGAGGTGGTGGTGTTTTGGAAAGTGACATAGGTATTTGTGGTCCAATTAATATTTATATGATAACTAGGAGGAATTCAAATGGAAAAATTATCAAAGAAAGATTTATTATTAATAAGCTTAATGTTATTCTCAATGTTTTTTGGTGCAGGAAACCTTATATTTCCACCACTGCTTGGCCAGCTTTCTGGTACAAATTTAGTATTTTCTTTAGGTGGCTTTTTGATTTCTGCAGTAGGTCTTCCAATCTTAGCTGTAGCAACCGTAGCTAAAGCTAATGGACTTCAGTCTGTAGCAGGACGTGTCAATAAAACTTTCGCACTAGTATTTACAATATTAATATATTTATCTATAGGTCCTTTTTTAGGAATCCCGCGTGCCGGAAGCCTTGCTTTTGAAATGGGCATCAAACCATTTTTACCTGCATCTCTTCATTCAAGTGCTATGCCGCTTTTAGTATACACATTATGCTATTTTGCATTAGCTTTTTGGTTGAGTCTTAAACCATCAAAACTTGTTGACCGATTAGGTAAAGTTCTTACTCCTTGTATCTTAATACTTATAACTTTAATCTTGGTTGGAAATATATTAAAACCTATAGGTTCATTTTCTGCTCCAACAGCCTCTTACTCAAATAGCCCAGTGTTAAAAGGTTTCTTGGATGGATATATGACAATGGATGCTATTGCAGCTCTTAATTTTGGTATAGTTATAGCTTTTGCTTTAAAAGAAAAAGGAGTAAATAGTGAAAAAGGTCTTATAAGTAATACTATAAAGGCAGGAGTAATTGCAGGTTTAGTATTAACTATAATATACATAGTTTTATCTTATCTCGGAGCTTCAGCTCAAGGATCACTAGGTCCTGTTGAAAATGGTGCTCAAAGTCTTACAAACATTGTTTTATATCTATTTGGTTCAAAGGGAATTGTACTACTTGGCGTTATATTTTCATTAGCATGCTTAAGTACCTCTGTTGGACTTATAACCTCTTGCAGCAAATACTTTACAACTATACTTCCTAAAGTTAGCTACAAAACATGTATAAGTGTATTATGTCTATCCAGTATGCTATTTGCTAATGTTGGCTTAAATAAAATATTAGAATTCTCACTTCCTATACTTAACGTCATATATCCAATGGCAATAGTTCTTATACTTTTACCATTTGCTCATAACCTATTTAAAGGATATAAACAAGTATATCAATTTTGTATGCTGTTTACTTCAGTATTTAGTGTATTGTCAGGATTAGAAGGATTCGGATTAAAGTTCTCTTTTCTTCAAGCAATTCCTTTGGCAAGTGAAGGTCTTGTATGGGTTATCCCTTCCGTCTTAGGTGCTGTATTAGGTTTCGTTATAGGATCTATTAAAGATAAAAATTCAAAAGCAGAGACTTTATTAGAAGAAAAGGTAAGTTAATATATTTTGCTAAAAAAGCTGTGATTGTTATGTAAAAATATCAATCACAGCTTTTTTAAAGAATTCATTTTATACAGCTTCAGTTATATCATCATATTCTGTTTCTTCAGTTTTAGAATTTGATTTCCTATTTATAATATACTCTATAATTATTGCAATAGCCCCATCCCCAGTTATATTTGTTGCCGTTCCAAAACTATCTTGAGCAGCATGCAATGCTATCATTATAGGTTTCTCAATTCCACCAAATCCAAACATTGATTCTAATAGACCAAGAGCTGACATTACCCCGCCGCCAGGTACTCCTGGTGCAGCAATCATAGTTATTCCTAACATAAATATAAATGGCATCATCATTGAAAATGTAGGTATATTACCGTTCATATACATGACAGCCATAGATGTCAGTACTAATGTTATCGTATCTCCTGATAGGTGTATTGTTGCACATAATGGTATAACAAAATCTGCCACCTTATCTTGAACATCATTATCTTTTGTGCATGCTAATGTTACAGGTATTGTAGCTGCCGATGATTGTGTTCCTACTGCTGTTAGATATGCAGGCATCATATTTTTTATAAGTGCTATTGGATTCTTTTTCTTTATTATTCCTGCAATACTATACTGAATTAAAAGATAAATTATTTGTAATGAAAATAATATTAAATACACAATCCCAAATGACTTTAATGTATTAAAGATCTCTCCGCTAAAACTTAGTTTTGCAAATACACATCCTATATAAATTGGCACTAATGGTATTAATACCTTTGTAACTACCATTAAAACTACTGAACTAAAATCCTCCATAGATTTTAAAAGAGTGCTATTTTTAATTTTTGATAATCCAATACCAAGAAGAAATGCAAGTACTAACGCTGACATAACTCCTATAATAGGAGGCATATCTACTGAAAAATATGGTTCTATAGCCTGTCCACCATTGCTTAATAAAATGTTTTCTTTTATCAACTTAGGCAACAATGTTTGTCCAGATGCCCATGCTAAAAAGCCTGCTATTATTGTAGATATGTAGGCTATTATTGTTGTAATCAATAATCCCTTCCCTGATTTTCCACCTAATGAAGCTATTCCTGGAACTATAAATCCTATAATTATAAGAGGAATGATAAAAGATAAAAAATTACCGAAAAGTCCGCTTAAGGTAGCTAATATTCTTATAGGAAATACTATATCTAAGTTTTTACATATTATTCCTAGAAATACACCTATTATCAGGCAAATAAATATCCGAGCTATTAATGATACTTTCTTCATAAAAAAATTCCTCATTTCGTGTATTTTTATAGAGTACATTTGTATTTGTAATAAATACACTATACTGTCTTTTATGAAATTTGTCAAATTTTTATTTTTCATTTATTCTAAGATATAAAAATGAGAGGATACATCTGTATTTCAAATGTATCCTCTCATAAATCAAATATATTCAATTAGTATATTTTTATTTTCTAGTTTTTCCTTTTAGAACTGCTAGTGTGATCATTCCTATAACTGATCCTGCTGCTAAAGCTATTATATATCCCAAAGGATTGCTTATAACAGGAATTACAAATAATCCACCATGAGGTGCTCTTAATGCACATCCAAAGAACATTGACATAGCTCCAGCTACTGCTGAACCAAGTACACATGCTGGTATAACTCTAAGTGGATCTGCTGCCGCAAATGGTATAGCTCCCTCTGTTATAAAAGATAATCCCATTATATAATTAGTTATTCCTGATTTTCTTTCATTTTCTGTAAATTTACTCTTAAAGAATGTTGTACATAATGCAATTGCTAAAGGAGGTACCATACCGCCTATCATAACAGCTGCCATAAATTCATATTGTCCGCTAGCTAGTGATGCTGTTCCAAATACATAAGCTGCTTTATTTATTGGGCCTCCCATGTCTACTGCCATCATTCCTCCTAAGACTGCTCCAAGCAGTATTTTACTGCTTTCTCCCATTCCATTTAGGAAGTTTGTAATTCCAGTATTAGCTGCTGCAACTGGTGGGTTAACAATAAATACTATTATGGCACCTATAGCAAGAATTCCAAGGAAAGGATAAAGTAAAACAGGCTTTAATCCTTCCAAGCTGTCTGGTAAATATCCAAAAATCTTCTTTAATCCTAAAACTAAATATCCAGCTATAAAACCAGCAAGTAAAGCTCCTAAAAATCCTGAACCTCCAAAATTGGCTAAAGCTCCGCCAACAAATCCGACTGCAAGTGCAGGCCTATCGGCAATACTCATAGCGATATATCCAGCAAGTACTGGCAACATGAATCCAAATGCTTGGTCTCCAACAGTCTTTAAAAATGCTGCAAATGGAGTATTACTTCCAAATTTGCTTGGATCTATGCTGTAATCATCAAATAAAAATGCTAGAGCTATAAGTATTCCTCCACCTATAACGAATGGAAGCATATGAGAAACTCCATTCATAAGATATTTATATATTTGTCTTCCTATACTTTCATTTTCTTCTGACTCTTCAGCATGATGTGATCCATCTGCATGATGATAAACTGGTGCATCACCATTGACTGATCTTTCAATAAGCTCTTCTGCCTTATGGATTCCATTAGCAACTCTTGTTTGTATTACCTTTTTACCATCAAATCTTGCCATCTCTACATTTTTATCGGCTGCTACTATTATACATTGCGCATTTTCAATTTCTTCTTTAGTAAGCACATTCTTTGCTCCACCAGAGCCATTAGTCTCAACTTTTATTGTTACACCCATCTCTTTTGCCTTATTCTCAAGACTTTCAGCTGCCATAAACGTATGAGCTATTCCTGTAGGGCAGGCTGTTACAGCTAATACTTGATAACCTTCTTTAGACTTAACTTCCTCTTTATTTAATTTTTCATTTTCTTTTTCATCTATTAGTCTTAAAAATTCCTCTGTTGAAGAAGCATTAACTAACATATTTTTAAAATCAACGTCCATAAGCATTGTTGATAATCTTGCTAAAACATCAAGGTGAGTATTATCTGCTCCATCTGTTGCAGCAATCATAAAGAAAAGATTTGCTGGTTCTCCATCCAATGAATCGTAATCTATTCCATCTTTTAAAATCATGGCACTTAGACCTGATTTTTTAACTGCTGAAGTTTTGGCATGAGGTATTGCAATTCCATCCCCAATTCCTGTAGTACTTAATTCTTCTCTCTGAAGTACTGCCTTCTTATATTCTTCTTTATTATTAAGATTGCCTGAATTATCCATAAGATCCACTAATTTATTTATAGCTTCATCTTTTCTTTTAATTTCAGGATTTATGGCTATTGAATTAGCATTTAATAAGTCTCTTATCTTCATATTTTGCTGCTCCTTTATTATATTATTTCATTTAATAGTTCATTTACTTTTTCTTTTGTTGCTAACCCCTTTGAAAATGCACTAGCACTTCCTGTTGCAATTCCCGCTTTAAAAGCTTTTTCAAAATCATTATTTTCCAAATATCCAGCTAGAAATCCTCCAACCATTGAGTCTCCTGCCCCAACTGAATTTACTAGTTTACCTTTTGGAACATCGCTCTTTAACACCGTACCATCTTCAGTTACCATTATAGCTCCATCTCCAGCCATAGAAATGAGAACATTTCTTGCTCCCATATCTTGCAGCTTTTTAGCGTAATCTATAATTTCATCATGAGATTTAAGTTCTATACCAAATAATTCTCCAAGTTCGTGATGATTTGGCTTTATTAAAAACGGCTTATACTTTAAAACATTTAAAAGAAGCTTGCCTGTTGCATCTACTATTGTTTTAACGTTCTTTTCCTCTACCATTGCCATTATTCTCTCATAAATATCCTTTGGTATCGTAGATGGAATACTTCCTGCTAGAACTAAGATATCGCCTTCTTTAAGTGTTTTAATCTTTTGAAACATATTTTCTAAATCTTCATCACTTATTCTAGGACCCTGCCCGTTTATCTCAGATTCTTTATTTGATTTCAGTTTAACATTAATCCTAGATATACCCTCTGTTAACTTTATAAAATCTGTATCACAGCCTAGTTCTCTTACTCTTCTCTCTATTTCATCACCAGTAAATCCAGCAATAAATCCAAGAGTTTTATTTTTAACTCCTAAATTATTTAAAACTATAGAAACATTTATACCCTTACCTCCAGCATAAATTTCCTCATAGCAGCTTCTATTAACAGCTCCATCTTTAAAGTCTTTAACCTCTACAATGTAATCTAAAGCTGGATTAAATGTTATTGTGTAAATCATCTTATTACCACCTCTAATATTTTTGTATCTGCTTTTACTAGTTCTTTATATTTATTATCTACATTTGATGTGATTATTGCTGCATCTTTTATATCTGCAAAAGTTACACAACTAACTTCATTAAATTTTGAATCATCAGCTAATATGTAAGCCTCTCTTGCTTTCTTTAATGCTGTTTCCTTTACAAGAGCTTCCTTTATTTCTGGAGTAGTGAATCCATTTTCTAAGCACACTCCATTAGTACCAAAGAATCCTTTGGTAAAATTATATTTTTTAAGACAGTTCACAGCTTCAATTCCTATAATAGCTTGTGTTAATATTTTTACTTCTCCTGCCAAAATATATACGGTAAAGCCTCTTGAAACTAATCTGCTTGCATGGTTTATTCCATTAGTAACATATACTGCATTTTTCTCTTCAATAAAATCCACCATAAGTTCCGTGGTTGTTCCTGCATCAATATAAACAAAATCATTAGCTTTTATTAGACTTGCTGCCTTTCTTGCTATTGATATTTTTTCCTCAGTATGAAGATTTTTTCTAACCTCTATTTCATCATCTTTCGTATGGATATTTTTTTTAATAGAAGTTGCTCCACCATGAACTTTATTAAGCTTTCCTTGATTATGAAGAAAGTTAAGATCTCTTCTTATAGTTGATTCTGACGTGTCCAGCATTTCCACTAAAGTGCTCACATGAACCACTGAGTGTTTTTTCAATTCATTCAAAATCAATTCATGTCTTTCTTCTGTTAACATTTACACCACTTCCTCAATTTCATAATACTCCATTTTAAATCCAAAATCAAGCATAATAATTCAAAAACAATCATTTTCATTCATTCTTATAAAATAAAAATCCATGGTCTTAAAATAACCATGGATTTTTATTTTATTCTAAATTAAGTTTTCTAGTTAATATATAATGACTTATAATAAAATATGCCACTGAATATATAGTTACTGATACTATTGCGAAAAGGAATATAAAGTGGAAATGTGTAGTTGTAATACCCTCTATTCTTAGGTTTTCACAACTATTTATTATTGGATTAAAAGCAAAGGTTGTTATTATTTCTGATACTGTAGTTAAACCTATAAATGCTCCAAATGAAGCTAATATCTTCGCTTTAGCAAATAAATTTCCTATAGATAATGAAGCGTATATTATTAGTATTGAAGAAACTAGTCCAGATATCATCATTAATATTATTTCTATACTAAAGAATATAACATTGCTTCCTGAATATCTGTAAGCTTCTTTAAAAAATTCAGATATAAAATCCCAAGATACAGAGAACATATCTTTTTGATAAGCTAAAATCAATATAGAAAGCATAGCCATAATTACGCTTAATATCATCCATATTGAAGCTGTTAAAAGCTTACTCATTATATTCTGCCATGGCTTAACTGGCAATGTATTCATAAGATATCCTTCATCTCCTAAAAGATTTGTTCGATATCTTTGAATTATTACAAATAGTGTAACTATAAATATAGATACCATTATAACAACATATATTATCATAGTGGTAACTTTAATAAAAGTTCCAAAAGTACTACTTGAATCTATAGCTGACATATCTCCCATAAACAATTTATTTATAATCGCAAAAATCATAAGTGCTACATATAATGGGACTAATAATCTTCCTGTAGCTTTAAATTCATATTTCATCAATTTTCCTAACATCTAAATACCTCCCTAAACAGTTCATCAACACTCTTGCCTTCTTCCTCTCTTATATCATCAACGCTCTTAGTAAGGTAAATCTCTCCATATGATATAAATATAACATCATCTAGAACCTTTTCTATATCTGATATAAGGTGAGTTGAAATCACTATAGTAGAGTTTTCATTGTAGTTAGTTATAATAGTGTTTAATATATAATCTCTCGCTGCTGGGTCAACACCTGCTATTGGCTCGTCTAAAAAATACAAATCCGCTTCTCTGCTCATAACTAATATCAATTGAACTTTTTCCTTTGTACCTTTTGACATAGTCTTTAATTTATCATTTGCATTAATCTTTAATTTTCCAAGCATATCATAAGCTTTTTCTGAGTTAAAATCTTCATAAAAGTCTGAGAAAAATTTTATTATATCGGAAACTCTCATCCAGTTATTTAAGTAGGTTCTCTCTGGAAGATATGAAACTATCTTTTTAGTTTCAACTCCTGGCTTCATACCCTTTATAAGTATTTCTCCATTAGTTGGTGTTAAAAGTCCGTTGGCAAGTTTTATTAAGGTACTTTTTCCACTTCCATTTGGTCCAAGAAGTCCGACTATTCTTCCTTTTTTTATAGTAAGATCTATCCCATCTAAAGCTTTTTTATTACCATAATCTTTTGTAAGACCTTTACATTCTAGTATTACGTCACTCATTACTCCATCTCCTTCATTACCTGTTCTAATACCTTTAACGTTCTGTCTTTCTCAAAACCTATCTTCTGCATCTTCTTTAAAAATTCCTTTATTTCATTCTTGGCTAGATTTTCCTGCATATCTTTTATCATATCAATATCCTCCGTTATAAATCTACCACTTGTTCTTACACTATAAACTAAATTAATTCTCTCAAGCTCTGTTAAAGCTTTCTGCATAGTATTTGGATTTACCGCTGCCTCAGCTGCCAAATCTCTAACTGATGGAAGCTTTTCTCCTGACTTATATTCACCTGATACTATCTTAAGTGTTATCTGATCCATCAGTTGAGTATAAATTGGTCTGTCATTTTTTAATTCCCATGACATAATCTCAACTCCTTAATTTGTATTATTGTAATGTTGTATTAATACCTTAATACAATAATACTACCTTAATATTTTTATGTCAATATCATTTTCATAAAATATAAAATAAAAACAGCAATGGATTTCTAATCATTCATTGCTGTTATATATCTACTTTAAATTTTCCTTAGTAAACTTTTCATGAGGTATATCTATATACTTGCCACTTCTAAGTCCATATATAGAAGTAATTGACCCTCTAGTTATTATATCATAAGCTGAATCTATTATGGCTTGTGCCTGTTTTACATAGTTATTTATTACTGTTCCTTCCATGTTTCCTTCTTCTATCTCTTTTATCGCCTCTGGAATTCCGTCTATACCAACTACTAAAGGCCTTTTATTTTTTTCTATTTTTGCATCCTTTAAGGCTGCTATAGCTCCAAGAGCCATTGCATCATTATTGCAAAATACAACTTCTATATCAGTACCATATTCATTTATCCACTTTGCCATTTTAGAATTTCCTTGTGAACTCTGCCAGTTTGCGGTTTCATCTGCAAGCTTTTGAAGTTCTATGCCACTTTCATTTACAGTTTTTATACAATACTCTGTTCTAAGAAGAGTATCTTGATGTTCTTGCTCACCTTCTAGCATAACATATTGAACTTTCCCATCCCCATTCTTGTCAACATAACTTTTATCTTTTTTATATGCATCAACTATTATCTCTCCTTGAATCTCCCCTGACTGCTTAGCTAAACCGCCTACATAATAAGATTTATTCCAAAGATACATATCTTCTTCTACAGGCTCTCTATTAAAGAATATTAGAGGTATATCAGCTTTTCTGCATTTTTCAACAATTACAGCAGCTTCTGTTCTATCTACCATATTTACGCAAATAGCATCATACCCCTGTTTTATAAATTTATCTACTTGATTACTTTGCTCAAGAGAACTTCCATTAGCATATAATACATTTACATTTATTTCGCAGTTCTCATCAAAACTTTTAGTCTTAGCGTATTCCTCTACACTTTTAGCTACATTTGATATAAACATATCATCTTGTTTATAGAAAGTAACTCCTATTTTCATATCTTTTGTTGGTTTTATACTCTGATTTTTAAATTCACATGAAGTAAAAACTCCTGTCATAGATATAATAGATATTCCTAAAAGAATTTTGTTATACCATCTTCCCATCCACACATTTCCTCCTGGTTTATTTTACAAAAGAAAATAATAATCTTTGATTTTCCTTAGAGTACATGTTGTCGCTATTTATAACAGTAGACCTTATAATACTATCATCAACTTTTCTGTCAGAAACTTTATCTACAGCATTTTTCACTCCCAAATATCCTATATTAAATTCATTTTCGGTTGCAATAGCTGTAATCTGCCTGTTTTCTAATAAGGAAATTATTTTACTATCACTTCCTGCTCCGTAAAGCTTTATACTACACTCTGCTTCACTACCTTCTGCATTTAATGAACGTTTGGCTTCACCTATGTTTTGAAGAATGTAACTATCAAAAACTACTATAGAATCTACGCTGTTGTATTGAAGGAATCTCTTTGCTTGACTATAATATTTTTCAGTTTCTTCATCACTCATATTCCAATATAAAAGAGTATTATTTGATTTATCCATTGTGTCAATAAATCCATCATATCTTTCTTTTATACTGCTGCAATCAAGTCCATTTTTCACTACCACTACCTTTTCATCTTTTACTTGGTGATTTAAAATTTCTCTAGCCAAATCTACTCCTAGTGCATAATTGTCACAGCTTACTTTATTTATTTTATTCTTGATATTTATATCAGAATCAATAAGGACTACAGGTTTATCCTTGTTGACTTTTTCAATAGTCTCACTTAATTCTTCGTAACTTGCCGGATCAATTAATATTGCATCTGATTCATTTGAAATTTCCTTTTTTATATTTTCTATCTGCTCTTCTACATTATTTTCTTTAGATAATGATATGAATTTTATATTGGCATTAACCTCTGATGCTGCTTGTTCAGCACCACTTTTCATTATTCTTCTGCTTTCATTCATTTTCCCTCGTGTTATTATTGAAATGTTATATACTTTATTTTCATTATCAGAAAAAATGCTATCTTTCAAAATAAGTACCATGAACATCAACCCTAGCAATAATATATATACTATGGCCTTCTTCTTTTTTTTCATAAACTAAATCTCCTTATTTTGAATCTCTTCATATTTCACACATGGCATATGAATGCTTATAGTCGTGCCTTCATCCGGTTCACTATAAATTTTTAGTCCGTAATCATCTCCACAATAAAGTTTTATTCTAGCATTTACATTTTTAAGCCCTGTCCCAGAACCTTTTTTTGTAGATTTCAGCTCCTTAAGTAAAAGCTCATCCGCTACCTCCTGCTCCATTCCGAGACCATTATCCTTAACATCTATATATAAATCACCATCTTTTATATATGCTAAAATCACAATTTCTCCGTCACCTTCCATAAATTCCATACCATGATATATAGCATTCTCTATAAGAGGTTGTACAATTAGCTTTATGCTCATTAGGTCAAGTACCTCATCCTGTACTTCAAATCTATATTCAAATTTATTTTTGTATCTTATACTTTGAATCTTTAAATAATTTTCTGCATGCTCTATTTCTGATTTTACAGTGATTATATTTTTCCCTTTGCTCAAACTTATTCTAAATAATTTTGCAAGAGCTGTAACCATATTTATAGCACCTTCATAATTCCCATTCTCAATCATCCAAATTATAGAATCTAATGTATTATATAAAAAGTGAGGATTTATCTGTGCTTGAAGTGCATTAAGCTCACTTTTTCTTTTTCCTTCCTGCTCTTTTACTATATTGTCCATAAGTGAATGAAGCTGGTAAACCATAGATTGAATTGCATTTCCTAGGTGAGTTATTTCGTAGGAACCACTTATGGATATCTGAATGTCTTTCGCACCGTTTTCAAGCTTTCTAACCGAATTTTCTAGTTCCGTTATAGGATTTGTTATACGCATAGCTACAAATTTATTTATTAAAATAAGTATTATTATGGCAAAGGTCATTATTACTATGACAAATACTTTCATCTGATTATAATCAGATGTTATATCTCTCATAGGAGTTACACATACAATCTTCCATCCTGTGTATCCCATAGTTTTTACCGTTATTACTCTCTGCTGTCCTTGAAACACCTCATTATGATTTCCATCTTCTAGATTTGCATGTTTTAAATTGTTCTCTTCAATAAGATTGCTATATATAAGCTGCTGCCTTGGGTGATATATAATCTCTCCATTTTTATGAACAAGATAAGTGTAAGAAGATTTTCTAAGAGTAACATTTTTAAAAATCTGTTCTATAGCTCTGAAATTCATGTCTACAACAAGAACCCCTCTTCTAACTTTTCCGTTGTAAGTGAGTTCAACCTGCCTGCTAAGAGATACTACCCAATGATATTCATAGTTAGGATCAAAAAACAGATTTTCTATATGAGGTGTTGAAAAGTGTACATTTTCCCCTTCTTCTATAGCTTTTTTAAACCACTCACTACCTGCTGGATTTGCCGTTTTCTTAAGCTGTCCTAAAGGTGAGGACGCTACCAGTTCCCCGTCCTCCAAAAATACACATATACTTACTATAGAATCTTTATTTGTGTCATATAATAAATTCAGTTCATTTTCTATACTGTCTTTGTCAAAATCAGCTCTCTTTATTACGCTGTAATAAACTGAATTTGATATTTTTTTCATATTCCTTACATAGCTGTCTAGGTTTATATTTACTTGGTCTAATATAGCTATATTGTTTTGAGCTACAGTCTCCTTATTTGATGTTATATACCTTATGTATAATGTAATACCAACACTAAACATACCTATTACAGATATAAGTGTAAATGAAATTGCTATCATCTGTTGTATACTTATTTTTTTATATTTTTTGATAATAACCCCCATAACTTTACTCATTGTTTTCAGCTCAATTCTTTCTATATTTAGAAGGAGAAACTCCAAATTTCTTTTTAAATACATAGCTAAAGTAATTTGCTTCTTCATAACCTATTTTATTTGCTATGATGTAAGTCTTATCTGCAGTAGTATTTAAAAGTTTCACAGCTTCCTCAAGCCTAATTTCAGTAAGAAAATTAACAAAATTCATGTTCGTTTCCTTTTTAAATATAGTAGAAAAATATGTAGGACTTACGTGTATGCTATCACATAACTTATCCACTGAAATGTCATGGTCCATATAGTGTTTTCTTATATATTCTTTTGCATTTGCCACAATAAGAGATGAAGACCTCATTCTATTTTTTTTAATTCCATTGTTTATAGCTATAGCTTTATCTACAAACCACTCTTTTATCTTATCTATAGAATTAATCTTTTCTAGATATTTATAAAAATTGAATTCTTCACCAAAAATATCATTTAAATCTAAATTATATATCTGAACCAGCTTTAGCATAGCTGTCATTATTTCCATAAAATAAATTCTATATTGATTAAAAGGAAGTACAATACTTTCAATATCTTTAAATAGTTCATCTATTACATTTCTTATCTCTTCTTTTGAAGACACTTTAACTGCATTTAGTAGTTCTCTTTCCTTATTTTCATCCAACTGAAGATTGATTGAAGTTGTATGCTCCACATCATTTATATATATGGCATGTCCACTTCCTAAAACTACACTATATTCCAAAGCATCCTCTGCAGTTCTATATGATCTGTAAAGTTTAGATGGATTTAGTGCTATATCTCCAATTCCAGCTGCAATATTTCTATTCATTATTCTGTGGAATATTTTGCATACTTCATTTAATCCGTTTATTACTTTGTTTATATCGCTCTTATTATCAAAATTTGCTATTACCACAACTTTGTCCACATATAAAAGGCTTACGAATCTACAAAATTTATTCATGTTTTCATCAACGATTTTCTTAATCGATATTAGAATAAGAGATTTCTCCTTAATAAAATCCTCATCACTTCTATCTTCATCATCCAATTTAATCAATCCTACAGCAAGGTGTTTACTTTGAAATTCTACACACAGCTTTTTCAGCTCTATGTTCCAGTCATCTGATTTTACACGTCCCTCTATAGCTCCTATGAAAAATTGTTCTCTAATCATAGGCAGACTTTCTAAGTAGTACTGTTTTAATATATCTATATTTCTTTTTTCATCATATTCTTTGTCTAGTCGTACTTTTAGATTTCTTAAAACCTCTGCAAGCTGAGCTGAATTTATAGGTTTCAATAAGTATTCGATTACATTTATCTTTATAGCTTGCTTTGCATATTCAAAATCATCATAACCCGAGAATACTATTATTTTTGTTGATGGGAGTATTTCTACCAGCTTATTTCCCAATTCTAGCCCATCCATAAATGGCATTCTTATATCTGTCATTATTACATCTGGTTCCAGCTTTTCTGCTTTTTCTAAAGCTTCTTGTCCATTTTCTGCATCCCCTACCACTACAAAGTCAAAAGATTTCCAGTCCATTTTTTTTATTATTCCAAGCCTTACTTCTTCTTCGTCATCCACTATCATGATCTTATACATGGGCTATCCTCCTAAATGTAGTAATCGTTTTAAACATATCTATAAACAATTATACCATTATTATACTTTTATGTATATTTTAATCCATACTATTAACAATTTCATCTTTAACACCCTTTATTTATTATTTTATTAATATTAATAGATTTAAAAGTTTTATCAATTAGTCTGTACCTATGCTAAAATCACAAAAAGGAATCAGCTATCTGTCATATTGACAAACCGATTCCTTTTAAAATTCTATAACACCTGTTCTATCCTTTTATGATACCAGACTTTTTTTCTCTTTTTCTTACTTTCATGTTTATAATCTTCAGTTCGCACTTATTAATTTCAAAACTTTAATAAATTGGGGTATACGAAAATTTTACCATCCCATTTTCTCTTTATACTCATTCCAAGACATCATATCTTCTAAATTAATTGTACGACTAAAATCTTTTCCATCAACAGTTAAAATAACCTCTATTTCACCAATGACTTCTTCTATAGGAACTTCAGCTACGTAATGAATATCTCTCACTACTTTTGGTTTTATTAAAGCATTCTTTTCTAAATCAGAACCATCAACACTTTCTACCAAAGAAAAACAGGTATACTCATTATTGTTGAGTTTTATCCTTGCATCAATTATGTCATTTATCAATTTAGCTTTATAACCAGAATTTGTCATAGCTAACGTTACATCTATATAAATATTACCTTGAGTTTTTACATCATAGCATGAACTGCTTCCAGTAATAATTGAAGGCTCAATTCTTGATGTAACATAAATTTCACCTAAAATAAATTGACAAACCCCATTTACTGTATTACCTTCCCCCGCCATAACAATCTCATTTTTAATATCAGTTTCAGGAGTTCCTTTTCTATTAACATTCTCAGAATTTTCTTTTCTATTAATATTCTCAGAACTTACTTGTTCAATAACAATCCCAGAACTTTCTTTTCCATTAATATTCTCAGAACTTACTTGTTCAGTATCATTCCCAGAACTTTCTTTCTTACTCTCTCCACCACAAGCTACCACAAATAGAGATATAGTAACAACCAATAAAATGGCGAAGAACTTCTTCATTTTCATTTAGTCATTCCCTTCATTAAATTATAATTAATATCAATGAATATCATTATCGATTAATTATAACATATTTTAGAACCTCAGTACATTGCTACAACATCTGCATTAGTAAATTTATCACTATGAAAATCTAACATTATATTAAAACATAAACTATTTATAAAATCAGCCTTAAGGATTATATAATCCTTAAGGCTGATTTGAAAGTTTATTTTCTCTTATACTTTGTCATATCTATAGCAACCGCTACAGCTATAATTACACCTTTTATAACCTGCTGCCACATTGGACTTACAGCTATAAATTGTAATCCATACTGAATTACGGTGAATATCAGAACTCCTGATACTATTCCGCTTACTTTACCTACGCCTCCATTTAGAGAAACACCTCCAACAACACAGGCGGCTATAGCATCCAATTCATACCCAGCTCCATATTGGTTAGTAGCTCCTGCAGTTCTTGCTGCTTCAAGAATACCTCCTACCCCATATAAAAATGAAGCAAAGATAAATATTCCCATTATAGTTGCAAATACATTTACACCTGAAACAACTGCTGCTTCACGGTTCCCGCCTATAGCATAAACATTCTTTCCAAACACAGTTTTGTTTAATATAAACCAAACTAAAACTACAAAAACTAATGCTATAGGAACAAGTATCGATATTCCTGGAAATTCCCCAATTTCAAGTAATTTCTTTTGACCTAAGGCAATAAAGTCTGGTCTTATTCCTCCTATTGGCTGTGATCTATTTGGTTCCATATCAAAATATAGAGAACATGCACCATATACCATAACTTGCACAGCTAATGTTGCAATAAATGGATGCATATCATATCTAGCTACCAAGAAACCATTAAGTGCTCCAAATAGTACACAGGCAAGTATTGCTGCAACTATAGGAAGTATCAATGCTATTTGGGGCATATCTGGGAAAAATCTATTAGCATAGTCTGCTGTCTGAAGCATTGATGTTGAGATTACTGCAGATAGTCCAACTAAACGTCCAGCTGACAAGTCAGTACCTGCAATAAGCAATGTAAAACATATTCCTAAAGCAACTATCATTTTTGTTGATGATTGAGTCAATATATCAAGCATTACTTTATATTGCATAAACCGTGGCTGAATTATCATTATAACCACAACAAGCATTAATAAAGCTAATATTATTGCGTTATTAGTTAAAAATCTTTTTGCTGTTTTAGCAGAAATTTCAACTGGAACTCCTTCATTTTTCTTGCTATACGTCTGCTTTGCTCCATAAATTATAGAAGCAACAGCTACGGCTCCTACATAAAGATATAAATCAAAAAATACGTTAGGATCTAATATAAATTTTAATGCTACAGCCAATACTAAAAGTACTAAGCCTATGATAAGGAATCTCTTTCCAAAATCCTTACGGGAAATTATCTTTCCACCACTCGCACAAGTTTCCATACATATCACTCACTTTCCATGATAATTTCAATTTATATACCTATTACATAAATGCTGTTGCGTAATTCATAACCTTAACCTGGTCTGCCTCTTCTTGATTTAAAAATCCTGTAAGCCGTCCTTCACACATAACCATTATTCTATCTGACATACCTAACAGTTCAGGCATTTCCGAGGAAATCATGATAATTGATTTACCCTTTTTGATTAGCTCATGCATTATAGTATATATTTCAAATTTAGCTCCTACATCTATACCTCTTGTAGGCTCGTCCAATATAAGAATTTCTGGGTCTGTAAGTAACCAACGTGCTATAAGCACCTTTTGCTGGTTTCCTCCCGAAAGATTTTCCATAAGTTCACTTTGACTTGGCGTCTTAGTTTTAAGTCCCTTATTTGTTTCTACTGAAGCTTTATATCTTTCAGAGTCATTAAGTACTCCTAAAGTGGAGTACTTTTTCTGATTTGCTATAACAGTATTGTCAAGTACAGATAATATACCAAATATTCCACTTGCTCTTCTTTCTTCAGTTAAAAGTGCAAAACCTTGTTTTTTAGCATCATTAACACATTTTATTTTTATTTCTTTTCCATCTTTTTCGATATTCCCACTTTGAATTGTACGAAGTCCAAATATAGCTTCAACAAGTTCCGTTCTTTGGGCTCCAACAAGCCCGCCTATTCCTAATATCTCTCCTTTATGCAATTCAAAACTTATATTCTGAAATGATTTAGGATTATCTGAGCACAAATTATTTACTTTTAGAACAATTTCTTTACCTGCCACATAATCTTTTATTGGAAATCTATTAGTTAAGTCTCTTCCTACCATACGATTTATGATAAGATCTGTAGTCAATTCTTTAGCATCCCATGTACCTACATTTTTTCCATCTCTCATAATAGTAACTTCATCAGATATCTTTAAAATTTCTTCCATCTTATGAGAAATATATATAACCGCACATCCTCTTTCTTTAAGAGTTTTTATTATTTTAAATAAATGATATGTTTCATTATCAGTAAGAGATGATGTTGGTTCATCCATAATTATTATTTTTGAATTATAACTAATTGCCTTAGCTATTTCTACCAATTGAAGATTAGATGCTGAAAGACTTCCAGCAAGCGATTCTGGATTTATATTGAGTTCAATCTCATCAAATAAATCCTTTGTTTTCTTTATCATAGCCTTTTTATCAACTACTATACCCTTCATTGGGAATCTACCAAGCCAAATATTTTCCATAACAGGACGAAACTTTATTGGATGTAGCTCTTGATGTATCATTGATATACCTAGGTCTAATGCCTGTTTAGATGTTGTAATCTTTCTTTTTTCACCATCTAATATAATTTCACCATCGTCTTCATCATAAACTCCAAATAAACACTTCATCAATGTGGATTTTCCTGCTCCATTCTCACCCATAAGTGCATGAACTGTTCCCTTGCGAACTTTTAATGAAACATCGTCTAAAGCTTTAACCCCTGGGAATGTCTTTGTTATATGGTTCATTTCCAGTACAAATTCTTCACCCATCCACAAAATCTCCTTTTCTTAAAGATAAGGATGGGAAATCCAAAGATTCCACATCCTTTTAAAATTCATACTAATTATTTCATGAAGTCCTTATAGTTATCTACAGTAACCTTTACATAAGGAATCCATACATATTTCCCATCAGTTACATCATAACCAATTGTGTCTTTATTTATTTCTTTTCCTTTAGCAGCTGCTGCAGCTATAGCAACTGTAGCTTTACCTTGGTTATCGGCATCATTTAAAACTGTTCCTAATAAAGAGCCTTCCTTCATAGCTTGTAATGCTGGAGCTGTAGCATCAACACCTACAACTGGTATATACTTTGCAGCATCTCCCTTGTTGTATCCTTCAGCTTTTAAGGCTTCTATTGCACCTAATGCCATGTCATCATTATTGCAGATAACTGCTTCTATCTTGTCTAATCCTTGTCCAGTTATGAATGCTTTCATTAAGTCAGTAGCTTTTGCTTTATCCCACATTGCTGTATCAGCAGCAAGTTTTTCTGTTCTAAAACCATTTTCTTCTATAGC
This sequence comes from Clostridium cadaveris, assembly GCF_020911725.1. Classification (GTDB taxonomy): domain Bacteria; phylum Bacillota; class Clostridia; order Clostridiales; family Clostridiaceae; genus Clostridium_X; species Clostridium_X cadaveris. Next base: position 2,616,899 of record NZ_CP076620.1, read on the forward strand.
TTTGATTGAATATTCTGTACGCAAAGTTGCGTCTTGGTGTCCTGGTTCTCCTTGTAACATTACATATTGGATAACTCCATCACCATTTTTGTCTGCTCCCTTATTTGCCTTAAAGTAATCAGATATTATCTCTCCAGATAATTTTCCAGACTCCTCTGCCTTTGCTCCAACGTACCAAACTTTATCATAGCTATCCATATCAGCTTTCTCTGGCTCACGATTTAAAAATACTATTGGAAGTTTCTTGTCTTTAGCCTTTTTAATAATTGGAGCTGCTGCTGTTCTATCAACTGGGTTGATTGCCAAAGCATTTACTCCCTTTGTGATAAATGTATCAACTTGCTCATTTTGAGTTGGCTGCTTATTTTGTGAGTCAACTAGTTCAAGAGTAACACCTTGTTTATCTGCTTCTCCTTGCATAGCATTACGAACTCCTGTCATAAATGTATCATCAAATTTGTATATAGCAGAACCTATTAAAACTTTTGAACCTGAATCCCCTGATTTCTTACTATCACTGTTTCCACAGCCTGCCATCATAGCAGTTACTGCAGTTACTGATAATGCAATTGCTAATAACTTTTTAACTTTTTTCATTTTCATTCCCCCATCTTAATAACTTTTTATCCAGATTAAGTTAACGTTTACATATATTAATAATATTATGTTTCCCATTTATTTTCCATATAATATTCTACGAAAAATCTTCAAAATTCTTAGAAGTTTTATATAATATATATTGATTTAGAAATATATATTATATAAAACTCCCTTGATTATTCTTTATCTTTAAGCTGTTAATAAACACAAAAATGGACTATTGATTAATCCAATAGTCCATTTTTTATATTATGCTCCAATTTTTTCTGCTTCTTCTTCTATATCCTTTAATCTTTCGTATATAGCCTCACATCTATATTCTGCATAGGCTAAGTCTCCAGCATACTTTTTGAATTCATCTTTGCTAAATTTTGTAATGCTGTCTTTCAGGTCAAATTTAGCTTCTTCTAAGGCGTCATAAAAGCCTGCAGGATCTGGCCCCCATCCCCTCATGCATATATCGAATACTGAGCTTATTTTAGTTAATGGATATTCAGCCTTACCTTCAAAAACATCATCAACTGCTATAGCTCTTCCATTCTCCTTTATATTGATTTCATTAAATAGATCCTCTGATAATATATCCACCTCATCAAACTCTTTGATTAAACTTACAGCCTCTTCAGCTAAATTCTTAAGTTTTTCTTTGGTTTCCATGATAATCTCTTCCTCCTCGGCAATTTGTCGATTAATTAAGACTTTTCACTATCATTATACTGGCTTATCCTCTTACTGTAAATATCTATCTATTTATTGATATTGCAATTCTATGATAGGTATGTCTAACTCCCCTAATCGCTACAGAATAGGCTTGTATATTTTCAGGTGTAGCCATTCCAGGATATCCACTGTCTCCTATGTGATGAATATCAGTGCCAGCCATTTTACACATCAAAGCTATTTGACGTATTGTATTTAGGTCAGCTCCTTCTTGAGAAGTTCCTATAGCTGTTATGGCTAATGCCCCTAAACTATGAGTATATGATATAAGATTCCTTACATATTCCATAGTTATGCCGGGAACTGTTCCTGGTGCTGGAAGCAATATTATATCTGCACCAGCTTCTCTAAAACTTTTAATATCTTCTTTTGTTATTATATTTTCCGCACCCTCTGTTATAATTCCTGATGCATGCATTTTCCCCGCAGCTAAAATTATCTTAGTTCCAAGTTTTTTAGAAATTGTTTTTAGTGAATCAACTATTGCTTTATTGCTTACTCCATTACCCGGATTTCCTGTAAGAAGTATCATGTTAACTCCCATGTCATAAGCTTTTTCTGCATTAGCCAAAGTAGCTTTTCTGCCTTCTGACATAGCCCAAAGTGTATCAGAATTATCTTTAGCAATTTCATCTTCTACAGGTTCTAGATTTATTCCAATCATTCTTCCTGTGAGCCTTTTAACTTCACTAATTGTATCACAAGGTTTAACTTTTGGAAGTCCAGCAATATATGGTTTTTGTACATCAAACATATTTAATAAAAGAATATCAGCTCCCATAGCTGCTGCAAATTCAGCGTTTGTTACATCTCCCAAGATAGGTGTTGTTATTCCAATACATTCAGAAGCTAAAACTCTACCTTCACTACCAGCTATAGATGTTAACCAATCTTCTTTTGTAAACTTATTAAAATCACTAGTTGTGCAATCAAGTATTCTCTTTACCATAGTTTATTCCTCCTTTTAAATACGCAATTTCATTTACACTATAACACAAATTCAAACTATTTTAAGCAAATATTTCAAAAATTCATATAAATATATGCGCAATTCCATCTTATATGTTACTATATATTATATATTTAGTTAATAAGGAGTATTTAAGATGTCGAAATCTTACTATGAACGACTTTCATTTTGGAATAGAATTTTTTTCTTCAGTATTGTTGTCGTATTTCTAGCACAAATAAAAATCAACTTAGTTGTAACAGATTTTAAAATCTCTATTGGAATTTTTTTATTTCCAGTACTTCTTTTTCTTTTGGATGATTTCCCCATCATTCCTGTGACTTTTTTATCCTCCATTGGAGTTTTTTTATCACGTTCACTTTTAAATTGGATGCAATATGGTTTTTACATGCATATTTTTAAAAATTCTTTTCCTGAAGTTTTATTTTATTTAACATATGGTTGTTTGCTTTATTTTTATTACAAATATAAAGGTTGTATACTTCATAAAAATAGATGTTTTATGCCATTATTAATCATGGATTATTGTGCAAATTTTGTTGAGTTATCATATCGTGTTCATTTGGATGTATTCACTTTTAAAGTGCAATTTAGTATTTTGGTAGTAGCTTTAATACGTACATTATTGATATGGTCAATTATAACTGCAATTGATTCTTATAGTTTTGCAATCATTAATAAAGAACATGCTGAAAGATACAAAAAATTGCTTCTTCTAATTTCTAGACTTAAAGGGGAAGTTATATGGATGCAAAAAAACACTTCTTTAATAGAACATACTATGAATGATTCTTATCAACTCTTTGAAAGAATGAAAAGTGATAATATAGATGAAAATCTGTCTAGAACAGCTCTTGGCATTGCAAAAGATATTCATGAAATAAAGAAAGAATATATGCTTATCATGCGTGGTATTTCCGAAGCTTTAAATAATGATTTGCGTGACAGAGGAATGTATATTTCTGAAATGTTTGATATACTTCAAGACGTACATATGCGTGAAGCAAAGACTCAAAAAAAGCAATTAACTATAGATGTTCAATGTGATGAAAATCTGTACACAAACAAACCTTATTATTTAATGTCTGTTTTTAATAATTTGTTTACTAACGCATTAGAGGCAAGCATTTCTGAAAATAGCACAATTGTCGTTAGAGAAAAAGAATTTGAGCATCATTATATTTTTTCTGTAACAGACTTTGGAAAAGGGATTAATTCAGACAATATCAACGATATATTTTCTCCAGGCTTCTCTACAAAGATTAATTATTCCACCGGAGAAATCAATAGAGGCTTAGGGCTTAGCTTAGTAAAAGATATAATAGAAATAGAATTTAAAGGTAAAGTATGGGTTGAGTCTGAAAAAAATCAAACTACTTTTTATGTGCAGTTATCTAAAAAAAATTTGGAGGGAACAGCAAATGAAATTGTATCTTATTGATGATGATAAAAACGTTGTAAATATTTTAAAAATGATTATTGAAGACCGTCAGTTAGGAAGTGTATGCGGTACCTGCAATAATGGAGAAGATGCACTTTCTGATGTAAAACTATGTAATCCTGATATAATAATTGTTGACCTTTTAATGCCTGAAATGGACGGCATCACTTTTGTGAAAAAGGCAAAATCATTTCTACTTGATACTGCATTTATTATGTTATCTCAAGTGTCTTCTAAAGATATGATTGCAAGCGCTTATGAAAGTGGTGTTGAATTTTTCATACAAAAACCTATAAATGGTGTGGAGGTAGTAACAGTTTTAAATAACGTAATTCAAACCTTATCTATGAACCGTACACTGCTTAAAATGCAAAATATTTTTGAAAAAGAATTAGGCTCTGTACAGCCAGCTACTCCATTTAATTTTAATACTAGAGAACCTAAACATATTACAAAATTAAAATCCATACTTCAAAAATTAGGTATTCTAGGTGATCATGGCAGTAAAGATATTATCGCTTTAGTAGACTATTTAGTAAAACATGAGGAGCACGTTGGAGAGTCTACCTTGCATGAATTATGTAGCAAATTTAGCGATTCCCCTAAGTCTGTAGAGCAGAGAATCCGAAGGGCAGCTATCGCTGGAATGGTGAATTTAGCTAATCTAGGTATTGAGGATTATTCAAATGATACTTTCATAGAATATGCTAGTTCAATTTATAATTTTGAGCAGGTACGTAAGGAAATGAACTATATTCGTGGTAAGAGTGAACGTCACGGAAATGTTAAAATCAAAAATTTTCTAAATTCATTAGTGGCTTTTAGTAAAAATTAATAAAATTATTTTTTTTGATACTTTTTGTAATCTTTTGAAACTTCATATTTATTATTAAATTAATCCAAATAATAAAAAAAATAATATGAGGTGAACAAATTATGATGACGATTGTTTCAGGAATAGGACTATTATTATTAACATTAGCAGGATTTTCATTCTTCAGTTTAAAAATGCCAAAAGGCCAAAAAGCCATGTCTGGTATGGCTAATGCTGCAGTTGCAACTTTCTTAGTTGAAGCAGTTCATAAATATATTAGTGGAGACTTATTCGGACTTGCTTTCTTTAGAGAAATAGGATCTGTCTCAGGTAGTATGGGCGGTGTTGCTGCTGCTATCATGGTTCCTATAAGCATGGGAGCAAATCCTGTATTTGCAGTTGCCGCTGGTGTAGCAGTTGGAGGTTATGGAATCTTACCAGGATTCATCGCTGGCTATATCGTAGGACTTATATCACCAATTATCGAACGCAAACTTCCTGAAGGGCTAAATATAATATTAGGAGCTCTTGCTATTGCTCCCTTAGCTAGATTTATAGTAATCTTAGTTGACCCTGCTGTAAACGCTACCTTAACTACTATTGGTGGAACAATTGCAGCTGCTGCAGAGCAATCTCCTTTAGTTATGGGATTCTTGTTAGGTGGAATTATTAAGATGATCTGTACTTCTCCTTTAAGCTCTATGGCATTAACTGCTATGTTAGGCTTACAAGGACTTGCAATGGGAATTGCAGCTATAGCATGTGTTGGAGGATCCTTTACAAACGGATTGATTTTCCATAGATTAAAATTAGGTAATAAGAGTAACATAATTGCTGTTATGCTTGAACCATTAACCCAATCTGACATTATTACATCTCATCCAATTCCAATTTATTGTTCTAATTTCTTTGGAGGTGGACTAGCAGGAAGTTCCGCTGCTGTATTTGGTATAATTAATAATGCACCCGGAACTGCATCTCCTATACCAGGACTTATGGCTCCATTTGCTTTTAACCCTCCAATGGCTGTAATAGGTGCTTTATTCTTCGCAATTTTAGGAGGAAGTCTAGCAGGATTTGTTGGAAGCATTGTATTTAAAAATAGGGCAGTAAAGCAAGACAACTTAGTTGAAACATCATCATGTGCATAAAATTGTTACTTAATATAAATGGGTTGTATCAAAATAAATTTTGATACAACCCATTTTCTTTTTAAACTATTAACTTAATGGAGAACCACAAAATTCACATTCAGAAATTTCTCCTTCTAATATGGTGTTATTTCCACCACAATTCTTACATACTACAACCTTCATCTTAGGTTTTTCCTCTTTTACTTCATTAACCGAAGAGTTTTTCTTAACATTTATAGGCTCATATTGTTTTTTTCTAATTACAAATTCTCTTGAACCTAAATCTACATATGCATTTAAGAAATATCCCTTATCAATCATAATTTTAAGATCATTTATCGCCTCTTCATAGCTTACATTCATAGCAGATGCTATGTTATCTATTGATGTTTCGTTATTATTAATTACTATAGATATATATTTCTTAAATTTCTCTCCTTGAAGCTGCATTTTTTTAGAAGTACGAATCATGAATACTCCGCCACATCCAAAGAACAATATTACTATTATAATAATTCCCACTGGAGCATTCCCCTTTGAATCTTTCAATTCTCCTGTCAGCCCCATAATTATATAGATAATTGATAAAGCGATAAATACAATACCTACTATCTTTACAGTTTTACTATTCTTTAATACTACAGACTTATCTGATGAAAGCTTCTTGTATAATAAATAAAAACCTACAGGCCAAAATAGAATGCACATTGTAATTATAAATGCCCATGAACTTGATTTTATTTTTTCATTTCTCATCTTTGCCAACTCCTAACCATTAATGTGAGATCCACAGAAATCACATTCATATACAGTTCCTTTTTCAACTTTATTTACTCCACCACAGCTTGGACATGTAATAGAAACGTATTAAATATCATCTGGATTTATTGTAGGAGCTGTGTAATTTCCAGGTACATTATTTACCGGTTTTGCATTTGAAATAACCACTCTATTCTCTTTTAAATCAACATAAGCATTGGTAAAATACTTCTTTTTTATCATAATATCTAAATTTTTCCTAATTTCATCTTCAGACTTTCCCATTGACATAACTAAATCAGAAATAGAGCCAAATGGATTTTCTGAAATATAGATTACATACTTTTTGAATTCTTGAATTAATTTCTTTCTTCTCCTGCCGTTCCTTATAAGTAAGTAACCTCCTCCAAGAAAAATTATTATAAAAGTTATATCTTCTGTTTTCATATGGCCTATGCTAGATACTATTCCCACTATTCCCAAAAGTATACAAGGTACTCCACATACCATCTGAATTTTTGATATAATGCTGCTCACAGTAACTGCTGCTTTAGAATTATTCATTTTTATCCTCCCAAATCCAATCGTTGTATTAACCTTTTATTATATGCTTCCTCTCTTAGATTCCATAACTTCTGATTTTCTTCTATTTATAAGTTCTGAAATATTATTGAGTAAAGTATCTATTTTTTCATTTTTATTTTCATCATCCTTTGAAAATACACTTTCTAAATCTTTAATTTTATCATCTAACTCATAATCCGCTTTTACTAAGGTTGATGTATCACTAAATCTTAAGCTGTCATAAAGCTTTTCAAGATCATTTTTATACTCTTTATTAGACATTAATAACTTCATTTTACTAAGCATTTTATTTATCATAGCTGAAGCATCATTTATCATGTCATCATTAGATTTTGTACTTTTCCCACTTGTATAAAAGACTATTCCCAAAATCATTGATATAGCTAATAAAAGTATTTGTATCACACAGAATGATATTATTGAATCCCTAAAGAAATTCATATATACAAGTGAAACTATTATTGAAGCAATTGCATATATAGTTATCGTTGACCCTAAACCTGATCTTACAATTATTTGAGATAACTCTTTTGCTGACTTTTCGATAAATATCATACCACCAAAGAAAACAATTTCAGCTATGATAAGAAAGCAAAATCCAAGCCATGTAATTGTAGTCCTTTCTTGAGTTGTTATGAAAAATAATAAAATAGTTACTAATATCACTAAAATTCCTGAAATAGAAAATGCTTTTTCTCTCCTCTTCATACTATCCCTCCTTATTGTAGTTTTTCTCCACACTCTGGACAAAACTTAGGATTTCCTTCAACTATAGCATTACACTTTGTACATCGTGCTGCTAGCATTTCTCCGCATTCTGGACAGAATTTCACATTAGCTGGTACATTATTTCCGCATTTAGGGCACTTCTTAGGAAGCTCATAACCACATCCTGCGCATTTTGTTGCACCCTCTTCCATATCATATCCACACTCTGGACATGGATTATATTTATTTCCACATTCTGGGCAGAATTTCACATTTTCATTTATATCGCATCCACAATTAGAACATGTAAGCCTCTTTTTCTCTTCCTTCTTCTCTTCTTTTTGAGAAGTATCAAATCCACAAATTCCGCAAAATCTTTTATCTGCGTCAATTTCATCATGACAATTAGGACATTTTTTCATAGCAGATTTGTTGCTAGTATTTATTTCCCCTGAAATAGAACCAAAAGCATTTCCTACAGTTCCACCAAGACCTACTCCCATACCAAGGCCTAATCCTGCTCCCATTATTTGAGAAGAAGAACTTCCTGGGTTTTTGGCAGCCCCTTCTAAAGTATTAAAGGAACGTTCTTGTTGATAGCTGTATCCTATGATATTCATCTCGGCACGCTTTGCTAAAGCTTCCTTCAATTTTGAAACAGCAGGATCATCTTCTGGAAGACTTATATCATTGACATAAAAGTTCAAAAGTCTTATTCCATATTCCTCCATCACTGGTTCTATTCTTTCTTTCATAAAGGAAGATAGTTCATCTATATAAGCATTTATTTCTAAGATACTAATTTTTTTATTTATAACATATGATGAAATTGCATCCTTAGCCTTTGTTATATAAAGTCCTCTAAAATATTTAACTAAAGTATTCTTATCAAAGCTTCCCATTGTTCCAACAAGCTTTACTAAAAACTTCTTAGAATCTTCTATTTGTACACCAAACATTCCATTTGATCTTATAGGAACAAAAACTCCGTACTTAGGGTCTTGAATTTGAATTGGAGTTGCTGTTCCCCACTTGATGTCTAATGAAAATAGTTTATTTATATACCATACTTCAGCAGTAAATGGAGAACGTCCTCCAAATGGTAAATTTACGATTTTATTTAAAACAGGTATATTTGCTGTACTTAAAGTATGTCTTCCACTCTCAAATACATCTAAAGCTTTTCCACCTTTAAATAATATTGCTTCTTGAGATTCGTTTACTATAAGTTGCGTCCATGTTCCAAGTTCCTCACTAGGATATTTCCACGCTAGCACATCTGGTCCCCCATTATATTTTACTACATCTACAATTGCCATAAGTCTTCCCCCCGTAATAATAAAGTTATTATTTCAAATATTATATTACTCCAATTATCTATATTAACTAATTATGAAATATTAATTAATATTATACTATCACTATATAATATAATCTCCTATATTCAAAGTTAGATATAATTTTTATTATATAAAATTCTTTATTATATGAAAATTTTCTATTTAATAATCAAATACCGCTTTATCACTTTTTCTGATATTATTACATTATGGCAAATAATTATTTTGAGGTGATGCACTATGAAAGTTAAAATAGAGAATCTTTCAAAGAAATTCAACAATTTTACAGCCATTGATAATTTAAATGTTGAATTTAATGATGGTGAGCTTATATGCCTTTTAGGTCCAAGTGGCTGTGGGAAAAGTACCATGCTATATCTTATCTCAGGTATATTAGAGGGTACTAAAGGAAAAATATTTTTTGATGATGAAGATATTACGAATATTCCTCCTGAAAAAAGAAATATAGGGCTTGTATTTCAAAATTATTCACTATATCCTCATATGAGTGTTGAAAGAAATATCGGGTTTCCCCTTGAGATAAAAAAGATTTCCAAAAAAGAAAGAACAAAAAAAATAAATGAATTAGCTAATCTTGTACATATTGATTCTATGCTTCATAGAAAACCAAAAGAGCTTTCTGGAGGTCAGCAACAAAGAGTTGCAATAGCTAGAGCACTTGCTAAAGAGCCGAAGATACTTCTTTTAGATGAGCCTTTATCAAACCTTGATGCAAAGCTTAGAATAGAAATGCGTGAAGAAATTAGAAACATACAAAAAAGCACAAATATAACTGCTATATTTGTAACTCATGATCAAGAAGAAGCTATGACTATTTCTGATAAAATACTTTTAATGGATAAAGGAGTTGTTCAGCAGTACTCTACTCCGGAAGAATTATATAACAATCCTAATAACTTATTTGTTGCAGGTTTTATTGGAAATCCTTCTATTAATAAAATTCACGGCAAAGTAGAAAACAATTATTTAATTACTGATGGAAATATTAAAATAAAATATGATTTTCCAAAAGAAATTAATAACAAAGATGTTATTTTAGGTATAAGGCCTGAAAGTATTAGTCTAACAGAGGGGGATGATTATAATATCTCAGCAAAAATTCAAAACTTCTATACCCTTGGTAGAGAAAAGCTTATTGATTTATCTATTGATGATATAAAGATAAAAATTACTGTTCCATCTAGTGTAACTGTTAAAAAGGATGAAGTTGTAAAGCTGCTTTTCAAACATCCTGGAATATTTATATTTGATCCCAAAGACGGATCTAGAATAAAATAAAGCTAAAGCAAATTAAGCTTTAGCTTTATCCTTTTACTGAACCTTGAGTAAGTCCTGATATGAGCAGTTTTCTAAATATAATAGCAACTAATGCAGGCGGCACTATAGCAAGTATTCCAGCTGCTGCTGTAATACCATATTGTATAGAGTCTTTAGTCATAAATTCAGCCATTATCATACTTAAAGGCTTTGTAGCTTCAGAAGAAGCAAGTATTAAAGGTATTTGGAACTGATTCCATGTTAAAAGAAATATTATTAAAATACATGCAAATATTATGGGGTAAGAAATAGGGAGTATTATCTTAAAAAATATTTTCATATTTCCGCATCCATCCACTAATGCAGCATGTTCAAGCTCTTTAGGTATAGACTCAAAATAATTGCATAAAAGCCACGTTGTAATAGGCAAAAAAGATGAAACATACACCATAGAAAGCCAAAAAATGTTATCTAATAAACCAAAGCTAGAAAATATTTTATATAACGGTATAATAGTTGTAAATAGAGGTATCACCATGGTGATTAATAAAAATGTCTTTATTGCTTTTCTTCCTTTAAATTCAAATCTTGAAAGCGAATATGCTGTCATAACACAACAAGGTATTCCTAATGTTAATGTTATTCCTACTGCCTTTAAAGAATTTATTAATGCAGTAAAAAAAGTTTCATGTTGACTTGTACCTGCTGAAAGTAATATTTTATAATTATCAAATATCAATTGAGTTGGAAAAAAGTTAGCAGTTTCTTTTAACATTTCATTTTCAGGAGTTAAGCTTACTATCAAACACCATAGAATCGGTCCAACAGAAAAAACTACAAATATAATCACAGCAAATACATAAACTGTTTTCTCAATTAAATTAGACTTGTTCATCTTCTCACTCCTATTGGCTTATAAATATTTTTAACATAGAAATATCCTGCTATTCCTGATATAAGCATAATTATATATGTAATTGCACTTCCTAGTCCAAAATTTAAAAATTTAAATGTATTTACATAGTTGTAAACTAAAAGAGTTTGACCAATGTCGCTATATCCAGATAAAGCAATAACCTCATCAAATACATTTATAGCACTTATTGTTATATTAGTCATCACTACTATGAATGAAGGTATAAGTAATGGTAGCGTTATTTTAAAAAATGCTTGAACCTTATTTGCCCCATCCATTCTAGCTGATATATAAAGATTTTCTGGAATAGACTGCATATTTGATAGAAATATAATTGCACAAAATGGTATGATTCTCCACGATACAATTAATGCTATTATAAACATTAACATAAATCTATTTATTGTATAAGTTATAGGCTCATCAATTATTCCAAAATAAAACAGCATTTTATTCATAAATCCAAACCCTGGATAAAATATAAATCTCCATACTATTCCATTAACTATAGGTGGCAATGCCCAAGGAAGTATTGCTATAGCTGTTAAAACTCCATTTAGTCGTACTTTTTTATTTAATATTAAAGCCACAGCAATGCTGCATATCAATGATATAATAATAACTACTATAACCACAAACAAAGTATTAACTAGAGAATATCTAAAGCCTTCGCTCTGCAATACCTCTATATAATTTTTTATTCCAACAAAAGATTTATTTTGAGGCTCTGTTAGCTTGTATCTTTCAAGACTTAAAAAAAATGTAGCTACTATAGGCACTATAACAAGACCTATCATTATTATCATACTAGGAATAAGCAGTAGATAGGGAAACTTCTTTTGCCTTTGTATCATACTTTTCTCCCTTCATAAAATAGACTCAAGGACTGTCAATAGACAATCCTTGAAATTTTATATTATGTTATTTGTATTTAATTTATTTTTTTGCCAATTCGTTTATCTTAGTTTCCATTTGATTATAAGCTTCTTCTGGAGTAAGTTCACCATTCACCATTTTATTTACAGCATTAAACATAGCTGTACTCATTTCAGTATAATAGTTAGGTACGCCTTTTGGAAATGGTGATTTTATAAGTTTTGATTGTTCCAACATTGCACCAGAATTTTTAATTTTATTTTCTTTTATTAGTTTTTCTAAAACTGTAGTCCTAGTTGGTATTGAATTATTTTTTTCAAATAACTGTTCTTGCATTTTAGCAGATGTATACCATTTTACGAATTCTTCTGCTGCTTCTTTATTTTTAGAGTATTTAGTAACACCTATTCCTTCTGGTAATGCCATTGTTTTGTCTGATTTATCACTTTTGCCAGGAAGCATTATAGGAGTAACCTTATCTACAACTTGTGATTCTTTAGGATCATTAACACGACCAACAAAAGATGTAGGTCCTATTAACATACTAGCTTCACCTTTTGTTAATTTACGATAGGCATCCATACCTTTTGAAGTTCTGTTTATAGGATCTACTAATCCTTCTTTGTTTAACTTATCAATATATTTTAATGCATCTAAAACACTTTCTTTGTTTAATGTATTGTCGTCATTAAACACTACTCCATTTTTAGCAAAAGCTAACCATATTAATGATGTAGTTGTTGATTCTTCAGCACTTAGAGGAATAGCATAAGGGTATTTTGTAACATTATCTTCTTTTATTTTTTTAGAATAATTATATATATCATCCCAAGTCTTTGGCTCAGCATCTATACCTGCTTTTTTAAAGTGTTCAGTGTTGTAGTAAGCTATTCTAAAATCGTTAGCATAAGGAACTGCCAAAACTTCATCATTTACCATAAATGACTGAATTGAAGGCATATCTTCTATATCTTCTTTAGAAATCTTAAGCGGCTCAAGCCATCCAGCACTTTGGAATTCTCCAACCCATGACCAATCCACTTCAACAACATCTGCTGGCGCAGTTTTTCCTGCTGCCGATACTGAGATTTTATCTCTAATATCATCCCAGCTCACAGTATTTACCTTTACTTTAATACTACTTTCTTTTTCGAATTCATTAAGCATTTCCTGAGATGGAGCACCCCACTCTGGAATCATAAATGTTATTTCTTTTCCTGAACTTTTAGCAGCATCTTTTTTCTCTTCACCTTTAGAGCATCCAACAAATAAACTAGCTACCATTGTAAAGCTCATAACGATTACTAAGATCGACTTAAGTCTCTTCATTATTTGTCCTCCCAAAATAATTTTATTTTATATTAATATGATACTTAAAAATACGTTATTATACAAATTAATACAAAAAATTACTTATAGTTTTTTTCTATAAATAACTATTTTCTATTTAGCTTTCAAATACTTATAAACTTATTTTCTCTTAAAGTTCTTAAAGAATACATAACAAACAAAAAATAATATAACTGGAAATGAATACTTCCAGTTATATTCCAAACAACTATTTACATTCAATCTCTGAGAATCTCAATTCCTTTAAATATTTCTCCACTAATCCACAATCCATTTGTGGGTGTATGGTTTCTTTATGAGATATTGTTATTGCAGACATAGCTATTGCATATTTTAATGTATCTATCACATTTAAACTTTTCATATATCCATAGCAAATTCCAGCTACACAGGAATCACCTGCTCCTGTCACATTTATTACAGAAACATCGTGAGCTTTTACAAATCCCTCTTTATTTCCATCATTATAATAAATACCCTCAGAATCTAAACTTATAAATACGTTTTTGACTCCTAATTCTAAAAAATATCTTCCAGCTTTTCTTACATCATCGCTATCTTTTATAATAAATCCACATAAAACCTCTGCCTCATGTCTATTAGGTTTAATAGTATGAAACCTTCCTATTAAATGCTTAACACGCTGAACTTTTGCAGCAGATACAGGATCTAATATAAATCTTGTACTTCCATTATATTTTGTAAGCATATACTCTAAAATACTCGGATTATCGCAATCAACAACTATATATTCTGAATTCTTTATGATCTCACTCTTTGAATCAACAAATTCTTCAGTTAATTTATCAGTTATTGTCATGTCAACAACTGCAGATTCCATTTCTCCCTCTTCATTAAGTATAGCCATATATGTTGGAGTAGATTCTCCATCTAAGACAATAGATTCACTCATATCCAAGTTTATACTTTCAGCATACTTTAGTATACTCTTTCCTTTTTCATCATTTCCTAATGTAGATATAAGCTTAGTATTTATGTTAATCCTAGCCATATTTTCTGCAATATTTCGACAGACTCCTCCAAAGGATACCTTTACTGAGCCAGGATTTGAATCCTTGCATCTGTAATTTTTATATGTAAACCCAAAAATATCATAAACCGATGCACCAAAAACTAATATATATGGTTCATTTTCCCTAATCATAATCCAGTTCTCCCTACATTTTTCTAAATTATCCGCTTAAATACTATACATTATTTCTCTACAAATTTCAACACATCTGTATATATAAGCTCATTAATAGGGAAAACTATATGTATTTTAAAAACTCTTCATAACCTTCATCTTTCATTTTATCCTTTGGAATAAATTTTAAAGAAGCAGAATTAATACAGTATCTTAACCCTCCCTTTTCTTCTGGTCCATCACAAAATACGTGTCCCAAATGAGCATCTCCATTTTTGCTTCTCACCTCAGTACGAACCATACCATAGCTTTTATCTATATTTTCTTTTATCACAGTTCTAGAAATAGGACTTGTAAATGCTGGCCACCCACATCCTGAATCAAACTTATCCTTTGATGTGAATAGAGGTTCTCCAGTGGTTATATCTACATAGATTCCTTCCTCAAATAAATCATCATATTCATTAACAAAAGGTCTCTCAGTGGCATTTTCTTGAGTAACTCTATATTGTATCTCTGTTAAAATTTCTTTTAATTCTTCTTTGCTCTTTTTTTCATATTTTTTATCCATAATACACCCCTTACATTTATATTATTTGTATATACTAATCCTTTTCTTTATTATATACAAATAATATTTAAAGCATCAAAGTTTAATAAAATCATAAGTTGCTTTATTTAATTAATGTTAGAAAAAAAGTATCTTAGAAATGTATTTGTTAATTTATAACTTATTAAGTATAATATTGTTAACTGGAATTCATAGTAAAGTAAAAATTTATTAACTTATTAAAAATAGTGAGGTTTTGAAAGGAAAGACATCTGTCATATTATTCAGAAAAAATAAAATTTCTAGGAGGATTTTATGAATAAAGAATGGTCTGAATTAAATAAAAAAACTCAATTACAAATAAAGAAAAAAGATACCTTCTATTTAGGCATTGAAACCTTAATTATTTTAAGGAAAGAATTAATGAAGCAGATACTTTATTTTAAAAATGTGTTAAGTAGAGAAAATTTTAATGCAATTCCATTTATAAACGCAAATGGTTATCATAGTAAAACAATCGCTTATTCTCTATATCATATTTTTAGAATAGAAGATATTGTTGCTAACTCTTTGATAAAAAAGGATGTTCAGATATTTTTTCAACATGATTATTGCAATAGAATGAAATCGTCAATTATTACAACTGGCAATGAATTAGTAAAACAAGAAATCTCAACCTTCTCTTCTAAGTTAGATTTAGATGAGTTGTATCAGTATATTTATGATGTAGATGTTTCTACAACAAACCTATTAAAAGAACTTTCCTATGAAGATCTAAAAACTAAAATGACAGAAAAAGATAAAGAAATGCTTCGTTCACTAAAAGTTGTAAGCGATGATGAAAATTCAATTTGGTTAATTGATTATTGGTGTAGTAAAAACATACAAGGTTTAATTCAAATGCCATTTTCAAGACATTGGATAATGCATATTGAAGCTAGCATTCGTATCAAAAACAAAATATTTGAAAAGGAGAAATTAATATAATGATTACTTATAAGGAATTTGATTCGTCCATGATTGAATCAGTAAAGAATATTTATAAAAAAGAATCTTGGAATGCTTATTTAAATGACGATGAAAAACTAATAAGAGCATTTGATAATTCATTATATACTATGGGAGCATTTGATGATTTTAGACTTATAGGTTTTATCAGATGTGTTGGAGATGGAGAACATATTTTGATGGTACAAGACTTAATTATTGATCCAGAATATCAAAAACGTGGAATTGGGACATATCTTTTTAATTCTATAATGCAAAAATACTCTACAGTAAGAATGTTCATAGTTTTGACTGATATAGAAGATGTAGTTGACAACAAGTTTTATAAGTCATTTAACCTAAAAAAATTGGAAGATATGAATATCATAGGATATATGAGATAAATAAACATAATAAATTATGAAAATATTAAATTACTAGTAATTATCAAGAGGTGTTTTTATGGATTTTAGGAAGGTTTTCGATGGCATTCCTGAAGAATTTGATAAATGGAGAACTCGTTATTGTGATGAACTTTTCTTAGATCTTATTGAGTATTCAAAGCTTGATTCTAGTAAAACCTCCCTGGAAATTGGTCCCGGAACAGGTCAAGCTACCGAGCCAATATTAAAAACACGCTGCTCATATTTAGCAATTGAACTTGGTGAAAACCTTGCAAAATACACACAAAATAAGTTTAGTTCATACGATAATTTTGAAATTGTAAATGCTGATTTTGAAAATTATGATTTTGATAATCGCCAATTTGATTTAGTTTATTCAGCTGCCACAATTCAATGGATTCCAGAAGAAATTGGATTTTCAAAAGTTTATGATATCCTAAAAAGCAAAGGAACTTTTGCAATGATGTTAACTCGAACAGATGAAAAAAGTGATAATGAACTTTTGTATTCAAGAATACAGAAAGTATACTCTGAATATTTTCGTCCTGAAAAAGAATATACATGCAATTTAAATTACAACAATACTAAAAAATATGGTTTTACTGATATCAAATGCTTTACTTATCACAAAATAAGAGAACTTAATGCTGATGAGTATATATCATGGATAAGTACACATGCTTCTCATTTAACTCTTACTGAACCTTATAAATCAAATTTTTACACTGGCATCAAGGAAGCTATTTTAAGTTTTGGTAATAATATAAAGCTTTATGACACGATAGTTTTGTATTTAGCAAAAAAGCCTTAATAGTATTAAGGCAAATACAATCTAATAAATTATTTATATGGAGGATTTATTATGAATTTAGACGAATTACGCTTAGATTGTGCGGTTAAACAAAAAAAAGGATTACATTTCATATTAGCATCTATCATTATTTGGTTTGCTGTATTAATCATTCATTTAACATCACTACCTATTTTAACTAAAAATTTATTTACATTTTTCTGTACAGCCCCACTAATGCCTTTAGCATTCTTAATATCCAAACTAGTTAATATAGATTTTCAAAACAAAGAGAATCCCTTAACTAATTTAGGGGTTCTCTTTTCTGCAAATCAAATGCTATACTTATTGATAGCTATGTGGATATATCCAACAGTGCCTGAAAAAATGCTAATGGTACTAGCAATGATTTTTGGAGCGCATTTGTTACCATATAGCTGGTTATATAAATCTAGGTCTTATATGTTTTTATCTATTGTAATTCCAATTTTATCACTTATCGTTGGCTTAAATTTTGCCCCTTATGTACTTGCAGCATTGATGATGGTAATAGAAATTTTATTTAGTATATGTCTCAAAATAGAAAATAAAAATCTTTCGATATAGAGTTATATTTAAAACAGATCATTATATTTTCAGTTATAGGGTTGCTGGAATATTGATCCATAATGGCAAAGTTCTATTACAAAGACCTCAAAATGATACAGTATATTCAATTCCAGGTGGTCATGTTGCCCTTGGCGAAACAAACGAAGAAACATTAGTGCGTGAATTTAAAGAAGAAATAAATGCAGATATAAAGGTAGATGAATTACGATGGGTTGGTGAAATATTCTTTCCATGGGGAGATAAGCCATGTCATCAGATATGTTTATTTTATAATATATTGCTAATGGATAAGATAACTATACCTCTTGATGGAACATTTTTAGGGACAGAGCAATTAGATGATGAGTCATTTAAATTAGAATTCTCTTGGATTGATACTAAAGACATAGAAACTATAGAATTATATCCTATTGAAGCAAAAAAATATCTTACTCAGGGATTAAATAAGGTAGAACATTTTGTTTATGTGGAATGATAATATCATATATAAAAAGCAATCCGTTATTTAAGTTTAACAGATTGCTTTTTTCTTATCTTTTATATATTTTCTTAAGATTTTTCAGATTAAAATGAAGTCCATCAATTCTAAACCCATTATACTTTTTATGAAACAATTACATATTGCATACGCTTTCTACAGGAATAAAATAACTTCTTTTAATATCTTCATCTGTCTTTATTATACCATTTACTCCGTAAACTCTTTTTATTATATTACAATTTATAACCTCTTCACTTCTTCCTTGCGCTATTATCTTTCCCTCATTCATAATTATGATATTATCGCTATATTGCAGTGCCTGGTTTATATCATGGAGTACCATTAAGACAGTAGTTTTATTGTCTTTATTTAACTTCTTAACTATATCTAATACTTGAATTTGATGATATATATCTAAGTAAGTGGTTGGCTCGTCCAAAACCAATATATCAGTCTTTTGTGCTAATGCCATAGCTATAAAAGCTCGCTGCCTTTCTCCACCTGACAAGCACATGACTTCTTTATCAAGAAATTTTTCCATGCCGGTTGATTTGATAGCCCAATGAATTATCTCTTCATCTTCATCATTAAAGCCTTCAAATGCTTTTTTGTATGGCATTCTGCCGTATTTAACAAGCTCATAAACTGTTAAATCACTTGGAACTGAGTTTTGCTGATGGACAGTAGATATAATCTTAGCTAATTCTTTATTTTTTATCTTTCTTATATCTTTTTTATTCACCAGTATATCACCACTTATACTTTTATTTATTCCGCATAGCAAAGAAAGTAATGTTGATTTTCCACTTCCGTTTGGTCCAATTATCGTAGTAATTTTCCCTTCCTCAATATTTAAGTTTAATTTTTTTATAAAAGATTTCCCTTCATAAGAAAAACTTATATTTCTTGCTTCTAGTTCTATTTTAAATCACTCCTCCTCAAAAGATATAAGAAGAATGGTGCCCCTATTATTGACATTATAATTCCTACTGGAATTTCATTAGGCTTCATAATTCCTCTACCAAGAGTATCCCCTAAAAGTAGAAGTATCCCTCCTACTATTCCAGAGAATGGAATTAAATATTTATGATCTGATCCTATAATAATTCTGCACATGTGTGGAACTATCAGTCCAACAAAGGATATTGTTCCACCTATAGCTGTTGATACACTTGATAAAAACACTGCAACTCCTGTTATAAATATCATTTGAAAATCCGTATTTACCCCTAAACTTTTGGCATTCTTTCTACCTAAACTAATAATATTACAGTTTTTGCTTAAAAATAGAGCTGCTATTATTCCAAGAAAAGAATAGAAAAATAGGATTTTTAAATCATTTACTTTTATTGTTGCCAAACTTCCCGTGAGCCATCGTTGGATGCTGTTTCCTCCTATACCTGCACTTGTGGTCATAAGAGAAGTTATTCCTCCTAGAAGTGCATTTACTGCTGATCCAACTAGAACGATACGAATAGGTGATAATTCTCTTTTAAAGGCAAATGTATAAACAACAGCACAGGATATTGCTCCTCCCATAAATCCCATGAGCGGTCTAACCATATTAAGAGATGGTATAAAAATCATTATCAGAACTGTTACAAGGGAAGCTCCTGATGATATACCTGTTATATAAGGATCCGCTAATGGATTTCTTATTACGGCTTGTAAAAGCACACCTGCAACTGCAAGATTGCATCCAATCAATACTGCAGATAGCACTCTTGGAACTCTTATGTCTTTTATTATCTTTATATTACCTTCATTAGCATTATTTAAAAATCCCTCTACTAATTCACTGAAAGATATATTTATACTGCCAACCTTTAAAGAGTATAAAATAAGCCCTGCCAATATTAATAAGGAAGCGACTATATATATTCTTTTCTTTTTTTCACTTATTTTCTTCATATGCCACCTTATATTTCTTTTACTTATATATTATGTCACTTAAAATATCCAATGCTTCTATTACTTTTAAGTTCGCACTCATTCCAAAATAAGTTCTATCTAAAAATTCTACCTTTCCATCCTGCACTGCTTTAATATCTTTCCATGCAGCATCAGTATTTAATGTCTCTTTAAATTCTTTTTCAGTCTTTTCCGGCATTGCATGGGTCATAACTATGATTTTGTCAGGATTCATTTGGGATAAAGCTTCTCTACTATATGAAACAAATGGTCCAGAAGTTTCTTTTACTACATTTTCTCCTCCAACAATTTTAACTAAATTACCAATATAACTTTCCTCTGTAGCAAGCATATTCACTCCACCTGGAGCCGCAAAAACTATCATTATATTTTTAGCTGATTGCGATGATTTTGATGAATCTTTAAAAGAATTCTCCTTCTCTTCTAATTCTTTTAAAATCTTGTCTCCATCTTCAACTTTATTAAATCTTTTTGCTAAATCTTTTATGCTTTTCTTTAGACCATCTACGCTATCTAAATCTACAAATATACTTGGAATATTATTTGATTCAAATAGATTTTTATAGTCTTGTCCAAGAGTATCTGTCGCAACTGTAACTGTTGGATTTAAAGATTTTATTATTTCCATATCTGGATTCATTGGATTTCCTATTTTGGTAGCTTCTTTCGTAGAATCAGGAAGAGTATAGGAGGTTTCGGGAACCCCTGCTAATTTCACTCCTAATTTATCTAATATTTCAACTACAGCTACAGATGTAGCTACAACAGTATCTTTCTGCTCCTCAACAATTGGTTTATCATCTTCTTTTTTTATATTTTTATCAGTTTTTTCCTCATTGCTGCATGCAGACATAGTAAGTGCTGTAGCTATGGCAATAAATAATGTGATCATTCTTTTTATTTTCATATTTTCCTCCTATTTTAAAACTCCTTTAACAATCAATCTTTCTTTTCCTTTTGCTGTACATGTAACTATAGTGATTTCTTTCTTGTCACTATATCCATTTAAAACACTTGTTTCTTCTGGCTCTACTACAAATTTATCTACAACTTCATAAACAAAGTTTCCGTTTAATGCATCTATTACAATTTTATCTCCATTTTTTATTTTATCTATTTCATTAAATACATTTGTATACACAGTGCTACTATGTCCTGCTATTGAAAAATTCCCATTTCCACCAGGCATTGCTGTATTATTGAAATGGCCTATATTATGGGTTATTTCCTCGTTTTCTACTCCCTCGACTATAATTCCCTCTATATTTAAACTTGGAATACTTAGTTTGCCAATTTTATCACCAGATTGTATATTTTTATAGACATCGCTAGATTTGATATTATTGGATTTAATATCAGATACTTTTGACTCTAGCTCACTTTTACTTTTATTTTCTTCTATAAAGTTAATTAGCTTAAAACTAAAGGCTGATATTAAAATAATAAAGCCTGCTAAAATTAAAATATTGGATTTTATTTTTTTCATAATATCTCCCTTAGATATTTAAATTTAAAAAAGGAGAAAATTCTCCTTTTTATTAATCTTATTTTTTCTTTCTTAGATAAGCTCCTGATCCAATCAATGTTGAACCTAACATAAACAACAAACTGCTATCTACCATTCCTCCAGTTTGTGGAAGAGTCTTAACGGAATATTCTTTTATAAACTTTAATGTATCTTTGTTTAATGTCACATCAAACTCTACATCTCTGCCCATAGGTGCTACATACATTTTTACTTTTATTCTTGCATCTAAATTTGGAATTTCAAATCTAAATGTAGCTTTCTTTCCGTCATCTGACACTTTCTTATACGATATCTCCTGATTATTTATAAAAAATCTATGTTTGCTCATATATTCTATGCCACTAAAAGTTAGATTTAAATATCTTTTACCTTCCACTTCCTCTATATAGGATAACTTATCAAGATATTGTCTTGCCATAGACTGTCCTATAGAATTCTTATCTTGGTAATGAACCTCATTAGTTATAGAATATAGTTTTCCTTTTACAACCTTTATTTCAGTTTTATTTTCATCTACACTTGGTTTTGTTTCAGTAGTTCCTGGATTAATAGTTTCTTCTTCTGGCTTTGATGTGGAAGTATCATCAATTTTTGTAAGCGTATTTTCCAATAGCGAAGTTTTAAATGTAGTTGTTCTTCCCATAATGCTAACCGCTACGCTAACTCTTATATCAGAATTAATGGAAGGAACTTTAATAACAGCCTCTGCTTTTTCTCTATTTAAGTCCACTTCAACTTCTTTGCCATCTACAGTGATATTAACATCTCCAATAAATTTAAATTGATCTTTATTGAACTTTAGTGTCAATAGTTTTTCATCATCTTTTATTTCTAAAAACGAAACTTCTTCTAAAGTCTTTCTAGCCATTTCATTACCAATTTGAGCATTTCCATCGCCTATATATTCAACAGTATTTTTTATAGAATATTTTCCTTGCTCTAAATTATCTTTAACTATATCTTTTACTGTAACACTAACTTTTTTTCTTGTTTCTAATCCGGTCTTATCTACAGCTTTATACTCAACATCATATGTTCCAGCTTTTATTGCTACATTTCCTTTTAAGAATTTGCTTGTATCTGAAACAATTTCTACATTAACTTCTCCATCTTCTTTATCAGAAGCTTTAACTTTATCTAACAAATTCAAACTATCTCCTATGGTTATGCTTATATCACTTGCTTCTATAGTTGGCGCCTCATTTTCTAGTTCCATAGTACCTATATCTTGAGTTACATAAAATGATACTTTTCTATTCATCATAGTTATGAACATGTCCACTCTTAACTTTTCATTTATAGAATCTGATTCAAATGTGGCAGATTTTTTTTCATCATTTATTTTTGCCTCTAATTCCTTATCTCCCGAGAAAATTTTTATATCCTTCATAAACTGATATAGCATATCATTAAAAGAGAATGTAATCCTATATTTTCCGTTTTCGATCTTAACATTAGTATTCTCTTTCAAGGCATTTCTTGCCATGCTGTTTCCTGTTTCATTAGATGGGTCTATATATTCTGTTTTATTTTTAACATGGTATATTCCATCTTTATATCCACTTTTATGCTCAATTCCGATGCTTCTATTTCCTTCTGCAGCATACACTTTAATAGGAGCCGTTCCTAAAACTACTCCCATCACCAATGCACCTGCTATCAATTGCTGTATTTTTTTACTAATCATTTTTCTCCCCCTTATTCTTGACTTTTCCAATTAAATAATTGATAATTATTTATAATTGATAATCATTTTCATTAATATTATTGTACCATGTTTTTTCCTTAACATTTTGTACAATATTACTTTTTATTAATACAATATTACTTTTATATAAGGAGATTTTAAGGTGTGTTCAATTAATTATGTTTGTAAATTGTTTAATACTTGTACTAACATTCCTATAAAAGCTTTTGATAAAAATTATAATCAATTAGGAGAATCTGGTCATACTAAAGATAGTTTAGAAATATTAAAAAATATTCATCTTAAAGACAGGCTTCTAACATGTACTTTTCACTCAAACTCATATGTTATCTGTCATAAAAATAATATTA
Organism: Clostridium cadaveris; assembly: GCF_020911725.1. GTDB lineage: Bacteria > Bacillota > Clostridia > Clostridiales > Clostridiaceae > Clostridium_X > Clostridium_X cadaveris. Next base: position 2,640,875 of record NZ_CP076620.1, read on the forward strand.
TAATTCCATTAATTAGATTAGATACACCGTCAAAAGATAATATTTATTTTGCAATAGGACCATTCTATGTTGATTTAGCTATACCTAAATATAATATTCCTTTAAGAAGTAGAGATTGCATAAGTTATTTGACACAATTCATATTATTAATTTTTGAAAAAAATTTTTTAACATCCTCAAATGGCGTAAATTATTCTATCTATGTCATAGATACTATAGATTATATCCATCAAAACTATAGTAGCAATTTGAATGTTGATACTATATGCAGACATATTAAAATCAGCAAAAATTATCTTTGTAATATATTTAAAAAAGAAACAGGTGATTCTATCATAATGTTTTTAAATAAGTATAGAATTGAAAAGAGTAAGAATTTTTTGAAAGATAGATCTTATTCAATACTAAATGTGGCTATTTCTGTAGGTTTCAAAGACCAAAGTTATTTCTGTAGAACCTTTAAAAAATACACAGGCATATCACCATCAGAGTATAGAAATCAATTTTTATCATAAAAAATAAGGAAGTGATTACTCCACTTCCTTACATATATCAATATTAAAATTCATCTACCACTTCATAGTGGTCTTCCTTCCATATAGCTGGTTTACTTTTTTTGCTTTTCATTACTCTTATAAAATCTTCTAATGTAGTAACGTCTTCTGGAATCCAAGTTACATATTTTCCCACTGCAGATTCCCAGTGAGAATCACTAGCTCCTACCATCTGTAGTCCAAGCTCTTTACAGTATTTTAGAGCCTTTCTATTAGCTTCCATATCAGTACTTCCATTTAAAACTTCAATTCCACCTAATCCTTTAACAGTCTTTAAGTTTTCTTCAAGTCCTCTATTATTATTTCTAAAAGGATGACATGCTACGCAAAATCCATTTTGTTCATTCACCAAATCTATAAACTTCTGAGCTTCTATTCTTTTCTCTGGAAAGCTGTCTATTCCCCAAGCTGTTATATCTCCTTGAAGAGACAAATATTCAACGCCTACAAAAATAGGAAATCCAATTTTCTTTGAACAATCTTCAGCGAATTCCTTTAATCCCATGCTATCATGATCCGTTATACAAATAGCATCAAGTCCTTTTTCTTTCGCTAATTCGACTATACGTTCTAATTTTAAAAAGCTGTCTTTCGAACAAGTTGACTCATGCATATGTAAATCTATAAGCATAAAAATAACTTCCTTTCAAATTATCTATAAATATATATCATATTTTGAGAAAGTATATCATGTTGGACAACCTAAATCAACATGTAATCACCTAGATTATGTAAAAAATATATCAATATTATATTTTTCTATATATATATAATTATCTATAGAAAATTAAAATATATAAATTTTCTAAACATGTTGCATATATAATAAATTTTAGTTAGACTTTAGACGTAGATATTACAATTTTCAATGTTTTACGAAATATTTTGTATATTCATGAAACATTCTTAAGAAACTAATATAAAATCGATTACGAGGTGGCAAAATGAAAAAATTAAGAATTGTATCTTTCTTATTGGCTGCTACTATGGGTCTTACTTTAGCAGGATGCGGAACCAGTAAAAAAGATGAAACTGCAGATAAAGATGCAAAATTAGAAGAAAATTTAGTGATCTATTCAACACATCCAGAAAACTTACTTCAAGAAGTTTCAGATGCATTTACCGAAAAAACTGGTGTAAAAGTTGAATTTGTTAATTTAAAAGGTGAATTAGCTGATCGTGTTAGAGCAGAAAAGGAAAATCCTCAAGCAGATATAATGTTTGGAGGTGCATCTTCATTATTTATGGAAATGACAAATGAAGGTCTTTTTCAGTCAACAACTCCATCTTGGGCAAGTGAACTTGACCCAATGTTTAAAGATAAAGATGGAGCATGGTATGGAACAATAAAGACTCCTGTTATGATGTTCTATAACACATCAATGTTATCTAAGGATAAAGCTCCAAAAGATTGGTCTGATCTTACAAAACCTGAATACAAAAACTTAATAGTTTCAAGAGATACAGCATCATCTTCTATACGTTCAACTTTAATGGCATTGATATATGGCTATGAAAAGGAAGGCAAGATTGACGATGCATGGACATATCTTAAAGGTTTAGACGCAAATATGAAAAATTACTATAATAATGATACTATGTTATTCCAAGCTATAGGTAAAGATGAAGCTGCTATAGGATTTTCTGTATTAAGTGCTATAACTCAAAATAAAGATAAAAATAACATGCCTTTAGAAGTCATAGATGCTAAAAGCGGTTCTGTTGTAATAACAGATGGTATAGCAGCAATAAAAAATGCTCCTCATCCAAATGCAGCAAAAGCTTTTGTTGAATTTGCAGGAAGCGCAGAAATGCAGTCTAAGGTAGCTAATGATTTTGGTCGTATACCAACATTAAAATCTGCTCTTAAAGATTCTCCTGAGTGGATGCAGACAGAATATAAAGCTATGGACACAGACTGGTCTGTTGTATCTAAAAATCAAAGCCAATGGCTTCAAAAATTTGATAATGAAATATTAGATGCAAATAAAAAGGTTACTAAAAAATAATATAACAGCTTTAAGCCGAAAATAGTAAGGAAGAAATTCCTCACTATTTTTTGTGCTATAAAAAAGGAGATATTATGGGAAAAGTTATTTTAAAAGATATAAATCATAGCTTCGGAAAAACCGAAGTACTTCATAATATAAATTTAGAAATACAAGATGGCGAACTTTTTACTCTTCTAGGGCCTTCTGGATGTGGAAAGACTACGCTTCTTAGAATTATTGCAGGTTTCATAAAGCCAACAACGGGTTCTATTCTTTTAAATAAAGATAATATAACGTCTCTTCCATCTGAAAAAAGAAATATAGGAACAGTATTTCAAAACTATGCTCTTTTTCCAAATATGAATGTAGAGGACAATATTCTTTATGGATTAAAAATAAGGAAACTTAATAAAACTGAATTAGATCATCGTCTAAAACATTATCTTGATTTGGTTGGAATGTACGAATATAGAAAGAGAAAAATATCAGAGCTATCTGGTGGACAACAGCAAAGAGTTGCACTTGCTCGTTCTTTAGCAATTGAGCCTAATGTGCTTCTTTTAGATGAACCAATGTCGAATCTTGATGCTGCTCTTCGAGAAAAAATGAGAGAAGAAATTCGTAGTCTCCAGCAAAAACTAAAAATAACCACTCTTTTTATAACTCATGATCAGAGGGAAGCACTTTCTATTTCAGATAAAATTGCCGTTATAAAAGATGGTAGATGTATTCAACAGGGAACTCCAGAAGAAATATATAATTCTCCTATAAATGAATTCGTTGCAAACTTTGTTGGTGAATCTACTATATTATCAAAAGATGAAGCCTCTGCTTTTGGAATAAAGACTGAACAAAATTCTCTTTATATCCGCCCTGAAAAATTTAAGCTTCTTCCAATAGATAATAGCTATGGTCTTGAAGGAAAAGTATTAAAAAAGACCTTTAATGGAGGTTTTATCGAATACAAAGTATCTGTTTCAAACAAGGTCCTTTCTATAATTCAATTAAATGATGGACATATAAAAAATGTTGGTGACTTAGTTAAAGTTACATTAATTAATTATTAATAGAAAGGATTGGTAGTTTTGAATAAAGAAAGCTTGCTTTTAAGACGAGTTTTAAAAGTAATATTTTATTTTGCTGTGTTTTGGTTCTTAATAGGATTTGTTTTTTTACCAATGCTAAATACGGTATTTTCAAGTTTTGAAACTGATAGCGGCATGAATTTTGGAAATTATATTGAATTTTTTAAAAATCCCAATAGCTTTCAAATAGTTAAACAAACCTTTATAATGGGACTCTTTACTGCAATTATCTGTGGCTTAATAGGAACCGCATTGGCTTTTTACATGAGTTTTGTAAAAGTTAAAAATAAAAAACTTATTAATGCCCTTTTGCTAAGTCCTATGATGGTGCCAGGATTAATAATTGTAATTGCATTTATTCAACTATACGGAGAAAGCGGAATAATAACAAAGGCATTGCAATGTATCTTTAATCTTTCAGAAGTTCCATATAATTTCAATGGTCTTAGCGGTATCTTGTTTGTTCATGCTTGTACTCAATACACATATTTTTATTTAAACACTTCTATAGCTTTGAAATATGTAGATTACTCTACTATTGAAGCAGCGAGAGGTATAGGTGCTTCTAAAATAAAAATCCTATTTACTATAATAATTCCATCAATAGCTCCAGCTTTATTGTCTTCGGCTATAGTGACGTTTATCTCTGGAATAGGTTCCTTTTCAGCTCCTAATCTCATAGGTGGAGGTTACAGGGTTTTAACTACCCAAATAGTTCGCTCAAAAGCAAATAATTTTATGAATATAGCATCCCTTCAAGTGGTTATACTGCTTATTATGGGGCTATCAGTAATGATGATTATTCAGTATTACGAAAAGAAATATACTTTTGAATCATCAGTAAGAAATGTTCCAATTGAAGCAAAAGAAATTAAAAATCCTGCTTTAAGATACATCTTGAAAATACTCCTGACAATAATCCTATTAGTCATCATACTCCCAATAGCAGGAATAATATTTTTATCCTTTGCAGAGAAAGGATCAATGATGGTAGAAATCTTCCCTAAGGAGTTTACTTTTGATAATTATATAAAAATATTTTCAACAGCCAGAGTATTAAAACCTTTTATAAATAGTATCACAATGTCATTTATAACAGTAATAGTTTTACTTGTAATTACATTGCCATTATCATATTTTCTGGCCAAAAATAAAACTAAATATAATTCAGTTGTGCTATTTTTAGCAATGCTTCCTTGGGCTATGCCTGTGAGTACTATTGGAATCAACCTAATTAATTCCTTTAATGTGAAAAATATATTTTCATTCAATACATCACTTATAGGAACCTTTTGGATTCTTCCACTAGCTTATATAATAATTTCTCTACCATTAATGATAAGAACTAACAAGATAGCCATGGAAAGCTTCAATATTTCACTAGAACATGCATCTAGAAGTCTTGGTGCAGGACCAGTCAAAACTTTTATAAGTATTACAGCCCCTGTAGTTATGCCAGCTATAATTTCAAGTGCTGCTTTAGTATTTATCCGTACTATAGGTGAATATACCTGTTCTGCTCTACTATATGGAATATATAATCGTCCGATTTCTATAGCTATGGTAAGTTCTATGCAAGAGTATGACATTGAGCTGTCAATGGCCTATGGAACTTTGACCATCCTTGTATGTCTTATGGCTATGTTTATAATAATGAAATTTGATAAAGAAAAGACTATCTAGAAAAAACACAGTAAAATTACGAACTAATGCTAACATAAAAAAGAGATGATAGATAAAATTTTATCATCTCTTTTATTCATTAAATTTTCTCTCTAAAATTTCTTTTAACTCTTTATATAAAGTTTTCCCAGATTTATTTTTGGGTATCTCATCTACAAATGCAACAGAAAAAGCATGAGGATTAAGCCTTGTTTTTTCTTGAAGATATTTTATCATTTCATTTTCTATGTCATGAGTTTCAGAAATTACAGCTATAAATAATTTATCATCCACTCCTGTACATGCAACATCTACATCTTCAAATCTTTGTTTTAAAAGTTGCTCTACTTCGTCTAAATTCACCCTATTGCCATATATCTTTAAAAATCTCTTTTTTCGTCCAACTATATAATAAAAACCATCTGAGTCTCTCTTTGCTAAATCTCCAGTAAATAAAACTCCTTTTCTTTCATCACCCTTCGCAAGGTCACTTCTCTCTTTAGCATATCCTAAGGTAACATTAGGTCCACGATATATCAATTCCCCTATAGTATCCACTGTAGTTATTTCTTTACCATCATCATCTATAATAGAAAATTCTCCACCTGGTATTGCAAGTCCTATACTTCCACATTTCTCTAAAGAATACTGAAAAGGAAGATAAGACATCCTTGCAGTAGCTTCTGTTTGACCATACATTACTATAAATGCCTTTTCATTTTTCTCGGCATACTCTGCAAATTCTCTATGAAGTCTTTCTGGAAGCTTTCCTCCTGCTTGAGTGATTGTTTTTAAAGATGGAAGCTCCATTTTAGTAAATCCAAGTCTTCTTAAAATTTGATAGGTATAGGGAACTCCTCCAAAGGAAGTTGCTTTCTGCTCTTTAAGAAAGTTCCAAAATTCCTTTTCAAATAATGAGTATTTAGTTAAAAGTATGGTAGCTCCTACCAGTACGTGGCTATTTATCATAGATAGTCCATAGGTGTAATTCATAGGAAGCGTCGTTATAGGTCTTTCTTCCTCAGTAAGATTTAAATATTCTGCAATAGATTTTGCATTGCTGTCTATATTTTTATAGCTCTGCCTTACGAGTTTCGCTCCGCCAGTACTTCCTGATGTAGTCATTAAAAGTGCTATTTCATGATTTAAAATTGTTTCTTCTTGCTGATCGATGTAATAAAAATCATATTTATATTCATGAAATAAAAGTTTACCTTCATCTATGCTAATGCCCATGTTCTCAGGTATTACAATGTAATCAGGTTTGTATATATCACATAAATTTTTCAACATATCATTTCCCATATGAGAATCTAATAAAAGTGGTACTACTTTATTTCTCAGGGAACTTAAATATGTCATAACAGAACCTATGGTATTTTCACAAAGAAGAAATAAAAGCTTTCTAGGCTTTAAATAGTACGATACCTTTTCTGAAAAGTGATCTAAATCAGCATAGGTAACCTTACTTCCTTTATCATCTATAAGCATTATCCTATTTTTGTACTGAGAATTTTTTTCAAAATACATCATATTCATACCCTCACTTTTACATGATACTTCTCGATAACCTCTCAATTAGATTCATACCATCCCACACAACATTCATGTCCATTGCTTGTCCAATAGGTACAATTCTATCAATACCTTTTAAGTGGTTTTCTATTACAAAGTTTATAAGATAGTTTTTGTCAAAACCTTCATAAGTTAAGGTTTGAACTCTTTCATTCACATAAGATTCTATTTCTTTTATATTTATTAATTCATATTGAAAAAACAATCCAAACCTGCCGTTTAAACTTTCTATATTTGCTGGTACTTCTTTTAAGTCAACTACATATAAAAGATTATCATATCTTTTAACTCTCTGTATTTCTTCACAATTAATAGCACATTCACATAGAGTGGAGTATTTTAAGCTCACTTTATTTTCACTAAGGTTGTACAATTTCGAAGCCTCTTTATAAACAAACTTCCACCACTTATTTTGTGCTTCTCTTTTCTCCTTGCTATTCCCTCCGCTCCAAAAAATAATTTTAGGACTAGAACAAGCATTTTGGTCCATGTTGTAGGTATCATTGTAAAACTTGTGTGCAAGTATTTCTAATTCTTCTTTTTCCATATTCAAAATATAAAGTGTGTTCAATATACATAGTGAATATCTATTGGGAAATATTATTTCCTTTGCCATAAGCTTTAATGGAGATTTTCTAATTTCATTTATAGCTTTATCTCCACCCCAAATCACTCTTCCATTACATAAATCAGAGTATCCATCTGTTATACTTTTGTTCTTTTCATAAGTTATTATAGATGTTCTCTTTTTTATATTTTCATATTTAGGATTCCTAAACAACTCTTGTAATAGTCCACAAATTTCCATGGCAGTATCAGAATTTCTTTTAGAAATTCGAACAACATTTGCATTTCCAGATAATAATCCTATAGCAAAAGAATAGGCAAATACTGTTGAAATATTTGATGGAGCTATATGAAATATCAATCCTAATCCAATTTTATTTTCTTCATTATCATATTTCTTTTTCATATCTAATAAATGAGATTTACGACACCAAAATCCAAAGGCTGCTGCTTCTTCATTTCTCCTTAGAACTTCATTTCTTCTAATACATTCTGATAATTCATTAAGAAAATCTATGATTTCATCACTAAATGCCCTCATAGGAAATATCACTGGTCTCTCAACGCCAGCAAGACATTTTATCTCATTAAGTATTTCCATATTTGAAGCTTTATGAAAAAAGTTGCATTTAAATACATCAACCTCATCTTCATATCTCATAGGTATCACTGCACCCCCTTATTTCTGCCGCTTTAATACGACCTGTCACTTCAAAATATTTTCCTTTCCTCCCACAAGGACAATCATCAATTCCCAAAATAACACCTTTATCTTCTGTAAGTATAGAATGTCCTGGATAGGATTCAGCCATAGGAGAAATAACCTGTATCACGCCCTCCTCTCCAATATCACAAATTTCAAAATCTCTCATTTTTCTAGTAATAATTTCTGAATAACTACTGACATGAAGATGACCATATTCACATTCCATGTAAATGCAGCCAGTCTGTTCTACCATGCCGTAATAATTGTGAACATTATCTATTTTGCAGATATTTCTTAATTCACTTTTAAAAACTTCCTTACTTACAGCCTTATCTTTAAGTTTCTTCCATCCTCCACCATGAATCAAAATTCCATTAGATAAATCTATATCTATACCTTCTCTTTTCAGTACCTTATAGAAATATTCCCATATCATATATGTAAATCCAAAGATCAAAATCTTTTCGTCTTTATGTTTTTCTAAAAAACTTTTAACCTTTTCCACATCAAATCTCATCTCTTTATCTAATGCATAGATACGCTGTGATGCAAAAATAGAAAACCCAAGAATTCCAGCACCTCTTGCTGAAAACATTGCTCTGTTTTTTAATACCTCTGGTGAATCTATTATTATCATAGGAATTCGCTTTGGTCCTATAAAATCACTCACAATATTAAATAAAGTTTTTTGCTGATATTCTGCTGTTTTTTTATCTAAAAATATTTTTGATACCTCTTGACCTGTGGTACCTGAAGATGTCATCACTTTAAATATATCTTCCTCATCTATGCTAAAAAGGCCATACTTTTTAAACAGCGTTACTGGAATCATAGGAATCTCTTTTAGTTCATTTATACTTTTTTCATCGTAGCACAGCATATCCAAAATATTTCTGTAAGATTTACAAAACTTTTTATGATATGCAGTAAGCTCTTTCATGTAAGAAATATAATATTTTTCCTTTTCTTCTTGGTTCATTGAATACGGCTTTTCTTGAAGTAACAAATCATAATTCATGATTTCTCATCACATCCTCCGTCAATATAAACTCTTTACCATGCCCAGGAAATACTTTGATTCCAATAGGTAAAGATTTAAGCCATGGTTTGGCTTTACTTTCATAGTCTATTGAGCTTCCGCTTGGAAGTCTCGTTATGACTTTTTCTTCTAATAAATAATCTCCACTAAACAGATTTTCATCATCCATAACTATACAAGTACTTCCCAAGGTATGCCCTGGCAATGAAAACATCTTAAGTTCATGATTTGCAAACTTAATTACTTTTTCAGTTTTGAAAGTTTCATCTGCTGGTCTGCATACAAATGGTTTATAGCTATTAATAACCTTTTCTTTATTTTTAAAATAGAGATACACTTCCATCATCCTAGACATATTTTGCTTATCATTTTGAATTCCGTAGCTACATTCCTCACTCGCAATAAGCGTTACTTTATAATGCTTGCGGAGTTCTTCTAACCCCTGCATATGGTCACAATGCTCATGAGTCAAAATAACAATCTGAGGCTCCAACTCTTTTTCCTCTAATACACGTTTTATCATTAAAAAATTATTTGGGTCAATTATTAAAGCCTTTTTATTTTCCTCTATAATATAGCAGTTACTGGTTGTTAGTTTGTCCTCTAATCTTAAAATCTCTGTCATATCTAATCACTCTCTATAATTAATTTATTTCAACACCATACTTTCCTAAAACTATCTTACCTTTTTCATAAGATGTGAAATCAAGAACATCTGGTGTCTCCATCATTATATCAAATGCTTCCTCTAATGCAGACATAAGTTCCATATGTCCAACTGAATCCCATTCCTCAAAGCCACGATAACGAAGCTTAGGAAGTTCTTCTACCTTCTTATTAAATGAAACCATAAAAATCTTATTGTACTTTTCTAAATTTGTCATATTCCCCATCGCCTTTCTAATCTTTGTTTCAAGCTAAATTTTTAACTAAAAATAAATTTTTCATCATCATTTGAGTGCATTTTCCTTGAACTAATATATCGCCATTTTGATTTTTACAAATTCCTTTAAACTCTCCAATGTAATGCCTTTTATACTCTTCACACCTTGAAAATGTAACTTCTGTGGTGATTTTATCCCCTATAAAGGCCGGCTTTAGAAATTCAAGTTCTTCTTTCATAAGTATTGTTCCTGATCCAGGAAGGTCCATACCCATAATAGTTGATATAAAACTTGCAACAAATACTCCATGAACTACAGGCTTTAAAAACCACTGTTTAGCTGCAAATTCTTTATCCATATGCATTCTATTATAGTCACCAGTCAGCTTAGCAAAGCTTATTAAATCCTCCTGCGTTATTGTTCTATTCATTTCTTTTTTTTCACCAAGGATTAATTCCTTTCTTCCCTGAAGAGCAGGTGGTAATTTATCATTAATTGGATTTTTCCATTTGATATCTTCTTCCTCTCCTATTTCATTTTGCTCTTTTTCTAAATAGTCTCTCACCATATCAAAATCTTTGAAACTCTTTAAAATAAACTTCTTTTTTAAAGAAATTAAGTCCTCTGAATCAGCACACGACCTGGAACATCCACATATAATGAGCCAAATGTCGCATACCTTCTTATCTTTTTGGGTTACATAACTATGCTCTGGAAACTTGGCTTTTATCTTTTCAACACACTGTATTCTATTATATCTTGGATTACATCCTCCGCAGAATTTAATTCCAATATCCATATCTTTCTCCTTTAATGTAATATCTCATGATTCAATATTTTCTTTGCCATATCTATAAGCTCTGGACTTACCTCATTTACTAATACTACATCCTTAACCTCATCGCACTTATCCATTACTGCTTTTTTTATGATTTCTTCAGTAGTTATATTTGCTGAAGGACATCCTGAACACTTTCCTGTGAGCTTTATTTTTAAAATTCCATCTCTATATTCTAATATTTTAACGTTTCCTTCATGACTTAACAAAATCGGTCTAACATCATTTTCTAATATATTTTCTATCTTCTTTATCATTTTAACTACCTCCTATTAACTATTATATAGTAGCAAATATAATGCCAATTATTTTTAGCAATATGAAACTATATATTACCTCATTCCATTTTATTTAGTTATCTTTACCATGAAAAATCGTTGCATTTATGAAGTACAGTTGCATTTATGCAACGATATCTTATTTCACCTTCAACCATTTATCCTCTTTTTTATTGTTTTACAAGAGTTTTGTAGTAACTTTTATGAATTTTCTGTTTTGGCACAGCATTTGCTTAATAAAAAAGTATAGACAATTTAAATTATAAAAAATAAATTTTAAATAAGAGAGGATGATTCATTATGGCATTAATGACAGGTGAACAGTATATCGAAAGTTTAAGAAAGTTAAATCTTCAAATTTATATGTTTGGAGAAAAAATTGAAAATCCTGTGGACAATCCTATTTTGAGACCATCATTAAATTCAGTTAAGGCAACTTATGATCTTGCACAAATGCCAGAGTATGAGGATTTAATGACTACTACTTCAGTACTTACTGGTGAAAAAATAAACCGTTTCACACACATTCATCAAAACACAAGTGATTTGATAAAGAAAGTTAAAATGCAAAGACTTTGTGGACAAAAAACTGCTGCATGTTTCCAAAGATGTGTTGGAATGGATGCCTTCAATTCAGTTTTCAGTACTACTTTTGAAACAGATGCTAAGCACGGAACTCACTATCATGAAAACTTTAAGAAATTCTTACAGTACGCACAAGAAAACGATTTAACTGTTGATGGTGCTATGACTGACCCTAAAGGAGATAGATCACTTGCTCCTCACGCTCAAGCTGATCCAGATCTTTTTCTTCATGTTGTTGAAAGAAGACCTGATGGTATAGTTGTTCGTGGTGCTAAAGCTCACCAAACAGGTATAGTTAATTCTCATGAAGTATTAGTAATGCCGACTATATCTATGGGTGAAGATGATAAGGACTACGCTGTTTCTTTCTCTATCCCTACAGACACTGAAGGCATAATTATGATTATAGGACGTCAATCTTGTGATACACGTAAGCTTGAAGGTTCATCAATAGATGTTGGAAACTCTGAGTTTGGCGGAGTCGAAGCACTTACTATATTTGATGATGTTTTTGTTCCAAACGATAGAATATTCTTAAATGGTGAATATGAATTTGCTGGTGTTTTAGTTGAACGTTTTGCTGGATATCATAGACAATCTTATGGCGGATGTAAAGTTGGTGTTGGTGATGTTTTAATAGGAGCTGCTGCTGTTGCTGCTGAATATAACGGAGCACAAAGAGCTTCTCACGTCAAAGATAAATTAATTGAAATGACTCATTTAAACGAAACTTTATATTGCTGTGGTATAGCTTGTTCAGCAGAAGGTAGTCAAACTAATTCTGGAAACTATATGATAGACCTATTACTTGCAAACGTATGTAAGCAAAACGTAACTCGTTTCCCTTATGAAATAGCTCGTCTTGCAGAAGATATTGCTGGAGGTCTTATGGTTACAGCTCCTTCTGAAAAAGACTTAAGAGATCCTAAACTAGGTGCTTACATTGACAAATATCTAAAGGGCGTAAATTCTGTTACAACTGAAAATCGTCTTCGTATATTAAGATTAATAGAAAACTTAACTTTAGGAACTGCTGCTGTTGGATATCGTACAGAATCTATGCATGGAGCTGGATCTCCACAAGCACAAAGAATAATGATCGCTCGTCAAGGAAATTTAGCAATGAAGAAGAAGCTTGCTAAAGCCATTGCAAAAATAGAAGAATAGTCATCCTTTAGGAGGTACAATAATGAGTTGGAAAGAAATATATAATTCACGACTTATGTCAGCTGAAGAAGCTGTAAAGAAGGTTCCTAGCAACAGTCGTGTGGTTGTAGGACATGCTGTTGGAGAACCTGCATATTTATTAAGCGTCATGGCTGAACATAAAGAGTGGTACGAAAATGTTGAAATATTCCATATGGTTTCATTTGGTAAAAATGAATATTGTAATGAAGGTATGGAAAAACACTTCCGTCATAATTCTCTATTTGTAGGCGGAAATACACGTAAAGCTATACAAAGCGGACGTGGAGACTATACACCTTGTTTCTTCTCTGAAATACCAAGGCTTTTTGAGGAGCAGCTTCATCCTGATGTTGCTCTCATCATGGTAACCCCTCCAGATGAAAATGGTAAAGTTAACTTAGGTGTTTCTGTAGACTATACAAAAGGAGCTGCTAAGAACGCTAAGCTTGTAATTGCACAAGTTAACGATCAAATGCCTTATACCTACGGAGATTCTCTTTTAGATGTTTCCGAAATAGACTGCTTCGTAGAACATTCAAATCCTATTCCAGAAGTTCAACCTGCAGTTTTAGGCGAAATTGAAAAAGCTATAGGCCGTAACTGTGCTACTTTAATCAAAGATGGAGATACACTTCAGCTTGGTATTGGAGGAATTCCAGATGCTGTTCTACTTTCATTAAAAGATAAGAAGAATCTAGGAATACACTCTGAGATGTTCTCTGATGGAGTTGTAGAACTAGTAAAGGCTGGAGTAATAAATGGTTCTGAAAAAGAGCTTCTTCCTGGAAAAATGGCTGTTACCTTCCTTATGGGAACAAAGAAATTATATGATTTCGTAGACCATAATCCTGATGTTGCTATGTATACAGTAGATTATATAAATGATCCTGTTGTTATAGCTCAAAATAACCATATAGTATGCATCAACTCTTGTGTTCAAGTAGACCTTATGGGTCAAGCATGCTCAGAAGCTGTCGGACTTACTCAAATAAGTGGAGTTGGAGGCCAGGTAGACTTTATAAGAGGTGCTGCTATGGCTAAAAACGGTACTTCAATCTTAGCAATGCCTTCTACAGCTGCTAAAGGTAAAATATCAAAGATTGTTCCATTTTTAGATGAAGGAGCAACAGTAACAACTTCTCGTAATGATATAGATTACGTAGTTACTGAATATGGAATTGCTCATTTGAAAGGTAAAACTCTTCGAGAAAGAGCTAAATCATTAATAGATATTGCACATCCTGACTTTAAAGAAGGGTTGATTGCAGAATATGAAAAGAGATTCCATTGTTCATATAAATAATATTTAAATCTTAGTCCATTAAGCAATCCACACAAATAAAACATCTGTATGTTATTAATTCATACAGATGTTTTATTTATCTAATTTATCAATTTATATTATTCCATAGTACCATTAATCTGCTCTAAATGCTCACTATATTTTTGCCTCTTTCTAACAAAAGTAGATGCATTCATTCCAAGGCTTTCTGCTGCCTGTCTTACGTTGCCATAAGTTTCATATGCATTATTTATATATTCTAGCTCTAAAGCTTCTAATGCACTCTTCAAATCTTTATTTGGATTTATGACATGAGTTTTAATTTCACCTCTGCATCTTTTATTTTGAATAGGAATACTATCTATAGTTATTTCATCTCCATTGCTTATTATAATTGCTCTTTCTATTATGTTTTTTAATTCCCTTATATTTCCCGGCCAATTATAATTTTTTAATATCTGTTCAGCTTCCATAGAAAAACGTTTACTAAACCCATATTTTTTATTTAAATTACTTATAAATAATTCCGATAACGGTACTATGTCTCCTGTCCTTTCCCTTAACGGCGGTATATTTATAGGGAACACCATTAGCCTATAGTATAAATCTTCTCTAAAACTCTTCTCCTTCACCATTTTTTCAAGATTACGATTTGTTGCCGCAATAATACGTACATCTATCTTTATTGGCTGACTCCCCCCTATACGCTCTATCTCCTGCTCTTGAAGAACACGAAGTAATTTTACTTGCATAGACATTGGAAGTTCTCCTATTTCGTCCAAAAATATAGTTCCTTTATCTGCTACTTCAAATAGTCCCATCTTTCCATTTTTATTTGCTCCAGTAAAGGCTCCTTTTTCATAACCAAATAATTCACTTTCTATTAAATTAGCTGGTATTGCTCCACAGTTGATTTTGATAAAAGACTTATCTTTTCTTCTACTGTTCTGAAATATGTATTTTGCAAATACTTCTTTTCCAACACCAGTTTCTCCCAAAAGCATTACAGTTGCATCTAATGGAGCCACTTTATCTGCTAATAGTAATGCTGCTAAGGATCTTTTATCATGAACAACCATATTGTCATCCATAAGCTTTTCCCTAACATGTTCTAGTTCCTGTCTTAATTTAATCTCTTCCTGAGTTTTCTTTTGGACTTCTTCCTTTAGATTATATAGTTCCGTTAAATCACGTACATTGGTGACTACCATGATAATCTTACCCTTATTATCATATACGGGTGAGCTGGTAATCAAAGCTTTACGTCCAGTTTTAAACTCTTGCTGCAGTGTGATGACTCTACGCTCTTTTATTGCCATTAAAGAACCTGAAACTGAAATCACATTATGTTTCACAAGTTCATGCATGCTATGTCCTAATACTTCCCTTTTTCTTAGCCCTGTTATATTCTCATAGGATCTGTTGACTTTAATGGTATTAGCTTGTCCATCAGTGATATATATGCCATCAAATGAGTTTTCGATAATAGCATCCAATTTATCATTAGCTTCTTTTGTGTTTGAAAACATTTCCACATTTATTTTTTCTTTCGAAAATTCATCTGTTTTATCTATCTGCGGCTTTTTCATTAAAACACCCCTTTTCTAGATAATTTAGATAATTTCATGTTATCACATTTAGAGACACCTCTCAATAAACATTATTAATTCCTCTACATCTTTCTTAACAATCTACAAATTTAATATCAATTTATTTTATAACGCATGAAAAATGGTGGGATTATTACTCTAAATAATCCTCACCATTTAATATTAAGCTAACTATTTAAATATTAGTGTTATGCTTCTAATTTTTCTAATTTTATAGGCTCTGGATTTTTGAAGTTACCCTTTATTAATATATAAATAACAACTCCAACTGCTAGACCCCAGCTTGCTCCAGATGTTGCTAAAACTGCAGCCATAACACCAGCAATACCTCTTTCCATATCTGTAGAAATCATTGAAAGTCCTATCTTACAACAGACATATCCCTGTACTATTAATGTAAGAGAAAGAGCCGCTGGAAGTATTGGCTGTACAAATGATGCAACAGGCACAAGTGCTACGCATATAAATGTCATCCAACGGAATGTACCTATTCCACTATATATTGAATCCATAGATTTTCTTCCTTCTTTATATCTTTCACCAACAGCTGCTGTTACTGCTGCCCAAAGAGGTCCACAAAGAGGAACGTAAGGACAAATTATAGCTTGAACAAGGTTACGTATAGCACTTATAACATTTGATCTATTTGGATTAAAGTCTATCTTTTCATCAGTTCTTACTTCGTCAGCTTCCCTAATAAGCTGTTCACTAGAAACGAAATCACCAAAAGCAATAATATAAACTGCAATTGCTGTAGGTAATGCTGCTATAAATTGAGAAATACTAGGAAAACCTATAGAGAATGGACTTAGTGTCCTAAAAATCTCGCCTATATCAGGAATTTTGATAATGGATCCTAATACTAGATTAGGTGCTGGAAGCTCTCCTGTTAATGGTCCAATTATAACTGCAATTATAATAGCTGGAAGCATACCAAAATTTCCTATAGTATGCCAGAGTTTACTTTTATCTTTCATACCCTTAAACAAAATAGAGAATAGTAAGAAATATGCTATTAAAGTTCCTATTCCAACTGTAATTGGATATAATCCAAATCTTCCTCCTGTCTTGAATTCTCCCATGATTGCTGAAAAACCAGCGCCAAGTAAAATACCAGCTTTAATTGCATTAGGAATAAATCCTATTATCTTTCCTGCTAGTCCTGTGATTCCCATGATTAAGAAAATAAGTCCTACTAAAATTTGTAATGCAATTAAAGATTGCACTCTTTCTGGTCCTTGCTGAGTTAAAGTTAAAAATGCTGTAACTAATGGTATAGCTGGTGTAATCCATCCTGGTACAACTGGGTCACCTAATAATGAATGCAGGTTGTAAAATAAACCATTGATAATAACCATGCTCCAAGCTACTTCATATGGAACTCCAAGAATTTGCTCCAAAACTGGTATAGCACCTAAGCAAGTAGCACACATTAAAATCGCCTGTAGACATTCTGATAATTCCCATCGATAATGAATAAAAGGTAATCTTATCTTAAATATCCCAGCTGGAATATAAGGCTGTTCAGTACCTTCTTTTCTTACCATCGCCATATTGTGTTTCCCCCTTCATTAATAAAAGTTTTCTTTAGTTATTAATATAGCAAAACCTATGCCAATTCATTTCTTCTCATGAAATTACATCGATTACATAGAATATATATATTAACCAATACTTTTAATATTTTCTACAGTGAATTTTTAAATCCTCTTTGTTGCATTTTTGCATTTGTTTCATAATTGCAATAATTTTTCAAAATAAATAGGTGCTTATACCGCACCTATATTCTGGATTATATTTATTATATATTTTCAAATAATTTATATATATTTAGTATTCCGAAACCCCATTGAGGGTTTGGATACACATCTCCTCTTCTTTCTAATGTACCTCGTGATAGGAATGTCTTCATACTTTGAGCATACATATATGGATAGTTTTTATTTACAATTCCCCATTGAAACAACAAACAACATGCCCCTGCGCCAACAGCTGCTGAAAGACTCGTCCCATTAATTATATCAACCTTATTATTAAGTCCTACAGTTGATGTATTTACTCCTCCTGCTGCAAAATCTATATTGTTTATATACTGATTTCTAAAAGAAACTCCCGAATAAGCCAAGAGATTATTATTATTTTGATTATAAGCAGCTGCCGTTATAACTGCTGGAGAGTCACTTGGTATCATAATAGTTCCATAAGAGTCACTTGATGTAAATCTAGTTCCATGTACAGTAAGACCTTTTTGAAGAATCCATGCATTGTATGTAGCCCTATCTCCAAGCTTCAATGTCACCCTTATTCGCCATATACCTTCTTGTAGATTCCTTAAATAAATACGTATAAGCTCATCCCCTGTATATTCTTCTGGCAAATAATAATAAACTGATATATCCGTTAATTCAAAAGTAAAAACATATTTTTTATTCAAATTGAGGATAGCAGGAATTAATCCTGTTGTCTCACCCGATGGTGAAATTATTTCTACATCTATAATGTTAGGAAGATCAACCCAAATTTCTATAAGCATATTTTTTTGATTTGGAGCAATTATAAGTTCTATGGAATCAGTATCACCTTTTTTTTCTAATAATCCTGATACATGAGAATCCTGTATTCCTTCATTCCCACTTCCGCTTACAACTACAATACCTACATTTTGAGAAATCGATTGTATAAAAGAGTCTAATATATGTTTTCCTTTATGGTTACCATTATTAGTTCCTAATGGAAGAAGTATTACTGTAGGCTTATTTTGTGTTAATGCATAGTCTTTTGCATACTCTAATGCTGAAATTATAAATGCTACATTATATTTATTTACATTTGTCGGAAAAAAATTATTATAACTGTTAGCCTGAGCCAACTTAATTATAAGAAAATCACACTCTGGTGTCATCCCTCTGATTGTAGGATTGACACCTCTAGCTCCAACAATTCCTGCCATATTGGTACCATGGCCATCTTTATCAATACTTGGAACTATGTCATATGGATTTAAATTGTTTTTCTTTGCTTCTATTGCTCTATTTATTTCTTCACTATTATATACTCTTCCAAAAGATACATTTTCTCCTTTCGCAGGCTTTAAAGTTTGATCCCATAAAAATTTAATTCTAGTCTTACCATTTATATCACAAAATTCCTCATTAAGATAATCAATTCCTGTATCAATTATAGCTACAGTTACTCCGGTTCCCTTTAAATCCAGTGGAAGATTTAGTTGAACAGAATTAACTTCGGAAGCATCTATTGCAGAAGTTTCTTGAAGCGTAAATATTTCTGGAGGTGCTACATAGTATATTATTATCCCATTACCTTCTACAGCTTTATTTATTATAGAAGCTATTATATTTGTATTTCCAATATCTTTTGTCACTGTATTTTTAATTACTGCCATAGCATAAGTTTCATTTATAATAACAAGAGTTATATCACCATTATCATAATATATCTTTTCTTCAGCTTTTCCTCCATATAAAACAGTATAAATATAATAATTTTCATCAGAAATAATTCCACTTATATCATTATTATCAGCCATTATTAATAATCCTCCATTTATATTTAATATACCTTATATTAAAAAATTTTGCAGGCAGCCTAAAAAATATGCTATTTTCTCCATAGCCCTCTTCTCTATACATATTTCCATAAGTTATCTTACTTTTATCTTCTCTATATATATTATTGTTTAAATCATTGCCTCTATAATTTCCACCTACTATATTAAATATATTATACAAATCCATTTTCCCATATCCTGAGATTTCATTTGGATACTCTTCATTAGGTTCTCTTGTGGCTGCATAAATAAACAAGCTTCTCATTTTTGTAGAATAAAGAGTTAAATCATTGCCCTCAACTATACCCCATTGAAGAAGTAATGCACAACATCCAGCTACTATAGCTGTTGCAGCAGAACTTCCACTGACAGTAGAAACACTTTTTCCATCCAAGGAAGTAGTCAATATATTAGTTCCTAAAGTAGAAATATCAGGATTAATCCATTGGTTTGTATTAAATCCTTTTCCTGATTCATTAAGCTTTGCTCCAGTTAAACTGTCATAGTAAGCTGTAGTAATAATATTTTCTGCTGTTGATGGTATTGTTAACGTATTACTTGAAATAGAATTTAAAAATTTACTTCCTTCAGGTACCATGCCACTTCCTGGCAGCCATATATCTACTCTTCCATTAGTTATAAATAATCCTTTGAGATTAAATTTCCATATACCAGAAGTGATATCAGAGAACTCTAATATATATACTTGATGACCAGTTAAACTTTCAGGATCGTTGCATTGAACGGTTACTTTTGTGTTAGTCAAATAAAATTTTCTTGTTTCTGAAGAAAATATTGCTGCATTAAATTCTCCTGAATTTTCTCCTGATGGTGCAGTTATATTTAAAGACATTCGATTGGGTTTTTGAATCCATATATACAATACAAATCTTTTCATTCCTTTTGTAAGTTGAAGCTCTGAACTATATACATCATTAACATTTTTTACAAATCCCAGTGCATGTCCTTCATAATCTCCTAAATTTCCAG
Organism: Clostridium cadaveris; assembly: GCF_020911725.1. Classification (GTDB taxonomy): domain Bacteria; phylum Bacillota; class Clostridia; order Clostridiales; family Clostridiaceae; genus Clostridium_X; species Clostridium_X cadaveris. The sequence continues at coordinate 2,661,277 of NZ_CP076620.1, forward strand.
TTCCAGCAACTACAATAACTCCTGGTTTGCTTGCAGTATAAGTTAAATATCTTGATGTTATATTATATCCATCGTGACTTCCTTCCTGACCTCCTACTCCTAAGTATATAACTAATGGTCTTTGCGATTCTTCTCCTAATCTTTTAAGATATGCTATAGCAGCCAAAACTTCTGTATTATTATATATAGGAATTGAGTTTAAGCCATTTTCTTTATTTATCTTCTTTAAAAAAGGAGATTCTAATAGCTTTACAATACAAAAATCGCAATCACTTGCTACGCCTTCGATTTCTTTATTATATCCTCTTGCTCCTATTATGCTGCTCATCTGTGTTCCATGACCTATATCATCACGGCTAGGTACTATATCGTATGGATTACCACCAGCTTTATATGATGCAATAGCTTTATTAATATCATCTTCTTTATATTCAGTTCCTATATATAAATCATTATCTCCTTTGTTTTGTACTGATTGATCCCATAATCTTACTATTCTTGTAGTATCATCTTCTCTTATAAATTCTTGATTCAAATAATCAATCCCCGTATCAATAACTCCAACCAAAATTCCTCTTCCATTTAAATTTAAATAAGGATTATGTTTAACTACAGCAATATTTTCTATATCTGATGGAGTTATATCTTGAAGGATATATAAACTAGGTATTTCAACAAACACAATAGAAGGAACCTCTTGTCTTAACAGATTTAATTTTTGATCTTGAACTGAAATGACAGCTAAATTATCATCTATTACAGCTCCACATGCATAATCTACTTTATCAATTTCGTTTTCAAAATCGCCTCTATATTCAACAACAAATCCAATATTATTTTCATTTAAAAATCCACTACAATTTTTGCTCATAACATATCCCTATCCTCAAATTTAAAATTACTACTATATAAACAATATTCAATTCAATTCAATAAAATGTTATTTAATTTTAAATTAATAAAATAATACCCTATGCTGAAATAAATCACACAGGGTATTATTTATATTTAATAACAAAACTATTTTAACTAATTAATCTTCATATACCATTCCTAAAAAGGCATAAGTATCTTCAGTAAAATAGACTTGTAACAACTTTGATCCAGGTTTAAATTTCACTTCATGAGGCTTAATTTCTTCCTCTTTTTCACTATACACTTTTATTTTTAAAGACTCAGTTTTATATTTCTTTGGAATTTTAACACCATGATATACTCTCTGTCCATCCTTAAGTTTAATTGTTTTAACAATCTCATCTTTACTGTTTTGTATTACAATTTTGCTAGGTAATTCTGTTCTTTCTTTAACCTCAATATTAAAGGTTTGTTCTTGAATTTCAGGATTATTATGCTTAATAGATATTTTAACAGTACCTGGTTTATTTAAATCTATACCAGTTTTAGGCTCAATAATAAACCCATTTTCTTTAAAAGAATCATTTCCCAAATCAAAAAATTCAATTTTTTTCTTCACATAATTTGAATCTGTAGCAGTAATCGTTAATCCATTTAAATTAAGTTTTTCTCCTGTAAAATATTCAAGCTTACTAGGCTTAGAATCTATTCTAAAAGATTGAATTTTATCTTTATTAAATTCTACATTTACTTTAAATTCAATTCTATATCCAGAATTTCTATATAATTCATTAGTTTTATCTAATGGTTTCAAATCCACATAAAGAGTAGGTAAATCATATGATTCCAATTTAAATTTTTCAACTGAAACCAACTCATGATTTGAATCAAATACTTTTACTTTTGTTATTTCTTTAAATTCACCTTCTTTTAAATCAACAGTATACCTAAACTTATTTGATACAGGAACTTTATAGGAATCTCCGTCTTTTGTTTCAAGTACAATTTCAGAAATTTCTTTATATACAACTTTTCTTCTGGCTTGCAGTTCTGATGAATGTTTGCTTGTTGATTTTTTATCAGTAAAAGTTAAAATATAGTTTCTATATTTATCATAATGATTTTTGTCTTCAGGTTCAGGTATAAATATCATAGGTAAGTTGCATTCAATACCCTTATCCTTTAAATTAGCAAAAGGAACATCTTCCACATGCCCATCAAGATACGTTACTTTAACAACAAAATCTTTTAAATTAACCTCTTCTCCATATTCTATACTAGCAAAAGGTCGTTCCTTTAAAGTGATGCCACGAATTTCTTGTGAAATTCCATCTTTTTTGAATTTAACTGAACGATTTAAAGCATCATCAATTGCATTAACAAATCCTCTTGCACTATTTGTTGCACCAGAAACCGCATCATATATTGGTTCATTTCTATCCTTATTTGCTAAAATTTCCATAATACCTTTTGTGCTACTATTTTTAATAATATGTTTCTCTATTAATTCATAACCTTCCAGTTTTTCAAATCCTTCATCATCACCATGGTTTACAAGTTTTGCTTCCAATATTTTACCATCCTTAATAGTAACCTTTGCTTCTGTTGCAGTTCTTCTCTCTCCATAACTTTCTGAGTCATATGAGTAATGTCCACGCCCTTGACCATACCAAGTACCTTCGGAATATTCCTTTCTCTCTTCTCCTTTTACTTTAGACAATGCATCTTCAACAGCGGATAAAATACCTTTAGATGTAACAGTAGCTCCTGAAACAGTATCAATGCCTGTACTATTATTTTTTACGATTTCTCCAAAAATTTCTGATACCTTTTCATAATATATTGGTGTTTCATTATGAGAATCAACAGTAACTTTAGAAATCACCCCATTTTCTACTTTAACAGTTACTGCAATTATTCCACCATATCCCGCTGCTTTTCCATTATACTCTCCATCTGGAAGTACATATTTCGAATAATCCTGTTTTGTTGGTTCAGTAGCTTTTTTATCTTCGTTATCTTTAGGTTCCTCTACATTTTCTTTTGGTTCATTATTTAATTTATCATTATCCTTTTCAAATACACTACTTCCTGCAGAAGATGTACTCATATCGGATAAAATATTTTCTTTTTTAGTTGCATTATTTAAAGCTTTAGTAACTGCATTTAAAATACCTCTACTTGAATATGTGGCTCCTGAAATTGTATCTACTCCAGCAGTAGTTTGATTTTTCAAGATTTTGATTATTACACTCTTAGCTTTATTGAAAAATTCCTCATCATCATTGTGATTAATTATTTGAACATTTACTAATGTACCATTTTTTATTGTAATTTGTACTTTCACATTTCCTTTAAAGCCTATAGCTTCACCTATGTATTTTCCATCTTCAAGTTTATATTCTCGTAAATCCATATTTTTAATATTATTAGTATAATTTTTATCTTTTATATATCTGACATCACTATAATTTTTAAGTATACTTGATTCTTCGTTATTAGTATCTATATTAAAACCTGCTTTAGACAATGCATCTTTAACAGCATTTTTTATACCATTAGAAGTCAACGTTGCTCCTGAAATAGCATCTACATTAGTAGAGTTTTCTTTCAAAATAGCTTCAATAATCTTGCTTCCATTCTCATAATATTTTGGTGTTTCTGAATGAGAAACTACCTCAATATTTTTAATTTTACTATTTTCTATAGTAACCTTTACCTTAATATCTCCACCATAGCCTTTTGAAACTCCCAAATATGTACCGTCTTTTATTCCATTTAAATTTAATCCATCAATCTCTTTCTTATCTTTTTCTTTAGTAGTGGATTCTAAAACATTTAAACTTTTTTCTGGAGTCTCTATATTTTTTTTGCTCATTAAATTATATGGATCTATTATCGCAAAACTGGTTGCTCCAATTGCACCTGTAATAAGGATACCACCTGCAATTATTTTTGATTTTTTATTCATAAACTTTCCTCCTATTTAGAACTTTTTAAGGCATTTTCTACAGCTGAAATTATACCTTTAGAGCTAAAAGTAGCTCCACTTATTGAATCAACATCTGAACTTTGTTTTTCAATTATTTTAGGTATCAACTTCTTAGCTTCGTTTAAATAACTTTCATCATCTTTTGAACTAATAACATCTATTTTTTTTATTACTCCATCTTTTATTTCAAGTGATATCTTAGTTTTTCCATCAAATCCTTCTCCTTCTCCTTCAAAAATTCCATCTTTACCAGCAGTTGAACTAACAGTTATACCTCCCTTTTCATTTTTATCATCTTTTACATTAGTACCTTTATTTAAACACCCTGAAAATGTTACTCCTAAAACAATAATTCCTATCAATAAAACAATTTTTTTATTCATCATGACTCTCCTTAAATTTGAATATTATCAGTAAACTTTATACTACCATTCTTATTTATAAATATTCCTTCAACATCATTTATTGAATTTATAAGCTTCAATCCCTCTTCTTCACCAAGCGATAATGCTATGGTACTTAATGCATCTCCATCCATTGAATCGTCAGATACTATAGTTACTTGAATTAAATCACTTTCAAATGGCTTCCCATCCTTTGGACTTATTATATGATGATAAATTTTATTTTCCTTTTTAAAAAATCTCTCATATATTCCTGAAGAAACAACTGATTTTCCACATACTTTTACCACACCTAGCACTTCACCTCTATCGGAAAATGGTTTTTGAATACCAATTCTAAAATCTTCTCCATTATCTTTTTTCCCTACACATAATACATTTCCACCTAAGTTTATTATTCCGCTACTTACACCTTCAGAAACTAAATATTCCTTTATCTTATTTGCTATATATCCTTTGGCAATTCCGCCCAAATCTATTGACATTCCATTTTTTTTAAATTTAACATTATTTTTATTAACTAATATATTTTTATAGTTTACAAATTCTAGATTCTCATCAATATCTTTTTGATTAGGAATGACTTTATCTTCACTTTTAAAATTCCAAAGCTTTAAAAGCGGCTGAACACTAATGTCAAAATTTCCATTAGAAAGTTCACTATAGTATAAACTTTTATTTATTATGCTTAGAGTTTCATTATCAACATTTACTCCATTTTCCCCACTATTATTTAAATTATAAATATCACTGCCTTCTTTAGTTTTGCTAAGAAGTTCCTCATAGTATTTACAAATATCAAAAGATTTGTTTAATATCTCGTTACCCTTGTCCAAATTACAATATATATTAATTTCCACAATTGTATCAAAATAAAAACCTTGCATATAAAAGTTGCCATTTATAATTGATTCATGTTTCATTTAACCTCTCCTTTTAAAATAAAATTAACCTCATGTATTGATAATGATTATCATTTTCATTTTACTATTAAAAATATATTTGTCAATATACTAAATATATAAATTAAGGTTAATCTAAGATACTTTTTTAGATTAAATTGTAATTAGATTACAATTATCGAATTTGCTCTCTTGTAAAATCAAATAATAAATTTAAAATAACTAAAAATGCATTGCAAAATATTTATCTTGCAATGCATTTTTAAAATTATTATTTTTTTAATATATAGTTTAAAAGTTCTCTAGATCCTTCGCAAATCTCATCATAAGTTATATCAAAGTTACCGCTATACCAAGGATCATCAATATCTTTTTTATTATCTGTAAAATCTAAAAGTCTATATATCTTCTTTTCATTATCGCTTCCTATAATTTTCATAATGTTTTTTATATTATACGACTCCATAGCTATTATATAATCATAATTTTTGTAGTCATCTTTTGTAATTTGAATTGCTCTTTTACCATCGCAAGAAATACCATGTTGTTTAAGTTTCCTTTTAGCTGGAGGATAAACTGGATTCCCTATTTCCTCTCTAGAAGTTGCTGATGAAGCTATATAAAATTCATTTTCAAGTCCTTCTTTTTTAACCATATTCCTAAATACAAACTCTGCCATAGGTGATCTGCATATATTGCCGTGGCAGACAAACATAACTTTTATCATAAGTATCTCCCCCTTAAGTGTTTTTCTCATTATATAATAACTTATTATTTATGTATATTGAACTAAATTATAAGAATCTTATACTTTCAATACAAATTTTTATATCTGTACCGTATCTTTAAATCTTTAACCTTATAACTGTACCTTGTATCTATTGATGTCATACTATAAGATTAAGTGTGGTGTTTTATCTGATACATTCAAATCAAATCAGATGAGACACAATTACTTAAACAGGGGGACTATATATAAATGGATTCAAGTTCATCATTAATGACAGAAGGATGTATATGGAGGAAAATAGTTAAATTTGCACTACCAATATGCTGGGGAAACTTATTTCAGCAATTGTATAACATCGTTGACTCTGTTGTTGTTGGAAATTTCGTAGGAAGAGATGCTTTAGCAGCCATAAGTTCTACAGGATCATTAATCTTTCTATTGGTTGGATTTTTTGGCGGTATCTTCATGGGAGCTGGAGTTGTCATATCTAAATATTTCGGAGCTGGCAAAAAAGATTCTGTGCAAAGATCCATTCATACTTCCATTGCTTTTGCCATAATAGCTGGGATAATTCTAACTATAGTAGGTACGCTGCTTACTCCTCAGATATTAAGACTTATGGGAACACCTGACTCTGTATTCTCTAATGCAACACTATATGTACGAATTTACTTTATGGGTATATTATCCATAGTTCTATATAATACTTCAAGTGGTATTTTTCAAGCTGTTGGCGACAGCAAGCATCCTCTTTACTATCTTATAATATCATCAATTGTAAATGTTGTTTTAGACCTTATTTTTGTAGTTGTATTTGAATGGGGAATAGGCGGTGCTGCTATAGCTACTGTAATTTCTCAAACAGTAAGCGTAGTTCTTGCCTTCTATAAGCTAAGCACTACTACTGATGTATACAAAATAGATTTTAAGAAAATACGCATTGATCCTATGATATTAAAAGAAATTATTCGTTTAGGACTTCCCGCAGGCATACAAAATTCCGTAATTGCTCTTGCAAATGTAGTTGTACAAGCCAATATAAATGCCTTTGGTTCTGTAGCCATGGCTGGATGTGGTTCCTATTCAAAAATTGAAGGTTTTGTATTTATTCCAATAACAAGCTTTGCCATGTCTATGACTACCTTTATAGGGCAAAATCTTGGAGCGAAAAAATACGACAGAGCAAAGGAAGGTGCTAAATTTGGAATAATATCTTCCTTAATCTTGGCTGAAATAATCGGTATTATATTTTTCATATTAGCGCCTCAACTAGTATCACTATTCAACACTGAACCAGAAGTAGTTCAATTTGGAACATCTCAGTCAAGGACTATCGCGTTATTCTATTTCTTACTAGCTTTCTCACATTGTATAGCTGGTATATTAAGAGGTGCTGGAAAATCTATAGTTCCTATGTTTGTAATGCTTTTATGCTGGTGCATAATAAGAGTTACTTATATAACAATAACAACTCACTTTATTCCACAGATTCAAGTAGTATTCTGGGCTTATCCATTGACCTGGTCCTTAAGTTCAATCATATTCCTTATATACTATTTGAAATCAGACTGGATTCACGGATTTGAGAAAAAATAAATTTAAGTGAAGAGATAATAGTTTTTGAGATTTTTATTCTTTTCATAATATAAATTTCTCCTATAATTCATTCTTCTTTTTATTCATTAAAGAACCCATCATACTTTTGCATGATGGGTTCTTTAGCTTGTGAAATCATCTTTGATAGCAAATTATTATAAAATCACTTTGTTCCTTGCGTTTGAATATGATTCATAGAACCATATAATTTTATTATTCTACTATATTCCTCTTTATCATAGAATGAGCACTGATTCTTTCCAAAGTATTTTGCAACTTCTATCATGAATCTTCCTGCTTCCTCTAAATCATTTATGTGAGTTGAACCTGTCGCACATCCTGGAACCATTGTTTCAGTAGTTATAGCCACTCCTACTACAGGAACTGTAGTAGCTGTAGATGGCTGCAATATGCTATTAATATGATATATATCATTTCCATATGGAGTTATATCTTGAGTTGTTAATGCAAATACACTTGGAAGTTCTCCTGTTGTTGTCTGCATTATATCCATAAGGTCATCACTTACTCTTAATATATATCCTTCTTTAACTGTTGGAGATATTGCAAAACCACGCTTATTTATTATTCTATTTCCCTTTGTTGTATCAACTGAAAGTATAGCATCAAGTTCATCTGTTACTTCTTCTTGATTAACTTGTGCAATATCTACAGGAGATCCCATAAAAGGTACTGGCTTATGTGGACTAGTCGGTGCATCTGGGCACACATGAGTTGATATGAATACATCTCCCTCAAGGAAGTCTCCCTTATTCTGCATATTTAAAAGTTCTGCCGCTATAGCAAGAGCAACTAAAGCTCCATCTCCATCTGATACAAACCCTGTCATTTCTGGACGAGCACCTAAGCCGCCAAGTCTTCCTAGAAGTCCTATAGTAGGAGCTGAGTTTCCACTATTTTTTCCGTTAGTGCCAGGTATTCTTATTCTAATCATATGTGTCTGACCTTTTTCTCCTACTAAAGGATAAGTCTCCGCATCTACCTCTGGATTTATATTTTTTAGATATTTTAAAACTGTTTCCCCATCTACATTCTTACTGTCAAGTATGTCATATAACTCTATTAAGTGCTTTAGTAACATTTCTAGCTAACCCCCTATTTTTCTAGTAATACATCAAGTGCACTAAGTGCTAATACTCTAACTGCTGCACTAAGTGTACGAAGTCTCTCTGCTCCACCTGAAGCTTTTGCAAAATCAAGTGTATGCGTTCCAATTCCCCTCTTTAATCTTATATAGAATTGAATTGCTGGAATTTCATGAGTTACATTTCCAACATCTGTGGAACCTATTCCCTGAGTATAGTCACGCTCTATATACTCCTCATTTATAAACTCCATATTTTTACGAACATAGTTTACTAATTTCTTATCATTTCTTACATCTTTTAATAGTACACTGTTTTGCTTTATATCAACTGTAGCACCAACACACATTGCTGCACCTTTAGCACAGTTATTTATAACTTCTACTACTTCCATCAAATACTCATATTCTAATGCACGTATGTTAAATACTGCTGTTGCTTTATCACTAATTGTATTATGAGCAGTTCCTCCATTAGTTATAATTCCATGTACACGTGTATAATCTTTAAAATGTAATCTCATTGCGTCTACAGCATTAAACATCTGTATAACTCCGCTTAATGCATTTACACCCTTCCAAGGGAATGCAGCTGAATGTGCTGGTTTTCCATGGAAAGTAAATTCCATATTTACACTTGCAAAAGAAATATCATCTGGGATAGATTCATCTGTTGGATGCATAATAAGTGCTGCATCTATTCCCTTAAATGCTCCTTCATCAAGCATTACACATTTTCCACCTACATTCTCTTCAGCAGGTGTTCCCATAACCTTTAATATTCCCCCAATATTATTCTTTTGCATAATTTCTTTAAGAACTACACCTGCTCCCGTAGAACTTGTCCCAATAATATTATGCCCACATCCATGTCCAATCTCTGGCAAGCAATCATACTCTGCTAAAAGAGCTACTGTTGGACCTGGCTTTCCACTATCATAAGTGGCTATAAAGGCCGTTTCTAAACTTCCAACTCCTCTTTCCACATTAAATCCGTTCTCTTCAAGATAATCACAAAGTATCTTTTGTGCTTTAAATTCCTTTAAGCCAAGCTCTGGATTTGAAAAAATATAACTGCAAATGTTCCCAAGTTCTTGCTGTTTCTCTTCTGAAAGAGTACATATTTCCTCTTTATATTCACGAATTCTATCTTCCATATTCTCCACTCCATTCCGCAATGCCTAACTCAGCCTGCTATTTTATATTAATATTTTAAAACCCCTCTTTTTAAATCATTCCCTTTGTAGACAGTACAAGATTTGCAATTGTAGCTGAGAAGAAATATGTTGATGCCATGACTACAAAAGAAACCAAAACTATTTTCCAGCTTAACTTTTTAAATACATCAAGCTGATCCCCAACTGATATTCCTGCAAAAGCTACCAATGGAAGTCCAACTAGTCCAAAACTCATTGATCCCATTGAATTAACTATAAATTCTTGTAATGGAGATATTGGAAGCGTAAGGAAAAATGAAACCAATGTAGCCCATGCAAACCCTGGTAAATTAGGTTTTTTTATAAAGTTTTTTAATACTAATGCGATAAATACCATAGCAAAACTAACTGCCGTTGAAAGCAATAATCCTTTTACCTCAGTACCTTGTGAAAAAATGTGAATCAAAGCAACTATGCCATATATTATAACCACATACTTAAGCTGCTCCATTATATCTAAAACTGTACTTTTCATTACTATTTCCCCTTTCTCATATTAATTAAGCTATGTTTGCCTTTTTTCTATCTTCCTTCTTTGAAAATAATTTATCTCTTAATTTTTCTATAGGAGGTGCAACCTTTTTATAATAGAAGTTAGCTAAAGGCAGTGCTACAAACATTTCAACATAAACTCCTGTAACTGCTGTTATCATTCCACTTGTGGCTGAATATGCTAAAATTTGCTCTGCAAACATTGGATCTGCTGCTCCACTAAGAGCTGCTGTTGCGGCACTCATCATAGATGCACTTCCCATTCCTGATGCCATTGCCAAAGCATATGGATGTAATCCAATTCCTAATCCAATTGGTGCTAATAATGAAAACACTATAGCTCCAAACACACTTCCACTTATGTAAGTTCCTAATGTCCCCATACCTTCTCTAGAATTTAATCCATATTTATCCCCTATAATTCCTAATGCTGTATCTCTGCAAAGTGAGAATGTTCCTCCTACAGCGCTTCTTCCAAGACCTAATAAAACTCCTAATGGAAGTGCTATAAGCATTGTCATAACGTTTCCTGCTTCTTGAAATAATAACGCTGGACCTGCTTCTAGAACTATTCCTACTTTTGGACCTGCACTAATACCAAACATGATTCCTAATGGATAAAGTGTTAATGATAATAAATAAGGAGCTATTTTAATCTCCTTTTCTGTAATAAACTTTTTAACCGCTGGGATTACTTTTCCTAAAAGCTGTGGTGAAAGAGCTATACCTAGCATAATTGCCCAAATCATTGTCATGATCTTAACTGGTATGCCGAAAACAGTAAATTGAAGAGGCCCCATTGCTTCTGCTATTAAACAAATAATTATAGCAGCTATCAAACAATTAATACTGCCTGTATTCCTTTTCATCTATAATTCCCCCTTTTTCACGTTTAATTTTTAAATATTTTAATTTTTCTTAAATGTTAATATAATTATAAATGGACATACATGAAGCTGTCTAGGTTCAGTCTATCCAAGAAATCACCACAGTTATAGTGCACATTGCACAATAATATTATTTGAAACTGGTAAAGGAAAACCTTTTCTCGTTGACAATTAATACTCTTATTCTTATAATTATTACAATACTGTTGGTAAAGTTAGTCATATTACACTACAAAGGAGGAAAATGTATGTCATTAACAATTAGAGATGCCCTTAATTTTGGTGGCTTAAAAAAATGTAAATTAGTGGCTGGAAGCAAAGGATTGTCGAATATAATTCTACATACAAATTCAATGGAGATTCCAGATATAGAACCATGGCTTACCAAGGGTGAACTTCTAGTAACTACAGGCTATGCTTTGAAAAGTTCTTCTATAAATTTAATAGACTTAATAAACATAGTTTATAGAACTCATGCGTCAGGAATCGCAATAAAAACTAGATTTATTGGACCATTTTCAAAGGAAACCATTGATCTGGCTGATGAACTCGGAGTTCCATTAATTGAAATGCCAGATGATCTTCCATTTGTTGAAGTACTCACTCCTTTAATGAAATCAATAATGGATGAACATCATTCAAGACTAGAATATTCTCAAACCATACATAATAAATTTATAGATCTAGAATTGAATGGTGGAGGATTCAGCGCAATTTCAAGCGTATTGTATACCCTTTTAAAACTGCCTAACGCTATAGTGGATTCTAACTTTGAAATTGAAACAATAAAATCTTCATCAGCAAATCATACTAGTTCATTAAATTATTTTTGCAATAAGCTTCTATCTGTTCCTTCTATACTTAGTTTCAAAAATAAACCAATAGTATTTTATAGAGATCTTGAAACAAATACTTTATATAAAATAAGAAAGATAAGTAATAAAGATAAAATTCATGGTTACCTTATTTTAGAAGAAGATGATGAAATTCAAAATGAAATGGCTGATATAATAATTGATCATGCAACTACTGCAATTGCTTTGGAATTCTCCAAAAAAACAGCCTTAGATGAACAAATGAAATTAATAGGGAATCATTTCTACTTAGATATAATAGCGGGAAATATAAAAAATGAAGAGGAAGCTAAATTGAGAGCCTTCAATTTAAAATGGCCTTCTCCACCACTTAGACTTGCTATATTTGACGTAGATCAATTTGATACTATCATAAAAAATAAGGATGAATTCTATATTCAAGAACTTAAAGAACTTATACTTAACACTATAAGGCTTCATTTGAAAGCTTTGACTAAAAATTTCAGCATAATTCCTCGAAGTGACAGCTTTACCTGTCTCCTTCCTCATACTTGCAAAAAAGAAGAACTTTCAAAATGCATAAATAATATTCAAAATAAAGTTCAAGCCAACTTGCATATAGAGCTTACTGTAGGAATAAGTGTTATTTTTGATTCTTATACATCCTTGCATGAAGCAAACAAGGACGCTAGAGAAGCTATTAAAATATCACGTTTAATTGGCAGTAATTCAAGGTCTATTTTTATAGAGAATAATCGTCTTGAACAAGCCCTCCTTCAGGTATCTGACAATGATATTATTCAAAAATATATATATGATACTATTTTTATTCTTAAGGACTATGATAAGAAAAATGGTTCTCAGCTATTAGAAACATTAAATCAGCTTATTTTATGTATGGGCATAAAAACTCAAGCTGCTCAAAATTTATTCCTTCATAGAAATACACTTATGTATAGAATAAAAAAGATTGAACATTTAACAGGCTATAATCTATCAGATAAAAATGACTTACTGTCTTTAGCCGTAGCTATGAAATTCTATCCCTTTGTTGCAAAAAATAAAATATATAAATAAAAATAGCGAAGCAGTAAAATACTACTTCGCTATAAAGTCTAACTTATCGAGGTCACATCAATTTTAGGTTGCTTTATATTCATTAAAATCACGCAGAATAATCTATTTTTTTTAACTTATACACCAGATCATGAGCTTGTAACCCATGTATTATACTTTGTGCTGCTTGTTTTTTTATAGTATCATATTTTTCAAATACTTTTACTGCAGAATCTAAATCATTATATACTTTCCAATATCCGCACATAAGACATTGTTTTGATGTACATTTCATAAAGTCTTTCACATCATTTATAGGATAACCTAAAAATATACCTAGTTCATGTGGGCAGTGGTAAAGTGAATATCTTTCTTTTAACTTACTTAAATAGCTTTCTAAGTCTTGATCTAAAGAATATCCAATCCCAGTTAAGAACTGATAACTTTTTTCTGTGAATAAATATGATTTTAATATCTCTGCATTGTATATAAGAAGTATGGCTGAATTTAAATCTTCTCTTAATACTATATAATTTAATCCAATATTATCTATGAATTTTCTTCCGTGCTCCATCCATTTCCCGTAGGTATTGTCACAATCTTTTTTTAATGTGACTGTTGCAGATGGTTTGCTTCCCTCAATAACAATAGACAAATTATATACAAGAAATTTTTCTATATAATCTTTATCATTCATTTCTTTTAAAGTCTCATATAAACTCTTAACTACTGCACACATATTCTTCTCCTTAGTTAATATTTAATATTATTTTGAATGGCACATTCCTGAACTTGGACAATTAGCACAGTTACATCCGCAAGAACTTTTGCCTTTCTTTTTATCTTTAACCATTTTAAAAATTACTGATGCTACAATTAACAAAACTACTGACCCAACCACCATAGTTGAAAGATTCATATTCAAAAATTCCAATTACATCATCTCCTCATATCTATTCTTACGAACTAAAAGATATATCAAGATAGCTAGTAATATCAATGCTATTCCTGTAAACACAGTAAATCCTCCGCCTGTAAAGAATAATCCAAGTTGATAGATTATAAGTGAAATCACATAAGCAAATATACATAAATAACCTATTGCAAACCATGTCCATTTTCCATTGTTCATTTCACGTTTTATAGCCCCAATAGCTGCAAAGCAAGGTGCACATAAAAGATTGAATGTCAGGAATGAAAATGCTGATAATGTTGTAAAGTCTTTAGCCATCATAGACCAGTACTCTGCTCCATCTTCTGCAACTTCAGCAAAACCATAAAGAACACCAAAAGTATTTACTACATTTTCCTTAGCTACAAGTCCTGTAAATGTGGCAACAGAAGATTGCCATGTTCCAAATCCAAGTGGCGCAAATATCGGAGCTATAAACTTACCTATATTCGCTAATAAACTTGTATTATTATCTTCTACCATAGTTAAAGCTCCATCCACAAAACCAAAGCCCTGTAAGAACCATAACACTATTGAGGATAGAAGTATTACTGTACCTGCACGTTTAATAAATGACCAGCCTCTCTCCCAAGTGCTTCTTAAAACGTTGTTTGCTGTAGGCATATGATAAGCTGGAAGTTCCATAACAAATGGGGCTGGCTTTCCTGCAAACATCTTTGTTTTCTTTAATAAAATACCTGATATTATAACTGCTGCAACTCCTACAAAGTATGCTACTGGTGCTACCCACCATGCTCCATCAAATAATGCTCCTGCAATAAGAGCTACTATTGGCATCTTTGCTCCACAAGGTATGAAAGATGTAGTCATAATTGTCATACGTCTATCTCTTTCATGCTCTATAGTACGCGATGCCATTATTCCAGGTACAGAACATCCTGAACCTATAAGCATAGGAATAAAACTTTTACCTGAAAGTCCAAATTTACGGAAAATACGATCCATAATAAATGCTACACGAGTCATATATCCGCAATCTTCTAACATAGAAAGTAATAAGAACAATATAAGCATTTGAGGTACGAAACCAAGGACTGCTCCAACACCGCCAACTATTCCTTCAACTACTAAACCTGTAAGCCATGGTTGTACTTCCGCACTTTCCATCCATGATTTTAGACCTCCCATAATCCATTCTTCAAATAAGGTGTCATTAGTCCAGTCTGTAACTAAAGTTCCTATAGTTGTAACAGAGATATAATAAACTAAAAACATAATTGCTGCAAAAACTGGTAAAGCCAACCATCTGTTAGTTACAAATCTATCTATCTTATCTGATTGAGTAAGATTATTTTTACATTTTTTTCTTACACATTGCCCTGTCAATTTACTTATATATGCATATCTTTGATTAGTAATTATACTTTCAGCATCATCATCCATCTCATTTTCACATTCTTTTATATGTTCCTCAATATGTGAAATAAGTTCATTTGAAAGTTTTAACTCATCAAGGACTTTTTCATCTCTCTCAAATAATTTGATAGATAGCCATCTTAAATTTTTATCATTTATTGTATATTCTATAGATTCCTCTATATGTGCAATGGCATGTTCTACTGATCCATTAAATACATGAGGAAGTTCAATTTTCTTTTTAAGCTTGGCCAATTTTACTGCCTTTTCTGCCACTTCTCTAGAACCTATACCCTTTAATGCAGAAGTCTCTACCACCTCACATCCAAGAGCTGCACCAAGTTTATTTAAATTTATTTCATCTCCATTTTTACGTACTATATCAATCATGTTTACAGCCATAACTACCGGAATACCTAGTTCTATAAGCTGAGTTGTAAGATATAGATTTCTCTCAATATTAGTTCCATCTACTATATTAATAATGACATCTGGTCTTTCATTTGTTAAATAATTACGTGCAACAACTTCTTCCAAAGTATATGGAGACAAAGAATAAACTCCCGGTAAATCCTGAATTATAACATCATCATATCCTTTTAGTTTTCCTTCCTTTTTTTCTACTGTAACTCCAGGCCAATTCCCAACATACTGACTACTCCCAGTTAAATCATTAAACATGGTAGTCTTACCGCAGTTTGGATTACCTGCAAGTGCAATTTTTATACTCATATTTCCCTCCATCCAGTTAGCACAAACTAACCTGCTTTTTAAAAAAATTAGCAGCTTAAACTGCCTTAAATTAATTAACTTCAATCATTTGGGCATCTGCTTTTCTTATTGAAAGCTCATATCCTCTTACATTTAACTCTATAGGATCTCCTAATGGTGCTACCTTTCTTACATAAACTTCTGTTCCTTTTGTAAGTCCCATATCCATGATACGTCTTTTTACTGCTCCTTCTCCGTGAAGCTTTATTATAGTGGCTTTATAACCGACTTTCACATCTTTTAATGTATTCATAATTCTCTCTCCTTTATATCATGATTCTACTAGCCATTGTTCTATCTATTGCTATACGACTATTTTTTACAGATATAATCATATTGCCTCCAATCACAGAAACAATGGTAACCGATTCTCCAACAACAAAACCTAATTCCGATAAGTGCTGACGCACCTCATCCTTACCTGTTATTCTTTTTATAATGTTATTTTCACCTATCCTAGCCATTGTTAAGGGCATTATGACTCCTCCCCTCTTAACAATTAATTTAATTCGCTCTAGTTAGCTTCAACTAACTCATTAATTTAAGTTTACTATCGCTAACTTACTATGTCAAGAGGTTTTCTCATATTTATTGATAATTTGTGTAATCTATGTTAACCTATATAATAAATACTCGGAGGTGAGTAATGTGAAAAGACAAGAATCTTTAGAAGATTATTTAGAGACTATTCTAGTTTTAAATAAATCTGGTGATGTACGTTCTATAGACATTGTAAACAAGATGGGTTTTTCTAAACCTAGTGTCAGTGTTGCTATGAAAAATCTACGAAATAAAGAACTAATAAATATGGATAACAATGGTTTTATAACACTTACGGATGAAGGGAAAAATATTGCAGAAAATATTTATGAAAGACATACCATTATAACAAAGGCTCTTGTAGGTATAGGAGTTTCTGAAGAAATTGCTAGAGAAGATGCCTGTCGCATAGAACATGATATAAGCGAAGAAACCTTTGAAAAACTTAAAGAACATATAAATAAAAGAGGAGCATCTACCTATTAAGGGTGAATGCTCCCTAATTTTGTTATATCTTTTTTAAATTATATATTGAGTAAATTTAATTGCTTATTTGTACTCTACAATTAAATTTACAAACTTTTCAGGAGATGGTAATAGTTGAAACAGTTGTTAGAATTATTTTTTACTTTCGCTAAAATAGGAACATTTACATTTGGAGGGGGATATGCTATGCTTCCTATGCTTCAAGAAGAAGTTGTAGACAAGCATCATTGGACTACTAATGATGACATTATGAATTATTTTGCTGTAGCTCAATGCACCCCTGGAATAATAGCTGTTAATACAGCAACTTTTATAGGATTTTATCAGGCTGGTATTGCAGGTGCAGTATTTGCAACCTTTGGAATTGTATTTCCAAGCATAGTAATAATAAGTATAATTGCAGGATTACTTCAAAATTTCGCAACTCTTCCTGTTGTTGTACATGCCTTATCTGGAATTAGAGTTGCGGTATGTGTCTTGGTCCTTAATGCAGTAATAAAATTTTGGAAAAGCGGTGTTAAAGATTCTTTAGGTATCATAATATTTATACTTTCTCTAGGAGTCGCTTATTTTACTAACATCTCCACAGTTTTTATAGTAATCCTATCTGGAGCGTTAGGATTTATGGCTAAGCATATATCCTTTTTAAAGAAAGGAAGTAAATAATCATGAAACTATTCTTTACATTATTTATAGAATTTTTTAAGACAGGTCTATTTGCCATTGGAGGCGGGCTTGCTACTATTCCCTTTCTTCAAGAGATAATTGAAAAATATGGATGGTTTACAACTGAATTTTTGACAGATATGATTGCAGTCTCTGAATCAACTCCTGGTCCCATAGGAGTAAATATGGCCACCTATGTTGGATTCATTACTGGACTAAAAGGCTATGGAATTATCGGAGCAATACTTGGTGCTTTAATAACCACAATAGGGCTTGTACTTCCAAGTTTGATTATAATATGTATAATCGCGCAGTTTCTAAAGAAATTTAAAGAAAGTGAGGTTGTTCAATCTGTATTTTATGGTTTAAGACCAGCAGTAACAGCTCTTATTGCATCAGCAGGATTAGGTATTTTTATGGTTACTTTATTTAGCTTAGATGCATTTAAATCCAGCGGTCAGATTTTAGATCTCTTCAAAATCCCTTATATATTATTATTTTGTATACTATTTTTTATATCAAAGAAATTTAAAAAACTTAGTCCAATCATGCTTATAGTGTTTTCAGCAATAATTGGAGTTATATTTAAACTATAATATCATAAAATTTCATCTTCTAAAGAATCCTCATGAATGCTTCAATAAATCATCCATAAAGGATTCTTTATTCTACTTTCTCATAAAAAACATCCTATTATGTTGATCATACTCAGGAAAATAAATATCTACAAATTCTTCTTCTTTAAAATACTTCTTAAAAAGCTCTCTCCACTGCTCCGTAGTTTGATTCCATAAGAGAAGTCCATCATCCAAAAGATTGTCATCTATAATCTTTACATTCCATTCTTTGATTTTTTCTTCAGTTATGTATGGATTTAATTTTATAAGAATCTTTCCATTTTCTTTAACAATTCTTCTAGCTTGTCTTAATAATTCCTCTCCATCCTCAGGTCTCAAATTATCAATGATATTTGATAGTATGATTCCATCATAACTTTCATAAGCTTTTGTCACAAGCTCTTCAATACTTCCAACTTTAAAATCATAAAATCCACATTTCATAAGCTTTGCTCTTTCTTTGGCAAGCTTTATAGCCTCTGTAGATAAATCCATTCCATGAAGATTTTCTACTCCTCTTAATGCACAATAAAAAAGCATACTGCCATTGCCACATCCAAAATCAAATAATTTCTCTACTCCTCTACTTATCCAATTAAGTCCTTTGTCTAAGTTAGGGTTTCCTATAATTTTATTAGTAGGAATTGTTATTTCCAAGTTTTTATATATTTTATCCTCAACTTTAATGTACTTTTCATATTCATTCCCCATAAATTCACCTTCATTTATATATATTATAAATATCAATCATAAATTTATTGTACCATAATTTAAAATTATATTTTAAATATTCTATATATAAAAAAGTTCATCATAAAGTTAATTTGCTTTATGATGAACTCCATCAATTACTTTAAAAATACATTAAAGAATAAATAATATATTTTTAGAATCCCTTTTTCTTTGCTTCTATGCCACTTTCATTAAGTCCAGGTTCTTCAATTGTAGTATTAAGTTTGTTTTTTGCCCATTGATTTTGAGTTTTATTTCCATTAGCTAAAAAATTTTCTTTGGTGTAGGATTTACGATTTTTAGTATTCATGTGTATTTTCCTCCTTACATTCTCTATAACTATTTCTATTGAACTTTGTGTCCTGTGCTTTCAATACAACTTTTTATTGTTTCTGGAGTAGCAGGATTATTGTATGCAACTTCAACTGTTCCTCTTCCTATATCTACACATACCTTGTTTACTCCATCTATCTTTTCTAAGGCATTTTTGACTTGAGTCTTAACTGAAGAATTAAGCAAACCATTGATTTCATAATGTTCTCTTTCCATATCAAAAATCATCTCCTTATAAAGAATTTACATTACTAGTTTACCTCGATAAACTTTTTTTATAGTATAAAAAAACCCCCACAGGTGGCGAAATAAGTCACCTATGAGGATTATTTTAAGTTATATTTTAATAGCTTGTACTATTTTTATATATTAATCCGTTACTACTATTTTAGGTATATTACGTTTAATAGCTTTTTCCCCAATAATATCTGCTTTAATAAAGGCTTCATCTATGTTAACACAAAAATTTTCTTCTCCGTTTTTTTCTATAAACCCTGATTTTCTCATAACTTCATATGGCAGCTCTCTAACACCAGAAAATATCAGAGTTATAGATTTTTTCTTACATCTTTTCAGTAATTCCTCTAAAGAATGTAATGCTGTTATATCAATTGATGGCACGTTTCTCATGCTTAATATAACAACCTTTGTGGATGATGTAGCTGATATACTCATAAATTCATCTACTGTAGCAAAAAACATAGGGCCTTCTATTTCAAATACTAATGTATGTTTAGGAATTGATTTTAATCTTAAGGGCTCCGATTGGATCTCATCTTCCCAATCAGGTTTAAGCTCTATAACAGAAGATGTGTTTGACATTTTCTTCATTAAAAGCAATGCTGATAGTACAACCCCAATTTCTACTGCAAATAATAAATCTACTAAAACACCTGAAAGAAATGTAACTATAAGTACAATAAAATCTGACTTTGGTGCATGCTTAGCCATGTAGCGAAACTCATGAATATTACTCATATTATATGCTACCATGATAAGTATAGCTGATAAAGTAGGAATTGGAATATATCCTGCTAGAGGCATTAGTAATAATAAAATAAAAGTTACTACAACACTATGAACAATTCCTGCAATAGGTGTACGACCACCATTTTTAACCCCATTAGAAGCTCTAGCAACCGCTCCTGCTACAGGAACTGCACCAAAAAATCCACAAAATATATTTGCAATACCTTGTGCTACTAATTCTTGATTAGAGTTATGCTTTTCTCCCATTAATCCATCAGTTACAACACAAGCTAATAAAGATACTATTGCTATTAAAAATGCCAAAGTTACTGCTGATGGAATTAAAGCTTGAACTAATTCAAAACTGATTTCTGGCACTTGAAATTTCGGAAAATTCGATGGAATATTTCCATATACGCTTTTAATAGTTGCTACATCTAGATTTGCTGCCATTACTAATGGCGTTGTAATAAGTATCGCCGCTAAGGAATTTGGTATCTTAGTTGTAATTTTAGGAATAATTATAAGTATAGCTATAGAAAGAAGTCCAATAGCTAATGTTGGTATATTTATTGTATCTATAACTTTGAAGTATGCTGCAAACTTATCCATAACCTTTACAGGTATTTCTTCCATGGTTAATCCGAAGAAACCTTTAATCTGTCCCGAAAAAATACCCATAGCAATAGCTGCTGTAAACCCTAAAGTAATAGTCTTTGGAATATACTTTAAAAGTTGTCCAAACTTAAAAAGTCCCATTATAATTAATATAATTCCTGCCATAATACTTGCAATGGCTAGTCCCACAAGTCCAAATTCTTCAATAATGGTAAATACAGTCATTACAGTTGCTGCTGTTGCCCCTCCAATGTTAACTTTACTTCCTCCAAAAAAGGACACAAAGAATCCACCTATTATTGCAGAATATAGTCCTCTTTCAGGACTCATACCCGATGCAATAGCAAGTGCTACAGATAGTGGAAAAGCAATTACTGCAACAATGATTCCAGCTAGAATATCCTTAAAGAGCTGGTCTTTTGTATACTCCCTCATGCATCCCCACAGCTTAGGCCTAAAGTCATTCATTTTTTCTCCTCCATAATTTATATATTAATGAAAATATAAAAGTAAGCATTTTCAATTTTAATCAGATTTTTCATACCACCATATATATTATAATATACCATATAAAATACGTCTACATTAATTATGAACAAATTATGTCTTAACTATATAAATTATAAATCTTTTTTCTAAAGCATTAAAATTTCATAATTTCATATAACAACAAAAAAATCCTCATCTATGTTTTGCTCATAAATGAGGATTTCTCTATAAATTCATTTTTTTAATAAAATCATTAATAAATTTTCGATGGCTTCCAACCATTTTTTCCGGAAGTTCCTTCAATGAAAAAAATCTAAGCTCAAGACCTTCTTCTTTATTTACTATCATTTCACCGTGATACTCGTGAGTATAATATACCATATTAACTAAATAAAACTCATCTTCATTAGGCAGCTTCTTATATAGTTCTTTGCCAGAATAAATATCAAGAAGTTGTAAGTTATTAATATATAGACCTGTTTCCTCATAGACTTCTCTTATTCCAGTCTCTTCTAGACTTTCTCCCATCTCCATTATTCCTCCTGGAAGACCCCAAATCTTATCTGGATATGTTCTTTTTTGAAGCAATACTTTATTTGTTTGATCTAAAATCAAAACTGAAGTTCCGTTCAAAATCACCGGCCTGTGTCCCATATATTTTCTTATATACTTTATATAATCCATATCTCTTACCTTTCACTATTTATCTTCATTTTCCTTTTTTAAAATATCCAATGTATGTGCACTCGCTCCAAGTAAATCTGACCTTTCACAAGTCGACAAATGATAATCAATAAAAAGCTTAAATGTTTCTTCATCCATATTATGAAGAATAGGACGCATATAGTTAGCTGGACCATCTGCAGCAATTAGCTTTATTCTTTTCACTGATGCAGCTTCATTTACTCTATTGATATCTTCAATCCTTACATAATCATATAAATCTTCTGGTTCTGATACAACATGAAAATCATCACTAACTTTACCTTTTTCAATAGATTCTTTGATATTATTTTCTTTGAAGCCATATGTTAATATGCTATATTCATTCATGCAATATGCTACTAATATAACTCCTCCAACCTTTGTCACTCTTTTAGCCTCTTTAAGAGCTTTTACCTTATCCTCAAAAGTATATAAGTGATACATAGGTCCAAATACTAAAGTCATATCAAAAGTATCGTCCTCAAATCTTGACAAATCTAATGCTGTACCTTGATAGGCCTTTACGGTGCTTCCCTTTGATTTTAAAACACCTAAATTATGCTTTACAAGCTCAACAGCTGTTACATCATACCCTTCATTAGCTAACTCTACGGAATATCTTCCTGTCCCTGCTCCTACATCTAGGATTTTTGCCTTTTTATTGCCATTCAAATATTCATGAATATACTTCATAGAAGTTATATATTCAACTTTTCCGTGTCTTCTGGTTAATCTTTTATCTTCACAAAATTTATTATAGTATTTTTCTAATTCCATTGTCATATCTTTATGTTTCCCACCCTTTAAATTATGCTCTTTCTAAAACTATTATATCATGAGTTAAAATTTCTTTGATATAATCTGTGTAAAAGGCATTAAGACTTTCATCTTAATGCCCTCATAATATTCTAATCATCAATGGTTGTTTTTATAGCTTCTTCCCCAATTCGCAAAAATACCTCTTTAAATAATTCTTCCGCCTTTTTATAATGCTCTTCATTTAATCGAAAACATTCTTCCAAGTCATTTTCTGAAAAGGCCTCTGCCATTTTTTCATGAATTTCAATGCTATGTTCTTGCATTTTAAAAACTTCTTTTTCATAATAACCTCTTAATAATACTTCATGCAGTACATTAAACTTCTTATATAGTTTCTTCAAACGAGAATTTTTTGAAAAAACAATAAACACCTTATGAAATTCATAATCATATTCAAAGTATTTTTCCGTTCCTATGCTTTTTTTCTGCAAAGAAATATATTCTTTCAATATATCTGCAACTTCTTTATGATCGGATTTTTGAAATGCCAATTTTATTCCTGTATTAGTTATTCCTAATAATATCTCATTAACTTCCACATAAAAATCAACATCAAAATTAACCACCAAGGCTCCAGTATTATCAATGCTTTGAATTAAACCATCTGCATAAAGCCTATTAATGGCATCACGAATGGGAGAAGAGCTTACTTGGAATCTTTCTTGTAAATTTCTATTAACAATTTTTGATCCAAATAGAATCTTTTTGGTGATAATCTCCATTTTCAATTCGTCATATATTTGATCGCTTAGTGATTTTTTTATAATTGCCATTTCTTACTATACCTCTCATATCTACTTCTTCCAAAATCTTTTCAGAACATTATAATTATACTATAAGAATCCTTTCTAATCAAAATCACAAAAACAGAAACCTTAGCATCAAAGGTTTCTGTTTGTTAATTAATTTTGGCACCAAATTATAGATTTTTAAAATATTATACTATTCATCAATATCAAATTTTGCTGTAAAGAAACGTAATTGTTTTGGTTCATATACAAATTTTAATGGTTTAATATCTTCTTTGTGTTGGAATAATTTGATACATGCATCTGCAACAACATCCATATGACGATAAGTATATACTCTCCTAGGTATTGTCAATCTAACAGTCTCCAATTTTGGTTTGTGATTTTCTCCAGTTTTTGCATCTCTTCCTGCTGATACAATTCCCCTCTCCATTGAACGAACTCCCGCTTCAACATATAAAGCTGCTGCCAATGCTTGTGCTGGGAATTGATCTTGAGTTAAATGTGGACAAAATCTTCTAGCATCTAAAAATACAGCATGTCCTCCCACTGGCTCGATAATTGGAATTCCAGCTTCCAATAATTTATCTCCCAAATAACGAACTTGTTTAATTCTGTGTTCTATATATTCAAATTGCATAGCTTCTCTAAATCCTATAGCAATTGCTTGCATGTCACGACCTGCCATACCACCATAAGATGGCATTCCTTCAAAAACAACAACTATTTCCTTTGCTTTGCCAAACAATTCATCATCATTGATTGCCAAGAATCCACCAATATTTACGATGCCGTCTTTTTTCCCTGAGCAGGTTGCTCCATCAGAATAACTAAACATTTCATGACAAATTTCTTTTATAGTTTTATCTTTATATTCTTCTTCTTGTTCTTTAATAAAATAAGCATTTTCTACACAACGAGTAGCATCATAAAATACTTTGACACCATATTTATTTGCAACTTCTCTTACTTCCTTCATATTTTTCATAGAAACAGGTTGTCCACCTGCTAAATTTACTGTTACTGCCAAACAGATATATGCAATATTTTCTGCTCCTTTTTCTATGATAACTTTTTCTAGTTTTTCTACATCAATATCACCTTTAAAAGGAATATTTTTAGTAGCATCATGCGCTTCTTCTCTAATAACATCTATAAAAATACCGCCATTTCTTTCTTGATGATAACGAGTAGTTGTAAAATACATATTACCTAATACATATTGTCCTGGTTTTATAGCAATTGTAGAAAGAATATTTTCTGCTCCACGTCCTTGATGAGTTGGTACAACATGATTAAACCCAAACAATTCCTTTATAGTTGATTCTAAAAAAAGCCAATTTTTAGAGCCAGCATAGGCTTCATCGCCCATCATTATTCCTGCCCATTGTGCATCCGACATTGCATTAGTTCCACTATCTGTCAATAAATCTATATAGCAATCTTCCGACTTTAAATTAAATGTATTGTATCCAGCTTCTTTTATCGCCCTAATCCTTTCTTCCTTTGAAATCATTTTTACTGGTTCAACACTCTTAATTTTGAATGGTTCTGCAGGGTATCTTGATAAATCCATATCCATTTTCTTTCCTCCCTCATACTATAAAAATAAATCAAATAGCACTTAATGCATCATGCATCATGCATTTATAAATCCATATTAATCCATTTTATACGTTTCGTCAATAAATGAATCATATTCTTAGAGAATAATTTTCATACAAAAACATCTCTATTTTAACAAATTTATACAAGTAATTTTTCTACAAATCAAAAAAAGCATTAAGATTTTTCATCTTAATGCCTCTAATTTTATTAAAAATCGTTTTGGTTATGAATCTCGTAAACCATCAATTTTCTTATTTAAAAATTGATATAAGAACATTATTCCAACTAGTATTAATATAAAATCATATATTAATAAACCATAAGCTTTTGTGTTATAATTTCTTGTTAAATTGAACAGTTTAATTACATTAAAATCAATTAAATTATTAAAATGACATGCATCAAATAAAATACCCGTAACTATTACATAAAATATAGGTAATATATATGATATAGATTTCTTTTTAGTAAATGTTACAACTCCCAAAATGAATACTGAAAAGGCAGCTGCAGACAGAGACACAGCTAAACATATTAGAATAATATATGTGATTTTTGAAACATCATATCCCCCTGTAAAAATACCTTTTGCAATATCTGATATGCCTACATCATTTATTCCAAATTTCATAATAAGATATAAAATCCAACCACCTTGACTAATTGCAAAAATACTAAATGTTGTTATAGCATTCACTATGCCTTTAGTAATTAAATAATTTTTTATATTTATAACTTCTGACACTTTATTTAAAAATCCCGATTCCTCATCCTTAATTATTGATGTTGAATAATTTAAACCAGCTAATACTGGTCCCCAAAAACCAATATATGAAAATCCACAAATTCTTATAAACAAATCTACTCCATCTAGACCTGGATATGGAAAAGCTATTTCTTTTAAATAAGATATCATCAATAGCATTGAAATTATTAAAATTGCAATTATTGTTTTCCATGAAAATAACGTCTTTTTTAGTTCTAATTTTAAATAAGTTTTCACATCTATCCCTCCTCCATTAATCTCTATCTACAACAGCTCCAATTGTAGCAGCTTTAATATATCTCTCATCCTTCAAAGCTTTTAATGTATTCACATCTCCACTAACAACTACTCCTATTATCTTTAAATCCTCGATATTAATCGCACCTTTGCCATTACTCAAAGTATCAAAGAGTTTTTCATAAGTTTCACTATAATTTTTTTTCTTACCATCCATTATAGCTTTTATAAATTTATTTTCAGGATTAATAATTGCATGTCCTTGTTTATCTAAAACTTTTATACCATATACATCATATTCATCAAAAATTACTTTACTCTCAGTTTTCGTATCATTTTCGTTTAAGGTATTTATCCAGTACCAATTTAATATAACATCTTTAGGTAACATTTTTTGTATTTGATTCATAGTATATTCTTTATCAAAAGACAGTGACATCTCTATGAGTTTAGAATCATCTATACTATCAATGTTTCCTAATTCATTTATATAATTTTTGTATTCCATTGATGGATGATAAAATTTCATAACTCTCTTGCCAATCTTATTATATTTTCTTTTTTGCTGGATATCTTCTAACGATTTCCCATTGCTATTCCATAAGTAGTCTCCCCTATTACCATAATTATTGTTAATTAAAGGCACGTAAGTATACTTTTCTTTATAATCACCATCAACTATAGGTTTATTTCCTACAAATCTATATCTAACATAATCCATCTCTCCAGTCATGACTCCATCATAGTTTTTTATATTTCCTACATAAGCATTTGGCATAGCTATATTAAACCAGTTTTCTAATTTTTTTCTTCTTTCTCACTAATATTAGTTAAAAAGGTGGAATTTAATATTAATGCTATAGCATTTAAAATTATAAATACCATTAAGCTTATTATTACATTTCTGATTATTGATAAAGATCTGGCTTTTTTAATAGGATTACCAAAAGTAGTCTTTTCTTTTGTCTCGAATAATTCTTTTAATTTCTCGTCATCACTTTTCATATTTCTCCTCCCAAACTTTTTTAAATTGTTCCCTAGCTCTGAAAAGATAGGTTCTAACTGTATTCTCCTTAATATCCAATAATTCTGATATCTCTTTATAAGACAAACAAAAATCATATTTAAATATCAATAAATTCTTTACTCATTGTAGCCTCCCTCCATAAAGCAAAAGTTAATTGTTTTAATATTGAAGTACTTCTGTTACTATGACGTTTTAACTCCAAATATGTATACATTAATTTTACACTAAATAAAAAATCTACCAAACAACCTTTATTGAATGGTAGATTTAAATAGCTTATGATAAAATTCTCTACAAGCTAAAATTTACGTATGAGCTTTACACCTCTAACATATGAATATGGTTATGAAAATCCAAATTATCATGATTATGTGTATGATTTTCTGATTCATCTTCATGAGTATGAATGTGGCAGTGTCTATGAACATGTTCATGAATGTGTATAAAATTACCATGACTATGCTCATGAGTATGAATATGCTCATGTTCATGATTATGCTGTAAACCAATGCTGTCTTTAACCATAATAACTGTACTAACAATCATAATTACTAACGCTATATAAAACTGTATTGTAGGTCTTTCTCCAAGCAATATCATACTAAAAACAACTCCTAAGAAAGGAGCAACTGAATAATAGGCACTTGTCTTTGCAGCTCCTAACTCCTTTTGAGCCATAATATAAAAATTAATACTAAGTCCATATGCAACAAATCCTAATATAAAAACTGATATTATCCAATTAAATTCAGGAATATTTTCTCTAAGTATCAATGCTACGATAAAACTTCCTAATCCAGAAAAACAACCTTTTATAATTACAATTTCTTCTGAACTCTTATTGCTAATCATTTTCGTACAATTATTCTCAAGTCCCCAACATATACAAGCTCCAAGAATGAATAAAGAACCTTCATTAAATATAAATGCTCCATTTCCATCAAAACTAAGTATTGTACTTGCTATTGTCACAAGTCCGATAGCAACCCACAATTTTTTAGAAACTACTTCTTTGAAAATAACCAAAGCAATCAATGAAGTTACTACTATTTCAAAGTTATTTAGTAATGATACATTTGCAGATGTTGTTTTACCAATACCAAACATTAAAAGTATTGGCGCAATGATATCTAATATCACCATTGCAACTGTATATGGTAATTCCTTTCTAGTTAACAACTCTTTCTTCTTTTCTTTTATCATTAAATTATTTATAAAACCATATATCATCATTCCGATACCTGCGCCCAAATAAAGAAATGCTGCTATCATTGTAGCATCTACATGTCTTAATAATAACTTTGATAAAGGTATATTTATGGCATATAATAATGCCGCTAGTATTGCGAATGCTGTTGCAACATTCTTTTTCTTCATATACTCACTCCATTTCTAACTCATCAAAATATTCTAATCTATCTTACTTATTAAGTTAATTATAGTATCTTTTTCAATATCACACTATTCAATTTTAAAAAAATATTTTTATTAATCATCTTTTGTGTCATTTTCTATGACTTCACTTAACTTGAACTCAAAGGGATTTTTCCTCACGCAATCATCTTGTATGGCTATATAGAATGACGCTTTTAACAAGCGTCTATAGTTGTTAATGGTATTACAGGAAAAACCTTTCTCTTTCATGCGTAACGCCCATTCCTTAGCCTCATAGGGTTTGATATTGTCAATGCTCCTATCACCTAACTTGTTCTCTTTTAATAACAGCATGAGTTGTTTCCTTTGGCGTTGGGTCTGTGGGTGCCAACCTCCAAGCATACACATATTCTGTGCTTCCAAATGCATCCATATATTTGTATAAGTATTTTCTGTCTGTTCGTTGGCTCTCTCCAGTATGCAGGATAAGTCCTCTTGTAAGAAGATACAGCAAACAAAAATCCCGATCAAGATTGCAAGCACCACCAATGGTGGCAAAACTCTCGGCAGGGCTTTTTCTTTTCTGTAATGGGTAATCAAGAGAAAGAAATAGAAATATATCAAAATATTTTGATATGATATATTGACAAATTCATTTGTTAGATTTATGATATATATATCAAAATATTTTGATGTGAGGAGCGATGATAATGACTGATTTTTCAAAAGACTCTAAAATTTTTAAGGCTCTTTGTGATACAAAAAGGCTAACTATTTTAGATTACTTGAAAAGTGGCGAAAAATGTGCGTGTGTTCTAATTGAAAATATGAACATAGGACAATCGGCTTTATCTTATCACATGAAGATACTTTGCGACTCTGGTATTGTTACCGCAAGACAAGACGGTAAATGGACGCATTACAGTCTTAGCAAAAGCGGAAGTGAATATGCGTCAAAAAGATTGTTAGAATTAACAACACCAAATATCGAAAATCAATCAAGTTGTTGCAAATAAAGGTCATCGAAAGGTGGCTTTTATAAAACTTTTTCATATCAAAAAAAGTTGATATGTTGTATAAAGGAGGGGTTTTTGGGAAATGTTCAATTCAATATGGTTATTTTTTCAAGACCAAATATTAGGCATGAAATGGTTGAATAGTTTAATTGGTAATGGACTATCACTACTAGGGTTTGACATTAACGGTCGTTTAGGTGGAAGTGTTCAATTCTTTCTATACGATGTAATCAAAATCACAATTTTATTGTGTTTACTGATTTTCTTTATTTCGTATATTCAAAGTTATTTCCCACCAGAACGAAGTAAGAAAATTTTAGGACGTTTTCATGGTATCGGAGCAAATATCATATCTGCATTGTTGGGAACAGTTACGCCATTTTGCTCATGTTCTTCTATCCCTTTATTTATAGGGTTTACAAGTGCAGGATTACCACTTGGAGTAACTTTTTCTTTTTTGATTTCTTCCCCTATGGTTGATTTAGGAAGTCTTGTATTGCTAATGAGTATTTTCGGTGCTAAAGTTGCTTTTGCTTATGTAATTGTAGGTCTGATAATCGCTGTTATTGGTGGTACTTTAATTGAAAAACTACACATGGAAAAATATGTGGAAGATTTCGTCAAAAATGCAAGTAACGTTGATATTAGTTCTCCTACCTTAACTAAAAAGGATAGGCTTCAATATGCGAAAGAGCAGGTTATGGGAACATTCAAAAAAGTATTTCCATACATTATGATCGGTGTAGGTATCGGAGCAATTATCCATAACTGGATACCTGAAACATGGATTGAAAGTATTTTAGGAAGCAGCAATCCGTTCGGTGTTATTTTAGCCACACTTGTCGGAGTTCCTATGTACGCTGATATTTTCGGAACAATTCCAGTTGCAGAGGCTTTGCTTGCAAAGGGGGCACAATTAGGTACAATCTTATCATTTATGATGGCAGTAACAACATTGAGTTTACCGTCTTTAATCATGCTAAAAAAGGCCGTAAAGACAAAACTATTAACTTTATTTATTGCTATTTGTACATTTGGCATTATCCTTGTAGGTTATCTCTTTAATATTTTTAGTACACTATTTATTTAAAAGGAGCGAATAAGAAATGAAATTATTTGGAAAGAAAAAAGAAACAAAATCATGTTGCTGTAGTGGAAATTGCACATCTGAAACTATGCAAAATGCAGAAAGTAAGAAACAAGAGCAAGGCATTAAAATACTTGGTTCGGGTTGTGCAAAATGTATGGAATTAGAAAAATCAACTAGAACAGCATTATCTGAACTTCAGTTAAACTATGAGATTGAACACATTAAAGACTTTGCAGAAATTGCCAGCTATGGAGTAATGTCTACACCAGCATTAGTTGTTGACGGCGAAGTTATATCGTATGGAAAAGTATTGACAGTAGAAGAAGTTAAAGCACTATTGACTAAAAAATAAAAATATCATAAAGACCATGAAAATAGGTGTAAATATTCTTGTTATAAACCGTTTTAAGCATACCATTACACAGAAAAATATGGCTTTTATCAACATCTGAATATAAGAAAATTTTAAAGGCTCGTGCATACTATATGTTTTGTGCGGGCTTTTTTCTTGCTCTCTTTTTTACATTACCTAAAGGTATATGCGGTATTTCCGTTTATATATTTCAGTATTTGCGGAAAGGGGAGGATTAACCCAATGAGAAAAAAGTATTTTTCTATACTTCAAAATGCTTGATAGTGTAGTGTTTGTGCATATAATCGTAAATTAGATATAAAACTTGTTAATAAATACTCATATATTTGTAAATAAATCATATTTATTAATATACTAAATTTGTAGGTGGGTGTAAGAATGATATCGTTAGACAATTTATCATCAGAAGACTTAGTTATATTAACAAATATGTTAGCACTTTCTTTTTCAAAGGATAGAACTCCTGATGAAATAAATGTACTAGGTAATTTCATTGTTGGTGTAGGTTGTATAATGCTTACAATTGCATCTCAAGAACAATATCTTTCATCTAAAAAACAAAGTTCTACTTCTTCAAATGAAGATTCTGATGATGACCCTATTATAGAGTAATAATTTTACTAATCATTTATATAACCTTCTAACTTTCATTCTTACTACATTTTAATTCTCAATATATTATGATTGCAACATAAAAAATACTGTGTATTCATTTGTGAATAATACAGTATTTTTAGTTTTCTTCTCTCTATTTATTCAATAAGCTAGTCAACAGTCGAGTAGACTTACACCTCACAATGTAAGCCACTCACAGAATCCGTACGTGCGACTTTCCCGCATACGACTCCTCATAATAACATTCACAATTAAAACAGCTTAAAATATATCTTTGGCTTTGCTAAAGGATAATATTTTAGCATTTCTATATCCATCCCAGCTGTAACTTTTCTTGTCGCTTCGCCTATTCAATGTCTTACATAGAAATTGCTGTACCCTATGCAAAAAGTTTGCTATCATCTTGCCATTAAAAGATATACCATAGTACCTATAATGCCCAACCAACTTAAGATTTAATGCCTTTATCATTTCTCTAACTAGCATAGTTCTATTATCATACAGCCACTTTTTAGTATCTTTCGGCTTTTGTCTAAATTTCTTTCTGCTTGTTTGTAACATTACACATGGATACCCTCTGCGACTTTTCCCACAGTAAAATGTAAATCCTAAGAAATCGAATGTCTCTGGTTTTCCTTCTCACCTTGCTTTCCTATTGCTTTCTGCAAACTTACCAAATTTCAACAATCTACTTTTATTATCTTCAAGTTCTAGGTTGAATTTCGCCATTCTTTCCTTAAGTTGTTCATAATATCTTTCTGCTTCCCATAAATACCGCATATTCTTTTGAATAGTACGGTATTTTTTATATCATTATTTTTTAGTTTAAGTTATGCTCATTTTCATTTATCTAACTGTTATGCTATTAGTTAAATGAAGAAGGACTCTGATATTTATTAGAGCTTATACTCCATCCATTTTTATATTTTATAGTCATATATAATGTTTCATTTCCGTTTGAAACTTGAGCATAGCAAATATTATCATCAAACTTATCTGTTATATTAATTTTTTGATTAAAATAATAAATCCAAACAGAGCCATCCTATTCATATCTTACTTCTGGGTCATCAAGGTGATCCATTAGTTCATCTTCTGTTATAGGTCTTTCGCTTCCATTAAGATTTGAAGCAACTCCACCGCCACTTTCTTGAATGACATTTCCTTTGTTGTCGTAGTATTCCATATCATAGCTTCCGTCAGAATTAAAATCAATGGATACTTCAGTTTTGTCTCCATGTATCCAAAGCTGAACTATACGTTGAATTCCGCCTAAATCAGCAGCATATGCAACAGTTGATCCTCCCACTAAAAGTACACAGGTAGCAACAGCTGCAACCATTTGATTTATTTTTGCTTTCTACTTATTTTTTTCATCTTTCCTATTAGGTAGTTTCATAACTTCCTCAAATAATTCCAATGATTCAGATGATTCGAAAGTTAATGTTTCTATATAGTCTTCCAAATGTAATGTATTCCTTCTAAAAAAAGTGTTGTTTTTATTCTTTGCTTTATTAATTGCTACTCTGATAAGCCATGCACGTATATGTTGCTCTGTTTCAAAATCATTTTTTTGATAAATACTGAATAAATGTATCCTGAACAACATCTTCTGCATCTTGAGCGTTTTTGCATAAATTAAAAGCTATTACATAAATATTGTTCTTGTACTTTTCAATCAATATCTCTACCGATAACCTCATGAGTCTACTCCTTAATCTATTTGAAAGCCTTTCACTGATAATACAACTGAGAATAATAAAAGGTTACAATATGTACCCCAAAATTTTCTATGGTATTTTAAAAAGCACTGATTCTCTATATGAGTTCAGTGCTTTAATTCCGATAGAATTGTATATTATATAAATAATCCATACCTAAAATTCAGATTTATTTAATTTATCTCGCTTATTATGATTATTTTGCTGGAGTTAGAGGAACTTGTTCATTGATGTATAATTTGATACTCGAAATCCAAGATTTTCATATAATGGTTTCCCTTTTTCAGTTGACATTAAATCAACTGCAGCAACGCCTAATAGCTTTGCTTCAGATAAAAGTTCATTCATAACTTTCGTTGCAATGCCTTTTCTTCTATATTGAGGGTATGTAAAGACATTGTACACTGTACCAACAAGATATGATGAAAACGCTATTAGCGGAGGTCTTTCCACGATTGACATAAATGCAGTTGCTAATACTTCATTTTCATTCTCGGCAATGATAGCAATAAATCCCTTGTTAAGATGTTGAGTGAAATATTCTTCTAACTTCCTTCTAATATCTTGCACTTCTTCCGAAGAAGACACACCTTTTTCTGCAAACAGGTATTCCATACGAATCTTTATGAGGAAGTCAATGTCCTCTTTAACCGTTTTTCTTACTTTCATGTTTTGCACCACCTTATATGTTTATAATTTTCAGTTAGCACTTTAATAAATATATGAAGTTACTCTATCCACTATTTTACAAACACATAATAAATAGACGTAACAATTACTCCTGCAATAAAGAAGAACCCAAATACATAAGGCAACCACCTTTTTAAATCCTTACTCATAACACACTCCCCCCTTTATTAATCTTAGTAATCTTTACTTAGTGTTATAATACAATTATGAATTAATTATAACATATTTTGTAAACACCATATTATTCAGTTATCAAAGAGGTTATTTATTTATAATTTCATCTTTTGGCAAACCATGTTTTTTGTACCCTGTTGATATAGCAAAATCAAAATATTTAATTATATTCTCTTTAATAATCTTATCAGAATTTAGTGAACCATGATGTGGTAACTTAATTATATGATTATTACCAAAAACAAACTTTTTATTTTTATGGTGCATACTTTCAATAGTAGTGTTGTCAACATCACCAGTTAATCACACACTTAATGAATTTGAGTTAATACTTTGTCATCATTTATAGCTTTTAAATTAAAGCCATATTATTATTTGAATATGGTAGATATGTGATACCTGTAAGCAATAATTTACCAGATATTCCTTGCTTGAAATTTCTATTGAGTAGATTAGGTACCACTAATTCCTGTTAGCATTTGTTTAAGCGAAAGCGGCTGCACATATTCTTATTCTTGTTAACTATTTTTTATAAAAAAAAGACCCCTATACTATTTCCTAGTATAGAGATCTGACTTTGTCATCTTAACTTAATGACATTGCTATATAGATAGACTCTCTTTTATTAGTGTCTATCTTATAGATTCCACTTTAAATTGATGCACATTCTCTTTTTTTCATTTAAGCTATTTTCTTTTTACCACATAGTAAATACACGATACATCCACCGACCAGTGCACCTATTACAATTCCAACGATAAGCTGATTGTTTCCTGTTTCAGCTTTTCCACTCACCACTTTCTCTTTTAGTTCTTCTGTAGATTTGTCCTTGACCTCTTGTTTTTGTTTTGATTCTTGTTTTGGCACCTCTTTTTGCTCTACTGCTGCTGCTACCTCTTTTTCAACAGGAGTATCTTTCTCAACTACCTTTTCCACTATTTTTGTCTCGCATTTATGAGAATTCAGTTGTTTATTCAGTCTGTCTATCTCTGCTTGTAGTTGTTCTTTGTCCGCCTTAAGCTGCTCATTCTCTGCTACAAATGGATTAGATGTAATCACAAATGTTTTCGAAATTTCGCCATTGTATCCATTCACCCCAGTAACTACAACAGTTGCTGTACCTACTTCAATATTGTTTTTATAGCTTACAACAAAATCTTTTCCTTCTGTTAATCCCTCAATACTTACAGTAGGTTTCAACTCTGTGCCTGTATAAGGGACTGCATCAGCTGATAATTTAATACTATTCTCATAAGCGGAAATAGGCCAAATTCCTGCATATGTAATACTATAAGAATCATCTACAAAGCTTAAGTGTGCATAATTTTTTGTAATAATCTCAACTACGTGAGAACCATCTTTTCCTGAATTATTTAAAAATGGTTTCTCTCCTATTTTTTTAATGCTATTTGGTAAATATACAGTTTCCAATAATGCTTCTTTAAATGCAAATTTTCCAATATATTCTACACCTTCTTCAATTACTAATTTTGTAAGTGTAGTTGCTTTGTATGTCCCTTCAAATGCTGATTCTCCAATTTCTTTGACATTGCCTGGAATGGTCAATGAAGATAAATGGTGTAGGTGGAATGCCTTTTCACCAATTTTCTCAACAGATTTTGGAATAGTAAGAGATGTTAATCTAGCTCCTGCAAATGCTGTCGCTCCAATTTCAGTAACCGTATCTGGAATTTCAATGGATTCAAGATGAATATTCATGGAGAATACACCTTTAGGAATAATTGTAACTCCTGAAGAAAGTTTCAATTCTTTAATGTCATTTGTAGCGAACGCTCCATCCCCAAGCTTTGTAACTGTATCTGGAATCTGTACTTTTACAAGATCATTCCCATAAAATGCACGATAACCAATTTCAGTAACACTCTTTAAATCTACTTCTGTTAATGCATTTTGAGAAAATGCCTCTTTTCCAATCGTTTGAATACCATTGGGAAGTTTAACAGAACGCATACCATTTGGTGAATATATCCCAAACTTTGTAATTACAACTTCATTATCTGGAATCTTAAATGCACCCTCCCCTACTGCAACAATTGTTTTTCCATCTGGAGTTGTATCTGGAAGAACTAATTCACGTAATTGAGTACGTTTTACCTGTCCACTTTCTGACCATCCAGTTATAGTTGCGGTACCTTCATCATATGTGAAATCTTTATGATTCCATCCACTTCCTAGTAATTCATCATAAATAACTCTGTGAGAATAGTTGTTTGCATATGATGTATTGTATGCATTTACTTTTGATTCATCTGAAACACGGACAACAACGATTGGTTCCGCTGGCTTTGACTTATTTCCAAAAATACAATCCGCTGCTTTATCTATAGTAGAAAGAACAGTTGTACTTGGAAGTGTTACTTCTTCAATTGCCGAACCGACAAATGCCTCTTGTCCAATACTTAACAACCCTTCATGTAACACTAGTGTTTTAAGTTTTCCTGTATATCCTTCTTGATTTACTCTAAACGCATATTTTCCGATATTTTTAACGTTAGAAGGAATTTCCAATGTAACTAAATTGTGATTTTCAAATGCTCGTTGTTCAATTTCTACCAATGTGCTAGGTAAACTTAATTCTTCCACATGAGTTCCTGCAAATGCCTGTTTTCCTATTTCTTTTACACCTTCTGGAATTGCAATATTCTTTAATTCAATAGCTGAAGCAAAGGCTGATTGAGGAATCACTTCCACATTCCTAGATAATTTTACTTCTTTCAAGTTAGCACTGCCTGTAAAGCTTCCAATTCCCATTGTAGTTACGCTATCTGGAATAGATACCGATTCTAATTTTGAATTTTGGAAAGCAGTCTGACCAATCTCAACCAATCCATCCGGAAGGTTAATTGCTTTCATTTCTGCTTCATAAGTCAATGTTGTATTTAACGCAAATGTCCATTTACCTATTTTAGTTAAGCTATCTGGCAAAACAATACTAGCTGGTGTATAGTTTTTATCCCCTTCGCTATACACAAAAATTCCTACATTATTTGCACCATCACCTAACGCTACAATCTTCTCTCCTGTTAGTCCTACCTTTGGTAACTCCAGCCTTGGATTAATCTTAATTTTATCTTTTCCATCGTTTGACAACCCTGTAATGCTTGTACCTGCTACATCATAAGTAAAATCCTTTTCATTCCATGATGTATATTTAGATGGAATGGTTCCAACAATTAGTTTTTGTACGTTAGACTTTTTATTATCTATATGGTCAATATAATTGCCAGTAGCATCAGCCTTGTACATGTACACAATGCCACCTTTTTTCTCTGAAGCCGTTCCTGACGTTACCGGCTCCATACCTGTATTTTGCATAAATGCCCATTTTGTAACTTTCTCTGTATTCACAGGAAGTTGTACTGCGCTAATCTGATTGACAGCAAATGCCTGAGTGTCAATGTTTAAAGCAAAATCAGTAGATTCTGTAAAGGATAGTAACTGAATCTGATTCTGAGCAAAAGAAGCATTTCCGATAAACATCAATGTTTTTGGAAATATAACTCTAGAAAGTTGGTTTTGTTTAAATGCATTTCCACCAACGTAAATAACTCCTTCTGGTAATTCTAATGATGTCAACTTGTTTTTTCTGAATGCACCGCTAAGGATATAGAAATTCCCTCTCTGTGCAATTCCCGTGGCATCTGTTTTCCAAAAGTCTTCACTGTGTTGTGTCATAACACCTTCTGGTAATGTTAATTTTGTAATTCCTTTTTCTTTGAAGGCATTGGCCCCTACCCCTTCTACAACTCTTCCTGTTGGGTCCTTTGCAGGAATAACCAATTCCTTATTTGTTGAGAGTTTTCCTTCGCCCTGTTCCGAGAAACCTTTCACAACCCATACTGTGATATTATTAGTTGAAGAATATTCCGATGCTGGATATAAAGCCACGCTTTCTTCTCCATAAGTAAAATCCTCTGCTGTCCATACAGATGTGTCTGTTAAATACACTTTATGATAATCAGACGTTGGAAAGTTTTTTGTATCTTCATACTGAGTTTTTGAAGAAACATAAACTTTTGTCACCAATGCTTGAGTACTATCTGAATATTCTTTTCTAAAAGTATTCTTATGAAGTTTTGTAACTGTAGTAGGAAGCTCTATTTCAGAAATCACTTTGTTTCTAAATGCATCTGCACCAATTGTTTTCAAGCCTTCCTGTAAAATCACTTCACATGGTCCATTCAAATAGTTCTTCGTGGAGAAAGCGTAACTCCCAATACTTGTGACAGTTGATGGGATTTCTATTTTACTAAAATTATTTCCAGCAAACGCACGGCTTCCAATTTCTGTAATACCTTCATGTAATTCAATACT
This sequence comes from Clostridium cadaveris, assembly GCF_020911725.1. Classification (GTDB taxonomy): domain Bacteria; phylum Bacillota; class Clostridia; order Clostridiales; family Clostridiaceae; genus Clostridium_X; species Clostridium_X cadaveris. Next base: position 2,700,177 of record NZ_CP076620.1, read on the forward strand.
TGTTAACTTATCCATCCAGTTATCACCATCACTACATCCAAATGCACTGTCTGGAATCTTTGTCAATCCTTTTGATAAGCTAATTCGTTCTAATTTCGGATTGGTTGCAAATGCACCACTTCCTAATGAGGTAACACTGTTTGGTAAGATAACGCTTGTTAAGTTATTTGTTTGGAAGGCCACATTTCCTATTTTCTCTAATTTAGAAGGGAATGTAACTTCTTTCAAATCATTATTTTGAAATGCAAAGTTGCCAATTATTTTTACACCACTTGGTAGATAAACGGATTCAAATTTTTCCGTTTCTGATGCGAACAAACCATATCCACCAAAAGGCGCACTACCAATCTCCGTAATATACTGACCATCTTTGTTAAATTCCGGAATTACTAGATGCTTATTGGTTTTTCTTTTATCTATTCCTGAATCTGACAAACCTGTGATTGTTGTGCCATCCACAGTAAAATCACTAATGTTCCATAGCAGATTCGTATCACCAGAACCATTGGTTACGACCAACTTCTGCACATATGATTTTTGCGATGCGGTTTCTTTTCCTGTATGATGAATGCGATCTTTTCCTTCCAATTCTGCATTATCTGTGTACATATACACAACACCAGCATCATGTTTTACTCCATCAACTATGTATGTTTTGTAAGTATCCTTTGCAGTTGCTTCAATTGGTTCCATTCCTGTGTTTAATATGAACGCATCTTTGTTTACTACTTCTGTATAATCTGGTAAACGAACTGATTTAATAAAGTTATTTGCAAATGTCATCCCATGCATTTCAAGTTGAAAATCACATGTAGTTGGAAAATTAACCGTTGTGATTCTATTTTTCGAAAATGCCTGTGTTTCTAACCACCAAATTGTTTTTGGTAATTTTACAGTTTCAATTTTATTATTCATAAATGCATTTGATAAAACTGCAATTACTCCTTCTGGCAAAACTACCGAAGTTAATTGGTTACCCGAAAATGCATTTTCAGCAATCACAAAATTCCCTCTCTTGGTTACTTTATGAGTAATGGTATCGTCATAGTCTACCATCATTCCCGTAGGGAATACTACTGATGTAAGTCCTTTCCCTTTAAACGCACTACCAGCTATGCCTACAATGGCATATCCCTCATCATCAACTGATGGGATTACTAAATCTTTGCTCTTTGTTAATTTTTCTTCACCCGATTCAGAAAAACCTGTAATCGCCACTCCTTTGACTTTAATTTGTCTTGTGTAATCGCAACCATACAAATCTTTTTCATAAGTTCCATATGTGAAATCTTTTGATGTCCAGACTACTTCACTTTGGTTTTTCACATTTGTTGCGAATACGGGAATTGCATCTGACATTAGCATAATAAAACATAACAGCAATGCAATCCATCTTCTCTTTTTCATAATCTCTCCCCCCATATTTAGACATATTTACTTTAATAATATCACCTTAACCTATAATTTCCAACACATTTACTTATTGATATTTTCGATTGATTATCATCTTATATATTATATTTTTCTATATATTGCTTTTTTTCGATTTTTATGGGATAATAAGCGTAAATAAAATTTGGGAGCAATTTTATGATACTGTGGTATTTATTATTTGGAATAGGGTTTGGAGTCATTTTGCAACGCTCACATATTTGTTTTGTGTCTGCAATGAGTGATCCTCAGATTACAGGCTCAACAGAAATATTTCGTTCTATTTTGATTGGAATTCTCACCTCATCTCTTGGAATTACAATCATGAAATATTTATCAAATGGCGCATTGGATTTACTAGGTGTTTCTACTATTAGTATTCCACTTATGTTCGGAGCATTTTTGTTTGGAATAGGAATGATGCTTGCTGGAACATGTGCTTCTGGAATGTTCATTCGATTAGCAGAAGGATGTATGGTACACCTTTTCACCATTCCCAGTGTGATTATTGGTTATCTGATTGGTACCAAACACTATACTACACTTTGGTCTAACTTCATCGTGGATGCACCTGTCATTTTTTTGCCACATGAAATCGGGTGGAGCGCTGGCATCGTTTCTAATATTTTAATTATACTTTTGCTCTATTTGGCAGCACGAAAGTATGAATCATCCACTGCCATCTCATATCAATCTAATTATTTATACGGTGCTATCTGTTTAGGAATACTTAATGTACTTCATTTTTTTGTATTAAAGTCTACATGGTCAATTACTGGAGCATTCTTTTGGTTTGGTGAACTCTCCACTGTAAAAGTGGATTCCCTCATGGCTGCTCTCGGACCAAATCTAAGAAATTTTGGGTTATTTCTCGGTGCTTTCTTATCCGTACTAGTGTGCAAAAAATTTCATATACAAAAAATCCGTTCGTACAAACAGATTTTGAAATCGGTGATAGGCGGTTTGCTTATGGGATATGGTGCTTGTATTGCTGGTGGCTGTAATATCAGCGCATTTTTTATTAGTGCAGCTTCACTTTCACTATCAGCTTGGATCTTTCTAATCTTTTTGTTTATGGGCTCATTTGTTGGAATTAAAATATTATATAAATTATTGTAGGTAACTTATGGAAAAAAAGAAATTAAAGAATATAACTTTATATCATAAAGAACAAATAACGATTATTCTCCTATTAGTTGCATTTTTCCTTTGTGGTTTGAAATTGCCACAGATTCGTGAACAACTATCGAAATCAACACCGAATACATGCACGAATATGATTGTTGAGAAGGAAGATTCTGTTATAGATCATGCTACAGACGAACTTCAAGATACTTCCAATGCAGTAGCCGAAAAAACAGAAGCGGATACTCCTATGTCTGAAGTTGCATCAGTGCCCACTACTATAGAGTCGCAACAACCTCATACTCCTGTTGATGCTTCCAAAAACGTATCACCTACCCCTACAATGCCCGAGGAAAATAAACCTCATGAATCCACCACTTCTCCTTCGACTACTCCAGTTGAAAAAGAATGGGTTCCACCAGTGTATAGGACGATTCACCATGATGCCGTATACGAAACCAAACGTGTTGTTTCCTGCAATTATTGCAATGAAATCTTTCTAACAGTAGGTGAATTTCAAATTCACAAAGATGCGAATGGCGGATGAGCCGGCTTACATACAACTTGCAGGTATGTAAGTCAGCAGGTACTCGTAAAAGAAGCATGGGATGAAGAAGTTCTGGTTTCTGAAGGATATTATAAATAAAAGGATCTGCGCACTAAGTAATTTAGTTCGCAGGTCCTTTTGCGTTGACCACTTTGCACAGCACACCATCAAGATAAATATGATATTTATTAATAATACTTAGTATTGATCATTATATATTTTATTTTGCGAGAGTAGAAGTCTAAAGTGAAATTCATTCCCCAAAATAACATCATCATAAATAAAATATATAAACTTGGATTTTTAATTGTTCTATAGGCATAAAAACTAAATAAAAAAACACACATCTATTACTAGAACTTAATATTCTAATAATAAATGTGTGCTTACTTTTCTGGGCCAGCAAATTATCCATATAGGACATAAATTGTCCCATCATGGACAAAATATGCTCACCTCATATATTTTATAAATTTAATACTACTTATTCATGCCTTCTTCAACAGCAACAGCAACTGCAACAGTAGCTCCAACCATTGGGTTATTACCCATTCCGATAAGTCCCATCATTTCAACGTGAGCTGGAACTGATGATGAACCTGCGAATTGAGCGTCTGAGTGCATTCTTCCCATAGTATCTGTCATACCGTAAGAAGCTGGACCAGCAGCCATGTTATCTGGGTGAAGAGTTCTTCCAGTACCACCACCTGATGCAACTGAGAAGTACTTTTTGCCTTCTTGTACACATTCTTTCTTGTATGTTCCTGCAACTGGATGTTGGAATCTAGTTGGGTTAGTTGAGTTTCCAGTTATAGATACGTCAACTCCCTCAGCGTGCATTATAGCAACACCTTCTCTAACGTCGTCACATCCGTAACATTTAACCTTAGCTCTTGGCCCATTTGAGAATGGAACTTCTCTAACAACTTCTAAGTTTGAAGTGTAGTAATCGAACTTAGTTTGAACGTAAGTGAAACCGTTGATTCTTGAGATTATATAAGCAGCATCTTTTCCAAGACCGTTTAATATAACTCTTAGTGGCTCTTTTCTTACTTTATTAGCTTTTTCAGCTATCTTTATAGCACCTTCTGCAGCTGCAAAAGATTCGTGTCCTGCTAAGAAAGCAAAACATTTAGTTTCTTCTCTTAGAAGCATTGCTCCTAAATTTCCGTGTCCTAAACCAACTTTTCTATCATCTGCAACAGATCCTGGAATACAGAATGCTTGTAATCCTTCTCCGATTGCTTCAGCAGCTTCAGCAGCCTTAGTACATCCCTTCTTTATTGCTATAGCAGCACCTAAAGTGTATGACCATGCAGCATTTTCAAATGCTATTGGTTGAGTTTCCTTTACTATTGTATATGGATCAAAACCCTTAGAATTGCAAAGTTCTCTAGCAGCTTCTAATGATTCTATACCGTACTTTTCAAGTACTGGAGTTATTTGATTTATTCTTCTTTCATAACTTTCAAATAATGCCATTTCTCAGTAACCTCCCTTTATTATTCGTGTCTTGGATTTACATACTTAACAGCTTCAGTGAATCTTCCATAAGTGCTCTTTGCTTTTTCTAAAGCTTCAGCTGCCTCTGTTCCCTTAGTGATCATTTCCATCATCTTTCCAAGGTGAACAAATTCATATCCTATAATTTCATCATTTGCATCAACTGCTAATCTAGTTACATATCCTTCAGCCATTTCTAGGTATCTAGGGCCTTTAGCTAGAGTTCCGTACATAGTACCAACCTGGCTTCTTAATCCCTTTCCTAAGTCCTCAAGTCCTGCTCCTATTGGAAGTCCGCCTTCTGAGAATGCAGTTTGAGTTCTTCCATAAACTATTTGTAAGAATAATTCTCTCATAGCTGTGTTTATAGCATCACAAACTAGGTCTGTGTTTAATGCTTCTAATATAGTCTTTCCTGGTAATATTTCTGAAGCCATTGCAGCTGAGTGAGTCATACCAGAACATCCTATTGTTTCAACTAGTGCCTCTTGAATTATTCCATCTTTAACATTTAAGGTTAACTTACAGGCTCCTTGTTGAGGTGCACACCAACCTATTCCATGAGTTAATCCTGAAATATCTTTTACTTCTTTAGATTGAACCCATTTACCTTCTTGAGGAATTGGTGCTGAACCATGATTAGGTCCTTTTGCTAATGTACACATTTCCTTAACTTCTGCTGAATACATCATTGTTAAATTTCTCCTTCCTTGTGAAAAGTTTAAACATCTTTTAAAAAGTGTTTCGACATTGGCCTAGGCCTTGTCCATCCACTTTACTATTCTATCAAATAATCGCTGTATTTCTCTACGTTTTTTCGAAAATTTTTTAAAAAATTAGTAGTTTTTATTGTGGTAATTTGATATAATTTTGAGTTTCTTAATATCTAAATGTTTACATGTATTTTTATGTAATGTATATAAAATACATTAATGGTTAAAGTTTAAAACAACATTTTTTATTCGTTAAAAGTTCTTCTAACTTTTGCAAGCATTTTTCTTATTGGAAGTTCATAAGGACATTTCTTTTCACAAGCACCACATTCTATGCAATCTTTTGCTCTATTTTTTTGAGAAAAATATCTATCTTCTGCCCAAGCTCCAAGTCCATACCTTTCCTTATATCCACTAAATATAAACATGGTTGGTATATCTATTCCTCTAGGACATGGTGCACAATATCCGCATCTTCTGCAAAATTCATTTCCAAGCTCTTTTTTTATTTCATCTATATTCTTTAAATCTTCTTCTGAAAGGTTTTGATTTTCCTCATATACTTTTGAGTTCTCCTCTACTTCCTTACAATTACCCATTCCAGGTATGGCTACTGTAACTGCTGGATTATTTCTTATGAACTTTAATGCTAAAGTACCATCTTCTATGGCTCCCCCAGCCAATGGCTTCATTGCAATTACACCTATATTTAATTCATTAGCTCTTTTAAATAATTCGTCAGCTTGATTTTCTACTATATTATATGGGTACATTATAGTTTCAAACTTATCAAGCTCTATAGCATACTCCAGAAGTTCTAAGCTGTGAGATGTAAGACCTATATGACCAATCTTTCCAGATTCTTTAGCATCTATTAATGCTCTATATGCGCCTTCTTCACTTAAAACTTTTTCAAGATCCTCTCTAGTTTTTATGTTGTGAAGTTGATATAAATCTATATAGTTTGTCCTCAAATTTTTTAAACTTATCTCTATGTCTTTTGCCATAGATACCTTATCTCTTGCCATACTTTTTGTAGCTATTATCCAACTGCTACGTCTTTTTTCTAATGCTTCTCCTATAAATTCCTCTGATACTGTATATCCTCTTGCAGTGTCTATAAAATTTATTCCTAAATCTTGTGCTTTTACTATAGCCCCTTTAGCTTCCTCTACACTTCCTCTTTGAATAGGTATTCCTCCAAATCCAATAGCAGAGATTTTCAGCCCACTTTTCCCCAAAACCCTATATTCCATAATAGCACCCCTTTTTATTATTAATATATATTATTTATATATATTAATAATACATCAAACCAATAATGAAAGTTAAGTCTAAAATATCCTTATGGGTTTTTGAAGATAATATTTCTGCTAGAGCTTTTTATGAGAAGCTTAAGAACATCAAAACACCTCTCTAAACTTGGCTATAAGGTAATTAATGTACGTGGCGGATTTAAAGCATATAACGGAAAAATATAAAAAGATAAAGGAATTATATTAAGAGGGTGTTCCAAGATAAATAAATTATTTTGAAGCACCCTCTTAATTTATATTTTCATTTTTAAATTCTTAATTAATTTAGTTTCCTAGGCTTCTTTGCTTAAAATATTTTTCACATGAACTTCTGACTTCTTAATGAATGAGCCTACTATTCCCATTACTACTGATGGAATTAGCCATCCAAAACCAATATTATTTAATGGTAGCATATTTATACCTAAGTTTATTCCTGTTATGTTTTGAATAAGAGTTGCTAATGATACTGCAAAAGCTCCTAAAGAAGCAGCTTTATGAATATTAAGATTTTTAATTTTACCATTAAAGGCACCAAGAACTATGAGTACTATAAGAACTGGGTATATTAGGTCAAGGATAGGTGCTGCAAAATTTATTATTGCTGATATACCAAGATTAGATACAAAACAGCTAATGACCGCTCCCACTATTATATTTGTTTTATATTTAAATTTTCCATTAGAAATTTCCTCAAAGAAAGTTGATGCACTAGACAAAAGTCCTATAGCTGTTGTAATACATGCAAAGGCTACTATTACTCCAAGAAGTATTATTCCACTTTTCCCCAAAAGTCCACTAGTTATTGCAATAAGTAATTCAGCTTGACTCATATTTGATGAAAATACTGATGAAACCGTAGATCCAAGATATGCTAACCCTCCATATACGCTAAAAAGAGCTATAGATGAAATAATTCCAGCTTGAGAAATCATTTTAAATTGTTGTTTTGGTTCAGTATATCCTTTAGATTTCATACTAAATGTAAGAGCTAATGCCATTATTATAGCTCCCATCATATCCATTGTCTGATATCCAGCTTTTATTCCATCAGATACAACAGTACCTACTACTGTTGTTCTCTCAGCAAACCCTAAAGGTGATAGTGTACCTTTTATAATGAGAAGTATTAGTGCTATAAACATTATAGGTGCTAAAACAGCTCCAACTATGTCTACTGCTTTTGTCTGCTTTATACTTAAAGTCACAACTATAGCAAAAAATATTATTGAAAATACCCAACTGTTAATGTTTGTAAAATTAGGAAGAATTGCAAATTCAAAAGTTGTTGCTGCTGTTCTTGGTATAGCGATAAGAGGACCAAGGCAAATGACATCTACTGCCAAAAGAAGTATAGAGAAAAACTTTCCTAATGGCTCTGTTACACCCTGAGCTCCCTTCCCAACTTTTCCAACAACAATAATTCCAAGCATGCTTAAACCGATATCTGTAATTATAAAACATAAAAATCCTAGAAACCAATTTGATGCACTACTCCACCCCAAATATGGAGGAAATATTAAATTTCCTGCTCCAAAGAACATTGCAAATAATGCAAATCCTGATATAAAAACATCCTTTGCATAAGTTTTTTTCATGATATCCCCCTCTAATCGTTTTCTTTTTTCATATAATTTAATTATAATCTTTTCCTTTTATTTATTGTATGGGCACCTTTTGCTCAAACCTTATATTTACAATTATAAATTTAATTTATTCACAAAAATAAAACTCCTTAACAGGAGTTTTATCATAAATTTTATATTTTCAATTTTAAATTCTTAATTAATTTAGTTTCCGTAGAATAAGCTTTCGCTTTGGTATTCAGCGTCACAAGTTATATCTATTCCTAATTTTCTAAATGTCTGCTCATCATTTGATGAAAGTATAGTAGTTGAGTGTGCTTGACATCCTTTTAATGCTGGAAGTTTAGACATAGCTACTTCCGCCATAGGATTTGTTGCAGCACATATGCTTAGAGCAATAAGGATTTCTTCACCGCTTAAAGCTATTCTCTTATCTCCAAAAGTCTTCTCTTTTAATTTTTGAATTGGCTCTAATACAACTGGAGATAGAAGATATATTCCATCTGCTATTCCTGCTAAATATTTTATAGCATTTATTATAACTGCAGCTGAAGCATCCATAAGTTCAGAGCTTTTACCTGTAAGAATAGTTCCATCTTCAAGTTCCAATGCTGTTACTGTGCAGAGCTCTCTCTTTGAGGAATCTTCATTAAGTTCTTTAGCATAATTTCTAGCTGGTTCTACAACTTTTCTATTATTTTCTTTAAGATTTAGTTCCTCCATTATAAGCTTAGATCTTTGGAAAGTCTCTTTATCTACATATCCTTTTTTATACTCACAGCTTGTTTTAAAGTAACGTCTTATTATTTCCTGTCTTGATGCTTCCTTTACTACTTCATCATCAACTATTCCAAACCCAACTCTATTTACGCCCATATCTGTTGGTGACTGATATACTGATTCTTCTCCTGTTATTTTTTCTATTATTCTCTTAAGTACAGGGAAAGTTTCAACGTCTCGATTATAGTTTACAGCAGTTTTCCCATAAGCCTCCATATGGAATGGGTCAATCATGTTTACATCCTTTAAATCAACTGTAGCAGCTTCATAAGCTATATTTAATGGATGCTTTAAAGGTACATTCCATACTGGGAAAGTTTCAAACTTTGAATATCCTGCAACATTTCCTCTCTTATGCTCATGATATAGCTGACTTAAACATGTAGCAAGCTTTCCGCTTCCTGGTCCTGGAGCTGTAACAACAACTATAGGTTTAGTTGTCTCTATGTATGGGTTCTTTCCATATCCTTCATCACTTACTATAGTGTCTACATCAGTTGGGTATCCTTTTGTAGCTTCATGTTTATAGACCTTTATTCCTCTTCTCTCAAGTTTGTTTATAAATACTTTAGTTGACGGCTGTCCTTCATATCTTGTTATAACAACACTGTTGACATCAAGTTCGTAAGCTCTTAAATCATCTATAAGCCTTAGTACGTCCATGTCATATGTTATTCCAAAATCGCCTCTTATTTTATTTCTTTCAATATCTCCAGCATATACGCATATTATTATTTCTGCATTTTCTTTAAGCTTTTGTAAAAGCTTTATTTTTGCATTTTCGTCGAAGCCTGGAAGTACTCTTTTGGCATGCATATCAAACATAAGCTTTCCGCCAAATTCTAAATATAGCTTATCATAGTTATTTACTCTTTCTAAAATATATTTTGATTGTTCTTCAAGATACTTTTTATGATCAAATCCTATCTTCATTTATACTCCTCGCTTATCCTATTTTAAATTTACATTTTTCTATTATTGCACAATTTTTTTAAGATGTAAATTGTAAATACTTGTAGTTATAATATATTTTTACCACATATAAATCTCTTTTCTATAAATTTTGCTACTGCATCTTGATTATTGCTTTCAATTATAGCTGTCGCTATATTTTTAAGCTCAGTAACGGCATTTTCTACGGCATATCCTTCATTAGCAGTTTCAAACATTGGTATATCATTTATATTATCTCCAAAGCATATTATCTTATCATCTTTCATTAAATTAGATAGATTTTTTATAGCTTTAGCTTTTGATGCATCACTGCTGTATATTTCTAAAAAATACGCTCCTTTTTCATATATATCTTCATAATAATTACAAGTTATACTCTTCAAATCTTTTAAAGACTTGTACATATTTTTAATATTATCTAATGTGTCAAAAATTAATACATTTACAACAGCACTGCCCTCTATAGCTTTTTCATATTCATCAACTTTTACAAATTCCTTTAACTTCTTAGTGCATCTTTCCTTATAAAAATTATATTCGGAATCATATTGAAAATCTTGATGATAAACATAAAGTTTATTATTTTTTATACCATATACAAAAGCACTTCTCTTATGATCTTTTAATAGCTTTAATATCTTCAATACATCATCTTTTTTCATATCTTTTACATCTAGATATTTATTTTCATGTATGTCATAAGTTACAACACCATTCATAAGTATAACTGGAAGTTTAATATCAATTCCTTTTAATAAATCGACAACTGTAGCAGGGGTTCTAGCTGTAGCAATAGTAAATTCTAATCCTTCATTTATAAATTTATTTAACAACTCCTGAGAGTTCTGAGACACTTTTTTGTCGCTATTTAACAAAGTTCCATCTAAATCTGTAACATATAGTTCCATAATATCTCCTCATTATAAAACAAATTATTTTTATAATCACTGTTTTTTTGACCTATTAAATTATATCATATAAAAAAATATACGCCTAATCTGGTTATACGTTTTCCTAATAAAGATTTAAAATTTTTTGTTAAATGAACCAAAATTCATTTAACAAAATAAGTATTTGTAGTATCATTATATTATTGTAATATTTTTATTCATAATATTTTTAGGAGGAATAATTTATGTCGAAAAATTCTATAGATTTAGGCAAGGGTAGTGTCGGAAAGCTTCTTCTAAAACTTTCCGTTCCAGCTATAATCGCTCAACTGGTTAATGTTTTATACAATATAGTAGATAGAATATTTATAGGTAGGCTTCCTAGCGGAGAACTTGCTATGGCTGGTGTTGGTGTTGCCTTTCCTATTATAATAATAGTTTCTGCTTTCAGTTCGCTTATAGGTATGGGAGGTGCACCCCGCTGTGCAATAAAAATGGGAGAACACGACAACGATGGAGCCGAAAATATCTTAAGCAACTGTTTCTCCACATTAATAATACTGGGTCTAATTCTCACTATAGTATTTATGATATTTAAAGAGCCTATTTTATGGGCTTTTGGAGCTAGTGAGGCAACTATAGGAATTGCACTAGAATATTTAAGCATTTATCTTATTGGAACTGTGTTCGTTCAAATAGCTTTAGGAATGAATCCATTTATAAACACTCAAGGATTTGCAAAGACTGGTATGATAACAGTACTTATAGGTGCAGTTATAAATATAGTTTTAGACCCTATACTAATCTTCGGTCTAGACATGGGGGTTAAAGGAGCTGCTTTAGCTACTATAATTGCACAAACCGTTTCTGCTATATGGGTATTGAAATTTTTATTTGGAAAAAAGAGCATATTAAAAATAAGAAAAAAATACTTAGCCATTAACCCCAAAGTTATATTGCCTGTTATGGCTTTAGGTGTATCTCCATTTATAATGCAGTCTACTGAAAGTTTAGTTCTTATTTCTTTAAATACCAAACTTCAGGCTTATGGTGGTGACTTAGCTGTTGGGGCTATGACAATAATGAGCAGCATAATGCAAATGATTACCCTTCCACTTCAAGGATTGACTCAAGGTGCTCAACCTATAATAAGCTATAATTTCGGTGCTAAAAATATGGATAGAGTTAAAAAGACTTTTAGACTTCTTTTGATAAGCTCATTAACACTTACTCTTGTATGCTGTGGACTTCTTATGATGTTCCCTGAATTCTTTGTAAGTATTTTCAATAAAGACCAAAAACTTATGGAAATCACTGTATGGAGCATACGAATTTACTTTATAGGAATGAGCATATTTGGTGCCCAAATAGCTTGCCAACAAACATTCTTAGCTTTAGGACAAGCAAAGATTTCTTTAATGCTTGCATTGCTTAGAAAAATAATACTTTTAATACCTCTTATATTCATACTTCCAAGCTTCTTTGAAAATAAGTTATTAGGAGTATTAACTGCTGAACCAGTAGCAGATATAATTGCTGTATTATCTACTGTAACTTGCTTCGCAATATTTTATAAAAAGAAACTTGCTCATCCTGATGAAGGAAAAAAGAATGTTAAAGTTTCTTAAGTAATATTTTTCTTAATTCTTAATATAAAAGAACTGAACCTCACATATTGAACATTTTAATTAATCAACTCTTAATGATTGAATCCTATATTATACAGGATTCAATCATTTTTATGTATATATACTTTTCATATATCTCAAAGCTTTAATTTTATATAAAAAAAAGAGAAACCTGTTAGGTAGTTCCTCTTCCAATACAATATTCGTTTTGATGCATTATATCAAAATGCATTTATAAATTATCTATATATATTTAAACATTATTAAAATCTAAAAAAAACCATATTATTTTCTTAGGTGTTTACTGCGACTGCCAATCCAATAAACTGTAGACTTAAATAATGTTAGGAGTACATTATGGAAAATAATATGGTTATTAGCAAATTCATTGGTGGTGATAATACAATGGTAACTACATACAAGAAACGAATTCGCGCGACTTTGTATAAAATATAGCAATATTAAAGGGAGCCTAAACTCTTCGGCTCCCACAAAATCTCACACATATTATTTCTAATAATATAAAGACCATTTCCCACCGAAATTTCTTTTAAAAGCATAGGGCAGGTCTCCTGACTCAAAATCATCCTACTAACTTAAGTCTTCCCGAGATATATCTCAGTGACTAAAATATAAGTTTTCGTCATTCTTACAGTAGCGGGGGCTGTTATGGATTTTAACCATATTCCCTTTTAATACATTGCTTAAAAATGTAACCTTAAGCTTGTCTTATTCACTTTTCATACTTATAATATCATATAAAATATGTAATTGCAACATATTTTTTAATTTATAAATAATATTTTTAATTTTTGCTAATGATATTAAAGTACTAACATTATTTCTACGTAGGTGATAAAATGCGGAAATATCTATACAAAATAATATTGTTCTTCGTTGCTATAATGCTGATTTTTACGTCATCAATTTATGCTGAAGAAATTAAACAATCAAAATATAAAATATTAATAGATACAAATGAATTTTCTTTATATGTTATAGAATCCAACACTTTTAAGGTGGTGAAAAGATATCCTGTTGCTCTTGGAAAAAAAGAAACTCCATCACCTATTGGGTGTTGGAAAATTTCTAGCAAAGCTCTTAAAAATCATGTATTTGGAGGCTATTGGCTTGGGCTTAATGTGCCTTGGGATACTTTTGGTATTCACGGTACGAATCGTCCAGATTCTATAGGAAGTCTTTCATCTAATGGATGTATCCGTATGTACAATCAAAATATAGAAGAACTGTTTTACATGATTGATTATGATACACCTGTTATTGTATACAGCGGACCAAGTTGGATTTTTTCTTCTTACGTTCGAAATATAAATCCTAATGATAAAGGTGCCGATGTATATGAAGTACAAAAGATACTAAATGCTATGGGTTACTATAATGGCCCCTTTAATGGAATATATGATTATCCTCTCATAAAAGCAGTTCAACGTTATAAAATGGATTATGGTTTTGATTACGAAAATTATACCCTAGATATGAAATTTTTGAATTCTATCGGAATATATAAATTCGAATAAATACAAATATAAAAGAATCCCCTATTATATACTTTATAATAGGGGAATTCTTTTATATACTAATTCTTAAGGTTGTCGCTTCCATTTATCATTGATATTATCTCTTTTATATCTAAAATCACATCTTTATAACTCATAACTACATCTATTTGCATATAATTTTCGTCTAAATCTAAATCTTCTATTATTCCATATAGATATTTACCACTATCTAAAAGCTGTTTTAATATAAGATTATCTTGTTTAGATACATATCCTATTACATATCCTTTTTCAGTAGCTATTTGAATTGCATTTTTATCATATGGATTATCACTTTCTCTTTTTAGAAGAACTATATCATTTTCTTGCAGCGTTCCCTCTATAACATCCATATTTCTGTAATACATTCCTGCTACATTTGTAGTCATTAAAGAGATATCTTTTATATGTGGAGTTATAATCTGATTCTTTACATTTATAATCTCCTCTATTTTATCTTTACTTTTATCTTTATCGCTATATATAAGCTTTAAAATCTTTCCTCGTATTTCTCTATTGGGCTCAGTATCAGCAAGAGCCTTTAATAATTCTTGTATATCTTTATTTTTAACTAAGTTTCTCTTTTTTAAATATTTCAAACTTAATTTTCTACATTCATTAAATCTAGCTGATAATGATGAAAGATATAGCTCATCATCTTCTATATTATATTCCATTAAGAATCGTAAAAGAAACATAAGGCATATATCACCATTATTATTAGAGGTTAAATCATCCTGTTTTAAATCCTCAGAGCCACAGTTTATTTCATCAAAGGGCAGAGTCTTCTTGGCAAACTTAAGAAGTTTTTTCATTTCTTCCTTACCACCAGTATCCCCCACATGATAATATACAGCCATATTCAATGGATTCCTCTTCAAAAAAGCTTTCAAATCATCAAATTCTATAGTTTCATCTATAAGTTCTCCAATATTGTAGTAGAAATCAACATCATAAAGTCCTTCTACAAGCCCCTGTCTAAATACAGGCTTCCACTTTGAAGATACTATAACTTCTCCAATCTTGTCTATCATCTGTTCTTTCAAGGATTTAGGAATTCTATCTACATCTTCTGCTTCTGCATATAGTGCATATCCTAAATAATCTATAGCCATCATATCATCTAGAGAATTTCCCATTTCATCTATTTTCTTTAGATAAAGCCATATAAAATTAGCACTATCTTCTATAGTATAAATAGATTTTTCTTCTAACTTTAATATATTAATTATAACTTTAGAGATTTTATGAAAATATTCTTCCTTTATTCTACAAGGCTCCAAATACCAACTCAAGTTAACCTTTTTGCTTAGAATACTGGCACTAATCCCCTCTAATCCCTCATTGTCCATTCCTAGTAATAAAATTTTATCTTTTATTGTGTCATCAAACGGATATATATTTTGAAGACATATAAGTCTTCCATATCCATAAGTCCTCTTGAGTAAGTCAAAAATAAAAGTATTTTCGTCTTTACTATTCTTTACTGAATATACTACAAAAAACGTATATTCACTTAATATACCTAGTACCCTTCCATAGTCTTTAGCTTTTTCTTTGTCTACTATACCAAGAAGTGTAATTCCAAGCTTTATTAGAGATTCCTCATTTGATTTTGTAATAAATTGTTCTGCTATGCTGCTTAAAGTAAGTCTATCTATAAACCCATCATTTACATAAGCACTTATCATCTCATAAAATGTAAAGTAATATAGGATTAACTTATTTTCATCTAAGAAGTCTACCAGTTCATCTTCATTAGGACATTCTAAGTAATTGTCTATACAGAAAATTAGTTCTCTTGAAAGACTATACTTTCTTTCCATGGGCAGTTCTTCTCCCATCAGAAATTGCTCAACGTCAAACTTACCACTATTCTCAAAATCCTGATTTTTATAGATAGAATCATAATTTCTATATACAAAGTCATTCAGCGTTTCATATATAAATTTACAATTTAATTCCTCTTGCATAAGAACTCCCCCCTAACTTCTTAATATTTTCACTCTATTAATCCAATTTTTTTAGTGCTATTTCTAGTCTTTCAAGTGCTTTTTTTAACACCTCTCTTGAGCAAGCTAAATTCAATCTTACAAAACCATCTCCATTGCTTCCAAAGCTATATCCTTGACTTAGAATAACCTTAGATTCTTTATTCAAGAACTCTTCTAATTCTTTTCCATTAAGTCCAAATTCTCTTAAATCAATCCAAGCTAAAAATGTAGCTTCTGATTCTATAACTTTAGCTTTAGGAACATGTATTTTCATAAAGTCCTTTAGATACTTAAAGTTTTCTTGTAGATAATCTAAAAGCTCATCAAGCCACTTATCTCCCTTTTCATAAGCTGCTTTTATAGCTATGGCGCCAAGTAAATTAGGATCACCACCATGTTCTTTTTCAAGAACACTCTTATACTTCTCTCTTAATGTTTTATTTGGAATAATGACATTTGATATTTGAAGGCCGCAGAGATTAAAAGTCTTATGACATGATATACAGGTTATAGTATTATCAGCTACCTCTTCACCTAAAGATATCAAAAAATTATGTTTATAATCTTTATGAACAAGCTCACAGTGTGCATCATCGGATACTATAATTATATTATTCTCTATTAATATTTTGCTTAATTCTTGTAATTCTTTTTCGCTCCATGCTCTTCCAACAGGATTATGAGGATTACAAAGTATCATCATCTTTATGTCCTTATTTTCCTTTATGATAGCCTTCAGATTATCTAAATCCATATAATATTTGTCTCCTTGAAGCTTTAGCGGATTTTCTATGACAGTTCTGTTGGCATGTTTAATCATATTCGCAAACTGATGATATACAGGAGGCTGAATTAATATTTTATCCCCTTCATCAGTATATGTTCTTATTGATCTAAGTATTATGTCTATAATAGTGCTGCCAAAGCATAGCCATTCACGCTTTATGTCAAAACCATGTCTTCTCTTATACCAAGCTATGAGAGCTTCATAAAGATCTTCATAGTCTCCACCATATCCTAATGCTCCATCTTTTATGTAATTTATTAAAGTTTGTCTAACACACTCTGGAGATTCAAAATCCATATCTGCAATCCATAATGGAATTGCTTCATCATTATCTACCCCATATTTTTCTAATACCATATCATGTTTTCTACTATGAGTATGTCTTCTGTCTACAACTTTGTCAAAATCGTACATTTTAATACCCCTTTTCTTAATATAATCTTTTTATATGATAGAATTAAAACTCCACCTGAAACTAAAAATTCAGTTTATTTACTCAGAGATGCAATGCATATAGTTATCAGATTCATTCCCCTTTACTACAAAGCCTACTCCCTTAGAACAAAATACTGAAGCTGAGGTATACTCTGTATCTGCATCTTTATTGTATCCTTTTTCTTTAATTATCTCTCCCTCATTATGGCAGTAATCATATCCATCAAAGATAAAATTTATAATTCCACGCCCTTTTGTGAAAGATACTAACTCTAATGAATAGTTCATAAATGTCTTTACAGGCCCCCTGCCTTCTATTATGACTTTTTCTCCAAATATCTTTGGTGTATCAAAAGTTCCATTGAACTTTTGTATATCTGATAATACTCTTCCCATGCTGTCAATATTTACTTGTATCTTAAATCTATAGTATGGTTCAAGAAGAGTGCTATCCGCCTTTTCCAAGCCCTGTCTTAACGCTCTATAAGTAGCTTCTCTAAAATCCCCACCCTCTGTATGTTTTATATGAGATTTTCCATTAATTAAAGTAACTTTTATATCCGTTATTGGAGCCCCTATAAGAATTCCATTATGCTCTCTTTCAAAAACATGACTTTTAACTAAGTTTTGAAAATTTACAGCTAAAGTATCTATAGGACAATTACTATAAAATGTTATACCACTTCCTCTTTGTCCCGGCTCAAGTCTTAAATGTACCTCTGCATAATGTCTTAAAGGTTCAAAATGTCCTCTACCTATAGAAGTTTTTCTTATTGTCTCTTTATAAAGTATCTGGCAAGGCCCAAACTCTATATCCAACTTAAACCTATCTTTTACTATTTCTTTTAGTATCTCAAGCTGAATTACGCCCATAACATGAATATGTATCTCTTTAAGCTTTTCATGCCATATAACCTTTAGCGAGGTTTCCTCATCCTCTAAAATTTTGAAAAAACTTAAAACTTCTTTGGGATTAAGTTTCTCATCATAAATTACCTTAGAACTCAATGTAGGAATCATGTCATAATCTATGTTTTCTTCCCTATATCCTATCCCTTGCCCTGAAAATATCTTTGTAAGTCCTACTAATCCAAATACTTCTCCAGCTTTTGCTTCATTTGTCTTTTCAAATTTTTCCCCATTATAGTATCTTATATCATTTATTTTTTCATTTAAGACTTCTCCATTAAACTTATAACTTACTATGTCTTTAGTCTTAATAGTCCCTCTTATAGCTTTTACATATGTGATTCTATTTCCATTACCGTCATATTTTACTTTATATACTTTTCCTTGAAAGTCACCATCATCATTATATTCAGTTGTTGTTAGATTGTGAAAACTATTTATAAATTTTTCTATACCTAAATCCTGAAGAGCTGAACCTTTAAAACAAGGAAATACATCACGGTGATTTATCATATTTTTCAATTCTTCTAGCCAAAGTTTTTTATCATACTTTCCGTCTAAATATTGTTCCAAAAGATTATTATTATTCTCTGCTATTATTTCTATGAGTCCATCATCTATATCTTCTTCAAACATATTATTTTCAATCAAATATGCGTCAGGAGAAAGATTGCACTTTATATCATCAAGAGTTTCTATGCAGTCTGCTCCATCTCTATCAATCTTATTTATAAATATAAAAGTTGGGATGTTGTACTTTCTTAATAATCTCCATATTGTTTCTGTATGAGCTTGTACTCCCTCAACTGCACTTACAACTACTATTGCGTAATCCATTATGCTTATGGCTCTTTCCATTTCTGGCGAAAAATCTATATGTCCAGGTGTGTCTACCAGGTAGTAAGTTGAATCCTTATAGTTGAATCTCCCTTGAGATGAAAATATAGTTATTCCTCTGTCCTTCTCTATTTGATGACTATCTAGAAAAGCATCTTTGTAATCTACCCTTCCCCTTTTTCTTATTGCATTTGTGTGATACAAAATCTGTTCTGCCAATGTGGTTTTCCCGGCATCTACATGAGCCAGTATCCCTATAGTTTTATTCATAATCTCACATCCTATGTGTTATTGATTCTTAATCTTATTATATCAAAAAATCCTTTTATATTCTTGAAATACGTCTTTGGATTTTCCTAAAATTCAGATAATTTTCCCATTACCTATCACTATTAAAAAAGGTACCTTGATACTCTTTAAGCATCTTGGCACCTTGTATATTATACTAACACCTTTTCTAAGAAAGAATATATATCAGCTTCTACATCTATAAGTTTTGAAATAGGCTTTCCTTGTCCATGCCCTGCATTTTTTTCTACTCTTAAAAGTATAGGATTTTCTCCGCTTGATACTTCCTCTAGAGTTGCAACATATTTATAAGAATGGCAAGGCAGTACTCTGTCATCACTATCTCCTGTAGCAACTAATACTGGAGGATAAACAGTTCCACATTTTATATTGTGAAGTGGTGAGTATTTAAATAAGAATTTGAAATGTTCCTTATCATGCTCGGCATCTCCATATTCAGGAATCCAGAATCTTCCTATTGTATACTTATGATATCTAAGCATATCTAAAACTCCAACTTGCGTGATTACAGCTCCATAAAGATCTGGTCTTTGAACCATACATGCTCCAGTAAGTAGGCCTCCATTGCTTCTTCCTCTTATAGCCAGATATCTATTGTTTGTATATTTGTTTTCTATAAGCCATTCTGCACAGGATATGAAATCATCAAAGCAATTCTGCTTTTTCTCAAGCATAGCATCTTCATGCCATTGCTCTCCATATTCATTCCCTCCTCTTATATTGGCAACTGCAAAAACTCCCCCTCTTTCCATCCATACTAGTTCTGGAACTCTGAATTCCGGTATTCTGTTTAGATTAAACCCTCCATAAGCGTATAATAATGTTCTATTTCCACCATCTAATTTTATCCCCTTCCTATGGCTTATAAACATAGGAATTTCTGTGCCATCTTTAGAAGTCACAAAAACTTGAATAGTTTCAAACTTAGAGAAATCTACATCTAAATGAGGTTCAAATACTTTAGTGCACTCCTTACTTTGTAGATCAAATCTATAAATGGTGTCTGGTAAAAGATATGAGGCAAATTTGAAGAAGATCTCTTTACCTTTTTCTCCTTTAGACATTTCTGATATGGCACCTAAAGAATTCATCTCATGATTGTATAACTTACCTGTAGATATATTATACATAGCAAGCTCATGATGAGCATGATGCATAAATGCTAATACTATATATCCATCATTATATATAGCAAAAGATATTGTATCTATATTATCTTCTTCCACGAGTTCTTTCCAGTTTTCTTCTCTATAGTCATTCAAGTCTACTTCTATTATTCTTCTCTTAGGTGCACAGTAATTCGTAAGGAAGTAAAACTTTGTTTCTTTATTTCCTAAAAGCTCCCAAGATGCCTCTTTCCCTTCAAATGGGTCAAAAATCTTTTCTTTTTTAAGATCTTGGATTAATACCAAATTATTTGAAGACGTACCCTTTTGCTTTTCTAATATCATATAGTCTCCATCAGAAGTTAAGGCTACATAGTTTGAGTACTCTGATTTTTGTTTGCCATCAACTAAAATTATGTCATCATTTTGTGTTGTTCCAAGATTGTGTATGCACACCATATTGTGATAAGACAATTCCTCGTCATCCATAGACCCTTGTTCTGGATATCTAGAATATATAAAACTTTCACCATTTGTAAGCCATTCTATTCCTGTAAAGCGGCACCAGTTCAACTCTTCATCTATGTGCTTTTTTTCCCTCATATCATAAATCTTTATTACCTGCCAGTCACTACCCTTTTGAGATATTGAATAAGCAAGTATGTCTTTAACTGGATTTACAGAAACAGTTCCTATTGCAGCTGTGCCATCTTCTGCATAAGAGTTAGGATCTATTAAAAGTTCCTTTTCTCCATTGAGTTCTTTTGCCCTATAATAGCATGGTTGGTTTCTACTACCATCATTATAAAAGAAATAGTAATATCCATTAAATTTCTTAGGCGATGAATAGCTGTCAAACTTCCAAAGTTCCTTCATTCTGTCTTTTATAATATCGTAATCATAGTAGCCTTCAACAAATTCTTTAGTTTTTTCATTATGCTCGTCCACAAACATTGTAGTATCTTCGCTATGAATATCCTCAAGCCACCTATATGGATCATAAACCTTCATACCATGATAATCATCTACTACTTTAACCTTTTTTATCATAAAAAACACCCCAACTTTCCCAAATCCTCTAATTATTCTTATGACTGTTAATAAATTTACAATCACTTTTTCTCATCTATATGTTCTATCCTATATCCTATTTCTTTATTAGCCCTTCTATATCCTTCTTTTATCATATCTTCTCTAGACATTTTATTTCCCAAAAGCTCGTCTATAGTAAGGTCATATCTTTTGCTGAAATATTTATCTAAAAGCATTTCTTCTATATCTTCCTGTGATGCAATGGAATAGTCATGCAGTATATGCTTTACATCAAAATCTTCTTCTCTCAAAGCTCTACCTACTAAAACACTTCTATGACATCTTATAGGCTCCTGCATAGCACCTAAAAGTGCTATTCTATATCCTTTTCTACACCCATTTTTAAGCCTTTCAATTCCTGATAAAAAATCATCCTCTTTACACACTTTTTCAAAATCAGAGTATCCCTCTTTATTGTATGACTGTTTGTTTTCTCGTTTAGCTGCTAATTCCTTAGCCATATAAATGTATGTAAAACCTTCATTTATTAAAGTATTTCTTATAGTTTCTTTATTATACTGAATATTATATTTTGAATAAGGTGTCCCTCTTATATCAACAACACAATTTATATGGTGTTTTTTCAGCATATCTATAAGTCTCTCTACTGAATAATTAGAATGACCTATTGTGTATATTTCCATACTTTTCACCTCTCTCCATTACTATATTTTTATTTTAATACATTAAACTTAAACATATACTACTTTTTTGTATTTTTATCTCTTATATTTTGTAATATAAAAAAACTGCTTCTAATTACTTTGAAGCAGTTTTCAAAAGAATTTATTTATTAAACTTTGAGATTAAGATAAAATACTTACTTATTATTGTGCATCTTCAGAGATTATTTTCTTTCTATTCCATACCATTAATCCTGCTGTAAAGGCTGTTATTAATGCTAATCCTATTGTCTTAAATTCAACAAGTTTTATTATTAACCATGGTAATGGGCTTGAACCATAATCTATGCTTGATATTAATCTTGCACCATCTGGTATAGCAAACTTAGCGGCTACAGCAGCTTCTGTAAATAATGGTGCTATGTTTGTTCCTATTAAAAGTCCCAATCCAACTGTTATTACCCCTATAACAAAAGTTCTAAAAAAGTCTCCTTTTGCTAATGGTACTATAAGTACAAACATGAATGGAAGTCCCGCCAAGGATGCAAATGGTAAGAATTGATTTCCTGGTACGATAACTGCTAATAATAATGTAACTGGTACAAGTACAAGTGATACTGCTAATGTTACAGGATGTCCAACACTTACTGCAGAATCTAATCCTATGTATAGCTTAGCTTTACCCGCAAACTTACGTTGGATAAGTTCTTGAACTGATTCTGATACTGGCATAAGACCTTCCATTAATATAGCTGCCATTTTTGGAGTTAATACTAGTACTGCTCCCATAATAACAGCTAAGTTTAAAGTATCTTTTACGTTATACTTTGCAAGTAATCCTAATAGTACACCTATTAAAGTTCCTAATATAGCTGGATCTCCAAATATTCCAAATTTCTTTTGAATATCATTTGCATCTAATTTTATCTTGTTTATTCCTGGTATAACATCTAATATTTTATTAACAATCCATGCTATAGGAACATATGATGCTGAAAATCCATGTGGTATTGATATTCCTGGAAGTCCTAGTTCCTTTTCTACCTTTGGAGCAGTTCTATCGGCTATAACCATAGTTATTATCATATTTATTGCAGACATTAACAAACTAATTCCTAAATTACCTGTTAACATGTACACTAAGGAACCAGTAAAAGCAAAATGCCAAAAATTCCATATATCTATGTTTACGGTTCTTGTTGTTCTTGTTAAAAGCATTATAATATTAACTATTATTCCTAAAGGTATTATTAAAACTCCAACTGTAGAACCAAATGCTATCGCGGATGCTGCAGGCCAACCTACATCTAATACATTTAGATGTAATCCAAAATTCGCAACCATAGCCTCTGCTGCTGGTCCTAAATTTTCAGTAAGAAGTGTTATTACTAAATTTAATCCTATAAATCCTATTCCTATTAGAAGTCCTGAACGTATTGTTTTTCCGAATTTAACTCCTAAACAAAGTGCAAATACTGTGAATATTATCGGCATCATAACGGAAGGGCCTAAATCAACTAAGTATTGTAAAGCTTGCATTTTTAAAACTCTCCTTTTATTTATATCTTTTAATTATTCTAAAGCCATTAAAATGGTTTAAATATTTACTTTAATTTATCATTTAAAATGTTCACTATTGTCTCACAATCATTTTCACTATTTAGCTTGTCTAGTAATTCATTGTCAGTAAATAATCCCATAAGCTTTGATAGTAATACTGCCTGCTCTTCTTTTGCTTTTACTAACAATACAAAAGCCATAGTTACATCTAAATCATTATTAGTACACATTTCTTTAAAGGCACATTTATTATTAAATCTTACAAATGCTATGCCTGGCTTTATAATATGTTCTGAATCAGTATGAGGTATGGCTATACTATAGTTTTCTGTTCCTATACCTGTTGGAAATATTTCTTCTCTTTTAAGAATAGCTTTCTTAAAGCTCTCTTTTATATATCCCATAGACAAAAGCTTATCAGATATATTTGATAAAAATTCAAAACTTGTTTTTTCTTCTCTTTGTAAAAATATTAATTCTTGAGTTAACATAATTCCTCCTATAGTCCAAGTTTTGCAACTATATCGTCTACTACTTTGTCTACTCCAATTCCAGTGATGAATGGTAATCCTGATATAACCGGAATGTCCATCTTATAAGATGTTTGAGCAGTTGTTACTACTAAATCGTGTCCTTGAGCCTTTGTTGGAAGTTCTGCTACTGTACATTGAGTGAATGATATTTGATTTAATACTCCTCTTTTTTCAAAAGCTGTCTTTAATTTTTGTATGGCTACTGTTGATGTTGCTATTCCTGCTCCGCATGATACTACTATCCTTTTCATTATTTATTCCTCCTAATAATATATATTTCTTATATAATTTAAATTTTTTTTACATATTATATCCTTTACCTTGTATGATTCATTTATTTTTTCATATATGTTTAAAAATATATCTTCATGTTCTATAAAAATTTCTTTATCTAAAGCTAACATAAATATAAGCTGTACTTCACCATATACCCATTTTATAGGTTTCTTTAATATACACGGATATATGCAAGGCACTTTTACATTTTCAACTACAGCATGTGGTATAGCTACCATATTTCCTATTTCTGTAGTTCCTAAATTTTCTCTATCTATAAAAGATTTTTTCATATTCTCATTTATATAACCTAATTCAAACATTCTATTAGCCATAAATTCTACAGCTTTAAGCCTATCTTTAAATTCTATATCTACAGAGAATAAATCATCTTTAAACAAGGAACTTATATTTATTTTATAGTTCTCGCTTCCTTTAGAAATAAAGTGTTCAAGCTTATTAATATCTTCTTCAACTAACAATGGTGATATTTGTATTACTGGCTTTCTCTTCAGCTGAAGATTTACAGTTGAAATTATAAGGTCTATTTCATCTAAATTTATATTTCCCACATTATATGATGGATGTACACCAACAACTTCTATTTGTTTACCAAATCTTGATATAAGCTTGCTCTTTATAAGAATTGATGTCCCCATCCCTGATGCACATATTACCACTACTCTTAAAACTGATTTGTTCTTATTTAAGTTCATCCTTTCCAATGCACCTCCAAAGTGCAGTGTTAAAAAGCCAATTTCGTTTTCATCCATAACCACATCATTTTCTTCTTCTATTAATAAAGCCAATATTTCAGCTAATTCAAATGCTAAAAGATAACTTTTTTTTATTTCATAAAGCATATCATTTTTTATTTTCATTCCAAGCTTTATTCTATGGATAAGACTTTTAAGATGAGTTACTAAACCTAAAACCAATATGCTATCATTTGTAAAATCAATACCCATTTTTTTATGTATTTCTTCTAAAGCCTTTTTCACCAAAATAAGGTTTCTTTCATCTTCCTTGTCTAGTTCACAATGCTGTTCTAAAACAAGTTTGTTTTGAGCTTTTAGGTACTCATATACATAGGATATCTCTTCTTCTGAGAATTCTATTGAAAAGTATTCTGAAACTTTCCTGCACAATTCCTCTGAAGCTTTATACTCAATTTTATCTGATGACATATTTTTAGTGATTGAATATGTTATAAGCTTATTACTCTTAATTCTTGTAACTGTAATGATTATATGATTAAATAAATTTTCAAATCCTAAATCAGTTACATTTAAATTATATTTCTTTATTATTTTTATCATCTCATTTTTCAGAGTGCTCTCCATCTCTTTACTTATGAGTTCAAAAAACTTGGTCTGATCTTTGCAGTCATTCTTATGAACTATATACTCAGATATAAAATATCTGAATTTTGCCTCTTCACCTTTTATTCCTACACCAGAATTCCCATATCTTGATAATTCTAATTCATATTCATTAAGAATATTTCTAACTATTTTCAAGTCATTTTTTAAAGTAGACATACTTATAAACAGTTCATCGCTTAGCTCGTCCAGCTTTATACTTACTCTTTCCTCATCAACATATAGAAGAGCCAATTTTTTTATTAGCCACTCTACTCGGTTCTTTTCTATAGTAGGAAAAGCTTCTCCCGTATTTTCTTTAATTATGGCTTTTAACTGACTATACTGCTCGTAATCTCTATATTCGATCTTATATCCTAAGCCCTTTTTGGAAACAACTTCACATCCATAATTCTTTAAAATGCAATTGATTTCCTTAATTTCGTTTTGAACCGTTTTCACTGAGAGCTTTAGTTCCTCTGCTAAATCTTTGCCTGTAATATAAAGCTCTGCATTTAGTAATTTAGTTATAATTGTTCTTTTTCTTAAGTTTATGGTATCTTTCAACATTCATATCACCTTTACACATATTATGTTATCAACAATATACTTTTTATAAAAGTTCTCTTTTTTCTCTTAAGTAGAGGAACTTTTCACCTAACTTTTAATAAGTCTATTTATATCATGCATTAGAGCGTTTTCTCTATGCTTAAGTAAATATCATCATATACTACTTTTTCTTATTTATTATATAAAAATAGGGGGAAGCTGAATCTAGCTTTCAGCCTTCCCCCTATAATAATTATTTTTAATAATCTACATGAACTCCCCATATATCTTGACATTCGTTCACAAACTCTTGAATGTTTAAAATCTGTTCCTCATAAAGACCATATCCTGCATAGTTAGTTTTTGCTACTTTCATATTTATATTTTGCACAAGATTTGAGTAATCAAAAGATGTTGTGACTTTTCTTATTTCACTTATAAGCTCATGATTTTCTCCCCTATGACTTGATACCACCAATATAAGTTCAGGTTTTATGTTTCTATTTATAGTAATCTCCTTATCCACTCCATTTATAAGTCCAAGCTCTACCTTTTGATTAAATATGATTTCTATATCTTCATATATTCCAAATAAATTTCTCTTATTTTGTGTAAACTCATTCAAATCCTCAGTATGCTTTTGAAGAATAGAATCCTCAATTGGCTTTTTATCACCATATTTCATTTCTATAAATGCAAGAGCAATTCTATCACCTTTTGTTCTGCTTGATTCTGTTGCAAGCCACTTTATTCCTACTAAATTTATTTTATTTTCCTCATCTCTGCTATATTCCATAGAAGCCATATAATAGTCCGTTTTATCAGATTGAGCATTTCTATTGTTTTCTCTAACAAGGCACTGTCCATATTCCATTTCTAGGTTAGGATTATCATGAAGATAAAAATCTATATTCTGTTTCATAAGTGGTATATATCTTGTCCACTCATAACAGCATCTTTCTATATCATCATTGTTTTGAGATAAATCTATAATCTTATAATCATTATTCTCTGAAATTACTTTGCAAATTTTTTGTCCTCTATAATACAGCTCTATAAAATTCTGTCTTATTTCTAGACTCAGGGTATCGTCTTTTTTAACAAAATCTAAAAGTTCTTTAAGCTTACCCTCTTTTAAATCTGTCATAAAAATTTCATTTAATCCACTTTTCATAACTTTAACCACCCCATTAAAATCTAAAATATTTATCATGTCACTTTTCATTATAATTATCATATTTTATTATAACATACCATTATTACTAATTTATGTTTAGATAAATTATTTATTTATATTTTAGATAAATAATTTAACACTTACCTACATAAGTTCATATAATAAACCATACTAGTAACTATTTACCATTCAACTAACAAGAGGAGGTATAAAAAACATGAACAGGAGAAACTTAAAGAAACTCATAGGTGCAGTTTTAATCTGTGCATTATCTTTTTCACTGGCAGCATGTGGCAATAGCAACACCGCAAAAAAGCCAGAAGAAAAGCCACTTACTAAAGTTAGACTTAATGAAGTTGTACGTTCAGTATTCTATGCACCTATGTACGTAGCAATAAACAATGGATACTTTAAAGAAGAAGGCATAGACATAGATCTTGCAACTGGTCAAGGTGCAGATAAAACTATGCAACAACTACTAAGTAACAATGCAGATATAGGATTTTCTGGTCCTGAACAAATAATATATATATATAATCAAGGAAGAGAAGATTTGCCTGTAGTTTTTGCTCAATTAACTCAAAAAGATGGTTCTTTCTTAGTTGCAAAAGAAAAACCAACTAATTTTAAGTGGGAAGATGTAACTGGAAAAAGCATAATTGGTGCAAGACCTGGCGGAGTACCAGAAATGTCACTCGAACAAGCACTAAAAAACCACGGGATTGAAAAAGGAAAAAACGTTGAAATTGTAACTAATATAGCTTTCACTGCAACATCTGGTGCATTTAAAAGCGGTTCTGAAGACTATGTAGCATTATTTGAGCCAACAGCTAGTATGCTTGAAAAAGAAGACGGCGGATATATTGCAGCATCTATAGGAAAAGAAGTTGGAAACCTTCCATATACCTGCTTCTACTCAACTAAATCTTATATGGAAAAGAACCCTGAAATAATTCAAGGATTCACAAATGCAATATACAAAGGACAACAATGGGTTAAAAATCATTCTGATGAAGAAGTTGCTACAGCTATAGAGAGTTTCTTCCCTGGAACTAACCATGACATTATAATAAACGTTATGAAAAACTATAGAGAAATAGAAGCAATAGCTACTTCTCCTATAATAAAAGAAGAAGATATGAATAGACTTATGTCATTAATAGAAGGATATGACGCAAAATTAATAGCTAAAAAACCAGCATTTAAAGATATAGTAACAAATGAATTTGCAGAAAAAGCAGTGTCTGGAAAATAGAGTAGGTGAATTGTAATGAATGAAATGGATATAAAAAATGTTTATATGAATTATCACTCCCCAACTGGAGTTACAGAAGCCCTTACGGATATAAGCTTTTCTCTAGAAGAGGGAGAGTTTATATCCATTGTAGGCCCTTCGGGATGTGGAAAATCTACTTTATTAAATATACTATGCGGCCTAATACAGCCATCACGTGGTGATATTTTACTTGAAGGCGAATTAATAACAGGTCCAAATGAAAAAATAGGGTACATGTTTCAAAAAGATCAATTATTTGAATGGCTTACAGTGTGGGAAAACGTAATTTTAGGATTAAAAATCAAGAAAAAACTTAACGAGAAGTCTAAAAAGAAAATAGATGAACTATTGACAAACTATGGACTTCATGAATTTAAAAATCATAAGCCCTCAGAGCTTTCTGGTGGTATGAGGCAGAGGGTAGCCTTAATAAGGACTTTAGCCCTTGACCCCCATATACTTCTTTTAGACGAACCATTTTCAGCTCTTGACTATCAAAGCAGGCTTATGGTAAGTGATGAAATATACAATATAATAAAAAAGGAAAATAAAACAGCTATAATGGTAACTCACGATATCTCAGAAGCAGTCTCTGTATCTTCCAAAATTGTAGTGCTTTCTAAGAGACCAGCTTATCTAAAAGATGTAATAAAAATAGATATCGACTCGGAGTATTCATCACCACTAAAGAGAAGAGAGTCTCCAGCTTTCAGAGAATATTTTAATCGTATATGGAAGGAGCTGGATTTAAATGAATAAAGAACTTGAACACAAAAAATATTTAAATAAACTTTCAAGAGATAAATGGATTGTAACCATTACAAGAATACTTCTTTTAGTATTCCTTATAGCACTATGGGAAATAGCTGCACAAGAAAAGTGGATAGATCCATTCCTAACCAGCAGTCCTTCTAGAATGTGGAAGAGTTTTATGGAATTTTATACTGAAGGCACCTTGCTTAAGCATACAGGTATAACCGTATATGAAACTATAGTGGGCTTTACTTTAGGAACTGTATTAGGTACACTGATTGCAATGCTTCTTTGGTGGTCAACCTTTGTTTCTAAAGTTTTAGAGCCTTATTTAATAGTCTTAAATGCTCTTCCAAAGATAGCTTTAGCTCCTATTATAATCTTCTGGGTTGGTAATGGAATTACTGCTATTATTGTTATAACTTTGCTCATTTCCATAGTCACTACTATTATAAGTGTTCTATCAGGTTTTAACGAAGTTGATGAAGATAAAATTAAGCTTCTAAAAACCTTTGGTGCATCTAAGCTTCAAATTTTAACTCATCTTATAATGCCAGCTTCAATACCTACATTTATATCCGCGCTAAAGATAAATGTAGGACTATCTTGGGTCGGTGTAATAATGGGTGAGTTCTTAGTAGCAAAAGATGGTCTTGGTTTCATAATAGTATATGGCGGTCAAATATCACAACTTGATATGGTAATGATGAGTATTGTAGTATTATCCATCATCGCTTTCGTTATGTACAAATTTGTTGCTATATTTGAAAAAAAATATTCTTAGAATTTTCTTTCTTTTATATTCCTCCAAATCATTGTATAATAGTATTAAAATATTTTCATTACTACATCGGTTTGGAGGAAGTTTTATGAATAGTGCACTAAAAAAACTACTGTTAGAAGTAGGTTTATTGTTTTTATTAATTTTTCTAGTATCAAAAGTAAAGCCACTTTATGGTACGCTTTTACTTATAGCTTATTTTGCATACAAACTTTTTGCTCTTAGATACAGTCTTTTTTCAATGATAGGTAAAACTAAATTTGATAATGGAGATAAAGATGGTGCTTTAAAATGGTATGGTAAAGCTGCAAAAGTTTCATCATGCAGACCTAGAACTATAATAAGCTATTCTTATCTTCTTTTAATTGAAGAAAGAATAAAGGAAGCTGAAGAAGCTTTGCATCTAGTTAAAAATGATGCCTTAGACCCTAGGGAGAAGATAAATTATTTCACTACCAAAGCACTTATAGAATGGAAAGATGATAATCTAGAAGGTGCCATAAAAATTTTAGAAGATGCAAATTTAGAACTTAAGGCTCTTATGATTTATGAAAGCCTTGGATATCTTCTTTTATTATCAAAAGACTATGAAAAGGCATTAAAGTTTAATTTAGAAGCTTTTGAATATGATAGTAATGATGAAATAATAATAGACAACCTTGCTGAAAGCTATTATTTCTTAGGTCAGTATGATAAGTCAAAAGAAATTTATGAAAATCTTACACAGAGAAATTTAACTTTCTCAGAACCTTATTACTACTTAGCTTCAATTTATATAAAAGAAGAAAAAATTGATCAGGCTAAGGAGCTTTTAGAGTTGGCATTAAAGTGTCCTCAAGGATTTTTGACAGCCATACATAAAGAAGATATTGAATCATTACTAAACTCTATTGACCCAAAGCAAATCAACGGAAATGAAAATTAGAGCTGCCTTATGGCAGCCCATTTTTTATAGATTGTTTTTGATTGTAATTAAATCAATTATGTCATTTACATCTCTTATTTCTTGAGGTTCATTTATCATGGATAAAAGTTTATCGTATGCTGCTTTAAAGGCACCTGTTTTGTCCTTGACTATTGTATTTTTTAGAGCTAAAGCTCTAAATGCTGTAAGATACAATAACTGCTCTGACCTATCTAAAGAATTCTCATTGATATAATTTAATACATAAGCTATTGCTCTGTTTATTATTTTCACATAAACACCTAAGCTTTGTTTACAGGACGCAAAAGCTATTAATGCTTTTAAAGTAGATTTAATCTTTTCTTTTTCCGATGCATCAACTACGCATATAGATCCATCTTTTCTTTGATTCTCAGCCATCTTACTATACAGCTTTTCATTGTCTAAAATATTATTATTATTTTTGCTTATCTTATATAAAAATCCTGGTGCATCCAAGAAATATCCATAGCTAAGACTTTCCATAGTTTCCTCCGAAACATCAAGAGGAAGTATCTTTTGAATTGCTATTCCTAAAAGAGGGTCTTCTAATACCTCTGTCATGATAAAGGATGTCTTACTGCTTATAATCCCATAGCTTTTAGATAACTCTACAACCTTACTTTCCATGGCATCTCGTTCAATTCCTCTAAAAGAATCCATTCTCTCTTCTAATATCTCTATTCTCTTTCTTATCCAAACTTTTTCTATTAAATAAGCATTTTCTTTTAATTCAAATGAATCTATTGGAACTTCTTGAATAAAAGGTTTATCTCCTATAAACCCTTTTATGATAATTGGTCCTTTTGTTATGCCTTTAATCTTAGCAAATATAGAAAAAGGCTCTATATCATAAATATATTCTATAGTTCTTGGATAAGTATTTAAGGTTTCTCCTCCAAAATATATTTCTCTTACATCTATTTGAGGCCCTGTTATTCTATTAAATTGCCTTAATATAAGCTCTCCTATTTTCTCTTCTCTTTTTATGAAATCAGCACGTCCTCCGCTAATTGCTGCAATCTCCCTTATGAAATACTTATTAGTCTTATCTGCAACTCCTATTGGAAAGATTCTATTTTCTTTTACATTCTCTCTTATATATCTTAAAATCTGCTCTTCATTTTCAGCTTCATCATTTGTAAATAGAATTATTACAGAGTCATTTCCTTGGTTTAATGCCCACTTTAATGCCTCACTTATATCAGCACCATTTCCATAATTCAATTTCTTAAGCCAAGCTACTGCATTATCTACATTCTCTTCTGAGCTATTCAAAAATTCATCACTAAAGGAGTTTAACTCATCATGAAATGCCAATATATTAAATCTATCTTCCTTATTAAGATTTCTTAATCCTAATGATAACGAAGTCTTAATCTCGCTTAGGTTATTATCACCCATATCATTTGATATATCCATCAAAAAAAGATAATTAACTGGCTTTTTACTTTCGTCCTCATCCATATCAGGGAATACCTTTAGATAAACTATACTTTCATCCTTTATATGTTTTGGAAAACTATAAGACATAGCACTAAACTCATATTCTGTTTCTTCCTCCATAAGAAGTACGAATTCTCTATTTAGTGTCTCCCCCTTCTTTAAAGTTACTTTAACTAGAGTTTGACTACCATATTCCTTTTCAATATCATGAGATGGACTCCATATTTTTAATCTTTCAAAAGACTCTATCAGTAAATTCATAGACACATCATAATCACTTGCGTTCTCTTTTAGTCCACGATTTATTCCTATTGGACCTTCTATTTCTGGAATGATAAGCTTATATACTTCATCCTCTAATGTCAATTGGTCCATATAAGATATCTTTATCTTCACAACTTCATTTGGTAGAATATTTCCTATGGTTATATTGTATATATTGTCACTGTCCCCTTCTAAGTTTAGAGTGTTTACTCCCTCTTCCAGTGCTTTATCCCAAAGTTCTTTTGCCTTTGCCTTTTCTTCTACCATAGCTTTGATACTGCGTCCTCCTAAAGAAACTTCAAGTCCCGTTATGATTCCAGTATCAGGTATTGGGAAGCTATATATAGCCTCTATATTGTCTTCACCTATGTTTTCAAAAGTTTGCTCCATTACAAATTCAACAAACTCACCACATATATTTCCGCTTATTACTACGTTCTTAAGTATGACAGGTAATTCTTCAAGGTTTTTATTATGAAATCTATATGTTTTCATTTACAACACTTCCTCCTATTCACACAAACACTTTAGAATATTATAACATTCCGCACTTTTACTGTCTATTTCTTTCCTTCTCATAGAAATTCAACTTTTTATTTCAATTATATATTTTACATAAACATCAAATTTTATTTCACTATTAAATACATTAGTGTATAATTGAACCATATAATTACAAATAAATCTGGAGGAACTATTATGGATGAATTAAATCTAGCACTTAAACTAAAAGATGAAGACATGATAATGAAGATTAAAGTTTCTAAACCTGTAACTACAAAAGATATGATAAACAACTTTATAGGTAACTTGCTTGTAGCTGGCGGAGATATAGCTAACAACATCATAATGGTTTTGACAAAGGATTCTCTTTACTTAGCTGCTATAGGACATGTTGCCATAGGTTACGCTGAAGAAGTTAGAAGTGTAGATAAAATTTCTCTAGAAGATATAGAGGAATTTAAGGTATATGACAAAGACTCTACAGAAATAATAGAAATAAAATTAAAACAAGGCAATATCTCTTTCACTAGAGATAATTCAAAAGGAGATAATCTAGCACTTGCACTCTCAAAGGTTATAGATGATTTAAAATAGTTTTTAAGAATTATAAACAAAAGTATCTATGATGATTTAAATTTTCATCATAGATACTTTCTTAAAATCCTATTTGATTTTTTTACTCTATAAACTCCATCTTCCATTTAAAGTATCCAGTTTCCTCATCTTTTTCATACTTAAAATAGGCACTAAATACATTACCCTTTCGGCTCTTTAGATTTCTGAAACCAACTTTACCATTTTTAAGAAGAAGCTCTACCATAGCACGGTTAACCGGCTTATTAAAGGATGCTATAAATTTGTCCTCTTTCCATATGGTGTACTTGCAGCCATTTTTCCAATTTGTACAGCCAAAAGCTTTTTCTGTTTCTATAACTGGATTGCCACAAATAGGACACTTACCTATTTCTTCATATCCTTCTGGAACTTCCATCTTAAAATTTTTTAGCATAGATGTGTCATTCTTTATTGCTTCTGTAGCTTTTACAGTAAAATCTTTTATCATTTCTAAAAATTCATCTCTTTGAAATTTTCCTTTTTCTATATCTGAAAGAGTTTTTTCAAGACGTCCGGTGTACTCTAGATCCAATAACTCTCTCACAGGAAATATTTCAACTAATGTTCTTCCTAGCTCTGTACAAGTCAGGCTCTTTCCTTTAGATTTTATATAACCTGCATCCTTTAATTTCTTTATAGTTTCTGCTCTAGTTGCAGGAGTTCCGATGCTAAACCCACTAAGGATGGCAGCCATCATCTCTGCGCTATCCTCTTCATCTTTAAAGCTCTTTCCACAAGTCTCCATAACCCTTAATAGAGTTTTTTCAGTATGAAGCTTTGGCGGCTTTTTAGTTACAGCATTTACCTTAGCATTAGTTATATCTACCATTTCCTTTTCTAAAACCATAGGAAGAATAGTATCCTTGCTTTCCATATTTTCTACAATACGCCATCCTTCAACGATTTGTACCTTACCCTTCGCCATAAAGACTCCAGGTATGTTAGGTTCATTTACTTTTATTATAAGCTTAGTTTCTTCAAACTCAGCTATAGGCATGAACTGCATCAAAAATCTGTTTTTTACAGCCTCATAAACTATGAATTCATCCTTAGTTAAACCTTGAGGCTTCATGTAAGTCGGAACTATAGCACTGTGGCTTTCTACTTTCGAGTTATCAAATACTCTTTTATTTGTAGTGAATTTAATCTGAGCTTCATATGGAAGCCCTTTTTTCAAGGTATCAAGAACTTTTTGTGTCCTATCTTTTAAGCTTTCCTCTAAGGCCACACTACCTGTTCTCGGATAAGTTATGAATTTCTTTTCATAAAGAGACTGAGCAACCTTTAAAACTTTATCCGAAGTCCACCCCTTATATTTGCTCGTTATGTGTCCTTGAAGATTTGAAAGGTTAAATAAAAGAGGCGGATATTCTTTTTTCTTTTCTATCTGCTTCTCCATTATCTGTCCGCTTTTATCTTTCAAAAGCTTTTTAATTTCTTCTAGCTTTTCCTTATCCTCAAACTTTTCACTTTCATTTTCATAGTAGATTCCTTGAAATTCCTCATTGCTTTTATTCTTAAAATCTGCTGATAATTTATAATAAGTAGTTGCCTGAAAGTTTTCAATCTCCTTGTCTCTGTCATAAATAATCTTTAATGTTGGAAGAAGTACCCTTCCGATATTTATTATACCTTTTTTATTGGTACTATATCTTAAGGTTGCCACAGAGGTTAAATTTATTCCTATTATCCAGTCTGCCCATTGCCTTCCTATTCCAGCATCCCTAAGAGATTTCATTTCCTCATTGGCCTTTAACTTCTCCATACCCTTTTTTACTTCTTCTGCTGTCCATTCATTCAAAAGTATTCTAAAAACAGGCTTTTTTTCATGAAAATACATGAAAAGTTCATCTCCAATAAGCTGTCCTTCCCTATCAAAGTCTGTTGCAGAGATAATTCCATCTACATCATTTCTATCTATAAGATTTTTTATAGTTTCTATCTGCTTTTGAGCTCCCTTATCCACCATAGCTTTATTTACACTGTCACTTTTAATCTTATACTTAAATCCTTGTGGTATAAAAGGAAACTTTTCAAGCCTCCAGCCCTTCATATTAGCATCATAATCCTTAGCATCATATAACTGAAGCAGATGTCCAAAAGCCCAGGTAACTATATAGATTTCTCCTTCAAAGTATCCATCTTTTCTAGTTTTTATCTTGAAAGCATCTGCAATATTCTTAGCTACAGAAGGCTTTTCTGCTATTATAACTTTTTTCATTGTTGAAGTTTCCTCCTAATTGCTACGACTATTAGTATAGTTTTCTATTTCTATTATACGTTTTTTTTAATAATTTACAAATTAAAAACTTCCTAGAACTACTTGTCTAGGAAGTTTATATTTATCTTTTATATACTACTTCTCCATTTATTATTGTATATAAAGTGTTGGTATAAGTATCTAGGGGATTGCCATCTAAGATTACCACATCAGCATCTTTTCCTTCTTCTATAGAACCTAATCTATCTGAAACACCTAATATTTCTGCTGCATTTATTGTTATTGTGCTTAGTGCCTCTTCAAAAGTTAAATTTCCTGCTTTTTGAGCAAGTCCTGCACATATTGGAAGATAATTTATTTCTATAACTGGGTGATCTGTCATTATAGCAACTTTTACCCCCTTATGCATAAGCGCTGCTGGTGTTTCAAAGCTCTTATTTTTAACCTCTATCTTAGATTTATTCGACATAGTTGGTCCTATTATAGCTGGACATCCTGATTCCTTAACGTCGTCACTTATTAAATGCCCTTCTGAACAATGATCTAAAGTCAATTTTAAATCAAATTCTTTAGCTATTCTTATTGCAGTTAATATATCATCAGCTCTATGGCAGTGAGCCTTTAGCGGCATTTTACCTTCAAGTACTGGTAAGAAAGCTTCCATCTTTATATTCTTCTCAAAATATTCACCTTTCTTTTCTGCATTTTCTTTCTTAGCTTTGTAGTTTTCTGCTTCCGTAATAGTTTTTCTAAGAAGTGCTGCTGTACCCATTCTAGTTGAAGGCATTTTACCCTTTCCGTTATATACTCTCTTTGGATTTTCTCCAAAAGCTATTTTCATAGCAGCTGGTTCAACTATTTTCATCTTGTCTACATTGTTTCCATAAGTTTTCATTACAACAAATTGTCCACCTACAACATTAGCACTTCCTGGCCCAGTCATAACTGTAGTTATTCCAGCTTCGACGGCTACGTCAAAATAATGATCCATAGGATTGATACCATCTATAGCTCTCATTTCTGGAGTTATTGGGTCAGTGGCTTCATTCCCATCATTACCTTCAAAGCCCATGCCTGATTCCCACATTCCTAAATGACAATGCGCATCTATCATTCCAGGTATAACCACAGCTCCACTAGCGTCTATTATTTCTCCGGAGTAATCCTTTATCTCCCTTGCTACCTTTTTTATCTTTCCATCCTCAATTAATATATCACCATTTTCATATACATCCTCTGCCATGGTGTATATCTTTCCATTTTTTATAAGCATATGTTATAGCCTCCTTTTAAATTATCTATACTATCTTTTTCTATATAAGTAATATAAAAGCCTTGTTATTATTTAAATATCTGTACTACTTTTTTTAAAATTGTATTGCTTAAAATGTTTATATATTAATGTTCATTACAAATATAAAACACCCATATATAATCTAGATATGGGTGTTCAAACCTAAAACTTGTTAATCACATCTCATTTAGCATCCATACAAAAAAGTTTAATACTCCTGCAAAAGCTACCCAAGCCGCATAAGGTATCATCAACATTCCTGCCACCTTATCTCTCTTAAAAAATGCTATGGTAGTTAAAATTATGAAAATAAATAGCACTACAAGCTCTACAAACGCTAAACCATATAGTCTAAAATTAAAGAAAAGGAATGGCCATAAGAAATTTAGAATAAGCTGAATTCCATAGAACACTAATGGAATCTTTGAGGTATTAGTTTCTTTTATTACCATGTATACTCTATATGCGGCTATTCCCATTAATATATAAAGAATTGTCCAAACTATTGGAAATACTATAGCTGGCGGAGAAAATACAGGCTTTTGTAAATTAGAGTACATAAGTATGGAATTTTTATTAAAAATTCCAGCTATGAAGCCCCCTCCTACTGATATAATCAGACTTATTATGAGAGCACCTATGTCAACTTTCTTCTTTTCTTTATTTCCTTTTTTCATAAAAAAGACCCTCCCCATATGTTTCATCTCATGACTAGCCGTTGTAACACTCCCACATCTTTTCAGATAAGAAATAACAACAGACATGTCCATAGACAAAGACTTCTATGCTTAAGATGACTTTAAACCTAAATCTAAGAATTCGGTTTATTAAATATTATGAGGAGATATTCCATTTTATACTAATGTATTATGAATATACAATAGTTTTTGAAAGTATTTCTTCTAAGATATTTTTTATATCGTTTATGACTTCATCCCTATTTATTTCATTTAATATCTCATGTCTTGCTCCATCGTATAGCTTATAGGAAACATTTTTTATTCCAAGCTTCTTATAAAGGTTATATAGATTTATAATTCCTTTTCCGTTTTCTCCAACAGGATCTTTACTTCCAGCTAGAATATATATGTTTAATGATTTTGGTATTTTTTTTAAATTACTCTCTTTATGAATTTCTTTTAATCCCTTTAATAAATCATAAAAATAAGATGCTGTAAAGATATTTCCGCAATATTTATTATTTAAATACTTGTCCACTTCTTTTTCATCTCTTGTAAGCCAGTCACAGTTAGTTCTAACAGGCTTAAAGTTATTATTAAAGCTTCCAAAAGAAAGCTTATCCATAAGTTTACTTTGCTTTCTTCTTCCAAAGATTTTCATCTCCAAATATGATATAGGAATTCCAAGATTATTTATAGCTTTCTGCTTTCCATTAGATCCTGACAATATAAGCCCATCTATGCTGTCTCCGTAAAGCTCTATATACCTTTGAGATAAGAAAGAACCCATACTGTGACCAAATAAAATAATAGGTATTCCTTCGTTTTCTCTTTTAATAAGATCATTCATATCTTTTAAATCATATACCATAGAATGAAAATTGTCCTTATCATCCATATATCCTAAATCATCTATTGATGCTGCAGTTTCCCCATGTCCTCTATGATCATGTCCATAGACAGTAAATCCTACTTCTACAAGTTCTCTTGCAAACTCATCATACCTTAATATATTTTCTGACATACCATGAGAAATCTGAACGATAGCCTTAGGCATATCACATGTAATATTTTCCCACTTATAGCAATTTAATTTTATTCCACGACTATCTATAAACTTAAAGTTTTTTCTTTTCACACTTACTCACCTCATCTGTATTTCATAAAAACATCTTTAAACTTATTTTATATAATATTTTTTAAGAAATCTACACTTTATCGTAATCATAATGTAATTACATTATGATATAATTATTTTATTAATTTATACATATAGAAAATTATAGGTAGGTGAAATGCTTTGAATATACTGATAGCTGAAGATGAACAAGATATATGCGAACTTATGGCCCTGCATCTGACAAAGGAAGGATTCAACGTTTTTAAAACCTTTGATGGAATGTCAGCCATAGAAACTTTTAGGAATAATAATATTGATTTAGCTATTCTAGATGTAATGATGCCAATAATGGACGGATTTTCTGTCCTTAAAAATATACGAGAAACTAGTGAAATACCAGTTATTATGGTAACTGCTCGAGGTGAAGATACCGATAAAATAGCAGGATTAAATCTAGGAGCTGATGACTATGTAGTTAAACCATTTTCTGCAATGGTACTTATAGCAAGGGTCAATGCCCAATTAAGAAGATACTATAAATTTACTAATGGAAAAGGAAAAAACATCTTATACGTTGGGGATTTATCTCTATGTAGAGATAGTTGCGCTTTATGCAAAAATGATGCCCCTATAGAGCTTAATGCTAAAGAGTATAAAATAATGGAGCTTCTTATGGAGAATCCAGGAAAAGTATATACTAAAAAACAAATTTATGAGCAGGTTTGGAAAGATACTTATTATGGCGATGATAATACAATAATGGTACACATAAGCCATATTAGAGAAAAAATAGAGGACAATCCCAGAGAGCCTAAATACCTAAAAACTATCCGAGGTATAGGCTACAAGCTTGAAAGTCTATAATATGAGCTGCAATAAAAAATATAAGCATAAGATTGCTAATTCCCTGCTTCGTAACTATGTATTTTTAGCTTTTTCCATGACTCTACTTATTATTATAACCTCTATAATAGTAGGAATGTTTGCATTTTTTCTCTTCTTTAATACTTCAAACGTTATGTCTGAGCCAGAGGAAATAATGATGGATGATTATACTTTGATCGATACCTCCACTATTGAATCTTCAGGAGGTTTTGTAGAGGTTATAGATAAAAACAATAATGTAGTTTATACTAGAGGAACGAATCCTAATCCAAAATCTCATTATAGTTTAGAAGATTATAATAAGATAATATTAAGCAGCCAATTTGAAAATTTAGAAGATGGGTATTCCTATAGAAGCAGTTATAATAAAAATAAAGATTTTCTTTTAGTAGTAGCTATACCAGAAAGCGGTGAAAAAGATATTCATCCTCCAAAGAAAAGATTAAGTCCTAGGGTATTTATAGCACTATCACTATTAAGCGGATTTTCTATAATCGCTATATTTTTTATCTTTTACTCTAGGCTATCATCAAGAGATTTTGTAAAACCTCTTGAGCTTTTAACGGAAGGAGCAAATCGTTTTGCTAAAGGAGATTATTCCACACGAATTGCTATTTATTCTGAAAATGAGTTTGGTGAATTAAAGGATTCTTTTAATATAATGGCACAAAAAATTCAGGATGAAATGATGCTTCGTGAAAAATCTGAAGAAAGTAGAAGAAGACTTATACTTGACATATCCCATGATTTAAAAAATCCATTGTCAAGTATCTTAGGTTAT
Source organism: Clostridium cadaveris (assembly GCF_020911725.1). Classification (GTDB taxonomy): domain Bacteria; phylum Bacillota; class Clostridia; order Clostridiales; family Clostridiaceae; genus Clostridium_X; species Clostridium_X cadaveris. The sequence goes on from NZ_CP076620.1 coordinate 2,741,299, forward strand.
TCAAATCTCATTTTAGAAGAAAATATCCCAAATGAGGATAAAAAGAAATATCTTGAGGTTATAAATAATAATAGCCAGAGAGCAAATGAACTTTTACAAGATTTATTTGATTTCTCTAAGCTTCAAAGTATTGACTTTAAACTTACATTAATAAACAGTGATATATGTGAATTTTTAAGAGAAATAATAGCTTTCTACATTCCTGAATTTGATAAAAATAAGTTTGATTATGATTTTGATATAATGGAAGAACCTTTTATGCTCAAAATAGATGAAAAGCATATGTATAGAGCTTTATCTAATATAATAAATAACTCAATAAAATATAATCCTGATGGAACTAAAGTAAAAATTTCTGGGAAATCCTCAAAAAACTCATTTATTATAACCATTGAAGACAATGGAATAGGAATCCCAGCCTCCCTACAACATGATATATTCAATCCCTTTGTAAGGGTTGATGATTCACGTAATTCTAAAAGCGGAGGAAATGGCCTTGGTCTTGCTATAGCAAAAGATATAATAGAAAAGCATAATGGTACTATAGAACTATATAGCGACATAAATAAGGGTTGTATTTTCGTAATTACTTTATTATCAGAAAATCTATAATAAGTTTATTTTTAAATTATAAAGAGTGAAAGACTTAAAAGCCTTTCACTCTTCGTTATTTTACTTATTTTCTTCCCGAGTCCTCATTATCCATTCCTTTACAAGCTCATTAAATAATCTCTCTTGTTCTATTTGAAGATTATGTCCACACTTGTCTATAATAGCAAAGGTTGCTCTTGGATAGTTTTCTAAAATTGATATAGCATCACGATAGCCTACACTAGAATCCTGTCTTCCTAAAAGTATTAATGATGGTTTTAAGAATTTGTGTTCTAAAACATCAACATCAAAAGAATATTCATACCCATATTTTTTAATATTTCTTAAAAAATCTTTTTCTCTTATTTTAATACCTGAAAGCACATCATTTCTATATCTCTCAAAAATCCTTCTGCTTTGAACTACTGAAGATTTGTCAAACATATCTAAATCCTCATCTGAAAGACGGGATAAAAGTTCTTCATCTCGATGTAAAATCACATGATTATCAACATTTCTCTTATCCATATAAGCATATATAACTGGGCATATGAGACAAAGTCCATCTACTCTATCAGCCATATTATATATTATTCCCCTCGAAATATATCCACCAAAAGATTCTCCAGCAAGGAGAAATTTTTCTTCTGGTATAACTTTATTTATAAATTCAAGAACTATATCTAAAATATTGTCTGAGCAAGTTATCTTTTCAGAGCCATTTGTCTTTCCCATTCCTGGAAGATCTATATAAATTCTTTTATACCCGTATAAATCTTTAAATATAGGTTCCATACACCCCTTCATAAGCCTATGATCAGCATAAAAGCCATGAATCATAAGAATTGGTTTCCCTTCACCTATAACCTCATAATTTATCCATATATCATCTATATTACATCTCATAAATTTTCTTTCTCCTTTTGAACTACATATGATTTTTCCAATAATATTATATTACAAATAACGTCCAAGAAGAAATAATCTCCTTGGACGTAAAATCACTTATATATGCTCATGATCCTTTATATGCTTCATGCAATACTCTCTTGCCCCTGAGCATTTAGAACAATATCTAAATTCCATATCTGGGTCATCATTTTCTGTTATTCCACAAACTGTGCATTTATGAATATAAGGTTTTTCAGTATTTGTAATAACTCTAAAGTCCCTATTGTCTGCTACAGTCTTCTTAAGCTTCACAGTCTTCACCATATCTTTTCCAAAGAATAAGAAGTAGTTTAATACAGCAAATATAGCTGCTATTCTTACAGCATTATTTGGTGCAACTACTATGTTGTATATTATATAGAACCAATCTATCCAAGCTAGTATTTTTATAGGTACTGGAAGTACAAGGAATACTAAAAGCTCAAAATTAGGATATAGCTTTGCAAAAGCTAAGAATAGAGATAAATTTATAAAAGTAGCACCTATGCTTACACTTCCGCTTATAAAGGTTCCTATGATTGTTCCTATAACCCCGCATAAGTAGTACATATTGAATTTGAAAGACCCCCAATGAGACTCCAAACCGCTTCCAGCAAGATAATAAAAATATAGCGTGAATACTATCCACAACGGACTTGTATTTGGCGGTATGAGTATAAATGTTATAAGTCTCCAGATTTCACCATGCATAACTCTTTCGGGTATCAATATCATAAGATTCCACAACTTAGTATTTCCTAATAAGTATATAAGAACGTAAAATATTGCATTGGCACTTATGATGTATGTCATTAAATTTTTTATAGCAAATCTGCCAAATTTTCGCTCCATACGGTCCAAAAACTTCATATGGTCACTCCTCCCTTCGTCAGTTAATTATAATTATATAGTATCTACACAATAAAAGTAAAATTAAATTTAAAGAGGCTACCTTAAGACAGCCTCTTTGTAAATATATTTTAAACTATTTTAAATTTCTTAATACTTCAACAAGATATTCCCAATTCTTCTTTACTGAGCTTATGCTCATATGCTCATTTGGAGTATGAACGTCATAAAGGTTAGGTCCAAATGAAATCATATCTATTTCTCCAAATTTTTCTTTAAAAAGACCACATTCAAGACCAGCATGAAGTGCTGCTATTTCTGGCTTCTCTCCATATAGTTTTTCATAAGTCTCTTCAAAAACCTTGCGAATTTTAGAATTCTTATCATACTGCCATTCTGGATATGAGCTGTGAGCATTTATCCTAGCTCCTAGAAGCTCTGATAATATAACTGTTTCATTCACTATTTCATCTTTTAAAGATCCTACTGAACTTCTTACAGCACTATCGAATTCTATTTCATTTTTGCCAGTAATTACAACTCCTAGATTTACCGAACTTTGTACAAGTCCTGGTATATCAATGCTCATGCTCTTAACGCCATTTGGCATTAAGCATAAAAGACTTACAGCTTTCTCTGTTGAAATCTTGGAGAAACATTTGCTTGTAGTCTTATCTAAGACTTTAAGTTCAATTTTAACTCCTGGATCAGAAGACTTTAATTCATTTTGTAAAATTTCATTTAAATTTTCTATCTTTGAATTTATTAGAGAAAGTGAATTTTCGTATACTTTTATAGTAGCATCTGCTTCTCTTGGTATAGCATTTGCTTTTGCGCCCCCATTTAAGTTAACTATATATAGGTCTACAGAATTAAGAAGTTTCATAAGAACTCTTCCTAAAATCTTATTTGCATTTCCTCTTTCTTTGTTGATATCCATTCCGGAGTGTCCGCCTCTAAGCCCAGATACAACTATAGAACAGTCAACTACATTTGAATTTGGTCCATCAATCCAGCAGATTGGAAGTGTAGCACAGGTTCTTATTCCTCCAGCACAGCTTACTAAAAGAGTTCCCTCTTCTTCAGAGTCTATATTTATTAAAGTTCTTCCAACTACATCATTCTTATCTAAGGCTGTAGCTCCTCCCATTCCTGTCTCTTCTTCGCTTGTTACAAGAACTTCTAAAGCTGGATGAGCTATATCATTTGATGCTAATATAGCCATAGCATAAGCTACTGCTATTCCATTATCAGCTCCCAATGTTGTATCGGTTGCATATACATAATCCCCATCTATTCTAAGCTGCAATGGGTCTGTTTCAAAGTTATGCTCTGTTCCTTTATTCTTCTCACATACCATGTCCATATGACCTTGTATTATAACAGGTTCAGCTTTTTCATATCCAGCTGTAGCTGGCTTTTTTATTATAACATTCAATGCTTTATCTTGTTTAACTTCAAGATTTAGTTTCTTTGCAAAATTTACCAAATAATCACTAATTGCCTTTTCATTTCCTGAACCTCTTGGAATCTGTGATAATTCTTCAAAGTATTTAAATACTGATTGAGGTTCTAAGTCTTTTAATATTCTATTTTCCATGTTATTTTTACCCCCTAATTTGCATTTATTTTAGTATTCGACTATATATTTAAAACTCCTTCCTAATATTTGTTATTTTAGGAATTCGTTCTATATGTCACCTAATTCTATCTTTATATTTTCCTTGCTTCTTGCTAATAATGCTGATTTTTCACCATTATTATGATTAGTTATAGGGAGCCTTATAATAAAGTTTGACCCCTTATTAATTTCACTATGAACTTCTATAATGCCGCCATGAAGTTCAATTAACGACTTTACAATAGAAAGACCAAGACCACTTCCTGCAGTACCTCTTAAATTGCTCTTATTAAGCTGAGTGAATTTATCAAAGATTAGGTCTATTTTTTCCTTCTCTATACCTATGCCACTATCCTTGATACTTATAATTATATTTTCACTTTCCATATTCATATTCACCATTATATATCCGCCTCTTGGTGTAAATCGAAGAGCATTTGATAATAAATTAAGAACCACTCTTTCTATTTTATCTTCATCAAAATCAGAATACATCTCTTCTTCTGTTGTGTCAAATTGAAGAGTTATTTCTTTACTCTTAGCATAATCAACAGCAAGCATACATGTATCTTCTACAACTTCAACCATATTTCCATATGTGCAATTAAGCTTATAAAAACCACTATCCAATTTTGAAATATCTATAATATTATTCACAAGTTTTATAAGTCTATATACATTTTTTTTCATAACATCTAGATAGTTATCTAACTTCTCTCCTTGATCTTTAATGTTTTCCTTTTTATAAAGGTCTACAACTTGAAGAGTGCTATTAATAACATTAAGAGGAGTTCTTAAATCATGGGATAAATTAGTGAAATTCTCCGTCTTTATCTTGTCTGTCTTTATATATTCATCTAAAAGCTTATGATCCGTTATGTCTCTAATAGATCCTACTGCTCCTTTAAATTTGTTTAAATTTCCTTTTATGTTTTTCCAAGTTATATCTAATGAAATATTCTTTTTATCTTGTCTTTCAAAGATAACTTCCATTTTCATGTAACTTTCTTCGTTTCTTACTATTCCTGTTTCTATATCTACCTTAAAGATATCTTTTATATTTTTCCCTATGAGTTCATTGCCACTATACCCAAGTATAGTTCTAGCTGCATCACTTACAAAAGTAAATTTTCCATATTCGTCTAACTCAAAAATAACATCTTTCTGATTTTCTATAATATCTCTAAGCTTATTTTCATTTCTTTGAAGCCTATTTTTAATCTCTATAAGTTCGTCTTTTACATTTTGAAAATATAGAAATAAGAAGCTTAAATAAACAACAGACTGTAATGCTGTGTAAGTATTACAAAAGCTTATTAATGAAAAATAATTTGAATGTCCATAGTTAAAGAACAATACTATTATTCCAAAAACCATTAAAGATACTTTTGTATAAGTTTTGTATAAGGATTTATGTATCATTGTTTTTGAATAAACAATAGATGTTACTATTATAGCTATTCCCACAAAGTTCATATATAATTGCAGAAAATTTCTAGGTGTATATCTAAAAATTTTCATAATAATACCGCTTGCTATAATAATAATATTGATAATTCTAATGTTAAGTTTCAGCTTTCTATTCATAAGTTCAAAGATTCCATATATAAAATATATAGAACTAAGAATCAAAAAACAGCACTTCAGAATCATCAATATGTTTCTAATATGAGGTAAGTCTATAAAAATAATAATAAAGTACAGTATATGAGAAGAAACGGAATAAAATGCTGCATGCACCCATAATTTTATAAAGCTTTTTCTTTCAAGGGTCCATATACATGTGTATAATACCGCTATCATTATATTTAACACTAGTAAAATAGCACTAGTTGTAAATTCTCCGTCCATCTAACACCTCTCTAAATATCATAATAATATAATTGCTATTATATCACAAAGTGCCATTAATTTCTTTAATATCATTTTTTTCGACATTAATACTTATTATTTTTACAACTTAATAAATAATATATTGTAATTAAAATGAGTTAAATCTATTTTAATTTTTCTTTTAAAAATTCACTTTTAGGAAACCTTTTTATAAGAGTCCCATAAAGCTCCTTAGCCTTTTCTATATCTCCAATTAATTCTAGAGCTTCTCCTTTAGCCAAAAGCAATGTGTAGTTATACTCCATCTGATTCTCTGGAATTGTCTCACATAGACTTAAAAATTCTCTATGCCTATTAAGCTTATAATAGCAATAAGATTTCATAACAACTATATCTTTTTTTAATTCTTCATAATTGAATTTCCTATCAAGTATCTCAAGAGTTCTTTCATAGTCTTCTTTATCGAAGGCTCTTACTGCATTATCAAAACACTTTGCCTCTTCACTTTTATAGATTTTTATCTTCTTTAAAACATATATACCATATGGAATTAGAAGAAGCCATACAAATGGTTCCATTACCCCTAAAAGAATTATTATAATCATACCAACTGTAAGCTTTCTTTTTTTTCCACTATTCAATGGAAAATTCATGTTAATCACCTCTAAAAAAATTTAAGGGGATCAAATCCCCTTAAAATATTCTAATCTAATTTTAAATCTTTAAGTTTATTTCCTAAAAGCTCTGCAAGACTTGTTCCTTCATCACTACTATCATTGTACATTGAGTAATCTTCCTTTGGCTTTTCTACAGCATCCTTTATGCTTAAAGAAATCCTCTTATTCTTAGTATTTATATCTAGTACTTTAACATTTACCTTTTGTCCTATTTCAAGCTTTTCTGATGGCTTAGCTATTCTATCTTCACATATTTCTGATATATGTACTAAACCTTCAACTCCATCCATAACCTCAACAAAGGCTCCAATGTTTATGAATTTCACAACTTTTCCTTGTACAACATCTCCAATTTTCAATTCAGTTTCAACCTTGTTCCAAGGGTCTTCTTCTATATTCTTAAGTCCTAAAGAAATTCTATTTCTGTCTCTATCAAAGTCTATTACATAAACATTTACCTTGTCTCCAACAGATACAACTTCTTCTGGCTTATTTACTCTCTTCCAGCTTAAATCATTTAAATGTACAAGTCCTTCAATTCCACCAAGATCAACAAATGCACCAAAGCTCATTAGCTTAACTACAGTTCCGCATCTAGTTTCTCCCTTGGTTAAAGAATTCCAAAGCTTTTCCTTCTTAGCCTCTAATTCTTTCTTCTCTACAACTTTTATTGAAGCAACTATCTTATTTTTGTTTAGGTCAAGTTCTATGATTTCAGCCTTAAATTCATTACCTATAAGGTTTTTAAGCTCAACTCTATGAACTGATGCATGAGATGCAGGTATGAATACTCTCATTCCATTGTAATCAGCTACAAGACCGCCTTTAACTTCTTCTTTAATTTTTAAAGTTATCTCTTCCTTTTTATCGAAAGCTTTCTTTATGTTCTTTCTAGCAATTCTCTCATCAGCAGATTTCTTTGACAAAGAAACGTTTCCTTCTCCATCGTCAAAGCTTTCTATTATAGCTTCTATTGAATCTCCTTCATGGAAAAGCTCTTCTATATTCTCATCTTCATTACATAAATTTTTCTTTTCTATTATTCCATCCTTCATGTAATTTATATTTACAAGAATATATTCAGAAGTTGCCTTCAAAATTGTTCCCTTCACTAATTCACCTGTTCTTAAGGTTTTCAAATCGTACTGGCTTAGTAATTCTTCCATAGACATTTCATTTTCACTCATCTTATAACACTCCTTAAGTTTTGTATAATTATATTTTACTCGATTTATATGGTAGTCTTCAATGAAATATTATCATACTATGTTAATAAAATCTTAATCTTTCTATAAAAGCATATATTCTGTCTTACTATTTTATAATACATCATGTATACTTAAAATTAGGTAATTACATATATTTATTATATGTAATTTATTTTTCTGGGGGGTGTCAACAATTAAAAATAAAAATAAAAGACCTATTATACTTAGTATATTATTAACATTTATCTTTTTATTCACTTGTTATTTAGATTTTGGGGTTTCTCAGCTTGATATTAACAGCGGTGAATCTTCTACCACTATAGCTTATGCTAAAAGTTCTTCCTCTAAGAGCTCATCAAGTAGAAGCTCTTCTAGCAAAAGTTCTTCAACTAAAAGTTCTTCTAGTAAAAGTTCAAGTGGCTTTAAATCTGGTTCCTTTGGTAGTGGTTCAAGTTCTTCTTCTGGAAAAAGTGGAACTTCTTCATCTTCTGGTGGATTTAAATCCGGAAATTTTAATAGCGGAAGTAAAAGTTCATCCGGTTCATCTTCCAGTAGCAATTCAAACTCTGGTGGATTTAAGTCTGGAAGTTTCTCAAATTCAAAGGATAAAAGTTCAAGCAATGATAATACCAGCAGTTCAAAGAAAGAGTCCACCTATAATAGCAGCTCAGGTTCAGGTGGAAGTTCTAGCCGATCCTTCTTTCCAAACCCATTTTTTTGGGGTAGATCCTATTATGGGGGAGGCCGTGGATTTTCTATTGGAACTGTGTTAAAGTTTGTAGTATTATTAATACTAATAATCATAATTATCAAAGCAATAAAACGTTACTTTGATAAAAAATATAAATAATACGGAGGTAATAAGAATGGGAGTATTTAATAGAATTTCAAACATGTTTAGAGCAAAGGTAAATAATACTTTAGATGAAATGGAGAATCCAATTGAACTATTGGATCAAAAGATAAGAGATATGGAAGAAAGCTTAGGAAAAGCAAAACTTTCTTCAGCTCAAATATTAGGCAATGTACGAGAAATCCAAAAAAAGATGGAAGAGTGCCAAAAGGAATCTGCTGATTACGAAGGTAAGGTTAAGCTTGCTTTAGGAAAAGGCAATGAAGACCTTGCAAAGAAAGCTTTAGAAAGAAAATTGGATGCAGATAAGAGATACGAGTCATTAAAGAAGAGTTATGACGAAGCATCTGTAAAGGCAGAAGCAGTTAAAAAGAATTTAAGAGCTCTTGAAGAAGAAATTCAAGAAACAAGAAACTATAGAGATGAAGCTGCAGCTAGATTCAATAACGCTGAAGCAAACAAAAAAGTAAATGAAATTTTATCTAACGTTCAAACATCATCTAACAAAATAAATATAGATGATATAGAGAGAAAAATTCAAAGAAAAGAAGCTATGGCCGAAGGTCTTCAAGATTTAAGAGACAATAACTCTTTAGACAAAGAATTTGAAGATTTAAATAACCTAGACTTAGATGCTGAACTTGAAAAATACAAGAATAAATAGAAGGTGCTATCATGAGTACTCGAGAATTTATAGAAAAGGAAAAAGACTCCTTCGGTAAGGTGTTTGTAGATATAAACTACGCTATAGACAACATTTCACCTTTTTTAGAAAAGGATGAACTCTCTAAGAGAAAATATGTTATAAAGCTTCCTGTACTTGATAAATATATTGATATGCTTGAAGCTTCAGAAACATCTTCAAATAAGAAAAAAGGGCTGTTTTCTATGTTTAAAGGTGATAGTTCAATATCTAATTTGGAAAGCTACAAATCTAAAAATATTGAATCTTTAAATCAACTTGTTACATGTTCAACCTGTAAATGTCTAAACTGTGTAGCAGAATGTAAATTTAAAGCCTGCAGTGATTGTAGAAGAAATTCTCATACTAACTATTGCGATCATGAAAGGTTTTGCGTAACATTCCATGACAACTTTACCTTAGACCTTACTAACAATGACACAGGAAGAAGAAATAAGTATAAAACTTTAGCTACTATAAAAGATTGTAATTTAGACAAAAGATATATTTTAATTGAAAATATAGTGGACAAGGATGATAAATTCATACTGTATTATTATCCAACTCTTTCCGGTGATGAATTTGGTGAGATAGAAGATGTAAATGAGTTCGATACTATTGCAGGCATTTACGAACAGAGTAACTACTAGTTTGTAATAATTAATTTTCAACATTGATAAGTACACAAAAAAGCTGCCCCTTTTGAACCGACCCCCAAAAGTTAGACCAAAAATCTAACGAATTGGAGGTCGATTTTTTATGGCAAAATACAGTTATGAATTTAAGAAAAAGGTTGTTGATGCATATTTAAATGGTGAAGGCGGATATCCGTATCTTGCCAAGACTTATGGTATTCCTGCGTGGAGTAACATTAAGAAGTGGGTATTATCTTATTCCAAAATGGGTGATGAAGGATTAAAGCGCTCAAGAAAAAAAAATAATTATTCTTTTGAATATAAACTTCATGTGGTAGAGTTATATTTATCAAGTGAGGTTTCGTATCAGGATTTAGCTCTCCAAGAGAAAATCAACAACCCAGTACAGATATGTAAATGGGTCAATGATTTTAATATTGCAGGTGTTGATGCATTGAGACCGAAGAAGAAAGGTCGTAAGAAGTCATTGGTGTCAAATAATAAGAAAGAAAAAGTACAGTTATCTTCAGAAATTACTCCAGTAGACACAAGTGCTGAACATTTGAGACAACTTGAAGATGAACTTTTAAAACTTAAAATTGAGAATGCCTATTTAAAAGAACTGAGGAGGCTGCGTTTAGAGGAGGAAACTCTTCTGAAAAAACAGCGAGAATCATTCACAGCCTCCGAGGAGACTTCAAACTAAAAGATATTCTCGCAATTGTTAGCTTTCCGAAGGCAACATATATGTACTGGCAGAAAAGATTTGATAGGGAAAATCCTGACCAGGCAATTGAGGATAAAATCTTAGAAATACATAACACAAACAAGGATTATGGCTATCGTAGAATATATGGTGAACTTCGAAATCAGGGCTTTATTGTTAATAAAAAGAAAGTACAGAGAATCATGCAGAAACTAAATCTCCAAGTTGCTTCCTTTACTAGAAAAAGTCGTAAATATAGTTCTTACAAAGGCAAGGTCGGAACAGTTGCGCCCAACAGAATCAGAAGACGTTTTAATACCAATATCCCTCATCAGAAAATCACAACAGATACTACTGAGTTTAAATACTATGAGGTAGATTCTAAGGGACATATGACGATGCACAAACTATACTTGGATCCGTTTATGGATATGTGTAACAGTGAGATTTTAAGTTACGGTATTGATAGGCGGCCTTCTGCCACCAATGTGATAAATGCTCTAAATGAAGCCATTGAAATAACATCTGATTGCCCATATCGAAGAACATTTCATTCTGACCAAGGCTGGGCTTACCAGATGAAGTCATACTCACATCGTCTTAAAGAAGAGCGGATTTTTCAGAGCATGTCCCGCAAGGGAAACTGTCACGATAATTCTGTAATGGAAAACTTCTTTGGACTCTTGAAACAGGAAATATACTATGGTGTTGTTTATTACAGTTATGAGAAATTGAAATCTGAAATAGAAAGATATATAAAGTACTACAATGAACAAAGGATTAAAGAGAAACTAGGATGGATGAGTCCTGTGCAATACAGACTCAAACTCTTGGCTGCATAAAAATAGCGAGGCAGCCGAAACTGTCTCGCTAATAAAGTCTAACTTTTGGGGGTCACATCATTTAAAGGCAGCTTTTTTATATTTACTTTAAATTTTTATTGAATTTCAACCACTTCATATCCATAGTCTTCTATAGCATTTTTTATTGCTTCATCTGATATTTCTCCATCAAAAGTAGCACATTTGGAAGCTAAATCTACATTAATATTTTTAGCTCCTATTTCACTTAAAGCCTCTTTAACATGGTTTGCACAATGTCCACAGCTCATTCCATTTATAATTACTTTTTTCATATCTATACATCTCCTTTTAATTATATGGTGCATATCTCCATGCACTAATTTATTTTAAAGGCTTATAGCCTTTTAATCTTAAAGCATTTAACAAAACTGAAACTGAACTAAAACTCATAGCTAATGCAGCTATCATAGGATTTAGTAGCGGTCCTCCAAAGGCATATAATAATCCCATTGCCACTGGTATTCCCAATGTATTATATCCAAATGCCCAGAATAAATTCTCTTTTATATTTCTAATAGTTTTCTTGCTCAAATCTATGGCTATAGGCACATCCATGAGGTCACTTTTTACTAAAACTATATCTGCTGATTCTATAGCTACATCAGTACCAGAACCTATAGCTATACCTACATCAGCAGCAACTAAAGCTGGGGCATCATTTATACCATCTCCAACCATAGCAACCTTATACCCCTGTTTTTGAAGATTCTTTACTTCTGCTGATTTATGTTCAGGCATTACTTCTGCTATAATCTTATCGATCCCAACCTGTCTTCCTATAGCATTTGCTGTATTTTTATTGTCACCAGTAAGCATAGCTACTGTGATTCCCATATTGTGAAGCACTTCTACAGCTTTTTTGCTGCTAGGCTTTATAGTATCAGCAACAGCTATTATTCCCTTTATATCCTTATCTATAGCTATTATCATAGGAGTTTTACCTTCTAATGATAAACTCTCCATTTGCTTATCTACATCTTTTAAAGGCAGCTCTTTATCCATCATAAGATTTATGTTTCCTAAATAAACATCTTTTCCATTTATAATTACCTCTATGCCTCTTCCTGATATAGCTGTAAATTTATCTGATGCTCCAAATTCTATGTTCTCGTCTTCTGCTTTTTTTACTATTGCCTCTCCAAGAGGATGCTCCGATCCCTTTTCTGCTGTAGCAGCAAAATATAACAGTTCTTTCTCATCAATATCATAAGTTATTATATCTGTAACCTTAGGTTTTCCCTCAGTTATCGTTCCTGTTTTATCAAAAATAATAGCATTTATTTTGTGAGCATTTTCTAATGCTTCTCCACTCTTTATAAGAACACCATTCTCTGCTCCTTTTCCTGTCCCTACCATAATAGCTGTAGGTGTAGCTAATCCTAATGCACATGGACACGCTATTACAAGAACAGATATAAATATAGTAAGCACAAATATAGTATCCTTGCCTGCAATAACCCATATTATTGCTCCTAAAATTGCAAGTCCTATTACTGTAGGAACAAAATAACCTGAAATTACATCTGCAAGTTTTGCAATAGGTGCTTTTGACCCTTGGGCTTCTTCTACAAGCTTTATTATTTGAGAAAGTGTAGTATCCTTTCTAACCTTTGTTGCTCTATATTTTATATAGCCATTTTTATTTATAGAAGCCCCTATTACTTTGGAACCTATATTCTTTTCTACAGGTATGCTTTCCCCTGTAAGCATGGATTCATCTATTGATGTACTTCCCTCTACTATCTCTCCATCCACAGGAAGCCTTTCTCCAGGCTTGACAATAACTATATCATCCACCATAACATCATCTATTAGTACAACAATCTCTTTTCCATCTCTGATTATAGTAGCATTTTTAGGTGCAAGCCCCATAAGCTTCTTTATAGCTTCTGAAGTCTTTCCTTTTGATACACTTTCTAAATATTTTCCTAATGTTATCAAAGTTAATATTGTTGCTGCTGACTCAAAATACAAATCCATTGCATATTTTGAGTTTCCTATATATATCTGATATATAGCAAATAATCCATATAAAACTGCTGCTAGAGTGCCTATAGAAATAAGTGAGTCCATATTAGGCGCCATAAGTTTTAATGCTTTAGACCCATTAACATAAAATCTTCTTCCTGTATACATAACTGGAACTACAAGTAGAAGCTGCACTATTCCAAAGTTTAATGGACTTATCATAGGGTCTATAATCGATGGAAGATGAAGTCCCATCATATGACCCATAGAAATATATAGAAGAGGAGCTGTAAATATAAGTGATATTATAAATCTCTTCCAAAGACTTTTGCTTTCTCTCTCAGCTTTATTTGATTCTTCTTTCTTTCCTTCTTCTATTTCTAATGCTTTGTACCCTGCTTTAGAAATAACTCTCTTTATATCAGCTATGTCTGTAAGCGATGGTTCATATACTATTTTTAATTTTTCTGTAGCTATATTTACATTGGATTCCACAACTCCTGGAAGTTTTTTAGTCACTCTTTCTACAGCCTTTGCACATGCAGCACAAGTCATTCCCTCTATAACCATAGTCTTTTCTAATGTTTCTAACTTTCCTTTGTAACCAGCCTTTTCTATAGCATTTTCAATTTGCTCAACAGTAACTTTATTTTCATCATATGATATATTAAGTTTTTCAGTAGCTATATTTACAGAAGCACTTTCAACGCCCTCAAGTTTTTTAGTCACTCTCTCTACAGCTTTTGCACAAGCAGCACAAGTCATGCCATCTATATTTAAAATCTTGTTTGCCATCATATATCCCTACTTTCCCATAATCTTTTCTAAGACACTTATTATTTCATCTACTTTTTCCTCTCCTGAATTGTGAAGAAACGCTTCTTTGACACAATGATTCATATGCTGTTTTAAAATTAATGAGTTAGCTTTCTTCAAAAGTGCCTGAGCTGCTACTATTTGATTAGATATGTCAATGCAGTATCTGCCATCTTCTATCATTTTTATTATTCCCTCTATTTGTCCTTTTGATGTCTTTAACATCTGTAAGGCTGCCTTTTTTTCTTCGTTCATAATTTCACCTCTTTTATATACCCCCTCCCCGTATGAGGGGTATGTTAAAAGTATATCACTATAATTTAAATAATTCAATATATATTTTATAAAAAAAAAACAGATCATATATATTTTTGTATATATAACCTGCTTTTAGTCATTATAATATTACATTGTCAGTTTCTTTTGTTCGGTTTCATCTTAAAGAATATAATTATATATAAAAAGAGTGCATATCTCTTATAGCACTCTTTAAGTTTATACAACTATTCTTATTATTAAACTATATTTCTCTGTTCACAGCTCATAAGCGCATCTGAACAATAGTTTATTATATCACTTCTTTTTATTATCCCTATAAAAATTCCTTCATCATCTACAACAGGTACAAAGTTTTGACTAGCTGCTAATGACATCAGGCTTTCAATAGTTGAATTTATAGTGACTGATTTATGTCTTATTCTTCTTGGTATATCATGCACCTTTACTCGTTGTGTATTTGAAAAATTAAGTTCAGGATTACTTTTAAGCTTCCAAAGTATATCCCCTTCAGTAAGAGTTCCAACATATTTTCCTTGATTATTTATTAGTGGTATGGCAGTATATCCGTGATACTCCATCCTCTCAATAACTTGTCTCATGTTAGACTCTATATTTTCATATATAACTTCATTTTTAGGTGTCAGAAAGAACGCAATATTCATGGCAAACCCTTTCCCCTTAAAATATATTTTTATCTTTATGATTTCATTTTACCATATTTTCAGACCTCTATCCATTCGATTAGATAAAGTTCATAAATTATTAAACACGTTATAGTTACCATTTAAAATGTATAGAAAACCATTTAAATTTTTGTTATACTCTTAATTAGTTAAACTATAAGGAGGTTTACATATATGTTAAAAAATCTAATTGATGCTAAAAAGAAAAAACAAAATAAAAATACAACTAAAAATATCGCAGTTTGTACTACTGGTCTCTTAGCTGGAATAGCTGCTGGAATACTATTTGCTCCAAAATCAGGTAAAGAAACCAGAAAAAATTTAACTAATTCTGCAAAGGAATTAAATACTAATATAAAAGAAAAAGCAAGCTCTACAACAATTAAAGCAAAAAACAAATTATCTTCATACCTTAATAAAGATGAGAAGAAAAATGTAGAAGAAAATATGATCGATATTACTGAAGATATGTTTTCAGAGAGATAGAATATAATTTGTACAAAAAGGATATATTACTAATAACACAGACTAGTTTAAAAATAGGCCTAAATTCTACATCCATGAGTAAAGTTTTATCTTGTATATCATGGATGTTTTTTTAATAGAAATATTTGTTTCAAAAATTATAGCCGATACGCAATACTATTTATTCTTAATATCATAGGAGGTCTTAAAATGAGTGACAACTCAAATCTTTCTAATGAGAATTCTCTAAAGAGAGAACTTGGCCTGACAGCTGCTATAGCTATTGTAATAGGAAATACTATAGGTTCAGGTATTTTCATGTCCCCAACTTCTATGGCTTTAGTGTCTGACCCCATAACTACTATTATAGCTTGGATTATAACAGCCATAGGTTCAATTTTACTTGCTCTTAGTTTCACAAATCTATCTAGCAGATTCCCTGAAACAGGAGGACCTATAATCTATACTGAAAAAGCTTTTGGAAGCTTTGCAGCTTTCTTGGTATCATGGCTCTACTGGGTAGGCTCCTGGGTTGGAAATGCAGCTATAATAACTGCTTGCATAAATTATTTATCACATTTTTTTCCTATACTTCAATCAAATGGTCTTTTATCATTCTTAATTTCAACATTTATTGTTTGGGGATTTACATACATAAATATTAGAGGAGTTAAGGAAGCTGGTTTTATCGGAATCATTACCACTGTTTTAAAAATACTTCCTCTTTTAGTATTTTTAATAATTGCTTTTTCAAAGTTTGATGCTACAAATCTTATTACTCCAGTTGGAAGCACTACACCTCATGGAGTATCTACACTACCATCAGCTATAGCTGTTGCACTATGGAGTTTTATAGGGCTTGAAAGCTGCACAGTAACTGCTGGAGAGATTAAAAACGCTGAAAAAATAGTAAGGAAAAGCACCATAATAGGTATAAGTTTTGCTGGAATTATTTATTTGCTTATATCTATAGCTGCAGCTGGAGCCATACCTCAAGAAATGCTTATGTCCTCAACTGCTCCTTTAGCTCAAATAATTGATTACGTAACTGGTTCAAGCTGGGGTGGAAACTTTATAGCCATAGGAGCTATAATCTCTACTTTAGGAGCAACCTCTGGTTGGCTTATGACAACAGCTAGAAGTTCATTTTCTGCTGCTGAGAGAAACATATTTCCAAAAGTATTCTACAAAGTTCATCCTAAGTATAAAACACCAGTGTCTTCTCTTGTAATAAGCGGTATCTTAACTAACTTACTGCTAATTTTAAATTACGTATCATCTTTAAATACAGCATTTAATTTCATGATACTACTTGCTACTTTATCATTTCTTCCAATTTATACTATATGTGTATGTGCAGAAGTGGTACTTTTGTTTAAGAAAGATGAGTTGTTTACTAGAAAAGGACTTAAAAAATCTATTATTGTAGCACTGTCATTTGCATATAGCATATATGCTATTTATGGTTCAGGATTTGAAACTGTAACTTTCGGATTTATATTAATGCTTCTCGGCATTCCATTTTACGTATATATGATGTTCCAAAATGACAGACTTCCAAAAGATTCAATTCAAAATAAGTAATATAAAAAAACGTCAGAGAATAAACATTATTCTCTGACAATATTTTTGTAATCAAAATCTTATGTTAATCTTGTGAAGTTGATTTTTTTATATCTTTTGTTTGATTTTTTTTATCTTTAGCTAAAGTGGCAACAAGTGCTCCTAAAGCTGCTGCTGTTATTATTAATTTTGACTTTTTTTTCATAGCTATGCCTCCTAAAGCAATATTAATCTATGATTTACTGTTAGTATTTATACTATATCACATATATTTTCAAATTAAAACCTTTAAAATTTTAAATTTTCTTTACTATTGCTACAGCTAGTCCTAATATTGTTCCCATATTTTCTCTTAAATTTATTGGATTATATTTTGGATTTTCAGGCATCAAATAAGCTTCCTTACTATTAAGTTTAAGTCTCTTTAATGTAGCTTCTCCATCTAAATCTACTGCAACTATATCCCCATTATTGGCCGAATTCTGCTGTCTTATAAGTACATAATCTCCATTATTTATATCCGCATTTTTCATACTATCTCCTCTTACTTGAAGAAAGAAGCAATTTTTAACTCCTCTTAACATGTAGTCAGGTATATAAAAATGGTCTTCTGCTACAGGATTTATTTCTATAGGTTCTCCAGCTGCTATATTGCTATATAATGGAACTTCTATAAGGCTCTTTTTATCAACATACTCCTTATTTTCTCCTATAATTATCTCTTCTAATTTTGATATTTCTCTCTTATATGAAATGGCATTTCCATGTCTTAAATCTACATATTTAAAACATTCAAACTCCGTATCTATGTTACTTTCACAATTTCTTTCATTTACGCATTCTTTTGTATTGTTCATATTATCTTTTTTAGGTAAAGCATATCTTACATTTTTAAATTTTATAGATATGCCAGATTTCTTTATTCTATCTCTATTTTCAGCTAATATACTCAAGCAAGGTTTACAGTCATGATTTAAAAACTCTAATATTTCGTCTCTATAACAATTAAATGCTTTCACTCCTTCAATAAATATGTGACTATAATTTTCTAGTGATGTCATATTATTTAATTCTTCTAAAGGATAGAATGCTACGCCAACATTTAAAAAGCTAAATAATGATAAGTAATCTCTGCTTTGATCTATTTGTAAAAACTTAGTTTGAATTTCATCTAAATTTTCCTTCTCAGCTAGATAGATTATATTTTGTTTTTCATTTAAACAATAATTATTTTTTAAGTAAGCAATTCTATTAAGACTCAAATCTCTATACCATTCGCAGGGTCCTCTAAGAACATTTAAGCAATAAGGCTTACTTTTTATATAATTTTTTTCCTTCTTAGTAAACTCCATTTTTTATTCCTTTCTATTTGCTATATACTTATTTTACAATATATGGTATAATATATAATATATTCCTACTGATGAGGTGATGTAATGTATCTTAAGTTAAATAATATAAATGTACGAATCAATAATAAAAATTATATCATAAAATCCGAAGATAATAACAGTTGTCTAAATATATATAATGGTGTTTTTTTAAAGATGCAGATATATGTTAATACTTTAAATCTTTCTATAATAAATACTTCAAAAAACGATATTATACTTAATAATCTTTCTTTCGAAGCATTTAGTCTAAATAAAAAAGATTATGACTCTATACTGCAATATGATAATTCCCTAAAAAAACCTGTAGAAATTCACCCTATAAAGGATAAAATTGCGAGTTCCTACCTTTTCACCGCTTTCTCAAGCAATGATTACGCTAATTTTCTTATAGGGTTTTTAGGGTCTAAAACTTCGTATACTTCTATAAACTTTGATTACTCTAAAAATAATATTTCAATAAATCCAAGTTATAATTTTGTAAGTCATATTTTAAAAAGTGATGAAGAGATTATATTAGATCCTCTATATTTTTCTTGGGATATAAGTTATACCAACATGATATCTTCATATGTATCAAAAATATTAGATATATATATAAATGAAATCCCTAAGAAAAATATGAAATTCTATGAAATGCAGAAACGTTCCTTACAATCAATGTTCTTTACAAAAAAACCACAGTCGTTTTCCCTGAAGGTCAATGGATCTTATGTTAAAAGCAAAAGTTCCACCCCTTATGCTATAGACATTTCGTCAAAAGATGGGCAAGATTACATACTTCTTTGGATAAATGAGCACTTAAAAAACGATGTCCTAGAAATTCATGACTTAGTTGAATATCTGGAGCTTACTGCTTCAAAAAAAGTTTTTAATTCCTTTTACGAAATAAACAACTTTCTTTCAATAATAAAAAAAGTGTTCCCTAATATAACTATATGCGTTTCTGATATTCCTATTGGATTATGCCCTGGATATAATATCGCTTACAAAAAAATAGTTCATCAATCTAAAACTATTTTTTCAAGCCATTCAAAATATGAGTTTAATCATCAGTTTTTAATAAACTCTATTTTGTACAATTTATTTTATATCCACAATGAAAAACACGTTATAAAAAATGCTGAAATGAAAGAACTACTTGAGCTATTCATAAATACAAATTTTAAGGAATATGATTCTTCCAGTATATACAATGATATATCACTTTCACTAAAAAAATCCCACAAAATACTTCCTTACTTGTACAAAAATAATGTGTTTGGATTTTTATTATATACTGATAGTGACATATATATAGGTGTTTTTAATTTTTCTTCCAAAGCTTCATCTTTTACATGGAACTTTTCTTATGCTTTAAAAGATATAACTTTAGATGATATAGTTAAAAATGAGTTTAGCGACGAAAGTTTTATGATTTCAGATAATATATTGTCATTAAAAAAGGTACCTTCTATGAACTATATGTTATTTAAAAAATCAATCAATAAAAATAAGTATAAAGACGTTATTGCCTAGGCAATAACGTCTTTATACTTATTTTCTAAAAAGCTTTTCTTTTTTCTTTTTCATATAATACACAAATATTGATGTAAGTATCACACCTTTAAACACACTACTTAAACTTATACTCCACCATACTCCGTTTAATCCAAGTAAATTTTCAGATGATAGTATATATGCAGCTGGCACTCTAAGTCCAGTGAAAATTACACTTACTACAGATGGTATCAGTGTCTTTCCAAGGCCATTAAATGCTCCGCTTGTAGTTATTTCAATACACATGAAGAGCTGAGAATAAGCAAGTATCCTCAAATAATCTTTTCCAAGCATTATAGCTTCTGCCTCTGGTATAAATAGTGAGAATATAAATTCTCCACCCACTATAAGCAAAATAGTGGTTATTGCTCCTACTGCAATGGCTAATCCCATAGTTGCCTTATATCCTTTAAAGATTCTGTCATACTTCTTAGCACCATAATTTTGACCAACAAAGGTTCCAAGAGCTGTTGAGAATCCCCCTGCTGTCATCCAAGTTATAGCCTCAATTTGAGTTCCTACTTTTTGAACTGCTATAGGCACTTCCCCCCATACTGCTATTATTCTTCCTATAAACATTCCAAACACAGTGAATAATCCACTTTGCAAAGCCACAGGCATACCTATTTTAGAAATCTTTTTTACATAATTCCAATGAATTTTTTGAAGCAGAGTGAACTTAAAAAAGCTTTCTTTAGATTTTTTTATCTCTGCTATAAAGCATAAAGTTACAACTGCCTGCGCCATTACTGTTGCAATAGCTGCTCCCTTTACTCCCATTACAGGAAAAGGTCCTACCCCAAATATAAGAATCGGGTCAGCAACTATGTTAAAAATAAGACCTAATGTATTTATAAAAAATGGAGTTTTACTATTACCTGCCCCATTAAATATAGCCGTAAGCACTGGATTTATAAATGTAAAAATCATTCCTAAAGCCATAATTATAAGATACTCTTCAGCCATATTTACAACACCGCTTTCACCAAGCCTGAAAAATGATATAAGCTGTTTATTAAGCATTAAAATTATAGTACTGTAAATTATAGATAGTATAATATTGACTTGTATACTATTTACTATGTATAGTCTTGTTTCATTTTCTCTTCCTTTTCCAATTGACTGAGCAACCTTTATTTCTGCTCCTGCTTTACATATCATAACTAATGAATTGGCAAACATTATAAAAAAACCTGCCGTTCCAACTGCAGCTACAGCACTGCTCCCCACTCTTCCAAGCCATAGCATGTCCGTCATATTATAGGCCATCTGCAAGAACGATGTACCCATAATAGGTAGCGCAAGTCTTATAAGACTTGGTACAATTTCCCCATCTATTAAGTTGATTCTTTTTGTCACTGTTATAATTCCCCCTTTTTTAATAGTAACATTATTACTCTAATATCTAGCATTTGTTATGTCAAGATACAAATTTTCATTCCATAACTCTCTATTTATTGCATAAAAATAACTAAGGATTAACATCCTCAGCTATTTTATATTAACAATTTATACCGGCCATTCTCATAAGATACAATGCATTTTGTGTAGTGCTTATTCCCTTTCTAAGGGTATAATCAAATCTTATCTTACCGTCTTCATAATACTCTTCAAAATGATAATTGCTTATCTTTTCGTTTTCTATTTCTCCAAGTTCTAAGTCGTGAGTTGAAACAAGACCTAAAGTATTTAGTGTTGAAAGTTCATTTATAAGTATCTCTGCTCCTTTATGTCTGTCTCTTGAGTTAGTTCCCTTAAATATTTCATCTAATAGATAAAATACCCTCTCTCCTGATTTTACACTTTCTATTATAGCTTTAACCCTTAAAATTTCTGCATAAAAAGATGATATACTCTTTTCTAAATTATCACCAATTCTCATACATGTGTATATCTCCATAGGGCTACATTCAAAATTCTTAGCTCTTACAGCACTTCCACTATAAGCTAAAACTAAATTTATAGCTATAGTCCTCAAATATGTACTCTTTCCAGCCATATTTGAACCTGTTATAATCCATCCTTCTCCTTTATGAGTTAACGATATAGGATTTCCTACTGCCTTTTCTCCTATAAGAGGATGCCTTATATCTTCCCCCTTAACTATAAAGTCATCTTTTATAATTGGAAATGCATAATCATCATTATTGTAATAAATATCTGCAAAAGAGCTTAATTCTTCAAATTCAGCTATAACATCAAGGACATCTTCTATATTGTCACCATATATCTTCTTCCAGCTGTTAAGTTTGTTATAGTAGTGAAAATCTAAAAAGAAAAGAATGTTCAATAAAAGGTATATGGCATTTTGTCTATCCTCTATTGTTTCAGTTAATTTTGTAAGCTCAACAAATTCTTTGTAGCTGTCAAAACTCTGATTTTTTATCTTATCTTTAAGTCCTTTTAATAATCTGCTTTTATAATTTCTTCTTTCTATAAGTCTTAACATATCTCTATAGGAAACCATAGCCTTATAGTGTTTTCCAACCATATCTAGACTGCTTCCTAAATTTTTCTTATTACCTTGAATTATTACTACATTTAAAAGCACCATAGCCATAAAAAATCCAAATGATACTAAGTTAAGCATTGCAGCTATAAAGAATCCTATTGTCACGGCAGAGTCTATATAGAGCACCATTATAAACATATTAGATATGTCTTTTCCTTTTTCCTTTCCCCATTCTATAAAATCCTGAGGATTTAAGATATGTTCAGCATTTATAATAGCTTTGCCTTGTAATCTCTGTCTGAAACCAACAAGAGGAGATAATTCCTTTATAGCCTCCTGCCTGTTATATATAATATTCTTATCAAAACTCATATTTCCCTTAAGAATACGACTTAGTCTTTCTCTTCCTTTAAATGTAACAGCATTATTCATCCATTGAAATAAGGATGATGCCCCAAAGATATCCAAGTCATTGCAATAGTTATGTTCCTCATCTTTAAATTCTTCACCAGTATCTAGAATCTCTGCAAACTTTCCTTCAATTCTCTTGATTCCATTTAAATTAATATTTTTTAAGATCTTTACCTCTTTAATAAAGGCTATAACCTTAGAATGCTTTACCGCTATAAATATAAATGCAGTCAGCATAACCACAAGATTTATTATGAATAAATCCTCTCTGCGCATTTTATAAAATACAACACATAGTACTATAGCTGCAAATGCTATTATAAGTCTTATATTACTGTAAGTTCTTGCAACCTTTAAAAGTTTATCTTGAAATTTCTCATATCCCCTAATACGATTATCATATTTATACCTTTTATTCATTCTCTAGATCCCCTCCATAGTTATTATATTTGCATTATCCACCCTTTCAAAATAATCCTTTTCTCTACTTTGACATGTAAGAAGAATTATCTGTTTGTTCTCGCTGTATTCCTCAAGAATCTTTAGAGCCCTTAGAGTTCTCTCATCGTCATATTGAATAAATGTATCATCTAAGATTATAGGAACTTTATCTTCACCAAATATCATTTCTATCAATGCCATTCTAAGTGCAAAATACGCTTGATCAAAAGCTCCATTGCTTAAATAATTAGCTTCAACTAAGGAATTTTCTTTGTTATCTCTTACAAGAAGGTCATAATTGTCGCTTACTTTAACTTCTTCATACTTTCCATCAGTAAGTTTACTATATATTTTCCCTACTATTTTGTTAAGCTTTGGTCCAAAGTTTTTCTGAAGCTCTTTAAAACATTGATTCAAATTTTCTAAAGCTATATCAGCTATTTTTACAGCTTCTTCCCCATTTTCTATAGCTGACTTTACTTCTTCTATCTCTTCTTCTATAATCCAAGGTTCTCTAAATCCTTTAAACCTATTGCTTATAGAATTTTCAACATCTTTTATAGATTTTTCTGTTTCTCTAAGCTTTTCATTATTCTCTTTAAGACATGTATCAACATCTTCTTCTTTTTCAAATGAAAAATCTATATCCTCTTTAAAGATATCCTGCAGTTCATCCTTCATGTCTTCAAGATGCCTATCTTTTAAAAGAAGTTTGTATCCATCTTCAACTCTCTTTATTTCATTTTCTACCATAACCTTCATTTTAAGCTTATTCTTTAAAATCTCAATCTCTTCTGTAAGCTTTTCTAGAGGTATATACCCTCTCTCTATTTTTGAAAGTTCGTTCTTTAATTCAATTTCCTTAATGTCCAACTTATTTTTTATTGTTGAGACATTGCTTTCTAAATTTTTAAGTTCTCTTTCTAGAGAATCCATTTGAAAAGCTTTTTCCTCATAAAGTTTATGATTTCTAAGAAATTCTTCTTCATTTTCGCATGATGTATGGTTTAATAAAAAGTTTATCATGTTATTCGCTCTATTTAAACTGTTTTCCAAACTTTCTCCCTCATAGCTGTTAAATTCTATAAGTTTTTCCCTCATAACATATTTAAGTCTTTCTTCCTTATCTTTCATGACATCATAACATTTTATGGCTGCAACAAATTCCTCATAATTCTTAATTCCAAGCTTATTGTAATATGATTCTAGTTTATTTTCTATAGAAACTATCTCTTCCTTTAGAGAGTTTATTGAATCATATTTCTTTTGATCATCTTTCATCCTCATCTCATTTAAGTTTGCATGATTTTTAATTTTAAATGATAAAAAAATACATACAATAGAGATTATAGCCAGAAAATACATTGGTATTCCTGCTGACTTTTTTATGAGCTGAAAAATAAAAATACCAGCAGAAGCTATAGCTCCTATTTCTAAAAGATTTGCCATGATTTTATTTTTTTTAATCTCTTCATTTGATATAGTAATATTGTTATGTGATGAGTATGTGTTTAAAAGATATTTTAATTCTTTCAAGGCATCTTCGTATCTTTCCAGAATCTTATCTATATCATTTCTCTCATCATCTATTATACCATATTTTTCTATTTTGCCTTTTACCTCATTAATCTCATTTTCTATATTATCTAAATTTTTTTTACATTTACTGCGATGTTCTAGTTTAATTAGAGCGCCCTTTCTTTCTTCCAAAAGCTTTATGAGCTTTATGTCAACATCATCCTCTAAACCTTGAAAAGCCTCTAATCTCTCATATTCATCCTTGAAGATATCATAATTGCTTTCAGCTTCTTTTAGACACTCTTCTTGGTATATAAGTTCATCATTTAAACTTTCGTATTGTTTGTAATCTTCACTAATTCTATTTAATACTTCTTCATTTATATATTGTCCTAAATCCCTATCATACTGATCTTTGGTTTCTCCAAGGTCTTTACTCATTTTTAGATATTTAGAGATTTCTTCATATTCCTTTTGAAGATTCATTTTTCTCATGTATTTTTTATATAATTCTAAAGCTTTAAGATTTTTAATTAAGCTTTCACCTTCATCTTTCAACTCTTTAAGCTTTATCTCATCTTCAATTCCATCCTCATTTCTTTTTAAAGAGTCGCTGAGCTCTTCTGTTAATAATAATAGCCTTTTTCTTAATGAATCAAGTTCTCCATTTTTTCTGCTTCCAACATAAAACTTTTTATAATTTTCAAGGACAGCAACCGCTTCATAATAAGATATACTATCGTCTCCGCCCTGTTCCAAGTTGGTGAGTTTTTGCATTATCTCCTCTTCCTTATCTCTTGCCACTTCTGCCCCAAGTTGTTTTATAAGGAGTGTCTTCATGAAGCTTTCCTTTGATAAATCTAAAAAATATCTTCCTGGCTCTTTAGTTATTCCTTTTATCTTTTCACCAGTGAGAAAATTTATGAAGTTTATAGTGTCTTCTTTTTTAGTTGATCCAAAAGTTCTCTCTATTATAATTTCGTCTTCTCCATGTTTGATATGGATTTCTCCTTGAGCTGTATTTTCTTTCCAAGGTATAAACCTTTTTCTCTCATTCTGTTTTAAATTTTTTCGACCACCGCTCATTCCATATAATAATATACTTATAAAGCCCTCTGTAGTACTCTTTCCGCTTTCATTTTTACCATATATTACATTAATCCCTTCTGTAAGGCTTATTTTTTTATTTTTAATAGCCCCAAAAGATTTTATATTCAATTCTTTTATTATCATTTCATTTTGACCTCTTTTGCAGTTAAACTTTCTATTCCTAGCTTTAGTGCCTTATAAAGGAATTCCTTTTCTGAAGATTCTGTTTCTTCCTCTATAGACTTTAACATCTTCTTCGCATACAAACCTCGAAGAGAAAATTCTCCTGCTATCTCTTCATAATCTATTGATATTGTAGTATTATCTTCTAATTTTACATAAAAGAAATCATCTTTTATCTTATGATTTAAAAGTTCTTTATTTATTATGAAATCTTCTGAGACTTCCCCGCAAAGCATAAGCTTAAACAAATTTTTCTCCCTTGAAAAACTCTCTGAAGCTTTAAGTATCATACTCTTTACTTCTTCATAATCTCTACATCCAGAAATGTCAACACTACATATAACGTACTTTCTCTTTGAAATTGGGTGAAAATTTAATTCTACATAGTTCTTATATACAGTTCCTAGAATTATTCCCTTCTCTCCACATTCATCAAATCCTCTTCCTTCAGGGTTGCCGCTATACGCATAGAAAGTATCATCTTCTCTAAGAATTCCTGAAAAATCATGTTTATGACCTAAAGCTATGTAATCCATTCCACTTTTCCCTATATCATCTATAGTTATAGGATTGTATTCACTTATACCGGCAGTCACATCTCCATGTAGTACCATTATATTTATTTTGCTATCATCTATATCAATTTTACTTTTCATTTCTTCTATAAGGCCTATTCTTTCATAACTATCTCCAAATCCTATTCCATAAACAATTGTATTTAAATTTTCTATATGTATCTTTTCAAGTTTATCTTGAAATACATGGACATTATTTGGCCATGGTATTATCTTATAAAATGATTTTCCATGATAAGGGTCATGATTACCTGGAGAGATAAATACTCTTATATGTGGTATCTCTTTTAATTTTCTTATAACATAATCTACGGTGGTTTTCATAACTGTTGCATTATCAAACAAATCCCCTGCCATTAAAATTATGTCTACTTCCTCGTTTACTGCTTTATCTATTATGGCTCCGAAAGTCTCTCTTAGATCCTCTTTCCTCTTCTCCCTATAGGAAGGATCAGAATCTCTAAAAGGACTGTCAAAATGCAGGTCTGCACAATGCAGAATCTTAACGCCTTTCATTATAACACCTCCGAACTTTAGTTCTCATTTAATTTTATCATAGTAATTTAGAAAAACAAAGAGCCTCAAACCTGTAGAAGATAATTATCTTCTACAAATCTGAGACTCCCGTTTTTACCCTAAGCCTATTTTTGCCTTATCTATAATTATTTATATAGATACTGATATAGCAAAAATACTATCGTGATAGAAGTTAATTAGACTTTGGTCTACTTCATACCTTTTTCGTATGCTTCTACCATTCTCTTTACCATTTCGCCGCCAACTGATCCACATTGTTTTGATGTAAGATCTCCGTTGTAGTCCTTAAATGGAACTCCTAGCTCTGAAGCTACTTCATTCTTAAAATTTGCTAATCCTTGTTTTGCTTCTGGAACTAACTTCTTTGCCATAATACATTCCTCCTCGTAATTTAGGGTTTTATTTATTTTGCAAGTTTTCTCCTTGCACTACTATTTTGACCACTCATAGAATTAATACTCTATTTAATTTTATGTAATTGAGGATTGAAGTTCTTATTATGTATTTTATTTCAAATAAAAGAGCAGATTTCCTAAGAAATCTGCTCCTTTATATCATTTATCTTAAATCATTTATTTGATTTTTTTTATTTCTTCTTCTTTGCTCTGATAAGAAAGCAACACCGGCTAGAGTCATAACAACTCCAAATGTCATTATATCAGCAAAGCTTATTGGTGATCCTGTTTGAGGAAGTTTTCCAATCCCAGTAGATGGTTTATCATTAGTTGGCTTATCAATACTTCCACTACCGCCACCAGGATTATCATTCTTTATCTTAATAGTGAACTTTATAGTCTTTTCAGTAACATTACCAGCTTTGTCTTGAACTTTTACAACTAAGCTATATTCTCCATTCTCCATAATTTCCTTAGTCAAGTCAAAATCCTTGCCGTTTAATGTAGCTGTTACAACTGCATCCTTTTCTGCTTCAACGCTTACCTTTACAGCCTTGTCATAAGTTTCTCCATCTTCTACACCAGATATCTTAAATTCTGGAGCAGTCTTGTCTATTGTAAACTTAACTACAACTTCTTTTGACTTATTATTAGCCTTATCTACTGCAAATGCTTTTAACTCGTATTGACCTTCGTCACTTATCATTGTTCCAGGCTTATACTCTTTTCCATTTAAAGTTGCAGTTATAGTAGCATCCTCACTAGCAGTTATTTCTGGCTTAACTTCACTCTTATATGCCATACCATCTTCTACACCTTTTATTACAACTTCTGGAGCAGTCTTGTCTATAACAAACTTAACTACAACTTTAGTTGAATTCTTTGCAGCATCTATAGCAGTTATTTCTAACTCATAGTTACCTTCTTCTGTTATAGGATTTCCAAGATCATATGGTTTTCCATTTAATAATACTGAAGTTTCAGCTTTTTCATTAACTGATAATCCTACAGTTACATCCTTATTATAATGTCCGCCATCTTCAACACCTGTAATCTTTACTACAGCTGGTGTTTTATCTATGACAAATTTATAAATTACAGTATTTTTGTTTCCAGCTTTATCTGTTGCAACTATCTTTAATTCATAATTGCCTTCAGAAGATATTGCCGTTCCACTTACATAAGCTTTTCCGTTTAGTGTTATTTCAGCTTTAACCTCTTCACCAAATGAGATAGTAGGAGTTACATCTTTATTGTAAACCCATCCATCATTTAATCCTTCAACTTTTATTTCTGGATTAGATTTGTCTATCGAAAATTCAAATGATTTTTCTGATTTGTTTCCAGCTTTATCTGTTGCAGCTACCTTTAATACATATTTTCCGTCTTCAGTTATAGCTGTCTCATTCACATAAGCCTTTCCATTTAAAGTAATCTCTAGCGTAGCTTCCTCATTAGTCATTACTTTTGCAGCTACATCTTTATTGTATAATCCTTTATCTTCTATTCCTTGTACTGATATTTCTGGTGCAGTCTTGTCTATAGTGAAAGTATAAGTTTCTGTTGTTATATTACCTGCTAAATCCTTTGCTACTGCCTTTAATACGTGAGTTCCTTCTGCATTTACAGTTGTTCCATTTTCATATGGATTTCCATCTAGAGTAAGTTCTAAAGTTCCCTCTTTATCCATAGAAACATTAGGAGTTACATCTTTATTGTAAATACCATTATTCTTTATTCCATTTATAGATACAACTGGTGCTTTAATATCTATATTTACATTTAATTTACTCATTTGAGAATTGTGAGCATTATCCATTGAGAGAACAGTAATAACAGCTTTATCTTGACCTTCAGGCAAAGTTATCTTAGCTGTTCTATTATTACCATCAGCTTTTATATCTACATCTTTAACAATTTTGTCATTTATAAATATGCCTTCTAAACCTACTCCTGAAAGATTATCAGTAACTGTCCATGCCACTTCATACTCTCTGCTATTAGTAATAGAAGGTGAAGTTATATTGATTTCTGGTTCTGTTACGTCTAATTTCATTGGAATTCTATATTCCTGAGCTTCAGCACCTTCAATTCCTACAACTGGTTTTAAAAGAACTGTATATTCTCCCTCTTCTTTTAGACTTCCATTTACTTTTCCATCCCAAGCAAATTGTGGCCATAAGAAAATCTTCTTTCCTTTTCCATCAGGACTGTTATAAATTTGTCTTCTTAAATCAGTATCACGTGCTACTTCTCCAAGATTATTTCCATTTTTATCTTCTACTTCTACTGTAAATGATTTTGCATTTCTCATAAAATATATTACTGGTACTAAACTATCCATGTTTCCATCACCATTAGGTGAGAACGCTAATTCTTCTGGCTTATCACTAGCATAATAATTCTTACCATTCATACCGTAAGCATATCTGCTTGCTAATTTCTGATCATTATATAAGAAGTTATTCTTTTCTTGATCCCATACAAAATTGCTTAATACAGGAGCTTGATCCCATTCACCATAATAACCCATGAATGGAACATTTAGGTTTGGAACACCTTCTGTCTTAGATGTAAGCATTATATATCCTTCTAAAAATCTTTCTGCATCTAAATTTCCTATAGTAAGAGTTGCAGTAAATTCTACTGATCCCCCAGCTGGTACCTTTATTGTCTTACTTCCAAAAGTTAAATCTGCTTTATCTTTTGAAAGGACTATATCTTTACTCATTCCTTGTTTAAACTCAGTATCACCATCTGTTAAAACTCCATCTAATATTGACAAATCATACACTGCTTCTTTTGTTCCATAGTTTTGAACTTTTATATTAAAGCTCTTACCATCTTTTCCTATTTCCTTCAAAGCTACATTTGATTCTCCATCATAGGTTGCAGTAACTCTATTCTTTACTGCATTATTTAATTGAATTAGTCCAGAACCTTGTCTTCTTGGAGAGAATGGAACTCCTGAGCCATCCTTCTTTACATCTGAAGTGTTCATGGCACAATTTTTAGCATATTCAACTAAAGCTCTTGGAGTAGCAAATTTAAAACTATCTTTAGATTTTTCAATTTCTTGTTTTATTATAGCCATAGCTCCAGCTGCATGTGGAGCCGCCATAGAAGTTCCACTATATACATCATATTGATTATTGTTTACAGTGGATGTTATATTTCCTCCTGGAGCTGCTATTTGAGGTCTAAAATCTAGATTTGGAGCAGGTCCCCAAGAAGTACTATCATCATAATCTCCTGCTGATGGATTTACTACTTGTACAGTTCCATCATTTAACACTACAGTTGGATCATGTGAAATATCATTTATTAAAGCAACACCTGCATTGTGAGATGTAAATATAGCAGGTATAGTTATACTAGGATCTGTAGCCATACTAACCATTGCGTCTCCACCTGCTTCATGGTTGTAAACTATAACCCCAGCTGCCCCTTGTTTTTGAGCATTTAATATCTTATCTGTAAATGCTAATTCTCCTCTTTGAACTAGAACAATCTTATCTTTTACATCTTTTAATTGTTCTGGTTTTCCAAGACCTCCATCCACAAAATTTTTAAGTTCGTTATTTCCAAACTTAACTTGATGAGCCTTGAATGGGAATTTTCGATCATCTTTTCCAGATACTTTTATTGATATAGCATTAGCTGATATAGCTGAATTTTGATAATTCGCCACCATAAGAGCATCTTCTGATAATCCTGGTGTTCCCGATGTAGAAGTATCTTTTACCTTAGGATCAACATATGGATATGTTGATGTAGATGAGTTACCAGCGGAAATAACTACTATTATTCCAGCCTCTGTTGCTTTCTTTACTGCTTGTTGCTCTGGATCATTGCTATCTTGGAATCCAGATGGTGCTCCCAAACTCATATTTATTACATCTGCACCTAAAATTATAGAGTCTTCTATTGCTGCAATTATATCATCACTGTATGCACCTTTTCTATTTACATCATTTGAGAAAACTTTCATGTTTAAAAGCTGAGTTTCTGGTGCTACACCTTGTATAGCAGCTCCATTTTTAACTTCTTCCTCATCGCCATTAGCTCCAACTATTCCAGCAACGTGCATTCCATGCCCGCCATCTGGTTTAGTATCTTTTACAATATCTTCTTTTATAGAACTACCTTTTGCATCTGCATAATTGTGAGCAAATGGAACTTTTTCTGTGCAATATCCCTTTAGTTTATAACTTCCTTTTTCAGCTTTAAGATCATATTTATCTATTTTTTCCTTAACTGAATCCTCTGTAAGTTTAAGCTTTGCTTTTTCCGAAGGTGCTTTCATATCTTTATGTTCATAATCTATTCCTGTATCTATTATAGAAACAAGCTGACCTTCTCCTTTAAATCCATAGTCCTTCCATTCATCATAAACTTGAGTAAGTTTTTTAGCATTAGTCATATCAGCAGTGTAAGTATTAGCTAATCTTACATTTTTCACCCCATACATGTCTTTTAGCTTGTCTACCTCTTTTGCTTTTACATCCATACTAAAGCCGTTAAACGTTACTCCATAACTGTGTCTTATTTCTGCTCCTTCTAAGTCAGATGCAACTCTCTCTACTTTTTGAATATCATTTTTAGCTGACTCAACAGCGTAAGGAGTTGGCATTGATGATCGTTCCATAGCACTTTTTCCGTTAGTCTCGACTATGACTCTAACCAATTCCTCTGGATCTTTTAGAGTATCTTTAATTTCCTCCTTTTCATCTAACAGCTGCTTCTTTAATTCGTCTACTTTCTGTTGTACTTCAGAGTTGTTCTTTTCTAGTGCCTCTTTAGAGGCTTCTTTTGCAAATACAGACATGTTAGATGTTATTAATGCTAATGAAACTGTAAATGCAAGAATTTTTGACATCCCTCTTCTCTTCATAAAAATCCCCCTGTTTTATTTATTTTACAAAGCTAATTTATAGCTTAGTAATCACCCTTTATTTAACTTTCATTTACAATGAGTACACATTCATTGTGGTAATTTAATGCAATTTTAACATTTAAATCTTCAAATTTCAATATGAATAATCTTAATTTTTCATTATTTAATAGATTTAAATTCATATCCTTCATTTTTCAAATATAGGATTATACTTTCTAAAGACCTTACGGTACTTTCTTTAGCATTTGTATCATGCATTAATACAACTACCTTTTCTTTACCTTTTACAGTTTCTTTTAGTCTATTAAAAAGCCATTCTTCACTGGCACCTTGAACTTCTCCATCACCATTTAAAGCATTCCAATCTGCATAAACTTTTCCTTCTTCATGCAAAATCTCCTTAAACCTATGTTTATTATTTCCAAAAGAACCTCCTGGAAACCTAAATAATCTAGTTTCAAATTTATTGCCGAGTATATCATTTAGAACTTTAAACCCTTTCTCTTTTTCTTCTCTAAAACTATCTTCACTAGCATAAATCTTCTTGTAGTCATGATCATAGCTATGAGAGCCTATACTATGACCTCTAATATACTCTTCCTTAAGAATCTTGCTATTTTCCATAGCCATATTTCCTACAACAAAAAATGTTGCCTTTATATTATATTTATCTAAAATATCCAATATCACAGACGTTACATAATTGCTTGGTCCATCATCAAATGTTAAATATGCAGTTTTTTTCCCATCGTTTTTATAGACATCTTCAAGAAAAACTTTCTCATCTTCGTTTGCTCTATACCTAAGAGGTTGCTCCACTACTCCCTCATTTATTGGCTTATCAACTTTATCTTCTATTTCAGAAGCTTGTACAGTATTGCTTCGTAAGTTTAAATATAAGTAAAGTTCAATAGACAACATATTATAAAAAAGCAATATAAAAATTATAATTATGTAGTTTTTCTCAAGCTTTTTCTCTTTAAAAAATTCTCTCATATTACCACCACCTATCTCCATTATATTTTATTTCTTCCATAATATGTTACAAAATTGTATCTAAATTATTTTTTTGTAAAAAAACTTGCTATTACATAAAATTTGTATTATAATATTATTGTTCGAAGGGGTATAGCTCAATTGGTAGAGTAGCGGTCTCCAAAACCGTTGGTTCCGGGTTCAAGTCCTCGTGCCCCTGCCAAAAGCAGTCAGTGAAATACTGACTGCTTTTTATTATATTTTTTTACATAAAAATAGAGAACAATAAAAACATACATTTCTTATCGTTCTCTAGATTAAATACTCTTTGTTATAATTAAATCCTTATTATATACTGAATTCTACTTATCATCATCTTCTATTTCTTCAATAACAAACTTATCGAACTCTATATCCTCAATGAAGTTATCCTTATTGAAAGCTGTCTTTCCAAATTGATTGTACCTCTTTAAGTTTACAGGGAGCCAGTATGGCTTTGCTATATCAAGTTTATCGCATATCTCATTTATACAATATGTAAGGCATGCCTGATATTCATCTATATCTTCTGATATAACTACGCAATCTTTTACTATCTTAGTATCTTTCATTATTTTGCCCCATATCTTTATTACCATATGTTCCTCCTCCTAAAACCGTAAACTTAGAATAAATATGAATTAGATATAATTAAAGTTAAAATTTCACTTAACTCATTACCTGCCCCTAAAGTATCTCCAACAAGTCCTCCTATCTTGATATTACAATACTTATTGAATAAAAACACTATAATATATGAGCATGCTATAAGTGATATTGTTCTAATAGGTCCAACTATAAGTGTTCCTATTATCATAATCTCCACAAAGGTTATTATAACTTCTTTTATACCACAGTTCCCTATATAAACATTTCCGCTACTCTTTTCCTTTGCACTTTTACCTATAGAGAAAAGAAATACCATAGCACCTCTTCCTATTACAGGAGTTACTATCATAAGGCTTATAAGTCCTCTTTGTTCTAAAAGTATAAATGATACTATCTTTAAAAGAACATCAAAGAAAATTGCAAG
Source organism: Clostridium cadaveris (assembly GCF_020911725.1). Lineage (GTDB taxonomy): Bacteria > Bacillota > Clostridia > Clostridiales > Clostridiaceae > Clostridium_X > Clostridium_X cadaveris. The sequence continues at coordinate 2,775,996 of NZ_CP076620.1, forward strand.
TGAACCATAGGTCCCCATTCTACTATCCTTCATGATTTCTAGAATTTTATCTTTTCCACCTTTAAATGAATAAAATGCATCAAAGACATCTCCGAGTCCATCAACATGAAGAGCCCCTGTCAACATGACTCCCGCTATGACAGCTATTACAATAGCAATTTCTGATGCTATAATATTTTGAAGAAGGAAATATATCAAATATTGAATTCCTCCAACTATAAGTCCTATTATAGGAAAATATGATATTCCTATTCTAAAATCATCCATATTACAACTTAGTTCTTTGTTTACGGGTATTCTAGTCATAAATTGTATCATAAGAAGAAACCCATTTAAATATTTTTTCATAACTTTGCTCCTATTTTTCTAAAATTACCCCTTTAATTTTAATGGAATTCCACAGCTCACTAGATAAACTTCATCACAAGCCATTGCTATATGTTGATTTACAAATCCCGCTACGTCTCTAAATATTCTAGACAATTTATATTCTGGCACAAGTCCCCAGCCTACTTCATTAGTGATAAGAATCAAATTTTTATCTAACTCTCTGGCTTTTGAAATCAATACTGTAAACTGCCCTTTTATATATTCAGTCACTTTATCTATTTCATCCTGACTTGCTTTATCAAAATCTATAGGACTATCAAATAATAGGTTTGTAGTCATTACAGTGACACAATCTAAAAATATATTTTTTTCACTATAATTCCCTAAAATTTCATCTAAATTCTTATATCCTTCGTAAGTTGGCCAGTTTTGATTTCTACTTTCTCTATGTCTCTTTATCCTTGCTGCCATCTCTTTGTCTGTCACTATTGCAGTAGCTATGTAAAGTACATCATCTGTATCCTTCAAAAGAGATTCACCAAAAGAACTCTTTCCACTTCTGCTTCCTCCAGTTACTAAAGTAATATTGCTCATTTCAATTCTCCTCCTAGTCTATATGAACTATAGAATCAATGTACATGTAATTATCTTCATATTTTATAACAGATACATCTCCATTTTTACTTGCAAATTTCCAATAAAAATCAAGATTTCCTTCTAATATATGACAATATACAGCTCTTATGACTCCTCCATGAGTTACTACTAATATATTATCTTCATTTTCTTTTTCAACATCTAAAATAAAACTTTCTACTCTATCATAAAAATCTCTAAAACTTTCTCCATCTTCTGGCTTGAAATTCTCCCAATCTTTAATCCAAATATCATGTTCTTTAGGAAAACTACTCTTTATTTCATCATAAGTAAGACCTTCAAAAACGCCAAAGCTTCGCTCCTTAAGCCTTTCATCTTCAACAATGCTACATTTAGGTTCTATTAAAGCTAAAGTTTCCTTTGCTCTTTTAAGCGGACTCACATAGGCTTTAGTGAAATTTACATTTTTTAAATACTCATTTAGTTTTTTACCCTGATCCTTGCCAATAGAATTTATAGATGAATCTAAGGATCCATAATAAACTCCTTTTTCATTACTTTCAGTTTTACCATGCCTTACAAAATAAATATTCATAAATCCTCCTAAAGGCTGTCATCTTCCCTTATGTCTACATAATCATCCTTTGATATTCCTGATTCATTGAAAGATGACATATTACATAAAGTGAATAGAGCCATATCCGCTATTTTAAATGTAAATGGGCATCCTGAACCTTCTCCAAGTCTCATATTTAAATTAATCATAGACTGCAATCCCATTTCTTCTAAAACTGTTCTACTTCCCTCTTCCATAGAAATATGAGATGGGAATATATAATCTCTAACTAATGGATTTAATCTATATGCACATAAAGCTGCTGCTGCAGAAATAACTCCATCCATAACTATAGGAATTCTCTCATAAGCAGCACCCAAGAAGCATCCACATAACCCTGCTATATCTAACCCTCCAACCTTACTTAAAACATCTATAGTATCACTTTTATCAGGTTTATTTACTTCTATAGCTCTTCTTATAACTTCTTTTTTATTTTCAAGTCCTAAGTCCGTAAGCCCAGATCCTTTCCCAACTATACTGTCACTATGTCTTCCAGTTAATACGCTTATTACCGCTGCTGAAGTAGAGGTATTTCCTACTCCCATCTCTCCTGTACCAAGCATCTCATAACCATTTTTCTTCAAATCCTTTACAATATCTATTCCTACATTTATAGCTTTTATCACATCTTCTCTAGACATAGCTGCTTCTTTTGCTATATTCTTTGTACCATAAGAAATTTTTCTATTTAGTATCCTTGAATCATCAACCTCTGCATTTATACCTATATCAACAACGGTTAAATCTGATCCTACATATTTACTTAAAAGGCACACTCCTGTAGTTCCCTTTACAAAATTTAGAGACACAGTAAGAGTTGTGGATTGAGGGCATGTCGATACACCTTCATCTACAATGCCATTATCAGCGCACATTATTACTATAGACTTTTTTTCTATAGTTTTTACAGCTTTTTCATTAATTCCGCTAAGTTTTATAACTATATCTTCTAATGTTCCAAGACTTCCTATAGGCTTAGCTAAATTGTCTATTTTTGTCTTTACATCCTTCATAACTTGTACATTTAGTGGTTTTATTCCATTTATAATGCTGTTTATATTATCCATAAAGCTCCCCCTAATAAGAAAGACCTCTATACTATTATAGAGGTCAAATAATACTATTTATTAGCTAAAACAAGTAAAGTTTTCTCTTCTTGCTTATGCTCAATTCTCATTATATAATTTTACATAATAAAAATCAATTAATTTTAAATATTCTAATCTATTGAATGCCTACATTATATATTATAAATATAAATTCTAGCCATAGTATTTTCATCTTTGTCAAGAAATACTTTTTCTAAATTAAATCCTGTTTTCTCTAAAACTCTCCATGCTCCAATATTCTTCTCAATTACTTTAGCGACAATTTTCATATTAAGGTTACTATCTTTCAACATCTTTAGTACGCTTCCTATACCTTCTATACTATATCCAAGTCCTCTATATTGGCTGTAAATCTCATAATTTATTTCTACAGCACCAAATTTATTCAATTTTGTGTGACACCAGCCAATATTTTCTCCATTTTCATTTAGTATAAATTTGTAAATAGTCTCACTCGGTTCATTTTTACTTAACTCTACTTTTAGCCTACAATTCTTATCCATAATTCCTCCCAATAACTAGAGTTACCCCTTTTTTATTGGCTATAGTATATCACAGTTCTAAAGTTATTTTAAAATCACTTTTTTAACTATTTCATTATAAAAAAAACTTTTTTTAAGATATTGTTAATATTTCTTATATTATTTAAAAATATATCTTTTAAAATGTATTTCAATTGCTTCATATTAAAATTTAATACTTTTAAACAAAAAAATAGCCAGTAATTTTACTGACTATTTTTGGCAGGGGCACGAGGACTTGAACCCGGAACCAACGGTTTTGGAGACCGCTACTCTACCAATTGAGCTATACCCCTAAGACAAAATTTATTATAAATTAATTCAGTAAATTTTGCAACACATTTTTTTCTTCGCATTGCTCTAAAAAAGACGACCCTTAAAACAATACTAAAAAAATATCTTCTCTATAGCAAAGCAATAAATCACCATAGTGATTCCTACTATAAAGAAACGTATAAAAAATCCATAGCCTGACCTTATTAAATCAAAATCTTGTCCCCATCTTGATTTTATATCTTGATGAGAAGCTGTTCTACTGTACTGGTAAATAAAATCTTTTGCTGTAGTCCTTGGACTATTAATTGCACAAATACCGATAAATAAAACCACTGCTGCTATAACAACCAATATCATTTCTGCTTTTTCATAGCTCATATCAAAAAAACTAGCAATATTACTTTAATAATATGAGCATATTTTAAAACTATCATATTTTACATTTATTTTTCAGACTCGAAACTCGTGAATTTTTCAACTAACTTTTGTAAAAATTCATAATTGGAATTATGATATTTATCTATATCTATATACATAGTTTTCATTCCAAACTCTGTTATTATGCCTTCATTTTCTCTAAGGATATCATTATAACCACATAGAAAAATAAGGTTTTTAGTTTCTTTAAATTTTTCTTTCATAGTATCCCATTCTTCTTTTTTTAACTCCTTAGGAATTTTTATAGTTTTTAATCCCTTGTATTTTAGAAAATAATCAAATGTGTCTTCTCTTACAACAAAAGTATATTGACTTACCTTTTCTAATGATTCATTCAAACTCTCTTCAAGCTTATTAATCTTTTCCATAGCTTCTTTGAAATTTTTTTCATATTTATCTCTATTCCTAGTGTCCTTTTCAGTAACAGCAACTCTTATGTTATTCAAAGCAGTTTTATAATTTTCTAAATTCATCCAATAATATGGATTCTCCTTATACTCCTTTTCCTTTATCTTTCTAGGCTTTGTAAGAGGTAATGATATGATACCTCTAGATATATTCGAAGTGGATAGGGTTTCTCTTTTCACCAAATCCAAAAATCCATCTACCCAAGGCTCATTTTCCATTCCCATATACAAAAATAAATCCTGTTTCCCAACATTTATTACGCTATCATTTGTATATTCAAAATTTAAATTTTCATTGTCATTTTTAAACATATATGAAACATCATGGTCATCTCCTACAATGTCAAGAACCATATTATACAAGCTTTTTGTGGGAACCATGATTGATATGTAACTTTCTCTTTCCTTTTCATCTAACATAGGTGCATACTTTTTCTGCTGAACATTATGACTTACTACTATGGCTGAAATCACAACTGCATTAGTGATTATGAATGCTATTAAAAGTTTCCAACCTCGTTTCAATTAAATCACCCTCTAAATAATACTTACTTAATTTTAACCTCTAGTAAATTTCAAGTCAAACTTATTACATCGAAATATTCCCTAAGCTTTTCTTTTTATAGATTTTAGGATAAAATAAAGGATAGACTTTAATATTAGGAGGTCATTGACTATGGAATTTTTTGTACATAGCGTGGAGGAAACCTTTAATATAGGAAAACAATTGGGTGAACTATGCAACTCTGAAGATATAATATGTCTTATAGGAGATTTAGGCACTGGAAAAACTCATCTTACTAAAGGTTTTGCTACAGGTCTTAAAATAGATGAATACATAACAAGTCCTACATTTAATATAGTAAATGAATATCACAGCGGCAGACTTACTCTTTATCATTTTGATGTATACAGAGTAAATGACCCAGATGAAATAAGTGCAATAGGTTTTGACGAGTATATATTCGGTGAAGGTGTCTCTATCATTGAATGGGCTAATTATATAGAAGAACTTATTCCAAAGAACTTTTTAAACATAGAAATAGAAAAAGTGCCTAGCCTAGGGGAAAATGTGAGAAAAATCACTTTAACTCCTCATGGAGAGCAATATGATTATATAAAGGAGATTATTATATGATAGTTTTGAGTATAGATTCAGCAACAGACGCTGCAACTGCTGCTGTAGTTAGTAACGATCAAATATTAGGAGAAATGAATTTTGCAAATAAAAAGCAGCATTCAGTACTTATAATGCCTATGATAGATGAACTTCTTAAGTCATTAGATTTGACTATAGATGATATAGAAGGATTTGTAATATCTAAAGGCCCCGGCTCCTTTACAGGACTTAGAATAGGAATGGCTACAATAAAAGGATTAAGCCTTGGAAGCTCTAAGCCTTATGTATCTATATCTTCACTAGATTCTCTAGCCTATAACTTGTATGGAGCTAATGGAATAGTATGTCCTATCATGGATGCACTTAGAGAAAATGTATACTGCGGCTTATATAAGTTTGAAAATGGTGAGATGATAAAACTTATGGATTATGACAGGCTTTCATTAGATGAGCTTGTTTCAAAATTAAAAGAGTTTAATGAACCTGTATATTTTGTTGGAGATGGAACTAAAAAGTATGGAGAACTTTTAAAGAATTCTTTAGAAAACTGTTTCTTCGCTCCAAACAATTTGAACTATACTAGAGCATCTTCTCTTGGAGAGCTTGGAATAAAATTATTATCTCAAGGTATCAGCGATGATATAAATATATCTAATCCCCTATACCTTAGAAAATCCCAAGCTGAAAGAGAATATGATGAAAAACTAAAAAAAGGATTGTAGTCTATGTGTGATATAAAAGTGATTTTAGCTTCTAAAAATCACATAAATGATATGGTTAAAATAAGCGAAGAAAGTCTTGCAATACCTTGGAGTTTTCAATCCTTTGAAGAAGAATTTAAAAATAAATTTTCTAGATATGTAGTAGCTTTATGTGATGATAAAGTCGTTGGTTTTGGAGGCTGCTGGATAATTGTTGGCGAAGGAAATATAACCAACATAGCAGTTTCTCCTGAATATAGGGGCAAGGGAATAGGTTCTGCCATAGTGAAAGAACTATTAAGAATTTGCCATAAAGAAAATGGGACTGCCATCACACTTGAGGTTAGACGTTCTAACATCATTGCTCAAAATCTATATAAGAAATTTGGATTTGAAGTTGAAGGAATCCGCAAAGGATACTACGCTAATAACAAAGAAGACGCACTACTTATGTGGAATAGATCTTTAGAAAGTTTTATTTAGATATAAACAAAGAACCGCTGAATAAAAATCCAGCGGTTCTTTATTTTATGTTAGGCGGCTCTATTTGAACCTTTTGCACTTCCGTCTTTTACAGATGATAATACTGGTATAACCTTATTAAATAAAACCATTGTAACTACTGAAACAAGTAAACACTTAACTAAATTAAATGGAGTTATTCCTAATAGTACCAAAGTGAACGGATCAACTATGCTGCTATTAACAACTGTTCCCATAGATACAATTTGTTCCATTGTCATTCCCATAAACTTCACATAAGCAGGAAGCATAAAATAATAGTTAGCAAGTGCTGCTACAACAGTCATTGTTATACTTCCAGCAATTAATCCTATAATTGCACTTTTTCTTGTTTTATTTTTCTTATAGATAAGTCCTGTAACTAATACTAATGATCCTCCAACTAAAAAGTTGGCTGTTTCCCCAACCATAGCTGTGCTTGTACCTTTTATTAAAGCATAAAGAAAAACCTTGATAAATTCAACTACAACCCCTGCTACTGGTCCTAAAGTAAATGCTCCTACTATAGCCGGTACATCACTTAAATCAATTTTTAAAAAAGCAGGAAAAATTGGTAGTGGAAAATCTATTGCCATAAGAACAACAGCCACAGACGCTAAAAATGAGATTTTTACCATTTTGTTTAGTTTGATAGAATTGTTTGCCATTTTGATACCCTCCCAAATAATCCTCCAGGGTATAAGTACTAGAAACAAGAAAAAGCCCTGACAAAAAGCCAGGGCATAACTTACCATTTCTAATAATAATACCTTCTTTCATCCAGACTATACTGTCGGCCTCGGAATTTCACCGAATCATGCCTTACGGCTCGCGGGCTATACCGCCGGTAGGGATTTACGCCCTGCCCTGAAGATAACTTTATTATATTTTACAAATTTATTATATATCTTTTGTTTTTATAATTCAATATGTTTTTATAATTTTTCCTCTTTTTTCATTGAAAGGGATATCCTCTTTCTCTTAATATCTATATCTAAAACTCTAACTTCTACTATATCTCCAACTTTTACTATATCTAAAGGATGCTTTACAAACCTATCTGACATCTGGCTCTTGTGAACTAATCCATCTTGATGGACTCCAATATCAACAAAGGCTCCAAAGTCTGATACATTTCTTACAGTTCCATTTAAGATCATTCCAGGCTTAAGATCACTTATATCTAAAACACCTGATTTTAGTATAGGCTTAGGCATATCCTCTCTTGGATCTCTTCCTGGCTTTTGAAGCTCTTTTATTATATCTTGAAGTGTCATATCTCCAATGTTTAATTTCTCACTTAACATCTTTATTCCAACTTCTTTTGCTTTTGCCTCAATACCACTTAAAGCTCCCTTCTTTAAATCATTTAATGAATATCCAAGCTCTATTATTAACGCCTTTGCTGCTTCATAAGATTCTGGGTGAACAGCAGTGTTATCTAAAGCTTCTTTACTTTCCATAACTCTCAAGAAACCTGCACACTGCTCATAAGCCTTTTGTCCTAGTCTCTTTACCTTTAGAAGTTCTTTTCTGCTTTCAAACTTTCCTTTTTCTTCTCTGTACTGAACAATATTATTTGCAATTGATGCATTTATTCCTGAAATATATGAAAGTAATGATGGAGTTGCCATATTAAGATCTACTCCTACAGAGTTAACGCAGTCTTCAACAACACCTTTCAATGATTCATCCATCCTCTTTGGAGTTACATCATGCTGATATTGTCCAACCCCAATAGACTTAGGATCTATTTTTACAAGCTCTGCAAGTGGATCTTGAAGTCTTCTTCCTATGGATATAGCACCTCTTATTGTTACGTCTAAGTCAGGATATTCTTTTGTAGCAAGCTCTGAAGCTGAATAAACAGATGCTCCCGCCTCATTTACTATAACATAATATATATCCTTGTTCTTTTCTGATTTAACTTCCTTTATAAGCCTTGTTATAACCTCTTCTGATTCCCTGCTTGCAGTACCATTTCCTAGAGATATAACTTCTACATCATATTTATAGATAAGTTCCTTAAGAGTTCTTATAGTTCCCTCTACATCGCTTTTAGGAACTGTTGGATATACTGTAGCCTTTTCTAAAAATTTTCCTGTATCATCTAATACAGCGACTTTACATCCTGTTCTAAAACCAGGGTCATATCCTAAGACAACTTTGCCCTTTATAGGAGCTTGCATAAGAAGAGCTTTTAAGTTAGCTTTAAATATTGTTATAGCTCCTTCTTCTCCCTTTTCAGTTAGTTCATTTCTTATATCTCTTTCAATTGATGGATATATAAGTCTTTTTAAAGAATCTCTAATAGACATAGCTATATATTTATTTTGGTTTTCACTATATTTTAAAAGTCTGTTATCTAAATACTGAAGTATTTTTTCCTCATTGGATGTTATCTTTACAGAAAGTATTTTTTCCTTTTCTCCTCTATTTATAGCAAGAATTCTGTGAGCTGGAATAAATCTTACTTTCTCATTGTAGTCATAATACATCTCATAAGGAGTTGGTTCTTCTGATGAACCCTTTGTTTCTACAATACCTTCATTAAACACATAACTTCTTATCCATTTTCTATAATCTGCATTATCAGATATAGTTTCTGCTGCTATATCCATTGCTCCTTGAATAGCTTCCGCTACAGACTTTACACCTTTTTCTTCATTTATGAATTCAACAGCTATATCCTCTATATTTCCCAGAAAATCTTTTGAAAATAATGCTTCTGATAAAGGTTTTAATCCCTTTTCAACCGCCATTGTAGCTCTTGTTCTCTTTTTAGGCTTAAATGGCCTATATATGTCTTCAATTTCAGTTAATGTTTCTGCCTTCATAAGAGCAGATTTTACTTCCTCTGAAAGGTTTCCTTGTTCTTCTATGATTCTTAACACATCATTACGCCTATCATTTAAATTCCTTAGATATGTAAGCCTTTCATTGAAGGTTCTAAGAAGTTCATCACTAAGCCCTCCAGTTCTCTCTTTTCTATATCTAGCAATGAAAGGAACTGTATTTCCTTCATCTAAAAGTTCTATTACATTATTCACCTGAGTTAAGCTTATATTTAGTTCCTTACTCAATAATTCTTCTATTTTTTTCATATAATCCTCCTCATGAACTTCAAGCTAATTTAAATCCAAAGTTCCATTGCTGCTCTGTTTCAAATATTCATTTATAAATCCGTCTATCTCTCCGTCCATAACACTATTTACATTACCATTTTCTAAATTAGTTCTATGATCTTTTACTAAAGTATATGGTTGAAATATATATGATCTTATCTGACTGCCCCAAGCCATATCTTTAAGTTCGCCAGCTAAGTCTTCTATTTTCTCCTTATGAGCTCTTTCTTTAAGCTCTATAAGCTTTGCTTTTAATATCTTCATGGCAGATTCTTTATTTGTATGCTGACTTCTTTCATTTTGACATTGCACAACTATTCCTGTAGGAAGGTGAGTTATCCTTATTGCAGATTCAGTTTTATTTACATACTGTCCTCCTGCCCCTCCAGCTCTATAGGTATCTATCTTTAAATCGTCAGATTTTATGTCTATATCCTGATTTGCTGTAAGTTCAGGCATAGCTTCTACCGATGCAAAAGAAGTCTGTCTTTTGCCATTAGAATTAAATGGAGATATTCTTACAAGTCTGTGAATTCCTTTTTCTGCTTTAAGATATCCATAAGCATACCCTCCAGTTACCTTTAATGTCACTGATTTAATTCCTGCTTCATCACCAGCTAGATAATCCATAATTTCTGTTTTAAATCCCTTTTTCTCGCACCATCTTGTATACATCCTTAAAAGCATCTCAGTCCAATCCTGAGCATCAGTACCTCCAACACCTGTATGAAGATTTAAAATGCAGTTGTTTTTATCATATTCTCCACATAAAAGTATTTCTATTCTAAAGTTCTCTATAGAATCTTGTAGTTCTTTTATCTCCGATAAAATATCCCTTATAGAATTTTCATCATCTTCTTCTACAAGCTGGCCTAATTCGAATATATCTTCAAATCTCTGCTCTAAAGAATTAAATGCATCTATTCTATCTTTTAAAGATTTTGCTTCTTGAGTAATCTCTTGAGCATTTTTAATGTCATCCCAAAAAACACTGCTCTGCATCTTCATCTCAAGTTCATCTAACTTCTTTTTTAAGCTAGGCAAGTCAAAGAGAGTCCCTCATTTCATTTAATGTACCTCTAAGGCCTTCCAAACTTCCTAATTCTTGTTGTAATTTTAATATCACGCCTATCATCCTTTCTATGCCTAAATAAATATAGATTTGCAGAATAAGAGTTTCTGCAAATCTACTAAACAATACTAAGCCTCTCTGCCGCAGCAGTTTTTATACTTTTTACCACTTCCACATGGGCATGGATCATTTCTGCCTACTTTTTTCTCCTTCTTTATAGGAGTATGTGCTCCAGAATTTCCATCATCACTGTAGTTGGTTGCTGTTTCCTTTACAACTCTTTCTCTTTCTGGCGCCTTTTCTATTTGAACATGCATAAGCATTCTCACTGTATCAATCTTTATATTATCTATCATTTCATCAAACATATTACTTCCTTCGAATTGATATGCTTGAACTGGATCTTGTTGTTTGTAAGCTCTTAATCCTATACCTTGTTTTAAATGATCCATATTGTCTATATGATCCATCCACTTAGTATCAACTACTTTTAGAAGAACAACTCTTTCAATTTCCCTCATTTGTTCTTCTTCAAAATCCTTTTCCTTTTCATTATACATTTCAAAAGCTATATTCTTATATCTCTCTATCATTTCTTCATTTGAAAGTTTTTCTAGCTCTTCTGGCTTAATTAATGCTCTATGACCTATCATATCTTCCATGTAATGAGATAGAGCTTTTACTTCATCATTAAATGTATCTTCTACTCCAGTTATATGGGAACTTACAGCATTCTCTATAGCCCAGTTTATCATACTCTCAACTTGTTCTTTTAAGTTTGTTCCACTTAAAACTTCAGCTCTTTGAGAGTAGATAACTTCTCTTTGCTTATTCATAACGTCATCATATCCAAGAAGTGTCTTTCTTATATCAAAGTTGTTACCTTCAACCTTCTTTTGAGCACTTTCTATGGCTTTTGTAACCATCTTGCTTTCTATAGCTTCGTCTTCTTCTAAACCTAATTTGTCTATAAGTCCTTCAAGCTTTTCGGAACCGAATATTCTCATAAGGTCATCTTCTAATGCTATATAGAATTGAGATGTTCCTGGATCTCCTTGACGACCAGAACGTCCTCTAAGCTGATTATCTATTCTTCTTGATTCATGTCTTTCAGTACCTATTATCTTAAGACCACCAAGTTCTACTACATCATCGCCAAGCTTTATATCTGTACCTCTACCTGCCATGTTTGTAGCTATGGTAACCATACCCTTTTCTCCAGCATGAGATACTATATCCGCTTCCTTTTCATGATACTTAGCATTTAATACCTGATGAGGTACGCCCTTTTTCTTAAGAAGCATTGATAAAACTTCTGATTTTTCTATACTTACTGTACCAACAAGTACCGGCTGTCCTTTCTTATGACTTTCAATTATATCTTTTACTATAGCCTCGTATTTTCCTTTTACAGTCTTATATACTAAATCTGGCATATCTTGTCTTTGAATTGGTTTATGAGTAGGTATAACTATAACATCAAGTCCATATATCTCTCTAAATTCGTTCTCTTCAGTAAGAGCTGTACCAGTCATACCTGAAAGCTTAGTGTACATTCTAAAATAGTTTTGGAATGTTATTGTAGCTAAAGTCTTTGATTCTCTTTCTACCTTTACACCTTCTTTAGCTTCTATAGCTTGGTGAAGACCATCAGAGTATCTTCTACCTTCCATAAGTCTTCCAGTGAATTCATCAACTATGATAACTTCACCATTCTTAACCATGTAGTCTTTATCTATCTTCATTATATAATTTGCTTTTAATGCTTGAGTTACGTGGTGTTGTATTTCCATGTTTGCTGAATCAGCATAGTTATCTAAATGGAAATACTTTTCAGCCTTTTGCACTCCACTATCTGTCATTATAACTGATTTTGCTTTTTCATCTATTGTGAAGTCTTCCTCTTCTTTTAATGTCTTTACAAAGTAATCAGCAACTTTATAAAACTCTGTAGACTTTTCACCTTGACCTGATATTATAAGAGGTGTTCTAGCTTCGTCAATAAGGATGGAGTCAACTTCGTCCACTATACAGAAGTTAAGTTCTCTTTGAACTCTTTCCTCCTTATATACAACCATATTATCTCTCAAATAATCGAATCCAAATTCGTTGTTTGTTCCATATGTTATATCTGAGTTATAAGCTTCTCTTCTCTCCTCATTATTTAATTCATGAGTTATAACTCCTACTTTTAGCCCTAAGAACTCATAGATTTGTCCCATCCACTCTTTATCTCTTTTTGCAAGGTAATCATTAACTGTAATTACATGAACACCTTTGCCTGAAAGAGCATTTAAATATGCAGGAAGTGTAGCAACTAAAGTTTTTCCTTCTCCAGTTTTCATTTCTGAAATTCTTCCTTGGTGAAGAACTATACCCCCTATAATCTGTTCTCTATAATGTTTAAGTCCTAATGTTCTTACAGATGCTTCTCTTACAACAGCAAACGCTTCTGGTAATATGTCATCTAATGTTTCACCATTATTTAATCTATTTTTAAATTCTTCTGTTTTGTTTCTAAGTTCTTCATCGCTTAGAGGCTTTATACTATCTTCAAATTTTTCTACTTTATCTACTAAGGGCTGTATTCTTTTGACTTCTCGTTCACTATATGTTCCAAAAAACTTTTCTAAAAATCCCATTTTTTCATCCTCACACTTCTTGTAATATTAATCTATAATTCTATCATTTAAATTTTACTCAATTGGTATCCGTTGAAATAACTTCACATCTTTTTAGACGAAAATGTTTCAATAAACACACCTCTAGATAACGACTTCTAACCTTAAGATGAAGTTCACACCATCTGAATCTAAGAAGTCGGCTTATACTATTATTCTTCATGATATGATATATAGAATATTCATTTATAAATTATACCATTTAAGCTACTTATATTTCAACAATTAGCTTACATTATGATTATTGACATATTGTAAAATATATAAAACCCTTAGAGGAAGTTTTAATTTCACTCTAAGGGTTTAAATTACTTTTTAATATTCAGGTTCAATCAATCCATAATTCCCATCTTTTCTTTTGTAGACAACACATATATCATTATTGTCCGCATCTTCAAATACAAAGAAATTATGTCCTATAAGTTCCATCTCAAGTATAGCTTCATCTGTAGACATTGGCTTTATAGAGAATCTCTTAGTTTTCACTATTTTTGGCTCATCATCGCCACATTCCTTTAAATCATCTATATATTGATATCTTAATGAATCACCAACCTGTCTTCTTTGTAGTTTAGTCTTTTGCTTTCTTATCTGTCCTTCCAATTTATCTATAACTAAATCTATAGATGCATACATATCTTCTAAATCTTCTTGACCTCTAAGCACAACGCCGTTAAAAGGAATAGTCACTTCTACTATCTGCCTTTTTTTCTGTACACTGAGAGTTACATGAGCTACAACCTCCGGTCCAAAGTACTTTTCCAATCTAGAAAGTTTTTTCTCAACTGCCTCCTTAAGTCCTTGTGTTAGCTCTATGTTTTTAGCTACGATTTTAATTTCCATAAATTCCAGCCCCTCTCTATGGTGATATTCACCTATTTATTATGTTTTGTTAATCTAATTTTATACCATGTCCATCAACTTCTCAAACCTTTATATTTAAATTTATCTTCATTTATCTTATGTTTTCTTTCAATATCAATGTTTTTCTCTAAAGATTATATTTTTATAATTTTCAGATAATTTAATATTTATTTTACTCTTCTTTAATTAAATTCATTTATACTTCATATTTGACTGCTCTTAACAGTCATATTTATATAAAAATCCCTATAAAATTACATATGATTATCAAGAATTAAGGTATTAAAAAGGCACTTCAAAATTATAGGATTACCGTTCCTAAGTAAAATTAGGTCGGGAATAGGTCGGGAATTTCACTAAAAAGACAATAAAAAAGCAGCCCCTTAAGACTGCGAACCTCTGATATACAAAGGTTTGAAGCTAGCTGACCTGGTCTTTGACCCCACACTCGCCTGCAGGAGCTTTTGCTACCCGGATTTAACCTCTCACTACTAACCCTCTCATATTAAAATATGGCAGGACTTACTTCTAAGCCGCACCATGCTCATTAAAACTTTGTTTAACTTACGTGGATCGTTTTGCCTGCGACTGGCATCGACTTTCAACCACAAACCTAGCTACAATATTATTATATACGAGATTTTGCAACAGTCAATACCCAAACTTTTCTAGCACCGTTTTTCATAAGTTCTCTGCTACAATAAAATACTGTAGCACCAGTGGTCAACACATCATCTATAAGCATAATATTTTTATCCTTTACATTTTTACCACCTATAAACTTATAGCCATTTTTTGCATTCACCCAACGCTCTTCTACAGATAATGTCTTTTGTTTTCTGTGGCCATTTTTCTTCTCCAGAGTTTCTTCTACTTCTAAGTTGAATTTTCTTCCTATAATCATACTTAAGAATTCGCTTTGATTAAATCCTCTTTTTTTCTTATTTTCTTTAGTCATAGGTACATAAGTTATCATATCTATATCATTAAGATTAAGATTTTTCATGCATTCTATCATTAACTGACCTAAATATTCTCCACATTGAAAATCATCCTTATACTTGAAAACTAATATCATATTTTTGACTACAGAAGAATAATAAGCTGCACTATATATAGAAAGCTTATAATAATCTTTTTCTAAAATATATGGATCTTTTGGAATTAATATTTTCTTTTTACAGCTACTGCATAAAAAATCATATAAAACAGGCCTCCTGCAGTTTAAGCAGAGGCCTTCTTCTTCATCATATATAGTATTCAAAATGCATCTCTTGATGTATTCTACTCTTTCAACAAACCGCTTTCCCATGCCAACTTATTGAAGCTTCTAGCTATCTCCTTAGCTTTAGTCATATTTTCTGTCACAGTATTAGATAAAAATATGGTTTCTCCAAGGTTTCCACTATTGCTTATACCTACCTTCCCACATAAAAACAAGAGTCTCTTATATTTAAACTCAGTGCTGTCTGCAAAATAGACTATTATGTCTACATTCTTGACATCCTGAGGAATATTATACATTGGGCTTGTTAAAATTATAGTTGCTATGTCTTTATTTTTAATTTTCTTTAAAGATCGTCTATAGTCATTCTCAATATCTAATATTATATCCTCATACTCTTCATCTATATTTTGAAGGTACTCTGAGATAAGCTGACGACTTTGACTTGCAGGAAGATATATTATAAGATTTCTCTTACTTTCTATAAACCACTTTATATAATCATATATGATATACGGTATATCTTTTGATAAGTCTATTCTAGTATTCACTATCCTTGGCTCTATAAATGGATTTCTGCCCGATACATGCTCCATAGTATCCCCATCTAGAAGCACAGTTTCAACAGAGTACACTAGATACTTTTGAGTTTTCTTTGATATAGTAATTTCCTCTATCTCATCTCTACTATAATCCGCATACTCGCTTATATCATCATATATCACTAAATCAAAATTCATACTTAATTCAAAAGCATTTTCATGATTTGAAAATATGAGCTGAACACCTTCATCTAAACTTCCATTATTTCTAAAATAGGCATAATTTCTAAAGCCGCTGCTTCTTTTCAAAATCTTTAAGAATTTTATATTATCTTCTTGTTCATTTGTGATATATAACACTCTCTTTTTTGAATTCATAAAGTTTAAAACTGTGTTTAAAAATATATCTGGTGAACTGTATGGCGTGGCCAATATATTTAGCATAGAATTCTTATTAAAACTCCTGCTCCATCTTTCAATCTTTTCACTTATAGATTTCTCTGCATGATGTTTATGGGATTTGAACCAAATCATATAATCCCCCTTCTCCTATTCATTAAAAATATCATCTTTTAAAATATCTTGTATTCTCCATCGTAATGATGAATATCTCTCAAACGCTCTATCATTCTCAATCATAAATTTTAGCGCTTTAGGCGAACCATTTAAAACAACTAACTCTTTTGCTCTTGTTATAGCAGTATATATTAGATTTCTATTCATAAGCATAGGTGGTCCCATGAACATAGGTATCACTATTACAGGAAATTCACTTCCTTGACTTTTATGTATAGTTATTGCATAAGCTAGTTCTAATTCATCTAAGTACATGCTTTCATAACATACTCTTCTCTCATCATCAAAAATTATAGTTATTGAATTTCCTTCATTGTCTATTGATTCTATAAAGCCTATGTCACCATTGAATACCCCTAAACCTTCCTTTTCTCCACTACCTTTTATTCTGATCCATTGAAGATTATAATTATTTTTTGTCTGCATGACTTTGTCACCTTCTCTAAAAATCATGCCTCTATATTCTTTTTCTGCTTTTCCTTTTTCTCTTGGATTAAGTATATCCTGAAGATTGGAATTTAGATTGTCTACTCCAAGCATTCCCTTTCGCATAGGTGAAAGAATCTGTATATCACTAAAACCATCCCATGATTTATTGAACTTTGGAAGTCTAACTTTTATAAGCTCTTTAATTTTAGTTAAAATCTCTTCTGGTCCTTCTTCCTGCATAAAGAAGAAGTCTTTTCCCTTTTTATTTAGTAATGGCATCTCCCCATTGTTTATTTTGTGGGCATTTATAGTTATAAGGCTAGTTTCAGATTGTCTAAATATCTCCTGAAGTTTTGTAACTTTAACGCATCCACTTTCAATCAAATCTCTAAGCACATTTCCAGGTCCCACTGATGGCAGCTGGTCCACGTCTCCAACTATTACAAGTCTTGTTCCTATCTTTATTGCTTTTAAAAGACTGGACATCAATGATATATCAATCATTGAAGCTTCATCTATTATAATTACATCACATTCTAGAGGCGATTCTTCACCTTTTGCAAATACATCCAATGTTTCATCACCTGTAAAACCCATCTCTAAAAGTCTATGTATTGTCTTTGCTTCTCTATGAGTTGCCTCTGTCATTCGTTTTGCCGCTCTTCCTGTAGGAGCCGCCATTACCACCTTAAAACTGTTATCTTCAAATATGTCCATTATACAGTTTATTATGGTGGTTTTTCCTGTTCCTGGTCCACCAGTTATTATCTCAACTCCATGCTGAAAAGCTCCTCTTATAGCTTCCTTCTGACTATCAGCAAAAGCTATATTGTTCTTCTTTTGAAACTCCTCTATCTCATCATCAACTTTTATATTTAGGTCGTCATAATTTGATGTAGCCAAAGTTAAGATGTTCTTAGTAACACTAAGCTCACAATAATAGTAGAATGGTGTAAATACACACTCTAATCCTTCTATCTTTTCCATCTTTATCTTTCCATCAATTATGCAATCTGATATATTTCTTTCTATAATGCTCTCTTCAACTAAAAGAACCTTTGCTGCAT
The DNA here is from genome assembly GCF_020911725.1 of Clostridium cadaveris. Taxonomy (GTDB): domain Bacteria; phylum Bacillota; class Clostridia; order Clostridiales; family Clostridiaceae; genus Clostridium_X; species Clostridium_X cadaveris. Next base: position 2,794,196 of record NZ_CP076620.1, read on the forward strand.
TGTTGACAAGTTTATCCTTTGGTATATAAGTATGTCCCATAGCACAAAATTCATTCACTACATATTTAATTCCACTTTGAATTCTAAAAGGTGCATCTTTTTCTACTCCAAGGCTCCTAGCTATTTTGTCAGAAGTCTTAAAACCGATACCTGCAACCTCTTCACAAAGTATATAAGGATTTTCCTTCACTACAGTTACGGCTTGAGAGCCAAATCTCTTGTGTATTTTCATGCACTGATTAGGTCCTATCCCATAACTTTGGAGAAATATCATTATGTTTCTCACATCTCTCTGTTTTCCGTAAGAATCATATATGAGCTCAAGCTTTTTTTCACCGATTCCTTCTACCTCTCTAAGTCTTTCAATATCATTATCTAAAATATCTAAAGTGTCTTCTCCAAACTTATTTACTATTTTCTTAGCAGTTATTGGGCCTATTCCTACAATTACACCTGAAGCGAGATATTTTTCTATTCCTTTTGTTGATGTTGGCAAAATCTCTTCACAGCTTTTAACTTGAAATTGCTTTCCAAACTTAGGATGAGTTATCCACTGACCCAAAAGTTTTAAATTCTGGCCTTCAACTAGGTACGGAATAGTTCCAACTATTGTAACTATAGACTTATCAGCACTAAGTTTTGCAACTACATATCCGTTTTCCTCATTTTGAAAAACTATCTCATCTATTACTCCATTTATTTCATCCATAGAAATCTCCCTACTTAAAAAAATTACAATATTTATTATATCATATTTTTATAGTACTCCATATTTAATATTAGTTTATCCTATTAGTCTCCTCATATATTTACACAATTGTTACAATAATCATTCATAATTATTATTTTTTAATTTGACTTATTAATTGTCAAAAATTAAAATTGTATTGAGGTGATATAAATGCTAATTAGAAATTGTAAATTAATTTTTAGTGACCACATTAAAGAAGGTTCTTTATTAATAGAGAATGGAAAAATAAAAGAAATTAATCCATCACTAAATGATTATTCTGGTGAAATTATAGAAGGAAACGGTCTTTATGCTGCTCCTGGATTTATCGATATACATATCCACGGTGCTGGTGGATATGATACTATGGATGGTACTTATGATGCCATAAATTCTATTGCAAAAACAATATGTACTCATGGTACAACTTCTTTTCTTCCAACAACTATGACATGCTCAAAGGAAGATATTTTAAAATCTTTAGAGGTTATAAAAAAAGCTAAACTAAATGGAACAGATGGAGCTAATGTTCTTGGTGCTCACCTAGAAGGGCCATTTATAAATCCTTCTATGATTGGAGCTCAAAATCCTAATTTCATAGCTTCTCCATCAATCGAAAACTTCAAGGCTATAGTTGGAAATAATATGGATGCGGTGACAAGCATAACTCTAGCTCCAGAAGTGGATGGCGCTCATGAACTTATAAGATTCTTAGCTGACAACAATATAAAAGTTTCTATGGGCCATACTAAAGCTACTTATGATGAAGCTATTGAAGGTATAAAATGTGGTGTATGTCATTCAACACACCTTTTCAATGCTATGACACCTCTTCATCACAGAGAGGCTGGAGTAGTAGGTGCGACCTTTGATACTGATATTACAACAGAAACGATATCTGATGGAGTCCATATAAGTTTCCCATCTTTAAGAATTGCTTACGCACAAAAGACAACTGATAAGGTTATGCTTATAACAGATGCTATGATGGCCTGCTGTATGCCTGATGGAAAGTACGCTCTAGGTGGTCAAGACGTATTTGTAAAGAGTGGAGCTGCAAGACTTGAAAATGGTTCTTTAGCAGGTTCTATACTTACACTAGACAAAGCTATAAAGAATGTTTATTCAAACACTCGTTATGAATTATATGAAGTTGTAAAGATGGCAACTTTAAACCCTGCAAAATTCTGTATGGTTGATGATAAAAAAGGTTTAATAAAAGAAGGTTATGATGCAGACATAGTTATATTTGATGAGGATATTGATATAAAGAAAGTTATAATAAACGGAAAAGTTATCAAGTAAAGTTAAAAGCAATATAAAAAATCAGCAGAAGTTTGGCGTTATGCTAAAACTTCCTGCTGATTTTCTTATATTATAAATATTTCTTTATTTCTTCAACTTTGTTTAATTGTTCCCATGGAAGATTTAAGTCTAGTCTTCCAAAATGGCCATATGCAGCAACTTGTTTGTAGATAGGTCTTCTTAGATCCAATTCTTTTATAATTGCAGCTGGTCTTAAATCAAATACCTTGTTTACTATGTTAGCTATCTTGTCATCGCTTATCTTTCCTGTTCCAAAAGTATCAACAAATACTGAAACTGGCTTAGCAACTCCTATAGCATAAGCAAGCTGAATTTCTATCTTATCAGCAACTCCTGCAGCAACTAAGTTCTTAGCAACCCATCTTGCAGCATAAGCAGCAGATCTATCAACCTTTGTAGGGTCTTTTCCTGAGAACGCTCCACCACCGTGTCTTCCGTATCCGCCATAAGTATCAACTATTATCTTTCTTCCTGTAAGTCCAGAGTCCCCTTGAGGTCCCCCTATAACGAATCTCCCAGTAGGATTGATAAAGTATTTAGTATTTTCGTCTAATAATTCACTTGGAACTACAGGCTTTATTACATTTTCCATTAAGTCTTTTTCAATCTGCTCTCTAGTTATTTCTGGTCCATGTTGAGTTGAAATTACTATAGTATCTATTCTAACTGGCTTATTATCCTCATATTCTACTGTAACCTGAGTCTTTCCGTCTGGTCTTAAGTATTCTAAAGTTCCGTTTTTTCTAACTTCTGATAGTCTTCTAGATAGCTTATGAGCCATTGATATCGGTAATGGCATATACTCCTCTGTCTCGTTTGTTGCAAATCCAAACATCATACCTTGGTCTCCAGCTCCAATGGCATCTACATTTTCCATTTGTCCTGATTTAGACTCTAGAGCTTCATCTACTCCCATAGCTATATCACCTGACTGCTCATCTATTGATGTTAAAACCGCACATGTATCAGAGTCAAATCCATATTTAGCTCTTACATAACCTATATCTTCTATTGTATTTCTGACAACCTTTGGAATATCTACATAACATTTTGTAGTTATTTCTCCCATAACCATAACCATTCCTGTTGTAACTGCTGTTTCACAAGCTACTCTTGCATTAGGGTCATTCTCCAAAATAGCATCAAGTATAGCATCTGATACTTGGTCACATATTTTATCTGGATGTCCTTCAGTAACTGATTCTGATGTGAATAATGCTCTCATTTTTTCTACTCTCCTTTTCTTTATTCAAAAATAAAAATCTCTTCGATAAGAAGAGATTCAATATACCTGACTCTCTCTTATCTTGCAGCATAGCTGCTGGAATTGGCACCTTTGTGCACGAAAGCACAGGTTGCCGGGTTTCATCGGGCCATTTCCCTCCACCTCTCTGGATAAGAGTTTTTATTAAATTTTAATTCTGATTTATTATAACACCATAATAAATCCAAGTCAACACACTTTATACTATATAGTTTTTACCATCTTTATGATTCTATGACCCAGTATGGATTTATCTACTATCGTATCATAATTTATCTTTTTATAGAACTTTTCTACAAATTCGTCTTTTGCTATAAGAGAACACACACTTTTATTTTGATTTTTAGCTTCTGTTTCAGCATGATACATAAGCCTTTTACCTATGCCAAGACCTCTTACATTATCAGAAGTTGCTATATTAGCTATATAAAATTCTCCTTTTTCACATTCTTCAATTCTAAAATATCTAAATTGATCTATAAAAAATTTTAGTTTTTTTAGAATTCCTTTTGTTTTCTTTAAAACAATTTTATCTGTATTAGAAGATAACTTTCGAAATCTTTCATATGGAATCAGTATAATCATACCTTCAACTTCTCCATTGTATTCTGCTACAGATATATACTCAAGGCTATACCTCGAACCCCTGCTTTTTATAAGACTACATAGATTGTCTAAGCAATCTTCCTTTGAATCTCCTCCCCACAACAAACTGGGGTCATCCTCCGTTGTATAAACTAATTCTGCTACTTTTCTTACGTCACTTTTTTTAGCCTTCCTTATCCTTAAGGCACACATTAAATTCCACTCTCCATTTTTACTATAAAGATTCAATCACCAAGATGTACTCAAGAGTAACTTTAAACTTTATATCAGATTTTCTTTTTTAATTATATAACTATCTTGTCTTTCATTCTTTCATTAACTTGCTAAATTTTAAGTACTAAATCACCTTATTTAAAATTAATATTTTTTTCAAAAATAAACCATTTGTCCTTAAAGTTTATTATCTAAATACCTGAAAACGTAAAACAAAAAATCTCATGAACATATTCTGCTCATGAGATTAACTTTAATTATTACATATTTATTTTAATAAAAACGAAAACTCCGATCTTATCGGAGTTCATTTAGCTCATCTTATAATGAGTTTCTTTTGGTGGAGGAGGACGGATTCGAACCATCGAAATCGAACGATAACAGATTTACAGTCTGCCCCCTTTGGCCACTCGGGAACTCCTCCATAATTATGGAGCTGGCAATAGGAGTCGAACCTACAACCTGCTGATTACAAGTCAGCTGCTCTGCCATTGAGCCATGCCAGCATATTATTTTTTAAAATGGTGGGCACAACAGGGCTCGAACCTGTGACCCTCTGCTTGTAAGGCAGATGCTCTCCCAGCTGAGCTATGCGCCCATTTTAAAATGGTGGAGGAGGACGGATTCGAACCATCGAAATCGAACGATAACAGATTTACAGTCTGCCCCCTTTGGCCACTCGGGAACTCCTCCACTTTTTGGAGCTGGCAATAGGAGTCGAACCTACAACCTGCTGATTACAAGTCAGCTGCTCTGCCATTGAGCCATGCCAGCATATTATTTTTTCAAAGTGGTGGGCACAACAGGGCTCGAACCTGTGACCCTCTGCTTGTAAGGCAGATGCTCTCCCAGCTGAGCTATGCGCCCACTTTGGTGGTGGAGGAGGACGGATTCGAACCATCGAAATCGAACGATAACAGATTTACAGTCTGCCCCCTTTGGCCACTCGGGAACTCCTCCACATTATTGAGAATAAACTAATTACTCAATTTATTCTTCAGCCTATATCTCAGAACTTCTTACTAAATCAGTTCTTACCGACGAAGATTAGTATACTAATTTATCGACTTTATTTCAAACATCATTTTAAGCTATTATACGAAATTATAGTTTTTTTTCTAATATATTCTCATAAATTCTCTATTATAATCCAATTATCATTTTCGACATAATGTATTAATAAAATATTTACTGATTCTCCACTACATCTATATTTATGTATTTTTCCAAAATTTCTTTCACCTTATTAATATCATCATCGTCTAATCTCTGTTTCAACAGTTTATATGCTTTCTTAACGCCCTCTTCTCGATCATTGTCGGAAAGATAATCCTTTACCCTTCCTTCATCCACTGTGGAAAGCTTACTTCCTATAAATAAAAGTTTTGCTTTGTCCATTGTACTTAAACTCTTTTCTATAGTTCCTGCATTAACTTTAAATACAGATTTTGCTTCTTCTTTTTTACTTGTGCTAGCAACATTTTTTTGTGGAGACTCCTGTACTTTAGATTCTTTTGTTGTTTCATTGTTTTTCGTCTCTTTTACTATTTTATCAGCCTCATTCTTCTTTTCACTTTGCTTTTTTCCCTCTGCTTCTGCAGTTTGATTTAAGGCTTCTTTTTTAGTTTCTTGAGGAGTTTCATTTTTCACCTCTACAATTTCTTCTACCTTGTCATTATTTATAAAATCAGATGAAAGTATATAAACAATAGTTACTGATGTTATAAGAGTACACATTATTAAAATGCAGTATAATAATTTCTTATTCATCATGACGCCTCCTTATAAACAAATACATTTATAATAATTAACTTAGTCTTTAAAATTTATTCAATAGGCTAATAATCTTTAAATATTATTCATATAAATTACTACAAGGGAGGTGCTGATGCTTGAACAAAATAAAAGTCAATTATAAAGATGAAATGGCATATTATGATATGGCATTTTTTTTAAAGAAATACGTCAATAAAGATACTATAATAATATGTATAGGTACTGATAGATGCATAGGTGATTGTCTTGGTCCACTAGTTGGGTCATTGCTCAATCATAAAGGCTTTCCATTAGATGTATATGGTACTATCCATCATCCTATACACGCTCTTAACTTAGAAAAAAATGTGAATGATATAAAAAGCAAGCATCCTAAAGGCAATATTCTTGCTATAGATGCTTGCTTAGGAGATATAAATTCCATAGGTCAACTTCATTGTAGAGATTACGCCATTCATCCTGGAAAAGGGGTTGGAAAAGTACTTCCTGATGTAGGAGATATATCTATAGTTGGAATTGTAGATAGCAGTGATAATTCGGAACTTTTTACTAGCAGAAATATAAGACTTTCCCTAATAATAGATATGGCTAGAGTTATAGTCCAATCTCTATTTCATGTATTATCTTTAGATATTGAAAATGATATATCTCTAGAGTCAATAGAAAGAAACTTCATTTAAATTCTCTATTCATTTTAAACTTCAATGTCATAAAAAATCCTCTCACCATAATCTTTTATACTGATGAAAGGATTTTTTATATTTTTAAACAATATTTATTATGAATTTCTAATCTATTAATGCAACTTCTCCATCATTTAACGTTACATCTATTTTGTCTATGTACTCTAAAACCTTACCCGTTCCTTCTGCAACACATTCTACAGATGACTCTGCTATAGTTACAGGAACATGAGTTATTTTAGATAATAGCTTGTCCAGTCCATTTAGCAAAGCTCCTCCACCAGTCATTAGTATTCCTTTTTCAGCTATATCAGCCGCTAATTCTGGTGGAGTCTTCTCTAGTACAGCATGGGCACATTCTGCAATATAATTAACAGATTCATCTAGTGCTTCAACCATTTCTTCTGATGAAATAGATATATTTTTAGGAAGCCCTGTAACAAGATCTCTTCCTTTTATATCCATAGTTTTTATTTCATCATCTACATCTAAACATGCAGATCCAACACCTATTTTAATGTTCTCCGCTGTTCTTTCACCAATCATAAGTTTATATTTCTTTCTTATATATTTCATTATAGCCTCATCAAACTTGTCCCCAGCCACTTTTAAAGAATCTCTTACAACTATTCCACCTAATGATATAACTGCGATATCAGTAGTACCGCCTCCTATATCTATTACCATGTTACCACTTGGAATAGTTATATCCATTCCGGCTCCAATCGCAGCTGCTAAAGGCTCTTCTATCAAAAATACTTTCTTTGCTCCAGCATGCACTGCAGCATCTTTTACAGCACGTTTTTCTACTTCTGTGGCTTTGCTTGGTATACATACCATTACCTTTGGAGCAGATATTCTCTTCTTGCCACAAGCTTTCTTTATAAAATATTTCAGCATTTTTTCTGTTGTATCATAATCAGATATAACCCCATCTCTTAAAGGCCTTACTGCCACTATATTCCCTGGAGTTCTTCCTATCATTTTTCTTGCGTCTTCACCAACAGCCAACACTTTATTACTATTTTTATCTAAAGCTACTACTGAAGGTTCATTTAAAACTACCCCTTTTCCTTTTATAAACACAAGTACTGTAGCAGTACCTAGGTCTATACCCATATCAGCTCCCATACTCCAAAACCACATCTTATTTCACTCCTAAATACAAATTATCTAAAAATTACATCATCTTTTTAATTTTATCATTATAATTATACATTTAATGACTTTATCCTTCAATAGCTTTGTATTTTAATTTTGTGGCTTTTCCGCCTCTTATATGACGCTCTGCTTTATTAAGTTCTAATATCTCTTTAGCTTCTTTGGCTATAACAGGATTTATTTTTGGAAGCCTTTCTGTCATATCCTTGTGTATTGTACTTTTGCTTACCCCAAAAGCTTTTGCAGTTTTTCTTATGGTTGCCTTTGAATCTATTATATATTGAGCAACCTCTAAAACTCTTTCTTCAATGTAGTCTTTCAAAATACTACCTCCCTAATTGCTCTCTTTATTTTTAATGAAATTTATTCTCCAGAATAAATTTATTTATTCTGGAGAATGTCTTTTATTTACTTGCTGTTTCTTTATATGAAACATATTTAGCAGGGTCTACATCTTTTCCATCTTTTAGAACTTGGAAATGAAGATGTGATCCATATTTCTCATTGGAGTAATTTCCAGAAGTCTTTCCTACTGTGCCAATAGCATCTCCTTGCTTAACCTTGGCATTTACTTTGACAGAAACCTTTGTATCTAAGTTTCCATATCTAGTTACTAATCCATTAGGATGCTTTATTTCAACATACTGACCATATTCAGTGTTGTCATTAGCAACTTTAGTAACTACACCTTCTTGAACAGCCTTAACTGTTTTTCCTAGATCTGCTTTGATATCTATTCCAAAGTGAGTTCTCCATGTGCCTAAAGTTTCACAATATTGAGTTTCGTTAGAAAAAGTCTTTACAAGAGTTCCATCAACAGGATTAATAAATTTTCCTGTATTAGTATTTGCTACAGCAGCAGACTTGTTTTCTTTTTCGCTATCAGCAACAGCTGAATTCTTTGTAGATTTATCATTTTTCGCTTCTGTGGCATTGTTAATAGTTTCTTTTGTGTCATCTATATCTAATGACGCTACATTTTTATCTTCTGAATTTATACTACTAACATCTGTAGCTACTGGCTTCTTAGCTATTCTTGCATTTCTAATGCCAAAAGCTGTGGCCACAGCGATAATGCATAAACATACAAATAATACTACGTAGAAACCCTCCTTCTTAAAAAATTTAGATGATTTGTCCTGTGAATTTTTGTCCATATGAACACCTCCATTCATCATTTTTGCCCACTTATAGAATTTAATTCACATAAAAGCCAAGTTTTATAAGATTTTTTTCTACATTTTTCTTTAAATATTTTTCTCCTACTCCTTTTGTTTTTAAATTACTTATCGAAAAATAAAAAAAAGGTACAACTTTCGTCATACCTTAATTATTCAAGCATCTATTCAATTTTTACTATATCTACCCCACTATAGTAATGAGTCAATATATCTTTGTAATTTTTTCCTTCCTTAGCCATTACATTTGCTCCCCACTGACTCATCCCAACACCATGGCCGTATCCCCTACATTCTATATATACTTTTTTACTGTCAAACTTTATATTAAAATTAGCCGAGTTCAATCCCAAAGCTTTTCTAAAGTTTTTACCACTTGTTTCCTCTGATCCAACTGACATACTTTTGACGCTTCCCCCTTCAGTCCTGCTTATTATTTTTACAGATGAAATTCCCTTTGAGGTAAGTTTTGCTTTCGGATAAGCACTGTTTACCTTATTTATAAAATCATTTATGCTCATCTCTACAGTAGTTTTGTATTTGCCTGCAATCTCTTCTCCTTCACTGGAAACAGATTTTAGATATGGTTCTTCACTTCCAAAAACATCTTCTATATTTTCTGTTCTCCCTCCACTTATAGCAAAGTACTGAGCCCTAAGTACTAAACCATCGTTGTAAAACAAAGTTTCACCTTGAGTTTCATCTACAGCTTTACTTATTTTATCCCAATATTCACTTCCATGAGCCTTCCCCCAGCTTTCTATACGCTTATCTTTGTCTGTATATACCTGACAGTGAGTAGTATCGCATAAATCAGCTCCTTTAGCGTTACTGCACTTATGAAGCAGCTTAGATAATGTATAAGTTCTTGCAGCTACTGCTTGTGATTTTAAAGCCTCTTCTTCAAAGTTAGCAGGCATTTCAGATGCTACAACTCCCTTTATGTACTCTTCGATAGGCAATTCTACAACTTTATTTTCTTTAGTTTTATATACCTTTATCATAGACTTATATAATTTTTTTACTTCATCAGTATTAACTATATGAGAATCATTTTCAATCGAAATTGTAGCTTTTTCGGATTCATCAGTTTGATTTACTTTTCCATCTTTATCTTTTAAAAGAAGTAATGGTAATCCAATAATAAAAGATAATAGCAATATAGATACTATAAGTATATCTCTAAGTTTTAAAACAAGTATTCTATTTTTCATCTGCTTCCCCCTCTTAGATATTGAGTATATATAATTTTATTAATCTTTAGGAGAATTTATGATAAAAAATAAGTTTGTTTAATCTTAAATTATTTATAAGATTAAACAAACTCTTTATACAAATCATTTATTAATTCTTTCTATATTTGCTCCTAAACCCTTAAGTTTTTCCTCTATTCTTACATATCCTCTATCTATATGATATATATCTCCTATTTCAGTTACACCTTCTGCTGCAAGACCAGCTAATACGAGAGCAGCTCCCGCTCTAAGGTCTGTTGCATTTACCTCTGACCCTGTTATTTTAGGAACTCCTTCTATTATTGCAGATCTACCATCTATTTTTATATTAGCTCCCATTCTCTTAAGTTCTGCAGCATGCATAAATCTATTTTCAAATACAGTCTCTGTAACTATACTTGTACCTGGTGTTAAACATAGTAAAGCTATCATTTGAGCCTGCATATCTGTTGGAAATCCTGGATATGGCATAGTTTTTATATCTATAGCCTTTAATTCATTATAGCCCTTTATAGTGATAGATTTTTCATTTATATCCATATTTACTCCACACTCTGTAAGTTTAGCTATTACAGGGCGTAGATATTCTTCTTCCGCTCCATTTATAGTTATGCAGCTGTTAGTAATAGCTCCTGCTATCATAAAAGTTCCTGCTTCTATTCTATCAAAAATAGGTCTATATTTTGTTCCTTTTAATTTTTTTACTCCTCTAATTCTAATGGTATCTGTGCCAGCACCTTCAATATCTGCACCCATTGATATAAGGTAATTTGCCAAATCTTTTATTTCTGGCTCTTCTGCTGAGTTTTCAAGTATTGTCTCTCCCTCTGCTAGTACAGCTGCCATCATTATATTTTCTGTCGCTCCTACTGATGGAAAGTCTAAATATATTTCACTTCCAACAAGCTTATCCGCTTTAGCTTCTACAAAACCATGGTCCATATATATATCAGCACCTAAGGCTTTAAATCCTTTAAGATGAAGATCTATAGGCCTTGAACCTATGTTGCAACCTCCTGGAAGAGAAACTCTAAAATGTCCAAAACGTGAAAGCATTGGCCCCATTATTAAAAATGATGCTCTCATCTTTCTTATAAGCTCGCTATTTGCATCAGTATTGAAAATATTTTTTGAATCTATACTTATTTCTTCGAGCTCTTTATTTATAACTACATCTGCATTTAAACTTTTAAGGACATCGCATAAAACACTTACATCTTCCAGCATAGGTGCACCTTCAATAATACACGTATCACTTGGAAGTATGCTTGCCGCTATAATTGGAAGTACAGCATTTTTAGCAGCACTTAAATTAATTTCTCCACTTAGTTTACATCCACCTTTTATTATAATCTTTTCCATAGTATCCTCCAAAAAAATTGTTAATAAGCACATGTAATTATTGGAGTACCAACAATTATATATGTTCCTGAAGTATATTTCACTATCGCAAAATTAATATTAAAAAAAGTATTGTTTAACTCCTTAGAGTTTCCTATCTTAGCCGAAGCTATCCCTGTTACTCCAGAATCAATTGAACTAAACTCTATGTTCTTTCCTCCTGTGTTTATTAAATATTTTTCTAAATTATTTTTATAGAGCTCTAAATCCTCATCTTTAAGTTGTGCTTTCACATAACTAAAAACTTTTATATTTCTATCTTCTCTCGTAACTTGTTTTAATATGTCTTTATTTAAATTATTAAGTGAAAAACTATTATCCTTAGATGTTGTATTTATGATAACTCTACCTTCTAATTCCAACGCTTCTTCATCAATTGAAATTCTTACTTTATTTTCATCATACTTTGCTAAAACATCATCTAATTCATTTTTATTAAAATCTCCTGCATTTCTAATTTCTATCCTTGATCCATTTTCTATTACAGTTCCGTCAACACTTTTAATTGCACTGTTTATAAAATCTTCTTCGGTTTTTGGCATAGAAAAAAGAGTAAAAATTAAGAACGTAATCAGCATAAATTTATTTCTCATCTTGTCCCCTCCCATCCTAATTATTAACATATTTTTGAATAATATACACAAAGATGGGTAATTACTTTAACTCTAAAATGTCTTAAAGTACACTGCTACCTTCTTTTATAAAATCATCTGAATCAATATACTATTAATATATTTCATTCAATGCAATTTGTTACAAAAAAATAAGAAGTTAGATTTTAACTTCTAACTTCTTAAATCAAGCCTTGTTACAGCTCTTAAAAGAGCAGCTTCAGCTCGTTTTATATCTATTCCAGATTCATTTTTCCTATTTAGTCTTTCTTCTGCTCTCTTCTTTGCTGATTCCGCTCTCTCAAAATCTATATTTTCAGACCATTCTCCGCTTTCACATAGTAGAGTAACTTTATTTTTCTCGATCCTTACCATTCCCAATGATGTAAATAATCTTTTTATATCTCCATCTTCTGTTTGAAACTCTGTTATATTAGTTTCTATCTCACTTATCATTGGTATGTGATTGTGAAGGACTTGAAAGCTTCCTTTTTCATTTTTTAAATTAAGTTTTACAACTGTTCCTCTATATAGTGTCTTTAAGGGCGTCAATATAGTTAACTTAAATGTTCCTTGCACCTCTAATCACATCCTTACTGTTCCATAAGAGTCTTAGCTTTTTCTACTACTTCATCTATGGTTCCTGCAAATAAAAATGCTGATTCAGGAATATCATCATATTTTCCTTCTAATATTCCTTTAAAACCTCTTATAGTTTCTTTTATAGGTACAAATTTACCTTTCATTCCTGTGAATTGTTCTGCTACTGTAAATGGCTGTGATAAAAATCTTTGTATCTTTCTAGCTCTTGATACTATAATTTTGTCTTCATCAGCAAGTTCATCTACTCCTAATATAGCTATTATATCTTGAAGTTCTTTATATCTTTCAAGTATATGCTTAACCTTTGTAGCTACTTCATAATGCTCTTCTCCAACTACTCTTGGGTCAAGCATTCTTGAAGATGACTCTAGAGGATCAACAGCTGGGTATATTCCAAGCTCAACTATTGATCTAGATAAAACTGTTGTTGCATCTAAGTGAGCAAAAGTTGTCGCTGGGGCCGGGTCTGTTAAGTCATCCGCTGGAACATAAACAGCCTGAACAGATGTTATTGATCCATTTGTTGTTGATGTTATTCTTTCTTGAAGAGCTCCCATTTCTGTAGCAAGTGTTGGCTGATATCCAACAGCACTTGGTATTCTTCCAAGAAGAGCTGATACTTCTGAACCTGCTTGTATAAATCTAAATATATTATCTATAAATAAAAGTACATCTTGACCCTTGTCTCTGAAATATTCAGACATAGTAAGCCCTGTAAGAGCAACTCTCATTCTCGCTCCTGGCGGCTCATTCATTTGTCCAAATACTAAAGCTGTTTTATCTAAAACACCTGACTCTTTCATTTCATTATAAAGGTCATTTCCTTCTCTAGTTCTTTCTCCTACTCCTGTAAAAACAGATAATCCACCATGTTCCTTAGCTATATTGTTTATAAGTTCTTGAATAAGTACAGTTTTTCCTACACCTGCACCACCAAATAAACCTATCTTTCCACCTTTTTGGTATGGAGCTATAAGATCTATTACTTTTATTCCAGTTTCAAACATTTCTGGAGATACTGCCTGTTCTTCAAAAGATGGAGCTTTTCTATGAATAGCTGCTTTTTCAGGAGTTTTAAACTCTTCTTTTCCATCTATAGGATTTCCTAAAACATTAAATAATCTTCCAAGCACTTCGTCTCCAACAGGTACTGATATTGGCTTTCCAGTATCTACTGCTGACATCCCTCTTTTTAATCCTTCTGTAGCTTCCATTGCTATAGCTCTTATTATATCGTCACCAACGTGCTGTTCAACTTCTGCTATTATTTTTCTTCCATCTTCTAAATCTATTTCTATTGCATTTAGTATATTTGGAAGACATTCTGATTGGAATTTTATATCTATAACTGGTCCTATTATTTGTATTACCTTACCTACATTAGCTGGCATTATTTTCCCCTCCTATTTTTGGGCTTCTGTTCCTCCCACTATTTCAGTAATTTCTTGAGTTATGAAGGTCTGCCTAATCCTATTATATTTTAAGTTTAATTTTTCTAATATATCATCAGCATTTTTGCTAGCGCCATCCATTGCAGTCATTCTAGAACTGTGTTCGCTAAGCTTTGCCGTCATAAGACTGTTTAATATTTTGCTTCTTATATACATATTAACCACATCTTCTACCATATTTCTTGGTTGTGGCTCATATATGAATCTGTCTTCTGCACCTTTAATTTCAGGCTTTTCTAGAGGTAGAAGTTTTTCTACCACAGGATTCTGTTTTACAGAGGACATAAATTTTGTATATACAAGATAAACTTCACCAACTTCTTCATTTTCAAAAAGCCTTATTACATCATCTGCTATCACTCTTGCTTCTTTCATATTAGGTACATCTGAAAGTTCCACATATTCAGCTGTAGTTTCGTACTTAAAACGTCTTAAATACTCTCTTCCTTTTTGTCCCAATATCATGATAAGATTATTTTCTCTATCTTTTTTTATAGTTTCTAGTGCAGTATTTACAATATTTCCATTGTATCCTCCGCAAAATCCAGAATCAGATGTAAATACCAGATATAATTTCTTATTAGATGAATTTGCTGTTATAAATTTACATGAATGTCCATCAACTAAAGAAAGTATATCTTTTTCTATATCCTCTAATTGAGTGTTATATCTATCATTAAATTCCATGATGACCTTGACTTTTCTTAACTTAGAAGTGGCTATAAGTCCCATGGCCTTAGTTATTTTCTTTGTGTTGGTTACAGACTTAATTCTTCTCTTTATGGCTATGAGTCCTGCTCCTGCCATACGCCCACCTCCTTAAACTCATATTTCGCATATTCTTATGGGCTTTACTAAGCTAAAAATATTTTTTTGAATTCATCAATAGCTGAGTTTAATTTTTCTTTTAGTTCATCATCTAACTTCTTCTTTTCTAAAATACCTTTTCCAATATCTCTATGATGAGTATTCATAAATTCTAAAAATTCTTTTTCAAACTCACTCATCTTCAATACTGGTATATCCATAAGATGATTGTTTACTCCTGCATAAAGAATCATTATTTGATTTTCAACAGACATAGGGTTATACTGACCTTGATTTAATATTGCAGTAAGTCTCTTACCTTTTTCAAGTCTGTTCTTTGATTCTTTATCTAAATCAGATCCAAATTGAGCAAATGCTGCAAGTTCTCTATATTGAGCAAGTTCTAATCTAAGAGTCCCTGATACTTGTTTCATAGCTTTTATTTGAGCATTTCCACCAACTCTTGATACAGATATACCTGCATTTATAGCTGGTCTTTGACCTGCATAGAACAATTCTGACTCTAAGAAAATCTGTCCATCAGTAATAGAAATAACATTTGTAGGAATGTACGCCGTTATATCTCCTGCTAAAGTTTCTATTATTGGTAGTGCAGTTAATGATCCACCACCTAATTCATCTGAAAGCTTAGCTGCTCTTTCTAAAAGTCTTGAATGAATATAGAATACATCTCCTGGATAAGCTTCTCTACCTGGAGATCTTCTTAAAAGTAATGACATTGCTCTGTACGCTACAGCATGTTTAGATAAATCATCATAAACTATCAATACATCTTTTCCTTTGTTCATGAAATATTCTCCCATGCTACATCCAGCATAAGGAGCGATGAATTGAAGAGGTGCTGTATCTGATGCTGTTGAAGATACCACTATAGTATAATCCATAGACCCCATCTCTTTTAGAGTATTTACTATATGAGCTACTGTAGATTGCTTTTGTCCTATAGCTACATAAATACATATAACATCTTTTCCTTTTTGATTTATTATTGCATCTAAAGCTATAGCTGTTTTTCCAGTCTGTCTGTCCCCTATTATAAGTTCTCTCTGTCCTTTTCCAATAGGAACCATAGAGTCTATTGCTTTTATACCTGTTTGAAGAGGTTCTCTTACTGACTGTCTATCAATTACACCTGGTGCTTGAACTTCTATAGGTCTCATTTCATCAGCCTTTATAGGTCCTTTCCCATCTAAAGGTTCTCCTAATGAATCTACTACTCTTCCGATAAGCTCATCACCAACTGGAACATCAACTATCTTTCCAGTTCTCTTTACTATATCTCCTTCTTTTATGCCTTCCTCAGATCCAAGAAGAACGCATCCAACATTATCTTGCTCTAAGTTTAAAGCCATTCCATAGACTCCTCTAGGAAACTCTAAAAGTTCTCCTTCCATGCATTCATCTAAACCATATACTCTAGCTATACCATCTCCAATTTGTATGATAGTTCCTGAGTCAATTGTCTGTATTTTCTTTTCATATCTCTCTATTTCACCTTTAATTATAGAAGTAATTTCTTCTGGTTTGATATTCATGCTTTCACCTCTAATCCCTACTCTGAACTAGTTTTTTCATATCTTTTAATCTTGATTTTATAGTTCCATCTATTACATCGTTGCCTACTTTTACAAAGACACCGCCAATTATTGATTCATCTATCTCTTCTTTTAATACTATATTTTTCTTATATTTTTCAGATAATTTTAGTATTAAATTTTCTTTTTCTTCTTCATTTAAAGGAATCACAGTTTTAATTTCTGCTATCATTGTATTCATCTTTTCTAGATGAATTTTTTCCATTTCGTTAAGTTTTTCTTTTAAATAAAGAATTCTATCTTTTTCAATAAGAATTAAAAGGAAGGATAAAAGATCCTCATCTATATGACCTTTAAAAATCTTTATGAATGTCTTTTTCTTTTTTGAAGTACTTATCTGAGGATGTTTTATTATCTGTTGAAATTCCTCATTGTTATCTATAAGTTCAACTATTTCTCTAAGATTGCTAAGATATTCTTCTACTTTTCCTTTTTCTTCTGCTACATTATAAAGAGCTAATGCATATCTCCTATCTAGATACTCATACATATTAAATACCTACCTTAGATATAAAGTCATCAATGATTTCTCTATGCTTCTTTTCATCTATGGTTTCTTGCATAGCTTTTTCCGAAAGCATAACAGCTATATCTATAGCTTTAGTCTTTACTTCATCTTCTGCCTTCTTCTTGTCTCTTGCAATTTCGGTATTAGCTCTTTCCATTATAAGACTAGCTTCTTTATGAGCTTCATTTATTATTTCATCATATAAGTCATTAGCCTTTTTCTTGTTAGCTTCAACTATCTTTTTACCTTCACTCTTTATATTCTTTAATTCTTCTTGATTTTTTAACTTTATTTCCTCTGCTTCTTTTAATCTATCTTTTGTTTTTTCTATACTTTCTTCCGTCTTTTTCTGCCTTTCATCTAAAATCTTGTTGACTTTATCAAAAAGCACCTTTTTCAATATTATATATATGATTAAAAAGTTTACTAATGATCCAGTAAACTCCGACCAGTTTATTCCCATATCTTAATTAAAGCCTCCCTTCCAGGCCTAATTTTTTATATTATTATAGTAATTTTAATTTTGAGTAGGACTTTAATGTCCTACTCAAGAAAATTTTGTGTTTACTTTAGTACTAGTAATAATATAGAAATTAAGAATCCATAAATTGCTGTTGCTTCTGCAAATCCATTACCAATTGAAAGAGCACTAATTATTTTTCCACTTGCCTCTGGTTGTCTTGAGATAGCTTCAACAGCTTTACCTGTAGATAACCCTGTAGATATACCTGCTCCTATTCCTACTAATACTGCTATTGCTGCCGCGATAGCTTTTACTGCTAATAATCCTTCAGCACTCATTTAAAATTCCTCCTTAAAACTAATGTTCAGCTATTACTTTTATATTAATCATTGATATCATTAAGAATATTATCATTTGGATCGTCCCATCAAACACATCAAAATATAAGTGAAGCGGGATAGGAAGCCCGATTTGTGCAATCCATCCTATTTTATCTAAGCTGCTGTAGGCCATAGACATTATATAGGTGGCTGCAAACATGTTTCCAAAAAGTCTTAAACTAAGCGATACAGGAAGCATTACCCTCTCTAAAAGATTCAAGGGAAGCATTACTGCAAAAGGTTTCCCATATCCTGCAAAATAATGCAAAAGTCCAAGTTTTTTGATAGTATATCCTTGAATTACAAGGAATGTTATAATTCCCATACTCAATGCTACACCGTAACTTTGAGTGGGAGGTTTTAGTCCAATAAGACCTGTAAAATTCATAGCTAGAAGATAAACTGATATGGTTCCAACAAATGGGACAAATGTTTTATATCCATCTCCCATATTCTCATCTACCAGTCCTCTAATGAACCCTACAAAACTCTCTATAATAGTTTGTTTTTTATCTGGGACTTCTTTTAAATTTTTAGAAAAAAACAAAGCCGCCCCAATTAGTAAAATCATTATAATCCATTGAATTACAAGATTTATGGTTATATCAATAGGAATACTTCCTACTGTAAAAGTAAATATAGGCTCTGCTGACTCCATCCCCTTATTCACTTCCTTCCTTATGAGAATCTCTAATTCCATACATAACTATTCCTATGAAATGAAGTGTAAACCCGATAGCATATAAGAGAACATTTAACTTATTATATACAAATATAATAGCTCCTATAGCAACAACCACTAGTATTCTTGCAAAAGTTATAAATCTTATTGCTCCCAAAGCTCCTTCTGGTTTCATAAAATAGCTGTTAACAATGGTACTCAAGATAAAGTTCCCAGTACCAACAAATAGTCCAAGAATCAATAAAACTGCCTGTTTCGGGTTAATAAAGATATAAATTCCTAAAATGGCACCTAGGTACAAATTATATTTCAATATTGAATTTATCATTTTGGCAATTACTTTATCCATGGAAATTCTCCTTCCACTTGACTACTGATTCATTATATAGCTGTATTTTTTTTTAACAAAATCTTATATTTTTTTAAATTCAGCTATATATATCAATTTACATAGGATTTCCCAATATTTAATAGTCAATAATCTTTCTAGCTTTATTTTCTTCCATTTTTCTATCATATTAAATACTATGAGTCTTATTAATGCATTTGTCTGAAATGTATCAATTTATTCATTTACGAAACTGATTACCAGAAAATGTTTTCACGAAGTCTTTTTATAATACTTTCAATAAATATCACTGCTATTTTTATCAAATTAATTTTTTATATTTTCTATATATCTGAAAAATGAAGGTTTTAACTGTAAATTATTCATGAAAAATTTATTTTTATTTTTATTTTTTTCTTATTCTTCTATCTGTATACGTTATATCTCAAGCTATACAGTTATAATTACTTTTTTATAAGTTACTGTCCATTTCATTATCACTTGAAAGATTATATATTTTTTCCATCTTTTTTACATGACTACAATATTGTCTTCAACTTATTTTATGCATTTTAAAATTTTATAAACCCAAAATTTTAAATCTCCCGATAAAAATCAAAAGATTTAAAATTTTATTTTTTCACTCTTTATTTTGTACAAAGATTTTTATATTCTAATATACTCTCTTTCTTAATCCTAGAGCAATAATATTCATTACAATAAAAATAAGCGAGAGTAGTACTCTCACTTATTTTTATATAAGACTTATAAAATTTTATCTATATATTAGCACTTTTCTACTATTACAGCAGTTCCCATTCCTCCACCTATGCAAAGAGTTGCTAAACCTTTTTTAGCATCTTCTCTCTTTAACATTTCATGGATTAAAGAAACTAATATTCTAGCTCCTGAAGCTCCAATTGGGTGTCCTAATGCTATAGCACCTCCGTTAACATTAACTTTTTCTAGATCAAAATGTAAATCTCTTGATACAGCTATGCTTTGAGATGCAAAAGCTTCATTTGCTTCTACTAAATCTAAATCTTCTACATTTAGGTTAGCTTTTTCTAAAGCTTTCTTTGTAGCATGGAATGGTCCATATCCCATTATCTTTGGATCTAATCCTTTTGATCCATAAGATACTATTTTAACTAATGGCTTAACGCCTAATTCTTTAGCCTTTTCAGCAGACATTACAACTAATGCAGCAGCTCCGTCATTTAATCCTGAAGCGTTACCAGCTGTAACTGTACCATCTTTTTTGAATGCTGGTCTAAGCTTAGCTAATTTTTCAGTTGTTGTTCCAAATTTAGGATGCTCATCAGTATCAAATACTATTGGATCTCCTTTTCTTTGAGGTATAACAACTGGAACTATTTCATCCTTAAATCTTCCTGATTTTATTGCTGCTTCAGCTTTTTGTTGAGATTTTGCAGCAAATGCATCTTGTTCTTCTCTAGTTATATTCCATTGGTCAGCTATATTTTCAGCAGTTATTCCCATGTGATAGTCATTGAATGCTTCCCATAGACCATCTTTTACCATTTCATCAACCATTTTTCCATCATTCATTCTTTGTCCCCATCTTGCGTTATCTAAAACGTATGGAGCTCTTGACATATTTTCCATTCCACCTGCAACTATAACATCAGCATCTCCTGCTAATATCATTTGGCAAGCAAGGCTTACTGCTCTTAATCCTGATCCACAAACTTTATTTATTGTCATTGCTGGAACTTCTTCTGGTAGACCAGCTTTTACAGTTGCTTGTCTAGCTGTGTTTTGTCCTAATCCTGCTTGAAGAACATTTCCCATTACAACTTCATCAACTTCACTTGCATTTACACCAGCTTTTGCTAAAGCTTCTTTTATTACTAAAGCTCCTAAATCAACTGCTGGAGTTGATTTTAACGTTCCTCCAAATGTTCCTAACGCTGTTCTTACAGCACTTGCTATAACTACTTCTTTCATAACTTGGACCCCCCTATTTATATATATGTAATTGATAAATTATTAACATACTTGTATTATATATTTTTTTTATAAATACTTCAAGGGAATTATGTAAATTTACAAAAAACTTAATTAATTTATTTTATTTTAAACTCTTCAATAATTCTATCGGTCATTTTATAGTATTTTAGTATTGAATCAACAATTCTCTTTGAGGCCATACCATCTCCATATGGGTTTATAGCCTTGCTCATATTCTTATAAGCCTCTGTATCCATTAATAGCTTGTTAGCTTCTTCACATATTCTATCAAAATCCGTACCTAATAATTTTACAGTTCCTGCTTCTACAGCTTCTGGTCTTTCTGTAACATCTCTTAAAACTAAAACAGGTTTTCCTAGATGAGGCGCTTCCTCTTGTAATCCTCCTGAATCTGTCATAACCATAAAGCATTTATTCATAAGATTGTGAGTCTCTTTTGTATCAAGTGGGGATAAAAGATGTACTCTCTCCATATTATCTAAATATTTACAAACTACATCTTTAACTATTGGATTTAAGTGGACAAGATAAACAAGCTCTACATCTTCATTAGTTTCAACTATATTCTTTAGAGCCTTACATATATTTTCTATGCCTTCTCCCCAGTTTTCTCTTCTATGGGCTGTTACCATTATTACTTTTTTATTTTCAAAATCTATATTATTAAGCTCTTCTGTATCAAATTTATAATTATCTTCTACTGTAAACTCCATAGCATCTATTACTGTGTTTCCTGTTATGATAACTTGATCTTCACTTACACCTTCTCTTAAAAGGTTTGCTTTAGATCCTAGCGTTGGAGCAAAGTGTAAATCAGCTATAGCTCCAGTAAGCTTTCTATTCATCTCTTCTGGAAATGGGAAATATTTATCAAATGTTCTAAGTCCGGCTTCCACATGCCCAACCTTAATTTGTTTATAAAATGCTGATAAAGCTCCCGCAAATGTTGTTGTAGTATCTCCATGAACTAATATCATATCAGGTTCAACATCATCATATATTTTCTCTAGCCCATCTAGCACCCTATTAGTTATACCTGTTAAAGTCTGTTTTGTCTGCATTATGTTTAAATCATATTGAGGTGTTATCTCAAAAAGATCTAAAACTTGGTCAAGCATCTGCCTATGCTGAGCTGTCACGCATACTATCGACTCTATTTCATCTCTGCTTTCTAATTCTTTAACTAATGGAGCCATCTTGATAGCTTCTGGTCTAGTTCCAAATATAGTCATAATCTTAATTTTTTCCATTATTTTCTCTCCTAACGCTAAATACTTTTCTTAAAAAATCCCATTTTCCACGCTACTCCAGCAATTAATACTATAACCGAAACTAATAAGAAATAAGCTTTTTTCGTACTTATTTCCATAGCCAGTATAGCAATTGCTCCAAGGCAAGCACTTATTAAATACATTATTATAACACTCTGCCTTTGGCTGAGTCCCAAATCTAATAATCTATGGTGCAAATGTCCTCTATCAGCTTCCATTATAGATTTACCATTTACCTTTCTTCTTATAACAGCAAATAAAGTATCATAAATAGGAAGTCCTAAAGCTAATATTGGTACTACTATTACAAACGTAGTAGCTGACTTAACCGCTCCTTCCATAGATATAGCAGCAAGAAGAAATCCTAAAAGCTGTGACCCTGTATCGCCCATAAATATTGACGCAGGGTTAAAATTATGTGGCAAAAATCCTAGTATTGATCCAGCTAATATAGCTGTAAGTGTGGCAACACTATTTCTTTCAGCCAATATTGCAACCATGTATATAGTTACTGATGCTATAAAACCAACTCCTGCTGCAAGCCCGTCAAGCCCATCAATTAGATTTAGAGCATTAGTAATTCCTACAACCCATATTATGGTCATTGGAATCGCAAATATATTTATATTTATAAATCCATCACTCAAAGATGAAAAAGGATTTGTTATTGAATTTATGTATATGCCATGAAATATAAGAATCACAGCTGCAAGCACTTGAAATGCAAGTTTGCTCTTTGGCTTTAAATCCATGACATCATCTAATATTCCACCTATCACAATTACAGTGGCTCCTATTATTATTCCTCTCTCCGTTGTAGTTATCGCTCTCTTGCTTATCACAAGCCCAAAAACAAAAGCTATAAAAATAGCAAATCCACCCATTCTAGGCATCGGCTTATTATGAATCTTTCTCGCTTCTTTAGGTACATCTACAGCTCCTATTTTAAAAGCTAATTTCCTCACAAAAGGAGTTACGCCTAAAGATATAAGAAAAGATATAACAGCTAGTTTTATATCACCCATATATATTCTTCCTATCTAAATTTATTTTAGTATCCCGTAATCATGTCTAAAGAATCATCTTCTCTTATCCAATCTTCTACATCTATTATATTATACTTATCTCCACTTACTCTTACTATGACCTGCTTAATTCCTGAATTTATGATAAGCCTCTTACACATAGCACATGAATTGGCATCTTCCACAAGCTTTCCTGTACCGCAATCCTTTCCTACTAAATATAAAGTAGCTCCTATCATATTCTTTCTAGCAGCACTTATAATTGCATTTGCTTCACTATGAACACTTCTACATAATTCGTAGTGGGTACCCCTTGGTACTTTAAACTTTTCTCTTATGCACATATTTAGATCTATACAGTTTTTTCTTCCTCTAGGTGCTCCTGTATATCCAGTTGATATAATTTCATCATTATTTACTATTATTGACCCATAATTTCTTCTTAAACATGTTCCTCTTTCTAAAACAGTTTGAGCTATATCTAAATAATAATTATGTTTATCTCTTCTATCCATATATCCCTAAAATCTCCTTTTATCTCGATACATTTACTTAAACACCTAAATTATACCCTAAATCCCCCTGTAAGTAAATAAAAGGGCTGTAGAACCCTTGGTCTCTACAGCCTTTTTAAGAAAGTTTTAATTTTAAGTTTTACTTTGTTCCGAATAACCTATCTCCTGCATCTCCAAGACCTGGAACTATATACCCATTCTCATTAAGCTTTTCATCAACAGAAGCAGTATATACATCTACATCTGGATGTACATCCATAACAGCTTTTAATCCTTCTGGCGCTGCTATAAGCACCATTAATTTTATATTTCTTGCTCCTCTTTTCTTAAGAAGTGTTATAGCATCAGCAGCAGATCCACCTGTAGCAAGCATTGGATCTACAACTATAACATCTCTTTCTTCTATATCCTGAGGTAATTTGCAGAAATACTCAACTGGTTGTAAAGTTTCTTCATCTCTATATAATCCTATATGTCCAACCTTAGCAGCTGGTATTAGATTTAACATTCCATCCACCATTCCAAGTCCAGCTCTCAATATTGGAACTATAGCCATTTTCTTACCTGCTAAAGTTTTACATGTAGTTTGACAGATAGGAGTTTCTATTTCTATATCCGTAGTTTGTACATCTCTAGTAACTTCATATGCCATAAGCATAGCAACTTCGCTTACAAGATCTCTAAAATCCTTAGATCCAGTGTTCTTATCTCTTATAAAAGATAATTTGTGTAGTATTAGTGGGTGTGATATTTGTATAACTTTTCTCATTCTATTCACTCCTATTTCTTATATTTATTTTCTATTGCTGATATTTTATCTATTCTTCTTTGATGTCTATCTCCTTCAAAAGAAGAATTTAAAAATGTATCTACTATATCTAATGCAAGTCCAGGACCAACTACTCTTTGACCCATTGTTAAGATATTTGCATTATTGTGCTGTCTAGTTGCATGAGCACTAAATGTATCACTGCATAAAGCTGCTCTAACTCCTGGAATTTTATTTGCAGCTATACCTATTCCTATACCAGTACCACAAATTAATATTCCAAGTTCAAATTCTTTTGCTACTACTTTCTCGCCAACACATGCTGCTATGTCTGGATAGTCACAAGATTCCTCACTATATGTACCAAAATCCTCAAATTCTATACCTTTTTGAGAAAGATGCTTTTTTACTTCCTCCTTTAATTGAAATCCACCGTGGTCGCATCCTATTGCTATTTTCATAGTAATACCTCCAATTTGTTTATATTTTTTTGATTATTGCAAAAAAGAAGATAGTAGTATACTTAAATACTCATATCTTCTTTTAATTTTGTTAACAGTAACTCTATTTTCTTTTCTAACTCTTTGTAAGTCTCTCCATATAAGAAAATATCCCCACCGTAAGGGTCTATAATATCACCCTCTGCTCCAATAAAGTCGCTTAGGGTGTAAATGCACTCTGCTTTTTCAGAAAAATTATTTTTTAGAATATTTCTAATATATTGAGTCATTGTCAAAATCAAGTCACAAGAATTTATAGTTTCTTTCGTAAGCTGAACAGAAACTCTTTTGCTTATATCTATATCTAGATTTTTAAAAACTATATAAGAAGAATTTTTAGATGTAACACTATATGGGACTACAGAGATACCTGCCGAAATAGCTTCTACGCCTTCTATTTGACACTTTTTATTAAATATAGCTTCTGCTATAGGACTTCTACAAGTGTTTCCTGTGCATACAAATAGTATTTTCATCTTTACCTCCTTCTATACTCTTACAATATTAAAACCCGCAGCCTTTCTTAACCTATTCATTATGGCTACCCCAATTCCTCTTTCTTCAAAGGATTCTGATAATATTATATCAACATCTAAATCATCAAGATGTCTTAACGCTTCAAATAAGTTTGATGCTATTTCCTGCATATTATCCAAACTTCCTAGAGAAAGTACAATGCCGTCTTTATAACGACTTTTTGTCTCATCACAAGCAAGTATTCCTACCTTCTTGTTATCATCTATATAATTTTGCAACATTTCATTAATTTTTGCAACAGTTTGTTCTACATTTCCTTCTATAATTTTTAATGGTGCTTTAGGTGCATAATGCCTGTACTTCATTCCTGGAGCCTTAGGCTTTAAATCTTTACTTGGTTTTTGCATAATTGCCTTATCCATATAAATATCAATATCAACTTCCCTAAGCTGTTCTAAAGTTATTCCTCCTGGTCTTAATACACAAGGAGGTTCTACAGTACAGTCAACTATAGTTGATTCAACTCCAATTTCACTACATGGTCCACCTAATATCCCTTCAACTCTTCCTTCTAAGTCCTCTATACATCTTTCCACATCCGTAGGACTAGGTCTTCCTGAAATATTAGCAGAAGGTGCTGCTATAGGTACTCCTGATTCTTTTATAAGCGCTAGCGCTATTTTGTTTTTAGGCATCCTTATTCCTATAGTCTTAAGACCTGCACTAGTCACATCAGGTATACTTTCTTTTTTATTCAAAATTATAGTAATAGGACCAGGAAAAAATTTGTTCATTAGTTTTTTTGCTACATCTGATATATCATACACTAAATTTTCTAATTCATCAACACTTTGAATATGAACTATCAAAGGATTGTCTTGAGGTCTTCCTTTTGCTATAAAAATTTTTTTTACAGCTTCTTCATCAAAAGCATTGGCTCCAAGTCCATAAACAGTTTCTGTTGGAAATGCAACAACGCCTCCACGCCTTATTATTGCTGCTGCCTTTTTTACTTTTGACATATCTATGTTCTTTTCATCAATAACAGCTATCTCCGTTTTCAACTTTAAATCCTCCTTGTAAATCACATAACATTCATCATTATAAGTCCTAGCGTTACCCCAACTAACAAACTTACTGTATTTATAACATTACTTCCTAAATTGTTCGATTCCGGTATAAGTTCTCCAAATACTACATACATCATTATTCCAGAGGCTATAGACAGACACATACCTAAAAATTTATCCGATATATTTCCAAGCCCTACTCCAAGTATAGCTCCAAAAGCAGTAGGAAGTGCAGTAATAAAAGCATACAAAAGAACTTTGGCAGGGCTCTTGTGAGCTGCCATAAGAGGTGTTGTCACAGCTAAACCTTCTGGTATATCATGAATAGCTATTATAAGACTCATCTTAAACCCTAAACTCTTTCCTGCTAAAAAACCGCATCCCATTATAACTCCCTCTGGAAAGTTATGTAACATAAGTCCTAATGATGTTATGAATGCTACTTTAACATAGGAGTTTGAAGCTCCATTGTCTGTAACCCTATCTATAGCATATATTATTACAATACCTATGATATAAAAGAATATCACATTACAAAATCCAGTTTTTTCCATAGCTTCTGGTATTAAATCAAAGGCTACTACAGACAGCATTAATCCTCCTGCAAACCCCATAGATCCACCAATAAACTTTTGGCTTGGATTCTTAACGAACACACCTATAGAAGCACCTATCATAGTACCTATAAGAGATATTACAGAACTCACTATTATTATAAAAATAAGATTCATACTCTCCCTCCTCCATTACTAAGTTTATTTATGGAAGAAAGAAAATATAACTTTTATACCGCTCTAGCTTTTTTTATATTTTCTATTGCCTCATCTGTAAATACAGCTTTTACAGAACTCTTATATATTGTATCCAATAATATGTATTTTTTTAATCCACCTTTTTTAATGACTATATAATAAAAGTGTTTTTCAGGTTCTTTCCTTTTTAGTTTGAGATATTCATTACCTACATAAGGGTATCGTTTCAAAAATTCTTTTCCAATAAGCCTTATTTTTTTATTTCTAAACTTTAGCGTAGTGACTATTATTATTGAAAAATCATCTTCTTTATCTTCTGTATGCACTAATGCAACCTTATCACAAAAGATAACATAATTTTTTCTGATAAGCCCTACAGATATCTTAAGTTTATTATTACCGTACTCAAACTCCAACCTTTCTTGATTCGCTCTTATAAACATGGACATAGCCACCAACAATTCTATGATCACCATATAAGATACTAAAAATAAGTTTTTGCGGAGTTCTGTTGCAAATAGTGCCGTAGGTAATATTAAAAAAATAAAGCTCATAGTAAGCATAAATATCTTGTAAGATCTCCTCTGCTTTCTTATGGCTTTATCAATATTCATAGCTCCACCCCTGATAATATTTATATAAATATTAATGTAGCGAATGGGATCCCCCATTCACTAATTATTTTTAAAGTTCTTCTGTATTTCCCATAGACTTCATCTTTTCAGCCTGATCAGTTGTTATAAGGGCATCTATTATCTCATCTATATCTCCATTTAAGAAAGTTTCAAGCTTGTAAAGAGTAAGTCCTATTCTGTGGTCTGTTACTCTTCCTTGAGGATAGTTATACGTTCTTATTCTTTCACTTCTATCACCAGTTCCAACCTGACTCTTTCTATCTTCTGCTATGCTTGCATTTCTTTCAGCTTCAGCCTTTTCATATAATCTAGCCTTTAATATTTTAAGGGCTTTTTCTTTATTCTTAAGCTGAGATTTTTCATCCTGACATGATACAACAAGTCCTGTTGGTAAGTGAGTCATTCTTATAGCTGAGTCTGTAGTATTTACGCACTGACCACCATTTCCAGATGCTCTAAATACATCTATTTTTAAATCACTTGGATTTACATCAATATCAACATCATCAACTTCTGGAAGCACTGCAACTGTAGCAGTAGATGTGTGAATTCTTCCACTTGATTCTGTGTCAGGTACTCTTTGCACTCTATGAACTCCGCTCTCATACTTTAATCTTGAATATGCTCCGTGTCCTTTTACCATGAATACAACTTCCTTGAAACCTCCGATATCTGTTTCATTGGCAGACATAAGCTCAACTTTCCATCTTCTATTTTCTGCATATCTTGTGTACATTCTAAAAAGATTAGCTGCAAATAATGCTGCTTCATCTCCACCTGCTCCACCTCTAATTTCTACGAATACGTTCTTGTCATCATTAGGGTCTTTAGGTAGTAAACGTACTTTTAGATCTTCTGCTAATCTTTCTTTGTCTGCAACGAGCTCTTTAAGTTCTTCCTGAGCCATCTCTTTAAGTTCTTTATCACTCTCAGTTTCTATTATCTCCTTGTTGAATTCTATGTCTTCCTCAGCTTTTTTGTATTCTTTAAATTTAGCTACAACTTCTTCCAAATCCGCATGTTCCTTACAAAGCTTCTGCCACTCTTTTTGATTTGCCATTACTGAAGGATCACTTATTTTCATCGATAATTCATCGTACTTTGCTTCTATAAAATTAAGCTTATTTAACATTCTCTTTATCACTCCGTAATCATATTTTCATAGTTTATTATTATATCACAAAAGCTAATTCCTAATCAACACTAGATACTTTCACTCCTAATACAACTCTATCTTTTCCTGCTAAATCCTGTACTATCCTTACATTAACATATCCGTTTTGATTCAATATAGCTTTAACATCTTCTCCTTGATCATGACCTATTTCGAAAATTATATATCCATTTTCCTCCAAAACATTCAATGCTTCTTTTGCAATCTCCCTATAAAAATCAAGGCCGTCAATTCCTCCATCTAAAGCTGTTTTAGGCTCATAATCTTTTACATCTTTCATAAGTTCATCTATATAATCAGCTTTTATATATGGTGGATTACTTACTAAGACTTGATACATCCTATTTTCTTTTATGACTTTTTCTAGAAGATCACTATGGATAAACGTGCACTTTTCTTTCAACTCAAGTTTTTCTATATTTATTTCTGTAACTTTTTTAGGTATCTCTTCTATATCTATAAGGTCCACTTTAACTTTATCTAGAATCTTGGCTAAAGACAACCCTATAGCTCCCGAACCACAACATAAATCACAGATTTTAATTTTGTCACTTTCAATAGATTTTATAATATTTATTGCTTCTTCTACAAGTATTTCAGTATCGTTTCTTGGTATAAGTACACCTTTTTCAACATAAAAATCTATACCCATAAATTCAGTATGTCCTAATATATATTTCATAGGCATATTATCTTCTCTTTTCTGTAAAAGCTCTCTAAATTCTGCTTCCTGGTCCAAAGTCAGCTTTTCAGATCTATTAGTCATTATATAAATTCTATCTTTTCCTATTATTTTTTCCATCATAAGCTGACCATCTAAAATATAAGTTTCGCTTACTCCCTTTAGTTTTTCATTAGATTCATTTAAAAGCTCACCAATTGTTTTTTCTATAGGTACCCCTTCAGCCGACTTTAAAGATGCTATAGCAACCTCTATTTGTTTATCATCAGGTTCCTTTGTAGTTAAAAGCTGTAATTTTAATCCAGGATACGCTACAACTTTTCCTATAGCGCTATCGGAAGCCCCTAACCATTTTATGATTTCAAAAGTTAATCCTGAAACCACTGGTAAAAGTAAAAGTCTTGATATAATTCTTTCCGTCACACTTCCCCATCCAGTAAATGAAAAAAGTACTATACTTACAAGAACAACTAAAAACATAAAGTTAGTCCCACACCTAGGATGAAGCCTACCGAATTTCTTTACATTTTCTACTGTAAGTTCCAATCCATCCTCATAGCAAAATATAGTTTTATGCTCTGCTCCATGATATTGAAAAAGTCTATATATATCATCAAGTTTGCTTATAAGAACTATATACATCAGAAATAAAATAACCCTTATAATGCCCTCTATAAAATTAAGCCCTATGCTCGATATCCCCATACGTTTAAAAAATTGAGCTATAATAGTTGGCACTATTATAAACAATCCTACGGAAAGCACACAAGATAAAATCGTAGTTATGCCCATTATTATATCGTCAGCTTTTCCTTTAAAAATTTTATTCATAAATTCGTAAGTCTTAGATGGTTCTTCATCATCTTCAAAAAAAGATGCTGAAAAATTTAATGTTTTAATTCCTATAACTAGTGAATCTATAAGAGCTAAAAAACCTCTTATTATAGGGAGTGAAAAAAACTTATTTCTTTTATTTAATGGCGTCTGTTTTTTTAAATCTATGGTTATTTCACCATTTGGTTTTCTAACTGCGGTAGCAATGCCTTTCTCACCACGCATCATAACGCCTTCTATTACAGCCTGACCTCCCACATTGCATTTTCTCTTCATATTTCCCCTACCTATCCTTATCTTTATTTTTCATATTCACCCTTTTGTTCAAAGTAGCATTTTCCACATAAAGATTCGTATTCCACATTGTCAGTCTTATCTATTGCAACTTGTTCCCCTTCAAATACAAATCTGCCATTTATCTTTCTCCCGTTTAAAATAGCCTTTCTTCCACAGGCACAAATAGTTTTCATTTCTTCTAAACTATGAGCTATAAGGAGTAACCGCTGACTTCCTTCAAATCCGTTCATTTGAAAATCTGTTCGTAATCCATAGCATATAACGGGCACATCTTTCATTACAGCAATTTTAAATAACTCATCTACATGATGAGATTTTAAAAATTGAGCTTCATCAACCAATATGCAATGTATATCTTCACTACTTAATCTTTCTTCTAGCAGTTCAAATATATTTTGTTCTTTTTTTACTATAATATCAACTTTTCTATCAACTCCAAGTCTAGACAAAACTTTGTCTCCACCTTTTGTGTCTGTCTCTGACTTCATTAGAATTATCTTCATTCCACGCTCTTCATAATTGTATGCTACCTGCATTAAACTGGTAGACTTTCCCGAATTCATCGCTCCATATCTAAAGTAAAGTTTAGCCATCTTTTTTTCTCCTTTTCGCTTTACAGTATCCTTAAAGATTATACCATAAACTCATATCATTTTCTATTGACTAAACTTTTAAATTTATGATATAATCTAGTAGTTATAAGCGGGTATACCGCAACTTGAAAGAGGTGAACAAAATGAGAGAAGGCATACATCCAGAATACCACAATGATGCAGTGGTTAAGTGCGCATGTGGAAATACTTTTACAACTGGTTCTGTTAAGAAGGAACTAAAAGTAGAAATATGCTCAAAGTGCCACCCATTCTTCACTGGCCGTCAAAAGATCGTTGACGTTGGCGGAAGAGTTGAAAGATTCAACAAGAAGTTCAACTTAAAGAATGAGGAATAGTACTTTTAAGGAAAGAACGTAATTTTTCCTTAGCTACTTAGATTCATAGAGCAATAAAAAAACCATGTCAAGCTAATCTTGTCATGGTTTTTTTATTTTTTGTAAATTTTTAAATTATAAAACAAGCAGTGAGATATTGAAATCATTCATTTTCTCACTGCAGATTCTATAATTTAAAAATTATCTCTCTAGAAATACTTTATTTTGAGAACATATCACTCTTTTTTATTATCTCTACAAACTCATTATTGTTAGCTGTCTTTGATAAGTAATTTATAAGATTTTCAGTTACATCTTCTATGTTTCCATCTCTATACATTACTCTTCTAACTGCAAAAGAAGCATCTTTCTCATCATCAGTAAATAAAAGTTCTTCTTTTCTTGTTCCTGATTTGTATACATCAATAGCTGGGAATATTCTTCTCTCTTGAAGTTTTCTGTCCAAATGAACTTCCATATTTCCAGTACCTTTAAATTCTTCGAATATCATGTCATCCATACGACTTCCTGTTTCAACTAATGCAGTAGCTAGTATAGTAAGACTTCCGCCTTTTTCTATATTTCTTGCTGCCCCAAAGAATTTTTTAGGCATTATAAGAGCTCCTGGATCTAATCCTCCAGATAGAGTTCTTCCTGTTGGAGTTATTGTAAGATTGCAAGCTCTAGCAAGTCTTGTTAAACTATCTAAAAGTATAACTACATCATCACCATACTCAACAAGCCTCTTTGCTCTTTCTAAAACAAGTTGCGCAACTTTAGTATGATTCATAGGTTCCTCATCAAAGGTAGAATAAACAACTTCTCCTTGAATCGATCTTTGCATGTCTGTAACTTCTTCAGGTCTTTCATCTATTAAAAGCACTATCAGTTTTACATTCGGATAATTCTTAGATATGTTTTGAGCTACTTTTTTTAGTAAAGTAGTCTTTCCAGCTTTAGGTGGGGCTACTATGACACCTCTTTGTCCTTTACCAATAGGACATATTATATCCATTAGTCTTGAAGACAAGTCTTTTGAATCATCAGTTTCCAATCTTAACCTTTCTTGCGGATAAATAGGGATAAGTTTTTCAAAAGGCGTTCTCATAACTGCCTTTTCTGGTCTTTCACCATTTACACTTTCAACATAAAGAAGAGCTTTAAATTTTTCTCCTTCTTTTGGAGTTCTCACTTTTCCTCTTACTTCATCACCTGTCCTAAGATTAAATCTTCTTATTTGAGAAGGAGAAACATACACATCGTCACTCCCAGTAAGATAATTCTCGCATCTTAAGAATCCAAAACTATTATTTTCATTTATATCCAAGATTCCCGACACCGAGTCAGACTCATTTATCATGTTTTTTAGTTTTTGTTTCTTATCATCTTGATTATCTATTGAACTCTTTACTGAGTTCTCGCTTCTTGTAGGAACTTCTTCATTACTTGATTTTGGAGTTATCTTTTCTTTTAGTACTACTCCATTTCTTTCTATAGAAACTGGATTAGCATTAGATGACTCTAAGCTTTTTATAGCCTCTATAAGCTCGGCTTTTTTTAGCTTGCTTATATTTTTTATATTATTGTCTTTAGCTATTTTACGAAGCTCAACCAAGGTCATGTCATCGTAATTATTATTAACCAATACGGCACCTCCAATTATGTATTCTTACAAAACCCATTTTAATATTTAGGTGGCACTAAAAATTATTATCATTAAAACAAATTCTTATACTAAATTTAGAAACTCATTTTAATTATAATCATTATTGTAAATACTTCAAGGTGATTAAGAAATTTCCTTTATATTTTTCTAACTTATCTCATAGTTTTTATCTATTTGTTCTCTTCTTTGCATTTTTAATGAATCCTACAAATAGAGGATGTGGATTATTAGGTCTTGATTTCAATTCAGGATGAAATTGGCATCCAACAAACCAAGGATGATCTTTAATCTCTATAATTTCAACAAGCCTGCCATCAGGGCTAGTTCCTGTTATGTTAAGACCACCTTGAACAATTTTCTCTCTATAATCATTATTGAACTCATATCTATGTCTATGTCTTTCTTTAATCATATCTTTTCCATAGACTTTAATAGCGTTACTATCATTTACTAATGCACAAGGATAAGCGCCCAATCTCATAGTGCCGCCTACTTCTTCAATATTTTTTTGATCTGGAAGCAGATCTATTACAGGGTATTTAGTTGAAGAGGCTATTTCAGAACTGTTTGCTCCTTCATATCCCAATACATTTCTGGCAAATTCAATAACTGCACACTGCATACCAAGGCATATCCCTAAGAATGGAACTTTATTTTCTCTAGCCCATCTTATAGCTTCTATCTTTCCTTCAATTCCTCTATCACCAAAACCACCTGGCACTAATATACCATCTGATTTTCCAAGAATATCTTTTACATTTTTATAATTTATATCTTCTGCATTTATCCAATTAATATTTACCTTAACGTTGTTAGCTAAACCACCATGATTCAATGCCTCTACTACAGATATATAAGCATCATGAAGCTCAACGTATTTTCCAACAAGAGCTATATTAACTTCATCCTTTAATTTTTCAAATTCTTCTACCATTTTTATCCAATATTCATTATTTATATTTCTTGCCTCTAAATTTAGTTTATCACAAACTAAAGAGTCTAACCCTTCTCTTTGAAGAAGCAATGGAACTTCATATAAATTTTCTGCATCTAAATTTTGAACAACAGAGTTGCCATCAATATTACAGAATAAGCCTATCTTGCTCTTTAAATCGTCTGATAAAGGCTTTTCAGTTCTGCAAACTATGATATCAGGCTGAATACCTATACTCCTTAACTCTTTTACAGAGTGTTGTGTAGGTTTAGTTTTAAGTTCGCCTGCTTTATGAAGATATGGAACTAGCGTAACATGGATATAACATACATTTTCCTTTCCAGCTTCAAACTTAACTTGTCTTATAGCTTCAAGGAAAGGTTGAGATTCTATATCACCTACAGTTCCTCCTATTTCAGTTATGATAACATCAGCATCACTTTCTTCTGCCGCCTCATATACCTTAGACTTTATTTCATTAGTTATATGAGGAATAACCTGAACAGTACCACCTAAATATTCACCTTTTCTCTCTTTAGATATTACAGACCAGTATACCTTACCTGTTGTTATATTACTATTTTTAGTTAAATTTTCATCAATAAATCTCTCATAATGTCCTAAATCCAAGTCTGTTTCCGCTCCATCATCAGTTACGAACACCTCTCCATGCTGATATGGACTCATTGTTCCTGGATCTATATTTAAGTAAGGGTCAAATTTTTGAATAGATACCTTTAATCCTCTATCCTTCAAAAGCCTCCCTAAAGATGCTGCAGTAATACCCTTTCCAATGGATGAAACTACTCCACCTGTAACAAAAATATACTTAGTACTCATATACTCCTCCTAAATTCATTTTTTTCTTGACAACGGAGGTAATATCTCATATAATAATAATTACCTCTCTAATTATATATTTTTTTAAAACATAGATTATATGATACCACATTTTTTGTCGGTGCGATAGTCCTTTTTTTGATTTTTTAAAACATATTTTTTCACATCATATCTTGCAATTCTTTTTCTAGTCTAAAATATTTATCTCTAAATTCACTATTTATAAAAAATTTTTCTTCTGCTTTCTTTATACTGTAATTGACAGATCTTTTGCTTTTAAAATTCATCATCTCATCTAAAGAATCACTATATCCATGTTTTTTTAGTATTAGGATAGTTAAGTATCTATACTCTCTGTCTTTTAAAATATTCATCATCTGCTCATTTGAAGTATGATTCTTATCACATATGAATTTTATGATTTGCATCATTTTCTCCTCACTAAGCACTTTTTACAACCCCTTTCTATTCTTATCTAAGAATATGTCCCTATTTGTATTTTTTAATCATTCTTATTATATTAATTCACTAGTTATAGGCAGATTTAACATATAAATAAATTTAATAATAAAAAATGTTCGTAAAGATACATTTATCTACGAACATTTTTTATAAAATATTATATTAAAATTGGTTCTATATATTATTTCGCTAAATTATTTTCAGATATCATAAATGAGAGTATTAAATTTCCTATACCTAATACACCTGCTGCGCTTCCAAATCCTATGCATATTCCTGATATTAAGTTATGGTCTTCTCCTTTAAAAACTCCTAATGCCAAAATTATTTCTTTAATATAAAAGACAGACGAAATCAAATCGCCTGTCTTTTTTCTATGCTTTTATTTCTACATCCAATATTGTTTTATATGGTTTCTGACCAGATAGTGCTATGTCGTAATCTACCTTAATCTTACCTCCATTATCATTTATTTTTATAATAGTATCATTTGTTTTCACTCTTAGTTCGAGAGTTCCATAAGGAGTATCATAAAGGCTTACATTGTTATTTCCTTTTTGGAATTCCAATTCTGCTATAGTGCTTCCTTTCCTTTGAAGAATAAGCTTTTCATCAAAGATTTTTAAGTATGTTGTAGTTCCTTCCATTCCTGAAAGTTCAGTTTCCTCATAAGATACTAGAAATCCATATTCGGTCTTTTCAAATTCTCCTGTGCTGACAACCTCTATTCCTTCATCATCGATGCTTTGTTTACTCTTTATGTATACCACAGCTTTTTTCTTCATTTCGCCATTCCTTTCTATAGGTGTACTATATAAAATTTTAGAATAACTTCTCTTAAGTTGCAATAGTACTAATCTAAATATATTTTTAAACTCTTTTTACAAATATAAGTTATTTTTAAGATTTTTTTTAGTTTTTTCTAATACATTCTTAACAATCATATACTATAATGGTATTTGTTACTATAATATTAAATTATTTTAACTTATTTATTAATATTTTGAAAGGTATTGGTACGATAATGAATGTTCTAATATTTTCTATATCAGCAGGCGGGGGACATATGCACGCAGCGTTCTCTTTAAAATCTTATATAAAATTAGATGATCCAAAGTCTAATGTTGAGATAATAGATACTTTCAACTATATAAATCCTATATTAGATAAGCTAATAATCGGCACTTATTTGAAAAGTTTAAAAATCTCTCCAGCTTCTTTTGGCTTTTTATATAGACATACTGAAAATACTGAACTACTTTATTCCATATCAAGTAGACTTGTAAATTTTATATCACCAAAACTACTTTCTTTAATTTATAATTTTAATCCAGATGTCATAATATCTACTCATCCTTTTTCTAATGACATGCTTTCTTCACTAAAAGTAAATGGAAAGATTTCATGTCCTATAATATCAATATTGACAGACTATTCGCCTCATAAATTTTGGATTCATCCCAATATAGATGGATATGTTGTGTCAAGTAAAGAGATGAAGATTGAAATGATAAAAAGAAAAGTTCCTGCTTCACTGGTTTATGACTTTGGAATTCCTGTATCACCTAAATTTTTAATTCCTTACCCTAAAGCCGAAACCTTGAAATCCATTGGTCTCTCTCCAAATAAAATTACTATTTTGATAATGGGTGGGAGTCTTGGTATAGGTAATATTTTAAAGGTTTATGATGAACTTCTTTTAATAAATTTTGATTTTCAGATTATCGTTATAACAGGTAGTAACGAAAAATTAAAGTCCGCCTTAACTGAAAGATCTAAATTTGCTTCAAAAAAGACTTTTATCCTTGGTTATACTGATGAAGTAAACAAATATATGAGATGTTCAGACTTGCTTATATCTAAGCCTGGAGGACTAACAGTTTCTGAAGCTCTGATTTGTCATGTACCTCTTTTTCTTATCTCACCTATACCAGGACAAGAGGAAAAAAATGCTGAATTTTTAATAAAACATAAGCTTGCTTTTCAAGTCAATGATGATATGAGTTGTAGCAAAAAAATAAGCTATATTTTAATGAATCCTGAGCTTTTAAGTTCAATGAAAGATAGATATGCAAATTTTGCAAAACCTTTCTCTGGAAACAACATTATAGATTTAATGAAAAGCTGTCTGACATCAAATAAGGGTATATTATAAAATGCTTGAGTCATTTTATAATATACCCTATTCTACTTTTATTTTCTTCAATTCACACTAACTAAAAAAGCTTTTTATAATCTCTACTATTTTAAATCCAAAAGTAACATCTTTCTCTTTTTTAGTTCCATCTACTAAGTTATATTCTTCGTCGTCTAAAACTTCTTTCATATTTTTTTCATTTTCATCATAAGCCGGTTCACCTTTTGATATATCAACAAAACATAGAGGAGGAAACATAACACACCACCAATTTTGTCCCTCTCCATTTCCTATAAGTATTCTATAAGCTTCATATTCTCCTTGAGGAAGAACTATATTACCATAAGTCTTTACAGGAAAGTTCTGCTTATTAAGCTGTATGTTCACTCCATAATCATATCCGTTATCTCTAATTGCTTTTAAGCATATATTCCTAACATTTTCTTCTTCACTTATTAAAATATTTCTAGATTGCTCTTTTGACTTTGACTCTTTAAGCTTTGGAGCTATATACCCTAAAACCTGATCTCTAACTTTGAGTTTAAGAGCTTGATCCTCTTCACTATCACTGTTTGCCAATACATGAAATCTTATTATCTTTGAACTCATACTTTCTTTAGTTTCCTCTGCTTGTACATTTTTATTATATCCATTAAATAAAACTATAATTCCTATAAAACTAAGCACTAATGCTATTACTTTCTTCATACCACTCATCCTCTCCTTTAGTTGTTATTATTTACAATATAAGGTTTTTTATACATAGATTCTAAAATTTTTTAAAGAAAAAACATTCTTCTTTTTGAAAGCTTAATAAAATCAATCTAGAATATAACTTTCATTTGAAGAATGTTTTTAATTTAGTTATTTAATTATACCTGTGGTCTTTATGTTCGTATCTACCTCTATATTGATTTTGCTATTCGAATATACTTCGGACCAATTCTCTCCAAACTTCTCCCATATTGATGGTTTAAATTTTCTTATATAATCATCTATTCCTACAATATCAATACCTATGTTCTGCTGAATACTTTTCATAATCTTTGTACCTTCTTCTGCTATAGTATTATTAAAAATAGATTCAAGTTCATCTATTTCTTCTAGAGTCAAAGGTCTTTCCTTATATCCCTCTTTTATAGCACCACTAAGCTTAAGATAAATATTTATGTTCACTTTACCATCATTTTCGCTGACTTCTATTTTCCTTCGTACTCTTTCTATCTCGTAGTCGTAAGGATGACCTTCTAAGTTCACAACCTTTACTACTTTTTTTGCCTTTCCCCTAAGCACTTCTACTGTAGTAGTCTCTGCATCATTTAGTTGACCTTTAAATTCATAATTCTCCATAACCCCTATACCGCTAAGTTTTATTTCCTTATTTTCTCGATCCATTTTTAGTATAGGCAAAATAGCATTACCTTTTTCAGCAAGGCTGGTTAAAAAGTCATTTAAAGATACTTCTACTGCTGATTCAAAGCTTTGATTATTTTCTAATATCCCACTTATATACGTCTGTATATGTTTATCTATATCGAATTCAGCCTTCATAAACTGTTCTACAGATCCATCAGTTAGAACAACATATATTTTTCTATTTAAATTCGATTGTCTTCTTATATAGTCAACAATTTCTCTAAAAGTATCTGGATATTTAAAAAGTTCCTGATTTATAAGAATCAATCTAGCATGACCTAAATATATGCTTCTGCTACTTTTATTATTTGCTTCTGCAAAAGCTCCCTCCATAGAGTACGTACTCACTGTTATTGTACCATCTTTTTCAATTACAGCTTGAGAAGGCGAAAAGTGACTTATGTCTGGAAAACCATAAGTTATCTTTAGCTTCTTTATATTTCTAGCACTATATGCTCCTTCTTTATTCTCATCCTTTATTTTCTGTTCCTTGTCTATATCTTCTCCAACATCTATCCCTATTGTAGAAACAAATACCTTTCTTTCTATCTCATACTTATCCCAGCAACCACTAAATATAAGAGGGAATAGCACAATTAAAAACGTAGCGATCAGCTTTCTATGTTTCATCGTACCCCCCTCCTTCTTTCCTTTTTTATAACATTAATTATAAAAAGCAATATAGGTACTATAACTATATTTATAAATTCTAATGGAATTAATAACTTTTTGCAGAGATAATCTAGGTGAATTATATTGTCAGCATACATGGTTATAAAATAAATTATAGGAATTAATATTATAGCTCCTATCCTTGCTTTTCTTATCTTAAATCCATATCTCATTGTGTAGCATGCAAAATAAAGTAAAGCTATAAATGTAGTAAAATAAAATAATATCCACAAAATCATAACTATGCCTTCCCATCTTTCCACAAAGTTTCCAGGTATATCTATAGATGCTATCATGGTTATAGCGGGCCATAGCAAACTCTTTGTTTCTTCTACCTCAAATATAGAAATACAATATATTGTTAAGAAAGAATAAAAAACAGCTATGAAAATTATAGACCATAGAGTTATTTTCTTAATTTTTTTTCTATCTTTTATAAACGGTGCTGTTAAAAATAATATTTCATAACCCCCAAATGCTAAGAACCCCCTATAAACTCCACTTACATATGTTTCATATATACCGCTTTTCCCAATTGGCATTATATTTGTAAAGTCAACAGAATTTATCAAAAATATAAAACCTAAAATCATAGGTATAAATACTATGAAAAATACGACTTCATTAAATTTCATTAAATCGCCAACGCCAAAACCAACCACATATATTCCTAAGGCTAATATAGTTAAAACCAAAAATTCTATTGGAGTATTTTGAAGCAAGTAAATCTTTAAAACCTCAGCAAATCTCCTCATGTCTACGGATAAGGTTACAACTACATAAATCATAAATAAAAATAAATTTATATATCCAAAAAACTTTCCAAATGAATTAAAAATTATCTCTACATAAGAGTCAAAATTGTTGAGTTTTTGTACATAATATATTAAAGATACCATGATAAGTGCAAGCACACCTGCAACCAATGCACTTATCCAGCCGTCTCTGCCTGCCACCTCACACACGTATCTAGGATAAGAAAATGCCCCTACACCTATAGTTGTGAGTACAATTGTCGTAAATAGCCCGTACGGTCTTATGCTCTCATCATTCATACAATTCCCTCCTTTTTAAGGTGTTTCTTTTTGTCTTATCTTATCTCCTATATCCATAAAATCTGGTCTTCTAATGAACTTTTTCCATGGATACCTAAAGAATAAATCCTTAAAGTTATCTTTAGTTGTTTCTACAACTGGAGACAAATAAGAATATCCAAAGCTTTTAAGTTTAATCAAATGTATTAAAAAAAGTATACATCCAAAGGTTATTCCATAAAGCCCTGCTATAGATGCTGCTATTATTATTAAGAACCTAACTATTCTTAAAGCATAGGTAACCTCATAATTTGATGTTATAAAACTTGTAATAGAAGTAACTCCAACTATTATTACCATTATAGGACTTATTATTCCGGCGCTCACTGCGGCCTGACCTATCACAAGACCTCCAACTATCCCAATAGTAGCTCCTATAGCTTTAGGCAGTCTTACGATGGCTTCTAAAAGCAATGCCATACTTATTTCCATGAGCAAAGCTTCTACAAAAGCTGGAAATGGCACTCCCTCTCTAGCTGCTGCTATAGAATAAGCAAGTTTAGTAGGTATTATAGAGGTATGAAAAGAAGTTACCGCTACGTACAACCCTGGTAGAACCACTGCTAAGATTATAGCAAATGCCCTTATAAACCTTGTTAAAGAACCATACATCCATCTTTGATAATAATCATCTGGTGATTGAAAAAACTGTGGAAGTGTAGCTGGTACTATAAGTGCAAATGGAGAATTATCTACAAGGATACCAACTCTCCCTTCATAAAGAGCTGCTGCTACAACATCAGGCCTTTCTGTAGATTGAATCTGTGGAAAAACACTCCAAGGATCATCTTCTATAAGCTGAGACACGTATCCACTATCTAATATGGCATCTATGTCAATCTTGTTCAGTCTCTTCTTAGTTTCCTCTAAAACTTTTTCATCAACTATATCTTTTATGTAAGTTATGTTAATATCAGTTTTTGACCTTTCTCCAAGAGACATTGGTTCAACCTTTAATCTTGGATCCCTAATTCTTCTTCTAAGAAGAACAGAATTAAACCGTATAGTCTCTGTAAAGCCTTCTCTCGGACCTCTTACTACTGTCTCTCCTGCTGGTTCTCCTACTCCTCTATTAGGCCATGCTCTTGTAGCAAATACTAATGCTTTAGTACTTCCATCTAAAAGCATTAGTGTATCACCGGATAATAATGCAGTTATGCCATCATCTAAAGAATCTATTTCTTTTAAATCTGTAAGGGTTATTACTCTTTCTTTTATCATTTCTAGAGACATACTTTCTTTGTTGCTCATAAATTCTTCTAACACATATTCATTTAACAGAACTTTATCTGCCATCCCATCAATGTATATAAGTGCGGCGTTATTATTCCCACCTTCAAATGTTCTATATACAATATCTGAGGCACCCTCTAATACAGATTTTATATATATGAGATTATCTTCTAGTTTCTCATACACCTTTATACCTTTTTCTTCCTTCACTATAACCCCTCCCATTATATTGAATTCATTATTGTGTCCTCAGTTTATTTTTTTCAATAAAATAAATTCTATGCAAAAAGAGATACTATTAATTTAAGTTCAGTCAAGATTCCTAAAAAATCTCGAAAATGAACTTAATAATAGCATCTCTAACACGATTATTTTTCTATTTGATTTATATCAATTATAACACTCACATCTCTTTTTAGATATTCTATAACAATATTCACACTCCTAGATAACAAATTCTTATCTTATATAGTTCTTGTTATATATACCTCATTAAAATTCTTCTTCATTGCATCATAACATTTTTGTGCTTCTAACATGTTGTCAAAAATACCAAAGACAGTAGGCCCGCTACCACTCATAAGAGAACCTTCTGCTCCCATTTTCATCATTTCACGCTTTATATCTTTTAATACCCTATGCTTATTTAATGTGACATTTTCCAGTACATTTTTCATATTTCTGCTTATAAATTTCTCATCTTCTCTTTCTATTGCTTGTATTAGAGCTTTTGTATTTGGATGCTTATGAATCTTTTTTATATCTATAGATCCATAAACTTCTTTTGTTGATACTCCAAAATTCGGCTTAACTAGAACCAGTATATGATTTTGAAATCTCTTTAAAGGTGTAACTTCTTCTCCTATACCTTTAATTAAAGCTGTTCCACCATATATGCAAAATGGTATATCTGCACCTATAGTAACTCCTATAGCCGCCAATTTTTCTTTAGGCACATTTACATTAAATAAATTATTCATAGCTTTTATGACAGCCGCTCCATCAGTACTTCCCCCTGCAAGACCTGCCGCTACAGGTATATTCTTTTCTATTTCTATTCTAACTCCATTTTTTATTTTAAAAGTTTCTAGAAACAATTCAGCTGCCCTATAAGCTATATTTCTCCTATCTGTTGGCACATAATTTTTATTACACTTTATTTCTATTCCAGATGGAATTTTTACTACATTTATCACATCATACAAATCTATAGTCTGCATTATCATTTCTAAAAAATGATATCCATCTTCTCTCTTGCCTACAATATCTAAAGAAAGATTAACTTTTCCATAGGCTTTTACTTTCATATATATCCCACCTTATTGAATTCTCATTTCTATATTATATATCATAATATTAATATACTCTAGATACAATTAAAATGAGTCCTTAAGATGACAATTAATAATCTCTATAAAATAAAAAGCGTGTGGTTTTGATAATTGGACTTACGTTTATCAAAACTACACGCTGTATAAATTAATTATACATTTTTTTCTTAGAATATAAATGAGAACTCTCTCTTTTATAAAGAAAATTTATATTACAAAAATTATTTTACAGCAATATTTGTTGACTCCTTATAAAAAATTATCTATTGCTAATTATCCTAATTTAGGTATATCATCCCTATATTCTGTTTTTATATAGTTTTTTATTAGAGCTCTTACTCCATCGAAATCTTCAAAGAATACAACTACGATATCTCCCGGATTCATCATATCTAAAGCTGCTTTTAATGCACTGACTTCATCTAATATGGTAGTTACATTTTCATTGCTTATAGAAGATTCATCAATACCTTTTTTCAAAATCTCCGCTATTTCTCCTGTCATACGACCTCTTTTTTCTTTATCTTCTTTAACTACAATATAATCAAAGAAGTTTCCACTTATTCTTCCTACCTCTACTACATTAGAATCCATTCTATCTCCCGGAACCCCTATAACTCCAATAAGTCTATTATGAGGCAACCTTTTAAGTCCTCTTATAACAGCTTTGTATCCCTCTATATTGTGTCCATAATCAAGTACTACTTTCCCTCCATTAACTTCAAATACATTAAATCTTCCTGGATTATTTTCTTCATCGCCTTTAAAACTTCTCAATCCTTTAGCTATAGTGCAATAATCTAC
Organism: Clostridium cadaveris; assembly: GCF_020911725.1. Lineage (GTDB taxonomy): Bacteria > Bacillota > Clostridia > Clostridiales > Clostridiaceae > Clostridium_X > Clostridium_X cadaveris. Next base: position 2,838,731 of record NZ_CP076620.1, read on the forward strand.
GCCTAATCCAACTAATGCACTACATGCACCTAATGCATTTTCCACATTATAATCTAATGCTCCATTTAAAGTTATAGGAATATCCTTTATATCGGTTACATAAAAAATCTTTTTATCCTTTTCTACATATATTGATTGATCATTTATGTAAACTCCATATCCACCTTTTTTTATATTTTCTCTCAAATAAGGATTATCCTTATCTTTTGAAAAGATTATAGGATTTCCTTTTACTCTGTTTAAAATATCCAAACTAACAGGATCATCACCATTTATTACGCTATACCCATCCTTTTTAACAGCTTCTAATACAAGAGATTTTACATTTGCTAAATCTTCTATAGTGTTTATGCCATCAAGTCCAAGATGGTCCTCACTTATGTTAGTTACTATCCCTACATCAGCCAAATCATAGCATAATCCATTTCTTATAATACCGCCTCTAGCAGTTTCTAATACTGCCACTTCGACATCTTTGTTCATAAGTACTGTTTTAGCACTTTCATACCCTGTGTCATCACCTTTGTGAATACACTTGTCATTTACATAAATGCCACTAGTAGTAGTCATACCTACGCTATATCCCATACAACTTAATGTATGCCCTATTATTCTTGTTGTAGTTGTCTTACCATTTGTTCCTGTAACTGCAACTATAGGAATTGATTTAGGTGAATTTTTAAACATCATATTTACAATAGCCTCTCCAACTGGTCTTGACGACCCTTCATAAGGGTAATGGTGCATTCTTATTCCTGGTCCTGCATTTACCTCCATTATAATCCCTTTGTCTTTTAATGGAATAGCAAGATCTTCATGACACACATCTATTCCGCATATATTCAAATTAAGCGACGCTGCTGCTCTCTCAAAAATCTCTATATTTTCTCTACACACCTTATCTGTATAATCGATGGCTGTACCACCTGTAGAAAGATTTGCATTTTCTCTTAGGTATACTTTCTCGCCTTTTGGAATAATAGAATGAAGTTTAAATCCCTGTCTTGAAATAGCATTTAGCATATTATCATTAATCTTAACTTTGGTAAGAGGCTTTTCATGTTCTTCTCCTCTTTTAGGATCTGAATTCAATTCTCCTATTAATTCCTTTAAAGTTTTTCTGCCGTCTCCTACAACTGATGGAGGAAGTCTTAAAGATGCTGCTACCATCTTCCCGTCAATCATGCATATTCTAAAATCTTTTCCTGTATAGTATTTCTCTATTATTATTTCATTGTAATTTTTTCTAATTTCACTGAAAGCCTCAGTGAGTTCTTTTTGGTTCTTTATATTTACTTTTACACCATTTCCATGGTTTCCATATCTAGGTTTTAATACCACAGGATAAGTTATAGATTCTGCCTGAATTAAAGCTTCTAACAATGTGTTTACTATACCACCTGCAGCTACAGGTATACATTGGTTTTGTAATATCTTTTTTGTCATTACCTTGTCACATGCTAAATCAACATATGGACAGCTAGTTTCTTCCACTACAGTAGCCTCTATAATTTTGCTGTATTTTCCATACCCAAGCATATAAAATCCACTATCCCACATGCTCATTACAGGTATTTCTTTGCTTTTGGCCGCATTGACAATAGCCATAGTACTAGGTCCCATGACTTCTTCATTATAAATAGTCCTTACATCATTAAACTTTTCATCAAAGTTAAACTCCCTATCACTGCATAGAGCGTTTATAAAGTTTACGGCTAATTTAGCAATCTCAACAACAGTCTTTTTGTATTCATATTGTATTATATCATAATACATATCGCCTCTTATTTCTCTGGCTTTTCCATAAGCAGCATCAATTCCAAGTCTATTTTGAAGGGCTATAATCATATGCTCACATATATGAGCTAGATAGGTTCCTTCTTCTAATCTTTTTACAAATCCGCCTTCTTCATATATACCACATCTATGTGTATATAATTCTGGAATGCTTTCTAATAATCTTTTGTTAAAGTTAGGTATATCTTTGCTTGGTGTATCACAGTATCCCTGAAGATCCAGTTCCAATCTTATACACTTTTTATGAGAATAAATATTCCTTCCATCAAAGATTTTATAACTCGTTATTTTCATTAAGAAATTCCTCCTCTAGCGGCCTTCCTGTGTTGAGGTCAAAGCCATCTCCCTCTTTTAATACATGCATTCTCACATCAAACAAACTTAAAAGCTCATTTTGATGCTGTTCAGACACATTCGAGTAAGAGAGATTTCTTCCGTCAATTACATAAACCGCACCCGACCCTTTGACTCTAAACTTGTTTTCGCTATCTACTATAATAGCTGTATCCTCATCTATTCCTATCCCTAATATTTCAGGATTCTCTGCCACACCTACCAAAAGCCTGCCTATTCTGCCTCTTTGAGCAAAATGTTGGTCTATTATAACTTTTGAAATAAGACCTAATCCAGGTGCCATTTTTAAAGTACATTTCTTTGGAGACTCATCATCTGGTCCATTTACTATCATAGTAGAGCTTACAACTGAAGCTCCTGCAGATGTACCTACAAAAATACATCCTCTTTCATAACTTTCAATAAGTTCTTTATGTAGAGGTGTTCCACCTAGAATACTAGTAATACGCAATTGATCACCACCAGTGAAAAACACTAAAGAAGCCTTTCTTATGATTTCTACTGCTTCTTTGCTATGACATTCCTCTCTGCTAGGGACGTACAATATACTTATATTTGAGACTCCAAGTTCCCTAAATATCCTTTTATATTTGTTGCCTGCTTCCTTTGGTGTTTCGGTAGCTATAGTTGCTATTACAAGCTCATCCTTCGATTTATCAATAGCGTTGCAAACTTCTCTTAAAATTTCTTTATTTCCTTTTTTGTCCTCAGCTCCTCCTATTATGATTAATCGCTCTTTGACTTTTTCCATTTAATAACCACCTTTTACACTTGTATACTATATTTTTAACCAATAAAGTTGTAAATATACACTTAATATGTAATCCATTTTATTTCACAAAAAATTACTATGCCTTAATAAGACATAGTAATTTTTTTATATTTTCTATTAAATTCTTGCTCTTCCAGGAATCAAAATCTTGTCTCCAACTTTGATTACGTTAGGATCTTTTATATCATTTACATTTACAAGTTCTTCTATTGTTGTATAATATCTCTTCGCTATACTCCAAAGCGTATCACCTTTTTGAACTACATAAATAGTTATACTTGCTTTTTTACTTGGAGGATTTTCTTCTGATTTATCTAAAGATGTCATAAAGTCTTTTGATTGATTGTAACTAACCTTAGACCATAAATGAACTACAGCTTTAACTGCAATTGTATCAGCTTCTACTATTGCATCGATACTTTCTAAATTAGCTTTTACCTGTCCAATCATATCTATCTTTGTGCCTGCAATGTCTATAGTTGCTGTAAATGGAAGCTCGTCACCAACTGTATATATAGGTTTTTCTTCGTCTTTAGCTCTATAAATAACATTAACTTTAACTATTCCTTCTACAACAACTTTATCTTCAACAAGCTTTTTATCAGTTACAACCACATCCCCCTTGCTCATAATGCATTGGATAGGCATAGGTTTTTCTGATGGAATTTGAATATTCTCTTTAACTATTATATCCATTTCATTCATTCCATGGAGTACGTTAAGATCATAAGTTTCTTTATTTAATTCAATTACATTATTAGGACTGTATGCGTCTTCTATAACGTCATACTGTTCTTTATTCATAAGCTTAACATCAACAGAAGCTTTTACTTCTATTTCTAATATTCTATTTTCTCCTAAGTCATCTTGTTTAATAGAAATGTCTACATCATTTATAGCACAATTGGTTATGCTCTTCATATTTATTCCTATATCTTCTCTGACAACCTCCTTAGACATGTATATATCCTCTTCTGCTAAAACTATATCTTTGCTGTCCATACCTCTATATAGCATTTGTACTTTTGCAAAAGCTGATATGCTAGCCTTTCCTTCATTTAGCACAACTTCACATTTATGAAGATATACATTAGTCTTTAATGCCTTGCCTACTTGTGGCTTATCCATTGAGATTTTCACTGTAGATTTTCCTTCTAGTTCTTCTTCTATAATACCAACCATCTTATCTACTGTAGTTGGTTTCTTAAGCATTTGTATATTGTTAGATGCATCTATATCTCTTATTATGTCTACATTGTAATTTTTATAAACTTCTCCTGAAACATTTAAGATGCCTTCTATTTCTATTTTCCTTTCATTGATTATATTGCAATCTATATGTTCGATTTCACAGTTAACATCTCCATTTAGTCTTCCATCTGCACCTTCTATATCGATGTAATTTGAAAACTTATCATTGTAGTTTAAACTATGAACCCCCATACCTTCATCTTCTTTAGCTAAGTAGAGAATATTGTATTCCAATGTTCCTTCAACATAAATCCTGTCTTGTAGAAGTTCCTTTTCTGTAACAACCGGTTTGACGTCAAGCATTAAAACTTCCTCTATATCAGGATGAGTATCAGGAATCAAATATTCTCCTCTAACTACTGTATCACAAGAACCTTCCCCAAGCATTTGTTCATATTCTATGTTTTCTTTTAAAACTTCTATCTCTGCCATAATATCCCTCCCATAAAATACCTATTTAATATATATATAATTTTCAGTTTATTTATGACACTTTATATAAAAAATAAAAAGAATTTTTTTTGAGGTAATTTTCTATTTTTTATATTTTTTATAAATTATCAATTATTTTGTTGACATTTGCCAAATTATAGCTTATTATAAATTATGGTTATTACATACATAACCTCTCATAAATTCGCAGTACCCTTTTACACCATAGTTGGGAGATGGATTTTTGCCATCTTTCCTTTTTTTATTTTTCGACAAACGACAGTTTTATCTTTATAATTTATATATATACAAAAAGGAATCAGTTTAGAACTGATTCCTTTTTACACTATTTATATAATTCTAATTTAAAAATGCTTTTCTTCTCTATATAATTATGTTGTTTTGTTCCATATCGTTTGTCGATATTCTAACAAAACCATCCATACCTATATACTTTTTATCTTTTACTATGATGTTTTCTTTTTAAGTTTCTCAACTAGTCGGCTTGCTATCCCCCTAGTTACACTAATTTATTTTTGCAATCATTTTTAGTTTCATAATCATATAAGTTTTGTAATGAGTATTCAACCATGTTTGCAACTGCTTCATCTGTATAGAATCCATAATGTGGTGTAACTATTACATTAGGGAAAGACTTTAATGTTAATAGAGTTTCATCTGTTATTATTCTATTTTGATGATTGTGATGGAATATTCCATATTCATATTCATAAACATCTGTGGCAACTCCGCCAATTTTCTTACTCTTAATTCCATCTATCAAAGCTCTTGTGTCCATCAATTGTCCTCTTGAAGTGTTTATTAAAATTACTCCTTCCTTCATCTTAGCTATACTTTCAGCATTTATCATATGATAGTTATCATCCGTTAATGGACAATGTAGAGATATTACATCAGCTTCAGCTAAAACCTCATCTAAAGTCCTATACTCTAAATACTTCATAGCATTTTCATTTGGATATAAATCATATCCTATCATTTTACATCCAAATCCACTGAAAGCTTTAATTGCTGTCTGCCCTATTTTTCCTGTCCCTATAAATCCAATAGTTTTATTTCTTAACTCAAACCCTATTAATCCTTCCAAGGAAAAATCTTGAGCATCTACTCTCCTAAATGCTTGTCTAAAATTTCTTGCTAAGCAAAGAGTAACTCCAACTGCAAATTCTCCAACTGCATTTGGGGAATATGCAGGAACATTAGATACATTAACTCCAAATTCCTTAGCTGCTTCTAAATCTATATTATTAAAGCCTGCAGAACGAGTAGCTAAATATTTTATTCCAAACTTTGAAATGATTTCAATAGCTTTTCTATTTGCTGTACAGTTGCCTAGTATACAAACAGCATCATATCCTTCTGCTAAAGCTGCAGTTGATGGTGCGAAGGATTCCTTTAATATTTTAACTTCATGATTATATTTAACAGAGAATTTTTCAAAACTACTAACCTCATCTGGTCTTACACAGTATGCTAATACTTTCATCAACTTCCACTCCTCTTATAATAATTTCACATTCAATATATAGTCTAGTTGTATTTATGTCAATATTTTAATTTTTTCTCTTTATTCAAATCGTGTTTTATCATATTCTATAAATGCTATATTATCATTCTATAGAAAAATAACCCTGAAAGACAAACTTCTTTTACAAGTTTTCATCTTTCAGGGTTCATTTAATAAACTCTTGTCTTTTATCATAAAGTCTTAAAATAAAAAAGCCCTAAGTCCTTCTTATTAATTTTATTTTACTATCCTGCAAATACTATCTGCACTGTCTTAGTTAGTACGTCAGAATAACTATATGTCACTTTCCTTTGGGTGTCACTGTCTAGTCTAATAACAAATATACTTTGATAAGTACTCTCAAGCACTCCGCTATTAACGAGTATTTTTCTTCTTCCACCATTAGCCTTTAATGTAACTCTTTCGCCTACATGGTTTTCTATGTCTTTTTTAATGGAAGCAAGAGTTTTAAATTTTTCCATATAAACACCCTCTTTCCTCTTTTATATTATACTACTATTACCCCTTTATGTCAATAAACTTATTATTTTACCACTGATAATTGCAATTTGTCAATGTTAAAAAAATGTTAACAAAAGTTTTTTTACTATTTGATTATATTATTAACATTTTTCTTAAATTATATGTATATTTTCAATATTTATTTGTAAACATCTCTAAAGTTTACTATTAAAATTTAATATAACTTCTATATAAAGAAAAAAATCCCCCAAATTATATTTTAGGGGATTTTTCTAGGCATATGGTGATTTAGGATATCCTTCTCTATATTTTCCTCTCGTTTGAAGTCCTCCAACACCCTTAATTCCCGTTATAGTATTTTCTAATATTTCGTGTATAGTCAATACTTTTTCTATATTGGTATAAGCTATCTTTTCACATATAAAAACAGGATCTAGGCAATGAATAAGCACTCTATTAGGGCTTGATGCAAAATTAGCACCAGCATCTAGAATCTTTTCATAACATGACTGACATGCTCCAGCAAAAATTACAAGTTCATCATAACTTGAATTGTAATTCCTTAATTCAGTTACAGCTTCAATAAAAAATTTTGAGTTTCTATAATTGTTTACATCCATATAATCTTTAATATCTTTTGCCATACCATCATGACCTGTTAAAACAACTATATCGGGTTTTACTTCCTTTACTAGTTCTATTACTTTGCTTGGCTGTTCTCGCTCCTTTACAGCAAATCCAACAGCATTTAAAGAAAGTTGCTTGTATACTTTAAGGCAATTATCTAAATAAACAGGATCTCCATCTATATGAAGTATTTTGCCTGGCCTTCCGAAAACAAGATCATTTTTATTTCCATCTGATATAAGTCTGTGAGGGCTCTTATGAGCCCTCTTTCTTTTTACTGGCTCTATGTCCTCACCACCCCCTCTATATGCCACAATCTTTCTTATAGTGTCATTTACGGCATTGTTAAACACTATATCTTTTTCTCCACTATAGTCTGGTTTTACTTCTTCTAAATCATCTATAGGCGAATCTGCAATTATTCTTAAATTTGTCCCTTTTAAAACAAAAACTTCTTTTCCATCTTCATTTACACGTTTATCAATTATTTTAAATGTTATATCCTTTTCATATGATTTTCTAACTACATAATCTCCTATGTCCATAACAAACCTCTTCTCTCAACTATTTCTATATATAATATGCGTTAAATTTTTCTTTGCCACTTGTCATAAATATGTTGTACTTACATAATATAAAAAGCATCACTTTACTATTTTTAGTAAAATACTGCTTTCACTCAAACTTATAAGAATATTCTTCTTCCAGAGATTGCTGCACTGTAATCATAATTCCTAAGTAGATTCATCAATTCTTCGTCATCGCCGTACTTATCATACCATTTCATAATAACTTCGTAAGCTAATCCATAATAAATCAAAGTTCCTATCATAATTGGTTTAGCTGGAACAGGATTTTTAATCGCAACTCCAACTCCTCCACTTATAAGTCCGTATAATATTATTCTTTGTTTTACCCCTTCGCTTCTAATTTTTTCTTTCACATTAAATTCTCTAACCACTTTTTTAACTCTTGTTGGAGTTGGAATTACTATCGCTGTTATCATAAATTACCCCTATTTTAAAATACTATATGTATATTTATATTTCATTTTTATGATATTTAGTATTAATTTAAGGGTGTTGATTTTTTCAACACCCTTAAATTACTCTGATTGATTATATTCTTTTTTAAATTCTTCGATAAAATTCAAGTATTTATCCTGCTCTGCAATAAGTTTTTCAAGCTTATTTATAAAAGTATTTTGTGCCCAGTTGACTTCATTATAATAATATCTATTAGCGAGCCTCCAATACCTTTGAGGGAATAACAAGAATGCAAATATCAATCTATATTCATCTTCTTCTAGTGTACTAACCTCATTGTATGAATCTAAAATAGCTTTAGCATACTCTATGCTCCATCCATTTCTCTTTAAAACCTTCACCATGAAATTATTTATATCGTAACTTCTCACTTCTCTCTTGCAATAATCAAAATCTATAACATTATAATTTTCGTTTTCGTCAATTATTATGTTATGATAAGTGTAATCGTGATGGCAGAAAAGCTTATCTTCATTTGTCCTCATGCATATATCTTCATATTTAGAACTTAAAAGCACATTTTTAGCTCTATTACCAAGATTCTTATAAAACTCCATTGATTTTATATAAGCCAAATCATAACTACTCTTATTATTTTTCTTTCTAGCCATATCCCACATTTTACTTAAAGATTTTACTCTTTTTTCCATAAGATGAGGCCAGCGATCTAAATCACTTTTAAGCTTACTATTTTCAGGAGGTTCATATCCTTTGGAACTTTGGTGAAGATTTGCTAAAGTCTTTGCTGCATTTTTTATCTCTTCAATATTATAGAAATCGCATTCTCTACCTTGAATCCATTGAGATAAAGTATATAAATCTTCATTTACTAAAGCATAAGGTTCCCCCTCAGTATTTAAGTAGTATCTATCTATACTTGAAAACCCATTATTTATCAAATGCTCTTTTGCACCATATACAAATAAAAGCTTTTGGGGTCCATAGTTTATCTTTTTTAAACACATCTCTCCCTTATCAGTTTTCAGATAGTATACTCCTTTATAAGGTTTTATACTTTCTATTTTTATGTTGAATTGTCTCTCTATTTCAAATTCTCTCATCATATTAATCACCCCCTTATAATTTATATGTAGTATTGACTGTATTTATTAACACTTATTAACAGAGTTTAATATAATAAATTATAGTATTATGAAAGGATAAACTTGATGAATATTGGTATTGATGGTAGAGCTGCTTCTTTGTATAGAGGAACAGGTATAGGCACTTATACCTATGAGCTTTTAAATGCTCTCAGCTCCATAGATAATTTTTATAGATATGTAATATTTATGAAAGATAATAATAAATTAGACATCAATTTTAAAAATAATTTTTTTACTAGCTTCTATAATTTCCCCATAGAAAAGAATTTTTGGGATACCATAAGTCACTATCCCTACATCCCTAAAAAAACCATAGATATATATCATAACCCACAAAACGGCATTGGTCTACCTAGGGAAAATGATTGTCCTATAGTCATAACACTTCATGATATAATCCCATTAAAAATGCCAGAAACGGTTAGCGATAAATATTTAAATATATTCTCTCAAAATCTTGAATTCATTTTAAAAAATGCCAATGGAATAATTACAGTTTCTGATTTTTCTAAAGATGACATTGCAAATACCTTAAACTATCCTAAAGACAAAATATTTGTAACACCTTTAGCAAGTCAAAAAATATATGGTCCTATTGATAAAGTCGAAGCTAAAATATTCCTGCAAAAAAAATATAAAATTACAGGTAACTACATTCTTAACGTAGGCGGTTTTAGTCCTCGGAAAAATATACTAGGCTTGTTAGATGCCTTTAGTAAAGTCTTAGATGTATATCATGATGATTTAAAGTTAGTCATTGTAGGTAACCACGGAAAATCATACAGTTTATACAAGGAAAGAGCAGAAAAATTAAATATTTCATCTAAAGTCTTATTTCCAGGTTTCATTCCTGTTGATGATTTAAACTATTTTTACAATGGCGCTGAGACATTTGTATATCCTTCATTCTATGAAGGTTTTGGTCTTCCTCCTATCGAATCAATGTCTTGTGGCACTCCCGTTATATCTTCTAATACAACTTCTCTTCCTGAGGTTGTAGGAGATGCTTCTCTTTCTATAAATCCTTATGATGTAGATGAGATATCTGACGCTATATTAAGGGTACTTATGGACAAAGCTCTTAGAGAAAAACTTATCTTCAAAGGCATCGTAAGAAGCAATAAGCTTAATTGGAATACAACTGCACGCAAAACTATACGAGCTTATAACTCTATAATACAAAATAAAAAAAATGACTAATGGAATATCCATTAGTCATTTTTTTATAGTCGAAAACTCCTTAAGCCTTCTAAGAGCCTCTCTCTTTTATCCTCAAGATTAATATATTTTAACATTTTATCTAAAACAACTTCCTCTTCCCATAAATTCCTTTTCTCATAGTAATCTCTAGCTATTTCAAAGAATTCAGTAGGGAACTTTAAAAATCCATAAATTACTTGAATTTCATTAGACTGCAATGAATTTATGGAATTATAAACGCTCAATATCATCTGTATTCGTGTTAAATCAAAATCTTCATACTTCATTTCCTGATCAACCAAATTGCATAAATCCTTTATCCTTAAATCTATAGTACTTAAATGAAAATTCATTAAATAGGCCTGTAAATTCTCATCAAGCGTTATATTTCCTGCATTAATATCTCCATGACATAAACTTATCTTGTCTCTTTCTCTGCACAAATCTTCGTATGAATAATTTTTTAATATAGCTAATGATTTCTTAATGTTATTCATATAATAATCTACATAATTTAAAAAAACTTTATCCACTTGATTTTTATAAACGTAAACACTTGTCCATTCTTTATACTTCTTTAACTTATCAAAAGCTTCTTCTTCTTGCTCTATAGAAAAAGTCAACGATGAATTTTCCTTTAAAAGCTCATAGTAATCGTTTGATATATAATTTAAGATTCCAAGTGATGCTTTATGCATATTAGCTATAGATTTTACTGAAGCCTTTAAATGATCTATATTCCCCATATCGCACTGTATATTATCCTTTAGCTCAAAGATTATATATTCTCTTCCTTTCCATACTTTAGATATAGATTCATCTTTAGTTTGTAAAGGCTTAATATAAGAATTATAAGTTTTTCCTATATACTCTAAAGCTTTATTTATGAACTCAAGTTTTCCCTCAGAATAATCCATCTGCTTTAAAAGCATCTTGCCTCTGTCAGAAGAAATCAAGTATCCATTCTTTAATGGGACGATGTCAGAAACTTTTAAATCAAAAGCTTCAAATAACCTCACATCTAGGTCATACTCTATCAGGGCTCCTTTATTCGTATATCTTAATTCCACAACTTCACCTCTTTATATCATTATATTTCTGTCATCCTTAACAGCTTTTTGAATTCTGTTGTAGTATTCATCTAATGTCCAAAGTTTTCTATTCTCTCTATATCTATTAAAATTTCTTATAAAATCATAAGGAAATTCTACCATTGTTTTTATAAAATTATAGCTATCTTCATTTAATCCCTCTGCCTCTATACATCTTTTTATTAAATCTTCCGTTAAGAGATCTCTTCTATATTTCTTTAGCTTTATAAGCATCTTAACATAGTCTATTTCTACAAGATCATAGCTACATCTATTCAATGTTGAAACCATAATAGATGAGTTCTGTTTCATAACATTGTATGGAGCAAAGTACCCTATAATTACTTCCTTTCTATTCATGGACCTCCTTATAAGTTTCATAATATTGCTTCTATATATGTCCTTAAAATCAGCTTCGCTATTTTTTAAAATATTGAATCCATCTTTCATAAGCATATCATCTACCTTATTCTTTTTCTCTTTTCCATTAAGTCTAATAAGGTATCTCTGAGTCTTTCTTAAAGAAGTCCTACATTGTTCCACCTGACGTCCTATGGTATTGGGAATTACATCATCAATAAAATCTTCATACCCCATAGCATTTTTATGAAATTCACTTAAACTTTCTATATATTCACTGAGTCTTTCTTCAGTTATATTTTCATTAATATTTATGCTGCTATCTACTATTATATTCTTTTCATTCATATATTCTCTAAACTTCTCATATTTCTCTTCCACAGCTAACCTCCATAATTCAATAATTCTAATTCCTTGGCAAAATCATATCTTGGTTCCATATCCTCAATGATCTTTAAAAGCTTCTTTTCAAAAAAGTCTTCATCCCATTTCTGATTTTCCCAATAATACTGTATTCCTATCTGCCACAATTCCTGTGGAAACATAATAAATCCTGCCATTATAGGAATCTCTTCTTGCTTCACCTTATACTTTAAACTGTAACTTTCAATTATAAACTTTGCTGTGTCAATATCCCACTTTTCATTTTTCATAACTCTTATCATAAGGCTACATAAATCATGGAGATGAGTATCAAGTATACAATAGTCAAAATCAATTATGTGCATGTCATTATTGTTATCAATAAGAATATTATGATGTGCATAATCATGATGGCAAAAACCTTTAAAAGTCATTTCTTTTTCCATAACTTCTTTATATCTACTTCTCTCTAGCATATCAATAGCAGCTCTTCCAATTCGAATACCTTGCTCTATTGAGTTGTAATAGGTATCATCAAAAAACGTTCTTTCTTCTTTTACCTCTATACGTTTTTTAAAGTCTTGAATCTCATCCAACCTTGTATTAAAGGTTTCTACCCATTTCATCCATCCTATTCTTGGTTTCATGGTTTTTTTCACTTCAAATCCTCTACTGCATAAATGAAGTTCACTCAATTTTACAGCTGCCTCTGCCACCTCTATAGGGTTCTCATAATTTGAAACTCTTGCATTTATCCATTTGTTCAAATATGCAAAGCCATCATCTAAAACCACATAAGCCTTTCCTGAAATTGTTTCTATAAAAGGGAGTATTCTATCAAATTCATTGTTTTCAAGATGTTTCATCGCACTTATTATAAAAAGGAAATGTGGAAATTCATACTTTATTTTTTTAAGAGAAAATATCTCATCTGAACTTTGTATTTTATATACGTTTTTCATTTTCTCTATAGAGTCCACCTTTATTCCATATTCTTTCTCAACTAAACTTTTTATTCTGTCCACGTAAATTCCTCCAAATATTCTTCTCTATTTCTTATTATATGAAAATATTACAATCATTGTGATTAATATAATTTATCACCAATTTGCTCCTATAGTAATATTAATAATATATATGGAGTACGTTCAGGAGTGATTTTATGAAAATTGCAATAGATGGCCGCGGTATAAATTGGTATAGAGGTACCGGAATCGGAACTTATACAGAGAATTTAGTTAGAGAACTCATTACTATAGACAAGGAAAATGAATATTTTATATTCTGGTCTGGAGAATATGATAGCAGCTTTTACAAAGAAAACTGCCATCTAATAATGGCATCGAGAAAGCATACTCGTTTCTTTGAACAGCATTATATTCCACACTTTTTAAAAGAAGAAGCTATAGATGTTTATCACGTTCCTCAAAATGGAATAGGATTTAAAAGCTTAAATAATTCAAAAAATGTTGTAACCATTCATGACCTTATACCCTACATTTCCCCTGAAACCGTTGGAAGAGGATATCTTCTAAGATTTCTAAAAGAAATGCCTTTTATAATTCAAGACTCTGATTGTATACTTACAGTATCAAACTGGTCAAAAAAAGATATTTTAAAATACTTTCCAATAGATTCAAATAAAATTTGTGTTACTCCCCTTGCTGCAAATTATAAGTATAAGCCCTTAGATAGAGAACACTGCTTACGCATACTTAATAAAAAATATAATATAGATAAGGACTTCATACTTTATGTTGGCGGATTTAGTCCTAGAAAAAATGTAAAACTTTTAGTAGATGCCTTCATATCATCCTTCAAAAATTTAGATAAAGAGTACTATCTAGTGCTTCCTGGTTCTGTGAAGGACGAAGGTCAAAAACTAATGGAGTATGTAAATATGAGTCCAATAAAGGATAAAATTAAATTTCTTGGTTTCTGTGAAGAAGATATGCTTCCAATATTATACAATGGATGTTCTTTATTCGTTTATCCTTCAACTTATGAAGGCTTTGGTCTTCCTCCTTTAGAAGCAATGTGTTGTGGTGCTCCTGTAATCACATCTAACTTAACATCTATTCCAGAAGTAGTTGGTGATGGTGGTCTTATAATTAATCCAAATCTATACGAATTATGTAATTCTCTTGAAAGAGTTTTGAATACTCCTTTTTTAAGAGAAGAGCTCATTTCTTCATCTTTAAGACAATCTAAGAATTTTTCTTGGACACTTACCGCTGAAAAAACTTTAAAAGCTTATAAAAATTTAACACTCTAAAACAAAAAGTAGTTTTGGATTACCAAAACTACTTTTTTACTTTCATTTTATCTATTTCTTGATATTTTCATTTAGTAGATTATCAATATTTTCTTTTATGCTCTTTATTATATTTTTAAAGTTGTCATCCTTTATTATTCTATAAATATTGTTTTCTATATCTTTTTCTATATTTGATGACTTCAAATTATAAGATGATGAAGAGGAATTCTTTATAATAGTCTCAAAAAACCTATATATCTTTTTGCCACCAAGATCCTCGACCTCACTATCAAAGATCTCATTTTTATATATTGGCTTATAAGCAGGCATTAAATAAAGATTCTTCATAGCCCATAACAGAGTCTCCTTATCTCCTGATAAAAATTTCATAAATTTTGCTGCTAATTCTTTATTTTTACTAGAAGATAATAAAAACATATTTTCTCCAGGTACTATTATAGCTCTATTTCCCCCTGGTTCAAAAGCTGGAACCTTCATGATATCCCAAATCTCAGTATCTAATTTGTCTTTCATTTTGTATAAGTACTGAGGTGTTCCTAAAAAAGCAAAAATTTCACCTTTCTCAGCACCATTTAAAATTTCATCTTCATTTTCGTATACTTTTAACATTCCACGTTTTTCTAAATCTCTTAAGAGATTTATCACTTTTAATGAGTCATCGCTATCCAAAGTTGACTCTAATCTTTCATTTAAATAATCACGATGAAGCTGATTCATGAGAAGATAGTATATAGACATCTGTCCTTTTAATGTAACTCCTAATGATATATTTTGTGAAGAGTTGTGCATATTTAATATATCATTCCAGGTTATTATGTCCTTCCCCTCCATATTTAGATCTTTTAATTTGTCTTTTCTGTAATAAAAAGATACTGGCTCCATATTTATTGGAATCGCCTTTAACTTTTTTTGAGATATAAGCGAAGAAGTTCTATCTCTATCAAACATATCATTATAATCACCAAAATAGCTATTCATAGATTCAAAACTATCTTCATAATTTAAAATCAATTTTTCACTTACAACCCCAGGAAGAATTACTATATCAGCATAGTCATTCCAATCTTGTATCATAGTTTTTTCATCTTGAAAGCTCTCTATATCTTTAATCTCTATATTTACATCTTCATTATTCTTTTTGAAATTGTCAGCCGCTGTCTTCACTAATTGTATGTATTCTCTATACGCCATTACAGTTATAGTTATAATTTTCTTTTCTTCTGTTTCTTTTTTATTCCCGCAAGATGTCATAGAAAACAAGATAACAGCGCTCATAAAAAGTGAGATTATTTTTTTCATTCCATCACCTGATTCTTTCTTCTAGGTATTATAAACAGTATTTCTGCAAATACAATTGATATTATTCCTGCTAGAAACTTTACAATTATAAAAGTTCCAAGTATCTCTGGAGCTTTGCTTGATACAAATCCAAGCTGTCCTCCAAAAATAAAAGCTCCTCCTACAGAAAATGCACATGCTATAATCTTACCATCTTCCTTCATGTCTTTCAATGTAGTAAAAACTAAAAGATTACTAGCAAGTCCTCCTAGAATTCCAACTACTGTAGCAGAATCAGCACCAAGTTTTCGCCCTATAACTATAAAAGCTTTGTGAAAAACACGTGATATAACGGAAATCATCGGATAAGCCCCTGAAAGTACGAGAGCCATCTTTCCTGCAACGAATACAACTTCTTGAGTGTCTACAAGATTTGAAATAACAGTAGCCCCTGTTATTATATTTATCCCTTGAAAAATAAGTCCACACATTCCTATATAAGTAATACACTTTCCCACAGCAGCCAAAACTTTCACTAGTTTATCACAACATATTTTCATTGCTATCATAATTAACACTACTATTATAATCACAGGTGTTAGATTCCATAAAAGAACTTTCATATTTATACCTTGAATGATACCACCTACAAAGCAAACTATTGGTATTGTTATAATTCCCGCTAAAGTTCCTTTTATAAAACTCTCTATATCTTTTTTCTCTATTATTGACATGGCTACAGGCAATGTAAAACTAACTAAAGTCCCAAGAGTTGACGATAATAGTACCCCAGAAAAAAGCCTCATTTCTGAAGATAAGGCCATAGTTTCACTCAGAGAATAGCCTCCCATATCAATAGCTAATATCATAGATGGAAATAGTGAAGGATCCAAAGATAATACATTGGATATAGGTGTGAAAATTTCACTCAAAAATTCTGCCATAATAGGACTTAGAGAGTATATTCCAGCTATGGCTAAAAACATAGGACCCATAGTGGAAATACCCTCATTAAATTTCTGACCAATCTTTAATTTGTCTCCAAAAGCATAATCTAATGCCCCAATTATAAAAAATCCAGTTATAATATACAGAACTATTTTATCCATAGATTCCCCACAATTAATTCTTATTTTAATTTTCTACTTAAAATCTTCTATGGACTTTAACGAATATCCTTCTTTATAAATCTCATTTATTAATTTATGCAACATAGAATTTTCATCATATTTGAAATAAGGATAGCCACTAGAATCTTTTTCTATCTTTATATATTCAAATTCTTTGCTTGGATGATAGTAAAAACTCTTTAAGTTTTCATCCTTTGTCTTTATTTTTTCTATCATTTCATCAACATTCTTATCTTTCACATAACCTAAAGGTGCTGGAATAAACTTTGTTCTATTGTTTCTTACACTTTTATAAACATTGTAATTCCATACACCTATACATGGTTCATAAACATAATTAAAGTACTCCTCTAGCATAGTTTGGAATTCTTCACTACTTCTATAATGTGGCGTTTCAAAGAATACATGTGGTATATTAAGTCTATTAGCAGTATTTAAAGCACTTTCTACTTTTGCTTTTTTCTCTTCATAAGTTTGGTTGAAGCTGTCTTGAAATTCTGAACCTATGATACTTTCTGCATCTCCAAACTGGTGAGTATATCCATGTAATCCTACTACTCCACCTCTATTAATCAAATAATCTAAAGTATATAAGAAATGAGCATTACTAAATGTTAAATTCTTTAGCAAATCATTATCTATATTCTTTTCAGGATTTACGTATCTTGGAACCCATGCCACATGAAATTTAGCTCCCTTTTGCTCTAAATAGTCTCCTTCTATTCTAAACTTTTCTAGATTTTCATCTTTTGTATAAACATCTCCAGCCGTTACATCTTCTAATCTCATATATGCTCTTTTAGTAAGATTTTTAGGAGCCTTTTCTTTTTCTACAGTTTCTCTATTTTTGAACATACTGATAGTATTATTTTTGCTGTCCCATGAAGTTTTTATGTTTAAAATTTCTGTTAAGTCTATCATGGTCATATAAAGTTTATTATCAACCATGACAGTCTCTCCTCTTAAGTCTTTCCATTTCTTCCCTGGCTTATATCTATCGCTTTTTAAATCTATTTTTACATCATTTATAGTAGCATACTCATCTTCAATTTTAAATTCTGCTCCAACAGCATTACATATATCTTCAATATCAAGATAATATCTATTATCACATTGTATAAGCTTGTGCTTTGGTTTAAAAGGTTTCCCTTCCATATTAAAATTAACACTTACATTACCATTTCCGCCTTTTAAGATAATTTCTCTTCTTGCTTTTTTATCAAGAGATATAGAATAAAAGTCTTGCTTTATTTCTTTACCCTTATCAGGAATATTGTATATTCCTATTATTAAAAAGCCAATTATCCATAGTGCAAATATTACATTTATTTTCTTCTTTTTCATTTTGATTTCTCCCACTTAATATTAATTATCTCTATACTTCTAATATATGAAACTTTAATTTTTTTATTGTATTCTAACATTTTAAATAATGTGATATATTAGATATAATATTATATTAGCACATTATTTTATTGGAGTTGATATTGATGAGAAGAGTTTATGTTAAAATTAAGGGAAGAGTCCAAGGAGTAGGTTTTAGGTTTTTTACTCAGACTTTGGCAATTGATTTAAATTTGACAGGTTATGTTAAAAACTCTTATGACGGTTCTGTAATTATAGAAGCTCAGGGAAATGATATAAACCTTAATAATTTTTTAGATATCCTAAAAACGGGTAATAGATTTGCAAACGTAGAAGATATAGAAATTTCATATATAGACTTAATAGATAAAGAAAAAAAATTTAAAGTTAAATATTAAATTCATTTATACATATACAAATATTTTTAAAGTAAATTTTGACCTTAGCTAGATTGTATATCCATGTGCTAAGGTCATAACTTCAATATAAGTTTATATTATTCAAAAATTTCTTCTGCTTCTTTTAATAGTTTAAAATTAGTAAGGTCATAATGAAGTGGTGTTAATGTTATATATCCTTTATCTATATAACTTATATCATCTAATGCTTCTTCACGCTGATTTCTTATCCCCGATACTTTATAAGTTTCTGGATACCCCTCTTCTTCAACCTTTATATATTCATGAGTATAAGTGGTTTTCCCTATAGGACATACCTTCACACCTTTTATTTCACTCTTATGCTTATTTGGTATATTTATATTCAGTACCACATTCGGTTTCAAGTATTTTTTCTCTGCTATTTTTAATATATAAGCTGCATATTCTGCTGCCATTGTATAATCCTCATCATTTCTATCCCAATTAACTTCTTGTGATATAGCTATAGATGGATAGTCATATATTGCAGCTTCCATAGCAGCTGATACTGTTCCTGAATAAATAACATCTGTTCCAAGATTAATCCCCCTATTAATTCCCGATATAACCATATCAACATCTTTTGTTAATCTGTCTAATCCTATTCTTACACAATCTGCAGGAGTTCCACTTATGCTATAGGCTTTACAGTCTAATCCTTCTAATTTCTCCTCTTTTATACTTATAGGCTTAAATAATGTTATAGAATGACTTGAGGCACTTCTTTCTTCTCTAGGTGCCACTACTATAACTTCGTGTTCTTTTACAAGTTCTTTTGCTAAAGCACATATTCCTCTAGCTCTTATTCCATCGTCATTAGCTATCAATATTCTCATTTAGTTCACCCTTTCTAGCAATATACATATATAATTTTATCACAATTTTCTTTTTCATTCTTTTGAAATAAAAATATAGGAGAACTAAATTAAAATCTAATCTAGTTCTCCTATTATTATATTTTATGTTTTCTAAACTCTTTATGCTTTTCCAGCTCTTTTACTTTTTAAAGATTTAAACATACTTAATGATGTATATAATACTACTAATATTACAAGCCATTTTAACACTTCTAATGGTAATTCTTTTACTAAGTATGCTGCTATAAATACCCCTATAACTCCAAATATTGTTACTGCCATGGATGCCTTTGTATCATAGGATTTCTCTTTTACAAATTTTATTGATGCTGATGGCATTAAGAAAGCACAAGATCCCATCATGATTGGGAAAGCTATCTTTGGACTAAGACCTAATGCATAAACTAAAGCCATACATGGAGCATAAAGTCCTATACCTACTGTCATTAATGTTCCTAAAATAAAATTCCCTACTATAGCTATTACAAGTTTTGCTCCTGAAAGTCCCACTTCATTTCCACCTAATGGCATAAGTCCTAGCTGAGAAATAAGCATTATTACCGCTACAATCAATAAAGCTACAGCCATAGTTATCTGTATTTTCTTTTCATCTAACTTTGAAACAAACCCTGCACCTAGTATTGCTCCTAATGAAGCAGCTGCTATCATTGATATAAGAGTTATAGGTTCTACTTCTATACTATCTATAAATATAAAAGCTTCTACTGCAACTGGAATAGTACATGCTACATTTAAAGTACCTGGTATAAGTTTATCTCTTGTTATTTTAAATCCCTTTAATAATGCCGTAAGAGGAGCAAATGCGCCTATACCTAACGTATCAAAAAAATTAACTACAAATCCTGATACTCCGGCAGTGACGAAACTTCCTTCTCCAAGAGTTCCTTCTCTACTAGACTTTATAAAGTCCTTTATAAAAAATACTGCAAATATAGCTACTAAAATTCCTAAAATCATTAATACAATTTTTGTTAACACATTCTATTCCCCCTAATGGTATTTTTCTATTGTATTTTCGTAGCATCCAGGTAAATTTCTATATTATTCTGATCTCTCAGAATAATATAGAGGGATACGCCCTCTACATCATCTTATGAAAGGCTAAATCCATATTTTACTGGGTCATCTTCATCTATTACGAAGTGATTAAATCCCGTTATATAAGCACTTCCTGTAATTTCAGGGATTATTCCCTTATAGTCCCCAACCATAGTCTCCTCTAAAACTCTTCCTTTAAACATGGTTCCAAGTATACTCTCATATATAAAATCTTCACCTATCTTTAATTTTCCTTTTGCATAAAGAGCTGCCATCTTTGCACTTGTTCCTGTTCCACAAGGAGATCTATCGACCTGTCCTTCTCCAAATACTACTACATTTTGATATGTAGCTTGAGGATTTTTAGCAGGTCCATATATTTCAACTAAATCCACAGTCTTTATATGTTCTAATGTAGGATGCTTTATCTCTACTGTGCTATTTATTATATCTCTTATCATAAGTCCAACTTCAGTAAGCTTTGTAGAATTTTCTGGGCATATATCTATTCCTAGTTCTCTACTGTCTACTAATGCAAAGAAACTTCCTCCAAAAGATATATCAACTTTCACATTTCCAATATTAGGAACATCAATAGTTAATCCTTCTTTATATAAGAAAGATGGAACATTAACTATTGAAGCTTCTATAGCTTTTCCATTTTTAACCTTTACTTTTGCTTTTACAAGACCAGCAGGAGCTTCTAGTACTATATTAGTATATGGTTCTTTTACTTCTACCATTCCTGTTTCAACAGCTATTGTAGCAGCACCTATAGACCCATGTCCGCACATATTAAGATATCCGCCACCATCCATGAAAATTATTCCTAAATCTGCTTCTTCTTTAGTTGGAGCTGTGATGATTGAACCAAACATATCTTTATGACCTCTAGGTTCATGCATAATAGCTGTTCTTATATAATCCATATTATTTTCTAAATACGCTTTTTTCTCTGGCATAGTATTTCCTTTTATGGAAGGTATGCCTCCTGTAACGATTCTTGTTGGTTCTCCCATAGTATGGGAATCAACAGCTTGAATAGATTTTACAAATCTCATATTTTATTCCCCCTGTTTCTCATTTTTAACTTAAGAAAACCAATAGCTTTTTTAGCATCTAATGCTGTAACGTTATTTTCTCCTACAACTTCTGTCTCTATTCCTAATTTGGATTTATTAAAATCTACTATGGTATCCATATATGAATTGGTCACTACAAATTTCCCTTGAGTTCCTACAAAACTCATTCCTACAACAGGAATGTTTTTTTTGCCTATTTCTTCTATGGTATGAGCAAAATCCACATGACTATTTCCCCATCCATCTACTGAAACTATAGTGCCTTCGGCTCCCATAGCTTCCACTAGAGTTCCAACTCTATCTCCTACAAATAGCTTTTCCTTGTTATCTTGAGGTGTACCAACTATAACTATACCTATTAAATTAATATCCTTATCCTCACCTACAATGTTTAGAAGAGGATCTCTGAAATGATGAAGTGTAGTTTCTTTTGTAGATGGTCCTACTCCCATAATTATGTTCCTCCTAAATTTAATGCATAGCTCTTAAAGCTCCGTCTCTATACTCATTAGGTGTCAATACTACAGGCATATTTCCCATATCTATAATGGATTTGCAACCAATAAATCCACCTGGTTCATTTGGAAATAAACCAGTATCATACATTGCTCCTTGTCCTGCAACTTGTTTTACTATTACTACCTTTTTACTATAATCAGTTACTTGATTAGTGTAGTCATAACGTTCATCGCACTTTCTTCCATTTAATTCTTTTAACGGTTTTCTTATACTTTGTACAATTTTATCACATGTTCTATGACATTCCATTACTGCTAATCTATCTATTCCTTTTCCTTGCTTAAGCACTATATCTATGTTCACTATGCTATCTCTTTCACTTGGTGTTCCAGCTCTTCCAAAGTATACTTGTTCTTTTAAAATCCCTTCTGAGGATCCAAACTCAGCAACTTGAATTCCATTTTCATCGACAGCAGTGAGCATAATAACAACTCCTGTTAAAACGTGAGTTATCCCTTCACCGATATTTCCCAAAACTTTAGTTGCTATTGGTGAAAAATCTAAAATTGAATTAATAAAAATATCATGATTATATGGATTAATTACATTGATTTTATATTCTTTTATATATTCTCTATTAAATTCTATTGATTCTAAATCCGAACTCAAATATAAGGTTCTATCTTCTATATAAGTTCTTTCATCAAATTTTACCTTTTCTATATGAAAGGTTTTTATAGTGAGAGTATTTTCTTTTTTTACCATATAATCACCTTCCTAAAATTTAATATAATCAAATTCAGTGGAGCTATATAACAGCTCCACTGTAACTCTTTGTTATACTTTAGCTACATACTCATATGGAAGTGGTACTATTTTTCCTGGAGTATCAATTTCAATTAATTTTTCTAAAGTCTCTTTTAATATAGCATGTTGCATTTCTTTATTGTTTGGCTCTCCTGCATTAGCTCCCATTGGAACAAGTGGAGCAACAGCTCTTGGAGTTCCTGTTTGTCTTACAACTGGTGGTAATGCTGCTATTATTATTGTAGGAATCCCCGATTCCTCAATCGCTCTCTGTACTAAAACAGCTGAACGGTGACAAGTTCCTCAGCCAGCAGTTAGAACAACAGCGTCAACATTTTCTTCTTTTAATATTTTTGCAACGGCTGGACCAGTTTCATGAGAGAATTTCTCTTGATTTCCGCCGCCTCCCATAAATCCTATATGAACAGGAGCAACTTCTTTTATGAATCCTTCTTCTGCAAGCTCTCTTAATCTATCTATAGGGAACATACAGTTGATATCTTTATTTACATCGGCATTATCATATCCTCCATGTGATACCATAAGGTCTGATGTCTTAGCATCTCCTGGAATTATTCTATAAGTAAAATCTCCTGCTAAATTAAATCTCTTATCTGATTTTAGATGAACTCCAGCAGCTGTAGCGAAAGCTATTTTCATGTCTTTTAATTCTTTTGTAACTGGTGTCCATACTGGTGGTGGAGTTATTGGTACAAATATTTCGGATTGTAAACCCTTAACTGCAGTATAATCCATTCTTACATTCCTTCCTTTCTATTTCTCTTTTCAATGTTACTTACATATTTTTCATTAGGCTCTGAGTTTATAACTTCTGGAAAACTCATATTGAAAGCTACTTCTTGACCAATCTTTAATTCGTAATCTGTTATAAGCATTCTCATAGGTACTTTCATATATCCAAGTCTTCCTTTTAAGTCTATAGCTACACATCCATCATGGAGTTCAACTATAATGCCTTGCATTTCAATTATCTTATCACCATATTTCATAGTATATATCCTCTTTTCTATGACTATGATTTTTCAATTATTTTGTAGAGTATTTCTCTAATCTCTTTTCACTCATTGGAATTGAAGTTTCATTCTCTACTCTGTTTATTTTTACATTGTCAGTCTTTTCTATAGCTTCAAGATTGTTTTCTTTAACATTTGGATTCCACTTTCTTTCAGCTGCTTTAACTTCTTCTTCTTTCATTGCAGACTTTAACATTGATAATGCTCTTATAGCATCTTCTTTGCATAAAGTATTGCAAGATAAAACTTCGTTTTCTATTCCTGCTTCTGACTTGTTGTTGTCTACCATATACTTCATGTACTTGTTACCAACAACTAAAGCTCCTTGAACTGCACAGAATGACATCCCTACCGCTGGAATTCCTCTCATGCCTATTTGCTCTATATGAGATGCAAAGTCTATGTGGTTATTTCCAAAACCTTCTGTTGTAACTATAGCTCCATCAACATCCATAAACTCTATCATCATTCCAAGTCTTTCAGATACATAGAATTTTTCAGAGTTGATTTGAGGTGATCCTACAAATATAACTCCTGCAAGATCTATATTTTCATCAGCCATAGCTTCCATTACTAAAGGCTCTCTCCAGTAGTGTCTTGAGCATTCCTTAGACGCAGGTCCTATACAAGTTAAAGCGTGAATTCCTCCATCAACAACTTCAATTGGTGAAAGCATAACTGGTACATTTCCAAGGTCAACGTTTGGTTTTCCTCCAAGTACTCCAACTGGCTCAACTGGTAATATTAAGTTATCATGCATTGCTCCTTGGCCCATGATTTCTTTAACTATTACAACTTTCTTCTTGCCTGGTCTTCTATATTCATCTATTTCTTCTGTATCTACAACTAAAGATTCATCTACAGTCTTTAATACATTTCTTATCTCTTGAGTTATATAATCTGTTGCTTTGTGAGCAGCTAGTGGTCCTGGTCTTTCCATGTTTGTTCCTCTAGCTATAACAACTTCTGTCTTTATGAAGATTTCTCCCTTATCTGGAGCTCCTGGTCTTCCCCACATAATATTTTCTTCTAATATACCTTCTGATGATCCAAATTCACCTATTTGAACTCCGTCTTCATCAGTTCCAGTAACCATTACGATTACCCCATCTAATACTCTTGTAACTCCAGTTCCTATCTTAGCATCTCCTTCTTTAGTTGCTATAGGCTGAACGTCCATTATAGTATCAGAATAAGTGTTGTACTTATCTGGAGTTATTATATCTATCTTTATAGATTTTACTAAGTCGCTTTCATTTACAGCATCACTGCAGATGTCTTCTCTTATATAAAGAGTTGTTCCTTCTATCTTAGTCTTTTCTCCAAATTTAACTTCTTTTATAGCAAAATGTTTTTTGATAAGTTCTCTAACTTTTTTAGGTTCCTTAACCTTTTCTACAGCTTTTTCTGCTGGCACTTCTGCTTTAGCTGCAGTAACAACTGGTGCTGCCTTTGCCATAGGTGCTACACTTGGCACAATGTTTAATGGTAATTCAATATCTATTCCTTTACCCTCAGCTATCTTTATCTTTAATACTGATGAGTTAAGAGTTGTAATTATCTCTTGGTTATTAGCCACCTCTAATTCCTCCTCATAGCCTTCTAATAAATCTCTTGTCACTGGAGTTAATGCTGGAGTATGACTTCTTAAAGTCTTTCCTAATACTTCTTTAACAGTAAGCACTGCATCTCCTAATTTTACAAGTAATGAATCCTCTAGTTGTTCAAAATACATAGGATTTTCCAAATCTTCTGCAGTTATAATATCTCCTGCATTCTTGTTTAATTTTAAAACTGCTTTAGCATTTTCATCTATTGAAACAGTTTCTTTAATTTCATTCTTTGTTTCTATAACCTTAGCTCCTTCAATTATGTCTGGAGTTAATGGAGTTAAAGAATCTATTGTTTTAGTAAGCTTTGCTCCTATAACTTCTCCTACCTTAAGGCAGTCTGAAGGTATTGTTAATAATCCTGAGTCAACCATATCTGGGAATATATCTGGATCCTCAAGGTTGTCAGCTGAAAGTATAGTTCCAGCTTCTGTTCTGCAACATACAACGGCAACTTCATTTTTTAGAGCCTCAGCGTGCTCAGCGCTCATTGACATAAACTATTCCTCCTATTCTACATCTAATCTACGTGTTAATTTGTGATCTACTGTTCTAAATATATGGTCTGTAGTATGGTAAACTCCTATACCCATTTTTGGTGCACAATTCATTACAGTATTGGTACAATCACTACAATTACCAATAAGTATTCTCTCTGCACCCATCTTCTTTAGCTGCAAAACTACAGCTGTCTGACCTGGTCAGTCGCCAGGAGTTTTACACTTTAATGCATTTTTGACATGCACTACGTTCTTACACTCCACAGCTCCCATAACATTTGCCTTCATTTTTCCAGCCAGGTCTCTAAGTCTATCTTCATTTGCACCACAAGCACAAATTAAAAGGCCAAGATTTCCATTGAATTCAGGAAGTTCTATTGTAACTATTGCTCCTCCTGATGTTTTAGTAACTATGGCATTGTCTACTACTTCAGCTTTTCCCGTATAAGGTCCGCCAACTACAAGCTCTCCATAGTTTCCATCTATTCCTCCACATTTTTCAATAAGTTCATTTATAGGTGTCCCTACTGGAACTTGGAAGAATACATTTGATTCTGTACCATTTTTAAGCTTTCCAGCTACTGTTATATCTTTATCTATAACAGGCTTTCTATCTTCAACAGCTCTCTTTATATTTGCAAGAGTTTCTGTATTTAAAACTACACACTTAGCTTCTAATGGAAGCTGATCTGGATTCAGCCAATTTCCAAAAATTGCATGTATAAGTGCTCTTTCTTCTCCCATTGGATATAAATCTTGAAGAGATTTAACTTCTATAGAAGTATCTCCATTTAAAGCTTTCTTTACTGATTCTATAGCTTCTTTATTTTTTTCTTTTATTCCAATATAAGCTTTTGGGGCTTTAGTAGCTTCCATAGCATATCTTATACCCTTTAAAACTATTTCTGGATCTTCTTCAAGAAGTCTTATGTTGTGTTTCAAAAGAGGTTCACACTCTACACAATTAGCTATTATGTAGCCGTCTGGGATTTCTGCTTTCAACTTCACATGAATTGGAAAACCAGCTCCACCTGCTCCCACTATACCTGCTTCAAAAACATAATCTATTATAGAATTACATTCTTTAATTTTTAAATAATCTGTACTTTGATGTTCCTCTGCTAATATGACTATTTCATTTTCGTTAACTTCTAATACCGATCCTGTAACACTAGAGTGAATTCTCGCTCCTAATCCTTTATTTGGTTCTGCTATGCACTGTCCTCTCTCAACTCTATCTCCCTTATTAACGATAGGCTCACAAGGGGCTCCAACGTGCATTTTTAGAGGAAATTTAAATATTTTATCCAAGGTTTCACCTCCAAATTGTTTGTACATATTTTTATATAGCAATTATAGTGCCAACTTTTTGTTCATTTAAAAAATCTATCAAAGCCTTATGTATTATTGATGTTACTAGTATGCTATAAAATTATAAAAATAATACGAGTGTCATTTTTTTGACACAGTTTGTTAATTTTTTATCTTTCTTTAAAGATATTACTGTCCTCAGAGAGTCTGTCAAAAATTTAACGCTAGTGTCATTTTTTTGACACTAGCGTTAAATACTAATCTTTAATATCATATTGATTCAATTTGTAATATAAAGTAGTTCTCTTTATATTTAATATATTAGCAGCTTTAGCTTTATTGCCTTTCGCAAGCTCCATAGCTTTTTTTATAAGCCTTATTTCTAATTCTTTTACATTGTCCTCTAAGTCATATGAAGATGTTTCTTTTTTATCAATGTATGCCTTTTCATCTTTTGTGATATACTCCGGAATATTATCTGCTGATATTATTCCTTCTGTTGAAAGAACAACCATTCTTTGAACTACGTTTTTAAGTTCTCTTATATTTCCATCCCATCTATAAGCACCTAATATATCATAAACTTCATCATTAACTACTTTTATAGTTATTTCTTCTTGATGGGAAACCTGAGCTATAAAAAAGTTTGTAAGATCCTTTATATCTTCTTTCCTTTCTCTTAAAGGTGGAAGTTCAACTTGTACTACAGCAAGTCTGTAAAAAAGATCATCTCTAAATTCATTGTTTTTTATAGCATTTCTAAGATTCTTATTAGTAGCAGCTATTATTCGAGTATTCGTCCGTATAGGCTTTTCACTACCAAGCCTATAAATAACTCCATCTTGAAGCACTCTAAGAAGCTTGCTCTGCATTCCTATGGCCATATCTCCTATTTCATCAAGAAATAATGTACCTCCGTCTGCAAACTCAAACATTCCAATCTTACCTTTTTTCGAAGCTCCTGTGAATGCTCCGTCTACATATCCAAATAACTCACTTTCAAGCAAATGTTCTGGTATAGCACTACAATTTAATGCAACAAATTTACCTTGTCTTCCGCTAGCTTCATGAATAGACTTTGCAAAAACCTCTTTACCTGTTCCACTTTCTCCTGTTATAAGAACAGATGTTGATGTAGATGCTACTTTCTGACATAGCGCTATCGCATCTATTATTTTTTTGCTCTTTCCCATTACATAAGAAAAATTATAATTATTTGCTATTTCTCTATTATAAGCATAGCTTAAAAATTCGATTTCCTTTTTAACAGATGCAAGTTCTTTTGAAAGTTTAGCAACCTCTGTCACATCTCTATCTGTAGAAACTACTGCTATAAGCTTGTTTTCTTTATTAAATACCGGTATAGCACTCAATATAACAGACTTTCCCTTTATAGGCTCATGCTTTACATTTTCAATGGATTTTTCTTCATTTAAAGCTTTTAAAATTATAGGATTACAAAAATGAGTTGAAATATGTTTTCCTATAACTTCTTCTGACTTTATACCATATAATTTTTCTGAGCTTTTATTCCAATATATTATTATGCCATCATTATCACATATACAAACAGCTTCATGAATACTGTTTAGTATGTGATTTTGAAATCTAAATATTTCTTCTACTTTAAAGTAAAAATCATTTACATCTTTATTAGTCAATACGGCCTTTAAGTTACTCTCTTTATCTACAATTAAAATTTCTTCACATTTGTTATTCTCCATAACTTTAAATGCATCTTCTATCTTTGTATCTTCAGCAACTTTTATAAAGCCTTTGTTCATCAAACTATTTGTTTCAAAACAAGATTGTTTCTTATCCAACTCCTCGTTTTTCTCCTTATGATATTATTTTTTTATTCCATAACCTCCATAAACCACTTTTGTATCATTTACAGAAATCACACAGTTATACCCTGAATTTTCTATCATTTCTACAACTTCATTCTTTTTCTTTCTCTTTAAATGTACCATAAGTATCTTTTTACTTTCAACTCTGCCTTCTCCATCAATAGTAGTGACTCCTAATTTTTCCTCTCTCAAAAGATGTGCTAATTTGTCTCCATCTTCTTTAGATGTTATAACATTTACAGTTATAAGCCCTAATGCCAACTTTTCTTCTAAAAATGTTCCGACATAGTTACCAAATGCAAAACCTGCTGAATAGAAAAGAACCTTTATAGGATCTTCACTGACGGTAGTTATAAGATTTCCTACAAGATAAACCCATATAATTACTTCTACAAATCCAATTAGCGCCCCTAGTAATTTTTCTCCTCTTGTTATTAAAACAGTTCTTATTGTAGCTAAAGTCACCTCCAGTGTCTTAGCTAAAAAAATTCCGATGTAAAGTATCCAAATCATAAATTTCTTCTCCCCCTTAATAAAAATACCTTCATCTTATTTATTCTATTGAACTCAAAACAATTCTATTATACTATATAGAATTTAATAAAAATAGAGTGCTCTTAACTTTTTTCTCTATTGACAATTAATAATTTATATTTTAGTATAAGTATATTAATATTTTTTTACGAACTATGAAGAGGACTAGTAAATAAGTATTCTTTTTTCAGAGAGGAGATAGTATGGTGAAATATCTCTAAATTGAACTTTTTGAACCTACCTCAGAGTTCTATGGATTACAAACCCATAGCGTTGACTACGTTATAGTCTCTAAGAGAATGTAGAATTTCTGCATTAATTAGGGTGGCACCGCCGATACAGTCTCGGTCCCTTTTATGGGGACTCGAGGCTTTTTATTTTTTTACACAATAAATTTTAGGAGGATATTCATCATGGGAAAAGATAAAAAATTAGTTGAAGCTATAACTTCAATGAATGATGATTTTGCAAAATGGTACACAGATGTTGTTAAAAAAGCTGAATTAGTAGACTATGCATCTGTAAGAGGATGTATGATTATAAGACCCTACGGATATGCTATATGGGAAAATATTCAAAAGGTTCTTGATGGAATGTTTAAGGAAACAGGACACGAAAATGTATATATGCCAATGCTAATTCCAGAAAGTCTACTACAAAGAGAAAAAGACCACGTAGAAGGTTTTGCTCCAGAAGTTGCATGGGTAACTCATGGTGGAACTGAAGAATTAACTGAAAGATTATGCGTAAGACCTACATCAGAAGTTCTTTTCTGCGACCACTACAAGAATATAATTCAATCTTATAAAGATCTTCCTAAGCTATATAACCAATGGTGTTCTGTAGTTCGTTGGGAAAAGACTACAAGACCATTCTTAAGAAGCTTAGAATTCTTATGGCAAGAAGGTCATACAATGCATGCTACCGCTGAAGAAGCTGAAGCAGAAACTTTAAGAATGTTAAATACTTACGCTAAATTCTGTGAAGAGTATCTTGCAATTCCAGTAGTTAAAGGCAGAAAGACTGACAAAGAAAAGTTTGCAGGAGCTGTTGCAACTTATACTATAGAAAGTTTAATGCATGATGGTAAAGCTCTTCAATGCGGAACTTCTCACAACTTTGGAGACGGATTTGCTAAAGCTTTCGATATAACTTACACAGATAAAGATGGTTCACGTAAAAACTGTTTCCAAACATCATGGGGTGTTACTACAAGATTAATAGGAGCAATAATAATGGTTCACGGTGATGACAATGGTCTTGTATTACCTCCAAAAATAGCTCCAACTGAACTTATGATAATTCCTATAGCAATGCATAAGGAAGGGGTTATAGAAAAGGCAGAAGAACTAGAAAATAGATTAAAATCTATAGTTAGAGTTAAAAAGGATGTAAGCGATAAGAGCCCAGGATGGAAATTCTCTGAATATGAAATGAAGGGAATTCCTCTAAGACTTGAAATAGGTCCAAAAGATATCGAGAAGAATCAATGTGTTCTTGTAAGAAGAGACAATAGAGAAAAACTTGTTGTTTCACTAGATGAAATCGAAACAGTAGTACCAAAGGTACTTCAAGATATACAAAACAGCCTTCTTGAAAAAGCTAGATCATCTCAAAATGCTAAAACTTTCGTTGCTACTAACTTAGATGAATTTAAAAATAAGTTAGATGAACAATGCGGTTTTGTAAAAGCTATGTGGTGCGGAGATGTTGAATGTGAGAATAAGATAAAAGAAGTTGCTGGTGCATCTTCTAGATGTATGCCATTCAATGATCAAGAACCAGTAAGTGACACTTGTGTATGCTGTGGCAAAAAAGCTGAGAAATTAGTATACTGGGGAAGAGCTTATTAAAGAGTGAAAAGTTAAGAGTTATGGGATTTTAGTTTTCTGTGCTGTTTTCACTTTTCTTCATATAAAAAACTGGGAATGTAGATAGATTTGTGTAAATCAAATCTACTACATTCCTTTTTTGTATGTTTTGATGGTAGATTTGGAATAATATACATTAAAAAGATTGAGGAGGATTCCAAATGAAAGTACCAGATATTGATTATCATGAAGAAGTTAAAAAGTGTAAGACTATGGAAGATGTAGTTGGCAAGAATGGATTGATGCAAAGACTTCTAAAGGATGTCATGCAGCAGTTATTAGAGGCAGAAATGGATGAACATTTAGGACGTGAGAAGTATGAGCGAACAGATGAAGACGAAGATAAGAATTACAGAAATGGTCATTCTAAAAAGCTAGTGAAAAGCAGCTACGGGGAACTACCTATGGATATTCCAAGGGACAGGAAAGCAGAATTCGAACCAAGATCAATAAGAAAATATACAACTGACTGCAATGAGTTAGATAACAAAATTATAAGCTTATATGCTCGTGGAATGTCAACAAGAGATATAGAATCAGAACTTGAAGACTTATATGGAATAGAGGTTTCACCATCAATGATATCAAAGATAACAGACAAAATTATGGTTGGAGCAGCTGAGTGGCAAAACAGAATGTTAGACCCAGTATATCCAATAGTATACATGGATGCAGTACACTTTAAAGTTAGAGATGAACACAGAATTGTGTCTAAGGCCGCCTATATTTGTATGGGCATTGATATGGAAGGCTATAAAGATATATTAGGCATATGGATAGGCGAAGCAGAAGGTGCAAAGTTCTGGTTAAGCGTCTGCAATGATTTGAGCAATCGAGGAGTTAAGGATATATTGATAGCCTGCATGGATGGCCTTAGAGGACTTCCAGATGCAATAAGAGCAGTATTTCCTAATGTTTGTATTCAAAACTGCATAATTCATCAGATTAGAAATTCTATAAAGTATGTGTCATACAAGCATAGAAAAGAGTTCATGAATGATTTGAAACTAGTTTATAAGGCTGATACAGAAGAGCTTGCATTATCTAACTTGGATGAACTGAAGAGCAAATGGGATGATAAGTATGGCTCAGTTGTAGACTCCTGGTATGAAAACTGGGATAAGTTATCTACATACTTCTCCTACACTAAAGAAATTAGAAAAATGATTTATACAACCAATACACTAGAAGGTTTTAACAGGCAAATAAGAAAGTTCACTAAAACACGCACAGTATTTCCTACTGATGATTCACTACGTAAATCATTGTATTTGGCCACTGATCAGATAATGAGGAAGTGGACTTCACCACTGCCAAACTGGGGTGTAACACTTTTAAAATTTGAGATAATGTTTAAAGACAGAATTAACGAAGCATTAGCAGTATAGCTTGTATTATTTATAAAAATTAAGTATATTTCACAAATTTTAGTGCAAGATAGAAATATAAAGAATTCTTATTTTTAGTATTAGTTGAAAAGCTTAAAAATATAACTGGAAATGAAAATTTCCAGTTATATAAAAGATTTAATATCTAATTTACACAAATCGATGCACATTCTCAAAAAACTCCCTGTAGGATTTCATGTTGTTGTAACATAAAAATCCT
Source organism: Clostridium cadaveris (assembly GCF_020911725.1). Classification (GTDB taxonomy): domain Bacteria; phylum Bacillota; class Clostridia; order Clostridiales; family Clostridiaceae; genus Clostridium_X; species Clostridium_X cadaveris. The sequence goes on from NZ_CP076620.1 coordinate 2,872,193, forward strand.
TCAAGGAGTTTTTATTGTATATTGCAATTTTCTATTAATTTTTTTTTATTTCAAAATATCTCTCTATAACTTCTAACACATTTTCTCCTACTACAAGAACTGTATCTCCTTCTTCAAAGCTTGCATAAGGCCCTGGAGATATTATAAGTTCACCTTTTCTTCTTATTCCTATTATAGTAGCCCCTGTATTTTGCCAAAATTTCACTTCAGCTACACTCTTTCCTACTAAATGGCATTTTGGAGGCAGTTGTATTTCTAATGTATTTATTGGATTTACATTCTTAAGCCTCTCAGAAAAACTTATAACTTTTTCAATAGCATTATGTAATTCTTCATCTATGTTTCTTCTTTTATCTAAAAGTCCATCAATATTATCTTTGAGTACACCTATGCTTTCTATATCTTTGAATCTTTTAATAAATGTAGCAGCATTTTCTTTTGACAACACTGTTATTCCGCTGCCTTGGGAACTTGTCACAACCTCCATGTCCTCCAAAAGTTTAACTGATCTTCTTATAGTTTCAGGAGATACGTTATATTCCCCTGCTAAAGTAGATCTGCCATGAATTTTGTCACCTACATTCAAGTCTCCATGATAAATTCTATTTGCCAAGTCTAAAGCTATTTGCTTATATATAGGAGACATCATTTTTCCGCCCAACATTTAACCCTCCACATCTATTCTTATTTATTCTTATTTATTCTTATTATTAGAATACCATATTATTGATAATTTATAAAGTTATACGTAAAATTGATACTTTTTTTGACAACTAAAAACTTATATATTATAATTAAGTTGTTATTATAATTGGCTTTATAGCTATATTTTTTTGCATTAAGCATAATATAATAGTAATATTAATAATAAAGAAATAATAAGAAAGGGGATGTAATTATCAGATGAAGTTAGGTTTTATAATACCAAATCATCCAAACGAAAAACGTGTAGCTCTGCTACCATGGCACATAAATAATTTTGAAAATGAAATCTTCATAGAAAAAGGATTTGGTCATCACCTGTGTATAAGTGATAAAGAATATGAAGATAAAGGTTGTACTATTCTCAATCGAGAAGATATTTTTAAAGAATGTGACGGCATCTTTTCATTAAAAGTAATAAAACCATCCGATTATCCTTATATAAGGGAAAATCAAATTATAGTAGGTTGGACTCACCCCTATGGGTCAGGTAATACATTTATGGAAGAAGTAGCTGTTCCCAAAAATCTTATGGTAGTAGATTTAGATAATATACACCCCGAAATCTTTTATGAAAATAGAGAGATTCCTATTCCGTGGATACCTAAAAACTTTGTTTATAAAAATAGCTATATAGCTGGTTATTCTTCTACGATGCATGCTTTAATGAGCTTCGGAATGATCCCTTCTTTTAAACACAAAGTTGCTGTTCTAGGTTCTGGAAATACATCTCAAGGCGCTTTCAATGCCATCTCTAAATTTTCATGTGATATAAGAATGTTTTACCGTAAAACTTTAAATGAGTTTTTAGATCAAATGTCTGATTTTGATATTATAATAAATGGTATAGAATTACCTCCTCATAGCGAACCGCTATTAAAGATATCCGATTATGCAAAATTAAAACAAAATACTCTTATAATTGATGCAGCGGCTTGTCCCGGACGTACTTTTGAGGGTTTCCATCATACATCTTATAATCACCCTATATATCATAAAGAGAGCGTTAATTTTTATGCTATAAATAATTCTCCTTCTATATATTATAGAGAAGCTAGTCAAGAAATAAGTGCCGCATTTAGTAAATATGTTTACTCAAAAAATCTTAAAGATTTTATAGAATTATGTAAATAAAGAAGATATGGTGTAATAAAATGGAACCTATAAGATAGACACTAATAAAAGAGAGTCTATCTATATAGGTTCTTTTTTTGTACAATAAGTTTATGAGGTGAATTAACTATGAGTAAAATAAGATTTTCAAATGATGAAATTAGTAGACTATCAAGAAATAAATATGTGAGCAATGTAAGTGAAAAAGCAATAACATATACTAATGAATTTAAAATACATTTTATCGCTGAATGTAGCAAAGGGAAAACTTCAAGAGTTATTTTTGAAGAAGCTGGATTTGATATAAATACCCTCGGTATTCGTCGTATTGAATGCGCTGGTACAAGATGGAGAAAAGCATTTAAGGATAATGGAATATTAGGATTAGATGACACTAGACGAAAAAATAGTGGTCGACCACGTAAGCGTAGTATTACTAGCGATGAAATAATAGAAAAGCAAAAAGCAGAAATTGAATATTTAAAGGCTGAGGTAGAATTGTTAAAAAAATTAGAGCTGCACGAAAGGCAGGTGAGAAAAGGTAAATTAATTGCAGCACAAGCATTTGCCTTAATAGAATATATTGTTAGCAAGTTGCAAAATCATAATGTAGTCAAACATCTATGCAGTACGGCTGGTGTTTCACGCTCTGGTTACTATAGATATCTGTCTTGTAAAAATATTAGAACTAATCGCGAAAACAAGGATAATTTAATTAGAAATACTATTCTTGAAGCGCTGAATTATAGAGGTTATAAAAAAGGATCAAGATCAATCAAAATGATTTTAAAAGATAAATTTAATATTGTGTATAGCAGAAGGCGTATCCAAAGAATAATGAGAAAGTACAATATAGTTTGCCCTATTAGGAAACCTAATCCATATAAGCGTATAGCTAAGGCTACAAAGGAACATACCGTGGTACCTAATCTACTCAATAGAAATTTCAAGCAAGAAATACCTGGTAAAGTATTGCTTACAGATATCACATATCTACCATATTCAAATAATAATATGGCTTATTTATCGACCATCAAAGACGCTTCTACTAATGAAATCCTAGCATATAATTTATCTAATAGAATAACCTTAGATATCGCCACGAATACAATACTTAAACTAATGGCCAACTCCAATGTCAAATTAGCAAAAGATGCTTTTATTCACTCAGATCAAGGTAGTCATTATACAAGTCCAATATTTCAAAAACTTTTAAAATCTAAGAATCTTGGACAATCTATGTCTAGACGTGGTAACTGTTGGGACAATGCTCCTCAAGAATCATTTTTTGGTCATATGAAAGATGAAATTGATTATAAATCTTGTTCAACTTTATCTGAACTACAGTTAATTATTGATGACTATATCGACTACTATAACAATGATCGTTGCCAGTGGAATTTAAAAAAGCTGACTCCTGTTCAATACAGAAATCAGCTTTTAGTAGCCTAGCTCTCTTTTTTTAGTGTCCTTGACATAGGTTCCACTTTATAATCACCATATCTTTCTTTATTTTTAAGTATATCCTAAACTTTTATAGAAGAACTTCTTTTATTCTATCTGCTAAAACGTCTGCAAGTCTTGGGTCCTCTCCAAGAGTATTTCCCATAGATATTTTTATTCCTGGTTTATCAGCTATATACTCTTCTATTTCTTTTGGAATATCTTCTCTTATATGAACTCCTGAAAATAAAAAGTATGGAACTACTCTTATATCTGTAACATTTTGTTCTATAAGCTTATCAATTCCTTTTTCTAAGTTAACATCAGAAAATTGAAGATATGCCGTCTCTATGATAGTATCAGGAAGTTTAGCTCTTGTCATTTCTGTTATTTTTCTTAAAGTTTCCTCTGTTTCTTTTTCTCTGCTACCGTGTGCTAAAATTAAAATACCCTTCATCTCTTTACTTTCCTCCCCAAATTTTTTTAATACTTTCTTCTGCTGCTTGTAATGTTTTATCTATATCCTCATCACTATGAGCATAGCTCATAAACATAGCTTCAAATTGCGATGGAGCAATATATATTCCTCTTTCTTCTATACTGTTGAAGTATTTTGCATATGCTTCAGTGTCACTTGTTTTTGCATCATTATAATTTTCAACCTTCTTATCTGTAAAGAAAGGACACATTAAAGATCCTGCTACATTTACTGATATAGGTGCATTATATTTTGCTGCTATGGTTCTAAAGCCTTCTGCCAATTTTTCAGTAGTTTTATTTATTTTTTCATATATTTCAGGATTTTCATATAGCATAGTTAACTGCGCTAATCCTGCTGCCATTGCAACTGGGTTTCCTGATAGCGTTCCTGCTTGATAAACGCCTCCTAAAGGTGATACGTATTCCATGATTTCACGTCTTCCGCCATAAGCTCCAACAGGCATTCCTCCACCTATAATCTTACCATAAGTTACAAGGTCTGCTTCTATTCCAAAATACTCTTGAGCCCCACCTCTAGCTAAACGGAATCCAGTTATAACCTCATCAAAAATTAAAATAGTTTTATTTTCTGTACATATAGCTCTTAATCCCTCTAAGAATTCCTTCTTAGGAGGAACTACTCCCATATTAGCTGCAACAGGTTCTACTATAACAGCAGCAATTTCATCTTTATTGTTTTCAAAGAATTTTCTTACTGATTCTATATTATTATATTCTGCAGTTAAAGTATCTTGAGTTGCATTCTTAGGAACTCCTAAGCTATCTGGAGTACCTTCTGTCAAAAGACCAGAACCAGCTTTTACAAGCATACTATCACTATGTCCATGATAACATCCTTCAAATTTTATTATTTTATTTCTTCCTGTGAATCCTCTAGCAACACGAATAGCACTCATAACAGCTTCTGTACCGCTATTTACCATTCTTATCATCTCAACATTAGGAACCATCTTTCTGATTAATTCCCCAATTAAAACTTCATTTTCAGTAGGTGCACCATAGCTTAATCCATTTTGAATAGCTTTAGCTACAGCATCTAGTATTATAGGATGATTATGACCTAATATCATAGGTCCCCATGAACATATATAGTCTATATATTCATGACCATCAGCATCATAAATTTTTGACCCATTTGCTTTCTTTATGAAAAGAGGATCTGACCCTACTGCTCTAAATGCTCTTACTGGACTATTTACTCCTCCTGGCATAACTTCTTTGGCTCTTTTAAAAAGATCGCTACTTGTCTTGTTTATCATATCACTATCTCCTTTAACCTATATCACCTTTTTTTATTGCTTGAGCGATTTCCTTTGCAAAATAACTTATCAATATGTCTGCTCCTGCTCTGTATATCCCAACAGTACTTTCACACATAACACCATACTCATCTATAAGTCCTTGAGCTGCTGCTGCTTTAATCATTGCATACTCTCCACTTACACTATAAGCAGCTAAAGGAAGATTTGTATTTTCTTTAACCTCTTTAATAACATCTAAATATGAAAGAGCAGGTTTAACCATCAATATATCTGCTCCTTCACTTACATCTAAAAGAGCTTCTTTAAGTGCTTCTCTCTTGTTGTGATAGTCCATTTGATATGACTTTCTATTTCCAAATGAAGGTGCTGATCCAGCAGCATCTCTAAATGGCCCATAAAATGCCGATGCATATTTTACTGCATATGACATTATAGCAGTATCATTATATCCATTCTCATCTAATACTCTTCTTATAGCATCAATTCTTCCATCCATCATATCAGATGGTGCTACCATATCTGCTCCAGCTTGCACATGCGAAAGAGCTATTCTAGCTATATAATCTAGAGTTTTATCATTATCAACATCATGATTGTGTAAAATTCCACAATGACCATGTGATGTGTATTCACACATGCATACATCTGTTATTATCTGCATTTCAGGATACTCATCTTTAATTTTTCTTATTCCTTGTTGTATTATTCCATTTTCGTCATATGCCTGTGAACCTACCTCATCTTTATGATCTGGAAGTCCAAATAATAAAATTGAACGTACATCATTTTTTAATGCTTCCTCTACAGCTTCTCCAACTCTATCTGGGCTATAGTGAAAGTTGTTTGGAAGAGATGAAATCTCTGATTTTATATTATTTCCCTCTTTCAAAAATAAAGGATAAATTAATGACTTTGGAGAAAGTCTAACTTCTCTTACCATATCTCTTAAAGTTTCACTTTTTCTAAGTCTTCTTGGTCTTATATTATCATTCATAAAATTCATATTATTATCTCCTTTTTGTACATTTTACTAGCTTATCTATCATAGAGTCTATAGATGCTTTATCGGAAACTTCACAATCAAAACCAAATTCTTTAGCTGCTTTTAATGTCTGCTCTCCTATACATAAGGCCTTTATATTGTTTTTATTTAAATTATCCATTGATTTTACAAATCCATTGACTGTAGAAGCACTTGTGAATAATACCCAATTAACTAAATTACTCTCTATTTTATTTTTTAATTCTTCGCTTTGATCATTTTTATAAATTGTCTCATAAAGAGCTATTCTTTCAAATGATATTTCAGACTCTTCAAAAGACTTTTCTAAATCGCCACTAGTTTTTAATGCATTTAAAATCAATACTTTCTCATTCTTTTCTATACTTTCTGATATAAGTTTTCCAAGATGAGCCCCATCAAAAATACTTGGTATAAAATCTGCAATTATGGCATACTTTTTAAGTTCTTCTGCCGTTTGAGTACCAACAGCTCCAATTTTAACTTTATTTAAATATCTAGCGTCTTTACCCTTTGCAAATAACTTCTTGAAAAATATTTCCACTGCTGTTTTACTAGAAAAAGTTATAACATCAAATTTATCTATTTCTGGGATATCTATATCCAATTCTATAGTATCTATACAAGGATATTCTATCACTTCTGCTCCTAATTCTCTAAGCCTATCTGATAAAGTTCCAATAGAGTTTTTAGGTCTAGTAACAACTACATTCTCTCCAAATAAAGGCTTTTTCATAAACCAGTCAAATTCATTTGATAATGAACATACGTTGCCTACAGCAATTATTGCAGGTGATTTAATTTTATACTGGTTAGCCTTCTCCACTAATGTAGAAATTGTAGCTATCACTTTACGTTGGTTGTATCTAGTTCCATTCTCAACTATAGCTGCTTTTGTATCAGGATTCATTCCTGCATTTAACAGTCCTTCCATTAAAAACGGCATTGATGACACTCCCATTAGAAACACTAATGTACCATTTAATTTTGATATTTCTTTGAATGGTATGTTAAGTTTTCCACCTTCTCTAGCATGACCTGTTATTATATGAAGAGAAGAACAAAAATCTCTATGAGTTATTGGTATCCCAGCATAAGTAAGGGCGGAGATTGCTGAAGTTATACCTGGAACCACTTCAAAGTCAACGTTATTTTCTGCAAGTAGCTCTAATTCTTCTCCACCTCTTCCAAATACGAAAGGGTCTCCGCCTTTAAGTCTTACTACATTTTTCCCTTGAAATGCTTCATTTAGTAATATTTTATTTATGTCTTCCTGTTTTACAAGATGATGACTGCTTTGTTTTCCTACATTAATTCTTTCAGCGCTATCTGGAATCATGTTCAAAATATCATTAGATACTAATCTATCGTAAACTACAACTTCTGCCTTGCTTAATAGTTCCGCACCTCTTAAAGTTAAAAGGCCTTTATTTCCAGGACCTGCTCCTACTAACGCCACAAACCCTTTTTTCAATATGTTCACCTCATCTTTACCTTTTTTGCTAATTCTATTCCCATATTTTCCGCTTCACTTATATCACCGATGATCTCTTCTTTTACAAGCTTCTCAGTTTCTTCATTATAGTACATACCTTTAAGTTTCACTTTATTTTCCTCAACAGTAGCAAATGCAGCTATTGGAGCGCTACATCCTCCATCTAGTTCTTTTACGAAACTACGCTCTGCTGCTGCTATTATTTGAGATTCTGGTGAATTAAAATATTTTAGATAATCGTAATTTTCTCCCTTTCTTCCCTGCACTGCAATGATTCCTTGACAAGCTGAAGGTAGTATTTCTTCTGTTTCAAAATACCTATTTATTCTTTCATCAAGACCTAATCTTTTTATTCCCGCTGCAGCAAGTACTATGGCAGAATACTCACCCCTATCAAGTTTCTCAAGTCTTGTTATAACATTACCTCTGATTGGGGCTATTTCTTTATCCTTAAATATACTTTTTAGTTGAACAATTCTTCTCTTACTTCCACATCCTATAGGTGCCTCTGTATTGCTATGTCCTTTTGGTAGTATATATACATCTCTAAAATCAGCTCTTTCAGACAAAGCTACTATAGGAAGATTTTCATTTATCTCCATTGGCATGTCCTTAAAGCTGTGAACTGTAAAATCAACTTCTCCTGATAAAAGTGCTTCATCTAATTCTTTAACAAACAGACCTTTTCCGCCAATTTTATCTAAAGCTCTATCAAGAATCTTATCTCCTGTGGTTTTTAAAGATACTATTTCAATCTCTATATCTGGATTATTTTCAATTATAGAGTCTATAACCATCTGAGTTTGAATCATAGCAAGCTTACTATCTCTCGTACCAACCTTAATTTTTCTTTTCACCCTATATCTCCTCCTTGTTTAAAAAAGCTCTTAATTCTTCAGCAGTTTTTCTAACCCTTTTATGGTCATTACCACCTTTTGATACTAAACCGCCTATAATTCTTTCATCTTCAAATATAGCTGGGAAATAAAAAGTGCTCTCCTCTTTACAGTCAGCTACGCTAGTAAATATACTTTGCTTTTTTGCTTCTTCCCCTATTAAGTGATTAGTTTCTCTATCATTTGTAGCTGCAACAACTAAGATACATCCATCTATATCCTTTGAAATAAATTTTCTATATTCTACTCTTATATATTTTTTATTTTCTAATTCCCTTAATTCCTCTGTTACATGAGGTGATACTACTTCTATTGAGGCTCCAAAGTTCAAAAGAGTTTTTACTCTCCTAGTTGCTATAGTTCCTCCGCCTACAACTAAAATTTTTTTATTTTTTATATCTATAAATAACGGAAAAAACTTAGAATCATTGTTCATAACTAAAATCATCTACCTTATTTTAAATATTGTATCCTCTTGGAGTTACAAGCTTTCCATCTACAATTTTTGTAGTTCTATTTCCTATAACTACTGTAGTAAACATATCAACCTTTGCATCTTTAAGTTCTTCAAGAGTTAGTATAACAGACTCTTGACCTTCTCTAGCTATATTCTTTACAAATCCGCAAGGAGTATCCTTAGGCAAGTTTTTCATGACTATTTCACAAGCCTTATTTAAATAATCAGCTCTTTTCTTACTTGAAGGATTATAAAGACAAATTACAAAACCAGCTTCTGATGCTAAAGATAATCTTTTTTCAATATGCTCCCATGGAGTTAAAAGATCACTTAATGATATAACAGCAAAGTCATGAGTTAAAGGTGCTCCAAGAACTGAAGATGCTGATGATGCTGCTGTTATTCCTGGTATTACTTCAACTTCAACATTGTGATTTTCATATTCGGATAATACTTCTATAACAAGTCCTGCCATACCATAAATTCCTGCATCTCCGCTAGAAACCATTGATACATTCTTTCCACTTATTGCTGCCTTAACTGCCATATGGCATCTGTCAACTTCCTTTTTCATAGGTGTAGTTATTATTTCTTTTCCTTCTACTATATCTTTTATTAAATCTACATACACACCATATCCTACTATGGTATCACTGTTTTTTATAGCTTCTAAAGCCTTTACTGTCATCTGTGATTGTTCTCCAGGACCTAATCCTACTACATATAATTTCATCTCTTATCCCCCTGCTTTTTAGTCATTTGATACTTCATATTTTCAAGAAATTCTGGCGTAAGCTCGTCCTTTATAGATCTAAGGCATATATCTATTGTCTTATGAACAGCTTTTTCTAATATCTCAAAAGATAAGTCATCTTCATAATCTATATCTAGTCCTCCGCTTACTCTCTTTGTTATTACATTTTTAATTCCATTTATTTGACTTTGACATAAGTGAATATTATACCACTTAAAAAATTGTTCTTCTTCTTCTTGAATTATTTCTCTTATCTTTTTTATAGCTTCAACATTATTTAATTCTTCGCCTTTAGCTAAACTATCAATATTGTAGCATGTTATAAAATCTTTCCCTTCAATTTCAGAATCTATGTCACGTGGCACAGCTAAATCTACAAGTATCAAATCGTTATTGATTATTTTAAGCATGTCTTTAGTAATAGTATAGTGTGGACTTGCTGTGGCACTTATAATCATATTCATATTTGGTATAATCTTTTCTCTTTCATCATATGGTATAGTTTTACATCCAAATGGAACTATATTTACTCCATACTTATATGTTCTAAGAGTAACTGTTACGTCCGCTCCCTTTTCAACTAATTTGGAAGAACATATTCTTCCCATCTCACCATTTCCTATAACTAAAATCTTTTTATTTTTAATTCCATATTTATCTTCAAGCATGCAAATTGCTTGATCAGCTACTGATGTCGGTACTGCTCTAACCTTAACTTTAGTTTTAGCTTTTTTCCCACAAGTAGCTGCTAACCTAAACAATGTTTCCAATATGGAGTCTGTTGCTTTTTCTTCTCTAGCTATCTGAGCAGCAGTTTTAACCTGGGTTATTATTTGATCTTCACATAAAATCATAGATCTAAGCCCACAAGCAACTTCCATAACATGATTAATAGCATCCTCATTATATTTTATATTGAAAATATCCGGCATATCCATATGGTTTACATTTGCTTCTCTACATAATAACTCTACTGGATTTATTTCACATTCTTCTTCACATGAAAGATATAGCTCTGTTCTATTACATGTAGATATTAGCACAGCTCCTCTTACTAGTGGAGTTGCCTTTATATTTCTTACAGCTTCTCTTACCTTATTTGTAGTAAAACTAAACTTTTCTCTTCCTTCAATTTTTGCTGATTTATAATCAACAGAAACCATAACTATATTCAAAATATACACCTCCAGTTTATTTTTGAAATAGCTATTTTAATATTATCACATATACATTCTTTTATAAAAATTTTTTTATTGCCATTTTCTCTATATTTGTAAGCTTCATTAATATTTTCATATCTTAAGATTTCATTTGCTTTATTATTAGTTAATTCTATTTTTTTCTCAATACAGTACTTATGTATGTTTTCACATTTTAACCCTTCGGAAGATACAGCTATTATTTGAAGTGGCGAAATTTTTTCATCATCTAAAATTCTATCTATTGTATCCTTAAAATCATCATAAGGTATATTTTCTTTAAACTGTATATCTATAACATATTCTTTTGGTATTAAATTCAATGTATTTTTGAAAGATATTTTTTTATCACAAGTACTGATACATATGCCTACCTTATACATATTTCCCAGTTTTAATCCTTGTGGCAGTTTCCCTTCTATAGGAAAATCACATATTAATCCTACATCTTCTCCTCTTAAAATAGCTGAAGATACATACTTTATTTTCGATATATCTGCAATACTACATCCATTTTCTACCGCCCATGAATCAATTGCAAATTTTTTATTCACATCAGTAGCTGTTGTTATCACAGGTATTGCACCAATGCTTTCCGCAATAATCATGCTTAAAGCATTGGCTCCTCCTATATGACCAGAAATCACAGGAATAACAAAGTTCTTTTTATCATCAATTACTATGACTGCAGGGTCGCATCCCTTATTTTTTAAGTTACCAGCTATAGCTCTTACAGCAATACCTAAAGCTCCAATAATTATTATAGCATCTGCTTTAGTTTCAAAAGAATCCTTACAAAATTCATAAACGCTTTTATTTAAAGCTTTTATCTTTCCAAAAGGATATTTTCCTACTGCATAGATGTCATAATCTTTATTTTCAAATAAATCTATAAGTTCATTCGAAACCTTTGATCCATTTTGCGTAAATGAGATAAGATTTATTTTCATTATTTCTCTGCCTCTCTAAATTCATGAGTGAAACTTGGGTCATAAAGTTTAGAACGTTCATAATTATTTCCTAGGAAACCACCTACTAATATTAATGCTGTTTTGCTTATATCATTTTTCTTAGCATCTTCACTAAGATTTTTAATTGTAGTTCTTATAACTTTTTCATCAGGCCATGTGGCTTTGTATACTATAGCAGCTGGAGTATCTTCACTATAGCCTCCCTTTACAAGTCTCCTTGAAAGTTCTTCTAACATTCCACTACTTAAAAACAATGCCATTGAAGCTTGATGAGAAGCTAATTTTGATATTTCCTCTTTTTCTGGTACCGGAGTTCTTCCTTCCATACGAGTTAATATAACTGTCTGACTTACATTTGGAAGTGTATATTCCGCTTTAAGTGCAGCTGCTGCACCTGAAAATGAACTTACTCCTGGAACTACTGTAAATTCAATTCCTTTCTCTACAAGTATATCCATTTGTTCTCTTATAGCTCCGTATATACTTGGATCTCCTGTATGTAACCTTACTATAAGCTTATTTTCAGCTTCACCTTTTTCCATCACGTCTATTACCTGCTCAAGAGTCATTGAAGCACTATTATGTATTTCACAATCTTTTTTTGTATATTCCAATAACATTGGATTTACAAGTGAACCTGCGTAAATAACTATATCTGCTTTTTCTAAAATATTTTTCCCTCTTACTGTTATCAAATCAACTGCTCCTGGACCAGCTCCTATAAAATATACCATTACTTCCTATCTCCTTTAACAATTATTATTGAAAAATAACTTGATTCTTCTGGAATATCATTTAATGATTCATAAGTTTTCTCATTTTTCATACTGCAACATTCTACCATTTTACATGAGCTGCCATATCCCATATTTTTTAATGTAGCCTTCACCTTAGAAAGGCTTTTTCCACTCTTCATAAGTACTTTGTTTCCCTTTATATTTAGAAGTTCTTCTGTACCCTCATAAGATGCTGGAATTATATGAAGATGTTCCGATTTGTCACAAAGTGATATATTAAGTGACGCTGCTGCTGCACAAAATGATGGTATGCCAGAAATTATTTCGGCTTTATATCCTCTCGCTACAACTATTCTGTGAACATACATATAAGTTGAATATACTGTAGGGTCTCCTAAGGTTATAAATGCAACATTCAACCCTTCATCTAATTTATGTATTATTGAATCTGCACTGCTTTCATGTCCTTCTTTAAGCTTTGCCTCATCTCTTGTCATAGGCATATTACAGTATAAAATCTCTTTTCCCTGAATAAATTCCGAAACTATATTCATTGCAGTTTTTTCACTACCAGTATCGGGCACTGCAATTATATCTGCGTTCTTTAACTTTTCTACTGCATCAAGGGTTAAAAATTTTTTATCTCCGGGGCCAACCCCTACTCCATATAAAATTCCACTCATTAACTTTTACCATCCTATTTTAATTATTTAGTATAACTATATTATTTATATATTTTTTTCTTCTATAGATTTCACCATCTTTTTTATGCTGGCTCTTGCCATAGATATAGTAGATGCATTGTTATCTATATTAAGATTATCTTTATCTTTTAAAATTTCCATAAGATGAGCAATCCTAGGAAGTCTTAAAGAATTTTCTCTTAATATTTCAGGATTAGAAAATATGTCTTTAGGCGTTCCTTCCATTATAACTTTACCCCTATGAAATACGAAGCCATAATCACAATAAAGAGGAACAATATCCATATCATGAGTTGCAATTATAATAGATATTCCCATAGTTTCTTTAATCTCAATAAGAATTTTCATGAGTTCATTTACTCCTATAGGATCTAATCCTGCTGTAGGCTCATCTAATATAATAACTTCTGGTTCCATGACAAGTACTCCAGCTATAGCTACTCTTTTCTTCTGACCATAACTTAAAGCATGGATAGGTCGTCTCTCGAGATCCTTAATCCCAACTCTCTCAATAGCATCATCCACTCGCCTTGAAATTTCATCTTCAGAAAGTCCAAGGTTTACAGCTCCAAAAGAAATGTCTTTTCTTACACTTGAAGAAAAAAGCTGATCATTAGGGTCTTGAAAAACAATGCCTACACTTTTCCTAAGCTCTTTTATATTTTTTTTGTTATGAATTATAACTTTCCCATTAAATATAATTTGCCCTGCGTCAGGAGTTAAGACACCATTCAAATTGAGAAAAAATGTGGACTTTCCAGCACCATTTCCTCCCATAATAGCAGTTATTTTGCCTTTTGGAATCTTCACACTAACTTTGTCCAAAGCAGATTCTTCACCATCATATGAATAGCATAATTCCTTGGTTTCTATCACATTCAATGCTATATCCTCTTTTCTCTTTTTGATTAAATTATTTTTTCTATAATACCTACAGCTATTATAAAAATATTAATGCTAATCCCTGTTATGTATATTTTTTTGCCTGACTTATAGTTTTCTTTCATGAATTGCACATTATCTTCATATCCTCTAGACTCTAATGCAGTATATATTCTATCCGCCCTCCTATAGGATCTTAAAAAGATCATACTTATCATCTCAGCAGTTGACCTAATAGAAGATTTGAACGTTAAATTGCCTAATCTTGAGTCCTGGGCTATTTTCATATTTTCAGTTTCCTCACTAATAATAAATATAAACCTATATATAAGTTCCATCAATGATATTATTAAATTTGGAAGATGAGTTCCTCTGAAAAATTCAAATAAATCTATCATAGGTGTGTTTAATGTTAAAAAATACATTGAACTTACCGCACCTAAAGCTTTAAAAATAAGAGTAAAACCATATTGGAGTGAATTTATATTCACTCCATAGTTGTATTCTCCAATTTTGATTCCTACCAAAAGTTGCTGAGTTATATCGTGTTTATTCACGATTATAGTGATTGTTCCTATTAAAAGAAACACAGTTGGTATCATTAAAAGCTTTATATATTTTTTAATGGATATGCCGCTGCATCTTATGGATTCATATCCCATTATTACAACAGCTGCAGCTCCAACCCATAATGAATTCATGACAAGGCATATTAAAAGTGTTACCATTGATACTACAATCTTACTTTTAGGATCAATATCACAAATTTTAGATTTATATGCATATTTGTCTATGGAATTCATTTTATTCTACCTTTGCTTTCTTTGATGTCATCCTTCCAAGTACAAAGCCTACAACACCTGCTCCAATAGCAGCTTGAAGTGAGAATAATAAAGATTCAACTTCCCCGCTTTTAGGAATCAAAAGTGAGTTCATCCATGGTTCATAATCAGGTACAATTTCTCCGATAGCATCCATTGCAAGTCCATCTGCTCCCTCAAATTCAGCATTCTTAAGCACTGCAAGTGGAGCTGCTGCTATAAATATTGCTAGTATTATTAAAAGTAGATTCTTTTTATATAATTTCATTACTTCTCCCCCTTATCCAACTTAAAATACTTCTAATTCTTTTAATTCTTTTTTGTTATATTTCTCTAGTATATTATAAATGATTACTGTAAGTATTCCTTCACATATTGCAAGAGGTATTTGAGTTACTGCAAAAATTGATAAAAATTTAACCATAGAGCCCATAAAGTTTTCACCTGGAAAAGCAAGTGAGAGCTGTATTGATGTAACTACATAGGTAGCTAAATTTCCAAGAGCGGCTGCAAAAAACACCCCATAAGTATTTTTTATTCCTAGCTTTTTAAAAAGCTTAAATATTCCATAAGATACTAATGGTCCAGCAATAGCCATGGAAAATGTATTGGCTCCAAGTGTTGAAATTCCACCATGAGCAAGTAATATTGCTTGAAATAATAAAATTATTAGTCCTATAAGAACCATAGGCATTGGTCCAAATAAAATTGCTCCAAGACCTACTCCTGTTGGATGGGAGCTACTTCCTGTAACTGATGGTATCTTTAAAGCTGATAAAACAAATGCAAAAGCTCCACTCATAGCAAACAATACAAGGTGCTTATTAGATATCAATACCTTCTTCTTAATTTTAAAGAAACTTACGATTACAAAAGGCAGTGACAATATAGCCCAGAATAAACACCATTTAGGTTGTAAATATCCTTCAGCTATATGCATTGCATATGCTTTTTGAGGAATTAAATCCATTAAAATTACCGATAAAATGATAGCTTTTAATATTGTACTTTTCTTCTTATTCATATAACTCTCCTTTAAAACACAAAAAACCTTTACTTTATGTAAGTAAAGGCTTCCATTATTATGATAATTAATAATACACATTGTATTTTACATCATAAACTACCCCCTTCATACACTGTGAAGTAATAGTATTCTATATATTTTACAATATATAGATGGTATTGGCAGGTCTTCCGACTTAAACATCATCGTTTGTTTTCGCCTTCCCAAATCTAAATTCAGTGGCCTTAAAAGACAATATCGTCTCATGAAAACGCTCTCAGTTATTACGGCAGCAGGACTGTTTAGGACTCCAACCTAATTCCCTTTTAATATATTTAAAACATAACCAATACATCACAACATTATTTAATTTTCACACTTATTATACCACTTTATCAATTTTTTTAAAGTATTTTTTTGATAAAATTTAGGTAAGCTTAATTATATTCTAAATTCATAATAATCTTTAAACTACTTTCTTCACCAACTTTATACCATTTTGAGCCATTATTTTTAAAGCAACCATATTCATGAAATCTCCTGGATGATACGGTGCATCAAAAGTTTCTACTCCATCTAATGGTACAATTACCTTACCATCCTTGTTTTCCTTATTCAAGTAACATTTTAGAGTCATTGCAAAATTGCATACACATATATCTGTACAACATCCAACTATAACAAATTCTTCATATCCACTTTCACATAAAGAATCGATTATATCATCAACTCCATCTTCTAAAAATCCATTAGTTGAATTCTTCTCTATCAACTTTATATGTTCCTTAAACTTTTTTAGTTCATCAACTAATTCACTTTCCTCAGAACCTCTTACACAGTGAACTGGATACTCTTTAAATTCTATTGCATTCCCATCATGGCAATCTGTAAAAGCATATACTGGATAATTATTTTTTATAAATTTTTCTGTTATCTTTTCTATATTTAGTATTACAGATTCCACTCTGCTACTACTCAACGCACCTTTTCTTGCAAATCCATTATTCATATCAACTATAAATAATGCTGTTTTCTTTTCTTCATTAATCTCTAAATTATCTTTTTCGATGTTTTTCATCTCATCAAACTGTGGTACTCCTGTTAAAATTAGTTTCATAATTTATTCCTCCCATAGTTTAGTTAATTGCTTATTCTTGTCTTTCTCTCCATATATATACCATTCATATTATTTATTATATCATGAACAAAGTTAGATCCTCTACTAATTAATATACCCGTTAATATCGTACCTACATACGGAATAAATATAGGTACTCCTACCAAATTCATTATATCTGTTCCCGTTGAAACTGATAAAAGCACCCCTATTAATATTGCACCAATCTTGTCAACAGAAACTTTCCCTTTATTCCATATTAATTTTAATGTTTCCCAAATGGATTCACCTATAAGAGCTAAAATCAGTACTTTATACAATTCCATTAATATTCCCCCTTATCCTTAAATACTAATAATTACTATGAATCCATAAATGTATTTATGCTTTGAATATCTTCATATATAATATAAAATTTTAATACAAAAAACGTTGTTCTTGTAAGAACAACGTTTTTGTGTTGGCACACCTAACAGGAGTCGAACCTGTATCTTTAGATCCGGAGTCTAATGCTCTATCCTCTTAAGCTATAGGTGCATATATAAAAATAAAGGATAACTTTTATTAAGTTATCCTTTACTCGTGGAGCGGGTGATGAGAATCGAACTCACGTAACTAGCTTGGAAGGCTAGGGCTCTACCATTGAGCTACACCCGCATATTGGAGCGGAAGACGAGATTCGAACTCGCGACGTTCACCTTGGCAAGGTGACGCTCTACCACTGAGCCACTCCCGCTTAATTGGTGCAGATGAAGGGAGTCGAACCCCCACGCCGTAGGCGCTAGATCCTAAGTCTAGTGCGTCTGCCAATTCCGCCACATCTGCATACCTTTTTATTAAATTGGTGGCTCACCGGGGAATCGAACCCCGGACACCATGATTAAAAGTCATGTGCTCTACCGACTGAGCTAGTGAACCAACTTGGCTGGGATAGCAGGATTTGAACCTACGAATGACGGAGTCAAAGTCCGTTGCCTTACCGCTTGGCGATATCCCAATCTGGTGCAGCATCAGGGACTCGAACCCTGGGCACCCTGATTAAGAGTCAGGTGCTCTACCAACTGAGCTAATGCTGCATTTTTCAATCTTTCAACTATTTCATGATATCATACCACTCATATAAGCGTCAAGATTTATTGGAGCGGGTGATGAGAATCGAACTCACGTAACTAGCTTGGAAGGCTAGGGCTCTACCATTGAGCTACACCCGCATATTATTTGTTTTTAAAGTGGTCGGGGTGACAGGGCTTGAACCTGCGACCTCATGCTCCCAAAGCACGCGCGCTCCCATCTGCGCTACACCCCGATGTAACTTTTTGGTGCAGCATCAGGGACTCGAACCCTGGGCACCCTGATTAAGAGTCAGGTGCTCTACCAACTGAGCTAATGCTGCATTATGGTGCGTCTTAAGAGATTCGAACTCCTGGCCCACGCCTTAGAAGGGCGTTGCTCTATCCAGCTGAGCTAAAGACGCTTATTTATTAAATTAATGGTGCAGATGAAGGGAGTCGAACCCCCACGCCGTAGGCGCTAGATCCTAAGTCTAGTGCGTCTGCCAATTCCGCCACATCTGCATGCTAATTTTAAACATTTATTGATTTACATCCCATAAGTCAATTTTAAAAATTGGCTGGGATAGCAGGATTTGAACCTGCGAATGACGGAGTCAAAGTCCGTTGCCTTACCGCTTGGCGATATCCCAGTATGGGGTGAACGATGGGATTCGAACCCACGACACCCAGAGCCACAATCTGGTGCTCTACCAACTGAACTACGTCCACCACATGGTGCGTCTTAAGAGATTCGAACTCCTGGCCCACGCCTTAGAAGGGCGTTGCTCTATCCAGCTGAGCTAAAGACGCTTATATGTATTTAAAAGCCAAAAGCTTTTATGGAGCGGGTGATGAGAATCGAACTCACGTAACTAGCTTGGAAGGCTAGGGCTCTACCATTGAGCTACACCCGCATATTATTTGTTTTTAAAGTGGTCGGGGTGACAGGGCTTGAACCTGCGACCTCATGCTCCCAAAGCACGCGCGCTCCCATCTGCGCTACACCCCGATGTAACTTTTTGGTGCAGCATCAGGGACTCGAACCCTGGGCACCCTGATTAAGAGTCAGGTGCTCTACCAACTGAGCTAATGCTGCATTATGGTGCGTCTTAAGAGATTCGAACTCCTGGCCCACGCCTTAGAAGGGCGTTGCTCTATCCAGCTGAGCTAAAGACGCTTATATGTATTTAAAAGCCAAAAGCTTTTATGGAGCGGGTGATGAGAATCGAACTCACGTAACTAGCTTGGAAGGCTAGGGCTCTACCATTGAGCTACACCCGCATATTGGAGCGGAAGACGAGATTCGAACTCGCGACGTTCACCTTGGCAAGGTGACGCTCTACCACTGAGCCACTCCCGCTTAATTGGTGCAGATGAAGGGAGTCGAACCCCCACGCCGTAGGCGCTAGATCCTAAGTCTAGTGCGTCTGCCAATTCCGCCACATCTGCATACCTTTTTATTAAATTGGTGGCTCACCGGGGAATCGAACCCCGGACACCATGATTAAAAGTCATGTGCTCTACCGACTGAGCTAGTGAACCAACTTGGCTGGGATAGCAGGATTTGAACCTACGAATGACGGAGTCAAAGTCCGTTGCCTTACCGCTTGGCGATATCCCAATGTGGGGTGAACGATGGGATTCGAACCCACGACACCCAGAGCCACAATCTGGTGCTCTACCAACTGAACTACGTCCACCACATGGTGCGTCTTAAGAGATTCGAACTCCTGGCCCACGCCTTAGAAGGGCGTTGCTCTATCCAGCTGAGCTAAAGACGCATATCATTAAAAGCTAAAAGCTTTCATGGAGCGGGTGATGAGAATCGAACTCACGTAACTAGCTTGGAAGGCTAGGGCTCTACCATTGAGCTACACCCGCATATTATTTATTTTTAAAATGGTCGGGGTGACAGGGCTTGAACCTGCGACCTCATGCTCCCAAAGCACGCGCGCTCCCATCTGCGCTACACCCCGATTCATAATCAGTGCCGTCGTCCTGACGACATAGATTATTCTACACGATATAAATTGATACGTCAATACTTTTTATAACTTTTTTTTAGTTTTTTTTAAATTTATTTTATAACATTATCTCATTATGTCCTTTAACCAAGAATTTATTACTCCATCTTTAATTTCTATGAACGCCATAGTATGTTTTAGTCCTCTTGGAAGCGATGTACTGCCTGGGTTGATAAGCCATATCCCATCATGCCTTTCAATAGATGCAATATGACTATGACCATATAGGGCTATATCAGCATTTAACTCCTTCGCTCTATAATGCAGGTTTAATAAACCGCTTTTCACTCCATATTCATGTCCATGTGTCATAAATATATTTTTACCCTCTACTTCTATGAGTTGATCTACCTTAACAGATCTCTCAATGTCACAATTTCCTTTTACAAAAACAACATCTTTCCCTGTATACTTTTTTATTATTTCTACATCACTAACGTTATCACCTAAGTGTAATATTATATCTGCATTTTTACACATCTTTGCTGCCATCTTTATATAGCTTTCATATCTATGAGTGTCACTCAGTACTGCAATAAGCACTATTATGTTCCTCCTCTACTTTATGCTTTGTACAATTTCTCTAACTTTTCCTAATGCTAAGCTTCTGTGACTTATTTTATTCTTCTCATAGCTATCAATTTCTCCAAAAGTCTTTTTATATTTTTCTATATAAAATAGAGGATCATATCCAAAACCATCTCTTCCTCTTAATTCCGTAGTAACTATTCCTCTCACTACCCCTTCTGCATCGTATGAGATTCCATTGTCATCTATAAGAGTTATATGACAAATGAAACTTCCACCTCTATTTTCCCAAGGAATATCTTTTAAATTTTCTAAAAGTTTTTCATTGTTTTTATCTGAATCTGAAGGCTCTCCCGCATATCTCGCTGAGTATACTCCTGGTTCTCCATTAAGTGCATCTACACTTATACCAGAGTCATCAGCCATCACTATAAAATTATCATATTTCTTTGATATTAAATAATCATAAATTTCTTTTGCTTTTTTATAAGAATTTTCTTTGAATGTTGTTCCATCTTCTTCTACTTCTATAAAAATCCCTTCATCTTTTAAAGACACGACTTCTATATCTATGTCCTTTAAAATTGCTTCTATCTCTTGTATTTTGTGTTTATTATTACTTGCTACTATTATTTTTTTCATATCTATCCTCCTATTGATTATAAGACTCATAAAATTTCTTATCATCTGATTCTTCTTAGATAATCGTTAAATCATATTCAGTAATTTATAAAATTTTAGAAATATATATTCACTAAATCCCATTCTCTTACATATTATTTATATAAGGATTACTTTTGAGGAGATTTAAAATTGAAGTATATAGGCCCTTTTTTAAGAATTAATTCCATGACTCCAGAAAATATATCAAATCAATTATTATACTTTTCTAGAGAATCATTAAAGCATATAGCTTTAAATTCTAGATGTGGAATAACTACATCCCTAAAGGATCTAAAGATAAAATCTACGCCTAACACTGATATTAACATATTTAAGGAGAATTCTCCACTTTTATGTGTTTATAAAAAAGCTCATGACAAAATAATAAAAGGAAAGTATGGACCTTATTGGGATGATTCTTCTTTCAAAAAAGAACTCACAGTAAGTGGTAATGTTTATATGACACTAAGCCTTTTAAAATTGGCTGATTACTATTATCAATTTGAAAAATTGGACAAGAACCTTTATTCTTTAGGAGTTCTATATTCACATATGGCAAAAGCTCAATTAGATTTCTATTTAAAATACCTAAGAAATGATGATGGAATGTTTGTAAATAAAAAGTATACTGGTTCAAATGGTAGCAACTTAGCTTTTGAAATAAAAGATGATAAATACAAAGTTTCTGACCAATGCATGCTCATGGCTGCATATTACAAGTATTCTATAGATCCAAATGCTCATGATGCAGAACAATTTAAATCCTTTTCTAAAGATATACTAAATATGTTTACCACCTATAAAGATGAATTATACGAACTTCCGTCAGAAGAGATGTACAAATTTATTATGGGGTTAAATATATACTATGAAGCTTCTAGAGATACTAATGCAGAACTTTTACTCATAGACTTAATGGACTGGGCTATTGATGACTTTTATACTCAGGAAAACAGCCACAGCAATGACATAAGTGAATATTCACTGCTTCTAATAAATATAGATATGTTTAATAAAAATATGAACTCTGAATTCTTTCTTAAGGAAAAAGAACTTTTATTGGAGAAACTCTCATTATCTTATGATGACAATATAGGCATATTTATAAAGAAGCAGGACAAAAAAGAAATCTCGTACTATGGTGAAGATTTTGTATCATATATAGCTGCAATATATTCTTTCAAAGACGACTCAAAAATTTCAAATAAAATAGTTAATGTTTATAGAAAAGGTCTTATTTCATCTGGTATCATAGGTAGCTGGCCTGATCCGCCTGCCCTAAATAATTTAGAACGATATAGAGACTTTACCCAAAAATCTGAGGATTTAATTAGTGAAGATAATTTCAAACAAAATTCCATCCCAACACCTGAGGCTTCGTCTATTGCTCCTATATTTTATAAATCAGTAAAATTTAAAACTAAAAAATATCAATTTACAGACATAAAAAATTCTTTTAATGCTGACAACTCAATATATCCTATATTTTTATGTCTTTTCTGTTTAAACTAGCTATTAATCATTTTCATAAAACTTTGTAACGAAAAAGCCCATAAATTTAGCTTAATTTCAACTAAATTCAGGGGCTTTTTTTTGTTGTTAATTATAAGTGATATTCCTATTTCATTGAAAACTCTATGGTCTTAAAGTTTATATTGTTATTTCCATCAAGCTTTAAAGACGAAATATTAGGACTTACTCCATAACTCATGCTCGTATAACATACTGGAACGTATGGTACATCTCTTTTTAATATTTGATTTAATAGAACCTTATCACTGTCACTTAAAGAAGTCTTATATTTTTGAAAAATCTTTTCATATTCAATGGATGAATATCCAGCATAATTTTTTTCGTTATCTTTTGTCCAGTAATTAAAAAAACCTGTTGGGTTTTTGCTATCTTTAAATAGCTTCAATGCAAAACTAAAGTTTCCATTTTTTAATGATTTTTCATACTCTTCCTCATCTAAATACAAGGTTTTTGCATTAATCTCTAATTCTTCCTTAAGGACATTCTTAAGTTTTTCGCCGAGAAACATAGCCGTATTATTTTTAGGGCATAGCAAAGTTATTTCTGTGTCTTTATCAAAATTCATCTCTTTAAACCATTGATTCACCTTTGATAAATTTACACTGTCATGCTCATTAGTGCTCATAACAAGCTTTGCTCCTTGTTCCCTGCTTATAAAGTTCATGTTCCCTCTTGTATCTACGAACCCACCTTCTTTATATATATCATCTTTTATATATAAAACTTTAAGTGCTTCTTCTATAGCTCTTCTAAAAACTAAATTTTCTCCTATCTTATCCTTTCGCATATTGAATACAACGGCATACATATCACCTACATAAGTGTAATCAACAAATTCCTCTAAAGACTGGCTCTCTGCTATGGGTAGATTAAATAAAAAATCTACTTTCCCAAGTCCAAAAGCAGCCGTAGCCATTTCATTACTGTTTATAGATATAACAAGCTCCTTAGCTTTAGGAGTGTCCCAATACTTTTCATTGCTTTTTAGTTTTAAAGTTTTGCCGTCTTCTAGAGAAGCTATTTTATATGGTCCACTATAATCTATCTTTTCATATTGATTTTTGTAATTCTTAAGTAAATCAAAATTTTTTCTAAGTCTAAATTCAGGTTTCGTTAAATTGTACAGGAAACTATCATCTTTGTAATTCATTCTTATCCTAAGATTTTTTTTGTCTACAGAATCTATTGCTACAGAACTAAACTGGCCTTTCCCTTGATTATAATCCTTTGCTCCAAATATACAATACATATTCTCTGCGCCTTCTATCTTTTGTTTTGGGTCTAATAAATTCTTGAAAAAATCCACAAAATCATAGGAAGTTATCTCTTTGCCATTACTCCAGAATATATCATCTCTTAATTTGAAATTGTAAGTAATTCCATCATTTGATACGCTATATTCTTTCGCTAATGCTCCTTCAATCTCTCCATTATCTCCCAAAGTTACAAGACCATCAAATAAAGCACAGGCTATTTCCTCCTCATCTTTATTTTGAAATGATACTAAAGATTCAGGCATATTTTCTAAACTGATTATAGGTACGCTTCTCTTTTCATCTTCTTTTGTAGCATTCTTTTCTATGCATCCACTAAATACTAATGGTATACATATAATAAATATCATCAAACATTTTTTCATATAATCACCCGTCATAAAATCTTATCTTAAATTATTGACAGGATTTAAAATGTTTAATCACTTAGGAATATATCTATAAAAATTCATTTCATTTAAAGATTTTTGGGTTTTTAAAAACATTTTCCCATCTATAAGCCAAATTTTTCGCAAAAAATATAGATACCTATTCATCTTTACTTTAGAATCAAATTTTCCAGTAATTATATATATTCCTTTTGATACATTTAATTCTTTTACTTTTTTCTTAAATTTCTCTACATGATTAAAGTCTACTAATCCTGATTTTTCAAATTTAAAGTAGTATTGATATTTGAATCCTCTCAATATCATTTCCATAATTTCTTTATCTTTGTATAATAAAAGATATTGTGTGTCATATTTCCAACAAATTCTGGTTATATTATAATATACATTATTGATTTTTATTTTTTTTAGTACCTCAGTATTTGCATCAATTGTTTCATTAGATTCGGCTACTTCTTTTAATATTTTTTTCATATCCCTGTCTTATAAAATTGATTTATATATTATATGATGTAAAAAACTGTGATATAATATAGCTAGTATAAAATCCTAATAATTTGGAGGTTTTTATGGTATTATTTATTCAAATATTAGCAGCTATTACTATGTTATTTTTTATAGGTATGACTATTGCTGCTTTTGTAACTTTAAATAAAATGTTTTATCAAATGAAGTATAAAAATTACATTTTGGAAAAATTAAACCAAAATATAGTTTTATTAAGAAAGGATTATGTAGATGACCAATCATTTTACAATGATTGTGACGATGAAGCTTTAGATGATGAACCCATAATAGAAAAAAAAGAAGCTGAATAAATATATACAGCTTCTTTTCATATATTCTAATATACATTAAGCATTGTAAAGCATAAAGATCCTATGGATAAAAGCATACAAATAAATGAATATGTAAATTTTGAAGTCTTATTTTTGCCATAGGTAAAAAACTTAGCCGACCACAAGAAAAATGTTATGCTCATTGATATTTGCAGTGCGTAATAATTATTTAAAAACTTGATATAAATTATATTATGAGTGGATAGAAAAACACTTATTAAAACTATTATAGTAAATGTTACTGATGCCCAGCTTAATACCGTCAAACCGTCTTTTATTAATGACTTTAACGATACTGAATTTCTATATATATTATTGTATCTCATCTGATTTCCTCCACAAAATTTTTTCTTTAACTCATTTTACTAGTTTACTATTTTAAAATACTTTTGTAAATACCACTTTATGGAATGTTAATCATTTTAAGAAAATCTTAAAATTTCATCAATTTATCATTTCAGTAAATTCATCTTCAGAAAGTATCTTAACTCCTAATTCTACAGCTTTATTATACTTGGATCCTGCTTCTTCACCTGCTAAAACATAATCTGTTTTTTTGCTTACACTAGATGATACTTTTGCACCTAAAGATTCAAATTTTGCTTTGATATCTCCTCTAGAATAGTTCTTCAAGGTTCCTGTAACGACTACTGTTTTACCTTGGAATGGATTCTCAACTACTGATGTCTCTTCAAATCTAGGAGTAACCCCTAAATTTAAAAGATCATTTATTGATTTTTGAATTCTTTCATCTTTAAAGAACTCAACTATGCTTTTTGCAACTATATCTCCTATATCTTGAATAGAAACTAGATCTTCAACCTTTGCATTTCTGATTCCATCCAAACTTTTAAAGTTCTTAGCTAAATCCTTAGAAGTTTTTACTCCTACATTAGGTATTCCTAAAGAGTATACAAATGAACTTAAATCACAATTTTTGCTTTTTTCTATAGCATTTAGTAAGTTTTGTGCTTTTTTCTCACCAAATTTCTCTAAGGTTAATAGTTCTTCCTTCTTTAAAGTATATAAATCACTTAAAGACTTTATGTCTAGTTTTTCAAATAGCTGCTCTGCAGTTTTTTCGCTAAATCCTTCTATATTCATGGCCTCCCTGCAGGCAAAATGTACTATGCTCTTTACCATTTGTGGCTTACAGGACAATGTATTCTCACAAAAATAATGTGCTCCATCCAAAACAATCTCACTTCCACAATAAGGGCAATGAGTTGGAGGTATTATCTCTTTAGTAGTTTCTGTATTTTCCTCAGCTACTCCCATGATTTCAGGAATTACATCATTAGATCTTCTTACAAATACCTTTGATCCCAGTCTAACTCCTTTTCTATGAATATCATCCATGTTATTTAAAGTGGCTCTTTTTACAGTAACTCCTGCTAATTCCACCGGTTCTAATATAGCAGTTGGACTTACTCTTCCACTTCTTCCAACATTCCATTCTACATCCATAAGAGTTGTAACTGCTTCTTGAGCTTCAAACTTATAGGCTATGGCCCATTTAGGAAATTTCACAGTATATCCAAGAAGCTCTCTAGTCCTCATATCATTTATTGCTATTACGACACCATCTATATCATAATTTAAATCAAATCTTATATGCTCTATATATTTTATTTCTTTTTCAATTTCTTCCATATCAGAGCATTGTTTTAAATAGTCATCCATTAAGAAACCTTTTTCTTTTATAAAGTCCATCATTTCCATATAAGTTTTAAATGGTGTTCCCTCATTATATCCTACATCATAGAAAAATGCCGTAAGATTTCTTTTTGCAGTTTCCTTTAAATTTAGGTTTCTTAAAGCTCCCGCTGCTCCATTTCTAAGATTCTTTAGAGGCTCTTCTGCACTTTTATTATATGCTTCAAAAGCTTCTCTAGTCATTATAGCCTCTCCATGTATCTCTATTTGATAATCATAGTCTATCTTTAGAGGAAGTGACTTTATTGTCTTTGCTTGAGCTGTAATATCCTCTCCAACCTCTCCTGTTCCTCTAGTCGCAGCTTTTACAAAAATCCCACTTTCATCATAAGTACAATTTAAAGTAAGCCCATCAAACTTTTTCGTAACAACATAAGATATTTGTGGAAGAGGGCTTTCTGCTGTTTTATTATAGTCCTCTACTGCTTTCAAATTTTTTCTATGCCAATCTTCAAGCTCTCCTAATGTCTGAGCTTTATCCAAACTCCATAACCTAGCTTTATGTGTATATTTTTTAAATTGAGGAAGTACACCATCACCAACTCTAACTGTTGGTGAATAAGGAAGCACTATCCCTGTTTCCTCTTCTAATTTTCTTAATTCATCATATTTTATATCATAATCCTTATCACTTACTGAAGGATTATCTAATACATAATATTCATGAGAATATCTATTAAGCTCTTCTATTAATTCCTCTATTCTTTTTCTCTTATCCACAGCCATTTCCTCCATGAAGCCTGATTTTACAATAATTCTATAGGTGCACTGCAAGCTAGAAGCTGCTTTATTCCATTGGCATCAAAAGCTATAGTAATTTTCTTATCTGCTCCCTCTCCACTTGAAGCGACTATAGTTCCCACACCAAACTTACTATGTTTAACTTTTCTTCCAACCACCATTTCTGATAGTTCTGCACTATCTTCCCTAATAGTTTTATTATTAACTGAAGATCCATTATTATAACTCTTATTATATAAATTTTGAAGTCCATGAGGATTTCTACCATATGAAGTATTATTTCTATATCCTCCATCAAAAGTTCTCGATGAACCTGTAAAAACCTCTCCTCTCCCATTTACATTTTCCTTTAAATCATCTGATATCTCTCTTAAAAACTCTGATTTATCATAACATTGAGTTCTACCAAAAACTCTTCTCATTTCTGCTGAAGTCATATATAAAATTTCTTCTGCTCTTGTTATACCAACATAACACAGTCTTCTAGACTCTTCCATCTCACTTGGTTCTTTAAGAGATGCTGCTCCTGGGAATATACCATTTTCCATTCCCACCATGAATACTACAGGAAATTCCAGACCTTTAGCACTGTGAACGGTCATAAGTACAACTGTATCTGCATTCTCATCATAATTATCTATATCAGATATTAAAGCAGTTTTTTCTAGGAAAGCTGAAAGACCTTTATCTTCTGATGTCTTTTCAAATTCAACTGCAGCTGATACAAGTTCCTCTAAATTGCTAACTCTACTTTCATCTTCTGGATTTTTTGAATTTTTAAGTTCATTTAAATATCCTGTTACTTCCAAAACATATTCTATAAATTCTGATACTGGAAGTACTTCTCCCATGGTCCTAAGTTCTGTAAGTATGTCTGCAAATTTGTTTATTGAAGTTATATTTCTCGCTGTAAGAGCTGAATTATTTTCTGCTTCCATAACTGCATCAAAAAGGCTTTGTTCTGAGTTATCGGCAAAAGATTGAAGTTTGGATATTGTTGCATCACCTATACTTCTCTTTGGAACATTTATTATCCTTTTCAAACTAATATCATCTGCTGGATTTGCGACTACTCTAAGGTAGGCAAGCATATCCTTAATTTCTTTTCTATCATAGAATTTTAGTCCACCAAGTATCCTATAAGGTATACCTCTTTTTATAAAAACATCTTCAAATACACGAGATTGAGCATTAGTTCTATAAAGTATTGCAAAATCCCTATAGCTCTTACCTTTTTCTTCTTTTATCTTTTGAATTTGAGAAGCTACAAATTCTCCTTCATCTCTATCAGAAGGAGCTCTGTACATTTTTATCTTTTCTCCGCTGGCTTTTTCTGTTCTTAATACCTTTCTCTTTCTTTCACTATTATTCTTTATGACCTCATTTGCTGCCATTAAAATATTTCCCATAGATCTATAATTTTGCTCGAGTTTTATTACCTTAGTTAATGGATAATCTTTCTCAAAGTCTAAAATATTTCTGAGGTCTGCTCCTCTCCACATATATATACACTGATCATCATCTCCAACCACACATATGTTCTTGTATTTATCAGCTAAAAGCCTTGTAAATTCATATTGTGCTCTGTTGGTATCCTGATATTCATCTACCATTATATATTTGAATTTTCTTTGATAAAACTCTAACACCTCTTGATTGCTTTTGAATAGTTCTATAGTTTTAAAGATAAGATTATCAAAGTCCATAGCATTATTATTCTTTAGTTTCTTCTCGTACAATATATATGCATCTGCAATTTTATTTTCTCTAAAATTATCCTCATTTTCTCTTTTAAAACTGGCTGGTCCTATAAGATTATCTTTAGCCTTACCTATTTTTGATAATATCTCATTTTCAGTTATATCCTTGTCATTTATATTAAGCTCAGCCATGCATTGTTTTATAAGAGCTTTTTGGTCATATGTATCATATATGCTAAAATCTTTTTGATATCCAATTTTATCTGCTTCTCTCCTGAGAATTCTCACGCAAGTTGAATGGAATGTAGAAATCCACATGTATTCTGCTTCATCTCCAACTAGCGTTCTAACTCTGTCTTTCATTTCTCCTGCAGCTTTATTGGTGAAAGTTATAGCTAATATTTGAGAAGGATATATAGCTAAATCATTTATCATGTGTGCTATTCTGTGTGTAAGTACTCTTGTCTTTCCACTTCCTGCTCCAGCTAATATAAGCACTTGGCCATCTATGGTAGTAGCACCTTCATATTGTTCCTTATTTAATAGAGATTTTAAGTCCATTAAATCACTCCCTTTCGTGATGTACAAATTATTATATCACAATATATTAATTCTTTTAATCCTCATATATTAAAGGGAGGTTTCCCTCCCCTTATTCTTTATGTCTCAATATGTTTATACAAGTTAAGATTATTCGTTTTTTAAATCCATACGTTCTAAGACTGTTTTATATCCATCACTGCCATAATTCAATGCTTTATTAACTCTGCTTATTGTTGCAGTGCTAGCCCCAGTTTTATGAGCTATTTCCTGATACGTCTTTTTATCTTGAAGCATTTTTGCCACTTGCAGCCTTTGCTCTAAAGATTTTATTTCATTAATAGTACAAATGTCTTCAAAGAATCGATAACACTCTTCTATAGTGTTTAATTTTAAAATTGCTTCAAATAATAAATCCAATTCTTCACTTTGCAATTTTGACTTGTACTCCATCATGAATTATAACACCCCTCACTAATCCTACTATTAATTTATATATTACCATTAATTTCATTGTTATACTATAGTTTTTGAAATAACTTAATTTTTCGCAAAAAAAACACAACCCTTGGGGGAAGGTTGTGCTTGGGAATAAATAAAAAGGGGGCTATCTATCTTTTTATTTATCTTGCATGCATTATTATAGTAAATTCCCCTTTTTTATTCAACCACACTAAAATTAGTAATTAGTAATTTTAAATTCCTTACATTAAAAAATTCTTATATTCTTCTTTACTGAATAATAAATGTCATATTTATTTGCTATCTTTATACTATATTTGTTAAATTTTAAACATTGACTTAAATTGATTTTAGCACCATTATCTCTTCATCTGTAAGCTCCCTATATTGGCCTTCCTCTAACTCTTCGTCTAAGTCTATAGGTCCAAACTTTATCCTCTTTAAATAAATCACCTTTTTCTCTAGAGCTTCAAACATTCTTTTTACTTGATGAAACTTTCCTTCATGAATGGTCACTAAAACCTCGCTAAATTCTTCCTCGCTCTTTATTATTTCAAGTTTTCCAGGAAGACACTTGTATCCATCATCAATAGTTATGCCTCTTTCAAAAGCTCTTTGATCCTTCTCGTTTACACCCTTGTTGATATGAGCATAATATACTTTGTCAACATGATTTTTAGGCGATATAAGTCTGTGATTTAGTTCTCCATCATTAGTAAGAAGAAGAAGTCCAACTGTATCCTTATCTAATCTTCCTACTGGAAATGGATTGAAAACCGCATCTTCCGGTTCAAGCAAATCGACTACCGTAGGGTCAAACTTATCAAATGTGGCTGAAACATAGCCATCTGCCTTATTCATAAGAAGATAAACGTATTTTTTATATTCAATTCTTTCCCCATTTATCTCGATAACAGATTTATCTGGGTCTATTTGAACTGAGCTGTCTTTTAAAATAACTCCATCAACAGTTACATTTCCCTTTTTAACTATTGCCTTTATTTCTTTTCTGCTTCCATAACCTAAGTTTGAAAGTACTTTATCTAATCTTTCCATCAGTTATCCTCCATGTATATATACTAATATTTATAGTATATGTAATTTTTCTTTAGTGCAAGAGATTTTATATCTGCCATATTAATATTTATATAGCATCTTCAGTATCTGTTGATTTTTCTACATTAAATTCATAAAGCTTATAATCTTCATATGCTGACTTTTTATGAAAACTTTTTGCAAGAACCAATAATTTATGAACCCCTTCCGCAAAAGGCATAAAGGAATAAAAATTTTTCTTGCTGTAACTTTGAACTCTCTTCCAATCTCCTCTTTCCATTAAATAAAATTCATATACAACGTCACGACCTCCACTGCTTTCTACAAAAAAATCTACTCCGTTATTTACATGTATAACAGGTACACTAGCTTTTATTTTTATATCAGTAACAGGGAGAGTATCATGTACTAATATCTTCACTTGCTTTTTGCAATCATATTCCTTTTTACTAAATTTATTTTTTCCATATATATCAACGACATACTTTCCACTTACCTTTGGAATAAAACAATATCTTTTACTAATTCCATATTGAGTTTCCTCAACAATTCTATCATTTATAGTAAGAGTATATTTTATATAAGTATTTGATGTATTTTCAGCTATTATATCAAGAGCTATTTTATCCTTTATCCTATAATATTCATTAGAATTCATAAGGACATAATCTAAAGTTCCTGATATAAATTCCTGTACATTAAAGCATTCAAAGGTCTCACAATCAAATTCTTTGGTAGATCCTATGTCCTTTACTCTAATATGGAGCTTATAATTTCCGCCTTTATTTGGTGTAAAGCTCATCCAATTTGACTTGCTGTAATCTCTACATTCTACCTCTTCATCTTCATTGTATACTTTAAATTGATATAATGGATCAATTCCTCCTGTAGTATCTACACGTACAGTTATAGTTTCTCCTTTTACATAATTTCTCGCTTTATCTATTACTATATTCTTTATTTTTATAGGAACATACTGTTCATTTGTTATTTCAAAATTCATAGAACTCATGGCTTCGTATTCTTCTTTTGAGGATACATCTTTTACAAAGGTTTTTATTGTATACTGTCCTTCTGCTTTAGACTTCCATACAAAAGTATTCATTCTAGTAAATCCGCTGTCTTCTTCATGGATGCCTTCTATCAGAAATCTATATCTTAGGTCTTTCCCTCCAACAGCTAGAGTCTGAAAAGATATCTCTCTATTTAATAATTGTGGTGATGCCATATCGCTATTAAAGTTTAATATCTTCACATCATTGTAAGGTTTTACTTCATAATTTAAAATAGCTCTATCATCATATTCCTCTAAAGAATACATATCCTTTATCATACATAGAAGCTTGTAATTTCCTTGATTCTTTTCTATATAAGAGAATATAGGCTTCGTAGAATAATCTTGACTGAATTCTACATGTCCATTTTTATCTGCTTTATAGAATTTATATAAAACATTCTTGTTTTCTTTATTTAATACATCGACTTTAACCGCAATTTCCTCATCAACTAAAAAATCACCCTCAGTTAATGGTGTGAAACCCGAGATTTCCACTGGAATAGGTTCTCTTACATTGAATCTCACAGTTTTAAAGTCATCAAATTTATTTGAAGAATTTATATTTTTACATTCAACTAAAATTTCTTGACTACCTTGATCCTGTATAGTGTATATTAGTACATTTTCAATGCTGTAATCTTTTATGAGCTCCCATGAATCTTCAACTCGTATCCAATATCTATACATAACATCAGTGTAATTTGTTTCAACAACTAAAGTAAGTTTTTCTCCTACTCTATATTCATCTTTATTTAGTCTTATATAGTTTATTATATCTTCGTTATCATCTTCTCCTATTTTATAAGAAATTCTTGAAACATAAATAGAATTTTTCTTACCTTCTTTTTCTTTTGCCTGAACCATTACTATATATTCCCCATTATTTATTGGATTCCAAGTGCATATCTTTTCTTCAGAATAGTCTTTAATTGTTTTCCACAATCCTTTATTTCCAATCATAAATTTGTAAAGTAAATTTTTTTTATATTCATTAGCAATAATTATATTTTTACCATTATGCACTTTTTGTGGCTCTTGTGACTCAATTTTTATCTCTATCTCGTTCATCTTTAGACCCCCGCAATATGATATATATTTTAATTATACTATAATTCCATATTTTGTAATAGGGTTTTCAGGACTATTTTACCGATTTTAAGAATAATTAATTTATTTATTTGTAAAACTACTCTTAAGGAGGTGTTGATTATGCCAGGATTTACAAAAGGTACGTTCATAGATTACAAATTTAATAGTGATCCAAAAAATCCAAAGGATAAAAATATTCTTACTAGTTCTACCATAGTTCAAGGATATGAAAATATAATAAATACTGATGATATAGCAAAAGAAGTAAAGTCTAATGTTAAGAATGAGTTTAAGTAATTATCCTCAAAATTCAAAGGGATATCTGAAAATCTTCAGACATCCCTTTATTAATTACTTATTACTACATATTATATTGTTTAAGGACCTATAAAGCCTTTCATCATCTTCTTTAGACCTTTTCTTTGGACCTTTTGTTCTTTGTCCTCCACGTCTTGCTTTAGCCTTCATATGCCTTTCAAAAAGCAATCTATCAATATTACTCTCATCATATACAAACCCTGAAGGACTAACTGCAAATGCCTTTTTTGATATCACCATAGCTGCAACACCATAATCTTGAGTTACCACGATATCCTTAGCAATGCAATTATTAAATAGTATATTGTCTACACTTTGAAACTCACTATCACATACTTTTACCTCACCATAATTCAATGTAATTACGTGATTAATATCACAATATACTATTAAATCAAGCTGATGCTTTTTAGCTACACTTTCGATTATATCACGTCCTGCGCAACCATCACCATCTACTAAAATCCTCATTATAATCTCTTTTCTAACTCTGCCTTTAACTCTTCATATCCTGGCTTTCCTAAAAGAGCAAACATATTCTTCTTATAAGCTTCTACTCCTGGTTGATTGAATGGATTAACTCCTAGTAAGTATCCACCTATTCCACATGCTTTTTCAAAGAAAAATACCATTTGTCCAAAATAGTATGGAGTCATTTCAGGTATATTTATTATCATATTAGGTACTCCACCATCATGATGGGCAAGAAGTGTTCCTTCAAATGCCTTATCATTTACAAACTGCATTGTCTTTCCTGCAAGGAAATTTAATCCATCTATGTTTTCAGGTGATGCCTCTATTTCTACTTCTGATGGAACCTTTTCTACTTGAAGAACTGTTTCAAACATAGTTCTAGCACCTTCTTGTATGAACTGTCCCATTGAGTGAAGGTCTGTAGAGAAATCTACTGCTGCTGGGAATATTCCCTTATTGTCTTTTCCATCGCTTTCTCCATAAAGCTGTTTCCACCATTCACCAATAAAATGTAATCTTGGCTCATAATTAACTAAGATCTCTATATCTTTTCCTTTTCTATTTAATATATTTCTTACTGCAGCATATTTATAGCAGTCATTTCCCATAACATTTTCATTAGCAAAATAATCAGCTGCATCCTTTGCACCTTCCATTATTTCATCTATATTAACTCCTGAAACTGCTATTGGAAGTAGACCTACAGCTGTTAATACTGAATATCTTCCTCCTACATTGTCAGGTATTACAAATGTTTCATAACCCTCTGCATCTGATAAAGATTTTAAAGCTCCTCTGCTCTTATCCGTAGTCGCAAATATCCTTTCTTTTGCGCCTTCTTTTCCATATTTCTTTTCCATCAAATCCTTGAACACTCTAAATGCAATAGCTGGTTCTGTAGTAGTTCCAGATTTAGATATGACATTTACAGAAATGTCTTTGTCCTTAACTAGATTTAAAAGATCATTCATATATGTTGAACTTATATTGTTTCCCACAAAAAAGATATATGGGTTTTTTCTCTCTTCTTTTTCTATAGAGTTAAAGAAACTATTATTTAACATTTCTATAGCTGCTCTAGCTCCTAAATAAGAACCACCTATTCCGATTACTATAAGAACTTCTGAATTCTTTTTTATCTTTTCTGCTGCATTTTTTATTCTTGTAAATTCTTCTTTGTCATAATCATAAGGTAATGAAAGCCATCCTAAAAAGTCATTACCTGCTCCAGTTCCTTCATGAAGTTTTTTGTGAGCATCCTTAACCATTTCCTGCATATACTCTATCTCATGGTCAACTACATAAGGATTGATTTTTGATAAATCTAAGCTTAACATTTTCTTCATATCTTTTACCTCCAGTTTACTCTATAATTTCTTTCTTATTATATCATAATTCTTTTGCATATATTAATCTAACACACCTTAATAATGATTACTTTTCCCTATGTTAACGTTTAATATATAAAAAAAGTACTAAAAAATCTTTTTTTAGATTCCTTAGTACTCATTATAAAACAAATTTCATTAGCCTCCCATTAGCACTTTTACTACAAACCAAATTAATGCTCCCCATATTGCAAATCCAATTAAGACTATAGGCAAAATCACACTATATTGCGCTATAATCATTGCAAATACATCTTTCATTGAAATCTTTTCTCTAGTTTCTCTATTGTTCTCCATATAGCCACCTCCATTAGTATTATAATATCACGTCATATATTATTTATCTATACTTTAAAGATTTTAAAAGCAAAGGTAGATGAATATATCTTTCATCTACCTATTGTTTTAAACTAAGTGACAAGCAACAAAGTGGTCATTGCCTACACATTTATATTCAGGAATTTCCTCACTACACTTCTTAGTAGCATAAGGACATCTAGTATGGAACTTACATCCTGATGGTGGATTTGCAGGAGATGGAATATCTCCTTTTAATATAATTCTGTTCTTCTTTATAGTAGGATCTGGTATTGGAACTGCTGCAAGCAATGCTTTTGTATATGGATGTACTGGATGAGCATAAAGTTCATCCTTTGGTGCAAGCTCAACAAGAGATCCTAGGTACATAACTCCTACTTTATGAGAGATATGTTTAACTACGCTAAGGTCATGGGATATAAATAGGTATGAGAAACCTGATTTATCCTGTGATTCCATAAGCAAATTAATTATCTGTGATTGAATTGATACGTCTAGAGCTGAAACTGGTTCGTCAGCAACTATAAACTCTGGGTTTAAGATAAGAGCTCTAGCTATACCTATTCTTTGTCTTTGTCCACCTGAGAATTCATGGGGATATCTTCTTATATGATAAGGAGCTAATCCACAGACTTCCATTACTTGAAGAACTTTGTCCGTAACCTCTGATTTGGTAGCAAGATTATGCTCTAAAAGTGCTTCCCCTATTATTTCACCAACTGTTATTCTTGGGTTTAGTGAACTATAAGGGTCTTGGAAAATTATTTGCATCTCTGGTCTTAAACTTCTTAATTGCTTCTTATTTAAAGAATGTAAATCAGTGCCTTTAAAAATTACATTTCCATCAGTCTTTTCTAGAAGTCTAAGAATTGTTCTTCCTGTAGTAGATTTTCCACATCCAGATTCTCCAACAAGTCCAAGGGTTTCACCCTTTTTTATTTCAAATGATATATCATCTACAGCCTTTACATATCCAACAGTTTTTTGTACAACTCCGGCCTTGATAGGAAAATACTTCTTTAGATTTTCAACCTTTAAAATAGTCTCTTCTGCCATTATTTTCCCTCCTCGTATAACCAGCAAGCTACTTTATGACCTGGTTTAACTTCTTTCAAGTCAGGTATTTCTTGCTTACATTTTTCAAATCTCTTTTCACACCTGTCACAGAAATAACAATAATCAGGCATTCCTATTGGATTAGGTACTTGTCCTGGTATAGAATAAAGCCTTCCTGATTCTTCTTCTTTGTTTATGCTAGGCTTTGATTTTAACAATCCTTTTGTGTATGGATGCATTGGATTTGCGAATAGCTCTTCTACTGGAGCTTCTTCAACAACCTTTCCTGCATACATAACTACTACATAGTCAGCCATTTCAGCTATAACTCCTAAGTCATGAGTTATAAGCATTATAGCTGTATTCAGCTTTTCTTTAAGGTCTTTCATAAGTTCTAGAATTTGTGCCTGTATAGTAACATCAAGAGCTGTTGTAGGTTCGTCAGCTATTAAAAGCTTTGGATTACAAGATAGCGCCATAGCTATCATAACTCTTTGTCTCATACCTCCTGATAATTCATGAGGATATGCATCTACAATTTCATCTGATCTTGGTATACCAACAAGTTTTAACATTTCTATAGCTTTATTCCTAGCCTCTTCTTTAGTAAGCTTTTGATGAAGCAATACAGCTTCTGATATTTGCTTTCCTACTGTAAAGACAGGATTTAAAGAAGTCATAGGCTCTTGGAATATAACAGAAATTTTATTTCCTCTTATTTCTCTCATTTCATTTTCAGGAATTGAAAGAACACTTCTTCCTTCGAATAATATATCTCCTCCTACAATCTTTCCTGGAGGATTTGGTATAAGTCTCATAAGAGACATGGATGTAACAGATTTACCACATCCTGATTCTCCAACTATACCAACAGTTTCTCCTTCTTTTATCTTGAAAGATACGTCATTTACCGCTTTAACTATTCCGTCTTCTGTATAGAAATAAGTTTTTAAGTTCTTGAATTCTACTAATGTGTTGTTAGCCATAATAATCCCCCCTACTTCTTAAGCTTTGGATCTATGGCGTCTCTTAATCCATCACCAAATAAATTTATCGCCATAACTGTTATGAAAATACATATTCCTGGTGGTATCCAAAGCCATCCTCTATTTTTTAAGTTATAAAAGTCGTTAACCGTTTGAATTAAGTTACCCCAAGATGGTGTAGGAGCAACAACTCCAAGTCCCAAATAACTTAATGAGGATTCTGATAGTATAGTTCCGCCAAGTCCTAACGTAGCGTTAACGATTATGATTGGCACAACATTCGGAAATATATGTCTAAACATTTTTTTACTATCTCTGATTCCTAAAGCATCTGCAGCCTGCATATATTCTTGCTCTCTGATAGAAAGAACTTGTCCTCTTATCATTCTACAGAGTCCTGGCCAAGATAGGAATCCCAGTATAAACATAACTACAAACATTCTATATTCTGGTGGGAAATTCATATCTGAAAGTACTGCAGCAACAATAAGTAATAGTGGTAATGATGGTAAACTCATAAATACGTCAACTATTCTCATTATGATACTGTCAACTATTCCACCATAATATCCAGCTACTATTCCTAAAATAGTACCTAATACTACTTGAATTAATACCGCAGATATTCCAACAAATAAAGATATTTGTCCACCTTTTATTACTCTAAGGAATACGTCTCTACCAAGGTTATCAGTTCCAAGAAGGAATTTTCCTGAAGGTTTTTCAAACTTCATTCCAACCATATCTGTATAGTCATATCCCTTTACAAGTTTAAATACTGTTGGTCCAAGCATACATACTAATATCATTACAATTAGCATTATTAGACCAATTATAGCTAATCTATTTTTTCTAAGCCTTTTCCAAGCTACAGTCCAAGGTGATTCTATTTTTTCTACCTTTGTCTTTTGAGTATTTTCAACTCCTTTATTTTCTGCCATGCTATACCCCTCCTCTACTTAAGTCTTATTCTTGGGTCAACTAATGCATAAGTTACGTCTGCAATTAGATTTCCCAATAAAGTCAAAATTGCAAGTAAGACTTCAAAGCCCATTAGTAAAGGATAGTCTCTGCCGTTTATAGCTTCTATAGCAACTCTACCAATTCCAGGCCAAGCAAATACCTGTTCAGTAAGAATTGCCCCGCCAAATAATCCTGGCAGCTGCATCGCAAGTATAGTAATTATAGGTATCATTGCATTTCTAAGTGCATGCTTATAAATAACAACCTTTTCAGATAAGCCCTTAGATCTAGCTGTTCTGATATAGTCTTGTCTTATAACTTCAAGCATAGCAGTTCTTGTGTATCTCATAAGACCTGCAAGAGAAATCAATGTAAGTACAATAAGTGGTAGTGCCATATGCTTCATTACATCTAATACATGAGCAATTCCTGTTGCATTTACTCCTGTAGATATCATACCTGAAACCGGGAAAATAGCTAGGTCTACTGCAAATATTTTAATCAGCACCATACCAAAGAAGAAAGATGGTATGGATACCCCAAACAAAGCAAATATGGTAAAGAATTTATCAAAAACCGAGTACTGCTTCGTAGCAGAAACGACTCCTATAGGTATTGCAATTAATGTGCTTAAGAAAAATGATCCTAATGATAGCCAAAATGAATTCCACACATAAGTATCGATGACTGTAGATACTTTTTCCTTGTGCTTTATTGAATCACCAAAATCAAATTGCACCGCTTTTTTAGCCCAGTTAAAATATCTTTCAACTGGATTACCAACTAAACCATATTGTTTTTTTAGATCCATTAATTTTTCTTGAGATATGTTAGGATTTGCAATATTATCTACAGCGTCTCCTGGAGCCATAGCAAATATTACAAAAAGTAAAAAGGATATACCTATAATAACTGGTATCATTTCAAGCAATCTTCTAGTTATATACTGCCTCATTCTAATCCCCCTCTGATTTTCTTCTTAAATGCCCGAGAATTTCTCCTCGGGCACTTCTCTCATTTATATAGTCTATATTATTTTAAAGTAAATGTTTGTATATCATAAGTGAAATTTCTATATGGGCTCATAGTGAATCCTTCTACTCTAGAGTTTACAGCCCAACCATCTTTTCTTTGATATACATAAATGTAAGGAAGATTTGAATTTAATTCTTTATACATTTCATGATAAATTTCTTTTCTCTTTTCTAAATCAAACTCGTTAAGACCCTTACTTAATAATTCATCAACCTTAGGATTGTTGTATCCGTTCTTATTTTGAGTTCCCTTTGAAGAGAATATTGTAGTAACATCTGGTTCTGGATTCAATCCCCAAGCCATGAAGAACATATCATAATCAGCCCCAGCTTTTCCTGCCTTAGCATCATCTAATTTCTTTCTTAGTGTTGGGAAGTCCATTTGTTCTGGAGTGAACTTAATTCCTAAAGCTTCATAGTTCTTTATAGCAACTGGAACTAAAGCATCATTAACTTCATTTGGAGTAGTTTGTAAGAATCTGATTTCAAATTCCTTTCCATCCTTTTCAAGAATTCCATTAGAATTCTTCTTCCATCCAGCTTCCTCTAATAACTTAGCAGCCTTCTCTGTATTGAACTCATATTTTTCTGTTCCCTCATCATTAAATGCCCAAGAAAGTGCAGATTGAGGAATATTTATAGGATCTGCATATGGTCCATATACATTTTGAACTATTGTCTTTCTATCTAAACCATAAGTTAATGCTTGACGAACTTTAGGATCCTTAAACTTAGAATTTTCTCCTAATAAGTTGAATCCCATGTATCCATAGCCATTGTTTGGCCAATAATGTACATCAACAAAGCCCATATCAGCTATTTGTTCCATTGTTTCTTCTTTTATTGTAGCATTAACCATATCTATTTCACCAGTTTGTAGTAATTGTAGATATGTGTCTTTACTTACAACTTTAAATATTAAATTAGGAATTTTAGCTTTTCCTTTATAGAAGTTTTCATTAGCAGTTAAAACAACTTCTTGTCCTTCAGTATAACTCTTAAATTTGTATGCTCCTGAAGTAACTTCTGGCTTTCTGTGTAATGGTTGTAAAACTTCGTCAGCCTTTCCTTGAGTATAATTCTTTCCATAATAATGTGCTGGAATTGGAGTTACTGCAAGATAAGCTTCCAATGGAGCTTTAGGATTTGCAACTGTTACTTCTATAGTTTGCTTGTCTATCTTTTTAACTCCAGATATTTCTTTAGATTTTCCTTCATTGTAATCTTTCCATCCCACTATGTCTAAAGTAGGCATATCAGAAGGCCCTGTGTAACCTTTATCAGCTATAATTTTATATGTGAACTCTATATCATCAGTAGTTATTGGTTCACCATCACTCCATTTTACACCATCTTTTAGCTTAAAAGTATAAGTTTTCTTATCTTCAGAAATTTTTGGAAGTTCACTTAAAGCTGCTTCTAATGTACCATCAGCTTTATATTGTAATAATGGAGCAAATAAAGTTTCATTTATTTGATTGTCATAAGCTGAATCTGAATACAATGGATTAAATATTCCATCTGGAAGTTGTAATCCAACAACTAAAGTATCCTTTCTATTCTTTGCAGCATCAGGCAATTTGTCTGGATTAGTAGCCTTAACTACTTGAATTTTATTTTCCTTGTTATTATCCACTGGCTTATTGCCATCAGATGTTTTGTCATCGCTGCTTCCACAAGCTGTCAAACCAACTGAAAGAGCCATAACCCCGGCCATTGTAGCCATAAGTTTCTTTCTGTTCATAAAATATTTCCCCCTCTTCATTTTCTTTCTATTATTGAATATTGCTTAAAATTAGCAATATATCAAACTACAAAAAGGTACACTTAATTTTCGATAAACATCTCTTTTAATTAAAATTTTCTGATAAATAAATGTTAATAGAATTGCCATTTCATTTTGGTATAAAGATATTATAGTTAATTATTTTAGATTTGTAAACATATTTTTTATTTTGTATAAATTTATGCATAAATTTTAAATTTATTACTTTGTGAATAAATTACAATTATGTAAGTTCTATATATAAACATTATCACATTTTATTTTTAATGTCAATTTTAGGTACAATTATATTTAATGTAAACCTTTTGCAATTCATTATAATCAATTATATTTTCGTAAATAAAAATAGGTGTAAAATTAATATTATATTAATTTTACACCTATTATCTTAAAGATATCTAATTTTACATATGTTTATATATATACCTCTTATACTATTCCCACTCAATAGTTGAAGGTGGCTTAGAAGTTACATCATAAACTATCCTATTGACACCTGAAACCTCATTTACAATTCTTCTGGAAACTTTATCAAGAATTTCATATGGTATATGAGCCCAATCCGAAGTCATACCATCGGAACTTGTAACAGCTCTTAACGCAATTGTGTGACAATAAGTCCTTTCATCACCCATTACTCCAACTGACTGAATATTAGGAAGACATGCAAAGTACTGCCATATCTTTCCTTCTAATCCTGCTTTAGAAATTTCTTCTCTAAATATAGCATCAGCTTCTCTAGTTATGTGAAGTTTCTCTTCATTCACTTCT
Organism: Clostridium cadaveris; assembly: GCF_020911725.1. Lineage (GTDB taxonomy): Bacteria > Bacillota > Clostridia > Clostridiales > Clostridiaceae > Clostridium_X > Clostridium_X cadaveris. The sequence goes on from NZ_CP076620.1 coordinate 2,915,031, forward strand.
CCAAGAACCCTTATAGCAAGACCTGGTCCTGGAAATGGTTGTCTCCATACTAAATTATGTGGAATTCCAAGTTCCTCACCAACAGCTCTTACTTCATCTTTAAACAATTCTCTTAATGGCTCTATTAATGAAAACTCCATATCTTCTGGAAGCCCTCCAACATTATGATGACTCTTTATAACTGCTGAAGTATCTGTTCCACTTTCAACTACATCTGGGTATATAGTTCCTTGTACAAGGTAAGATATTTCACCTAATTTTTTAGACTCTTCTTCAAAAACTCTGATGAATTCTTCTCCAATTATTTTTCTCTTTCTTTCAGGATCGCTTACACCTTTAAGCTTTCCTAAGAATCTTTCTTGAGCATTTACTCTTATAAGATTCATGTCAAATTGATTTTTAAATATCTCTTCAACTTGATCACCCTCATCTTTTCTTAAAAGACCATGATCAACAAATACACAAGTAAGATTTTTTCCAACAGCCTTGTGAACTAACACTGCTGCAACTGATGAGTCAACTCCACCTGATAATGCACAGATAAGTTTTTTATCTCCGACTATCTTTTTTATTTCTTCTATCTTATTCTTAGCAAATGAAGACATAGTCCATTCTTTTGCAAGTCCGCAAACTTCATACAAGAAGTTTTGAAGCATCTTTTGTCCAAATAAAGTATGTTCTACTTCTGGGTGGAATTGAACTCCATAAAGATTCTTTTCTTCATTTTCCATAGCTGCTATAGGGCATTCTGATGTTTTTCCAATTATCTTAAACCCTTGTGGTAATTCTGATATATAATCAGTGTGACTCATCCAGCATTGATCTTTCGAATCTATTCCTTTAAATAGTTTAGAAGTATTATCTAATTCTATTTCAGTTTTTCCATATTCTCTTACTTCTGCTGATTTAACTTTCCCACCTAAAGTATGTGCCATAAGTTGGTCGCCATAACATATTCCTAATACTGGTACTCCTAATGAGAATATACCTTCTGAAACTGTAGGTGCTCCTTCCCCATATACTGAGTTAGGACCTCCTGTAAATATTATACCTTTAGGGTTTTTATCTTTTATTTTTTCTAATGTATAGCTGTATGGAATTATTTCACAATAAACTCCACATTCTCTAACTCTTCTAGCTATAAGCTGGTTATACTGACCGCCGAAATCTACAACTAGCACTAAGTTTTTTTCCATGAATACCCTCCTCTAAAGTTGATTGCTTTTTCTAAACTTTACAATCTTTGTTTTTCTTTGATATTTCACTATAAGAGTTTATCATAAGAACTCTTATCTATCTATACTATAATTTGGAGCTTCCTTCGTTATATTTATATCATGTGGATGGCTTTCTCTTAATCCTGATGAAGTTTGAACTACAAATCTTGCAGTATCACATAAAATCTTAAAATTTGCCGATCCTAAATATCCCATTCCTGAACGTATTCCTCCACACATTTGGAATATTATATCTGAAACATGTCCTCTATAAGGTATTCTTCCTTCTACCCCTTCTGGTACAAGCTTTTTATTTCCTTCTTGGAAGTACCTATCCTTACTTCCACAAGCCATTGCACCTAAAGAACCCATTCCCCTGTATACTTTATAGCTTCTTCCTTGATATATTTCTATTTCACCTGGTGCTTCTTCACATCCAGCAAACATTGATCCCATCATGGCAACTGAAGCCCCAGCTGCTAGAGCTTTAACTATATCTCCTGAGAATTTAATTCCACCATCAGCTATAACAGGAATCCCATATTTTGAAGCTTCTTCTGCACAATCCATAACTGCTGTTAATTGAGGAACTCCAACTCCAGCAACAACTCTTGTTGTACATATTGATCCTGGTCCTATACCAACTTTTACACAGTCAACTCCTGCTTCAATTAAATCTTTAGTTGCATCTGCTGTAGCAACATTTCCTGCAATTATTTGAAGTTCAGGATATTTTGCCTTTATATTTTTAACTGCCTCCATAACTCCAAAAGAATGTCCATGAGCTGTATCTATTACTATAACATCAACTTGAGCTTTCACAAGAGCATCAACTCTATCCATTACATCTCCTGTAACTCCAACTGCTGCTCCGCATAATAATCTTCCTTGCTCATCTTTCGCTGCATTAGGGAAAATCCTAGCCTTTTCTATATCTTTAACTGTTATAAGTCCTTTTAAATTATTGTTTTCATCAACTAGAGGAAGTTTTTCTATTTTATGAGATTTTAATAATTCCTTAGCTTCTTCTAATGTTGTATTTTCACGAGCAGTAACTAAATTTTCTTTTGTCATAACTTCTTCTATTTTTCTTGAATAATCATTTTCATAAATAACATCTCTGTTTGTAAGTATTCCAACAAGCTTTCCTTCTACTGTTATTGGAACTCCTGATATTCTATATTTTCTCATTAACTTTTGAGCATCTTCTATAGTATTATCTGGATGAAGGTAGAAAGGATCTGTTATTACTCCGTTCTCTTGTCTCTTAACTCTATCTACTTCTTCAGCTTGTGCCTCTATAGTCATATTCTTATGTATTATTCCTATACCGCCTTCTCTAGCCATAGCTATAGCCATTTTAGATTCTGTAACAGTATCCATTCCAGCACTCATTAGAGGTATATTAAGTCTTATCTTTTTTGTTAAATTTGTTCCTAATGATACTTCCTTTGGTAATATCTCTGATTTGTTTGGCATTAAAAGTACATCATCAAATGTGTAAGCTGTTTTAATTATTTTTCCCATGATTTAAACCTCCGATTTTTTTATTTTTCTAAAATAAAAAGCACATTAAATCCACTTTAAATGAAAGTGAAATTAATGTACTTTTAGATAAAGTAATTAATCTCACTCATAGTCGGTAATTTATGGTTTCCGGTAGATACTCCCTGCCTTATTCAGGGTATATATGAGTAAATGAAATAAAAATTTCATTTTTAAATTATATATGCAAGTTATTTTTCTTACTCTCTGTATTTTATACTATTTTATTAGTTTTTTTTCGCCTTGTCAATGCAAAATATGAAATATTTCGCATAATTCTGTATGTTAATTTATAAACTTAAGAAAGTTTATATGAAATCATATACATTTTGATAATTTTACTATATATATTGCCCCATCCCCGTGATTTTTAATAGTTTTCTATTATATTTAACTTTATATATTGTTAATTAAGTTGTTGTATTAACTGTTACTTTTGAATTTTCTATAGATATGACAAATCCTTTTTTCCCATCTGCTTGTGGTTCTTTTATATCTGCAAGACATTTTTGAAGTTCTGATGCCACATTACCATCCCCCTTATCATTAGCACCAGATACTGATACAGCTCCATTATTAAAAGTCACATTGTATTTTGCTGTAGATTTGGATAAATCTTTATCAGCAAGTACCATTTTGGTTGTCCTCTCAATTGTTGCACAGCTTTCATTGTCAGCTTTTTGGGCAACATTATCTTTCACTGCTGAAAGATTTGGGATAGCTATTGCTCCTATGATAGCCATAACTGCTATGACTATTATCATCTCTATAAGGGTAAAGCCTTTCTTTGTTTTATTTCCTTTTTTAATCATTATATATTCCTCCTTAACACTTTAACTTTATATTTTAATTTAGCCCTTATCCATAGATGATAGACATATATATTATTTTTATACTTATCATCTTAAGATTTTTTCCCATAATATACTTAAAAATGAAGTTTTATAAGTATATTATGAAATTTATTTATTACAACATAAAAGCAGCTTCAAGATAATCTTGAAGCTACTTTTTTAAAATAAGTCTGGCAGCGATACTATATTAATAGGAAGGATATTTTCTTTTTTGCTATTTTCTATTGTAGCTTTACTTGAAATCTGAGTGCTAATATTCTTATTTTTGCAGTTGACTCTAAAATTATAATTAATAATGTAATAACAGTATTCTTCTGAGCTATCTCCATTTATAGAAATCCTCAAATTCTTATTTCCATTGATTTTGTATGGTGCATTAATTTTTTTAAGCTTATTCTCTTTATCAACTTTGTACACTTCAACAGAAATATCATTAAAAGACAGCATATTAAAATGAGTTATTTCCATTAAATTTATATTTAATATAAAATCTTGTCCACTACTTCTTACATACGCACCTAGTCTATTCATAGATCCATCCGTTATATTTATTTTATCCAAATTCTTTATGTAATTTTCACCAAGACTACTATAGTTATTCTTATTTATATCAAATAGACCCTGCTTAAGTATATACTCATCCTCAACTTTAAGTATCAGAGAATTAAACTTTTCACTAGATAATATATTCTCAAAATCATTATATGAAAACTTCCCATTATTCAAAATATGTTTCCCAGGCTTATCAGATGTTATCTCCGCTTCAATAACTACAGGAGCTGCATAAAAACCACCCTTCTTTTTGTCGTAAACATATTTTAATGGAACTTCAATTTCTCGATAACCACTTAACGTATCTGTAAACTCAACCCCTTCAGGCAAAGTTTCAATTATCTTAGGATTGCTTAATATATTATTTTCATTTACTCTATTTGCAAATTCTGAAGGAACAGAAACAACTTTAGGATTCACCTTATATTGAATTGTAGTTTTTTTCCCTAATCCTATACTACCTTTAGAATTCACAAATGCCCTTTCCACATCAAAGCCTACTTCTAAAGAATTCACTGATATAGTGAAATCAGGCACTTTTTGAGTTATGGTTTTTCCATTTATAGCCTTATAATTTAATGTCCATCCATCTCCCATAGTATAATTACCACTTTTATTGGATTTTAACGATATCGAAAATTCTATAGGATCTGCTATATATTTATTTTTTCTATCATTAAGCTTATAAATTATATTTGGAATTTCCATTGATAAATTACGTCCATCCTCAGTTACCCCAACCTTATCCCCTGAGTAAGTAATGTTGTTTGGTAAAGTGAACTTAAATTTTATATCATCAACTATATAATCAGCTTTTATTTGATCTGCTATATCATTAAAAATATCATTTATAGAATCAAGATTTTTTCCATTATAAGCTTTTCCACCACTAGCTTCAGATAACTGAGCTATAGTCTTTACATTATTCAAAATCAGTCCATTGAACCCAATGAAAAAGTTCGTTATATTTCTGACTTTCATTTCATTAGCCATTATTAATGCATAGTCAAATCCATTTTTAGAAACAAAAATATTATTGCCGCTATAATATAAATCACTTTTATCATCAATTATCGTATAGTAAGGTCCACTCCTCCTAGTAGAAGTGTAATAATTAGGTTTGCATTTTGACATAAAGACTACGTATTTCTTAGAGTCATTTTTAGAAAATCCCGCTAATGCACGTCTTAGTCCATCACCAATATTACTTCCCCACCAGGGCGCACTTGGAGGTATCCCAACATTATTTATGAAGCTTATCAATTCTTCTCTTTCGTAATCTATTGAGGGGCTCTTAAGTCCTGTAAGATTTCTTGTACATATATCATAATTTAATATGGATATTTTTACGTTTGGTATGTCTTTAAATTTATTTACGAAATTTCTTGCTATATCTTTTTCCTTGTTTAAGTTTCCTTGAGAAAATGGTGTATCCGATGTATCCATAACAAATAATATTTCTTTATTTTTTAATGCATTTACATCTTTTAGTTCTAAAGGTTGTGGTTCTATTCTATATGTGATATTTATGTCCTCGTTAACCAAGTACTTACTTCTATCTGTACTTACTGAAATATTTAATTGAGGCTTATTTTGAGCTGCAATTGCATTAAACCCTGCTTTTACTATAAATATTATTAAAATTATAGCAAAGAACAAATAAAGATACCTTTTTTTAGTTTTTCCTTTGCCAATCATTCAGCACACCCCTATTCCCTATTTCTCAAATTAACGTTAAAATCTACTTCATACTCTAAATCTTTTTCTTTAAATTTTATATAAAATTTTATTATTCCTACGCCCTTAACATTATCTTTTTTTATGCCTGCATTTTTAACTTTCATAGAGTCTACTTTTCCTGCAATTTTTCCTTCATATTTGTTATTTTTTAAATGCTTTATCTCATTGTTTTCAATATAAATATCGTGTCTCATGTTTTCACCATCAATAAAAACAATCCTACTAACTCCAACTGGTTCATTCATTAAAGATATCTCATTTCCTTCTTTATCTATAACTTTATCTATATTACTACCTTCCATAAATATATTACTTAATTGCTCTCTTGCTTTTCCACCTTGAATCTGCAAATCAGACATTATAGTTGTTTTATCAAGAGCCTTGTAGTGAGACATATAAAAGAAAAATATTACAGGTACTACTATAGCAAATATAGCTAAAGCTATTATTATCTCTATCAAGGTCATTCCTTTTTTCTTCATATTCTCCTCCACATCTATTACTTTATAATCTTCCATTTTTTTATAGATATAAGCGATTTCATATCTACAGCATTCACTAAGGAGGTTGTATTCCCTGGCTTTAAAACAACACTATCTGGGCTACTTGAAAGTACATCTTTAAATAAATCAAACTTTGCTCCTATGACACTTTGTACATAGTCTCTATCATACTTTATGACTTTTGATTTCTCGTCTTCAAAAATTATATCCCCTTTAGTTATTATGGTACCTGTGAAATTTACTTTACCTCTTACTATCACATCTCCAGATGTTATGATCACGCCTTTTATAGGATGAGAGGCATCTATTTCATAACCTTCTCCTGATACTCTTTCTCCACCATTTCCTAATATATATGTAGGCTTAGAACTATTGTCTAAATATAAAACCTCTCCGCCTAATTGTATTGCTTCAAATTTTATATTTTCAAACTTTATATCACTGTCTAAATTCACACTATCTACAGCATTTTCATAGAAAGTTTTAGCTTCCTTTACTATACCACCTTCATTATCAACGATATAATTGGAAGGTTTAAACTCTCCATTAGTAAATATACCTCCTACATTTATAGTATTGGCAGGCAGAGTTATTCCTTCACCGTACTTTATTCTTATATCTTTTGGGTTTTCTTCTATATACTGCTTTATATAAGCACTCTTATCTTCATAATTTAATAGATTTCCATCTTTGAAAGCATCTGCAAGCTGCATGGGATCTTTATACTTAAATAATATGTTTTCTCCAGATAGTGGTCCCATATTAAGAGTCTCAGCATATATCCTGTAATTTCCTTTGATAGCCACCGATTCTCCTGTTTGGTAATGTGGATTCGTCTTTATATATGCAGTTCCCATTATAAGTGCTTCATTTTTTATATTTATGTATGATCCATTATTTTCTCCTAAATCATCGTTATTTACATAAATTGAACTTGATTTCTTGCTATCTTCTTCAAAAGTACCTAATTCAGTCTCATCATTAATTCCGTAAAAACCACCTTCAATATTTATGCTTGATTTATTTGCATTTAATACTAGGTCATTATTGGCATAAACCTTTCCTTTTATATCTATGTGAGCTTCACTTGTTGACTTTTCTATAACTAAGCTGTCTGTAAAAACATTGCTTTTGTCAACCTTGAAATTACTATCTATACCTTTTAGTCGTATGTCCTCTAAAGTTATGATATCTCCATTAGTAACATCAGCTTTTCCTCGAGAAGTAACTATAAGTCCCTTCTCATTACCTTCAGCCTTACCCCCTATATAAGCCCCTCCATCTAAAACAACAGGTCCTTTTAAAAGCATATTTTTTTCTGCAACTATAGCCTTTGACCATGCTGGCTTTATTGGTATTGTTGAAATTGATGATGAGGTTATGCCTTCATATTCAGGAATTGCTATATTAAATGTAGATTGTATAGTCTTGCTTAAGCTATTTTTATCTACAAAAGATGCTTGGACAACAACACTCATCTTATCATCTTTAAACTTTAAACTTTCATCTGGAGTTACTACAATTAAATTTGGTCTAGATCCATTTTTAGATATATATTCACTTTCTAATGTTTCTTTTATATTCTTCTCAACAGTATCCTTATATGCTTTCTTAAAATTTTCTTTTTCTTTATCTTTATCCTCACTTTCTTTTACAGCTTTCTGACCATTTTCAACAGCTATATATAGAAGTTTAGATAACTTTCCATAAGCCTCTTCAATACCTGACTCCGCGCTATAAAGATTCTTTATCCTATTTCCTTCACTTATTCTCATCTTATAATCAGTTACAGTCAATATAAGCACTACTGTTCCAAAGGTAATCAACATAGCTGTAAGAATTACTACATATAATAAAGAAGATCCTTTTTTAACTTTTCTTTTCATACTCCTTATCCTTACCTCCTGACTCTCTTGTCACCTTCTATATTGAATACTTTTCCGTTTTTCTCTATTTTAAGTTCTATATTGTAAAGTCTGCTCTCACCATAACTCAAATCTCTTTCTTTTATTATTCCTTCATATATATTAATAGAATTTCCATGACTGTTCATATTATAGGAAGCTTCACTCCCTCTTTCTTTTGCTATATAAAGATTTAATCCTGATTTTTTATTATTTAAATCAAGTATATATTGATTCTTACTGTCTTCTTCAAACAATATAAGAATTGAAGTTATTGAATTTCTGAATTTCTTGTTATTTATAATTAAAGAGTCTTCATTTATAGCTATAGATAATTTATCATCAATCATTCCCAAATCATATTTGATACCATCTTTAATTTTCATGGCTGAGTTCTTATTACTACTTATACTTAAATACACATCTGCATCTATTGAATCATAAGCATTTTCCACTTTTTGAACGGTATATTTTTCCACAGGTGTTATTGTTCCTGTGATTTTATACCCATTCTTACTTCCGTCTAAAGCATAGCCCATATCTTTTTTTAATACTTCTATATCTTGCAAATCATGATTTTTATCTAAATTCAAGAATTCTTCATCGTCTAATGACTTCAGCTTTTCCATGATTTTCTGACCATAATTTATAGACTGCTGTTTGTATTCTCCTTGTCTATTTGCATCTATAGCTTTTAAAATCATAGTTGAAATAGGGATTGCTATGATAGCAAATATTCCTATGCTTATTATAACTTCTATCAATGTCATAGCCTTTTTCTTTTTTCTCATCATATGAGCCACCTATTTTCTTATAATATCAACACCATTTCCTTGTGCTTGAACTCTAACTCTAGGTGCATCCTTATCATCATTCTCTACTAATACTTGTACATTCTTATCTGTGTTGTTTATTAAAACAACTTTTGCACTGCTCGAATCTATCCCGCCATCTTTGGGAGTAGAAAATATCTTAAGTACTATGTCATCTCCTATTGGTTCGAAGCTTATTCCATCACCGTCATAATTCTCTGGATAACTTTTCTCAGTTGTTTTATATTTGTAAAAATATTTTCCATTTTTCTTGTCTATTGTAATTTCTACATTTTCTTCTGTGTTTTTATCTGAATATATATATGTATTTCTGCTGCTATCCTTAGATTTTCCAAGTGTAAGTGTTGGCAAATCTGATGATAATGGTTTTACAGACATTACGAAATCATAATTGTTATCTACAGAATCATTATTTTCACTTGCACTATTATAGACTCCACTTGTCATATCAAAAGGATTGTATTTCCCATAGTTATCTTCAAATGGCCAATTATCATAATTTTCATCTTCATCACTAACTTTTGGAACTGCAAAAAACTCCATTATAATAACACCGTTTATTTTATCTCCAGATCCTTGCAGCTTTACTTCACTTAGTATAACTTCTTTTTTATGATTGTCCACTGCTTTTATAAAGTTTTCAAAGCTTTCATATGTTCCTCTAAACTCCATTGATATTTTTATAGAGTCTTTACTTCCTTTAATCTTCTTTTCATTCTTTTGTATTTTCCTATACTCTTTTACAAGCTTAAGAAGAGAATCATATTTCTGCTGTTTTTTTTCATTCTCATTATCATGATAAAATTCCAATGTTGCTTGAAGTCCAGAGCTTTTTATGAGTTTGTCTATTTCTAATATTATTCTCTCTTCATTAATATAAGGATATAATCTAAGAGTTTTATCTTGAATATTGCTGTTTAAAATCTTTAATTCTGATTCTTTTTTCTCCAACAAATCTATATCATTTAAGTAACTGTTAAGTCTTGCTCTTTCAACACTATGCTGTATCTTTATTCCATCCAGCTTCTCTTTTTCTTTTGCATAAGGAAATTTATAATAAACAACGCCCATAATTAATGCCGTTATCACTATTATAATATTTTTCTTCTTATTTACTTTCATGGAGTTGTCCTCCCTTCAAAGTACATTTCATCATGAAGCTGAACTCTTCACCAGCTTTAGTCTCCTCTATTTTATACATAGACACTTCTTCAAAGTACTCTAACCCTCTAAAATTCTTTTGAAGCTCTGCTATATTTTCTCTACTCTTCGCTCTACCTGTAACTGTAACTAGACTTTCCTTCATCTCTATAGAATATAGAGAAAGTTCCTTTGGCATGGCTCCCTTCACATCATGAATACATTTATAATCAATGTCATCCTTAGATTCGATATCTGCTTGTACTTTTGATACTTCCTCATAATATTTATTTAATATACTAAGCTTCTTTTCTTGCTCGTCTACCTTTCCTATCTCATAACCTTTTGCTTTAATTTCATTATTATACTGAGTCATTTCCGATTTCAGCTTGTATTCATATATTTTATTTAAGCTAAATGTTACTACTATAAATAAACCAACTAAGGAAGGTATAATTGTAGAACATATAAAATTCATATTGTTCTTCTTACTTTCCCCTATATAGGGTTCAAAAAAGTTAAAATCTCTCATTCGCTCTTCCTCCTTAGTATCTTAGTAACGCTCCTATAGCATCTAAATATAATTCAACTTTTAAATCCTCATGATTTTTGGGTAATGTAACTTTAGGCAGTTTATTGATTTTCTTCACTGATATATTCAATTTGTCTTCAAGATATCTATCAACATTTGTCATCATAGATCCGCCACCATAAATAAAAATTTCTTCAATACCTTGACCGTGGTTCTTGTTTTTATAAAACTGAATTATTCTGTTTATTTCCTCTACCCATGTTTCAATATACTCTGTAATAGCTTCCGATATTTCTTTATCATCATTTAACTCTTGATAATCAAGACCTATATCAGACCTTATAACCTCTGCCTCTTTCATATTAACTTTTCTATATTCTGATATATATCTATCTATTTGTTTACAACCTTTTCTAACTATTCTTGTAAACTTCAAAATTCCCTTATCATAAATACTTATGTACAAATCATCATATCCAATATCAATGGCAGCTATAGTCCTTTCTTCCATAATTTCTGACATAGAATATTCAATAAGCTTTTTTGCAGAATTGAAGCTTACATCTAAAGCTACAGGAATCATTTTGGCTTCTTTACATAATTCATAGTATTGCTTTATCATTTTGTATGGATATATTATAGATAATACATTCTGCTTTTCTGTATCACCCTTATTTTCATAAGGGTCATAATATTGGATTATGTAATCATTCATATTTATAGGAAGGAATTTTTGTATTTCAAAAGTCACCAATGTTCTAAGATCTTCGTCGTAAATCTTTGGTATGGATATATTTCTATTTATTATTGAGGTACTATTATTAACAAAAACCACTTTATTTGTTTTTATCCCTTTTTCCTCAGTTAATTCCTTTATGACTTTTAATATGGATAATTTATTTAAAATAGAGCCATCATCAACAGAATCTTTTGGAGTGTCTATAAGAAATGCCCTTTTAAGCTTTATTCCATGTATATCTACTTTACCTTCAACTACTTTTATATATCTGGATCCTATATCGAAAACTACAAGTTCTTTATGGAGAATAAGCTTTTTTACTTTTTTCTTCTTTCTCTTTTTCAGCTTAGGGAAAACTATGTCTTTATGTAATATGTCTTTTAAAATTTCTTTAGTCTCTTTTGCTTCCTTGGTTAGCGTACTCACATTAATCCTCCTTTATGAATTTTATGCATAAAGTGTAAGGCCGAATATAGCCTTACACTTTAGAAAATAGCCTGTATATTATTTTTGTGTATAGTCTATTTCAACCTTAGCACTTTGATTAGACACTTTTACTGTAAATCCAGTTGCATCTTTTTTGTCATCATTTTTGCTTTGAAGTGGTTTTACTTCGCTCAACGCATCAGTTAAAACCTTATTTTGTGCAGTCTTACTATCTTTTGCTATAGCCTTATTTGCAGTATCAAAAGTTATTGTATAAGTATCATCGTCAAGACTTCCATCTGCTGCTAACATTGTAGCTACTCTCTCTACAGTTGCTCTACTTTGTTCATCAGCCTTTCTAGCTGAATTTTCTTTTATAGCGTTATAACTTGGTACAGCTATAGCTGCTATAATGGCCATTACTGCTAATACTATTATTAGTTCGATTAATGTGAAGCCCTTCTTTTTCTTGTTTACTAAAGCTTTTTTCATTATTTTCCCTCCATATGTATGTTTTTTATATCAATATGTAACGAATCCATTACACAATGTTATACATCGTAACCATAGGAATCACTATTGCTAATACCATTATTCCTATAATTAGTCCCATTACCACTATCAAAAGCGGTTCTATAAGGGTTATCGCCTTTTGAATTTCATTTTCTAGCTCATTATTATAAAAATCAGTTGTCTTTGATAAAATTTCTTCAAGTTTTCCTGATTCTTCGCCTATACTGACCATAGACGCAAGCATCATTGGAAATATGGAACTCTGCTGTATCAGTGTACCTAAGGATTCACCCCTAAGCATCCTTTCTCTTATATTTAAAATATCTGATTCAGCTACCTTATTACCTACTATAGCTGATACAATCTCTAAACTTTGTATAATTGATATTCCACTAGCTAATAATGTGGACAAAGTACTTGTAAATCTTGAGACTATTATTTTTTGATTTAATCCTTTCACTATAGGTAACTTAAGCTTAAGATTGTCCATATTAACTTTACCTTTAGGAGTTCCAAGGTATGTAGATATACTCCATACTGCTGCAATTATTAATAGTAAAATCAAATACCAGTATGATCCTATAAATCTACTGGTTCCTAAAATAAATTTAGTTAATGATGGTAGTTCCATTTCGCTTGAATCAAATAATGATACAAAAGTTGGAACTACGAAAGTTATTAGTATTATCATTATCAAAAGCGCCACTACTGACAGTACTATTGGATAAATCATAGCATTTTTTATCTTACTCTCATTCTTACTTTCTTTCTCATAATAGTTAGCCATTCTCAGCATAACTATATCTAGATTACCACTTTCTTCTCCTGAGGCTATCATATTTATAAGCAGCTGAGGAAAAATATCATCTAGACTTCCCATAGCTTCAGCCATTGTTTGTCCTTTTTTCACTCGATCTTCTATATCAGCTAAAGCCTTTTTTAATACTTTGTGATTAATCTGATGCTCAAGTACTTTTAAACAATTGTTTATAGACAATCCTGCATTAAACATGGTATAAAACTGTCTACAGAAAATTGCCAAGTCCTTCATTCCAATTTTCTTTTCTACTCTTATAGTAAATAAATTATTTTTAGACTTTTGTTCTTCTATTTTTATAGGGTAATAATTGTTAGTGCTTATCATCTGCATAACTTCATCCCTTGATGAGGCTTCGTAGATGCCTTCTAACTTTTCTCCCTTTTCATTTACGACTTTATATCTGTAGGTAGCCATTACTATTTACCTCTATTCTTTTAAATATGATATCTTCATCATCTCATCTAATGTAGTTGTTCCATCTATGACTTTTTCTCTGCAGCTTTCCTTTAGAGTTCTCATTCCATTTTTTATACACATCTCTCTAAATAACTCTATATCATTACTTTTAACTATTGCCTTCCTATGGTCAGAAGTAACTTCCATAATTTCATAAACCCCAACTCTTCCGTAATATCCAGTGCCATTACAATATGGGCATCCTGTACCTCTTTTAAGCTTTAAAGGTTCATTTTCATCCAAATTCAAAAGCCTTTTTTCATAATCATCAGCCTCATAAGAATATCCGCACTTAGGGCATACTTTTCTTACTAATCGTTGAGCAACAACTCCTGTTATTGCCGTAGCAACAAGATAAGGTTCTAATCCCATATCTAAAAGTCTTGTTATAGATGATGCAGCATCATTTGTATGAAGAGTGCTCAATACTAAATGTCCAGTTATTGCAGCCCTTATAGCTATTTCAGCTGTTTCATTATCTCTTATCTCACCTATCATAACTACATCAGGATCTTGTCTAAGTATTGCACGAAGCCCATTAGCAAAAGTAAGACCTACTCTTGTATTTACATTAACTTGATTTACACCTTCCATAGTATACTCAACTGGATCTTCTATAGTTATTATATTCCTGTTTTCAGTATTGATATCACGCAAAACTGAGTACAAGGTTGTTGTCTTTCCACTACCTGTAGGTCCAGTTACTAAGATTATTCCATTGGGTCTAGATGCAAGTCCATTAAGATTTTTAACTTCTTCTTCACTAAGTCCTAAAGATTCCTTTGTTAATTCATAAGAAGCCTTGTCCAATATTCTTATAACTATTTTCTCACCAGTAATCATAGGAAGTATTGATACTCTTAGGTCAACAAGCTGACCTTCTATATTTATTACAATTCTTCCATCCTGAGGTATTCTTTTTTCTGCTATATTAAGGTTTGCTAGAACTTTTATTCTTGTAGTTATAGATGGCAGTGTATCTATTGATAATGTAGACATTTCCTTAAGCTCTCCATCTATTCTATATCTTATCCTTATGATATTTTCATAAGGTTCAATATGTATATCACTGGCTTTATCCTCTATAGCACTTTTTATAAGATAATCAACCATTTTTACTACTGGAGCATTTTTTATGTCACTGAAACTATTCAATGAATCCGTTTCTATCTTCAGATTATGCTTTTCCTTGGATAATTCTTCCGCTGCTTTAAGTACTTGATGGCTAGAATAGTATCTCTCTATAGATTTTTTAATTTGACTTCTTGATGTTATATAAGTTTCAACTTGAAGTCCTGTAGCAATGGACACATCATCTATTGCAAATATATTTAAAGGATCCCATATGGCAATCTTTATTTTCCCTTCAACCATATCAAAAGGTATAAGCTCATATTTTAAGCATATAGCTTCAGGAAGCATAGATATCATCTTCTCACTTATTGATATAAGTTCTAGATTTATTCTTTCTATGCCTAGCTGCTTTTCTAGTACTTCTAATATTTCTTCCTCTGTAACTAGTTTTTCCTCAATAAGCAGTTCACCAAGCTTTTTACCTGAAAATTTTTGTTTCTCCAATGATGATTTTAACTGAGCTGTGGTTATCTTATTCTCTTCAAGAAGCATATCTCCTAATCTCTTTTTAGTCATTATAGCCATAAGCATTCTCCTTATCTCTTAAAGTACCTTATACAATCATCTTTAAATAGTAGTCTATTATCTCTTCTCCCCACAAAAGTGTTATAAGCATCGCAGCAAATATATATGGAACAAAAGGCATGGCATCCTTTTTACTTAATTTTCTTGAAATCACAAGAATAATTGCGGAAGCAGCACCTATAATAATAGAGAAAAACAAGGTTAGTCCACTAAGATTTGCTCCTAAAAATAATCCTATTATAATAAAAACATCTATATCTCCTCCACCAAAACCTTTACTAAACTTATTAATTATGTAAATGAAGGCAGCTGGTATAGCTGCTCCTAATAAGTAAGTTAATATATGCATATGAAATACTATTTTTTCTATAATTATATTTAAAACGCCAATTGCCATGGCTGTATAAGTTATAGAGCTATATACTTCCATGGTATCAAAATCTATGATCGCTATTATTTCTACAAATACCACTAACACTATATTCTTTATAGTGTCATATGAATTTCCGAATTTTAAATATATAAACAAAAATAAGATACCTGTTAATAACTCTGTAATAGGATATCTTATGGATATTTTCTCTTTGCATTTTCTACATCTTCCTTTTAACATGATGTAACTTACCACAGGTATCAAATCGTAAATTTTTATTCTAGAGCCACAAGTTGTACATGTAGATGGTGGGTAAGAGATGGACTCCTCCCTAGGTATTCTATATACACACACGTTTATAAAGCTGCCAATAATTAAACCTAAAATAAATATAATACAGTTCATTTTTTTACCTCAAATTATAATACAATATAATAATCACAACTTATTATATGTATAATATACCATAATTTATAATTTTTTTCTACATTATATATGTTGTTTCTATAGTCTCCATTAAACTTATTTGTAGAACAAAGAAAAACAACCTAGAATTTTAAATTTCTAGGCTGTTTAATTATTTTATTATTTAAATTTTAGTACATTCCATCCATACCCATTCCTTGTGGTCCCATAGCTGGTGCTGGATTATTCTCAGGAATATCACACACAGCAGCTTCAGTTGTTAGGAATGTAGATGCTACAGAAGCTGCATTTTGTAATGCTGATCTAGCAACCTTAGTTGGATCTACAATACCAGCTTTTATCATGTTTACATACTGTCCTTTTAATGCATCGTATCCTACTCCAACTTCACTGTTTCTTACCTTTTCTATTATAACTGAACCTTCAACCCCTGCATTACAAGCTATTTGTCTCATTGGCTCTTCTAAAGATTTAGCTATTATATTTATACCAAGTTGAGCATCTGCATCATCTAATTTTAATTCTGCAACTTTATTTAAGATAGTTACAAATGCAGTTCCGCCTCCTGGAACAATTCCTTCTTCTACTGCTGCTTTTGTTGCTGCTAGAGCATCTTCTATTCTAAGTTTCTTTTCTTTAAGTTCTGTCTCTGTAGCTGCTCCAACTTTTATAACAGCAACTCCTCCAGCTAATTTAGCTAGTCTTTCTTGAAGCTTTTCCTTGTCAAATTCAGAAGTTGTTTCTTCCAATTGAGTTCTTATTTGATGAACTCTGTTTTGAATTTCTTCTTTATTACCCTTGCCATTTACTATAGTTGTATTATCCTTGCTTATCTTTACGCTTTCTGCAGTTCCTAAAGCATCTAAAGTGATTTCCTTAAGGTCATGGCCTAGTTCCTCAGATATAACTGTTCCGCCTGTTAATATTGCTATATCTTGAAGCATTTCTTTTCTTCTATCTCCAAATCCTGGAGCCTTAACAGCTACACATGTAAATGTTCCTCTTAGTTTGTTTACAACTAGAGTTGCCATAGCTTCTCCTTCTATGTCTTCTGCTATTATAAGAAGTTTTCTTCCTTGTTGAACTATTTGCTCAAGAACTGGAAGTAAATCTTGAATGTTTGTTATCTTCTTATCTGTAATTAATATATATGGATTATCTAATGATGCTTCCATCTTTTCAGTGTCAGTTACCATATAAGATGAAACATATCCTCTATCAAACTGCATTCCTTCAACTATGTCTAACTCTGTTCCCATAGACTTAGATTCTTCAACAGTTATAACTCCTTCATTTCCTACTTTCTCCATAGCATTTGCTATTAATTGTCCGATTTCTTCATCTGCAGATGATATTGCAGCAACTCTTGCTATGTCTTCTTTTCCTTCTACTTGCTTAGAAATACTTCTTAATTCTTCTACAGCTTTATCTACAGCTACCTTTATTCCATTTCTTATCATCATTGGATTTGCACCAGCTGTAACGTTCTTTAATCCTTCTCTAATTATAGCTTGAGCAAGTAATGTTGCAGTTGTTGTTCCATCTCCTGCTACATCATTAGTCTTAGTTGCAACTTCTTTTACAAGTTGAGCTCCCATATTTTCATATGGATCTTCTAATTCTATTTCTCTTGCTATTGTAACACCATCATTAGTTATAAGTGGTGCTCCAAACTTTTTGTCTAAAACAACGTTTCTTCCTTTAGGTCCTAAAGTAACTTTTACTGTATTAGCTAAAGTATCTACACCTTTTTGCATAGATCTTCTTGCATCTTCTCCAAAAATTATGTTCTTTGCCATAATACATTACCTCCCAATTCTTATTCAACTACTGCTAATATATCTTCTTGTTTTAATATTGTATATTCTTCTCCATCAAGTTTAACTTCTGTTCCAGCATATTTAGAAAATAAAACCTTATCTCCTATTTTAACTTCCATCTTAACTTCAGAAGTTCCTGGTCCTACAGCTACAATCTCTGCTTCTTGAGGTTTTTCTTTAGCATTTCCAGTTAGGATTATTCCTCCCTTAGTTTTTTCTTCTGCCTCTAGTCTTTTGATAACTACTCTGTCTCCAAGTGGTCTAATATTCATTGAAACCCCTCCTTAAAATTTATCATAAATTAAATTTATATACTTGTGTTTTATTAGCACTCATTAATATCGAGTGCTAACATAGTTATAATATATATTATTAGTCTAAGTTCTTCAAATTTAACAAATTATCTTAAATATTCATTTAATCCAATTTACAGAGATTATATCACTATTTCTTTAATTTTCTTTTATTTACTATAATATAGATTTTTAGCTATGTTCTAAATATTTATACTACTATTTTTCGCACTTTTGGTTAATAATTAGATATATAGTATTTATTTTCTAGGAGGTTTTTATGCGAAAATCACATTTTTTTATTAATTTTATAGGTTCATTAAGTTTGGTATTATTTATATGTTCATTTAGTATATTTTCTGTGGCAAATACTAGGTGGATATATCATAGAGATATAGATCGTCTAAATTTAGGTGAATCTAAAAACATTTCCAAAGCAGAAGTAAAACAAAATTTTGAAGAGCTACTTTATTATATAAATCACAGAGAACCTGAAGAGTTAAAGCTAACCAGTTTTCCTATTTCTCCTGAAGGTTCTATACATTTTAAGGATACTAAGGAACTATTCTTAAAAAATAAAAGTTTACTATTTATAAGTTTGCTTTCACTTTGCATTTGTATATATTTTTCTTATATGAATAAGCGTATGAATTTCTTATACTATGGAGCTTTCAGCTGTTTACTAATTCTTGTTTCTATTCTATTAAGCTCTCTTATAAATTTTGATTTTGCATTTACATTGTTTCATAAAATTCTTTTTACAAATGACTATTGGTTATTTTCCCCTGTATTCGATCCTGTTATAACTATTCTGCCACAAGAATTTTTCTTTCATTGTTTTATTTTCATATGTGCCTTTATAATTCTGTTAAGCCTTTTATTCATTGCTATTGGATTTTTTATAAATTCTCATTTGAATAAAAAAAGAGGCTGTTCCTATAGATCACTTTAAGTTTCTTTATAGGACAGTCCCTAACAAAATACTTATTATTCAATTTTAGTCTATCTTTATATTATTTTCACGAGCATAATAGAAAAGATACTGCTGTGCAAAGCCTGAAAGTTCTCCAAACTTTTCTCTAGCAAAATCTCTAATCTTTTTTAAAGATACATCAGGAGCTACATAAAAATACTGCATAGCCCTCTTAACCCAAACATCTACTGGAAAAGCAGAACACTTTTCCATAGAGAAAAGCATTATGCAATCTGCAACCTTAGGTCCTATACCCATGAAGTTTTGAAGAGCTTTATGACACTCATCATCGCATAAGCTCTTTATTCTATTTATATTAAACATATCCTCTTTATTAGAACAAGATTCTGTAACTTTATCTAAAGTGTCTTTTATGTATTTTGCTCTAAAACCTACTCCTAAAGCTTCTATTTCTTCTGCTGATGCTTCACTAAACTCATCAATTGTTGGGAATGCATAATATGTATTTCCTTTATACTCTATCTTCTCTCCCCACTTTTCTGATATTCTGTTTATAGCTCTTTTTATCATAGGAATTCTATTGTTTGCAGATATTATAAAGCTTATAAGAATTTCAAATGGTTCTTGATTAAGAATTCTTATTCCTTTTCCAAACTCTACCGCATCCTTTAAAATAGGGTCTTTCTTTAATTTCTCTTTTATAAAAGAATAATCTTTTTCAAGATCGAAATAATATTTCCATATATTTTCAAAATCATCTTTTGATGCATTATATATAATCACATCATCCCCTGATTTTTCAACTTCTATAACCCTCTTGAAAGCTACACCAATGTAATTTCCATTGTCCTGTCTATTCCATCTGAAGCATTGCCCACAATCAAATATGTGAGGAAGTTCAAAATTTTCCACTTCCTTTACGACTATTCTATCAGAAAACTCTTCCACACTTTTAAAGTCCATATAATCCCTCCATTTTATCAATTTTCAATTTCTATTATATAATATATATTATCCCCAATCCAATATAAAAAAATAAGAGGATATTCAAAGTTTAATATCTTTAAATATCCTCTCTTTCCGTATCATCTATTTTGAAAGGTATTCATTTATTGCTTTAGCAGCATGTTTTCCTGCTCCCATAGCAAGTATTACTGTTGCAGCACCAGTTACAGCGTCTCCGCCAGCATATACTCCCTCTTTAGATGTAAGTCCTGTCTCTTCATCAGCAACTATACACTTCCATCTGTTTGTTTCAAGTCCAGGAGTTGTAGATGATATTAATGGGTTTGGAGAAGTTCCTAAAGACATTATTACAGTATCAACATCCATAATGTACTCTGAACCCTTAACTTCTACTGGTCTTCTTCTTCCTGAAGCATCTGGTTCTCCAAGTTCCATCTTTATGCACTTCATTCCCTTTACCCAGCCGTTTTCATCTGCTATTATTTCAACTGGATTAGTTAGTAAATCGAAGATTATTCCTTCTTCCTTAGCATGATGTACTTCTTCAACTCTTGCTGGAAGCTCCTCTTCCGATCTTCTATATACTATATGAACTTCTGATCCTAATCTCAAAGCAGTTCTTGCAGCATCCATAGCAACATTTCCGCCACCTACTACAGCAACCTTTTTGCCTGATTTTATAGGAGTTGAGTAATTCTCTTTAAATGCTTTCATAAGGTTATTTCTTGTTAGGAATTCATTAGCTGAGAATACTCCATTAGAGTTTTCTCCATTGATTCCCATGAATTTTGGAAGTCCTGCACCTGAACCTATGAATACAGCATCAAAGCCTTCATTTTCTATAAGCTCGTCTATAGTTACAGTTCTACCTATTATTACATTAGTTTCTATCTTAACTCCAAGCTTCTTAACATTATCAATTTCATGCTTTACAACTGTGTCTTTTGGTAATCTAAATTCTGGAATTCCATAAACTAAAACTCCTCCTGGCTCATGAAGTGCTTCAAATATAGTCACATCATAACCCATTCTTGCAAGGTCTCCTGCACAAGTAAGCCCTGCAGGACCACTTCCTATTACAGCAACCTTCTTGTTTTTCTTTTCAACAGTTGTTCCTAAGTCTATGTTATTTTCTCTAGACCAATCAGCAACAAATCTTTCAAGCTTACCAATTGAAACTGGTTCTCCTTTTATTCCAAGAACACATTTACCTTCACATTGAGTTTCTTGAGGACAAACTCTTCCACAAACTGCTGGAAGTGCGCTGGATTCAGCTATCACCTTTGCCGCTCCCTCAAAATCTCCTTCTTTAACATGAGAAATGAATCCTGGTATGTCTATTGATACTGGACACTGAGAAACACAAAGTGGTTTCTTACAGTTTAGACATCTCTTTGCTTCTTCTATTGCTTCTTCTGGTGTATATCCCAAACAAACTTCTTCAAAATTTGTAGCTCTTACCTTTGCATCTTGTTCTTTTACTGGAACTTTAGTCATTCTAAGCATTATTTGTCACCTCCGCAAAATCCGCATCCGCCATGATGAGTATCTCCCTCTTGCATTTTTAGAAGTTTTCTTCCTTCTTCTGTCTTATACATAGTTTGTCTTCTCATTGCTTCATCGAAATTTACAAGATGTCCATCAAATTCTGGTCCATCAACGCAAGCAAACTTAACCTCATCGCCTACTGTTACTCTACATGCACCGCACATTCCTGTTCCATCTACCATTATTGGATTTAAGCTTACTATAGTTGGTATTTCTAACTTTTTAGTTAAAAGACATACGAATTTCATCATTATCATAGGTCCTATAGCCACGCATAAATCATATTTATTCCCTTGATTAACAAGCTCTTCAAGTTGAGCTGTAACCATTCCTTTAAATCCATAACTTCCGTCATCTGTAGTTACATATAAGTTTCCAGAAACATTTTTCATTTCTTCTTCAAGGATAACTAAATCTTTAGTCTTAGCTCCTACTATTACGTCTACAGCTATACCTTGCTCATGTAACCACTTAACTTGTGGGTAAACAGGAGCTGCTCCAACTCCACCTGCCACGAATACTATCTTCTTCTTCTTTAATTCTTCTAAATCTTCATGTACAAATTCTGATGGTCTTCCAAGTGGCCCAACAAAATCCTTAAAGTAGTCTCCTTCATTGTACTCTAACATTTCTTTTGTAGATTCTCCTAAGGCTTGGAATACTATTGTAACGCTGCCTGTTTCTCTATTGTAATCACATATAGTTAGTGGTATTCTTTCACCTTTTTCATCCATTTTAACTATTATAAATTGACCTGGATGACATGATTTAGCTACTCTTGGCGCTTCAACATCCATCAAATAAATATTTTGCGCAAGAAACCTTTTCTTTAAGATTTTATACATCGTAATCCCCCTTGTCATGTAAATAAGATAAAATATAATAATCTTTATATAGTATTCCTTAAGTTTTGCTTAGAGAATATTATAATCATAAAACTAGAACTGCTATTGCTACAAGAACAATCATCCACATAAGACTTTTCTTCTTGTAATCTTCCCAGTCTTTGCTCTTAGTCATTGAATAAGTATCAATAAAGTAGCTACCAAGAACTAATATCATTATCAACACACTATAACTTACCTTGAAAGCTTGGCCATACCACCTGTATGCAAAATACAATAATACCATACCTATAAATATCATAGATGCTGCATTATCTTTTATATATTTTTTGAAGTCATCATCTTTTTTTTGATATGCATTAAATTTATCAATATTTATTATTGTTATTATTTTATCATACATTGGTCTATTTGTCATATGGGCAAATCCTAAAAATAAATAAAATATTCCTAAAATTATTAATGCCATAGCAGGGCTAAAGAAATACGAAATACATCCCATAATCCCTGTCATAAAAATAGCTGTTAAAATTCCTCTACGTGTCATAAAATCCCCCCCTAATTATACCATTATCTATACCATTGATTGTATTATTTTTTAATTTATTAATCCCATTTTGTTAACCTTCTGCATAAATTATTAATAAGCATGTTTGAATGATAGGTGATTTATATGAATTATAACGATATTATCAATCTAACTTATTATGACACAGAATCCTTTAAAAAAATGGACTCAATTCTGAACAATAATTATATGTCAATCCGAGCCTTACATGACGAAAATAATTTATCCTGTAATGATGAGTTAGGAACCGTAAAATTAAAATTTTCCAAGCAGAATTCTGGTCATCAAGGCTCTATTCCTCTGCCAAATATTTTAGGAATTAATGTATCCATAAACACTTCTCCTCTAAGTTTATCATGTTGTAAAGTTATAAGCTATAGAGAAACGCTACATATGAAAAATAATGTTGCGGTAAGAGAAACAATATTAGAAGATAAAAATGGTCGTCGAAATCGTTTATACATTAAGAAGCTTCTTAGCAGTTCGTTAAAAGAGATATACTGTGTTTCTTATAGTATAACTCCTTTAAATTACGATGGTATAATTACCTTCACTCCATATATTGATTTCTCTAATATTACTATCCCTTTAGAAAAAGTTCAAGGAGATATTTGTAGCAAATGTGGTGTTTTATCCTTTCTAAATGCAGAAAAAAACTATATTTTAAGCAGTGCTATTCGCTGCGAACTTCATGAAGGTTATTTTAAACAAACTTCTTATGAAAATATGTGTTGCACCAACAACCTTGTATCTTACACATTAAAAGGTCGTGCAATGAAAAATGTACCCCTAACTCTTTTTAAATATGTATCTATAACTAGTGGTTTACCAAAGAAAAAAGAACAAATTATAACACGCTCAAAAACTTTAGTAAAAAACGCATGTGTAAAAAGCTTTGATACACTTTATAATGAAAATATTAGATAAATAATTTAAATAAAAAACCAGAAGAAAGCAAAATAGCTTTCTTCTGGTTTTTTATTTAATATTTCTTACTTTGAATAGTCGTAGAATCCTTTTCCTGACTTTCTTCCAAGCCATCCAGCTCTAACATACTTTCTTAGTAAAGTATGAGCTCTGTACTTAGAATCTCCTGTTTCATTATATAAAACATCCATTATAGCAAGGCAAACGTCGAGTCCTATTAAGTCTCCTAATGCTAAAGGTCCCATTGGATGATTTGCACCATATTTCATAGCAGTATCTATATCTTCTACTGAAGCAATTCCTTCTGCATAAATTCCAACAGCTTCGTTGATCATTGGAATAAGTATCCTATTTACAACGAATCCTGGAGCTTCTGCAACTTCTACTGGGCTCTTTCCTATTGCTTCTGAAACTGATTTAACTGCTTCAAAAGTTTCTTGGGAAGTTTGAGCTCCTCTTATAACTTCAACTAGTTTCATAACTGGAGCTGGGTTAAAGAAATGCATTCCTATAACTTTATCTGCTCTCTTTGTAGCTGATGCTACTTCTGTTATTGATAAAGAAGAAGTGTTTGAAGCTAAAATAGTTTCTGACTTACAGATAGAATCTAACTCTGCAAATATTTCCTTCTTAATCTTCATGTTTTCTATAGCAGCTTCTACTACTAAATCACAGTCAGCAGCTAATTTCATATCTGTAGTTCCAGATATTCTTGCTGATATTTCAGCTTTAGCTTCTTCTGTCATTTTTCCTTTAGCAACTAATTTGCTTAGGTTCTTTTCAATACCTGCTAATCCTCTTTCAACAAATTCATCCTTTATGTCTCTAACTATAACTTCGAAACCATTTTGAGCGAATGCTTGCACAATTCCTGCTCCCATAGTTCCTGCACCTAGTACAAATACTTTTTTCATGAAAACCCCTCCTCAAATATTATATATTCCTATGAAACCTAGTAAATAGGTTTCATAGGAAAGTTATTTTTCTATTCGCCTTTTATAGCATTTAATTGTGCTACCATTTCTGGTATTACTTTATTTAAATCTCCAACTATTGCATAATCAGCAAGCTTCATTATTGGAGCTGTTTCGTCTTTGTTTATAGCAATTATCATATCACTATCTTGCATTCCAGCAACGTGTTGTATTGCTCCTGAAATACCACAAGCTACATATATAGTTGGTCTTACAGTTTTTCCTGTTTGTCCAACTTGATAAGCTTTGTCTATCCAACCATTGTCTACAGCTGCTCTTGAAGCAGATACTGTACCGTCAAGTGCTGCTGCTAAATCTTCAAGTATTTTAAAGTTTTCAGCTGATCCAACACCTCTACCACCAGATACTAATACCTTAGCTTCAGATATGTCTTTTACCTTCTTAGTTTCTTTAACTACTTCTTTTATGATAGTTCTTATATCGCTGCTTTCTAATGATACATTAACATTTTCTATAACAGCTTCTGCATGAGTATCTTTTTCTCTCTTACTGAATACTCCTGGTCTAACTGTAGCCATTTGTGGTCTATGATCAGCACATGCTATAGTAGCCATTAAGTTTCCACCAAAAGCAGGTCTTGTTGCTAATAGGAACTTTCCTTCTTCATCTATATCTAATGATGTACAGTCAGCAGTAAGTCCTGTATGTAGTCTTGCTGCAACTCTAGGTCCTAAATCTCTTCCTATGAATGTTGCTCCTATAAATAAGATTTCTGGCTTCTTTTCTTCAACTAAATCACATATAACTTTTGTATATCCATCAGTTGTATAATGTGCTAAGTTTTCATTGTCACAAACTAGAACTTCGTCAGCACCATATGCTTCTAATTCTTTTGCTAAATGCTTTACATTGTGTCCCATAAGTAAAGCTGTTATTTTAACGCCTAATTTTTCTGCGATCTTTTTTCCTTCTCCTAATATCTCTAAAGATACCTTTTCTAAATGTCCATCTCTTTGCTCTGCAAAGACCCAAACGCCTTTATATTGCTCTAAACTCATATCCATAACCTCCTAATCTATTAGATGTAGTGTTTTTCTTTTAATTTTGCAAGGACATGCTCAACGGCATCTTTTGGTGCCATATTTACTATTTCTCCTTGGCCCTTAACTTCTTTAGTCATTGACTTCTTAACCTTTGTTGGAGAACCAGAAAGTCCTAGCTTACTCTTATCTACATCTATATCGTCAGCGGTCCAGATTTGTATTTCTTTGTTAGCAGATTCATAGATGTCTCTCGCATTCATATATCTTGGCTCATTTAATTCTTTTATTGCAGTTAGTAAAACTGGAGTTTGAACTTCTATTATTTCATGTCCGTTTTCTAATGCTCTATTTATTGTAAGCTTATCTCCATTAGCTTCAACTGCTTGTACATAAGTTACTTGAGATATTCCTAAATGTTCTGCTATTTCAGGTCCTACTTGAGCAGTATCTCCATCGATAGCTTGTCTTCCTCCTAAGATTATATCATAAGGAAGTTTTCTTATAGCTCCAGCTAAAGCTTCTGAAGTAGCTAAAGTATCTGCTCCTGCAAATGCTCTATCTGTTATTAGTATAGCTTCATCAGCTCCCATAGCTAGCGCTTCTCTTAAAGCATCTTTTGCTTGAGGAGGTCCCATTGTTATTACAGTAACATGTGCACCATGTGCATCTTTTAGTCTTAAAGCTTCCTCTAAAGCATTCTTATCTTCTGGATTTATTATAGATGGAACTCCTTCTCTTATAAGTGTTCCAGTCTTTGGATCTATTTTAACAACAGTAGTATCTGGTACTTGCTTAATACATACAACTATTTTCATCTGAAAGCCCTCCTATCTAACTATGCTACCTGAAATAACCATCTTTTGAACTTCAGAAGTTCCTTCATAGATTTCAGTTATCTTAGCATCTCTCATCATTCTTTCAACTGGATAATCCTTAGTATACCCATATCCACCGAATAATTGAACAGCCTTTGTTGTTACTTCCATAGCTGTTTCAGCTGCAAACAACTTAGCTCTTGCTGCATCTACGCTATATGGCTTACCATTATCCTTTAACCAAGCTGCTTTGTAAACTAAGTGTCTAGCTGCTTCTATCTTTACATCCATTTCAGCTAAATACCATTGTAATCCTTGGAATGCTGTTAATGATCTTCCAAATTGTTTTCTTTCTTTAATGTAGTTAACAGCTTCTTCCATAGCACCTTCAGCTATTCCTAGAGCTTGTGCAGCTATACCTATTCTACCTCCATCAAGAGTTTTCATAGCTATACCAAAGCCTTTTCCTTCTTTTCCAACTAAGTTTTCCTTTGGAACTATACAATCTTCCATTATAAGTTCAGTAGTAGAAGATGCTCTTATTCCCATCTTGTCTTCTATCTTACCACTTGAGAATCCTTTAAAACTTCTTTCAACTATAAATGCTGATATTCCTTTTGTTCCCTTGCTTTTATCAGTCATTGCAAATATTACAAATACATCTGCAACTCCACCATTAGTTATGAATATTTTTGATCCATTTAATACATAATGGTCTCCTTCTAAAACTGCAATAGTTTGTTGTCCTGCTGCATCTGTTCCAGCACCTGGTTCAGTTAAACCAAAAGCACCTATCATTTCTCCTGATGCAAGTTTTGGTAAGTATTTTTGTTTTTGTTCTTCTGTACCAAATTGATTTATTAATGATGCACATAATGAAACGTGAGCTGAAAGTATAACCCCTGTAGTTCCACACACCTTTGATAATTCTTCTACTGCTAGTATATAAGCTAGGGTGTCTCCACCTGCTCCACCATATTCTTTAGCAAATGGAATCCCCATCATACCATATTTAGCCATAAGCTTAACATTTTCCATTGGGAATTCTTCAGTTCTATCTATTTCTGCTGCGATAGGCTTTACCTTATCGATTGCAAATTCCCTTACCATCTGTCTTACTAATTCTTGTTCTTTTGAAAGTGCAAAGTTCATTTAATATACCTCCTAACTTAAGCCCTATTTATTTTGAAAGCTTTTATCTCTTTTCTCAACAAAAGCAATCATACCTTCTTTTTGATCTAAAGTTGAGAAACATGCTCCAAAAGCTTCTGCTTCATACATTACAGCTGTATCAATGTCACATTGTATTCCTCTATTGATAGCTGCTTTTGAAAGTTTTACAGCTATAGGTGCTTGACTAGCTATTAAGCTTGCCATGTTCATAGCTTCTTCCATAAGCTTGTCCACTTCTACTACCTTATTAACTAAGCCTATTCTTAATGCTTCATCAGCCTTTACTATTCTTGCAGTGTAAATCATTTCTTTAGCTATTCCAGTGCCAACTAACCTAGCTAATCTTTGAGTTCCACCAAATCCTGGAGTTATTCCTAAACCAACCTCTGGTTGAGCAAATTTTGCTTTTTCAGATGCTATTCTAATATCACATGATAATGCAAGTTCACATCCTCCACCAAGGGCAAATCCTGGTATGGCAGCTATTACTGGTTTTTCAAGGTTTTCAAGTCTTCTAAAAACTTTATTTCCAAGTTGAGAGAATTCTCTTCCTTCTATAGTGTTTAAATCTTTCATTTCTGTAATGTCAGCTCCAGCAACAAATGATTTTCCACCTGCACCTGTTAAAATTACAACATAGACATCACTATCATTTTCCAAATTTTCTAACACTTCATTTAAATCTCTTAATGTTTCTGAATTAAGGGCATTCAAAGCCTTAGGTCTGTTTATAGTCACTGTAGCTATGTGATTATTCTTTTCTAAAAGCACATTTTTTAACTCCATTTTTATCCCCCTTATTTCCATTATTGTATTTTTTTAAATCAAATGTGATATTCTAAAACTCATAATTGTTACAACCTTAACAATTGCAGTTAAAAAAATATCTGTTTTCCTACACTTCCCATTATATAGTCATAGTTAAACTTTTTCAAGAATAAGTTTGCAAATTTTTTTGAATTTTTTATTCTATTTTAAATCATTTATAAATATTTTATTTTTAGGTTTATATATTTACAAAGAACTCCTTAGAGCTTTTACGCTCTAAGGAGTTCTTTTGCAATTCTATTTATTTTTTTCCTGATCTTTTTCGTTTAAAAGATAAGCTAAAGTCATAAGACTTTCACTTAAATGTACATTTTCTATGGTTATATCCTCAGGCACTATCAAATCTACTGGAGCAAAGTTCCATATTCCTTTTATGTTTCCTTTTAAAAGAATATCGCACACCTTTTGAGCATTAGCTCTAGGAACACATATCACTCCAACATCTATATTGTTTTTCTTAATAAATCCTTCTAGTTCATCTATATCCTTTATTTCTATATCTCTTATTTTTATACCTACAAGCTTAGGATTAGCATCAAAAATCCCCCACAAATCAAAGCCTATATCTGTAAATCTAGTATAGTTTGCAATGGCCTGACCTATGTTACCGGCTCCTACTATTACTGTTCTATATTCTTTTGAAAGACCTAAAATGTTGCTTATCTCATTGTATAAATCTCTCACATTATATCCATAGCCCTGCTGTCCAAAATCACCAAAACAATTCAAGTCCTGTCTTATCTGTGAAGCTGTAAATCCTATTTTTTCGCTTAGTTCTTTAGATGATATTCTGTCAACGTCATTATTTAATAGCTCCGACAAGTATCTGTGATATTTTGGTAGTCTTTTAACTACTGCCATAGAAATACTTCTCTTCTTCTCCATTTCCACACCTCATCTTCATTACATTAAAATATATAACTTATTATTATATATTTACTTGCATCAATTGTTAACAAAAATTTGTTTATTATTTAACTATTTAATCAATTTAATTACTTAACTATTTAATTATACTAGTTATTTACCTATATTTTCAACCGATTTAGTAAAATTTATTATAGCAATAATAGATTAATTTAATATTTATATTATATTTTGAAGCAATTTATACTAAAAAAGCATGGCTTAAACAAACCATGCTAATTGACAAATAATTTGAAATTATTCTACATCTTTGTAATCTACATCTATTACTTTTTTATCATCATTAAAATCATTATCTACATTTTGATTTTCCGAGTTATAGACGTTTTCATTTTTAGCTTTACTATTTTTGTTTAAATTTGGTTTTTTTAATAGATTCCTTATGAACTTATATAATAGAAACGCTAATACTAACGCTAATATTATTTGAAAAACAAATCCTATAAGAGGAAATACAATCCATGCTATCAGCAAAAATAAGCCTATCCTAATAATCGGCTGTACTATTTGATTCATAAAAAAATTTCCTTTCTTTATATTTTATCTTTTCTATTAGTTGTTTTATAATTATATTATATCATATCGTTACATGTAAAGGAGATTAAAATATGAAAACTTTAAATATTGCCCATAGGGGATTTAGTGGAATGTATCCTGAAAATACCATGTTAGCTTTTAAAGAAGCAATCAATGCTCATTGCGATGGCATAGAGACAGATGTACAAGTGTCTAAAGATGGTGTCTTAGTCATATGCCATGATGAATTGTTAGATAGAACTTCTACTGGTACAGGATTACTAAAAAATTATACATATGAGGAACTTTTGAATTTTGATTTTGGAATAAAATTTTCTCCTAATTTTATCGGCGAAAAAATTCCAACTCTTGAAGACCTTTTAAAGTTAGCCAAAAAAAATAATATCTTTTTAAATCTAGAACTAAAAAATGGACTTTTTCCTTATGAAGGCATTGAAAAAAAAGTTATAGATCTTATATATAAATATGATTTAAAAGATTCTATTATATTATCTTCCTTTAACCATTTCTCAATGATGAAATGTAAGGAAATAGACAGTAGCATAAAAACTGGACTTTTATATGAAGGAACTTTTGTGGACATAGAAGAATATTGTAAGAAACTTGGAGCTGATGCTTTACATCCTCAATATTTTTCTCTTTTAGACCCACAGCTTACTAAAAGGATACAAGATAAGGGAATAATGATAAATACCTACACAGTAAATCATGAAATTCACATGAATGCACTTTTAGATTTAAAAATAAATTCTATAATCACTAACTATCCTGATAAACTATATACAGTTATGAACAATAGATAATTTATAAAAAAAAAGCTTGAGTATGACACAACCCTATATCATACTCAAGCTTCTTAACTGGTGAAAAATAATCCTACGTTACATAAATTACTACCTGGAATTTTCAAACACAAATTATTATATTTATAAATTCACATTTTGTCAATGGCAATTACTTCTTTAATATTTAATTATCTTTACAATAAATATTAAAGCCTATGGATTTTCATCCATAGACTTTGTAATTTTAAAATCTTTTTCTAATTCGCTGCTTACATCTAGGTTTTCCTAAAATCTCAGACATTATTATACCTCGTTTTAGTTCTTCCTTATCTATAGATTCCAAATATTCATAAGAAGATTCTTTTTCTTTAAGTTTAGATAACTGAGCCTCTAATGATTTTTCATTATTTTTAGTTTCATTTTTATTCGATGTTTCAGCCTTATTGTCATTTTCAACAGATTTTTTATTTTTCTTATTTTGATTTTGAATTTTTCTATTTGGTTTTACTTCAGGTTCAGATTTACCTTCTTCCCAAAACGGTTTTTTGATAGGAATAGGAAATTCATCTTTCTTTTTATCAAAAAGCATTTGGGTAGCAGAACCTAAGGCATCTTCTCCTAGTTCCTCAACTATAGCTTTAAATATATCTCCTAATCCCATTCCCATATATTATTTACCACTCTTATCGTCGTTTCCACCTATTATAGATGTTGATTGACCTGTTGAGGAAATAGAATTTCTCATTTTAGTATCTGCTATTATATTCTGCATATCATAATAATCCATTATTCCAAGCTTTCCTTCTTTTAAAGCATACGCCATAGCTCTTGGAATTTCTGCTTCTGCTTCAACAACTGCAGCCTTCATTTCCTGTTCTTTAGCAACAGCCATAGCTCTTCTTTCTTCTGCTTTAGCTTGAGCTATGTTTTTATCTGCTTCTGCTTGAAGTGTTTGAAGTTGAGCTCCTATATTTCTTCCTACATCTATATCAGCTATATCTATAGAAAGAATCTCAAATGCTGTTCCTGCATCCAATCCCTTTGATAAAACAACTTTTGATATAGTATCTGGATTCTCTAAAACCTGTTTATGAGATCCTGAACTACCAACTGTTGTTACTATACCTTCTCCAACTCTGGCTAATATAGTTGATTCTCCAGCTCCACCTACTAATCTTTCTAGATTTGCTCTTACTGTAACTCTAGCTTTAACCAATAATTCTATACCGTCTTTTGAAACAGCTGAAACTTTTGGAGTTTCTATAACCTTAGGATTTACACTCATTTTAACTGCTTCTAATACATCTCTACCAGCTAAATCAATAGCTGCAGCTTTCTCAAATGGAAGTTGTATATTTGCTCTTTGCGCTGCTATAAGCGCATCTACTACTTTGTCAACATTACCACCTGCTAAATAGTGAGCTTCAAGCTGGTTAACATTTAAATGCATTCCTGCTTTTGTGGATTTTATAAGAGGTAACACTATTCTGCTAGGTATAACTCTTCTAAGTCTCATACCTACTAAATTAAAAATACCAACTTTTACTCCAGCTGCTGATGCTGAAATCCAAAGTCCTACTGGAACAAAAGTGAAGAATAATACTAGTACTACTATGACTAATATTAAAATTGTTGCTGTCCCCATAATTCCTGACATAAATATTCATCTCTCTTTCTATTATTTATTTTGAGTCTGATACTCTATATTTTGTGTAGATCTAACTAAAACTTTTCTTCCGTCTATTTTTATAACTTTTATGCTAGTTCCTTTTTCCAAATATTCACACTCAGAGACTACATCTAATTTTTCGCCATCAAAATCTGCAGTCCCTGATGGTCTTAGAACAGTCAATGTAATACCTTCTTTTCCTAGGAAATAGTCTAGATTCTCAGTGCTTGAATAACCGCTTACTTTGTCAAGTTTGTCCTTTAGTATAATTCCTTTAAGCTTGCCTTTTGATACAAGATATATTACTACACCAAGCGCCACACTTAATATTACTAATATGATTGTCCCTAAAATTAAAGCCTGCGCAGCACTTTCTGCTGTTAATATTATGCCTATGATAAGGAGAATTGCTCCTGATATACCTGGTACACCAAAACCCGGTATACACATTTCTACTATGACCAATATTAGTCCTAAGATAAGTAAAATTCCGCTAGCCATAGTAATATTAGCTAATGTCGTCATAAACATACCATCACCTCCTTTATATCTTACTTAATATAATACTATTTTTTGCATTAATTTACTATATTTTATATAAAATTTAATGTTTTAATAAAGGTTATTAAATACCTTTTAATATAATATATCATACCTTTTATTTATTGTCAACTATTTCTATATGAAAATTAGATCTAGAATGATTTTATTCTAGATCTAATTAAAAATTTGCTATTTCAATTTTAAAACTCTTGCAGAGTTTACTATTGCTATAAGTGCTACACCTACATCTCCAAAGACAGCTTCCCACATATTTCCTAATCCCATTGCTACTAAAATTAATATTGCAACCTTTATGACTAAAGCGATAGTTATATTCTGCCACACTATCTTTTGGGTTGCTTTTGCAATTTTTATAGCTTGAGCTATTTTAGAAGGTTCATCTGTCATTATAACAACATCAGCAGCTTCTATTGCAGCATCTGAACCTATTCCTCCCATGGCTATCCCTATATCTGCTCTTGCAAGCACTGGAGCATCATTTATTCCATCTCCTACGAATATCATCTTACCTTCTTTTGTTTTATCAATATCTTCAAGTCTTTCAACCTTATCTTGAGGCAAAAGCTGACTGTAATATTTATCCAGACCAATTTCATCTGATACCGCTTTTGCTATTGCTTCATTATCGCCCGTAAGCATAATAGTATTCTTTACTCCTGCCTTCTTTAAAAGCTCTATAGCAGTTTTAGAATCTTCCTTTATTTCATCAGATATTACTATATATCCAGCATATCTTTTTTCTATAGCGACATGTACAATAGTTCCAATTTCTTTTGCTACAGGGTGAGTTATACTTTCCCTCTCCATAAGCCTGCTATTTCCTAAAAGTACAATCTTTCCATCAATATTGACTTGAAGTCCATGCCCTGCTATTTCTTTTAACTCGGATACTTTATTTTTGTCAATATCATTCCCATAAGCATTTATGATAGATTTTCCTATTGGATGATTAGAATAACTTTCGCCGTAAGCTGCATAGTAAATTAAATCATCTTTATTTATCCAGCTTTCATTATGAACCTTTGTAACTTTAAATACCCCTTTTGTAAGAGTTCCAGTTTTATCAAAGACTACAGTATCAACATTATTTAAGGCTTCTAAATAGTTTCCACCTTTTACAAGGATTCCATTTTTAGACGCAGCCCCTATACCTCCAAAGAACCCTAAAGGAATAGATACTACTAATGCACAAGGACATGAAACTACTAAAAAAGCTAATCCTCTATACACCCACTGTTGAATATCCTGTCCCCCATTTAAAATTGGAGGAATTATGGCTAATGCTAATGCTAAAATTACAACTATAGGAGTGTAATATCTAGCAAACTTGGTTATAAATTTTTCTGTCGGCGCTTTCTTTGCACCTGCATTTTCTACTAAATCTAATATTTTAGCAATAGTTGATTCTCCAAATATCTTTGTGACTTCTATATTTAATACTCCATTGGTATTTATACATCCACCTAATACTTCATCCCCTACAGATACTTTTCTTGGAACAGATTCTCCTGTTAAGGCTGACGTATCTATCTGAGCCTCCCCTGAAATTATCTTTCCATCTAAAGGAATTTTTTCTCCTGGTTTCACTATGATTATATCATTTATATTAACCTGCTCTGGATCTACTACTTTCTCTTCATCCCCAACTTTTATAGTTGCTGAATCAGGTCTTATATTCATCAAATCCCCTATAGATTTTCTTGAACGGCTTACTGCTGCATCTTGGAACAGTTCTCCTATTTGATAAAATATCATAACAGCAACAGCTTCTGGATATTCTTTTATAGTAAATGCTCCTATAGTAGCTATAGCCATTAAGAAATTCTCATCAAATACTTGTCCTTTTAATATATTCTTAGCAGCTCTCATAACAACATGACCACCTACCAATATATAACTTATAAGGAATAGTCCAACTTTAAGCCACTCTATATCTTTTACTATAAATGCGGATATAAAGAACATAGATCCTACTATGAATTTTATCTTATCTTCTTTTGATATGTCCCCATGCTTCTCGGAAAGTTCCTCTCCATGATTTTCATTTGAAATAACAGAACCACCTATAACTTCCTGTCCATTTAACACATATGCTGATCTTGACATATCTAATGATAATTCTTTAACTGCTACATCAGGTTCCAAATCATTTACAATTTTTTTAACCTTACTGTCTATATCTTCTTTATTATCATTTAAATCTATTATTAATTTCTTTGATACAAAATCCAAGGAAGCTTCTTTTACCATTGGTAGTCTTCCAACTTTATCCTCTATCTTTGCAGCACAACCAGCACAATTCAATCCTTGAAGAAGATAAATTTTTTTGCTACTAGCTGAATCAGATGAATTAACCTTTGTCACTGTTTTCATTTTTGGTTTTACTGGCGTAGCTTTCCTTTTTTCTTTAAGAACAATTCCTGATTCTACAGAATTTATAATGTTCTGCAGTTCTTCTAGCCTTTCAGTATTTACATTTTTCTCAGCTTCTAAGCTTAAAGTCTTAGTTGCAAAATTTATGCCAACATCTTTTACCCAAGATATATGAGAGATTTTCTCTTCTATCTTATTGGCACAGTTAGCACAATGAAGGCCTTGTAAATTAAATTGCTTTTTCAAATTTTTATCCACTGAGCTCCCTCCCTTTTATTCTAATACATGGCTTAAACCTTGATCAAAAATTCTCTTAACATGGTCATCTGCTAGAGAATAGTATACAACCTTGCCATCTCTTCTGTTATTTACCAGCTTTGCAGTTTTAAGTACTCTAAGCTGATGCGAAACCGCTGACTGACTCATGTTTAAAAGTGCCGCTATATCACATACACACATTTCATGTTGAAATAAAGCGCATATTATCTTTATTCTAGTTCCATCTCCAAATACTTTAAATAAGTCCGATAAATCACATAAAATCTCATCTGTTGGCAGTTTATCTTTGGTGTCATTTATTATATCATCATGTATTGTTGTACAATTACAAACTTCTACTTCTTTCATTTTTTACCTCCATTCATATGAACAATTATTCATATGTTCATACTTTTATTATATTCATTTTTTTTCATTTGTCTACTATTTTAATTGTTAATTTTTGTGTAATGCATTGTATTCGCAATAATATCTTTTGCAAAAGGGAAAAAAATAGCCTTAGGATTTTCTCCCAAGGCTATTGCTTTACTTTATGTATCTGTTAGCTTGAATTACATTCATGCCAAAATACTCAAGTTTGCTTATCTTTATTTTTTTTGCACCATAAGATGCATGAATTACGTCTCCATTTCCCATATACATTCCTACATGAACTGGATTCATAGGGTCATCATAATCTCCAAAGAAGATTAAATCACCTTCTTGAGCTGCACTTACTGTAACTCTTCTTCCTGTTTTTATTTGATCCCATGTAGTTCTTCCTGTTTCGATTCCAAAATGCTTATACACATATTGAGTAAATCCTGAACAGTCAAATCCGTTTGGTGTTGTTCCTCCCCAAACATATTCTACTCCCAAGAATTTTTTAGCGTATTCTACTATTTCACGTCCAGTAGCATTATCACTTTCAACTTCGTCAAACTCTTTTACATAATCTTTATGGACATATCCTTGTTTCTTTGTGCTATAAGTATCAAAGTTTATCTTATACCAATCTCCAACCTTATCTAATATATCAAAAGTTTCATTTGGTGAAAGATATCCTACAACTAGAGAGTCAGTAGATGCTTTTTCTCTTACTCTTAAGCTTGATTCTACATTTACAACTTTTCCCTTCTTCTTTATAACTACACTTGGATTATTATTGTCAGTAACTTCATCACCACTTACTTCTTTCACATAATCAGAATGAACATAAGCCTCCTGACCATCATAAGAAATCTTATACCATTCTCCAGTTTTACCTTTTATATCTACAATACTGCCTGAATATACAAATCCTAAAACTTCTGATGAAGTATTTGGCTCTTTCCTAACTCTTAAAGCTGTTGAAACATTTACTATTTTTCCTTTTTTACTTATATTTTCTGTATTTTCATTATTGCTCCCCTCATCAGTACTAGTCTTTATATAATCACTATGGACATATCCAGTAACCCCTTTTGCTTCAATCTTATACCATTGTCCAGATTTCTCAGCTATCTTAACCTCATCATTGTCATATAACCAGCCAATTACAGAATAGTTTGTTCCAGCACCCTCTCGTATTCTTAATCCATTAGGAGCATTTATTACATTGCCTTTAGAGGCCTTAGAAGTCTCTCCTCCTGAATTTGATCCTGAACCTGAATTGTTTTGATTGCCATCTCCATTCTCAAGTATTTTTACATAATCAGAATGAATATATGCATTTACTCCATTTTTATTTATCTTATACCAAGAATCTTCTTTCCCTAGAATCTCAAAATTATCTCCTTCATAAAGCCAGCCAACCACTTCGTAATTTGTTCCAGCACCTGATCTCATTCTAAGTCCTGTTGATACATTTATAACTTGTCCTGTTTTACCTGCAACTGAATTATTTTCATTACTGCTTCCATTATTTCCACTATTGCCGTTTCCTGAATCCTCAGCATTTCCTTGAATCTCTTTTACATAATCACCATGAATATATCCTTGAATTCCATTATAAGATATATGATACCATTGTCCTTCTTTTCCTAAAATATTAAATGAGTCACCATTGTTTAAATATCCAAGTACAGAACTGCTAGTTGAGGCTGATGATCTTATTCTTAAGTTTGAAGTTACATTTATAACTTGTCCATTACTTTGAACAGAATTATTCTCATTTACCCCATTATTTCCCGAGTCACTTCCTGGATTTTGATTTCCGCCTTCTTCAATAACTTTTACATAATCTCCATGAATATATCCATTAGTTCCATTACGAGATATCTGATACCATTGTCCTTCTTTTCCTAAAATGTCAAAAGTGTCTCCATTATTAAGATATCCTATAATCTCACTATCTGTAGAAGCTTTTGATCTTATTCTTAAATTTGAAGTTATATTTATAACCTGTCCTTTTCCTTGAGCAGTGGTATTTTCATTTCCACCATTATTTGATGAATCATTTCCTGAATTTTGATTTCCACCTTCTTCAATAACTTTTACATAATCTCCATAAATATACCCTTGAGTTCCATTATGAGATATCTGATACCATTGTCCTTCTTTTCCTAAAATATCAAATGAATCACCGTTATTTAAATATCCAAGTACAGAACTGCTAGTTGAAGCTGATGATCTTATTCTCAAATTTGAGGTTACATTGATTACCTCTCCTTTTCCTGTTAACGGATTTTCAGGGACTATCTCTGTATCATCTTGCCTTACTTCTTTTATGTAATCCTCATGGCAATATCCAATAGTATCGTTATTCTTTATTTTAAACCATTGTCCCTCTCTCCCTAGGATCTCTACATTATCATCATTATAAAGCCATCCAATTGCATCATAAGTTGTACCAGGACCTTTTCTTATTCTCAAAGCACTAGTCACATTTATGACTTTTCCTTTTCCTACTGGTTTATAATTATCATCTAATGATGATTCTAAAGAAACAAACTGACTCTTTATATAACCATTCTTTTTACTTCCGTCAGCAGTAGTAAATGTTACGTTATACCAAGCTCCTTTACTGAAATTTACTCTCATATTATCATTTTTATAAAGGAACCCTATTCCGTCACTATTTTCATCAGCATTCAAATAGACTTTTGTGCTATTAGTATTCACTACAGTACCATTCTTATTTATGGCATTTATAATTCCATCTCCTCTATCTCCATCGTTGTCACTGATTTTTACTAAACTGCTATTTACAAAGCCATGTTTAATACTTCCATTAGTAGCAACATAACTTATATGCGACCATTCTTTAAAAGTATAGTTTAGAGTCACTCCTCTATTTGGTGTAAGTGAATCTTGAACCGCACCTTCTAGATCTTTATATACAGTAACATCTCCACTATTTCTTATAGAGGCTTGTTTATTCACACGATTAAGACCTGATACATTAAGTTTGCTTGCATTTATAAAACCAGTCTTGGTGCCTCCTGATGCTGTATTAAAAGTTATGTTTGCCCAATCATTTAAAAAATAATTTACTTTAACTTTTTCATTAGGATACACATTTCCCGTAACACCAGTAGATACTCCCATACCACTATAAACCGATTCTCGAACACTAGTATTTACAATTGCCTCTACATTTTTTATAGCTCCAAATATACCACTGCTTTCAGGATTGCTATCAGATGGTCCACTTGGATTTGAGGCACTTGAACCTACAGCACTTTTGAATGTTGGCCACAATGTAGGTCTATCTTCAAGCATCATTCTAGGGCATATTTTCCCAGTAGCATCATTATGTGTTATTACATTTGATGCTGGTATATTATGCTTGAACATTAAATATTTCGTAAGTTCAATAGCATTTTTCATCGCAGTATCAAAATTACTATCTGGATTTACTGTAATCTCAATACCTATTGTATTGCTATTGTTAGCTTCAGGCCTATTTGGTTTAACTCCAGGATATCTATCTCCAATATGCCATCCTCTCCATGTTTCTTCTAACACTTGAACTATATTTCTATCATCTACTGTAAAATGAGCTGATGCTTGAGCATTTGGGTGATTAGCAAAATAGTTTCTATTTGCTATAGCTCCAGCACCAAAGCTCCTATTATCTGTGTCATGTATTACTATATATTTAGGACTTATAGTAACACCTTTTGAATAATTCATATCTATTAGCATCTTTTTTATAGGAATTCCATTGATAACTGCTGAAACCTTAGATGTCTTAGCATTTTCTTCTATTCCTTTAAACTTATCTAAATCAATTTTCCTATTAGCTTCATCATTAGGTATTGCTGATACAACAGTATTCTGCATTACAGTAGTTGCAACAATTAGACTTGCTATTTTAGCTTTTTTCACATAAGTCCCCCCTTATACTATATTCTAATTAATTTTACCATAAATTCCTTGTAGTTTGAAGGAATAATGTGGTACATTTATGAAATTTAAAACACTTTATAAAATTAAGTTATATTTGTCATTATACTTTCTTTCATTTTTTTCATATCATAAAAGCTTATTTTACAAATTTTATAATTCTCATGTAACATTCTTCTCCACCCCAGCTAAATATCAAATCTTCCAAATTTCTGTTAAGTTTATCATAAGAATGCTGTGATACATATATCAAACTTTCACCATCTTCTCTCTTAACTAGAGTTACATATGTGGAATGACTATACCTATAATCATTACGTTTTCTCACTTGGACTATATCCCCCTCTGATATATCATTGAGATTTAGCTCTGATACAGGTTTATTTTTATTCATACCTTTAGCATTAAACTCTTCTTTATTTAAAATAAAACTCCAAAGCGCCTCTACATTTTCCCATGCAGTTGTACCTCCATATTTATTACCAAGCCATACATTCTTAACCATACATCTTTCCTGTTTTATATTTGCAATAGTATAGTTATTATCTAAAGGATTATAATTTCCAAGAGATGCCCATATACATTGAGATACAAAATTTGTACAATCACTATTTCCAGCAGTATAAAA
The DNA here is from genome assembly GCF_020911725.1 of Clostridium cadaveris. Classification (GTDB taxonomy): domain Bacteria; phylum Bacillota; class Clostridia; order Clostridiales; family Clostridiaceae; genus Clostridium_X; species Clostridium_X cadaveris. The sequence goes on from NZ_CP076620.1 coordinate 2,956,028, forward strand.
TAATCTGTCATTTTTATTTTTTAATGCGAATTCACAAGCGTACTTAACGCCAATGTCTGTTTTTATATCTCCACACACATCTTTATCACCGAATACATTTTTTAATGATGGTTTCTTTTTATAATTTTTAATCCGCTCAATCTCATCATCACGGCAACTATCTATTATCTCTTTAGTTTCTCCCCTCATAACTTTTTTCTTTTCGTCTACTCTATTTTTAAAGTCTTGAAATTCATCATAATTACTTTCTAAATTCGTTATAATCCAACCTTCATCTCTTTTTTCAAGGTTAAATTCATAATCTATATCACGTAACCCGCCCTTTACTCCATTTTCATACTCATAGTCAATATCTACTAAAACTGTAATTCTAGCAGAGTTATCATTAAAATCCAGATTTTTATAGTTTATGGAATAGTTATAACTCTTGAATCTAGTGTTTAAGAGCATCACCCTTTTGCCATTTATCTCACCTAAGATATTGTAAATATAAGTATCATCATTATCTTCCAGAGAATAAGGTTTTATATATGTACCCGTTTTATAACTTTCTAAATATCCTTGTATATATGAATTTATGATGGTTTTACATACCCTTTCATCTTTTTTCCAATATGAAAATGAGCATAACACCATAGCAATCATAAACCACACTGTAATCTTCGCAATTCCTTTCATTATCTTTCCTCCACTGAAAAATTATAAAAGGGGACTCTGCTCAAAGCAAAGCCCCCTAATTACAATTAAGTTTCCCAATAAATCTTATTTAATTCTGCCTTTTCTGATTTTCTTAAATAACTTTACTATCTCATACCACATTACTGCAGCAACAGAAGTCACTACAACTCTAAAGATCTGATTTAAATTTAATGGTGCTAAGCTTAAGAACTCAGCAATAGGAGTATATAGTATTACTCCAAGTCCAATTAGGGTTCCAATACCTACAGCCCACATAACATGGTCTTTCTTTAGATTTATCAATGACTTGTATGCAAATTCGCTTTCTGAACTATTAACTTGCACAAGAAGTACATTAGAAAGCATTATGATGGCAAGACCTATTGAACGTGCTACCTCAGCTTGTTCTGGGTTAGCTTTTAAATACAAATAGTAAGAAGCAAAGGATGCTACAAATAAAATCATACCTTGTATTATGCTCTTTACTAATACTGATGCCGTTAATATGCTTTCTTTAGGATTACGTGGTTTTCGTTCCATAATATCACTTTCTGCTGGCTGTCTCTCAAGCACAATAGAGCAGGTAGGGTCTATTATAAGCTCTAATAATACAACATGAACTGGTAATAGAAGTATCATAGATGACCTTATATTAAGCATAGGTGCTAATAAAGATGCAAATGCTATTGGTATATGAATAGTAAAAACATACCCTATGGCTTTTCTTATATTATCATAAATTCTTCTTCCATCTTTTATGGTATCTACTATAGTTGAAAAATTATCATCAAGTAGGATAAGATCCGCTGCCTCTCTTGAAACTTCAGAACCTTTCTTCCCCATAGCTATTCCTATATCTGCATATTTAAGAGCTGGTGCATCATTAACACCATCTCCTGTCATAGCAACTACGTCACCATTCTCCTTAAATGCTTTAACTATTCTCATCTTATGCTCTGGCATAACTCTTGAAAATATGCTTACATCTTTAATTCTTTCTTGAAGTTCATCATCTGTCATAGTGTTTAATTCATCACCAGTGATTATAACACTACTATGAGGTATGCCAACTTGTTTTGCTATAGCACTTGCAGTTATTCCGTTATCTCCAGTGATCATTACAACTCTTATTCCAGCCCTTACACAGCTTGCAATATCATTTTTTACCTTTTCTCTTGGAGGATCTTGAAGCCCTACAAGTCCTAGAAATTCTAAACTACATTCTTCTAAAGTTTCTGGAATATCTTTTTCATCCTTCAATATCATTTTACCTATCCCAATAACTCTTAAGCCTTGAGATGACATATTGAAGATTTTACTTTCTATTATTTTTTTCTCATTTTTATCTAAATTACATAATGTTAATATCTTCTCTGGGGAACCCTTTGATGCTATTACAACTTCACCATTTAGCTTCCATACATGCCCCATCATCTTTCTCTCATTTGTAAATGAATATTCACTTATGAGTTCACCTTTAAATAACTCTTCTTTTGCAATATTATTTTCTTCACAATAGTCAAGCATTGCATGCTCCATTGGATCATAAGCATCTACCTCGCAAGCCATTCCCATTATTTTGTTTGTTTCTTTTATATTATTACTAATGGCCCAGCATTCCCTTACTCTCATCTTATTCATAGTGATGGTTCCAGTCTTATCTACACATAAAACTGAAACTGCTCCCAAGGTTTCTACTGATGGAAGTCTTCTTACTAAAGAGTTTTTCTTTGCAAGTCTCCATGCTCCCATTGACAAGAATACAGTTAAAATCACTGGAAATTCCTCCGGTATCATAGCCATAGCTAGGGTTATTCCTGACAAGATACTTTCTATTAATCTCTCCTTCAACTGATGATCAGGGAGATTAAAATAGGTTATTATGCACACAAGCAAAAATAAAACTGCTGCTATTACGGCACATACTTTAACTAATTTCTTCGTCTGCTTTTCCATTGGGGTAGGTCTATCTGGTGCCTCAGCCACATTTATTCCTATCTTTCCATACTCAGTTTCTGCACCTATTTTCTCTATTAATATTACTCCTGTACCCTGAGTTACTAGTGTTCCAGCATAGCAATGATCCTTTTTCCAATAATCCTTATTCCCACTATCATCTATGCACTTCCATACCCCTTCTGCTTCCCCAGTTAAAGAGGATTCATCAATGCAAAGATCATTTGCTTTGATTACTTTACCGTCAGCAGGGAGCTTTACCCCTTCTGCTATCATCATCAAATCTCCAGGTACCAAATCCTCACTATTTATAGTACACTCTATACCATCTCTTATAACGGTTATATGTGGTGCAGATAAATTCTTTAGTGCATTTAAAGTCTTGTCGGTTTTCCATTCTTGGATTACATCTATGCTGATTATTCCTACTACAAACACCAGCATTATAGTTCCATCTCTAGGCTCTCCAAGTAAAAAGTAGATTATTGCTGCAGCAATAAGCAATAGAAACATCGGTTCTTTTAAAACTTGAATAATCTTTAGAAAGAAATTTTCTTTCTTTTCAGGTACTAATCTGTTTTTCCCGAATTTTTCTTGTAGAACTCTCACCTCATCTTTTGTTAGACCTTTTAATTGATTTTTGTTTTGTTCTGTCATAAAAGTTACCTCCATTTTAATTCTTGCTTCCCAAGAATATTTGTTTGATAGCTCTATGGCATTGCAATAAAGACTCAGTTATTGTTCTAAAAGTACGCAAAAAATACCTGTAGAACAATAAACTGTCCCACAGGTATTGTAGCTTCCTAAAAATCCTGTTGCCATTTACGGCCCGGCTCCATAAATAAAGTCATTCATCGGCCTGATCAGTTTGTACTGTAGATTTATATGCAGTGCAAAGAGATTTTATATTATTATATGCCCATTTTATGACTTTTTCTACTACTTTTGAAATTATTTTTTTCCTGCCATCTTATTTGATTTTTCAGTACATTTTTCCATAGCTTCTATTATAGTTCCTCTAAAATTATTCTTTTCTAAAGAATATACTGCTTCTATAGTTGTTCCAGCTGGAGAGCAAACCATGTCTTTTAGTTCACCTGGATGCTTTCCTGTTTCTAAAAGCATTTTTGCAGAACCTATCATAGCTTGTGCAGCCATCTTATATGCTTTATCTCTTGGGATTCCAGCAAGTACTCCTCCGTCTCCCATAGCTTCTAGGAACATATATATATATGCTGGTGATGATCCATTAACTGCTATGACAGCTTCCATAAGCTTCTCCTCTAAAAACTCCGCTTTACCAAATGATTTTAGAAGTTCCATAACCTCATTCATTTCTTCTTCAGTAACTAGAGAATTCTTACATGCAACAGTCATGCTTTCTCCTATCATAGCTGCAGTGTTAGGCATAGTTCTAACTATCTTAATTTCTTTTCCGAAACCTGCTTTGACAGAATCCATGCTTATAGCTGCTGCTATTGTAACTATAACAACATTTTCCTTGATGTCATTCTTGATTTCATCTATAACATTAAAATACACATTAGGTTTTACTGCTAAAAACAATATGTCTGCTTCTCTTGCAACAGTTAAATTGTCATTTAAAGAAGTTCTTATTCCATATTTCTTTTGGCAATTTTCTAATCCCTTAGAAAATCCATCAGAAGCTATTACATTTTCACCTTTAACTTTTCCTGATGAAACTAGGCCTCCAATTATGGCACCTGCCATATTTCCACATCCAATAAATCCAATTGTTTTATTCATTTTTATTTCCCTCCATGTTTCTATATTAAAATTATATCATTTTTCTACCCTGTCATTAAAAATTTTCTTGCTCAGTTCTATTTATTATCTCATCTTGAAGCGCACGTCCAAGGTCACAGAAGTAATCACTATATCCAGCAACTCTTACTATTAAATCCTTATACGCTTCTGGATTTTCTTGTGCTTTAAGAAGAGTGTCCCTGCTAATCACATTAAACTGTATATGATGTCCTCCCATCTTAAAATATGCTCTTATAAGCGAACGAAGATTCTTTATTCCCTGTTCTCCTTGCAGTAACGATGGTGTAAATTTCTGATTTAAAAGAGTTCCTCCAGTATTTTCATGATTCATCTTTGATGCTGATTTTACAACAGAGGTTGGTCCATACTTATCTGCTCCTCCTACAGGAGATATTCCTTCTGATTGAGTGACTCCTGCCTTTCTTCCATCGGCTGTAGCTCCAGTAACCTCTCCAAAGTAAACGTGACATGTAGTTGGCAGCATATCTATTCTATATTTTCCGCCTCTAACTGTATCTCTACCATCTACCTCATTAAAAAATATATCGAAACAAACTCTCATTATATCGTCAGCATAGTCATCATCATTTCCATATTTCGGAGTTTTATTTAGTAACATCTGTCTTAGAGGCTCTCTGCCTTTGAAGTCTTCCTTCAATGCTTCTAAAAGCTCTTCCATAGTTATTTTATTTTTGTCAAACACATTAAATTTTATAGATGCGAGTGAATCTGTAAGAGTTCCAATTCCAACTCCTTGAATGTAATTAGAATTATATCTTGCTCCTCCTCCATTATAATCCTTTCCCTTTGATATACAGTCATCAACTAGTAATGATAAAAATGGAACCGGCATATGCTTCATGTATAATCTTTCTATTACGTTATTTCCTCTTATCTTTATATCTATAAAATGATGTACCTGCTTTTTGTAAGCTTCAATAAGTTCATCAAAATTCTTAAATTCAGCAGCATTTCCTGTTTCAATTCCAATGTGCCTTCCTGTTCTAGGATCTAATCCATTATTTAAAGTTACCTCAAGAATCTTTACAAGGTTAAAATATCCTGTAAGTATATAAGCTTCTTTACCAAAAGAACCAGCTTCTACGCAGCCTGTAGTTCCTGAAGTTCTTGCATCTTCTAAAGATTTCCCCTGTCTCATGAGTTCCTTAACTACCATGTCTGCATTAAATACAGAAGGCTGCCCCCATCCTTTTCTTATTATCTTGCAAGCTCTTTCTATAAACTCATCAGGATTCTTTTCTGTTAATTGAATATTACTACTAGGCTGAAGAAGTCTCATCTCGTCAATAACATCCAGTACTAGATAAGTTACATCATTTACCCCATCTTCTCCATCAGCTGTTAAGCCTCCACTATTGATATTGGCAAAGTCAGTATAAGTTCCACTTTCTTTTAAGGTTATACCTACTTTTGGAGGAGCAGGTTGATTATTAAATTTTACCCAAAGACATTGAAGTAGTTCCTCTGCATCTTCTCTAGCTAAATTATTTTCCTCTACATCTTTTTTATATATAGGATACAAATGCTGATCAAATCTTCCTGGAGTGAATGCATCCCATGGGTTAAGCTCTGTTATAACAGTCAAATGAATAAACCAATATCCTTGTACAGCTTCCCAAAATGTCTCTGGTCTATGTGCCGGTACTCTGTCACATACTTCAGCAATCTTATATAGTTCAGCCTTTCTCCTTTTATCACTTTCTTTTTCTGCCATTTCTCTAGCTAAAGCAGAATGTCTTTTAGCAAAAGTTATTACAGCTTCTGCTGCTATTCTCATAGCTTTTAACTCTTCACCTTTGTCATAGGCATCCATATCATTTACATAATCTAATTTTTCTAATTCTTTATCTATTAAATCTATAACTTCTAAGAATCCCCTAGTGAATATCTTTTTATCTCCAGCGGTATGTCCTGGTCCCCTCTGTTCCATAAATTCAGTAAATATTCCGTCACCGTAGCAAGTCTTCCACTCTTCAGTCATGGCATTTAGTATCTTATCTCTCATTGACTTACCCTGCCAATAAGGTATTATCTCTTCTTCTTGAACTCTGAAAGCTTCTTTATCTACTTTGAAAAACGTCTTTTCTCTGCTATCTATAACTCTAAAATCTTCTAATGTATGGCAGCATAATTCCGGATAGGTAGGTACTGCTTTAGGTTTCGGTCCTCTTTCTCCAACTATAAGCTCATCATTATTTATACATATAGTTTTCTTCTCACAAATATCCTTTAGCGCAAAGGCTCTAAGAACAGGTATTGAAACCTTATCACAGTATTCTTTGTAAGTATCAGTAACTATTTTCGCTCTCTCTATTGATAGTGTTGGAGTGGCCTTCAAACTTTTCTCTCTAAGTCTTCTAACTCTTTCTCTCATTTTTCTCATCTCCCCTAATCTAATAAATCTTTATCCACCAATTACAGTTTTAAAACCTTCATTTTCAAACATTGATTTAATTTTTTCTAATCCTTCTGATGTTGGTTCTTTCACATGTTCACACTGATATTCTCTTCTAAGTCTTAAATACTTCTCTTGAGAAATATTATGATATGGAAGAATGTTAACTTGAAGAATTCCATCTATATTTTTTATGAATTTTATGAAGCTATATATATCTTCTTTTGAATCATTAATACCTGGTATTAATGGTATTCTTATAAATATCTTTCCTCCAAGTTCACTTATAATCTTTAAATTTTCAAGTATTCTTTTGTTTGATACCCCTATATACTTTTTATGAACAAAATCATTCATGGACTTTAAGTCATATAAAAACAAATCTACATATGGTATTATGCTTCTTATAGTATTTTCACTTCCATATCCGCTGGTATCAACAGTTGTATGTATCCCAGCCTCTTTACATCTTTTAAGTATCTCTTCAAGAAATTTCCCTTGGCTTAACGGCTCTCCCCCAGAAAAAGTCACCCCTCCATCGGACTCATCATAAAAGACCTTGTCCTTTTCTATTTCTTTTAATAAAGTTTCGGGATCTTTATACTCTCCTACAATTGTTCTTGCTCCTGTAGGGCACACTTCACAGCACTCTCCACAATTTTTACAAAGGATTTTATTAAAATGTATCAACTCCTCTTCAAATGTCAAAGCTCCTGATTTGCATGCCTTTGCACAAAATCCACAATCTATACATTTGTTAGTATAAATCATTATCTCCTTTTCTTGTCTCTGACTCTCAGGATTGTGACACCATTGACATTTTAAAGGACATCCTTTAAAAAATATAGTTGTTCTAATTCCTGGCCCATCATGTATGGAGTATCTTTGAATATTAAATATACTGCCCCTCATTTATTTTCACTCCCAGCTTTAAATATCATATAAATATAGCAATAGCTATGCCATAATTTCATATGCTGCCATAATTTTTTCTAACCTCCTATATCATATACAATTTGACGTAATAAAAAAGTAGAGCTTAATTTTTAAGCTCTACATAAATTTCAGATTAGTACTAAAAACAATACTATTTAGTACTAATTTTAGTTTTTTGTACTAAATTCAATACTAAATATTTTCTTTATTTTATATTTCTTTATTTTATTTTGAAGAGTCTGCTTTGGTATTTGAAGTTTCCTAGCTGCTTTTGCATAGACTCCATCACACTGCCTTATAGCACTCTCTATTAAAAATTTTTCATATTTTTCTAAGTTTTCTTTAAGCCCACAATCAAATAATTCCATATCATTTTTCTTATACTGTTCTTTTTTATCCCCAAAGTTCATTTCCACATGTTTATGATTTATGTCAGGTTCTTCACACCAATTCATAGCACTTTCAATTACATGTTGAAGCTCTCTAATATTTCCAGGCCAATCATATGTCATAAAATCTTTCATTAGAGATTCGCTTATACTGAGAACATTTTTGTCAAATTCTTTATTGTACTTGTTTAAAAAATACTTTGCTAAAAGATCTATATCATCCTTACGCTCTCTCAATGGAGGTATCTTAAAATATATTACATTAAGCCTATAATACAAATCTAACCTTAACTTATTGTTTTCTATAAGAACTTCTGGCTTTTCATTAGTTGATGCTATTATTCTAATATCTACCTCTTTAACTTTACTACTTCCAAGTCGTCTAACTTCTCCTCCTTGTATAACTCTTAAAAGTTTACCTTGAAGATCTAAGTCCATAGAATTTATTTCATCTAAATATAATGTTCCCCCATGAGCTACCTCTAAAAGCCCAATCTTATCTTTTGCTCCAGTGTAGCTTCCTTCTTCAGTACCAAACAATATACTTTCTAAAAGATTATGAGGCAAAGCTGCACAGTTTTGTACTATAAAAGGTTTGTTTTTCCTTTTTCCAGCGTTATGTATAGCCTGTACCAATATCTCTTTGCCTGTACCTGTTTCTCCATAGACAAGTATAGGAGACTTGCTGTTGCTTATCTTCTTGCCTTTCTCTTTCAAATCTATAATTCTAGGATTATTTCCAATAAAATCATCAAAGGTAAATTTTGCTCCTAGAGCTTTATATTTTGCTTCTTTTCCCTTGGTCATTTGTTTTTGAAGAGCTACTACCTTTTCAGAAAGATCATAAACCAATGTAAAATCCTTAAATATTTCAAAGGCTCCTTTAAGAACTCCTTGCTCTATTATTGGATATGTGGATGTTATTACAGTAACTTCTTTTCCTAAATGATTCTTATATTTTTGAACTCTGTCTATTATGGGATTTCTATATTTTAAAACATTATAAAAAGTACTTGAGCTTTCTGTCAGATATGGGAAAACTTCAAGTATATTCTTACCTTCTGGCTTTTTATTTTCTATTCCTGTTAAGTTCTTTTTGCTCTCTCTATAAAAAACTATATTTCCTTTATTGTCAGTTATTATTATTCCTTCATCAGAAAACTCTATTAAAGTTTCAAGTATTCTTTTATAATCCATAATCCCTACCCCTTAGTTTTAATCATATATTTATTCAAGAATGCCCATGAAAGCCATATTTTCTCTTAATTTTCCCTATATACATTAAGTATAATAGGTATATACTATAATTAAAAGAATCTCAGAGAGGATTATTATATGAAAAAAGAAAAAATTAGAGTTTCTTTCAAAAAGAAACGTAACACTGAAACTATAAAATTCAAGTCAATTTACGGCAGTCTTTTTTATAAATGGCTTAAAGAACATAAAGATGAAGATGTAATAACAGTATCCCTAAAAGATTTGAGCTGCATACTAAATGTTCCTCAAAGCTCACATACATATTGCTATTTAAGGCCTACTGTTCTAGCATCGTTACAAAAGGAATTTAATGAATTGGATCTGACTTTAACATTCTCATACAAAGTCATAAAAGGAGAAAAAATCATTATTAAAATAAAGAGATGAAGATAGATATGTTACACACATCTATCTTCATTTCCAAAATAAAATTATTATTTTATGATAAGCTCCACCGGGCAGTGGTCTGATCCTAAAATTTCCATATGTATATCAGCACTTACAAGTCTATCTTTCAAAGCATCAGATACACAGAAATAGTCTATTCTCCATCCAGCATTATTCTTTCTAGCATTGAATCTATAAGACCACCAAGAGTACACACCTTCTGTATCAGGATGGAAGTATCTATAGGTATCTATAAATCCAGCATTTATTAATTCAGTGAATTTTTCTCTTTCCTCAGGTGTAAAGCCTGCATTCTTAATATTATTCTTTGGATTCTTAAGGTCTATTTCCTTATGTGCTACATTTAAATCTCCACATACTATGACCGGTTTTTTAGTCTCTAAATTTTTCAAATAAGCCCTAAAATCATCTTCCCATTTCATTCTGTATTCAAGTCTTTCTAAAGCCTGTTTAGAATTTGGTGTGTATACAGTAATCATATAAAAATCTTCAAATTCCAATGTGATAACTCTACCCTCTTTATCATGCTCTTCTATATCTATTCCATAGCTGACACTTAAAGGTTCTGCTTTTGTAAAAATCGCTGTTCCTGAATACCCTTTTTTCTCAGCATAGTTCCAATACTGATGGTAGCCTTCTAAATCTAAATTTATTTGTCCTTCTTGAAGCTTAGTCTCTTGAAGACAGAATATATCTGCATCTACTTCCTTAAAAAAATCAAGAAACCCTTTAGTTACACAAGCTCTGATGCCATTTACATTCCATGATATTAATTTCATATGTACCTCCTAAATTTGTTTATTCTTCAAAATTAAATAGTCCCTGCAAATCTTCAAAATCCATGGAAGACAGTATTTTATCTCCTATTTCCTCTTCTCCGATTACATCTTTTATTATTTGTTTTTTCTTTTCTTGAAGCATAAGAACCTTTTCTTCAATTGTACCTTTGGTTATTAGCTTTATAACCTCTACAGAATTCTTCTGCCCTATTCTATGAGCTCTATCTGTAGCTTGATCTTCAACTGCTGGATTCCACCATGGGTCAAAATGAATTACTACATCAGCTGAGGTCAGATTAAGTCCAGCACCTCCTGCCTTTAGTGATATTAAAAACACCTTTTTATTACCAGAGTTAAATTCCTTTACAAGCTTCATCCTTTGCTCTGATGGTACAGATCCATCAAGATAGCTATAATCTATGTGCTGCTTTCTAAATTCTTTTTCAATTATAGACAATACTGATGTAAATTGTGAAAATACAAGAATCTTATGTCCCTCTTCTATAGATGAGTTCAGTATATCATAAAAAGCTTCAAACTTTCCGCTATCCCCATCATAGTCCATTAAGAAACTATTAGGATGACAACATACCTGCCTAAGTCTTGTAAGTGCAGAGAATATCTTCATCTTTCCTTTATTAAAGTCATTTAAATCTATATTTTCAATCTCCTCTTTGAACATCTTCACATAAGTCACATATACATCCTTTTGTTCTGGCGTCATATCTACCTTTATAGTCTTCTCTATCTTTGGAGGAAGTTCTGCTGCAACATCCTTTTTAAGTCTCCTTAATATAAAAGGCATGATCCTAGATTTAAGTTCCTGCAAAGCCTTAGGATTTCCGTCTTTTACTATAGGTATTTCATACTTCATTTGGAACTTCTTACGATTTAGGATATATCCCGGCATTATAAAATCAAAGATAGACCATAATTCTGTAAGAGCATTTTCTATAGGCGTCCCTGTAAGTACAAACTTATTTTTACCATTTAATCTCTTCATTGATTTTGCTCTTTGAGATAATGGATTTTTCATATTTTGACCTTCATCTACTATTACAGCTGTAAAATTAATCTTCTCATAGCTTTCAATATCTCTCGTCAGAATATTATAAGACGTTATTATAACATCATAGTCATGAAGTTTTTCGAAGTTCTCCTGACGCTCATTTGGTCCACCATTCATAACTAAAATTTTTAGCGAAGGAGCAAATTTTTCAAACTCCTCTTTCCAATTGTATAAAAGAGATGTTGGACAAACAATTAAAGATTCTCCTTTTTCTAATGAACTTATAAATGTTATAGATTGAAGTGTCTTACCAAGTCCCATTTCGTCGGCAAGTATTCCTCCAAAACCACATTGACTTAAAGTCTTCATCCATTGAAATCCCTTAATCTGATAATCTCTTAATTCAGCTTTTATAGCATTTGGAATTTCAAAATCCATATCCTTAGCTTCTTTTATGTTATTAATAAGTTCTCTAAAGCCTTTATCTCTCTTAAAATTACCCTCACTTATGAATTTCTCATTTATATAAGGTGCTAAATACTTAGGAAGCATTATTTCTTCTTTTTCAAAGTAGTCATTGTCTATATTTTGGAATTCATTAAGTGCCTGCATCTTTAATATAGTATTTCCCTGAAGAAGTACTATACCATTGTCCTTTAGTTTGTAATACTTTTTGCCTTCATTAAATGCTTTTATAAGATTTATTATCTCATCACGTGGTATATCTTTAAAATCAAAAGAAAGTGCCAGCATATCTTCTCTTGTAAGCCGTACCCTTATCTTTACATTTTGTGTAGTTGCTATTTTGCTTCCTTTAAAAGCTTCTGAATAGTATACGTCACCATGGTTTTTTAGCTTATTTATTCCATCAATAATAAAATCAACTATGATCTCCTCTTCCTGTAATATAAATTTGTCATCCATGTCTTCAAATCCGTATTCTCTGATTATATCTAAAATGTTCTTTTCTTTTTCTACATCTCTTATAAGTATTCCCTGAGTATTTTTCTTATTTACCTTTTTTAAAGCATTAATCTTTTCATCTCCATAATAGAAGTAAAGTGAAAGCAACAATACATCCATATCTTTGTCTATATAAAATTCTGCACTTAAAGGCTCTTCTATGAATTCCTTTTTCACGCTTTCTTCTATATTTAGATTTCCAAGCTCCTTAACCTTAGGCATAAGAAAAGATGCAAACCTGTCCTTTTCATCATCTCTAATATTCAATGCACCATATGGATTTTTTATCATTGTATCAAATAATGCTATCAAGTAGCTTTCTTTGTTCTTCTTCACTCTCCATATACCGTCTTTATAGAAATAATAATCACCCTTTGAAGTCATAGGAAATGGTATGCTGCTTCCTTGAAATGTAAGCATCAGATCTTCGCCATCTCTTTTTAAAGCAAAGTTTATACTAAGCTCTTCTTCTTTCACATGCACATCTTCATAATCCCCTGTTGGTATGGACAAAGATATACTTTTATTTTTTAAAATCTCCATAACCCTTTTGAAATGAGTTTCCATTATAAATATTCTTTTGTCTTCTACAAGCCTTACCGCAGTCCCTTGAGCTGACAAAAATATATTATCCATATCTAAAAGTTCTAAAAAATAATCAAAAAGCCTCTGATCTTCTTTTGTTATAGAAACCTTAGCAAAGTCTAGTATATATCGTCCTAACTGTGTAGGTTCTTTTCGTGCATAGGCATTTAAAAAATATCTAAAATTTTTTACAACATAAAGCTTATCTACTCCAGCCTTAAGCTCAATAAAATTATTTATGACTCTAGTTGAAGTATGTCCTAGTGTTATATCAAGCTTTAAAATATCACTTTCTTGAATTTTCTTATCTTCATCTTCATATAAACTTAAAAGATCATCTAACTCTGATGGCCCTGTTTCCATTTCATTTATATATTTTAGATAACATGCTCCTATATGCTCACAAGGCTTTCCCTTACCATCAAAATCATCACAACTGCAGCTATAAAATGTCATATCATCATCTTCATCAACTCTTATTTTAACTAAATATTCCCCATAAGTTTCTGAAGCTACTATACCTTGAAGCACATTTTCCCTATCCTTATATCTTGAGGTTAAATCTATTATATAATCTTCTATGTAAAGCTTATGTGCTTTAGAATATTTAAAAGGACTAAAATAATTATCTATCTTTCCTTTTTTAATTTTTCTGCTCACTTTCATCACTCTCTTAACAATTTAATACTATAGCTAATTATACCCAATATACAGTGTTTCTTTCTATACTTATTTCATATTATCTTCCGCACAATAAAAAATACCCTCTTAAAAGAAGGTATTCTTTATATTATATTGACTATAAATATTAGAATTAGGTAAATTGTTATAACAACTCCACTTTTCTGAGCTACTTTTGTTATAAACATTAAAATAATCAGCATTAATATATTTACAGAAAAACCTAAGGATAAAATGTTGAAAACCATATCTCCTAAGACTAAAGCAGGAGCAATAATATCCATAAAATCTAATAAACTGTATTTTTTATAAACAGTATAAAGCCATGACCCTATGAAGATTCCTATTATCATTCCAATGTTGTCAAAACCGCCTTTGCTTATATTTAGCATATCTATTATATTTAATTTATACTTATCTATGTTCATTACAACATGGTAAATACGCCCACCTAAAAAAGCAGAAGGAATAGATACTATCATTGTGTCAAATATACTGTTGAAATCAATCTTTCTTAATTTACAACATAATCCAATAAGCATAAATATTAATACAATTTTTAATATCATGATTGTAAAATCATATGACATGTCCATATTCCATAAGCCAGTACTTAAAAAATATATAATAATCACATCCCATTAGAGCTTCTAATTAATTATATATTTAATCCTTAAATATTATGACTTATAGATTAAAATTTGACTACTATACAAAATGGCAGCCTTCCCTAGAAGACTGCCATAATACTTTTATATTATTTTCTATTTTCACGAAGCTTATTTATGCTTTCTGTAGCATCTAAAAGTGGTGCTATAGATTCATCTAGATTTAAGTTGTTTATAACTTCAGCTATAAAGTGAGACATATCGACTTCTCTAAACCAAGGTTTAGTCTTAACTTCTTCAGGTATATAAGTTAAGTTTGTTGAGTATACCCTTTCAATAAGTCCTTCTTCATAGTACTTATCAAACTTGTCTATACCTTCTGTGAAAAGAGCAAATGTTGCTGAAACAAATATCTTTTCAGCTTTTCTCTTTTTTAACTCTCTTACTATATCAAATACTGATTCTCCAGACGCTATCATATCGTCAACTATTAATATATTTTGGCCTTCAACTTCTCTTCCAATGTATTCATGTTGTATTATTGGATTCTTTCCATTTACAACTGTTGAATAATCACGTCTCTTATAGAATAATCCTATATCTAATCCTAATACTCCAGAATAATATATAGCTCTATCCATTGCTCCTGTATCAGGGCTTATTACAAGCATATTATCCTTATTTATTGGAAGATCTTTTTCTTTAGTTAAAAATGCTTTAACTATTTCATAAGTTGGGTATAGATTATCGAAAGATATAAGTGGTATAGCATTTTGAACATTTGGATCATGAACGTCAAAAGTTATTATATCGTCTACTCCTAATCTTTCAAGCTCTTGAAGAGCCATTGCGCAATCTAAAGATTCTCTGCTCTTTCTTCTATGTTGTCTACTAGCATATAATAATGGCATAACAACAGTTATTCTCTTGGCTTTTCCGCCCATAGCAGATAATACTCTCTTTATATCTTGAAAGTGATCATCTGGACTCTTATGGTTTATGCGTCCGAACATCTTATATGTGCATCCATAATTTCCTACGTCACATAATATATAAACATCTTTACCTCTTACAGTATCTTCTAATACAACTTTTCCTTCTCCATTTGAAAATCTAATTGTATCAGATCCTATAAGATAAGAATCCTTTGCATCTAGATAAACATCTTCTTCTCCATTTATCATGCTTTTTCTACATTTTACAAGACTGCTATCAATTTTTTTCCCTAGTACACCTATGCTATCCAATGCAATTATAGCAAGTTGACCATTTGGAATTGATAATGGTGATTTAATTTCCAAAATACTCCCTCCGATTGTACACGTATATTTTAAAACCGAACTTTTTTTAGTAATGATATAACATTATTCTGTCATATTTCCACATAAATTACAACACTAAAAGCATCATTTACTCATATTTTTTATTCTTTTTTTTAAATTCATCTCCTATTTTGCTACATATTTAATATAGAGTATAGCATATTATGAAATTATTATTGCATTTTTATAATTGACTTTATTATTATTTCCCAATTACAATTAGATTGATGTATACTTTGGAGGTGATATTTTGAAAAAGTTTTTCAAATACTTTTTTATATGTATTGTAATAATTTTAATCTTACTCATCCCTGTAATATCAAAGACTCCCTCTACTGAAGAAATCACTGGTATATCAAAAGGGTTAGATATAATTCATCCAGAGAATAAATTAGATATTCCTGATGAATCCTCAAAAACAGATGGAAATAATAATGGTATAGCTGATACTATAGATATGGTTGCTTCTGCCGAGAAAAGCTTTAATGAAGAAACACTATATAAGGATGCCTATTATATAGGAGGCTATCCCCCTGATAGTGAGGGTGTATGTACTGATGTTATATGGCGTAGTTTTAAAGCTGTTGGAATAGATCTTAAGTCTTTAATCGATGAAGATATAAGAAAAAGTGTAAATTCCTATCCTGGTGTCAATGGAAAACCTGATTCCAACATAGATTTTAGACGTGTAAAGAATCAAAAGGTATTTTTTGATAAATACTGTTCAGCTGAAACTACTAAAGTTATTCCTAATGATGCTGACAACCTAAAGCAATGGCAGCCTGGCGATATTCTACTATTTCTTAAACCTTATGAACATGTTGGTATGATATCTAATGAACGTGATTCTGATGGTATTCCATTTGTGCTACACAATTCCTATCCTAAAATGAAAAAGTCCAAGCTATCATGGTTCAATCTTGACGAAATATATCATTATAGATGGAAATTTTAATGCAATCTCTAATTGATATTGCATAATATTCAATTAGAGATTTGCTTTAATAAACAAACATATAGATACCAAACCAATGCAGTATTGCTCCTGCCACTACAAAGAAATGCCAAAGAAAATGATCATATTTTTTGTCTCTTGTAAATGGAATCATTCCAATAGTGTATATAATCCCTCCAATTAAAATCATCCATAATAAAGGCATATTATTGTGAATCCAATCCGGTATAAATATAAGTCCACTCCATCCAATTACAAAATATAATGAAAAGTGAAGCCACTTTAGCCTTCCGGGCCCAAAAACGCTAAGCATAACTATTCCTAAAAGAATCAAAGCCCATTGAATGCAGAAAAGTATTATACCCAACGTATTTCCCCAATATACCAAATATAATGGTGCAAAAGTTCCTCCTATCAATAGATAAATAGAAGCGTAATCGAATCTTCTCCATAATCGTTTTACAACAGAACCACTTTTAAATGCATGATATAGACAGCTCATAAGCATTAATAAAAACAGACTAATTCCATAAAAACAAGAAGCCATAATCTTAAGTTCTGTATCTGATTTTAACAATAGTAATATAAACCCTGCTATAGCTAAAACTGCTCCTATTCCATGGGTAACTGCGTTCCCTGTTTCTTCTAATGCAGTGAGGTGTGGAGGCTCATTTAGTTCTCTTATTCTCTTTTTTCTATTTTCCTTTTCACTATCCATAATCTAATTCCTCCGTTATCATAGTAAATTAAATACTAAAATCTAAAGCCTTTTTCCAGCTCAGTCTTTGAGATAATCTTGCCTATCCTAATGATATATATACATATTACAATCTCTAAAAGCAATCCTAAATAACGTTTATTATATATGATACAAGAAGGTTTATTATCATATTATATCATATTCAATTTTATCCACTATTTACCTGATAATATCGCAATTTTATTGTATAATTAATTTAAGAAGTATCATAATAAAACTTCATCCATTTTTTTATGCTTCAATCTTCTCAATTAATGAACTCAGCATTAAAAGTATTAATGAATACTTAATAGAGATTATGATTTACACTGATTAAATCTTTAATTAATATCAAAAAAATACTATACTTAATAATGATAATATCTGCGAATATAAAAATTTAGATTGAGAGGTTTATATATGAGAAAAAAAGATATACTCGAGTTAAAAAAGCGTTTCAAAAAAGATCACTGCACCTTCACTAAAATGTGTGGATGCTATGTTAACGGAGAAAAGCATATTATTTTAAAATTTAGAGAAACATTCCTAAACTTAGAGGAAGATGAATACTTTAAGTATTTAGAAATAGCTAAAAAAGTGCTATCTGGAACCATTGGAAATAATATTTTAGAGCTTAACTTTCCACTTAACGAAGATCTTGTAAATGAAAGACAGATTTCGCTTATGCGTCTTAAAAACAGTCGTTTGAAGGATGATAGCATCCTTAATGACTTTTATGATTCTATAATAAACAACTACGATTATACAGGCAACTTTTTGATACTTATTTTTCATGATGCTTATGATGTAATGACCAAAACTACTGATAATGCAAAGTTAGATGAATCTGAAGAAGTATATGAATATGTACTATGTGCTATATGCCCTGTTTCACTTTCTGAACCTGGTCTTAGATATTTCGAAGATGAGAATAAGATAAAAGCACGTATACGCGATTGGGTAGTTGAAGCTCCAACTAATGGATTTGTATTCCCTGCTTTTATCGAGCGTAGTTCAGATGTTAACTCTATTATGTACTATACTAAAAATGCAAAGGATACCCATCCTGAATTAATGGAAACCACTTTAGGATGCTATTCAAAACAAACTTCAACTATACAAAAAGAAGCCTTCCAATCAATCATTAAAGATTCCTTTGGTGCTGATGAGAAAAAAGCTGAGAAAGTCTTTATGGAAGTTCAAGATAATCTAAGTAATATGATAGACGAGCATAATGCTATGTATGAAGATACAGACTGTGAACCTATAATTTTAACAAATAAAGATATACAAAATCTTTTAATAGAAAGTGGAGTTCCAGAAGAAATAACTACTAAGATTGAAAAATCCTACGTAGAAAACTTTGGTGAAGATCTTCCTTTAGCTGAAAGCTTACTTGATGCAAAAACCCTTAAAGTTAACGAACAAAGAAAAAGAGAGCATCACCTTCAAAAACAAGTAGAAATACTTCAAACTAAGCTTGATGAGGTTGCACAAGAAGCTGATGCCGACAACGAGACTCTTTCAACTGAAAATGATTCTGTACTAGATGATGTTTCAGCACATGATTTAGAAGACACGCTAGATGAAAATGAAGATACAAAATCAGCAAATGATGATTTAGTTTCTGACTATGACATAATTGTTCAAGTAAAACCTGAAAAGGTTCCTCAAATAAAATCTCAATTAATTGATGGTCAAAAATGTATAGTCATACCTATAAATGAAAATGAACAAACTACAGTTAACGGAGTAGATGATTTGATTTAAAACATATAAAGATAGCAGATCTTATTTTAAGATTTGCTATTTTTTTGCTTTAAAATTATTAAATAGAACTTCAACACTCTTATATACAAATATTTAATATTATCTATTTATATTTTTATTGACTCTCCTCTTAAGGGATACATTATTATCATAATACAATATAATTTATGTTACATAATAAATTTAAATATAGTTATAGAAAGGATATTTTATGAACATGAACAAAGTAATATACAGGGAAATAATTAAATCAGATTATGCTACTATTAAGGAATTAATTGGAGAGGCATTTGGCTTTAATAACTTTATTAAAGATAAATTATTATTAAATACAGTATTAGATAGTTATCTAAAAGATTCTATTTCAAATAGCTCATTTGGCAAAGTAGCTGAAAAGGATAATAAAGTAATTGGTTTTATTTTAGGAAATTCTAAAAATGATAAAAACCATATAAAATACTCCAATGATGCTTCTGAATCTGATAGTAGGGAAATTGATTTAATACTGAATAATGAAGAAAATAAATTTTTACTTGGAGAACTATCAAAAATTCAAGATTCATACAACGAGCTTATAGAAGGCAAAGAAGATAACTTTCAAGGAGCTATACAGTTATTTATTGTATCTAAAGAATCTAGAGGACTTGGTGTTGGAAAAACTTTAATTAACTATTTATTTGATTATATGAAAAATAAAGACGTAAAATCCTTATACTTATTTACTGATACTAGATGCAATTACGGATTTTATGATAGCCAAAACTTTAATAGATTAAATGAAAAGGAATTATGCTTAGACAGTTTAAATTTAAAACTAAATACTTTTCTCTATGAATATAAATTTTAATTCATAATATATTTATTGAACCGTACCAATTATTTGTGGTACGGTTCTCCGTATCATATATAAAAATCTTACTATTCTTTTGTTTTTGAAATTTTAAATAAATCTATATTCCCAATACCTTTAATAAATCTTTTGGTTCATTTAAATTATAATCTGCTTCTATTCCATTAGTATCTGACGCTCCCCATATTGCAAATGCAAAATCCATACCGGCTGACTTAGCAGCGTTATAATCTGCAAAAGTATCTCCAACATATATTACTTCTTTAGGGGATACCTCTAGAGTTTCTGCTACTTTTAATAATGGCTCTGGATGTGGTTTATGATTTTCTGTATCTTCTGCTAAGATAACACTTTTCATATACTTTTGTAATCCAGTTTTAAAAAAATCTATTTCATACTGAGCCCTAGTTTTAGAGCTTGATATGCCGCATAAAATATTATTCTTATCTAAAGTTTCAATTACTTCTTTGAATCCATCATATAATTCAGCACCATTTTCATATTCATTAACATATTTTACCCACTTTGAATAAGACTTCTCAATATCATTAAAGCCTAGTAATTCTAAGGTTTTCTTTCCTGAATAGGCTTTATATTTTAGAAGGTCATTATATGAAATATCTTTATTTAGTTCCTCTTTAATTAACCTTTGTAATGGTATCATATTCATCTCTTCTGTATTTAGCATTGTCCCATCTAAATCAAAAATTATACACTTATATTTTTTCATTTTTATATATCCCCTTTTTTATTCGATAATATTTTGCCCTCTATATTTATTTTATATAATCATTGAGCAATATCCAAGTTACAATATAAATATTACGTTGTTTAGGTGCCTTATTCTCCTTAATCTATTTAGTAAACATATTATTTAATTAAGTTACGATATATAAACTCCTAATTTTGTAGCTTTTTTGTAACTTCTTAAAATATGTACTTTTATATGTTCTAAAGCAATAAAAAAGCACACCATTTTCTGGTGTACTTTTTTATTGCTATATATTTACATTAATTTTTTATGCTTTATTTTGATTTCTTCTTCTTTTTCGTTTTACTCTATTTCGAGCTTTTTTCCCCATATAAGTTGGACTAATTTCTTTTAAACCTGCTTGCTCCAATGCGCGAGGCCACGGGCCAAGCATTCGTCTAATAAATCTTGCTGTTTCTTCTTGAAAATCAGCTTTTTTAGGCAATCTTCCAATTTCACTTGCCTTGCTTTGCAATAACTCAAGTGCTTCTTTTTTACATTTATCATTCATAATAACTTTGTGATCTCCTAGCTTCTTGAAATAATCCGTATTTTATCGTAATACGTTCCAAAATATCTCCCATGCTCTTATACATTAATTGCAAAAATATAATGTTAGAAATCATGTATTCTATTGTAACTGGGATTGCCGAAACACATACGGCTAAGTAACGACTAAGATTGAATGTTCCATCTGCCCACAATGTTGTCCAACTATCCATAATTAAAGAAAAAAGAACTCCTGAAAATGCACCATATATCATCAAATTTATTTTCTTTCGCTTCAAATTAGGAGCTAGTGCTCCAGCTAAAAATCCAATAAATCCCCATGAAAACATTTGGAATGGTGTCCAAGGACCTTGACCAAAATAAAAATTTGAGGCAACTGCAGACAATGATCCAACTACAAATCCAACTTCTTTCCCTAAGTAGACAGCAACAATCACAGTAATTGCAGTTACTGGTTTAAACCCAGGAATCCACGCAAATAAAAATCTTCCTAATGTAGATATAGTAATTAGTACAGCGATAATTATAAGCTCTTTGTTGCTAGTCTCTTTTCTCTCAAAATGTACAAAAATAGGAATACACGATAAAATCGCAACCACAAGTGATATCCATGCATAAATTTTTTCAGGAAAAATTACTGTGCCTATCCATATCGACAATGGAATCACCACAATAATTAGGAAGATACCAATCTGAGATTTTTTATTCTTCTCACCATTTTTATGTTTTATTGTTTCTCTCATATTTATATCTCCTTATTTAACTTTTAATTGATTCATTTTACAAAGTTTAACAACATCATCACATGTAATAGCATTTTTATAAAGATTTCTAGCAATTCTATTTGCAGCCGTTGTATAAAAATTATTATCTGCAAAAAATGCTGTTGGAGTATCAATAGATGTAATCTCACCATCAAAGAATAAAGCACATCTGTCAGCATTTATAGCAGCGAATTCGATATCGTGTGTAACAATAACAATTGTTATTCCCTCTTTCTTTAAGTCTTTTAAAATTAAAGAAAGGCTTTGCTTTGAATATGTATCTATTCCTTTAGTAGGCTCATCTAATAAAAGTATCTTTGGCTTCAATAAAAGCATTTTTGCAAGAGCGGCTTTTTGCTGCTCTCCTCCACTTAAATCATATGGATGGCAATCCAGCAAATGTAATATACCTAACTTATTTGAAACATCCTGAATCAAAGCTTCTTTTTCCGAATTTTCATACTCCATTATTTTGCAAATTTCCTGAAAATCATCAAGTACTGTTTTTTTCAGGAATACCATCTGTGGATTTTGTGGAAGTAATGCAATATTATAACGATATAAAGAATTACCTTTAAATTCAGATATCTTCTTTCCTTGTACTAAGGTTTTACCTCTATATGCTTTATTGATCCCCGCAAGTACATTTAAAGTGGTGGTTTTTCCAGTTCCATTTCCACCTAATATACAGAAGGTCTCTCCTTCATAAACTGAAAAAGTAACCCCACGTAATACGTCCGGCAAATCTCGTTCATATCGAAACCAAATATTTTTCATTTCTAATACAATTCTTTCACTATGACAATAAGGAATGATATCTAGTGTATTTATCTTTGCATCATAATTCTCTTCTAAAAAATTACGTCCATCTTTTACTGTCAAAGGGCATGCACCCTCTACATCAAGACCATGAAAAATACGAACAGCACTAGGAAGTCCTGTAAGCATCTTATGTTCTCCATTAATTTTACGAAGTTTACTACTAACTTGATCTGGGAAATCAAATAGCAAAATATTTCCTTCCTCTAGTAGCATTACCTTATCTGCAATTGGGAATACGTCCTCTAAACGATGTTCTACTAAAATTATCGTCAACCCTAATTCCTTATTCAGTTTCTGTAATGTACCAATAAAATCAGCAGCCGCAATTGGATCTAGCTGCGATGTAGGCTCGTCTAAAATTAATATTTTGGGTTGCATAACCATAATAGATGCCAAGTTCAGCATCTGCTTTTGTCCCCCAGAAAGTTCACTAGTATTTTTTCGAAACCAAGTTTGAATTCCAAAGTAACTAGCCATTTCTGATACCCTACGTCTAATTATTTCAGTGGGATATCCTAGATTCTCTAATCCAAAAGCAAGCTCATGCCACACCTTATCTGTTACAACTTGATTTTCTGGATTTTGAAGAACATAACCAATATCACATGTAGAAGTACGTTCATCTAACTCACTTTGATTAATCCCACGATATATAATCTTTCCTTTTTTTTCTCCGTATGGAGCTAATTCTCTTTTTAAAAGCTTTAATAAAGTGGTTTTCCCACATCCTGATTCTCCACAAATAACTACAAAATCTCCAGAATTAATGGAAAATGAGATATTATCCAGTGCAACTTTTTTTGCTCCTGCATAACGGAAGCTTAAATTTTCGATACGTAATATTTCCATTTTAAATTCTCCT
This sequence comes from Clostridium cadaveris, assembly GCF_020911725.1. Taxonomy (GTDB): domain Bacteria; phylum Bacillota; class Clostridia; order Clostridiales; family Clostridiaceae; genus Clostridium_X; species Clostridium_X cadaveris. The sequence continues at coordinate 2,979,826 of NZ_CP076620.1, forward strand.
TAATTTCTATTATGAATGGAAGAAAGCATAAAATCCCAAATGATATATATACTGTCCATGCAAGTGGCGTCTGAGGTATTTCTGTCATACGAGGATAAAAGTAAAATTCCGTTGTATGAAATAACATCCCTACTATTACAATAGTTAAATTAGTAATAATAATTCCCATAACAATACCATCCTGCAAAGTGAAGTGAAACATTGAAAAATGACTGCGTCCTTTTAATCCATATCCTCGTGCTTTCATAGAATCTCCTGTATCAACCGCATTTTCTATAGACCACATTAAAATTGCTGAAAACACTCGTAGTCCACTTCTAATTTTATCTACATAACTATTTGATGAATAAAGTCCCATTGCTTTCTGCATTTGATGTACCTTTTTAATTTGAGTTTTAAACAAAGGAACAAATCGTAATACTATAGATAAAAGTAAAGAAAGTTTTGGAATTATTTCTCCAAATAAATATAATATTTTTTCACTAGTCATAATATAGTTATGACATTTAAACCAATACATAACTGCAACAATCATTAGTGCAATATCAAATCCATACAGTATTGCTTCCAAAGTAACAGGATTTCCATTTAAAAAAAATAATGGTGTAACTCCATTATGCGAAAACAATGGATTTGTTATAGCAATCATAAGAAACAAAGGTATATAAAACAATAAATTATTTAAAATTTCTTTCGGTCTATTCATAATGGAACAAAAACAAATTCCACCAATAAGTGCCAATACTAGAATAACAGGATTAACTGTGAACATAGCAATTAGCAATACAGAAAGAAAATAAATCAACAGTACTGTAGGATGATAAGAACCAAATGCTTTCATAATTTTCACCTTCTCATCTTCTTAAGTTTACTTTGTTTCATTCCATTTACATCCAACATCTTTTCCTAAATTACAAGTGTATACCCACTCTATAACATCTCCATCTTTTAATTGATATTTAGAGCATCCATAATTAGGGAAATCCCCATTTACTAAATACATCCACCCAGACAAAGGTCCACAAGAAAACTCATATAAATAATTAATTCCTTGAACATATGCACTTCCAAAACTATTCTTCTCAGCTCCTTCATATTCCATTTGAATACGATTATAACGAACTGCTCGATCTAAAATATCGAAGACAGTATCTCCTGAACGTAAAACATATTTTGTAGGAGAAAGAATAACGCCATCCTTAGGTATGAATTCATTCGACTTTAATTTTTTAGATAACTTATCATAATTATCTAGTACCGTATCACAACGTATACTAATAGTTACAGTTTGGCTGCTTTCTGTAATGTCATCAATATGAGTCATATAATATTCATCCACTGATTGGATATCAGTACCCATTACAAGCACAGAAATCAAGAGTATTAGAGCAAAAATTCCCAATATATCTTTTTTCATCATACTCCCTCCAATATTAATAAATGCAATTCACTAAACGATATTTTAAGTTTCTAAAAAACTTAGCATTGTAGCGAATTTTCTTTTGTATTTTATCTTTTGTATCAATTAAATATTGCCTTTGAAGTGAATTCATTTCATGTCTACTATATCTAGCTTCTTCATATATTTGTAATGCCTTTTGAAAATCTGACGTATCATCCTTTAACCATTCTCTTAAAGATATATCTACCTCATATATTTCATTTTCATCTTTTATCACACCTGTTACAATCATCATATCTGCTATATATGAAAATATTTGAATAATGCTTTCTTGAATATCAGAGCTTTCAAAAGTTTTTAGTCTTCTTTTCAATTTGAGTCTTTTATAAAGAACTATCATTATTAGTGCTAATAATATTAAAATTATAAGCCCCAATGTAAATTTCATAACATTTAAAACGAAACTAAAATGCTTCATCTTATCCATTTCACTTATTCCTTCATTGACATCCTGTTCATTATTACCATTATCATTCTGTTCTATATTACTTTCTTCATAATCCATATTAGGAAGGCCTGATAATTCATCATCCTTTTCCATAATATTTAAATATGGTGGCGTAACTTCAAATGGTATCCATCCAACTCCATCTTGATAAAACTCCACCCAAGCATGTGCATGTGTTTCATCTATGGAAATTGCCGAATTTGCAAGCACTCCCTTTACATCATCTGGAGTAATAACGAACCCTTCTACATATCTAGCAGGAATCTTATAATATCTAAACATTAAAGTCGCTGCTGTAGCGTAATGCACAGAATATCCTTCGCAGCTTCCTTCCAAAAAATTTTGCAAGAAATCATTTCCATTATCCGTAAAGTGTACATCAGTACTGTATGATAGTTTAGTTGTTAAATACGACAATATATTTTGTTTTGCATTATAATAATTCAAATGCGTATTTCCTTCTAAATTGTAGTCACCCAAATGATTCTTTAATAAATTCCTTATATTTTCTGGCATATCCAAATAAGTATCATATACGAATTCATTATAGTGCTCTTCACTATTAATGTATGACTCAATATCTTTTTCATTTGAGCTTAATTGACTGTTTAATTTTTGAGATAAAGTTGTATAACTCTTTACTTGATTTAACAATGCAGTGTATTTATAGTACCTATTACCCTTAAATCCATTAGCTAATATATTCTCGTCACCTATATTATCTTCAGGCAAAGATATACTACCTCCGTCAACAAGTTCATATGGTGAGTATATATATTTGCTGTTTGCTCCAATATTACGTATAGATATTTGATTATACTTATCATTTGTTATAGAACTATCTACTGATTGAGCTAAATTGGCAATCTGTGTTTGTCCATAAAACCCTTCTTCATGAAGCCAGTAAAAAAGATCTTTACTTTCGAATAATTTAGAATTAGAAATATTATCCCAGCCTCTACCATTATATTTACTACCAACAAAACCTCTTAAATATAAAGAATCAGGCTTATTCATTACAATTTCTAATTGTTCTTTCTCTGTTGGATGAAATGGTTTTAGATTTCGAAAATCTCCCTCTGGCATAATGTTAGTCCCTTGATATCTAGCATTATGAACTAAATTGTCCATGCTAGATTTCGCTGAAGAAAATATATTCATTCCTTCATAATTATCTGTAAATCCTGTCAAAGAGAAAATAACTACACTTAAAATACAAATAATCCCCGTAGCCCCTCCTAATATAAAGGTAATCCGTTTATTTGCACAGATCTTTCCAATTACTATTCCAAGTACAAAAATACTCCAAAATATAAGAAGTATAGGTTGTACTTGGCATTTTAGTACACCACATAGTACTAGTAGGATACATGAACAAATAGTAGGTATTATAATCTCTTTGTTTTTACTAGAAAAAGTAATCGGATATGCCATAATAAATGTTAATATCCCTATAAATAACATCTGGGATAATACATATTCTTCTTTTAAAACAGGCACTGAAAAAATGGGCATAATTTTCCCAAAGCAATTTCCGAATGTATCTAAAACCTGATTTATTGTAATATAAAATCCGCCTAGTATCTTCGTATATACTAACAATGCTGCAAGAATTCCAAATAATAAAATACCAAAACTCAAAATACGTATTTTCCCTCCATAGGAATATAAAAATTGGATTCCTATGGATAAAAATGCTGCACCTAATACAATTAAGTATGTATTTTTAATAGAAAATATAACGCATAATAAGTTAATAAAACTTACGGTACCTATAAAGGCTAAAAGCCATTCCCACCATAAATCTCTTGGAGAAAACTCTAGGGACAATTCTTTTTCAACTTTTGCAAACTTTAATGTACTTCTTACTGAACTATTCATAATATGCCCCCTTTAAATCCTAATATTAAGCAAATCTGTTTTCATACTATCAGATGAAAATGGAATGATTTCAGCCTTGCCATCCTCATAAACCTCTTGTGTCTTTTCCTTTTCAACTAAAAGCACAGTTGTTCTTTGATATTGCAATAATTCTGATGGTGGTACAACTGGGGAGACACAAAGAATATTGGAAAAATCATGATCTTTACAGTTTTTCATGTAGTGTTCTAAGCATGAAATTTCATCAACTTTAATCTGTAAAGACAATAATTTCAGAATGATATCTGCTAAATCATCCTCACTATTAATTTCATATATATTAAATTCATTACTTTTCTGATCTTGCCAAGCCATTCCATGTGCAATACCATTTGCTAGTAAAATCCTGCTTAAAGCTACATTCACCTCTATAATAGTGTCTATTACCTTATACTCAGGCAGCTCATCTTGGTTGCTCACTCCTGTATTTAGAAGAATAAGTACCAATCTAGAAACAGGATTACCTCCTTCACGAACAATCAAATTATCTAGTTTCTGCGTTAGCTTCCAATTGATACTTTTAGGACTGTCTCCTTGTATATATTCTCGATATCCAAAAGGCTCACTCATATCGAAACCAGATTTGGAATCAGAATAATCCGTTGCTTCCAAATCTGTATGATTTGCATTATTAATCCTAATATCACTAGATATCCAATCTGGCAAAACAAGCATATTGCCTTTTACCTCACAAGATTTTGACCTATATGTCAATAAAAAAACATCATATATTTTCATATCTGTGGCTGAAAAATCAATTTTTCCACAGAAATCATCCTTTATTTTAACTGGAATATCTATTTTACCAAAGGAAGGAACAGATACTTGTACTGGAAATTCAACTTTTTCACCCGTTAATAAATTTTCACCGTATAGTGTAAACTTAATTCTTACATATGGAAGATACCCCTTGTTTATCACCTGAATATTTCCATGAGCTGTTTTTTTCTTGTCCGTATTTTCAGGAAATTTAACTATAATAGAAATCTTAGGCGATGTAAAAAGGTATATAAATAAACTTAGTAAGGTTATCATTATAGTTAGAACCAGCAATATAAAAGCGCCGGCTGTATTTATAAAAACATTAGCAATCAGTAGAAATATAATCCAAAGTATATAGTAAACTCTTGCTTTCATCATAATTTTTTCCCAGTATGTGTTCCAATAACAGGCTTTTCTACAGAAGATAAAATGTCCTTAGCAATAGACAAAGCATCTGCCCCTGAAATCTTTGCTTTCTGTTTAATAATCAAACGGTGTGCACTGACATCACAGAATATAGCTTGAACATCTGCGGGAATTACATAGTCACGTCCTTCTACATATGCATGTGCCTTTGTCATCTGGCATATACTTAAAGCACCTCTAGGACTGATACCTAATTCAATTGAACTATGGTTTCTTGTCATTTCTACCAATCGAGTTATATATTCATAAATGGAATCTTCTACATTGATCTTTGCAACTGTCTTTTGTATCTCAATAATCTCCTCTCTGGTAGTCACTGATTGTACAGAATCAAGTGGATTTGCACTATGTCGTTCTTTTAAAATGTTAACTTGACTATGAAAATCTGGATAACCCATTTTTAGCTTGATCATAAAACGGTCTAGCTGTGAAGAAGGAAGCATTTGAGTTCCTGCCGAACCTACAGGGTTTTGTGTTGCAAGTACAATAAAAGGTGATGGTACTGGACGAGTTATTCCATCAACCGTAATTTGTCTTTCTTCCATAACCTCAAGTAAAGCCGCCTGAGTTTTACTTGAAGTACGATTAATTTCATCTGCTAATAAAAAATTGGTCATGGCAACGCCTTCTTGATATTTAAAGCTATTTTGAGATTTATCATATATAGAAAAGCCTGTAATATCTGATGGTACGCTATCAGATGTAAATTGCATTCTTTTATAATCTAATCCTAGTACCTTTGAGAAAGCCAATGCTAAAGTTGTCTTTCCAACTCCTGGTACGTCCTCTAACAAAACGTGACCTGAGGAAATGATAGCCATATAAACTTTAATTAATATGTCATCTTTTCCAACTATTGCTTTTTTTAATTCTTCCATAATTTCTTCTGTTTTATTTAACATATTTTTCACCTTACCAATCGTCATTATCATTGTTCTCATCAATCATAAGCTGTTCTTTTTTGCATTTTCTTTTCTTTTTAAATCGCAATACCAAAATTGCAATTAATATAGCAGCAACTAAAGTAACCAAAGCTCCAATAATCACTGATCTTATTTGTGTTGTTATTTGAGTTTTCCCACGAAGAACATCTTCATATCCAAGAACAAGACTCCTATCATTTTCATCTAGCTTGTCTATTCTGTATAGAATACTATCTATCTTATCTTTGTCCTTATAACCAATATTTTCAAATGGATAAAGAGACTCCAAAATAAATGCATTAATATCTTCTATCTCATGTTGAACTTCTTCAATCTGGGATTTTTTATTAATCAAATCATCAAGAATGCTCTTATATTCTTCATTATTTTTAGAGGCTTCAAGCTTTTCTATAAGACGTATAACAGTTCCATAGTATTCCGTTCCCATCTTATCTGGCAGCGACTTGTATTCTTCTAAGTCGTTTTCATTAAAAATTAAATTTAATTTGACAGCCTGTTGCTTAAAAATATTAATTACAGTACCCTTTTGGGATGTATTTTCATTCATTGCTGATGATAAATATTCACTAGTATTTTTAATACCCATTTTTTTTATTGAATTTGCTAATTTCCAATAATTCTTCACATAGCATCGTTCAGTTACAGGAATTCTAAGATATTCCTCAAACAACTTTTGAACAGATCCATAGTCCTCAGACATAGCATCAATATTGTCTTCTAATTTTTCAATTTGCTCCTTTTGTGCTTTCGTCATTTCAGGTCTAAAATCAAAAAGTGATCTCAAGTTGGTTTGAAACCTATATAAGGAAACCAAAGAATATAAAGCTTGTTCACTTGCCATGGAATTAGCTTTTCCTGGAGACGCTGAAGGATTATCCTTATCCTCATCATAGCTGTGAGTAAAACCTCCATTGTCTACTTTGTACTGCATTAATCCATCAAGAATGTTATTTCCATTTTTGATAAAACGCTCGTCATTAACTGGGTCAATTCCAAGGTTGCATAAGGCAACCATAACTTGGGCTGAGCTTTCACAATTTTTTATTCCCCAGGAAGTAAATCCACCATCATCCCCCTGAGCTTTTGAAAGATACTCTACTGCCTTGTCTGCAGAATCTCTAACTGTTAAATTACTCTCATGTACAAAATAACTTTGTTCACTATTGTAATATGGCGCTAACGCCGTCAAAGCCATAGCAGTGATATCAACATCAGCATCATCTCCATTAAGTGAAAAAGCACCACTTGATTGCTGATTCTCAAGAACTTTTTGAATAATACTATCTCTAGTATCTGCCGAATTTTCTGGCACTGTATATCTCATAGCATCTAAGGTAATTAATCCCCATATATAGCCGTTAATTCCCTGAGAGCCTAGTGATTCCGTATTCCCCCTATTATATGTGCCATCAGCAATCAAGTTGATATGCTTTCCATCTTTGTCTACTGCTGCATCTGTAGGATCTCCTCCAAGAGATAATATAGCTAAAGATATCCTGTGCCATTCAGTTGCTTTTTGAGCATCTAGCTTATCTTCTGTGGAGTATCTCTGCTGAATAAAGTTTTTTAGCATTGCTAAATAAGAAAAATAGTCATCATCATAACCCATTCTTCCTAATCCTACTGCATACCAATCAGCAGAACCATTTCCAGCTTCAGAAATAACCTTTTTATTAAACAAGCTTTTATTTTTTCCACTACCCTCAGATTTTTTCCAATCAACAATACCTATTATTGTTTCTTCTAAATTGGATAAAGTATAATCTTTATGCTGTGCATATGCATAAACAGGCACACTGGATAAAATAAATATTACCGTCAAAATAAGAACTGCTGTTTTATTTATCAATCGCTTCATAGATTTATTTTCACCATACCTTATCGTAATTTTGTCCTTGTCCACCAGTTGCTTTATATCCTCCAATATCCTTTCCATATGCTAGTGTGAATCTTATGCGAACCACATCACCATCTTTAAAAACAACATCAGAGAAGCCATATCCAGGAAAAGATCCATTTACAGAATACATCCATCCAGAGCCTTGACAATAGTCAAATTCACCAATACTATCATCATAGCGTTGTTCTTTCCACTCTAATCCATCCTTATCAATGGCTTGTCTTAAATCTTCTGGTATAGATACTCCAGTTGCTATACCTGGTTTCATAATTCTTGACAAGTAAAACCCTATATCAAGAGAACCGGTATGCTTATACTTGAATCCCTTTTCCTCTAAAAAACGAGTGAGAAAATATGAACCAGTTTCTCCTTGACGGATTGGCACTTTAACTGGTGCTACAATGTATCCGAGTCCTAGTACATTTGCGTCTACACTAATTGTAATTTCTCCAATCTTTTCTCCATCTGCAACGGTTTTACAATTAATTTTATAACTATAATCATTATATCTTCCGTCCGAATCCTTAATTCTAATATCTAGCGTATTTGCTCCTCCTTGGAGATAAAGAAGGTAGCTTGTAAACTCTGATTGCCATGTATTTTTATACACTTTTCCATTTAGCTGTACGGTAATACCCTCGCTATAAATTCTATTTCCCTTATAATCTTCTGGAAGTAAATCTAAAGTAAATTCATTACCCATTATTGTCATACCATCAGTTACATTTATATGTTTAATTGCAGGTTTAGTCCCTTCATCTGCAATAGGCACATATTTAATAACATAGGATGCCTCAGCCAAAGTAACTAATTTTCCATTCACTATATCCGTTGCTTTTAAACGAATAATATTAGCTCCAATATTCAATGGAACTGTATATTCATTTTCTGCCACAGGCAAAATAGTTTTCTTATTGCAAACTACAGTTAATCTTCCTTTGCTTGAAAAATTAATAATAGCTGCTTTGAATGAAAAGGTATCAGTATTAACAGTTTGATTTACTAAATCAGTCTCAATCTTTGAATCTTTTGGCAAACGACACTGTATTGTATAAGTCTGCTTATCGCTCTTTCCTCCACTTTCTGCAAATAACTCAATGGTATTTTCTCCTTCATTTAACTTTGCCCTATATTTATTATCGGAAGAAGATTTCAACTCCTCACCGTTACACTTCACTGTAACTGGAACCTCTTTTTTTTGTAGAGTTGCAGAGGCAGTAAAATCCAAAGTATCTGTTTCAACTGTTTTATTTTTTAAATCCGAACGTATTACAAGATTCCCTAAGTCTACGTATACAACGTAGTCTTGATATAACGTCATTTTTTTCCCTTGCTTATCCACATAGGTAACTGAAACTTTAATTTCATTTTTACCTTCCTCAAGCAAAACATTTCCTTTAAACTGTGGTTGTTGAATGTTATTTATATAAACTCTTTCTTCTTTAACCCTTAAATTTTCCTGTTTATGATTGATTTTAAAAGAATAATCCCTAGAATAGACAACCTCTCCATTTTTAATGGTAGTAGTAAAATATACAGTATCCGTCGTATCTCCTGAAGAAATTTGGAAATCTCCAGGATTATTAGGATTTACTTTATCACTATCTCCTATATTGTCAGAAGTCTCTCCTATATCGCCCTTACCATCATTTTTATCATTTGATTCCAAGCTATCCTCATCAATGTTCTCATCTGATACTTCTGCTTTGTTAATATCTGCATTTCCTAAATTAGTAAGATATTCACCCTCTAGTCCAATAGTCTTTCCAGCATTAGGCATCATTTTTGATGAGGTTGACTCAGTATTCAATGGATTTTCTGGCTGAACCTTTGTTTGGAATCCTGTTAAAACCATAGATATAATAAGTAAAAGTGGAACAACTGAAATAGTCAAAAAACGTATTAATTTTTTATTAGTTTTTTTCATAAATCTCACCTTATATAATTAATAAGACAGCGAAGGCTATTGTCAAAATCAAATAGCCTTCACCGCATTTAAACAATTAATTTTTATTTTACACTCTACGTCTTGATGAACTTCTCATTGCCAAAATACCTGCTACTGATAAAATACCAGTAATAGCAAAGTAAATTAAATTATTTTCATCACCTGTTGAAGGTACCTCTTGAGTTCTTTCATCCTCTGAAGGCTTTGTATCTTCTGACGTTTTTTCATCTTCTGAAGGTTTTTGACCAGAATCAGCATCTTCCTTCAATGTCTTTAAGGAAGCTTCTGCATCAGTTAATACATTATAGTTGTCAACTCCAGCCTTTGAATCTTCTGGAAGTGCATCATATGCCTTACGTGCCATAGTAATTGCCTCTTCACTATCAAGACTTACTGTTCCGATATTATTAATTGATGTTTTAACATTCTCAATTTCATTAATTAAAGATTGAAGTTCTTTTTCTGCATCTAATAATGTCTGGTAATTCGTAATCTTAGCCTTTTGCTCTGAAGTTAGGACTTCATAAGCCTCTCTAGCTTTTCTTATATCTTCTGCCTTAGAATAAGAAACTTCTTTATTAGCTTCTATTTGAGATACCACATTACTTATAGCGTCATATTCAGCTTCAGCAGCAGTTAAAACATTGTAGTTAGAAACATATTCTTTTAAAGACTCATCTAAAGCATCATAGCTTTTTCTAGCTATATCGATTGCCTTGCCACTATCTAGAGTTACATCTCCAATAGCATCAATTAATCCTTTAACATGAGTAATTGTATCTTGATCTCCTGATGATAATATAACTAGGTCAATATAAGTTTCAGGAGGGATAACAGTTACATTTGTTTCATTTCCATTTTCAGCATTAAACTTATCACCATACTTAACATAATTGTAGGAAATAGTAATATCAGTATCTGATTTTGTTAATGGATCCTTAGAAAATGAAACATATTTAGTAATATCTCTTTGTAATCCATTCATAAGATAAGCTGTAACTTTCATTCCAGTGGAATCAAATGTTTCTCCTTCCACATAAGTGGTTTTTTGTGGCTTTTCAGTAATTGCTATATGATCTATTTTGCTACCTAAAGCCATCATACGTGCAGAGTCATTCTTAAAGTACATTGTACCTTCACTGTCTACAATTGGACTGCAAATTGCATATTGTGCTTCATCTCCAGATGGTGTAAATAGTACAGGTGCACACCCCTTCAATATTTCACCATTACCATATTGTTCAGTTACTCCATCAATAACTGAAGTTACTCCAGGCTTATCTTTTATTACACGCACTTGTCCAGGTGTATAATTATCTATAAAGTAAACATATGCATATCCATCTTCATCCTCATAAGCAGTAGATAACAATCCGCTAGTTTGAGGATATCCTTTTGTAGGTGCTTTATATGCAATTTCCCATTTCTTTAGATCAATTACAGTAATATTATGTCCACTATACTGTCCAAACTGTGAAGTTCCTGAAACTCCTATATATGCACGTCCATTATGAACAACAGGAGTAGATGTACTCATTGGAGGTAATTCTGGTTCATTTGCACCATTATCAAGTAAAATTTCTTTAAGGTCATATCCTTGAACACCTGATGGATCCTTTTTAAAAGTTCCATCTTTATTCACTGCAACACTGTAGAAACTTCCACCTTTACAAGTGAAATAATAACGATTTGTTACCTTATCATAAGATACAGATGATCTTATATCACCGTTTAAATTTTCAATTTTGTCAATTATTTCTCCTGTCTTTGGGTTCAATGAAAGAAAATTTGAAGTATCTGATAAATATCCGCTTACTCCATCATCTGTGCCTACAAGTACAAAGTCATTACATACATAAGATCCAGCCCAGTAGAAACCTCCACGTTGTTCATGCTTCCATGTAGCTTTTTTTTCTTCTAGTGTGTTATGAATATCTTCATCTGTGACTGAAACACATACATAATTTGCCTCTCTTCTTTCATTTTTCCAAAATCCAGTATACACATAGCCGTCATTATATACAATTGGACTATTAGGTTGTCCTCTTAATGAGTCTTTATAAACCCATAATGATTCTAAAGTGTCAGCATTGAAAGCTTGAATAGTACCATTAGCTAATCCTACAAAAATCATTCCTTCAGCATATGTTGGTGGAATTATATTGAAATTTGAATTTCCAACCATTTTGCCCGTTTGTTCCATAACTTCTCCTGTGAACTTATTCATTTTATAAAGTGATTTTCCAGAACAAAAAACTAAATAGTCATCAACAATAATTGGAGATCCAATTGCATTGCCGCCATAGCCTGATCCTTTTTTAGTTGACCAATATAAAGTAGCTTCATTTGCATTTTTAGGAGTTTTCATATTTACAACAGCATTATTGTTTTGATCACCTCTAAAATTTGGCCACTGAGACGGAATATTAGGCTTTATAGCCTCATTATCCGTTGCTTTTTCTAATACTATATTAAGTGTTTCTTCACCAGCTACAAAACTATCAGCCTTAGACACATAACCATACTTTGTAGCAATATAATCATATTTTAAGCCATTCTTTAAAGAATATTTCCCATTTTCAAGAGGTAGAATACGATTTCCATCTACATCAGTTAAGAATATAATTGCATCTTCTGGTGTTGTAGCAATTTTAACCTCAACAGCTAATTCACTATCACTTGGAAGCACTGATACTTCACATTCTGATGTATGGTTGCCATCTAATGTTGTAACTTTAATTATAGCTTTTCCCTTAGCATTGGCTGTTACAAGTCCATTTTCATCAACTGATGCAATATTGCTATCAGAAGATTTCCAAGTTACTTTTTTATTTGCAGCATTATTAGGCTCTACTTTAGCTTCTAATTGAAGCTTTTCACCATTTTTTATCTCTGCATTGTTTCTATTTAGAGAAACTCCTGTAGCAGCAATACCCCCTGAACCATCTTTAAACTTAAATGCAACAGCGTTTACAAGCTTTAATTTGCTATCTTTCATTATGAAAGTATCAGCATTTCCATCTCCTGTTTTATCAACTTTTACTCTAAGTTTGAAAGATCCATCGTCTAACTTCTCAAGTGTATATTCTCCTTCTTCTTGCATAGGATATTGATCTAAAGTCTGATCATACCAAGCACAATACTTTGATATATCAGATCCAGCAGGATAGTAAATATATACATATTCTGTTCCTGAAGGTATTTCAGCATTGAATAAAGGTATTGTAGTTTTTTCGCCATCATTCCCAGGGTCTACTGAAATCTCACTTCTCTCAATATTTGTTACTTCTGTTGTTCCATCTGTTAATGTGATTTTAATAGGCATTTCTCCAGTGGTACTTGCTGATGCAGATACTGGCGGAACAAATATAGAAAATACCATCATAAACACAAGAAGGATAGACAAAATCTTTTCCTTATTTTTTCTCACAATATTCTCTCCTTTACTTATTTAATTAAAATTTTAAAATATTTTGAAGCTCCATATAAGCTTTATCTACAGCCTCTTGTTTTGCATTCAACTGTTCTGCAACTGTAATAGCGTTTTCATAAGCTTGTTTTACGCCTTTCTTAGCCAAAATTTTATCTTTATCATCAGCTGAATTAATACGTGCAATTTCTGTCATCAATTTATCTTTATTAGCAACAGAGTAATAATCAGTGTTTACTCCACCCATTGCATATCCTCCACCAATGTCAGCACCATAACCATAAAGAGTAAATTGGACACGTACAACATCTCCATCAGATACATATGAATCAGCAAAACCTACATTAGGAAACTTAGAGTTAATTGCATACATCCAACCAGACATAGATGTATAATCAAACTCACCTAATCCATAAGGTTTATTATTTTCATCAACATAAAGAGCATCTTCTAAAGCAATTCCTTCCTTTTCTAGTACTGATATTAAATCCTTTGGAATCTGATCTGTTGGATTGAGAGGTAAACTTAGTTTCTTTCCTTTTGCAGGGTCTTGGCAACCATATTTAAAACTACTATCGTTGTATAAGTTGTTTGCTCCCCCATTTCCTAAAATCGCTAAATAGAAAGAGCTTTCCAAATTACCTGTACGACTATAGGAGTATCCATGTTCAGTTAAAAGTCTGTCCAACATTACAGCAGCATTTTCACCTTCATAAATTGGCACCTGCATTGGAAGTTCAATAAAACCACTTCCAATTGTTAAAGCTTCTATTGTCCATGTTGAATATCCAATGAGATCTCCAGGCTGTGCCTTTTGATATATTATCCTATATGTTTGAGATTTTCCCCCAGCAGATACAATAACAGTATTTTCACCTTCTTTGATAAATTTAAGAGTATAGCTTGTTTTTACATCATCGTCCCAATTAACCTTGACAGGGTCACCATTAAGTGTCACTGATGAAACTATCTTCTTATTGTTTGCATCTCTAGCAATAACATCAAAGGTTTTTTTACTTCCTTTTAAAGTCATGCCATCTGTCAATGTGGTTTCAATGGATATTTCACCAGTGGTACTTGCTGATGCAAATACTGGCGGAACAAGTATGGAAAATACCATCATAAACACAAGAAGGATAGACAAGATCTTTTCCTTATTTTTTCTCACAACATTCTCCCCTTTACTTAAAATTTTAAAATATTATATATTAATATAACTTTAAAGTTATATTTACATGGCATGTCCTTCTCTATCTCAATTCAAAAATAAAAGCAGACTATCTTTCGACAGCCTGCTTTTATTTGTATCACAAAAAAATAACCATTATGAAAAACTCCATAATGGCAGAAAATACTATTTATAATATGTGCACTACACCTATTATCCAGACCACCTCTTCTGCCGAAAGGCTAAATATTGTCTGTAATTACAGCAGATATTCTGACTTAGCTTCACCCTACTTACCCGCCTTCCCAGAGAAACCTCTCCAGTGACATTATTGGGTTTTCGTCCACCATACAGCAGCGTGACTGTTACGGATTTACACCGTATTCCCATTTAAGTATGCTATTACGCATGCACTGTAATCATAATATATTTAATTATAATTAAATATTAACATATATGGATATTATAAGTCAATATAAAAAGCGAATAATATACATATATATGGTAATATAAGAAAATTACTCTTGCTACTTTTATATTTTTATCCTAATAGTATATCTCATTTGCATCTTTCGGCATTACATTAACGCCTTTTAAAAATTTATCCCATTCATTTTTCTCTAAAAATTTATACACATATTTTCCTGACTTTCCTATACTAACGGTGAAATTTGTTTCAAATCCTATTTTCCATCCCATGATTCGTATTAGTTGAGAGCGTACATAATAATTTAGCATGTCCATTACATATGGAATTTCTTCTCTCCATAATCCTTTTGCTACATTGTTTAAGCACCACCAGAATTCATTGCAGGTATCAAGAAACTGACCCTCTATGGGTCTCTTTACCCAATAATCCTCATCTGTTGCCTCAGGCATATCTGGAAGACATTCATCTTTATCAAGCAATATTTTGCAAAGTCTGTCATTTCTAATTTCTTTTAGCACATGAGGTAAAGTGCATACATGAAGGTCTAATCTGTTTCCATCTTCAAACTGAATAAGCCATCCATAACTATTCTCTATATCATGCTTATAATAGTAACCTTCTTCAGGATACTGCATATACAAACGCTTACCAAAAATGTCGATCCAATCTCTCTGCTCTATAAAAGATTTTGTTTCTTTTACAACGTATATGATATCATAATCCTGAAAGATATCTGGTATAACATTAGGGTTTGTCCTTGAACCATTCATATATACCGCACGTATTCTGGTATCATTCTTTGCAATACCTAAGATTAAATTAAACATTTCCTTCTCACTACGCATTTGCCCCTCCTATTAAATTGCTTTTTATATTCCTAATTTATATTATTATTGAGCTAAGTGCTCCACTTTCTATCAATATAAAGGTTCCTATCATAATAAATATTACTGGTACTAATATATCTTTATATTTCTCTATCTTATCCTTTATGAATGGATAGTTTACTAGTTTTATAGCAAATATACACCATAGACCTATCATAAAAGCAAATATTATAATTGTAACAATTAAATATATTGGTGTCATAGTTGTAAACATAGGAATATAAATTCCTATATTATCCGCTCCATTGGCTATGCTTATCATGCATACCTTAATTACATCTGCTGGTATATATTTTTTTAGTAAATTAGGTGTTGAAATCTTTGATGAATCATCTCCTACTTCCACCACATCATTTTCTTCAACTTTACATCTTTTATATTCATAAAGCTCCTTTATTCCAATAAATATTGGTATAAACCCTAAAAATCCTATATACTTCTCTGATATTATAGAAATACCTAAAGCTCCTAAAACACTTATTAGTACCAACATACCTATTCCTATATATTGACCTATGCATACATACCGTTTTTTCTTGTTTGAATTTGCTTTTGAAAAAAGTATCATAAGCACAAATATGTCATCTATATTTGTGCTTATAAACGAAAGCACTACTGAAATAATTATAGGAATCATTGACTCTCCCCCATAAAATTTATAATGTCAATTCAGCTATAAGTGGATAATGGTCTGATGGATACTTCCCATTTTCATTGTATCTCACAATCTCACTACTCATAACATTAAACTCATCTGAAACAAATATATAATCTATGTGTAACCCTTTAGTAGAACCTTTAAATTTGCTCATGGTAGATTCACTATACATTTCTTTATTGCTTTCTTGAACAGCTATAAAGTTTCTCTTATCCTTATTTAAGGCTATAAAGTTTTGTATTGTCTTGCTACCTGGTGTTGCATTAAAATCTCCCATAACCATAACAGGTACATTTTCTGATTCGTAATTCTGCTCTATAATTTCACTTATCTTTTTAAGTCCATAATCTCTGGCCCATGGTGATATGCAATCTAAGTGTGTATTATAAACTCTCACCATCTCTCCACTTTCCATCTCTATTAATGCTGTTGTGCATATCCTGGGAAATAATGAATGCCACTGAGAACTTCCTACTCTTTCAGGCTTATTTGATAGCCAAAAGGTAGTATGATTTTTTATTGTATGGTTCTTTTTAACTAAAATATCATTTTTCTCAGCAAAAAGTTTTTTAGTCCTTGCCTCTCCAACTATATTATACTGATCTTTTACACTTTCACTTAAATCTCTAAACATGCTATTATTAAGTTCTTGAACTCCTATTATATCAGGAGAATACATTCCTATTATATTATTAACCATGGTCTTTCTACTCTTCCATGGATTTCTTATATCAAATATGCTATCTGTTCTAAGGTTAAATGTCATAACTCTCACTATTTTCACCCGCTTAATTAAAGTATATTATAAAAATTATATCATAAAAGCCATGATAATGAACCGACCCCCAAAAGTTAGACCAAAAATCTAACGAATTGGAGGTCGATTTTTTATGGCAAAATACAGTTATGAATTTAAGAAAAAGGTTGTTGATGCATATTTAAATGGTGAAGGCGGATATCCGTATCTTGCCAAGACTTATGGTATTCCTGCGTGGAGTAACATTAAGAAGTGGGTATTATCTTATTCCAAAATGGGTGATGAAGGATTAAAGCGCTCAAGAAAAAAAAATAATTATTCTTTTGAATATAAACTTCATGTGGTAGAGTTATATTTATCAAGTGAGGTTTCGTATCAGGATTTAGCTCTCCAAGAGAAAATCAACAACCCAGTACAGATATGTAAATGGGTCAATGATTTTAATATTGCAGGTGTTGATGCATTGAGACCGAAGAAGAAAGGTCGTAAGAAGTCATTGGTGTCAAATAATAAGAAAGAAAAAGTACAGTTATCTTCAGAAATTACTCCAGTAGACACAAGTGCTGAACATTTGAGACAACTTGAAGATGAACTTTTAAAACTTAAAATTGAGAATGCCTATTTAAAAGAACTGAGGAGGCTGCGTTTAGAGGAGGAAACTCTTCTGAAAAAACAGCGAGAATCATCCACAGCCTCCGAGGAGACTTCAAACTAAAAGATATTCTCGCAATTGTTAGCTTTCCGAAGGCAACATATATGTACTGGCAGAAAAGATTTGATAGGGAAAATCCTGACCAGGCAATTGAGGATAAAATCTTAGAAATACATAACACAAACAAGGATTATGGCTATCGTAGAATATATGGTGAACTTCGAAATCAGGGCTTTATTGTTAATAAAAAGAAAGTACAGAGAATCATGCAGAAACTAAATCTCCAAGTTGCTTCCTTTACTAGAAAAAGTCGTAAATATAGTTCTTACAAAGGCAAGGTCGGAACAGTTGCCCCCAACAGAATCAGAAGACGTTTTAATACCAATATCCCTCATCAGAAAATCACAACAGATACTACTGAGTTTAAATACTATGAGGTAGATTCTAAGGGACATATGACGATGCACAAACTATACTTGGATCCGTTTATGGATATGTGTAACAGTGAGATTTTAAGTTACGGTATTGATAGGCGGCCTTCTGCCACCAATGTGATAAATGCTCTAAATGAAGCCATTGAAATAACATCTGATTGCCCATATCGAAGAACATTTCATTCTGACCAAGGCTGGGCTTACCAGATGAAGTCATACTCACATCGTCTTAAAGAAGAGCGGATTTTTCAGAGCATGTCCCGCAAGGGAAACTGTCACGATAATTCTGTAATGGAAAACTTCTTTGGACTCTTGAAACAGGAAATATACTATGGTGTTGTTTATTACAGTTATGAGAAATTGAAATCTGAAATAGAAAGATATATAAAGTACTACAATGAACAAAGGATTAAAGAGAAACTAGGATGGATGAGTCCTGTGCAATACAGACTCAAACTCTTGGCTGCATAAAAATAGCGAGGCAGCCGAAACTGTCTCGCTAATAAAGTCTAACTTTTGGGGGTCACATCATAACTTTCATTATCATGGCTTTATTTTATCCAAATATATTATTTTTGATCTTCCCAAACAAATAATGTTTTATTGTCTAAGAATTCTTTTATTTGATCTGCTGTGTAACCTAATTCAGTTAAAACTTCTACACCTTGTTCTCCTATAAGTGGTCCACGGTTGTATTCTGGCACTCCCATTTCGTGGAACTTAACTGGTAGACGTACTAAAGTTCTTTCGTTTCCATTGTCATATTTCATCTTGTGGAAGCAGTTATTTGACCATGCTTGCTCATCTTCAAGAATTTCTGTCCATGATTGTGCAACGCTGAATGGTATATCTGCTGCTCTAAGTATCTCTTTCCATTCTGATACTGTTTTCTTTCCGAAAGCTTCCATAACTATATCATAAACTTCAGTTCCAACACCTTGTGCTTGAACATTTTGGATTGGGAAGTATTTTTCACTTTCTACTAAATCTTCTCTTCCAATTGCAGCAATGAATTTCTTATAGTAAGTGTTGTAATCAGGCATACAAGTTTGTATAAAACGATCATCAGCAGTTCTCCACGCTGAATTGAATGGATTTGCACCTTCACGTATGTTTATTGGATATTGTCTAGCAATACCATCATAGTTAGCTGCTTGTACCATCATTCCCATGTTGTATATAGCACTTTCGAATAAACTTGTTTCAACTTTTTCTCCTTTACCAGTTACCTTAGCTTGATAAAGAGCTGCAAGTATACCAGCAGCAAGATTCATACCTACATTGTGGTCACCTATTCCTGGAACAACATTCATTGGTACAGTTCCTTTTTGACGTAGAGAATCTAAATATCCTCCTCTTGCAAAATAAGCTGTGAAATCAAATCCTGGTAAATCTTTATCTGGACCATACTCACCATAACCAGTACATATAGCATATACTAATTTAGGGTATCTTTCCTTTAATGATTCATAATCAAGTCCTGCTCTTTCAAGCGCTTGAACTCTCCAGTTAGTTATTAAAACATCTGCAGTTTCTAATAATTTAAAGAATGCTTCTTTTCCTGCAGGATCTTTCATATTTAAAGATATACAACGCTTGTTTGCATTTTCTAATTCCCATGTAGTATTTTCATACATATCTAGAGGTCTTCCCTCTGATGGCGCTGTGTATCTAAGTGGATCTCCTTTTGCAGATTCTATCTTTATAACATCAGCACCTAAATCGGCCATAAATCTTCCTGCACTTGCTGCAGCTATGAAAGTGGCAAGTTCTACAACTTTAACACCTTTTAATGGTTTTCTTTCGCTCATAATCTAAGAGCCTCCCTCATTTAAATTTAAATTTAAATTTATATTTTACAAATTGTGTACAAAATCCTCTACTGTCTTTTGATATTTCTTTCTAAGTATCCCTAAAATCTTTCCAATACCTATGGCTGCAATAAGTGTACCTTCTCGTACCCCCTGTAATTCACGAAAGCATACTAATGAAAGTATTCCTGCTATTATAACCATTGCTGTATCAAACATGACTTTAATCTTAGAAAATTCAATTCCTGTTTTAAGCTGAATAGCTATCATCGTTCCTTCAGCTGGCATCGGAACTATGTCCGCTGCCAGATAGAACATTAATCCAAGAGCTACAAAACACATACTGATGACAAGAAGTCCTAACCTAAAACTATAACTATTTGGAACTTCAAATGTCCATATACTATTAGAAAAAGTCACGAAGTATCCAAAAAGACTAGAAAATACAATTTGCAATAAATTGATTGGTTTAAAGTCTTTTCTCAGTATAATTATCTGCATCAATATAAATATACAAAATACAGATGTGGTTAAAACTCCTTGATCTAATCCTGTTATCAAGCTTAAAACGTATGGTATTGAATTAATTGGTGACACTCCTAAGTTAGATTTAATGGAAAATGTCACCCCAAAAGCTAGTAATAATAATCCTAAGCAATAACTCGATGCCTGCTTTATCTTTTTATTCATACATATTATTTTCCTAATTCTTCTATCATAGCAGGTATAACTTTGTATAAATCTCCTACTATTCCGTAATCCGCTACTTCAAATATAGGCGCATTTTCTGCAGTATTAATCGCTATAATTTGTTCTGAATTCTGCATTCCAGCTACGTGCTGTATAGCTCCTGAAATACCACATGCTATATATATCTTAGGTTTTACAGTAGTTCCTGTTTGTCCTACTTGATATGCATGATCAATCCATCCAGCATCTACAGCTGCTCTAGATGATGCAACTATACCGCCTAATTTATCTGCTAATTCCTTTAATAGATCAAAGCCTTCTGCTTTTCCAAGTCCCATACCACCAGCTACGATGATTTCAGCATCTGTTAAAGAAACAGTTTCTTTCATACTCTTAACAACTTCTAATACTTTTGTTCTTATGTCTCCTTCTTTGAATGAAACATTTAATTTAACTATTTCACCCTTCTTACCTGGAGTACGTTCTGCCTTTGTCATAACTCCTGGTCTTACAGTAGACATTTGTGGACGATGATTTGGACACACTATTGTAGCCATTAAGTTTCCACCAAATGCTGGACGAGTTTGCTTTATCTTTTTATCTGTTGGGTCTATCTCAAGCATTGTACAGTCTGCAGTTAAACCAGTATTTGCTTTTACTGCTAGACATGGACCTAAGTCACGTCCTATGTGAGTTGCTCCAAGTAATACTATCTCAGGCTTGTACTCTTCGATAGCTTCAAATATAACTTTTGTATATCCATCTGTAGTGTACTTTTCAAGCTCTGGAGAATCAGCTATATACACTTTATCTGCTCCATATTCGAATAATTCATCAGCTAGTCCTTCAACGTCAGATCCACAAAGAACTGCACATAGTTCACATCCAACTTCTTCTGCAAGCTTCTTACCTTCACCAAGAAGTTCAATAACAACTGGCATGATTTTCTTTTCTCTTTGTTCAGCAAATACCCAAACACCTTTATATGCACTTAAGTCTTTTATTTCTCTCTCTTCTTCTGTCTTTTCTATTGCTTTAAATGGACACTTCTCTACACAAACTCCACATCCTGTACAAGATGATCCTATTACAGCTAACTTTCCTTCCATAGTGATTGCACTAAAAGGACAGTTCTTTACGCAAATAGAGCAGCCTTTACATTTTTCTTTTATTACATTAACAGCCATGTTTCATCCGTCCTTTCTACTTATATATAATGTTTTTCTTTTAATCTATTTATAACTGTACTTGCCATTTCAGTTACAGAACCGTTTAACATCTCTCCTTTTCCCTTTGGAGGTGGAGTGAATGAACGGAATACTTGTGTTGGAGATGCATTTAATCCACAATCCTTTGGATTAAGTTCTACATCTACATGATTCCATACAGTTATATCTTTCTTATAAGCATCAACGATTCCACTTATAGACATATATCTAGGCTCATTTAATTCTTTTACAGCAGTTAACACACATGGTGTTTGAACTTCTATAACTTCATATCCATCTTCCATTTGTCTGTGAACTATTGCTTTTCCTTCTTCTAGTTTTATATCTTGAACATAAGTTACAACTGGAAGTCCTAATCTTTGAGCAACCTGAGGTCCTACTTGAGCAGTATCTCCATCTATTGCTTGACGACCTGCAAAGATTACATCTACTCCCTCTACCTTTTTGATACCAGCTGCAATTGTTGTTGAAGTTGCACATGTATCAGCTCCACCAAATGCACGGTCACTTAATAGGTATGCTTCATCAGCACCCATAGCAAGACATTCTCTTAGCATGTAAGTTGCTTGAGGAGGTCCCATTGTAAGAACTGCAACTACAGTATCTGGATTTTTATCCTTGTAAGCTAATGCTGCTTCTAGAGCATTTGCATCATCTGGGTTTAAGATACTTGGAACGCCATCACGAATTAAGGTTCCTTTCACTGGATCGATCTTTACTTCGTTAGTATCTGGTACTTGTTTTACACAAACTAAAATCTTCATTTTCTAATGTCCTCCTTCTACTTTTTTAGTAACTTTCCTGCTATTACCATTTGTTGTACTTGAGATGTTCCTTCATAAATAGTGAATACACGACAGTCTCTATACATACGCTCAACCTTATAATCCTTTATGAATCCATATCCACCATGAATTTGAACTGCTTTTGCTACTATTTCATTACAAGCTTCTGAAGCAAAGTATTTTGCCATTGATGCTGCCATTGATGCATCTTGATGTGTATCCATTAAGTATGCAGTTTTGTATACAAGCTGTTTTGCTGCTTCTAACTTAGTTGCCATCTCAGCAATCATAAAGCTTATTCCTTGAAAATCTCCAATTCTTCTACCGAATTGCTTTCTTTCCTTTGCATATTTTATAGCTTCATCTAATGCACCTTGAGCAACTCCTATAGCTTGAGCAGCAACCCCCATACGTCCTGTATCTAGAGTTTTCATTGCATTTATGAATCCTTTTCCTTCTTCTCCTAATAAGTCGCTCTTATGAACTCTTACATTTTCAAGGATTATATCACTTGTAGCACAGCCTATAAGTCCCATCTTATGTTCTGGCTTTCCGCAAGATACACCTGGAAGCTTCATATCTACAACAAAAGCACTTATTCCTCTTGTTCCTTTTGTCATATCTGTTTTAGCATAAATTACTGAATAATCAGCAAGTGGTGCTGCTGTTATAAAGCATTTACGTCCATTTAATATATAGTAGTCTCCATCTTTTACAGCTGTTGTAGTCATTCCACCTGCATCTGAACCAGCACCTGGCTCTGTTAAAGCAAATGCTAACTTCTTTGTGCCTGTAACTACTGGTCTTAAATACTTTTCTTTTTGATCATCATTACCTGAAAGTTGTAATGGACCACCTGATAATGAGTTTGGAGAAGAAACATATATACTTGCAACTCCGCTTACTCTTGCTATTTCTTCCATAACAATTACATAAGCACGTGAATCTGCTCCTTGTCCACCTAATTCCTTTGGAACTTTAATTCCGAAGAATCCGGCTCTTGCCATCTTGTCTAAAATTTCTTGAGGAAACTCCCCTGTCTCTTCAACCTTATCAAGGATTTCACTAGTTAATTCTTTTTCTGCAAATTCTCTTGCTAATTTTCTGATTAACTCATGTTGTTCTGTAAAATACATTTTTTAGTCCTCCTCTTATTTTATTCTCTTTTCTATCTGTCTTCTTAATTCTCCTAATTGAATCTTTCCACTAGAAGTTAATGGGAATTCATCAAAAATCAATATATATTTAGGAACTTTATAATCAGCGAGATTCTCAGCTACAAAGCTTTTTACCTCATCTTCATCTAAGTTCATTCCTTGCTTTGGTATTATGCAAGCCGCTATCTCTTCTTGTAAAACTTCAGCTTGTACTCCTATTACTTTTACTTGTTCAACACAATTTAATTTTCTAATCCAGTGTTCAATTTCTAGAGGAGATATATTCTCTCCACCTCTAATTATCATTTCTTTTATTCTGCCTGTTACATGAAGATATCCATTGAAATCTAGAAAACCTAAATCTCCAGTATGAAGCCATCCTTCAGTATCAATTGTGCTTTTCGTTTCCTCTTGCATATTATAGTAACCTTGCATCACATGGTATCCTCGAGTCAAAATCTCTCCAATTTCATTTTCTAAAGCTTCTCGATTTTGCTCTTTATTCCATATCTTAAGTTCTACATTGTCTATGCATTTACCAGCAGTATTTGCTTTAACCACCATAGAGTCTTCATAATCTGATATTGAAATGCACGGTGATGTTTCAGTCTGTCCATAGGATGTTTGAAGATGTTTTATCTTTAAACACTCGCATATATTTATATACTCCTCTGGATGAATAGCAGATCCAGCTACAATGCCGCTTTTTATAGAAGAGAGGTCATAATTTCTCAGTTTTGTATTTCTCACTAGAGCCATGAACATTGTTGGCACTCCATTTAGAACAGTACATTTATATTTTTCAATCTGCTCTAAAACTTCTAAAGTCTTATAATATTTAAGTAAATGAAGACATGCTCCTGAATGAACTCCTGATAATATTCCAGCAGTTATTCCAA
Source organism: Clostridium cadaveris (assembly GCF_020911725.1). Classification (GTDB taxonomy): domain Bacteria; phylum Bacillota; class Clostridia; order Clostridiales; family Clostridiaceae; genus Clostridium_X; species Clostridium_X cadaveris. The sequence goes on from NZ_CP076620.1 coordinate 3,004,623, forward strand.
AACAATGAAATAGTGGCACTGCTATACACATTTTATCTTCTGATGTCCATTTCATTTGTCTTGTAAGCTCTAATGAATTATTTATTAAACTATAGTGAGAAAGTTTAACACCTTTTGGCATTTTTGTAGTACCTGAGGTGAACATTATACTAGCTGTATCATCTATTGAAACATTACCTTTAGCTTTTAGAAGAATTTCTTTTTCTTCATCATTCATATAAAGAGGATAATCCCCCCTCATATACCATCTAATTTCCTGATTTTTTTCTAAATAAAGTATCTTTTTTAATTTAGGCAATCTGGATGTATTTATATTCTTTAATATCTCATCATAGTTAGTGTTTTTACAGCTTCTTCCGCAAAGAATAAACTCTACATCTGCATATTCTAGGATTTGTACAAGTTCTACTTCCTTGTAACAGGTATTTACCAATATAGCTACCGCTCCTATCTTTACTAGTGCAAAATAGGATAATACCCAATTAGGGTTATTTACACTCCATATTGCCACGTGACTTCCTTTCTTTATTCCTAGCTTTAAAAAATCTAATGCTAGGAAATCAGAAATTTCATCAACTTCCCTCCAGCTATAGCTATAATCTCTATAGCTCAATCCGCAAAGATTTGGAGTTGTTTTTGCACGTTCATTTAAACACTCTCCTATTGTTTTTGAGATAAGGTTATTCATATCATACACTCCCAAAACATTTTAGTATACTTGTATACATGTTATTTATTATTACTATCCGATGTCTAAACATCGGATAGTAATAATTCTTATTCTGTTTTACCTATTGCTTCCATAACCATTCTTATAATAAATGGTATTATTACAACAGCAATTGTTACATAGCCTAGGTATCCATAACCCTTCTTAACAAGTGGAAGTAATCCAAATTGAGCAATTCCAAATGCTAAAATTGTGAATCCTAAAGCAGTACATATTGTCATCTTAGTTGGCTTACCATTTGCTTTTTCCCTAACCTCTGGCTTTTCAAAAGAATTAGTAACACGTTGAACTACACCAGCTATCATATTAACAGCTGTAGATATTGATCCTAAGATGATTAGTATTGAGATGATTGGAGTCATAAATGAAGATCCAACCCCATCTCTAATTAATATTAATATTGGTATATTAGTTGTTGCTAATACTGGATTATCAACTATTGCAACCATACCTAAAGTTGATAAGAATATAATTCCTGCATTTACTATGAATCCATATATCATACTAGTTCCAGCTTCTTTTTCAGACTTAAATGACTCTGCATGCTGAACTAGTAGTCCTATAGATGCCAATTGGAAAGCTGAGTATATAAAACAGCTCCACATGGCCGGACCTACAGGTGCTGCTTCTGCTGCCATTGCACTTATATTTGATGTTATATTTCCCCATTGAGCTATTATGTTTGGAATATAAACTACTAATAAACCTACTATTATAATTACAGATAAAGTTGATGCTGCTTTTCTTACAAGATCAGTTCCATACATAGTTATTAAGAAAATAAATGCTCCTATAATAACTGTACAGACCATATATGGAAGTCCAGTTAATTCTTGCATTGTAGCTCCTCCAGTAGCAAATGCAACTGCAGGGGCTAAACATAAAAGCATAATATATACTATTTCATATAAATTTGAGAATATTGGTGCAAACTTTCCATAAAAACTATCATTAAAGCTCTTATAGTCATATTTGTTATGTTTCTTTGCATAACGAAGTGCATACCATTGGAATAAAGCACCTATTGCTTGTGCTAAAACTGGAGTAACTAATCCCCATATGCCAAATGCTACAAAGTACTGAATTAACTGAGCACCAGATGCAAATCCTCCACCAAATTGTGTTGTAAACCATACAAATGCTACTCCCATGGCTACTGGCATTTTATTCTTATCTATCATCCTTTTTTCCTCCTATAAGCCTTCCTATATCATATCTTTAAAAGTTTGAACTATTGTATTTGCTTGTTCATAGTTAACCATTTGACGGTCAACTTCTATTTGTAATGTCATTATATTTGCTGCATCACATGCTTTCTTAATGATTACATAATCAAACTCTTCTGGATCGCAGAATTTTGTCATGATCATAATAACCCCATCTGCATTATATTCTTTAGCTAAATTAACTATATAATCTGCACGTTTTTTATCAACATCATATAATACGGAACAATTATCCATGTTTGCAAACTTTTCTGATAAAGCTTCTAAAGGCTTTCCTTCTTCTTTTGTATCTACACGATATTGTCTAGATTCATGAGCTACATCATCTGCAACTATTTGAATTCCGTTTTCTTCAAATATATTTAGAAGGTTTTTGTTGTCTGCTAGTATACCAGATGTAACAACCTTAATCTTCTTTTTATCATTCTTAGGCATTTCATTAAGTTCTACTAAGAACTTTTCAACTAATTCAGTATGCTCTTCTTTTAACATGAAGTAAGCACTCTTGAAAATATCACTTCTCTGAGATGCAGTAATTGATGGATAATCCACTAATACTCTGCTTAATTTTCTCATAGCTTCATTATGTGCATTATATACCTTTATTGATTTTTTTAATTCTTCTTCAGAGAACTTCGCTCCTGTTGAAGTTTCTAAATCCTTTATTACTCTCTCATATCCTGCTTTTGTGAAAGCCTTTCCTACTTCATTATTACGATTTTGTGGATAAGTCATTGGAATAAATGGTATACTTGGAACTGCATACTTCCAATTTTGACCTAAACACTTTAATGAGTCACATAGAGATGGAATTACTATTGCTGATATTCCTTCGTAAGTTCCTGTCATTCCAAGTTCTAAAACTGATTGCATTATACTGCATATGAAAGCTGGAAAATATCTCTTTGCTTCCTTTATTTCTGTATCTGCTCCCCATGCTCCAAATGGTACAAGTCCCATAGAATGAATTATTTCTTCTGGTGTGTAAACTGGAACACAAGCTACAACTTTTTTATCTTGTGCAAGATAATTGTCTAATTGCTTTTTTGGAGATGAAGCAATCTCATGAAATTGTTTTAGTAATTCATTAACTGCCATAATTATTTACCTCCCTTATTTGCATCCATAATTTCAGCTAAACCTTGAACACGAGTTTCATATTGTGCTTCTGAGAAATTACGAGGATCTGCTTGGTCTCCGTCAAAAGATGTTACAGGAATTTCACAATCTTCTCCTATTTGACGGCTCATCTCATACATAAATCCACTCCAAAGTTTACAAGAACGATTTGTATGAACTAATAGTCCCTCTGCTTTAGTTTTCTTTACAATAGCTTCTCTCTTGTCACGAGCAAGCTCTAGATTTATAGAATTTGGAACTCTACAATATGCTCTTATAAGTCCATCAAAATCATCATATATAAATCCGAATGCATCTGCATAAATTGTAGCTACCATATTTATTCCTCTAGATTTTAATCCAGTAGCTGTGGCACGAAGATGTGGCCAACATGCTATACCTTCGAACATTATTCTATGTTTTTCTTCTCCTCTAAAAGTGCTTGTACCATTTTCAACAGCTGCCTTATACTCTTCAAGTAAAGTTTCAAATGCGTCTGCTGCTGCTACAGTACCTCTAGCACATACAGCTACAGCCATATGGTTTAATAAGTCAAATCCATTTAATGGAGATGGTGTATATTTTGTATAAGAAGTAGCTTCTAACCAAGCTCTAGAAGTACGATTTGAAACTTCCATAACTTCCTTAAACTTTTCATCAGACCATTTCTTACCTGTTATCTCTTCTAGCTGTTTAATTGCTGCTAAAAATTGTCCCTTAACATAAGCTATTTGTGCATCTGATACCTCATAATCAGGGTTGAATGGAATATCAATTAAAATCATTGGTATGTTTAATTCTTTTGCTATATTTTCATACCATTTAATCATACAGTTGCAAATGTTGTTACAACAAAGAACAAAATCTGGCTGAGGCATATTCTGTTCTGGTGCATCTTTGATTTTCATATAAGCAAGACTAATTCTTGCATATGCACAAATATCATTAGAATATCCATCTGCTTCTGATATATTACAAAGTTTCTCTCCAGCACCTCTTGCCGCAATTGCAGCTGCTTGATTTTCTGGGTAACAAACCTTTATTCCTAAAGTTTGAAATATCTCTTGCGGAAAGTTACTTGCACACCATCCTATTTTTTCTCCATTATCCTTTGCTTCTTGCACTTCCTTGTAGTGGTTTACAATTATTTCACCAAGTTTATACTTTGCTGAGTTTGGATCCGGCTTGAACTTTGGTTTTTGAACCCCTTCTCCCATTAAGAAGACCTCCTTTAATTTTAATTTAATTTATCATAGGCATACAGTGCTGCGCCTAAAGCTCCCATAAGCTGAGCTTTTTCTGAGTAAGCAATTGTAACTCCAAGTTCTTTTTCTAGAGCCTTACGTACTCCCCCATTTTGTGCAACACCGCCGCTCATACACACTGTTTCTCTTATACCTATTCTTTTTGCTAAGGATGCAACTCTACATGCCACTGATTCACAAATTCCTGCAACTAAATCAGGTATATGAACTCCCATTGCAAGTTGTGAAATAACCTCTGATTCTGCAAATACAGTGCATGTACTAGATATCTTTACTGGCTTATCTGACTTTGCTGCTTCAACTTCTAGTTCATTAATATCTAATTGCAAAATATTTGCCATTACATCTAAGAATCTTCCTGTACCTGCAGCGCACTTATCGTTCATTAAAAAATTAACCATCTTTCCTTCTGCATTTATGGAAAGAACCTTAGCATCTTGCCCTCCTATATCGATAATTGTTCTAACTTCTGGAAACAAAAAATTAACTCCTTTTGCATGGCAAGTGAGCTCACTCACTTCATAATCTGCCCCCTTAAAGGTTTTTCTTCCATATCCAGTGGCTACTATGTAATCGATATTTTCTCGAGAAATCTTTGATTTTTGAAAAATTTCATCCATAGCCTTTTGCGGCCCAACAGTACCAGTACCCGCTACGATTATAGTGGAAGCTACTATATCTTTTCCATCTTTTAAAATAACTGCTTTTGATGTGGTAGACCCTATGTCAATTCCTAAAGTATATATATTATTCCCCTCCTTATCTATAATTTGTAAAATACTTTGGTACATTTTTAACAAAGTTGAGCAAAATTAAATTTGCCACATGTATTCTTGAATCTAAGTATGCTAGTATACAAGATGTAGCAAAAAATAATACTTTTCTTTATTAACAAAAAAAGCTTGCACAATTGACTACTTGAATAATCAATTCCACAAACCCATGATATCAATCTTTGAATAAAAAGTAAATAAGCAACAGTAAAAATACACTTTTTTGTATATTCTCACAAATTTACTTGATAAAATATTGAGGATATTGCAATTTTACCTTATCATTACTTCGTGATATAGTATTTAAATGTTTCGCTATATTTTCCTGTGCGGCAATAAGATCATCATTTCTTATAGATTCAATTATATTTCTATGTTCTTCAATAAGTTCATGCATTCTATCTTCTGCTGCAACATTAAAGTTTCTCCATCTAGCTATATGTACCATTTGATCATTTAAAAGCTCTAATAATTTATATCTTTTCACACTATCTAATAGTATTTTATGAAATTCCGAATCAAGATTTTGGAACTCTATCTCATAATTTTTATAATTATCATACTTTTTCTGTCTATTTAAATTCTCTTCTAGCCTTTCTACTAAAGCCATTCTATCCGCTTTTCCTAATTTACAAAACATCTCATATAAAACTTCCTTTTCAACAGCAGTTCTAAGCATCAAAAGACTTTCTATATGATCTAAATCAATTAGACTTACATATGTCCCTCTTTGAGGATATACTTCAACAAGTTTTAGTTGATTTAGTCTAGTAAATACAGTTCTTATAACTGATCTAGACACATTATATTCTTGGCACATTTGATTTTCGCTAACTTTTTGTCCAGGCTCTAAATCTAATTTTAATATTCTTTTTTTTATACTTTTATATACATCATCCGTTGATATTGGTTGTGGTATATTCTCAAAATAACTCACCATTTTATCCTTCTCTTTCATCTCTTTTCTTTCTTAGATACTAGTATACTATATTTTGTGTAAATTTGTAAGTAAATATATTTCCTTATAACATACAATTTTATAGAATGTTCATATTTTTCTTTAAAAACAAACAAAATGTCGTCTATAAAGTATAGACAACATTTTGCTTGAATTCTTTTCTTAGTAATTTATATTTCTTAATTGGAAATATGACTTTGGATGAGCACAGATTGGACATTTTTCTGGTGCCTCTTCACCTTCATATATAAATCCACAATTTAGACATTGCCATACTGATTTTTCTTCTTTTTTAAATACGCTTCCATCTTCTAAGTTTTGAAGAAGTTTCTTATATCTCTCTTCGTGTTCCTTTTCTATCTTAGCTACACCTTCAAATAAGTATGCTATTTCTTCAAAACCTTCTTCATGAGCTTCTTGAGCAAATTTAGCATACATATCTGTCCATTCATAATTTTCACCTTCTGCAGCTGCTTTTAAATTTTCCATAGTTGATCCGATTCCGTCATTTAATAGCTTAAACCAAATTTTTGCGTGCTCTTTTTCATTATCTGCAGTTTCTTGGAAAATTTGAGATATTTGAACATATCCATCTTTCTTAGCTTTTGATGCAAAATAAGTATATTTATTTCTTGCTTGTGATTCTCCAGCAAAAGCCTCCATTAAATTCTTTTCAGTCTTTGATCCTTTTAACTCCATCATAATATCCCCTTTCCTCTTTACATCCATCTCAATTATTAACTAATAATAATTATTTATTAATTAAATTTTATACTATATCTTCTTCTATGTCAACATATATTTTCCAATTAATCAAAATTTTATTTCTATAATCCACATTTTTCTCTATTATTATTGATTTATTTTTTTAGAAAAGGTATTATTTTATAAAGTTGAAATAATATAAAAAAGAAGATTATTTTGTATCATTTAAGGTGGTGGAAAACTTGGATATAGATAGAATTCTTCGCCTTGCAGTTTACGCAGGTCAAATAATGCTCGAAAGCGGAGGTGAGATTTTTAGGACTGAGGAAACTATAATAAGAATATGTAATGCTTACGGAATAAAAAATGCTGAAAGTCTTGTTCTTCCAACTGGAATAATGGTTTCTGTAAGTTCTAAGTATTGTAATACTCAAACCTACGTAAAAAGAGTTAAAACTATGTCTTGGGATTTAGAGAAAGTTTCTAGAATAAATACCTTATCAAGGAATTTAGCTGTAAAGGCATATTCTTTAGATGACTTTGAAGCTCAGCTGGATGAGATTAATTCAATAACAGGATATAATAATAAAACAAAGCTATTTTCTGCTGCTTTAGCAGCTTCATGCTTTTCTATACTATTTGGAAGTACTTTTCACGACTTTATTTGTACCTTTTTCATAGGTATACTTTTAAGATTTGTAGCTGTATGGTGCGGACGTATAAATTTAAATCAGTACTTTGTAAATGCTTTAAGTGGGATGCTTGGTGCAATAATGGCTATATCTTCTGTCCATTTCGGTCTTGGAGATAATGTGGATACTATTACCATAGGAGCTATAATGCTTTTAGTTCCAGGACTTTTAATAACCAATGCTATAAGGGATACAATGCACGGAGATTTAGTAGCTGGTCTTACTCGTGGTGCTGAAGCATTTTTAGTTGCGATTTCAATTGCCTTAGGAACAGCTGCTATCTTCCTACTAAAGATTCATATGGGAGGTATATAATATGTTAAAAGAAGTCTTAGCTGCAGCTGTAGGTGTTTTGGGAATAGGTGTACTTTTTAATGTAAGAGGCAAAAACTTACTTTTATCTGCTATAGGTGGTGGTATAGGTTGGCTTGTATATAAAATTTTTGTTGGCTTAAATATGTCTATAATACCTGCTTTATTTCTTGCATCAATCTGTATAAGCGCTTATTCAGAAATATGCGCAAGAAAGTTCAAGACACCTGTAACTGTATTTCTCATAGGTTCTTTAATTCCTCTAGTTCCCGGAGGAGCCATGTACTACACTATGTATGCAGCAGTTCAAGGTTATTCTCAGAAAACTTGGGATGTGATACTTACAACTTTGGGATCTGCTGCAATAATAGCCTTTGGTGTTGTTGTAGTATCGACTTTTATAAAGATAATAAAATTTATTAAAACAAAGGGATCATCTAAAATTTAGATGACTCCTTTTAGTTTCTATAAATCTAAACATAAGTCTTTAGATATAAGTTAAAAATATCTTGATTTACTTTTTCAATTTTATATTTATGCTAAAAATATTATCTTTACTTTCCGCCCATATCTTACCTTCATGGAGTTCTATTATATCTTTAGCTATAGCAAGACCTAGTCCTGACCCATCAATTTTAGAATTTCTGGAAACATCCCCTCTATAAAATCTATTAAACACCGATTTTATATCATCAAATTCATCTTTTTCCATATAATTTTTTATTTTAATATTAACTTCACTTTCATCCTCATCTACATGTATATCTATTTTTGTGCCATCTCGTCCATATTTTATGCTATTGCTTATGAGATTTTCGAATACTCTCCCTATCTTCTCTGAATCTATTGAAATCTTTATATCGTAAGTTGAAAAATCTTTATAAAAAAACATATCCTTCTTCTGTGCCTCTATAAATGATTCTCCTATACTCTGTTCTATTATTTCTATTATATTTGACTCTGACTTTTCCAATTTTATATGTTTACATTCAAGCTTAGAGTATTCAAAAAGATCTTCTATAAGGCTCTTTAGTTTGTAAGACTTATCTATAGAAATCCTAATATACTTAAGCTTGTCCTCATCATTTATCTTTGGATTATCTAAAAGTTGAAGATATCCGATAAGAGATGTTAAGGGTGTTCTTAAATCATGAGAAACATTTGTTATCAGTTCTGTTTTGAATCTCTCCTCTTCCCTCTCTTTCTCTATCTTTTCTTCTAGATTTTTAGCCATTGAATTCATAGATTCAGCTAATAACTGTAATTCATCTCTTCCAATTTCTTTTAGTGTATAATTTAAATTTCCATTAGAAAATTCCTTTGCTCCATTTGACAATTCTTTTATATAAGCTACTTTTTTGTTTATAAAATAATATAAAATTGTCATAGCTATTATTACAGATGTTAAAGTTATGATTAAAAAATTTTGTATTCCTTTGCTTGGAGTCCTAAACTCTTTCCATATAAAAAGGATTTCCTCTTTGTTGTTTATATATATATTATAACGCTGATACAGATTGCCATCCTTTATACCTTCTTGAAACACTCTTCTCATATATTCCATATCAATATGATCTTCTGTTACATTATTTGATTTCATAATTATATTTCCGTTTTTATCAACTATAGCCATCTTAGCTTTTCTATATGCAGATAATTTGTTAAGATAATTTTCTGAATTATAATCATTTTTGTTTATATATCTAGCAGCTTCTGTATAAAGCTGATTGAAATCACTTATTATTGTTGATAAGTTTGCCTCGTTTCTAAGTGTAAAAATCCCAAAAGACGTTGCAATAAGTATGATTAGAACTACAATTATATTTATCATCAAAAGCTTCTGTTTTAAGCTTATGTTGATCTTTATATTCTTACTTTTCAATTTTGTAGCCAACCCCCCATACAAGTTTTATGTATTGAGGATTCTTTGGGTCTATCTCTATTTTTTCTCTTATATTTCTTATATGAACAGCTACTGTGTTATCTGCATTATAAAAAGGTTCTTTCCAGACTTTTTCATATATCTGCTCTGTACTTAGTACATGACCTCTATTTTCTGCCAATACAACTAATATATCAAATTCTCTTGGAGTTAATCTTACGAAGTTATCCTCTACGAAAACCTCCCTACTATTTAGATTTATCCTAATCTCACCTATTTTTATCTCATTTTCGTAACTTTCACTGTTTTCATTAAATGTGGTCACCCTTCTAAGCTGTGATTTTATTCTTGCTATAAGCTCTAATGGATTGAATGGCTTTGTCACATAATCATCCGCTCCTATATTAAGTCCTAAAATCTTATCACTATCCCGACCCTTAGCTGATAGCATTATTATTGGTAGCTTTTTATCTTCTCTTACCTTAAGACAGGTTCTTATTCCATCCATCTTCGGCATCATTATATCAAGGACAATAAGGTCTACCTCTTTAGCTTTTAGAACCTCTAATGCTTCTAGTCCATCTTGAGCTTTAAGTACATTAAAACCTTCATTAATTAAATAAATCTCTATCATATCCCTTATATCATCTTCATCATCAACAATCAGTATTGTAAAATCTCTCCCCATTATTTTCCCTCCATCTTTGTAAAATCCTATAAAAGAAATTCGCTGAAAAAATCATAACAAGAGGCATAAGAGGATATGCATATCTACTAAATGTAAAATACGGAAGATAACTTATATTTAATACAACTATTATAGAAAGTACAAAGCCTGCCATCTTATTTTCCCTTTTCCTAAAATATAAACCAATTCCAAGAGCTCCTGTTACAAGAATCATATAATGCCATATCGCTGATATTGCCATTCCTTTTACTCCATTCCAATAAAATGGTGATTCCCAAAGCTTTATAGTCTTTCCTACAGTGTACCATAAGAAATACTTTAATGGTTCCTTAGTTCCATATATCTTTAATCTTTCTAGCCCCATCTTTACTTGCTTCGCATCGTTATCTATATAGTCGCTTCCAGTTTCATAAGGAACCCCAAATTCATCGCTATCATCATAGTTAGGAAACGTTCCTTGAAGAAATGGATTCCCTGATGCCTTTGTAAAAGGTATGAATGTGCTAAACTCTTTATAGTTTCTAATCCACCATGGACTCATAACTATGCAGAATATCATAAAAACTATAGTAGCATATTTTATCATGTCTTTGACTTCGTATTTGTTTTTAATCCAAAATATCAATATAACTAGGGGATATATTGCGATAGGCGGCCTAAATAAACAACTAATAGCCCATACAAATCCTGCTGCTATATAAAATTTTGTTTTCTTTTCATTAAGAGCATATATGCTTAGATAAATTAATAAAAGAAATAAAAACTTAAACAAGCACTCCATAAGTACTAAGCTAGTAACATAAGTTTCAACAAAATATAGTGCATCAATGATACATGCTATAATGGCTATCTTACTATTGAATATCTTTCTAGCTATTAGAAATAGCAAATACAAACTGCCACATTGGAGCAATACTTGAAAAACTCTAAAGGCTATTATTCCATTCATCTTTCCAAAAATCCATGTAAAGCCAGCTAAAACATATGTAAGTCCCGGCATTATAAAAACAGTAGGTGTAACAGTATCCTCATATGTTAAGACTCCCTTGTCAACTAAGGTCCATGCACTTCTTATATATTTTACATCATCATTATCAAAAGTTTCCAAGCTTCCTAAAAGTGTTGAATTCCCCCATCTAAATATTATTATTAAAGAAAAAATCAAAAAACATGATATTATTCCCATTATAAAATACTTTGTTTTTTTATCTTCATTTCTCAGTAAAAACATCCCTATATCATCCCCTATTCAGCTTAATTTTTAGCTATAAAAAAAGCTCCAAGTATTATAAAACTTAATCCTAAAAACTTGTTAGTTGTAAATTTTTCATTGAATATAAAAACTCCAGCCATAGTTCCAAGTACATAACATAAACTCTGGATAGGATATACTTTGCTTAGTTCAGCTTTACTTAATATATAAAGCCATAATACTGTGGCAACTACATACAATCCCCCACCCCCTAATATATAGGGGTTAAAAATAAGTTCCATTATACCTTTAAAAGAAGCTGTAAAACTTACCTTCATAGTTCCAAGTTTCCACAATATCTGTCCTGTAGCTAAAAGTAATATATTTATTCCTAATAATATATATATCATCTAATTCTTTTTCTCCTTCAAATACTCCCAAATCACTGCATTTTCCTGAATAAGTCTTTTTATCACTTTCTTTACCTTAATCATCTGTGATACGACTGCCAATATTAGTAAGCTCTCTATTATAATTATCAATATAAGTACATTCACATTTTATCCTCCTTCTAAAATGAAATTTTGGAAAGTGCAGCCGATAAGGTTGATATCGTCACCTTTATCATATAATAAACAGATTTAAGAGGTGTTATAGATGATTTTCCTTGACACCTTGCCTGCATGTTCACTCCCACTTCTTTAACTTGTAGTCCATGTTTACATGCATACACTATGGTTTCAACCTCTGGATAATCTACTGGATAATATTCAGCAAAAAGTCTTATACCTTTTTTACCAACCATTCTATACCCAGATGTTGTGTCATAATAAGCTCTTCCACATAACAGTGATACAAGTTTTGAAAAATACTTTATCCCTGCATTTCTAAATATACTTGGCTTATAGTCAGTTTTCTCTATGAATCTTGAACCAATTATCATATCACACTTATCATTTTTCATATTTTCTATAAGCTTTTCTAAATCTCTAGGATCATGCTGACCATCGCCATCTATTTGAACTGCTAAATCATAATCCTTATTTAGAGCATATATATATCCTGTTTGGACTGCTCCACCTATTCCAAGATTATATTTTAAATCAATAACTTTTGCTCCAGCACGTTTAGCTTCAAAATAAGTATCGTCTGTTGACCCATCATTAACTACAACTATATCCACATTAGGATTAAAGTATTTTATATCTTTCACAACCTTATATATGTTTTTCTCCTCGTTGTAAGCCGGAACTATAATTAAACATTTCATTTTTACCAAAATCCTTTCTTGATTATAGTTTAATTTTATTTTCTAAGTATGAAGAAGTACTTAGGAAAGTTATGAAGAATTTATGAAGTTCTTTTTCTTAATTCTTTCACTTTTCCAATATACTTATTCAATTTATCTATATATCATATTGATTTAGAGTGATTTCAAATGATTTTCCCAATAAAATCTTCTTAATTCAATCATATAATATATATTTTAAATTTCAGTCCATATATTTTTTACAAATTCCATACAAATTCTCTTCAAAATAAAGGAGACCTAACATATAAATTTCATATATTACTAGATTAATGGAATAATTATAAGTAGTTCAGATTACTTCTTTAACTTTGTTTGTATACTATTTAAAAAGGTATCCGTGAATTTGCGAATTTTTTATGTGCAACTATTTACTTATCAGGAAGTACTATAAACGTAACTTGTTATACAATAGCTGTAATACTTTTAAATGTAACTACATTCAATGTATCTGGTGATAATATTATTGATCTAATTGTAGAGATACATTGATATTATTTACCTTTTATACTAAAATAATTTTTAAGGATAATACACATCCATATTGATTTAAATATTGAGATGTGAGATAAATGATAGGAGATGATTTTTATGTTAGAAGTTGGAGTAAAAGCACCTGATTTTACTTTGCAAGATAAGAATGGAAATGAAGTTTCATTAAGTGGAATTTTAGAGAAACATCCTACTGTAGTTTTATATTTCTATCCAAAGGATTCAACACCTGGATGTACTAAGCAGGCATGCGGTTTTAGAGATTCTTATATGGAGTATGAAAAACTTAATGTTCCTGTAATTGGTATAAGCAAAGACAGTATAAAATCTCATTTTAACTTTGCATCAAAACAAGAGCTTCCTTTTATCCTTTTATCAGACCCAGAATTAAAGGCTATAAATGCATATGATGTTTATAAGGAAAAGAAACTGTATGGAAAGGTTTCTATGGGTGTAGTTCGCACTACTTACATAATCAAAAACGGATTCATTGATAAGGTATATGATAAAGTCAAGGCAGCCGAAAATGCTGCAGAAGTTCTTGCTTATTTACAAACAAATCACATTTAACTAAAAAAGGTTGTTATAAAAACTTTTATAACAACCTTTTATCTTTATCTATATATACCATATTTTATTTTTATTCTTTCGATCTTTTGAATCACCTTTTCTCCAAACCAGAATAGAAAAAATGCTGTTCCTAATCCATGTACTGCATCATAAGGTGTCCCTGAAATATAAAGCACAGCTAATGATTTAAAACTTATGGATATTCCTGTATTAGGTATTGCACTAGCCATAACCATTGTTGCTATATTCATAATTCCACCATAAATAATAAATGTAGTTAAAAATCCATATATAGATAAAGTTATATCATCGATAGGAAGTCTTTTTCTTTGTATCAAAAGTCCAATTATTAAACCAATTGCACCAAACACATAAAGTTTCCATCCTAAAAATGTTCCATCTCCCCATTTTATATGTATAAAATATGCTACTAATATTGAAATTAATATAGTTAACACAGGACCTTTTACAATTTGGAAACTCCTTGATTTTATCTTATCTATATCTACTTTATTGAATATTATTCCGGATAAAAACCCAAGTATTCCCCAGCAAAACATTTGCCATGGAGTCCAAGGACCTTGCCCTTGAAAAAAGTTAGAAGAAAATCTAGCTAGTGATCCTACTAAAAAACCTGCTTCTGGTCCTAATGCTATTCCTGATATTATAACCAAAGCTGTTCCTGCTTGAAATGGAACCATCATATAACAAACCATGTTTCCACATACCGTTAAAGCTGACATCATAGCTATTATTACAAGTTCTCTAGCCTTAGGTTTTCTTCTTTCAAATACTAAAAAGAACGGAATCATTGTATATATTATTATTAATAAACTAATAATTAAGTATTTTTTGTCTCCTAAAAACTTAATCCCTATAAATATAGTTAAAGGTATTAAAATAAATATAATTAACGCAGCTAATTTTGTCCTTTTTTTTCTAGCCTTTTCATATTGATTTACATCATATTTTTGTCGCATAAATCAACCACATCCTTATAAGTTATGGCATTTTTAAACACATGTCTAGACATTCTGTTAGCAGAAGTAGTATAAAAGTTATTTCCTCCAAAAAATGCCCTTGAGGTATCTTGAGTTACTATACCTCCATCAAAAAACATAGCACATGTGTCTCCATGTTCTGCACAGAACTCAATATCATGAGTAACCATTAATATAGTCACTCCTTTTTCCTTTAATTTACATAATATATCAGATAATATACTCTTAAAAAATGGGTCCAACCCTTTTGTAGGCTCATCTAAAAGAAGTATCTTAGGCTTCGTGAGCAAAATTTTTCCAAGAGCTAAGCGTTGTTGTTCTCCTCCACTTAAGTCATAAGGATGTGACTTTCTTAAATGTCCTAACTGTAACAAATTCAATATATCATCTATTTTTTTCAGTTTCTCTTCTTCTTTAATATTAGAATATATAAGTGCCTCATATAATTCTTCTTCCACCTTTATTTCCGTAAAAAGTGACTGTGGATTTTGAGGAACTACTCCTATATTTGCATTAAAGAGATCCTTTTTAGAATACTTATTTAATTCTTTATTGTTTATGAAAACTTTGCCTCTATAAGGCTTGTTTATCCCCATTATAATTTTTAGTGCAGTACTCTTTCCTACACCATTTCCACCTACAAGACAAAATAATTCTCCCTTGTTAACTTTTAAGGACAAATCTTTTGCAACGTCTTGACTATTTCTATCATATCTAAACCATACTTCTGATAATTCTATAGCAATATCCTTGTCTTTTTGATACTCATTTTCATGTTTCCAATCCTTAAGAGTATCTATTTTAATGCCAGCTTTTAAAACATTGTTAAGCCATAGCCTACCTTCTCTAACAGTAATAGGGCATGTCCCTTCTGGCTTAATCTCAGCGTAAATTTTCATAGGAGCTGGTAGAGCTGAAAACATTGGATGTCTTTTATTACCTTTACTTAAAAATTCTCCTATTTTATATGGAGTATCATAAGCTGATACTTCTCCATTGTCCATAACAATAACTTTATTAGCCATAGGAAATACTTCTTCTAATCTATGTTCAGAAATTATTATGGTAATTCCTAATTCTCTATTAATTTTTTTAATAGTTTCTAAAAAATCTGTTGATGCTATAGGATCTAATTGTGATGTAGGCTCATCTAGAACTATAACCTTAGGTTGCATGGCCATTATTGATGCAAGATTAAGCAGCTGTTTTTGTCCACCTGAAAGTTCATATACATCCTTTCTAAACCATGTCTGTATCCCAAAAAAACTTGCCATTTCCGCTACTCTTCGTCGAATTATCTTACTATTATATCCTAAACTTTCAAGACCAAAAGCAAGCTCATGCCAAACCTTATCGGTTACAATTTGATTATCAGGATTTTGTTGAACAAATCCTATTTCACTAGCATTTACTCTATCATCTAAATCAGAAATCTCTATTCCGTTATAATACACCCCTCCTTGAAATTCTCCATAGGGTGTTAAATTCTTTTTTAGATGTCTTAAAAGAGTACTCTTTCCACAGCCTGACTTTCCAGATACAACTATAAAGTCAGAAGTGTCGATTTTTAAATTTATTTTTTTTAATGCATCATTCTCACAATTAGGATATCTAAAGCTTAAATTTCTAAACTCAATCGTTTCCACATTAGTTCACCTCGTATATCAATTATGATAGGTAATAACAGCAATAAAAAGTATGATATAATAACTATTATAGAAAATGAAGTGATAGGAGTAAAAATAACTTCAGGATAATAAAGTATGTTATTTTGACCTTTCATACACCCAGCCAATACTATTATAAATAAAATTATAATAAGGCTCATTAATCTTCCATCTCTTTTATCAAACCTAAAAATACTAAAGCTTGTTCTTCCTTTTAAGCCATATCCTCTAGCTTCCATAGAATCAGATGTTTCGATAGATACTTCTAAAGACCAAGCTATTAGGATAGATATTTCTTTACAAAGTTGCCTACTTCTTTTTATTAAACTTCCTCCTGAAAAATCTCTTCCCATACATTTTTGCCCTTCTGATATTTCTTTAAATCTATTTTTTAACATAGGAATAAACCTAAAACACATAGATAATATTAAAGATATAGCAGGTGCTACTCTGCCAAAAAGATAAATAAATTTATCAGATGACATCATTTTATTAAAACAGCTGAACCAAATTATCATACTACTTAACATAGTAGCTGCTGCTAATCCATAAATTATAGATTCTAATGTCATAGCATTTCCATTAAGATAAAACAGCACAGTCTTTCCCTTATGTGTGAACAAAGGATTAAGTATCATAGTAACTATCATTATAGGTACTAGTACACTAAGGTTTAATTTTATTGCATTACGCCCATAAATCATAACAGAATAAATAAATGATATGATAAATGTCATTGCTAAAAAAATAGGATTCATTGAAAACATAGTTATTCCAATAACCGCCGCAAAATACACAAATGTAATTATGGGATGAAACGTCGCAAAAGTAGAATTTTTTTCTTCTTTAATCATAATATTGATCTCCTACATCCTTTCCTAAATTATATGTATAAAGCAATGATATTTTGTCACCATCCTTTAAAGTATATTTTTCACATCCATAATAAGGATTTTATTTGATCTTTGGATAAAATCCCCCTAAACTGTATTAAAACAAATAAAAAAACTAACCCTTTCGTGGTTAGTTGAATTACGATTATGATCTTTTAAATATTAAAGTCATCTACTTTGTCTTTTCCCACCGAAAAGCTACTAGTATATATCAATATAGTAGGTCTCCTGACTTAATATCATTCTACTTGCTTTTCCTTCCCAAAATACATTAGTAGAGTAAACTTTAAAGCTTTCGTCAATTTTACAGTAGCGGTGGCTGTTATGGCTTTTAACCATATTCCCTTTTAATACTATTGTAACTATACTGATTTATATTTAATTTTTCACCTTATTACATAGTAAAGGTTATCATTCTTTTATTGCTGTTGTCAATATATAAATACTTTAATTTAAAAATGCAAAATAAGGCAAACATATTTTTATTAAGATGTTTGCCTTATCTCTAAATCTACTTATTGTAATTCATTTAATATACTTTTTCCAATTGTGTTTTCTGGTTTTTCTACGTCAAAATTATCTGCAATAGTAGCTCCGATAACTGCAAAGTTATCTTCTACTGGAAGTTCTCCTGATCCTTTCATGCTTGGGCTATAAGCAAGGAATGGTACTGCTTCCTTTGTATGATCAGTTCCCTTAAATGTTGGATCATTTCCATGGTCAGCAGTTATGATTAATAAATCATCTTCTTTTAATTTACTTAAAAGTACACCTAACTTTTCGTCAAAAGCTTCAAGTTCCTTACCATATCCAATAGGATTTCTTCTATGTCCCCATAAAGCATCAAAATCAACTAAGTTTACGAAACATAGACCCTTAAAATCTTTATCCATAAGTTCTATTGTCTGCTCCATTCCATGAACACTACTCTTTGATTTGTGAGCTTCTGTTATTCCTTCTCCATCAAATATATCTTTGATTTTTCCAACGCTTATGACATCATAGCCAGCATCTTTTAATGCATTTAATACTGTTCTTCCATAAGGTTTTAAAGCATAATCATGACGGTTTGAAGTACGTTTGAA
Organism: Clostridium cadaveris; assembly: GCF_020911725.1. Classification (GTDB taxonomy): domain Bacteria; phylum Bacillota; class Clostridia; order Clostridiales; family Clostridiaceae; genus Clostridium_X; species Clostridium_X cadaveris. The sequence goes on from NZ_CP076620.1 coordinate 3,023,182, forward strand.
TTCACCTTTTTTCTTTCCAACGTATGGACGTGCAATAACACGACCAACCTTCCATTCATCCTTCATTGTAAGTTCACGAGCTATTTCGCAATAGCGATACAAGTTATCTAGTCCCATAGTTTCTTCATTACCACAAATTTGAAGCACTGAGTCTGCTGATGTATAAACAATCATATCTCCTGTTGCAATTTCGTGTTCACCAAGTTCATCTAATATCTCAGTTCCACTTGCTGATTTATTTCCTACAATTTTACGTCCACAACGCTTAGATAATTCATCTAATAATTCCTGTGGGAATCCTGTGTCTGTGAAAGTTTTAAATGGTTTTGTTATATGAAGCCCCATCATCTCCCAATGACCTGTCATTGTATCTTTTCCAACAGATGCTTCTAATAATTTTGTATAATATCCTAAAGGTTTCTCAACTTCTTTTACTTTTGTTAATGGATGTAAATTTGCTAATCCCATCTTAGCTAAATTTTCTATATTGAAAGACTCCATTTTTTCATCTATATGTCCTAAAGTATCACAGCCTTCATCATCATACTCTTTTGCGTTTGGCATAGCACCAACACCTAAAGAATCTATTACTATAGTAAAAATTCTATTATATTTCATAATTAAGATCTCCTTATAACATAATAGCGCTCTCTAAAGCTACTTCCATCATATTATTAAATGATAATTGTCTCTCTTCTGCAGTAGTTGCTTCATGAGTAACTAGTGAATCAGAGATTGTAAGAATACATGCTGCATTCTTTCCTAAAACTTTAGCATTGTGGAAAAGAGCGAAGCTTTCCATCTCAACACATACACAATTATGCTTTGTATAGAATTCATTAAAACCATCTACATTATCTTCATGATAGAAAACGTCGCTTGAATGTATTCTTGCCTTCGTTATAGGCTTATTGATTTTTTTAGCAGCTTCTTCGATTTTCTCATTTAAAGACTGACTTGGATATTGAACATCATTTTCGTCTCCAGCTTGAGCTTTTGCAAAAGATGATTCACTCCAAGCACTATCAGCTAAAACTATATCAAATAAATTTAACTTATCTGTATATGCTCCAGCACTTCCTATTCTTATGATGTTTTCAACTCCATAAAACTTGTAAAGCTCATAAGAGTAGATACCTATACTTGGCATTCCCATACCTGAACCCATTACAGATACCTTATGTCCTTTATATGTTCCTGTATATCCAAACATATTACGAACAGTATTAAATTGAACTGGATTTTCTAAATAAGTCTCAGCAATAAATTTTGCACGTAATGGATCTCCTGGCATTAAGACTGTTTTTGCTATTTCTCCTGATTTAGCCGCGTTATGTGGTGTTGACATTTTAAATTCCTCCTTAATTTTTAGTATACCTGATATTATATTTACCTTTTAAGTCACAAACTATCTAAATTTTATTGATTTCCTATATAAATTATATTACTATAAAGTAAACCTTTTAAATAGGACATGTGTCCTGTTTTTTTAATAAAACTGGAAAGAAGGCATACTATGGATTTTATTGATAGTATAAAATATATTATACCCCAAAATCAATTAAATTTTTTAGAATCTCTTTTTAGAGGATGTCCCAAAAATGTATTAGATAGCATGTCTATAAAGTCTTACAAAGCTAATCAGCTTCTTATAAATGCAAACGATAAAAACAATTATGTTTTTGTGCTGCTAAAAGGCAGGCTTCAAGCTATTGAAGAAAAAATCTGTAGCAGTCCCTATACTTTTACAGAGCTTGAACCTATCGATATTGTTGGTGATTTTGAACTGTTTGCCGAGACTGATGAGTACTTAGTTACGTTAATGACAATAGAGGAATCTGTTTTTCTTCGCATACCATCTATTCAATATCTTAATTGGATGCACAGTGATAACAATGCTCTCTTTTTAAGAACTCAAATGTTAATGCGTCAGCTTTCAATCCAAACCCAACTGCAAAGGCAGTATCTCTTTGTTGATAACAGAACAAAATTTTTATTAGCTCTTAGAAATGAATGTAAAAAGCAAGAAAGCTATCCCTTTATTATTAAAGACACAAGGGAATCGTTAGCTAGTAAAGTTGGATGCTCTGTACGAACTTTAAATAGAATAATATTATCTTTGCAGAAAGACAATATTGTTTCTGTGAATCATGGCAAGATACTAATTAATAAAGCTCATCATGATAAGCTGGAGTTATCTTTAAAAGATAGTGTTAAAAATGACACCCTTACTCTTCCAAAATAGAATGACTTCTTAGCTCCATCTGAAACTAAGAAGTCATTCTATTAACTAAATTCTTTTTCTATAATTTTTACCATTCCATTTAAAGATTCTTCTGCAATTAAATCTCCCTTTTCCTTGGAACTCGTTCTTCCTATAGCTAAAAGTCCTGATTTTGGAACTAAATCCTTTGGTATTGGATATACTTGATATGTTGGAACTTCCTCTATTTTCTCATCTATTAGTCTGTCCATATGAACTAGTTCAGGTGCAAATTTTAATATTAAAGAAGTTTCTGTTATAGCAGCATGCTCTAACGCCCAACCTGGAAATTCTACTTCATTAAAAACTTTATCTATAGTTTCCTGACTTATTAAATCCCACCAGCTCATCATAACAATTTTTGTTCCCTCTGGCATAGTTCTACTTACTAAATCTATAGCCTCTAATAAAAATGCTTGATTTTCAAAGTGGGAATTTACAAGAACTATTTTTTTCACTCCGTCTCTTATAAGTTCTTCTATAATATCCTTAACTATAGCTACTAAAGTTGCTCCATTCAAATCTATTGTCCCAGGAAATAATGGTCCTCCTCCAGAAGCAGGCTGAGACTTATATCCATAATTAATAGACGGCATAACTATTCCATTTATTCTATCTGCTAAAAGCTGTGCAAATCCTTCTGAAATTATCGTGTCTGTATAAAGCGGCAAATGTGGTCCATGCTGTTCTACAGAACCTACTGGAAGTATAACAATATCCTTATCTTTTCTTTCATTAAACTCATACCAAGTCATGTTCTTCATTAAAGTCATATGAATTCCTCCTCCAAATTTGTCTTACTATTTATAATACAACATTTCTACTTATAAAAATAGCCTTAACCAAATACCATCAATGGTTAAAGCTATAAATATGATCTAATTTAATTTTCATAAGGACTCTTTATGCTAAATACTATTAATTCATCGTTATAATCTTTATTTACACATTTCTCTTCAATTAAACCTAATTTTTTAATTAGTGCTACTGAATTTTTATTTTCTTTTACTGTTTCAGCAATAATTTTTTTCAAATTCATTTTATTAAATCCATATTCAATGACAGCTTTACTTATTTCAATGCAGTATCCTTTACCCCAATACTCTCTTCCAATAATCCATCCTAATTCATAAGTATCACTGCTATCAAATGAATGAAAAATTATATGCCCTATAACCTTCCTTTCATTCTTTTCATATAGTGCATAAATAAGAGGAATATTATTAATACCATATTTACGAATAAAGTCTTTTGTTTCTTTATTTGTAAATGGCTTCTCAATATACTTCATGACTTCTATATCTTTTAAATACTCAGCTGCTTCATTAATATCATTTTCTCTAAACTTTCTTAATATCAATCTATTTGTTTCTAGCTCCATTCTTCCCCCACCTATCTTTAATTTATTATTAATTTTAGTCAGCTGCTAAACTCTCCCCTAATTCTTTTATAATTTATTATAAAATATTAAAATTGTTAAATAACCTCTATGTTTAGTCCTTCATCTATAATTGCTTTTGTAACAAGCAAAATTTTTCACATGTATTAGGTGTTTGTTTTTCATCTTTTAATATTGTCATAAAAAAACGAGTAGTTGGTTTCATACTTTTCTCTGTCTCTTCCCATAAATTTAATAATTCTCTTTCGTTTGCTGTTCTAATGTCCATCAAAATCACCTTCTAATTATATAAATAATCCGTACTATAAATTGAAATTTGCAAAAGTAAACTATCCTCATAACCTCATCAATTGTTCCTTCATATGCTTATCCATTTTTTCTATTGCATACCTAAAAGAAACACGTGGCATAATTTCCCTATTATTAACAAGATAGTTATATACGAGTTCCAATTCCTTAATTGATAGAACTTTTAGCATCCAACCATATCCCTTACATACTAACACATTATCATCTTTTATTAATTTGTCAGATATTAAAAATGGTTCAAGTTTACTATATTTGTTTTGATTAATAGATGGGATTAGAATTACTGCCGCTGCTCGACGCATCCAAAATTCTTCTCTATTAGTCCATGATATAATTTTATGAAAGCATTCAGGCTTTTGAATAAGCAACTCTCCAAATGCATGAGTACAAAAATCATCACAATCCCCCCAACCACGTACATATTTGATAAGCCATGATTCAAATATTGAAAAAGTATTATCATCATATTGTTTTCTAACTCTGTATGCAAAATCATATGCTATCACTCCCATTGCCCAATTATACTCCTCTAGAAGATCTTCGCATATTTTGAATACATTAGCTTTTGACTTATCATCTAATTCTCTATAAAGATTGTTTGATAATTTTCGTATCTCTACTGTTTTTATATGCTCACCACCAAAAGTAAGAGTAAGATTATCTAAATGCTTTTTTACATAAACAATAAAATTACTCATTAAATTCACCATTTTCCGGTGTGTATTCACCCGTTACTTCAATTACATTTCCATCTGGGTCAGTAAATTGAAAATAATAGTATGGACTTACATTACAAACATACTTTATATCAGTTAAGTTACTTGAAATATTCAATCTCTTTACTCGATTATATTCTTTTCGTAAATCTTCATCCCAGAAATTCAAAACTACTTTTCTGGAATTAGGTAGATTTGATATTTGTACCAAGTCATCAAAATATTCATCAAAATTACCTTTAGTTATAACTTTATCAGGATTCTGTATATCAAAATAGCCATTCATAATTGATATACATTGTCCATCACAGTTAAACATAGCAAATCTATCCATATTCTTCTTTGAAACAGGCATTTCAAGCAATTTCTCATAAAAATCTATAGAATACTCAAAATTTTTTACAATTAAATAAATACTTCCTAAATGCATAATTTCCTCCATAAACAACTTAATTTCATTAAAATTCAACAAATCTTAGCTAGCCTAATATAAACTTTAAATTCTAATTTGTATATAAGTTTATCAAGTAATAAAATAGAATTTATCGTTCACTTGCTAATAAAGCATAGTAGCTTGCATCACACACGCCCTGGTTATTCCAATCAGCAGCTCTTAGCGTTCCTTCGTATTTCATTCCACATTTTTTCATAACTTCACCTGAATTATGATTTCTTGGATCATGTCTAGATTCTACCCGATTAATCCCAACTTCATCAAATAGATATTCCATAACAAGTTTCAATGCCTCTGATGTAATCCCCATATGCCACCACTTTTTACCAATACAATATCCTATATGCGCCATTTGTATTGTTTCATCTATTGAATTATTCACTCCAATACTCCCAATTGGTTCATTTGAATATTGTTTAAAAACAATTGCCCACTGATAGTAAGACATATCTTGATAATTTTTAGTCCATTCTTTTAATACATTCTCGCTTATAGATACATCTTTATGCGCTGGCCACATAAGAAATTTTGTAACGTCTTCATCAGATGCCCAATTTTTATACATAGCTGATGTATCTTCCATTGTAAATGGTCGCAATATTAATCGTTCAGTTTCTATGTATTTTGTGCCTTTATGTTTCATTAAAAAACCTCCTTAACTTCTAATTCTTAAGTTCGCTAAACTGGATCTTTGTAATTATTTCCATTATAGCATATTCTATAAATGACTTATTACTTATAAAAAACTATTTTTATTTGCAAAAAAATAGCCCTAACCAAACATCATCAATGGTTAAGGCTATAAATTCAGCTTTTTCTGTCCTAATTTTTACTTAAGCTTAATACCACCAATATCCACAATCCCATGTATCAAATGTTGGTATTCCATAGCAATAGTCAAAAACATTTCTATAGTCTCTTATGCAAAATATTCTGCAGTCACATGACCATGGATTTCCACATGTTTCACCAACATCCTCCTCATCATCTTCATCACAATCGCCAAAGATGTCTTCCATTCTATCTATATACTCTTCTTCATTGCATGTACCTTCAATCCATTCATTATTGCAATAGCTCATTTTCTTATTCCTCCTTTGTATATTGAAATATACTATAGTATATGGATATCTTTTAAAAAATGTCACTATCTGCATAAAATGATTTCTGGATTCAAATAGAAAAGCCGAATTCCTATAGGAATTCGGCTTTTCTATTCTTCACTTTTAACTTATTTACCGTATTTTCTATGAAGTTTCACTCCATTTAAATCTATAACTCTTAATGCCTCTTTTATAGTTCCTTCTACAGATTGCTCTGCATACTTATCTATAAGTTTTTGATCTCTTGGTTCATGAGTTAAAGATCCTGGTCCATTCATACATCCACCCTTGCAAGCCATACCTTCTATAAAGTTATATGGAAGCTTTCCTAACTTTAAAAGCATAAGAGCTTTGTCTATCTCATCTATTCCATTACACACAAGTGGTTTAAATTCCATATCTGTAAGTCCTTCTTCTTTTATAGCTTGAACTACAGCATCTTTAACTCCGCTTGATCTTGCAAATACTCTTCCAAATGGAGATGCATTTTCCATTGGCTCAGCTTCACATTCTTCTACAACTATATTGTATGCATCAATCATAGCTTCTAATTCTTCAAAAGTCATTACGTAATCAACCGCATCTTTTAACTCTTCTACACGGGCTTCCTCTTTTTTTGCTGTGCATGGTCCTATAAATACTATCTTACAATCTTCATCAGTCTTTCTTATAAATCTTGCTATAGCAACCATTGGAGATACCATAGTAGATAGGTGCTCTGCTACTGCAGGATGATTCTTTCTTACGTGTTCAACAAAAGCTGGACAACATGAAGTCATCATACATACTTCTCCGTTTTTGCCTACTCTTTCAGCAAACTCTAAAGATTCGTGGTAAGCAACTATATCTGCTCCTAAAGCAGCTTCTATTACATCACTGAATCCCATTTTCTTTATTGCTGCTATTATTTGCCCTGCTTGAGCATGATATTGGCTAGCAATAGCTGGAGCAACAACAGCATATACCTTTTGTTTCTTATCTTTCTTATATGATTCTAAAGATTTAACTATTGGTATAATTTCACTTCTATCGCTTATAGCTCCAAATGGACACTTATATGCACATGCTCCACAGCTAGTACATTTATCTCTGTCTATATCTGCCTTTTTATCTTCTCTTATCTTTATTGCTTTACTTCCACACGCTTTCTTACATGGACGCATAACATCTGATACAGCATTAAATGGACATGCATCTTTACATCTTCCACATTCTATACATTTCTTTTGATCTATAACCGCTCTTCCATTTTCTATTATTATAGCATCACGTGGACAGACTTGAATACACTTATGAGCAAGACATCCTCTACAAGCTTCAGTAATTTGAAATCTCTTTACTGGACATTCATCACAAGCTATACTTAAAATATTTATTACACATTCATCATCATTTAATGGATCTGCTGCAACATCTATTCTTTGAGAAACTATTTCTCTTTCCTTATATATACAGCATCTTGTAAGAGGTTCGTCACTTGATAAAATTTCCTTTGGCATTTTATAACGACTTTCTACAAAAGTACCATTTATAGTTCTTTCTATTATATCCTTTAAAACCTTGTATTTTATTAATTGTACCTGGCTTTCAAATTTTCTCATTTATTTATTCTCCTCCTAATAGTACTTCACTTCAACAACTTTTCCTAAACTCTTCATTATGTCTTCTAATTCCATAAGTAATTTATACTTTATGCTTAACTCTTCTGGAAAACTTGGATTCTGGTGAGCTGGATTTACCGCTGTTCCCACAAGCATTTTTAAATGAGTACAGTTTTCATATAAAAGCTTAGCAAGCTTTGAAGAACCATCATCTCCATCTAAAGCACTAAAATCCATTGATAGCTTAATCTTTTTCAATCTTTCTATTGTTGCTTTTATAGTGAGTACCCCTTCAGTTACAAGGTCAATACCATTTATATATCCTATAGGTGGTATTTCCTTGTTTACATATTCCATATCTATATTTAACTCTCTATTTAACTCCCTACAGGCGATATTTGAGGCCGTCCCTCCACATATTATCTTCTGTCCTGTGGCTCTCATAAGGTCCCTTATTATCTCAGAATCCTTATTATGGTTTTTAGGTGGACCTGAAAACATAGTTACTTCTTTTGGCTTTACCAATTTCATAACGGATACAGTAGCATCATCGCCTGGTTTTTTTAAATAAAGATTATCACATGTTGTTAAGATCTTATTCATTATATCTTTTGCAGACATTTTCTTCAGTGGCATCTTTTCAATAAACTCTGCTATCTCTTCCCAACGCCATCCTAAGCTAAGTACAGTGCCTACACCTGCATGCACTACTCCATCACTTACAAGTATTAAGATATCGTCTTCCTGTAATTTAAAAATGCTCTCTTTTATTTTTCTTTCATTTATCTCAATAGTGGTTCCATCTAATTTTTCTACTTTCCCATTTCTTATTAAAAATAAGCTTGGATTATCAAACTCAGCTGCATATACAGTTCCGTTATTATCAACCTTTACTATTGTAAAAGTAGCATACGCAAGTTTTCTAACATTACAAACAGGAAGTGTATGAGCGATTGTATCAACAACCTCTTCTATGTGAAGTCCTTCTTTAAGCATTGTAATAGCTATCTTTGCTGTAAGAGTTGCTAATATATTTGCTTTTACACCGCTGCCTAATCCATCTGACATGACAGCAATAGCATTGCTATCAGAGCGGAAGAATTCTACGGTATCACCACACAACTCTTCTCCAGCTTTATTCAAGCTGTCAGTTGCATAGTCTACGAAAAAACTCATTTTAGATCAACCTCTTCCCCTTGTACTAACCTTTTTAATTTTGTCAAGGATACTTTTGTCTCTGCCGTAGTTTCTCCAAGCAGACTAGCTATCTCTTGAGCAACTGTCATTTGTTTATCTATTACATGTTGAGCCATATCTATTGCATTTATTCTCATTTTCTGAAGCTTTTCTTCTTGCTTTAAAGCTTTAGTAAAATCATTTATAAGTACCAATATTATATTCGAATTCTCTACCTTTATTATGCTAGTAAGAACAGTAGCATTATTTGCATCCAAATTCTGCCTTCTATTTATTATATCTCTGTCTGAAGAAATGCTTTCTTTTATAATGCTGGTATGCATAAATTTACCAATACTTGATCCAATAGCTGCGCCCTTAGTAGTAGAGAAAAACTTTTCAGCTGCTGAATTACAATCTAAAACTTTTAGTTTATCATCTATAACTAATATAACTGTAGGTGTCATATCAAAGATTATATTTGAAAAGTTTTCTGCCTTTTGTTTCATAAATGGAAGACACATAGTTGGTTCTGCAAGACCATTATAGACAGCTATAGCCTTCTGCCTGCATGTTGAATATCCACAAGCTCCGCAGTTAAGCTCATCTTCTCTTCTATATTTTCCTATACTAGCCAGTATAGCTGTTATCTCTTCCTTACTTGGTCTTTTTAAAGTCTGAACTTTAGGGTCAAATTTCTTTACCATATCTATATTATCTTCAGGTTCCATTTTTAAATATGATTTGTTAGTTTTTTCACAATTGTTGATGTATTTTTTCATATCTTGTTGCCTTTCATAAATTGTGGCAACATTATGTGGCATAGCTGGGCCATCAAGGCATCCATGTCTACATAAATTCATCTCTATAAGTATATCTTTAAACTTTCCCTCTCTTACCTTTTGAAGGACTTCTTTACAGTCATTTATTCCATCAACATAAATTACTTCACCTTTTAGCCCTCTTGTATTCATCTGATACACAGTTTCTCCAAAAATAGGAAATCTCTTGCCATAAATAGATTTATCATCAAACGGTACCTCTTCAAGGCTTGAAAATTCTATTCCTTCTTCTTTTAACCAAAGTGACAGTTCATCAAAGGTTATGATAGCATCTACGTCATCTTCTCCCTTTGCTTCTGATTTTTTAGCTACGCAGGGTCCTATAAATATTACCCTTGTATCATCCCCGTACCTCTTCTTAATCATTTTACCGTGACATACCATAGGAGGAATCACTGGAATAAGATTCGGAATTACTTCTGGATAATATTTTTGAATCAACTCATTTATAGATGGACAATAACTTGTAATGTAGCACTTTCCATCTTTTCTTTCTGCATACTTTTCATATTCCCTACTTACTCTTTGAGAAGCTATTACAATCTCCTCTACATAATCAAATCCCAGCTTCTTTAGTGCAGCTACAATCTTCGGACTATTATGTCCAAAAGCTCCCACAAAAGTTGATCCTAAGGATACTACTGTTCTTTCATTGTTTTTGAAAAAGCCTTTTACTTTATCTATATCGCATTCTATATCTTTTGCATTTCTAGGACATGCAGACACACACATACCACAATGTATGCATCTATCTTCTATTATTTGAGCTTGATCATTTTTAATCTTTATGGCATTAACTTCACATGCCCTAACACAAGCATAACAATTCCTACAGTTTGTTTCTAAGAATTTAATAATACCCATAGGATTAACCTCCTATAAGTCACATAAAATTTGATTTTTAAAGATATCTTCTATATTATCCTTTGAAACGCTTAGTATAGTTCCATCCCATTTTTCTACTGAAACAGCTTCTGTACAATGACCTAAGCAGAACGCTGCTTTTAATGATATTCTATCTTCTACGCCATTATCACTTATTAATTTTTTAAATCCTTCAATAACATCGTAAGATCCTTTTAAGTGACATGCACTTCCAATACATACTTTTAATTCTTTCATTAAATTCACCCCTTCTTCCCCATTGTTTGTTATATCTTTATTTTCTCAAAATTACGCACTTATTTCAAGTAATCTATCTCTCTTAATTCTCATTGTATTGTTATTTTTTTATCATTTATACGTTTTCACTTATTAATTACCTCTGCTGCTATGCAGCTCCTATTCCATATATAAATAAAGCTCCTTTAAACTCCTCTTTATTTAATGACATAACTTTTAAAATATCTTTAGGTTTTTGTGTTTCTTTTATATTTTTAATTATCTTTGCCATTATAAGTACTCTTGACTTAGGTGTTAAAACATTTTTTATCACTGGAATTATATCAATATTTTTCAAATCATCCATAGAAAATTTTTCATCATACTCAACTTTTATAATCTCTCGTTTGATTTCATCCTTAAAACTTTGAGCTGTATATATTTTTATATAGTCAATATCAAAGATATCTCCTGCTTTTTCTGCACATTGAAGTATAAATTTCTCATCGTCATTTTCACCACTCAATAGAATATTAAAAAGTTTCATGAGTTCCTCTATACATCGACCATCAAGAAGTTTGTTTCTTTCAAAATCTTCACCCATAAATGAATAAACTTCACTAAATCTCTCAAAACACTTTTCTTCTAATTTTTCAACCTCTCCATTTAAAAATGTAAAGCTTCTTCCATCCAAAACTTTAAAAGACTTCATAGCATCCGTATATCCAAGGTCTATATTTTTTTTCATCTGGCTGCTTTTAAAATCTATAATTGAACCTAGATCTCTGTATGGACTTATTCTTATTACTTCCTTTTCACAGTTTTCTCCATCTTCTTTTATAATTCCTATGGCCTTAAGATCTACAGCTATTATTTTATCTGCCCCTTTGCTCACTGCCATGTTAATTGGAAGATTATCATAGAACCCTCCATCTATATATTGCTTACCATCTATATCATGAGCTTTTACTAAAGGATATAGTGCTGCACTTGCCATTATATAATCCACTAATTTTCCTTCATTTATATCTTCTAAAAAAATAGCTTCTTCCTTATAAGCATCTTTATCTACTGTCATTATTCCAAATTTAACTTCTGAATTTCTTATATTTTCTTCATCTATGTTTTTCTCTAAGAGTTCTTTTAGTGGATTCATATTAAGCAAATCATTTTCCATCAGTTTCTCTATAACTATTTCAATTTTTGATTTTTTATCATCCTCTTCATAAATCCCACCGAACACCATCTTATTTTCTATGTTCATCCATAAGTCTAATGCTCTTTCATATTCTCCTTGTGCTATCATAGCTCCATTTATAGCTCCCACTGAAGTACCAGTAATTATATCTGCCTTTATATCAAGCTCCCTTAAAGCTTTCCACACTCCAATCTGATAAGATCCTCTTGCTCCTCCCCCTCCAAGTACAAGCGCTAAAATCATAGAAAATTCCTCCACATCTATAGTTTACTATTATATTATCCACATATATAAGAATATGTTATTCACATACAACAAAGACTCTATGAATATATTTTAGATATTCTTAGAGTCCTTGTTAATTAATTTGTCGATCCTTGGTTTATTCTTTATAACTCTTTATAACTTTCATGGCAGCTGTCTCTTTTGACAATTGATATATAAGAGCCTTCATGTTATCCTCTAGGAGATTTCCCTCAATAACTATAGAAAATCCATATTCTGTCCCAATTAAGGATTTAATTTCTTTTATATTAACTTTATAATCTCCTATCATAGATAAAATATTCCCTAAGCTGCCGCTTTGATCATCAACAGAGAGTAGTATTTCTATTCTATTGTGTTCAGTATCAGACATAAGTTCCTGTGCTAGCTCATTTAGTTTGTTTATTTCTTCTTTTCTAAGATTTAATGTTTTCTTATATTGATACATTCTGCTTACTGTCATAGTCTTTCTTATAAATGCTTCGTACTCCATAGCTATAGAGGAATCCACTCCTTGAAGAAGGTTGTTTATGATCTGAGTTTCTCTCTCTGGTTTTAATATAACATCATAATTTTCTGCTTTAACCCTAGCAACCGCATCAGCAATCTTCATTCTTTCCTTAAAAAGTGCTTTAATTTCATTATCAACTTTGTCTATTTCTTTTCTTATATCATTCAACAACATAATATTTCTAGTAAAGTTTTTAGTTAAACTTTACTAAAATTCACCTCACTCTTTCCTTATTTAATCTTATTTGTTTAAGCTTTCATGCAATACTTTTAATATTGAATTTAAGTCACCAATGCCTATCTGCCCTGGTGCTGAAGGTTTTCTAACAGCCCCAAATGTTACCGCTGATCCAAAGATTTCACCTGCTACCCTGCTTAATACTCCAATACCTGACATAGACATAGTTATGATTGGAATCTCTCTACATTTTTGATTCATTTCATTAGTGGCACTTAAAAGCTCTATAACATCACTAGAGTTTCTAGGCATAACTGCTATTTTGGCTATATCAGCTCCTAACATCTGCATCTTTTTTAATTTAGCTACGATTTCTTCTTTCCTGGGAGTATTTTGAAAATCATGATTAGATACTACTACTCTGCCTCCATTTTCGTGGCATTTTTCTATAAGTTCTTTTACTGTATCATCCCCCATAAACAGTTCTATATCAATTAAATCTGCACTCTTCTCTTCTGCAACACATAGAATAAGAGTTTTATAATATTCTATATCTATGTTTTTAGCTCCTCCCTCCTTTTTACTACGGAATGTAAATAATATAGGAATATCATAAAGGATTTCTCCTATAACTTTTAAGGTTTCTTTGACCTTTAAGATATCTTGAACTTCATCAAAAAAATCTGCTCTCCATTCAACTATATCTAGAGGAGCTGTTTTCAAAACATGTGCTTCTTTTTTTAGTTCCTCCAAATTTTCTCCTGTCATTGAAACGCAAACCTTAGGAATTCCTTCACCAATTTTAATATTTTTCACTTCTACGATACGCCTCATACATCTTCCCCCAAGCTGTTTTCCATTTATTATCCTATCATTATAACAAAATTATCATAATAATTTAACATTTTTCTTTTTACTTATGACGACATAAAAATGGGTCAAACTCGATTTGAGTTTGACCCTGTTGCTAGATAGATATGAATTTATACTATATATTTATTTTATTTAAAATATCTGTTTAATAACCCTTTGAATGCCATTCCATGTCTTGCTTCATCTTTACACATTTCATGTACTGTGTCATGGATTGCATCTAGTCCTAATTGCTTAGCTAAAGTTGCAAGGTCTTTCTTTCCTTGGCATGCTCCATGCTCTGCATCTACTCTCATTTGAAGGTTCTTCTTTGTATCTGCTGCAACTACTTCTCCTAATAATTCTGCGAATTTTGCTGCGTGCTCTGCTTCTTCAAATGCTATTCTCTTATATGCTTCTGCTACTTCTGGGTATCCTTCTCTATCAGCTTGTCTACTCATTGCTAAGTACATTCCTACTTCTGTACATTCTCCCATGAAGTTTTGGTTTAATCCTTCGATTACTCTTTCATCTATATCTTTTGCAACTCCGATTCTGTGCTCATCAGCCCATGACATCTCTTCATCTGACTTTTCTATGAACTTTGATGCTGGTGCCTTACATTGAGGACAGACTTCTGGTGCTGCTTCTCCTTCATAAACATATCCACAAATTGTACATATAAATTTTTTCATAATATATTTCCTCCTTGAAAAAACATTTTTTATATTAATCTCTTTAATTACTTTTTCTTTTGTATATTGATTTATTTTTCTCTTGTTCTCTATGTACTTATAATATCATAACAAATAATAATTGTCAACAAATAATAGATATTTTTATAATTTTATTTCTTTGTTTTAATCCTGTAGAAATCAAAGCATAGGTTTTAGCGGTCAGACAGAAGAATGGATAAATGGTACTGAACCTTCAGCGGTAGATGTTGGTTCTAAAGATTTCGCTATAATCGTTCAAAGAGATCATGAAAAAAACATGGTGCAACAAGAGCTTTTCTCATGGCAGATGAATGTAATGAAAATGCCATTCATCTCTATACTAAGCTAGGTTTCACAGCTAATAAAGATGAAAAACAAATTGACATGATAAAGTGTATATTATCTATCTTTATTTTTTTTAAATCTATAAATCTTATCATTTATCGTTATTCCCGTTGTGAAGTATGCTATAAGTAATACTATAGGTATAGCAATAAGAATCAATATGGCTACAATTCCAATTATACCAAGTCCTAATCCTACAAAAATAGCTACTAAAGCTATGGCAAAAATTATTCCTAAAGCAGCTATCAATATAGCAATAAATCCATAGGGAATTTTCTTCATTCCGCTTATTTCTTTTCCATTAATCTTTATTGTAGATTTCTTAGAAAGAATTATAGCTATTATAAGTGCTGTTGCAACAATAAGTATAAAAGTCCACATACTTGAAATCACCTCTTAAATTCTATTTTGGTATTATTTACTATTATATCAGATAGCTTATATTTTTATTATATATTCTTTTATATGAATCTATTAATTTAGTTTATAAAAAAGAATTCTAGATCACGGCTTTGCTATGATCTAGAATTCTATATATCAGCGGATTTTGTTGTAATGATTGGGAATATTTATTGGTATTACTTATTTATGTGTTAGGATTTAGTTTTTAGTTAAAATATCTGTCTAATAATCCTTTGAATGCCATTCCATGTCTTGCTTCATCTTTACACATTTCATGTACTGTATCATGGATTGCATCTAATCCTAATTGCTTAGCTAAAGTTGCAAGGTCTTTCTTTCCTTGGCATGCTCCATGCTCTGCATCTACTCTCATTTGAAGGTTCTTCTTTGTATCTGCTGCAACTACTTCTCCTAATAATTCTGCAAATTTTGCTGCGTGCTCTGCTTCTTCAAATGCTATTCTCTTATATGCTTCTGCTACTTCTGGGTATCCTTCTCTATCTGCTTGTCTACTCATTGCTAAGTACATTCCTACTTCTGTACATTCTCCCATGAAGTTTTGGTTTAATCCTTCGATTACTCTTTCATCTATATCTTTTGCAACTCCGATTCTGTGCTCATCAGCCCATGACATCTCTTCATCTGACTTTTCTACAAACTTTGATGCTGGTGCCTTACATTGAGGACAGACTTCTGGTGCTGCTTCTCCTTCATAAACATATCCACAAATTGTACATATAAATTTTTTCATAATATATTTCCTCCTTGAATTTTAACTATTATTTATTCTATCTTTAATTTAATTCTTTATTTCTAATTCATCTTTCGTTGTTGATTTATTTTATTGTTGTCTATGTACTTATAATATCATAACAAATAATTATTGTCAATAAATAATAGATATTTTTTATAAAATTATTTTTAAGTAAAAAGAAGCACCGAAATATGATTTATTTCCGGTGCTTTGATATAATTAAAATTCTTTAATCTCTTATTTAGTTTTGTCTTTCCATTCTTATTTTATCTACTGTAACTCCATCTGGATTTTCTATTTCTATAGTAAAACTGTCAGTGCAAGTAAAAGAACTTAATCCTTGGAATGTAGATTGATATGATTCTCCTCCATTAGTAAGTGTATTCATTCTTGCACTTCCACTGCTCTTATACCTATTTCCGTTATCATCTACTAGGGTTATCTTGTGCATAAGATTTTCGTAATGACCTTGTGGAAAATAGTTTATATCGATAAACATTCCTGTTGGAAGTGCCATTGCATTATTAACTTTAAAATTTTTAGATTCTGTAATTGCTTTATACGGAACCTCCCTATTTTCTGCAAACTTCCCATCTAAATTAATATTCATTTCCCAGTTTAGATTCCTTGAAACTTCTATAGCTTTATCTTCATATGGATTTCTAAAGAATATATCTTTTACAACTATTTTTAAACCATTAATTTTAGGTATCTCTGCTGAAGCTGAAGGATACAGTACATTTAGTCCTAATTTATTGTTTTCTATATCCTTATAATTTATAGAATATTTCGTCCCTCCGATTGCTCCAGCAACACCATCTTTATCAACTACATTTCCCTTATCATCATATAATTCTATATTTGCATCCATATACTTCGTATTTTCAAGAAGATTCTTGTCATGAATATTTAATTCAAAGTCAAGAGCTATGTTGGCTCTATCTACTAATATATTTTTCAGTTCTATATCATATTTAGATGTAGATATCTTTTTATCGGATATATGCTGCACATAATCCTGTTTTGCAGCCTCTTCTACCCCTGCATTATAGAAATTGAATATAAATTTTTCAACAATAGCTTTTACTGGTGTTGAAGTCCCTATCATAACCGCAAGTGCCAAACCTGCTGCTGCAATATATGTTTTTTTCATATGCTTATTCTTTTTCCTTCCCTTTTCTTCACTTCTTATCTCATCAAAAGCCATATTTATTTTATTTGATACTTCCTCTGGAATCTCAAAATCATTCTTATTTAATTCAAATAATTCCTTTTCTAAATTATCCATTACTTAAATTACCTCCCCTTTACTCTTATAAACTTTTCTAAGTTCACTTCTAGCTCTGCTGAGCTTAGATTTTACTGTACCTTCCTTTTCCTCTAATATATAAGAAATTTCTCTTATGGAGTATCCCATGATGTAATATAAATTGATAACATTCTTATAGTCTTCCTTTAGCTGATCTATTGCATCTTGCAAATCTTCATTTGATGATACTTCACAAACTTCTTCTACGGCTTTAAAATCATCTAATAAAACTATCTTTTTATTACTATTTAAAATCGAATTGCATTTATTAATAAATATTCTAACGAGCCATGTTTTGAAAAATTTTGGTTCTTTTAATGTATTTATTTTTTTATAGGCTGTTAGGATAGTTTCCTGCATAGCATCACCGATATCCTCATCATTAAGTCTCATACTCTTTCCTATCTTATATAATTGTTTTGTACAGCTGTTTATTGCTTTAATAAAAGCTTCTCTGTTTCCTCTCTGAGCTTTGTATATTAGTATTTCCATGGTTCACCTCTTGTCTTTAAATTGCACAATTTAAATCTTTTACGCCTATTAGATAAATTAACATCGATAAAGGTTGCAATTATAAAGATTTTTCTTTTTCTTAATTATAAAGTAAAACTTCAACGTACAATTTACTTAAATATAGTTATACATATTTTTCATTAATATTTGGATGAAATTACTTATATAAGTATTAGTAAATATGTTAAAAATAATAATTGAAATTTATTTTTTATTGGAGGTCTTTAGAAATGACTTTATTAGATGTAATTTCTCTTTGGGAAGGTAAATATATTAATTTATTCAAGCTAAACCTTTTAAATAGAAAAGGAAATCCTAAAGATTATTTTATAATAAGCAGGCGAAAGAAAAAAGATCTTATATGTCTCACAAAAAATTATGATATCTGTGATGGTGTCATAGTGATACCAATCACTAGTGGCAATGAGGTAGTTTTAGTAAAGCAATATAGACCAGCAATAAATGATTACATATATGAACTGCCTTCTGGAATGGTTGATAAAGATGAGAATTTTGAGTGCGCTGCTAAAAGGGAATTGTTTGAAGAAACAGGTTTAAAGTGCAAAAGTTTGAAAGTGGTTTTAAGGCCTTCTTTTTCTTCTGTAGGAATCTGCGACGAAACCACAGCTGTAGTGAAAATGGATGTTGAAGGCGAAATAACAAATGAGCACATAGAAGATAGCGAGGAGCTTGAAGTTTTAAAAATCCCAATAAGTGAAGCTAAAGAATTTGTACTATCCCATCGTTTTTCTATAAAAGGAGCGCTTATACTCTTAGCTATAGATGAATTTGTAAGTTTCTAAAATTCTTCACAAAAAACAGGAGATAGCACTGCTGCTATCCCCTATACATCTTCTATTCGTATTCCTGACCTTTATAGCTCACTTTATATACTGGATTTTCGTTTTCATCTAGTCCAACGATCATTAGGTCACTATTATCATAACTTTGTCTGCTACTATCCCACCGGAATACATAGGTGCCACCTTTCATATGATTTTCTTCTAGAACTTCTAGATTTCCATCATCCATAATGATAAGTCTAACATCTTTTATATTCTCATCATTTATTACTCCCCAAATCATCCATTCATATCTTGTGTGTTTTTCATCAATAGCTTGTCCAAAATAATATGGATTTATAGTAAGTGGCTTGTCCTTTTTATTTTCTGAAATGCGCAGAGAATTCTTTCCTCTCCATAATCCGAATTTATGTCTTTTAGCACTGTCAATAGAATTCCATTTGTCATATTTAGACACATATATGACTTCATCATCTTCTTCTATGATATTTATTATTTCTGATGGTCCATAGTAACTTTTTTTCTCTATTGCTTTGTGTACTCCAAGCGGTGTGAATCTAAATCCTACTTGTATTCCAAAAAAATATACACAGACAAAGATTAAAACAACTAAATTTATTATAAACTTTTTCTTTTTATTCATTCTCTTCACCTGTAAGAGGTATTTCAACTCTCATCTTTCTATTGTATTTATCATAATCTAATACTATTTTATCTGACCCTCTTGCATTAAAGATTATAGCACTCCTTTTGAAAAAAACACCACTTCTTTCATTTCCATATCTACCTTCTATTCTCTCTCCATTGTCCGTATACGCCTCAAATCCCCATGTTGTAGAATAATTATCTATTGAAGATAACCTAGTAGGATATTGCAAAAACTCAATCCACACATCTCCATCTTTATATAGCACCACATTTTTAAACTTTACAGCTGTATCATCAATTTTACCTTTGAGATCAAGCTTTTTCTCATATACTATATCAGATTTACTTTTCCCTGGTTTAAATGGCTCAAGTTCTGAAATTAATGAAAATGCAAACCAAAAGATTAAAACACCCATTGATACTTTTGCTGCTATATTGGTTATAAAAAATATCCATCCCAATATAGGATTGTGAACCTTATTCAAGGATATTCCTATGGTGTCTGCATCTCCCATAGATTCGATAGCTTTTGCTACAGCTTCTTCTTCGCTTACTCCATCATGTTTTAAATCCCATATTCGTTCATTTATGTGGCTGCCTATTTCTTCTCTTATAGCTTGTCTATCTCTTTTGTATTTCACATGACTGCATATCTCGTCCAGATATTCTTCTATCTCTTTACGCCAAGGCATAGCCTGATCCCCCTAAAACTTTGTTTACCTTTGAAGCAAATAGATTCCATTCTTCTTTTTTTTCTTCTAAAAGCCTAAGTCCTTTTTTTGTAAGCCTATAGTATTTTCTCTTTCTTCCCATTTCAGACTCTTTGCTATAGGACTCTACCATACCATCAACTTCAAGGCCATGCAGAATAGGATACAAAGTTCCTTCTTTTAAGCTAAAAGTTTCATCAGATTTCTTCTCTAATTCTTTTATCATCTCATAACCATACTTATCACCATCTTTTAATAAACTAAGAACAAGCATAGTTGTACTTCCTGTAATTAAACTCTTATCTACTTTCATATAATCACCTCATTATTTAATACATAGATTATCTATGCTTTAATTATACATCGATTATCTATGTATATCAAGATAAAAAAAGGAACTGAATGGTAAAATTCAGTTCCTTTAGGGGGAGTTAAAATTCTTTTTATATTATAGGAGTTAGATTTAAATCTTATTTAAAATATCTGTTTAATAATCCTTTGAATGCCATTCCATGTCTTGCTTCATCTTTGCACATTTCATGTACTGTGTCATGGATTGCATCTAGTCCTAATTGTTTAGCTAAAGTTGCAAGGTCTTTCTTTCCTTGGCATGCTCCATGCTCTGCATCTACTCTCATTTGAAGGTTCTTCTTTGTATCTGCTGCAACTACTTCTCCTAATAATTCTGCAAATTTTGCTGCGTGCTCTGCTTCTTCAAATGCTATTCTCTTATATGCTTCTGCTACTTCTGGGTATCCTTCTCTATCAGCTTGTCTACTCATTGCTAAGTACATTCCTACTTCTGTACATTCTCCCATGAAGTTTTGGTTTAATCCTTCGATTACTCTTTCATCTATATCTTTTGCAACTCCGATTCTATGTTCATCAGCCCATGACATCTCTTCATCTGACTTTTCTACGAACTTTGATGCTGGTGCCTTACATTGAGGACAGACTTCTGGTGCTGCTTCCCCTTCATAAACATATCCACAAATTGTACATATAAATTTTTTCATAATATATTTCCTCCTTGAAAAAAACATTTTTTATATTTGTATATTAACATTTCTAATTACTTTTTCTTTTGTGCTTTGATTTATTTTTTCTCTTGTTATCTATGTATTTATAATATCATAACAAATAATAATTGTCAACAAATAGTATGTATTTTTTATAAAATATCTTTGAACAAAAAAAGAACAAGCCTCAAATTATTATTTAAGACTTGTTCTTTTAAATATATCTATATAGATATATTTATCTGATAGAGTTAAACTCCATCTAAAGCTAAGACTTCAATTTATAAATATCTATAATACTCTTTATTATTTTGCATTTCATTGAAAAGATGTTTAACTTCTTGGTCTTTGCCTTTTTCCATTATCAATATTACATCACCTGCGTCAACTACGACTAAATCTTTTATACCAAATCCTATAATCAGTTTCTTATCACTGAAAATTGAGCAGTTTTCACTTTGGTTTAGATATACATTATCTGATATATGGTTTCCTTCCCTTTCATCTAAGAATCTAGATAATGCAGCAAAACTTCCTATATCATCCCATATAAATTCAGCTTTTATTACATATGCTTTTCTTGTTCTTTGCATAATTCCAAAGTCAACAGAAATTCCATCAATCAAATTATATTGAGTTCTTATGATCTCCATCTCATTTTCTTCCCCTAGGTTTTGATACACCACCATAAGATGCTTATACATCTTTGGAAGATATTTTTCCATTTCTCTTAAAAATACATCAGCCCTCCAAACAAACATTCCTGAATTCCACAAGTAATTCCCTTCTAATAGAAAGTCCTTAGCAACTTCTATATTAGGTTTTTCTGTAAACCTTTCTATTTTAAAAGTAGCTATAGATCCAGCTACCCTTTCTCCCATTTGAATATATCCGTATCCAGTTTCAGGTCTTGTAGGACTTACCCCTATCGTTATAAGTCCCCTCCTCCTCTCTGCTATTTCAAGGCCTTGTGTCAATGTGTCTAAAAACTCCTTTTCACCTTCAATGTAATGGTCTGAAGGAAGTACAACCATCACTGCATCTTTGTCCTTTTTCAAAAGTTTTATTGCAGATAATCCTATACATGTTGCCGTCTCTTTATTTTGGGGTTCTACAAATATATTCTCTGAATCAATTTCTGGAAGTTCCTCTTTTATTTTTTCAATATACTCCTCATTAGTAACAACATAGATATTTTCTTTAGGTATTATTGGTTTTATTCTATCTACGGTGTTACGGAGAAAGCTCTTATTGTTCACTACTTTCAGAAATTGTTTGGGATTTGATGATCTAGATAATGGATAAAGTCGCGTTCCCTTTCCTCCTGCTAATATTAATGCATATTGCAATATAGCTCACTCCAATTATTGATACATTTTATAATATGAAGCGGCAATTTATATTGTGAAGGTTTATTTTAACAATTTTTCAATATGTTAATTTCAGAAGTTTTAATAAATTTTTATATGAACAAACTTTTTAATTTAAACTCATAATAGTAATATAAAAAAACTGCATAATACTATCAATACCTGATTATTATCAAATATGATTTAATATATATGCAGCTTAAAAATTTAATTCTTTATATTATTAATAATCTAATTTTCTGTAGTAACGACGTATATCCATAGGATGGCGTGTTTCTACTTCCATATGTGCATCAATTCTATTAGTTACTGCATGCATAACTAAGTGAGATATATGTCCTCTATATTTTTCACTAATTCCTTTTAATTCAAAATCTTTTGTATCAATTATTGTATAGTTTTCACAGATTCTAGGAAGGAAATTTACTACTCTTTCAGACAGAGAACGTTGTGAATCTTCTCCAACAAATACTGTAACAGGCACTTCTTTTGTTATAATCTCAAACATACCATGGAAAAACTCACCTGATGTAATAGATTTGGTTTTAATCCAAAGCTGCTCTTCCCAGTAACACATTGCATAAGAGTAAGTTGCTCCCCATTGATTTCCTGCACCCACAAAGTAATGTATCTCATCATTCCAATGTTTCTTTGCAAATGCTTCTCCAAATGAATCAGTTTCTTTCTCTACATCTACTAAAGCTTGTGCAAGATGCTCATCAAATTCTTTATACATATCCTCATAGTCATCAAATTCTCCATTATTGTATAAGAATCTATCTGCTACCATAAAGAACTTTAACTGCTCATTAGCTTTATATGCTATTTCATAGTCTACCATTTTTGCAAGTTCTGTTGTATCTATATCAATAAACCCTATAACTTTAGCTCCCTCTTCTTGCATCTTTTTTACAGCTTTTACAACTTCGATAGTACTTCCTGTTACAGAAGAAGTAACAACAACTGTTCCTTTTCCTATTCTTTTGTTGCCTGTTGTTAAATACTCTGACGCATTTTCAGCCCAAGTTTCTATTTTAGATAATTCTTTCATATGAACTGTTGCTTGCATACTGCTTGCCCATGTTCCTCCAATACCTAACCAGCAAATGTTAGTATATCCTTCTTTACATATTTCATCTACAACCTTATTTATTTCTCCTCTTAAAGCTAGCGCTCCATTTACACTCTCAATACTTGCTTTTTCATTAAACTTTAACATTTGTTTTTTCCTCCCTTATTTTTTATATTTAGCCAGCTAATACACCGAAGTATGCTCCAATGATTCCTACAATCATTGTTCCAACTATAAGCATTATTGGATTTACCTTCTTTTTTAATAACCAATAATACAACCACGTTCCACCTAATCCAATCATACCAGGCATAATACCATCTAATACAGATTGTAAAGTGGTGATTTCTTCTCCTACTGCACCAAGCTGAATATTTATCGTAGTCCATACCATGTCTTTAGACATACACCCAATTACCATAACTCCTAGTATACTAGCAGCAGCTAAAAGCTTGTTCATCATACCATTCTGCTGCATCTTCTGTAAGTAATTAAATCCTATATCATATCCAAGATGTGCTCCAAAATATCTTACTATAAATGCAGGGATATTATATAAAAGGAAATATAAGATAGGTCCTAATATGTTTCCAGTTTGAGCTAAAGAAATACCAATTCCTACAGCTATTACACGTAGACATCCAACAAAAATAGAATCACCGATCCCGCTTAACGGTCCCATAAGTGCTGTTTTTATGCTAGATATTGCTTCCCCATCTACCTCTCCACGAGCCTTCATTTCTTCCATTGAAGCTACTATTCCGCCTACAAAAGGAGCAAATTGAGGAGTTATATTAAAGAATTCTAAGTGTCTAACTAAAGCTTCTTTATAACCTTCTTCATCATTCTTATATACTTTTTTTAGAATTTTATTAATCATCATAGCAAATGAAATATGCATTTGTCTTTCATAGTTCCAAGAAAACTCCATTCCTAAGGATCCTTGGTTAAAAGCCATATTTGTTATATCTTTTTTTGTTATTTTTGAATTAGAAGTCTTCATCTTCCATTACCTCCTCTATAACTTCCCCTCCTACAGTTACCGCTGCAGCTTTTGGCTCTAAGAAGTTAAATTTAACAAGAATTAAGATAACTCCAAGAATAGCAACTCCTAATATAGGCACTTTCATATAAGAAGCTAATGCAAATCCTAAAAAGTAGTATGGTACATTTTGTTTATTTACTGTCATACGCATTAACATAGCAAATCCTAATGCAGGTAATAATCCAGCAGCAGCAGCCATACCACTAGTTACAAACTCTGGAATCGCATTAATCATATTTCCTACAACTTCTGATCCTAAGTAAAATGCAAAGAATACTAGAAGGAAACGACGAACGATTGTAAGCATACCAATAAGCCAGTGAGTAGCAACGACCCCTCGATAATTGCCCTTTTCTCCATATTTATCCGTAAATCTAAGTATAATGGAGTTAAATACATTAAAGAAATTACCCATTGCCTGTGATAACAAAGCAATTGGCATTGCTAACGTTACTGCAGTTTCAATTCCATTCCCCATTGAAATAGCGAATGCAGTTGCCAATACTCCACCTACAATTGTATCTGGAGGTATATAAGCTCCAACACTTACTGCACCCATAAAGAATAATTCAAGACTTGCCCCAATAATAAGTCCTTGTTCTACATTTCCAAGTATAAGACCAACAAGAGGTCCCAAAATGATAGGACGGTTGATGTAGAGAGAACCTAACTGATCTCCAAATACACCTAGGGCAGCAACCAGTCCAATTAAAATTGCTTCTAACATATCCTTATCCCCCTTTTCTTATAAAACATTTTGTACAGGTACACTATTTTCAGCAGCTAATTGACGAATCTCAACTTGTAATCCACGACTTAACATATCTTTGATATCTTTCTCATCTTCATCCCCAATGAAAATAGCTTTGCTAATTTGTCTATAACCATCTTGTTTTTTTGTTCCACCAAGATTAATGCTTTTTATAGCTGAACATTCTTTACTTAAACGATTTGCATCTTTAATGTTCTGTACAACAATTAATAATTTGTACTTGTCTGTAACTCCACTATTAATTGCCTTTATAGAATCCTCAATATTTTTGATTACTAGCTTTACCCCTGCAGGTTTACCTAACTTTAATGTAGTTTTCCACATTTCATCATTCACAACATGATCACTAGCAACTAAAATACAATCTGCACTAACTGCATTTGTCCATGAGAATGCAACTTGTCCATGTAAAAGACGATGATCAACACGACATAATTTAATCATTTTAATTCCTCCTTTCTTTAAAAATCCTCTTCTTCAACTGATTTATCTTTTTTTCTATTGCAATACACTATACCTTGTAATTCCTCTGAAAATATTTGTTCCATCAAAACATCAAAATTTTCATCTTTTGATAAAAATATATTAATTAATATTGGAAGATTTATACCTGTTAGCAAATAGAAGTTTTCTCTTCGAATATATTTCATCATTTCATTGTTAACGCTTCCACCAAATATATCAGTACATGTAATAATTTCATCATCTTCTGGAATACTATCAATGGTCTTTTGAATCTGCTGCTTCAAGTCAAAACCATCTTCAACATAGGCTGTGATAATATGTACGTTTTCTTGCTCTCCCATAATAATCTTTATAGCTTCATAAAGCCCCTGAGAGAATGTTCCATGACTAGCTAATATATAATGTCTCATCTTTTTCTCCCTCCAGTTTCTCAAATGTACTAATAGTTTTTTCTTCAGCAATCCACGGTTTCTCATAGTATCTTTGTGTTGCAGTCTCTAATGATAAAAATCCGTTATAATTATATCTTTGAAGATCATTTAAATCTTTCTCTAAATCTCTATCCCCATCAGACCACGCTAAATGTCCTGTAGGTTTTCCATCAACAAAATGAATATGTCTAACATCATCTCCAAAAGTTTCAAAATATTCTTCAATAGTATTTTGTGCTCTTGACATAGCTCCAAAATCAATGCACACCTTCAAATTGCCGCTGTTAACATCTTCTCTATATCTCTTAATATCATTTACACTATTTACAAGTAAAGACTCATCTATTTGTAAAGCTTCTAATACAAGCATGATGTCTTTCTTTTTCGAGTATTCCGCAATCCTTTTCATCATACTTACAGACCTATTCCATGCATCTTCTATAGGTTCATTGTAATATGCCCATCCACTTGTTACTAAAACTTGTTTACACCCTATCTTGTCCGCTATATCTATTATCTGTTTATAATATTTATAGACATTTTGTTTTCCTATTTCAGATTTCACTGCTATATTGTTAGGCTTTGGATTGGTTTGCTCAGGACATAATCCGATAATTTTAATTTTGTACTTTTCTGATAATAGTTTAAGAATTTCTACATCATCATGTTGGTTGTAATCAACAAAAAAATGCATAGGGCCTGTCCATAGTTCTACATACTTTATGCCATTTATATGGGCATGTCTAAAAAACTCTTCCAATTCATAAAAACGGTAATGACAATTCATTGCACATAACCTAGATTTAAAATTCATCTTCTCCACCACCTTTTAACTCATCATTTTCAATGTACTCATATAAATAAGCAATTTCACTAATAGGCATTTCCACATTATAGTGAGAAAGCATCGCTTCGAAACTATTGTTAACCTTATCTATGAAATCCTGATGAGTCTGTATAAAGTCCTCTAATCCTTCGTATTTATATAATGCTGTTTTAGTTACAAGTCTCTCTACAAGAAAACAAATATGAATGTAAATCCCTACAATTGTTTTGCTTTGAAACTTCTTCCCAATTGTATGTTGAAGTGAGTATATAGAATCACTTACATAATCCAGCAATTTAGGCGCGTTAAGTATGGTCAAATTTTCCATAACTGACTGCATTGAGAAATTTTTCAATAGTTCTTGATCAAAACATTCTATTTCCTCTGTACTTAAGTAAGGTCTTAAAGCATTATTTACTTTGTCTATGTCTTTAAAATTAATAATCTCTTCCAAAGTAACGCTCTTTACCTTTTTTAATTTTAAGGAATATGGTTTAATCATTAAAACTACATCGTATTTTTTGAATAGAATATCCTCTGTTTTGTTTTTAACTAATTCATCATAGTCATATTCAATCATTTTCAAATCTATCTTTCTTGGCAAACTATCTTTAAATAAACGACATAACTTTTCAGATACCATAAGTCCTGCATCATTTGTGAATACGATAGCCTTTTCTTTTGCAGCTACAGATAATACTTTATATCTACATTGATTTTCTTCACATGCTATTTTTAGTATTTCCTCTAATTCACAATGCTGCTGAATTTTTATCCCTATGTTTAATGCTAATGAAGTTGATATATTATTTATCACACCTACATTTACACTATCTGCAATAACTTCCCCAATTCCTTCTAGAGATCCCATATCAACAAGTAAAATAATATTTTTTAAATGAGTATTTTCTTCTATAAACTTATTTAACTTATCACTAATTTTTTCAACAGATGTATTTAAAGGCATATCAATTGCTTCAAATATATATGATGATAATAAAGAATTCGCCGCATCAGCTATTGAACTAGCTGTAGAATATCCATGACTTAAAATTATGCCTATAGTATCTTGCGACCTTAAATCTTTGTTATAAAAATTGATATTTATCATAAGAAATATAATGTTCATTTCATTCAGTCTTATATTTATATTTGATTGTATTTGCTTGACAATCATATCAGTAAGAATATACTCATTAGGCATATTTTCACACATTCTTGTTAAGCATTCTCTTATTTCCTTACGATTATCCTGTTCCCATTGCTTAAGCACTGAGTTATTTTTTTGATAAGAAATTATCATTCTAGTCAAAACATAAGCGCAGTTTAAAGGCAAGTTTATGCTTTTGGCTGATTTCACAGCATTTAAGACCTCTAAAACAATCTTTTCCATTGCTTTTAATCTGGCATCATAATAAGTTTCCTTAAATATTAAAATATCGTAATAGTATCTAAGTGCTTTATGACCATGTTCTAAAAACTTAGAAAATGGCTGCATTTCTAATACATACTCATTATAAGCATTTAACATTTGATCCCACATTATAAGGATTCTATTGTTTTTCGATTCCTTTTCAATGCTATCTATGCGTATTATATTGTCCTCATCCTTAGATACCTTATCTACTGTAATCTGATTCATCATATTAA
Source organism: Clostridium cadaveris (assembly GCF_020911725.1). Classification (GTDB taxonomy): domain Bacteria; phylum Bacillota; class Clostridia; order Clostridiales; family Clostridiaceae; genus Clostridium_X; species Clostridium_X cadaveris. Next base: position 3,051,998 of record NZ_CP076620.1, read on the forward strand.
TAGGCAAATGATACAAGTAGACATTTACAAAAGTAGAAGAAGTACATTCTGAGAATGCATTTGCACATATAGATTTTACGCATTTGTTTAATTCATTTATGTTATTTTCAAAATGGTATTCCATCAAAAATTGAATTAATTTTTCTGATATATATATTGAGCGATCCAATCTGTTTTGCTCTTCTTTAAAAAATTTTATAATGAACTCCAAACGTTCATCATCATTTCTATCTCTTAAAGAAGGAATGTTGCATATTATAGGAATATTCAACACTAAACTTTGTGACAAAGAGTCGTATGGGTTCTTTGTAGTACTTAAAATTATTCTTGTATTTCCTTCTACAAGGACTTTGTCATCACCAAATCTTGTAAATTTAGAACTGCTTATATATTCCGACAATTTTTCTTGGCATTTCTCAGTTAAATTAGAAGCATCTTGAATACATAATATTCCTCCCTCTGCTTCATCTATCAATCCCTTCTGCATAACCTTTTCTTTTTCATCATACTTTCCAAAAATTTCTTCCATTTGTTTCTGTGCATCTTCTCCTTTGAAGATACGTTTTTTTACTAATGAAGATTGTTTCTGTGTAGGTATTTGATTCATGCAAAATTCATGAATAAGTTTTACTAAATAAGATTTTCCACTTCCTTTTTCCCCATATAAAATAATTGGAAGACCTCCCTGTGGATATAGAAGCGCGGATTTCATTTGTGAAATACAGTAATTTAAACTTCCATCACATCCTATGGCTTTTTGAAAATCCTTTAAATTAGGACTGTTTTGATTTAATTCCTCTCTCAATTCAGCTAAGCTTAAATATTCAGACATTTTCATTTCTATCTGATATTTTTTTTCAATCTCATTTTTGTCTATGTAATAAACTGGTCTTGAACTAATCTTTATCACTTCATTCTCTTTTACAAGATCATTTAAATATTGTGATGTTAAAGATCTAGATATATTTAATGCCTTACTTATGTTGATAGTAGTGAATCCAGACATTTGTTCCATATTAAAGTTACGGCTTAGCTTACGAAGATATTGGATTATCTGAATTTTAGAAGCTGTATAACTCATATAACCACCCCTCTTTCCAATATCGTTTTCTTCTACGATATCATTATAAATTTGCTTTTATTCTGAGTCTTTAGTTCTATAAATTTTCAACACTACCTACCAATTTTATTTTATTTTAAACACTATGCATTTTTCAACATAAAATAGTGTTTAATTGTCCAACACTGTCTAATTCTATCTTGTAGTGTCAAATTTTCAATAAATGCTTATTTTATCTCTAAATTTTATAAACACTATCTTTTAAACTGAAATAAGTTATATTTTTGATATCCTCATTTCAACAGAAAAATAAATTAAATATTTATATAATATTTGTCACAAGAAAAAGGAGCAAGAACTTCCGAGGGGGGAAACTTGCTCCTTTTTTATACAATTAAAAACTCATACTCAATTTTAAATTCTTTTATTTGAAATTATTTTAAAACTTCTAAATCCTAGTTAATGCTATCTTATTTTTTATCGCTTAATTATTCACTATTTACTCTTATATCTACTTAACGTCTCTCTTTACAAAAGATATAAAGGAAATTGCAAGTAGTATAGCTGCAAATATTAGAAGATATGCAGCTCCGAAGTTTGGATCCAAATTTACTCCAAATTGCTGCTTTATCATTCCCACTATTATAGAATCACCATAGAAGTTTGATAAATTCATGTATGGGAATATTGTTTTTGTCACCCATTTCATATTTAATCCTGTAAGCATAAGAGTAGCAGGTGAACTTCCTAAATACATCATCATAGTTAAACCTACTGATAATGCTGTATTTCTAGTTATTGTTGATAAAGTTATTGCAACTGCAATTATAAATATAAGACTTATGCTTGAGAACATTAGCTTTGGTATTATCGAAGCAATATAATTCTTTTCTACTATGCTTCCTCCTACAAAGCTTATTACATTGGTTCCAAATCCCTTAAATCCATAAGTTATTCCACTTGATATTATAAGCATTCCCACACTTAATATAAGAGTTGTGTAGCCTACAATAAGTACTGCCATAAGTTTTGAGAACAAGAATTTCCATCTTGATACTGGTCTTATCATAAGAAGCCTTACTGTTCCAGTAGAAAACTCTGATGATACAATACCACCTGCTATTATTATAGAGACAACTATTATTACAGATACATACATTAAATATAGTTGGTCTACAGAACTTCTAGCATCTTTTTGGAATTTAATTTGTGGCACTTCATTTTTCAAACTATACCAATTAAGCTCTATCTCTTCTTTTATCTTTTTCTGTTTATCTTCAAAATCTTTTTTATAAGTTTCATATGTCATACCTCTTGAAATTTGATGGCTATATTGCTGATTGAATCTTTCTTCATCTAGCATGGCCTCCATCTGAGAATCATACTTGAATCCTATATCTTTTATAGTATTACTCTTCCAATCATTATTGTCATAAGCTATTTTATTGTTATATCTATATTGAGTTGCTTCAAGTCTTCCTTCTGTAGCCTTTAATTGTGCTTTTGCACTTTCTAAAACTGCTTTTAAATCATTCTTCTTAGGATCAGCTTTTATAGCATCTTCCATAGTCTTTATATTCTCTTTTTGTTTATTTACTGATTCTTTCATCGATTTTATGTTAGCATCTAAATAAGACATAAAATCATTCTTTACTATACCGTCCTTTAGTTTTGGATTACTCTTATTTAGTATCTTTAACTCTTCTTGCAACTCTTCTTTAGACATTGAACTAAATATCTGTATCTTTTCTGATCCAAAATAATCTGGTATATCTTTTGTCTCATGTCCATCTAATATAGCTTGAATTGTTATTATTGAAACTTCATTTTCAAACCATTGATTTACACTATCAGATCTCCAGTCGTCATAGGATATATTGTTGTCTATAAGAATGTTTAACTTTTCTTTTTCCTTGCTTCTTATTGCTTTAAGAAGCTGATTATTCTTGGTATTTCCTTCCTTCTCCAAATTTTTATTATCCATATCTAAATATTCAAGCTGTGATTTATAATGCTCTATATAGGAATTTGAATTTCTTTCTTTTTCACTGATAAACTTTATAGCTCCTGGAATAGCAAGAGCTGATATAAGTATTAAAATTAAAATTACTTTTGTACCAACTTTTTTGTATTGCTTTATCAGTTCATTCTTCGTAAGAATACCTATCTTTCTCATTTTCATTCTCCTTTTATAACTAAGATATATTACCTAATATCATTTTTATTAAGATATTTGATCCTTAGACCCCTTTGTAACTTCCATAAACTCATCTTCAAGAGTTTTAGAATTTATAGCCATTTCATAAACCAAAATATCTACATTTATTAGAAGTTTATTTATCTTAGCTATCTCTTCACGAGAACAGTTTAATCTAAGCTTTTCATCATGTTTTTCAACCTTCATATCTTTATATTCATCTTTTATAACTTCTATGGTTTTATCAGTATCTGAGACATCTAAAGAATACAAGTTAACATCCTTACTTTTCTTCTTTATGTCCTTTAAAGACCTTATGTCGATTATCTTTCCATTATCTATTATTCCAACTCTGTCACACATAAGCTCCATTTCACTTAAAAGATGGCTGGATACTAAAACAGCAAGTCCTTCGTTTTCAGCAAGCTCTCTAAGATTATCTCTAAGTTCCTTTATACCTACTGGGTCTAATCCATTGGTAGGTTCATCCAATATAAGAAGCTTAGGCTTATGTAGTAAAGCTTGAGCAACTCCTAGTCTCTGTCTCATTCCTAGGGAATATTTTTTAACTTTATCATCTATACGATTTTCAAGCTTTACCATCTTTACGGTTTCATCTATTCTATCTTTTGATACTGTTCCATGCATTTTTCCATAAATTTTCAAGTTATCTCTTCCGCTTAAATATCCGTACATCTCAGGATTTTCTATAATCCCCCCAACATTTTCTAAAGCACCTTCAAAATCCTTTTTTACATTTTTTCCGCCTATAAAAATTTCTCCTTCATCGATACTTAAAAGACCTGTTATCATTTTTATAGTCGTAGTCTTACCAGCTCCATTGGGTCCTAAAAAGCCAAATATCTCTCCTGAATTTACTGTAAAACTAATATTGTCTACGGCTTTTTTCTTCCCCATTGTTTTACTGACATTTTTCAATTCTAATATAGTCGCCATAATTCACCTCATAAAATTATTACTCTTTTAATTATATCTTATAGTATTCCCATTTAGTAAGCACCTTTAATAGCTTTTAAGAAACTCTTTAGGAATATTTAAGATTTGCGGGAAACTTAATCTATTTAGTTCAAAAAAATACAGAGGATCTATCCCCTGTATCTTATATTTTATAACTGACAAAACTTTTCTATATCTTTTCTTATTATATCTAAAGAACTTCTCCAGAAGTTTATGTCATGAACATCTATTCCTGCAAATTTTGTTACATCATAAATATTTGCTTTTCCCGTTAAAGATAGGATTTTGTTATACTTTTCTACAAAAGCGTCTCCTTCTTTTAGATACTGACTATATAATCCCTTTGCAAATAATAATCCGAAAGCATATGGGAAGTTGTAGAAGTTCCTCTCTGTAAAGTAGTAATGTGGCTTATGAATCCATGCATATGGATCTAATGTTGTTTCATCAATAGCTTCGCCATAAGCTTCCTTTTCTGCACAAACCATTATTTCTTTTATTTCATCAACAGATAAGTCTCCATTCTTTCTTCTTTCAAATACTTCTTTTTCAAATAAGAATCTAGCATATATATCAACTATAACTGATGCACAGTTTACAAGTTCTGCTCCAAGTATTCCTAAAGCCTCTTCCTTGTCTGCATCCTTTAAAGCAGCATTTCTTACCATAGTTTCTGAGAATATTGATGCTGTTTCTGCCAAAGGCATTGGATATTTTGTATTAAGTATGTCCTCTGCTCCTAAAATCATTCCATGATAAGCATGTCCAAGTTCATGAGCTAATGTACATACATTTTTAAAGCTTCCACTGAAACTACAAAGTATCCTGCTTTGCTTTATTACATGAAGGTTTGAGCAGAACGCTCCTCCTCTTTTCCCATCTCTTACCTCTGAATCTATCCATCTATCATTAAAAGCTCTTTCGGCCATAGCTCCCATATCTTTAGAAAATGAAGAAAAATGTTTTACTATAAAGTCTCTAGTCTCTTCATAAGTATACTCCTTTTCTGATGTGCTTATTGGAGCCATAATATCGTAATAAGGAAGTTTATCTTTATGGCCTAAAAGCTGCGCTTTCTTTCTAAAATATTTTTGGAAATCATTTAAGCTTTCTTTCATAGCTTCCAACATAGAATTTAAAGTTTCTTCATCCATTCTTGCATCTATAAGAGTTTTGCTAAGAGGAGATTTGTATCCTTTCATATCACATACAGTGATTACCTCACCCTTTATTCCATTTAATGCTGATGCAACGCCTTCTTCTATGACTTTGTTACTTTTTCTTTCAGCTTCTGACGCAATCTTTCTCAAGGTCTTGTCAGAACTGAATTGCATATTCTTCACTTTATTTATACTTAAGATTTCTTCTTTACCGTCTATAGTTATGGGAACCATATGATTTGAAGTTAAAGTATTTCTTAGGTTTTCCCAAGAGCTTGAGCCTGTAAGAGCCATTTTAGATAAGGCAACTTCAACTTCTTCACTAAGCATATAATCATTCTTACTATCTAATTCTTTTATTATGAACTCATGATTTTTTAGTTCTTCTGACGCATTTATTATTTCATCTATATTCTCTAATTTTCCTAGCCATTTTATAAATACAACTTGAACATTCTTAGTCAATGTCTCCTTTTGCTTAAGTACTACAGATGCTTTCTTTGCTTCACTATTTTTTGCATTTGCTGATAGAGTTAATCTTGAAAAAGATGAAAGTCTTCCCAAAAGAGATGTATATTCTCTATTTAAATTTAAATACTCTTCCATCTTTCTAACCGCATCTTCTGTAGTATTTAAATTGTTTTTAGCCCAATTATTTATCTCATTAATTTTATCATCTAAAGCTTTCATACCTGAGATAAAATCTTCTCCTTGAAAACTGCTATATAGCTGGCTTAAATCCCAACTCATATTTAATTCCTCGCTCATAGTTATTCCTCCTTGATTCCATATTGTGTTAACTAAATTATATCATTGATATTCTTTTATTTATGGTTTTAGGAGTACAGTTTTAGAAATTGCATATCAGTTTTTATCCTTTGAAGCTAGAATATATTAGGTTCTTAGCCCATAATCTTTTTTAACCACTTAAGCTTTCCAGCATATGGCGCATATCTAAATCTTATATCAAGTAAATTACTCTTCTTTATAATAGATTTATAATGAGTAAATGTATCAAAAGAAGCTTTTCCATGATAGGCACCCATTCCGCTTGCACCTACTCCACCAAAAGGCACATGGTGAGATGCTACATGTATTATTGTATCATTTATACATCCACCGCCAGATGTTGTCTTTATCATCATATTTTTCTCTTTGTCTTTGCTTTTAGTAAAATAATAAAATGCTAATGGTTTTTCTTTTCCCCTAAGCTTATCAATAACCTCTTCAATAGTTGAAAACTCTAAAACAGGCATTATAGGTCCAAATATTTCATCCTTCATTATCTCATAATCCCATTCAACATTATCTATTATTGTTGGTGATATATATCTTGTTTCTTTATCATATACCCCACCTATAACCACATTGCCTTTCTTTAAATAAGAAATAAGCCTGTCAAACTGTCTATCATTTATAATTCGTGGATAATCAGGACTTATATTAGGATTTTCACCATAAAACTCAGTGATATAATACCCCATTCTATCAAGAAGCTTATATTTTACATCCTTTTGCACCCATAAATAATCTGGTGCAACGCATGTTTGTCCACAGTTTAAAAATTTTCCCCAAACTATTCTCTTAGCAGCTAAATCTATATTTGCATCACTGTCAACTATACATGGACTTTTCCCTCCAAGCTCTAAAGTTACTGGAGTTAGATTCTTAGATGCTGATTCCATGACTACCTTTCCTACAGTAGTTCCTCCCGTAAAAAATATATAATCATATCTTTCCTTTAAAATATTTTGTATGGATTCACGTCCACCTTCTCTTTCAACTACTGATACATAATTTACCTTAAAAGTATCTTCTATTATTTTCTCCATGATTTCTGAAGTTGCCTTAGAATATTTTGATGGCTTTATAACAGCGCAGTTTCCTGCTGCAATTGCTCCAACTAATGGTGACATAGTAAGTTGAAATGGATAATTCCATGGTGACATTATAAGAACTACTCCATATGGATTAGGGTATCTATAGCTGTAGGATAAGAAATGAACCATTGGTGTTCTCTTTCTCTTTGGTTTTGCCCAAGATCGTAACTTTTTTATTGATAAATCGATTTCATCTATGACAAGACCTATTTCTGTTTCGTAAGATTCAAACTTAGACTTTCTTAAATCTTGCCAAAGTGCATCATATAGATTTTCTTCATATGCTAAAATACTATTTTTTAATTTCTTAAGCATTGCAATTCTAAAACTAACGTCTAAGGTTTCACCTTGATTGTAGTACTTTCTCTGAGATTCTACTATTTCATTTAAATTCACGGCTAGCCCTCCTATAAAATATAATACAATAGCATTAGACCAGCCCCAACTAAGCACATCAAGGCTGGTCTTACTACTTAATTTGCTACTAATTATATTATCTCTACCATATAAAGTCAATATAGTTACCTTATTAATTTCATCTTATGGCATATTATATTTAAGTCCTTCTTTTAATAAGTCATATTTTATTTCAAATTTAGGAATTCCTTTCACATATGGGGCTATTTCATAAAGCTGATAATAAACTACCACTCCATTATTAGTCAAAAAGAATTCTGTATTATCTTTTATCCCCTTGAACTCATCTGGAAAGTATTCATTTTTATTTTTCTCTATCTGAGATGATATCTCTTTGTTTATTACTCCTTTAAAATCAAACTTTTCTTTAAATAAGTCCTTCAATATTATCTCTTTCCCCGAATTCTTATCTATATTTAAAGTCTTAAGAGTTGTAACCCCGTGAGCTCCTCCAGCATAATAATATCTGCTTACAGGAATGCTCAAAAGCTCCTTTCCATTATATGTGGTACTAAAGTCCTGTTTTATAATAAATTTTATTCCTGCAAGGTTTTTACCATATTCCTCTGCTTCCTTTTGTACTTGATCTGCGAAATCTGATGATTCTCTTTTTATCTTATCATTGATTTGAGTTTGAAAATCTAAATTTTTAAGCCCTTCAATCTTGGGAATATCCATATATATATCGTAAAAATCACTCTTTTTAGAGATAGTCTCTTTTCCTACACCTGCCAAATCCTTTTTGTCAAAACCACATATTATCATTACTAAACAAAGTACTGCAAAAAAACAACAAATCCATTTATTCTTTTTCATATTGCACCTCTTTTAATTACAACTTAATTTACTTTCTTAACTCATTTTCTACATTTATATGCTATAATATTCACATTATAATATTTTTTAAGAGGAGAGTAGCTTTATGGGCGTTAATAAAAAATATAGTTTTTCACATGCTCCAAAACTATATATGCTAAATGATAATATGCAGGATTCTAGAAAAAAAGATGTACTGTCTTTTTTAGCTGAACTAAATGATTTTAAACTAAATTTAAAATCACTTACTTCATCTTGTCCAAGCATTAAAATTAGAAACAAAATTTTGAATATAGTTTTTCTTATTTTAGAAGATTCTCGTTTAACGGCTTTTATACACGATAAAAAATCTATTCCTCTAAAAAAGATTTCACAAATGAGCGGAGAACTTCCTGATTTTATATCAAAATATAGAAATTATATAATTTTATACTTTATACTTTTGTATCCAACAAAGCATACAAGTCTTCGTAACTTTTTGACTATCACAGAAAACGAAAATATTCCTTATGATAATTCGCAGACTCCACTAATGGGAGTGGTTTTGTCAGTTTCAAAAAACTACTGCATAATATTAACCAGCACAGGAGCTATAACAAGCGTTGTTCCTACTAATGTTGAACATAATGACATTAAAATAGGTGACATAATAGAAGGCGTGAAAACAAAACCACTTAAAGGAAAACTTCCATTGATAGTTGGATTCTCACTTGTACTTGCTTTAAGTATCTTAATTGCCTCTCTAGTTTATAACAATACTCAATCTGTTGTTGTAGTGAGTATAAGCGGCAATCTTACATTAAGAGTTAATAGTTTTGGTAAAGTACATGAAGCTTCTGGTGGAAGCTCTTCTACAAGAAAAATAGTTAAAAATGTAAAGATAGATAATAAATCTCTAGATCAAGCTTTATATAATATACTATACTATTCAAAGAATAATGGCATTATTGAGGAAGGAAGTTCCATAAACATATATATAACTAATAAATCTATTAACTTTTCTAAATTAGAAACCACTATAAACTTTTTAAAGGGTAATAAAATCAACACTAATATAAATAATAATGGGAAAGATGAGTTTATTGACTTAACTTCAAACGATGTCTCATCTTCTTTGTTCAATATAAAAGGAAGAGAACTTTCTATTAGTTCTCTTCCTTTTATATTTTTATCTTAACGCTTCATCTATAGCATATCTATCAAAACCAACAATAACTGCATCATCAACTTTTATTACTGGAACTCCCCTAAGCCTCATTCGCATAAGTTCTCTTCTGTAAATAGGCTCTTTTATATTTCTAATTTCAAAGTGAATCCCTTTGGATCTTAAATAGTTCTTTGTAAGAGTACAATAAGTGCAACTATCTGATGTATATACAACTACATTTTTCATAATTTATCCTCCACAAATTCATTTTAATCATTTTCTTTTAACTATCTAATCTTCAGATAGACTTAATACTCTACCTGAAGTTAAAAATTCAGTTTATTTAATTTATCTCAATTCCTATACAATTATATATATATTAGATATAATTATATATTGTTACTAATTTAAAATTTAACATCCCACAATTAGGAGTAATGAAAATGAGTAAATCTAAATTTTATTGTAAAAAAAATGAAACAACTAAGATAGATAATTATAAAAATAAATCAAATGATGTTACTAAAATAATTCATGAAGATAAAAATACTACTGTAAGATTAAACAAATATATCGGAGAAAGCGGCTATTGCTCTAGACGTGAAGCTGATAAGCTCATAGAAAAAGGTTCAGTAAAAATAAATAATAAAGTTGCTATCATGGGTGACAAAGTATCTCCTGGTGATAAAGTCTATATAAATAATAAACTTATCTCCTCTACGGAAGATTTCGTGTATATAGCATTAAATAAACCTGTAGGAATAACGTGCACTACGGAACATAAAGTACGTGGAAATATAGTTGATTTTATAGGTCATGAGAAAAGAATTTTCCCAATCGGAAGACTAGATAAAGATTCTCAAGGATTGATTTTTCTAACTAATGATGGGGATATAGTAAACAAAATTTTAAGAGCTGGAAATAACCACGAAAAAGAATATATAGTCACAGTTAACAAACCTATAACTCCAGAGTTTGTACAAAAAATGAGTAGCGGTGTTCCTATATTAGATACTGTTACTAAAAAGTGTATGGTAAAACATGAAAGCAAATATGTCTTTAGAATAATACTTACTCAAGGTCTCAATAGACAGATTAGAAGAATGTGCAGCTATCTTGGATATGAAGTCACAAAGCTTGAAAGAATAAGAATAATGAATGTTTCTTTAGGCAATCTTCCTATAGGAAAATGGAGATATCTTTCTGCAAAAGAACTTGAAAAGATAAATGAACTCACACGAGAATCTGTAAAAACTAAAGAAGCATCCGAAGATTAGCATCTAAAAGCCAGTCAATGATTTTATTCATTGATTGGCTTTTTAAGATCCTGAACTCCCATATCTTTTCAATCCTATGTTCCATATATATTTAGAGAATCTATAGTATATATATGAAATTATAGGTATCACAATTATTAAATAGCTATATTTAAGTCCTTCAAAAAATATTTTACTTGGATAAAAAGCTACAAATCCTATTGGAACTATTGTTGTGAATATTATTTGCAAACCTTTTTTATAAATAGTCATTGGATATTTTGCAAACTCCTTAAACTCCATGGTCAAATTTGCAAAATCAGCTTTTGCTATAGTGTAAAAGGAAAGTGTTGAAAACATAATTGATATTCCTGCATAAATAAAACACGCTGACACAAAAAATACAGGTGTTATTAATATAAACCATATATTGATCTTTAGTTTTATCCAAGAGTATATAAAAAGTATTACCCCTGTTAAAAGCTCCCCCCAAGAGTCTTCATCAAATCCACTCATCATTATTTGAAATATAGGTGATATAGGACGTAATAAAAATCTATCAAAAGATCCATCCTGTATATAGTAGGGAAGAGTTATGGTGTTTATAAAGAAACATGCCCACAATGAAAATCCAATTAAATTAAAAGAGTATAAGAATAATATTTCATAAAACGTCCATCCATTTATTTCTTCAACAATATCAAATATAAAAAATAAAACCATTAAACTTGCAGCATATTCTATAATCATAGAGATTATTCCAAAATAAAAATCCTTATCATATATAGCAACTTCTTTTACATTCGTTTTATAATATGCTTTAAACAATTCTATTGTTCGTTTCATTTTCCCCATCTATTATCCCCCTTGAATCATGATTTTTCTTATCATAATTTTTGACATTACCTTATAAAAGCAATATAGAATAGCTATAGATCCCCATAATATTAAAAGTAAAGTAAATGCATCATTTATTGGCTTATTAAGAAGTATATTTATTGGAACAAAATAAATAGTTGAAAATGGAAGGTAATATATTATGCTTTGAAAAAGCTTAGGATAAAAGTTTATAGGCAAAATTTTACCCGAAAGTATACTTATAATCGAAGATTTAAAATTATTTATTCCCCAAAGACTATTAGTATAATAGCTGAAAACTCCGATTGAAAGTTCAAGCGTAAATATAAATACATAAGAACTTATCCAAAATATCAACGCCATAATAAAAGTACTCATATCAACCATAATATGAATATCTAAAAATAAATATCCAGTCAAGATTATCGGTAATGCTATAAAAATCATCTTATAAAAAAGCTCACCTAATGAATCAGTAAAAAGTTGATATTCTATTTTTACAGGCTTTAATAGATTATGAATTATATCTCCGTTTTTTACCATACGTCCAAATTTACCGCTTACACTAAATGGATATAGCCTTCCCATTGAAAATGATAGTACTAAATAAGTAATCATATCTTCAAACGTAAAGTTATTTACACTAGTGGTATTTGAGTAAATAGCATTCCATAAAAAATACTGAGCTAATATCAGAATTACTTGAGTCAAAAAATTTAACAGGGACGCGGCTTTATATACATATTGACTATTAAAAGCTGTTTTTGCATTTAAGAAAATATATAAATAGCAGTTTTTTAATCTTTTCATATTCTTCATCACTCCCTGCTATATATTCTCTTTACCACATCTGTAAAGCTCTCTTCAGATATGCTTATATCCTTTATATTGTTCTTTTCCACAACTTTTGAGATAGACTCAAAGATCCTATCTTTATCCACACTATTAAAAGTTATCATATGCTCCTCATAACTTATATCTAAATCTAAAGCATCTTTTATTTCTACTGGAACTCTATTTTCAAGAACAATACTTATATTTTTTTTAGTACTTACCTGCATAAGTTCTTTTATATTTTTATCTAATATAATCTTTCCTTTGTCCAAAAATACAGCACGCTCACAGATTTCACTTATTTCATTCATATCATGTGTAGTCAAAAGAATTGTAACATCTGTTGTCTCTTTCATTTCCTTTAAAAACTTTACTATAGCATCTTTACTAAAAATATCTAGCCCAATAGTAGGTTCATCTAATAATACAAGTTCAGGATTGTGAAGAAATGCTGCTGTTATTTCACATTTCATTTTCTGTCCTAAGCTTAAAGTACGCACAGGCTGCTTGATAAAGGATTTCATTTCAAACAATTCAATAAACTTATTAAGATTTTTCTCATATATATCATCATCTATATTATAAATTACCTTTAATAATTGAAATGAATCTATAGCACACAAATCCCATCTTAATTGAGTTCTCTGTCCAAAAACTGCACTTATCTTTTTATTATTCTCTAATCTATTTTCATAAGGATCTTTTCCTAAAATTCTTATATCACCCGATGAATTGTATAAGATCCCTGTCATCATCTTTATAAGTGTAGATTTACCTGCTCCATTATTACCAATCAGTCCTACAAATTCACCTTTATTTATATTTAAGCTTACATCCCTTACCGCCTCTACTTCTCTATAAGTCGTTGGAAGAAAAATTTTTATAATAATATTTCATACAGTGTATATACTCTATGTTACACTTTTGTATTTTTTTGTAAAGACATAATTTCATTTAAAACAAAAAGCAGTTAGATTAATTTTGTTTATAAATCTAACTGCTTATTCTTTATTTGTAATTAGGATTTGATAATCTCTCTTTGAACACATCCATATCTTTAGTTGCGTTTACATAAACTCTTTTAACCTTATATTCATCAGTTTTTCCCTTTGCCCATCCCATATCAGTACTGAATCCTATTGTGTATCCAGCTTCTTTTACTGAATTAATTGTAGCTGCATCATAAACTCCAAATGGGTAAGCTATACTGGTTACTGGTTTTCCCACTATCTTTTCTAAGAATTCTTTTGAATCTTTTAAGGTCTTCTTTGTATTTTCCCTTGAAGTAGAGCTTAAATTCTCATGATTCACAGTATGGCTTCCGATATCTATGTTATTTTTACTAAGTTCTTTTATTTGGTCAGTAGTTAAGTATAAGCCAACTTTATCTACCATGTCAGTTATTACAAATATAGTTGCTTTAAATCCATATTCCTTTAAAACTGGATAAGCATTTTCATAGTTATTTTTATATCCATCATCAAAAGTTATAAGTATAGCATTTTCAGGAACTTTGTCTCCATTTTTCACATAGCCATAAAATTCATCTATTGATAATGTATGATAGTTATTATCCTTTAAATATTTCATCTGTTCTTTAAACTTATCAGTTGGCACAACAAGCTCATCACCGTTCCCATCGTCACCTATTGAATGATAATAAAGCACTGGTATTCCTTTAGTATTTTCAACTAATGATATCTTTACCTCGTCTTTCTTTTCCTCTTCTTTTGGAGCTTTTTCTTCTTCCTTATTACTTTCTACCTTTACTACCTCAGAATTATAGCTCTCTTTATTACTCTTATTTTTTCTTTGTTCTCCAATAAAAATTACGCCTATAATAGCGACTATTAAAATGCAAACTGCTATTATAGTGGCTTTCTTCTTGTTCATATTTTCCTCCTAAATATTATGTTATACTTCTATTTCAATGTTCGAAAGAACCTTATCTACAAATTTGAATACCTCTTTTTCATAGGATGATTTATCTACCTCTATAGCTCGTGCATGTGCAGCTCCTTTAGCTATGTACATAGCCTTCTCTCCTATTTCTTTAGCTTCATACATCTTTACACTCATGTCCCATGGGACAAAATCATCTTTATCTCCATGTATAAACATTATTGGTATCTTCGATTTCTCAACCATATCTATTGGTCTTATATCTGAAAAAATAAACTTTGCCCTAAGTTTTGCCTCTAAGCTAGCAAAATAATAAAATGGATATAAAATTATACTGCTATTCTTAGCTTTTCTCATCAATAGTTCCCTAAGACTACAGAATCCACAATCCTCAATTATAAAATCTGCATATTTATTTATATCAATATATTGAAGTGCAGTTGCCGCTCCCATAGATTCACCATGAATACCAATTATAGAATTCTTACCTTTTCTCTCTGCAACAAAATCTACCCATAAGTCTAAATCAAGCTTTTCATAATATCCATAAGTTGAAAATACACCTTCACTTTTTCCATGCCTTCTTTGGTCATAAAGCAGTATATTCCATCCTCTATCATAAAACATTTTTATATATTTTATAGACCATATTCTACTTACAGTAATACCGTGTACAAATATCATTGTCATGTTAGAATTATTGTCTATGAATTCTCCTTTTAACTTTAGACCATCATGAGATATTAATGTTATATATTCTTTTGGAAGATTAAAATACCAGTCTTTATCTATAAGGTTTCTACTTATCTGCTGTTCATACATACTTTCTTCTTCATCAGTTTTTCTTGTTACAATCATTCTAAAATATTTGTTAGTTATTATACATATTAAAATTATAGCTAGTACAATGAGTATTAAAGCATACATATACGGACCTCCCCCTAATGAGTTATTGTATTATTTCTCCAACTCACCTGTGACTATTAATCTTTGTTTCCCTCCAATTGTACATGTAACTAAAGTTACAGTAGCATCATCAGTTGGATCTAATATCTGCACATCAGTAGGTTCAATAACTTTTTGTTCCTTAACCTTATAAGTGAATTCTCCTTTTGCGGTTCTAACTATAATGTCATCCCCTTGTTCTAATTGATTAACGTCTCTAAACATTTCATTGTATATATAATTTCTATGTCCTGCCACAGCGAAATTCCCTTTTTCTCCAGGAAGTGCGGTGTTTTCAAAATGACCAACATAGTATTTTAATTTCTCATCTTCTGTGCCTTCAGTAACTAAAACTTTAACATTTATTTTCGGTATAACCATTATTCCAATGGCATTTACATCCTCATTTTCAAAACCAAGTTTAGAATCACTCTCCCCTTGTTCATCTGTTCCCTTTTGTAAATCATTTAATGCTTGTTCATATTCTTCTCTAAGTCTCTTTTCAGTATTCATAGAATTAATCTTTATTCCTGCAGATATAATTATCACCAATAATCCTATAACCACTAAGACAATTCCGAAAACCTTCTTTTTATCCTTCATAACCTAGCTCTCCCACCTTATTAATATAAATCTTATACATAATTATATCACAAAACAAATTTCCAATTACCTTAAATTTTTCTAGATATTATTTAATAAACTATTATATTTATAAAATAATAATATTGATTTTTTCTTTTGTAAACATTATCATTTTAGAGATAATTGATGTATAATAATAGTATATACAACATTTGAAAGGTGTTGATTTTTTTGAAAGGTAAGGTAATTTATGTAGATTTTCAAAGTAAAAAGGCTGTAAAAAATCAAACTACTTGCAAACTTCATAGGTTTATTCACAAATTTTTATACAAATTACTTCATTTAAAAAAGAATAATTCTAAAAAAAATCTCTCTACAGACAAGAAAAGTATTCTATAATAGTATACACAAGATAAAGTTGAGAGGAGAAGTATGACAATGAGAGTTGGACTTGGTTACGATGTTCATAAATTAGTTTTAGATAGACCACTTATTATGGGTGGTGTAGAAATTCCTTTTGAAAAAGGCCTTCTTGGCCATTCTGATGCTGATGTATTGATTCATGCGATAATGGATTCTATACTAGGCGCTGCTGCTTTAGGTGATATTGGAAATTATTTTCCAGATACCGATTCTAAGTATAAAAATATAAGCAGCTTAGAATTATTAAAACATGTAAAATCACTTATTGAAGACAATGGCTTTTCTATAGGAAATATAGATGCTACTATAATAGTACAAAAGCCCAAAATGTCTCCTCACATTCAGAAAATGCGAGAAAATATCAGTTCCATACTTGGAATAGAATTAGATCAAATTAATATTAAAGCAACCACTGAAGAGGGTCTTGGCTTTACTGGATCTGGCTGTGGGATATCTGCTCAAAGCATAGCTTTATTACTAAATAAATAATAAATTTTAAAAGAGTTCCTCCTTCTTAATTTTGAAGGAAAAACTCTTTTTATTTTATATTAAATCTGTATATCCATTATCCTTTACATTTCTCTTTATAATTCTATCCATATAAATCTTTATTACTGCCATTATTGGAACCGAAAGTATCATTCCTACTGCTCCATAAACTCCTCCACCTATAGTTACAGCAAGTATTACAAGGAAAGGATGAAGCCCTACTTTTCCACCTATAAGCTTAGGATCTAAGTACCAACCATCAAATTGTTGAAGAAGGAATAAGAAAATTAATACTACTACTGCCTTTATAGGGCTAATGAACATATTGATGACAAATGCCACGAGCATTCCTAAAAATGGTCCGAAATATGGTATCATGTTTGTTATTCCAACTATTACAGCTAAAAGCATAGTATAAGGTATCTTAAGTATAGTCATTCCTACAAAAGCCATTACAGCTATTATAAGTGAGTCTATAGCTTTAATTCCTATGTAAACCCCTATCATATGATGGACATTTCCTACAAGTTCTAAAAATTTAGATGCTCTCTTTTCTTTTAGAATCATGTAAGTAAAAGTTCTACCAATTCTTAAAAAGTTTTCTTTATCTGCAAGAATGTAAATTGATATTATAAATCCAAATATCCATTTTATAAGGCTGCCAGTAAATGTAACCATATTGCTTACTATAGAATTAAGCGATGAAACTAAAAGTTCACTTCCCTTTGATGTAATAAAGTTCAAGTTTATCTTATCCATGTAATTTGTTGAACTCAGTATATTTTGTACATTAGGATTCGATAAAAACTCATTTATTTTATCTTGTACTACTGTTGCATAATAAGGTACATTTGATGCTATATCTATTATACTATCTACTACTTTTGGTATAAGGGTTGTAACTGAAAGTACGAGAAGTCCTATTATAATTGCATAGGTTAAACAAATGCTTATCCACCTTTTTAACTTTAGTTTTCTCTCAAATAAATTCATCAGTGGATTTAATACATAGGCTATTATAAAAGCGTATATAAAAGGCGTTAATATGGCTTTTGCCTTACCAAATATGTTAAAAAAATAATTGTAGTTATCTATTACCCTTATAAGTACATAAGCTATAATAACTCCTATGATTATATCAATATACTTAGTAATTCTATTTATGAACTTCAATTAATTCACTCCATTTCCTGAAATTTATTATTTCATTATATCAGTTTATAGAAAAAAATACACTAGATTTATCGGATTTATCATCTTAATGATTTCCTAAATCTAGTGTTATAAGCTTAATTTTCTTCTTGCAATTTATTTTCTTCTAATTCCAAACTTTCTACTTCTTCTATTCTATTCTTTGTATTATGATTTTTGCTCTTCATAAGGATAAAAATTCCTAAAGCTATAAGTGCTACAGGTCCTACATATCTCCTAAACCTATATTCAAAATAAGGTATTAGATTGAAGTCTTCTGATATACTTCTTATAAATGCAAATACACCTAAAACTATTAAAACTATACCTATGCCTTTTCTAAAGTTTTTGCTTATGATTATATTTTCTAGTGTTTCCTCTCCAATTATAACCTTGTCATCTATATATTCACCATTATTTATTCTCTTGTATACATCAAAGGTAGTAAAGAAGCTATAAAACCATATAGGCAATCCCAGTACCATTTGTAATGAATGTATATATAACATGCTTGGTATTTCAAACGCAAGCATAAACAGCACTAATACACTTATTCCTTTCTTTATCAACCCATTGTACATAAATCCAACTCCAGGTATACATGCACATATAAAATTTAAAAAACTATTTCTTTTCAATTTTCATTCCTCCCTATCTAAGTATATTGTTAAAGTTAAGTGCTATATTTTTAAGCAAAAATATAATTTCATTTATCTTACTTCCCCATATATTTAAGGCGATAAGCGCTAATCCACTGGTTACAAAGCTGAGACCTGTTGTTCTATTATAAAAAGAGAATCTCTCTCTTACACTTGGAAGCTTTTTCTCTAGTTTTTTCTCAGCAAGCATCTGCATTTCATTATTCTTATGAATCTTGGATAAAAGTTTCATATTATAGTCATTATCGGTATTTGTCTTTCCGCATTCACTAAGAAGTTTTTCTAAATACTCATCTTTTTCTTCCATAATAAAACCTCCTCTTTTTCCAGTTTTTCTTTCAAAATTTTTTTACCTCGATATATTCTTCCTTCAATTGCTCGCTCAGTTATATCAAGGATATTTGATATTTCTTTATAGCTAAGACCAACATAGTAATGAAGCACTAAAGGAGTTTTCAAATCCTTTGGAAGCTCTTTTATACATTCACGAATAAATCTCCTGTCATCTAAGTCTTCTTTATGGGAAGGTTCTCCCTTTACTACATCACTTATAAAATCTTTTATAGTCCGCTTTCGTTTATAGCTCAAGCATTTATTGATTG
This sequence comes from Clostridium cadaveris, assembly GCF_020911725.1. GTDB lineage: Bacteria > Bacillota > Clostridia > Clostridiales > Clostridiaceae > Clostridium_X > Clostridium_X cadaveris. The sequence goes on from NZ_CP076620.1 coordinate 3,071,397, forward strand.
CAATCTTGTATACATAAGTTTTCAGTGAACTGTCTCCTCTAAAACTGCCTATATTTTTGTATACTGCGATAAAGACTTCTTGAGACATATCTTCTGCCTCTCCTAAATCTTTAGTATAAGAAAAGCAGAGAGAAAGAAGTTTATTTTTATATTCATTTACAAATTCTATAAATGCAGCTTCATCTTTTTGTTTCAGCCTTTTTACTAACTCTGCTTCCTCCAAACTTTTCTCACTCCTTCATTTCTATATCAATATCTCCTGATTTTGTCCATATATTTATATTTCCATTGCCATTTCCTAAAGTCTTGTTTAGATTCTGCTTATTCTCACTTAAAGTATTTCCATTCAGTCTTATGTTCCCATAATCTGTAGTAGCCTTAAGTACTGCATCTGCACTGTCACTGCTCAGTCTAATATCGCCCGTATTACTTCTTACTTTTATATTTCTACTTATATCGTTATCTATTATTACAGCTCCATTTTTATTGTCTATATCTACATTTTCACTGTTTCCATTTACCTTAACACTTCCATTTACATTTTCTATGGAGGAATCATTTATATTGCTTATATCTATATCACCATTTGAATTCTTGATATGGGCTTCTTTAAGATTTTTAAGATTTACATATGCATTTTTAGAATCTACAATCATAACTGCATTTGACAAATCTTCCTCACTTTCAATCTTACCGTTATTCACTATAATCTCTATTGATATACCATTTGGTACATATAAAGTTCCCTCTATTCCTCCTATAGGCTCTCTATTAAGGTCTAAAGTAAGCTTATCTGCTTCTTCTCTAAAGTATGTGTCAGTTTCATCTATACCTTTATTATTTTTAGCTTGTATATATCCATCAAAAATTAATTTCTTTTCCTTGGATGGTTTTATATCGATGTCTGCATTGTTTGCCCTTAAGATTATTCTTGCTTTTGAAAGCTCTTTTTCAACTCTGAATGCTACTTTATTAGTGTTAGAATATCCTATAGAATTTTCTATTTGAGATTTTAAACTCTCAAAATCAATTGATCGAAAAAGTCCCCATGCACTATCTGTTATTAAAAATACTATAAGTACGAAAATAGTTAAAAAACTAAATTTGTATGACTTTGCCTCATCTTTATTTTTGTAGGATATATAAAGAAATTCTAATCCCAACACTATTATCATCATTGGCCAAAATTTGAATAATGTATATGCTAAATCCCCATTAAATTTAGACAACAAAAGTGCCACGCCTAAAAATATAAAGGATATGGCGGTTGTTATCGTACCGATTTTTCTCATACTATTTCTCCTCCATAAACTTGTTTTCATTATATTAGACGCAGCACTTTTATAAATCCCACAGATTATTTATTATTTTTTTTATAGCTTTCTATAAGCCTTTCTGCATTTACATCTACTATCTTTTGGACTATATGCTCATACCCTCTTGGTCCATGAGGTATCATGCAATCACTGCAATCCTTCACTCCATTAGATAATTTATGATTTCCTCCACATTCCTCTAAGAAATATAATGGACAGTAGCAAAATAAACAATTGAAATCATCCTCATTTGCTACCTTGTGACAAGGAAAATATTTGCACGCTTTGTTTGAAAAAAATCTATAACTGTTTTCCATTGGAACCCCTCCATCTCTTTATGTTATATATCCCTAAATTAAATATATAATAATAGCTCTGTTTAGTCAAAAGCCCCTATAACCTCTCCCCTAGTCATATTAAGATTATTTCTATACAATTCTTTCTGTAGTTTTATATCGCTCCTATTACAATAGAAATCCTATACATAATACAGTATATTTCCTATATAATATTCATATAAGGTTAAACTCAATAATAATTTTACTTTTTAAAGCTTTATATATCTCTGACATCCTTTTTCCATATTTTCAATATCCTTGTATTAAAAAATTATGTGTTTTATAATTGTTTTGTAAATTATATGGTTAGGGGGATCTTTATGAATATATATGAGATTGAAAAAAAGGTTAGTGAAATCTGTGGAACAAATGCAAAATGTCTAAGCACAAAAGAACTTGTATTTAATCCAGTTTTCAGAAAGTATTGTGAAGAAAATAAATGTGGCATGTATGGACGAAATTATATGTGTCCTCCTGATATAGGCACATTTGAGGAAGTAAAGCAAAGAGCATTGAAATATGAATATGTAATTTTTTATTCAACAACAGGTGCCATAAGGGATTTTGATGACAAAGAAAATATAAAACTCATAGAAAGCAGACATAATGGAAATGCTGAAAAGATAACTGAATTTTTTAGAGAAAACATTGATAAAACTATACTAAATGTAGCTAGTAAATGCTCCTATTGTAGTGAGTGTAGCAAAATTACAAACTCTCCATGCAAACATCCAGACAAGGCTAGAGCATGCCTTTCAGCATATTGTATAGATGTAAGCAAGATGGCTGAAAAATGCGGTTTTGAATTTAAGAGCGATGGAAAGTCACTTTCATTTTTTGGTGCTGCATTATTCTGCTGTGATGATGCCATTTAAAGAAATAAATGTGTTGAAGGAAGTTGTTATTATGGATAATAAATCAGCCTTTTGTGGCAGAATAAGCACTGATTCCGGTATAAAGAATGGCTATATCCTAACTGATATAAATTCTGGCATTATAGAAGAAGTTAATTTTTCAAAAGATATGCCTGAATTTTTTTCAGGAGATATTTTTAAATACGATGACAACTACATCATATATCCTGGTGATTTTAATTGCCATTCACATCCTGAGCAGTCTATCTATACAGATATCATAGATAAATCTTGGGATCTTGGAACTTGGTGCAGAAATACAATTTATAAATACAGTTCAGTTTTAAAAAATGAGCATATATATTTAGGCTGCTTACGTGCCTTTTCAAGGATGCTTCTTCTCGGGGATACATCTGTGATGGTATCCTACTATTGCCACGGCAATAAGGGAAACACTTTGGATAATGAGGTTCTAAGGGCTGCTAAAGATGTTGGAATAAGATTATACTTTGGAAGGATGAATTACGACATAATGAATGAAGATGCTTATGAAGGAAAGAAAGTTTCTCAAAAGAGTTACTACGAATCTCCTTCTGAAGCAGAAAAGAACTTCTTAGCTCTTTTAAACGAATGCTACCCAAATACAATAACTGTTGCTCCTTCTCTTCACAGCATTCATGCTTCTTCAAAGGATGCAATAATAAATGGTATAAACCTAGCTTTTGACCATAACAGATATATACAATTTCATCTATCTGAAGATAAAGGTGATGTAGACTTATCCTTAAAGCTTTATGGATTCAGGCCAATAGAATTTTTAGAGTCTCTTTTAAAAAACGGTGAGGTAAAAAGTCTAAGTCATGTTATACTTTCAGATTGCGTTTGGATTAATGACAATGAAAGCGATATAATAAAGCGATATGGCATGAAAGTTGTTTTAAACCCTAGAATGAATCACAGAATAAAAACAGGTTCTGCGAATCTTACAAAACTTTTAGAAAAAAATATCACTATCTATTTAGGTACTGATGGAGAAGCAAGTAATGATGACCTTTCTATAATGCATGAACGAGATTTTATAAAAGATAGGTATAAAAATATAGACGAATCTATTATAGATTTACTTGGATCTACTCCATTAAAACTTGGTGAAGGTTTTGTAGGAAACATAGCAAAAAACAGTTTCTGCGATTTAAAGATACTCGATTCTAAAAATAATGTAAAAGATGTATTTGTAGGTGGAAATCAGATAATACGTGATTATAAACTTATTTCAATGGATATAGAGAAAGACATAGAAGAGCCTTTAAAACAGAGCTTGAGTAATTTATTCTTATAAAACAAAAGTGGAGAGTCTATTAACTCTTCACTTTTATCTTCTATCTATGAACTTCTTTAAGAATAACCCTAGCAGGACTTCCATCACCGTCTTTTATTCTCATAGATAATGCTATTATTTCATACTCTCCTACTTCTATTTCCCTAAAATCAAGATATTCTGTATTTACATTATGTTTTCAATCTGCTTCTTTACGTTTGATTCATGACCTTTTTTATTTTCTATGACAGCCTTGATCTTTGTAGGTTTATCAGAAAAAATCACAATGGTGTCACCAAGGGCTACAGCTTCATCTATATCATGAGTTATAAGTATCACTGCTCTTTTGGAATTTACCATCAGTTCTCTAAATAAATTATAGATATCATTTTTAGTTCGTATATCCAATGATTTGAAAGGCTCATCCATAAGAAGCACCTCTGAAGGATATGCGAAAGCTCGAGCTATATTTACTCTCTGCTTCATACCTCCGCTTAAACTTTTAGGATAATAATCTATGTAATCTTTTAGTCCTACTAAATTTAAATATTTATCAATGATTCCTTTTAAATTTTCCTTTTGGATTTTATCTTTTAGAACAAATTCTATATTTTCATACACACTTTTCCATTGGATAAGCCTGTGTTCTTGAAATATAGAGCTTATAGAGCAATCTTTAAAACCTATAATCTCTCCTGAAAAATCCTCTATATTATCCATAAGAATATTAAACATAGTAGTCTTTCCTGAGCCTGATGGTCCTAAAATCGCTGTAACTTTACCCGACTTAAACTCTATATTTATTCCATCAAGAACCTTCAGTTCTCCATAAGACTTTTTTAGGTCTACAACTTTATATGTCTTCTCTAAGCCTTCCATTGCATAGACCTCCTTACCATAAGTTTAATAATAAAATCAAAAATAGAAGTTATAATCATGACTATTATTATCCATGCAAATACTCCTGGTGTATTTAGATATATCTTCTCCAAATTCATACTACCGCCTATGGAGTAAGCTGGCTGTCCTAATACTTCTCCTGCTATTATTACCTTCAACATAAGCCCCATTGCTGATGGCATAAGTGGAAGAATACCATGAATCATAGATGGTATATAAATATCTTTTATTATATTTTTCTTGCTTACTTTATACATTCTAGCCATTTCTATGAGCTTCTTATCTATGGATTTTAACGCTCCTATAAAGCCTTCATATAATATTGGAAAAACTATTATAAATCCTATGAGTATCGGTGCTTTATCATTATTAAGCCATATAAGTGCTATTATTACTATCCCCATAGTTGGTACAGATTTTAATAAAGCAACTATTGGAATCATAAGATTATATATGAAATTATTTATTCTGCTTAATATAGACATGATTACACTTAAAATCATAGTGATAATAAATGCTATTAAAAATCTTTTTAGAGATGAAAATAAAATCATAAGAAAATTCCCATTTCCTATGATTTCATTTAAGGCTTTAATGGTACTAGAAATAGAGGGAATTATGATATCGTCATAATTCTCCCCTAATATTCCCCATGTAAAAATTATAAGTATTAATGATATTAATATATATTTATTATTTCTGCATGTATAATCCTTCATCAGGAATCTTTCCTCCTATTGACTTAGGAGCAAATTTCATTATAACGTCATAATACTTAGCATAATCATCCTTAGATTTATCTATGGCAACATAATTTATATTTGCTCTCTCCATAACCTTTGGTGCTAACGCTTTAGATAAAGTTAATCCTAAATCTTCACTATATTGTCCAAGCTCTTCTGGCTTCTCATTTGCAAAAGCTATAGATTTTTCATATTCTTTTAAAAAGCTATCTACAAAAGCTTTATGTTCCTTTGCAACCTTGCCCTTAATTATAAGACTAGATTGAGGATATCCATAATTACTGCTTTGTTTTTCTTTCCACTGGTCATTTAAGCTTGCTACTATTTTAGTTTCAGGCTTTTTAGATAAAATTTGTGATAGCATAGGCTCTGGTACAACAGCTACTTTTGCTTTTCCTGATATAAAAGCTGGTGCAAGCTCTGTAGCTCCATTTAAATAAGTTAGTGTGACATCTTTATCTGGATCTACACTATTTTGAGATAATACATATCTAAGAACAACATCAGGTGTAAGACCTTTTCCTATAGTATAGATTTCTTTTCCTTTCACTGAAGCTAAATCCTTTATATCTTCACTTGAAATCATATATAAAGAACCCCATCCAGCTGTTGCTGCAAGCTTGTAGTCTAAGCCTTTATTAGCTGCTTGTGCTGGAAGTGTAGATGGAACTACAGCTATATCTGCTTCCTCATTTAGTACCTTTGCAACTAAGCTGTCTGATGTCTTTTCCACAGTATATGTCACATTGTATCCAGCTGCAATCTCTGGCTTATCTTTCATAAGTTTTGCCGTAGTAATGGCTGGGAGTCCTTCAGGCACATAAACATTTATGTCTACAGGTTCCTTTTTTGCATTATTATCTGGCGATGAGCTGCCACATCCAGATATCATTAAAAGCATCATTGATAATGCTAATATTATTATTTTGTTTCTTTTTATGAATCTCATAATTCATACCTCCCTTATATATACATATATATTGTATATCAGAGAACTATTATTAACAACTAACATTTACTATTTTTTCTATAAATTAATTTTTACTACATCTATTTTTAAACTCTATATATCTATCCATTATGTCTTCATTAGCCTGCATAAACTCCATAAGTTCCCCCATACCTTCTAGTGTTTCCTTGTTTATAGTATGCTCTATCTTTTCTGTCTCTTCTAATATTTTGTCTTCTTCATATCCATCACAATATACTAAAAGTTTTAAAAATATAAAAATCAATTCATGCCTCTTTAAAAGCAGTTCTCCAATTATATTTCCTTCATCAGTCAAAATTATCGCACCGTATTTTCTGTATTTTACAAGTTCTATATCAGCAAGTCTTTTTATCATCTTTGTAACTGATGGAGGTTTTACATGCAGTATACGTGCGAGCTCATTTACTCTCACTCCATCAGTATTCTCAATCCCTAATCTGTATATCATCTCTATATAATCCTCTTCTGAAGCACTTAAATCATTAAATTCTTTTCCCATGTATTTATAAAAAGTATAAAATCTATCTTTTTCCATCATTACCCCATAATTAAAGCATTTTATTTAATTATATTCTTATAAATTGATTTTTATAATTATAGGAACAACTAAAAAGTTCCATTCATATTATATATAAAAACAAAAGTTAGTCTAGGTTAACATGGAGGTACAAAGTATGGAGAAATTGTGTAACGCAAAGATAGGTTCAATCGTAAAAATTGAAAATTTAACTGCAAAAGATATATTAAAAGAAAGATTCTTATCCTTAGGTCTAACTCGCGGAGCTAAAATTGAAGTTCTAAGAAAAGGTCCTAAAAACAACCTTACAGTATTTAGAATCAGAGGCGCTATGATTGCCCTTAGAAATGAGGAATCATCATTGATATATGTATCTGAATCTTAAAATCCCTTGTTCTTTTTCAATCACAGTGAGTTAAGCAAGTCTCACTGTGATTAAAAATCTTTATATATTTGGAGGTGTATCATCTGTCATGGGACTTACTTACAGTTCAGTACAAAAAAATTCATTACAAGATATCTTCACCATAGGTGAAAAAGAAAATAAAACTGTCATAGCTCTGGCTGGAAATCCTAATACAGGGAAAAGCACAGTATTTAATGCTTTAACAGGATTAAACCAGCACACAGGCAACTGGCCAGGAAAAACCGTAGTAAATGCAAGAGGAGATTTTTCCTATAACGATAAAGATTATGTCTTAGTTGACCTTCCAGGAACCTACTCATTATTTGCTTCATCTGTTGAAGAAATGGTAGCAAGGGATTTTTTATGTTTTGGAAACATAGATGCCGCTATAGTTGTAACAGATGCTACCTGCCTAGAAAGAAATTTAAGCTTGGTGTTTCAAGTAATGGAACTTACTCCAAAAGTAATCCTTTGTATAAATCTAATAGATGAGGCTAAGAAAAAAAATATACAAGTGGATGGAAAAGGTATAGAGGATTTTCTTGGAATTCCTGTTGTATTAACATCTGCCCGAAATAATGAAGGCCTCGATAAGCTTAAAGAAGCTATAGAAAAAGTTTCTTTAAAAACAGACTTCTCTTGTGTAAATAGAGTTCTCTATCCAGAAATTGAAGATAAAATCAAACCTCTAGAAGAGTCTATAAAAAAAATTATTCCTTCTGTAGACAGCAGATGGCTTGCATTGAGATTATTAGATAGCGACGAGAGATTATTGACATCTATAAAGGATTTTCTTGGTGAAGATGCCTTTAATGAGATACTATCGTTTAAGACTTCATTACCATTAACTCGTGAACATCTACGTGAATATCTCATGGAGGAAAACTACAAAATTGCAGAGAAAATAAAAAGTAAATTTGTCACGGAAAAGAGCAAAAAATATCTTCGTGATGAGAAGATAGATAATATTTTAACTTCAAAAACTTTTGGAATACCTATAATGCTTTTACTTCTTGCTATGGTATTTTGGATTACCTTAACCGGAGCCAATGTTCCTTCTTCAATGCTTTCTGATTTGTTTGGAAAAATAGAAATAAAACTCAGTGAGTTTATAATATCCACAGGCGTACCAATGTGGTTTCATGATTTATTTGTGCTTGGTATCTATAAAACTCTAGCTTGGGTTGTTGCTGTAATGCTTCCTCCTATGGCTATTTTCTTCCCTATATTCACATTATTAGAGGACTTTGGTTATCTTCCAAGAGTTGCATTTAATATGGATCATTTGTTTAAGAAAGCATGCGCTCATGGTAAACAATGTCTAACTATGTGCATGGGCTTTGGCTGCAATGCTGCCGGAGTCATAGGATGCCGTATAATAGAATCACCTCGTGAAAGGCTAATTGCAATAATAACCAACAACTTTGTGCCTTGTAATGGAAGATTTCCTACAATCATAGCTATATCAAGTGTATTTTTTATGGTATCAAACAAAACTGTTTCTTCTTTTATTCCAGCTTTAACTATAACTATTTTAGTAATCATAGGTATTGGGATTACCCTTCTTGTGTCTTATATTTTATCAAAGACGCTTCTTAAAGGAGTTCCATCAACCTTCACTTTAGAGCTTCCCCCTTATAGAAAACCACAAATAGGGAGAGTACTTTATAATTCCTTAATTGACAGAACAATTTTTGTTTTATCTAGAGCTGTAATAATTGCTATTCCAGCAGGAGCTTTAACTTGGGTCTTCGCCAATATTTATATAGGTGATGCCAGCATATTATCTCATGTAGCAGGATTTCTAGAACCATTTGCTCATCTTATAGGGTTAGATGGATTTATACTTCTAGCATTTATACTTGGCTTCCCTGCAAATGAAATAGTTCTACCTATAATTTTGATGTCTTATCTTTCTACAGGAGTAATGACAGATTTTGATTCCATAGAATCTCTTAGAACCATACTCCTTAACAACGGATGGACTTACCTTACAGCTCTAAACACTATGCTATTCAGTCTCCTTCACTGGCCTTGTTCTACAACCCTTTGGACTATAAAAAAAGAAACTGGAAGTTTAAAATGGACTGCTTTAGCTTTCTTAATTCCAACTTTAATTGCTATAGTAGTATGCTTTATAACTGCTACACTATATAGAGCTTTTGGTTTTTAAATCTCCATTGAAACCAACGTGAAGTGGTACATATTTACCACTTCACTTGATTAAATTTTAAAATTTATCTTTACATCTGTCCTTTATCAATATATAATAAACATAATTATTTTTTATCTGATAAAAACTTTGATAGGAAGAAGTAATATGAGAATGTAGTCTCAGCGATTGAGGGATGGTGTAAGCCTCAAACGAAAGCTTGTATGAATAACATCCTTGAGTTTCTAACCGAAATCTTTTAGATAGTAGACTTAGACGGGACCCTTCCGTTACAATGGGACAATCTCAAATTTGAAATTCGAATTTGGCATTGATTAAAGTGAGCATTTGCTAACATAGGTGGTACCACGGAAGTATATTAACCTTTCGTCCTATATTTTTATAGGATGAAAGGTTTTTTTATTTTATATAACAAAAAATACATTTTAATGGAGGTAATATTTATGAAACAAACTATTGATTTACTAACTCTACCTAAAGACTACACCAGTATATTAGACGTAAAAGAAACACAAATTGCCATCAAGCATCTAAAAGATTTTTTTGAAGAATCTCTTGCTAAATCATTAAACCTAACAAGAGTTTCAGCTCCACTATTCGTAACTGAAGATTCTGGTATGAATGATAATTTAAATGGTGTTGAACGTCCTGTTCAATTTGATATAAAATCAGTTCCAGACACAACTGTTGAAATAGTTCATTCCCTAGCAAAATGGAAAAGACGCGCTTTAAAAAGCTATTGTTTTTCTACTTATGAAGGTCTTTACACTGATATGAATGCCATAAGAAGAGATGAGGATTTAGACAATCTTCATTCAATCTACGTAGACCAATGGGATTGGGAAAAGATAATTTTAAAGAAAGACAGAAATATTGATACTCTAAAAAATACAGTAAGAGATATCTACAAAACATTTAAGGACACTGAGTGTTATATTCATTCACTTTATCCTGAAATTGAAAGAATTCTTCCTGATGAAATAACTTTTATAACTACTCAAGAGTTAGAGGATATGTACCCTGACCTTTCTCCAAAGGAGAGAGAGCATGCCATAACTCGTGATAAAGGGGCTGTATTCTTAATGCAGATAGGATGTACTCTTCTTTCTGGTGAAAAGCATGATGGAAGAAGTCCTGACTATGACGATTGGAGCTTAAATGGAGATATATTATTTTATTATCCTCTATTTGATACTTCTATCGAACTTTCTTCTATGGGAATAAGAGTTGATGAAGAAACACTACTAAAGCAGCTTGAGCTATCACATTGCGAAAACAGAAAGCATTTGAAATTCCACCAAGCTTTATTAAACGGAAAACTTCCTTATACAATGGGTGGAGGTATAGGCCAATCAAGAATATGTATGTTCTTTTTAAGAAAAGCTCACATAGGAGAAGTACAAGCTTCTTTATGGAGTGATGAAATGATAGAAATATGTGCTGATAACAATATTATGCTTTTATAGGAGGTAAATCTATGAGTGTTATTGGAATAATAGGAGCCATGACAATAGAGATAGAGGCAATAAAAGATAATTTATCCACATTTACTGAAAAAAACTATGCAGGTTTCCACTTTTATGTTGCTAAATATAAAAATTTAGATGTAGTATTGGTATCTTGTAGTGGCGGCAAAGTAAATGCCGCATGCTGTACACAAATATTAATTGATAAGTTTTGCGTAGATAAAATCATAAACACAGGAATTGCAGGTAGTTTAAATCCTAAAGTAAAGCTATGTGATACCGTTATTTCAAAAGATTTAACTTATCATGATGTAAGAAAAATTCAAATGAAAACATGCTTTCCCTTTATGGAATCATTTAAGGCTGATGATGAATTAATCCAATTAGCCCTTAAGGTATGTGATGCATCTGATTTAGAAGACTTTGATTATCACCTTGGAAGAATTGTGACAGGAGATGCTTTTATCTCAGACTCTGCTTTGAAATCTTCCATTATAGAACAATATGATCCTTACTGTGTAGAGATGGAAGGTTCTGCTATTGCTCATGTTTCTGCAATAAACAATGTGCCATTTTTAGTAATAAGAAGCATATCCGATAACGCTGACAATAACGTTGATATTGATTATGACCAATTTGAAAAAATAGCTGCAAATAATTCAGCTATACTTGTACTAGGTTTATTAGACTTACTAAGTAAATAATATATATTAAAAATCCCACTCTAATATTTCAGGTGGGATTTTTATGAATTTACCAATCATATATTATTTCTAGTATTAGATTTTATTACACATTATTTTCAAAATCCAAATTCAGATACAGGACTATATTCTAATCCTTGTGCATCAGCTACAGCTTTATATGTGACTTTTCCTTTGTAAGTGTTTAATCCCTTTAGAAGTGCCCTGTTATCCTTCATTGCCTGCTCTGCACCTTTATTGGCAATTTGTAATGCATATGGCATAGTTGCATTTGTAAGAGCTAATGTTGATGTCCTTGGTACTGCTCCGGGCATATTAGCAACTGAATAGTGAACTACATTATATTTTATAAAATAAGGATTCTCATGAGTTGTTATTCTGTCTATAGTTTCTATTGAACCTCCTTGGTCTATAGCTACATCGACCAAAACCGCTCCGGATTTCATAGATTTTACCATTGCCTCTGTAACTAACTTTGGCGCTTTTGCTCCTGGTATTAAAACTGCACCAACTACCAAGTCTGCTTCTTTAACACTTTTAGCTATATTATATTTGTTAGACATCAAGGTTATAATTCTACCTCCAAATATGTCATCTAAATATGCTAGTCTAGATGGTACTATATCTATAACAGTTACTTGTGCTCCAAGTCCAACAGCCATTTTAGCAGCATTAAGTCCGACAGTTCCGCCTCCTACTATAACTACTTTAGCAGGCTCTACTCCTGATACTCCACCTAAAAGCATACCTCTGCCACCGTTTATTTTCTCTAAAAGTCTTGCTCCAACTTGAATAGACATTCTTCCTGCAACTTCACTCATTGGCTCTAAAAGAGGAAGAGATCTGTTATCAAGCTGAACCGTCTCATAAGCAATAGCAGTGATGTTCTTTTTTAGCAAAGCTTTTGTCAACTCTGGCTCAGGAGCTAAATGAAAATAGGTAAAAATCGTTTGTCCTTCTTTAAATAAGTCGTATTCTGGAGGTAATGGTTCTTTTACTTTCATAATTATATCTGATATAGCATAGACTTCTTTTGGAGTATCAAAAATTTTAGCTCCCTCGTCCAAATATTCTTTATCAGTAAATCCACTTCCAAGTCCTGCGGATTTTTCAATATAGACTTCATGTCCTGCATTAATGAAATCTGTCACTCCTGCTGGTGTAATAGCAATACGATTTTCATTTGCTTTTATCTCTTTTGGAATTCCTATAATCATGATATTTGCCCTCCTTACACATCAAATATTTAACTCTATATTATAATTAAAAATCTTTTTCCACTAATTGTAAAGCACATTCTTATGTATTTTTTTTCTTTTTTTATCATTATTCTACTAAAAAATCTCAAAATATTGCATAGTGAAATTTTTGACTTATCTTTGAAATACATTTAAAAATTTGGATATTATTGACATAATCTATAGAGTTTGTTACTCTTATCTTAAATCTATTTTATGGGGGGCTTTTAATATGGAAGATTCATTTTTTATCTATAATTATAAAAGAAACATGATTGTACGAAGTATACTTTTTTCAATAGCCTTATTTTTTTCATTGTCTATCCTTTTCTCTGGACTTTCTCTTTTTAATAAAAATTATACTTCTCCACTCATAATTGATGATTCCCTTTCCTATTCATCCTCAAACCTAAAAGACAAGTATATAAAAATTAATTTGAACGACATAAGAGCTCTTAATGTATCCGAATATGTTCGTTCCAGCAATTTAGGGATAAAGGTTGGAGAATTCGATAATAGTAATTATGTAGCCCTCTGTTTTAATAATAAAATACTAATAGCTGATTTATCTGATTCTGATTTTGAAGAATTTGTAAAGCAATCACCATCAAGCTACACATTAAGAGGAGTAGTAAAGTGTCTAAATGAAGATAAACTTTCTTTGATCAAAAACAACTTAAAGGAATTAGGTTTCTCCGATGCACAGCTTAATTCTTTAGTATTTAAAAATTATGTTCAAGCGATGTCTCCTCTTCAATCTGCATCTCAACCTATAATAATTTCCCTTATAATATTCGCACTATCCTTTACATTATTTATACATATATCAATTCAAAATAGCAAAATGTTAAACAGCTTGAATGGATTTTCAAATGTTTATCCTGACCTTATTTATGAGGAAATTGATGCTGAGCTTCTTTGTGAGTCCGTATACATTAATGATTCGATTATGATAACTGAACATTATCTAGTAATACTAAGCGACTTATTAGTGGCAGCTATTCCACTTTCAGAATTAGTATGGGTGTATAAAAAACCAGATAAAATGTACAAAGATAGGCATCTAATTAAAAGACACAGAATATTTTTCATGCTATCAAATAAAGTTTGTTGCTCAATAAATTTCTACAATTCTGATGATAGTTTTGAAGAACTTCTCAGCCATATCTCTAGCCAATGTCCTACAACAATTTTAGGATATTCTCATGATGTAGACGATTCCATAAAAAATGACTCAAAAGAATTTTTTGATAAATGGTCACACATGCAAATTTAAAAACAAAGCTACCATGAATCATGTCATGGTAGCTTTAAATCTAATTATAATTTTTTTATTCTTGATATAAGACCACTTCTCGTTAAAAAATCATCTATCTCCTCTTCATTCAAGTAGACTTCCCCTATGTTTCCATGATTTCTACTCACATCATTAATCCTATGAAAATCAGAACCAGCAGTATATATCATATTGTTACTTTTAGCAGCATGTATAAAATAACGTGTATCATCTATAGTATTCTTAGCATATTTTGCCTCTATGCCATCAAAACCCATAGTTTTTATAATTTCAAATTCTTCTCTTGGCAGAAGAACTGGATGGGCTAATACTACTGTTGCACCAAAGAATTTCAAAATTCTTACTGCTGTCTCTATATAAAGCTTATGACTATATTCATAAAAATCGATTGTATTTCCAAACATATATCTTATTTTCTCTATATGTCCTCTTTTTGCTTCCATCAGGATTTCATTAAACATATCATTTTTATAGCTGTCATCTTTAAAATATCCAAGAACGTGTACCTTTGTATTCTTATATCTAGCTGAAATCTCAACGGCCGGTATGACCTCAACCCCGATGCACTCACCTTCTTTGATGGCTTCGTCTATTCCTGAAACTATATTGTGATCACTTATAGACATTATATCCACTCCATAAAATTTTGCCATACGTACGATTTTACTTGGTGTCATACTTCCATCTGAATAAATTGAATGTATATGGAAATCCCCCTTTTTAAACATGATTCTCCTTCATATCTTGTAAATTGCTTAATCATTTATGTTTTATTATATTCTAAATCTTAAAGAGCAGTGTCATTTTTTTATAAAAGTATTATAATAGAAGAATATAGTGCTATAAGGAGCGATGATTATATGAAGCTTAATAGAAATGATAAATGTTGGTGTGGCAGTAATAAGAAATACAAAACATGCCATCTTGAATTTGATGAGAAATTACAATCTTATAGAGATAAAGGTTGTATTGTCCCACCTAGAGAACTTATAAAAAATGAAGAGCAGATTAACGGTATAAAAGAAAGCTGCAGAATAAATACTGCAATTCTTGATTTGGTTGCTGAGAACATAAAGGCTGGTATGTCTACAGATGAAATCAACACTTTAGTTCATGATTTTACTGTAGCTCAAGGAGCAATTCCTGCACCTTTAAATTTTGAAGGTTTCCCAAAAAGCGTATGCACATCTATAAATGATGAAGTATGCCACGGAATCCCAAGTCCAGATGTTGTTCTTGAAGAAGGAGACATAATAAATGTAGATGTTTCTACTATTTATAAGGGTTACTACGCTGATGCTTCTAGAATGTTTAAAATAGGAGCTGTTCATGAAAAACTTGACGACCTAGTTAGAGTTGCAAAGGAATGCCTTGATAAGGGATTAGAAGCAGCTAAACCTTGGAGTTTCCTTGGAGATATCGGAGAAGCCGTTCAAACTCATGCTGAAAGTCACGGTTACTCTGTAGTTAGAGAATTTGGCGGTCATGGTGTAGGCATACAATTCCACGAAGACCCATTCGTTGCCCATGTAGGAACAAAAGGTTCTGGAATGCTATTAGTTCCTGGCATGATATTTACAATAGAGCCAATGATCAATATGGGTACATCTGATATCTTTATAGATGAAGATAATGATTGGACAGTTCTAACTGAAGACGGATATCCTTCTGCTCAATGGGAGTACACTGTGCTTGTAACAGAAACTGGAACTGAAATATTAACTCATTAGAATAGTTAAAAGTTACGTAGTGAAAAGTTAAGAGTTAGCAAAAAACTAGCAGTTTGGAAACTGCTAGTTTTTGTTTTTTTACATAGTAATATGGTATTTTTTATATGATCTTTATTTAATTTCAAGACCTAAAAGCCTAGTAAGTTCTAACCCTTGCATAGGAGTTACTATTGCCCCTCTTAACGCTGATATATCCACATTAATTCCATTTATATCACAAGTAGTAAAGTCTATTTTACTTAGAGATGTTCCATTAAAATAGCTGGCACTTAAGTCTGAATTAACAAATGTCAAAGCTTTATGCTTTACCTCTTGAAATACTGCCTCATTAAAATTGCTTTCAATGATATTTAAAGATTGAAGTTTAGAGAATGAAAAATTCATATATTTTCCTATGACATTTTCAAACAAAACATCTTTTAAGCTACTTTCATCAAACTTAGCTCCTATGAGCTTACATCCTACAAATTCCACTCTTTTCATACTAGAATTTGAAAACATAACGTTTGACAAATCACAGTTCTCAAATCTGCAGTCTATGATATCTATATTAGGAAATTCACATTCCTCAAATACAACATTTTTAAATATACAGGAGTCTATCTCAACTCCTTTTTCGCTTATTTCCGATGTTGTACAGTTTTTGATTAATTTATTTTGTATCTTATCTAAATAGTCATTTCTATATATTTTATCTACTTCTTCAAATTCATCTATAAATTTAGGCTTTTGTACCTTACTTTTTGTAGACATGTAAGACCCTTCTTTCCTCATTTACTTTAATATAGATTATAGCAAACTATAGATTTAATAAAAAGTTCCATTTATCTTTCTATTTTATCTTTACGCTGCATATAAGTCCCCCTCTTGTTGCTACAACTACCTTATTATTAAAGATTGCTGGTGAAGATTCTATGTTGGAACCAAGATTCACTTTATCTAATATCCTTCCAGTAATCCCATCCATTAAAAACATATTGCCAGCAGAATCGCATTGAATTATATATCCATTGCCTTCTTCATCATAAAAATCTACCGGTGACGACCACATATAATTGTCTAACTCTGTTTCCCAAAGAATTTCTCCAGAGGTTTTACTCATAGATATGACAGCCCCTCTATTAAATCCTTTATATCTAGCTAATGAAAATATAACTCTATCAGATAATTTGTTTTTTCCAATGATATTTGTAGCAAGAAGTCCTCCATTTACAGGATCATTCCCTATAAGAGATTCACACTGCATTTTCTTTGACCATACTTCTTCTCCTTTAAGTCCATTTATCTTTTTAAGAGTAGATACCCCTTTCGCTCCTTGTATATCTACTTCTGTTCCAGTATATAAATAAGGAATATTATTTTCTACATCTATAGTTATGGATGCATCTGTATCATCCCCACTATCAAACATCCATATTGGCTTCATTGTATTTAGATCTATACATTGTATATATCCATTGTTGTCTGCAAAATATAGAAGGTTACTATATATAGCTACGGAGTTCTCTATTCCTAGAAGTCCTTGAGATTCTGAAATTCTATACCTATACTTAGTAATTTTAGGTTCAATTGATATACTGCTCGCATCAGCATCATAATTTGTATTTAACTTCATAATATATAAAATCCCATTTTCTCCACCTTCAATCAATGTATCTGTGGCAGCATGTATGAGCGGTGAAGAATCAAAAGCTGGCCATCCCCTATATGCATTTCCATCCCATCCTCTTAGTTCATAAAGCTTTTTACCGTCAATTAAACTAAATATATTAAGTCCAACTACATCACGTTCATTTATTCCTTCACCAACATACAATAAAGGTATTCCTCTTGGGTCTATAGTCAATGTTCCCTTTATAGGATTACCTACATATACCTTGTCCCTTGAAGGTTTTCCCGTTTCTAAATCTAAGAAATATATGTTTCCATCTAAAGAGGAATATATAACTTCTGTGAAATCCTTGTTTTCTTTGAATTCATCCTTTATATTCATAGATCTTCTAAGTGATTCTGGCCATTTAACTATAGAAGGCTGTCCAGTCCATCCAGCTCCCCCTCCCCAGGTACTTGATGAAGTAGTAAATTTCCATTGAGCCTCAAGCTTCTTTTCTTTAATCTCACATTTTCCATAGGAAGGTGATGTCCTATAATTATTTCCTCTAAAGGTCGTAACTCCTTCCAGCCTAGTATATGATTCATGAAATACTATATTCTTATCTAAATTTTCAGCACCTATCACATCAAAATTTATTCGCTCTACATTATTAATCTTCAAATTTACAAACCGCTCTATTAACTTTTCCCCATCATTAATTTCTTTAGAAGGCTTTGTATTTGGAATATTTACAGCATAACATACTGCTTCTTTTTCACTTGAATCCTCATTCTTATGTTTACATCCAGTGCAGCATACACTAACAAATATAGTCGTTATAAGACTATATGCAATAATTTTTATGTTCCCCATGTCCATTCCCCCAATAAATCACCTAAAATACCAATTGTACTTACAATGATTGTTTCTATACACACTATATGTATATATGAGGGCCTATGGGTTTATGTAATTATTCAAACTTCTAATTACAAGAAAAAACACCTCATAATTCAATATGAGGTGCAAATTCTAATTATTTATTTTTTTCTTCTTATTGTAAACCATAATAGCAGCAGTGATATTAAAGTTATACCTAGCCTTATATAGTTTTCACTAATATTTATAATATCATAACTCACTAATGCCTCTAGAGCTATAGATGGAATCTTTCCTAAAAATGTAGCTATAGTAAATCTTACTCCACCTACATTACTAAGAGAAGCAGCAAGAGTTACAAAGCCTGCTGGTATAAAAGGTATTAGTCTTCCTTCAAAAATAAGCATGCCTGACCTCTTACCATCACTATTTACTAGTTTATCTAAAAGCTTATGCTTATCGCTTATGAATTCAGCTTTTTTCTTAAATCCTAGCCTATAAATTTTAAAGGTTATATATCCCCCTATTGTTTCTCCTAAAAGTGAAATTAAAAATCCATTTATAGGTCCAAAAAATAATATGTTTGCTCCTGTGACAAAAACTGAAGGAATAACTCCTGATAATGCTATACCTATGCTTATAAGAAGAGATATTAAAACAGCAATATTATTATATTGATTAAAGAGCTCAACTACACTATCAATACTAAACATGTGTAAAAACTCCTTTCGTCTTTAGGTTTCTAGTTTGTACAACTTCTCTGCATTTATGTGAAATAACTTTTCTCTTTGCATATATGTTATATCTAATGATTCAACAAAATCCTTATGAGCTTTCATACTACATCCACCATAGTCACTTCCGAAAATTACTCTGTCTTCTTTCTCTCTAACTATTTGTGATATTATGCCCTTTGAATTTTCTATCGTATCATCATAGTAAGCTACGGATGAAATATCATAATATATGTTATCTTTGTCCATTGTAAATATATAGCTTTCATAAATATTGGGGAATCCAATATGACAATAGACGATTTTCAGTTTAGGATATGTTAATGCCAATTTAGACATCAGATAAGGAGTTGCATAAACACTTCTATCAGTATGAATAGCTATTGGAACATCGTACTTTGTGCATAAGTTATACACTTTTATAAGCCTCGAATCATTTATATAAAATCTTTCATGACCTGGATATATCTTTATTGCTACTATATCCTTATTCTTCAAATATTTCTCTAACTTCTCTAAATTATCTTCATATTTATAAAATACACTAATACCAGCTATGATATGTATATATTTCTTGTCCTTAAATAATCTTATACACTGGTCGTTAGTACCAATATCACTTGGTTCCACAGAATCAGCTATAACTACAGCCCCTAATATTCCATTCTTATTAAGTTCCTTAATAAGCCTTTGTTTTTTGTCTTCAAAACTATGAAGTTCTTCGTCTACTGGTAAATGTAAATGTGCATCTATAATCTTTCCCAATCTAATCGCTTCCTACTACAATAATATACATACTTAATTATATGCTATTCCATCTCATATTAAGAGAATCACTCCAATATAAAACTATTGGAGTGATTCTCTTATATTATAAATCTAAAAACTTTTCAAATCTTTCTTTAACATTCTCTTTTCCTAAAATCTTCATTATTGTATAAAGATCTGGAGTATTTCCTCTGTGAGTTACGGCCGCTCTAACTGCTGCTGCCACATCAGATACCATACCTTTGAACTCTTCTGGATTCTTCTTGTAAGCTTTTCTATCAGCTGCATATCCATGAGCTACTGCAAATTCCTTAAGTCCTGCGAACCAGTCAGTTTGCTCTCCTGATATATCGAATACTTCTTTATATTCTCTTATAAGATTTTTGCATTCTTCTAAGTCTATCTTAGATGGAAGCTCTAAATTTTCCTTTGGCTCATCATAGAATAATTCATCAAAGAAGTAGAATATTTTTTCTCTTACTTCGTTCCACTTTCCAAAGTCCTTTCTTGGTTTTGGACCTTCTTTGTCTATATTGAATAGAGCTCTTCCTCTATCTTCATACTTAGTTAGAAGATCATACATCTCTTTGTCGTAATCCTTTGCCCAAGTTGTATATAAGTCATAAACTTTATCTGCAGGCATCTTTGCTATTACATTTTTGCTTACATCATGAAGTTTTACTATATCAAATAATGCTCCACTGTTGCTCATCTTGTCAAGAGATACTGGGAAGTCAGTGTAAGGAGCCTCTGGATTTTCAGCTCTCCAATCTTCAAAGTTAGAGTTAATTATATTTAATAGGTACTCTAAAACTGAAACATTTGGATATCCTTCTTCTCTATAGTAAGTTACAGCACTTTCTGGGTCTTTTCTCTTGCTTAGCTTTCTTCTAGACTCTCCATCCATCTTCATCATAGTTGGTATATGACAATATTTTGGAAGAGGGAAGCCTAAAACTTCAAATAACTGAACATGAGTTGGAAGTGATGGAAGCCACTCCTCTCCTCTTGTTATATGAGTTGTTCCCATTAATGTATCATCAACAGCATGAGCAAAATGATAAGTTGGAAGTCCATCAGATTTTATGATTACAACATCTTGTAGACTTTCTGGGAATGATACATCTCCCTTTACATAGTCATGTATTTCTTTTCTTCTATCTGGTGATCCTGGAGATTTTAATCTTATTACAAATTTTTCT
Source organism: Clostridium cadaveris (assembly GCF_020911725.1). Taxonomy (GTDB): domain Bacteria; phylum Bacillota; class Clostridia; order Clostridiales; family Clostridiaceae; genus Clostridium_X; species Clostridium_X cadaveris. The sequence continues at coordinate 3,092,565 of NZ_CP076620.1, forward strand.
CCACTATCAATTCTCTTTATAGCATCTTCTGGTGATATATCTCTACATCTAGCCCACTTTCCATAATATCCTGGAGTTTCTTTTATAGCAGTTTGCTCTGCTCTTATAGCGTCTATATCTTCTGATGAACAGAAACATGGATAAGCTAATCCCTTTTCTATCAATCCCTTTGCAAAAGTTTGATAGATTTCTCCTCTTTCACTTTGCTTATATGGACCGTAGTCACCCTTCTCTTCATACTCTCCTGTCATACCTTCATCAAAATCTATATTGAAGTTGTGCATTGTTGCTATAGTATCTGCTATAGCTCCCTTAACTTCCCTCTTTTGGTCAGTGTCTTCTATTCTTAGTATAAAAACCCCGTCACTTTGCTTTGCAAGTCTCTCTGATACTAAAGCTGCAAATACTCCACCTATATGCTGGAATCCTGTTGGTGATGGAGCAAATCTTGTAACTTTTGCACCCTCTTTTAAGTTTCTCTTCTTGTACTTATCTAAATAGTATTCTGATGTTTTTGTAATTTGTGGAAGCATTTTGTCTGCTAATGCTTTGTAATCCATAGTTTCATCTCTCCTTACTCTATATGATAATATTATTTCTAAAAATAAAAAAAGCCTATCATCCTATATTAGGACGAAAGACTGTTATCCGCGGTACCACCTAAATTAGCCTGCTTAAAATATAAGCAAAACTCTCTTTATCGCATATATGGGGTGCCTCCCATGACCTACTACGAAATCTTCTTTCAGCCATAGCTCCAAAGCTTCTTTCTATGAACTTTCTCACTGAACTCCCACCATCTATCAGCTCTCTTTGCAGAAAATATTCATATACTCTTCTTTTTCATAGCCTTTTATTATATTAATCACTATTATACTGTTAAGTTCTAAAATTGTAAATATCCTTCTCAAAATTATTAAAAACTTAAGTTTTTAATTAATCCATCTTCTCCAAGGACTGTGTTCTCAAATACTTCTCTAGCATTCATTATATACTGCTCTGGCAACATCATTGCTGGACTAAAATGAGTTAGAAGCATTTCCTTTACCTTTCCCTCTTTAGCAATCTCAGCAGCCTCTCTAAATGTCATATGACAATTAGCTATTGCTTTCACCCTATCATCATCATTTCCATAAGTTCCTTCACACACAAATAAGTCGCTATTTTCTATAAAAGTAGGAATAGTTACTAATGGTCTACTGTCGGTAATAAAAGATAACCTTATGCCTTCCCTATCTTCCCCTAGAACCATTGATGGCTTATAGATTTTTCCTTCATATTCCAAATCCGCCCCCTTTTGAAGTCTGCTCCACAAAATCTTTGGAACCTCATTCTTCTCAGCAGATTCTACAGAAAACTTTGCTCTTCTCTTAACATCAAACCTATAGCCTATACATGGTGCACTATGTTTAAGCTCTAAAGTTTCCAGCTTCATGTTGTCATATAAATTTATACTTTCCTTTGGTGCTTCTATTATTCTTACCTCATAAGGGAGATATGGGCATATAACTCGAAGTCCATCTATAACAGCCTTTATCCCTTCTGGTCCGATTATGGTTAAAGGCTCTGTTCTCCCACTGTTTCCTATAGTACCTAAAAGTCCAGGTATACCTACAGTATGGTCACCATGGAAGTGACTTATGCATATATAATCTATAGTTTTAAATCCCCAACCTATAGACCTTATTGCAACTTGAGTTCCTTCTCCACAATCTATGAGAACTTTTCTTCCTCTAAAATTTATAAGCATTGATGATAATCTTCTATAAGTCATAGGCATGCTTCCACCGCAGCCTAAAAGTGCTAAATCCATCATAGAAAACACTCCTTTTAATACAGAATTCAACTTTATATTATTAATTATCTTTATATTATTGTCACATAGATGTTCTTTTAAAATCAAATAATACCACTTAAAACATGATATAATTTATTTAATAAGGGAACAAATAGGGATTTATAGGAGGCAAAATGATTAACGTTAAATTTTACGATTCCATAAATGATGAAAAAATTAAATTTGCAGTAATTGTATCTCAATTTAATGGAAAATGGGTATTTTGCAAGCACAAAGAAAGAAGCACTTATGAAATACCTGGTGGACATAGAGAAGTAAATGAAAAAATAATCGATACAGCAAAGCGTGAACTTTTTGAGGAAACAGGTGCAGTTGAGTTTAATTTGTTTCCGGTTTCTATATATTCAGTTATAGGTAAAACAAGGGTTAATGAGACTGGCGAAGAATCATTTGGTATGCTCTATTATGCTGAAATTATTCGATTTGATGATATCCCAGCATCTGAAATAGAAAAAGTCGTCCTGTTTTCACAGATTCCTAACCAATTAACTTATCCCCTTATCCAGCCTAAACTCATAGAAAAAGTTATTAATTCTAACTTCCTAAAATTAAAATTTAAAAAATAGAATAAATAAAAAATATTCTCCGATATATTCGAAGAATATTTTTTTAAGATTTTAATCAAGTTTAGTAAAATAAAGTCCTACCTCACTATCGCCTACTACAACTATAGTGTTTTTATTTGTTATTGTCCCTGCATTACATTTTCTATGACAGTTAACATTTTTATATACAATATCATAATTATCATCTAAAACAATTATTGCAGATTTCTTATCTTTTTCTGTAAATTGATACATTAAATTATATGTATACTTATCATTTTGATTAAGCTGGTAAATTCCAGCTTTATATATTTGATTAGATGGTTGTATGAACTCAGTAGCATATGCTGTAGATGTAAAAATTGAGAAAAACAACATTAATGAACATATAAATGTAAAAATTCTTTTTTTCATTAGTATCACCTCAATAATATTATCTTCATAACTTCCACAATTTATTTATATAAAGTAACTTTTTTATATATAAGATTCATTCTATATTGATATAAAAACCATGTGCTTGTTCTCAAAAAATTGGATAGTTAAATATTAGTAGTTATGATAAAATTTATTTAATAATAGAATATGAGTATATTCAATATTAAATTTGGAGGTAATATATTTGATCACAAAAAAACACCATAAAGTATTAGTCTTCTGTATCCTCATTTTTATCTTTTCAATATTTGCTTATAATGTTGATTCTAGATTAGTTGCTAATGATGAACAGCCCATTTTTGTAATTCCTGTTTCTATAGCAAAAGATGGTGGAACTACACAATACTATGGTATAGGTTATAAAGTGATCAGCTGGAATGTATTAAGTATCAAGGAAATCAACGGAAAAGAAGTTGATGGAAAAATGATAGGATATGAAATTAGCACCCTATTTAATCTCCAACATATCGATGATGGTCCTAAGAAAGAACTTAACTTTGTGCCTAATAAATAGTAATGCCATATTAGACACATATGTAAAACAATGCTATAATTCAGAAGAATATTTATAACCCAAATAATACACGGAGGAAAATACACTATGAAATCATCATTTAAATTATTAAGTTTATCAATTTGTATGGTTCTAATGACAGTATTTTTTGTAGGCTGTACTAAAAAAACAGCTGAAGAAATAAACTTCTTTAACTACGGAGAAAACATAGACAAAGAAACTGTGGAAGAATTTGAAAATAAGTATGGCATAAAAGTTAATATTGAAACTTTTGATGACATGGAAACAATGTATCAAAAGCTCAGCAAGGGAGGTACTAAATATGATGTAGTTCTAGTATCTGATGCCTTAATGCCAAGAATGATAGATCAAAATTTACTTCAAAAATTAAATAAAGACAGTATCCCTAATATATCTCAAATGGAAGAAGATTATTTAAATCTATCAATAGACCCAGGCAACAAATATTCTGTACCTTATATGTTCGGAACTGTTGGACTTATTTACAATAAAGATGTTGTAACAGAAAATGTTGATAGCTGGGATATATTGTGGAATGAAAAGTATAAAGATAAAATATTCATGTTTGATACCTACAGAGATACTCTTGGAGCAGCCTTAAAAAAATTAAACTATTCTCTAAATTCAACTAATCCTAAGGAACTTGAAGAGGCTAAACAGTTACTGATAAATCAAAGAAAGTTAGTTAATCCAATCTATGGAGTTGATAATGGAACTACAATGATTCCAGCTGGTGAAACTGATATAAACATGATTTGGTCTGGTGAAGGTTTAAATCTTCAAGATGAATACCCTAATTTAGTTTATATTGTACCTAAGGAAGGTGCTAACTTCTGGATTGACAGCCTATGTATACCTGCTAATGCTAAAAACGTATCTGCTGCTGAAAAATTTATAAATTTTGTAAGTGATAAAGAAAGCGCTCTTAGAATAGCTGATGAAATAGGCTATACAACTCCAAATAAAGAAGCGAGATTAGAGCAGCCTGAAGAAGTTAGAAATAATCCTAATGCTTATATGCCTAAAGAAATAATGGACAGATGTGAAATCTATACTGACTTGCCTAGTGAAAGCAAAAAATTATATGATTACATCTGGACTGAAATAAAACAATAAAGATAGAAGTAGTGAAATCTTATTAGGTTTCACTACTTTTTTAATATTATCCTAAATACATCTTAAACTACTTTTTAAAAATCTATTATTTTACAAAATATGTTATAATAGTTTTAATATATAGCTTTCATGAAAAATCAATATATTTCTTGTGAGGTTTATGAAATGAAAAAACTTGCCAAAATTAAATTATTTATAGAATTCAGTGTGTTCTTTATTGTAGTTGCTATCTTTTGCTTTTTGCAAAATAATAGCATTGTAATTTCAAACTATACTCATCGCAGTCGAAAAATTCCATCTGCTTTCCACGGGTATAAAATTCTTCACATTTCTGATTTACACAATAAAATGTTTGGTAAAAATCAAGATTATCTTATAAAAAAAATTAAAGCTTCCAGCCCTGATATCATCGTTATTACTGGTGACTTAATAGATAGACGAAGATTTGATTTAGATACAGCTATGTGTTTTATAAATAAAGCTGTTGATATTGCTCCAATCTATTATGTATCTGGCAATCATGAGGCTTGGTCAGGCAAATATGATCAAATCAAACAATCTCTAAAAGATGCTGGAGTTTTAATTTTAGATGATACTTCTCTTGAACTCTTAAAAGGTGAGAACTCAATACAACTCCTTGGTTTGTCAGACCCCGATTTTCTTACTTCAAATTACTTGGATGGTACAAACACTAAAAAATTAGAACTACAACTAAAACAGTGGTCAAACGATATAAATTATAAAATATTACTTTCCCACCGTCCTGAGTTATTTTCTCTATATATTGAAAACAACATAGATTTAATTTTTTCTGGTCATGCTCATGGCGGACAAATTAGACTTCCCTTTTTAGGCGGATTAATTGCACCGGACCAAGGATTCTTTCCCAAATATACAAGTGGTCCTTATAAAAATGCCAACTCAACTATGTTTGTAAGCAGAGGTTTAGGAAATAGCATTTTCCCATTTAGAGTATTTAATCGACCTGAAATTGTTGTTGTAACATTAAAAAGTGAGTAATAAAATCTATAACATATCTTACACTAATGTACTGTAAGTTAAGTTTTCTAAAAACTGTTTTCAATCCTTAATCTTTACTCTTTTCTTCATAATAGTAATTTATCTGAAAGCTTTATAATATCCTAGAATCAAAAAAATATTTTTAGTTTTTGTATACATTCTACTTATAGAATTGTCTTATATACATAAGGCCTTAAAAAATAAAAGAGGAGGAAAGATGGACAAAGATATTATAATAAAAGAAAATTTTTATACTCAGCTGGTAAGCGATACTTCTGTTGAGAGAGCAGTCTTAAGTGAAGAAAAATCTGTAGAAGTAAATAATGTGCTCAGTAATCTAAATGAAAAATATAGATCTTTACTGATATTTAAATACGAAATGGATTTAAGCTACAAGGAAATTGCTGCTCTTTTAGGTTTAAATGAAGACATGGTAAAAACTTACTTGTATAGAGCAAGAAATAAATTTAAGGAGGAATGGAATAAAATCTATGAGTGATATTGATGATATATTTGATGATAAAAAATTAAAGCAATCTATAAGAAAAGCAAAGGTTAAGTCCATATTAAAGATAATTGGAGTAGTTTTAATTATCTTTATAATTGTAAGCTTACTGAATATATTGGTAGGTCTAAATCTTAGTAAAAAACAGTACGAGAAAAATGATGCTTATGTAAAATTATCAATTCCTAATGGTTATATAAGCGAATCAAATACTATTATAGGTTTTTTAGGTGGTACTGGAACTTATAAGATAGCTAAAAATATGAATGGTAAACCTGTTATCTTAGAAGATAAAAATTCTTCATTTGGTATACTCCCTCCAATAAATTACTCTGTATTAAATGGCGGTGGTTATCATATTGCATCTCAGTGGCCGGTATCCTTTTGGGAAAACGGATATAAAAAGATGTTATTTTTTCATCCAGAACTTCAGTATAAAGAATATAAAAATGATTTAGCTGATATAGAAAAAATACCTGATGGAAAATTAATAGAAATGGCAATCTCCTTTGATAAACCCTACAAAGTAACCGATTTATCTATCATTCAAAATAAATTGAAACCTGTAAATGTAACTTGGATGTGGTTGAATGAATTTACTGATAAAAAAATGCAGGAATATCAGTATGAGATAGATAATTATGACGCTAAAGCAAATGGTGTTTCTGAAAGTGAAACTATAGGACTTTCATTACCTATGGCACATAATGGTTTCACCTATAATCCATATACTCAAGGCTACGACGAGATAGTAGATACCTTAAATAAAAGTTCTCTTCCTGAACACAAAGCCCTATATGATAAGATAATTTCAAATGGTAAAACAAAAATAGAAGATGCCGAAATCCTTGGAGTCATCGTCCACGGAACAAAATCAGAATTAAAACAGTTGATAGATACCCCACTTATTAAAGCATCCTCCATTGGAGTCATAGTAGATCCACTATATATTGGTGAGAAACGTTAATATATACTGAATAAAACAAAAATGAAGGCAAATAAATTTCAAAATTTCTAATTTGAAATATTGAAGCGTCTTTGCCTTCATTCTATATTAAAATCTTAAATAATCCAAAGCTCCCTCTTAAGGAGTTTTTTAATTCTATATTTTATTATGCCATAATCATCATTATGATAATTTGAGCTACAAGAAGTGTAAGTCCTAATGGTATCTGCTTCTTTATAACGGCATATTTATCTTCCATTTCAAGGATTGCTACTGGAACAATATTAAAGTTTGCTGCCATTGGTGTCATAAGTGTTCCACAGTATCCGCTTGTTAAGCCTATCATTCCAACTACATTTGGATCTAATCCATATTGTAATATGAATGGTATTCCTATACCTATTGTTATAACTGAGAATGCTGCAAAAGCATTTCCCATTATCATTGTAAATAATGCCATAGCTACAGCATATACGATTATAGCTACTGTCACATTTCCTTCTGGTACGATGTTACTTACCATTCCTGATATTACATCACCTACTCCTGCTGCTGCAAATATTGCACCTAATGAAGCTAAAAGCTGTGGTAATATTGATAATGGTCCTACAGCCTCTAAAAGCTTCTTACCTTCTATTGGTACTACAGTAGGGCTGTCTTTTGACATTATTAATATAATTATAGCTGATACTAATATACCAAAACCTAATCCAACTAACGCTCCTAGTTTTGGTAATGCTATTCCAATTATTAAAGCAAGCATTCCCATAGTAAGGGCTGGAATAAATACTTTTAATCCAAGCTTATCTGCCATTTTTCTCTTATATTCTTCTGGTATAACCTTGTTTACTCCTGGGCTTACTCTCTTTATTATAGGTGGTATTGTCATTATAACTACTAATATTCCTGCTACAACTGGAGACATCCATCTTCCTAGGGCTAATAAAGCTGCTAAAGCCAGCCAGAATACTGCTGTTCCGATTTTATTTTTCTGATTTTTATCCGCTAATGCTCTATATCCAACATAAGCTGACATAAGACCACATGCTACATATATTACTTCCATTATTATATCTTTGTTACTCATTTTTCATCACCTCATTTTCTAGTATTTTTATAGCTGCTTATATTTCTTCATTAATTTCTTGTTTAAGAACATGAAGTAAATGATTGATACCACACATGCTGTTATAAATACTGGTATCTCTGCTCTTACTGCTTGAACTGGGTCTATTATATAATTGTATGGTTCTAATGTACCCTTAACTAAAAGCAGTCCTGAACCTGCGATGAATAATGATTGACCAAAAAACCAGCTTATATTTTCTGCTGCTGTATTCATTGCCTTTACTGTATCTGCGTCCTCTGTATCTAGCTTCTTTCCATATCTCTCAATTGAAGCCTCTGCCATAGGATTTACTACTGGTCTTATGAATCCAGCAACTCCTCCTAAGTTTACATTGAATGCTGCTAGAAAACCTCTTATTACAGTATATAAAGAACTTATAAGACCTGGGCTTGCTTTCTTCATCTTTGCTATAAGATCTCCCGCCACCTGTTTCAAACCATTTTTCTCTAAAACTCCTACTACTGGCAAGGTTATTATAAACATAGCCATATATCTGTTTGATACAAATGTCGAACCTAACGTAGATAAAATTTCTCGAAGATCCATACCACCTACTAATCCAGTAGTGATACCTGCTGCCATTACTATTCCTATTGCATCTAGTTTCAATGCAAATCCTACTACAATAATTAATATACCTATTAATTTAATCATTGCTCTTCACTTCCTTTTCCTTTGATTAATCTATTCTCTATGAAATGAAATCATGGATAATTATATATTAAACCTCTATAGGTCTAATTCCTATCTTTTTAAGAAACATTCTTCCATAATTCAACTTAATCTCTACTTGTATGAAAATAATATATTGTGTTTCTCAATTACGTCTTCTGCTTTAGCTATCTTTCCTCAATTTATTTCTTTAATGCATTTCTTACTTCAGATTCATCACATTCAGAATAACAAAACTTAAGTTTACTGAATATAAATTTGATATTTTTTTCACTTTTATCATTTTTATATTTTCTCGCATTTTTATTATATCAGCTTTTTATTTTATATCAATTAAGTCTTTCATGTAAATTTCACTGAAATACAGCTTTTTATCACTTTTTATGCATTATTTTGCTATATTTGTCGTATTATATTTATATTACTGATTTGCAATTTCTATTGAATTGAGTTATAGCTATAGCAAAAGTACGTTATTATTTTATCAATTTGTTGTATAAAAAAGGAACCAGCTTCTAAATGCTGGTTCCATATGTTTTATAGTATTTCTAAAAGAAACTCATCTGCTCTAAAGTTTTTTCTTCCAAAGAACTTATAGATAATCCTATAAGCCTTATATTCTCCTGAAAATTTAAACCTTCTAATATTTCTTCTGCTTCTTTATATATATCCTCTTTGTCACATATATATTTGTACAAGGTTTTACTTCTAGTGTGATTTTCAAAAGAACTTGTCTTTATCTTTAACGTTATAGTCTTTCCTGATAAATTTTTTATATTTAATGTTCTTTCGATCTCTTCTGAAAAACATAATATATACTTTTTTAATTCTTCTTTGTCAGAAGTATCATTCTTCAAGGTTGTTTCACGTCCTACAGATTTCCTTTCCCTTATTGTTTCAACCAATCTGTCATCTATGCCTCTTATTCTATAATATATGTCAACTCCAGATTTACCGAAGAGTTCTATAAACATGTCATAAGAAAGATTATATAGCTCTTCCACTGTGAATATACCTATATTATTAAGCTTACTAACGGATTTTTTACCTAATCCGTATACCTTAGATACTGGCAGCGGAAATAATATCTCAGGTACCATATATTTAGTTATTATCTTTAATCCATTAGGCTTATTCCAATCCGAAGCTAATTTTGCTAAAAACTTATTGTAGGATATTCCTACAGATAAAGTAAGTGAAGTTGTTCTGTAAATCTTACCTTTTATATACTTTGCTATATCAATAGGATTTTCTTTCAGATGACTTATATCAAGATAAGCCTCATCTATACTAAGAGGTTCTACATATGGAGTAACTTCATTATAGATGCTGAATATATATTTCGAAACCTCTGAGTACCTATAATGTCTAGTTGGTAGAAATATTCCATTAGGGCATAGCTCCCTAGCCTTAAATACTGGCATTGCACTTCTAACTCCATATTTTCTAGCTTCATAAGAACATGTAGCCACTACCCCTCTTTGGCTTGTTCCTCCAACTATTATTGGTTGCCCTTTAAGTCTCGGGTTATCCATCACTTCCACAGATGCAAAGAAAGCATCCATATCTATATGCATTATGGTTCTATCCACAGATATTCATCTCTCCTATTTTATCAGATGAAATTAAAATTTCACCTAAAGCTAAGTATTTATTTTATAGTCAGCTCAACCACTACAGGATAGTTAGTCTTAAAGACATGGCTTGGAAGCGTTATAAACCCATAATCTTTATATTCTTCTGCATTCCATGGAGTTTCTACTTTAAGTTCTGAACCATCCTTTAGAAACCTCGCCTTTTCTATCGATTCTTTCATGCCCTCAAAATAAACAGGTCCAATTGGTTCTTCTAATATATGAGCATATAATTTATTTCCTTTTTGAGTATATCTTCCCCATTGTGGTTTTTCATAACAACTTGATCCGCACCCATATATACTGTCGCTATTATATCTCATCCACTTTCCTATACTCTCTAATATATCTACACTCTCTTCTGGTATCTCACCTTTACTGTTTGGTCCTACATTTAAAAGAAGATTTCCATCCTTGCTTACACAGTTAACCAATGTCTTTATTAGAGTTTCTGGTGACTTAAAATTCTTATCCTTTGAAGAATACCCCCAGTTATCATTCATTGTAACGCAAGCTTCCCAAGGAATCTGCTTTCCAGCCTTATTCTTTATAGGCTCTATTGGAATTATCTTCTCTGGTGATGCAAAATCTCCAGCATATATACATGGCTCCTCATCTCTTATTCCGCCAGCCATCATATTATTTCCCGCACTTCCCATTCTGTTATCTATCAATATACCAGGTTGATGTTTTCTAACAAGTTCTACAATTTTTGTAGCTTCCCATTTTTCGCCTACCATGTCACCGTAAGAAAAATCAAACCACATCAAATCTATTTTCCCATAGTTCGTAACTAATTCTTCTATTTGATTATGCATATATTTAAGGTAATTTTTAAAATCATGCTTTACATCCTTAAAAGCTTCATTATCTCTCATTGGGTGATACATATCTCCATAATGCGGATAGTCATCATGATGCCAGTCTATAAGAGAATAATATATTCCTACCTTTATTCCTTCTGCTCTAAAAGCTTCTACATATTCTCTTATAAGATCTCTTTTTGCCTTAGTATTAGTACTTTTATATTCTGTGTACTTACTGTCAAAAAGGCAAAACCCATCATGATGTTTTGCAGTCATTACAGCATATTTCATACCTGCTGTCTTTGCAAGCCTAGCCCATTTTTTAGGATCATATTGTGTTGGATCAAACTCGTTAAAGTACTCTTCGTATTTTTCTTTGCTCATTTTCTCTGAGCACCTTATCCACTCACCTCTTGCTGGTATAGTATATAATCCCCAATGTATAAACATTCCAAATCTATCTTCTCTAAACCATTTAGTTCTTTCCATCATCTTTTCATAATTAGACATATTAAAATCCCCCAATCTTAATCAGCCTTATTTTATATATGCATTTAATAAATTAAGTATATCATAATGTAATAATTATTGGTTGCATGATATATCTATCATTGCGTCATCTACCTGCGTAAAGCCATTGTTACACAAAACTTCTAAGTTTTCTATAGTTTTTTCTACATTATTTCCTATGATACCAGTCTTAACTGGCACCACTGTGTTATGCAATGAAAGGTATGCACTTAATACAGCTTCTGCCGAAGAAGTTGAAAGCTTTATAGCACAACTTTCTTTTGCACCATCACAAACCATGCCAGTAAGATTAGCAAGCATATTTTGTATCGTTCCTTCTATCTGCTCTTCATTTCCTCCAAGCATCCAAGTTATTCCTACTGATGAAGCTATCCCTGCTGCTATAGCACATCCACACATTGCTGAAAGCTTTCCTGTATGTTTCTTTACATATAGGTTTATAAGATGTGCAAAGAATACAGCTCTTAGAACTTTTTCTTCTGGAATGTTTTTCTCCTCAGCGACTACTACTATTGGAAGTATTACACCTAAACCTTGATTTCCGCTTCCTCCACTAGTCATTATAGGATAATTCCCACCACTCATTCTAAGGTCAGCTCCAGCTGCTGTAAGTATTCTTGCAGTATTTGCAGAATCCTTTGCTATAACTCCTTCTTTTTGTAAGTTTAATAGAGAAACTCCCCATTTAAGCCCTTCACTTTTCTTTAATCCTTCCTCTGCTGCTTTCTTATTCATCTTGATTCCATCTTTTATAAACTCTAATTTTTCTATTTCTATATTTTCTGCAACTTCTTTTATTTCGGCTACTGTAAGTTCTTTTATGAAAGAAGAATCAACTTTCTTATCTTCTACAGCTTCTTTTTGAAATATTATCTCATTATTTACAATTATCTTTTCCAGATTAGTATGTGCGCCTCTTATTATTGCAGTACTACTGTTGTTTTCTCCAACTAAATTAACCTCTACATATACTGAGTCTCCTTCATTTAAGTGAGACACTTTTACCATATTTTTTTCTATAATTTCCTCTGCTTTTTTTACATAATCATCATTAACATTTTTAAATACCAATAATCCTGAATCACTATCTCCACATATCACTCCTAGAGCTGCAGATATTCCTATTCCACATTCATGAGTGTTTGGTATTGTAACACTCTTTCCATTTTTAAATATATTTTTACTTACTTTAACATTTACTTCTTTAAAGTCTTCTTTTAAGTACTTTTTCGCAGTAGCAGCAGCTAAGGCTACCGCAACAGGCTCAGTACATCCTATAGCAGGTTTTGTTTCACATTTTACAACTTCTAATAATCTATCTATCATATCTTCCTTGCATATATTATCCATATTTAATCTCCCCTTAATCCAAGCTTTATTATATTTATAAATTAATAAAGCAATTTCCGTGCCAAGACAAACACCTTGTATTTATTAGATTCTTCAAAATCACTTTTTGCATAAATGCGAAAAAACCTTTACATATATTTTTTCCTCTTTATATTTTTCCTTATCTTTCACTGCTATTATCTCCTAAAGAAAGCAAAAGCCTTTGTTTTCAAGGTTATAAACCTATAATAACAAAGACTCTTATATCATAATTTATATTTTCGCATTATTGCAAACTTTTCGCATTATTGCAAATCATGCTTATTAAGTTTTCTATACAGTGTAGATAAATCTATGGATAATTCTTTGCATATCTTATTCTTTCCATCAGCATTATCTCCATAATTATTCAACATAGATTTTAAGAGATTTTTCTCATATTCATTTACTCTATCTTTTAAACTCATAGCGCATTTTTTTGAAGTCTTATCTATATTCTTAAGAACTGCAGGAAGACATTCTTCAGTTATAACAGTATCCTTTGAAACATTGACTAGATATTCTATTATGTTCTCTAACTCTCTTATATTTCCCGGCCATCTATAGACTCTAAAAGCAGCCTTCACTTCTTCTGAAAATCTCTTTTCCTCAACATCATACTTTTTACAATACTTATTTAAAAGATAGCTGCTCAAAAGAAGAGTATCTTCTTCTCTATCAATTAATGATGGCAGATATAGTGGAATTACATTTAAACGATAATATAAATCCTCTCTAAACTGACCTTCGCTCACCATAGCCTGAAGATTTTTGTTAGTGGCGGCAATTATCCTAACATCCACATGAATTTCCTCTTTTCCGCCTATCTTAGTAAAACTCTGTTCTTGAAGAACTCTTAGAATTTTAGGTTGAAGATGCAGTGGAAGATCTCCAATCTCATCTAAAAATATGGTTCCTCCATTTGCAAGTTCAAATTTGCCTGTGTGCCCTTCTTTTCTAGCTCCTGTGAATGTTCCACCTTCATATCCAAAAAATTCGCTTTCCAAAAGATTGTCCGGTATAGATGCACAGTTTACCGCTATGAATGGTGCATTATGTCTTGGACTTTCAGAATGTATAGCTCTTGCAAAAAGTTCCTTTCCAGTACCGCTTTCCCCTTGAATAAGAACAGTAGCATTAGTGGTTGCAACATTTCTTGCTAATGCTTTTACCGAATTTATAGCCTTGCTTTCTCCAATTATATCATCAAATCTTACCTCTTTAGAGTTTACAAAGAGTTTATAAGCAGCCCTAACCTCTTCACTTTTCTTAGTAAGCTGTATTATATAGCTCACTGTCTTTCCTTGAATAGTTATAGGTTTTCCTTTTATCATAAGATGTTTATTATTTGATCCATGAACTTCTAAAAACGAAGCTCCACCGTTCTCTTCTAAAAATTTTAAATTTATCTCTTTTAACACATCTCTTATGTCTATATCTTCATTTTCATCTTTTATGCCTAAAAGTCTTTTTCCTTTTTCATTTATATACTTGATATAACCTTTATCATCAACGCATACTACGCCATTGCTCAATCCATTCATTATGTGATTAGTTTCTTTTTTATGAATCTGAAGCTTATCTATAGTCTCAAGATAGTGTATATTTCCTACTAAAAGTGAACTCAATCTTCCAAGAAATTTTATCATAGAATTTAAATCACTTGATATATTATTACACTGTTCTTCGTCAAAAATATTTATACCTATTACTCCAACAACTTGATCACCATTCATTATAGGATAACCCACTGTTGCCGTTTCCTTGCAAGTATTGCTAGCTTCACAGCTATCACATATTGAATTTTTCCCATGTGACTTAGCATTTCTCTCTACATAATGAGGAGATTTTTCATTCATAACATATTCGTAAAGGCATTTTGAAGGAAGTTTATCTCCAATTCTAGTTTTATAATTTCCAGTGGAGGCTATCCTTTTAAAATTGTGGTCTATTATAGTTACATCAACATGCAAAACAGCAGCTATAGCTTCTGCAACTTCTTGAACTGAATTTTTTATGCAATTTAGCTCCATAACGTTCTCCTTTACACTATAAATGATATGTTTACTACATTTTACCACAATTTTGCTGTTTCTTAATAGTTTCTAATGCCTCTTTTATTATTTCTATACCTTTTTCTATTTCTTCATAAGATAGCCTTGTAAATCCTAAGCGAAGAGTGCTATTTTCTTCTCTATTTATATAAAATACATCTCCTGGCATGAAGATGACTCCTTTTTCATAACATACTCTTAAAAGCTGTCTTGTATCTATTCCTTTTATCTTAAGGAACATATGAAGTCCGCCTTCTCCCCATATTTCTGCTTCCTTTATATTTTTTTCTATACACTCTTTTGTAAATTCGTACTTCTCTTTGTAAACACGCCTTACTTTTTTTATATATTTTTCAAAAGCTCCGCTTTTTAAAAACTCATATAGTATACCTTGATCTAAGAATGATGTGTGTATATTTCGGCATCTCTTAACACTTTCTAGTATTTCAATAGCCCTTTTATCACCATAAATCCAGCCAATTCTCAATCCTGGAAACAATATTTTAGAGTAGCTCCCAAGATATATAACTCCATTATTTTCTCCATCTATAGTTGTCAGAGGTATAGCATGAGAACTTTCATATATAAGCTCTTCATTAAATCCGTCTTCTATTATTGGAATATTATTTTCCCTTAAAATATTGTATGCTTTATTTCTCTTGCTTATAGACATCACAACTCCAGTTGGATTATGATAAGAAGGAATTAAATAAGCAAATTTTATGTTTCTATCCTTTATCTTCTTTTCAAGGTCATCAATATCTAGACCATCTTCCATCATATCAACGCCTATTATATTTAATTCATGAGTCTTCATTATCTTTAAAGCTGTGTTATGAGTTGGATTTTCACATAATATATAGTCTCCTGGCTTTGTGAAGGCTGACAAAAGCATATCCAGTCCCTCTGTAAATCCATTGGTTACTATTATATCCTTGTTTTTTGAGCATGCTCCCTTCTCTATCATATAGCTGTTTAGATACTGTAGAAATGGTCTATATCCTATGGCATAACCATAATTCAAAATCTTGTGTTCTTCTATGGAAATTCTATTTAAAAAAGCTCGCTTAAACTCTTCCATATCAAATAGTTCTCCAGGTGGAGATATACTTTTGAAAGATATCATTCCATGCTTCCATTTATCTTCACTTTTAACTATATCCAACTGTTCAGCTATTTCAGCATATCTGTTTGTTTTAGTATTCCAATCTATGTGCCAGTTACTCTTCATCTTAATTTTATTTCCCAAGACAAAGGTTCCTTTTCCTTTTAAAGTTTCTACAAATTCTTTTTCTTCTAAGATTCCATATGCTTCAACTATAGTATTTCTCCCAACCCCTAAAATAGAACTAAGCTCCCTAGAGGAAGGGAGCTTTGTCCCTTCAATGAGCATCCCATCCTCTATGAGCTTTGTTATATGATCTGCAATTTGCACATATTTACTTGTACCATCAACAAATATTAAATCCTTGAACATCCTCTCACCCTTACAGAATATTCTACTATTTTATCTAGAAGTCCACTGTAGCTTAGTCCTTTTGCATTTGCACTCTTTGGAATCAAACTGTTCTTTGTCATTCCTGGTAATGTATTAAGCTCAAGGACATATGCTTTTCCTTCTCTTAATATCATATCAATTCTTACATACACTTGACAATTAAATAATCTGTAACATTTTTTAGTTATATCATTTATCATTTCTTGAACGTCTGCTGGATAATATACTATATCCTCACTTGCACCGCCATCATCATACTTAGATGCGAAATCAAAGAAATCCCCCTTATTTGCAGTTATTCTTATTGTTGGGTAAACTTCTCCATTCATTATAAAAGAAGTTATCTCTTCACCTTTTATAAATTCTTCTATTATGACTTCCTCATCCCATTTGAATCCTTCCTCTATAGAATGAACAAGCTCTTCTCTATTTGTCACCTTAAAAGTCGCAACACTTGAACCTCCACAGTTAGGTTTTGCAAACATTGGATACCCAATCTTTTCTATAACATCATACTCTATTTCCTGACCACGTCTTGCTGTATACCAGTTTGGAGTTAATATTCCTTCGCTCTTTAACATTCTCTTTGAAGCATCTTTACTCATACATATTGCACTGCATAACATTCCTGCTCCAGTATAAGGTATTCCCATAGTTTCTAATAAATTTTGAACTGATCCATCTTCACCAAACTCACCATGTAATGCTAAAAATGCTAAATCTATATCCTTGCATTTTTCAAGTACATCCATTTTTTTATCTATAATTATTTTTTCTACTTCATACTTTTCTCTATCTAAATTATTAAAAACCTCTTCTCCGCTCTTTAATGAAACTTCTCTTTCACTAGAAATTCCACCCATTAAAACACCAATTTTCATATTTTCTACCTCCATATTTACGCTCTACATACATTATATACATTTTATAATCATTTGGTAACTTTAGTAAGGTCCACCTAGTATGTACTTATTTAAACTAGTGGTATCATTTTAAAGTTCAATCACCTCAAGATCATTGGGTACAAACAAATTACCTCTATAATACTCTTTTCCTTCATTAGTATAAAGCTCTTTTCTTTCCTCTATCTTGCTGTCCTCAGTATGCCACAGAACTAAATTTTCTATATTCAGTTCTTCAGCAAGCTCTGAAGCCTCCTTTACTGTGCTGTGATGTTTCTCATAAGGCTTAAATTTTTCCCTGTCACCATAAAGACAGAAAGCTTCGCTCAAAAGCCAGTTACTATTTCTAATAAAACTTTCGCATAAAGAATTATAAGGTTCATCTCCCATGCAAGTAAGTGTTTTTTGATTTTTTAGTTTCATAGTAAACCCAAACTGCTTTGCTTTAGTGGAGTAAATATCAAAAAAAGTTATATTGTAATCAAGTATTTTTTTCTTTTCTCCATTCTTAACCGGATAAATGATTATTCTCTTGCCAAACAAGTTTGTAATTTTCTTTTGAAGAGTTAATTTTGCTATTGTAACTATAGTATTCTCCAAATCCTCATGACAATATATATTAAAATTACCTTCATATTTATCATTTAAAATCATAGTTCCAATTTTTCTTATTATCCATGTAACACCAAGTACATGATCAGTATGTTCATGGGTTACAAACATATTATGAATTTTTGAAACCTTAATATTAGCCTTGTCCAACATGGAAAATATGCCATTACCCCCGCCTGCATCAACTAAAAAATATTCTTCACCATCTGTTATTGAAAAACATGTGTTATAACATTTTGTAGCCATAGCATTTCCTGTTCCTAGTACGATTAATTTTTCCATCTCCTCCACCGTCTCCTTTATAAGTTTTCTGCTAATAAAATAAATATATACTTTAAATAATTAAAAATCAGCATATACTTATATTATAAGTATCATAGAAAGGTCGTGATTTCAATGGGATTTTATCATGAATTATCAAAGTACTATAAGTACATATTCCCTTTAAATCCTTCAACTCTAGAATTTTTAAAGGCTAATCTTAAGTCAGATAAAAAAGTCTTAGATTTGGCCTGTGGCAGCGGTGAATATACCTTAGGATTATCTGCTAATGGCATAAATGTTACTGGCTTAGATTTAGATGAAGCAATGATTAAAAAAGCTAAAGAAAAAGCTATTGAAGAACATCTTAATTCGAAATTTATAGTTGGCAACATGTTAGACCTAAAGAATTACTTTGCAAATGATGAATTCAGCAGTATATTTTGCATAGGAAATTCACTAGTACATTTAAACTCAGCTGATGAAATCAAAAGTTTACTTTCATCCATAAATGACCTTTTACCAACTGGAGGAAGGTTAGTAATCCAAATAATAAATTATCATAGAATATTTGAAAAAAATCTCTCATGTCTTCCAACTATAAAAAATGAAGATGTGGGAATAGAATTCATACGAAATTATATTCATAATGGAAATAAAATCACTTTTAATACCATTTTAAAAACTCCTGATAATGGTGAGTTTGTAAACAACATAGAGCTACTTCCTATAAAACCTGATGAGTTAATGTCAATGTTGAAAAGCTCTAGTTTTAACGTAATAGCTACATATGGAAGCTTTAAAGGTGATGAATTTAAACCATTAGAATCTATGCCATTTATAGTAGTATGCGAAAAAAATATTTAGAGTAGGATTTAACAACTACTCTAGATATTTTAAAACTTATAAAAAACGAGAGTATATCTAAATAAAGTGGAACCTATGTCAAGGACACTAAAAAAAGAGAGCTAGGCTACTAAAAGCTGATTTCTGTATTGAACAGGAGTCAGCTTTTTTAAATTCCACTGGCAACGATCATTGTTATAGTAGTCGATATAGTCATCAATAATTAACTGTAGTTCAGATAAAGTTGAACAAGATTTATAATCAATTTCATCTTTCATATGACCAAAAAATGATTCTTGAGGAGCATTGTCCCAACAGTTACCACGTCTAGACATAGATTGTCCAAGATTCTTAGATTTTAAAAGTTTTTGAAATATTGGACTTGTATAATGACTACCTTGATCTGAGTGAATAAAAGCATCTTTTGCTAATTTGACATTGGAGTTGGCCATTAGTTTAAGTATTGTATTCGTGGCGATATCTAAGGTTATTCTATTAGATAAATTATATGCTAGGATTTCATTAGTAGAAGCGTCTTTGATGGTCGATAAATAAGCCATATTATTATTTGAATATGGTAGATATGTGATATCTGTAAGCAATACTTTACCAGGTATTTCTTGCTTGAAATTTCTATTGAGTAGATTAGGTACCACGGTATGTTCCTTTGTAGCCTTAGCTATACGCTTATATGGATTAGGTTTCCTAATAGGGCAAACTATATTGTACTTTCTCATTATTCTTTGGATACGCCTTCTGCTATACACAATATTAAATTTATCTTTTAAAATCATTTTGATTGATCTTGATCCTTTTTTATAACCTCTATAATTCAGCGCTTCAAGAATAGTATTTCTAATTAAATTATCCTTGTTTTCGCGATTAGTTCTAATATTTTTACAAGACAGATATCTATAGTAACCAGAGCGTGAAACACCAGCCGTACTGCATAGATGTTTGACTACATTATGATTTTGCAACTTGCTAACAATATATTCTATTAAGGCAAATGCTTGTGCTGCAATTAATTTACCTTTTCTCACCTGCCTTTCGTGCAGCTCTAATTTTTTTAACAATTCTACCTCAGCCTTTAAATATTCAATTTCTGCTTTTTGCTTTTCTATTATTTCATCGCTAGTAATACTACGCTTACGTGGTCGACCACTATTTTTTCGTCTAGTGTCGTCTAATCCTAATATTCCATTATCCTTAAATGCTTTTCTCCATCTTGTACCAGCGCATTCAATACGACGAATACCGAGGGTATTTATATCAAATCCAGCTTCTTCAAAAATAACTCTTGAAGTTTTCCCTTTGCTACATTCAGCGATAAAATGTATTTTAAATTCATTAGTATATGTTATTGCTTTTTCACTTACATTGCTCACATATTTATTTCTTGATAGTCTACTAATTTCATCATTTGAAAATCTTATTTTACTCATAGTTAATTCACCTCATAAACTTATTGTACAAAAAAAGAACCTATATAGATAGACTCTCTTTTATTAGTGTCTATCTTATAGGTTCCATTTTAAAATGGATACACTCTCATTTTTCATATCAATAACTAAACTGATTTATAGTCATCATATAAACATCCCTGCTAAAGTTGCACTTAAAAGATTAGCTAAAGTACCTGCTATTACAGCTTTAAATCCCATCTTGGCTACTTCATCCTTTCGTTTTGGCTCCATTCCACCAAGTCCTCCTATCAAAATAGCAATAGATGATATATTGGCAAATCCGCATAAAGCAAAAGTAATTATTGCTACAGTTTTAGGATCTAAAGATGTCATTATAGGTCCAAATCTGCTAAAAGCTACAAACTCATTTAATATGAGCTTCTGTCCTATAAGGGACCCTGCAGTTAGAGCATCTTTAAGAGGAACTCCTATAACTAGAGCCAATGGATAAAATACGTATCCAAGTAAATTTTCCATGCTCCAATTTGAGTTTCCAAAAAGATTTCCAACCCACCCTATTATTCCATTAATCAAAGCTATTAGAGAAATAAATGCAAGAAGCATAGCTCCTATATTTAAAGCAAGCTGAAGTCCGTCAGAAGCTCCTCTTGCCGCCGCATCAATTACATTTACAGATTGATCCTTATCAAAAGTCACTGACTCATCTGATTTAAGTTTTTCTTTTTCTGGCATAATTATTTTTGAAATTATAAGTCCTGCTGGTGCTGCCATAAAACTTGCGGCTATGAGATATTCTAGAGGTACTCCCATAAGATTATAACCTACTAAAACAGATCCAGATACTGAAGCAAGACCTCCTACCATAACTGTAAAAAGTTCTGAGGTACTAAGCCTTAAAATATATGGTCGTATAAGTAGTGGTGCCTCTGTTTGACTTAAAAATATATTAGCTGCTGCGGATAAAGTTTCAACCTGAGAAGTCCCTAAAAGTTTAGCTAGTCCTCCTCCTATTATTCTTACTACCATCTGCATTATTCCAAGATAATAAAGCACTGCAACTAAAGATGAAATAAATATTATTATTGTAAGAACTTGAAAAGCAAAAATCATACCTCCATCCTTAGGTATAACTGACCCAAATAAAAAATTTATGCCCTCATTGGCATAATCAATTATTTTTGTTACTCCACTTGAAAGTTTCCCCAACACTTTTTTCCCAAAAGGAGACATTAATACTAAAAATGCAAAAAATAATTGTAGTAAAAATCCAATACTTATAGTTCTCCAATTTATAGACTTCCTGTCACTAGACATAAAATATGCAATAATAAATATGACAGAAATTCCTAATAGTCCGTTTAATATTCTCAATCAACATCATCCTTTTACTTATGTATTTTCATTAATTAGTCTCTTCCTCTCAGTAAAAAAAATACTCATTTTTTTCAATAAAAAAAGCCTTAAAACCACTCATTGATATACCCCTATCAAGCTGGACATATCATATCATATCAATTAACTGGTTTCAAGACCTTTTAAATTTTCTTATTCAACTTTGGTTTTAGTTAATAAAACTATCTGGAAAATACTAAAATAATTTCTTAACTTTCATCATTGCATAATCCATAGTAGAATTTAAATTCGAAACATTTTTTCCTGCTCCCTGAGCTAACGTTTTATTTCCACCGCCTCGCCCATCTATAAGAGTTATTGCATCCTTTAAGATTTCATTCATATTTAGCTTCTTTATATCCTTTGAGCATGTAAATATAAGATTTGCTCTTCCAGCTCCTTCTACTCCAAATAACACAACAGCCTTATTATTTTCAACTATCCTAGAAGCTAATTTACCTAAGTTTTTAACATCCTCATCTTGGTAGATATTCTTTACTACTGTTATGTCTTCTATTTTTTCTCCGTTATTCAGCATTTCTTTTATCTTATAATCACCAAGTTCTAATCTCAGTTTTTTATTTTCATCTATTGTTTCTTTCATGTTTGAAGACATATTCCTTATGGTACTTAATGCACTTTCATCTCCACAGTTTAAATATCTACATACTTCCTTGGAGAATTCATCCTTTTTAAAGAAGTTTTCTACAGCTCTATTTCCTGCGACATACTCTATTCTTGTAGCACTTTTGTGCTTTTCCCATCTCTTTATCTTTATAACTCTAAGCTCTATAGTTGAACTTGGATGAACTCCACAGCAAGCGTTTATATCCAAATCTCCTATCTTTACTACTCTTATAGGTTCGTTTGTCTTTGGAAGAGCTCTTCTAAGGTTAAGTTTCTTTAATTCTTTTTTATCTGGCATTAAAAAATCTACCTTGATATTTTCTCCTATAATTTCATTTGCAAATCTTTCAGCTTCCCTTATCTGTACTTCATTCAAATGTCCATTTATATCTACAGTGCTTATTTCATCACCCATATGGAACCCTACAGTATTTGCATTAAATAGCTTAAAGAAACATCCTGATAAAACATGCTGTCCTAAATGTTGCTGCATCCCGTCAACTCTTCGTTTCCAATCCAGTGTACATGATGCCTTATGTATTTTTATAGGTTTCTTTTCCACAACATGATATATCGTTCCGTTTTCCTCATAAACATCTATTACTTTTTCCTTTTCTATAGTTCCTAAATCACAAAACTGGCCTCCTCCCCCTGGAAAGAAAGCAGTCTTGTCTAAAACCACATGAAATTTCCCGTCATTTTCCTTTATATCTATAATTTCTGCCTTAAACTCTTTTATATATTGATCCTCATAGTAAAGCTTCAAATCCTATCACTCCTATTCATATCTATACTATATCATATTTCAATGAATATTTTATTGAACTCTACACTATTTATCCTTATTTAAATATCTCATAATAAAGTACATAGGTACTCCTATAAGTAGTCCTCCAAATCCCCATAATATCTTTTCAGGTTCACTACTTCCAGCAAATGCAAGAAGTACTATACTAACTATAGTTGCAAAAATAGGAACAACTGGACCAAAAGGTATCTTGAAATTTACTTTCTTTCCAACATATTTCTTTCTAAATACAAGTACAGCTATGCAAGTAGGAATATATTGAATAAACCTAGAAATAACACTTATTTTTATTAGTTGAGAATATGTGCCTGATAAAGCAATCATTAAAGTTAATACACAAGTTATTATGATAGCAATGTAAGGTACACCTTTTTTATTAGTCTTTGCTACGCTTTTAGGCAACAATCCATTTTCCGCTAACGCAACTCCTGATCTTGGTGTTCCGAAGGATGCAGCTATATTTATTCCTCCAATAGAAACAATAGTACCTATAGTTACAAACCATCCACCTATTGGACCAACTATAGCTGTGGCTGCATCTGATACTGGTATACTAGATCCAGCTAAATCCTTTCCTAATATACCTATAGAAATAGCTATAATTAGAAAATATACAATAGATACAAAAGCCATTACTAAAACCATTGCCTTAGGAACATTCTTCTTAGGGTTTTCCATATCTTCAGCTGCAATAGCTAAAGATTCAAAACCTGTATAAGCATAAAATAATGATATAGCTGCAGTAAAAAACGCACTCATAAATGTTGTGTTTTCCGGTAAAATAACAAAAGGAGTAAAATTTCCGCCTTTTATAAAGAACATACCTACTGCTATAAATGCGATTATTGGAATTAATTTTCCTATAGTTACTACATTGTTTATGATTTTAGATATTTTAACTCCCATTATGTTAATTATGCCCAAACCTATTACTACAACAGATATAATTATTTTTTTGACTGTTGGATCTGCAGCTGTTGGCCATACATTGGCTAGTACTGTTGTGAATATATTTGCCATAGCAGCCCATGCTATTATACCAATAGCCCATTTCATAAATCCAACTTCAAACCCTATAAAATCACCGAAAGCTTCTCTTGCATATACATATGGACCACCATTTTCTTCGAACCAACTTCCAGCTTCTGCAAAACATAGAGCAATAGAAACAGATAATACCATACAAAAAATTATTACTAATACACTTGCTGGCCCCAACTTAGAGTATCCATCTCCAGGTAATACAAAAATACCTGAACCTATAATAGCGTTAATTCCTAATAGTACAATACTAAATAAACCCAATTTATTTTTATCACTCATAAATAATACACTCCTTATATATTTTTTATATTATTTTCTTTTTTTACCTTCATCAATCAATCTTTTAAATATATTAAGCATATCTTCATTATCTTTTGACATCATTTCTGGATGCCATTGAACTCCTAAAACAAAATGATCTCCCTCTTTTTCTATCCCTTCTATAACACCATCTTTTGATCTTGCTACAATTGAATACCCTTGAGGAACATCTTTTACTCCAAGATGATGAAAACTATTTGTAAGAACTTTATCACCTAAAATTTCATATAGCTTACTATCTTTTTCTATTTCTACTGTATGAGTTGGAATATTAGGAGAATGTCCTTGATTATGCTTTATGTAAGCCTTTTCAATAAATGATATATCTTGGTATAAGCTTCCTCCATTGGCAACTGCTATAATCTGCTCTCCTCTGCAAATCCCTAAAACCGGCATCTTTATTTCATTGGCAATTTTCATAAGTTGTATATCAAATTCGTCTCTAATAGTAAGCACTTCACCTAATTTTGAACTAGGTTCTTCACCCCATAATAGCGGATTAACATCTTGACCACCAGAAAGAATTAATACATCAACATTTTTTAGTTGCTCTTTTATTATTTCCTTATCATGCACAATTGGAATTATATATGGAACTCCACCAGCTCTAACTACGGAATCCACATAATCATCATTCACATAAGCTCTTTTATATCCCGGAAACATACCACCATTATCAATAATATAGCTTCCAGAAATTCCGACTATAACTTTATTTTTGTCCAAAGTTTACTACCTCCTAATTAGTTTTAGCGTATATTTATTTTATGAGCAATTATTATGCCACTTTGAATTTATTGTGTATTTTTGAAATATTCTTTTAAAACTTATAATATGTTGTGAATTTTTCTGATTTTTTATTAAAATTTTTCTGATAAATAAAAAAATAGGAAGTTTTAACTTCCTGTTTAACTTCCTATTTTACATATGTTAAAAATTCTATTCCTTTATCCGTTATACTACTTCCGCCTCTTCCAACATGCGACTTTACCATGCCTACTGAATTTAAGATATTTAAAACCCTCTTTATTTTTCCCTCTGCAAGAATAACATTTTTTCTTTTTAAACTCTCCATTAAAGTAACTCTTCCAATTCCATTACCCTTATTTTGATTTAGTTCTTTTAAAATTATAATAGCTAAATCAAAAATTTTATTTTGCTTAAACATTAACATATGTTCATCAAAAATTTTATAATTTACTTCTATCAAATACTGAGGTAAATCCTCAATTGAAACGCATTGGCTACAACATAATGTTTCTATATATGAAGCTACATTTTTAAGCTCTCTTACATTTCCTGGCCAATTATAGTTTTCTAACAATGAAACAACCTCATCGCTTATAGAAATTTCTTTTCCAATAAATCTTTTTAACAAAAGGACTATATCTTCTTTTCTTTCCTTCAAATTAGGCACTTTAATAGGCAATATATTTAACCTATAATATAAATCTCTTCTAAATTTATCTTCGTCTATAAGTTTGGCAATGTTTTTATTAGTTGCAGCAATTATTCTAACATCAATTTCTATAACATTCTCACTACCAATTCTCACAACTTGTCTCTCTTGAAGCACTCTTAATAATTTTGTTTGAAGATGCATTGGCATATCGCCTATCTCATCTAAAAATATAGTTCCATGGTTAGCTTGCTCAAAAACTCCTCTTTTCCCTTCCTTATTTGCTCCTGTAAATGCTCCACTATCATATCCAAAAAGTTCACTCTCTAAAAGATTTTCAGGCATTGCAGCACAATTTATTGCTACAAATGGTTGATTATATCTTTTGGAATTATTGTGTATAGATTGAGCTATTAGCTCCTTTCCAGTGCCGCTTTCTCCTGTTATAAGCACAGTCAAATCTGTTTTCGATACTTTATCGGCTAGATTTTTACATTTGACCATGGTATTTGAAACTGTAACTATATCATCTAAATTATATCTAGCAATTTGTCCTTTTTCCCTAAGTTTTTTACTTAAATTTTGTTCTAATTGTCTTATATAAGTTATCTCTTCGATATAAAAATATATTCCTATAACTTCACCCATGTAATACATGATTTTCTTATTAACATTAAGGTATTTGAGATTTATTCTTATTATTTCATCTTTTACCTCTTTAGCTTTCAAGATGCCTTGCATCTCTTTTGGTAATATATCTATTATATTTTTATTTTCAATATCATCTTTAAAGTTCATTATTTCTAAAAACTTATCATTATACATAACTATATTGCCATCTGCCGAGCATTGTAGTATGCCATTTTTACAAATATTCAAAACTGTTTTTAGCTGGTTATTTTTAATCACCATCTTTTTTAAACTTTCATTAATACCTGATTGTACATTTATAAGTTCATTAGAATATATAGTTAGTCTATTTATGACATCTTCTCTTTCTATTTCTAAATACACAAGTATCTTATAAAAAGTCGATACATCTATAATTCTATTTCCCAAGTCTATTACATTCTCTATATGTTTAGGAATAAATTTAGACTCTCCTGGTGTTATGGCTATTTTTATATTTTTATACTCACCTTTAAAATCATATGGAACAAGCTTCAAGTGGTCTATCCCTAATTCATACAATAAAGAAGTCATTTCAAGAGTTGTCTCATAATTATCATTTACTACTAATACCTCTACATTATTAGGAATAGAAAAAAGCTTATATATATCCTTAGCCTTTAAAGTTCTTTCTATTACTATAACCTTTTTATTTTCATCCACATATTTTTTTATTTTATTAACTCTGTTTTTCAACATCACTAATACTATATCTTCATTAATTATAAAATCGTCTTCTAAAGCATTAAAATGATATAAGGTCACTTTTATATATTCTTTCAAAACCATTAATAAATTTTCTTTCAAAAATTCATCAAGTTTATTCTTGCCATCTGTTACTATAGCTATTGTTTTCAAATTTCCACCTCAAATTCTTTAAATTAAGCTTTATTTAATTTTATAATACCATATTCTTTTCTTCTTTATCACTATTGTCCCTTTAAACACAAAAGACTACACTAAAACAGTATAGCCTTTCAATTCTCACCACTTATTCACTACTCTCTCTGCAAACCCCAATAAATCTCTTACTTCTATTGTTGTTTCATCATCTAAAACAACTTTTCCAGTAAATCTTCCAAAGACTTGATGCTGGTTGCTTGATATTATACCCACTGACGAATAATCCTTCCTATCTAATATAGGTATAAAGTCCATCTCAAATCTTCCATCGTTTGATGCGAATGTCCATGGGCTCATGTAATTATATATTTCACCATTTTGAGGTATATTAAATGTAACCTCATCAAGCTTATTAGCTTTACCATCGTAAAATATCATATTCTCACTGGCATTGCTGGTATCTCCAAATCCATAGCCTATGTTAAATCCAAAGTTTTTTCCATTAACTATACCTGATGCAGAACCCCAGTACCAAGTATTCTTATACGTCCATACACCCCTTCCCCAATCTAAGGTTCCAAAGGAATTCCCCTTTGAAAATGTGTATGTTCTGTCATTGTAGACAGCCTTTCCTTCCACATCCATACAATTTATCTTTTGATTGTAGTAAAAAGCTTTTTTATCTTCCTCGAACGGAGTAGCTATAACCATGGATTCCTTGCCATTCTCTGTCAAAACTAAATTGCATTCAAAATCTTTATCTCCATCAAAATTTTTCATTCTACAATTGATTCTTCTACTTAATGCATCATTCAAAAACTCTATTTCTATCCTCTTATCTTTATATGAAACATCTCCTATTTTTGATGTAGCTGGAAGTTTAAGCTTTCCAAAGGTAAACGGTTTTATTATGCTGGTAGTTTTATAAAATGTATTTTTAAAATCTAATAGTGACACACTTAGAAGTGCCATATAAGAATTATCAGCTATAGTAAATGCTACTCCAAAGTCATCATTGTAAATCAAGTAGTAATCCCACTCTTTTATTCTATACCCTCTAGCTTTTATGTTGGTTCTGTCATAATCAAGCAAAAGTTTTTTTGCATATCCTTTCTGCAACAACTCTCCATTTTCATCCAACAGCCTTCCACGTCCACTTATTTCTTTTTGCATATAAAAACCCCCTTTAGGAAATTATATTACAGTTTTTTCACATTTTCCATATAAGAGGGAATGTACTTTTTGTTAAATTATTTTTTATACCATCTTAAATGCTATTAATTCTAATTTTACTTTAACTCTAAAAACTTTTTATTCTCAATCTTATATTTCTTATTACAATATTTTAAGTTATCTTTATTATGGGATATTATAAAGACAATTTTTTCTTTACAATGAGACATAATGAAGTCCATTATCTCTTGCTCACTCTTTTTATCTATAGAACTAGTTATTTCATCTAATATATATACACTTCCATCTTGTATCAAATGACGTCCTATTGCTATCTTCTGCTTTTCCCCTCCTGAAAGGTTGTTACCGTTCTCTAGTATAACTCTATCATAACCACCTGATTTATCCTTGAGACTTTCTAAAAGATTACAACTATCAAGTTTAGAAAAATCAACATCATTTTCATTTCTTCCAAATAACAAATTATCTTTCAAGCTTTTTGATAATATAGGGACCTCTTGAGAAAAATAAAGCATCTGATTTCTAAGCGACTTATTTCTTATATTTTTAATATCTATTCCATTTACTAAAACCCTGTCCACTTCACGAAATTTCAATATATATTTCATTATAGTAGATTTACCTGAACCAGATCCCCCTATAATTCCTACAACATCCCCTTTCTTCGCCTCGAGATGTACATTAGAGATAATCTCATTATCCTTAATCCTTACAGAATCAATATCTATCTTTATGGCTTCAACATCATTTACATCTACATTTCCTTCATTTTCCTCATTGTGTGTCAAATCATCATTTATAAAATCTTTTACCCCCTTCAAGTCTCTTAAGCTTACATTCATTCCAATAATATTAGTTATGCTTCCAAAATATATAGGTAGTATTATAGAAAGAATAAAGATTGAGGAGAAATGAAGTTTTCCTGTGAAAACTAAATATCCACAAAGCATGATTATAATGTTTTGCACTAAAGAATTTACAAATTTCAAAGAGCTACTTACTGCACCAGCATATATATTTACATCATACATACTTTTTTCAAGATCATATAGATTTTGAGATATGACATTTATCACATCATCTGTGGACTCAGCTTGTTTGATGTAATCTACCTGCTTCACCACACTTAATATATCCTTAAAATTACTTGCTACAACATTTTGCATAACGCTGGCTTTCTCTTGTAATTTCTTATTTAACTTTTTATATCCTAATATATTAAATGGTAATAAGATTAAGAGCAAAAGAAATATTACTTTATTAATTGTGAAACAAAATATCAAACTGAATGAAATTATTACTATATTAGCTATTATAGTGGTTAGTCCTTCTGCAAAAAGGTTATATAAAGTTATCACACACATCTGTATACGCTCTACTAAATAAGATGGCTGCAAGTCTATATATTTATCATACGTTAGCTTAAACACCTTGTCATATAGTAACTTAGACTGCTTAACCTTAAAAGAAACAGCAAATCTATTTTTAACATAAACTATCAATAATTGAATCACATATGCTGATACCATGCATCCGATTATAAGCATTACTATAGAATAATCTATATCGGAGCCTTTGCTCAAATAAAAGTTTAGTAATATAGGACTTATCAATATACAAACCGAACTAATGACCCCAAGTATCACAAGCTGCATTATTATATTTTTATTGCTCTTTAACATGCTGTTAAGACTGTTATTTTTCACAATTCATACCCCCCTCTATTTCTTATTCATTATGGACTATAGTTGGTATTTAAAGTTTAATTATGGATTATTTTTACTATAATACAAGTATATGAAACATATTAAATCATGTCAATATAATATATAACAAAACATATCAATATGATACAATTAAATACTTTGAAATAAAATAAAAAATCTGCAATCAAAGCTATTTTAAAGCTTCAATTACAGATTTTAACTCTTCTATATTAATATTTGCTAAGCAAAAAGATAGACAATGTATATGCAATAATTTTATAGAAAAGATTTTTATTCATTTGCATTTCCCCTTTAAATTCAATCCAGAAGTTTTTTCATAGTTACAGTTGATTTTTCACTTAGTTTCCAAACTATATTATCCTTGCTAATAAGTCCTTTAGTAGAATCACCTAACCACAAATTATATTGTTCTTGTGTCTGATTAGTTAAAAATATAATTATTGAATAATCAGGAGTTCTAATATCTATCTTACCTTTTAATTTTTCCTTGTTGTTCATAGCATTTATAACTGTTTTAATATTATCTTTATCAATCAAAGTATAGTTTTTAAATACCACAGACTTATCATCTAAATAGTTTATTATAATTTTTGAAACTTCATCAATTCTATATGTGTTATTTGATTTATAAACACATATAGCCACTAATAAAGGCATTGCTACACTTATTAATATGATCTTTGATTTAGACCCAAATTTATTTTTACTATTCAAATTCTCATCCCCAATTCTTTTATTATTACTATTGTATACCAATAAAAGTAATATTCTTCTTGTTATTAATAAAAAAATCCACAGCCAAAGCCTCCTGTAAGCTTCAACTGTGGACAAGTACGTATTTTCTGTGTATTGCCTAATTTATTTTTTTATTCTGCTAATACTTTTTCTATATCATGAATCATCATGTTTACTATTTCGAGTTTTCCTTGTGCGTAATCTTTTTGATCAACTAGGGTTATGCCCATTTCTAAGCATTTTTGAGTTTCTTTGTATTTTTCTAATAATCTCAATAATTCTTCATTCATAAAGTAATCACCCCTGTTTTTAATATTACTTTCTATTTATATATGAACTTTATCTATCGTATTATTCAACTGTAACTGATTTTGCTAAATTTCTTGGCTTATCTACGTCACAACCTTTTTGTACTGCTACATAATAAGCTAAAAGTTGAAGTGGTACTATAGCTAAAACTGGTGCTAATATATCTATAGTTCTTGGGATGTATATAACAGCATCCATAACTTTTTCAATATCTTTGTTTTCTTCATAAGTTACTGCAAGTACATGAGCACCTCTAGTTACTACTTCTTTTACATTGCTCACCATTTTATCTATTAAATCTTCTTGAGTTAATGTAGTTATTACAACAGTTCCCTTTTCAATTAATGCTATAGGACCGTGCTTTAACTCCCCTCCTGCGTAAGCTTCTGAGTGAATGTAGCTAAGCTCTTTAAGTTTTAGTGATGCTTCTAAAGATACAGCATAATCTAGTCCTCTTCCTAAGAAGAATAGATCTTTTTCCATGTAGTGCTTAGCTGCAAATCTTTGAATTTCTTCCTTCTTAGCTAATATTTCATTTATCTTTTCTGGTAAAGCTGTAAGCTCTGCCTTTATTTTTTCTACCTCTTCATCAGAAATAGTTCCTCTAAGCACTGCCATGTGAAGTGACATAGTGTACATAGCTATAAGCTGAGTTAAATATGCTTTTGTAGATGCAACTCCTATCTCTGGTCCAGCTAAAGTATAGAATACATCATCAGCTTCTCTAGATACTGAACTTCCTACAACATTTGTTATAGCAAGTACTCTAGCACCTTTCTTCTTTCCATCTCTTAAAACTGCTAATGTGTCTGCTGTTTCTCCTGATTGGCTTATAACTATTATTAATGTCTTGTTATCTATGATCGGATCTCTATATCTAAATTCTGAAGCTATATCAACTTCAACTGGTATTCTTGCTAATTTTTCAATTACATACTTTCCAACAAGCCCTGCATGATATGCTGTTCCACAAGCAACTATATAAATCTTGCTTACTTCATCTAAATCTTCCTTCGTTAAGCTTATCTTATCTAAAGATATTGCTTTACCTGGTACGATTCTTCCTGCTAAAGTATCTCTTACCGCTTTAGGTTGTTCGTGAATTTCCTTTAATGTAAAATCTTCAAATCCGCCTTTTTCTGCTGCATCAGCATTCCAAGTTACATGGTATACTTCCTTGTTTACCGGCTCTTTATACTCATTGAATATTGATACTCCTGAGTTCTCCATTACTATAAATTCTTTATCATTTAAAAGATAAATATCTCTAGTGTAAGGTAGTACTGCTGGTATATCTGAAGCTATAAAGCATTCTCCTTGTCCAAGTCCAACTATAAGAGGACTGTCCTTTCTTACTGCAACTATCTTGTCTGGTTCATCGTTGCACATAACTCCTATAGCATAACTTCCTTCCATCTTTGCTGTAGCTTTCATTACAGCATCTAGAAGGTTTCCTTCATAATAATACTCAACAAGGTTTGGTATAACCTCTGTGTCCGTATCTGATAAGAACTTGTATCCTTTTCCTTGAAGCCATTCTCTAAGCTTTAGGTAATTCTCTATAATTCCGTTGTGAACAACACTCACTTTTCCGTCTAGGCTGTTATGAGGATGAGAATTGACATCTGAAGGTTCTCCGTGAGTTGCCCACCTTGTATGTCCTATTCCTATATGCCCTTTTACAGGATTATCATTAAGCTTCTCCTCTAGATTAGCAAGTCTTCCTTTGCATTTCTGGACATCAATGTGCCCTCCATCCATTATTGCAACTCCTGCTGAATCATATCCTCTGTACTCTAGAGTTGATAAGCCCTTTATAAGTATTGGCGATGCCTCTTTTTTTCCTAAATATCCTACTATTCCACACATAATTAATCTTCCTCTCTTTGGGTTTTATTTAAATTTATTTGAATTTGTGAATAACAAAAGTAAAACCAAACATTTTTACTATTTTTGGCCGCAATTAATAAACCTATGCATATATCATAAATTTGCATAAAAATACCCGGTAAATCATTCTTTAATTTTAAAAAGTTATAATTTGAAAATTTTAAAGGAAGGTTTTAATCACCACATTGAATTTGTTCCAAGAATTGCTCCTTGGCTTTACCAATGGTTAACGGTAGTGTCTTACCGTGGGGCATCCGCCGAAGTCTTCGATACTCCCCATCCTCGTCAACTTAAAGTCCCAATAGAGACATGGACATGCACAAGGTGTGCACTTTCATTAAGTTCTGGCGCTTAATAATTCTTCTCTGCCTAAGATAAACCCTCTTAATCCCTAAGCTGAGATAATATATTATATTCTCTTTTTTATCAGAAGTTACTCGTAAATATAACATTTTTGAATACTCTTCTTGTACATAATATCAAAACACTTCTTTTAAATCAATAGCAAATTAAAAATTTAATTTTTTTGTAATATGAAAATAAATAGAGCTCCTAAAGATAAATTTATTAACTTCAAAAACTCTATTATATAAATTATTTAACTTTTTCTTCTATCATCTTTGCTAATTTATGTGCCATAATATCTATTTCTGCTTGATCTTCTCCTTCAAGCATTACTCTAACTAATGGCTCTGTACCTGATGGTCTTATAAGAACTCTTCCAGCTCCGTGAAGTGCTGCTTCTATACTTGCTATTTCTGCCTTGATTTCTTCATCAACTTCATGAATGTTCTTCTTGTCATTTGGTACCTTTGCATTAACTAAAACTTGAGGAAGTTCCTTCATGATAGATGCAAGCTCAGAAAGAGTTTTTCCGCTTTTCTTCACAACTGATGCTAATTGAAGTCCTGTAACCATTCCATCTCCAGTAGTGTTATAGTCAAGGAATATAACGTGTCCTGATTGCTCTCCGCCTAGCTTATATCCTTCCTTAACCATCTCTTCTAGAACGTATCTGTCCCCAACTTTAGTCTTTACAGTTTTAATTCCTTCTTTTTTTGCTGCTATATCAAGTCCAAGGTTGCTCATTACAGTGACAACTAAAACATCGTCCTTTAATCTACCTTGTTTTTTCATCTCTTTAGCACAGATAGCCATGATGAAGTCTCCATCTATAAGCCTTCCTTTTTCATCAACAGCTAAACATCTGTCAGCATCTCCATCAAAAGCTAATCCTAAATCACATTGTTTTCTAACAACGTAATCCATAAGCTCTTCTGGATGAGTTGATCCACAGCTCTTATTTATATTGATTCCATCTGGGTCATTATTTATAACAACAACCTCTGCTCCTAAATCTCTAAAAGTTTCAACTGCTGCATAGTATGCTGATCCATTTGCACAGTCTAAAGCTATCTTCATTCCTGAGAAATCAACATCTACTGTTGCTTTAGAATGCTCTATATAATCCTCTAAAGCAGAATCTTCTTTCTTCTTTCTTCCTAAGCTTCCCCCAACTGGGCATGGAACATCTTTGCATCCATTTTCTATAACTTCTTGTATGTTATCTTCTAATTCATCTGATAGTTTGTATCCTTTATTATCAAAAAACTTTATTCCATTATATTCTACTGGATTGTGAGAAGCTGATATCATTACTCCAGCATCTGCTCCATAAGCTCTTGTCAAATATGCAACTGCAGGTGTTGGCACAACTCCTAAACACACCGCCTCAGCTCCAACTGAAAGTATCCCTGAAACTAAAGCAGACTCTAACATATCTCCTGATATTCTTGTATCTTTTGCAACAAGAATCTTAGGCTTATGAGTTCCTTCTGTTAAGACATATGCTCCTGCTCTTCCTAAATCATAGGCCATTTGAGCTGTAAGTTCTGTATTTGCAATGCCTCTTACTCCATCGGTTCCAAACATTCTACCCATAAATATTACCTCGCTTTTAAAATATTAATCCTTTCTATAAAATTATAGAAAGGATTATTTCGTAATCCAAGTATTATTATATTATATAATTTTTATAGATACAATGTACATTTAAATTTTACATCACATCAATGCCCACTTAGTAATCCTTTATCTCTGCAAAGTCTCTCTACTCTCATGAATATATATCTTCCTCCTAGATAAAATACAAACATTGATATTATTATCAAAACAAACTCTGATTTTAAGCTGATTATAGGTGTCTGTCCTATCATTATAGCCCTCATACCATCATTAAGATATGTCAATGGCAGCAATAATGATATGAACAAAAACACATTTGGAAGAATCTTTACTGGGAAAAAACCTCCTGACAATCCTTGAAAGATGCTGCTTGACAAATCTATTACGGCATTTGCTTCTTTTGCTAACAATACTGCTGAAGAAACCGCTATTCCAAGACCAACCAAAGCTATTATTCCAGGTATAAAAAATGCCAATATTAAGAGTATATTTCCTCCAACTGTAAAATTAAATAGAAAGTGACATATTATAAGGGTTAATATCATCTCAAAGGTAGTTGCACAAAATTGAAAAGATACCGATCCTAAAATCATAGCCATCCTATTTGCAGGTGTGCTCCAATTAGATTCTAAGGTCCCCTGCATCATTTCGTTTTTCAAAGTGAACCCTGTACTCCATAGGGCAGTTGAAAAATAAGATGTTACTATATATCCAACTATCATAAATCCCATATAATCTGAATTTCCTGTATAACTTGCAAAACCTAAAACCTCTCCCCCCTGTTCAAACGCCTTTCCCATAAAATAATAGGGCGCCAACCATATAATAGGATTAAATAGACTCAAAAAAAAATTCAGAGGATATCTAAAGTAATTTTTCATACTTCTTATAAATCTAGCCCTTATAACTATCAAATTTTCTCTCATATATCTCCCTCCTTTAAAACCTTTCTAATGATCCTTCATTTTTTACTTTCAGTTCTACTTTTAGAAAGCATATTCTTCCTATTATAAGAAGGATTATGCCTATAGTAAGTGCTGGCACAATATCTTTTAAAGCTGCTTCCGAAAAAATAGATATATCGTTTAACATCACATTTCTAGTCAAGTTTATTCCATAGGTAAAAGGAAGAATTTTAGAAATGATTTTAAGAGAATTAGGAAGTACTATGATAGGAAATGATATCCCTCAAAATATTGTTATAAAGCCTCTTATGATTTGAACCGCAGCCCCTGTTTCCTTAAACCATAAAACCAAGCTTGCAAAGATTGATCCAAACCCATAAACCCCAGGTATTAATACTATAAAGCAGATTATCCATGAAAATATATTTCCAGTAAAATAAACACCGTATACAAGTTTATATTCAACTATACTTATTACTACAGTCAAAAGATTTTCTAATATGGATACTATAGCTCCTCCAATAAGCAGGTCTACATGACTTATAGGACACAGCCAATTTGATTCTAAAGTTCCTCTCATCTGTTCTTCTCTGATTAATGTCCCAAAGTTCCACATAGTCATATTTGACCACATCCATACCATAGTCCCTATTACTACAAAACCCATGAAACTATTGGTCCCAGCTATATCTGAGAATTGCTGAAATCCACTGCCATCAGTTCCTGCCATACTCAAACCAGGAAGTACATATGCAAGTGGAAATATAAGAGGCCATATGAGCATCTGTATTATCCACGTTGGGTACCTTACTAGTTGTGTAAGCTCTTTTTTCACTATAGCTTTAACTGTATAAAATCTCCCCATATTTTCACCTACTCCCTTAACTTCTTTCCAGTAAGTTTTATGAATACATCTTCTAAGGATGGCTCTAGCACGTTTATATTTAAAAGCTTTATTCCGTTTTTATAAATCCTTGTCATTATTTCTGTTATTATCTCCTCACCATTGTTGTGGTGAATTAAAAGTTCGTAGGTTCCCTTATCTTCTTTAAACTCTGATATAAGGTTTTCTATATGATGGATTTTTGTTATTTCTTCTTTTATTGAATCTGAAAATTTGTCTACTTCTATTTTTATTGCTTTTATTTCATTGATTGATTTTTTTAGATTTTCAGGTGTGTCTAAGGCGATGACTTCGCCGTTATCTATGATTGCTATTCTGTCGCATAAGAAGTCTGCTTCTTCTATATAATGAGTTGTTAAAAGAATTGTTTTTCCTTGGCTTTTTAATTCCATTATGATTTCTCTAAGATTTAACGCTGATTGAGGATCTAATCCTAGAGTCGGTTCATCTAATAAGATTACTGGTGCCTCTGGCATAAGTGCTTTTCCTAAGGCCACCTTTTGCTTCATTCCTGTTGAAAATTTTTCAACTATAACATCAGCTTTTTCTATAAGATCCAGCCGTTTTAGAACCTTTTCTGCTCTATCCTTGGCAGTCTTTGGACTCAATCCATATAAAGCTCCAAAATACTCTAGATTTTCTCTAGCTGTAAGTTTCCAGTAAATACTTCTATCTCCAGCTAATACAGTTCCTATCCTTTTTAAAGATTCCTTTGGGTTTTTGTCCACATCTATATCCATAACTTTTACACATCCTGAACTAGGCCGTAAAAGTCCTGTTATCATTTTTATTATTGTAGTCTTTCCTGCCCCATTAGGCCCTAGAAGACCAAAAATTTCTCCTTTTATATATTAAAGTTAACTCCATTTACAGCTTTAAACTCTGTCTTCTCTATAGTTCTAAAAAACTTCTTTTTCTTCATGACGAATGTCTTTTTTAAATCATCTACTGCAACTACAATTTCTGGTTTTCCCTCCATGATACCCCTCCAAAAACACTTAAATTTCTATAGTCACCTCATCTCCGTCTTTTTCTTTTACATCAATAATTCTTAAACCTTTGTATTTCTTTAGTTGCTTAAAATTCCTTGCTATAAGCCGAAAATCTATTGAGTTTATGACTTCCATAGTTTTAGGATCTATCCCTTTAGAGCTTACTCTTGTTATAAAACCCATATGCTTTATGCATACAGTTACAAGCCACATTGGAATAGAAATATTTATATTTTTATCATTACTTTTCTCTTTTATCCTTATCCTCATAACGTCACCTTACTCTATAAAGATTCTCACTACGTCCCCATCATGAGAGTTTACCTTTACTATTTCTCCCATAAGTTTGTTATCTAAGGCAGCAGTTATGCTTTGGATAAGCATTTCACTATCAATTCCTTCCATACCTTCTATATTCATAGGAAACTTTCCACAAGCTTTTAGCACTCCACTTATAAAGTTTACTGGAAGATTTACCTTTACCTCATCTCCATCATGAGAATCAACTTGTATCTTCAACATCTTATTTCCATAATTTTCATCACTAACATTACATAACGTAACATTGTTATCTTCTTTTTCCCCATTATTTAGAGCCTCTATAAGCTGTGAAGCCTTTTCACTAGAAAGCTTTCCTTCCTCAACCATCTTTAATACTCTCATTACCTCTTCATTCATAATTAAACCCTCCTATTATTTATTCCCTTTTTTTAAATTAGATTTACTCTTTATTGAGAAGCTTTATAGCTTCTTCAGGAGATATATCTCCTTTTTCTAAAGCGTCTAAAACATCTTTATTTTGAGATGTCATATCTTTTGTTTCTTGCTTTTCTGTCTTATACCCTAATGATGTTAAAACTTCATCAAGTTTAGCTCTCACCGTAGGATATGAAATCCCAAGAGTTTTTTCTACATCCTTTATATTTCCTCTGGATCTTAGAAACACCTCTACGAACTCTAGTTGACCAGCTGTGAGATAATCAAACTTTGATAATTCAAAGTCATTTTCTATAACTGTGCTGCACTTACTACACTGTAGTTTTTTTACTAAAAGCTTAGATGAACACACTGGACATCTATTTAAAACTTTGTATTTCATCTTTTCACATCTCCTTAGTGACATTATATTCTATTTATTTAAAAAATTCAATATTAAAATTAAAATATTTAATTATTATTTTAATTTTAATCATTATTATCAATTTTAAAATTAATTTTATTTATTTGAAACTTAACTTTATTTATTTTACAGAAAAATTTGTTCTGCATTTTCAACTTTTCCATCATCTTTTAACTTATATTCGTTGGTGTACTCTACTTTATTTATATTGCATCCTCTTCCTATAACCACATTTTTTCCTCTGACAATATCAGCATCAGTGTATTCAAGAACAATATTATCTCCTTCTATAAGCTGCGCACTCACCTTTCCAAATGCTAATGAAAGCCCGAAAAAGCTAGAGATAATACCTCCATTGTTCTCATATCTTTCAATCCTTATATTTTGGCCTCCTATTTCTTTTGCATAACACTTGTTTGATGGATTGATTATTATTTCATCACCACTTAAAAGATTTTCTATATTAAATTTACCATTAAATTTTATAAAATCTGCTTCTACATCTCCTGATGTTTTTAAAGAGCCTGCTACATTTATTCTCTTTCCATTTACCTCTGTTGCCGAAAGAGACCCGCTAATCAGAATTTCTTCTACATTGCATTGACCATTAACCCTAGTAGAACCACTAATTTTTAAAGCTGATGCAGTTAAATCTTGTTCTACAGATAAGGAACCACTAACTTTAACTTCCCCCGCTTTAACATGACCTTTAAGAGTACATTTTCCAGATACCTTTATATCATTTACTACTAAAGCATCTCCCGCTATAGTAGCTGCTCCACTGACTTTAACGCATTCGCATTCTACATTTCCTTGAATTTTTCCAGCACCGCTTATTTTTACATCTCTATATTTTCCTCCAGGCATAGTAGATGATCCTGATATTTTTATATCCATTAAATTATTATCCATTCGTTACTCCCCCTATTTTTGAACTTTTACCTTTTCTCTTATTTTTGAACTAGGTGACACCTCAATACTTTCACTGTATTCTACTTTCCCAATTTCACACTTGTCACCAATCACCACATTATTTCCTCTAACTACTTTAGACTTTGTATACTCTATATCTATTTCATCACCTTCTATTTCTTCACAAGTTAGCCCATCATATGTGGCCTCTTCTGCCGAGAACAAATCCTTTATCATAGAAAATATTTGAGAAGCTCCACAAAAGCTTCTTTTTTTAACTTTTATCTCATGTCCTCCTATAATTCTCACCTTTGATGTTCCCCTTAAAGATATAATTACTTTTTCACCATTAAGTTCTTCCCCTATATTCAATACACCATCACATCTTAGTTCTTCCACTTCTAAGGATTTCAAAGTTTTAAAAGCTCCATTTATGCTTATATTCTCAAATTCAGCACCTTCTAAAGCTACAAGTCCTCCTCCTATATCAGCTTTTACTCCCTGTATCACCTTTTCTATTTTAGCGCTTCCATTAACTTCAAGGTTATCCACTCCAAGGTTCTCCTTAAAATTTCCACTTCCATCTATCTCAAGTTCTTCACAAATTGTATCATCTAAAAATTTTGCAGATCCATCTATCTCTATTGATTTAGCTTTTACTTTACCTTTAAATTTCCCAGCACCATTTATCTCTATATATTCTGATGTCAAGTCTCCATTTACAGATCCAACACCATCTATAACAAGCCTTTGATATTCACCCCCAGCTATACTTCCAACTCCATCAATATTATATTCTCCATTCATTTCTTTCCTCTCCTTATTTATTTAATTTTACCTTTAATTCTTCTACAAAGTCTCCAATCGCTTTTTTTATGACAATCTTACCTTGAGGTTCAATAAATACATTCTCTGAAAACTCTCCCACCATCCATATGCTTATTCCAAGCTTTCTTACAAGGAGAATATTATAATTCACACCATTTATATTTTCATTTTCTTTTACCAATATACTTAAAAGAGCTTTACCTTCATCTAAAGTTATTTCTCCCGTCATAAGAAGATTTTCCATAATATATACTTGAAGTATACTTTCGAAATTCTCTATTACCTTCCCCATATCCTCATATATATTTATTGCATTCTGAGATAATATTCCTTTTTCCAATACTTCTTCTTTGCTTAAATTTACAGATGTTGGTTTAGGAGAAAACATATTTGCTAATTCTTCTAATGACAATTCATCCTTCATAGCTTTTATCTTTTCTATTCTCTCCAATATTTTATCTTCAGGAAAATAAGTTTCCTGACCAGTAAAGCTAGATTTTTTTATAAACCACTCCTCCGGAATTATATTCTTTCTCTTCCATCTATATAATTGTCCATAGGATATTCCTGTCTTTTCTAAAAGTTCCTTCTTTGAAATTAAATTTTCTTCCACTAAACTCCTCCTCCTTTAAATTTAGCATAACAAAACATTGTTACGTTGTAAAGGGGTTGTTTCATTATTTTTAAAATTTTTCTAAAAACATAGGGAGAGATAAAAAAATATAAACAAAATTATAGATGATGAATTTTTCTACAATTTAAATTTGAAACAAACTAAAAAGCAGCTATCTTAATTACCACTAAATCATGGTATCTTGATAGCTGCTTTTCTTAATAGCACTCCCCGCGATGAAACTTTAATTCTAAATTAAATACTCCAACATTTAAAGGGACCTATGAGTCACTAACTCTTAACTCTTCACTTTTATCTCTTAACTAAATTCTATATCTCTTTATTTACATTTTCTACAACGATTCTGTTCTTTAATTCCTCTAATGAAAGAACTCCTAGGTCTTCTCCTCTCTTCTTAACCGCTAAAGTTCCATTTTCAGCCTCTTGCTCTCCAACGATTAGTAGATAAGGTATTCTATTCATTCTTGCTTCTCTTATTTTGTATCCTATCTTTTCAGCTCTGTAATCAGCTTCTACTCTTATTCCAGATCTCTTTAGCTCTTTTACTACATTCTCTGCATAATCATGATACTTATCTGATATTGGAAGTACCTTTGCTTGAGTTGGACATAACCATACTGGGAATGCACCAGCATACTTTTCTATAAGCATAGCTAGAGTTCTTTCATAACATCCTATAGAACTTCTATGAATTATGAATGGTCTCTTCTTCGAACCATCTGCATCAACATAACTCATATCAAATCTATCTGCAAGAGCAAAGTCTAACTGAACTGTTATTATAGTATCTTCTTTTCCATGTACATTCTTGAACTGTATATCAAGCTTTGGACCATAGAATGCTGCTTCTCCATCTGCTTCTTTATACTTTAACTCAAGTTCATTTAATATTTCTCTCATCTCATCTTGAGTCTTTTCCCAAGCTTCTTTATTATCTA
The DNA here is from genome assembly GCF_020911725.1 of Clostridium cadaveris. Lineage (GTDB taxonomy): Bacteria > Bacillota > Clostridia > Clostridiales > Clostridiaceae > Clostridium_X > Clostridium_X cadaveris. The sequence goes on from NZ_CP076620.1 coordinate 3,135,424, forward strand.
TATATTTTTCAGTGTTGTTTGGATCCCATTTAGAGAATCTATATGTCACTGAATCTTGTATACCTAAAGTTGTCATTATATATTTTATAAGATCTACTGTAGCTTTGAATTCTTCCTTAACTTGATCTGGTCTGCACACTATGTGTCCATCTGCAAGAGTAAATTGTCTAACTCTTATAAGACCATGCATTTCTCCTGATGACTCATTTCTGCAAAGAGTTGATGTCTCAGAATATCTTATTGGAAGATCTCTATAACTGTGCTGCTCTGCATTGTATATAATATATTGGAATGGGCATGTCATTGGTCTTAATGCAAGTAAATTATCTTCATCACTTTCATCTCCAATTATGAACATACCATCTTTATAGTGATCCCAGTGTCCTGATATCTTAAACAAATCACTTTTTGCCATGAATGGAGTCTTAGTTAGAACATATCCTCTACTCTCTTCCTCATCCTCTATCCATCTTTGAAGAAGCTGAACTATCTTTGCTCCTTTTGGCATTAAAAGAGGAAGTCCTTGACCAACTACATCAGATGTAGTGAATAATCCAAGCTCTCTTCCAAGCTTATTATGATCTCTCTTCTTCGCTTCTTCCCTCATCTTTAAAAATTCTTCTAAATCTGAAGCTTTAGTAAATGCTGTTCCATAAATTCTAGTAAGCATCTTATTCTTCTCGCTGCCCTTCCAATACGCACCGGCAACTTGAGTAAGTTTAAATGCTTTTATAGGCTTTGTTGACATAAGGTGTGGTCCTGCACAAAGGTCAACGAAATCGCCCATCTTATAGAAGGATATAATTTCTCCTTCTGGAAGATCATTTATAAGTTCAACTTTATAAGGTTCTCCTGCTTCTTCCATAAGCTTTAAAGCCTCTTCTCTTGGAAGCTCAAATCTCTCTATAGCTAAATTTTCTTTCACTATAGATTTCATTTCTTTTTCTATATTCTCTATCTCTTCGTTAGTAAACGAGCCATCCCTATCTATGTCATAATAAAAGCCGTCATCTATAGATGGTCCTATAGCAAGCTTTGCTTCTGGGTATAATCTTTTTACAGCCATAGCTAATATATGAGAAGCTGTATGCCTGAAAGCATGCTGTCCTTCTTCATCATTGAAAGTAACTATGCTTACATTACTGTCTTCTTCAACTTCAAATCTTAGGTCTACTACTTTTCCATTAACTATACCTGCACAGGCATTTCTTGCTAATCCTTCGCTTATGCTTTTAGCAAGTTCTAATATAGATATTTTTCCTTCAAACTCTTTAACAGAGCCATCTTTTAATGTTATCTTTAACATAATTTCATCTCCTTTGTAATCTTATAGAAAAAGAACTAACTTTAAAATGTGTTCTTTTATATTTTTACTTTTAATTTAAAAACAAAAAAACGCTCATCCTTCACAAAATTGAAGGGACGAGCGTATAACATTCGTGGTTCCACCCTACTTTACCTAAAAATTCAGGTCTCATAGAAAGCTTTTAACGGTGCTCAGCCGTACTGTATTAAAGTCACTTCAAGGTGGTTTTCATCTATAGGCATTTAGGATAATTTCACCGCATATCCCTCTCTGAAAAATGGTATTATAAATTACTGTCCTTGTCATTGTTTTTTCATATTTAGATTTTTTTATTATATCATATGTTTTATGAAAGTCAATATACTCACAAAACTTACCATAAGCTTATAATCTAATATACTATCTTATTTAATTTTGAAAGTCTTTGGTGCTACCTTGTATGTAACTATAAGTGCTACAAACATATATATTATAGTCACACCTAAAACTATAAAAGTGAAGTATGAGGATGCAGTTTTTATATTCAAGCACATATAACTAATAAAATAAATAGCTCCATTTACTGCACTAAATATTGGGCTTTTAACCTGAAACTGCTCTGTATAAGGCTGCAATACATAATACATGAACAAGTGATGTATTGAAAAGAAACATGATAAACATAAAATTGATAGCATTAGAGGAATCAAGTTTATAAGTTCATTAGAATAACCACTGATAATCACTATAATTACTATTCCTATACACAATTCAACTGATGGTATAAGATTAAGCCCTACAATTCTCTTAAGTCTGGCCTTAAAATTTGAAAGTATAACATCTTTCTCTCTGTAATATGAGTATCTAAGAAGACTAGCGTCACAATTATAAAACATAGCTTTACAGCATCTAGCTCCTGTTGACATTATATACATTATAAATACCATTAACGGTGACATTTCCTTTAATTCTTTCATAATATCAACTCTGCTTTCCGGTGCAAAAATTACAAGACATACACCTGCTATAAATATAGCTCCAACTATAATAACCCTTATTCTTATAGGGGCTACTATTATTTTCATATGTCTTCTAAAAAATAAAGCATTTAAATATTCATATCCTTTTTTGTCTTCATAAAGATTCTTATTTAAATCTTCCTTGTGCATTTTCTTTTCATCCAACGTAACTTCTGCAAACATGGCTTTTTCTACAGCCCCTTCTGCGTCAATAAATGTTTGCTGCTTAAGGGTATTAATGGCTATATTAGTATATTTTTTATATTTTATTACATACATAAGGCTCATTACTGCCAATACACCAAGTATAAGTGGCGTTACAAAATTAAATAATATAACATCACAATTTATATTGATTTTTAAGAAAGCAAGTCCATATGAAGTGGCTAACGCTGCGAACATAATAGGAACTAAAAACCACATCTTCTCTTGAAAAATTATGCTAAATTTACTGTAAAGAAATAAGTACATTGCTTCACTTATAAATCTTAAAGCTACAAATTCAAAGATTAGAATAATGGACTTTACAGGACTCATTCCTATTATGGATCCTAATATAAACATTGCAGGCATAAAATATATAAAATCCACCACATTCTTATATATTATATTTTTAAGATAATATTTCTTAGGCTCACATCTCATAAGTCTTATCATATCAAAAGCTTCTTTAACAGAACCTGTAAAAACCCTGCTCTCCATAATAGTTCCAAATACTAAACTTAAAAAGAAAAACATTTGCAAAAATATAGGATATATATTTTCCATTCCGTCATTTATATAATAAGCTGGAAGCATTATCATTACTCCTAAATACAATGCTTTTCCAACAAATCTACCAAGCACTGAAAATACAGTTGCAATAACACCTAGAGTAAGTTTTAATTTTGTATGGTTATATAATGTTGATGGTACTTTCTTCCCTATTAGAGGAAGTTTCTGAAGTGCATATATTATTCCATTGGCTTTCTTTGCAAATCCTACATTGAATGTATTTTTAAACGTATTATACATGACTATCATCCTTTAAAATTTCAATTACTTTTTTCTCAAATTCAGGGCTTTTTAATATATCACTTTCAACCTCTTCCAATATACCATTGTTTAGAACAACTATCTCATCACATAAATCTGTAGCCAGTTGTAATATGTGTGTAGAAAAAATTATTATGTGATCATGCTTTATCTGCTTTAAAAGATTTTTAATCTCTAAGGCAACAACCACATCAAAAGAAGTAAGCGGCTCGTCTAATAAAATTATTGGTGGTCGCGCAATTAAAAAGCATGCCATCTGCATCTTATTTTTCATTCCATGGGAATATCCCTTCATAAGCCTATATTTATCTTCTTCATTTATATTCAATATATTAAAATATTCATCTATTGAAAGCGGATTCTCTATTTTGTCTTTATTTATATCTATATAAAACTTTAAAAATTCATAGCCAGTCAAAAATTCAGGAAGTATTGGCTGAGAAAATACAAAACTTATATCTGATGGTTTTATATCTCTTGAATGTCCATTATCCTCTATAATTTCTACCTTACCACAATCAGCCTTATCCTCTTCACTTATACAGTTAAATAAAGTTGTTTTTCCAGCTCCATTACGTCCAAGAAGGCCATAAATCTTTCCTTTTTCAAACTGAAAAGATGCTCCCTTTAATACCTTCTTATCTCCATAATTTTTTTCTATATCACTTAATACAAGCTGCATGTCTAAAGATCAACTCCTAATACAATATTTCTTATAATTATATCATTATAAGTCTACCTATTAGCTCAAACTTTCTTAAAAGTTTCATAAATCTATTAAATCAGTATACTTTATAGGGTTTTGATACATTTTATTACTATTTGTATTGAAATATTTTCTGTTGATACCTATAATTATAGTGAAGTATAAGAAAAGGATGTGTTTAATTGATGGTTCAAGAACTTAAATCTTTAGCTCTATATGAAGATATAGTTGAGATTCTAAATAAAGATGACTTTGATTTGTATTGGAAAGGCTTCAAAAAATCACCTTTTGCTTTGTACAACTCTACAACTGTAGTCCTATGCAATCATCCTAATCCTCCTAAAGATTTTTCACCTCTTCGTGAAGCTTATATAGGTTCCTGGAATGATTCCTTTGTAGGTAACACGGCAATAAATCTAAATGGACATTATACTGCTATATTAAATATGGATACACTATATTCACTAGATTCTAGTAGCAGTTTAAATAAAGTTTACTCTATATTAGTTCATGAGATGTTTCACTGTCATCAGCTTTCTCATAACGAAAATCGCTGGGCTGATGAGATGCTTTTTATAAATTATAACTTTTCTCAAAGTTCTATATCTCTAAGACTTATGGATAAAGATTATTTGCTTTGCGCTCTAGATGATCAAAACAAATATACAAGAGATAAACTTCTTACAGACTTTATTCAAAGAAGAGAAAGAAGAAAAAATATTGTTGGATCAATGTTAAATTACGAATTGGCTTTAGAATCAATAGAAGGTACTGCTACCTATGTTGAAGTCAAAGCTTTAGCTCACAGAAAAAACATAGATGTTATGGATGTAGCAGAAGATTTCTTGCATAACTTTGATTTTGAAGATCTGAATAAGTATAGAGCTTCATGTTACGCTTTTGGATTAGTTATCTGTCTTATTTTAGACAGCATTGCTCCTAATTGGCATGAAGAATTCACCAATAGCGATACTTACTTATATAAATTTTTCAAAGCTAAATTCGGCTCTTTCAATGAGCTTACTGATTTTTCTATAGACAACTATTATGTAGAAAGTGCTAAAGAACTTATAAACAAATATGTGGATTCCAAGAAGGAATCTTTTGAAAACTTTAATAAAAGTGAAGGCTATAAAGTTATTCTATATGGAAATCTAAAGCTATCCGGTTTTGATCCTATGAATGTAATTTCTATGGATAATAAAGTTTTACACAAAAACTTCATAAAATATAATTCTAGCTGTATCAAAGATCAAGCCCTATCCTTCCATAAAGAAGACTTCTGGACAGTAGATAAAATCGAATTTTTTGTATCAGACAAACCAAAAGTTTTTGACCACGGTATACTGACTTCTAAAGGAACTTTCTATGGTGAAGTTTCTGAAGATAATAATATATTTTGTGTAGATTTATATAATGAACAAATCGAATCTAACTAATTATCTGTGTCATAGATGATTACAAATCAGAAAGGGATGTATTTATGGATAAGGAACTATTAACTGTTGAAGAAGTCTCAGGAATATTAGGAGTCCATCCCATAACAATTCGAAGATATATTAAAGATAACAAAATAAAAGCCTCTAAGATTGGCGGTCAATGGAGGATAACATCCTCTGATTTAAAGGAATTCATGTGTGTAGACAATTTTAATGGCAGAGTTGCTAAAAACTCTGCCTCTACCCTAGAAGAATTTGTCCAAGGCAAAAAATATAATAACAAAACCTTAGAGAGCTGTGTCATATTAAATTACCATGTTGCTAGTGCAGATAAGGCCACCCCCCTTTGTGAGAAAATTATTTCAAGGGTAAATAGTGAACATTCTAATCAGTCTGGTATAAACTTTCAATATTATTACATGGAAGAAGAGAAAAACGCAAGAATAATAATATATGGAAAACCTAGATTTCTTGGAAAAATCTTATGTGATTTAGATGAGTTCGACTCCTAGAAATTCGCTGCAACTTTTGCTGTTCTTAAGAATTAATAAAATATAAAGAAGTCAGCATATATTCAATTTTTAAAAATTATATTTGGAGGGTTATACTCATGAAAAAATCCACTAACAAAACAAAACACAAATCTAGTCAATGGATTGTTTTTCCACTTTTTATTCTGATTGGTGCTTTATCAGGTTATTTAGGTGGAACATACATTGGAAAAATATTTAAAGAGAGTATTTCTTTGTCCCAAAAGATTTCTCTCTTTATAATTCTTTTTCTTATAGTATATATATCAATAATAATTCAAATTATAGTACATGAATTTGGACATCTCATATGCGGATTAATAAGTGGATATGATTTTGCTTCTTTTCGTATAGGAAGCTTCATGCTTGTAAAAAATGATGAAAAAATCAAGTTTAAGAGATTTTCTTTAATGGGGACTGGCGGGCAATGCTTGATGACACCTCCGGAACCATATAATGATGATATTCCATTTTTGCTTTACAACATTGGTGGAAGTCTCTTTAATGTACTTTTATCCATCATTTCAATAATCTTATACTTTGTTACTAGGCACATTGAATTTTTATCTCTTTTTTTTCTTGTCTTAGCTATTATAGGTATTGCCTTTGCCCTAATAAATGGAATACCAATGCATCTTGGTCCAATAGATAATGATGGATATAACGCTTTTAATCTTAGGAAGAATGGGTCTGCTAAAAGATGTTTTTGGATTCAACTAAAAATTATTGGATTAATTAATAATGGAATTCGTCTAAAAGATATGCCTGATGACTTATTTATTATCCCAAACCATGAGGAAATGAAAAATGCTTTATGTGCTTCTGTAGGTGTATTAGCATGTAACCGTGCCATAGATGCAATGAATTTTAAAACAGCGCAAGAAATCGGCTATAACTTACTTAATAACTCTGGAGGTCTTTTAGATGTTCATAGATATATGATCACATCAGAAATGATCTTTTGTGAACTTATAACTGAAAATAATAAAGAAAAAATAGAGAATATGTTCACTAAAAACTTCAATAAATTCCTCAAAACTTCTGCAAAAAATCCTTCTATAATTCGTATGTTATATGCCTATGAATTACTTCTAAAAAAAGATGAACAAGCCGCAGAAAAGCACCTTAAATCCTTTGAAAAAGTGAGTAAGTCTTATCCCTACATATGCGAAATCGAAGGTGAACGTGAACTTATTAATTATATAAAAAATTTATCCCAACTTAATATAAATAAGGAGTCTAATATTTAATAACAAACTATCTTTAATTTACATTTGATTAGATTTATTAGCATAAAAATATTTTATACTACTCCCAATTATTACAGAAAAATACAAAATTAAACTTATTGCTAATAAATCTTTTCTTTGAGTCATCCAGTAAGAAAGTACACCTAAAAAAGGTATACAAGATATTATTGCCATAGGCTTTATAATATATTTTATAAAGTTTTTCATTGTTTTCTCATCCAATACTATTTAATATTCATTGTTTTATAAAGTTATAATAATCATATTTTACCTTAATACCAATTAGGAAATCAAGTTCAATATAATATATTTTCCCCTCACATTTTTCATATACTGCTTCTCAGAACAAGTTCATTAATCGGCATTTTAGTTAATTCTCTAATGTCATCTCCTTCACAAATCATTTTCTCGATTATTTTCAATCCAATATAATAACCTGACAATATAGTTTTTGTAGTTTCATCATTACGTATAGTGAAAAATTCATTCATCAATTTATAATTTAAAGTATCCTCAAAATGATTAATAACCTTTTGTTTTAATTCATAATATTTCTCTTGCAAAATTTCTACTTGTTTCTTTTCTATAACCAGTGTTTTACTTATATTGTCCATATTTATAGGCAAATGGTTTAAAATTAGCGGATAAATTACACCAAGCCCCTCTGTCATAACCCGTTCTGCAAAACTATATAAGTTTATATTTTTAATTGAGTTTATTCTAACCATATGATTCACTTCATGTGGAATAAGAAAATTTATATCACATTTATCAATGCATTCTAGTCCAATATATATAGATGGTTTCTTAGTAGGTAAAGCTACCCCACAAGCATGTCCCACTCCACCTCCTATATACAAATCAAACTCCTTTTCAAATTCTAATCCTTTTATAGATTTTTTAGTAATTTCTTTTATTTTTTCAACCATTGACTCATCTATAAGTTTTAATCTATGAAAGATAGTGTCGAAATTAGTTTTTTCTACTATATTCTTAAACTCATTAAACTCAATCATATAAAGTCCTTCTATCATCAAGTCAAATAATTCACTGTATTTTTCATAATATTTCTTAAAAGCTGTCCACTTTCCAATCACCTTTGCTTCATCGTAAAAATTTTCAAAGTCACCTCTCATATCTATAATATTCATCAGATCCTCCTACTCTTATAACTCACAATTTATGATTTAGCTATATAACTTTTATATTAAAGCTCTTATGTTATTGCCACTTAGAACTAAAATATCTCCAGATTTTATTACAGTAGATCCTTTTGGAATTAGTATTTTATCTCCTCGTTTTATCATGACAATTAGTATCTCCTCAGGTATATTGGCATCCATAATCATTTTACCTTTCCATTTATTATTATTTGTTATAGTAACTTCTAATAAATCAGTATTTATTTCCCCTATATAATCAGTAAAAGTTTTTAGAACAGAATCCTCACCTTCAGTTTCAACTAAATCTAATAAACTTGCTACTCTAGGTATAAGGGCTCCTTGTATTGCCACAGAAAATAAAGCTATGAAGAATATTATATGAAATATATCATTTTCCACATTAACACCATATGTTACTGCAAATATTGCAAAAACAACCGATGCAGCACCTCTAAGTCCAACCCATGATATAAATATTTTTTCTTTTATTTTAAATTTAAATGGGCTAAGTATTATAAATGTAGCCAAAGGTCTTGCAATTAATATCATAAATAAAGATATAGACACTGCCTTTCCTGTAACATAAGGTAGTTTTGATGGAAAAGATAAAAGTCCTAACATAAAGAAAAGTACTATTTGCATTATCCAAGAAATTCCATCAAAGAAATGAAATATACTTTTCTTTCTAGGTATTTTGCTATTTCCTATTATTATCCCTGATATATAAACACTTAAATAACCATTTCCACCTAAAAACTCACTAAGGGAATATGAAAGTATTGCAACTGCCATTATAAATATTGTATAAAATCCATCTATTTCAAATTTTGAATGCCTTAATATATAAACTGTACCCTTTGCTAATAGAAATCCAACTAACAAACCAAATAGAATTTGTATAATTATCATATAAGTTATTGTACCTAAACTTAATATTCCAGAGCTCTTCATCATAGCTAATACTATAAGAGTCATCATATAAGCAATTGGATCATTACTTCCACTTTCAACTTCTAAAAGTGATGCTAACGAACCCTTTAAGTTTAATTTTTGAGCTCTTAAAATTGCAAATACTGACGCAGCATCAGTAGATGCAACTATTGATCCTATCAATATTCCTTCTAGTAAAGTAGTCTTTACTACGAAATAACAAAACGCTCCTGTAAGTCCTGCTGTGATAACAACTCCTAATGATGACATTAATACCGCTGGAAATGCTATGGGCTTAGCCATTTTCCAATTAGTCCCAAAACCGCCATAAAACATAATAAAAACTAATCCTAACGAACTTATCTGTTTAGTAAGCTCATAGTTATCAAAATAAATTCCAATTAATCCATCTGATCCAAATAACATTCCCAAAACAATAAATATAAGAAGTATTGGAACCCCAAACTTATATAACACTTTAGTTGACGTTATACAAATAATTAATACTAGTCCACTAATCATCATCAATTCGGTCATCAAATTCCTCCTTTATTTAATTATTATAAAATTATCTAGATGTAACTTTAATACATTTATATTATATTATATCATTTCCAATTTTTATTTAAAATAAAATATAAACTTTGAGTATTTAAATAAAAATAGCGGATAGTAAAAGCCCATATATTTTATGCTTTTATTCACCCACTATTTTTATTATTATATAGTTTTTATATCAAAAGGCGTCTGTATATTTAATACCTTTAAAAGTTTCTCATATGTGTCTGTTGTCCCACTTGTGTATATATTATAGCAATGATTGGGATTATCATTTAATAAATTATTATCTTCTAGGTAAGATTTTATCTTTTTTGCTTGCTGTAAAGCTGGATTAATAAAGTTTATTCCAGGTCCATATTTCTCAAATAAATCTTGAACTATAGGGTAATGTGTACAGCCTAAGATAATATTCTTGGCATCACATCTTTCTAAAAGATTGACCATGTGAAGCTTTATATCTTCTTCAATAGCTTCCATATCGAATTCACCACAGTCAATTAAACTTGCTAAATTACGACTTCCTTCACCATAGACAGCAATATCTGTATTCTTTTCATTTATAAGCCTATTATAACACTTGCTGTTCACAGTAAATTCTGTAGCTAAAACTCCTACTTCCTTTACTTCCTTGTCCACAACATACTGAGATGCAGGATCTATTATTCCAAAAATCGGAAATTCATAGTCATTTCCATATCTATCTATTAATGAAGATATAGTGTTGCAAGCTACTGCAACAATCTTTACCTCTTGTTCCTTTAAAAATTCTATCATGTTTTTTGTTAGACCAACGATATCATCTGCTGTTCTATTACCGTATGGACAATTTTTATTGTCTCCAATATACACGATATCTTCATTTGGCATAAGCTTTTCTAACTCTTTTACAAGGGTAAGTCCTCCTACTCCTGAATCTAATACCCCTATTTTTTTTCTGTTCTCCATATTACCGTCCCCCATGATAAATAATTTTAATCTTATTTCTAAAACTTGTATTTAAGGGTAATAAAAATTTCATTCTGCAATGTTTCCCTATTGCCCTATTATACTTATCTTTTGTAAGTGATACAACCCTATTTATTCTACTAATCTTTCGTATTTGTTATTATTTTTTTATCTTTTATCACATAGTTTTATTTACATATTTATCAATTAAATGTAATGGTATACATTTAGAATATCATTTACTAAATCTATTGTCAATTTTGAATTTTCCAAATATTAGACGCTTTTCATAGCATATTCTAAATTATCATTTTTTACTTTCTTTTATCTCCTATTAAGTCCATTTCTATAACTTTCTGCTACATCTTTAAATCCTATCTTTTTTAATTCAGTATATATTGCTTGGAATATATACTCCGAACTAATTATTTCATCCTTCTCATTTGTAATATCATGGTAAATTGCGTTAGTTACTATATAGATATCACTTTCATTTAAGGGCTCATTAACTTCATCTGAAGCATTAGTTATTGATGTAACTATTTTACCCTTATCAAAGTCCTCAATTTTTCCATTTCGCTTTTTTATTTTCATATTTCTCACTCCTCATATTATTTTAAATATACAGATGTGTTCTAACTTATCCCTATTATTCCACCATTTAATAACTTAAATACATTTGTAATTCATTATAAGTATTCAAATTATTAAACAAAAAAATATATGCTGCAAAATGATTTATTCATTTTGCAGCATATACTAAAGTTCTATATATTATTCATCAGTGTTTCTTTTATTTGTTGGAGTTGCTATCTTTTCAATACCACTAGTTCCAAGTTCTTTATAGACAGATGATGTAGGCATCAACCATACCTCTCCAGTTCCTTTATATACATTCAATAAACCTTCTCCGCCAGTTGCAGTTGCCAAAAGAGATTTCGATGATTTTTCTACTGTAAAATCTAATCTTCCACTTCTTAAAATCGCAAAATCTCCATCTACCTTTAGCGTATCATTAAACAATTTAACCTTTATTATTTCACTTTCTGGAACTGGAAGCTCTAAGGCTGCCACCCCTGAACCTGAAAGCTTAGTTTGAAATAATCCTTCATTTCCAAATAGACTAGAGGATAAATTCTTCTGCATAGCTGCACCTACTTCTATCCCCTCTTCACAGGCATAAAATAATCCATCATCAACTACAATCGCTTCATCTTCTAATTCTATTAATGCATAATGACCGAAGCTTGGCTCTAGAAAAATCTCACCAGTTCCTTTGTAGACAGGCTTGAAAGTTGTTTCTCCTGTTACCTTGCTGGTAAACATCTTCTTACCTAGTCCAAACACTCCTCCCATCTTATTTTCCATAGTTATATTGCCCTTTAAAAAATGTAATGCACCTGTTTCTATTCTAACTGTACCGTTATTTAACATTATTCTAAGCTGTCTAAGCTTTATATGAGCATCTTTCATGAAGCTTAACATAAGGGCCGTATTAACATCTTTTCCGCCTTTTAATTCGTCATACTCAAGGACTTGAAATACAGCGTCCTCTCCCTTCATTTCATCTATCTTAGTTAATGTATTGTTTATATTCAAGCTAGTTCTCATAACTTCCCTCCAATATCCCTTTATATCTATATATTATTATATACAATTTTTATCAATAAAAATAGAAATAAGAACATAGATAGGTGCTTTCAAAAATTAGGGATAAAAAAACTCTATATAAATGTGTTATCTACTGTACACTGAAATTAAAAAGCTTATTTACTTGTGGTACGCTTCACCGTTACACCTCCAATGGAGCACGGTTTTATCTAATTTATTGGATTATCTTGGTTTTGGTCTATAGTTACGTCTTGTCCGTCACTCCAAATTACAGTTACATCTAATGATTTTAACGACAACATTACAGTCTCTATTACTCTTTTGTGTTTTTCATCACTTGGTAATGCTATACATATTTTTGATTTAGGATGTTTCTGCTTTAACTGCATAGCTTTTAGTATTGCCATTGCAACATGGTCTTTTACTTGGCTACTATTGAATGGCTTACCTTTTCGACTTGTATCCTTTGAGGTTGTTCCACCCTTAGCTTCTATTAATAATTCAACTTCATTCTTTATTGCATGTAAGTCTATTCCTCGCTCTGATGTACTGCACTTACTTTTTATCTCATACCCCATTTCTTCTAATTTAGATGAAATGCTATCTATAACTTCATTTTCAGTTGTCATTAAGCTTTCTATTCTCATATTATCCCCCAAATCCAGTTATTAGTACTTATTATTATATTGCAAATTTAAAACAAGTACAATTAAGCATTGGAGCATGAAAAAAGGAAGTATCTTCGTCTTCTTCAGACGACCCTTCCTTCACTAAGTATCTTATTACATATTCATTTATCTATTGCTCTTGACTTATCTATAGTTACCTTCGATACAAGTAAGTTCAACAACTGCTTTCTTTGTTGTCTTGTACTACTCTCCTTGAATACTTCTCCAAACATCTTCATGACTTGACTTACTAACTCAAAATATATTAGCTCATCTTCTGATATCATTACTTCTCTTTGAAGTTCACCCATTCTAAACTTCAATCCTTCTATTTCTTCGTTTAACTTCTTTTTCTCTATTAGATAATCTAATAATAGTATTAAAATAGACGTATAATATTATTTTATATTGTTTATTTCTTCCTTACATATTTTAAATAATATATTAAGAAAATATGCTAGAAACTTACCATTAAATGCAATTGATTTCAATTCATTTGAATATCTTATTACAACAAATGCTTGAGATATATCCTCAAGCTCTTTTGTAAACTTCTCTTGACTTAAATCATATACTTCAAAAAATTTAATAATTTTTATCTTTTCTACTTCTGGTAATTTACTGTATAGTTCTAATAATTTATGCCCATGTGCATCCTTACCATATAATAGTAGAATGGTTTTTAAATATAATTCACACGAAAATGCAGCTAAAGAGTATGATGATGATATTAAATAAATCTTTTCACCTTCAAAATTAGCTTCATGTTGCTTTGTTAAAATTGTTGATGCTAAGTGATACTCTTTTGCTTGTAAAAAGGTTGATTTTATTAATCTAGGATCGTTCTTGCTAAATTTATTTATCTTATTATCTAGTTTTAAACTTGTAATATTAATCACCTTCCGATATTTAAATTTTATCTATTGTCTGCAATATATTATTTGCCGTGCTCCTTTACTTGTGGTACGCTTCACCATACCATAAGTGCTGTTTTTCCATTTTATTCTTATGTATATAATATATCCATTTATGGTATAATTCTAAAGTAATATTTTGAAACTCCGTAGTAGGATGGCTACGGTGGTTGTACGTATTCCCACCTTGGGTTATTGGTGATTTACATCATAACTTAAGGGGGTGGTATTGGATATGCTTGAATTAATTATAAAAAGCTTCGTTGTTATTTATATAATTAGATTGTTTTTAAAACATAATCTTTTTATTCACTATTTAAAGATTTCAGTAAAATTTATTTGTCTTGATATTGAAATTAAAGGCAAACAAAAAGATGCTCCATCCCACAAAGATTAGCATCATTTTGTTAATAGACTTATTAAAATCCAATAGCCCTAAAACTAAAAACGTTCTAAGGATTGCTTAGTGTTACCAGCACTAAGCTTTTCTTATTTATATTATATCAAATTTTTATAAAAAATAAACATAAAAAATTTTTCAATAATAATCATCATACCTACAAATTGTAATTTAGCAACTTTGATATATTCAACCATTTAATAAGCTGCTTAATTATAACGTTTAGTTGAAATTTATATATTGAAATTCTACCTGATCCGTTGACTCCTGCAAAAATTTTATATGTGGTCATATTATTTCCCTATTACCTTTGCTTGCTCTTTTTGTAACACTAAATTTGATAAAGTCATATAAAAATCTTGTTCTTCTTTTGTTTTTGCATTTTTAAATAATTCCTTTAATTGGCTATAAGAATAATTAATGAAACTCTCATATAAATTATCGTTTTTATTTTCCATATCAAATTCCTCATAGAAAGAAGAACTATAGCTTGTCTACATAATCCTTTGCTTCCTTTAATCCCATTCCAGTTATATCTCTTACCTTTTTTATTGCTTTGACTTTTTTATTTGCCTCAACAAGCTTTATTATCTCATCCTTCATCTCATCATCTATTTTCTTTATAAATGGATCAGTTATCCCAAGATGCTCAATAATTGTATTTAATTTTGACTCTATTCTCTCTTGTTTGGATTGTATCATATTAATGCTAATACTTAAAATAATAAATAGAATAGATATTAAACCTATAACTGTAGATTCCATATTTTCAGCCTCCATCACTAGTTATTTCTCATAATAATACTATTATGAATTAATCATACCATAATTTACAAATTTATTCAGTAACAATTATTCTCTCTATTTTTTATTTCTTATTCTATGAGCCAATTGCTAAAAGTCCACTTTGAAATTTGTCCATATGAATTCCTCCTCTAACTCGTCACTTTACTCATCTTACAAATAAAACATAATTTATAAGATAAACTTGCACTTAATTTAAAAATGATTTAATTTGCAAATTTCATCTCATTATTGACGTAATTTTCTTCATCCTTTATTCTGAAAGGTCTTTTACAGCTTGAAAATCTGTATTTTTACTATCTTTAAATACTACCTTTGCAATATCTTCATTAGATGTATTTGCAGACATAGTTGAACTATATATAGTAATCATAGTAAAAAGTAAAACTGCACCAAACATAATACTTAGAGGTTTGATACTTAATACTACTAAATTACCATCAAATTTACTTGTAACCTTTCTAGCTAACTTACCTAGCTTTGTTTTCTTTATAGCATAATAAAATACGTTATAGATTAAAAATCCTAAAACTGCACCTAAAGTATTAAATATTATGTCATCAATATCAGTTAAGTTAATTGCAGTAAGCAGTTGAATAAGTTCTATAGCAAGCGATGCATAAAATCCATATAAAACTATATTAATAATTTTATTTTTCTTTTTAAATAATAATGGAATAAAAAAACCTAATGGTACAAATAACAAAATATTTCCAACCACATTGTAAATGGCATTTCCTATACCTATAAAATTATCTTTAAACATATTTATAGTTTCAATAAACGGTATATAGTTGACATGAAATTTATGTTGAAACCTTATTTGTAACATATTCATTTTGCATATTGTTAAATTAATTAATATTAGAAAATATATGAAAAATATATTTATTACTACTTCTCTCAATATATTTTTTTCTTTACTCTTAATTAATGCTATAATCCTATATATAACCCAAATTACAATTAATATAGCAACTATATATATGTATGGTATTGTTATCAAAGTTATCTCCTCCCCCTTTTTTTAATCTAAAATTAATTTATGCTGTAAATTCTAATTTATCTTCCCCTTAATCTTATTATCTTTTATTGTAACATATTTTGTAAACTCACTATAATAAAAATAAGCATAGATGCCTATCAATAACTTGATACTTATCTATGCTTACATAAATTTTTATCTAAAACTAAGAATTCAGTTTATACTACTTATATTCTTTTGCTTTTTCAGCTCCGCTTAATACACTTATTGCACCTTGAGCTAAAGCTAAAAGTTCATCTTCACCTGGATATACTACAACATCGCTAATGAAGCTTACTCTTTCAGATATAAGTCTTACCATTTCTTTTGAGTATGCTACTCCACCTGTTAAGATTATAGCGTCTACTTTACCACAAAGCACTGTAGCACACTTTCCTATTTCTTTTGCTATTTGATATCCCATAGCTTCATATATAAGCTTTGCTTTTGCATCTCCAGCAGCTGCTCTTTCCCCTACTTCTTTGGCATCATTTGTTCCTAAGAATGCAACAAATCCACCTTGTCCACTTATCTTCTTTCTCATTTCTTCTAGAGTATATTTTTGGCTATAACATAACTCTATCAATTCTCTAGATGGAACTGATCCCATTCTTTCTGGTGAGAAGGAACCTTCTCCATTTAATGCATTATTTACATCTACTATTCTTCCTTTTTTATGAGCTCCAACAGATATTCCGCCGCCTAAATGTGCAACAATTACATTTATGTCAGTGTACTTCTTGCCATTTTCTTTTGCATATCTTCTTGCTACAGCCTTTTGATTTAAAGGATGGAAAATAGATGTTCTCTTTATTTCTGGCATTCCAGATATTCTTGCAACTTCATCTAGCTCGTCTACTACAACAGGGTCAACGATATATGCAGGAATATTTACTTCCTTTCCTATTTCATTTGCAAGGATTCCACCTAGATTAGAAGCATGTTGTCCTTGATATCCTATCTTTAAGTCTTCTAGCATAGCTTCATTTACAGAATATGTTCCACCTTCTATTGGCTTTAAAAGTCCACCTCTTCCAACTACTGCATCCAAAGTCTTTATATCAAAATTTTTATCCTTTAAAATATTTAATATAAGATCTTTTCTGAAGCCTAATTGAGAGTATATAGTTGGGTATTTGCCAATTTCTTCTGCACTATGTCTTAAAGTTTCTACTAATACTGGAGTTTCATCCTCGTATACTCCTATTTTTGTAGAAGTTGATCCTGGATTGATGATTAATATTTTGTAACTCATTTTAATAATCCCCCTAAGATAATTTATTGTGTTCTGCAACTAAAGCTGCTAAAGCTATTGAGTTCATCTTTGTTTCAAAGCTGTCTGATCTTGAAGTTAATATAACTGGAGCTGTTGTTCCTACTAATAATCCGCCATTTTTTGAATTTGATGTGTATGTTAAAGTCTTGTACATAACGTTTCCAGCTTCTATATTAGGTAAAACCATTATATCAGCCTTTCCTGCAACTGGTCCTGTTACATTCTTGTGCTTAGCTGCTTCTTCTGATAATGCATTGTCTAATGCTAAAGGTCCGTCAACTATACATCCCTTTATTTGTCCTCTATCACTCATTTTAGATAACATTGCTGCATCTAAAGTTGCTGGCATGCTTGGATTTACAACCTCAACTGCACATATTGGTGCAACCTTTGGACACTCTATACCTATAGCATGAGCCATTTTTACTGAGTTATTTATTATGTCTACTTTATCTTTTAATTCAGGATACATATTGAAAGCTGCATCTGTTAAGAATATTAATCTGTCAACACCAGCAATTTCAAATACTGCAACGTGAGACATAAGTCTTCCTGATCTTAGTCCTACTTCTTTGTTTAATACTGCTCTTAAGAAATTAGCAGTATCTACAAGGCCTTTCATAACCATATCTGCTTTTCCTGAAGATACAAGTTCTACAGCTTTTAAAGCTGCCTTTGCAGCATTAGCCTCATGAACTATTTCGAATTGAGATAAATCCATGTTTATTGAAGCTGCAACTACTTTTATCTTTTCTTCATCTCCTACAAGTATAGCATTTGCTATTCCTTGATTTTTAGCTTCCATTATAGCTTGAAGCACTGGTTCATCCTGAGCTACAGCTACAGCTACTGTTTTTGTTTCAAGTGATTTAACTTTCTTTAATACTTCATCAAAGTTTTTGACCATTACAATTGCACCTCTTCTTTATATTTTATATTTTTATTCCCCTTGATATACGCTAGGAATTTAACAATACTTTAGGTATTTAAAGTATAATTATTCCATATGTAATTATATTTGTATTTTTTATATTGAATAAAAAATAAGTAGAGCCTGAATTTCCTAGCTATCTTTTAATTTTACCGAGTATTATGTAAAATTTTAGATAGTTATATTTTTATCAATTCGTCTCTACTCTATTGTATCAAAATTTTATGAAAAAAGGCCTATTTTCAGAAAAATCATTCTTTTGTTTTGAATTCCATCATTATCTTTTCTGCAACCTTAACTCCATCAACCGCTGCTGATATTATTCCTCCAGCAAAGCCTGCCCCTTCTCCTGATGGATAAAGACCTTTTAGTGATATACTTTCTAAATTTTCATTTCTAGCTATCTTTACTGGTGCTGATGTTCTAGTTTCTATTCCTGTCATTATGCCATCGCCTGTTGCAAAACCTCTTATTTTCCTATCGAAATCCATAAAGCCTTCCTTTAGCATGTCAGAGACATAAGGAGGTAATGTTTCTCTCATATCTTTAAATTCGTATCCTGGTTTATATGATGGTTCAACATCACCTAAAGACGTTGTAACCTTGTCTTGCAGAAAATCATTAATCTTTTGTACTGGTGCCTTATACTGTCCTCCTCCAAGCTTATAGCATAATCCTTCATAATGTCTTTGGAATTCCATGCCACTTAATGGGGAACTTCCTTCGAAATCACTAGGGTTGACAGTAACAACTATAGCAGAGTTAGCATTAGCCTCAGCTCTTGCATAATAACTCATACCATTTACAACAAGTCTTTCATCTTCTGATGCTGCAGCTACAACTACTCCTCCAGGACACATACAAAAACTATATGCTGATCTCTCTTTTTCCTTATTATTATAAACAAGTCTGTAGTCTGAGGCTCTTAACCTAGGATGGTTAGCAAATTTGCCATATTGATTTTCGTCCATAAAACTTTGCTTATGTTCAACTCTAACTCCTATTGCAAAAGCTTTAGGTTCCATAAATATATTATTACGATATAGCATTTCATAGGTATCTCTCGAACTATGTCCTATAGCTAATATTAGTGTCTCACAAGGTATTTCCTCTTCATTAACTATTATAGATTGGATCCTTCCATTCCTGCTTTTTATATCTTGAAGTTTACTTGAAAATCTTATTTCTCCACCTAAATTTATAATAGTGTTTCTTATATTCTTAACTACTTCTTTTAAGATATCAGTACCAACATGAGGTTTTCCGCTATATACTATATTTGATGGTGCTCCAGACTCTACGAGTTCCCTTAATACAAAATCACAACGTTTATCTTTAATTCTAGTTGTAAGCTTTCCATCAGAAAAAGTACCTGCTCCACCTTCACCAAATTGTACATTAGACTCAGTGTCAAGGATTCCATCTCTCCAAAATTTATCCACAGTTTTAGATCTATCCTCTACACATTCTCCACGTTCTATTATAAGAGGCTTATATCCATGCTGAGCAAGAATAAGACCTGCAAACATTCCTGCAGGCCCCATTCCCACGATAATTGGTCTATGTTCCATTACTTTATTTCCGAATACCAGCTCATCATGAACTGATTCTTTCTCTAACATTACATCCCTATCGTGAACTTTATTTACTACATGTTCTTCCCTGGAGCACTCTACTTCTATTGAATATTTAAATTTTATATCATTTTTCTTTCTTGCATCTATGGACTCTTTTAGTATTTTTAAATTTTTTAGGTCCTTTTGATCTATTCTAAGTTTCTTAGCAGCTTTTTTATATAAGCATGACATATCCTTTTCTATATCTTCATCTAAATTTAATGCTATATTATTTATTTTTATTGCCACAAATTACGCTCCTCTCAGCTATTTCTTCGTTATAGTTAGTTTTAATTTATCTGGTGACATGCTCACCATTGTTACGCCATCTGGAAGCTTAATATTGGGAGCAACTTCGCTGGTTCCTTCACCTAAGTTCGAAGCATCTATATCCCCCTTCAGTTCGTTTATTCCATCTAATATATTGCTAGGACCTTGTATTGTTATGCTGACGCTTTCCTTATCTAACGAAGCACTTAATCCATCTCCAACGCCATTTATAGTTATAGGAACATTTAATGTCTTTTGGCTTATACCTTCTATACTAAACTTTATTGTTACAGTACCACTTGTATTATTAACTAAAGATATACCTTGTGGTAATTTAAGCTTTGCCATTATATCTTTTGATGTTGTTATTAAAGATAAGTCTATAGCTTCTGTGTCTATGGATGTTATTTTATTAAGTGCAGCTTCATCACCTGTGATTTCAACATTACTAGGTGAAGGTTCCATAGATTTCATAAGAAGATTCGAATTTAGACTTCCTTTAGTTTTTATGCTTACTGGAACTGTCTTTCCTTTCTTTATAGGAACAACCACATTAGCAGTTACAGGATTTATTGTTACTTCCTTAATAGCTCTCTTATTTTTGTCCATAGCTACTAGCTTTAATGTAAGTACTACATCATTCTCTACATCCTTAGCCTCTCCTGATGCAACAACACTTTCAACCTTATCCACATACTGAGCTGGTCCTGATATTGTTGCATTTACAGGATCTACTACAGGTGTTGATGGGTAAGTTCCTTTTTTAGAGGATACATTGATGTCAGCTTTTATAGGTATGCTCTTTTCTTCCAAATCATCAAGCACTACAGTTACCTTTAATGTTTCTGTCTGCTTTATATTTACATTTGCAGGGGCTTTATCTATATTTACTAATATAGTATTATCACCCTTTTTCAATGCATAGGAGCTCAAATCAACAGAAAGCTGAAAATCTTCTGACTTTACTGCATAAACGTCAGAAGATGCCCCTTGAATAGCTACATTTACCTTAAAAGTCTGATTAGGCATCATTACAAGTTTAGAGTTTGTGAGAACATCCTCATTGAGTATAGTTACTCCCACATCCTTTATGGTTTTAGTTATGGTTGGGTTTTCAACATTAGATACGTATATCCATAACCCAAATGAACACAAAAGGCAAATAAGTTTTATTAAGATATCTTGCTTTTTATTCCTAGCATCCATAACTTCACCTTCTCCCCTACGGTCTTTGATTTAACCTGTCTATTTTTTATTATTCTCGTTAATATATCAGTAAGTTTATTTTTATCATAGTTTCTTGTAAGCCTTCCGTTGACAGCTAAAGAAACAACTCCTGTTTCTTCTGATACAATTATAAGTATTGCATCAGATACCTCTGACAACCCTATAGCAGCTCTATGCCTTGTTCCAAGTTTTTTATTTATATCTGTATTTGAAGTTAGAGGAAGCACACAACCCGATGCTTCTATTCTTCCGTTTTTTATTATAGTAGCTCCGTCATGAAGTGGCGTATTTACTACGAAAATGTTCTCTAAAAGAGCTGATGAAACTATGGCATCTATTTTAGTACCGCTAGTGACTACATCTCCAAGCCCTGTATTCTGTTCTATTGCTATAAGTGCTCCTGTCTTAGTAATTGCTAAATTTTCAACAGCAGTTACAATCTCTGAAATCATCTTCTGTAATATTTTATCATCATCTATAAAGTGTTTATCATTAAAAGCAGACCTTCCAAGATGCTCTAAAGCCCTTCTTATTTCCGGTTGAAATATGATAATTACAGATAATACTCCTATGGTAATTGTTTTTATAAGAATAGTATAAACCATTCTTAAATTTAAAAGATAACTTATAGGTATTAGTGCTACTATTAACAATAATCCTTTTAATAATTGAACTGCTCTAGTTTCCTTCATAAGCATATAGCCTTTGTAAAAGAAGTAGGCTACAACAAGAATATCTAGAACAGATAGCATATTGATATTTTTTACAGTATTTAAAATCATTTCAAATAATTCCATCTTAGGAAGCCACCTCATTTCCCCTGTGAATATACTTATAATTATACACCATCCTATAGCAACATGACGACAATATTTATAAAGCAATTATATTATTTTTCTTAAGAATTTCTTTCTATACATTTTATCCTATAAAGGTAATTTTACCTTATTCTCATTAATATATTTATATAAACGAAACTTAAAGATTAAAAAATATGGTACGGTGGTGATTTTATGAAAAAAAATATTATTTTAAACTTAGCCCTTAGTATACTTCTTATAATTTTAGTTGTTACACTTTTCCCTATGGTAAATAAAAACAAGATTCCTAAAGAGCTTTCATCTTTATCTGAATTGGTTGATGATATAAACCTATCAAACAAATATGTTTTTGATGTAGTTGAGGATGATTTAAGCAACCCCGAAATATCATTAAGGATACCATCAGCTATTGATGATTTGAATTCTATTCAAGAAAAAATCTCTTCTATAGATGTGCCTGAAAAATATTCAGACATAGTTTCAAGTCTATCTAGTGGAATAAAATCCAACATATTATTTTATAGGCAGTTCTCAGCTATTTTAAACAATCTCAAGGGAAAAGATTTAGAAGAAAGTCAAAATAATCTTAAGAACTACCAAGAGTCAGCCTGCGAATCGTACAACAATATATCTCCTTTTAAAATTTATTTTTTTAATGGTGATAACAAGAAACTTTCTGCATTATATTCATCAATAGATACTCTAAGAATTTCTAATAGAGATACTCAATTGAATGAAGAAAAAAACAAAACATTTATATTATCATTTGAAAGAATCATAACTGAGTTTTCTTCTATAAATAAAGACTTTTCGCCTTACATAGAAAAATGGCAAAAAAACACCTGTAGCTATGATTCACTTATAGATGACATAGAGAAATGTCAAAATTCGCTAGATACTTTATCAGGAAAGATTTACGCATTGGCTATCCCTAACGAAGCCACTGCTTCTTATGAAGACTTCAAGCAAGTGATTGCTGCTTACAGAGATTATCTAAATGCTGTGCAGCTTGATTTGTCAAAATCTACTTTAAACTCTAAGGATGAAAATTTTTTTGAAAATAGTGAAAGTAAAAGAGAATCAGTTAATACTTGTATAGAAAAATTTAAAACAACTTTAAAAAAGTATAAAGATAATTTAAGCCTATAAAAGAAAAAATGTATTATTATAAAAATTATTGGGTATAATACCACTATGAAAATTTTAACAAGGAGGATGTATATGAAAAAATACACCGTGATTGTTTTAAGTTTTCTATTGGTAGTTGCTATCATCCCTTATAATGTGGCATATGCTTACAAAATAGGTGACTCACCAGAATTAATTGAAGGTTCTTATACAGTCACATCAAATGATGATAGTTCAAATCTCTATAGGGAACAACAAGATGTTGTTCAAGTTTTTAATAACGAAGCGGGAAAAATTTATTTAACAAATAACGACATATATTTGATGTCCCAAATAGTTTACGCGGAAAGCAAAGGAGAACCTTATGATGGAAAAGTAGCTGTTGCTTCAGTTATATTAAATCGTACTTTGAATTCTGGATTTCCTAAGACTGTTGAGGGAGTTATAACACAAAAGAATGCATTTTCATGCGTTAGAGATGGTAAAATTTCCGTAACCCCTGACGATGACTGCAAAAAAGCAGTAATGGATGCTATAAAGGGAGTTGACCCTACCGATAGAGCCGTATTTTTCTACAACCCGAAAACTGCTACATCCCAATGGATGAAGAATGTTGAAAAGGTTAGTACGAAAACTATAGGTAATCATGTATTCTTTAAGTCAAAAAAATAATGTGCATCACTGCACATTATTTTTTATTGTTTAAATAGCTCACTGCATTAAGTGCAGCTACTAATCCTTCACCTGAGGATTTTATATATTGATATGGCTTTCCTGTACAATCTCCTGCTGCAAAGCATCCTTTTAGATTTGTAGCCATCTGCCTATCAACTTCTACATGTCCATCAGTTATCTTTAAACCTGGCATAAGCTGATCTGGTGATATACTATCCTTTAGGACGAAAACTCCATCTACTTCTAAAGTAGTGTTTGAAAGTTTAAGACTTCTTACCATATCGTTGCCTATAATCTCTACTGGATTCTCTCTCACTACTATTATATCTTCTCTAAGATTCTCTATATCCTTATACATAGGTATATAATAGACTGTTTCTGCTAATTCCTTTACAAAGTTAGCTTCTTCTTCTTCCTTTTTATTATGAGCAATAATTGCTACTTTCTTTCCTTTGTATAAAGGAGCATCACATGTAGCACAATATCCTACACCTTTCCCAAGGAATTCTTCTTCACCTTTTAAAGCCTTACCATACTCCATTCCTGTAGCAAGAATAACAGACTTCGCTTCATACATCTTTTCATTTACCATAAGAGCAAAATAATCTCCCATAGCATAAATAGCATTTATTCTCTCTGGAGTTATAGATATATCCATTGAATCTATATGTTTTTTAAAGGCTTCTTTAAGTTCTTCACCTTTTATGCCTGGAATACCAAGGTAATTATTTATCTTTGGCGCTTTACTTACCTTGTTACTTAGATTTTCATTTCCAAATAGAATTATATTTTTGTTTCTTATCTTGCAATTGATAGCTGCAGATAATCCAGCTGGACCACTGCCTACAATGGCAACGTCATATCTTTCGCTCATATTATCACCTTATTCTTAAATGTGTTTCTTAACTAATTGAACTAATTCTTCTTTTGGTCTAAATCCTACAGCCTTATCAACTAAGTTTCCATTTTTAAATACCATAACTGTTGGTATGCTTGCAACACTGAATTGTTGAGGTATCTGTATATTTTCATCTACATTAAGTTTGCAGAACTTAACTTCTCCTAATTCTGCTGCTACATCCTCTAATACTGGTCCAAGCATCTTACAAGGTCCACACCATGGAGCCCAAAAATCTACAACTGCTATTCCTTCTGCTATTTCACTATTAAAATTTTCATCTTTTATCTCTAACATAATTATTATCTCCTTTCATATACCCCTAAGGGGTATCTCTATATTTATATATTAATACATAAATTTAAAATCGTCAATACTATTCTTCAAATGTTCCTTTAACTAAAATCTCATTATCTCTTATCATCCATTTTCCTTTTGCTATAACACTGTTTATTGAAAGATCCTCTTTCTTCACCAATACTAGGTCAGCATCTTTTCCTTGACTGATTCTTCCTTTAGCATTAAGTTTTAATGTATCAGCTACATTTGAAGTTATAACTCTTATAGCTGTTTCCATTGGTATTCCATCCTCTAAAACAGCATCTTTTACTTCTCCATAAAGAGTGCTTACTGAACCTATGCCTAAGCCTATAAATTTTCTGTTTTCATCAAATCTTGGAAGGCTTCCTTGACCATCTGAGGAAAACATGATATTGCTTATATCAACACCAGCTTCTAGCAGCTCCTTTAAAGCTGTACTTGCTTTTATAGATTCATCTTCTGCTGATGTATCAGAACTTGTAGTAAGATCTACATATCCTCCATTTTTCCCATAAGTTATAGCATCTTTGAACAAATCATGATTTCTATTGCAGTGAGTTGGTACTATAACATGCTTTGGTATTTCTGTCTCTTCTATAAGTTTTGATAAATATCCAAACTTCCTCTTTCCATCTCCTAGGTGTACATGAACAACACCTGCTTTATGAGCAAGTATTCCAGCTACACTGGCTTCTGCTGCAAGAGCAGCAAAGCTTTCATATGTAGGTTGTGATGATCTATGATCCGATAACGCAATTTCACCTACGCCTATAATTTTAGGAATTATCATTATATCCTCTTTTACTGATTTTGTAACACTTTCTACTGGTATTCCATAGGAACCCGTATAGCTGTAAGTTGTTATTCCATCTTCTTCTAATGCATACGCCTTTGCAAGAAGAGTTTTCATATCTCTACATATTCCGTCTGTTCCAAGACATCCTACTACAGTAGTTATTCCAGCCTTAGTTAAGGTTGAAAGCTTTATTTCTGGAGTTCTTGTATTGAACCCACCTTCTCCACCTCCACCTATTAAATGGACATGAGCATCAATAAATCCCGGAAGAGCTATAAGACCTTCACCATCTACTTCTTCGATATCTAAAAAATTTACAGGTATTTTAATATCGTCAAATATCCCTTCTATTTTGTCATTTATAAGCACTATTGTTTTTTTTCCTAAATACTCTGGTACATAAATTTCTATATTTTTAATTATCGTTATCACAGTTCTCCTCCTCTCTTTTCTTAGGTTGTTTATTTATTATAGATATTATTCTTTAAGTTGTTTCTATAATCCTTTCAATTTATGTTTCTATATCTTAAGATTGTTTTTATATGTAACATCTTCCTATTATAAAAATCGGTATTGAATTTCCTTCCTTGGTATATTTCTTAGATATTTTCCCAAGCTCTTTTATAAGAAGTTTTGCTTCTTTATTTTTCTTATCCATGTTTAGTACTTCTTTATAGTATTTCCTTGCTAGATCATATTTCCCTAAAGCGAAATAACACTTCCCTATTAAAATCTTAACTTCAATTTTTTCAATTGATTTTTCTCCACATTCATAAAGCAACATTATCAACGCATCTTTTATTTTCATATCTTTATATAGTTTTTCTGCCTCATCATAATGTCCATCAATATATGCGTAACTCTCCATAATATACACACTCCTCCAATTAATAAAATACACATCTTGACATAAAAAGAAAGAGGTTTTACCCTCTTTTCATATAAAGTCAATCCTCAAAATTCACATACATATTGTACCATTTATGCATTTATCTTTCAATCATTTACTTAAAGAATCATTCGACACCCAATCCTTTAAGAAATGTCTTTTCGTATTTGTTTTCTAACATTACTCTCTTTATATATCTTTTCCTATTGCCATCATCTTTAACACATAAAAAGTCTATTAAAAATTCCCTCTTTCCTTCTTCTTCATTACCTATTTTATATATTTTATTTAAATATATATCAGAATCCATATATTTTTTATTAATTTTAGCTCCTTCTAGAATACCACTTATAGACTCATAATCATCATTTTTTATAGCTTCAATTATTTTGTTTAAATATATTCTTACTTCATTATTTTCATCTGTTGTCACATCTTTAAAATCTACATATTCCACACCTTTTCCTATTTGCCTTCCAGTTTCATCTACACTTGTTGTATCTATTCTTATTTGATTGTGATTTATTGTAAATTCCCTGAATACATCATTACTTGTTTCCGTTCCATATATGATGTCAAAGCTTAAATTCTCAAGATTCAACACTATAAGTTTATTCCCTCCCTGAAGTTTACTATCTTTATCGCTTAAAAGAATCATTATATTATTATCTTCCATCCACTTAAATTCATAAATCTTAATATCAGAGTTATTCTTACTTTTAAAAGTCAATTTATAGCTCTTCTTTATATTGTTATCTGTAAAAAATATGAATGGTTTCATATCGGTCTGATCTTCATCATTATATATAGCCATAGTATATCTACTATCCTTAGAATTATTCCATGATAACCCTTTTAGCTCGTCACTTATAGATATTTCTTCTGAGGTAATATCAAAAGTAATTTTTGACATACTTTCATCATGTTTAAGAGGCACTATTTCTGATGATGTACTAAAGAGATTTTTTATAAAAGGAGCTAAAATCAGCATACCTATAATCATAGCAACTATGGCTCCATATGATTTAAAGCTTTTACAAAATTTATAGTATAGTTTGTTGCCATTCTTGTTAGAGTATTTGTTTCTATCTATGGATTCCAATACTGAATTTCTAGTGCTGTCAAATTCAATATAAGTATTGTCAAAAGCTCTCTTAAAAGTGTCATCCATTGCTTTTTCTTCTTCAAAAACTTCCCTGCATTTCATGCACTGTTCTTTGTGCATATCCATGGACTTTTCCATATCTCTGGATAAATCACCTTCCATATATTCATACATATGATCTCTAAAAGTTTTACACTTCACAAACTACACCTCCTTTTCTCTTTGTTCCCTTTCATAATGTTTTTTGAAACTGTCTCTTATTTTATAATATCGTCTTTTTACTGCTCCTTCTGTCATGCCCATAACCTCTCCTATATCTACGAAAGTTGTTCCACTGGAATATTTTAAAGTTATAATTTGTCTGTCTATATCTCCAAGCTTACCTATGAAATCTCTTATTATAAGCTTAGCTTCCCTTATTTCCATAGCTTCTTCTGGACCTGGATTCTTATCATAAATATAAGTTATGTCCTCAATATTAGCCTCATAAACTCTCTTATATTTCCTTATATAATCTATACATTTATTTCTAGCTATCTTTAAAAGCCAATTTTTAAATTTATATTTTTTATCATACATATACAGCTTGTTGTATACTATAATAAATACTTCCTGAGTCACATCTTGAGCTGCTTCTCTATCATTTATCATATTATAAGCAAATGAAAAAACCATATGCTCATATTTGTTCATAAGTATAGAAAAACTATCTACATTTCCTTTTAGCACTTCCTTTATGAGTTTTAAGTCCTCATCCAAATCCTCTTCCCCCTTATCCTAACCTCTCATTAATATATACGAAATTTTTCCCATATTGTAACCTTAAATTTTAATTTTATCTTATTAATATTATACAAGCTGTTTAATTTTATTTGTAACAATTTCCATTAAAAATCAAAAAAATATACTGCAAAGCTAATTGCTTTACAGTATATCTATATGGACTAACGTCTAAATATCAAATAAGTTATTCTTGATCTATTATTATTTTTTTAGCTCCAAGTATTGACGATGCACTCATAGAGAATTCATCTAATCCATACTCTACAAGAGTAGCTATAGCTGTTTCATCACCAGCCATTTCTCCGCACATTCCACACCATTTTCCTGCTGAGTGAGCACCTTCAATTGTCATCTTTATAAGTCTTAAAACTGCTGGATGCATTGGGTTATATAAGTAAGATACCTTCTCACTCATTCTGTCTGCAGCTAATGTATATTGGATTAAGTCATTTGTTCCTATTGAGAAGAAATCAACATGCTTTGCAAGCTCATCAGCCATTACAGCAGCTGCTGGTATTTCTACCATTATTCCTATTTCGATAGAATCACTAACTTTTTGTCCCTCATTTAATAATTCAGCTTTGCACTCTTCTACAAAGCTCTTAGCCTGTTCAAATTCGCTTAAAGATGATATCATTGGGAACATTATCTTTAAGTTTCCATAGTAAGAAGCTCTAAGTAAAGCTCTTATTTGAACCTTGAATATATCTTTTCTATCTAAGCATAATCTTATAGCTCTGTATCCAAGGAATGGATTCATTTCCTCTGGCATTGGAAGATAAGTAAGCTTTTTGTCTCCTCCGATGTCTAGAGTTCTTATAACAACTGGCTTTCCTTCCATTTTCTCTAGAACATATTTGTATGCCTCATATTGTTCTTCTTCTGTTGGCATATCATCTCTATCCATATATAAGAATTCTGTTCTGAAAAGACCTATTCCATCTGCTCCGTTTTCTATAACTTTGTGAACATCTTCTGGCTTTCCTATGTTTCCGCACACTTCTATTCTCTTACCAGATTTAGTCTTAACTTTTACATCAATAAGCTTTTTAAGTTCTTCTTTTTCTTTTTCGTAAGCATCTCTCTTAGCTTCATATTCTTTTACTGTAGCTTCATCTGGGTGTAATATTACATTTCCCTCTACTCCATCTACTATTATGAAGTCTCCGTCTTTTACGCTGCTTGTTATATCATTTAATCCAACTATTGCTGGTATTTCTAATGTTCTAGCCATTATAGCACTATGAGATGTTCTTCCTCCGATATCAGTAAGGAATGCTACAACCTTGCTTCTGTCAAGCTGTGCTGTATCTGATGGAGTTAAATCATATGCTACTACTATTGTGTTTGTTGCTTCTATATTAAGTCCCATAGCTTTTCCCGCTAAGTTTAATTTTATTCTATTGGCAACATCCTTTATATCTGCTGCTCTTTCTCTCATATATTCATCTTCCATTGATTCAAATATCATTAAGAAAGTTTGTGCAACTGAATCAACAGCTTTTAAAGCATTAGAGTTGTTTGATTCTATTTCCATTTCCATAGCACCAGTAAATTCTGGGTCATCTAAAAGCATGATATGACTATCAAAAACTGCAGCCTTTTCTTCTCCCATTTCTGCTAAAGCTTTTTCTTTTATAGATGTAAGCTGAGCTTTACATTGCTCTAAAGCATTTTGAAGTCTTTCTTTTTCCGCTTGAATGTCAGTTACCTTTTCATCAGTTATTATTAGCTCATCATTTTCTTTTAATACTACTGTTCCTATTGCATATCCTTTAGATGCTGCTATTCCTTTTTTCATACTCACTCTTCCTCCTAAATATCATCTTATCCTTAATATATTAGCAATTATCATGCCAATATTGTCGAAACTTCTGAGTCCCTTTACTTTCAATGATTACCTAGTATTTTCGTAAATTCTCAGAATCAATATACCTTGATAAAATTTATCAAGGTACAAAACATTATTTTCTTATCATTCGTAATTTCAAGATAAATTTCTATATTGCCTCTGCTATATTAATGCTTATTTATATAGTTCCCACAAAGTTTATATTTTACATGAGAAATTATATGTAAGTATGTGTTTTTTATATGAAAATTCTCTAGACTTTCTGAAGATTTTAAATTAATATAGATATTGATAAAAAGTATCAACACTTTTAGAAAATCTGATAATTTTTATCAAGTTTATAAACTGACTTTTATCTTAAATCCTATTTTCCACTCCATTTGAAACTAAAAAGTCGTTATTTAAAGGTATAAGCCTTATTATCTCTCACTTAAAAAAGGTGTGAGCATAAAAACTAGTCATAAAATTAAAGAGGTGAAATAATTTGGTTAAAAGAAATGTAACTGTAAGCATAGAAAATGGTCTTCATACTAGAATTGCTGCGATGGTGGTTAATAAAGCTGCTGAAGTTAAGGAGCGTTATGGAGTTGACCTTCTTATAAAAAGGAAAAATGATGATTCTTTTATAGGAATAAGCATTCTTGCTTTAATATCTCTTAGAATTCAGCAAGGTGAAGTGATAACCATAGGATCTAAAAATTCTAATTATGCTTCAATAAAAGCTGTTGAGGTACTTTGTGACTATATAACAAAAGATCTTGCCTATAATTACGGCATAATGAATGAAGTTGATGCCATAATTCAAGAGAGTACCATAGCAAATGAACAGATTTTATCGGACCTTCCTATGGGAATTATAGTTATAGATACAAACTGTACAATAAGCAATATAAATTCTTATGCTCTAAAAATATTAAATAAGCCTTCTAAAGATATTTTAGGTCATCAAATCACAGATGTAATCCCTAACTCTGACCTTCCAAATATAATAAATACAGGAACTAAAGAGTTTGGTAAGATTCAACATATAAATAATAATATACTCCTGGTAAATCGTTCTCCAATTATATCAGATAATCACATAATAGGTGCCGTTGGAGTTCTTCAGGATATCTCTGAAGTAATGGGTATGAAGGAAGTAAATACAAGATTCAAAAAACTCCTTGAAGCATCCCATGATATGATTTGCTTTGTTGATGAAAACAGAAAGATAACTTATATAAATCCAGCTTATGAGCACCATTTTAATATAAATCCAAATGATATTTTAGGAAAAGATCTTTTAGATGTGTCACCAAATGGCCTTAGAATAAAGTCATTCACATCAAAAGAGAAGATAGAGAATTTTATCCAAAAGAAAGAAGGCATAGAGATAATCTCAAACATAGAACCTCTTTTTATAGATGGCGATTTCAAAGGAGTTATATCACTTTCTAAACCTTTAAGTGAAATACGTCATTGGATAGGAAAAGTAAAAAAATATGAGGCTGAGATAGATTACTATAGAGAAGAGCTCTTAAAACAAAGCAGAGAGCAAAATTCATTTAAGAATATAATCGGATTTAATTCAAATTTGAGAGATATAATTACAATGTGCAAAAAGGCTTCTCAAAGTCCATCAACAGTTCTTATAGGAGGTGAAAGCGGTACAGGTAAAGAGCTTATTGCAAAAGCTATTCATAGCAATAGTCCTCGTTATAATAACACCTTCGTAAAAGTGAATTGTGCTGCAATACCTGAAACTCTTATGGAGAGTGAATTATTCGGCTATGAGAAAGGAGCATTTACAGGTGCTTTAAAGAGTAAACCTGGAAAGTTTGCTATAGCTAATGAAGGAACTATATTTTTAGATGAAATTGGCGACCTTCCTCTTTCAATGCAGGTAAAACTTTTACGAGTGCTTCAAGAAAAAGAATTTGAGAGTCTTGGTTCTACAAAACCACAAAAGATTGATGTAAGAATAATAGCTGCTACCAATAGAAATTTGGCTGAAATGGTTAGAGATGGTACATTTAGAGAAGATCTTTACTATAGACTTAATGTTCTCTCCCTAGTCCTACCGCCTTTAAGAGAAAGAAAAGATGATATAAGACTGCTTGTTCATCATTTTATCCAAAAATTCAATACTGAACTAAACAAGAATATACTTGGAATTGATAATAATGCATTGATGTTGCTTGAAAGATACGATTGGCCAGGTAATATAAGAGAACTTCAAAATATAATAGAACGTGCCATGAATCTATGCGAGTCTTCTATGATAAGCGTATCAGACCTTCCATTTCATCTTAAAGATGAAAAATATTCTGGTGATGCTCTTATAAACACTCCAAATGGAGATATTATGCCTTTTGAGTGCTATGAAAAGGAAATAATAAAAGCTGCTATGGCTAAATACGGCAGTTACAATAAGGCTGGTAAAGCTCTTGGTCTTACACACAGAACAATTTCATTGAAATGTAAAAAGTACGATATTGATATTAAGAAAATAAATAATTAACACAAATAAGGTGCTATTGTAATAATAGTTTTTATAACAGCACCTTATTTATTTAACTAAATAGAAGATTCCCGACACCGCATTAATTAATCCAAAAATAATTAGTGATAACATAATTGGTGATTTAAAGCATGTCTTATATTTGAACATTTCATTTTTTCTAGATGCCTTAAGTGCTAACAGATGCTCTTTTATTTTAAGCTTCTTAGCTACTCGAAGATAAATACATATAGCTAGTGCTATTATAATTACTTGCGCTACTATAGTTTCACTTGTAAAACTAGTCTTAATCTAATTATATCAATAGCTAAGGCTATAAACCTCATTTACTTGTAATATGGTTCAAATTATCGTATTCTAAAATTTTATTAAAACATACTCCTATTATCTTCAATAAAATCTTTCTGCTTATTCAAATATTCAATCAACGGTCTTATATTATCATTTGTAGATTCATCTAAAGCTTTTTTATATTCAATTGAACTTTCACCATTCATATATTTAAGTGATAATCTATTATCAAGTAATTGTTTTAAAAATATAAATCTACCTATTCTCCCATTACCATCTTGAAATGGATGTATCCTTTCAAATTCTAAATGAAATTTTGCTATATCTTCTAAAGTTACTTCTTTTAGATTATTAAATTCATTTATTAAAATATTAAGTTTATCTTCAACTTCCCAAGGATTCGCAGTATCGAAGTTAGCTCCTAATATTTTATTAGAATACTTCTTAAAAACACCTACCAAACCTAAATCGTATAATCTAGTTCTATACATTAAACTAGCATGCCACTCTTTTATCATTTCTAAAGTTAAGGGTCTATCTAAATTATCAATAACTAAATCAAATGTATAAAATGAATTAACAGTTTCCTGTACATCGTCTAAGGTATGAGTTCCTGTAACTATATTTTTTTCCATAAGCATTTGTAACGCTTCTGTTGTAAATGTACTTCCTTCTATTTTATTTGAATGATATATAAAATCATATTTTAAAATTTCATTTAGTGAATTATGAATTCCCTTTGTTTCTTTTAATATTTTTAGAAATCTATCATAATATTCCTTATTCATTCTAATCCCTACACCTCCATTAATTAAATTTCTCATATCTTCTATTTTAAAATTTATAATACATTCAGTAATCCTTGTAATATTATTATTTAATATACTTATATTCTATAATAAACACTTTCTTAAGTACATATTATAGGTTAATCAGTCCTTTTACAGTTTATTTTTTTAACTTCTTTCTATTCTTACTTTGCTTCCACCTCTGCCTGCTTCTGCTGGAGTTAATATTAGTTTTACTGGCACTCTATTTTTTATAGATTCTACGTGACTTATTAGACCTATTTTCAGTTTATCATTATGAATTTTTTCTAATGAACTCATAACAACCTCTAAAAGATCATCATCCAAGGTTCCAAATCCTTCATCTAGGAAAAATAATTCTAAAGGCGCAGTGCCTTTAAGCTGAATCTCAGCAGATAAAGCTAAAGCTAGTGCCAAAGATGCTAAAAATGTTTCTCCTCCTGACAAGGTTGAAGCCTCTCTTTCAACTCCACCATTTTTGTTATCCCTTATAAGGAATTTACCATTATCATCTACTTCTAATCCATAGTTTCCATTAGTTATTTCTTTTAATCGTTTTGATGCTTCTATAGATACATATTTTAATCTTGTAGTAGCTACAAATTCAACAAACTTCTTGCCTTTGAAAAGTTTTTCTAAATCTCCTAAAAGTCCAAGTTTACGGTCAAGCTTTTCCTTCTTTTTTAAAAGTTCAGAAAGCTCAAATAGTTTTTCTTTTATAATCCTAACTTCTTCTTCAACTTTTATTTTTGACTCATTAAGTTCTTTATACTTCTCTTCTGTTTTCACCTTATCTTCTTGAAGCTTTGCCCACTGCTCTTCTTCAATCTCTCTATTATCAAGTTTCTTCAATACACTTTCTATAGCTCCATTATTTTTCGAAACCTCTTCGCTATATCTCTCTATATACTCTTTTAAAGATCCAATCTCTTCTACATTAAGTATGTTTTTCTTTGCCTCTTCTATGGTTTTGAACCCTTGAAGTTCTAAATTCTTCTCTATATTCTTATGATCTTCCGCTTTTCTTTTATGAAGTTCTGTTAATCTGCTCATTACTGCAATAAGCTTTTCATTGTTTTGTTGATATATCTTCTCTTTATCTTCTTTTATCTTTTCTGCTTTTACAAAATTATCTTCTATTGTCTTTATTATATTTTCAATCTTTATAAGCACAGTGCCTATATCTTCTACATCCCCAACTTTATTCTTTATAAGTGATATCTTTTCATTGTGGATTTTAGTCTTTTCTTCTATAGCCGTATTTCCCTTTGTAAGGTCATTTTCTATTTTCTTTGATTCTTGCTCTAAAGCCTTCATATTAAGATCTGCATCTTCTAATCTCTTTCTATATACCTTTAAATCCTTTAAAAGATTTTCCCTCTCTTTTTCACAAGCTAATATCTCTTGACTTTTAGCTTTAAAATCCATTATCCCAGTTTCTTTTACAAGGCAATCATAAACTATTTCAATTTCTTTTAATGCTTCATGATTTTTCTCTAAGTCACTATCAATTTCCTTAAGCTGATTTTTCTTTTCATTGATTGTACTTCTTAAAGTACTTATGTTAGTTTCAAGTTTATGTTTTTCTTCCAGAAGCTTTTTCATATCTTCTTCTAGTTTATTTTTATTGCCATCATATTCAGATATAGCTTTTTTCAACTGTTCAAAACTATTATTCAATTCTTCTACAGAAATATTTTTGAAGTCATCACCTAATGCTGCTATGCCATCATTTGCTTTTTCTATATTTCCATTACATATGTCTATATTAGTTTTTCCCTTTGTGATATTTTCTTCTATTAACTTTAATTCTTTTTCATTTGCTTCAAGTCCCTTTTCTATACCCTTATCATCTCTTAAATCTTTATGTTTAATATTTTCTCTATGATGGTCTGTCGAACCACACACTGGGCATACATCGCCTGTTTTTAATTCTTCCCTAAGCTTATAAGCTAGATTTTCTATTTCTAGTTCTTTAATTTTTGTTTTTAATTCTGCAATACTATGCTCTAAAAGATTTTTTTTTGCTTCCTCTTTCTGCACGGATATTTTATAATCTTTAAGAGCCTCATTAGCTGATTCTATTATTTTGGTATGCTCATGATACTTATTCCACTTTTCTTTAGCTTCTAGAAGCTGTTTTTGAAGAGCTACTATATCATTTTGGTTTCCCGGACACTTATTAATCATATTTTCCAAAAGAATTTTCTTTTCTTCATAAATTTTTTGTTTTTTTTCAAAGGATTTATATAACTCTCTTTCCTTAAGCTGAAGTTCTTCTACATCTCTTTGACCTCTAAGCTTCTTGGATTCATTACCATTCTTAAGCTTTAATATGTCTTCTAATTTATCTTTAACTCTAGCTCCTTCTAAAACTTTTTCCTTTAAGCTTCCATCTATTTTGAGCTGTTCAGATTTTTCTTCTGCTTGATTTATACTTGAGTTTATTTCAAATATTTCACCAGAAAGCTTCTCCATAATCTTTGTCTTTTTCTCTAATTCGTCTCCAAGCTTCACCATGTCTTTTTTCATTATAATTATTTCTTTTTCAATGGTCTCTAAAAGTGCTTTTTCTTTTAATGCATCTTCTGCCTTCTGTTTCTTTATGATAAAATCCGGAAGTTTTTCCTCCTTGTTATCTCTGCATTCCTGCCATTGAATATCAGCTTTCTCCTTCTGAGATTTTGAAAACTCCACAGCTTCTTCAAAATTTCTTTTCTCCTTCTCAGAGTTTGCTATATCATTTATGGTTTTTTCATAAGAATCTATATATGGCATTACCTTAGATGCTCCCTCTCCAAGGAATACTTTCTCCTTACATGATTCTATCTCTTCTCTTTTATTTTCAAGAACTTCTTTCTTACATCTAAGTTCCTTTAGTTCAAGCTGCAAATCCCATACAATTTTTTGATTTTCATATTGCTTTTCTAATTCACTTACTTCTATAGATATCTTTTCTAATTCCTTATTAACTTGCTCAAATAACTCCTCTCTTTCCTTAAGTTTTTCTTCACTGAAATCTTCATAACCTTTAAGCTGTCCTATAAGAACACTGTTTTCAGTTTTTTCCTTATTGATTTCAAAGGAAAGTTTTCTTG
Source organism: Clostridium cadaveris (assembly GCF_020911725.1). Lineage (GTDB taxonomy): Bacteria > Bacillota > Clostridia > Clostridiales > Clostridiaceae > Clostridium_X > Clostridium_X cadaveris. The sequence continues at coordinate 3,172,994 of NZ_CP076620.1, forward strand.
AAAGATCATCACCATATTGCTGAAGATTAAAGAGCCTTTCTAGCATCCTTCTTCTATCTACACCTTCAAGCTTTAAAAATTCGCTGAATTTCCCCTGTGGAAGCACTACAGTTCTGGTAAAATCATCTAGATTTAATCCGATTATTTCTTTACATTTATTGTCCACCATTGTCTTCGAGTCTGCGAGTACTTCAGGTATTCCTCCTGTAATGTCTACTACTTTACATTTACCCGACTTCGCATTCTCTGTCTTTTTATCTTTCTTGAACTCTCTCTCTACTAAATATCTCTTTTTTTCTACTCCCGATATCTGAAATTCAAAGCTTACATTTCCACTGTCACAATTAGCATTTATATAATTACTGCTATCTCTAGCTACCTTTCCATATAGTGCTAGGGTTATTCCATCTAATACTGTAGATTTACCGCTACCAGTTGGACCAAAGATACCAAAAAGTCCTCTATCACTAAGCTTTTCAAAATCAATAACCTGTTCTTCTATAAAACTATTTATTCCCTTTATTTTAAGCTTAATTGGTCTCATCCTTATCCCCCTCTTTTAATAAAACTGACATCAATAATTCTACCAGTTCTTCCTCCGGTTCTGCTCCTCTTTCTTTCTTATAAAACTCCTTAAATATATCTTCAAAAGGCTTTTCTGCAAAGTTTTCTTCATCTTTAAAATCATCTTCTCCTATGATTTTAGGTGTTATTTCTAGAATATCCTTCTTTAAATCTTTCATCTTTTTTATCTCATCTTCTCTTATATATCTGTCAGACGTTATCTCCAAATACACCCAGCAGTTTTTCTCTCTATTTTCTTCACACTTTTCAATAGCCTCATCTATGCTTTTGCACTTCCAAACTTCTATGGGCTTATAAACTTTAAAATTAACTTCGCTTATATGACACTGCTGCATAGGTTTAACATCTACTACAAAACACTTTTTATCGAAAGAAATCTCTTTTCTATTATAGTGAAGTGGAGATCCTGAATACCTAGCCCTCTTGTTTGTTCCAGGTACTATTTGAGGTTTATGCACATGACCTAATGCTATATATTGAGCTTCATCAGGAAAGCATCCTCCGTCTACAATGTAACTACCTCCAAGCTGAATACTTCTTTCTGAACCACTTTCCTCACTTCCCATAGCAAAAAGATGTGAAACCACAAGATTGATAGTGTCCTCTCTATAATTAGATTTCAGATTATCAAAAAGATCGTGAATTCTATCGCTATAACATTTTAGCCTTTCATCATCACTATCCATATCTCCATATAAAACCTCATTAAGTCTTTTTTCACTTGGGTATGGCACTGTAAGTATTACAGATTTCTCTCCATTTATCTCTATCTCGATGAAACCTTCTCCAGAATTCAATATCTTATGCTTTCCATAGTCTCCTTGTTGTACAATTGTCTTTGGCGTACCCACCATAATAATTCCATGTTCCATGGCTAAAGGTCCCGCTGCTACTAATCGCTCAGGGTTATCATGATTCCCAGAAATCACTAAAGTAAGTCTTTTTCCATGGTTTGATATCCTTTTTAATGTATCATAAAACATCTTTTCTGCTCTAGCTGGCGGATTACTGCTATCATATACATCACCAGCAATTATGACTAAATCTACATCTTGTCTTTCTACAATCTCAATAAAATCATTTAAAAACAATTCTTGTTCATCCATTCTACTTTGACCTTCTAGGTTCTTCCCTAAATGCCAATCACCAGTATGCAATATTCTCATAAATTTCCTCCTCTTTGTCCCCATCTTATATAATCAAATTTAACCAAATACATTTACTTTTAATCCTCTTAAAAATAAAAGCACTGATCTTTTAAGATTAGCGCTTTACATTATAGCTTTATTATATCAAATTTTCACTAAAAATAAATCTACTTATTTATTGATTAAGTCCTGAAACTCTTTATGTTGTCTCACATTGTCAAAGTCATGTTCTTCTTTTGCTGCTTCTTTTGCTGAAGGTTTTAATTCTATAGCTTTTTTTAGATTTACTAAAGTATTCTCTAGTTCTCCTCTTCTTCCATAAATAGATGCCTTTCCATAGTAACTCCACTCATAATCAGGCTCCACCTCTATAGCTTTATCGTACCAAACTAAAGCCTCATCATACCTTCCGAAGAGTTCATATATTAAAGCTTTGTTAAACCTTCCATATCCGTATTCAGGATCTATTTCTAGTGCCTTATCTAAATCCGCTAAAGCCTTATCCTTATTTCCAGCTACTATATTTGATGAAAAGCCATAGGCCCTTCCCCTAAGAGTGTATGCTCTTTTGCTATCTGGATATTTTTCTATAACATCTGAAGTTATCTTTATTACTTTGTTATACTTATCTTTATCCTCGCTAAATAAAAGGCTCTCTGCCTCATCACACTTTACTCCCTCAAAGGATTCTCTTTCTTTTCTTTCAGCTTCTATACGCTGTTTTTCAGCTTGCTTTTCATTTTCTTTAGCTTTGATTTCCATATCATACTGCTGTTTTAAAGAATCAGTTTTACGTTTATTTTCTATGTAAGTATATCCTATTATGCCTACAGCTATTAAAGCAAAGATTATAAAAATTATAAGCTTATTCCTCGTCTTTTTATCCATTTAAATCACCTTTTAATTATTATTTGACTATAGACTTTACATTGTGAAAGAAGATTGTCATTGCTAATAAATCAGCACTACCTCCAGGACTTATTCCTTTGCTTATAAAATCTTTGTCCATATCATCTATAAATTTTCTTCCCTCATCAGTTCTCATGGCTCCCATAGAAATAGCTTCTTTCGCTGTATTCTGAACATAATAAAGAATTTCTATAGGTTTCCTATGAAGTAGCGTTGTATCCTCACAGCATGTCATTATATGAATCAAAGTATTTGCTATTCTTTGATTTTCGCTTAGATTTTTGCCTTCTTCATACACCATTAAACCCACTTTTAAAGCTATAGGAAGTCCTTTAGCAACCTCTCCTCTTATGCCTTTTAACCCATACTTTAAATATAATTTTTCTCCATAGGTGAGTTTCTCTTTTTTATCTAAATCTCTAAAATCTTCTTCTATAATGTCTTTTGTCATGCATCTTATATACTTTTCTATTTCATCAAAGGTTTTTCCTCTTTTTATAGTTAAAGTAACAGCCCCTAAAGATATAAGCATTAGAAATATTATTCCCTTTTGAGTGTTTATTCCTCTAGTGGCATGAAACATAGCTTCTTCGGCTTTTACGCCTATTTTTCTAAGCTTTTTAAATAATTCTTCTTCATTGTCTTCATTTAAAGACACCTCTACAGCTTCACAAAAAAATCGACTTATTGCAAGGCTACTGTCTATGAAGGTGAAATGATTCATATCTTTATGTGAACCAGTGGATATAGGTGATACAAGTCCTGGTGCCGGATAGCATGACACCTCATAAAGCATGGCCTTAAGTGCAAATTCACTTAAAATATGTGGCAGATCTTTAGTTGAAATCTCATTATTCATCAGTCATACTCCTATATCTTTCATATGTTTTTTCAATATAACATATGATTTCTTCTTTTGAATGACTTTGGTTTCTTACACATTCACAAGCAGGTTTATCGCATATATAGCACTTTCTAGGTACAAATCCCATAGAAGTTCTCGATAAACTTTCTCTACTCTGATGATCATATACATCTATATCTACAAACCTTCCAAGAGTATGAGTCTCTTCCAATTGGATAGTTTGAATTTTTACCTTTTCTGATTTTTCCTCTATAATTAAGAGTTCTATAGGACCTTCCGCTCCTGTATTTGCTTGAGATTTTAATATTCTTCCTTGGAAGAGCTTTTCTATTTCTTTTGAGATGACTTCAAATATCCCTTGAGATAAATTAGTCTTCTTCCTTACTCCAGGTATATTAACTCTCACGCATACAAGGGTGTTTTGAAAATCATCCATAAGTTTTTCTTGAAGTTCAACTCTTTCTTCTCGCGCATCTAGTATATCTAAAGCTGTATATTCCATATTAGTGGGGAGAATTACTTTTCTTTATATTCTCCGCTATTTCCCTCCCCGTTTCTGTATTTAAAAATTCCCAAGTAGTTTCAGGAACTAGTTCTTTAACTTCTTTCATTTTATCCTCTTTTATTAGTTCTCTAACTCTTGATGCACTTATAGCACTTTCATCATAAGTCTTTCTTTTTACTACACAAACTTCTACTCCAAACTTTTTAAGTTCTTCTACTAATGTATTATTATATGCATTAGTAACTGCGCAGTAAGGTTCTTCCCCTACATATCTTCTCTTTATATTAAATTTAGGACAAAAATACTTTCCGAATATACCAGCATCCATCTCAGTATAAACTCTAAGTTTATCATCTTCCTGTCTTAAAAAATATGATGGGAATGTAGCTTGTGATATTATGTATTCCCCACCTTTTACAACTTTCACATTAGAAAGGTGCTTAGTTCCCTCTTTTACTAGTTCAAATCTATGCTTGAATGGAAAAAGAGATTTGTCTTCTTCTACCACAAATACTAGAACTTCATCACATTCGCTTGCAGCCTTCTCAACCAAGAACTGATGTCCTTTAGTGAAAGGATTACAATTCATAACTAAGGCTCCTCTAGTTTTTGATGTATCTATATCATTTTCTTTTATTATTTTATCTAAAGAGGAATTTATATTGTATAATCCATTTTCCAAAAGTGCTGATTTTGAAGTTTCATATATTAGTTTATAGTTTAATGAGGAAAATATAGTTATGTTCTTTGGTTTAGTAAATATAAAACTATGATATACTCCTTGTTCAAACATTTTATCTGTTATTGATGTTACTAATGATGTGCTTATTCCTTCACCTCTTAGTTCATCATCAACTGCAAAAGCTTTTATTATATTCTTCGCTTTAGAAGCTGTAGCAAGAATTTTTCCATTTTGTCTCGCTACTAATGTATAATCTATATCATCGTCATATCTGAGTTCGAATCTTTTTAGGAACTCAGCAACTTCATTTTTTTCTCTCTCATCATCTAAATGTATCTTTTCTATATTTAGTCCGTACATCCTTCTCATCCTTTTCTTAGAATTTATAAATCTTTTTAATTTATCTTCCCATTTTTATCCTCATTATATCATGAATTATATTGTTCTCTCAATGTGAGTGAAAATTTACCTATATATAGGAAGGAATTTTTTTGAGATTAAAAATAGAGGGGTTGTTCCCCTCTATTTTTGAATTATTTTACCTTTTTTACAACGTCAATTACAGTTCCATCTCTGTATTCTATAACAGCAACTATCTTATCATCTGACTCTATTTCCTTTGGTTTTCCAGTTAACTTTTCAGCAACTTCCTTAAGTTCTTCTATAGTCATTATTGGTAAGTTAGTCTTCTTTAATCTTTCTATTAGATCAGCATGTTTAGGATTTATTGCAATTCCTCTTTCTGTAACTAATACATCTATGCTTTCGCCTGGAGTTGTTACAGTTGTAACCTTATCTTTTATTATTGGAAGTCTTGCTTTTACAAGGTTTGATACTATTATAGTAAGCTTAGCGCCTGCTGCAGTATCACTGTGTCCGCCTGATCCTCCCATGATTACTCCGTCTGATCCTGTAGTTACATTTACATTGAAGTCTGTATCTATTTCTGTAGCACCAAGGATTACTATGTCAAGCTTGTTTACTACTGCTCCCTTATTATGAGGATTTCCATACATTGAAGCTGACATTGATTGGTGTGCTTTGTTGCTTCTTAATGATTCAACAGCTTTTAAATCAAAGCATTGAACATCAAATAAACTTTGGAATAATCCTTCTTCATACATATCTACTATATATCCTGTTATTCCACCAGATGCAAAGCTTCCTTTAATGCCTTCATTTTTCATTATATCTTTTAATTCTTGTGCAACTGCTAGAGATGTTCCACCAGCTCCTGTTTGGAATGATAGTCCATCCTTTACAAGACCTGAAGCTTTCATAAGTTTTGCTGTCATTTGAGCAATCTTTAATCCAACTGGGTCCTTTGTAACCTTAGTAGTTCCTGAAACTATTCCTGCTGGATTTCCTATAGAATCAACTTTAACAACATAGTCTATGTTTGTTTCATCAATTTCTATTGGACAGTTTGGATAAGCTACTAAATGATCAGTTATAGCAATTACCTTATCTCCATATAAGCAATCTGCTACTGCATATCCTAATGAACCACAAGCTGCTGGTCCTTGAAGTCCATTTATATTACCATAGTCATCAGAACTTGGTGCTGCAACGAAAGCTACATCTATATGAACTTCTCCATTTTCTATAGCTCTTCCTCTTCCACCATGAGTTTGCATTACTGCTGGATATTTTAATTCTCCTCTAGAAATAGCTGCTGCAACTGGGCCTGACATATAAGCAGCAATAACCTTTGTTACTACTCCATTTCTTATATGTTCTACTAAAGGCTCGTGACATGGGAATATTGAACTAGCTGCTATAGTTAAGTCCTTTATTCCTCTCTTTGCTATCTCTTCCATAACCATGTTTAAAACATAGTCTCCATTTCTTAAATGGTGATGGAAAGATATTGTCATTCCATCTTTTATTTCAGCTTTATCTATAGCTTCACTTATTGAGCTTAAAATTTTAACGTCTTTTGGACCTACTGCGCTGCCTTTTACTGTAGTTTTTGGCTTAACAGTAGAATTGTTTTCTGCTCCTTGAAAAGGCACTACCTCTCCATATCCTTCTATATAAGAAGGTAGTTCTCTTCCTACTGCATTTTTCATAGTAATAATCCCACCTTTTTTTATGTTTTTTCCTAAAAACAAGGTTTTCTATATAAGACCTAAAGTCTTAGCTAAGTCAACAGTTCTTACCGCTCTATTTATAACTGGAGCATCTACCATCTTTCCATCTAATGAGAATACTCCCTTTCCTTCTTTCTTAGCATCTTCCATAGCTTTTAGTACTCTTTGTGCATGAACGATTTCTTCCTCTGTTGGAGAATAAACTTCATGTATAGTGTCTATTTGTCTTGGGTTTATAGATGCTTTTCCTGTAAATCCTAAGCTCTTAGCTTTTCTTATATCTTTTCTTAGACCCTCAAAGTCATTTGTATCTGTGAATGGTGTATCAATAGAACTTACTTTACATGCTCTACAAGCTATAGCAATTCTATTTCTAGCATAGAAGATTTCTTCTCCTTCTTTAGTTCTCTTTATTTCTAAGTCAGCAGTTAGGTCTTCTCCGCCTAAAAGTACACCATTAACTCTTGAAGACGCCTTTATTATTTCATAAACATTTTGAAGACCGTCTGCAGTCTCTACAAGAGCTATTACCTTTATTTCTCCTAGGTTAAATCCCATTTCTTTTTCTATATTTGTAATTATTCCATCTACTTCTTTTATAGATTCAATGCTAGCCTTTGGTACTAATATAGTATCAGGTTTTACTCTAACTATTGTATCTAAATCAGTAGGTCCGAATTCTGTATCTATAGGATTGACTCTTACAATTACTTCAACATCAGAATAATCCATTGTTTTTATGGCTTCTCTAACTAAAATTCTAGCGCTATCCTTTTCAGTTAAACTTACAGCATCCTCTAAATCTAGTATTATTGAGTCTGCGCCTAATATAGCTGCATTTTGAAGCATTCCTGGGTTATTTCCAGGCATAAAAAGCATACTTCTTCTTAATTCCTTCATTATAATCCCACCTTATATAAGCAATATTATTGTGCTCTTTTTATTGCTGTTTCTACTCTAGCTCCTATTGTATAATCTAAAGCCCCTTTATCTTGAGCTTTAACTTTTACGCTAGTAACGCCTAATGATTTCAATGTCTCTTGTATAACTTCTCTGATTCTAGTGCCAAATTGTTGCATAACTATGCTCTCTAGCTCTATTTCAACTGTATCATTTTCGTTTGGATACACCATGATTACTATGTCATTAGACTCAAGAGTTCCTGCCTTTGCTACTTTTTCAATTTTCATTGTAGCCTACACCTCCTGTTTATTTATTTAACGCTGTCTAAATATTCTTTTTGACCTTGCTCGTATAAGTTATTTCCTTCTGAATCTATTACAACAATTACAGGTAAATCTTCTACTTGCAATTCTCTTAAAGCTTCTGCTCCTAAATCTTCGTAAGCTATTATTTCTGCTTTCTTAACTGCCTTTCCGATTAAAGCTGCTGCTCCACCGATTGCTGCAAAGTAAACTCCGCCATTTTTCTTTATAGATTCTATAACAGCTTCATTTCTTAATCCTTTTCCAATCATTCCTCTAAGACCTACTTCTAAAAGTCTTGGGGCATAAGGATCCATTCTATAGCTGCTTGTTGGACCTGCTGATCCAAAAGCATGTCCTGGTTTTGTTGGAGTTGGTCCAACATAATATATGATTTGATCCTTAGGGTCAAAAGGTAGAGATTCTCCCTTATCTAAAAGATCAACAAATCTCTTATGTCCAGCATCTCTTGATGTATATATTGTTCCGCTTATTAAAACGGTATCTCCTGCTTTTAAATCTTTAACTTTTTCTAAAGTTAAAGGGGTTGTAATTCTCTTTTCCATAAGGCACCTCCTATATATGCTCTATAGTTCTACTTCAGCATGTCTTGTAGCATGACAGTTTATATTTACCGCTACTGGAAGACCTGCTATATGAGTTGGATAGTATTCTATGTTTACAGCTAAAGCTGTAGTCTTTCCACCAAATCCTTGTGGTCCTATACCTAAAGCATTAATCTTTTCTAATAATTCTGCTTCTAGGTCTGCATACATTGGATTAGCATTTCTTTCAGCTGTTGGTCTTATTAAAGCTTTTTTAGCAAGATTTGCAGCTCTGTCGAAAGTTCCTCCAATACCTACTCCTACAACTATAGGAGGACATGGGTTAGGGCCTGCTTTTTTAACAGTTTCTATTATAAATTCCTTTACTCCCTCTACTCCATCTGCTGGTTTTAACATCTTTATTCCGCTCATGTTTTCTGAACCAAATCCCTTTGGAGCAACTGTTATTTTAAGTTTATCTCCTGGTACTATGTTGTAATAGATTATTGCTGGAGTATTGTCCTTAGTGTTTACTCTGTCTAGAGGATCTTTTACTACTGATTTTCTTAGATATCCTTCAGTGTATCCTTGTCTTACTCCTTCATGTATAGCTTCTTCTAAGCTACCGCCAGCTATATGAACTTCTTGTCCTAATTCAACAAAAACACAAGCCATTCCTGTATCTTGGCACATAGGCATTTGCTCATTTTTGGCTATGTCAGCATTTATCATGATTTTAGTTAACATTTCTTTTGCTATTGGAAATGTTTCCTTATCTTGAGCTTCTTTTAATCTATCTCTTATATCTTGATCTAAGTAATAGTTAGCATTTATACATAACTCTTTTATTGCACTTGTTATTGTAGAAACATTTATTTCTCTCACAGCATTTCCCTCCTTGAAAAGTATGGGGCAGTTATATTAACTGCCCCCTGTTTTTTGCTATTTTCTTCTATTAACTAGAGCTACTACTCTGTTCATTTCGTTGTTAACGATCATGTATCCTTCGTCAACACCCATTCCTGGTTTAGCTAAGCATTGGTCAGCTCCGCAAGCGATAGCGATGTTTGTACATACTTCTGCAGATCTGTTAGTTTCGTTACAAGTTCCTCCACAGTATGCTCCAACACCCATCTTCTTACAGTATAAGATAGACTCGATTATATTGTTTACTCCACCTAGGTCTGGAGTCTTTATTTGAAGCATGTTTCCTGCTTTGTTGTCAGCGAAGAATTTAACATCATCGTAAGTGTTGCACCATTCGTCAGCAACTAATTCTACTGTGCTGTTTCTCTTTGCTAATTCAGCAGTTAAGTCTCTTAAAGCTTCCATTTGAGCTTGTCTTTCTTCAACGTCCATAGGTCCTTCAATTCTTAAGTGGAATGGTTTAGCTGCTTCTTCAAGAGTCATGATATAATCAGCCATCTTGTTTACATCACAGTCAAATGCTAATCCGATTGTTCCATATACGTCGATGTGGAATACTGGGCTGTAACATTCACAAGTTCTTAATTGGATAACTCTGTTTCTTAACCACTTAACATACTCAAGTAATTTTTCACCGTGTTCTCCTAATTTATCAGCAACATGGTTGATTAATGCGTGAGGCATTACGTCTGCACCCTTGATTATCATCTTATCAGAGTTGTCGTATCTGTCATCTCCTGATTGAGTGAATATTGGAATTCTCTTTATTTCTACTCCAGTATTGTACTCATCTCTAACTATTTCAGCCATAGTTACATGGTTAGCTTTTGCTACTGCATCTAGTATAGCTTGAGTTACACCATATCTTATAGCAGTGTGTAATCTCTTACCATTTACTTGCATTTTATCAAACTCTTCAGCTAAAGCTTTGAAAGAATTTAATTCTCTTCCGATTAGCTTTGGAGCTATTTCTTTTTCTATAACAGGTATAAAATCTGCTGCTAGGAATAATGGATCACGTCCGCCTGCTCCTGAATATTGAACTGCTGCACAATCTCCTAATGCAACTTGTCCATCTTCTAGTATTAATTGAACTGAAATTGATTCTCCTGATTGTCTTATAGAAGTAAATCCTTCTGTTACAGGTTCTCCAACGTAAGTAAATCCGTCATGACCTGCACCCTTCTTTATAGCTCTTTGATCATCAAAGTAGAAACCAGTTCTGCCTGCTGAACATACAACATCAACAATTTTCATTTTTCCTGCACTCCTTTTTATTGTGGCTAAATTAAAAGCCTACATAATTATTTATAATAAACTCTACAGTTTATAACTAATTTTTTAAAAGGCCTTATTTTTGAGGTCTTCCGATTAATTGTCCTTTACCTACAGCAAATATATCGTCTACTGTCATTTGGAATGAAACTTCTCTTCCTTCAAATGCAGCTCTTTCTTCTAATTTCTTTCTGTTGAAATCTATTAATTCTTGAGTGAATGGTAGATTTCCTACATTAAAGTATCTTACTGCACCATTGTTGTCTCTTGCTGGTAACATCTTACCTGCATTGTACTTAGATGGTCCAAATGGTATATCTATAACACCTTGTTCGAATGCTTTAACTGTTCCTATAGCTAAGTCTCCATTACCAAGTTCGAAAGTCTTGTCCATCATGCACTTAACTTCAGCCTTGATTAAGTTTATTTCATCTTGTAATTCCTTAGAATCTGATAGTCTTTGTCCTTCTAATAAGTTAAGAGCCATCTTTGTAGCCTTGATACCAGCTGCATTAGCTTCCTTAGTTGGTATACCTATTGCTTCGTGTGGAGTCTTAACTATAACCTTTGTAGCTCCTGCTAAAGATGCGATTGCTGCACCAGTTGCAATTACTCCAAATGCTTTTGATTCATCAGCTGGGAATCCACCCATCCATTGATGGAATACTGTAGTTATGAATACATCATTGTATCCGTAAGCTTGTAAGTATTCATTTACTTGTTCTTCAAGTGATCTTATAGCTGCAACGTCTTGAACTAGGTTTCCACATTCGCCGTATCCAACAGTTATGTTTTTAACACCTTGTTCAGCTGCAAGTAAAGCTTCTATTATGGCTACTACATTAGAAGTACTTGGTGGTACTAATGTTCCTGTTAAAGGTCCAAATGGCTCTCTGTTTATAGTTACGCCGTGATCTTCATAGTATCCAACAAGTCTATCGCAATATTGCCAGTCTAATAATGTCTTTTCTATACTTACGCTCTTTGCATATGGAATGTTGTAAGAAATTCCTCCACCTTCGTTTGAAGTCCATCCACCAGCATGGATTATTTCAGCTAATAGTCTTGAATCTGGTGTACCGTGTCTTGCTTGTAGTGGAAGGTTTACTGATTCTAGAACTTTTCTACACCCTTCAACACCGTGGTTTACTGCTGGGAATCCATTTAATAATGATCTTCCAGCTGCTAAACTTTGCTCTATTCCTCTTTCACACTCATCATATCTGTTTTGTCTTGTGTAAGCATCTATAGTTGATGGTAATAAATCTGCTCCACCTTCATTTTGTAAGTGTTGTAATAATTTTATATGTTCATCAAGTAAAGCAACCCCTGCTCTTGGTTGAGCTAAAGTCTTTCCTGCTTTCTTAGCTGCTACAAGCTTCTTTGCGAAATTCTTGCTGTCTGGAATGCTCTTTAAGTATTCTACAGCCTCTTCTAAATCTACATTTTTACCAGTTGGCCATTGAGCCAAAACTTCTTTTCTTTCTGCGAAAAATTCTTCTTCAGTCCATTTTTTATTTCTAAGTTTCACTATTAACTACCTACCTTTCAAATACGATTGTTTAAGGTTATCTATACTTCTACTAAATACTTTTTCATAATTCTAACTGCTACATCTGGAAGCTCAAAACTTAAAAGCCCCATTGCAGATAATATATATGTTTTATCAAGTAAATATTTAGGTCTTTGAGGCTTAAGTGAATTTAAGCTTTCAGGAGTATATGCTCCAGCTTTTAGAATATCTTGTGGATTATTACTATGCACAAGTACTCCGCCTGTTCCTATAACATATTTAACACCTAATAAATCCTTTCCATATTGAGTATATATAACTCCACATGGAGAATATGCTGGTTCTACATATCCACAGTGTCTCTCTAATGCAAGGTCTGTAGCAACTTTTGCCATAGCTTCATCAAAATCGATTTCTTCCTGTGTCTGAGGAACCATCATTATATTATCAGCTCTATATTTACAATTCTCTTCAATATTTACGGTCTTATCTTTAAGATACTTTCTTACTTTTCTAGTTCCTGCTGCCTCCCATAAGGATAGTGCAGAATATCTCATACCTAAGTCTCCTTCTACTGTTCTCTTTGCAAAAGGTTCCTCAAGTCCTCTTAATGTCACTCCTGGCTTTGATGGTTCTCCATCTGCTAAAGAGTGAATATCTGTTGTGGCTCCACCTATATCTACTACAATTAAATCTCCTATGCCTTCTTCGGCATCACTACCTACGCTTAATTCTTCAGCTGCTTTTAAAACAGCTGCTGGAGTTGGCATAAGTATTCCACTTATAAAACTTTCTGCATTGCTTAAGCCTTTAGCTTCAACGATTCTGCCCATGAAAATCTTTCTGATTTCCTCTCTAGCAGGTTCTACATTTAAAGTATTTAATTTAGGCATTACATTTCCTGTTATAGAAAAAGGTATTTGAGCTTCTTTAAACAGCTTATTTATATAATCATTAGCAACTTTATTTCCAGCTACTACAACCGGTATCTTTAAACCACTTTCAGCTAACATCTTAGCATTATGAATTATACAATCTTTGTTTCCACCATCTGTACCGCCAGCTAGTAAGATTATATCGATATTGCTATTTTTTATTTCGTCAATTTCAAATTCAGTCAATTCATAGCTATATGTCTTTAATACTCTAGCTCCAGCACCTAAAGCTGCTCTCTTAGCCGCTTCTGCTGTAAGCTCTGGTACTAAGCCTATTGCAATCATCTTAAGTCCACCAGCTGCTGATGAACATGCAAGCTTGTTTACAAAGTTTACTTCTTTACCATCAAGGTCTTTCATAAGCTTTTCATAGGCTTTGTTGAAACCAATCATTATATCATTTTCAATTGTAGTTATATCTTTCGCAGTCGCTAAAATCTCTTCATTATCTATGTCCACAGCTGTGAGCTTAGTATAGGTACTACCAAAATCAATTAATAAATATGCATTCACACTACTCACCCCTATTGGATTTATTTATATATTACTCTTCTACTTTTAAATCTGTCTTTAAGTCTGCTATTGTAGTTTCTGCTGGTGTTCCTGGTGCATAAATTCTATCAAATCCCATAGCTTTGAATCTCTTATGAACTTCGTTCCAGTCTTGCTTTCCAACAACTATGTTTCCACCTACATATAGAAGTATTCCTTCTAATCCAGCTTCATCACATTTATCTCTCATTCCTTGGCAGTCTAATTCTCCTTGTCCATATAATGAAGATACTACTATAGCATCTGCATTAGTTTCCTTAGCAGCATTTATAAAGTCTTCTTGAGGTGATAACACTCCTATATTAATTACCTCAAAACCTGCTTGTGTAAATGCGAAGTCAAGAATTTTATTTCCTACAGCGTGGCAGTCTGATCCTATTACACCTAGGACTATTTTTTTCTTTTCCATAAAATTGGGCCTCCTAACACTTAATTTTATATTATTAAGAACTAAAGGATTAGCTCTTATAATTTAACTCTACTAATTTTGACTTTAACATTTTCACTGAACCCTCATTTAAAGTGTATACGAATTCAATGACATCTTTATTATCCTTATTATATTTTTTGATATCCTTATATCTTCCTGGTGATACTATTATCACATCACATCTTTCTATTCCCCTGATTATTTCATCAGTATCAGTTGTGTTACTATAATTTATATCAATTTGGCCTAAGCCAGATTTTTCTAATGCACTTTTTATCTTAAATATAAATTCCTCTGATATAGAAAATAATGAGAACCTTGTCCCTTCTCGATATCTAGCAATTTTTACTATAGTACCTAAGTCAGCATTTATTGCTACACCTAATGTTTCTTTTCCAAATTCTCTAGTTACATCTTTAACTTCATTTACATGATTGAAAGTTGTAATTATAACCTGACAAGCTTCTAATTTACTTCTTGTTTCTCTATCCATTTTTTTTAAATCATTTATTGTTAAAGGAATTACATTCATATCTGTCTTTTTAGTTAGCTCTTTAGCGAAAGTTCTAGACTGTTCAATATTGCACTCTATATAAAGTGCAGTAATTTTTCTCATCTGATCTATTTTTTCTCTAACTCTCTCTTTAACTATAGACAAAAATTCGTCTACTCCTAATCCGCTTTCTAGAGCTTCTTCAAAACCTAAATCCACAAATTTGACTATCTTATCTCTGCTTTCCTTCTGCTCCCAAGTATTGTTTTCTTCTGCTACAAAAGTCCCTTTTCCCTGATAGGATTTTAGAACTCCTTCTTTTTCTAGCTCTTTATATGCAGATGTTATTGTATTTCTACTAACCTTCAATATCTCAGAAAGCTCTCTTTCAGTAGGCATTTTTTGTCCAACTTTTAGTAATCCAACTTGTATTTGGTTCATTATCTGCTTCTTTACTTGCAAATACAGAGGTAGTCCATTTCCTTTAGTAAGAATTATATTCATTGTACTCCTCCTTTAGCAATTGGTCTAATGGATTAGTCCTTTTGTTGTCTTCTTTATAATATCATAGGAAATAATTGCATTCAATTGTATTTTTGAAAAATTTTAAAATATATGAAATAGTCATATTTGTTCTTATTCTAAATGCAATTTTACATTACTTTATCAAAATTCTTATCATTTATTTATTAAATTACAATTATTTTGACTATATGATAATATGAAGTCGTTTACTAAAGCTCTATATTATTACATTTTTAGATTTTATATCGTTATTTTCCCAAATAAATTTATTTAATTAATTTTATTTTTATAATTATCTTAATTTTTTAAATTTAAAAACATAAATAGTGCCACTTTTTAATTGTCTCCTATTTGTAGAAATAGGCCTAATTTTTCTTACTTTTTTTAACACGTAATATGATTCTTTTTATTATATATTTCCATTAATACTTAGTATTTAAATTATCAAATTATGTTTATTATCTAAATTTATTCTTATATATAATTATCTTTACCAATTGTAGGAACATTTCTGGTAGACTTTGCAAATTCATTAACTATTACTATATTTACTAACTTTATTTAATCAATAATATTCTTTTCTTATATACTATTTTAAGAGTTTAATTAAATTTCTCTAAATTTTTTTCAGAATTTTATCAAAACTTGCCAAAATAGGATTATAGCTGAGAATTCGTTAGATATTATAGTATTATATTAGAATATTTAGGTTTGTTCACCGTTTTCATTACATTGTATAATCCTATTGTAGACTTAATTTATAATTTAATAATAGGAGGTTTTATAATGGAATTAAATTTAGACATGATCCAAACCTTAGCTTTAGCTATTGTAGCTTATTATGTAGGTAGCTGGCTAAAAAAGAAAGTGAGCTTTCTTGAAAAGTTCTGTATTCCATCACCTGTTGTAGGAGGACTTATTTTCTCTATTTTAACTTTAATTCTAAAAGAAGCTGGAATTTTAACTGTATCTTTCGATACAACATTGCAAAGTCCATGCATGTTAGTTTTCTTTACTAGTGTTGGACTTACTGCTAACTTCCAGGTTATCAAGAAGGGTGGAAAATTACTTATAATTTTCGCAATACTGACTGCAGTGCTTTTAACTCTTCAAAATGTGGTTGGTGTAGGACTTGCTAAGGTGTTAGGACAAAATCCTTTACTAGGATTAATGGCTGGTTCTATTACAATGACTGGAGGTCACGGTACTGGTGGAAGCTGGGCTCTTGTATTTGAAGAAAGTTACGGAATAACTGGTGCTATGGCAATAACTATGGCAGCTGCTACATTCGGACTTGTTTCAGGCAGCTTAATGGGTGGTCCTCTAGGAAGAAAGCTAATCCTTAAAAATGGATTAAAGCCAGCTGAAGCTGATATTGCAGCTCATGAAAATGTTGCTGCTGATGTTGCTGATGCTAAAGTTTCAAAGATAACATTAAAATCTATGTTTGACACATTTGGGTTAATGGCTGTCTGTATGGGACTTGGTACTATAATAGTTAATGGATTAAAAAATATTGGTATAACAATGCCATCTTATATAGGAGCAATGATTATAGCTTGTGTTATAGTTAATGTAGCTGGAAAGAAGTTAAATGTTCATCCTGAATGTAATGATATCTTAGGAAATATGGGATTAAACGTATTCTTGTCAATGGCTCTTATAAGCTTAAAACTTTGGGAATTAAAAGCTGTTGCTGGTCCACTATTAATAATATTACTTGCTCAAACATTGTTAATGGCACTATTTGCTTACTTTGTGACATTTAGACTTTGTGGAAAGAACTTTGATGCTGCAGTCTTAGCTGCTGGACATTGTGGTTTCGGTATGGGAGCTACTCCAAATGCTATGGCTAATATGGATGCCGTAACTTCAAGATTCGGCCCATCACCTACAGCATATTTAGTTATTCCAATAGTTGGAGCATTCTTAGTTGATTTTATGAATCTTGCTGTAATTACTGCATTTGTAAATATGGTATAAGAATTTATTTAATTAAAAAGAGTTATAGGGGCCATCCTATAACTCTTTTTTAGTACCCTAATATTATCAATAAAAATTAATTTGTAGACTTAATTTACCTTTAACAATATGAGAGATACTAGTTCCTTTTTAGATAAATGGTCTATTTTCAAAAGTCCATTTCCACTTATAGAATATCATATCTCCAAGGTCTTTTCAATATATAAATCATAATATTTTAAATATTATATATATACATAAGTATCAATTAATTTTTATTATTCATCACATCTACTATATTATATAATAAATAAAACTATTTAACACATTTACTATTAATCCTTTACATGGTATTTTCGCTCATTTTCCTTGAAATATTGATGTTTATTCAATTTATATGCATTCATATTCTTTTTTACTCTTTTTTTCTCTATTTTTCTCTTTTTTCGCCTTAATTTTTATCATTTATTTTAAAATTCTCACTTTTTTTATTATTTTTAATGATTTTACTAAAAACGATTTAAAACGGAGATATATTGCAAAATAAGTAGCTATTTGATGTTATTGCCCAAAAATCTCAATTTGTGTCAAATTTACTTCTCATTATATAATCTTTTTCGTAGACTTAAATTTAATAATAGGAGGTATTATGATGACAGTTGAATTAAACATGATTCAAACACTTGCCATTGCCATTGGCGCGTATTTTTTAGGTAGTTTTTTAAAGAGTAAAATATCTATTCTAGAAAAATTCTGTATTCCTTCTCCAGTTATCGGAGGATTAGTATTCGCAATTTTTACTTTAATTCTTAGACAAACAAATGTTGCAGTTGTAAAACTAGACACTACTCTTCAAGATCCATTTATGCTAGTATTCTTTACTACAATAGGTCTTGGAGCAAGTTTTAAAATGATTAAAGCAGGCGGAAAGAAAGTTATATTATTTTTTATCGCTGCTATAACTTTAGTTATTTTACAAGATATCTTGGGAGTAACAATTTCTAAAGCAATTGGTACTAATCCTTTACTTGGTCTTATAGCTGGTTCTGTAACCATGACAGGCGGACACGGTACTGGTGCTACTTGGGGGGCATTGTTTGAAAACAATTACGGTCTAGTAGGAGCTAGTACTATTGCTATGGCATCTGCTACTTTTGGTCTTATTTGCGGTAGCTTAATTGGAGGTCCAATCGGTAGAAGATTAATAATGAAAAATAAACTTCAAGGTCCTAATGCAAATCTTAACACAGCTAAGGCTGAAGCTGCAGTTGATGTAGCTATGGAAGATGCAAATGAAACTATAGATACCAAATCTCTATTTAATACATTATCTATAATATTTATAGCTATGGGACTTGGTACAATCCTTGAAAGTGTATTTACTAAAGTAGGTATAACATTACCTTCTTACATAGATGCAATGATAATTGCTTGTATCATTGTAAACGTTGGCGAAAAAACAGGCAAATTTAAAATCAATAAAAAATGTACTGACACTCTTGGTACAATAGGCTTGAATGTTTTCTTATCAATGGCTCTTATAAGTTTAAGACTTTGGGAACTTCAAGAAGTGGCTGGTCCATTAATAATATTATTAATAGCCCAAGCAATATTAATGGGTCTTTTCTCTTATTTCATAACATACAAGCTTATGGGAAGAGATTACGATGCAGCTATAATTTCAGCTGGACATTGTGGTTTTGGTATGGGAGCTACTCCAAATGCCATGGCTAATATGGATGCTGTAACTTCAAAATTCGGACCATCACCTACAGCTTACTTTGTTTTACCTGTTGTTGGAGCATTCTTAATCGACTTCTCCAACTCATTAATAATAACATTATTTACAAATATTCTTTAGAATATACCATTAAAATTACTACCATTTTAAAATTCACCAAAATGACTATGACAAATATGCCATAGTCATTTTAATTTTGTAGCTAATTATCTTATAGTAGCTTTTATTGTACATTTATTACATATCATCATTGATTATTTTCCACATTTTATTTATTATTTCCTAGGAAATCTATTTATTTTCTAGTTCATAATATTTCTTAACAGCTTTCGCTATACTTTCTGCAATTTTTTGTTGATATGCCTCATCTTTAAGAAGTTGTTCCTCTTGGGGATTTGATAAAAAACCACATTCAACAATTACAGCTGGCCCTTGATATTTGTCCCTAAGGATCTTATAGTGCTCTCCAGCGGCCTTAGGAAGCCTTTTATTACTACTATCTAAGTTTTCTTTAAAACTGTTTTGAATAGCCTCAGCTAAAATTTTGCTTTTTTCATAAGTTGAATACCATACTTGAGCTCCTTTAGGCTTTGAATCTGTATACATATTTAAGTGAATACTTATAAACATATCACATTTTGTCTCTTCTTTTAACTCGCATCTTCTAGTTAAATCAGATATCTTAAATTTACTTGTTTTAATTTTTTCACTTTTAAGATTCACATCATCTTCTCTTGTAAGAAATACTTTGTATCCATTATCTTCTAATATCTGTCTTAATTTTTTGCTTATAGATAAATTAATATCTTTTTCACTTGTTCCATTTTTCGATTTAGCTCCACCGTCTTTTCCACCATGTCCTGGATCTATCAAAATACACTTTTGATTTTCATCAGCTTTTACTGAAATCATATTTATTGGAAACACTACCAAAAACGCCATTATAATTATTAAAATATTTTTCTTGCATAAATGCATATTCATGTTTTATCCTCCTTAACTACTCTTAAACTCATGAAAGTAGTTTATCCACATGTTCAAAAAAATATAAGGAGCGTCAGTTTAAACTGACACTCCTTAAAATCTATACAGCGTTATTTAATACACTTTCTGCAATGTTAGTAGCATGATCTCCTATTCTCTCAAAGTTACTTATAAGATCTAAGAATACCGCTCCTGATATTGCATTACATTGTCCATCATTCAATCTCTTAATATGGTGAGATCTCAATTCTTTTTCTAGTATATCTATTCTTTCTTCAAGCTTTCTAACTGTTTCTGCTTTCTTAATATTTGATGATTCATAGCTTTCTATAGCTGCAGTTAATGAATCTAATGTGTAATTGTACATATCCATTAACTCCTGCTGAGCATCCTCACTATAAGAAAATCTCTTTGAAATCTTTTCCGAAGCTAGTTCTACTATATTCTTAGCATGGTCTCCTACTCTCTCTATATCATTTATAATATGAAAAGTAGATGCTACTATTCCTTTTTCCTTATCAGATAGATCTGTTTTTGCAAGTTTTACTAAGTAGTTTGTTATTTCATGTTCTAGAGTATTTATAATTTGTTCATTGTTATAAACCTTAGTTATAAGCTCATCGTCATTAGTCATAAAAGCAGTTACTGAAAGTTCAAGATTTTCTTTTGCTTTATTTGCCATTCTTATAGTCTCTTTTATAACCTGACCACTAGCTATAACAGGCGTCTCTAAAAATCTATCATCTATGTATGTTGCTCCAACTTTTTCAACTTCATCTTCGCCTGGTAGTATTTTATTTACTACATCTATTAATATTTTTATTAATGGTATCATTATTATTGTATTTGTTATATTAAAGATAGTATGTGCATTTGCAATTTGTCTCTTAACATCTCCAGGACTCATAGATTCTACTATATTTATCAATATTCCCATAAGAGGTATAAAGATAATAGTTCCTAGCACATTAAATATAAGATGTATAAGCGCTGCTTTCCTTGCAGTTTTATTTGTTCCTATACTTGATAATAAAGCAGTTACGCAAGTTCCTATATTACATCCGAAGATAACAGGAAGTGCTACCTTCATAGTTATAGAACCTGTAGTTGCTAAAGCTACTATTATACTAGTAGTTGCAGATGAGCTCTGCAATACTGCAGTCATAGCAAGTCCTGCTAAAAGACCAAGCGCCCAATTATTCCCTATAGCTATAATAAATTCTTTAAATAAAGGTGACTCAGCTATTGGCTTCATAGCACTAGACATTATTCCCATACCCATGAAAAGTATACCGAATCCAAGTATTATGTTTCCAATCTCTTTACGTTTTTTAGCTTTGGAGAACATAACTATTGCAACTCCTAAAGCTACAAATATAGGTGCTATTCCATCTAGCTTAAATGAAATTAATTGTGCTGTTATTGTAGTACCAATATTTGCTCCCATTATAATTCCAGCAGCTTGATATAAATTCATAAGTCCAGCATTAACAAAACCTACTACCATAACAGTTGTAGCACTACTACTTTGTATAACAGCAGTTACTATAGCTCCGATTAATACAGCCATTATTGGATTTGAAGTTACTTTTTCTAAGAGAGACTTTAAACTGTCTCCAGCTGCATTTTCTAATCCATCTCCCATTAACTTCATTCCATAAAGAAATAAACCTAATCCCCCAATTAATCCTATTATCATATCCAAATTATCCAAAATATATTCCTCCACAATATTTTCTATTACCCAAAAAACATATTATATTATTTCTTAACATATGTTAAGATATTTTTCAGTTTTTTAACCTAAACTTAATATAAGTCTTAAGAAAAAGGTCATATGTTCTAATATATAGTATATATATATGTTTATTTTACCTACAAATACGAATTTTTATTTAAATTTTGCAAAGATATTTTTTATTTTATTTTAATTTTTTAACAGACCTAGATTTAGTTTTGTAATTCTAAAATATAATACAAAAAATAAACGAGAAATTTAAAATTTCCCGTTGAAAAATAATAATTTATATAACTTACTCTTATAGCTTCTAGCTTACTATATCTTTCTTACAATATTGCCAAAATCCTATGGCAGCTCCCGCTATAGCGTAAAATATTCCTATGCCAATTAAATCCCATTTGATTTCAGCTTTCGATAATATATCAGCCGCATCAGAATATGCAAAAGGAGTTACATATTTCAGCCACTGTGCCTTATCACTTATATTTAATATTATATTTAAGAAATATCCTAAAGATGCTATACCTATCCCTATTCCATTGCCACCTCTTTTTATATAGGACGATATGCCATAACATATAAAAGCTAACTCACATTGCATTATAAACTGAGCTAAATGAAATAATAAAAATTCTTTCGTAGCAATTTCTTCACCGATGAATTTAAATGATATCGCTGAAAGTCCTATGCATATGGCGTTAAAAACCACTATAATCGTTAAGACTGCCAAAAGTTTTTCTGATACAATCCTTTTACGACTTACTCCATGAGTTAGAAGAAACTCTGCAGTGTGACCGCTCTCTTCTTTTGATAGCATTGATATGCCTACCATAGCTGCAAAAAAAGCTCCTCCTATACCTAGTATATTTCCACATTCAATCCCATAAAAGCCCATTACAGTTCCAAAATTAAGTTTATCCATTCCAAAGGCTTCTGAAAAACTTCCCATGGAACTGTACATCTTATTTATGTCTTCCATCTGACTCTGCATTTGAGGATACAGCATCATACATGTCACCATAAGTAGTCCAACACTAAGGCTCCATATTATAAGCATCTTTCTATTTTGCTTTATCTCATGACTAAATATTGTCATTTGCTTCACCTCCGGTTTTGTAGATATCCATAAATATTGTTTCTAAATCTGGCTCTGTTATAGTCATATCCTTTATATCTAATCCGCTTAAAGCTGAAATTAGATTCTTAATTTCCCCGTCATATATGAAACTTACTGAATCACCACTTATTTCTGCCTTTTTAATTTCTTTAATATCTGGAAGGTGTGTGATTCCATGAATATTTACTTGTTTTGTAGCCTTTCCTATAAATGATTCTACAGAATCTTGAACAATAAGACGACCTTCTCTTATTATAGCAGCTTTAGTGCAGTAATGCTGTATCTCTGATAGTATGTGAGATGATAAAAATATAGTAGCTCCTTCTTTTTGCCTTTCCTTAAGCAAAGAAAAGAACTCCTTTTGCATAAGCGGATCAAGTCCACTTGTGGGTTCATCTAAAATATAAAGCTTAGGTTTGTGCTGAAGAGCACATATTATAGATACCTTTTTCCTATTTCCTAGTGAAAGTTCTTCAACCCTTTTCTTTAAATCCAGCTGAAGTCTGTCACATAATATTTTAACCTCTTTAGTACAATTTTCATTTCGAAGTCTTGCTGAAAAATTTATTATTTCTTCTACTTTCATACCATTGTAAAACATAGCCTCTGAAGGCATATATCCAACTTCTCGTAGAATTTTATCTCTAAATTTTAAAGAATCCATACCAAAAACCTCTGCTGTCCCTAAAGTAGGTTTTATAAGACCTAAAATCGTACGAATAGTTGTGCTCTTTCCTGCTCCATTCGGTCCTATAAACCCAAAAAAATCATTTTTCTCTACATTTAAATTCAGCTTTATAACTCCTCTTGATTTACCATACTTTTTAGTAAGATTCCTTACCTCAATAACATTACTCATCTATCACATCTCCTATATTATTTTTATAGCTTGACAGCATCTTATTTAATTCAAAAGTATCTTTCTTATAAAATATTTCTATGAAGAAATATAACATTATAAAATAGCTCAACATAACTGCATCATAAATCAAAGCTACATAATATGGAGTTTTAATAAACCAATGAAAAATATACTGACATATTATCATCATGAATACTGGTCCTACTATCCATAGTACTATTCTTATTTTATACTCTCTCTTTTTATAAATTTTCTCTCTTAAAAAGAGGCACTTTTGAAACCATGAAATAGCATAACCGAGCAAAAACATTTGGAATATCACAGTAAATGGGACTGAGTTAATCCCCAATATCCATAATAAAAATCCATATATAAATATCAATGAAATTCCATGCACACAAGAAAATATTTCAACATCTGCTTCAGTTTTTATATATCTTTTAAGCTTATCCATCATTTCTTCTCCATTCTCTAAATATTCACAAACTATCTTCATGGATATCTCCTTCCTCTTTGATTTTATTATATATATCTTCTAAAATTCTCTCAATATAAAAACAGGTAAGGTGCACTTTTTATATTTTAAGTTGCAGTCTTACCTGTTATTACTAATTTTATCTTGAAAATTTATCTTATTTACTCACAATTATTTTTTCTACTTTCGCATCCCAGTCCTCTACGTTGTGAAAGAATGGATCTACAAAATCATAAGTTCCTATTATATTATTATCTTTCAAAATATCCTTCATCTTATTAAAGCACTTATCTGCTCCCCCGCCTCCATGACAAGCAAAAAGTATAATATCTTTCCCTCTAATTTTACATGTATTTAAAAAAGTATTTATTGGAGGAGTAAACTTTCCTGCCCATATAGGAGTTCCTATAAATATCCTATCATAACTCTCAATATCTATAGGTGTATTTTTAAGCTTAGGTTTTTCTCCAAACATCACACTTTTTCCACCCCAGAAAAATTTGCTTATCTTTCCTGTAGGATAGTCTTTATCTGGTACAAGTTTAATCATATCACCTTGAGTCTTTTCTGCAATTTTCTTTGCTATAAACTCAGTGTTTCCCTCTAAAGAATAATAAATTACTGCAGTTTTCATATTCCTCACATCTCCTTAATCTATTTAAGTATTTTCAATCTGTATTATTAAATTTCTACCTTTAAAACTCCAATATTCCCCATGGGAAGCAATTGATCAACTGATCCATTTAAAAATACATAACATCCACCATTAGCTCTATCAGGCAAATCCACAAAACTATTAATCATCATTACAGGGCATTTGATACCCTTAACTCTCTCTTGATATTCATATAACGCTTCACTATTCCACTGTTCTATAGAATAATCTATATATAATGGCCATAACATAATATCAGCGCTTATTTCATCTATTTTCTCTAGAAGATCATCATGCCATAAGTCTCCACATATAGCAGTTACAAACAGCTTACTATTCAGTATAAAACTATGAAAACCTGTTCCCTCTTTATATTCTTCTGTGGCTATCGCTTCTTTCCATCCTTTTGATACTCTCTTAAATATATCAATTATATCACCATTCGAATCTATTACCATATTGCTACTATATATATTTTTCTCATACTTTTCTATAAAGCCAAATGATAATGCTGTTTTGTAATCTCTAGCTAACTTTCTTAATTCCTTTATTACCTCATCATCCTTACTAAAAGCTCTTTTATAATCTTTCTCATAGGTCCAACATAAACCTTCAAATCCTTGCAAAAAAGATTCTCCAAAACATAATAAATCTACGTCTCTATTTTCTCTTACATATCTCTTTATCTCATTTACATTAAATTCTATATCATTATCTCTATTTTTTGATGATACCAATCCAATTTTCATAATACTATTCTCCTATGGTATTAAGAGTTTCTCCTGTAAGCCTATAAATAGTCCATCCATTCATCGACACAGCTCCTAATGATAAATAAAAATCTATACTTGGCTTATTCCAATCAAGGCATGACCACTCAAGCCTTCCACATCCTCTTTCTACAGTTATCTGTGCCAGTTTCTTTAAAATAGCTTTTCCATATCCACGCCCTCGATATTCCGGTAAAACAACTAAATCTTCTAGATAGATTCCAGCTCTTCCTAGAAATGTTGAAAAGTTATGAAAAAACAGAGCCATACCTACTTCTTTCCCATCTGCTACAGCTAAAAGTACTTCTGCTCTTTTCTTTTCAAAAATCCACTCTTTTAATAATTCCTCTGTAGCAACCACTTCATTCTCCAGCTTCTCATAGGTGGCTAACTGCTTTATAAAATTTAGAATTGTAGCTACATCTTTCTCTTCTGCGCTTCTAAATTCTAATTCCGTAGTCATATTTATTGTCCCCCTTTTAAGTTAATTCTTAAGTCTATATAAAAGTTATCTCTATTCTAAACCTTACCTACAGCTACCATATAAACTGTAAACTCTTCATTTCCAATGCCTAGCATTTTATCACACATATCTTGATTATAACAGCCTATGGCACATACGCCACACTCCATTGCCGTAGCACCTAAATATAAGTTTTGGCATACATGTCCTGCATCAAGTAAAGCATATTTTGCTGCCTTATTTAAATATCTCCATTCTGAGCGGTATGGTATAACACTCCATATAATTGATACTGGTGCAGTGCCGAAAAATTCCTGACCATAGGTTGCTCTCGTAAGTTGTTCCTCCATGTTCTCAATATCCCTTAAGAAAATAAGGCTATGAGTAGATACATGGTAAGTATACAATCCTCTTTCTAATCCCTCTACATTTTTTACAAATATATACGTTTCAAAAGGATGCATTGCACCTGCACTAGGTACATTTCTCAATCTCAAATTATTTTCATACCCTTGACTAATCCACAATAAATAAGATAATTCATCCACAGATATGGATTCTTTACTAAATCTTCTGTGACTTCTTCGATTCTCAATTATCCTTTGAAAATCATTATTACAAATGACATTCTCAAAATCCATTTTCAATTCTATTTGTGTCTTTCCTTCATAGACTTTCTCCATATCAGGAACAGATACCCCCTTATTTTGATCAGAATCCATGGCATAGTCCATCCATTCCTCTTCTGGTATATAGCCCTTCATCATTTTATGAAGCTCACCAATCAGCTTTTTATACCTATCCTCATCTCCAACATAACGGTTAAAGAACTCATCCTTTGTTATCATGTAGCATACATCATCGTATACACTGCCATCATAGATTTTTGTTGATTCTTTTTTTATTCCTGTATAGCGGAACCCTATTTTTTCAATGACTCGTTTTGACTGATTATTAAAAGGAAAATGATATACTGAAATTTGCGTAATTCCTTCTTCATCAAACATATATCTCATAGCTGCAATAGCTGCTTCTTTTATAAGTCCTTGTCCCCAATATGCTTCCCCAAGAACATAACCTAGAGTCTTTTCATAATGAACTTCAGCTTTATGCATGCCCAAAGAACCAATAACTTTGTTAGTTTCCTTTAAAACTATAGCCCACGTCTCATCTTGTTCTATAAACATCTTCAGTATACCTTTAGTCTCCTCCAAATTCTCATGAGGTTTCCATCCTGCTCTTGGTCCAACATTACTACTCTTTGCATACTCATAGACATCCTCTGCATCTTCTTCTCTCCATCTACGAAGTAGTAGCCTATTAGTTTCTAATGTCTTCATTTTTCTCCCCCTTTTCTTATGGTTATTTACGAATCAGTAATAAATTCACATTATAAGTTAATTATATCTTATAGATTTTTCTCATTAATTCTTAATTTTAAAGACCTATCAGATAATTTGCCACTTGTGTCTTACTTGCTTATATTTTCTAATAATGAACTATATCAACTTTATTAGTTAGATGAAATCTCCATTGTTTTTACTATTTCAGAAATCTGTGATTTCATTTTAATATAATTTTGATATTCAATATTATCATTAGGAAAACCCACATCTGTTGTTCCCCCCACTCTATATCTATTTCCATTTATATGAAATATTATATCTCTTCCTATTGAGTCATATATTTCTCCATCAATAGGATTATCATTTGAATCTAACTTAACAATTGCAAAAAGTAAAGCTTTTTTATTAGATTCCTTAGAAATGTAATAAGAATATATTGAATCATTCTCTTCTTTAAATATACATCTATTTCTCCAATAATTAGGTAATTTTAAGGATATCCTCAATTTTTCATTATTATATGTGTAATAACTAGGAATAAATATTTTAAATAAAAATATTATCATAATAATTACTAAAGATAATAAAACAATCTTTTTAATTATTTTTTTATTCATATATTCCCCCCATTTCATTAATAAGTTGATTTACTAATATATAAATACTAACATAAATATCTATATATTAGTAAATTAGCTTTGGAAATTATTATATATTTAATATAAACTTTTAAAAAATATAATATATGTTGTTTTTTTACATACTTTACATTTTGACTCATTTTAATTTATAAGTTATAATTATGAAAATAAGGAGGTACTATATATGAAAAATATAGGAATTTATTTTGATTTCTCAAATCTTGTAGACAATCCACTACTTACAATTCTTAATCCAATTTCATGTGAGCTTTACAATTGGGAAATTTTTTCTAATGATATTCATCTAATAGGTAACGACGGTAAATTAGTAAATGATTTACTTTTTAACAATATACATTTTATTGACGGAGAAACTTTTTATTCTACTATAAAAAATTCAGATTATTATCTAATTTTCGCTGGATTCAATGCTTTCCCTAAAGATAAAACATATGAACATGTTGGTAAGTATGATAAATTTTTAAATAGCAATTGTGAAATAGTAATAGATATATATGATTCTGTATATACTACTATATTATGTAAAAACGCTATATTATTAGAAGAAATATATAAAAACGCTATAAAAAATAATTTTTCTAAGGTCCGTTATTTAACAGATGATGATATTAGAAGCAATCCTTATGCTGTATATGCTTAAATTTATAAAAGATGAAAATATAGGAGTTTATTTTGATTTTTCAAATCTTATAGGTAATCCAATACTTACAATTCTTAATCCAATTTCGTATGAACTTTACAATTTAGAATTTTTTTAATGTCCATTATTTAACACATGATGATATTAGGAACAATCCTTTTAGCATATTTGATTAAATAAATTTTATAATCCAATTAATGCTCTCCAAGTATTTCTTCCAACAATACCATCTGCACTAAGATTATTATCTTCTTGAAATCTCATTACAGCATTCTTAGTTTCATATCCATAAATTCCATCTGATCCATAAGAAATACTATAGCCTAGACTTATTAACCTTTGTTGAAGAAGTTTTGTTATATTTCCACTAGCACCATGTTTGATTAATGGGCACCCATCTAATGTATTAGGTCCTGGATACCCATCCACTTTTTGATTGGAATATCCTTGATTATTGCACTCTTGTTGCAAATTCTCTACCCAAGTACTTTTCCCTATTAGTAATGACTTAAATTTACTCTCATTTTATATAAAAAAATCCCACAAACACTGAGTTTGTGGGATTTGTATAACTCCAAATACTATCTCTTTGAGAACTGTGGAGCTCTTCTAGCCTTTTTAAGACCGTATTTCTTTCTTTCCTTCATTCTTGGGTCTCTAGTTAAGAAACCAGCTTTCTTTAATTCTGGTCTTAAGCTTTCGTCAGCTTTTAATAAAGCTCTAGCTATTCCGTGTCTTATAGCTCCTGCTTGACCTGTGAATCCACCACCATTAACATTAACTATAACGTCAAATTTGTCCTTAGTTCCTGTTAAAACTAATGGTTGATTAACTACAACTCTTAAAGTTTCTAATCCAAGATAATTTTCTATATCTCTCTTATTTATTGTTACTTTACCTTCTCCTGGTACAAGTATTACTCTAGCGATAGATTTCTTTCTTCTACCAGTTCCCATATATTGAACCTTAGCCATCTCAATTCCTCCTCTCAGCTACTAGTACTTTAACTCAAGTACTTCTGGATTCTGTGCTGCGTGATTGTGCTCAGCGCCTCTATAAACCTTAAGCTTCTTAAGCATTTTTCTTCCTAAAACTCCTGTTGGAAGCATTCTTCTTACAGCCTCTTCAAATACGAACTCAGGCTTCTTGTCTAATGCTACTCTGTAAGAAGTCTCTTTTAATCCACCTGGATAGAAAGAGTGATGTCTTAACATTTTTTGGTCTAATTTCTTTCCAGTTAAAACTACCTTCTCAGCGTTTATTATTATTACGAAGTCTCCTGTGTCAACATTTGGTGTAAATGTTGGCTTATGTTTTCCTCTTAATATTGATGCAACTTGGCTAGCAACTCTTCCTAGTGGCTTTCCTGCTGCGTCAACTACATACCATTTTCTTTCAACCTCTTGTGGTTTAGCAATGTATGATTTCATGTTTTTCCCTCCCTGAACTATACATTAAGTTTTTTTCGTCAGTATCCATTTATGTTAAGATTCAAAATCTCGTGAATCTATTACACGATGACACACTTATCAAACAAAACTATTATATTACATCTAGCCGGGCGTGTCAACATATTCTTAGCATTTTAATAAAATACTTTTTTAAGTATCAATCCTTGTGGCGGCGCTACTTTCTTAGTGTATGTTCTATTTTTTGATTCTATGGCTTTTAATACTATTTCGGGATTCTTCTTCCCTCTTCCTATTTCTATTAGAAGCCCTACCATTATTCTAACCATATTGTATAAAAATCCATCACCTGTGGCATATATTTTTATCATATCCCCTTGATTCTCTATATGTACATCGTAAAGAGTTCTTATAGAAGATGTAGTTGAGCTTCCTTGAGTCTTAAAAGCTTCAAAGTCATGAGTCCCTAAAAAGTATGTGCATGCTTTCTTCATGGCTTCTAAATCAAGTTTTTCTCTAACTCTATAGGAGTAATTCCTATAAAGAACACTTGGCTCTTCTTTATTTAATATGGTATAGCAATAAGTCTTCTGTTTTGTGTAATATCTAGCGTGGAATTCTAAATCCACTTCTTCTGAATTGGTGATACATATATCTTTCGGCAAAGCATTGTTTAAAGGAAACATAAACTTTTCTCCAGGAATTGTGCTCTCTGTATAAAAATTTACTATATAGTTCTCTGCATGTACTCCTGAATCAGTTCTGCTACACCCTATAGTCTTAACATCTTCACCAGTAACTCGCTTTATGGCTTTTAAAAGTTCTCCTTCTACAGTCAAAGCGTTATTTTGTTTCTGCCAGCCAGCATAATTAGTACCGTCATACTCCAATGTTAGCTTAACATTTTTCATCTTTTCACCTTCAACTTTTATCTTAATTTAAACTACGTATTTTATTCCTATTGAAGCTATTGCAAACACTGCAAATAGAATAAATGCAACAGTATCTCTAGTTTCCATTTTTAAAATCTTCATTCTAGTTCTTCCTTCTCCGCCTCTATAGCATCTCGCTTCCATAGCATTTGCAAGTTCATCTGCTCTTCTAAAGGAAGATATAAATAGTGGTACTAAAAGAGGTATAAGGCTCTTTGCCTTTTGTATAATTCCACCACTTTCAAAATCTGCTCCTCTTGCCATTTGAGCCTTCATTATCTTATCAGTTTCATCCATTAAAGTTGGTATGAATCTTAATGCTATAGTCATCATCATAGCTAACTCATGCGCAGGAAGACCTATCTTTTTAAATGGATTTAGTAGCTTCTCTATACCGTCTGTAAGCTCTATAGGTGATGTTGTAAGTGTAAGAAGTGATGTACCTGATATAAGGAATATAAGTCTTAATATCATAAATCCTGCTGTTCTAAGCCCTTCTCTATAAACCTCCAAAAATCCCCACTTATATATCAAAGTCTCACCTTTTATCATAAAAACGTTCAATATAGCGGTAATCAAAACTAGTACAAATATAGCTTTTAGCCCCTTAAACAGATATTTAGGAGACAATTTTGAAACATATAATATTGCACCAATAAATAATACTACAAATAAATATCCCCAAAAACTTTTGATTAAAAAGATATCTACAATAAATAGTATAGATATAAGTATCTTTGTTCTTGGATCTAATTTATGTATAAAGGAATCTCCCGGAACGTATTGTCCTATTGTTATATCCTTTATCATTTTTCTCTTCCTCCGTCCTAATCAAACTTTGGCTAGAACCTATTCTTAATTTAGTATTTTAAGAATAGCTTTCTTAGCATCCTCTACTGTAAATATATCATCATTTATGTTAAAACCTCTATTCCTCAGTTCTCTCACTAAATAAGTAATCTGAGGTGCAGCAAGACCTATATTCTCTAATGTATCAATTTCTTTAAATACCTCATAAGGCTTTCCATCAAGAACACATTTTCCCTTATTCATTACAAGAATTCTATCTGCAACTCGTGCTACGTCCTCCATGCTGTGGGAAACCAAAATTATTGTCATATTGTATTCATCATGAAGTTTCTTGATTTGGCCTAATATCTCATCTCTTCCTTTTGGATCTAATCCAGCTGTAGGTTCATCTAATATAAGCACTTTTGGTTCCATAGCTACAACTCCAGCTATAGCTACTCTTCTCTTTTGACCTCCGCTTAATTCAAATGGAGATTTATCTTTGTAAGTTTCAAAGTCTAATCCAACCATTTTCATGGCTTTCTTTACTCTTACTGAGATTTCCTCATCAGAAAGACCTAAATTTCTAGGACCAAATTCAATATCCTTTTCTATTGTTTCCTCAAATAATTGATACTCAGGATATTGAAATACGATACCAACTTTTTTTCTAACATCACTTAGTTTTATTTCTTTATTAGTTATATTTTTATCATCAACAATAATCTCTCCACTGGTTGGCTTAAGAAGCCCATTCATATGTTGTATTAATGTGGATTTTCCTGAACCAGTATGACCTATAAGTGCAACAAACTGTCCATCATTAATCTCTAGAGAAACATCGTCTAACGCCTTTTTCTCAAAAGGTGATCCTGGCATATATACATGTGTTAAGTTACTTATTTTAATTGACATAATGCATTCACCATCTCATTTATAGTTAATATTTTTTCACTGACATCAATACCACTTTTCTTTAATTCATAGGCTAGCTCTGTTACCTGTGGTACGTCTAGTCCTATTTTCTTCATTTCCCTTACTTTAGAAAACACATCTCTAGGTTTTCCTTCCATAAGTACTTTTCCATCATCCATAACTATTATTCTATCAGCTTCTACAGCCTCTTCCATATAGTGAGTAATAAGGACTATAGTTATCCCATATTCTTTATTCAGCTCTTTTATAGTCTTTATAACTTCTTTTCTTCCTGAAGGGTCTAGCATTGCTGTAGGTTCATCTAATACAATGCATTTTGGTCTCATAGCAAGTATTCCTGCTATAGCCACCCTTTGCTTTTGCCCACCAGATAAAAGATGTGGAGCGTGCCTTCTATACTCATACATTCCTACTTTCTTTAGACTGCTGTCCACTCTTTGTCTTATCTCTTTAGGGTCAACCCCTAAATTTTCTGGTCCAAAAGCAACGTCCTCTTCAACTATAGTTGCAACAAGCTGGTTATCAGGATTCTGAAACACCATACCTGCGCTACTTCTTATATTCCAAAGATTATCGCTATCTTTCGAATCCATTCCATTTATATAAATAGTTCCACTGCTTGGTAAAAGAAGTGCGTTCATTAGTTTTGCTATAGTAGACTTTCCTGATCCGTTATGACCTAGTATAACTAAAAACTCACCTCGATCTACATTAAGATTTACCCCATTAACAGCGAACTTTTCCTCATTTTCATCTTCATGAAAGTATTTATATGTTAAATTTTCACTTTTAATCATAGTATCCATTAGGATTTCCTCCAAAAATTATCCAAATGTGTAGTGAATATCGTCATAGTGTAAAGCCTTTATGAAAGCTTATTTTACCTATGTTCTAGAAAAATTTCATTACCTTTCCTATTATAAATAATATTCCATTTTAATTCAAGTTAAGCGGTATAAATAACCGTTTAAATTTTTATAATTTTTTATAATTTTATATATATATATTAAAATAGGGACTAAGTCTTAAACTTAATCCCTGATGTAAAAGAATTTATTATACTAATTCAAGTATAACTACTTCTGCTCCGTCGCCTCTTCTTGGACCTACTTTGTACATTCTAGTATATCCACCGTTTCTTTCAGCATACTTTGGAGCAACTTCATCAAATAATCTCTTAACAACTGCTTCTTCAGTTACGAAAGAAAGCACTTGTCTTCTTGAGTGAAGATCTCCTGCTTTTGCAAGAGTTATCATTTTTTCAGCTAATCTTCTTGTTTCCTTAGCTCTAGTTTCAGTAGTCTCTATTTTACCGTTCTTTAAGAAGCTAGTAACAAGGTTTCTTAACATAGCTATTCTTTGATCAGTTGGGCGTCCTAATTTACGTTGTACTGCCATAGATTTACCTCCTTACTCATCGTTTAGTCTTAAGCCTAAGCCTAATTCTTTAAGTTTTCTTTCCACTTCTTCAAGGGATTTCTTACCTAAATTTCTTACCTTCATCATGTCATCCATAGATCTTTGAGCAAGCTCCTGAACTGTATTTATACCAGCTCTCTTTAAACAGTTGTAAGATCTTACTGATAAATCAAGTTCTTCTATGGTCATTTCTAAGGCTTTTTCTTTCTTATCTTCCTCTTTTTCGATCATTATCTCAACATCGTTAGCATGATCTGTAAGAGTCATGAATAGTTTGAAATGCTCTATAAGTATTTTAGCTGATAAACTGATAGCTTCTTCAGTCTTAATAGTTCCATTAGTCCAAATTTCTAATATCAATTTGTCATAATCACTAATTTGACCTACTCTTGTGTTTTCTACAGTAAAGTTTACCCTCTTTACTGGAGTGTATATAGAATCTACAGCTATTGATGATATTGGAAGATCATCTGTCTTATTTCTAGTTTGGCTTACATAGCCTCTACCATTATTAATAGTAATCTCCATATATAGCTTACCATCTGTATCTAGAGTAGCTATATGTAGGTCCTTATTAATAACCTCAATATCTCCATCTGTCTTTATATCAGCACCAGTAACCTCTCCTGGTCCTTGAGCATCAATATAAATAGTCTTTGGACCTTCTCCTGTCATTGTAAGAGCTAAAGCTTTAATGTTTAAGATTATCTCTGTAACATCTTCCTTAACACCTTGAACAGTTGAAAGTTCATGTAAAACCCCATCTATTTTTACAGAAGTTGCTGCAACACCTGGCAATGAGGAAAGCAATATTCTTCTTAAAGCATTTCCTAATGTTATACCATAACCCCTCTCAAGAGGTTCTACAACAAATTTACCATAGCTTCCGTCTTCGCTAACTTCTACACATTCTATTTTTGGCTTTTCTATTTCTAACATCTACAAACCCTCCTTATATTTAAACTGGCATATTATTTTATGAGGGCAACTGATTTCATATAATTATGGTAGAAATAAACTTCTACCACAATTATTTTAAAAGCTATTATCTGCTGTATAACTCGACGATTAATGTCTCGTTTATTGGAGAATCTATGTCTTCTCTAGCAGGTTGTGCTACTACTTTACCTTCAAAGTTTTCAACGTTAGCTTCTAACCACTTTGGTAAAGTCTTTGGATTCTCAGCAAATACCTTGAATTTTTCAGTAGCTCTGCTTTTCTCACAAACACTTATAACATCGTTGACATTTACATTGTAAGAAGCGATATCAACCTTCTTACCATTTACTAAGAAATGTCCGTGTGTTACTAATTGTCTAGCTTCTGATCTTGATGCACCATATCCTAGTCTGTAAACAACATTATCAAGTCTCATTTCTAAAAGTCTTAATAAGTTTTCACCAGTGATTCCTCTTTGCTTATCAGCTTTTTCATAGTAGCATCTGAATTGCTTTTCAAGAACACCATATATTCTTCTAGCTTTTTGTTTTTCTCTTAACTGCATTCCGTAGTTAGATACTTTCTTTCTGTTTTGTCCGTGTTGTCCTGGCGCATAGCTTCTTCTAGCAAATGCACATTTATCTGTATAACATCTATCACCTTTTAAGAACAACTTCATACCTTCTCTTCTGCAAAGTTTGCAGCTTGCTCCAGTATATCTTGCCATTAAATTACACCTCCTGTTAACTAAAAATTAAACTCTTCTTCTCTTTGGTGGTCTACATCCGTTATGTGGTATTGGAGTTACGTCCTTTATTAGAGTAACTTCTAGACCTGCTGCTTGTAGAGATCTGATTGCTGCTTCTCTTCCTGCTCCTGGTCCTTTTACATATACCTCAACACTCTTTAAACCGTGTTCCATAGCTGCTTTAGCTGATGTTTCAGCTGCCATTTGTGCAGCAAATGGAGTACTTTTTCTTGATCCTCTGAATCCCAATGCTCCCGCACTAGACCATGATAAAGCATTTCCTGCTGCATCAGTTAAAGTAACTATTGAGTTATTGAAAGTTGACTTTATGTGTGCTGCACCGTGCTCAACATTCTTTCTCTCTTTTCTTCTTCTGGTCTTTTTAACCTTTTGAGCTGCCATTGTCTTACCTCCTAACTATTACTTCTTCTTACCTGCTATAGTCTTCTTAGGACCTTTTCTAGTTCTAGCATTAGTCTTAGTTCTTTGTCCTCTTACTGGAAGACCTCTTCTATGTCTCATACCTCTGTAACATCCGATTTCTACTAATCTCTTGATATTAAGAGCTACTTCTCTTCTAAGATCACCTTCAACTTTAAGGTTCTTTACGTAATCTCTTATAGCATTAACTTCTTCTTCACTTAAATCCTTAACTCTAACGTCTGGATTTACTCCAGTAGCTTCAAGAATTTTTCTAGAAGTAGGTAATCCTATTCCAAATATATATGTTAGACCTATTTCTACTCTTTTTTCTTTTGGTAGGTCTACGCCTGCTATTCTTGCCATTAAAATTTACACCTCCTGGTAATTGAAATGTCTTGTTTAACTTTATCTAGTGGTTTTAATGAATTTATTTCAAATCTTAGGTCAATAGAGCGTAGCGGTTACTCTATTGTCAGCCTTACCTAAAATCTACTAACGGTTATATCTTTTTTTATATTAGCCTTGTTTTTGCTTGTGCTTTGGGTTTTCACAGATAACCATTACTTTTCCTTTTCTTCTTATAACCTTGCACTTTTCGCAAATAGGCTTAACTGACGGTCTTACTTTCATGGCTAACCCTCCTTATTACTTCGCTCTCCAAGTAATTCTTCCACGAGTCAAATCATATGGAGAAAGCTCCACAGTAACTTTATCTCCTGGTAGAATCCTTATGAAGTTCATTCTTAACTTACCTGATATGTGAGCTAATATTTTATGCCCACTTTCAAGTTCTACTTGAAACATTGCATTAGGTAGAGCTTCTAAAACTATACCTTGCATTTCTATAACATCATCTTTAGACATAAGGTAATCAAACCTCCTTAAACAATGCCTTCTAAAAACTTTTTTATCATAACATCTAAGATTCGTTTATTAGACATTATGTATTCTCTTATATCTGTTGCCAAAACATCAGTCATTTTTAAATGTTTTAGTTTTTTCTTTTTAGGCTTTTCTATTGTTTTTAACCTTCCGTCAGCAAGTAATACATAGTTATCATCTATTTGCTCTATGACAATGTAGTAATCACCTGTGTCTCTGCCTGCTTTAGAAATTACAACTTTACCTAACAAGTCATTGTCTTGCAAATTTTTCACCTCAATGATTACCTTAGTCATAAATTAACTCAGCTTTAGCCGATATGAATTTATAACTAAGCATCGCTAAACTTGGGTTTTTATTTTATTAATGTTAAAATCTCAGGACCATTTGGTAAAATAGCAACAGTATTCTCATAATGAGCTGAGAGACTTCCATCTGTAGTTACTACAGTCCATCCATCTCTTTTAGTCCTTACGTAATGCTGACCTTTGTTTACCATCGGTTCAATTGCTAATACCATTCCTTCGACTATTTTTGGTCCCCTACAAGGTCTACCAAAGTTAGGAACTGCAGGATCTTCATGAAGACTCCTTCCTATTCCATGACCCACATAATCTCTTACAACAGAATATCCATGAGTCTCAACAAAAGTCTGGATTTCATGACCTATATCGGTTATCCTATTTCCTATTATAGCCTTTTCTACACCTTTAAAAAAACTTTCTTCAGTAACTTTTACAAGTTGCTTAGCATCATTTGAGACCTTTCCAACTAGGAAGGTCCTTGCGGCATCTCCATGAAACCCATTAAAGCAAGCTCCACAATCAATACTGATTATGTCTCCTTCTTTTAAGATTACGTCATTACTTGGGATGCCATGAACCACAGTTTCATTAATAGATGCACATATTGACCCTGGAAAACCTCCATATCCCTTAAAGGACGGCCTTGCTCCCTGCTTAGTTATAAATTCTTCTGCTAATCTATCTATCTCTGCGGAAGTCATACCTGGTGATATAACCTCTTCAAGTTTTAAAAGAGTTTCGCCGACTATATGTCCTGCGGCTCTCATGCACTCAATTTCATGATTATTTTTTAATATAATCATTACTTATCGCTTCCTAGAATATTGCAGATACTTTCAAAAACTTCATTGATTGCCTTAGTACCATCTACAGTCTTTAAGAGTCCTTCAGCATCATAATAGTTTATTAAAGGTTGAGTTTGGCTATCATAAACATCCAATCTCTCTTTTACAGTTGCTTCTGTATCATCTTTTCTTTGGACTACATCATTACCACATACATCGCACTTTCCATCAACAGATGGTGGATTGAATTTTATATGATAACTTGCTCCACATGATGTGCACACTCTTCTTCCAGTCATTCTTTCAAGAATGAAGTTTTGAGGTACATCTATTAAAAGTGCTACATCAAGATCTGTTCCATTTTCCTTTAAAAATTCTTTTAATGCTTCAGCCTGAGCTACTGTTCTTGGAAATCCATCTAGTAAAAATCCATTTTCGCAGAACTCTTGGCTTAAAGTATCTTTAACTAAATCTATAGTTAATGAATCTGGTACTAAGTGACCTTTGTCAATATATCCCTTAGCTTCTATTCCTAAAGGTGTTTTTTCAGAAATATTCTTTCTAAAAATATCACCTGTAGATATATGCGGTATAGAATATTTATTGCTAATTGACTTAGCTTGCGTTCCTTTTCCTGCTCCTGGAGGACCTAATAAAACTATTCTCATTTTGCATCATCTCCATTATATTCTATTTAAGGAATCCTTGATAATGACGCATTACTAATTGAGATTCAATTTGTCTTACAGTTTCTAACGATACACTGACCATAATTAAGAACATTGTACCTCCAAATTGAATACCCTTAAATGGCGTATGTGCCGATATTATTATAGGGAAAAGTGCTATGATTGACGCATATATTCCACCTATTACAGACACTTTATTTAATATCTTCTCTAAATATAATTCAGTTTGTTTTCCTGGTCTTATACCTGGTATAAATCCAGCAGACTTATGCATGTTTTCAGCCATCTCTTCTGGTTTAAATGTAATTTGTGAATAAAACCAAGTGAAGAATATAACTAATATTGCATAAACAACTGCATGTGACCATGTGTTGGTACTGAATATATTCCACGGACTATTCGAATTAATAAATGCATAGAAAGAAGTTTTTGAGAAGAATAATTGAGTAATTACTGGAACAAATTGAAGTACTGACATAGCAAATATTATTGCTATAACAGCAGATCCGATTATGCTTATTGGAATATGGGTTGTTTGACCTTTATAAGTCTTATTTCCAACAGCTTTTCCAGCGTACTGAACGTGAATCCTTCTTTCTGCTAATGTCATATATATTATTGACAACAAGATAGCTAATGATACTACTAATAGCATTGCTACTGCTACTCCAGTAACAGCTCCGGTTTCTTGAGACTTTATAATTTGATTTACTAGAGTTGGAAATCTAGAAATTATATTTACAAAGATTATCAAAGAAAGTCCGTTTCCAATACCTTTTACTGTAATCTGATCCCCTAACCACATTAAGAATGTACTTCCTGCAATAAGAGGAACTAAGATTAACATAACTCCAAGGAATGAACTATCAGTAACAACTCCTTGATTATAAATATACATATAAGATGCATATGCCATTATAATTGATATAGGTATTGATATATATCTTGTTATGTTTTGTATTTTCTTTCTTCCGTCTTCGCCTTCCTTAGATAGCTGTTCCAACTTTGGAATAGCTATTGTAAGAAGCTGCATTATAATCGATGCATTGATGTATGGTGATACAGCCAATGCAAAGATACTAAATCCGCTAAAGGCACCTCCGGATATTAAGTCATAAAAATTTATTAGTGTTCCAGACTGTCCCATACTTGCAGATAAAGCTGCTATGTTGACTCCAGGAACCGGAATAAAGTTTCCCATTCTTAGAACCATCACTAAAAATATGGTGTATAAAATTCTTTTTCTTAGTTCTGGAATTTTCCAGGCGTTACGTAGGGTTGATAGCATTTTTATACCACCTCAACTTTTCCTCCAGCTGTTTCAATCTTTTCAGCTGCTGATTTAGAGAATTTTGAAGCCTTAACAGTTAAGCTCTTTTCTAAGTTTCCATTTCCTAAAATCTTAACTCCGTCTTTTACTTTACTGATTATTCTCTTTTCTAGCAGTAATTCTGGTGTAACTTCTGTTCCATTTTCAAAAACATTTAATCTATCTACATTGATAGCAACATATTCTTTAGCAAATATGTTAGTAAATCCTCTCTTTGGAAGTCTTCTGAATAATGGCATCTGACCTCCTTCAAATCCTGGTCTTACTCCGCCACCACTTCTAGCATTCTGTCCTTTTTCACCTTTACCAGCGTTTCTTCCTAATCCTGAACCTGTACCTCTACCGATTCTCTTAGGAGCTTTTCTGCTTCCTGCTGCTGGTTTTAACTCATGAAGTTTCATCTATCTTGCACCTCCTCGTTAATTATATTTCTTCTACCTTTAGTAGGTAATCAATTTTCTTTATCATACCCATAACTTGAGGAGTACCCTCATGCTCTTTTACTGTTCCAATTTTTCTTAGTCCTAGAGCATTAGCAGTAGCGATATGGTCCTTCTTTCTACCTATTAAGCTCTTAACTAATGTTATTTTCATTTTAGCCAAGGCAATCCCCTCCTTAACCTAAAATTTCTTCAACGGATTTTCCTCTTAGCTTAGCTATTTGCTCAGCTGTTCTTAGGCTTGCTAATCCGTTTATTGTTGCGTTAACCATATTTTTAGGGTTATTTGAACCTAGAGACTTAGCTCTAACGTCCTTTAATCCAGCTAATTCAAGGACCGCTCTTGCTGGACCTCCCGCTATAACTCCAGTACCTTCAGTAGCAGGCATTATTAAAACATCACCCTTACCGAATATTCCGTGTACTGCATGAGGAACTGTAGTTCCAACTATCTCAACAGAAACTAAATGTTTCTTAGCATCTTCTATTGCTTTTCTGATTGCTTCAGGTATTTCTATAGACTTACCAATTCCAACTCCAACGTGTCCGTTCTCGTCTCCAACAACTACTAGAGCGCTGAATCTGAAGTTTCTACCACCTTTAACAACCTTAGTAACTCTATTTATAGAAACAACCTTTTCTTTAAGGTCTAGTGTACTAGGATCGATTCTCATTTATTTTCCTCCTTAATTAGAATTGTAGGCCCGCTTCTCTAGCGCCCTCTGCAAGCTCTTTAACTCTTCCATGATATATGTATCCGCCTCTGTCAAATACAACATCATTGATTCCTTTTTCAATTGCTCTCTTTGCTATAGCTTCTCCAACTAATTTAGCAGCTTCTTTGTTGCTTCCCTTAGCTGTAAAGTCTTTCTCAGTGCTAGAAGCAGCAACTAAAGTTCTTCCAGCTACATCATCTATTATTTGAGCATATATATTCTTTTCGCTTCTATATACACAAAGTCTTGGTCTTTCATTTGTTCCAGAGATTTTCTTACGAACTCTTAAATGACGTCTTTCTCTTTGCGCTTTTCTGTCAGCTTTTTTGAACATTTAGGTTCACTCCTTTCTATTACTTCTTACCAGTCTTACCTTCCTTACGTCTGATAACTTCACCTTCATACTTGATTCCTTTACCCTTGTAAGGTTCTGGTACTCTCCACTTTCTTATGTCAGCAGCCATATCTCCAACTTTTTCTTTATCAATTCCTTTAACTACAACTTTTGTAGCAGCTGGAATTTCAAAAGTTACGCCTTCAACTGGCTCTATTTCTACAGGGTGAGAATATCCTAAGTTCATTACAAGCTTCTTTCCTTGTAATTGCGCTCTATATCCAACACCAACTAATTCTAAAGTTTTTTGGTATCCTTCGGATACTCCTTTAACCATGTTATTTAACAAAGCTCTAGTTAATCCGTGTAGTGCTCTATGATCCTTGTTATCACTTGGTCTAGTAACAACTACTTCATTGCCTTGAACTGTTATTTGTATGTCTTTGTGCATAGCCTTCTCTAATTGGCCTTTTGGTCCTTTTACAGTAACAACGTTCTCTGGAGTTACTGTAACAGTTACGCCATTAGGAATAGCTATCGGTAATCTACCAACTCTTGACATGATTGCACCTCCTATATCCCTTATGGTGTACGGGGAGTTTATCCCCTATACTTATCTATAATAAAATCCATACTAAGATTAAATCTCAATTATTTTACCAAACGTAGCAGATAACTTCTCCACCTACGCCAGCTTTTCTTGCTTCTCTATCAGTTAAAATACCCTTTGAAGTAGAAATTACTGCAACTCCTAGTCCGTTTAATACCTTAGGTACATCGTCCTTTTGGCAGTATACTCTTAAACCTGGTTTAGATATTTTCTTTATTCCAGTTATAACTCTTTCATTGTTAATGCCATATTTAAGTGTTAATCTCATCATAGGCACAACTCCTTCAGAGTACTCCTCAATTTCCTTTATATATCCTTCTTGAAGTAATATATTTGCTATAGCCTTCTTTATGTTTGAAGAAGGTATTTCTACTATCTCATGTTTTACAGCATTTGCATTTCTAATACGTGTTAGCAAATCTGCGATAGGATCCGTCATAACCATTTAATATGCCTCCTTTCTTTACCCAATCAATATTACCAACTTGCTTTTCTGCATCCAGGTATTTCACCTTTGTATGCAAGTTCTCTAAAGCATATACGGCAAATTCCATATTTCTTTAAAACAGAATGTGGTCTTCCACATATTCTACATCTTGTATATGCTTGTGTAGAATACTTTGGTCCTTTTTTCCACTTTTCAATTATAGCCTTACGTGCCACAGTTTTCCCTCCTTATTAATGAGCAAATGGCATTCCAAGGAATCTTAGTAATTCTCTTGCTTCCTCGTCTGTCTTTGCAGTAGTTACAAATATAATATCCATTCCTCTTACTTTGTCAACTTTATCATACTCAATTTCAGGGAATATAAGTTGCTCTTTGATTCCTAAAGAGTAGTTTCCTCTTCCATCAAAAGATTTGTCTGAAACTCCTCTAAAGTCTCTAACTCTTGGTAAAGCTATGCTTACGAATTTGTCAGCAAACTCATACATTTTCTCTTTTCTAAGAGTTACCTTACAACCAATAGCCATATTCTCTCTTATCTTAAAGTTAGCAACTGATTTCTTTGCTCTAGTTAAGATTGGCTTTTGTCCTGTTATTATTTGAAGATCAGAAACAGCAGATTCTAAATTTTTAGCATTCTCCTTAGCTTCTCCTACTCCCATATTAATAACTATTTTCTCTAGTTTTGGCACTTGCATTATGTTTTTATATCCGAACTTTTCCATCATAGCTGGAACTACTTCTTTATTGTATTTTTCTTGTAGTCTTGAAATCATTAGATTTTACCTCCTTTCAAGTATTAGAATGTTTCTCCACACTTCTTGCACACTCTTACTTTAGCTCCATCTTCAAGAATCTTATAGTTGATTCTTGTTACATTCTTGCACTTAGTGCAGTATAACATAACTTTTGAGCTGTAAATAGGTGCTTCTTCTTTTATTATTCCACCTTGCATGTTTGCTTGGCTTGGTTTCTTATGTTTGCTTACTATATTAACGCCACTAACTCTTATCTTACCAGTCTTTGGCATAACTTCTATAACTTCTCCAGTTTTGCCTTTATCTTTTCCAGATATAACCATAACTGTGTCATTTTTTCTTACATGAACTTTCATTATTTAGCTACCTCCCTCTTATAGAACTTCAGGTGCCAATGATAATATCTTGTTAAACTCTTTATCTCTTAGCTCCCTAGCAA
The DNA here is from genome assembly GCF_020911725.1 of Clostridium cadaveris. GTDB lineage: Bacteria > Bacillota > Clostridia > Clostridiales > Clostridiaceae > Clostridium_X > Clostridium_X cadaveris. The sequence goes on from NZ_CP076620.1 coordinate 3,216,927, forward strand.
CTGGTCCGAAGATACGAGTTCCCCTTGGTTGTTTATCATCTTTAATGATTACTGCTGCGTTCTCGTCGAATCTTATATAAGATCCATCTGCTCTTCTTAACCCTTTAACTGATCTAACTATAACAGCCTTAACAACGTCACCTTTTTTAACAACTCCGCCTGGTGTTGCACTTTTAACGCTAGCAACTATTATATCTCCAATGTTTCCATACTTTCTCTTGGAACCACCTAATACTCTTATGCACATAATTTCTTTAGCACCAGAATTATCTGCAACATTTAGTATAGTTTGTTGTTGTATCATGCAAATACCCTCCTTTCAGTACTTAAAAGACTATTTTGCCTTTTCAACTATTTCCACTAGTCTCCATCTCTTGTCTTTAGATAGTGGTCTTGTTTCCATTATTAAAACTCTATCATTAACTTTTGCTTCATTATTCTCATCATGAGCTTTGAATTTAGTAGTTGTATTAACTGTCTTTCCGTAAAGTGGATGACGAACCTTTGTTTCAACAGCTACAACTATAGTTTTATCCATCTTATCTGAAACGACTCTACCAATTCTGGTTTTTCTATTTCCTCTTTCCACAGGGCGAACCTCCTTTCAGCTTTACTGTTCAAAAGCCTTTAACTCTTCTTCTCTTAAAATTGTCTTTATTTGGGCGATTGACTTTTTAACTTCTCTTATCCTCATTGGATTTTCTAACTGACCTGTAGCTAATTGGAATCTTAAGTTAAATAGCTCAGCCTTAAGATCTCCTAATTTAACATTTAAATCTTGAGGATTGCTTTGTCTTAACTCTTGTAATTCTCTAGCCTTCATTGTTTTCACCACCCATTTCCTCAAAATCTCTTCTTGTTACAAACTTAGTTTTTATAGGAAGCTTGTGTGATGCAAGTCTCATTGCCTCCCTTGCAGTTTCTTCATTAACACCTGACAATTCAAATAATACTCTGCCTGGCTTAACTACTGCAACCCAGTATTCTGGTGAACCTTTACCTGAACCCATACGTGTTTCAGCTGGTTTTTCTGTAACTGGCTTATCTGGGAAAATCTTTATCCAAAGTTTTCCACCTCTTTTTATATATCTGTTTATTGCTATTCTGGCAGCTTCTATTTGGTTACTTGTTATCCAACCACATTCAGTTGCTTGAATTGCATAATCTCCATACGCAATAAAGTTACCTCTGGTAGCTTTACCCTTCATTCTACCACGTTGTACCTTACGATGTTTTACTCTTTTAGGCATTAACATGTCGTATTCCTCCTTTCTTACGCGTTAACTTCTTCCTTTTCTACTTTTTTAACTGGAAGAACTTCTCCTTTATAAACCCAAACTTTAACTCCGATTTTTCCGTAAGTTGTATTTGCTTCAGCAAATCCATAATCTATATCAGCTCTTAAAGTTTGTAGTGGAATTGTTCCTTCATGATAGCTTTCTGATCTAGCGATTTCAGCTCCGCCAAGTCTTCCGCCACATGTAGTCTTAACACCTTTAGCTCCATTCTTCATAGCTCTTTGGATTGTTTGTTTCATAGCTCTTCTGAAAGATATTCTCTTTTCAAGTTGTGCAGCTATGTTTTCTGACATTAATTGAGCATCTGTATCAACAGATTTAACCTCAACTATGTTTATAAGTATGTGCTTATCAGTTACGAAAGTTTCCAAAGATTTCTTTAAAGCTTCTATTCCTGATCCACCTTTTCCTATAACAACACCTGGCTTTGCAGTATAGATGTTAAGCTTAACTTTCTTTGCAGCTCTTTCTATTTCTATTTTAGATATTCCTGCGGAATATAACTTGCTTTTTACGAATTCTCTTATCTTGTTATCTTCAACTAGATAATCTGCGAAATTCTTTTTGTCTGCATACCATTTAGCATCCCAGCCTTTGATAACGCCGACTCTAAGTCCGTGAGGATGTACTTTTTGTCCCACTCTAGTTCCCTCCTTCTTTATTAAGCTCTTTCTTTTACAACTAGTGTTATATGACTAGTCTTCTTATTTATTCTAAATGCTCTACCTTGAGCATGTGGTCTAAATCTCTTTAATGTTGGTCCTTGACCCACATGTGCTTCAGCAACAAATAATCTAGTTGAATCTAAGTTATTGTTGTTTTCAGCATTAGCAACAGCAGATTTTAATAACTTATTAACAACTACTGCAGCATCTTTTGGAGTGTATTGAAGAATTGCAAATGCTTCATTTACATTTTTCCCTCTTATTAAGTCAAGTACTACTCCAACTTTCATTGGTGACATTCTTATATATTTAGCTATAGCCTTAGCTTCCATTAATGTATCCTCCTTTCCAAGGTTATCTTACCTTTGATGATTTCTCATTGTCAACGTGTCCCTTGTAAGTTCTAGTTAAAACGAACTCTCCTAATTTATGTCCAACCATATCCTCAGATACATAAACTGGGACATGCTTTCTTCCATCATGAACTGCTATAGTGTGGCCTATCATTTGAGGGAATATTGTTGAACTTCTTGACCAAGTCTTGATAACCTTCTTCTCTCCAGCTTTATTCATCTCATTGATTCTCTTTAAAAGAACTTCTTGCACGAAAGGTCCTTTTTTGATTGATCTACTCACTGATTTTCCTCCCTTCACATACAGCTATGGCAGAAGAGAATTATTCATTCTCTCCACCAACTATTTGCTATTTCTTCTCTTTATTATTAATCTATTTGAATACTTCTTATGCTTTCTAGTCTTAAATCCTAGGGCTGGCTTACCCCATGGAGTAAGTGGTCCTGGTCTACCTACTGGTGACTTACCTTCTCCACCACCGTGTGGGTGATCGCAAGGATTCATTACAGATCCTCTTACAGTTGGTCTCCATCCCATGTGTCTCTTTCTTCCAGCCTTACCGATGTTAACTATGTCGTTAGTTAAGTTAGATACAGTTCCGATTGTAGCTCTGCACTCTATTCTAACATATCTCATTTCACCTGATGGTAATCTTAAAGTTGCATAGTTTCCTTCTTTAGCCATTAACTGAGCTGATGCTCCAGCAGATCTTACTAACTGTCCGCCTTTTCCAGCAGCTAACTCTATATTATGGATTACTGTACCAACAGGAATGTTCTTTAATGGAAGAGCATTACCTGGTTTTATGTCAGCATCTGGTCCTGAAACTACTACGTCTCCAACCTTTAGGCCTACAGGAGCTAGTATGTATCTCTTTTCACCATCTGCATATACTACTAATGATATATATGCTGATCTATTTGGATCATACTCTATAGTAGCAACCTTTGCTGGTATACCATCCTTATTTCTCTTGAAATCTATTATTCTGTATTTTCTCTTTTCTCCACCACCGTGGTGTCTAACAGTTATTTTACCATGAGCATTTCTTCCGCCACTCTTTTTAACTGATACAAGTAGAGATTTTTCTGGACTATTAGTTGTTATCTCTTCAAAAGTAGACATAGTCATTTCTCTTCTTGATGGAGTGGTTGGGTTAAACTTTTTAACTGCCATGTAAATTCCCTCCTTTTTGAGCTTATCTGGCTTTCACCAATACCTGCTTATTTATCTATTATTGCATTCCTTCAAAGAATTCGATTGTCTTACTATCCTCTGTAAGCATAACAACAGCTTTCTTAAAGTCTGCTCTTTTTCCTACATGTACGCCTACTCTCTTAGTTTTTCCTAAGAAATTCATTGTCTTTACATCTTTAACCTTTACGCCAAAAACTTCTTCTATAGCTCTCTTAACTTGAACTTTATTAGCTTCTGGGTGAACTATGAAACTGTATTTCTTTTCAGCCATAGCAGCCATAGATTTTTCAGTGATGATTGGCTTTCTTATTATATCGTGGCTAGTTAACTTCATTATGCGTACACCTCCTCGATCTTGGATACAGCATCCTTAGTTATTATTAGCTTTTCATACTTTAATAAATCATAAACATTTATGTTGTTAACTGGTACTACAGTTACTCCAGGAATGTTTCTAGCTGATTTATATACATTCTCATTTGATTCAGCAGTAACTATTAAAGCTTTCTTAACTTCAAATGCATTTATCATTTTTATCATTTCTTTAGTCTTTGGAGTTTCTAAAGATAAATCTTCTAAAACAATCATCTCATTTTCTTGAACTTTGCTTGTTAGAACTGATTTCATAGCAACTCTTCTCATGCTCTTTGGAACAGATACTCTGTAGCTTCTTGGCTTTGGAGCAAATACTATTCCTCCATGTATCCATTGTGGAGCTCTGATAGATCCTTGTCTTGCTCTTCCAGTTCCTTTTTGTCTCCAAGGCTTAATTCCGCCTCCTGAAACTTCAGCTCTTGTCTTAGCTGATTGTGTTCCTTGTCTTTTGTTAGCAAGTAATGCAACAACAACTTGATGAACAGCAGCTTCGCTTATGTTAGCGCTGAATACTGTTTCTGCTAATTGCATATCTCCAACTTTTTGTCCTTCTTTGTTAAATAATCCTACTGTAGGCATTCTGCATCCTCCTTTCTTCTATAATTAAGCTTTCACGCTATTTCTTATTATTACCATGCCCTTGTTTGGTCCTGGTACTCCACCCTTTATTAAGATAACGTTCTTTTCTGGCATTACCTTAACAACTTCTAGGTTTAATACTGTTGTTTTAACAGCTCCCATGTGACCTGGCATTCTCTTATTCTTGAATGTTCTTGATGGATCTGAAGATGCTCCCATTGAACCTACTGCTCTATGGAACTTAGAACCGTGAGACATTGGTCCTCTATGAGCATTCCATCTCTTTATAGTTCCTTGGAATCCCTTACCCTTAGATATTCCGCTTACGTCAACTTTATCTCCAACTGCAAATATGTCAGCCTTGATTTCAGTTCCAACTTCGTATGCACTAACATCCTCTAGTCTGAATTCTCTTATATATCTCTTTACGTTAACTCCAGCTTTCTTGAATACACCAGTCTTTGGCTTGTTAACAAGTTTCTCTCTTATATCACCAAATCCTACTTGTATTGCTTCATATCCATCGCTTTCTACAGTTTTCTTTTGAAGAACTACACATGGACCAGCTTCTACAACTGTTACTGGAATTACTTTCCCTTGTTCATTAAATATTTGGGTCATTCCTACTTTTTTACCCATTATAGCTTTTTTCATTCAATACACCTCCTAAACATATTAGCGGATCACAGTGTGATCATAATAGTTCGTAATAGTTATCTATTACGCGTACATTTTATGCACGTTTTATAGCTTTATCTCAATATCTACACCTGCTGGTAAGTCTAATCTCATTAATGCATCAACTGTCTTTGGTGATGGATTAACGATATCTATAAGTCTCTTGTGAGTTCTTATTTCAAATTGCTCTCTTGAGTCCTTATACTTATGAGGAGCTCTTAATATTGTAACAACATCTTTCTCAGTTGGTAGTGGCACTGGTCCAGCTACTTTAGCTCCAGTTGACTTAGCAGTCTCAACTATTCTCTCAGCTGATTGATCTAGTATTGTGTGATCAAAAGCCTTTAATCTGATTCTTATTTTTTGTTTTGACATTTTCATTCCCTCCTTTTCTTGTACGCTTACCTTACTACGCACAACAGGGATTTATTCTATAAACTGTTCCGGGTGTTTCCTAATTAACAACACAAAACAGCGCAATATCCCTGTCGTTGGATTCGAAGATCCAAACATACTCAGTGAGAATTCCCCCTAAGTTCGGCAACCTCTCACCTCATCGCACTATAGCTTCACAACTATTTCATTATACTATATTTTTTAAGGCTTTACAAGCATTTTTTATTTTGCATTTTTAGGTATTATTTTGAATACCTCTTTAATGCGCTTTTTAAATTATATAGCTTATTTTTATTTATTTCAATATATTTTTTTAATTTCCACAAATTTATATAATTTACCTAGATTATATAGTTTGTTCAAAAAGAAAAGAGGAATCTAGGAAGACATCTCCCTAATTCCTCTTTTAGAACTCTCCTTGAAATTATATTGCGCTAAAAATAATCTCTAGGCTTTTGATTTGCGCACATCAAAACTTTTCTTTCCACTGACTTTATAAATTTTTGCGCAAAAATTTATAAAGTCAGCTTCCAGCATAAATTCCCATCAGTTCTAATGGTACTTTAAAATTTATTTTAATTAAAAAGATTTAAATTCTTGATTAAAATTACTCTATTATGCTAGTAACAACTCCAGAACCTACTGTTCTTCCACCTTCTCTGATAGCGAATCTTAGTCCTTCGTCCATTGCTACTTCTGTTATTAATTCAACATTCATGTCGATATGGTCTCCTGGCATTACCATTTCCATTCCTTCTGGTAACTTGATTGATCCTGTAACGTCAGTTGTTCTGAAATAGAATTGTGGTCTATATCCATCAAAGAATGGAGTATGTCTTCCACCTTCTTCTTTCTTAAGTACGTATACTTGACCTACGAACTTCTTGTGAGGATGTACTGATCCAACTTTTGCTAGTACTTGACCTCTTTCGATATCTGTTCTTTGGATTCCTCTTAATAGTGCTCCTATGTTGTCTCCAGCTTGCGCTTCGTCTAGTAACTTTCTGAACATTTCTATTCCTGTTACTACTGTCTTTCTCTTCTCTTCGCTTAATCCTACGATATCTACTTCGTCTCCTACGTGTAGTATTCCTCTCTCAACTCTTCCTGTTGCAACTGTTCCTCTTCCAGTGATTGTGAATACATCTTCTACTGGCATTAAGAATGGCTTATCTGTTGCTCTTTCTGGAGTTGGGATATAGCTATCTACTGCTTCCATTAATTCAACTATACACTTAGTTGCTTCTGGATCTGTTGGATTTTCTAATGCTTTTAATGCTGATCCTACTATTATTGGAGTATCGTCTCCTGGGAAATCATACTCATTTAATAGTTCTCTTACTTCCATTTCTACTAATTCAATTAGTTCTGGATCGTCTACCATATCTGCTTTATTTAAGAATACTACTATGTAGTTAACTCCAACTCTTGAAGCTAGTAGTATATGCTCTCTTGTTTGAGGCATTGGACCATCTGCTGCTGATACAACTAGTATAGCTCCGTCCATTTGTGCTGCTCCTGTTATCATGTTCTTAACGTAGTCAGCGTGGCCTGGGCAGTCAACGTGTGCATAGTGTCTGTTCTCTGTTTGATACTCTACGTGTGCAGTGTTGATTGTAATTCCTCTTTCTTTTTCTTCTGGTGCCTTATCTATTTCGTCATACTTAAACGCATCTGCATATCCTTGGTTTGCTAAAACCGTTGTGATTGCAGCTGTTAATGTTGTCTTACCGTGGTCTACGTGTCCTATTGTTCCGATATTTACGTGTGGCTTATTTCTTTCAAATTTTGCCTTTGCCATTTTTCTATTCCTCCTTGCAGATCATATATTATTAATATTATTATAATCTTTTTTTATTAATCTTAAAAGTTATAAATTTTTATCGATAAGAATTTTTATTATTTCTTACCAACTATTTGTTCTTGAATGCTCTTTGGAACTTCTTCATAGTGATCGAATTCCATTGAGTAAACTCCTCTACCTTGAGTTCTTGATCTAAGTACAGTTGCGTATCCAAACATTTCTGAAAGTGGAACGAAAGATCTTATAACTTGTGCTCCATTTCTTGGATCCATACCTTCGATTCTTCCTCTTCTAGAGTTTATATCTCCAATAACGTCTCCCATGTACTCTTCTGGTACAACTACTTCAACCTTCATCATAGGCTCAAGTAATGCTGGATCAGCCTTAGCCATAGCATTCTTAAATGCCATAGATCCAGCGATCTTAAATGCCATTTCTGATGAGTCAACATCATGGTATGATCCATCAAATAACTTAACTTTAAAGTTAATTGTTTGGTATCCACCAATAACACCGCTCTCACAAGCTTCTCTAATTCCATTATCTACAGCTGGTATATATTCTCTTGGAATAGCTCCTCCAACTATAGCATTTTCAAATGTATATTCTCCTTCAGTTGGACTCATTTCAATCCAACAATGTCCGTATTGTCCACGTCCACCTGATTGTCTTACAAACTTACCTTCAGCTTGAACAGTCTTTCTGATAGTTTCTTTGTATGCAACTTGTGGTTGACCAACGTTACACTCAACTTTAAACTCTCTTTGAAGTCTGTCAACAATTATTTCAAGGTGTAACTCACCCATACCTGCTATTATTGTTTGACCAGTTTCTTGATCAGTATAAGTCTTAAAAGTTGGGTCTTCTTCTGCAAGTTTTGCAAGTGCAATACCCATCTTTTCTTGACCAGCTTTTGTTTTTGGTTCTATAGCTACACGAATAACTGGTTCTGGGAATTCCATAGACTCTAGGATTACTGGTGCATTATCAGCACATAAAGTATCTCCTGTAGTTGTTTCTTTAAGACCAACTACAGCTCCTAAGTCTCCAGCTCTTAATTCTGCAACTTCTTGTCTATGGTTAGCATGCATCTTAACAAGTCTACCGATTCTTTCTTTCTTACCCTTTGTGGAATTTAATACATATGTACCACTTTCCATTATTCCTGAGTAAACTCTTGTGAAAGCTAATCTTCCAACGAATGGGTCAGTAGCTATTTTAAATGCTAATGCTGACATTGGCTCGTCGTCGCTAGCATGTCTATCCATTTCTTCTCCAGTTGATGGATCTGTTCCCTTTATAGCTGGAATATCTAGTGGTGATGGCATGTAAGCAACTACTGCATCTATCATTTCTTGAACACCTTTGTTCTTATATGATGTTCCACATAGAACTGGTATCATTTGGTTAGATATAGTAGCTTTTCTTATTCCTATCTTTAACTCTTCAACAGTTAACTCTTCACCTTCTAAGTATTTCATCATTAATTCTTCATCTGTTTCTGCAACAGCTTCAACTAATGCCATTCTATACTCTTCTGCTTTATCCTTAAGCTCTGCTGGAACCTCAACCTTTTCTATTTCAGTTCCTAAGTCGTTCTTATGAAGGATAGCAATATTCTCAACTAAGTCTACCATTCCTACGAATTGATCTTCTTGACCTATTGGAATTTGTATTGGAACTGCATTTGCTTTTAATCTATCTCTTATAGAATCTATACAAGCATAGAAATCAGCACCTGTAGCATCCATCTTATTTACATATACCATTCTTGGTACTTCGTATTTATCCGCTTGCCTCCAAACAGTTTCTGTTTGTGGTTCAACTCCACTCTTTGCATCTAAAACTGTTACAGATCCGTCAAGAACTCTTAGAGATCTTTCAACCTCAACTGTAAAGTCTACGTGTCCTGGTGTGTCGATTATATTTATTACATGGCCTTGCCATTCACATGTTGTTGCAGCAGAAGTGATTGTTATTCCCCTCTCCTTCTCTTGCGCCATCCAGTCCATTTGAGATTCACCTTCGTGAGTCTCACCTATCTTATGTGTTTTTCCTGTGTAGAATAATATACGCTCCGTAGTAGTAGTTTTACCAGCATCTATGTGAGCCATGATTCCTATATTACGGAACTTATCTAATGGAAACTCTCTTGCCACTCTTAGTTCCTCCTCTCAGTTGCGATTTAAAATTCGACAAAACTGTTTTGGTTTATAACCAAAACAGTTTTAGTATTAGTATCTGTAATGAGCAAATGCTTTATTCGCTTCTGCCATCTTATGAGTATCTTCTCTCTTCTTAACAGCGGCTCCAGTATTGTTAGCTGCATCCATTAACTCGTTTGCAAGTCTCTCTCTCATATACTTTTCGCCTCTTTTTCTTGCAGCTGCTAATAACCATCTTATACCTAATGTTTGTCTTCTCTCTGGTCTAACTTCCATTGGTACTTGGTAAGTAGCTCCTCCAACTCTTCTTGCCTTTACTTCAAGTAATGGCATGATGTTATTCATTGCTGTTTCGAATACTTCAAGTGCATCTTTTCCAGTTTTCTCAGCTATGATTTCAAAAGCATCGTAGCATATTTTTTGTGCTACTCCTTTTTTACCATCTTCCATTATGCTGTTTATAAGCTTTGTTACAACCTTACTGTTGTATATTGGATCTGCTAGAACGTCTCTTTTTGCTATATGTCCTTTTCTTGGCACTTTTCTTCCCTCCTTAACATTTAAAATTTAAGATCATCGGTACTCGACTCTGCGTCGCAAAGCGCTCTAATCTTCTGCTTCTATATATAATAAACGCTGAAGACATCGCACTAATTAACGAGTTATCAAATTACTTTTGCTTTGGTCTCTTAGCACCGTACTTGGATCTTCCTTGAAGTCTGTTAGCTACTCCTGCACAGTCAAGTGCTCCTCTAACTATATGGTATCTTACACCAGGAAGGTCCTTAACTCTACCACCTCTTATAAGAACAACTGAGTGCTCTTGTAAGTTATGGCCTATTCCACCAATGTATGCTGTTACTTCATATCCATTAGTAAGTCTAACTCTGGCAATTTTTCTAAGCGCTGAGTTTGGCTTCTTTGGAGTAGTAGTTTTAACTACTGTGCATACTCCTCTCTTTTGAGGGCACTCCTTAAGTGCTGGTGCTGTTGATTTAGTTGCTACTGTCTTTCTGCCTTTTCTAACTAATTGGCTTATAGTTGGCATTAATTTTCACCTCCTAATTTTTTTTAATTAAACAATCTATATAAATAAGTTGATAGCTTATTTAATTAAAATCGCTGTAGCTGAAGCAGCTACTTGAATTCCGCATAATCTTCCAAGCTCTCTCATTGTATCTACATATACTATATCTACATTTTTTTCATTCGCTTTTTTGATTAAAGGACTTACAAGTTTCTCTTCCACATCTTTTGCTACATAAAGAGTTTTGCAATTATCATTGCTTATTGCTTTAGCAGCTTGTTTTATTCCTACTACATGCTTTTCTTTTATTCTGTCTACCATGCTACTCCCTCCCCATAAGAATTATATGGAGACAACTTTTAACAAATTGCCTCCATTTAAGTACATGTTAGACAATGTCATGACTTATTTTTAAATTATTAAAATCACACAAAATTTATTGTACCACCACATATAACTCATGTCAATAAAATATGTCTATTCTTCTATAGCGGTTGTTATATCCTCTTTTACCAAATCTTTATCAGTGCTTAATTTTACACTTTTATATTTTGGCATTCCTGTACCAGCTGGTATCAACTTACCAATGATTACATTTTCTTTTAATCCTATTAATGGATCTATCTTTCCTTTAATAGCAGCATCAGTAAGTACTCTGGTTGTTTCTTGGAATGATGCTGCTGATAAGAATGAATCTGTTGCTAGAGCCGCTTTTGTAATTCCTAGAAGTACTTGTTCTCCTTGTGCTTCTTCTCCTCCATTTGCGATAGCTCTTTCATTTTCTTCTCTAAAGTCAAACATATCTATCATTGTTCCTGGAAGTAAATCTGTATCTCCTGACTCTAGAACTTTAACTTTTCTAGTCATCTGTCTTACAACAACTTCTAGATGCTTATCATTGATGTCAACACCTTGAAGTCTATATACTTTTTGAACTTCAGATAGAAGATATCTTCTAACACCATCTATTCCTTTTATTTTTAGAATATCATGAGGGTTTACTGAACCTTCAGTGATTTCATCTCCAGCTTCAATTACATCATCCTTAGATACTTTTAATCTTGATCCAAATGGAATATCATATTCCTTTGTCTCTCCATCATTTCCTGTAACTATAACAGTTCTCTTTTTCTTAGTATCATCTATAGAAACAGTACCTGCTATTTCAGTTACTATAGCTAATCCCTTTGGCTTTCTAGCTTCAAATAATTCTTCAACTCTAGGTAGACCTTGAGTTATATCTGATCCAGCAACTCCACCTGTGTGGAATGTTCTCATTGTAAGCTGTGTTCCTGGTTCACCGATTGACTGAGCAGCTATAATACCAACAGATTCTCCTATATTTATTTTTTGTGCAGTCGCCATGTTCATTCCATAACACTTAGCACATACCCCTACTTTGCAATTACATGTAAATACTGATCTGATTTTAACTCTCTTAACTCCAGCATCACTTACTTTCTCTGCAAGATCTAAATCCATATAAGTATCTCTTGGAACTAAGACTTCTCCTGTTTTAGGATGAAGTATGTCTTCAGCATTATATCTACCTGTTAATCTCTCTGTTAGAGGTTCTATAACTTCATTTCCTTCTTTAATCTCAGAAACGTAAATACCTTCTTTAGTTCCACAGTCCTCATCTCTAACTATAACGTCCTGGCTAACGTCAACAAGTCTTCTTGTTAAGTAACCTGAGTCAGCAGTCTTAAGGGCTGTATCGGCATTACCCTTTCTAGCACCGTGTGTAGATATGAAATATTCAAGTACATCTAGACCTTCTCTAAATGAAGCTTTGATTGGACGTTCTATGATCTTACCTGATGGATTAGCCATAAGTCCTCTCATACCTGCAAGCTGCTTTATCTGAGATTTGGATCCTCTCGCTCCTGAGTCTGCCATCATGAATATTGGATTAAATCTATCCAAGTTATCCATAAGTGCATTCGCTACATCCTCAGTAGTTTGAGTCCATTTATCTATTACAGAGTTATATCTTTCATCTTCTGATATAAGACCTCTCTTATAAAGTTTTTCTATCTTATCTACAGTAGCTTCAGCATCCTTTAGAAGATCAACTTTTTGAGCCGGAACTATCATATCTGATGCTGCAACGGTTATTGCACCTATTGTAGAATAGTGATATCCTTTAGCCTTGATTTTATCAAGCATTATTGAAGTTTCAGTTGGACCTAACTTCATATAGCACTTATCAACAATCTTACCTAGTTTCTTTTTATCGACTAAGAAATCAACTTCTAATTTGAATTGATTTTCTTCTTTGCTTCTATCAACAAAACCTAATACTTGAGGGATAGACTCATTAAAGATAATCTTTCCAACAGTAGTATCAATTATTCCTTGTCTTTCTACTCCATCTATAACCTTTGTTAATCTAACTTTGACTTTAGCGTGAAGAGAAACAACTTTATTTTCATAAGCCATTACAGCTTCGTCTGCAGACATGAAGCATTTTCCTTCGCCTGGCTCACCGTCTTTATCTAGTGTCAAGTAATATGATCCTAAAATCATATCCTGAGTAGGTACACAAACCGGCTTACCATCTGATGGCTTTAATATGTTGCTAGCTGCAAGCATTAAGAATCTTGATTCTGCTTGTGCTTCTACTGACAAAGGCACATGGACAGCCATCTGGTCTCCATCGAAGTCAGCATTGTACGCTGTACATGCTAATGGATGAAGTTTTATAGCTCTTCCATCAACTAGAACTGGTTGGAATGCTTGAATTCCTAGTCTATGAAGTGTAGGAGCACGGTTTAATAATACTGGGTGATCTTGAATTACTTCTTCTAATACATCCCATACTTGAGCCTGAACTCTTTCAACCATTCTCTTAGCACTCTTAATATTGTGAGCTACTCCACTTTCAACAAGCTTCTTCATAACAAAAGGTTTAAATAACTCTAAAGCCATTTCCTTTGGAAGACCGCATTGGTACATCTTTAACTCTGGACCAACAACTATAACTGATCTACCAGAATAGTCAACTCTCTTACCAAGTAAGTTTTGTCTAAATCTTCCTTGCTTTCCTTTTAACATATCTGATAAAGATTTAAGAGGTCTGTTTCCAGGTCCTGTTACAGGTCTTCCTCTTCTACCATTATCAATAAGAGCATCTACTGCTTCTTGAAGCATTCTCTTTTCATTTCTAACTATGATGTCTGGTGCTCCTAAATCTAATAGCTTTTTAAGTCTGTTATTTCTATTTATAACTCTTCTGTAAAGATCATTTAAGTCTGAAGTAGCAAATCTTCCTCCATCTAATTGAACCATTGGTCTTAAATCTGGTGGAATAACAGGTATTACACTGATTATCATCCATTCTGGCTTATTTCTAGATTTTCTAAATGATTCGATTACCTCTAGTCTTCTTATTATTCTGATCTTCTTTTGACCCGTACTAGTCTTTAGTTCTTCTTTTAATTCCTTAGAGCCTCTCTCTAAGTCAATTTCTTCTAAAAGCTTCTCAACGGCTTCTGCACCCATTCCAGCCTCGAAACTTTCTTCACCATATTTATCAACTGCTTCTGCATACTCCTTCTCATTTAAAAGTTGTTTCTTTAGAAGCGGAGTTTCTTTAGGATCTAGCACAACATATGAAGCGAAGTATAATATCTTCTCTAAAGATCTTGGTGACATATCAAGAAGTAATCCCATTCTAGATGGAATACCCTTGAAGTACCATATGTGAGATACAGGGGCAGCAAGTTCTATATGCCCCATTCTCTCACGTCTTACTTTAGCCTTAGTTACTTCAACACCACAACGGTCACAGACTATTCCTTTATATCTAACTCTCTTATATTTACCACAGTGACACTCCCAGTCTTTCATAGGTCCAAAAATTCTTTCACAGAAAAGACCATCTCTTTCTGGTTTTAGTGTTCTATAGTTAATAGTTTCTGGTTTCTTTATTTCTCCTCTAGACCATTCTCTTATTTGCTCTGGGGAAGCTAAACCAATTTGTATAGCATCAAAATTGTTTAATTCAAACAAGGGTGTATCCTCCCTTCAAAATTAGTGTTCATCATTAAATCCATCAATATCTAAATCTTCACTTTCAAGATCATCAAGATTAAGTGACTCATAATCTATTTCTTCAATATCATCTTCAAATTCATCATTCTCATCTTCATTCTCGCCTTCAGCATCAGTAGTTCCAGCATCATTTGCTAAAGTTGAAGGGTTTGGTTCATTTCCTTCTATATTAACTTCTAAATCTTCCATATCTTCATCTACTGATTCTCTTATCTTGATTTCTTCATTCTCTTCATTATAAACTTTTACGTCTAAACATAAAGCTTGAAGTTCTTTGATAAGAACCTTGAATGATTCTGGGATACCTGGCTCTGGGATATTCTCTCCCTTTACAATAGCTTCGTATGTCTTAACTCTACCAACAACATCATCTGACTTAACAGTTAGTATTTCTTGAAGAGTATGAGCTGATCCATAAGCTTCTAGAGCCCAAACTTCCATCTCTCCAAATCTCTGTCCTCCAAATTGAGCTTTACCACCAAGTGGCTGTTGAGTTACTAGTGAATAAGGTCCTGTAGATCTAGCATGTATCTTATCATCAACTAAGTGAGCAAGCTTTAAGATATACATGTAACCAACAGTTACTCTATTATCGAAAGGCTCTCCCGTTCTTCCATCGTAAAGAACAGTCTTACCATCTCTTGCATAACCCGCCATCTCTAAGCAATCCTCAATATTTTGCTCTGTTGCACCATCAAATACTGGAGTAGCTATATGCCATCCTAATTTAGATGCTGCTAAACCTAAGTGGACCTCTAAAACCTGACCGATGTTCATACGTGATGGTACACCTAGAGGGTTTAAGCAGATTTGAAGTGGTCTTCCATCTGGTAAGAATGGCATATCTTCTTCTGGTAATATTCTAGAGATAACCCCCTTATTACCGTGACGTCCTGCCATTTTATCTCCAACAGATATCTTTCTCTTTTGTGCTATATAACATCTAACAAGTTCGTTTACTCCTGGTGTTAATTCATCACCATTCTCTCTAGTAAACACTTTTATATCAACTATGATACCAGCTTCACCATGAGGAACTCTTAAAGATGTATCTCTAACTTCCCTAGCCTTTTCACCAAATATAGCTCTAAGTAATCTTTCTTCAGCAGTAAGCTCTGTTTCTCCCTTTGGGGTAACTTTTCCTACTAATATGTCTCCAGATCTAACTTCAGCACCTATTCTTATGATACCTCTTTCGTCGATATCTTTAAGTGCATCTTCACCAACATTCGGTATATCCCTTGTGATTTCTTCTGGTCCTAATTTAGTATC
Source organism: Clostridium cadaveris (assembly GCF_020911725.1). Lineage (GTDB taxonomy): Bacteria > Bacillota > Clostridia > Clostridiales > Clostridiaceae > Clostridium_X > Clostridium_X cadaveris. Next base: position 3,232,793 of record NZ_CP076620.1, read on the forward strand.
TCTAGCTTCACATTCATATTCTTCTATATGAATAGAAGTAAATACATCGTCTCTTACAAGCTGCTCTGAAATAAGCATAGCATCCTCGTAATTGTATCCTTCCCAAGTTATGAAGCCCATTCTTATGTTCTTACCTAATCCAATTTCACCTAAGTCAGTTGATGGTCCGTCAGCTAATACAGAACCAATTTCTACTTTCTCACCTTTATCAACTATAGGTCTTTGGTTTATACATGTTCCTGGGTTAGATCTCTTAAACTTAAGAAGTCTATAAGAATCTATACCACCATCAGAATCTCTCTTAACTCTAACTTCGTTAGCGCTAACATATACTACTTCGCCAGCATTTTTAGCTTTTGGGAGTACTCCTGAATCAACAGCAGCCTTATACTCTATCCCTGTTCCAACTATTGGAGCCTGTGGCTTTAATAGTGGTACTGCCTGACGTTGCATGTTGGCTCCCATAAGTGCTCTAGATGCATCGTCATTTTCAAGGAATGGTATCATTGCTGTAGCAACAGAAACTATCTGTCTTGGTGATATATCCATAAGGTCTACATCTTCTCTTGGAATGATAAGTATGTCATCCTTAGATCTGACAGTTATCTTCTTATCTAAGAATAATCCATCTTCACCTATTAGCTCATTAGACTGAGCAATAACATATCTATCTTCTTCATCAGCTGTAAAATATCTTATCTCGTTTGTAACAACACCTGTAGCTTTATCTATAATTCTATATGGAGTTTCTATAAATCCATATTCATTAACTCTTGCATAAGTGGCTAATGAGTTAATAAGTCCTATGTTTGGTCCTTCCGGAGTTTCTATAGGACACATTCTACCATAATGAGAATGGTGAACGTCTCTAACTTCGAATCCAGCTCTTTCTCTTGAAAGACCTCCTGGTCCTAATGCTGAAAGTCTTCTTTTATGAGTAAGTTCTGAAAGTGGGTTAGTTTGATCCATGAACTGTGATAGCTGAGAACTTCCAAAGAACTCTTTTATAGCTGCAGCTACTGGTCTAATATTTATAAGAACCTGTGGAGTTATTCCTTCTTGGTCTTGAATAGTCATTCTCTCCTTAACTACTCTTTCCATTCTAGAAAGTCCAATTCTAAATTGGTTTTGTAGAAGCTCTCCAACAGATCTTAATCTTCTGTTTCCTAAGTGATCTATATCATCTACATAACCTATTGCATATGGTAATCCAAGTTCATAACTAATAGTTGCATAGATATCATCTCTGATTATATGCTTAGGTATTAATTTAGTTAAATTCTTTTTAATCTGTTCTTTTAGCTCTTCTTCATCAGAATAATTGTCTAAAAGCTCTTTTAAAGTTGGGTAATGAACCCTTTCTTTAATATTTAAAGTGCTTATATCGAAATTAACATGTGCTTGTAAATCAACAAAGTGATTTCCTATTACTCTTAAAACTTTGTCTTCGACAATTATATCAACAGAATTTATACCAGCATTTTGTATTTTTAATGCCATCTCTCTTGATATCTTTTCACCCTTAGACACGAAAATTTCTCCAGTTTCACCATTTACAACATCTTCTGCTGCTATTTGGTTAGAAATCCTAAGATTTAATGCTAATTTCTTGTTGAATTTATATCTACCAACTTTTGATAAATCATATCTCTTTGCATCAAAGAATAAAGATTCAATTAAAGATACTGCACTATCAACTGTAGGAGGTTCGCCCGGTCTCAATCTCTTATAGATTTCGAGTAAAGCTTCCTCTTTTGTCTTAGTGTTGTCTTTCTCTATTGTTGCTCTTAATCTTTCATCTTCGCCAAAATAATCAATTATTTCAGCATCACTACCATAACCCATTGCTCTTGCAAGTATAGTTATTGGAAGTTTTCTTGTTTTATCAATCCTTACATATATAACATCATTAGAGTCTGTTTCGTACTCTAACCATGCTCCTCTGTTAGGAATAACAGTAGATGCAAATAACTCTTTTCCTGACTTATCTCTTGCCTCGCTATAATAAACCCCTGGTGATCTCACAAGCTGGCTTACTATAACTCTCTCAGCACCATTTATTATAAATGTGCCTTGCTCTGTCATTAGTGGGAAATCTCCCATAAATACTTCTTGATCTTTTATTTCGCCTGTTTCAGTATTATGAAGTCTGACCTTAACCTTTAGAGGAGCTGCATAAGTTGCATCTCTCTCTTTGCATTCCTCGACAGAATACTTGATATTATCCCTGTCTAAGTGAAAATCAATAAACTCAAGCACAAGGTTACCAGTATAGTTGGTAATAGGGTTAATATCGTCGAACACTTCATATAAGCCTTCTTCCAAGAACCAATTATACGAATCTAATTGGACCTCTATAAGATTAGGCATATCAATTACTTCTTTTACCTTACCAAAACTCATCCTTGTTCTTTTTCCGTTTTGAATAGGATGTACCATTAAGCCTTCACCCCTTGTATAAACTAAAATAGCCACAAGCATAATATCCCTAAGGACTTTTATGCTTCTGGATTGCATACAACATCATCATATAAGTGTAACCATATAAATGAAAATAATTCAATTTCTATACCTTTTTATCAAATTTACTCCTATATAGAATAGTACATTTAATAATGGTATCACAACAAAAACAACTAGTCAATAGCATAGCCTAAAAAAGAGGCACTTTATTAGTAAAGTGCCTCATTATTTTAAATGCGTATTTTTACTACTTAACTTCTACAGTAGCTCCAACTTCAGCAAGCTTAGCCTTTATAGCTTCTGCTTCGTCCTTAGAAACGCCTTCTTTTAATGTCTTAGGTGCTCCGTCAACTACTTCCTTAGCATCCTTTAATCCTAAGCCAGTTAACTCTCTAACTACCTTTATAACCTTGATCTTTTCAGATCCAGCACTTGCAAGTACTACATCAAACTCTGTCTTTTCTTCTGCTGCTGCTCCTGCTGCTGCTGCTCCTGCTGCTGCAACTGGTGCTGCTGCACTTACTCCGAATTCTTCTTCGCAAGCCTTTACTAAATCATTTAATTCTAAAACGCTCATTTCTTTTATAGCTTCTATAATTTGCTCTTTTGTCATTATTGACACCTCCACATTTCGTTAATATTATGATTTGATTTCTTTTTTCTTATCTACTATTCAGCAGATTCCTTGCTTTCTTTGATTGCATTTAAAAGGTATGCAAACTTTGAAAGTGGTGACTTGATACTTCCAAGAAGTTTTGCAATAAGAATATCCTTTGAAGGTATGTTTGCTAATTGCTTTACCTTATCTGCATCATATATCTCACCTTGTACTAAACCAGCTTTAAGTTCAAGTTTCTTATGAGTCTTTGCAAAATCATTTAATATTCTTGCTGGTGCAGTTACATCATCATAACCAATAGCTATTGATATTGGTCCTTGTAAATGCTCATCTAAGCCTTCGATTCCTAGTTCCTTAGCTGCAAGAATAACTAAAGTATTCTTGTAAACTTTATATTCAACTCCAGCTTCTCTTAAAGACTTTCTTAGTTGAGTATCTTCTTCAACAGTTAATCCTTGATAACTAGCAAGAATTACTGATTGAGATTTTTGTAATTTTTCTTTTATCTCTTCAACTTTAGCTTGCTTCATTTGTCTGTTCTTGTTCACTACGCGTGCCACCTCCTCACAGTTAATAAACTGCTTATTCTATAAAACAAAGGCCTTCCCGCAGACGCAAGAAGACCACACATTAATCTATGTTATGGATCCTCGGTAGGTAGTAATCGTTACGCTCTCGCACCTACGGTCTACGGATATATTGTTTTTCAACTATTATAGTATACTACAAAGACCTTTGCATGTCAATACTATTCTAATACTTTTGATGAATTAACTTTAACTCCAGGTCCCATTGTGCTAGAAACAGATATAGATTTAATATATTGTCCCTTAGCAGCTGCTGGTTTAGCCTTTATAAGTGCTTCCATTAGAACTTTAAAGTTTTCAGCTAATTTTTCAGCTCCAAAAGATTTCTTTCCTAGTGGAACGTGAACGATAGAAGTTTTATCAACTCTATATTCAACCTTACCAGCTTTAATCTCTTGAACGGCTTTAGCCACATCAAATGTAACTGTTCCTGATTTTGGATTTGGCATTAATCCCTTAGGTCCTAAAACTCTTCCTAGTCTTCCTACTACTCCCATCATGTCTGGTGTAGCAACAACTACGTCAAAGTCAAACCAATTTTCTTTTTGGATCTTTTCTACTAAATCCTCTGCTCCAACAAATTCTGCTCCAGCTTCTTGAGCTTCCTTCACTTTATCTCCCTTAGCAAAAACTAAAACTTTAACAGTTTTTCCAGTTCCATGAGGAAGAACAACAGCACCTCTAACTTGTTGATCAGCGTGTCTTGGATCTACACCTAATCTTACAGCTAATTCAATTGTTTCATCGAACTTAGCCTTTGCAGTCTTAACAGCTAATTCCATAGCTTCTACTGGTGTATATAAAGCGTTCTTATCTACTAACTTTGCACTCTCGATATAATTCTTTCCCATTATTAAGCCTCCTTTGTGGTATTAACGGCAGTTACCTCCCACCATTTAAACATAATTAATCTTCAACAACTATTCCCATGCTCTTAGCTGTTCCTTCGATCATGCTCATAGCCGCTTCTACTGAAGCCGCATTTAAATCTGGCATCTTAGTTTCTGCAATTTCTCTTACTTTATCTCTTGAAATCTTAGCAACTTTTGTCTTGTTTGGAACACCTGAACCACTTTCGATTCCAACAGCCTTCTTTAATAATACCGCTGCTGGTGGTGTCTTAAGTATAAAACTAAAAGATCTGTCTTGATATACAGTAATTACTACTGGAATTATTAATCCAGCTTGATTTGCAGTTTTTGCATTGAACTCCTTACAGAATCCCATAATGTTAACTCCGTGTTGTCCTAATGCAGGTCCAACTGGTGGTGCTGGAGTCGCCTTTCCTGCAGGAAGTTGAAGTTTGATCATTCCTGTAACTTTCTTAGCCATGAGTTATTCCTCCTATACTGTGGTTATACGGGTTTACACCCTCCCACTTACTAAGACTTTTCGTCTCGTGAATATTATATTAATCTAATTTTTCAACTTGGTTAAATTCTAGTTCAGCTAATGTATCTCTGCCAAACATGTTAACCAAAGCTTTTATCTTGTGCTTTTCAAGGTTTATTTCTTGAATAACAGCAATAAACTCTCTTAAAGGTCCTGCTGTAACCTTGACACTTTCTCCTACCTCCAAATCTAAATCTATAGGAGTTTCCATTATGCCCATAGATTCAACTTCTTCATCGGTAAGCGGAACAGGTTTAGATCCTGGTCCTACAAATCCTGTAACTCCTCTGGTATTTCTAACTACATACCATGATTCGTCAGTCATTATCATTTTAATCAACACATATCCAGGGAATTTCTTCTTTACAACTACCTTCTGCTTCCCGTCCTTTTCTTCAACGACTTCTTCAGTAGGCACTTCTACAAAGTGTATTGAATCTTGTAAATTTCTATTTTCAATAGTTTTTTCAAGAGTCGCTTTAACTTTATTTTCATACCCAGAATATGTGTGTACTACGTACCATCTAGCTTTTTCTCCCATAATTTTAGGGATGTTAAACATCCCAACCTCCTTTTTAAATTTAAATTAGTTTAGCAATTAAATCAAAGAGGTTTTTGAAAACTATGTCAACTCCGCCTATAAATAAAATATAGATCAAACAAAAAGTAGCTACTGCTATTGATGCCTTTTTAACATCCTTTTTATCTGGCCAAGTTATTCTCTTTATTTCAGCCTTAACCTCTTTAAGGAATTTGAAAAATTTAGAGAATATATTTTTAGATTCCTTATTTTTTTTAACTTGGTCCTTCTTTGTATTATTTACATCTAAAGCCATATTATTCACATCCTTAAAATAATAATAGGTGTGAGGTCTAAACTACTTAGTCTCTTTGTGAAGAGTATGTTTTTGACAGAATTTACAATACTTCTTTAATTCTAGTCTGTCTGGATCATTCTTCTTGTTCTTCATTGAGTTATAATTTCTTTGCTTACACTCAGTACATGCTAATGTTACCTTAACTCTCATGATGTGCACCTCCATTTATATATCTATAGAAAGCTCATATTCTGTAGCTTTTCGTTGCGTATTACCTACATACTTTATCATAATTCAAAAATTGTGTCAACTTGTATTTGTTGCACCAAGCGCCACTCTCTCCTAAATTAAATCAATAAGTTCTATGTAGTATAAAACAGTTTTATTTCACAAAGGACTAGGTAACCCCTAGTCCTATGAAAATTACTTGATTAAAATTACTCTATTATGCTAGTAACAACTCCAGAACCTACTGTTCTTCCACCTTCTCTGATAGCGAATCTTAGTCCTTCGTCCATTGCTACTTCTGTTATTAATTCAACATTCATGTCGATATGGTCTCCTGGCATTACCATTTCCATTCCTTCTGGTAACTTGATTGATCCTGTAACGTCAGTTGTTCTGAAATAGAATTGTGGTCTATATCCATCAAAGAATGGAGTATGTCTTCCACCTTCTTCTTTCTTAAGTACGTATACTTGACCTACGAACTTCTTGTGAGGATGTACTGATCCAACTTTTGCTAGTACTTGACCTCTTTCGATATCTGTTCTTTGGATTCCTCTTAATAGTGCTCCTATGTTGTCTCCAGCTTGCGCTTCGTCTAGTAACTTTCTGAACATTTCTATTCCTGTTACTACTGTCTTTCTCTTCTCTTCGCTTAATCCTACGATATCTACTTCGTCTCCTACGTGTAGTATTCCTCTCTCAACTCTTCCTGTTGCAACTGTTCCTCTTCCAGTGATTGTGAATACATCTTCTACTGGCATTAAGAATGGCTTATCTGTTGCTCTTTCTGGAGTTGGGATATAGCTATCTACTGCTTCCATTAATTCAACTATACACTTAGTTGCTTCTGGATCTGTTGGATTTTCTAATGCTTTTAATGCTGATCCTACTATTATTGGAGTATCGTCTCCTGGGAAATCATACTCATTTAATAGTTCTCTTACTTCCATTTCTACTAATTCAATTAGTTCTGGATCGTCTACCATATCTGCTTTATTTAAGAATACTACTATGTAGTTAACTCCAACTCTTGAAGCTAGTAGTATATGCTCTCTTGTTTGAGGCATTGGACCATCTGCTGCTGATACAACTAGTATAGCTCCGTCCATTTGTGCTGCTCCTGTTATCATGTTCTTAACGTAGTCAGCGTGGCCTGGGCAGTCAACGTGTGCATAGTGTCTGTTCTCTGTTTGATACTCTACGTGTGCAGTGTTGATTGTAATTCCTCTTTCTTTTTCTTCTGGTGCCTTATCTATTTCGTCATACTTAAACGCATCTGCATATCCTTGGTTTGCTAAAACCGTTGTGATTGCAGCTGTTAATGTTGTCTTACCGTGGTCTACGTGTCCTATTGTTCCGATATTTACGTGTGGCTTATTTCTTTCAAATTTTGCCTTTGCCATTTTTCTATTCCTCCCTTATACTTCTTTCACAAACTCTACCTAGCGTTTTCTTTTCTCCAAAATTTTGGAGCCCACGAGCGGGCTCGAACCGCCGACCTCCGCCTTACCAAGGCGACGCTCTGCCTACTGAGCTACATGGGCACTCAAATAGAAGTGAGATATTTATTCCCACTTCTATTATTACTTTTATTATTTTAATATTTTTTTCTTTTCTTGTCAATAGATTTATACTTTTTTAGCCTTAATATATTAAGGCTTTTCATTCTTTATTTATTGAGACATTTTTCTAGTTTTCTCTTTACTCTTTGTAGTGCGTTATCTATAGATTTTGCATGCCTATCTAAATCGCAAGCTATTTCTTGATATGATTTTCCATCTAGATAAGACATAAGCACTTCCATTTCTAAATCTGATAATACTTGTCCTATTTCTTTTTCTATATGCTTCATCTCTTCATTGCTTATAACCAACTCTTCCGGATCTGTAACTTTAAGTCCAGCTAATACATCTAAAAGAGTTCTATCTGATTCTTCTTCATATATAGGTTTATTTAAAGATACATATGTATTAAGCGGAATGTGTTTTTGTCTAGTAGCTGTTTTTATAGCAGTTATTATCTGACGTGTAACACATAATTCGGCAAAAGCTTTAAAGGATGCTAATTTATCTGGTCTAAAATCTCGTATAGCCTTATAAAGTCCTATCATACCTTCTTGATAAATATCTTCTTTATCTGCACCAATAAGAAAATAAGACTTAGATTTAGATTTTACAAAATTTTGATATTTATTGATTAAATACTCTTGAGCTCTTTTATTGCCTTCCTTAGCTTCCATAGCAATTTCTTCATCAAGTTTGTTATCAAATTCGCCCTTAGTATCTATAGCACTCCCTTTACCCTCCATAGTATCCCCTCCAAAATATACGTCATACACATTCATTATATGCTACCACAATTCCATAAGTCAAGCAATCTCAACGGCTCCTGCGCATCTTCTCAAGTTTTTCCAAAGTTTCTTGATCTAATGCATCTTCTAGCCGATTTCGATTTTTGCTAATCTGCCTCTCTGACTTTTTACTTATCTTTCCTTCTATCTCTCTTACTTCAACTCCGAATTCTATAGATGAAGTTCTTATAGCACCTCTTTGAAAGGCAAGCTGCTGCTCTAAAGAATCCGATGTTACCACTACAACTTCAACTTTTCTTCCTATGTCATTTACGCTTCTTTCTATATAACTATCTGCTGTCTCTCCATCTTTAGTAAACACGACTTTTATTTCGCCATGTTTTTCTGTAGTCTCTATATTTCCCGGAATCAAATGGGCATCAAATACTAAAACCACCTTATATCCAGTAAAGCTAGCATAATTATTTAATATCTCAATCAACTTTATTCTTGCAGTTTCATAGCTATATTCCTTCATAGTTTTGAGTATATGCCAATGGTTAATTACATTATATCCATCTACAAATACAATTCTCACACTTTTCTCCTACAAACGAGACTTTAGAACTTCATACATTAATATTCCTCCAGCAACTGATGCATTCAAGGAGTTAACTTTCCCTACCATAGGTATCTTTACCATAACGTCGCATTTTTCTCTTGTAAGTTTAGATATCCCTCTTCCCTCACTACCTATAACCAACGCTACTGCACCTTTGAAATCCACATTGTAACTGAAGTTCTCTGCTTCTCCATCAGCCCCATATACCCATATATTCTCTTTCTTTAATTCATCAATTGTATTATTAATGTTGGAAACCTTAGCTATTTTCATATAATTAACTGCGCCTGCAGATGTTTTGTATACAGTTGGAGTAACTCCTACATTTCTTCTCTTTGGAATTATAATTCCATGAGCTCCACAAAGCTCAGCAGTTCTTATTATAGAACCTAAATTATGAGGGTCTTCTATCTCATCTAATATTATTATAAAAGGAGATTCTTCCCTTTCTTTGGCTCTATCAAGAATATCTTGAATTTCTGAATATCTAAATGGCGTTACCATAGCAACGACACCTTGATGTGCCTCTCCTTGACTTAATGAATCCAATTTCTTTCTATCAACTTCTTTGATTACAACTCCCTTTTCTTTAGCCAAAGCCATAATCTTAACTATGGACCCCTCTTTCTCACCCTTGGATATAAGAATCTGCTCTACAGTTATTTTGGCTTTTAAAGCCTCTATAACTCCGTTTCTTCCTAGAACAATGTCCTCTCTCATAGGCTCTGCTACCACTTTTTTCGGTTGCTTGTTACTTATATTATTTTTACTCTTATTACTATTCTTACTTGAATTTCTATTAATCTTTGCCATAATCAGTTCTCCTTTCGTTACTTTTCTATCATTAATTTTGTCCTAAATATCTTTTTCTAATCTCCAGTATTTCTCCACAAGTCATAGTCCCCTCTGGACATTGGCTATTCACGCAACTTGGACCAGCATATTTAAATAAAGTTGGCGCAACCTTTTTTACTTCCTTTAACATCTCATCAGCCATAGCTCTTATTTCCCATTGAGCTCGCGTACAGCATCTATGTCTAAAAAAATTCATTAAAGATCTTGCATTCATTGTAAATACTATCTTTGTTTCACATGCATTAGGGAAAACATATCTAGCATCTTCTATAGCCTTTTTCTCTGCAGCCTTTTCTTTCATGCCGCCTTCTATGTATTGAGCTTTAAGCATATCTGCTAATTCATCATAAGATCTTTGGCACTGCTCCATAGCCTTTATATATATATCTTTAGCTTTGTCGTTATTTTCTATTGCTGGTGGAACTATATATTCAAACTGATCTAATTTTACATAACGTTGACTTTGTTGAGAGTAAGAAGCAATTCTATGTCTAACAAGCTGATGAGTTAAGCTTCTAGATACTCCTTCTGCCGCAAACGTAAAGCTTACATGTTCTATAGGAGACTCATGACCATAAGACATTAACATGTTTAAAAACTTCTCTATATTTTGCTCATTTAAATTTTCCATTATCTCATCAATTCCAACTTGGCTGTAACATAATTTTGCTGCTGCTGCAATTACTGCTTCTGGATTTGGCGTATATTCTATAAGCGAAACCTTTAATTTCATTTTACTAATACCTCCTTGGTTATTTGATGTCATTTTTTCTACTTTCAATCATTTTGCACATAAGCTCTTCTAGCCTTTCCTTTTGGTCTGTTAAATATAAAAAACCAACTAGAGCCTCAAGGCCTGTGGCATTTCTATACTCCCTAACATCTGCATTTTTCGGAACAGTTGGTGATTTAGCATTTCTTCCTCTTTTGTAAATCCCAATCTCTTCATCTGTCAGATTATCTTCTAAATCCTTTATTATATCACTTTGTGCTGATGCTTTTACATAGCTTATTGCATTTAAATGTAATTTGTGTGCTGACATCTTTTTGTGATTTTTTAATATATAATCTCTTATATAAAGTTCATAAACTCCATCACCTATAAAAGCCAAATTTAGAGGACTGATTTGTCTGGCTTCCTCTACAGTTAAGGTTTCATGTAAAAAGTTATTGCTCATAACATTTCTCCTCTAGTTTAATTAATACAATTAATAATACTATATATATAAATAAATTTGTAGCATAATTTTATTTAAAATAAGGAGGCTTTAAAGCCTCCTTTTAATTACACGCCTTTAATCATTTTTTAAATGCCATCTTACTCCTTGAGGTGTATCTTCTAATACAATTCCTTGAGCTTTTAAATCATCTCTTATCTTATCTGCTAAAGCCCAATTTCTTTCTTTTCTTGCATTTTGTCTATCTTCAATAAGCTTTTCAACATGAGCTTCTAAATCATTTTGTGTTGAATTTTCTAATATTCCAAGAGGCTTTCCAAGTTCTCTTATAAGTCCTAAAGCATACTTAACTAGTTCCTTAGATGACTCTGCATTTATATTTGTATTAACGTCTCTAACTAAATCAAAAATAGTTGATATTCCATCTGCAGTGTTGAAGTCATCATCCATTTTTTCTATATATTTTTCTCTATAAGAATCTAAAGTCTTAACATATTCCTTTTCGCTATGTGTAAAATTTTCACTCTTAACTTCTTTTAATAAGTTCTCTAAGTTAAATACTGCATTATATAGTCTTTCCATAGAAGATTTTGCAGAATCTAAAAGTTCTGAACTGAAATTCAATTGAGTTCTGTAATGAGCTGAAAGCATTAAGAATCTAACTACTTCTGCGTCATACTTTTCTAAAACTTCTCTAGCTGTAAAAAAATTGTTTAAAGACTTAGACATCTTTTGGTTGTTTACATTAAGAAAAGCTGAATGCATCCAATACTTTGCAAAAGGCTTTCCTGTTCTACATTCACTTTGTGCTATTTCATTCTCATGGTGAGGAAAAACCAAATCTGATCCACCTGCATGTATATCTATAGTTTCTCCTAGAAGCTTATAGGACATGCATGAGCACTCAATATGCCATCCTGGTCTTCCCATTCCCCATGGGCTCTTCCAAGCAGGTTCACCAGGCTTCTGAGCTTTCCATATGGCAAAATCCATAGGGTCATTTTTTCTTTCATCTACATTTATTCTTGCTCCAGCTTGAAGATCATCAAGATTTTGACCTGAAAGCTTTCCATATTCATCGAATTTCTTCGTACTGAAATATACATCTCCATCTACTTCATAAGCATAACCCTTTTCTATAAGAGCTTCTACAAATTCTATAATCTCATCCATATATTCAGTTGCTCTAGGATTTACAGTTGCTCTTTTAAGCTTTAAACCATCAGCGTCTTTGTAATATTCTTCTATATATTTATCTCCAACTTCTTTTACTGTTGAGTTCTCTTCATTCGCTCTTTTTATCATCTTGTCATCTATATCTGTAAAATTTTGAATAAACTTAACATCATAACCTCTATACTCTAAGTATTTTCTTATAGTATCAAAAACTATGAAAGTTCTTCCGTTACCTATATGAAAATAATTATATACAGTCGGTCCACACACATACATCTTTACTTCTTTATCATTAATCGGAACAAAGTCCTCTTTTTTTCTGGTAAGGGTATTATATATCTTAATCATAAAACTAATTACCTCCTCGTGTATTTAAATACAGCAAAATACAAATATATTATATCATAGAAATTAAATTTAACGTACTAGACCTATTTAAAATTATAAAGATTTTATCTGAAGATTAAAATTTAGTTTATTCTATCTACAACTTCATCTAAGGATATAATACTGGGCTCATCACTATTACGATCTTTATATTCAACCATACCATCCTTTATATACTTTCCAACTACAATTCTCACTGGAACTCCCATAAGCTCTATATCTTTAAATTTTGCTCCAACCCTATCTTCTCTGTCATCTAATATTACATTTTTATCTATAGCTCTTATTCTTTTATATAAATCTTCACCAGCTTTAATCTGTTCTTCATTTTTTCCTAAAGCAATTATTATCGCTACATGATATGGACAAATAATTTCCGGCCATATTATCTCATTTTCTTTACTATGATTTTCTACTATTAATCCTAAGACTCTAGATATATTTATTTTAATTTCATTAACTGTAACAGATGATCTTCCCTTTATTCCTATATTTTTATTAGTTATAAAACTGCCTATCTTTATATAAGAACTGCTACAAAGTTCACCATCACATTCTTTGCATGTATCTCTTCCTTCTGCCGTCTTAAAATCTCCAATAAGACCTTCAAAGTCTCTTCCGTAATTCACATTTATATAGTGATAATTTGTGTCATTAGCCCCTACTACAAAATTTTTCATATTAGCTACTTCTTCATCTACTAGAAGATAATCAGCTTTTATTCCTATTGGACCTGCAAATCCTATATCTGCTCCTGTTGCAAATTTGACACTTTCTTCATCAGCCATATCTATAATAGGGAAACACTTTAAGAATTCTTTTATTTTTCCCTCACTTGCATCCCTATTTCCAGGAATCATTACAGCTATAGTTTTCTTTCCCGCCTTATATATAAGGGTTTTAGCTATATTTTCTTTCTTTATGTCAAGAAATTTAACTAAATCATCAATCGTTTTTATATCAGGGGTTAGGACTTTATTTTTATCTTTTACTTCATCTTGCTGATTTATCTGAGGATGTATTGAAAACATTTCACTTTCTTCCATTGTCTCACAGGATTTACATTGTAAAAGCATATCTTCCCCTAAATCGCTTGAAACTACTATATCTTCTATTATTAAATCATTTGTGATACAATTTTTAAGAGTAAATACATCCAGTCCCATATTTTCTAAGTCTTTAATTATCTCTTCTTTCATAGGATTTTCTTTAGATTCTTCTGACTCTAATCCTTGAATTTCAAAACCTTGAAATATTATATTTTCTCTACACTTTAAAAGCCCATGCTTTGGTTTCTCTATATTTTCAAAGTCCGTTGTAAATTCATGAAATCTATATACATTATTCTTTGTGTTCTCCAATACTTCTCCAAATGTTCCTGTAAGCTTGCTTATATAGTTCCTATTTAAAGAATATGTATTATTATAACAATCTTTTGTTGTAAAACCGTTTATGAATGCATTACTTAAATAAGAAGATTTTATTTCTTCACTATTCAACTCCTCCATAGTATCTAAAATAACTTTTTTTATGTTATTTACCACTTTCATTCCTAAAGGTAAAAAGTTAAATACCCCTGGAGCTTCTTTTCTTATGATCCCTGCCCTAAGCATAAGCTTGTAGCTTTCTATGTCCTTTGTTGCTTCTGCCGGTGCATTTCTAAGAGTACATGATAAAGTATTTTTCATTCTCATATCTAACCCTCCAAGCCTTGTATAATAAGAGCTCACCTTATCATTGTAAGGCGAGCTCTAAAGTTTTGTTTATATTATATATTTTACTGATGGTTATTGTCAACAATACCTTTGGATATAATTTCCGCAACCTCTATATCTTCTGGAGTAGTAACTTTGATGTTAGTGTAACTGCCTTCATAAAGATATACTCTTTTACCAAGCTTTTCGATAACCATCGTATCATCAGTCACCATAAGATTTTCTTTTCTTATAAACTCATGGGCTTTTTTAATGCTGTTATATTCAAAACATTGAGGTGTCTGCACTGCAAATAAAGTGTCTCTTTGAAGAGTTTCTTTTGAGAAATCATCACTGTCTTTCACCTTTATTGTGTCCTTTGGCATAACACCACAAGCTGCTGCACCATATGATTTAGCATATTCTATTCCTTCGTTTATTATTTTCTCAGAAACAAAAGGCCTTGCTCCATCATGAATTAAAACTATATCACAATCCTTCATCATTAAGAGTCCATTATAAACTGAATCCTGCCTTTCAGCGCCACCCTCTACAACAGCTAATATTTTTTTAAAATCATATACTTCTAATACATTTTCGTTGAAATAATCCATATCATCTTTAGATATTACAACGACTATACCATCTATATGCTCACAGCTTTCAAAGGCTTTTATGGTATACCAGATAATAGGCTTATTGTTGATACAAATAAATTGCTTACTTATATCCCGACCTACTCTCTTACCTTTTCCTCCTGCTACGATAAGAGCATAATTTTTACTCAATCTTTTCATCCTCCCTAAGGGTCAATAATCTTAAAGCAAATTATTTTTCTTTAGCAAATATCATTCTTCCTGCTGGAGTTTGAAGTACAGAGGTTACTATAACATCTAGATCTTCTCCTATATGCTTTCTTCCACCTTCTACTACAATCATAGTACCATCATCTAGATATGCGACCCCTTGACCAGATTCCTTACCGTCTTTGATAATCTGTATACTCATCTCTTCTCCTGGAAGAAGCACTGGTTTTATAGCATTAGCCAATTCATTTATATTTAGAACAGGTACTCCCTGAAATTCTGCAACCTTATTTAGATTGTAGTCGTTAGTTATTACTTTACCACCTAAAACCTGAGCTAATTTTAAAAGCTTGCTGTCTACTTCAGCTATATCAGGAAAATCTTTTTCTGATATCTCAACATCTATATCCAATTCCTTTTGAATTTTGTTTAATATATCAAGCCCCCTTCTTCCTCTGTTTCTTTTTAGCCCATCAGAGGAATCAGCTATATGTCTAAGCTCTTCTAAAACAAAATTAGGAATTACTAAAGTTCCTTCTATAAACCCAGTCTTACATAAATCCGCAATTCTTCCATCTATAATAACAGATGTATCTAGAACCTTAGGAGTTCCTTTATATGAATGTTTAACTTTTTTATCTTTGTTTGATCCAACTTTCTTAAAGTTTCCTAATGCATTCAGAATCTCATCTTTCTTCTTTATAGCAAGATCAGCACCTAAAACAGCCATTATTATATTTATAACAGCATATAGTAATTTACCCACTCTAGGTACTCCAGTTAGAACACTAAATACTAGTGCAGAAATCACTAAGAATAATATAGCACCTACAGCCCCAAATATTATTTCCATAGCACTAAGCTTCTGCATGTTCTTTTCTATATAGTCCATTAATTTTCTTAAATTCTTATATATCCAAGGGAACAATAAATATAATATAAGTCCGCATATTAGTGATATTATAGCTAATACTCCACCACTTTTTATAACACTCTCTTTAAAACTTTTTAAGAACTCTGTTGCTAAAACAATAGTTCCAAGGTAAAACCCTATAGTCATACCTATGATTGTAAAAGAAATCCTCAATATTTTCCTCAACAACTAAATTCACCTCCTATAAAACATTATTGACTTAAATATAATTTTTAAATCCTATTATAACTATATATTAAGCAATTTTCCTTTTCAATATAAGTTATTATACTTTAATAAAATTTTTACTATCATCCAAAAATATTAACTCTTTGTATTTATATGTTATTTTTTCAAATCTATATATTTTCACCCCCTATACAAAGTTTTTATTGTGATTTAATATATACACATCTTAGTTATCTTTCTTAAGTTTATTGACAAAATTAACTTAAGAAAACTATAATTACCTTATAAGCCATAATAAGTATTTCTTTAAGGAGTTGAGACTAAATGAAAGATATGATTTTTGATGATTTCCAAAACTGTGTGAGCGAATCTCTTTTAAGACACAAAAGCATATTGGATATAATTACTAAACTAGATGAGTCTCAAGCAAGGGTAAATAGAGCCTTAATAAAATCTGTTACCAATTGCGGTTGTATAGAAATCAATGGTAAGAAACAATGTATTCCTGATGAAACTCAAACTATAGAAGAACTTAATAATTGTCTTAAATCACATTTAAGCGGGGAGCTTTGTGACAATTGTAGAGATATTATCTCTACAGAACTAGGAAATCATTTGTTTTATATCGCATCACTTTGCAATGCATTAGACTTAAATCTATATGATGTTCTAATTAATGAGTATGATAAGCTAAACACTTTAGGAAAATATAGACTAAGATAGAATATACGCTTATCTAACACTTTATTTTATACTCTTATGCAGGAGAGTAATGTATTTTTATACATATATATTTATAGCATTAAAGGCTATAACCATACTCTAATAGTTATAGCCTTTTTATTTCTTAAAGTTGCTTATCTAAAGACACTTGTTCTTTTATCCTTCTAAGTCCGTTCTTTATAGCTTTAGACCTAGCTTCTCCAATCCCCTCAACCTTATCAAGTTCATCATAATTAGCTTCGATAACAAGCTTTAATTCTTTAAATTCTTTAACTAAATTTTCTATTACTTGAGCTGGTATTCTTGGAACCTTGTTAAGCATTCTATAACCTCTTGGTGAAATTAAAGTATCAACTAAAGATTTAGTATTAAATCCCAAAATCTTACCTACCTCTTCTAAATCTAAAAGTTCCTCCTGAGTTAATGATTGAAGTTCTTCATATATTTCATTGTAATCCATGTCTTCTCTACAGTAATCTCTAATAAGAAGTAATCCATCTCTCTCTATATTTTTTATTAGTTCATTAAGCTGCATATATATAAGTCTTCCTTCATTGCCAAGCTCACATATATATCTCTCTATCTCAGAAACTATTCTCATAACCATTTCAGTTCTTTGTACTGATGTGACTACATCAAATAGAGTAACTAAGTCTTGAAACTCCAATAAGTTTAAATTGTCAATGACTCTATCTAAGACTGAAACATATTTCTCTAAAGTCTGTATTGCTTGATTTGCCTTAGTTATTATAACACTACTGTCTCTCAACACATATTTTATACTGCCTTTATAAACTGTAATTATATTTCTTCTTTGAGATATTGCAATAACTATAGCTCCTGTCTGTCTTGCAACCCTATCTGCAGTTCTATGCCTGGTACCAGTTTCATATGTTTGAGTTGATGAGTTTGGTATAAGCTGTGCGTTTGCTCTTACTATCTTTTTTAAGTCTGAGCTTATTACTATAGCACCATCCATCTTAGCTAACTCATATACATACGAAGGACTGTATTCAGCATTTATGTTAAACCCACCATCTACTATATTTAAGATTTCGTTACTGTCTCCCAATACTAAAAGTCCACCTGTTTTAGCTCTTAATATATTCTCTAAACCATCCCTTAATTGCGTTCCGGGGCCCATTATCTTTAAAATATTTTTTAATTCTTTGTCATTTTCAATCCTCACCTTACTATACACTCCTCATTAAAATACTGAATTAAGGGCTTCTCTCAATGTTTTTACTCCTACTATATTTATTCCGTCTATATCTATATTATCTTTATTTCTTTTGGGTAATATAACATTATTAAATCCCATCTTATAAGCTTCATTTACGATTCTCTCACTAGACATTATAGGACGCACTTCCCCTGTAAGACCTATTTCTCCTATAGCTATCATATTTTCAAGTTTTGACGGTGTATTCTTTGAGCTTGATATAAGCGCTAGTGCTACTCCTAAATCTGCCACAGGACCTTGTATATTAAGCCCCCCTACAACATTTACATAAACATCACAATTGTAGAATGGTATCTTAAGTTTCTTTTCTAATACCGCCAATATTAGATTCAATCTAGATACCTCTATTCCAACAGCAGTTCTTCTCGGGTTGTAAGCATTTGTCTCACTAACTAGTGCCTGAACCTCTACTAATATAGGTCTACTGCCTTCCATTATACCTATTACCATAGCACCCTCTTGATTAAAACTTGTGTCTTCTAGGAATATCTTTGATGGGTTGTAAACCTCCATAAGACCCTCCTGTTTCATTTCAAAAACTCCAATTTCACTAGTTGTTCCAAATCTATTTTTGATGGTTCTGAGTATTCTAAACTCCTCTGACCTCTCACCTTCAAAATATAAAACTGTATCCACTATGTGTTCAAGGACTCTTGGTCCTGCCAGTTCTCCTGCCTTAGTAACGTGGGCAACTATAAAAAATGGAATGTTTCTTCCTTTTCCAATTCTCATTATGTCATTTGCACATTCTCTAACTTGGGATACACTTCCTGGTGCTGAGGACACCGTAGATTTAAATAGAGTTTGAATAGAGTCTAAGATAACAAACATAGGATTTATATCATTTACATGCTTTTCTATAGTTTCAAGATTAGTTTCTGAAACAATAAACAAATTTGAAGAAACCGCATCCAATCTATCTGCACGCATCTTTATTTGTTCTTCCGACTCCTCACCTGAAACATATAATACCTTACCATACTTACCAGCTATGCTACTAGCGCTTTGAAGAAGAAGTGTTGATTTCCCAATTCCAGGATCTCCAGATATAAGTGTAAGGGACCCCCTTACAAGCCCTCCCCCTAAAACTCTGTTAAGTTCAGGCATACCAGTATCAAATCTTTCTTGCTCTCCAGATTTTATTTCCTTTATGCTTCTTGGAGTTGAAGTTGATATAACGTTAGCTAATGGATTCTTCACCTTACCTTCTGGAATCTTTTGTTCTTCCACAAAACTATTCCAATTATTACAAGAAGGACACTTTCCCATCCATTTAGCTGTTTCATAACCACATTGCTGACAAACATAAACTGTTTTTGACTTTGCCACCTTATCAACTCCTAAAAATTTTTATATTAAATCATAAGAATGTTCTTTAGTTAAACATATAAATTTATTATACATTTTTTAATTCCTTATAATCAATAAATTTACATTAATATATCTTTTATTATTGACCATATCTATATATATTATCATATTTTGAAGAAACAGTTGTTATTTTACTTACATTTATATTATTCAAAAATATTTTCTTTTATATCTTTATATCAACATATATAGTCAAAATCAAATTTAAATATTGGTATATAAAAAAGAAGCCTGTAAAATAATTTAAATCATTTTACAGGTCTCTTCCTATTTAGTCAATAATTCAACTAACTTTTCTTTTATATATACCTTTATCTCTTTATCTCCGATAAAAGTATTTTCATCGTAATCGCTTGGTCTTACTCTAAAGAAGTTTATAACCAATGCATTTTTAACTATAAGATATTCATCTGAATGTAATGGTGAGAATATAACCTCAAGCTCTTCATAGTTGTTCTTATTCTCTACGTTTTGTAAATCTTCTAGTAAGTCATCTACATTTAACTGTTTTACAGGATTAGCCATTGCTTTAGTGTATTCTAGATCTTCCATCATCCACATGTTGTTGTTCCAGAATTTCCTTTCCTTCTTGTTTCCTGTGAATGGCTCTCTGTTTTTGATGGCGCTTAATGCACGCCTTACAGACTCTCCATCAAATTCATCATCATAAGCTATGCTTAAAGCTTTCATATTTGCAACATCATTGAAAAATACTTCTGAGATATTTTCCTTTTCACTTGCTGCCTGCCAATAGTATAACATAGCTTCTACAGCTTCAAGATTTAATTTAATTCTTTGAATCATAGAATCCCCCACCTTCTATTAGAAACTATATCAGTCTCTAATAATTGCATAATTCTTAATATTTTCAATTAATATTATACACTAGAATCCTACTTTATTAAAGATGCAGCTTCTTCGTCAACTATTACTGTAACATTTGGATGCACCTGTAATAGTGTTGCTGGAATTTGTGTTGTTATCTTTCCGCTTGCTAAAGCTTCTATAACTTCTGCTTTATTCTTTCCGCTTGCTATAAGAAGTATTCTTTTTGCTTTCATTATTCCGCCAAGGCCCATAGTTATTGCTTCTCTTGGAACCTCATCTATATTATCAAAAAATCTTGCATTTGCTTCTATAGTAGTTTCTTCTAATTTAGTTAAGTGAGTTCTAGTATTTAGATACTCATCTGGCTCATTAAATCCAATGTGACCATTTGGTCCTATTCCTAATAATTGAATATCTATTCCGCCTAACTCTTCTATCTTTTTATCGTAGTTTTCACATTCTTTTTCTGCATCTTCTGCTAATCCATTTGGTACAAAAGTCTTTGACTTGTCTATGTTAATGTGATTGAATAGATTTGTATTCATAAAATATCTATAACTTTGAGGATGATCCCCTGAAAGTCCTCTGTATTCATCTAGGTTTATTGATGAAACTTTAGAAAAATCTAATTCTCCATTTTCATACATGTTTATAAGTTCCTTATACATAGCAACTGGAGTTCCCCCTGTAGCTAATCCTAAAACACAGTCATTCTTTTCCTTTATAACCGCAGCCATTTCCTCTGCTGCTCTTTTGCTCATAGCTTCATAATTTTTTTCTACTAATATCCTCATCTTATTCTTCCCTCTCTCCTAGAAATATTAACTTCTAATATATACTTATCGGACCTGTATATTGCGTCCTCTATAAAAATTACCTTTCCATATTTATCTATGTTTCTACTTATGTTTCTTAAAAAAGGTACATCATAATTAATGTTAAATAATTCTCTGTACTCATCATTTGGTAAGACTCCCTGTAATGATGATTCCGAGTAATCTATATCATAGCCAAAATTTTTTAAAATACTAAATAATGACCCTTCTAACATCTTTTCATCTAAATACCCGCAGTAATCACATGGTATATATACAACTTCATTTGCTATACTCTCTCCATCTACTATCCTCATTCTGTTTATCTTATAAAGATGCTCAAATGGAAATACCTCTTCCATTGTAGCTGGGGTATCTATAACCTTAAATTCTATTACTTTATTATCTAACTTCATTCCCATCTTTTCTATTATGGATGAAAAGCTCATTATATCCTTTTGCTTCAGCTTAGGCTCACAGACAAAAGTTCCTTTACCTTTTTCCCTTACTAATATTCCTTCATTAACCAGCTCTCCTAAAGCCTGTCTTATGGTCATTCTTGACACTCCATAACTTTCTGAAAGCTCTCTTTCACTATCTATACACTGTCCTACTTTCCAAAAACCATTGTTTATCTTCTGTTCTATGTCTTCTTTAAGCTGATAGTATACTGGGATCGGACTATTTTTATTTATCATAATCATCCCTCCTAATGTGATTATATAATATAGAGTTATAGTTGTCTATACCAGTTAAAATATTTTATTGATTTTTAAAATCCCCATACCTATGATTTTAATTCAATCAAAAGTATGAGGATTTTTTATTAATTATAATATATCATTTTGAGTATCTGTCTTAGTGAATTCAAGGTCATTGTCCTTCAATGTGATATTCACAGAGTCTCCTCTTTGTATATTTCCTTTTAGGATTTCCTCACTCAATTTATCTTCTACAGCTTTTGTTATAGCTCTTCTGAGTGGTCTAGCTCCATATACAGGATCAAATCCTTTTTTCGCAAGATGCTTTGTAACATCTTCATTAAAGTTTAGATATATTTCCTGTGTTTGAAGCCTTTCTGTTACAGAGTGAAGCATAAGCTTAACTATCTTAGATAAGTCTTCTTCTTTTATTTCATGGAACACTATTATATCATCTATCCTGTTTAAGAATTCTGGTCTGAAGCTTCTCTTAAGTTCTTCCATAATATTTTCCTTCATCTTTTCGTATTCACTGTCTTGTTCAAAATCATCAGTAGCAAATCCTAAAGTTTTTTGCTTTTTAAGAGTATTAGCTCCAGCATTAGATGTCATTATTATAATTGTATTTTTAAAGTTTACAGTCTTTCCTTTTCCATCAGTAAGCCTTCCATCCTCTAATATTTGAAGTAATATATTAAATACTTCTGGATGCGCCTTTTCTATTTCATCAAATAGAATTACTGAGTATGGATTACGTCTTACCTTTTCAGTAAGTTGACCACCTTCATCAAATCCCACATATCCTGGAGGTGAACCTATAAGTCTAGACACTGAGTGTTTCTCCATGTATTCAGACATATCGATTCTTATCATACTGTTTTCATTTCCAAACATAGCTTCTGCTAATGCTTTACTTAACTCAGTTTTTCCTACTCCTGTTGGTCCTAAGAATATAAATGATCCTATTGGCCTATTAGGGTCCTTTAATCCTACCCTAGCACGTCTTACTGCTTTTGATATAGCTCTGACTGCTTCATCTTGACCTATAACTCTTCCATGAAGTATATTCTCAAGATTTAGTAGTCTTTCTGATTCCGTTTCTGTAAGTTTTTCTACGGGAACCTTAGTCCATCTTGAAACTACTGATGCTATTTCTCTTTCTCCAACTACTTTTGTTCTTATATTAGCTTCTGACTTCCAATTAATCTTGCATGCCTCTATTTTATTCTTTATCTCTCTTTCATTGTCTCTTAGTGAGGCTGCTTTTTCAAAGTCTTGAAGGTTTATAGCATCTTCCTTTTCTTTTTCAACCTTATTTAGAGCCTCCTCTAACATTTTCAAATCTGGAGGTGTTGTAAGGTTTTCTATTCTAATCTTGGCTGCAGCTTCATCCATAAGATCTATTGCTTTATCCGGTAGATATCTGTCAGTTATATATCTATCTGAAAGAGTTATTGATGCTTCTAAAGCTTCATCTGTTATCTTAACTCCATGATGAGCTTCATACTTATCTCTTACCCCTTTAAGAATCTGCAATGTTTCTTCCTTTGTAGGTTCTACTACCATTACCGGTTGAAAACGCCTTTCTAGAGCGGCATCCTTTTCTATATATTTTCTATATTCATCTATTGTAGTAGCACCTATACATTGAATTTCTCCTCTAGCTAATGCTGGCTTTAAAATATTAGAAGCATCAATTGCTCCCTCTGCACCTCCTGCTCCTACTATTGTGTGTATCTCATCAATGAATAAAATTATGTCTCCAGCCTTGCGGATTTCCTCCATAACCTTCTTTAGTCTCTCTTCAAATTCACCTCTATACTTTGAACCAGCAAGAAGTGATGATATATCTAAGGTTACAACCCTTTTGCTTGCTAGAATCTCAGGTATATTTCCTTCTACTATCTTCTCCGCTAATCCTTCTACTATAGCTGTCTTGCCTACACCTGGATCTCCTATAAAACATGGGTTATTCTTAGTTCTCCTGCAGAGGATTTCTAGAACTCTCTGTGTTTCTGAGTCCCTTCCTATGATTGGGTCAAGTTTTCCTTCTCTAGCTAGGTCCGTTAAGTCTCTCCCATATTGATTTAAAGTTGGTGTATTTACATGCTTATTTACATTATCTCTAGTTGTCTTTCCATTTCCTTGATTTGAAAAACTTGATAAAAGTTCTTGTCTTAAAGAATCCATATTGACACCTATATTAGTCAAGATAGTATAGGCTACCCCATCTGATTCCCTTGTTATAGCAAGAAGTATGTGCTCCGGAGTAACATAATTTTGATTTAAATTTCTAGCTTCAACAAGACTTAAATCCAAAATTCTCTTTGTTCTTGGAGTTAAAGGGATTTGATTTTGATCAATGCCAAAATCCCCCTGTCCTTCATATTGTAGTATCAATTCTTTTACAATTTCTAATGTCACATTTTTCTTATTTAATAAATTTTTACTTAATCCATTCTCCTCTAATATTCCAAGCAATATATGCTCTGTACCTATATACCCATGTCGTAACTCTATTGCTTCTTCTTGAGCATACATCACTACTTTTTGAGCTCTTTCAGTAAACTTTTCAAACATAACACTCCACCTCCTATGTGTTTACATTTGCCCTAGACTTTTCCTAACTAGTCGTGCTCTTTCAATATCACGCTCTTTAGGTGATAATTCTTTTCCATAAGATAATTGCAATGTGGCAGGCTGAACATTTACAAGTATTTTGTTCATTTCTATGCCGCCATCTTCTATTATTCCCATTTCTTTCCCCATTCTAACATTAGATAACAAATTTAATGCCTCTTGAGTACTTAAAATTCTTGCTGTCTTTAATATTCCTAATGATCTGCATATCTTATCTTCTAATTCAGTTTTATATTGGTCCGTCATCTTTTCTCTAAGTTCTAACTCTTGATTTACTAATTGAGATGTTATAGCTTCAATATTATTTATGATATCTTCTTCGCTTACTCCAAGTGTTATTTGATTTGATATCTGATAAATGTCTCCATATCCCTTTGATCCTTCTCCATAGAGCCCTCTTATCGTCATTCCAACCTGAGTTAGAGCATTAATTATTCCTGGAATTTGATTATTTGAAGCTAGTGCTGGAAGATGCAGCATCACAGAAGCCCTCATTCCAGTTCCTAAATTTGTAGGACATGCTGTAATATAACCTAACTTCTCATCAAAAGGAAACTCTAGGCTTTCTTCAAGCTTATCATCTATAGAGTTAATTTCTTCATAAGCCTTCCTTATAGCCATTCCTCCATATATGCACTGCATTCTTATATGATCCTCTTCATTTATCATTATGCTTACTGTTTCATCATTTTTACATATGAAAGCTGACTTATCTTTTGAATTTAGAAGATTACTGCTTATTAGATGCTTTTCTAGAAAGCTTACATTTTCATTATTGTTTCTTTCCCAAAGGTATATAGTTCTAAATTCCTCTTTTATTTCATCAGAAGTATAGAAAGCATCTTCTACGGATTTAATTATTTCTTTTGCTTCATCTTTATTCAATCTATTAGGAAAGGGCTTATCTTTTATATTTCTTGCAAGTCTTACTCTACTGCTTAGAATGATGGTTTTATCATCGTTATTTTCTATCCAGTTTTTCATTACTTTTCTCCCTCCCTATTTCTCTCTTGAATTTCTTTAATCTTATCTCTAATTACGGCAGCCTCTTCATATTCCTCTTCTAATATAGCCTTTTGAAGGTCTTCTTTTAATTTGAGTAACGTTCTTTTCTCTATAAGCTCTTTACCACCATTATGAGGCACCTTACCTATATGCTCATTTGCCCTTTGCACTCTTTTTATAACTGGATTTACCATAGGTGCAAAAGTTTCATAGCATTTCTCACAACCTAAAAGGCTCTTTTCCTTAAAATCATTATAAGTCATCCCACAATATTCACATACCTGCTCTTTTAATGCTATGCTTTCTTGAGATGGTTTCATGTAATCCATAAGACCGCTCAAAAGATTTTGAAAATATAATGGAGTGCTCATATTCCCCATACCATAAAATCCTATATCATCTTGCTGCTTTGCACAGGATTCACACAAATTCATTTCCTGCTTTGCACCATTAACTATTTTCACAATATGAATAGTAGCTTTGTTTTTATTACACTTATCGCATAACATATTATCTCCTCCTTTTACATCTATCCAATTATCATTATCATAGCCTTTAATATATCTGCTCTCAGTTTATTTTTCTCTTCAGTATAGTTTAAAGTTCTGTCATTAGCCGCCAGTTTCATAAGTGCAGCCTCTCTTACCGTAATAAATTTTGATTCTAAAAGTCCTTCTATTATAGTTAAAGCTCCATTGTAAGTAATACTGTTTCCTATTTTTTCTTGAAGAACATTTATAAGCTCATCTTTATTGTCATAAGGGATTTGTCTGATAACGATACATCCGCCTCCCCCTCTTCTACTCTCTATAATATATCCTCTATCAGTTGTAAACCTAGTAGTTAATACGTAATTGATTTGAGATGGAGCACAGCTAAAATGATTTGCTAGTTCATTTCTTTGTATCTGAACCATATCTCCACTTTCTTCTAGCATTTCCTTTATAAATTCTTCTATTATATCTGATAATCTAGCCATATCCATTCTCCTTTTATTTTGACTTTCTTTGACCTTTATTAAATATTATTATTTTCCCTCCTTTATTTCAATAGTTAAAAAATTCTTCTTTCTATGATTATGGGTAATTTACCTAAAATATTATTCAGTTTCTCTCATTTTCTTAGAATTACATTTAAATATATGGTTATAATATAAAATGCTTATAGCTAATTTATGGAGGTAATTTTTTAATGAAAATAATATATTTGGGACACTCGTCATTTATTTTACAAACTGCCATGGGAAGAAAGATACTTATAGATCCTTTTAAATGTGCTGCTATAGAAAAAAATCTTATAGGAACTGTAAATTTGATTACTGTAAGCCATTGTCATTCTAATCATAATTACACTGAACCTTTCAAAGAAAATATAAAAATCATAGATGCTGTTGGTACTTATGAAGATAAGGATCTTCGTATAAGCGGACTTCCAAGCTTTCATGACAATATAAATGGACTAAAGCGGGGAGAGAATATAATATTTTTATATGAATTCGATGGATTTAAGATATGTCATTTAGGTGACTTAGGACATATTCCAGATAAAGAAACACTATGTTCTTTAAAAGATTTAGATATTCTACTAATTCCTGTTGGCGGAAACTTTACTCTCGATTCAAAAGAAGCTTGTACATTATGTAATATGATAAGTCCTAAAGTTATAATTCCTATGCACTATAAATTTATGAAGGATGGTTTTGACATCAAGGGCGCAGAGGATTTTATATTTGATATGAAAAATGGTGAAAGACTATCTGACTCTTCTTTGAGTTTAAATTTCATGCCTGATTGCATAAATGCAGTTTTTGTAATGCCTCCACTTCAATGACTATGATTATATTTATGTAAAATAAAAAGAACCATCTCACAAAATGTAAGATAGTTCTTTATATGTTTTATTACTCTTGTACTGGAGCTCCTACTGGACAAACATTTGCACAATTTCCACAATCGATACATGTGTCTGCATCTATTACAAATATAGAATCTCCTTGGCTTATAGCGTTAACTGGGCACTCAGATGCACAAGCTCCGCATGATACACAAGCGTCTGTTATTTTGTATGCCATTAAAAAACACCTCCTAAAATTATAAAACTGGACAAGTTATTGTCCAGTTTTATTTTAACACGTTTTTTTATATTTTCAAAGTTAATTTTGAATTTTTAGCCATTGTATAGTATCTTGTAATTACAACTTACTACATTTATATCATCATTTTTCACTAAAGCACCGTATATCCTAGATTTTCTATAGATTCTATGATGTCATCTATATTTACAAAATAATCGTCAAATATTATACTTACTTCTTTTTTCTCTCTGCTTATCTCACAGGCTATAACTCCTTCATTACTAGCTATAGCTTTTCTAACTTTATTTACATCATCAATTGTATTCATATTACAAATTTCCAATGAAGATTTCATGAGATATCCTCCTTATTTATCTTTAAGCAAATTTTTTATGTCCATTGCATCTTCTTTGTTTTCTACATCTATTTTAATCTCATCATCATTCAAGATTCCTTCGTAGCTTCCAGATACAAGTTCTACATCTGTTATCTTAAAGTTCTCCATAACCTCTTCATTATTTATCTTAAGCTTAACTTTTACAGTTTCTTTCACTACGCTGTTGCTTACAACTTCTCCTTTTCCAAGTTCGGTCTTCACTACAGCGCCAGCCTTTGGAAGTCTCTTTCTTATCTCTTCGTATGTTTGTTGCTCATAATTTAAACAACACATAAGTCTTCCACATATTCCTGAAATCTTAGTAGGATTTAAAGATAGGCTCTGTTCCTTTGCCATCTTTATAGAAACTGAAGCAAAATCTCCAAGGAAAGCAGAACAACAAAGTGGTCTTCCGCAAGGCCCAAGTCCTCCTATCATTTTGGCTTCATCTCTTACTCCTATTTGCCTAAGTTCAATTCTAGTTTTAAATATAGTCGCTAAATCTTTTACAAGCTCTCTAAAGTCAACTCTTCCATCAGCCGTAAAGTAGAAAATAACCTTATTATTATCAAATGTATACTCTACATCGATAAGCTTCATAGTAAGCTTATGTTGCTCTATTTTCCCTAAGCATATTTCAAAGGCATCTTTTTCCTTTGCTTTATTTTGTTCATGCTTTACAATATCAGTTTCATCAGCTATCCTTAAAACATTTTTAAGAGGAGATACTATATCCTCTTCTGATACTTCTTTCTCTCCAATTACACATTCGCCGAACTCCACTCCTCTAGCGGTTTCAACAATAACATAAGTGCCCTTATCTATCTTTAAATTTGTTGGATCGAAATAGTATACTTTTCCTGCTTTTTTAAAACGTACTCCTACAACTTTTACCATATTAGCCCTCCAGCATGTTCATCAGCATAACATCAAAAGTCATTACTGCATTTACATTTCTATCTAAATTATTTCTTGTTTCATTTATAACTCTAACGATAGCATTTAATTTATTAAATGACATATTAAGAGATAATTTTTTTATTGACTCTGTTATATCTTGATTTAAAATGTATTTTTCATCACCAAGTTCTTTATATACTATAATATCTCTTACGTAAAATAGTATAACATTTAATATATCTTTAAAGAAGTTTTTATATTTCTCATTAATCTCTTTTGAGTAATTTACAACCACATTTGTATCTCTAGAATTTATATCCATTAAAATTCTCAAAGTCAACTCTCGTATATCCTTAAATGACTTATTTGTCATATAATTATCTACTCTTCCTGGAATACCCTCGCTAAATGCTAATAATGTCCTCATAGTGGCATCATCTATAGATGAAAACTTATTCTTTATGTAAGTTTTCATTTCTTCATCCGTAAGTGAATTTAGCTTGTGTATTTGGCATCTAGATTTTATCGTATCCAGTATACCTTTATCGCTTTCACATAGTATGATGATATAAACTCCTTTTGGAGGTTCTTCAATAGTTTTTAAAAAGGCATTTTGACCTTGAACTGTTATATCATCACCATTATGTAATATTATTACTTTTTTATCTTCTTCAAATGGCTTTTTGTTTATTTCTTCGATAATATTTCTAATATCATCCACTCCAATGGATTTACCTGTGCATCTGAAATCTATTATATCTGCATAATCTTTATCAATTGTCTTGTTTAAGATATTCATAGCTAATTCTTTAGCTACTAAGCTCTTTCCTACGCCATCTTCTCCAACTATAAGATGACCATGCGAAAGGGTGTCCTTGATAACAGATTTATTTAAAGTTTCTCTTATTCCTTGATGTCCTATTATATTAATCAAAGTTCACCCCTCCATTCAATTTATAATTTCATAAATTTATCTACAGGTACTACAAATACTGTTGCTCCACCTACTTGAACTTCTACTGGATATGGTACATAAACTCCTGTAGTTCCAGCGATAGGTGATGGAGTTGTGACAATTTGCTCTCTTGTTCTGCTTGTTTCTTCTATTATCTTTAAAACAGCATCTACTTGTTCATCATCTACTCCTATCATAAGTGTAGTGTTCCCTGATTTTAGAAATCCTCCAGTAGTAGCGAGTTTAGTAACTCTATATCCGTTTTCTGTTAGTTCGTCAATTAGATCTATTGCATCATCATCTTGGACTATAGCAATTATAAGCTTCATAATAGCACCTCCAATGGTTTTTAATTATATTTTACCATAATATAATTAATTTCAATAGTTATAAAATTTAATAAATTACTTTAAAATATCATCTATTATACTAATTGCAGCTTTATACACTTCATCAACGGACTTTTCGCCGTTTACCTCTTTTATGTTATATCCATATGAACTTATAATCTTTTTATATCCCTCTTGAACCTTATTATGAAAGTTAATACTTTCTAAATCAAGTCTATTAATCTCTCTCTCTGAGTTTGCCATTATCCTTTTCATAGCTGCTTCAGGATTTATATCAAAATATATAGTCATATCAGGCATGTATCCATCTATTGCGAATTCATTTATTGACATAACCTCATCTATTCCTATGCCTCTTGCAAATCCTTGATAAGCAAGAGAAGACAGCACAAATCTATCGCATAAAACCATAGTTCCTTCTTCTAATGCCGGTATAACTTTCTCTACTAGATGCTGCCTTCTTGCTGCAGCATACAATAAAGCTTCTGTTCTACCATCCATTGCAGTATTCTCTTTATCTAAAATTATGTTTCTTATCTTCTCAGATATAACTATCCCGCCAGGCTCTCTAGTTGATATACATTTTATTCCCCTAGACTTCAGCTCATTATGTACCTTTTCTAATATAGTTGTCTTTCCAGCTCCATCTGGGCCTTCAAATACTATAAATAAACCTTTCTTCAAAAGTTATCCCTCCCATGTCATAAGCTTATTCTATTTTATCATATTCTTACTCTATTCTGTATAAAAAAAAGGAGTATTAAGTTTCGAAGTACTACCCAAAGCTGTTAACTTCTTCCTAAAGCCTTCAGTCTACCTCAAATTTCAATACTCCTTTTACTCTCTATAATTTTAAAATCTTTATAAGATTATCGTTTAAGCCTAGAACTGTTACTCTACTCTCTTTGTAGTACTTTATAAGTTCTATAACCTCTTTATTTATCTTTTCACCCATCATCACAAGAGGTATTCCTGGAGGATAAGGTGTTATATTCTCTCCTGCTATTTTTCCAGCTGCTTTAGTGAAATCAACATCTGTCTTCAGCATGTCTATTGCTTCATAAGGTTTCATTACAGTTTTTATATCTACGCTTTCTTTAATAATAGGTTCATTCCTTCTTATTAATTGTAAGTCGCATTTAATTAAAGATTCATATACCTTTTTAAAATCATCTTCTGTAGAAAAAAGAGATGGAATTAATATGACATTACTGTTATCACTCATTTCAGCCTGTATTCCCTGTGTTCTCAAATATTCCAAGGTTTTGTGTCCACTATATCCTCTTGCACAATTGATTATAATTCTAGTTGGATCTATATGAAAACCTTCATCTAAATCTTTATCTTCAACTATTTTAAAGATACTATGACCCTTTAATTTTTCCTTTAGCTCTTCACACATATCTATAAGCTTATCATATCCTGCTATGCCATTGTCTTCTGTGTAAGCCCTTGCATACTCCAAACTCATCATAAACATATATGATGGACTTGTTGTTGAAAAAGCTCCAACATAGAAATCAACTTTTTCTTTGTAAGAATCATCTCCCAGATGAAGATATGCGGTCTGAGTTAAACTTGGAAGAGTTTTATGAGCACTCATTACTGCCATATCAGCTCCAAGTTCTATAGGATTCATTGGTAGCTTATCATTGAATCCAAAGTGTGCTCCATGTGCACAGTCTATGAGCACCTTTAACCCATTTTTCTTACACAAGTTTATAATAGATTTTATGTCATAGGTAACTCCATAATAAGTAGGATAAGTAAGCACTATGCCTTTTATCTCTTTGTCTTTTAACGCAACCTTTAAATCAGATAACTTAATGGAAAGAGGCATGTTAAGCTCTCTGCTTATATGTGTCTTCATGTATATAGGATTAAGCTTTCTCATTATCATTCCATTAAAAATAGACTTATGACATCCTCTATCTACTAAAATTTTATCTCCCTCATTGAATGCGGAAAATATCATGGTTAAATTACCGCTTGTACTACCGTTTACTAAAAAATATGATTTCTTTGCTTTGTATGCTTCTGCCAATAACTCTAAAGATTCTTTTATAGGGCCTTCAGGTTTGTGAAGATTATCCAATCCGTCTACTTCTGTCAAATCTCCTTGAAGCATAAGCTTTGAAAACTCTAAACCTTGAGTATAGAAATCAAATGCCTTTCCATTCTTATGACCTGGCATAGAAAATGGTGTATTATTTTCTTTTATATAGTTAACTACTGCGTCTATCAATGGCGTATTCAAAAATCGAACTCCTTCCGGAAGAAGCTTAAATTTTACACGATTTGCAATCCTCTTTTAGAAAATCTTCTGCAATATACTTTTTTATGCACTCTTTGTAATACTCATAAAAATCATTATTCGCTGTAAGGTTTATCATCTTACTCTCACAAGATGCACATATGCCTCTACCGTTTATTATTATACCATCATTTAGGGGTTTTCTGCATAATATACAGTTGCACTTTGACATTTATGTCGAGCCTCCTTATTATTTCTTAAACTATTTCAATTCTTGCCCCTTATACTATATTGTATTCATAAAACTTATAAAACTTATTGTGTCCACAGTTTTATTTTTAAAATTTTTATAATAAATATAATTTGTCTATTATGGTTAAACTACTTCTGATTATTACTATAAGGAGGTTTCAATATGAAAACTCAAGCCATAAGTTATATTGAAAGCTTAAAGGATGAAATTTTAAATATATCCAAATATCTTTATTCAAATCCAGAGGAAAGTTACAAAGAAGTGAAGGCATGTAGTTACTTAATAAATTTACTTAAATCTCACGGTTTTACAGTTAAAGAAAAGTTTTTAGATATTGATACAAGCTTCTATGCATCAATAGGAAACGGTTATCCAAAAATCTGTTTCATATGTGAATATGATGCTATTCCCAATGAAGGTCATATTACAGGTCATAATGCCATCAGCGCAATCTCTATAGGTGCTGCTTTAGGTATTTCCAAAATAATAGATGATTTTGAAGGTACTATAGTAGTTTTAGGATGTCCAGGCGAATATTTAGGTGGTGCTACTGTTACTATGTGCAGGCAAAATGTTTTTGAGGATATAGATGCCGTCCTCATGGCTCACCCTGATGTAGCAACCAGTGAAAGTGGAACATCCTCAGCAATACTTCCTCTATTGATTAAATACAGTTATGACAGCTCTTTATTGAGTTTTATGAATAAACATAATTATTCACCTTTAGATGCTATGGTGCTCACTTTTAATATAATAAACTCCATAGATAAAAACTTTAAAGATGAAGTCTCTGTAAATGGCATATTGTCTCAAGGTGGCGTATCTCCACTTATTGTTCCTAGTAATTGTGAAGGTAAATTTTACATTAGAGCAAAAACAATGAAGGATGCAGAAAATATAAAAGAGAAAATAAAATTAATATCTTCAACGGTAAGTACGCTTATGAACATGAAATGTGATATTTCAATTTATGAGATGCCTTATGAAAATCTCTTAACTAACAAGACAATGTCTCGTTTATTTGCCCATAATTTAAAAGAACATGGGATAATAGATATAAAACCACCTCGTGATATATATGCCGGAATCAGCTTAGGTGATGTAAGCCATATATGTCCTACAATTCATCCTTATGTATCTATAATAGATGACAGACATATATCTTATGGAACCTCTGACTTTGCTGCACAAACTATAAGTGAGCATGGAAATGAAGTGGTTATTACTGCTGCAAAGGCACTTGCCTTAACGGCTATAGACTTAGTAGAAAATCAAGTTCTATTAACCGAAGCTAAAGCAGAAGTTGCATGTATAAACAAAAAAAATAACTAGGCCGCAGCCTGGTTATTTTTTGATATCTTTTTTAATTTTGCAAGCAATCTCTCGCTTGGATCAAAATATACTTCCTTATAATTGTCTCCATCTTTATATATACAGCATGCTTTATCAAAATGCAATAAAGTGCATAAACATTTTTTACTTGATAGTACACTTATCTTTCTTTTGCATTCTTTTCTTCTTCCTATATACACTATATTTTCTAGCTTGATGTTCTCTATTATTTCTTGGTATTTATTATTCATTCTGTATATTATAAGTTCACCTGCTATAATGGAATACTTATACTTCACATTGCACTTGAAGAATTCTATTCCAATCACAGATATGGTAAAGATTAACAATAGCGGATTTGTTATTCCCCCTATTTTATAATCAAAAATCTTAACATTTTCTATTGTGTTTGATAAATTTATCATTATTGTTATTAAGACGAAACTCCCCACTATAACTGGAGTCATTCTTCTTCCTACAACTTCTTTGTACATAGTATTCATAATTTGCTCCCCCATATACTCCTTTTGCATATATAAGTATTCATTGATACATAGTGATTATACTAGGGCTTTATAATTAAATCTATAGCACCTAGACTTGTTTAATACTCAAATTATCGTGATTTGACCTTAAATACTAATTTATCTCTTTAATGGCTCATGGTAATCTAATTAGCTTGTCCATGCTCTGTTTTTCATTAATATTTTGTTAACAGAAAAGACATAGGATAATAATATACTCATTATATATTTCATCTATCCTTCAATCAACTGTTTTTTTCTAGTAAAACTGTTATATCCAAAATTAATTGGATAGTATATAATATAATAAGACTTTCAAAGGAGGTAGTAAAGTTGATTTCAATTTATAAAAGTAAAAGTGAAGTTGATAATACTCTAGAGAATTTAGATAATATTGAACCTGGATGTTGGATAAATGTTACGGCTCCTTCTGACGAAGAAATAATTCTTCTTTCTAAAAAAACTGGAGTATCAATGGAATTTTTAAGATCCCCATTAGATGATGAAGAAACATCTCGTATAGAACAAGATGGATCTAATGTGCTTGTTATTGTAGATATCCCTTTTACAGAAATGGAAGATAACTCTTTAACTTATGATACATATCCATTAGCAATAATTCATACCGAAAAAAATATAATTACAGTATGCCTAAAAAACAGTAAAATTATTACTGATTTTATAGATGGGAAAATTCGTTCCTTTTATACATTTAAACGTTCTAGATTCATACTACAGATTCTAAGCAGAGTTGCTACTTATTATTTGCTATACCTAAGACAAATAGACAAGAAGAGCTTAATGATAGAAAAGAAACTTCACAAATCTATGAAAAATAAAGAATTAATTCAAATGCTTTCTTTAGAAAAATCTCTTGTTTATTTCTCAACGTCCCTGAAATCCAATGAGATTACTCTTGAGAAGATGCTTAAAATGGATTTAATGCAAAGATATCCTGAGGACAATGATGTACTAGAAGATGTTATAATTGAAAATAAACAGGCTATTGAAATGGCTAATATATATAGTGATATACTTTCAGGAACTATGGACGCTTTTGCATCTGTAATTGCTAATAACTTAAATATCGTAATGAAAGTTCTTGCTTCAGTAACAATAGTTATGTCTATACCAAACATGGTATCCGGCTTGTTTGGTATGAATGTGAGCGGTATACCGTTATCTGGAACTGGAAATGGCTTTGCGATTATTCTTGGTGGGATAACTATACTTTGTATACTTGTAACTATATTCCTAAATAAAATGGATATGTTTTAATTTAAATTTACAAAAGAGTACTAATCTAATGATTACTACTCTTTTTTTGTTAAATTAAATTTAAAAAGGAGGTCATTTATGTTAGCTAAAAAATTAAAATTTGGTGATACAATAGGCGTAATTTGTCCAGCAAGTGGCGATGAAAAGGAAAAAATAACTTCTAAAATAGAACTTTTAAAATCTTTAGGTTTTAATGTAAAAATTGGTGAACATGTATATGATAAATATGGATATCTAGCAGGTAAAGATATAAATAGAGCATTTGATATCAATTCAGCCTTTCAAGATCCTTCCATCGATGCAATCATGTGCTATAGAGGTGGATATGGAACTATGAGAATGCTACCTTATGTAAATTTTAATCTTTTAAAAAGTAATCCAAAAATTTTTATAGGATATAGTGATATAACTACTCTTTTAAACCATGTATACAGAAAAAATAACCTTATTACCTTTCATGGTCCTATGGCTAATAGTGAATTAAAAGATGATACTTTAAAGAGTCTTTTAGATACTCTCATGAATGGTGATAAACCTTTTTCTATAAAAAATCCTGATAATACTCAATTAAAGTCTTATGGTTCAAAATCTGTATCTGGTATTATCGTAGGAGGTAATCTTTCTCTTATATGTGCTACCATAGGTACCCCTTACGAAATTAACTTTAAGGATAAAATTCTGTTTATTGAAGAAATAAGTGAGGAGCCTTATTCTATAGATAGAATGTTATGCCAATTGACCTTATCTAACAAACTACAGCAATGTGCTGGTTTCATTTTGGGTCAATTTAAAGATTGCTCTAATGGTAAAGAGCTTTCATTAGAATGTGTATTAGAGCATTATATATTTTCTTTAAATAAACCTGTAATATATAACTTTATGTGTGGACACAATACCCCTAACCTTACTCTGCCTATAGGTGCTAAAGCAACTTTAGACATAAGTGGACATGTAATTGAAATATTGGAACCTATAGTAAAATAAAAAAGAGTTAGTAGAAATTCTACTAACTCTTTTTATGGAGGCGCCACCCGGATTTGAACCGGGGATGAGGGTGTTGCAGACCCGTACCTTACCACTTGGCTATAGCGCCACACTTTGGTGGCTGGACCAGGAATCGAACCAGGGACACGAGGATTTTCAGTCCTCTGCTCTACCGACTGAGCTATCCAGCCATATGACCTGGCGACCACCTACTCTCCCACAGAGCCTCCCCTGCAGTACCATCAGCCGTAATTTGCTTGACCTTCGTGTTCGGAATGGGAACGGGTATTACCAAATTACGCATCATCACCAGATGCTTAGTTTTTCCTAAATCTTCGATTTAGCTGAAAAACTGTACTCCTCACTTCAGTGAGTAAGTTTCCTTTGAAAGAACTTAATTATTCTTTCAAAATTGCACACAGATTTTCTTTTCTATCTTTGTATCTTTGATTAAGTCCTCGACCTATTAGTATGAGTCAGCTGAATACATTGCTGCACTTACACCTCTCACCTATCTACCTTGTGTTCTTCAAGAGGTCTTACTAACTTACGTTATGGGAAATCTCATCTTGAGGGGGGCTTCACGCTTAGATGCTTTCAGCGTTTATCCCTTCCCGACTTAGCTACCCAGCTATGCTCCTGGCGGAACAACTGGTGCACCAGAGGTCAGTCCATCCCGGTCCTCTCGTACTAAGGACAGCTCCTCTCAAATTTCCTACGCCCGCGACGGATAGGGACCGAACTGTCTCACGACGTTCTGAACCCAGCTCGCGTGCCGCTTTAATGGGCGAACAGCCCAACCCTTGGGACCTACTTCAGCCCCAGGATGCGACGAGCCGACATCGAGGTGCCAAACCTCCCCGTCGATGTGGACTCTTGGGGGAGATCAGCCTGTTATCCCCGAGGTAGCTTTTATCCGTTGAGCGATGGCCCTCCCACGAGGTACCACCGGATCACTAAGCCCGACTTTCGTCCCTGCTCGACTTGTTGGTCTCGCAGTCAGGCTCCCTTCTGCCTTTGCACTCTTCGAAGGATTTCCGACCCTTCTGAGGGAACCTTTGGGCGCCTCCGTTACTTTTTTGGAGGCGACCGCCCCAGTCAAACTGCCCACCTAACAATGTCCCGTCACCAGCTTCATGGTGCCCGGTTAGAATCCCAGTACTGTCAGGGTGGTATCCCAAGGGTGGCTCCATAGGACCTGACGATCCTATTTCTCAGCCTCCCACCTATCCTGTACAGACAATACCGGAACTCAATGCTAAATTGCAGTAAAGCTCTACGGGGTCTTTCCGTCCAATCGCGGGTAGCCAGCATCTTCACTGGCACTACAATTTCGCCGGATTTGCAGTTGAGACAGTGCCCAAGTCATTACGCCATTCGTGCGGGTCAGAACTTACCTGACAAGGAATTTCGCTACCTTAGGACCGTTATAGTTACGGCCGCCGTTTACTGGGGCTTAAGTTCACACCTTCGCCTAAACTAAGTGTTCCCCTTAACCTTCCAGCACCGGGCAGGCGTCAGCCCCTATACATCAGCTTTCGCTTTAGCAGAGACCTGTGTTTTTGCTAAACAGTTGCTTGGGCCTATTCTCTGCGACCATATTTCTATGGCACTCCTTCTCCCGAAGTTACGGAGTCAATTTGCCGAGTTCCTTAACTGCAATTCTTCCGATGGCCTTAGGATTCTCTCCTCACCTACCTGTGTCGGTTTGCGGTACGGGCACTACTTTGCTCCCTAGAGGCTTTTCTTGGCAGCGTGGAATCAGATACTTCGGTGCTTGCACCTTCCCCATCACACCTCAACATTATAAAGACGGATTTGCCTATCTTTACTGTCTAAGTGCTTAGACTAACATCCATTAGTTAGCACATCTTATCCTCCTGCGTCACCCCATTGGTCATACGCTTATAGTGGTATCGGAATATCAACCGATTGTCCATCACCTACGCCTTTCGGCCTTGGCTTAGGTCCCGACTAACCCTGAGCGGACGAGCCTTCCTCAGGAAACCTTAGGTTTTCGGCCAGTGAGATTCTCACTCACTTCTCGCTACTTATGCCAGCATTCTCACTCCTATGTCGTCCACTGCTCCTTTCGGTACAACTTCTTCCAACATAGGACGCTCCCCTACCGCGTACATCTAGTGTACACCCATAGCTTCGGTGGTAGATTTTAGCCCCGGACATCTTCGGCGCAGGATCTCTTGACTAGTGAGCTATTACGCACTCTTTAAATGAGTGGCTGCTTCTAAGCCAACATCCTAGTTGTCTTAGAAATCCCACATCCTTTTCCACTTAATCTACACTTTGGGACCTTAGCTGATGGTCTGGGCTGTTTCCCTTTTGACCACGGATCTTATCATTCGTAGTCTGACTGCCGAGATTCAAGTTAGTGGCATTCGGAGTTTGATAAGGTTCAGTAAGCTCTATGCCCCCTAGCCCATTCAGTGCTCTACCTCCACTACTCATTCTCAACGCTAGCCCTAAAGCTATTTCGGGGAGAACCAGCTATCTCCAAGTTCGATTGGAATTTCTCCGCTATCCACAGTTCATCCCATGGTTTTTCAACACCAACGTGGTTCGGTCCTCCACGAAGTTTTACCTTCGCTTCAACCTGACCATGGATAGGTCACCTGGTTTCGGGTCTACAGCATGCAACTTTTCGCCCTGTTAAGACTCGGTTTCCCTTCGGCTCCGGACCTTAAGTCCTTAACCTCGCTACATACCGTAACTCGCTGGCTCGTTCTACAAAAAGCACGTCATCACACATATAAAGTGCTCTGACCGGTTGTAGGCACACGGTTTCAGGTTCTATTTCACTCCCCTCCCGGGGTTCTTTTCACCTTTCCCTCACGGTACTGCTTCACTATCGGTCATCAGGTAGTATT
>NZ_CP076620.1:3275000-3619347 GCF_020911725.1 Clostridium cadaveris
ACTATTATTTCTTTTATTTCCTCACTAATTCTAATTTATTCTAATAAAGACACACCAGGCAGCGTATTTTTATGTTAACATTGTTTTCAGAAATTTCACATGTTATAATTAATTTAATTATGATATTTTGGAGGTAATTCTATTATGAAGAAAAAAATAATTTGTTTATTTTCCGCTTTTCTTTGCATCTTCTTTCTTGCATCTTGCGGACAAAAATCTACAGAGGAAATTTTGAACTCTACATTAGATAAGCTAAACTCTATAGAAAACATAGATGAATCGTTAAATCTTTCTTGTACAATTCCCAACTCTTCTCCTATAACTATGAAAATAAATGCCAAAGCTATTCCAAAAGAATCTAAATTTTATGCAGATTTTTCTATGGATATAATGATTATGAAGCTCAGCATGACAATGAATGCTTCTCAAGAAAAGATATTTGTTAAATTCAATGATATATTTCCTAAGTATATAGATATGACGGATTCTGAAGAAGGCAAGGAATTTTTAAAAACCGCTTCAAAATCTAATTTTTCAAATTCTTCTTCAGAGTACAATAATATTTTTAAAGTTGCATTTGATGAAGCCAAGAAAAATAACACCAAACTTACAAAAGCAAAAAAACAATTAATGGCTCAGAGCAATCTTTAGATCAGCTTTCTCTATCCCTTAACAGTGATGAATTAAATAACGTTTTAAAATCCGCTATTAAAGATTCTTTTTCTGAAAGTGGCTCTGATCTTTCAAATGATCCTGCTACAAAGGAAATGTTTGATTCACTAAAAGTAAGTGATATGACTATTGATACTTATATAAATAAAGACTACGTTCCTATTTATACAGAAATTAAATTCAAGATAAATATTGGAAATGAATCTGCGGATTGCAGTACTGAAATGATTATAAATGCCTATGATTCTAAAATTGATATTCCTGAAGTTAAAGAATCTGATATAGCCACTCCAGAAGAACTTAAAAATAGTCCATTTTCAAATATTCAATAAAAACACTTAATCCACAAGATCTTTAATTAAGTTTAAAATCTTGTGAATTTCTTTTTTAATTACTTTATTGTACTTTTTTCTTCTACATTTTCTTAAAAGTAAGAAAATCCTATGTGCTCATTCACATAGGATTTTTTTTATTAAAGTTTATTTACTAATTCCTTAAATCTATTTCCTCTCACCTCAAAGTTAGGGAAAGCATCAAAGCTTGCACAAGCAGGAGAAAGAACAACTGAGTCTCCACTCTTTGATATTTCCTTTGCTTTTAATAAAGCTTCTTCAAGATTTTCTACTATATATATAGGAATATTTATTCCTTTTTCATTTCTTAAATCATCAAAAACCTTCTTTATCTTCTCTTTTGTATGACCCATAAGTATTAATGTCTTTATATGACTATATCCATTTTGAGCTAAAGTTTCAAATGGTATCTTCTTATCATATCCTCCAGCTAAAAGTATAACTGGTTCTTCAAAGACACTTATTGTAGCCAAAGTTCTTGTTGGACTTGATCCAATAGAGTCGTTGTAGTATTTTACGCCTTCAACTTCTCTTATGAATTCATTTCTGTGCTCAACCCCATTAAAATTCATAGCTACATTTTTCATAGTTTCCTTTGACACATCATCCTTTACTGCCAAAAATGCTGCCAAATAGTTTTGAACATTATGATCTCCTTTTATACGTATATCATTTTTGCTGCATACTTCAGTTCCTTTTATAAAAAGCATATCATTTTTCAAAAATGCTCCATCTTCTAGAACTCTTGTATTTGAGAAAAGTTCAACATTTCCTTTTGCTTCCTTTATAAAGCTATAAGTTATGTCATTTTCCCTATTTAATATAAGCAATGAATTCTTATCTTGATATTTAAAAATATTCTTTTTAGATTCAATATATTCATTCATATTTTTATGCATATCAAGGTGATTTGGACTTAAGTTGGTTATTATAGCTACTTCCGGAGATACATCCATAGTCATAAGTTGGAAAGATGACAATTCTAAAACTACTTTATTTTCAGGTTTAATATCTTCTATATTTGCAAATAAAGGAGCTCCTATATTGCCTCCAACCCATGTTTTATACCCTTCTGCTGTCAAAAGTTTTGAGATTATTGTGGTCGTTGTAGTTTTACCGTCACTTCCAGTAACTCCATAAACTTTAGCAGGACAATATTTAAGAAATTCTTCCATCTCAGAAGTAATCTTTGCTCCTTCTTCTTTTGCCTTAACTAAGGCAGGGCTATCTATCCTCATTCCTGGTGTTTTGAAAATAACTTCAAATCCTGTAAGTCCATCTAAATATCGTTGTCCTAAGCATAATTTAACCCCTATAGATTTAAGATTATCAGAAGTCGCTCCTAAATCTCTTTCATCTTTTCTATCGAAGGCAGTGACATCAGCACCAAGCTTAACAAGAAAATTTATTAGAGGTAAATTGCTTATACCTATACCAACTACTGCTACCTTAGAACCTTTTATAAAATCTTTAAATTCTCTAAAGTCTCGTTTCATTTATTCCTCCTACATATTGCCCCTTAATTTCTTATATTATATTATACTAAATTATTTCTTATGATAATTCTTATCATATATGCTTGTTTTTAAACTCCCCTAAAACTTTATCACATGATTGATACGTCCAAT
This sequence comes from Clostridium cadaveris, assembly GCF_020911725.1. Lineage (GTDB taxonomy): Bacteria > Bacillota > Clostridia > Clostridiales > Clostridiaceae > Clostridium_X > Clostridium_X cadaveris. The sequence goes on from NZ_CP076620.1 coordinate 3,277,654, forward strand.
ATAATTCTATTTAATTAAACTTCTATAATAAATATTATACAACTCTTTCTCCGTTATTTCTTCCGGATGATTTTTTAATTTTCCTTTATTGCAAGCTATAGACTTAGCATAACTTAAAATTTCTTCTTCTGTCACAATACCATTCCATTTTAAAATATTCCTGAACTTTTCTCCCAATTCCTCTATAGAATTTACCCCTATAAATGAAAGAAGTTCATTAACCCTTGTTTTATCTTTAAATACTTTAAGATACTCTTCATAAAGTATCCCATTTGCCATTCCATGCGCCATGCCTTTAAAGTAAGTCAAATGATATCCCATGCCATGTGGAAGAGAAGTTCCTGTTTGAGTTATAGCCATTCCCCCTAATGTTGAAACCATCATAAGGTCTTCTCTAAGCTTTAAATCTAACTCTCCACTTAAAAATTTAGGAAGACATTCTCCAAAAATTTTAAGACCTTTCTCACAATATATATCTGACATAATATTTGCATTGCTATTAAGGTAAGCCTCTGCAAGATGAGAAAATGCATCTATTCCTGTATTTACAGTAACAGTATATGGCATCTCAACCATATAAGAAGCATCACAAAAAGCTATTTCAGGATAGATTAATTGTCCTAGATTCTTCTTAGTCTTAGCTTTATGATCTGTTACTATGGAATAAGGTGTAACTTCTGATCCAGTTCCAGCTGTAGTTGGCACGGCAATTACAGGAATACTTTTGAGGTATGGCGCTTCAAGTATATCTTCACAGCTATAGTTCACGTTATTTATTAATACCCCTATTGCTTTTGATGCATCTATTGGTGATCCTCCGCCTATACCTATTATAAAGTCTACATCTTCTTTTTTTCCTAGTTCCGCTGCTCTGCCTATAGTCTCTAAACTTGGATTTTCTTCTATATCATCAAATATTATATAGGATATGTTGTTTAAGCTTAAAGCCTCTTCCATATCTTTTAAAGATCCGTTTTTCTTTGAAGAACTTTTCCCTGTTACTATCATAGCCTTTTCTCCAAAGTTTTTTAGCTCATCCTTATATTCTAAAACTACACCTTTACCAAAATAGCATTTAGTAGGCATTAAATATTTAAAACTCATGGGACACCTCCTTAAATTTAAAACAAAAGCTGAGTTCCATAATGTCCTCAGCTTTTAATTCTAGTTCTAAAATTTTGTTTTTAAATTTATCTTATACTAAAACTCCATTTTCTCACTAATGTAGCTTACAAGTTCATCAATTGGTAATCTTATTTGTTCCATTGTGTCTCTATCTCTTACAGTTACTGTATTGTCTGTCTCTGTATCGAAATCTACTGTTATACAGAATGGTGTTCCTATTTCATCTTCTCTTCTATATCTCTTTCCTATTGATCCAGTTTCATCATAGTCAACTGGGAAGCTCTTACTAAGCATTGCATAAACTTCTCCTGCTTTATCTGAAAGCTTCTTTGATAGAGGTAATACAGCCGCTTTAAATGGTGCAAGTGCTGGATGGAAATGAAGTACAGTTCTTACATCCTTTCCTCCATCAAGTTCTTCTTCATCATAAGCTTCTACCAAGAATGCAAGTGCAACTCTATCAGCTCCTAATGATGGCTCGATACAATAAGGCACATATCTTTCATTTGTAGTTTGGTCTAAATAGCTTAAATCTTGACCTGAATGTTCCATATGTTTTTTAAGGTCGTAGTCTGTTCTATCAGCTATTCCCCAAAGTTCTCCCCATCCAAATGGGAATAAATATTCTATATCAGATGTAGCATTGCTGTAGAAAGATAACTCTTCCTTATCGTGATCTCTCATTCTTATATTTTCATTATTCATTCCTAGATTTAATAAGAAGTTCCAGCAATACTTTCTCCAGTAATCGAACCACTCTAAATCTTTTCCTGGTTCACAGAAGAATTCAAGTTCCATTTGTTCGAACTCTCTAGTTCTAAATGTAAAGTTTCCTGGAGTTATTTCATTTCTGAAAGATTTACCTATTTGAGCTATTCCAAAAGGTATCTTCTTTCTCGATGATCTTTGAACATTCTTAAAGTTTACAAATATACCTTGAGCTGTTTCTGGTCTTAAATATATTTCTGACTTAGCATCTTCTGTTACTCCTTGGAAAGTCTTGAACATAAGGTTAAACTTTCTTATGTCAGTGAAATTCTTCTTTCCACATTTAGGACAACAGATGTTATTATCATCTATATATTTCTTTAATTCCTCATTAGTCCATCCATCAGCAGTAGCAACTTCTGCTCCGTTTTCAGTCATGTGATCTTCAACTATTTTATCTGCTCTATATCTAGTTTTACAATCCTTACAGTCCATAAGTGGGTCTGAGAATCCGCCTACGTGTCCTGATGCCACCCAAACTTCTCTATTCATAAGTATTGCACAGTCAACACCTACATTATATGGACTCTCTTGAACGAATTTCTTCCACCAAGCTTTCTTAACATTATTTTTAAATTCAACTCCTAAAGGACCGTAATCCCAAGAGTTTGCAAGACCACCGTATATGTCTGATCCAGGGAATATAAATCCTCTATTTTTGCATAAAGCTACTATCTTATCCATAGTCTTTTCTACTGCCATTTTTTCTACCTCCTAATTTTTTATAATAAAAAAGGCTATACCAATTAAGGGACGGATAAATCCGCGGTTCCACCCTTATTGGCATAGGCCCTGCTTTCATAAAATATTGCTCAAAAGCTCCATTCCTTTAAAAAATCTAATGATTTACACCATCCATCATCTCTCTATAAGATTCACATAAAGTACTTTTCTTTATCATCGCATGAATATTTAGTTATATAAACTTATTGTAGCAAATAGTTTTATATTGTCAATAGATTAAACTGCCTTCCTATCAAAAACTTCTTTTTTTGCTGGCAAATTCAAATCAAATTTTATTGATAAAATTCTAGTAATAAATGTAATTAAAAAGCATACATATAATGCTCCTTCTCTTGGTATTATGTCCTCTACGAAATAAAAAGCTAATGCTCCTATGAGACATGCCACTGCATAAACTTCTTTTCTGAATACGAATGGAATATCTTTCACAAATACATCTCTTAATATTCCGCCACCTACGCCTGTAAATACTCCCATAGCAACAACTATTAAAGGTGCATCAAATCCATTTGAAAATGCTGCATTAGCTCCAATTGCAGTAAAAACAGCTAACCCTATGCTATCGCATAAACTTATTATTCCTTGTAGTTTTCTCACTTTACTATTAAATTTATACGTTATTAGCGCCACTATTATTGCTACTATCATATATTGTGGATTTACAAAAGCTGTTGGAGGAGTGTTCCCTATAAGTATATCTCTAAAAATCCCTCCACCTAAAGCTGTAGTTATAGATAAAAAACTTATACCAAATATGTCTAATTTCTTTTCAATACCTATTAGTGCCCCCGATATTGCAAATGCTATAGTTCCTATAGCTTCGAAAACATTTAATAGTAATATCATGCCCTCACCCCAAGTCAAATTTTCAACTTATATCTATTTATACTATATACTATGCTAATCATAAAAATGTTACATTAAAATTTATATTATTCTCAATTAGTCGTAAAAAAAGAGATGACTCTTATCATCTCTAAATCTATGTTTAACGCTATTTAGGTTTCAAAAAAGAAAAATGGCTCCGCGAAAAGGATTCGAACCTTCAACCTATCGGTTAACAGCCGAGTGCTCCACCGTTGAGCTATCGCGGAACGTTATTACATATATTATTATAGCAGTTTTTTTTATAATTTCAATAGTTTTTTTAATTTTTTTGTATTTTTTTTTACTTTTTTAATGCCTTTTTAACTATCATAAATTCCTCTATGATATCCCTATCTACATCATAACTATTATAATAAAAAGCTATTCCAAAACTATTTTCTGTACTTCCTTCTATTTTTCTTTTAACATTCCTTAGTTTGTCACCAATTTTATAATAATCTACAGAACAATCTTCAGCTCCATAAATCTCAACATGCCTATTACTAATTTCATTGAAATCCATATTTGCAAGTTCATCTCTATCTAAGAAAAACTCAAAGAAAATCCCATCCAGGTTAAATCCTATATCCCCAACACCTTCTATAACTATTATTGGTATTCCATAGTGCTGATATCTATATTCAGAACCTATCTTGATATAATTCCCTTTACATATAGTATATGTGCATTTTATTTTTTCACTTTCCGATAATTTTTTATAAGCATTTTCTGCATTTTCATATATTGAATTTATAAATTCATGAACTTCTTTTATATTTATCACATAATCCCCCCTAATATGCAGAAAAGCTCATTAGGTTTTCTGTCGATCTAATGAGCTTTTTATATTCTTCTTATAATGGTTTCATTGTTGGGAATAAGATTACATCTCTTATTGACGATGAGTTAGTCAAAAACATAACTATTCTATCTACACCCATTCCAAGTCCTCCTGTTGGAGGCATTCCTGTTTCAAGTGCACTCATAAAGTCTTCATCTATTACGTAAGCTTCATCATCTCCAAGTTCTCTTTCTTTTGCTTGTTGTTCAAATCTCTCTCTTTGAACTATTGGATCGTTAAGCTCTGAGTAAGCGTTGCAAACTTCTCTTCCATATATGAATCCTTCAAATCTTTCTGTATACTCTTCCTTACCTCTCTTCTTCTTAGTTAAAGGAGAAATTTCTACAGGATAATCACATACAAAAGTTGGTTGAATTAAATGCTCTTCTGCATATTCTTCAAACATAGCATTTAATATATCTCCCTTTGTACAGTCATTTATATCTTTCTTGAACTCAAGATGTTTTTCCTTCGCTATCGCTCTTGCTTCTTCATGTGTAGCTATAGTATCAAAATCTACTCCAGCATATTCTTTTACAAGATCAACCATAGTAGCTCTTCTCCATGGTGGAGTAAGGTCTATTTCTTTTCCTTCATAAACTACCTTTGTAGTTCCATTAACCTTTTCACAAGCATATGCAACCATGTTTTCCATTATAACCATCATATCATTGTAATCAGCATAAGCTTCATATAATTCTATCATAGTGAATTCCGGATTATGTCTTACAGATACTCCTTCATTTCTAAAGTTCTTACCCATATCATATACTTTTTCAAAACCTGAAACTATACATCTCTTTAAGTATAACTCTGTAGCTATTCTCAAATACATGTCTATGTTTAATGCATTATGATGTGTAATGAATGGTCTTGCAGCTGCTCCTCCTGCTATTGGAGAAAGTATTGGAGTTTCTACTTCCATATATCCTAAGTTGTCTAAGAATTCTCTTATAGCTCTTATTATCTTTGATCTCTTTATAAAAGTATCCTTAACTTCTGGATTAGTTATGATATCAACTTCTCTTTGTCTATATCTTAAATCTTGATCTTTTAATCCGTGCCATTTTTCAGGAAGCGGCTTTAATGACTTAGAGATAAGCTCATATTCATTAACCATAACTGTTATCTCTTCAGTCTTAGTTTTAAAGATCTCTCCTGTTACACTAACCCAGTCTCCAAGGTCTAAAGTTTTAAATTCTTTTAACCTTTCTGCTCCTAAGTTGTTTACTTTTAAGAATAGTTGAAGCTTCCCATCTCTATCGTTTATATCAGCAAATCCAATTTTACCTTGAACTCTCTTTGACATAAGTCTTCCAGCTACAGTTACTACTTTCCCTTCAAGCTCTTCGTAGTTATCTTTTACTTCCTTTGATGTATGAGTTCTTTCTACTTTATATACGTCAAAAGGATCCTTTCCTTCTGCCTGCAGCTCTTCAAGTTTTTGTCTTCTAAGGGCTTCCTGCTCACTATACTTAGCTTCTTCAGCCTTAATGTTCATTTCTTCATTAGCCATTGTACTACCTCCGTTATTAACTTCTTCTTATTCCTAGTATTTCATACTTACAAACTCCACCTGGAACTACTACATCTACAACGTCTCCAACTTTCTTGCCCATTAGAGCTTTTCCTACTGGTGATTCGTTTGATATTTTATTTTTCATTACATCAGCTTCTGCTGATCCAACTATTGAATACTCTACTTCTTCATCAAATTCATAATCTTTAACATTAACTATAGATCCTATATTTACTGTATCCGTAGATATCTCACTTTCATCTATAACACTAGCATTTTTAAGCATATTTTCAAGTTGAATTATTCTTCCTTCAACAAATGCCTGCTCATTTTTAGCTTCATCATACTCAGAGTTTTCACTTAAATCCCCATATCCTAGAGCAACTTTTATCTTTTCAGTTATCTCTTTTCTTTTTACAGTTTTTAAAAACTCTAATTCATCCTCTAATTTTTTTATTCCCTCATAGGTCATTACATATTTTTTTTGCTCGCTCATTTTTCTAACTCCCCTTTAATCTTCATAGTAACCATTATATATTATGGCTTATTTATTTACAATTCATTTCACTAGTTTCATTTGTATATTTAAAACATTATAGACCAGTAAAATAATTATTGTCAACTTAACTAATGCTTATATTTTTTCTTTAATAATGAATTTTATATGATATATATCTATTCACCACATTTGTAGTTAAGTACTTAATTAAAATTCTTACACCTTATATTAAACTATTTCTAAATTCGCTTATGATCTCTAAAACTTTTTTGCTGTCATTCTCAATATTTATTTGATTTTTTACAGCTGTGCTATTTTGTATTCCTTTTAAATACCATCCAATTTGCTTTCTCATCTCTCTGACTGCCCTATATTCATCATAATAAGCAAGTGCTAATCTATAATGCTTCATACACATATCAAGCTTTTCTACATCTGACACTTTATTTTGAGGACTGCCATTTAAAGCATCTTTTATATCTCTAAAAATCCACGGGTTTCCCATGGCCCCTCTTGCTACCATAATCCCATCACATTCAGTAACTTGTTTCATTTTAATGGCATCTTCTGGAGAAAATACATCTCCATTTCCTATAACAGGTATTGAAACAGATTTTTTTACATCTCTTATTATGCTCCAATCTGCCTTTCCTTCATACATCTGTTCTCTAGTTCTTCCATGAATGGTTAAGGCATCAGCCCCACCATCCTCTAGGTACTTAGCAAAGTCAGATGCCAAGCTGTCTTCTCTATAAAATCCCTTTCTGAACTTTGCAGTTATAGGCTTTACAGATGCTCTTTTCATTTCTTTAATAATATCTCTTGCTAGGTGCGGATCAAGCATAAGGGCAGATCCTTCCCCATTTTTCACTATCTTTGGTGCTGGACATCCCATATTTATATCTATTAGCAAAACATCATTATCATCATTAAATGCCTCTACAGCTTTTGCCAATATATAAGGATCATTTCCAAAAAGTTGAACTGCCACTGGTTTTTCTTCCTGTGACAGCTTTAGAAGTTCAATAGTATTTTTATTATTATAAAGCAAACCCTTAGCACTTACCATTTCTGTGTATACAAGGTCTGCGCCCATAAGTTTGCAAAGTCCTCTATAGGCTATATCTGTAACTCCAGCCATTGGTGCTAGAAAAACACCTTCATGGAATTCATTTTTTCCTATGTTCACTTTATCTACTCCTTGTTTTTCTCATATATACGAATCAATCCTTCTAATGTCAAAAGAGGGTCTATCTTATCTATACATTCTGTTTCTTCATATATAAGTCTAGCCAATCCTCCCGTTGCTATTACATAAGGCTCCTCAGTACCCATTTCTATCATTTCTTTTTTCATTTTATTCACTATGTATTGTACCTGTCCTATATATCCATATACTATACCAGCCTGCATACTTGATACAGTGTTCTTACATATTATAGTTTCTGTCTTTGCAAGCTCTACTCTTGGAAGTTTTGCTGCTCTTTCAAATAGGGCATCTGATGAAATCTTAACACCAGGACATATAGCTCCACCTAAATAATCTCCATTTTTATTTACAGCACAAAAAGTTGTAGCTGTTCCAAAATCAATTATTATTACAGGTCTTTTGTAAAGATCATGAGCTGCAACTGCATTAACTATTCTATCAGCTCCTACTTCTTTTGGATTATCATATTTTATATTTATACCAGTTTTTATTCCAGGTCCTACTATTATAGGATTTCTGTCAAAAAACTTTCTTATCATGTGCTCCAAAGTATAAACTACATTTGGAACTACAGATGATAATATAACTCCCTTTATATCACTTACTTCAAAATGTTTATGAGCAAAAAGCTGCATAACTTCTATACCATATTCATCAGAGGTCTTCTTACTGTCTGTAGCCAGTCTCCAATCTCCTATAAGCCTTTGATTTTCGTTGTCATATACTCCTAAAACAACATTTGTATTCCCTACATCTATAAGTAAAATCATAATATTTACACCGCCCCTATATAATTATAAAAGCAGCATAATGCTGCTTTTATAATAAAATTTAAGTCTCATTTTTTAATTTATGCAGTCTTATAACATTTAATTATTCAATATTTAACAATATTATTTTAGCAATTTACAGTATTTTGTCAAGGAGTATAGAGAAAATGATGTATTAATTCAAAAATAAAACTTTCATGAGATTTTATTTCTCATGAAAGTTTTACTATTTTTTATTAGAACAGACCTACTATTTCTCCATTTTCTAATATATCCATCTTTTCTGCTGCTGGTACTTTAGGTAATCCTGGCATAGTCATTATATTTCCTGTAAGAACTACGATGAATCCAGCTCCATTAGATACTCTAACCTCTTGAACTGATACTTCAAAACCTGATGGTCTTGCAAGTAAAGATGGATTATCCGATAAAGAATATTGTGTTTTAGCCATACATATAGGCTTTTTATCTAATCCAAACTGCTCTAATTCTTTTATTTGTTTATTTGCTTGAGCAGAATAAGCAACGCTATCTGCACCATATATATTTTTAGCTATAGCTGCTACCTTTTCCTTTATAGAAAGTTCTTCGCTATATATTGGATGAAAATCGCTCTTTTCTTCTTCTATAGTCTTTAAAACAGCTTCTCCTAAAGCAATTCCACCTTCGACGCCTTTAGCCCATACATCAGCTAAAGCCACCTTTACTCCCATAGATTCACAGAATTCTTTAATATACTTGTGTTCTTCTTCTCCGTCTGTAACAAATCTATTAATAGCAACAACTACTGGAACTCCAAAACTCTTTACATTTTCTATTTGCTTCTCTAAGTTCTTTATTCCCTTAGCTAAAGCTTCAACATTTACTGTACCTAAGTCTTCTTTTTTAACTCCACCGTGATGTTTTAATGCTCTGACTGTAGCAACTATTACAACACATTGTGGCTTTAAGCCTCCAAATCTACATTTTATATCAAAGAATTTTTCAGCTCCTAGATCAGCTCCAAAACCTGCTTCTGTAACAACATAATCCCCTAGTTTTAAAGCCATTTTTGTGGCTGTTAAGCTATTACATCCATGAGCTATGTTTGCAAATGGTCCACCATGAATTAATGCTGGTGTATTTTCTAATGTTTGTACAAGATTTGGCTTTATAGCATCTTTCATAAGCATTGCCATAGCACCTTGTACTTTTAAATCCTTACAATATACAGGCTCTCCATCTAAATTGTAAGCCACTAATATATTTCCCATTCTCTCTTTTAAATCTTGTAGGTCTTTAGCTAAGCATAATATAGCCATGATTTCTGATGCAACTGTAATCATAAATCCGTCTTCCCTTAAGAAGCCATTAGCTTTTCCACCTAAACCAACAACTATATTTCTAAGAGCTCTATCATTCATATCTAAAACTCTCTTAAATATTATTCTTCTCGAATCTATTTTTAATGTATTACCTTGATGTATATGATTATCTATTGCTGCTGATAAAAGGTTATTCGCAGCTGTTATAGCATGCATATCTCCTGTAAAATGAAGATTTATGTCTTCCATTGGAACTACTTGAGCGTATCCGCCGCCGGCAGCTCCCCCTTTAATTCCAAATACAGGTCCTAAAGAAGGTTCTCTTAAAGCTATAACTGAATTTTTCCCCATCTTACGTAAAGCATCCCCTAAGCCTACTGTAACAGTGGATTTTCCTTCACCAGCTGGAGTTGGGTTAATAGCAGTAACTAAAATTAACTTTCCATCTTCTTTTTCATTTAAACTTTTAAGTACATCTAATGATATTTTACATTTGTATTTTCCGTAAAACTCAATCTGCTCTTCGTTTAATCCAAGTTTTTCTGCCACCTTAATAATTGGTTCCATCTTTGCACTTTGTGCTATTTCAATATCACTCTTCATTCCCCATTAGTTGCTTAATAAGCAACTTACCTCCTTTTTATTAAATTTCATTAAACCTATGATTATTATAACATTTAGTATTCCATTAAAGAAGGTGATTTTAGATTAATAATAGTAAATTTTCTAAAAAATCCGTAACCTAGTTTTAAACCAAGTTACGGATTATCTTTTTAAGAGTTCATGAAAATTTCTTCAAACTCTGCACCATCTATTTTTTCTTTTTCTAGAAGAGTTCCTGCAACAGCGTGAAGTTTTGATATATTTTCACTTAATAGTTCCTGAGCTTTTTCATAAGCCGCATCAATAAACTTTCTTGTCTCTTTATCTATTTCTGATGCTATCTCTTCGCCAAAGTTTCTTCCATGACCTAGGTCACGTCCCAAGAATACTTCCGAATGTTCTTCACCAAAGGATATAGGCCCTATGACATCACTCATTCCATATTCAGTTACCATTTTTCTTGCAATATTACTTGCTCTATCTATATCATTTTTAGCACCTGTGCTTATATCTCCAAGAATTAATTTCTCTGCTACTCTACCACCAAGTAGTCCTACCATATCATCTAAAAGTTTAGATTTTAAAGTGTAGCTTCTGTCTTCTTTTGGAAGGCTCATAGTATATCCGCCAGCCATTCCTCTTGGAATTATACTTATTTCATGAATAGGGTCAGAATTTGGTAAAAGCTTCATTACAACTGCGTGACCAGCTTCGTGATAAGCCGTCAGTTTTCTTTCATTTTCATTCATAACTCTGCTCTTCTTTTCTGTACCAGCTATAACTCTTGTAATAGCCTCTTCCATTTCTTCCATTGTAATTATTCTCTTATCTTTTCTAACAGCTAAAAGTGCTGCTTCATTAGCCAAGTTTTCTAAATCTGCACCAGTAAATCCTGGAGTTCTCTTTGCTAATACATCTAATTGAACATCTTCTGAAAGAGGTTTGTTTCTTACGTGAACCTTTAAGATTTCTTCTCTTCCCTTAACATCTGGTGCTCCAACTAGAATTTGTCTGTCAAATCTACCTGGTCTAAGTAGTGCTGGGTCTAGAATGTCAGGTCTGTTAGTAGCAGCTATCATAATGATTCCCTCATTAACTCCGAATCCATCCATTTCAACAAGAAGCTGATTCAAAGTCTGCTCTCTTTCATCATGTCCACCGCCAAGTCCGGCACCTCTTTGTCTTCCTACTGCGTCTATCTCATCTATAAATATAATACATGGCGCATTTTTCTTTGCCTGCTCAAATAAGTCTCTTACTCTTGATGCACCTACACCTACAAACATTTCAACAAAGTCAGAACCTGAAAGGCTGAAAAACGGAACATTTGCCTCTCCTGCTATTGCTTTTGCTAAAAGTGTTTTTCCTGTACCTGGAGGTCCTACAAGCAAGACACCCTTTGGAATTCTCGCTCCAACGTCTATATACTTTTTAGAGTTCTTTAAGAAATCTACGATTTCAGCAAGCTCCTCTTTTTCTTCATCTGCTCCTGCTACATCATTAAATGTAACCTTTCTGCTATCCGGGGTGGCCATTTTAGCTTTGCTCTTACCAAAGTTCATTACACCTCGGTTTCCACCTCCGCCACCTTGTGCCTGTTGCATAAACATAAACCAAAGTCCAAATAACATTATTATAAGGATTACTGTTGGAATTATGCTAATCCATCCTGGCAAAGTAGTTGGTTCTTCATATGATTCTGTAATAGCAGTATTTTCGTTAGCTCCAATAAATTGATATAATCTAGTAGATGGAACTATTGTCACAAAAGTCTTTCCTGAATTAAGAACTCCCTCTACAGTCATTCCATCTTCTTTAACTTCTATACTTTTTATATTATTTTGCTTCCATTCCTGTTGAAATTCGTTGAAAGCAATTGAATTGTTTGATTTATTAGTTTCCAATAGGAACATAGCTGATACACCCATAAGCATAAGAACTATTATCCATATGGTTAGGCTTGAAAATTTTTTCATAGGTTGCCCCCCTCTCTTTCTAGTAAAATCTCATTCTATAAAATTCTATCATAGTTGATTTTTCATTACAATAATGATATGTATGAATTATCTATAAACTTCTTCTTTCAATATACCTATATATGGTAAATTCCTATACTTTTCTGCATAGTCTAATCCATATCCTACTAAAAAGTAATCTGGAACTTCAAAGCCTAGATATTTAGCATCTATTTTTACAACTGTTCTTGCAGGCTTATTTAATAAGCAAGCTACTTCTACGCTGGCAGCACCCCTTCCTTTTAGATAGTCTATAAGATATTGAAGTGTGTTTCCTGAGTCTATTATATCTTCTATTATAACTATATTTTTCCCTTCAATTGAATGATCTAAATCCTTTAAAATTCTAACAACACCTGAACTCTTTGTAGAATTTCCATAACTTGAAACTGCCATAAAATCTATAGTACAAGGAATTGTTATTCTCTTCATTATTTCAGACATGAACATAACAGAACCTTTTAGAACACCAACAAGCATTAACTCCTTGCCTTCATAATCTCTGCTTATAGCATTCCCCATTTCTTCGACTTTCTTTCCTATTTCTTCTTCAGTAAAAACAATTTCCTTAATATCACTATTCATCATAAGTGGTATCCTCCCATTCAGCTTTAATCTCTAATATTTGTTTTGTATCTTTATCTATTTTAAAGTTATTACTAGTTCTATATCCTACAATCCATGTAATAACATTATCAAATAGCACTATTGGTGTTTTGTCTCTTTTTTCCTTTGAAATTTTCATATCCATGAATAGATCTTTAAGTTTTTTATTTCCTTTCATGCCATATGGGACAAATTTATCACCTTGTTCCCTCTGTCTTATAACTATATCACTATCTACTGGAAATTCAAAATATCTAGTATAATCATTTCCTTTTATATTTATGCTTTTATTCTTCATAATAAGCCTAATAAATATATTATAATTAAATATTTTACCCATGAATATACCTTTTTGTAATTGTTTCTCTTCAAAATTCTTTAAAGCTATTTTCAAAGGAGAATAATCAATAGTATCATCATTTTTCAATCTCAAAATTATATCCCCATATGCATTCTCCGCAACAATATTCATAGGTAAATTTATGTATTTACCTCCATTTGTCTTTTGCAAATCTATTATATCCAAAATATGAATCTGTTGAAAATTATTTAAGCTATTTACTATGTTCTCTATAGCTTTTCTAATTACTCTAGTAACTATAGCACTATGCTCTTTAAAACACTCTTTCCCTATTACTGCTCTTTCTTTAGAAAGTAATACATATTTTTCAAATGCCTTTTCAGTCATTTCATCCATATAACTATTATCTCTAGAAGTTATACTTGAAAATCTATTTAATGTATTTATTATATCTTCATTAAAATTCTTTTGAATATATGGTATAAGTTCCAGCCTAACCTTATTTCTCGCATAAATAGGCTCTAAATTTGTTTTATCTATCTTTGGATCAAGTTTCTTTAAATTGCAATACTTTTCTATTTCCGGTCTTGTTAAGCATAAAATCGGTCGTATATATTTACCATCCCTTATTGGTTTTATTCCTTCAAGACCATCCATTCCTGTGCCTCTCATAAGTCTCATTAAAATAGTTTCAGCTTGGTCATTAGCATTGTGTGCAAGTGCTATTTTATTTATATTTTCTTTTTTCTTTATATCATCAAAAAAATCATACCTTGCTTTTCTTCCTGCCATCTCACTTGAGATACCCAATTCTGAAGCCATATCTTCAACTTTAACTCGTTGAGAATAAAATCTAATATTTAGCTTTTCACATAAAAGTCTAGAGTATTCCTCATCATTATCTGCTTCTTCACCTCGTATGCAGTGATTTAAGTGAGCTGCAAGGATTTCTATATTCAAATCTTCTTTAAGTTCTTCTAAAATACTTAAAAGGCATACCGAGTCCGGACCTCCAGAAAGAGCTACAAGCACTCTATCACCTTTAGCTATCATAGAGTTTTCTTCTATATATCTAAACACTTTTTCTTTCATATTTTCACATCCTAAAACGTCATGATAAATATTATATCATATATTCATAAATTAAAATAAAAAATTAAAGTCTTAGAACTAATCTGACTAAAGACTAGTTCTAAGACTTTTTAATATAAACTATATATCTTTGATACGATTACAGTCATATCATCCTTAACCTTTGCGCCACTTAGTTCCTTAGCCTTATTTAATATATCCTCAGCTAACTCTTTAGGATTATTACATTGAATATTCTTCAAATAGTCAGCGACCCAATCTTTTCTTCCTGCATCTATAATTCCATCACTGAGCGTTAATATCATATCACCATGACCTATCTTTCTATCTATTATATCTAAATCAACTTTATCAAGAACTCCAATTGGCAGTGTCTTACATCTTATAGTCTCAACATCTTCTCCTGATTTTATAAAGCTCTCTCCAGCTCCAACTTTTATAAAGGTTACGTTTCCATCATATAAATCTATACTATTTAAGTCTAATGTAGAGAATTTTTCTTCTTCAGAAAATCTTATTCCCATTATAGAATTTACAGTATTTATAGTAGCTTCTCTTCCAAAGCCTGATTCTGCAAATTTTTCGATTAACTCTACAGAAGCCTTACTTTCCTTATAAGCGTCATATCCACATCCCATCCCATCACTAATTACCGTCATATATGTGCCATCAGCAAGCTTTTCAAAGCTATAGCTGTCTCCATTAAAAGCTTCTCCTTCTTTATTTAATTGCTGTACATAAGTTGCAACATGATACTTCGGTGTTTCTTCAAAAACTATTTTACACCTTCCAGTTTTTCCATCTATATTACATCCATCATCTCCTACGCACATAATTCTTTCACTAACTTCATTTACTAAAGGTAGAACTTGCTTTATACATTTTTGATTTCCACCACAGTGACATGCTTCCATGTTTATATGAAGCCTATTATATTTATCCTCATAGCATAAAATATCTTTTATTCCTAAATCCTTCTTATTTAATGCTTTCCTAAGAATCATTTCTAACTCTATATCAAAATTAACTTCTTTATCAAAATCCTCCATTATTCCATTTATAGTTGTAGCCATATTTCTAATCTGTCCAGATAAAAGTTCTCTTCCTTCACTTAATCTCTTTCTCCACATTTCACTGATTATATAACTGTTCACTATTTCCTCAGTCACCTTTGATAATGCTGTTCTTTTTATACACTTTCTCTCAATCTCCACAGGCATAACATCATTATCTTCTTGGTAGTTTTGTATAAGCTCACCAAAAGCCGCATAGGTGTAGTGAAATTCTCTTTTCCAACAAGTTGACCTCATATCACAGCTTCCACACACCTTATCAGCCAAATTTTCTATAAGTCCACTACTCTTCTTTTGCATGAAAATCTTATCATTATCAACCAAATCATTTAATGTTGTAGACATGTACCCTAATATATCCGAAAAACTATTTAACTTTTTATTGAAAGTTTCTTTTATCTTATCTATATAATCTTTCCCTATAGCTTCTTGTTTTCTTTCCCAATCAAATTCTAAAGACCATCTATCATAAATTCTTTCTGGTATCATAAGAAACATCCCCATATTTACAATACCTTCTAGAAGTTTTACATCTTCATTTATACCCGAATAAAATTTTAATATAGAAAATATAACTATATATGCAAGGGCTGTGAACCACTTTCCAGTTTCTTTAAACACCCCTACTATAAGACCACATACTCCATATATACTTATAAAATTCATCATGTTATTAGAAGACATTCCAACTATTATTCCCATAGCAACCCCTGCAGCCGCCCCTATAGCACTACCGTTTATATAAGCTATAATCATTATAAAAATAAGCCCAAATATATTTCTAAGGCTCATTCCAAAAATGCTCATTCCCCATGTACCTGAAATAACAAGACATCCTATTATTGTCATACTTATTATCTCTTCACTTGAAAATAAGTGTTTTGTTTTTAATTCTTTACTGCATAATAGAGCATAATCCATAATAAAATATATTGGAAAGATACATCCTAAATTAAATGTTGTCATTAAAACATTTATCCCCAAATTATAGCTATGCATTATATATCTATAAGCAATTATCTCTAAAAACATAAGTGAAAATATAGCAATGAGTTTCTTTTTGTGGGTACTCTTTGATAAAACATAGTTTAATACTCCTATTGTAATCAATCCCATTATATAAAGAGCTCCTTCATCAACAGCAGAAAATAAAGTTAAATATCCGATTAAGCTTCCACCTATTATTGAAAGCGAAAGCCTATTATCTTTACTCTTAACTATAGTTAGCGCTAATGCCACTCCAAAAGGTGCTGTTTCATTAATTAATATGGCTCTGCTCACAAACATGCTCAATATAAAATATATTATAATTTTATATAAATACGTAGCTTTTCTTCCTTGATTCTCTTCTTTAAAGACTTGTTCTCTCTTATAGGTATTAATTTCTGCTCCTATCTGCATTTCTAATCCCTCCCTGAAGTTAATGTTTCATAGACTCATTATATCAAACATGATTGGAAATAAATGTCACTTATTATCCTCTTATTCTAACTTTCGTTGGACAGAAATTCATATATATGTAAAAAACTAAACAACTAATTCACAACTATTTTATCCACAAGCATTTTGGATATTTGTGGAAAAATATTTTTATATCCACAATATATTGGTATATTTCATTCACTTTTAT
The DNA here is from genome assembly GCF_020911725.1 of Clostridium cadaveris. GTDB lineage: Bacteria > Bacillota > Clostridia > Clostridiales > Clostridiaceae > Clostridium_X > Clostridium_X cadaveris. The sequence continues at coordinate 3,294,621 of NZ_CP076620.1, forward strand.
CTACATATTGTGGATATACTTGTGGATAACTTTTATTTGGAGATTTTTATTTTTTTTAACAAAATTGTCGTCAAAAATCAAACCTTTATATTTTTTGAAGATAAGTTTTAGGAACATGTCTTTTATTTCAAAGTTTCTTCATTTATTTCACTCTTAATAACTATTTATTTAATTTTTCCTCTTAAAATTCTTTTATTATTACAAATCAATCCATACATTCTCTCAATGTTGCAGCAATAATACTTACAAAGCAAAAAGATCTGCATGCTTAACTTAAAGCATACAGACCTTTTAAAGTTATTCTAGTATTTAAAATTAGTCATTTGTTACTGAAACGGTATCTATATCACATATAGAATAAACTGTAATATCTCCATTAGTATTATCTACTAACATAATCCCCTTAGAAGCCGCTAATACCTTCCCGTTAATAGGCTCTTGGCATGGTGAACATAACGTATTAATTTCAGTCTCAATACTTTCTACAACATTTTGACTTGTTGTATTAAGAGTTACATTGGTTAATGCATTGGTACTTGTTGTAGAAAGATTTGCAGAATCAACTACGTTCTTTGATGTTGTACTAAACAACTGATTAGCCGGCATACTATTTATACTATTGATAGATTTTATAGACCCTGTTTTTTCTGTAATATTTCCTACTACCTGAACCGATGTTGGAACATCAGGATTGTTTATTTGCTCCATCAAGACTGACTCAACAACATTTACAGGTAATGTCGCTGGTGTTATATCACTCAATACAGAAATCTTTGTTGGCTCTTCCGGATTGTTAATGTTTCCTGTTGTTACATTTCCTACCGTATTAACAGTTCCTTCTACTCCAGTTACTGATCCTATTACATCTACTGTTGTCGGAGTCTTTGGATTATTAATACTTGAAGTCGTCACTTCTCCTACTGTATCAACTGTTCCTTCCACTGCTGTTACTGTTCCTATTGCATTTACCGTCTTAGGAACATCTGGATTATTTATAGTTCCTGTTGCTAATGAAGTTACTGTATTAATACTGCCTGTATCCCCAGTTACCTTGCCTACAACATCTACTGTTGCTGGAATATCTGGAGCATTTATGGTTCCTGTTGTTACCTTATCTACTATTGTTACTGGTTCAGTGGTCTCTGTTATATTTCCAACTACCTTTAATGTAGTTGGAGTAGCCGGATTATTTATTATTCCCGTTGTAACTGTATCTACAGTATTAACTTTTCCTGATACACCACTTACCATTTCTACTACATCTATTGTTGTTGGAACCTCTGGAGCATTTATTGTCCCTACCGTCACTTTTCCTACCGAAGTAATCTTTCCTTCTACCCCTGTAGCAGTTTCTACTACTTCTACGGTAGTAGGGATGCTAGGATTGTTTATAGCTCCTGTCTTTACCGTTCCTAATGCATTTATTGAGTTTTTTGTTCCACTTACTGTTCCAATTGTATTTACAGTTGTTGGAGTTCCTGGATCATTTACCGTTCCTGTTGTCACATTTCCTATAAGGCTTCCTTTAGTAAAGACTGGCGCTATCGTCTTAACCACTTCTCCAGAATTTCCAGTAGCTGTTTCTACAAAATTTGAAGTAACTGGCGTTCCCAAATCACTCACTTCACTAACAGTCGGAGTCCCTGTTACATCTCCAAGTATATTACCAGCTGTTGGTAATACAAAATTTAAATTATTTCCGTTAAAAACAACAGGTTTTCCATTTACTACAACATTGAAATTTACATCATGTTCAGGCCAATTTTTTGCTGGATCTATAGTTCCAGCTGGTACTACTATCTGTAATTGCCCCGTACTTTCACATGTTATTGATGGTATCTGAGCCGAAATTGGTGTTACACTATTAACCGCTGTTAAACCAGATACAACTCCACTTATTGTTTTAGGATTTGTAAAAGAAGTTACTGCAGCACCAGTCGTTACATTTAAGGATTCCACTACTGTTGCTGGTGTTGTTGTTACTCCTGTCATAGCACCATTAGTTAAATTTACTTCATTGACATTTGTTACAACTGTTGTTGGTGTTGTTGTTATGGGTCCACTTACCGTTGCTGGGGTACTTGTTATTTCTGTTACCACTTCAGTTGATGCTGGTGTAACACTTGTTACCACTGTTGTTGGTGTTGTTGTTATTGGAGCACTTACTGTTGCTGAAGTGCTTGTTATCCCTGTCAATACATTTTCACTTGCAGTAGTTACCCCATTGACAACTGTTGTTGGTGTTGTTGTTATTGGGGCACTTACTGTTGCTGAAGTGCTTGTTATCCCTGTTACCACATCTTCACTTACATTAGTTACGCCTGTAACCACCTTAGTTGCTGTTGTTGTTACTGGAGCACTTACTGTTGCTGGAGTGCTTGTCACTCCTGTCACTACATCTGTATTCGTGGAAAGTATTCCTGTAACTACCTTAGTTGGCGTTGTTGTTATTGGAGCACTTACTGTTGTTAGCGTACTTGTTACCCCTGTCACTACATCTTCACTTTCTACAGCACCTTTAGTCAATACTGTTATTGGTGTCGTAGTTATTGGAGCACTTACCGTTACTGGTGTAGTTGTTACGCCTGTTAAAACATTTTCACTATTCTTTGTAACATTAGAAACCACTGTAGTTGGATTTACTGTAATTGGGGCACTTACTGTCGCTGGGGCACTTGTTATTCCTGTCAATATAGGTGCACTAACTTTGTCCACATCAGTTACTACTGTTGTTGGAGTAACACTTATAGGTGCACTTGCTATTGCAGAAGCCTTAGTTATTCCTGTTACTAAATCCTCTGATTCTATAGATACTCCCGTTACTACTGTTGTTGGAGTAACACTTATAGGTGCACTTACTGTTGCCGGAACAGACGTTATAGATAATACTAAGTCTACGTCACTTACTTCTACATTATTTACAACCGTTGTATTTGAAGGAATAACTGATGAAACTACAGATGCAGGTGTTGTAATTAATGCAGCAGAGTTTAATACAGAATTAGCACTGCTAGATATTGAAGTCGTTCCTACTACATCAACATAATTTACATTAGAAATTCCATTTATAGATTCTGTTTTTTCTAATCCACCTTCATAACTTACACTAGTTATATTACCCTTATTACATTTAATATATTGCTGCATCCCTTTATCACATTTTAATAGTTTCTGTTTATTAAATCCCATGCAGTATGATTCATTAAATTCTCCACAACCGTTATTACATTCACAACCGTTATTACATCCACAGCCATTATTATTACTCATTAATTTATTTAAAGCTAAAAAAAATAATTTTTGAAATTTAGGTTCTGCAAAGTTACTAGATAAAATATGAATTTTGGCTATATCACATATAGAGATATTTAAAGTACTACTTATCAATGATGTTTCACTTATCCTTATTGGATTTTCATTTCCATTCGTAAACTCTATAGGATAAGTCATCCCATTTTCTGTTGTAATTTCCGCAGTCACTCCAAAGCCTGGTATCTGTATATGATTTACCGCATACAAAATCGCTCTCAATACATTTCTAACGCTATAAGCACAGTTAAGTTCTCTTTTACGACTAGAACATTGTTCTTTTTCGCAGCACTCATTGCAATAACAATTTTCTGAAGCTTCAAATTCTTTAGTATTCATGAAAACATCCCCATTCTAAATAATTTAGCATAAACTGTTGATTGTTTAATTTTTCTTTGATTAAGTTGATAACTTTTTAGATTTTCATATTAATCTCTTAATATAAAATTAGTAAGTTTAAACGCGTTTATAACCAATAATTATTATATGTATATATTAATTATTGTGATAACTAATTAGAATTTTGTTTCAGAGATATTTTTCTTTTAAAATACTTTACAAAATAAAAAAACCTCAAAACTTGATTTCTCAAGAATTGAGGTCTATACACAAAATTGGTAGCGGAAATAGGACTTGAACCTACGACACTTCGGGTATGAACCGAATGCTCTAGCCAGCTGAGCTATTCCGCCATGTTGGTTGCGGAGGCAGGACTTGAACCTACGACCTTCGGGTTATGAGCCCGACGAGCTACCAGCTGCTCCACTCCGCGATATTAAAACAATGGTGCTGAAGACCGGAATCGAACCGGTACGGTGTTTTAGCACCGCAGGATTTTAAGTCCTGTGCGTCTGCCAGTTCCGCCACTCCAGCATGTTTATATAATAAACTTAGCTATAGCTATTAGGTTATTAACAAAATTGGTAGCGGAAATAGGACTTGAACCTACGACACTTCGGGTATGAACCGAATGCTCTAGCCAGCTGAGCTATTCCGCCATGTTGGTTGCGGAGGCAGGACTTGAACCTACGACCTTCGGGTTATGAGCCCGACGAGCTACCAGCTGCTCCACTCCGCGATATTAAGATAATGGTGCTGAAGACCGGAATCGAACCGGTACGGTGTTTTAGCACCGCAGGATTTTAAGTCCTGTGCGTCTGCCAGTTCCGCCACTCCAGCATGTTTATTATCTTGCTGTTGCCTTACGACATGTTTTATTATATATCATGTTTTTTATAGTGTCAACATGTTTTTTTAACTTTTGTAAAAAAAAATTTGTTTTGTTGATATACTTTTAAAGCGTATGTTACAAAAGCTCTAAGCAATGCTTAGAGCCATAATATTAGCCTATACTTTTTCTACTATAATTTTTGCCACGTGATTCTTGATGCTTCTTTATATCTTGAAATCTTTCTTCACTATCCTTTAAAAATTTTGACATGATATCTTCAAAATTTTTAGTAGAAGTCTTAGGCTTTTCAGCACTCCAATCAATTTCAGCAGGTCTTGCTGATTTTTTATTTATATTAGCTTGCTTTATTGATAAGCTTATCTTTCCCTTGTCATCTATAGAAATGACTTTTACCCTTACCTTATCTTGCTCTTTTAAATACTCTCTGATATCCTTGACAAATGTGTCTGCAACTTCTGATATATGAACCAGCCCAGTCTTTCCTTCGATTTCTATAAAAGCTCCAAAATTGGTAATGTTAACTACTGTTCCCTCTAAAATGTTTCCTGCCTTTAAGGTCATATTAAAAAGACTCCTCCTTAAAATATTAATAATATATTATTTTATTTTTTGACTTGAATTATGGTGATTTTAAACTATCATCATTGAGTACAGGCACTTCTCCCGGCTTTATATAACCAAGTCTTTCTCTAGTCATTCTTTCAAGATAAGCATCAGTCTTTGAAAATTCTACTTCTTCCTGCAATTGTGCATTCTTATCCTTAAGCTCTTCTAATTGTTTTTCTTGCGCTGTAATCTCTTGATTAATCTTAGTAATCTTTATTTGTTGAGCAATAACACTAACTATAGCATATAAAATAACTAATGTTAATACTAACTTCTTTAAAGTAAATTTCTCTCTCATCTTAATCCCCCACCAAAAGAGATTATTTTATAATAAATCTATTATAATTATATTGTAAATTCTATTCAGACTTTATTCAAGTTATTTTTCATCATTATATATCTTTTTTCTGGTAATCCCTATTATAAAACAATAACTTAAAGGGATAAGATATCTGCTTCCCTATAACCCTTATCCCCTTATATATACTTCTAAATGTCTTATAATAAAACTTTCTCAAAATTTTACTAAATAGTCTTAGATACAAAAGTATCCCCATACCTATAGATATATATACATAAGCACTTACGAAAGCATAGTTTGTGTTAAGTAGGAATATAAACACAACTATTGTTGCTAAAATCCAAAACAATATATCCTCAATTATCATTACTATTTTAGAAGTTGTAAAACCTCTATATAATCTATATAAATCAAACATGATACCGGTCAGTACCCCTGCTAATATACTAAATATAACTATTTTTACTTGTAATGTCATAGTTAAAACCATATCATCACCTACTTAAACAGCCTTTTTAATATTGATCTATTATCAACCTTTTCATTTGCTCCTGTATATACGCATGAGTTCACCGTTCCTACTATAATCACTTCACCGTTTTGGACATCTAGTTTATTCATCTTTAACCCTTCACCTTTTATATGAAGTCCACCATGATTTGTATTCAATATAATTTTTTCATCATCAAAACTTATTACTTCTACAACTCCAGTGATAGATAACTTTTTTCTATTTTCTAATGTTAAATTACCCTTCTTCTCATCTATTTTTACTTCTTTTTTTCCTTCCATATAAAAACTATTCCTCCAAACATACTTCAATACAGTATATGAAAGAATACCTTTATATATTACTCTTCTTTATCTTCTTCGCCTTCAAGTATCTCATACATATCTTTAGCATCATCTTTTCTTACGTGCTCAGCTATATTTAATATTCTTGCTTTAATATATTTATTTGCAAAAGCTATTTCTATTATATCCTGTTCCTTAACATCTGTTCCTGCTTTTGCAACTTTTCCATTTATAGATACTCTTCCGCTGTCACATGCCTCTTTTGCTACTGTTCTTCTCTTTATTATTCTAGAAACTTTTAAATATTTATCCAAACGCATATAAAATCTCTCCCTTCTTTAACTTTATATAACAAAAACCCGAGGGTTCCCCCCGGGTTAAAATAGATAGAAATTATTTGTTTACTCTATCCTTGAACTCTTTTCCTGCTTTGAATACTGGCATTGTAGATGCAGCAATCTTTATTTCTTCTCCAGTCTTTGGATTTCTTCCAGTTCTTTCTGCTCTTTCTCTTGTTTCAAAAGTTCCAAATCCAACTAATTGTACTTTATCTCCGCTTTCTAAAGCTTCTTCAACACTTTCTACGAAGGCTTTAAGAGCTGCCTCTGTTTGTTTCTTGTTTAACTCGCTTTTGTCTGCCATTCTTGAAATTAAATCTGCCTTGTTCACTTGTTTTTCCTCCTTAAAATTAGAGTATATATAGGAATTATATATATAACTCCCTCATTTTTTATTTTCATTAACTCACATTATCATATTATATATCTATTTGCGTGTATAGTCTACAAGTAAATGTCATATATATAACTTTTAACATGAGATAAGTTTCATTTAAATTATATTCTGCATATATTTTAAAAATCCTTCTCAAATTAGTTATTTTCCTAGTTTTTTTGCTTTATTCCATAGTTCATCCATTTCTTCTAGAGTCATGTGCCTAATATCTTTATTTAAAGATACCGCATTTTCTTCTATGTAAGCAAATCTTTTAATAAATTTTTCGGTAGTATTTGTAAGAGCTTCTTCTGGGTTAATCTTAAGAAATCTAGCAACATTTACTATAGCAAAAATCAAATCCCCTAGTTCTTCTAATATTCTTGCCACCTCTTTACCTTTATATACCTCTTTTAATTCAAAAAGTTCTTCGTCAACCTTTTTCATAGCATCATCAACATTATCCCAGTCGAAACCAACTTTAGCAGCCTTCTTTTGTACTTCTTCCGCTCTCATAAGAGCAGGTAATGATTTGGCAATATGCTTAAGCTCTTCTGTGTATGAAGTGTATTCTTTTTCCTTCTTCTTTATATCATCCCATTTCTCAAGAACTTTTTCAGTTGAATCTATGTCGTCTTCTCCAAATACATGAGGATGTCTATCAACCATCTTTTTGCATATTCCTTCTATAACATTCTTCATAGAAAAGAATCCTTCATCTTTTTCTATATCTGCTATAAATACTATTTGGAATAACAAATCTCCAAGTTCTTCTGCTATAGCATCATCATCTTTATCTTTTATAGCCTCTATGACTTCATAGCATTCATCAATAATATATCTTTTTAGAGAATCTAAATCTTGTTCTCTATCCCATGGACACCCATCAGGCCCTCTAAGGATAGATGTAATATTCAAAAGATCATTAAAGTCAACTGTAGCATTCTCATCTTTAGGTATGTATAGTGATGTGAGATAATCTATATCTTCCTGTCTATCTATCTCATATATCTTTATCTTTCGTATAGATTCAATTTCCTTTACACCTGCTGCCCTAACAAAATATATATCCATATCATCATTATAATATTCACCTAATTTTAATTTTACTTCCGATGCTATATATTTATCATAAACTTGAGTTATTATAAGACCACATCTCTTGTCTAAGGTCTGATAATTCATATCAAATGCATCTATTATCTTAAGTCCATCTACAGGGTCTACAGCTAGAGTCTCCATCATAACATCAACAAAACTCACTGCTGGATAAACTTTATACTCTATCTCGTTTTCAATGCATTTATCTATGATAAGTTTTACAGATTTTTCTGCTACAAGTGGGTGTCCTGGCACAGCATATATAACTTCTTCTCTCTTTGCTTTCTCGATTATATCTTCTGCTATGAAATTGTAAACTTCATCAAAGCTATCAAACTTTTCATAGGCAAAGTCATAAGTACTGTATTCAATGCCCATTTCTTTTATATAATCTATGGTTGGATGCTTTTCTGTTCTAAAATATTTTTTAGAGGAATCCCTTAATATATTTATGGTCCCCAAAGTCAAAGCTTCAGGAGAACCTGGTCCTAAACCAAGTATTTTTATCATGAAGTTTTCTCCTTATTTCTAAAAAGTTTCTCTTTTATATAATTATAGCTAAAAACGCCTAAAATTATAATAAGCACTACATATATAATAATACCTAAAAATATAGATATCAAGCAAGCAAGGCTACTTCCTACATAATTATTCCTTAAAAATGTGAAAGATGCTATGACCCCAATTATCATAACAAGGCTTGCAAAAGCTGGTTTTATAAGAACATCATTTAGATTCACCTTAACTTGAAGCTTCTTCTTCATAAAACTATAATTAAGCATTGCTGCAACAATATAAGCAGAAACTGTTGCAATTACAGCTCCATATATATTAAGTGATTTGACAGGCACCAAAAACCATGTTAGAACTATTTTTACTATACATCCTATAAAAAGATTTAAAACCGGTCTGTAGATATGACCAGTACCTTGTAGTATTGATGTTGTAGTCTGAGCTAAAATTATAAATAATATAGAAAATGATAAATACTTTAATATCTCATACCCATCTGCATGTCCAGGGAAAAGCATGTTCATTATAGGGTTTGCTAAAGCATATAATCCTAACACTGATGGCAACCCTATTGCAAATGACAGCTTAAATGACAAAGATATTTTCTCAAATACTTCTTGTTTTCTTCTTAGGATAAACGCTTCTGATATTATAGGAACAAGGGATGCTCCTAATGCTATAGATATAGTTAACGGAATATTTACTACCACTGATGCCTTTCCTGAGAGCTGACCAAATAGCATGGTAGCTTCTTTATGAGTAAAGCCTGCACTTAAAAGTTTTTGTGGAACTAGTAAAGAGTCAATAAGAGACATTATAGTTCCTACAGTTGCCCCTAATGAAATTGGTATAGCTGTATAAATAAGCTTGCCCATCACTCCAACGTCACTTTTAAACTTATATCCTCTAGGAAATAACCTACGTCTTTCTTTATTAAACATTTTTGTTAAGTATATGCAGGCTAATATTCCTCCTGCAGCAGCTCCGAAGGCTCCCCCTCCTGCTGAAAATTCAATTCCATTTGGCAAAAGTAAATAAGCTAATCCTACTCCTACTATTACTCTTCCTATTTGTTCTATTATTTGAGATTTAGCCGTAGGATTCATGTTTTGAAGTCCTTGAAAGAATCCCCTGTAGCAGCTGACTATAGATATGAACATAGGTGCAAATGCTATTCCTATGATTGAATAGTAAGCCTTAGGATCCCATTTTAAAAATCCTATTATAGGTTTCGCTAATAATAAGAGACACAATGTACCTCCCACTCCAAGCATGCCCATAAATATTAAAGATGACTTTAATATCTTTCCTATACCTTCTTTATCATTCATAGCATTTCTTTCAGAAACTAGCTTTGATATAGCTACCGGTCCTCCTGATGCTATACCTATAAAAAACATATATAAAGGATATGACATTTGGTAATACCCGATTCCTTCGTCACCTATGAGCATTATCAGCGGCCATCTAAAAAAAAGTCCTAAGAACTTTGCTATTATTCCAGCAGCCCCAAGTATTAATGTTCCCTTAAGCAAAGATTGTTTTTTCATATACCCTTCTCCTCTTCTATAATACTATTAGTATTTCTATTTTAAAATTTGATGTATTATTACTAAATTTTATTTGGAGGGTATATATTTAATATTTATGTCAATAATTTTAAAAGAAAAAATAAATGGCAGCATGCTGCCATTTATTGTTCCATTTGTTTTCCTAAGAAGGCTGATGCTGTTTCTGCTAGTTTCAATTCTAATTCTCCAAACTTCTCCCCTGATTGTTTGGATATGATTGCTACTGCACCAATAGCATCGCCTTCTGCTATTATAGGAGCTATTACTTGAGTTGAATACTTTTCTGCAATTTCTTCTTCACTATAAAGAGATATACTCTTACTACTTCCTCCTTCTCCTAATATAATAGCTTTTCTATCATCCATTACTTTTTCTAAATCATCGCTTATTTTCTTTTCTAGATAATCTTTCTTTGGAGCTCCGCTCACTGATATAAATGCATCTTTATCTGCAATCAAAACTATATGTCCAATTGATTGTTGTAATGACTCAGCATATTCTCTTGAGAAATCAGAAAGCTCGCCGATTGGAGAATATTTCTTTAGTATAACTCCTCCTTCTCTATCAGTAAAAATCTCTAAAGGATCTCCTTCTCTGATTCTTAAAGTTCTTCTTATTTCTTTTGGTATAACTACTCTTCCAAGATCATCTATTCTTCTTACTATGCCTGTAGCTTTCATTATTTTACCTCCTTGGATATTATGAAATCCTTCTAATTTATAAGCTTCTTAGCTGTAATAATATTATTTGTATAGGAATGGAATATTATACACATATGTTTGTTTTTTATTTTTTTATCTATATTTCTCCACTTTGCTATCTATAAACTTCTATACAAACAAAACGAGACCGTTATAAACGATCTCGTTTCTTAAAATCTTATTGATTTAAATTTTTTTCATTTATTTCAACTTTTAATTCTTTTTTCCACTCATCTACAGTTTTAGTATACGCTTCGTTTTGTTTAGTTTGAAGAAGATAAGTTTTTATTTGATCTTTAACTTCATCTAGAGGTTTAACTACTGCATCTGTTTTTAAATCAGTTGCCTTGATTATATGATATCCAAACTGAGTCTTAACTGGGCCTGATATCTCTCCCTCTTTAAGCTTGCTTGCTGCTGCCATAAAATCTGCATCATAACTAGTATTAGTATATTCTACAAAACCTAACTCGCCGCCTTTATCCTTAGTTCCATCAGTTCCATATTCTGCTGCTAAGGCTTTGAAATCTCCACCATTATCTAGCTTTGTCTTTATTTCTTTTGCCTTATCTTCGCTATCAACTAGTATGTGATATAATGTAGCACCTGGATGTGTTGTAAATTTACTGTCCTTATTTTCATTGTAATATGCTTCAATGTCACTATCCTCTACAGTAACATCTTTTATTATATAATTCTCAACCTTTTTAGCTATTAAGCTGTTCTTTATAGCAGTTTTTAATGAATCTTCTGTAAGCTTAGAATCCTCTAACGCACTCTTAAATTTATCTTCATCTCCAAAAGCAGCTTTCATAGTTTCAAATTGAGTTTCTATTTCCTTATTTAATTCTTCTTCATCAGAAATTAATCCTAATTCATCAGCTTTCTTTAAATATACCTTTTCAAGAACCATAGAATCTAGCATACTCTTCTTTTGCTTATTGAATGCTTCGCTGGTCTTACTATCCTTCATATAGTTTTCACCATATTGTTGTGTAAATTGCTCCTTTAGATATTCTAATTCTTTATCTAAATCTCCATAAGTTATTTTTTCTGAACCTACTTTTGCAACTACGCTTTTGTTTATAGCCTCTGGAGTCTTTTCTATCAAATTACATCCTACAGCAGCTGTTGATAGCATTGCTACAAGAGCTACAGCTATTATTTTTTTAGTATTTTTCACTTTACTTCCCCCGCTTCATATTTTAATTTATAAGCACTTATTTCATTATAAAGTTTTTAATATAGTTCTTCAAATTAAATTTTTATAAACAGCTTAATTATATCATCATATTACTGATAATACAATTTTTTACTCAATTTCCGACTTTAAGTATTCCATTAAATTTTTGAATATACCAAGCATATCTTCTCTATTTATAGTCTGAAGTTTAAAACCAAAAGCCGGCTTTTCTCCAAGCTTAAATATTATATTTTTATTATACTTTTTCATGATTGCTTTCATAAGCTTATCATTAAAACTATCTCTAGAATCAAACTGGAATACAACTTCCTGACCTTTCTCCCTGATCTCTTCGATACCAAAGTTCTTAGCCATACTCCTTATATACGCTATATTCATAAGGTTGTATACAGGATCCGGAATCGTTGAGAACCTGTCTTCTAATTCTTCTTTTATGTCCATAAGGTCATCAAAACTGCCTATAGCTGCAATTTTCTTATATATTTCAATTTTTTGAACTTCATCATCAATATATTTATCAGGTATATAAGCATCAACTTTTACATCCATAACTGTTTCTATAGGTTCCTTTTCTATATCACCCTTTATTAACTTTATTGTGTCTTCAAGCATTCTACAATATAAATCATAACCTATAGTAGCCATATGTCCATGCTGTGCAGAACCCATCATATTTCCTGCACCTCTTATCTCCAAATCTCTCATTGCAATTTTGAAACCCGATCCAAGTTCTGTAAAATCCTTCAAAGCCTTAAGTCTTTTTTCAGCGACCTCTGTTAGAATTTTATCCTTTCTATAAGTAAAATATGCATAGGCTATTCTATCAGATCTTCCAACCCTTCCTCTAAGCTGGTAAAGCTGAGATAATCCCATTCGATCAGAATCATAAATTATAATAGTATTAACATTCTGTATATCTATTCCAGTCTCTATAATAGTTGTACACACTAATATATTTATTTCATTATCCATGAATTTCATCATGACATTTTCTAGTTCTCTTTCAGTCATCTGTCCATGTGCTATACCAACATTAGCTTCTGGAACAAGCTTTTGAAGATATGATGCCATGTTCTTTATGTCCTCTACTCTATTATAAACAAAGTACACTTGCCCCTTTCTATTTAGTTCTCTTAAAATTGCATCTTTTATAAGCTGATCATTATACTCCACCACATAGGTTTGAATAGGATATCTTTCCTCTGGGGGAGTTTCAATTACACTTATATCCCTAACCCCTGTAAGTGACATATGTAGTGTTCTTGGAATAGGGGTTGCACTTAACGTTACTACATCTATATTTTTCTTTAAACTCTTTATCTTTTCTTTCTGAGCAACTCCAAATCTCTGCTCTTCATCTATTATTAAAAGTCCTAAATCTTTAAACTCTATATCTTTTGATACAAGTCTGTGAGTTCCTACAAGTATGTCTATATTTCCTTCTTTCACAGACTTTAAAGTTGATTTTTGCTGAGTTGTCGTCCTAAATCTGCTTATCATGTCTATTCTTATAGGAAAATCCGAAAATCTCTTTTTCATATTTGTATAATGCTGCTCAGCAAGTATTGTTGTTGGCACCAAAAATGCAACTTGCTTTCCTTCCATGACCGCTTTAAATGCAGCTCTTAATGCTACTTCTGTTTTGCCATACCCAACATCTCCACATATAAGTCTGTCCATAGGTTTATCAGATTCCATGTCCTTTTTTATTTCTTCTAAGGATGTAAGCTGATCTGGTGTCTCTTGGAATGGAAATTCATCTTCAAATTGCCTTTGCCAAGGTGTATCTTTTGAAAATTTATATCCCTTTAATGCAGCTCTTGAAGCATATAGTTTAACTAAATCTCCAGCTATCTCATTTATTGACTTTTTAGCCTTTGCTTTTGCTTTTGTCCATTCACTTCCACCAAGCTTATTTACCTTTGGTGCCTTGCCTTCGCTGCCAATATATTTTTGAACCAAATCGAGCTGGTCTACAGGAACATATAGCTGGTCACCTTTGTCATAGGTTATATCTAAATAATCCCTTTTCTTTCCTTGAACTTCTATTTGTTTTATCCCCTTATATACACCTATTCCATGGTTTGTATGAACTACATAATCACCAGGTTTAAGTTCCGCAAAGCTCTTAATTTTTGAAGTTCCTTTTTGTTTAGATGCTCTCTTTGATGTCTTTCTTTTTGCTTTCCCAAATACCTCTTGGTCTGATATAACGCAGATTTTAAATTCAGGATATTCATATCCTTTTAAAAGGTTTCCAAAAGTTACTACAACCTCTCCAAATCCTATATTATCTACAGAATCACTATAACGGGCTTCTAGTCCTCTATCCCTAAGAGTATCTACTAGTCTTTCTCCTCTAGGTCTTGTGCCTGAAAGTATAAGTGTCTTGTACCCATTTTGCTTCTTATCCTTTATATCTTCGATAAGAAGGTCAAGCTGTCCATGATAACTACTTGGAGTTATCTGAGAAAAATTGTTTAATGCTCTTGGTTTCAGTATGCTGGTGCTTTTAGCTATAGATTCTATAGTAAATACTTTTCCAAGTTCTAATGTGTCCATAAGTATTTCTTTAGGAATCATTAACTCACCCTGTCTTGGCAGTATATCTCCTCTCTGAAGGAATGCACTATAGCTGTATTCAAATTCTGTGTACACACTCTCAAGTTTGCCATTACATCTTTGAATATCATCAATTATTATGTAACTATCCCCTATATAATCAAAAAATGTAGAGGTTTTTTCAAAAAAATACGGTATATAGCTCTCAATTGTTTCAAAGGAGCATATTTCTTTAAGTTCTTCTAAATTTCTTTTTACTATCTTTTTTATCTTATCTACAAGAGACTTATTCTTTTTATTTTCTTTTAGAGATATAAATTTTTGATAATCTTCTTCTATTGCATTATATCCTCTTAAAATATCCTGGTTCTTTAATATAACTTCCTTAGCAGGGAAAATTTCTATTCTTTTTACCTTATCTATACTCCTCTGAGATTCTACATTAAATGTCCTTATAGAATCTATCTCATCATCAAATAGCTCAATTCTATATGGATAAACTGATATGGTAGGGAATATATCTAATATGCCTCCCCTGATAGAAAATTGACCTTTTCCATCAACCATATCCATTCTCTCATATCCGCATTGTACCAATCTTTCAGACAATTCAATAAGGTCTATCTGTTTTCCTACTTTAAGGGTGGTTGTATACTCTTTAAAAAGTTCTATAGGTGTGTATCTTGAACTAAGTACATCTATAGATGTTACTATTATCTTTTTACCTTTAGATACCATCTCTTTAATAACTTTAAGTCTTTCCCATCTTAAATCACCTGATATAGCATCTATATTATAAAAAACCACATCTTTTGATGGTAAGTAATATACTTCACTTATATAAAAACTTAAATCCTCATAAAGATTTTTAGCTTCCATATCACTGCTGGTAAATATAAATAAAGGCTTGTCTATGCCCTCATATATACCATTTATTATGTATGAACGCGCTGACTCAGATACTCCATATATTCCTATAGGAAATTTTTCTCTTTCTATCTGCAACATTAATTCTTCATATTTTTTGTCTGTTTTAAAAGGCTTCATCAGCCCCTCAAGTCTCATGCTATAATCACCGCCTTACTCAATCCCTATTTTAACTTGTACATGAGAAAACGAACCTTATTTTGTAAGGTTCTAGTATGATTTCTATTTTAAATATTTACTCAGTATCAGCTGCATTAAATCCATTAAATTTGTTCATAGCTTCATTAGTATCTTTTGTCATAATTGTTATTGCTGCTTCTGAAGATGCCTCTAAGGCTTTATTTAAAATTGTTCTTTCTTCTGGCGTAAACTTCCCAAGAACATGAGAAACTAGGTTCCCCTTTGGAGCTCCAACTCCAACCTTTACTCTTGGGAACATATCTCCGCCAAGACAGCTTATTATGCTTTTAATGCCATTATGACCTCCTGCACTTCCCTTTACCCTTATTCTAAGCTTTCCTATGTCTAAACTTATATCGTCATATATAACTACTATGTCTTCATGGGGAATCTTATAAAAATTTGCAACTTCACCAATGCTCTCTCCACTTAAGTTCATGTATGTAGTGGGTTTAAGAAGCATAACCTTCTTACCATCGATGAAACCTTCTCCATAAACACCTTTAAATTTTACCCTATTTAACTCAATATTATACTTTTTTGAAATAATATCTATAGCATCAAATCCCACATTATGTCTTGTGCCTCTATATTCTTCTCCGGGATTTCCAAGTCCAACAATTAAATACATTTATTATCCTCCTGCGTAACTATTAAGTTTATCTTTATATTATATCATTTATATAATAATTATATAATATAAAAAAGTAAATGCTTTTAAATCCTTTGCTGATGAAGGCTTAATGCGTTTCAGAAAACATGAAACATATACTTTCGATTTTAAACTTCATGTGGTAGAGTTATATAGCTATGAAGAACGGAAAGAGACAATAAATACATAAAGTATTATAACGAAAAACGAATTAAAGAGAAACTAGGATGGATAAGTCCTGTAAAATACAGACTCATTCTCTTAGCTGCATAAACTAATTGCTTATGTTAATAAATTAAATCCTTTTAAAATAATCTATATAATCAGTGATTGCAGATTCTAGTTCATTATATGAATTGAATCTTTTAAGTAATACATTTTAGATTTTAACTTTTCTAACTCAGACATCTCACTTTCTTTTTTACGTTTACCACGGCCGTCCTATAAAGTCTCTATGCCTTTTGTTTGATACTTTTTTATCCAAGAATAGACTTGTTGGTAAGATACTTTATATTTTTAGCAGTTATCAATTTTACTTCATTAGAAATTCTTTTTGATATAAAAAATACTCCTCCTTATGATAGACATTTTATTATTTTATGTGTCTATCATAAGGGGAGCATATCATTTTTTTATTTTTTTTCAGTTAATCTCACTTTTAGATTCATGCACTCACCATTTCTCCACACTTTTACTCCTACCTCATCTCCTATATTATAGCCCTTTAGTATGGAGGTTAAATCAGAAAATTGTCTAACTTTTTTTCCAGCAAATTCTAATATCACATCTGTAGGCTTTACTCCTGCATTATACAAAGGTTGATCTTTTGCAACTTCTTGAACATAAACACCTTCCATGGACTTGTTGTTAGATTTTATCTCTCCGCCCTTCAATCCTAAAACTGGTTTTTCTCCACTCTCTACTGATTTACTTTTGGTTATGACTTCTGAAATTTCTCTTATATCAATAGCAATCCCTATATTGTCAGAAAAGCTGCCCTGAATAGCATTTGAGGCTATTATACCTATAGCTTCGCCATTCTCATTGCACAATAGTCCGCCTCTGTTATATTGATTTATTTTAGCATCAGTTTTAAACCCTTTGTATTCGATATTATTTCCAGTTTCATCTTTCATAGTAATTTTAGAATAGCTGCTTACTATACCCTGAGTAGCAAAAGGGGAATTTTCCTCACCAAGAGGATTTCCTACTGCTATAACCTTATCGCCTATATTAACCTTGCTTATATCTCCCAATTTAATGACAGGAAGTCCCATTACATCTACCTTTAAAACAGCGACATCCATAACTTTATTGTAATATAATAATTTTGATTTTATAGGCTTCATACCTTGAGATGCTATCTTAACGTATATATCAACTGCCTTTTCTACGCTACTATAATTAGTTATTATATAGCCTTCACTATCCATTATAACTCCAGAAGTTATTTTTCCTGTTCCAATATCGGTGAAATTTTCTCTTGATGTACTTATTCCAACTACATAGGGGGATATCTCATCGATGATAGATTTTTGATCTGTAGGTTTATTTAATGTCTTGTCATCTTCTGTATCTGATGATAAATCAGAAAACAATTTATTTGTTATACCATTGGCACTGAGTTTGATGTCTATCACATAAGAGGCTCCGCAAGCACCTGATATAAATGCTACTCCCACTATTATAATTAATTTTATAGCTCTATGAATTTGTCTTCTTTTCCCATGCTTTTTAAATGTTATCTTCCCTATCTCATTGCCGTCTTGATCCATAAAGCACACCTCCTATAATTTCAAAGAGATTATACATTATTACTTTAAACTCAGTATGAACAATGTATTATTTATATATAAATTTGTTATCTATATCTTTGTTAAGGTGAATGTAAACACTACGCCTTCTTCCTTATCTTTCTTCTTATTCTCAATCCATATATCCTCTCCAAGCTGAGTAAGTATATTTCTAACTATAGGAAGGCCTAAACCTGTGCTAATTTTAGAAGTTCTAGACTTATCCCCCTTATAGAATCGATCCCATATATGGGTTATATCTTCATCCCTTATTGGAGGTCCATCGTTATAGACAGATACATGAATCTTATCGCCTTTATCTTTTATTGTTACCTTAATAACCCCATTTTCCTTAGCATATTTAAGAGAGTTATCTAAAAGATTGGTTACTACTTGAGTCATTCTATCTCTATCTCCAGCTACATAAATGTGGTCTTCTGGAAAAATTACATCCACTTTTAGCTTTTTTTCATTTATTCTTTGTTCAAATTTTATTACACAAACTTTAACTATTTCAATTATGTCAAGTTCTACTATCCTAAGAGAAAACTTTCCTGATTCCATAGATGCCAAATCTAAAAGATCATTTACAAGTCTTGCAAGTCTTTGAATTTCATCATAGGCTATATTTAAATAGTAGTTTTCTTTTCCCTTAGGAATTACTCCATCAAGAACCCCACCTATAAATCCTTTTATAGAAGTTATCGGTGATCTTAATTCGTGCGATACGTTTGACATAAATTCTCGTCGATTTTTTTCAACCTGCTCTAAAGAATCTGCCATTATATTAAATGATGTGGCAAGTTCTCCTATCTCATCATTAGAGTTTATATACGCTCTTCTTTCTACTTCTCCCTTTGCTATTCTTCTAGCTGCTATATTTATCTTTGATAAAGGTGTTATTAGTATCCTTTGAGCAAAGTAATATATAACTATACTTGAAAAAACAATAGCTAAAATCGCACACATCCATATGATTGCGTACACCTTAGTAAGAGGTGTTTTTATCTGATCTAAAGGAGTATGCATGAATATTACTCCTCTAAAAGTATCTGATACAAAAATAGGCTTTATATATATATAACATGGCGAATTAAAAGGTTCATCAAACTTGCCTTTTTTTTCTACAGAACGTCCCTCTCTAAGTTCATCCATTTCTTTTATATTAAGATTGGTAAACATGAGATTTTTATACTCATCTGAAGAAACTTGATATACATACCCCATAGCATCTGTTAGAACTATATCTGCTCCTAAGGTTGATTGTGCAAAGCTCAAGTCTGACTTTAACCTATTAAGAGCCGATTCCTGTTGTTCATCTATGTATATCATAGCGGAAGTCGCAATTGTCTTCCCCTGCTTATCTAGAAGAGATTTTCTCTCTTCAAAATAATATCCTTCAAACCATATTGATAGAAAGCTAGCCATTATTATAAAACTTACAGCTATTATAGTAGTAAAGGTGACTATCATCTTAGAAACTAAGCTGTTTTTCACTAACATCTATTTCACCTCAAATTTATACCCTACACCCCATACAGTTTCTAATTGCCAATTCATTCCGCCATTAAGCTTTTCTCTAAGTCTCTTTATATGAACGTCTACTGTTCTTGAGTCCCCTGGATAATCATATCCCCATACTTCACATAAAAGCTGTTCTCTTGTAAATACTCTATTTTTGTTACTTGCCAAATAATGAAGAAGTTCAAATTCCTTTGGAGGCATTTTTATCTCTTCACCTTTATAAGTAACTGTGTATGAGTTTACATCTATAGTAAGCTCTTGGAAGTTCAAAGTTTCCTTTCCACTTCCTTCTACGTTGTATCTTCTCATTACAGCTTTAACTCTTGCAAGCATTTCTTTTGGTTCAAATGGCTTAACCATGTAGTCATCAGCACCTAGTTCAAGCCCAAGAACCTTGTCAAAAGTATCTCCTTTTGCAGTTATCATTATAACTGGAGTTTCACCATCTCTTCTTATCCATTTAAGTACGTCAATACCATCTACATGAGGAAGCATTATGTCTAATAATACCAAGTCTGGTTTGTATTCTAAATATACTTCTTGAGCTTTTTTTCCATCATGACAAAGCATAGTGTCATAACCAGAACTTTCAAGATACATTTTTATAACTTCACATATATTTTCATCGTCATCAACAACTAATATTTTACCTATAGTACCATCCATTTTAATTCACTCCTTATAGTGCTTTTATATTTAATTTATCACAAAATCCGGTGTATATAACATATATTTTTTAAATGTTACAAATATTTTACGTCATTTACTCATTTTTTATAAGAAAATGAGCTATGCCTATAAAAAATTATGACATAGCTCATTAATATATATTAGCCCTCAAACAGTTTGCTTATAGATACATCATCATATATTCTCTTTATAGCTTCCCCAAATATAGGGGCTACAGATATAGATTTAAATTTATTTATTCCTTCTGCTTGATCATTTTTAACTGTATTAAGCATAACTAATTCCTTTATAGCGGAATCATTTATTCTTTCTATAGCAGGTCCTGATAAAACGCCATGAGTGCAACATGCATAAACTTCCTTCGCTCCTAGGTCTCTTAATGCATTAGCTGCATTAGAGATGGTTCCTGCTGTATCTATCATGTCATCTATAAGTATGCAAGTTTTATCCTTGATATCTCCTATGATATTCATTATTTCTGATACATTTGCTCTTGGTCTTCTCTTGTCTATTATAGCTATTGGAGCATGTAGCTTATCTGCAAACTTTCTTGCTCTAGTTACGCTTCCAAGGTCAGGAGAAACAACAACTACATCGTCTTTTTCTGCAAATCCCTTATCTATGAAGTACTTTGATAGGATTGGCGCTCCCATTAAATTATCAACAGGTATATTAAAATATCCTTGAATTTGTGATGCATGCAAATCCATTGTAAGTACCCTATCTGCTCCTGCTGTAGTAAGCAAATCAGCAACTAATTTTGCTGTTATAGGATCTCTTGATTTAGCTTTCCTATCTTGTCTAGCATATCCATAATAAGGTATAACAGCTGTAATTCTTCCTGCTGAGGCTCTCTTAAAGGCATCAATCATTATAAGAAGTTCCATTAGATTGTTATTTACAGGTGAACTTGTTGACTGAACTACAAATACATCTGCTCCTCTTACTGTTTCATTTATATCTACTGAAATCTCTCCATCACTAAAAGTTCCAACCCTTGAATCTCCAACTTTAACACCAACTATGCTTGCTATATCTTTAGCTAATTCTGGATGTGAATTTCCGGTGAAAATCTTAATATTTTTACCATGAGTTATCATCCTTTGACCTCCTAAAATATTATTATATTTATTATTTCAAATCTTTTGTTATTTTCTTAGACCTTTTCTATCTACCCATCCCTCTATATTGACCTGTTTTGCTCTTGCAATAGATAAGCTTCCTTCAGGAACTTCTTTAGTTATTGTAGATCCTGCAGCTGTATAGGCATTATCCTTAATCTCAACAGGTGAAACTAAATTTGTATTACATCCTATAAATGCATTGTTGCCTATGATAGTTTTATTTTTCTTCTTTCCATCATAGTTAACAACTACAGTTCCACAGCCAAAGTTACATCCAGTTCCTACCTCTGCATCTCCGATATATGTTAAATGAGATACTTTTGTATTATCTCCTATAAAGGATTTCTTTATTTCAACAAAATCTCCTATTTTCACATGATTTCCAATAGTGCTTTCTGGACGAATATATGCAAATGGGCCTACTGTTGTCTTTTCTCCTACTTTACTATCCAGTATAACCGAACTCTCTATAGTAGCTTCTTTTTCTATTACACTGTCTTTTATTCTACAATTTTGGTAAATCACAGCTCCAGTCTTTATAACTGTAGCTCCCTCTAATATATTATTTGGATATATTATAACATCCTGCTCTATTGTTACATCAGCACCTATGTAAGTATTATTCGGATCTATTATTGTAACACCATTTTCCATATGTTCTTTATTTATTCTATTCTTTAAAATATTTTCTACTTGAGCTAATTGAACTTTTGAATTTACTCCTAAAGTTTCTTCAAAATCTACAACCATAGCTCCAACTTTTTCATTTTTATTCTTTAGTATTCCTATGACATCTGTCAAATAATACTCACCTTGAGCATTATCATTCTTTAGTTCATCAAGACATTCTAAAAGACTCTTTATGTCAAATGTATATATAGCTGAATTTATTTCGTTAACTTTTAATTCTTTCTCATTACAGTCTTTATGCTCTACTATCTTTTCTACACTCCCATTATTTCTAATAATCCTTCCATATCCTGTTGGATCATTTACTAATGAAGTTAGAATTGTAGCCTTATTTCCTTCTGCATTGTGTAACTCCATAAGATTTTTTACTGTGCTTCCTTTGATAAGAGGAGCGTCTCCTGCAAATACAGCTACTACACCTTCTTTATCTTTAAGAAATTCTTTCGCACACATTATTGCATGACCTGTTCCTAATTGTTTATCTTGAAATGAGTATGATACATTTCTGCTTTCTGTTCCAACTTTAACTTTGTCAGCACCTTTTCCGATAACAACATTAACTTCATCAATACCTGACTTTCTCATAGTATCTATGACATGGTTTACCATTTCTTTTCCGCAAACCTTATGTAACACTTTTGGAGTAGAAGATTTCATTCTCTTTCCTTCTCCTGCAGCTAATATAATAGCATATTTATACATTCTTACACCTCTTTATGGATTATTTTGACGCTTTGTAAAAAACATCATTTCATCAATTTCCTTGTTATATTATATTTTATAAACAGCATGTTTTCAACCTCATTGCTTAATAGATTAGATTTATGTAAATATATACAATCTCAAAAAAATAAAAAGGAGCAAAAAAAACTCCTTTTTATTTCTATTCTTCTACTACCGCATCTACAGTTTCAACATCCTCATTCTTAACTTTCTCATATTCAGTTAAGATTGCAATCTGTATCTTTTCTCTAGTTTGAGTGTTGATTGGATGTGCTATGTCCTTAAATTCTCCGTCTGGAGTCTTTCTACTTGGCATAGCAATAAACAGTCCATTTTGGCCTTCTATAACTTTAATGTCATGAACAACAAATTCATTATCAAAAGTTACAGAAACAATAGCCTTCATTTTCCCTTCTGCAGCTATCTTTCTAATTCTTACGTCTGTAATTTGCATTATAAAATCCACCTCCAAGATGCTTTATACCATATAGTTTCTGCATTTCTTCGAGATTCCCTCTTTTTTTGCGGAAATTTTTTGAACATTTATTCTTGGAATAATATGGATGGTCTTAATATTGCTTTTTTATCTTTATCCAATCCTTTAAATTCTATTATAGAAACGTAATCGTCAACCAATTTATTGTTAGTTTCTATATTATCTATAAGCACAGCCATTCCTAAAAGTTCACTATCAAACTCTTTAAGAAGCTCCTTTATTCCTAGGGCAGTTCCTCCTGATTTCATAAAGTCATCTATATATATGCATTTACTGCCTTTATGTAATGATTTCTTAGATAACGACATATTTTGTATCATTCCTGTGGAACCTGAAGCATAGTTTATAGTGACAGTGGGTCCCTCTGTAACCTTATTATCTCTTCTAACTATAACAAGCTGAACTCCTAAGTTTCTAGCTACTTCATAGGCTAGGGGAATACCTTTAGTTTCTACTGTAACTACATAATCTATATCTTTTTCTTGAAAAAAAGTCGAAAGAATTAATCCAGCCTTGCTTATAACCTCTGGATTGTACATAATATCAGTCATATATATAAAAGTTCCAGCAACTATTCTATCTTTATCTTCTAATGCCTCACAAAGCTTATTAGCAAATGTCACTTTGTTCTCATTGCTTATATCACCTATAAATTTAATTCCACCTGCAGCCCCAGATATAGTCTTAACTTTTCCTAAAGATAACCTTTCTAAAGTATCTCTCACTATAACCATGTCTTCACTTATAGTAGATTTAGCTGCATTTAACTTTCCTGAAAATGAATTTAAACTTACTATCTTGCTAGGGTTTTCTGACAAAATTTTTGTTATAGCTACAACTCTTCCATTTCTTGAGAACTTATCCATGAGTACCACCTTCTATAATTTATTAATCAACGAATTATTTTCTATTTATTTCAATTATTATTCACTACTTATTTTATTTCATATGTTGAAATATATCAAGGAAATAAATAAATTCTTCGATTTATTACCATAATTTTTATTTATTAATATTATTATTGCCAAAATCCGTTACATGATATTGATTTTCTAATGTTTTAAATAATTTTTGTGTTTTTTTCTTGAAAATGTGTATATAATTATCTAGAAGAAGATATTTTTATCATAAGGAGTGAGAACTTTGCCTTTTGACTTTTTAAAAGATACTAATAAAAAAGTTCATTTCATTGGTATTGGCGGCATAAGCATGAGTGGACTTGCTGCTATACTTCTTAAAAATGGATTTAAAGTTTCTGGTTCTGATATGAAAGAGTCAGAAATAACTATGAGATTACAGGAGCACGGTGCAAATATCTATATAGGTCACAGTGCAGATAACGTAAAAAATTCTGATTTAGTTGTTTATACGGCGGCTGTACCTTCAGATAATCCTGAACTTTTATTTGCTAGAAATAATAATATTGCATTAATGGATAGAGCAGAGTTTCTAGGTTATATAATGAAGGGTCATAAGTATAACGTTGCTATATCAGGAACCCATGGAAAAACTACAAGTACATCTATGCTTTCTCATATAGTTCTTAGCGCTGAACTTGACCCAACAATATTAGTTGGTGCTGATTTAGACATAATAGGAGGCAACTTTAGAACAGGAGAAAGTGAATATTTCATAACTGAAGCTTGTGAGTACAAAGCATCATTTTTAAGATTCTTCCCTTATATAGGAGTTATATTAAATATAGATGCAGATCACTTAGATTTCTATAAAGACATAGATGATATAGAAGCTACTTTTAAGAAATTTGTTTCTATAATTCCTAAAGACGGCTATGCCATAGGAAATGCTGATGACTTTAGGGTAAAGAGAGTTTTAGAAACAGCTTCTTGCAATACTTTAACTTTCGGATTAAATGAAGGTGATATTATTGCTAAGGATATACACTTTAATGGAAGAGGTTCTTCTTTTAGTGTTTTCTATAAAGGAAAAGAGCTATATACTATTCACCTTCATGTGCCTGGAAGTCATAATGTATTAAATGCCTTAAGTGCAGTTGCGTCATCAATAGTTTTAGGAATTGATGCTAAAGCTGTAGTAAAAGGTCTTGAAAGCTTCAAAGGAGCTCACAAGAGGTTTGAATTAAAGGGTTCTAAAGATGAAATAACCGTTATAGACGACTATGCTCATCATCCAACAGAAATAAAAGCCACCCTAAAGGCTTCCAAGGAATATCCACACAATAAAATTGTATGCGTATTCCAGCCACACACTTATTCAAGAACTATATCTCTACTAGATGAATTCTCTGAGTCTTTCAATGATGCTGATGAACTTATACTGATGGATATCTATGCTGCTAGAGAAAAAGATAGTGGTATCGTAAACTCTGATATGCTTGGAGATAAAATCCGTGCAAATGGTATAAAATGCATCAATGTTCATTCTCATGAAGAAGCTCTTGAAATAGCAAAACAAAAATTGTCTGCGGGAGATCTTCTCTTGACAGTAGGCGCTGGAGATGTGGTTAAAGTTGGAGAAATGTTCCTTCAAGAATAGTTAAGAGTGAAGAGATAATAGTGAAAAGTTCAAAGGCACTGGTAATTTTTAGATTCCAGTGCTTTTTTGTATATCTAAAATCATATAGGTTTGTAGCTTTTATCATTAATTTCTCCACAATTCTAGAAACCATTTATTCTCACTAATACAATTTTCACTTCATCAAAAGGTTTCCTATTTTTTATAACTTCTGTATTAGTACAGAATTGTCTTAATTTTTAAAATTATTAATTGACATAGCTCGTCTATGGTAATATTCTATTAGTGTAGTATTTATTTTATAAGAAAAGGAGGTAGGAAAATGTTATTTATAATGAACGCATCAGCATGTGCAATTAATTTAGAGTTTAAATATAACCCTATCTCTTGTGGAACTTATTTTTAATTATTTGAAAAAAAGTCTTCTAGAAGCCATGGGTTATAATATCCATGGCTTTTTTATGCTCAAATGCATATTTTAGACCATGGATAACCATGGTCTTTTATTTTTGACAAAAAGGGGGAAATTAAATGAAGAGAATTTTCAAGTATGTACTAAAGTACAAAATCTTACTGATTGTTCCATCCATAGCAATGCTTTTAAACATTCTATTGGACATGTTCAATCCTTACCTTACAAAAGAAATTGTAGACAAGGTTCTCATAGGGGGAAACGGTTCCTTGCTTACACCTATACTTGCTGCCCTTTTAGGCATAACCCTAGGAAGAGCTATTCTTGGATATATTAAAGAATTTGTTTTTGACTATTTATCAACTAAAGTAAATCATGATATAAAATGTGAATTGTTTAATCACATACAAAGTCTTCCCTTTACTTATTTTGATAATACAAATACAGGTGAATTAATGTCTAGAATAGGTGAAGACGTAGAAGTTATTTGGAGAACAGTCTCTTTCGGACTCAGATTGTTCGTTGAAAATATCATTTACTTTGTTTTAGGCTCAGCCGCTTTATTTTATCTCAACGCTAAACTAGCTGTTGCCTGTATAATTATCATGTTTCCTATAGCTTTTATAGCAATGAAGTTTGAAAAGAAAATCTCAGCTGTATATGACAAGATAAGTGACCAAAATGCTGTTATGAACACTACAGCTCAGGAAAATATAGCTGGTGTAAGACTCGTTAAAGCCTTTGCAAGAGAAGGTTATGAAAAGGAAAAATTCCTAAACATGAATAGATCTTACTATAATTTGAATATGAAACAAGCTCATATAGTCGGAAATCACCTTCCATCTATAGAGTTTTTAACCAATCTTTCGATCGTAATTATGATAACATTTGGAGGCTATCTAGTTATGGGTGAAGGTGTTTCTATTGGAACCCTTGTTGCCTTCAACGGTTATATAGGAAACCTAATATGGCCTATGAGGAACTTGGGAGAATTATCTAATATGCTTGCCGAAAACAGTGCTTCTGCCAAAAAAATATTCAAGATATTAGATGAAAAACCTGATATTCATTCTCCTAAAGTAAATCAATATAATCCCGAAAAAATCTCTGGAGATATATCATTTAAGGATGTCTCATTTAAATATAATGATGAAATAATCCTTCACGATATAAATCTTGATGTAAAGGCTGGTTCTACTATAGCCATCATGGGAACTACAGGTTCAGGTAAATCTTCTTTAGTTAACTTAATTGGCAGATATTACGACGTATGTGGCGGTGAAGTTAACATTGATGGAGTTAATGTAAAAAACTATAATCTTCAAAAATTAAGAGAGACTATGTCTATCATACCTCAAGATACATTTTTGTTTTCAGATACAATAGAAGAAAATATACGTTTTAGTAAAACTGATGCAACTAAGTATGAAATCGAAAGAGCGTGCTCTCTTTCCTGTGCAAGTGAATTTATAAATGAATTAGAAGACGGTTATGATACCATAATCGGGGAAAGAGGAATAGGCCTTTCTGGTGGTCAAAAACAAAGATTGTGTATAGCAAGATCCCTAGTAAAGGATTCCTCAATCTTAATATTAGATGATTCAACCTCAGCCTTAGATATGGAAACAGAATTTACACTATTAAAAAATCTAAATGAAAATAAGTCCAAAGCAACAACATTTATAATAGCTCATAGAATATCTGCTGTTAAAAGTGCAGATTTAATAATATTCATGGACCACGGTACTATAGTAGAACGTGGTACTCATGAGGAGCTTTTAAAACAAAAAGGTAAATACTACGAAATTTACTGTGAACAGTTTAAGGACTTCATAGAGGCTGAAGAGAAAGAGGTGGTTTAATGGCTAGAAATTCTACAAATCAAGATGAAAAACTAGAATTTCATTCTAGAAGATATATATTAAAAAAACTAGCTTCCTACTTAAAACCTTTTAAAGGAAAAGTAGCTATAGTTATACTTCTTATGATATTCGTAACAGCATGTGGTCTTATAAATCCTTACCTGCTGAAAATGGCCCTTGATGACTTTGTTCCTAACTCAAATATAGGTGGCCTCGTCGTCATCGCTTTAGGGCTTATGGTAGTTAACTTGATTTCATTATTTGCTGCAAGGATCAGAATAATAATGATGTCTCAGGTTACAAACAGTATCCTAATAACTATAAGACATGATCTTTATAGTCACATTCAGAAGCTTTCCTTTTCTTTCTTTGATAACAGACCTGTTGGAAAAGTTTTAGCTCGTGTAATGGGTGATGTAAATGCATTAAAGTCTTTATTTGCTACAAGCATAACCAGCTTTATACCTCAACTTTTAAGTCTGGTATTTGTAACAATTATAATGTTTTCTCTAAACTTTAATTTGGCTGTGGCTGCAATGATAATACTTCCTGTATTAGGTCTAGGTTTATTCTCAATAGAAGCTAAATCTAGAAGCCGTTGGTTATCTTACAGACAAAAGCGTTCAAATGTTAATGCCTATACTCATGAAGATTTTTCTGGTATAAAGGTTGTTCAAGGATTCGCAGAAGAGAAAAAATCAGAATCAAGATTTCATAATATGGTTTCTGAAATGATGGATTCCTTCAATAGCGCTGTAAAGCTAAACGATTTATTTTGGCCTTTAGTCGAATTATCTTGGGGAGTTGGAACAATATTAGTTTACTGGCTTGGAGCAAAACTCATTGTATCTTCAGATATATCTATAGGAACCTTGGTAGCATTTTCGATGTATATAACTATGCTTTGGCGTCCTATAATGAATATTTCAGACTTCTATAACACATTAATAACCAACTTTGCTGCAGCTGAAAGAATTTTCGAGATAATGTCTGTTGAACCTGATATCGTATCATCAGATGGCGCTAGTGAGATGCCAAAGATAAAAGGAACTGTAGAATTTAAGGAAGTTTCCTTTGCTTATGATGACGATGATGTAACAGTCTTGAAAAATGTTTCTTTTAAAGTTAATCCTGGAGATAGCATAGCTTTAGTTGGAGCTACCGGTGCTGGTAAAACTACTATAATAAATCTTTTAAGCAGATTTTATGATGTCACCGACGGTTCAGTATTGATTGATGGAATAGACGTGCGTTCTGTTACATTGGAATCTTTGAGAGGTCAGATGGGAATAATGCTTCAAGATACTTTCCTCTTCTCTGATACAATAAAAGAAAATATCCGATATGGAAGACTTGACGCAACAGATGACGAAGTAATAGCTGCTGCTAAAGCTGTAAATGCTCATGATTTTATAATGAAACTAGAAGATGGTTACGAAACTGAAGTGAATGAAAGAGGTTCTAGGCTTTCAGTTGGACAAAGACAGCTTATTTCTTTTGCAAGAGCCCTTCTTGCTAATCCAAGAATATTAATATTAGATGAAGCTACTTCTAATATTGATACTTATACGGAAATGTTAGTTCAAAATGGTATAAATAAGCTATTAAAAGGAAGGACTTCTTTTGTAATAGCACACAGATTATCAACCATCCGTGACTGTGATAAAATCATGGTTATAGATGATGGAAGAATAGTTGAAGCCGGTACTCACGATGAACTTTTAAAACTTAAAGGTTACTACTATAATCTATATATGGCCCAATACCGTTTCTTAAAAGAAGGCGCTTAAACCAATTTGGAGTATCTTTATAAAAATAATTTAAATTAAATACACAAGAGGGTAGAAAGTAATTTGTTTACTTTCTACCCTCCTCTATTTTATAAATAGTTATTAATTGTTGTTGAAACAATATTAACTATATTTTTACCCATATTTTTTGAAACATAAAGCTGTTTGTCAGCCATATCTATTGCAGTTTTTATATCCCTTAAATCAGAAGTATACCCTATAACCCCGCCTATGCTTAAAGTCACATTTTCATCATAATTTTCGTTATACTTAAGATTCAATTCACTAACTTTTGTTCTAAAAAATTCTCCTATATTTAAAGCCTCTTCATATGTTATATCTTTCTTGAAGAATATAAATTCTTCTCCCCCATATCTTCCAGTGAAAGACTTTAATGATAAATTATTTTCATCAAGTATAGCAGCTACTTTCTTTAAGCATTCATCACCTTCAGCATGACCCCAATGGTCATTAAATCTTTTAAAATCATCTATATCCATAATCATGACAAAGATACTTTGGTTTTTCTCATTGCATTCAGCCCATAAGTTATTCATGTATGTATCTATAAAATGTCTATTTGCTAGTCCTGTAAGATGGTCATAATTTG
Source organism: Clostridium cadaveris (assembly GCF_020911725.1). Lineage (GTDB taxonomy): Bacteria > Bacillota > Clostridia > Clostridiales > Clostridiaceae > Clostridium_X > Clostridium_X cadaveris. The sequence goes on from NZ_CP076620.1 coordinate 3,325,159, forward strand.
CTTTTTCCTTTAAAGAATCATTTAATGCAGTTAATTCTTTTAATTTCTCCTCATGATTATGTATTTCTTCCTCCAGTTGCTCATTTATGGTCTTAAATGATTCTATTTTAGAATTTATATTTATTTTTGCAAGCTCAAACTTTATTATTTCAAGCTTATATCCAATCATTATTGTATTTATTTTTTCACTAATATTATAATGCTTTTTTTCATACTCCAATGCAAGCTTATAATTCTCATTTTCTTCATAATAATTAGCAAGTATAGAATAAATATAACTTAATTTTCTATCATCACTTATTTCATCACATTCTTCAATAGCTTTCTCAAAATAGCTTATAGCATTCTTAGGTTTTTTCTTTAATTCTATCCTTCCAAGACCTATTAGGGAATCTATTTCATACCTTCTTCCATCTGTTGCTTTAAATCTTTCTAAGGATTTTTGGTAACACGCTTTAGCTTTGTTGTAATCTTCTAATTTTACATAAACGTTTCCCATCTGACTTTCTATCTGTCCTAGTTCAACATAATCCTTACATTTTATTGCCATATAGTAACTCTTTGAAAACCACTCCATTGCTTCATCAAATTTTCCCATATCAAAATAAACCTTTCCTATATTCTTTAAGATGTAGCCTTTATTCCAACTAAATTTTGAACCCTCACATATTTTATAAGATTTATTATAATACTCTAAAGCATCAGCAAGTTTTTTTGATTCTCTATATATATCCCCAATATTATTTAAAATATAGCTTAACATGAAATCATCTCTTATATCTTCGCATAATTCTAAAGCCTCAAATAAGTATTGAGTAGCTTTATCATATACATTGCTATAATAATAACATATAGATATCATGTTTAGAGCCTGAATTTTTTTTTCTTTATTGCCTAAATCACTAAAAATTCCAAGAGCTTCATAAGCATACTCTAAACACTGACTTATCTTTCCTTCTGCCCTAAACACCTTACACAATGCCATCAATGATTTTCCCTGCTGTAAGCGAAGATTATATTGTTTTGACATTTCATATGCTTCGTTAGCTATTTCATATGCTTTATTTAAATCCTTGTATATTATGTTATCAACTTGTTCAATTTTACTGTTTACTTCATCTGAAATTTTCTTATCCATAAAAGCCTCCAGCTATTGAATGTATTATTTTATACATGTTAAATGGCATATTAAAATTATTTCACATTTTTGTTTTTTTTTCAACCTAATTTTGGTAAAATAATTTTTATTTGTAACTTTTTTGTATTTTTAGTTTCATCATACTTAATACTTTATTTTTATATTTTAAGCTTTATTTTATGTAACTCTATTATAATATAATGAATATAATATTATATACTAACAATTTTTAGGAGATTTTATGAGTTATACAACTGATAGGCAGCCTCAAGGCCTTTTAAAAGACATTCAAACTCTTCTTAGAGAAGGAATGATTGCCGAGCTGGTTGCGATTAATGATTATACTAGTTTTATAAGTGCTACTGATAACAAGGAAGTTAAAGACCTCTTCCACCACATAAGAGAAGAAGAAAAACATCATTATATGGAATTTCTAGATGCACTAAGATCCGTAGATGAAGAAGAATGTAAATTATCAGAAGAAGCTTCTGAGCACATTCAAATATCTTTGAAAGATAAGTATAAAGATGAAATTCACTTCAAAAACACTAAAAATAATTTGCTTACAAATATTAGAGATGCTATAAAGGGAGAATTAGAAGCTATAATTCTTTATGAAGATCTTATTTCTCACCTTAGTGATGAAAAATTAATCAACCTAATCCGTCATATAACAAAAGATGAAAAAGAACATACAGAAGAGCTTACAAGAGCCTTAATAATATTAGACAAAGACAAATATGAATCTTCTTAATCCTTCATTTCGATTTATGATTTCTAAATTTGTCCAAATAATGCTGAACACCCAGTTAATAATAGTTGATTTTTTTTATAACATGGTTATAATATATTGTATATAATATATTATGGCTGTGATGAGAAGAGTAAATATAAGAGGTAGTCTTAGCGAGCAAGGGTTGGTGAAAGCCTTGTATGAAACTTATATTGAAGAACATCTCGGAGCTTCTAACCGAAATCTTTTTAGAGAGTAGACTTAGACGGAGTCAACCCGTTATACGTTGAGCTGCATTACATTGTGCAGATATGAGCGGCTGTTTTCAGCAAATTGGGTGGTACCACGGAATTATACCTTTCGTCCCTTATATTTTTTAGGGATGAAAGGTTTTTTTATTATATTAAATATCGAAAGGAGTTTTTACAATGGAAAAGATATCTATAAAAGAACTTTATAGAAACAGTGACAAATATATAGATAGCGAAATATCTATATGCGGTTGGATTAGAACACTTAGAGATTCTAAGACTTTTGGATTCATAGAATTAAATGATGGTACATTTTTTAAAAACCTTCAAATAGTTTTTGATGACTCTCTAGAAAACTTTAAGGAGATTGCAAAACTTCCTATAAGTTCATCATTAACAGTTGTGGGAAAGGTAGTTGCTACTCCACAGGCAAAGCAGCCTTTTGAAATAAAAGCTACTACTATAGTTGTTGAAGGATTGTCAAACTCTGATTATCCTCTTCAAAAGAAGAGACACAGCTTTGAATATCTTAGATCAATAGCTCACTTAAGACCAAGAAGCAACGCATTCTCTGCTGTATTTAGAGTAAGATCTGTAGCAGCTTATGCTATACACAAATTCTTCCAAGAAAGAGGATTTGTATATACTCATACTCCAATAATAACTGGAAGCGACTGTGAGGGTGCAGGAGAAATGTTCCAGCTTACAACTTTAGACCTTAAGGATGTTCCAAAAACTGAAGATGGATCTATAGACTTTAAAGAAGATTTCTTCGGAAAGGAAACCAACCTTACAGTTTCTGGTCAGTTAAACGCTGAGTGTTTCGCTTTAGCATTCAAGAACGTTTATACTTTTGGACCAACTTTTAGAGCTGAAAACTCAAACACCGCAAGACACGCTGCTGAGTTCTGGATGATTGAGCCTGAGATAGCATTTGCTGATCTTCAAGATGATATGGAACTTGCAGAAGATATGCTTAAATATGTTATCAAGTATGTTATGGACGAATGTCCTGAGGAAATGCAATTCTTTAGTTCATTTGTTGATAAGGGATTATTAGATAGATTAACTAATGTAGTTTCTTCTGATTTTGGAAGAGTCACTTATACTGAAGCTGTAGAGCTTTTACAAAAGGCTGACAAGAAGTTTGAATATCCAGTATCATGGGGTTCTGACCTACAAACTGAGCATGAAAGATATTTAACAGAAGAAGTGTTTAAGAGACCAGTTTTTGTAACTGACTATCCAAAAGAGATCAAAGCATTCTATATGAGAATGAATAATGATGGAAAGACAGTCGCTGCTACTGACTGCTTAGTTCCTGGTATAGGAGAAATCATCGGTGGAAGTCAGAGAGAAGAAAGACTTGACGTTCTTGAAAAGAGAATCGAAGAGCTTGGACTTCATAAGGAAGATTACTGGTGGTATTTAGAGCTTAGAAAATACGGCGGAACAAAACACGCTGGTTTTGGATTAGGCTTTGAAAGACTTATCATGTATATCACAGGAATGAGCAACATCAGAGACGTTATCCCATTCCCAAGAACTACTGGAACTGCAGAATTCTAGAAAAACGTTCAAAATTTTGTTTTAATACATGGGTTATAAACTCTAAAAAGATAGCGTTATTTAAAAATAACGCTATCCTAACACTAACCACTAAAAGATAACCTTAAACTAAGGTTATTTTTTTATTTATCTATAAAAATATTTTCACTGTAGTATTATCTACTCTAATGAATATTTGCCTTTATAATCATTAGAATAAGATAACATTAATTTTTTATGGAATATCAACATTATTGCTCCTATAATAATCAGTATAAGTGAAAGTACTTGTGAAGCCCTAAAGCCAGGGAAAAGATATAAGCTATCAGTTCTAAGACCTTCTATCCATAGCCTGCCTAGTCCATATCCAACAAAATACATAGCTAAAAGTTGTCCATGGAATTTAATCTTCTTACGATACCTAAATGCTATTAGAATTAAAAACACTCCTAAATTCCACATACTTTCATAAAAAAATGTAGCTTGATGCCATTCTCCTAGTTTATCTATGTACACAGCAAATGGAAAAAATTGAAGATTAGGATTTGTAACGAGATTTCCAAAGGCTTCTTGATTGACAAAGTTCCCCCAACGTCCTATTGCTTGACCAAGAATAAGACTAGGTACAACTATATCTATTAGACGCATCAACGGGAATTTATTGAATTTGCAAAATAATACTGCAGCTATAAACCCACCTATGACACCTCCATAGATAGCTATTCCGCCTTCCCATATAGAAAAAATCTTTATAGGATTGTATTGATATTGTTCCCATTGGAATATTACATAATAAGCTCTAGCACCTATAATAGATATAGGCAATGCAAAAAGTAGAAAATCAGATATTAAATCACTCTTTAACCTTTGTTTGTTCGCTTCTCTTCCAGCAATAATAGTTCCTATTAATATACCACACCCTATTATCACTCCATACCAAGCAATGTTTAATCCCTTAATTCCAAATAAGTTTTGTGCGAAATATTTACTTGTCATAAGTTTCCCATCCTATTCTCAATAAATTTATTAATTCATAAGCTGATTTCTAGTAGCATAGCAATTGTTATATTACACCTACAGTGGAGAAATCTATAACGGCTAACCTTTAGATAACCCTAAATTAATATAGCTAATATTTTATCATAGAGATTTATCTCATACAATTTTTAAATAACTTCAAATCAAGAAATATCTTAACTTTTAGATAATCTTAAGCTTATTGATAAACTTTCTTAAGAAAGATTTGCGTATTAAAATCTCTAACAATCAAAATTACATTATCCTGAGATAATCTTTTATGTTAGAATTGTTTTTATAAGCTCAATATGATTGTTTATAAAATTTTTAAATGCACATTTGCATAGAAAGGATTGCTTATGGATAAAGCTTTAATTATTGAAACTACAAAAAGGTTTGTGCATGATAAATTATATGGGGAAGGCAGCGGTCATGATTGGTTTCATATAGAAAGGGTCTATAACACTTCAAAATTTTTAGCATCTAAAGAGAAGGCTGACAGTTTTATTGTTGAGATGACAGCTCTTCTTCATGATATAGATGACTGGAAGTTTTCTGAGGGTACTGAAACAAATACATCTAGAACTGAAGCTTTTCTTAGATCACAAAATATAGATGAAGCTTCAATAAATCATATTTTAACCATAATCAGAACTATGTCTTTTAAGGGTGGTGTAGTTGATTCTACTCAAAAGACTATAGAAGGTATGGTTGTTCAAGATGCTGATAGATTGGATGCCATTGGTGCAATTGGAATAGCAAGAACCTTTGCTTACGGTGGTCATAAAAATCGACCTATGTATGATCCCAATATAAAACCTATGGATTTTTCATCTTTAGATGAAGTAAAAAATGCTAAAAATCATACTATAAATCACTTTTATGAGAAACTCCTAAAGCTAAAAGATCTTATGAATACGGAAACAGCAAAAGAATTAGCACAGAGAAGACATGACTTTATGCTGAAGTTTTTAGATGAATTTTACTATGAGTGGAACTTCAAATAATATAAGTATAAGTTACATGAAAAAGAACAGCAGGTATTGATAATACTTACTGTTCTTTTTTTATTAATGAAAGGGGTATATTTTAAGAATATATTTTGTTCTTTTTAGATTTATCTTTAAAATATTTATTTATTCTTAATATAAAATATATAAGGAACATAACTGTATAAAGAATTATGTCCAAATACTTTTTCTCAAACTTTGGAATATATAAAAGCATCATATGTACATAAATTAGCCCATAAAAGACATATGCACTTCTCTGAATATTTTTCCACTTTTTATAAGGCATCTTTTTTCTTACACATTTAAAAGATGTTATCATAAGAGGAATCATTAAAGTAATCATTATTAAAGAAACTATAGTAGCCATCAATTTGTATGTAGATAAAGAACTAGGATTAATAAAAAGAGCAGGGAAATATTTTATCCCATATAATATGTTATGTCCTAAAACAAGTATACAAGCTACTATAGAAAGTTCTCCTCTTATTCTCATTAATCTTCCTTTTATAGGAGAAGTATTTTTAATAACACCAGTAAACATAACTATCGTAAATAATGCTAAAGAAAAAGTCCCTTTTGTAAATATATTTAAGAAATTTCTTCTCAAAAAATCAGGAATATACCCTGAAAAATTACCTTTATTAATAAAAATTAAAAGTGTAGTGATAATAATTGAAACTAAGTAAATTATACTGCTGTATTTATTTATTTGTTTATAAAAAATACAACTTAATCCCAATAAAACTAAAAGTGTAATTATAAATAGCATAAATGCCTCCTTCGATAATTGATATTGATTATTATTATCAATTATATATTGGTTTTTAAAAATAGTCAATAAAGTTATGCTCTAATTAATTTATATTTTTACTTTTTTAAATTATAATTGCATAAAAAAGGAGAGCCCAAAATGCTCTCCTTTTCTTTAAATTTTAGTTTTCTCTTACTAAGTAGTAAAGTGTTCTAAGTGGTGCAGCTGTTCCTCCTGCTGTTAAGTAGTCCTTAGCTCCATCTACAAAACTTGTTCCTGCTATATCAAGATGAAGCCATGGCATTGGTTTGTACAAAAATTCTCCAATAAATAGGCCAGCTGTTATAGTTCCAGCAAATCTTCCACCAGAGTTTTTGTAATCTGCTACTTTTGATTTAAGAAGTTCTTTGTACTCTTCAAAAGCCGGAAGCTGCCAGAATTTTTCTCCTGAACGCTTACCTGCACTTAAAAGGTCATTATAGAAAGCTTCATCATTAGTTATAACTCCTGTTGTTAGTGTTCCAAGAGCTCCTAAAACAGCCCCTGTCAAAGTTGCTACATCTATAACCTTATTTACATTTTCCCTAGATGTTATATAGTAGACAGCATCTGCTAAAGTAAGCCTACCCTCTGCATCAGTATTAACTACTTCTATAGTCTTTCCTGCCATAGATGAAATTATATCTCCTGGCTTGTAGGCATCATTAGAAATTAAATTCTCGCAAGCAGCAACTACTGCAACTACATTTTTCTTTAATTTCATTTCAGCTATAGAACACATTGCTCCGATTACAGCCGCAGCTCCTCCCATATCACTCTTCATGTCTACCATACCTTGAGTAGGCTTAAGTGAATATCCACCTGCATCATAAGTAAGACCTTTTCCAACCAATCCAAGTATATTTTCTTTATCCTCTTTGTTTCCAAAATATCTCATGATTATAAATCTTGGTTTGTTAAAAGCAGACATTCCAACTGCTAAGAAAGCTTCCATTCCCAATTCCCTTATTTGATTTTCATCTAGTACTTCAATTTCAAAACCATATGCTTTTCCTGCATCTATGCATCTTTCAGCCAAAGTCTCTGGGTAGATTGTATTCGCTGGTTCATTCACCAAATCTCTAGCAAATACTGTTGATTTGATAAGACTAAGTCCTTCTTTTAATGCAGACTCTAGAATCTCTTTATCTTCATCATTAATATCAACTATAGAAACTTCTTTTAAAGTGATCTCACTCTTGTTAGTCTTATATTTATCAAAACTATAATCAGCAAGAGCCATTCCTTCTGCTATAGCTTTGATTGTACCTTTTTTACACAATCCATCTGTAGTAAAAAATTTTACTGATGCACTAGCAATCTTTAATTCCCTAGCTTTTTTTACAACTTTAGAAAATATCTTTCTCACATCTTCCGAAGTTATCTCTTCATTCTTTCCAAGCCCCACAAGAAGTATATGCTTTATAGTTTCTTCAGAAATGTTAGTAAAATGATATATATCTCCTTTTACTGCTTTGAAAGCTTCACTATTTCTCACTGAATTTATCATCTTCTTTATGCCTTCGCAGCTAACACATAATTCTTGATTTTCAAATACTGGAACAATAACGCATTCTGCTGATGAACAGCCATTGTCATTTAATTTAAATTCCATGTCCCATCCCCCTTTTGTAAAAAATAATAACTAGAGAGATTTCCCCTCTAGTCATTAGTATAGTTTATTTTTATATTTAATCCAATAGCTTTATTTCATAAACCAAGTTGGTATTGCCTCTCCTAAACGTATATTGCTATTAAGCAAGGCTGTAAGTGTTAAAGTTAATATTATAGCTATAGCAACTAATTTTATAACTCTCTTATTCATAAAAATTCCTCCTTACCATCTATATATCCTTAGATTGTGCTAAATTTTAATTTTTATGACATAAGAATATTTTCATTTAGTACTTTAAAATTATATGTTCCTTATCGCTATTTTTTATATCTATTATTCTCTGATTGCTAGAACCTTTAAATTTCAATCCCTCTATTTTTTTCGTTTCATCAAATTTTCCGTCAACTAAAACATCAATATTATTTAAAAGCTCTCTCCAACCCTCTCTCTTATCCATATGATCTAATATATATTCATAGCTATATCCTGTATAACACCATACATTCAATCCATGATCTTTAAATTGTTTTGCCATATATGCAAATTTATCCGCCTGCTCCCAAGGGTCACCGCCTGAAAAAGTTACTCCTTTAAGCATAGGGTTAACTTTAACTTCATCTATAAGTTTGTCCATATCAAATTCTTCTCCACCATTAAAATCATGAGTTTCAGAATTAAAACAGCCTTTACAGTTATGTAAGCATCCTTGAGCAAAAAATACTCTTCTTATTCCAGGACCATTCACAAGGCTTTCTGGAAGAATGCCTGAAAGCCTAACAGTCTTATCTTTCTTCATATTTATTCCCTCCATGTATTTCATTCTTATATTATACACTTCAGATAATTTAATTTCTATCAGTACACTTTTTACACAGACTAGTATAGATAATATTTTCCTGTAGTCTATTTCTATATATTTAATGTATAATTATAATTAGAATTTTCTAAATTATTATGCTTTTAAAGGGGGTTAAGTAAAAATGAGAAATATACAACTAGAGGACTTTATAAAATACAAATTTCTTTCTTCATTGAATTTTTCACCAAAAGGAGATAGTGCATGTTTCGTAGTTTCAAATGCTAATGTAGAGGATAACAGCTATAATTCTAATTTATGGCTTTATAATTCCGAAAACGAGACATGCTCTCAACTTACTGCCTGCGATAATGAAAGAAGCTACATATGGCTTTCTGATAATCAAACCATTCTTTTTCCATCATCTAGAGATGCAAGGGATAAAAAGAAGCTTGAAAGCGGTCATGAGTTTACTCAATTTTACAAAATAAACATACATGGAGGAGAAGCTGTAAAAGCTTTTAAAATTCCAAAACTTGTATCTTCCATATATGAAATAGATGAAGATACTTTCATTTTCACTTCAATGCATAAAATAGGTTCCAATGATCTATCCAAGTTATCTGATGATGAAAAAGAAGACGAACTTAAGCTAAGGAAAGATGAAAAAGATTATGAAGTTTTAGATGAAATTCCTTTCTGGAGCAATGGAAGCGGTTTTATAAACAAGCAAAGACATAGACTATATAAATATGTAGTTAGTTCAAATAAAGTTACTGCTATAACAGATGAATATACTTCTATAGGAGCCCTTCATTTAAATAAAAATAAGGACAAGATTGTTTTTACTGGCAGCTCTTTCAAGGATAAAGCTCCTTTAAATGATAACTTATACCTTTATGATTTAACTAAAAATTCTCTTAATCATATAAATAAAGATGAATACTTCTCTTACAGCTATGTTGACTTCATAAATGATGATACTTTAATAGTTTTAGGAAGTGACATGAAAAAATATGGAATCAATGAGGATGGCAAATTCTATTTGATAAGTTTAAGAGATTTCTCAAAAGTACTCTTAACAGATGATCTTGATAAAAGTACATGGAATTCTGTAGGCACTGATTGTCGTTATGGCGGCGGGAAGACCATGGTGATGGATGGGGAATATCTTTATTTTATAACAACTGAAATAGACAGTTCTTACATTAATAGAATAGATATAAATGGAAACATTGAAAAAGTAAGTTCTAATAAAGGCTCTGTTGACTGTTACGATGTTAAAAACGGAAAAATTTTAATGATAGCTCTTAGAGATCAAAAACTTCAAGAACTTTACAAAATGGATTGTGGAAAGGAAACTCAACTTTCAAGCTTTAATCAATGGGTACAAGACGAACTTAAGGTAATAAAACCTGAAAGTATTACATTTGAAACTGTTCCTGGTATCAATATAGAAGGATGGGTTCTTAAGCCTGCTGACTTTGATGAAACTAAAAAATATCCAGCTATTTTTGATATTCATGGCGGTCCTAAGGGTATTTATGGCGATGTATTTTATCATGAAATGCAGTTCTGGGCAAATGAAGGCTATTTTGTATTCTTCTGTAATCCTAGAGGCGGTGATGCCCATGGTGGAGCATTTGCTGATATAAGAGGAAAATATGGCACTATTGATTATGATGATCTTATGAGATTTACTGATGAAGTTCTAAAGAAATATCCTAATATAGATAGTTCAAATGTAGGTGTTACTGGTGGTTCTTATGGTGGATTTATGACTAACTGGATAATAGGTCATACAAATCGATTTAAGGCTGCTGCTTCTCAAAGAAGCATATCAAATTGGATTTCTAAATTCTGTACTACAGATATAGGATATTATTTCGTAGATGATCAGCAAGGGGCTACCCCTTGGAATGATTATGAGAAACTTTGGTTCCATTCTCCTCTTAAGTATGCAGATAAGGTTACAACGCCAACACTGTTCATACATTCAGAAGAAGATTATAGATGCTGGCTAGCTGAAGGAATACAAATGTTCACAGCACTCAAGTATCATGGAATTGATTCTCGACTATGCATGTTTAGAGGAGAAAATCATGAACTTTCAAGAAGTGGTAAGCCAAAGCACAGAATAAGAAGACTTACTGAAATCACTAACTGGTTTGAAAAATACCTAAAATAATATGATATAAATTTATAATCAGAGAATAAATAATAATAGCTGGGAAATACTAACCTTATACTCAATTTTAGTATAGGGAGGAGTACTTATGGAATTATTAAACAGAGAATTTCCTGCTATAAACATTTATTCTCTGCTTTTTTATTTTGTTCTATATTCATTTTTAGGTTGGATAGTAGAGGGCCTATATAGCCTTGTTATGTGTGGCAGTTTTTCTAAAAATGGATTTCTTATAGGACCTTTTAAACCCATGTACGGTTTTGCTATGACTATAATAATAGTGCTTCAAAGGTACAATTCAAGCCTATGGTTTTTGGGAATTATGAGCATTATTGTTCCAAGCACTGTAGAGTACATATCCGGATTTTTATTAGATCATCTATTAGGACTAAAATATTGGGATTATGCTGATCTTCCTTTAAACATAAATGGATATGTATGTCTTCTTTTTTCAGCTTTTTGGATTATTCTAGTATTTGCAGCCATATATATACTTCAGCCTATAATAAACAATATATATATGAGAAGCATATATATCTCTAATTCCATCTCTATAATCTTATCTATATATCTATTGGTTGATTTAGTCTTAACTCTTATGGCAAAAATGCCAAAGGATAAGTTCATATAAAAATTAGCCCTTGCTGAATTATATCGCATCAGCAAGGGCTAATTCGTTTATCTAATAGTTAACAGTTGTCATCCCTTACATCTTTTTAAGTATGAGATAACAAAATTCACATTCTTAGATAAAGACTTCTTAACTTTAATCTATTCACAATCTCTATATCCGCTCTCTTTTGTTGTATGAGTTAGTCTATCATGTCTTTCTGCATGCTTCCCAGGACCAAATCTCTCATCAAGGCTTAAATATCCTGTAACTCTAGATACTCCCTGTATGTCATTACTTCCACACTTAGGGCACTTTATATCTCCTGTATCTAAATATGTTCCGCAGGATTTGCAGTATCTTATGTGAAAGTTTATTCCCATATAACTTATATTAGTGTTTTTATATGCATAATTTAATATATCCATTATAGTTTCTCCATCTGGACGGTCATCTACTTCTATATAAGTTATATGGCCTGCATTGCATAGCTTATGATATGGAGCTTCTATATCTATTTTATCCTTTATAGAAATAGGGAATCCTACTGGTATGTGATAGCTATTTGTGTAGTAATCTTTATTCGTAATACCTGCTACCTCTCCAAATACCTTTTTATCTTGAAGAATAAACTTTCCGCTTAATCCCTCTGCTGGAGTTGCATAAGTACTCCAATTAAGCTTTGTTTCTTCAATAAGCTTATCAGTGTAATCTCTCATATGAGATATAATCTTAACTCCTAATTCTCTAGATTTTTCATCCTCACCGTGATGTTTTCCTGTAAGAGCTGTAAGAGTCTCTGCAAGACCAATGAAGCCTATACTCCAGCTCCCTTGCTTTAATATTGGTTCTATTGAATCATTTGGCTCTAATCCTTCTGAACCCTTCATAAGTCCTTGTCCTGCAACAAATGGAAGATCTTTAACCCTTAAGTTTTTAAGAACTTCATATCTATGCATTAAAGCTTCCTTAGCTAGATTCAATCTTACATCAAGCATCTCAAAAAATTTATCTACATTACCTTTTGCTAACAAGCCTATTCTTGGAAGATTTATAGTTGTTGGAGCTATATTTCCTCTTCCCTTAGTTCCTGGCTCTCCATTCACATTAGACATGATGTATGTTCTGCATCCCATAGTTGCTGGAACCACACCTTTATCATAATAATCTTTATTAAAATCAGCATCTATATTCATAAAAGTCGGATTCATACGCTTGCTTGCTACTCTACATGCTAGCTCATATAGATAATAATATGGATCGCTTACTTCTCTATTGACACCTTCCTTAACTCTAAAGATTATGTTAGGGAATATAGGTTGCTCTCCCTTTCCTAGTCCCTTTTCATATTCTAAAAGGAATATCTCACATATCATAGCACTATCATGGTTTTCAGGTATTCCTACATTTACTGAACTAAATGGTACCTGAGAACCGGCTCTTGAATGCATAGTGTTTAGATTGTATACTATTCCCTGCATAGCCTGATGAATTTGTTTTTTAAGCTTCTTCTCAGTTAATTCCTCAAGCTGACTTCCTGTAAGTCCATACCCTTCTAATTCACATCTTATTTCTTTTCTAGTAGGCTCTACAAAAATACCCATGTCATTATCAAAATCCGGATGTGACTGTCCACCAAACATATCATTTTGAGTTGACTGAAGAAGTATACATGAAAGTTCTGCAGCTGACTCTATTCTTTTAGGAGGATTTATAGTTCCATATCCTGTATTGAAGCCTCTTTCTAAAATTTCTCTAGTTGGTATATGTAAACAATTTGTAGTCAAATTGTAGCTATCTAAGTCATGATAATATAAATCCCCATTTTCATGAGCTTTTGCTAAATTTTTAGGCATAGAAGCTAAGTTATGCCACTTATTTGATTCACTTGCTATTCTTAATAATTTTGAACTAAAGTTATTTCCTACATTAGCATTATCCCTATCAGTTTCAACACCAATCTTTTCTATAGCTTTCATAAGATCTGATTTGATTTCTCTAACCATTGTTCTTTCTTGTCTATAATTACTATAAGTCCTGCTGACTTCACCATAATTTAAAGAAGCCAAAGTATCTTCAACAATATTTTGTATAGTTTCCACTGTTATCTCATCTAATTCACGATTTTCAATTTCTTTTATTACGTCTTTAGTTATCTCTATTATTTCGCTTTCTTTCAACCCATAAGCAATTTCCTCTGATGCTCCCTTTATAGCATCAGCTATCTTTTGAGAGTTAAATTCAACCTTACGTCCATCTCTTTTCACAACATGTAGCATTAAAGTATCCCTCCAAACACAATATCTAGTATCAACTTGATACATTATACTAAACATACTTTCTCATAGCAATTCATATAAACATATTTTTTTTTGAAATTCTCTCTTTAATCGTCTGTAGCTTTCTCTACATAGATTTCTTGCACATTACCTCCTGTTGACAATACAAAGTTTTCTCACCTATTCATAAATCAAACTCATCTTTCATATAAATACTAAATATATCATAAATTTAAGGGAGGTTTTTAATATGAATAAAACTTTAATTTTAGCATTAACCTTAGGCATTTCAATAAATTTATTCGGTTGTTCATTGGCTGAAAAAAAAGAACCATCTAATACTAAGGAAGCTACTGCAGAAACTTCTGCAATGTTACATAATGAAAGAAATCCTTCGTCATCAGTCAAAAGCCTATTTACTGGTGAAGAAATAAGTTCTACCGTCAAAAATCAAACTCCGTTTATGGTTGTCATAGAAAATTCTAAAGCTTCACGTCCTCAAAGTGGCTTAAATGATGCCGATATAGTTTATGAGACTATGGCAGAAGGAGGTATTTCTAGATTTATTGCTCTTTTTCAAAAGAATGATGCAAAAGTTATTGGTCCTGTAAGAAGTCTTAGACCGTATTTCATAGATATATCAGAAGAATACAACCTTCCATTTGCTCACTGTGGCGGTAGCGATGAGGCATTAGCCTGTGTCAAGTCAGAAAATCTTATGTCTATGGATGAAATGGCTAACAGCAGCTCTTATTGGAGAGACTCTGTGCGCAAAGCTCCTCATAATCTTTATACATCATCATCAAAAATTACAAGTACAATAAATAAAAAAAGTTTTTCTAATATTCCAACTTGTAATTTAAAATTCGATAAAGATTACTGGTCAAAAGATTCTTTAGAAGAATGTAACTATATAGAACTTCCAATAAATCGATACTATAAAACCTCATACACCTTTAATAACGGAAAATATTATAAAGTCATGGATGATGAAGCTGCAATTGATAGAGAGACTGGATCCCCTATAGGTTTTAAGAACGTGGTAATTCAACTTACTAAAATAACCTTAAATAAGGATGGTAAACACGTAGATATTGATCTAAATGGTTCTGGAAACAGCTTTGTTTTATCAAATGGAAAAATTAAATCTGCAAAATGGTACAAAGAAAAGGATTCTACAGTCTTAAAGGATGACAATGGTAATACGATCCCTTTAAATCCCGGCAATACTATATGGAACATAATAGACTCTTCTACTAAAATAGCTAAAAATTAATATAAAAATAGGGTGTTGTATGTTCTCATTCAACACCCATTTATTTTATATTTACAACATAAACCCGTACATAGGTTTATGCATATTCACATCTAACAATTCTTTTTACCCCTACATCTGCTGATACTAATTCTTCAGCAAGTTTAGATGGGCTAAGCCCTTTATTCAGTCTTATAGTGTACTCACTTTCAGTATACCTAGCATCATCATCTTCTTCATTTATAGAAAAATCAACTCTTAAAATCTTTATATTTTTGTTGTTAAAAAATTGAGATATATCGTGATAAACTACTTTATCATTTAAATGCTCAATTTGAAGAGTTAATTCATTGTAAGTCATCATATATTTTTTTTCAAATTTCTTTAATATTCCCAATACCAAAACAGCGGTTATAGTAGATGCTCCAGCTAAGAAATAGTATCCCATTCCTATGCCAAGTCCTATACATGCAACTACCCATAATGATGCAGCTGTTGTAAGTCCCTTTATAGATCCTTTTTCGTGTATTATAGTACCTGCTCCTAAAAAACCTATTCCTGATATAACTTGAGCCCCAAGCCTTTGCATGTCCACCTTTACTACATTAGCCAAAGCTGGATCTGCCTGTATCATTCTAATTGCATCATTTACATTAAAACATTGAATAAGCGATATAACAGTGGCTCCTAAACATACTAAAATATGAGTTCTAAAGCCTGCTGGTCTATTTTTGTTCTGACGTTCATATCCGATTACTCCTCCGATTATTACCGCCATAATTAATCTAGCTATAATTTCATAAGTTAACACAACTTATCCTCCACTCTAATTAGAATTTTCATTCAATTTTTAGACCATTTTTTGAAATTTAATTTCACTCTCCCAAATATTGTTTTGCTTTTTCTTATAACATATTTTACCACAACACTTTATTTTATTGTCTTTCCTTATAATAATATTATATCATATTTTTTATAATCAGTTATTAAAAATAACTTAGTTGTTAAATTAAATTGAAATATAATTTCACAACTATATCACTATTGATATAGTTATCAATTGTGATATAATTATCTTATATTAAATATAGGAGGAATTTTAAATCTATGGATAAAATTGCTTTAATATGTGATAGCACTAGCGACTTAAAATCCGAAACTTACTCAAAATATAATATAAAAATGTTACCATTTAAAATAATATATAAAAACGAAGAATATCTAGATAGAATAAGCATAGAGCCATCTGAAGTATATTCTAGGTTGCCAGAAGAGATCCCAACAACATCTCTTCCAGATTTACAGACAATAGACGATACATTTAGTGAAGTGGAAAAAGAAGGCTTCACTCATGCTATTGTTATATCTATATCTAGTGGACTGTCTGGAACTTTTAATGCAATAAATTTAGTTGCAGAAAATCATCCTAAACTAAAAATTCATGTATTTGACTCAAGAACTCTATCAATAGGAACTGGTCTTACAGTTCTTAAATGTGCTGAAATGATAGAAAAAGGATTTGACTTTGATACTATTGTAAAAGAACTTCCTATATATCAGTCTCATACATCAATGTTTTTCGTAATAGACACTTTAGTTTATTTAAAAGCTGGAGGTCGAATAGGAAAAGTTGCCGGAACTTTAGGAGAGCTTCTAAATATAAAGCCCATAATTTCTGTTAATGAAGATGGAGTTTATTATATCTATAGCAAAGCTCGCGGCAAAAAACAAGGCTTAAACAAGCTTATATCAATTGCTAAAGAATCACTTGCTAAAGGTCCTTGTTTTGTATGTGTTATGCATGGTGGTGCTGAAGATCAAGCAAAGTTTGTGTATTCTCAAATAAAAGATGATCCAAATTTAAAAGGAACTTACTTCTCCGACATAAGCCCTACTGCTGGTGTTCATACTGGAGCTGGTTTAGTTGGAGTTGCTATAGCTGAAAGTTATTAATTATGATAGATAATAAAAACATTAAGTCCGAAGAAGAGAAGCTGTATGAAGAATACAAAAAAAAGCTTGCTGAACTAAAAAAAGTAAAAAAAGAAAATGAAGCTGTAGGTCAAGTTTTTACTAAGGGTCTTCTTCCATTGTATGTTCTATATATATTAAGTTTAGGACCATCCAATGGTAATGAGATAGCTCATCAAATAGGAAGTCATACTAACGGTTTATGGATTCCTAGTACAGGAGGTATATATCCTATTTTAAAAAAACTAGAGAAAAATGATTTAGTGAAAGGTGAATGGGACGACCCAAAGAAAAAATTCCAAAAAATTTACACTCTTACGGATGAAGGTGAAGCTGAGTATTTAAAGAAGAAAAAGCTTCTCAAAAATAAAATAGAAGAAGCTTTAGAAGTGTTTAAAGTTGTCTACAATGATCTTTACCTCTAATCCAATAATTGACTTTTTGTAACTATACGTATATTATAAATTTATAAATAAAATATAAAGAGCTAGGGGTGCCTTTAGGCTGAGAGATGAGTTCATCATTGACCCTCGTACCTGAACTGGATAATGCCAGCGTAGGAAAGCAAAGTGACTTGTAGTTAGTTTACTAATTATAAAGAACTTCATTCCTAGAGAATGAAGTTCTTTTTATTTCTACGTCCTAGCTAAAATAGGAGGTTAATATTAATGTTAGAAAGTATCAACAAATTTGTCGGACAGTTAGGAAACCTTAAAGAAAGCTTTTTTTATGTGTTAGCTCGTCCATCAACTGTAATTCTTTTAATAGCTATACTAGTTTTATGTATAGTATTTGCTAAAGTAAAAAAGATAAAATTTAGTGCTAAACTTATAGCTCAAATAGGACTAGCTATTGCATTAGCATGTGTACTTCAAGTTCTAAGAGTTTATCGCTGGCCTCAAGGTGGTAGTGTAACTCTAGGAAGCATGGTACCAATATTGTTTATGGGAATAGTTTATGGACCATCCATAGGGCTTCTTACAGGTTTTATATTTGGTCTATTAAATCTTATTTTAGATCCATTTATACTTACACCTGTTCAAATGCTTTTGGATTATCCTTTAGCTTATATGTCATTAGGCTTAGTTGGTTTCTTTAAAAACAACTATATAAAAGGAACTGTCGTAGCATTATTCGGAAGATTTTTATGTCACTTCTTATCAGGTGTAATCTTTTTTGGAAGCTATGCCATAGATGCTGGAATGACTCCAATTCCTTATTCCCTTTTAGTTAATGGAGTATTCATATCTGTTGAAGGACTTATATGTATAATAATATTAAAAATGCTTCCTATAAAAAGATTAAAATCAACTTTAATTAAGGAGGTATAATTGAAATGGTTATTGCCGATGTAGCTGTAATGCCTCTAATTCCTGCTGTTTCTGAAGAAGAGATGTACAAGGTTGTCGATGAGGTTATAGAGTATATAAAATGTAGTGGATTAAAGTATGAAGTAGGAGCTATGAGCACTACTATAGAAGGTCAATATGATGAAGTTTTTGATCTAATCAAAATCATTCACAGAATACCTTTCAAGCTGGGTATAGAAAGAGTCATAACTGTTATAAGAATTGATGAAAAGAATACAGGCCTAACTATTAATGAAAAATTAAAACATTATAGATAAAAAAAGAGAGATCATTTTTATGATCTCTCTATTTTAATGTTATTCTACTGATATAGCATTAACTGGACAGCTTGCTTCTGCTTCCTTAGCATCATCTTCATGTCCTTCTGGCACCTCATCAACTATGACTTTTGCCTTTCCATCATCATCCATTTCAAATACAGCACCGCATATTGAAGGACATAGTCCACATCCTATACATGTATCCTTATCAACATTAGCTTTCATGTCAAAACCTCCTTAAACTAAATTACATTTAATATTATTTTCATATATCTAGATTTTATGTATCTGCAAATAAAAAATGCATCACAGTTTCCCATGATGCATTTTTTATTTTAATTATAGAAGACTCTTTATTAAACTTTCGTATTCTAAATTATTCTTTATATATTCTTCTGCTTTGCCAGCTTCCAAACTTTCTGATAAATCTAGATTTATTGGAAGTTCTGCTATAAGAGGAATTCCTAAATATTCTGCATGTTCCTCTGCACTCTTCTTAGAGAAGATCCTTATCTTTTCATTGCACTTTCCACATCTTATGTAAGACATGTTTTCAACTACGCCTTTAACTGGCACTCCAAGCTTTTCAGCCATTATTACAACCTTCTTAACTATCATAGATACCATATCCTGTGGTGTAGCTACTATAACCATTGATGTAAGTGGAAAACTCTGCATAACTGTAAGCGCAATATCACCTGTTCCTGGAGGCATATCTATTAGAAGATAATCTAGATCTTCCCATGCAGTTTCCATGAACATCTGATTAAGTACACCATTTATAACCGGTCCTCTCCATATAACTGGCTGCTCTTCTTTTTCTGTAAGAAGATTTATTGAAATAACCTTTATTCCAAGTTCAGTTTCTACAGGAATGAACTTTGTTTCATCTCCTATTCCTGTAGGCATCATCATAGCACGTTCTTCGTTTACTCCAAAGAATCTTGGCATTGATGGACCTGTTATATCAGCATCAAGAACACCGACCTTAAAGCCCTTTTTAGCAAGCTCTATAGCCATTATTCCTGTTACAGTTGACTTTCCAACCCCACCTTTTCCGCTTATAACTCCTATTATATTTGATACCTTACCATACTTAGGAGTTTGTTTTCCTCCACAGTTTTGGCTTTTTGATGAATCTTTTGATCCGCAACTTTGTCTACTTGGACATGTTGAACAATTTCCCATTTTTATTCGCCTCCTAAAGCATTAAAAATCATCCTGCTTTTTGTCACTTATTTGTATGTTCCAAGAATTATCCTCTACTTGGCATAGAGCATAAAATTTACTCTCTTTGTTGGAACCTTTATATTTTACAGTGATGATACATTTATATACCTTTTCTTTGTAACCATAGGTTTTTATATTAACTACAGTATCAAATTCTTCCTTATTATCCTTAACCAATTCCGCATTAGGAAATTCAGCTTTTAAATCATCTTTAAAATTTTCAACATCTATAGATAATATATATTTTGCTACTTCTATATCATCTTTTATATTTATTCCTATATTGCTGCTATTTTCAAAAAGATACTTATTCTCATCTAAAAACTGCATTATCATCCTATAATAAAGTACGGAGAAATCTCTAGGTTTTCTAAGAACTGATAAGTTTCTTATTATGTCATTATCTATTCTCTTAGACACAACGTATGACTCATTATCATTATAGAAATTCCCCATTTTTTTATCCTGTACACCTACTACGTAGTTAAACCTATGAGGCTCTTTGCCCCATTCATAAATTTCGAATATGTAGTCAGAATCTAAATCTGTCTTTCCTTCTACCGCCTTAGCACTGGATAATATATCATGTATATTATTGATAGTTTTTTTATCAGTTACAACACATCTAAATCCTTCGTCTCTAGTGCTTTGAATCACTATTTTTTCAATTTTATTTTCTGATATATACTCAAAATCATTATTTTTAAGTCCCATCTTAATCTTGAGATTGTCAATCTTTGAGCATCCACTAAAAGTTAGTGCCAAAATAAATATCATAAGAAGGATTATAGATTTATTTTTCCTCATTAGTAACACGTCTCCCTTTAAGTTTATCTATATTGAAAACCACTATTCCTATTATGAGCGTAAATATAGCTATAAATTGTGATGTAGATAATACTCCCACATTTCCTCTTGGATCATTTCTTAAAAATTCAACCAAAAATCTTCCTATACTATATAGTATAACATACAATGAAAATGTCTTTCCTGGCTTCTTATATTTCTTTAATGACCATAATAAAAAAATACCTAATGCAAAATCAAATAAACTTGAATATACCTGTGTAGGATGAAGGCTCACTTCATTTACTGCAAAAGGTGATTCATGAAATGTTATTCCCCATGGTAATGCAGTTGGTGCTCCATAACAGCATCCTGCTAAAAGACATCCTATTCTTCCAAAACCTTGAGCTATAGCCACTCCTGGAACTACTATATCTAATACTTTTAGAACATTCCACCTTTGTTTTCTGCAATATGCATATACTCCAATCGCTCCACCCATTATAGCTCCATATATAACAAATCCAGCTCCAAAATCTTTTAAAATATATGGGTTATTAATAATATTTTTGAATTCTGTAATTATAAATAAAATTTTCCCTCCAAGGACTCCTAATATTATAGATATTAACGCCATATTAAAAACTTTGTCTTCATTATATCCTTTATCTCGTGAAAGCTTAAAAAGTATTCCTAATGCAGCAATTATCCCCAATGCTATCATAAGTCCATAACCGTAAATTTCAACTCCTAGTATCTCAAAAATAACAGGTTTCATATTCTCCCCCTTATCCCATATAAATAATAAGAGAAGCCTAGGCTTCTCTTTATTTGTCTAATAAAATTATAATACTATATATATTGTAAATCAAATTAATTTTTCATTACTATTTTCTCAGATAAAGCTTTAAATACTGAAGTGTAACTTTTATTTGTCGTATTTTCTGGAGTCAAGAAAATCAGTTTTACTACATAATCTTTTCCATTCATATAGTATTCATAAGTATCATAGCTTTCTCCATTATCACTCTGAATATACGATACCTCATAAGCATCCATACTGCTTATTTGGGTTTTTCTGCTATCATAATTTTTATACTCTTTATTTTTAAGTGCAGTATTCTTTATGCTAGTCATAAAAGTATCTAATGCTATGTTGTTTTGCCAGACTTCTATATAACCCTTTATTTGATCATCATTCCAGCTAAAATCACTGTGATACAATATATGATTTTTTTCTGATTCTTTTTCTTCTACCTTCCAGTTATTGGGCATAAAATACGCTACATCTCCATCTAAAACAGTCTGCTCTTGAAGCTTACCCATGTCATTCTCTACAAATACAGCATTTCTTATGTTTTTGTGAAAAAGAGACTCAAAACCTAAAAGTATCATAATTAGTCCTATTATTATTATAGTTATTCCTAGTCTTTTTTTATTTATTTGAAAGTGTTTCATATTACACCTCCTAATTATTACTATATAAAAGCTCCCTCTAAGACCTGCAATCTCAGAGGGAATAAATTTTATTTCATAGGTACAACTATTATTGAGTTCTTAAAATCGTAGAACATTATCCAATATCCTATATGACTTTCATGCATTTCATCTACTGAGATAGGTGCCCAAGTAACAAAACCTGTTCTTCCGCCATATGGCTGCTCTTCTTTGTTTTTAGTTCCAGGTAGTCCATAAGCTAAATATTTGAGATTTCCTTCGCTGTCACACTTTAATCCCATCATATAATATTCGTATTTCTTTATATATGGATAATAATTGATCATTGGATAATAAACTACTGTGTATTTGTTGTAGTTTGAAATATTACACATTGCTTCTAAGTCTTTCACAGGTATCTTATACCATCTGCAATTTTTAATTTCACTACATACACCCTTAACTTCTTCAAATCCATCCATTATAGACTTGAAAAATTCGCCAGCTGTATCCTTTGGAATCTCCTTGCTAGTATCCGCTTCTTCCTTTATTTCCTTTACCTTTTCTTTGTTAGATTCATTTTCTTTTCTCTCAGAATCTGGTTTAGATTTCTCTATGCTTCTTTCATACTCATCAAATTCATTTTTCTCTTCTGTTTTTTCTCTTTCTATAGGAGGGTTATCTATCTTAGCAACAACATTCTCAGCTTGTTCTTCAACGATGTTTTCTTCTACTTCTTTAACTAATTTTTCCTCACCAGCATCTGCCTCAAGAATTTCTTCTTTAGATACTGTTTCCTTTTCTTCTTTCTTCTCTTCTACTGGATCTTCAGCTCTATCTTTATTTTCTGAGTCACACTTATTTTCTTTCTTTTCCTTGATCTCCTCAGACTTCTTTTCTTTAACTTCTTTCTTCTCCTCATACTTCTTTTCAATAATTTCTTTTTTCTCTTCAGTCTTCTTTTCAATAACTTCCTCTTTCTCTTCAGCCTTCTTTTCTTTAACTTCCTCTTTCTCTTCAGCCTTCTTTTCTTTAACTTCTTCCTTTTTAACTTCTTCCTTTACTTCCTTTTTCTTGCAGTCTAATATAGTATACTCTTTCCATTTATCTGGAATTTCCGTTGACGCAAAGCCACTCATTACAAATATAGGTCTTCCACCTATAAATTTGCCTATAGCTGCTCCTCCGATTTTATCCATAGAAATATTAGAATCTCCTATATTATCTGCTGTACATTCATAGGTTATATCTGCTCTACCATTGTCATCTATGTTCAATAACCCTAAATTGACTATCTTTTTGCAATCCTTCTTGTTTGCTATCAAAAACATATAGCAACTTATTTTTTCTCTTTTTATATTTTGAACATAAAAGGACACCTTGCATTTATCATTCTTCATCTCAATTTTGGCATATCCAGAAGATTGCTTATCTGGGGATATAGAATGACCTTTTTCATCCTCTTGTAGTATTATAAAGTATCTACTGTAGGACTTTTTATTTGCCAACTGTTTTCCCTCCACTTTATATTTATTCATTTATATTATATGTAGATTTACGGAAAACTTTACTAAAATTAGAAAAAAGCCGATGTTTAATCAGCTTTTCTCATATCATATATCGCATCACTCAATTTTCCAAACTCTTCGATAGATAAAGTCTCTCCTCTACGCTTTTGATCTATCCCACTTATTTCAAATGCTTTCTCCATCTTTTCTTTTGGAAGTCCTATTGGCTTTAAGGCATTCCATAAAGTTTTACGTCTCATGTTGAAAGAATCTCTTACAACAGTAAAAAACAACTTTTCATCCTTAACTTTTATCCTTGGTTCTGCTAACTTATCTAATCGTATTACTATAGACTCAACTTTTGGTCTTGGTATAAAAGAAGCTGGTGATACTTTTCTTATTATTTTAGTATCACAATAAAACTGTACTAAAACAGAAAGTGATCCATATTCCTTGCAATTAGGTTCAGCATCTATTCTTTCAGCTACCTCCTTTTGAATCATTATAGTCAAAGATTTTAAGTTATAATTTGATGTTATCATTTTAGTTATTATAGGTGTAGTCACATAATAAGGAAGATTCGCTGCCATCTTAACACTTTTTTCTTCACCTATAAGCTCGTTGATATCAACTTTTAAAGCATCCTTATGTATAAGCTCAAAATTATCAAAATCCTTAAGTTCTTCTGTAAGTATAGGTATTAAATCATTATCTAACTCTATGGATGTTACTTTCTTCGCTCTAGGCAGCAAAACTCTTGTCAATGTACCTACTCCAGGACCGATTTCTATAACATAATCATCTTTACATATTTCCGCTCCATCAACTATATCTGTAATAACTTTATCATCTATTAAAAAATTCTGTCCCAATGCTTTAGAAAACTTAAAATTATATTTTTGTACTAACTCCTTGGTTGTTGGTGTATTCATACTCTCTCTCCTATACTATTTCCTTATTCATCTTTTCTACAGCTTTTATAAACTCTTCTTCTGTTATTCCATAGTTATTTAATCTAGATAAAAACTGCGATGCATTACAATATCCTATTCCAAGCTCTCTTCCTAAAAAGTCTCTTCTCTCTGCAGCTCTTTCATCCATAGTAAGTCTACACATCATCATATCCTGTATTGTAAAAGTATCTACCCTTTGCTTTTCGCTGCACTTTGCATTTTTGAGCGCTCTCAATATAGCTTCAGGTGATGCATTTTCAACTCCTATATCGTCATCTTTTCTACCCTCACTTTGAGTTATATATGCATGCTTTATTCCTTGGACTCTCTTAGATATTATTCTTCTTATCTTTTCTCCCGCAAAATCAGGATCTGTAAATACGATTACCCCCTGTCTATTTTGCGCTTCTTTTATTCTCTTTATTACTTTTTCATTTATTCCAAATCCGCCTACTGCTATCATTTCAGCTTCTACTGCTCTTTTTACTGCTGTTATATCGTCTCTTCCTTCAACAACTATCACTTCTTTAATCAAAGTTCTACTTCCTTTCCATTTTCTTTAAAAATGTTCTTATACTATAATAATACACATTCTTCTCTTAGTCTACCCAGCTTATTTTTACTATATAAAAACAGGCAGAAAAAAAAGGAGAAACCTCTCCTTTTTCTTTACTTTAATACGTAAATATTAACATATTTAACTCCCCAATTATAAACTTCACTAGAGCTGTTAAAAAATACATCTATCGTATTACCTTTTATTGCTCCTCCAGTATCAGCTGCTATAGCATATCCATAGCCTTCTACATAAAGTCTAGTTCCTAGGGGAATGATCCTTGGATCAACAGCTATAGTGCTGTATCCACTTGGATCTCTTAATGTCTTTCTACCCGAAGCTGTATATCCATTTCCATCTCCGCCATTATTAGAATAAGCGGTTGCTCTAACTTTTAAGGATTTGCTATATGGAACCTCCCCACCTCTTGATAGGTTTAAAACTCCTAAAGTACCTTGGAGTACAACTTTTTGAACTGGTTCCCTATCTACAACTTCACTAACTACCTTTTTAGATACTTCTTTCCCATCTTCATAAACAACTTTTGTAGTAATAGTCTTTTGTCCCTTTTGTCCTTCTTGAACAACCTTCTTTGTGCTTTGAGTTAGGTTGTCATCTTTCTTTACTACAGTAGTAAAGTCTATATCTTCAGTTTCTGTGAATGTTTTGGTTTCTACTCTTACCACATTTACTTGCAGACCATCATTTATCGCTGTTTCTCTTGAAGGTAATATCTTATCATCTTCTTCGAATGTTATTCCCTCAGCTTCTAGCATTGACTCAACTGAATCCTCAGCTGTTAGAACATTAAGAACTTTATCGTCAACTGCTACAGCCACATTAACGGCCCTTTTTATATTTATTACGTCATTTTTCCCTATTTGGCTGTCCAAGCTAGGCTCAATCTTGTCTTTTTCTCCTAAGACAATACTGTTATCACTTAGAGCCCCTTGTACGGTCCTTTTGTAAGTTATTACATTGTTTTCTTTTCCATCTATAACTACCACAAGAGTTTTCCTCATGGAATATATAGTAGTAAGCAAAGCTATTACTACTAATGTTAATAGGAATGCCGCCTTTGGACCGTTTGAAAAGTAGTTAAATACATTTTTCTTTAACTTTTCAAGCATAAATTTTACCTCCCTCTGGCAATTGCATATGAGTTATTATAACTTGCACTTTTAAAGCTTGTCAAATTTCTTTGCATTTTTTGACTACTAGTGCAAAAATGCTTGCATCAGCATATAACTAATAAAAATATATTATGATTGCGGTTTTTCATATGGTCAGAGGATTGTATACAAATATCCTATTTATGTAGGTTACTCTTTTGTGCTGATTTTCTTAATAATTAAGTAATCTTTATTTAATCTTTTTGTAACCTATGTACTTATTTTATAGTATTTTTATATTTTAAGCAAGTTTTTTACGTTAGAAATAGTGTGATTATTTAAAGTTTCTATGGAAATATCTTTTATTTTCGCTATTTTTTCCAGTATATGTATTATGTATGAGGATTGATTTCTCTTTCCTCTATATGGAGTAGGTGCCATATAAGGGCAATCAGTCTCTACCAATATTCTATCTAATGGTACTTCCTTTGCCACCTCAATTATCTTTTTAGCATTCTTGAAGGTAACAACTCCTGTAAATCCTATATAATATCCTAACTTCAAACACTCTCTAGCAAACTCAACGCTTCCTGAAAAGCAGTGTATGACTCCTATTACATTTGGAAATTCCTTTAGTATCTCTAAAGTATCAGCATGAGCATCTCTGTCATGAATTATCACTGGCATATTAAGCTTTTCAGCCAACTTCATCTGTGCTCTGAATGCCTCTTTCTGTACATCTCTTGATGGATTTTCTTCCCAATAGTAATCCAAACCTATTTCTCCAATAGCTCTAACCTTTTGGTATTTAGTAAGTTCTTCTAGCTCATCTATAACTTTGGAATCCACAACATCTGCATAAGATGGATGTACACCAACTGCAGCATATATAAAGTCATGTTTCTCTGAAAGTTTTACAGACTCCCTCGCCCCTTCTAAAGAAGCTCCACAATTTAAAACTCCTATTACACCTTTTTCATGTATATCTCCTATTACAAGCTCTCTATCCTCATCAAAAGCCTCATCATCATAGTGAGCATGGGAATCAAATATATGTAAACTCATAATATAATCTCTCCTTAAGCAATCTTTGCTATCTTAAATTATTTACCAAATTTTATACTTTTAAACCTGTGGCATAACTATTATATATCATATAAAATAAATTTTTACAACTTCACTGTATATCTATGCATATATTTATTATTTTATGAGAAAATAATAAATAGTGGTAATACACTGTTATATTTGTAATAGGAGGTTTTTTGTATGAAAGGTACCGTAAAATGGTTTAACAATCAAAAAGGCTATGGTTTCATAACCACAGAAGATGGAAAGGATGTTTTCGTTCATTACAGTGGAGTAATGGGATCTGGCTTTAAAACTTTAGAAGAAGGTACTGCTGTTACTTTTGATTTAACTGAAAATGATAGAGGCGAGCAAGCTGTTAATGTAATTATTGAAGGCAGCAATGAATAGTCTCTTTTCTTGTAGACACTAAAATTATTATATGTCTGATATAAATTATAATAGTTGAATTCAAAAGCATACTGCCACTTTAAGTAGTAAATCTTAAAGTGGCAGTTGTCTTTATAGAAGAGTTGATATTACAGGAGAAAGTATTCCTATAAGACCTCCAAGTAAGCCTCCAAGCCAAGTTATGGCACTTAGTTCTTTTCTTGCAATCCCAATTATAATCTTCTCTCCCATATCTACTGGAAATTTATTTATCTCTTCCTCAACTATACTTGAAACATCAAGTATTTCTATGATATTTTTCCCTTCATTATGTATAAATTCATTTATAAATTCTTGGCACACATCTACTGCTGAAGATTCTATATATTCCTTTTTTGATGCTAGTATATCCTTAAGCCTTAAATTTAAAATATTATTCGCTATTTTATTTATAGCATTAGATATCATGTTAATAGTATCGCAACTATAAAGAATATTAGTTATTTTTTCATTTATGAGTTTCCTTACCTTAGAATAGTAATCAGAGTTTATTTCATTGATAATTTCATCAAAAGATTTATCTTTATCTATAAATTCGCTTATTCCATCAACTATCATTGATATTATAGTATCATTCTCAATAATTCTTGATAAACTTCTGCTTACTTTAGATATACCCTCTTCTCCATTTAAGATTTCTGATATTGTCATATCTCCTATATGATCTATAACTTTTTCAAGGATTATAACTATATCATCCTGCTTCTCTTCATCTTGAAGATATGAGTCAAGAAATCCCGTAACTTTGTAAAAAATTGTTTCGCTGTTGATAAACATTGCTACCAATGGATTTACATTACTTCCTATGGCATCATTTACTGCAGATCTTAATTTTTCTTGTGCCCAAGGCTCTTTTAAAACTTCCTGTATGTATGATGATATCTTCTCCTTGTTATTAGAAGCATACATCTTTGCATAACTTATAATCTCTTCCGAACAAAGCTGCCTTAAGGTTATATTTTCTGCTTCAAGCTGTTGTAATGCTGTTGCAACTTTTTCTTGAAGCTTAGATTTCGTATCCTCTACTTTCAGTAGCTCCATTGCCTTATCTCTAATAATATCTGTAATATTTATATCAAGTTTTTCCTCAAGTTCTTTTGGATTCTTTTCTAAAAATCTTTTAACCTGTTCTTCTGAAACTTCTAAAATTTTATTTTGAATTTCTGGTTTATGTAATTCTTTCTCTACATTAGCTACTATCTTACCCTTTATGAATTCTGCAACTTTCTCATAATTGTCCTTTAAAATAAATGAAAAACTATCACCGATAGTTCTTTTACTCTCACATATATCATTTACTTTTCTTTTTAGTGATGTTCTTATGTGTTCTTGAACCTTATCGCTTCTCAAATTATTAATTATAGTTTCTTCTGTAAGAAGATATTCTCCTACTGCACTTCCTACACTGGCTGCTATTCTCTTTTGCTCCTTTGGTATAAGCCCAGGAGTAAATGGCACCTTTATACCAAATATTCTTTTCTCCTCATGAGGTCTAAAAAGCATTTTTATGGCCAGCCAATTAGTTAAATAACCTATTACTGCTCCTATTATCGCTCCAACAACATATTTCATAATATTTTATTCCACCTTCTTCTATAGTCTCTCAATTCACATAATTATTATTATAATACATACCTATATACAAAAGAAATTAAATTTTAAAAAAGAGGCTGCCATAAAATATGGCAGTCTCTCTAATCATTTATCTTACTTGGCTTCCTGTTGGAAGTTCTCCTGGTATGCTTACTGTAAATAATTTAGAATCATCATCAGTAGATGCTGCAAGTATCATTCCTTGTGATAATTCTCCTCTTAATTTTACAGACTTAAGATTTGCTACAAGTACAACATACTTTCCAACTAATTCTTCAGGCTTATAGAACTGAGCTATTCCTGAAATTACTTGTCTTTCCTCTCCGCCTAAATCAACTTTAAGTTTTAAAAGCTTCTTAGCCTTTGGTACTGGCTCGCACTCTAAAACTTTAACAACTCTAAGGTCTATCTTGTCAAAATCATCTATTGTTATCTCTTCTTTTATAGGGATGATTTCTCTCTTTTCCTCTTCTTTAGCCTTTGCTGCCTTTAGTTCCTCGAATTCTTTAAGCTTAGCTTCTACATCTATTCTTGGAAATATTGCAGAACCCTTAATAACTTTTGTTCCTGCTGAAGTTCCATCAAATGCACTTAAGCTGTTCCAAGATAAAACATCGCTGTTTATTTGTTTTTCTATAGCTGAAGCTGTATCTGGAAGGAATGGTCCTACAAGCACTGCTACAAATCTTAAAGTTTCTATTAAGTTGTATAGAACTGTTCCTAGTCTTTCCTTCTTCTCTTCATCTTTTGCAAGTATCCAAGGAGTTGTCTCATCTATATATTTGTTTGCTCTTCCTATAAGATTCCAAATGTGTCCTAAAGCATCTGGAATCTTTAGGTCATCTATAGATTTTTCAACTAGCTTAGGAGTCTTTAATGCTAGTGATATAAGTTCATCATCTATAGCTTCTTTTGCAGTTGGAGCCTGAATAGTTCCATCAAAATACTTTTCAACCATTGCTACTGTTCTTGAAAGAAGGTTTCCAAGATCATTTGCAAGGTCTGAGTTTATCTTCTTAATGAAAGTTTCGTTGTTAAATAACCCATCAGCACCAAAAGGTATTTCTCTTAGAAGATAGTATCTTATAGCATCAACGCCAAAGTGTTCAGCTAAAATTACTGGATCTACTACATTACCCTTAGATTTTGACATCTTTCCTCCATCAACTAAAAGCCATCCGTGTCCAAATACCTGTTTTGGAAGCTCTAAGCCTAAAGCCATAAGCATGATTGGCCAATATATAGTATGGAATCTTAATATATCTTTTCCTATTAAATGAACGTCTGCTGGCCAGTACTTGTCATAAAGTTCTGTATTACCTGAACCATAACCTAATGCAGTTATATAGTTTGATAATGCATCTATCCAAACGTAAACTACATGGTCTTTATCAAACTCAACAGGAATTCCCCAGTCAAATGATGTTCTAGATACACATAAATCTTGTAATCCTGGTTTTAAGAAATTATTTAACATTTCATTTTTTCTAGACTCTGGCTGAATAAAATCCGGATGAGTTTCTATATACTCAATCAATCTATCAGCATATTTGCTCATCTTAAAGAAATAAGCTTCTTCTTTTGCCTTTTCAACTGGTCTTCCACAGTCAGGACAGTTTCCATTTACAAGCTGAGTTTCTGTCCAGAAGGATTCACATGGAGTGCAATACCATCCTTCATAAGAGCTCTTATAGATATCTCCTTGATCATATAGTTTCTTGAAGATGTCTTGAACAGCGTTTACGTGATAGTCATCAGTTGTTCTTATGAACTTATCATAGCTTATATTCATAAGCTTCCATAAATCCTTTATTCCTGCTACGATTTCATCAACATACTCCTTTGGAGTAACGTTATTTTCCTCAGCTATTCTTTGAATTTTTTGACCATGCTCATCAGTTCCAGTTAAGAACATTACATCGTATCCAGTTAATCTCTTGAATCTTGCAAGAGCATCTGCTGCTACTGTAGTATAAGTATTTCCTATGTGAAGCTTTGCAGATGGGTAGTAAATAGGTGTTGTTATATAGTACTTTTTCTTATCGCACATAAAAATTCTCCTCTCTTCTTACAGTTATTATTGCCTTCTGTTTTATATTTATTGAATTTTTTAACTAAAATAAAAAATGCCTCTATGATCCATAAAAAGATCATAGAGGCGTTATAAACGCTTTACCACTCTACTTCATATTCTCTGTCACCAAAGAATATCTCACTAAGTAACTCCACTTACTAAATAAATAAGCTTTTATTACCCTGCAATATAACGGTCGCACCCGTACTTCCCTAACTAGAATCTAGCTCGAAAAGTCTGCTCTAAGGCCATCTTCATAAGATTTTCTACTGCCGCCTTTCACCATCCACGGCTCTCTGTAAATAGTACCATCCTATTACTCTTCTTTTCACTGCATTATTAATATTAATTCCATCATAGTGAAAATTCCTCACCTTGTCAATAAGTAGTGTGAATTTTTCTATCTATTAGCCATGAATGCTTCTATTTCTTCTACTGTCTTCATCATTCCGCTTGTTATAATTTCGCATCCATCCTTTGTAACTACAACGTCGTCTTCTATTCTTATGCCTATGCCTTCTTCTGCTATATAAAGACCTGGCTCTACAGTTAAAACTACTCCTTCTTCTAGAACAGATTCTCTTGATCCTACGTCATGAGTATCAAGTCCAAGATGATGACTTACTCCATGGAAATAGTATTCGCTTAACTCTTCGTCTTTCTTTATAAGTCCTATCTCTTTAAGGCTAGCTGCAAGAGATCTTCTTGTTTCTTTATTTAGCTCAACAAAAGGTACTCCTGGTTTTATAACCTTCATAGTATCCTCATAAGCCTTTAATACTATATTATATATAGTCTTTTGTCTTTCTGTGAATTTTCCGTTTACAGGAAAAGTTCTGCTTATATCTGAATTGTAATAATTTAGTTGAGCGCCTAAATCGAAAAGGATAAGATCTCCATCTTTTATTTCACTGTTGTTTTCTGAGTAATGAAGAACTGTTGCATTCTTTCCTGCTGCTGCTATTGTTTTAAATGCATAGTCCGTAACTCCATGTTGTTTAAGCACGAAATCAAAATAAGCTTCAAGTTGATATTCCATCATTCCAGGCTTTGCATTCTTCATAAGGGCTTCTACGCCTTCTATAGTTATCTTTCCAGCTTCTCTTATGGCTTCTATCTCTTCTTTGCACTTTATTTGTCTTAATGCACTTATATGATTAAATACATTTTCTATAACCACATATGGATATTTATTTTTTAATATTTCAGCAAACTCTTCTTCTTGAGTAGTTCTACTTGTAAAACTATCTTTTTCTAGATTTAAATAAACGTTTTTTAATCCCTTAGCAAATATAAGTCTGTGAAGTTCTCCTTGAAGATCATCTAAATACTTTATGTCATCTACTCCTGAAAACGCTTTTGCTTCTTCCCTTGAAATAGTTTTTCCAACCCATCTTTCCATAACTGGATCTGCTTTTTTTATAAATACCGTTTCTTCTACTATGCCATCTCTTTTTAGAACTAAAAGCACTACATCAGGTTCATTAATTCCTGTTAAGTAATAAAAATTTCTATTTGGAGTGAATGGATACGATTCATCAGCACTCTTTTTAGGTGGCTGTCCAGCAAACATCACTAATATGCTGTTATCTTCTAACCTCTCCATAAGTCTTTTTCTGTTTGAAATAAAAACTTCTTTATTCATCTTTCCCCACCCTTTCTATAATTAGTTCACAATTTTCATTTTACTCCTTAGATATGCTTTTATCCACCTATGATAAAAAAATCTTTCTTTGCAATAATACACTATTCCATTGCAATAAGTTTGCTTTTTAGTATATTATCTACCAAATTTATCTTATTTAATAATTCTTTTATATCAATTTTAAGTCCACTTATATCGCAGGTTATAGTGACATTTGCGGCCTTATTTATAGGAATATCTTGATTTATAGTTATTATGTTTCCACCGTTCTCTGCTATCTTATCCAAAACTTTAGATAAAACTCCTGCTTCATGGTTTAATAATAATGCTATAGTTGCTTTTTGGCCTTTTAAAGCTTCCGAAACTAGAAAGACATTATCCTTATATTTGTAATAAGCACTTCTGCTTATCCCTACAGTTTTCACTCCTTCTGAAATATCTTTTACTTCTCCCGTATATAACAATTCTTTTACTAAGATTACTTTTTCGAATATATCTGGCAATACTTTGCTATTCACTATTAGAAATTTTTCTTCCATAAATCCTCCATGTTAAAACTAAGGCTCCCTTAAAATCATAAGGGAGCCGGCCTTCTAGTATTACTTTATGTTTAACTTAACTCTTAGTTTGTTTAACATATCTTCTGTCATAGAACTTAAATCATATTTGTTTTCAAATCCCCATTCATTACGTGCTGCAGAATCATCTAATGAATTTGGCCATGAATCAGCAATTGCCTGTCTAACAGGATCAACATCGTAGCTTATTTCAAAGTTTGGTATATGCTTCTTGATTTCTGCTGCAATTTCATTTGGTTCGAAACTCATAGCTGCTATATTAAATGCATTTCTATGAACAAGCTTTGATGGGTCTGCTTCCATTAGTTTTACTATTCCGTTTAAAGCATCTGGCATATACATCATATCCATCTTTGTACCTTCTGCTATATAAGAAGTATATTTTCCTTCTTGTAATGCTTTATAGTAAATGTCTACTGCATAGTCAGTAGTTCCACCTCCTGGAGGCGCCACGTAAGATATAAGACCAGGGAATCTAACTCCTCTTGTATCTACTCCAAATCTTTGATAGTAGTAGTCACATAAAAGTTCTCCTGAAACCTTTGTTACCCCGTACATTGTTTGAGGTCTTTGAAGTGTATCTTGTGGTGTCATATCCTTTGGAGTACTTGGTCCAAACGCTCCTATTGAACTAGGAGTGAAGAATTGGCACTTGCTTTCACGAGCTACTTCTAAAGCGTTAAATAAACCTCCCATGTTTATATTCCACGCTAATGCTGGCTTAGCTTCAGCAACAGCAGATAGGAGTGCAGCAAGGTGAATTATACTATCACAATTATACTTCTTAACGATATCTGACATCTTTTGTGGATCTAAAACGTCTAATGTTTCAAATGGACCAGCTTCCACTACTGGATTACCATCTATCTTTCTTATATCAGTAGCAATTACATTTGTATCGCCGTATATATCTCTTAAATGTGTTACAAGCTCTGAACCTATTTGTCCAAGAGATCCAGTTACTAATATCTTTTTCATTTCAAAACCCCCACAAATTTTATTATATTTCTCTTAAAGATCACAAGCATTTTCTTTAGGAGATTTAATCTTTTGTTAAACTCAACTATTTTATAACGCCTAATTCTTTTCCTACTTTAGTATAAATAGCTATAGCATCATCTAACATCTCTTTTGTATGAGCTGCTGTAGGCATATTTCTAACTCTTCCAGTTCCTAGAGGTACTGTTGGGAATACTATTGATTTTGCGTATACTCCCTCTTCATATAATCTCTTTGAGAACTCTTGAGTTAACTTTTCATCTCCAATTATACATGGAGTTATAGGTGTTTCACTATGTCCAATATTGAATCCTAATTTCTTTAATTCAGCTTTAAGATATTTTCCATTTTCCCATACCTTGTCAACTAATTCAGTGCTTTCTGACATTATATTGAAAGATTCCATTGCTGCAGCTGCTGCTCCTGGAGTTAATGAAGTTGAGAATAAGAATGGTCTTGCTCTAACCTTTAACCAGTCTATTAAATCTTTAGAACCAGCAACATATCCTCCTACAACACCTATAGCTTTAGATAATGTTCCTATTTGGAAATCGATCTTATCTGATAGTCCAAAGTGCTTAACTGTTCCAGCACCATTTCCCATTACCCCTGAACCATGAGCATCGTCTATATAAGTTATAAGGTCAAACTCTTCAGCAACTTTAACCATTCCTGGAAGGTCAACTACGTCTCCATCCATAGAGAAAACTCCATCACTTATAACCATTATCTTTTCATAAAGTCCGCTTTCTTTAGCAGCCTTTGCTTGCTTTCTTAAGTCTTCCATATCATTGTGTTCATATCTTATAATTTTTGCCCCTGATAGTCTGCATCCATCTATTATAGAAGCATGATTTAATGCATCTGAAAGTATAGCATCCTTTTTACTCATAACTGCTGATATAGCCCCTGCATTACAGTTAAATCCTGATTGGAAAGCTATAGCTGCTTCTGTATGTTTGAATTCAGCTATCTTCTCTTCAAGTTCTCTGTGGATATCTAATGTTCCGTTTATAGTTCTAACTGCCCCTGCACCAGCTCCATATTTCTTTGTAGCTTCTATGCATGCATTTATTAGTCTTTCGTTTGTAGCAAGCCCTAAATAGTTGTTTGAAGAAAGGTTTATAAGCTCTTTTCCATCAATCTTTATTATAGGTCCATTTGCACCTTGTAGTATATTTATTTCATTATAAAGTCCTTTAGATTTTAAGTCGTTTAAATTTTCTGTAAGATACTTTTGTAATGCTTTACTTCCCATTTGAAAATCCCCCTTTATTAAGATATGTATGTCTATCATAAACATTTTTTAACTTATGTTTTTATTATAGCAAATGTTAATGTTATATTCCACCTATTTAATAAGATTTTTTTCCTTAAATTTTTACAATAATCTGTCTTATATAAACGAATAATCTATACTGTTTGCTATGGATTATTATTGTAAATTAATGATATTATTATTGTAGGAACATTTTTATTGATAAAAGGAGAATTTATAATGAAACTTCACAAACAAACTATATTGGATGTATTGAATCTTGCCTTACCCGCTGTAGGTGAAAACATTCTCTATATGATGATAGGTGTATTCGATACCATGATGGTGGGAAAATATGGCGGAAATATAGCCGTCAGCAGTGTTGGTTTAAGTTCCGAAATTATTTATACATTTTCAAATATTTTTGTAGGCGTCGGCGTTTCAGTTGGTATAACTTCACTTGTTGCACGACGTGTTGGAGCAAAGGACTTAAAAAAAGCAGAGGAATATGCAACTCTTGGTTTTGTTGTAGCTGGAATATTAGCTCTTCTTTTAAGTACAAGCCTTATATTCTTCAGTAAGAATATACTTACTTTTGCTGGAGCTGATGAAAATGTAGTATCATTAGGTTCCCCTTACATGAGTATTGCAGGAATAGGAATCTTTTTCAATATGCTTATGAATGCCTTAAATGCAACACTAAGGGCATTCGGAAATACTAGAACCCCTCTTATAGCATCAGCTTTAGTTAATGTGACAAATATATTTTTAGACTGGTCCCTTATATTTGGTCGTTTTGGTCTTCCTGAGCTTGGAGTTATAGGTGCTGCTTTAGCTACAGCTATAGCACAATTTTTAGGTTTTGTATTTATATCTCTTTATATGTACTATAAATCAGATATAAAACTTAATTTTTCTTATTTGAAGAATGTTAACAGGGATGCTTTAAGACATTTATTCAAGCTAAGTGGTCCATCATCATTACAAGAAGCTTCTCTTAATATAAGCAGACTACTTTGTAATTTTATGATAATCTCTTTGGGAACTATATCATTTGCTTCAAACCAGATAGCAACTACAATAGAATCTATATCTTTCATGCCTGGATGGGGATTCTCTGTAGCGGCTACTACTTTGGTCGGTCATAAAATAGGTGAAAAGAATTTTGACAAGGCAAAGGAGTACGCTAAAGCCTCCATATTCTTAGGTACAGCTCTCATGTTCGTATGTTCCTTCCTGTTCCTTTTTATACCTAATGTACTAATTAAACTGTTTATCACCAGTTCGGAAGTAGAAGTTATAAAATTGGGAACTCAATGTCTTATGGTAGCTGCCATAGAACAGCCAGTTATGGGATTATCTATGGTAGTTGGTGGAGCACTTAAAGGTGTAGGAGATACTAAAACTCCATTTATGGTTTCCTTCATATCCAGTTGGTTTATAAGATTTCCTCTTATGTTCTATTTCATATATATTAAAAAATACTCAGTTGTCCTTGTATGGGTTATCACAGCTATTCAATGGGCCTTTGACGGTATCGTTATATGCTATTTATTTAATAAGACACTTCATAAGAAATTTAAAGCCAAATAATTGACAAAACCAAAAATTTGGTATATTATATGTATCAATTAAATAATAATCTTCAGGGCAGGGTGAAATTCCCTACCGGTGGTATAGCCCACGAGCCTTTATGGCATGATTCGGTGAGATTCCGAAGCCGACAGTAAAGTCTGGATGAAAGAAGATACAGTATTGCTAAAGCACTTAATTAGTGTGATTTCTTTTGTTTTATTTGCTCTGAAATGTTTTACATTTCAGGGTTTTTTATTTTAACAGAAATCTATAAGCTTATAGAATGCCTTGAACTTTTTTTGTTCAAGGCATTTTTGTTTTAGGAGGTTTAATATGAATGATGAATATTACATGTCTATAGCACTAGCTCTTGCAGAAAAGGGCTGTGGCTTAGTGAACCCTAACCCTATGGTAGGAGCTGTTATAGTAAAGGATGACCAAATTATAGGTCAAGGCTATCACGAAAAATTTGGCGGACTCCATGCTGAGCGTAACGCTATCAACAGTTGCACAACTTCTCCCATTGATTCTACCCTCTATGTAACATTAGAACCTTGCTGTCACTGGGGAAAAACGTCACC
Source organism: Clostridium cadaveris (assembly GCF_020911725.1). Lineage (GTDB taxonomy): Bacteria > Bacillota > Clostridia > Clostridiales > Clostridiaceae > Clostridium_X > Clostridium_X cadaveris. The sequence continues at coordinate 3,363,396 of NZ_CP076620.1, forward strand.
TTGTACTGAAGCCATTATAAAAAGTGGTATAAAGAAGGTTGTAATAGGTTCTAAAGATCCTAACCCTCTAGTATCAGGTAAAGGCATTCAAATTCTCCAGGAAAACAACATAGAGGTAAAAGAAAATATTTTAGAACCCCAATGCAACAAACTTAATCAAATATTTTTTCATTATATTTCAACAAAGAAACCATTTGTGGTGATGAAATACGCCATGACTATGGATGGTAAAATTGCCACCGTAACAGGTAAGTCTAAATGGATTACAAGTGATTTAGCGAGACTTAATGTCCATAAAGACCGTAGTAAATACTCCTCAATTATGGTTGGAGTAAATACAATCATTAATGATGATCCACTGCTTACTTGCAGAATAAGTAGTGGTATAAATCCTATAAGAATTATTTGTGACACAAATCTTAGGACTCCCTTAGAATCGAAAGTAGTATCTACAGCAAAAGATACTCCAACATATATAGCTACCTGTTGCTATGACGAAGAAAAGCAAAAACCTTTTATTGATATGGGTTGTAACCTAATTCACATTAATAAAAAACATAATCATGTTGATCTAAATGAACTCATGATTAAACTTGGCTCTATGGGGGTAGATAGCGTTTTTCTAGAAGGCGGTAGTACTTTAAATTATTCTGCCATTGAATGTGGAATAGTAAATAAGATCCAAGCCTATATTGCTCCAAAGATTTTTGGTGGCTCTACTGCTGCTACTCCATTAAGCGGCTCTGGAGTTAAAACTACTCAGGAGGCTTTCACCCTTAAAGATAGTAATATTACTATTCTAGGTGATGATATTCTTATAGAATGCGAGGTTTGTAATAGATGTTCACAGGAATAATTGAAGAAATTGGCACAGTAAAATCTGTTGTGAAAAGTTTGCATTCTTCTATTCTTACCATAGAAGGTAAGATAATTTTTAACGATTTGCACATAGGTGACAGTGTATCAGTAAACGGTGTATGTCTGACTGTTACTGGTTTCTCATCTAATACCTTCACAGCAGATGTTATGAATGAAACACTTTTCCGTTCATCTCTTGGTAATCTAAAGTCAGGCTCCTGTGTGAATTTAGAGAGAGCTCTTAAGGTAAACTCTCGCTTAGGTGGTCATATTGTATCTGGGCATATAGATGGCACAGGTGTTATTTCAAGAATACAGAAAGATGATAATTCAACTTTGTATACAATAAAAACCTCTCCTAAGCTTATGAACTACATAATAGAAAAAGGTTCTATAGCTATAGATGGTATCAGTCTCACAGTATCAAAACTTAGTCTTAATGATTTTACAGTGGGGGTAATACCACATACATCAAAAGAAACTATACTCTCTCAAAAGTCCGTTGGAGACACAGTCAACTTAGAAAATGACATCATAGGAAAATATATAGAAAAGCTTATAACTATTGATAAAAGTAATATAACAAAAGATTTTTTAATTAAATTTGGATATTAAGGAGGATAAATATGTTTAAATACGATTCTATTGAAGATGCTCTAAAAGCTCTTAATAAAGGTGAAATTATTCTTGTTACAGATGATGAGAATAGAGAAAACGAAGGAGACTTTATCTGTGCCGCTGAATTTGCAACCACTGAAAATATAAATTTCATGGCAGTTCATGGTAAGGGTCTTATATGCATGCCTATGAGCCAAACCATTGCAGCAAAACTTCAATTTCCACAAATGGTAACTAATAACACAGATAACCACTGTACAGCCTTCACCGTATCAATTGATCACATTGATACCACCACAGGAATCTCTGCAATGGAGCGTTCCATAACTGCAATGAAATGTGTCAGTCAAGATGCAAAGGCCGAGGACTTCAGAAGACCTGGCCACATGTTTCCTTTAGTTGCGAAAAACAATGGTGTTCTAGAGCGTAACGGACACACTGAAGCTACTGTTGACCTTATGAGATTGGCTGGTTTAAAGGAATGTGGTTTATGTTGTGAGATCATGGCTCAAGATGGCACTATGATGCGAACCCCCGAGCTCATAAAAATAGCTAAAAAGCATAATTTGAAGTTCATCACCATAAAAGATCTTCAAAACTATAGAAAGACACATGATGTATTAGTTCAAAGAGTTGCTAAAACTAAAATGCCTACAAAATATGGTGATTTTACAGCCTATGGTTATATAAATAAGCTAAATGGTGAGCACCACGTAGCATTAGTTAAAGGTGATATCGGGGATGGCAAGGACATACTGTGTAGAGTACACTCCGAATGCTTAACAGGAGATGCTTTTGGCTCTATGCGCTGTGATTGTGGACAACAGTTTGCTTATGCTATGAAGCAGATAGAAAAAGAAGGACGTGGAGTTCTTCTATATATGCGTCAAGAAGGCAGAGGCATAGGACTAATAAACAAGCTAAAAGCTTATGAGCTTCAAGATAATGGTATGGATACTTTAGAAGCAAATATTGCCCTTGGCTTTGATGGTGATCTTCGCGAATATTATATAGGAGCTCAAATTTTAAAAGATTTAGGCGTTAAAACCTTGCGTTTACTCACCAACAATCCCCAAAAAGTTTATGAGCTTAACGATTTTGGTATAGAGATTATAAGCCGTGTACCTATTCAGATGAATGCTACTTCTCAAGATTTGTTCTACTTAAAAACAAAACAAGAAAAAATGGGTCATATTTTAAATTATTAATTATAAAGGAGAGTATTATTATGAAGATTTTTGAAGGAAATTTAATAGCAAAAGATTTAAAGATTGGTATAGTTGCTGCAAGGTTTAATGAATTTATAGTTTCTAAGCTTGTAGGTGGAGCACTAGATGCCTTAAAACGTCATGATTTAGACGAAGAAAACATAGATATAGCCTGGGTTCCTGGTGCCTTTGAAATTCCACTTATAGCTTCAAAAATGGCCAAAAGTAAAAAGTACGACGCTGTAATATGTTTAGGTGCTGTCATTCGTGGCAATACAACTCATTATGATTATGCGTGTAGCGAGGTATCTAAGGGTATCGCCACTGTTGCCCTAAAAAGTGACATACCTGTTATGTTTGGTGTACTTACTACCGAAAACATAGAACAAGCTATTGAACGCGCTGGTACCAAAGCAGGAAATAAGGGTTTTGATTGTGCTGTTTCAGCAATAGAAATGGTAAATCTCATACATAAAATAGAAGAATAGAATCTCTTTTTATACTACATTAATAAAAAAGGATAGATATGAAAACTCATTTCTATCCTTTATATATATTCCGTTCTATCTGAGGCCTATTATTCCTCCAATTATTATGCCAAGTGTCCCCCCTATTGTCATTCCCAACATAACATTATTCATCAAAGCACCCAAAACAATTCCTACTCCTGATCCAAAAGCAATTCCCATGGCAACTTCTTTTGTATTATCTTTTTTTACTCTTACATCACTGTGTTTCTTCATACAATCTCCCTCTTAAAATTACTTCTTTATATATTAGACGTTTGAAACACTAAAAATACATCGTAATTTTCTTTATTTAAGAATTTCTTAAGAAAGATTCTGATAAACTATCTCTCCTTTTGTCATTATGTATTTCAAGGAGAATATGATAAGCAAAGCTAATATTACAAACTCAAGTATAAACATTTGCATAAACGACCATGACAAATTAAATACTAAAATGCCATTCAATACTGCTATTATCATTGCCCCAAACATGGCTATCATGGAAGTAAAGTTCTGCTTAACTGCAGCAGCCTCATTATCCCAATTTAGCTTAGGCTTCTTTAAATCCAGCATTATTCCTAAAAGATTTGATGCAATTATAACCATTAAACTTAATATCACAGCTAAAATCACAAAACTTATAGGCGCTTTCATAACTATTCCTAAAACTATCAAAAATACTATATTGATTAAATCAAATATCATTCCAACTGAAGCCTTTGCAATAAGCTGCTGAGAGTATGACATTGGAATATACTTTGTAAAAAATAAATTTTTTCCCTCTCTAGAGATTGCGGTGCATGCTATCATATTTGTATTGCATATGAAAATCATCACGCTTACAATCATCCCAATTATAATACCTTGAATTTCACTATTAAATATTATATTAGTGCTTTCTCCAATTAAGCCGAATATATCAGGCTGAGTGATTAAAGGTATTATAAAGAAAAGAGGCCATATAAAGTTCATAATCACACAGTTTAAAAAGTATATTGGAGTTCTTACAAGCATTCTTATTTCTTTTAAAATATATGCTTTCATAGGTGATGTTGAATTTGTTGACTTTGAAAGCTGCTCTTCACTAAGCTTTTCCCTTTTCGAAAAAGTTTCTGATGCTCCCAGTGCCCCTTTAAAGTAAATCTTATTTCCTATAAAAAAGAATATAGCTATAGCTGCTCCTGTTATTGTTAGAAATACAGCCAAATTTCCAAGTATATTTAAAGGATCCTTTGCCACCATAGCTTCTGCCGCAAACTTGCTTGTTGGGAATATAGCTGTAACTATTGAAACCATTGAATTATTTCCACTAACAATTTTTTCTATAACATCAGCTTCCGTGACCATCATGCTTTCCATCTTTTGCATCAACATGCTGAAGCCTAATCCCATTCCTATTGCAACTATAGCTCCAATAGTTTTAAGTAAATCCTTATGCTTTCCTAAATTAGTGAAAGTCATGACTATCATATTTATAATGCATGCTAATACTAAAGGAAGTACAGGAAGTAATAGCAAAACTACTATCATTACAATCCAATACATAACTGGGGCATTAGATTTTACACCATATACTCCTAATGGCAAAAGAAGTATCATTAGTTCTGTTATATATTCATATACTAAAACTGTACTAAATTTTGCTCCTAAAATTTCAAATGGCTTCAATGGAAGTGGTAAAAGGTATTCTATGTCCCTTGAAAAGTATAATGTTGCCATTGCATAGACTATACCAAAAATAAAAGTCATAACACTTGCCATTGACACCAAAAGACCTATAATCACACCTTCCTGCCCAATTTGAGAAGCTGTATCATATAACTCAGAAATCATCATAGCAAACGGGAATCCTAAAGCAAACACCATAATTATAACCATAAGTGCCATAAACAGCATAGGAGGTATCTTTTTCTTTCCTATTGAAATTTCTTCTTCTCCTGTGGTTTTTAAAAATACTTTTATAAGTGATATCATCTTACTCATTGCTTGTCATCTCCAAGAACATATTTTCTAGAGATTGATTCTCTTTGAAATGATTCTTCATCTCCTCTAAAGTTCCACAGAATAAGATTTTACCTTTATTTATTATAGCTACCCTATCACACACCTTTTCTGCAACTTCGAGAACATGTGTAGAGAAAAACACAGTATTTCCATTATCAGCATGCTCCCTCATCATTTCTTTCAATAAGAAAGATGATTTAGGATCTAGTCCTGTCATAGGCTCATCCAATATCCATACATTAGGATTATGAAGAAGTGCTCCAATAAGAACTATTTTCTGCCTCATACCATGAGAATAGCTTTGAATTTTATCCTTAAGTGCATTATCCATATCAAATCTCTTTGCTAAATCCCTAATTCTCTCTTTTCTTGTTTTAGAGTTTACTTCATATATATCAGCCATAAAGTTTAAATATTCTATTCCTTTTAATCTCAAAAACATATCAGGACTATCTGGCACATATCCAAACTCCTTCTTAGTTTCTAAAGGGTTCTCCTTTGTATCAATTCCATTTATTTTTATAACACCACTGTCTTGGGATGCTATGCCAGTAATCATTTTTATAGTTGTAGTCTTTCCTGCACCATTGGGCCCTAAGAAACCAAAAATTTCTCCGTCTCTTATTTCTAAACTTAAATCGTCTACTGCCTTGTAAGTTCCATTATAGCTTTTAGTAACATTATTTAATTCTATCATTGCTACTAGCCCCCTCATTTTAGTTAATTATAGTATAATTTTACAACTTATTATTAAAAATATAAATTAAATATTTCTTAATTGTTAATTTATATTGAACTTATTATAATATAAATCCTCTTCATAATCAAGTATATTTTATCATAAAAAGAGTTATTTTATACTGTTTATCTAAATCATAAATTAACTAAAGTTACAGCCATTAATATAGCAACAATATCTGCAGTTATTGCCGCCAAAAGAGTATGTCTTATCTTTTTCACCTTTACTGAGCCATAATAAACTGTAAGTGTATAGAATATTGTTTCTGTAGAACCCATTATTATTGATGCTATAAGTCCTATAACAGTATCAGGACCATACTGCTTTATTATATCTGTAAAAATCCCAAGAGCTCCGCTTCCTGATAGTGGCTTTATCAAAATAAGTGGCATAACTTCTGGAGGAATTCCCATTCTATAAACTAAAGGATTCAAAAAATTTATGAGATATTCAAGCATTTTAGAGTCTCTAAAAATTCTTATTCCTATAAGGATTGCAAGAAGTGATGGAAATATTTTCACGCATATCTTTATCCCATCCTTTGCTCCTTCTACAAAAACTTCATATACCTTAACCTTTTTTATGATTCCATAAACTACTATGAAAACTATTATTAGTGGTATTATGGATGACAATAAATATTGAAATATATCTTTCATATTCTTCCCTCCTAAAAGTGCCTTTCCATTACTTTACAAGCCACAATCCCCACTAAAGCAGCTGTCCCCGTAGCAATCATTGCAGGTATTATTATTATGCCTGGAGCATTAGACCCTTGAGCTGCTCTAAGAGATATAACTGTTGATGGCACAAGTTGTATACATGCAGCATTAAGCACAAGGAACAAAATCATATCATCACTTGCTTCTCCCTTTTTAGGATTTATCCTATCCATCTCTTCCATAGCTTTTATTCCAAAGGGGGTAGCCGCATTTGAAAGCCCCATCATATTTGCAGTTAGATTCATAACAATAGCTCCTAAAGCTTTAGAATCTTTTGCTGCATCTTTAAATATGAGTTTTAAAAAAGGCTTAAGTACATTTGCTAGTTTGTCCATAAGACCGCTTTTCTCTGCAATCTTCATAACCCCGCACCACATACACATAAGTCCTATCATCCCAAAAATCAATTCCACCGTAGAAGTAGCAGCCCCTACTATTCCTTCCGAAAGCGCTTGTCCTTGTCCTGTGAAAATGCCGAATATTACTCCGATAAGAATCATAAAAAACCATATGTAATTTATCATATTACATCCTCCTAAATCATTTATTCTTTAAATAATATGATGAAGGTTTTAAACTTATTAAGGTTGCATTTAAATTAATACAGTGCTACCATATTAAATATGGTTTTATCCCATAATTTTGGAGGTTTATATGGCACTAATGACAATAAACGATATAATGGAATTTATCGAAAGTGAGTATAATATAATAAATAGCACTCCCTGTGAGATTTGCAGTGGAAGCTTTATAGCTGAAAAGAAACTGTTAGCACTTATAGATGATGTGCCATTTGATGTTTGTAACTGTACATGTGAATATTGTGGTCATAAGAGGAGTTTTTCATTTACAGCACCTTTTATACCATCTTTAGATAATGAAGAACTAAAAAACAGATTAAATTAAAGGAGAAATACATATGAATGAAAACTCTTTAAAACTCGCTCAAAGGGAAGTAGACGAAGCTTTAGAAGCTATCAAAGCTATGGAGGATGGTTTAGATAATGAATCTCTATGCAAAGACACAGTAAAAAAGAACTTCATGCTTCTTTCTTCAAAAGTTGAGCATCTAGAGGAATTATTAAAACAAGAAGGTATTCTATAGATTTCTATCTTAAGGTTAGAAATCAGTTTATATTTTCAAATATATTCTAAACTATAATGTTAGATGAATTAAAAAAACAAGTCACCACAAAGTATTTCTTTGTAGTGACTTGTTTTTTACTGAACTATTCTATAATACACCTTTGACGTAGCATAGTAAACTACTATATAAAATATCGCAAATACTAATATAGTACTAGTTGTGCATATCACAAATAAATTTATATTAGTTAAATTAAATATCTTTAAAAGGCTAGTAATTATCTTAAAAGCAAATGCTAGATGAATTACTGCCATAACAAGAGGCAAGAAAAACACCATTAATATTTGGCTATTTATAGACTTTTTAACTTCTCTCTTGTCCATTCCTACCTTCTGCATTATCTCAAAACGTTCTTTGTCATCATATCCTTCTGAAATCTGTTTGTAATATATAATCAAAACTGTAGCCATTATAAATAATAATCCTAAGAAAAGCCCTATGAAAAATAATCCTCCATAAATTGAGAAAAATGATTCTCTAGCAGTAGCTATTCCTTCCACACTTGACTTTATTGAATTATTGTTTAAAGAACTTTGTATAGCATTTGTAAGCTCTAATTGCTCTTCCATACTTCCTTCAACATCCAAACCATAATAATAATTTATCCCTTTCTCTTCATCTCCTGCTGCCACTTTAATTTCATTTATCGAATCTATATCTGAAACTATAATGTAATATCCATTAACAATATTTTCCATTTCCCTTTTTATTTTTAAGTCTTCTATATATCCTTTAATATTGAACTGCTTATTAAAAATTTCCACACTATTTCCTTGAAGCGTATTATTATCTGCACATATTAAGACTTCACCTTGTTCCAGCTGAACAGATTTACCTTCTAGCTGATTATAATCATCTGCTGTGATAAAGAGCAATATGTTCATATTAGTGATAGATGATTCTTCTCTATTTGCTACAATAAATTTATTATCTTCCTGCATTGCTATTTCACTTATATATCCATGTTTTAACGCACCTGTTTTAGTTAATCCGCTTTTTTGCATTTCAGTTTCTATTATGCTATTTACTTTTTCTATATTTTCTGGCTGAACTTCGCTAATACTAATCATAATATCATCTGGATATCTAGTTTTAAGTATATCATCCATTCCTATATATAATGATACTGTAGTAGATAAAACCACCAATATTGCTGTAGACAAGATGCATATATTAGCAAGCCCAACTGCATTTTGCTTCATTCTGTATATCATGTTTGAAACATTTATAAAATTCCTTGATTTATAATAGAAGTTCTTGTTCTTTTTTAGAGCTTTTAGAATAGCGATACTTCCTGCTGTAAATAAAGCATAGGTTCCCACAATAACAAGTAAAACTGCTATAAAAAATAAATTTAATGCACTTAATGGATTTTCAGTAGTTACAGCTATATAATATCCAGCTCCAAGGCTTACAACTCCTATTAATGTCAAAATCCATTTTGTTTTAGGTTCTCTTTCTCCTGCGTTCCCTCCTTTTAAAAGTTCTACTGGATTAGAAAGATGTATCTGCCTCAAATTATTTAAAAGCATTACCGCATAAATACTTATAAATAGAAGCATTGTACTTAAAATTGACTCTTTTGATATATAAAATTTTAAAGTCACATCAAAATTCAATATCTTCAAAAGCAGTAAAAACATAAACTTGCTTAATAATGCTCCTATAGCAATACCACTTACTAATGTGAGTACTGCTATTATTAAAGTTTCATAAAGCATAAGCTTTGATATATGCTTTTTTTCCATTCCAAGGATATTATAAAGCCCAAGCTCCTTTTTTCTTCTTTTTATTAAAAAGCTATTTGTATATAAAAGAAAGATTACAGAAAATATGCCTATGACCCATTTCCCTAGGTTTAGAAGCATCTTCAGCTGCTTTCCTCCATTCATAATATCGAGGCCTGTGTTGATACTGATAGAATGTATTATATAAAACATTGCTATAGATCCAATACATGTTAATATATATGGAATATAGACTTTACCGTTCTTCTTTATAGTTGTTGCAGCAAGCTTGGGATAGAAAAATTTATTCATTTCTGACACCACCTGTTGCTAAACTAGTTAGAGTGTCTGATATTTTTTGGTACATCTCCTCATATGTATTTGAGGCTCTGTATATCTGATGAAACACCTCTCCATCTTTTATAAATAAAACTCTCTTTGCATGACTTGCTGCTTTTGTACTATGAGTTACCATAAGTATAGTCTGACCTTCTTCATTTATTTCAGCAAATAGCTTAAGAAGCTCATCTGTAGTGCGAGAATCTAAAGCTCCTGTTGGTTCATCAGCAAGAATAAGTTTAGGATTTGTTATTAAAGCTCTAGCCACAGCTGCCCTCTGCTTTTGTCCTCCTGATACTTCATATGGATATTTTTTTAATATCTTATCTATCTTTAATTTCTTTGCTATAGGTTGTAGTTTTTGCTCCATATCTTTGAAAGATTTACCCGAAAGTACAAGTGGCAAAAATATATTATCCTGAATTGAAAATGTATCTAACAAATTAAAATCTTGAAATACAAATCCTAGATTATCTCTTCTAAATGCAGAAATCTCCTTTTCCTTTATGGAAACTATGTTTTTACCTTCTAAGCACACCTCTCCGCTAGTTGGTTTATCCAAAGATGCAAGTATATTAAGGAGTGTGGTTTTTCCTGATCCTGACTCTCCCATTATTGCTACGTATTCTCCTTCTTCAACTGAGAATGATACGTTTGATAGTGCCTGAACATGATTACCTCCAAAGCGTGTTGTATATATCTTCTTTAAATTTTTAACTTCTAATATTGACATGTGTTATAATCCTCCTTCTCATTCATCATGTTCATTATAACAATAAAGGGAAGTGTACTGCCTTAGATAGCCCTTACACTTCCCCTCTTTACCTTACACTTATGTAATGTTCAATTTTTAATTTCTACTAAACTCGTTTCTATTCTATCTTTAAATCTATTGTATCAAGATCTAATTTTACTTTAGTTCCCTTGTCTATCTCTGATTCAATGGATATTCCGTGAGATAACTTATTCATTATTTGTTTGCATAGATATAATCCTATACCTGTTGATTTTATATAAAGTCTTCCATTATATCCAGTAAATCCTTTTTCAAAAACTCTATTTATATCTTCTTCCTTAATACCTATGCCAGTGTCTTCAATAACCAGGGTCTTTTCAGCAGTTTTATCCATATAGATTTTTATATTTCCTTTTTTTGTATACTTAAGAGCATTTGATAGCACCTGCTCTACTACAAAAATCAGCCACTTTTCATCAGTAAGTACATCACAATCTAATTCTGAAAAATCAAGAGCTATCTTTTTCATTACAAAAATCTTTGCGTATTTCCTAATAGCCTTTCTTACTATTTCATCAAGACTATAATATTTTAATAATAAATCCTGAGACATACTATCTATTCTAAGGTACTGAAGTACCATTTCAACGTACTGTTCAATCTTAAATAATTCTATAGATAGAGTAGAACTTTGGCTACTATCTTCCGATTGAAGAAGAAGTCTCATGGCAGATATAGGTGTTTTTATTTGATGAGCCCACATAGTATAATAATCTACAAGTTCACTTCTCTTTATATTTTCTTCTGAAATAATTCTCATCTTTTCATTATAGAGAAGCTCTACAAGCCTCTGATAATCCTCCTCGATTATATCCTTTGCATATGGCATATTTTCTGCATCATGTACTATAGTTTTAAAAAACCAAGTTAATTTTCTATGTTTCTTATAAAAATTAATATAGTCTAAAACAACAAAAATAGCACATACAAAAATACTGAGCAACGAAGCATATCCTACAATTTCCACCGGAATTCTATAGAGATAAAAAACTGATGCAAATATCAATGAAATTAGTGTAAAAGCTATTATAATTTTCACTCTGCTCTTTATATAAAAAATTATAAGTTTAAATCCATTTATCTCACCCATCTTACTTCACCATATATCCTACTCCCTTTTTAGTGATTATAAAATCAGTAATTTCTATCTGCTCTAATTTCTTACGTAAACGTGTCATATTCACCGTAAGAGTATTATCATCTATATAGCTGTCTGTTTCCCATAATTTTGTCATTATTGTATCACGAGAAACTGCCCTCCCAGCATTATTCATTAAAATCTGCATTATCTTGTTGTCATTTTTAGTAAGATCAATCTTTTCACCATTATAGTGAAGTGTAGCATCACTTATATTCAGAATCACACCATCATGTTCCATAATATTAGTTTTACCAGCAAAATCATAAGTTCTTCTAAGAATAGCCTGCACCTTCGCTACAAGAACATTGAAATCAAAAGGTTTAGCTATAAAATCATCTCCGCCCATATTTACCGCCATAACTATATTCATACTGTCATTTGCTGAAGATATAAATATTATGGGTACTTTTGAAAGTTTACGTATTTCAGAGCACCAATGATATCCATTATAAAAAGGCAGAGATATGTCCATGAGCACAAGCTGAGGATCATAGGTTACAAACGTGGGTATGATATCCTTAAAATCTGTTATGCACTCCACATTGTACCCCCATATCTCCAGATGATTTTTTATAGCACTTGCTATAATATTGTCATCTTCTACCACAAGGATTTTATGCACTTTAATCATCTCCTTACTATCGTCTCTTTAATTATATACTCTTTTATACTTTTATTTCCTCTTTCTTTACATTTAAAATCTTCATTTCTCTTATAATGAAGAAGAAAGTTACTATGGATTTAAACTTTTTTAAACAAAAAAGGATTGCAAAATGTATAAAACATTCTACAATCCACTCTTTTTAAATTATTATTTACAAGAATCTCTTTCAACTAAATCATGAGGAAGTACAAATTGAGTTTGTTCTAACTCTTGATGGTTGACAAGCTTTATAAGCATTCTCATAGCTACTGATCCCATGTCATACATAGGTTGAGATATTGTCGTAAGTCTTGGATAGAATAGTGAAGCTGCGTATATATCATTGAATCCAACTACATCTACATCTCCAGGAACATTTATTCCACTATCTCTTAATGCATTAATAGCACCCATCGCTACTTCATCTGAAGCACATACAAGTGAATCAAATTTTGATCCATTTTCTAACATAGCTTTAATGCCTTCATATCCTGATCTTGGTCTTAAGTCATCAAAATAAATTATGTCTTCGTTTAATTTTAGTCCGCTTTCTTTAATAGCCTTTTCATAACCAGTAAATCTGTCCGACCAAGCATTTGCTCCGTCCTTATGAACGCCTATAAATGCTATATCTTTATTTTGCTTTCCTATTAAGTATTTTGTACTTTCATAAGTAGCAAGCTCATTGTCTATGGTTACACTAGGGATTATACCCTTTTCATCCTTAGACTCAACAAGCACAGTTGTAACTTGAAGTTCATTTATAAGTTCAAGTATCTCTTCTTGAAGAGAACTACTCATATATATAACTCCATCAACCATTTTTTCTTTCATAACTCTAAGATATTCTTTTTCCTTTTCGATATCCAAATCTGAGTTACATAGCATAATATTGTATCCATATATGTTTGCAACGTCTTCTGCTCCTCTAACTACTTCTGGATAAAATTGGCTTGATATATCTGGTACTAGTATTCCTATAGTTCTTGTTCTTTGAGTCTTTAAACTTCTAGCTACTATATTAGGTCTGTATCCTAATTTTTTTATAGCCTCTTTTACTTTTTTCTTGGTGTCTTCATTTACTACGTCAACGTCATTTAAAACTCTAGATACTGTTGCTATTGAAACTCCTGCTTCCTTAGCTACGTCCTTTATTGAAGCTGCCATAATCCTCACCTCTATTTCTTAATTATTATTATTCTCATTAGCTAAATATTTTATCATAAAACCTTATTATTCACAATAGACAAGGGATGAAGCTATAAAATTCCGCTTCATCCCACAAGTCATAAAATTAAATGTGTGCTATTTTACTACTTCAACAGCCATGTCTAGGCTTTCTCCATTGATATTAAAGTTAGTGTACTCTACCTCTCCATTGTATACAATTTCTACAGTTAGAGTTTCTTTCTTTATTACATCAGCATACTTCTTAACTACTTCTATAAGCTTATCATTATTTGCTATATATAAGTTTATCTTATCTGCAACTTCAAATCCGCTTTCTTTTCTCATGTTTTGGATTTTGCTTACCATTTCTCTTACATGCCCTTCTTCTCTAAGCTCTTCAGTAATTGTAGTATCTAAAACTACTCCTACTTCTCCAGCTCCAGCAAATGCATAGCCTTCTAGCCCCTGCATTGTTACAAGAAGATTTTCAGAATTTAATTCTATTTCAGTTCCGTCAACATCTATAGTAACAGTTCTACCATTTTGAACAGTTTGAGCTAATTCCATCTGGTTTCTCTTTCCTATTTCTTGTCTTATCTTAGGTATCATCTTACCATAGGCCTTTCCTAATACAGGAAGGTTTGGTTTTATTTCAAAGTTAACATACTTAGAAAGATCTGCTCCAAACTGTACTGATTTTATATTAAGTTCATCTTTTATTATAGCTCCATAATACTCTGGAAGTGAACTTATACTTACAAGCATTTCTGATAACGGCTGTCTATTCTTGATATTAGCACTATTTCTAGCACTTCTTCCAAGCTTAACTATCTTGTATGCCATATCCATATCAGCTTCTAATGCACTGTCAACTTCTTCAGCCTTATATTCTGGCCAGCTGCAAAGGTGTACGCTTTCAGGAGCCTTCTTATCTAATGAAACAACTAGATTTTGATATATTTCCTCTGTTACAAATGGTATGAATGGTGCAGCTACTTTAGTTAAAGTCACAAGAACTCTGTATAGAGTAACGTATGCTCCTATCTTATCATCTGTTAGAGTTTCACTCCAATATCTAGATCTGTTTCTTCTTACATACCAGTTAGATAATTCATCTACAAAGTCTTGGATGCTTAAAGCAGCTTGAGTTATTCTGTAGTTTGATAAATCTTCATCTACAGTCTTAACTAAAGTGTTTAATCTTGACATTTCCCATTTATCCATTACATTATCAGATACAAAATCCTCGTATTTTGTTGGATCAAATTTGTCAAGGTCTGCATATAAAATATAAAATGAATAAACATTCCATAATGTGCTTAGGAAGCTTCTTTGTGCTTCTGCAACATCGTCTTTAGAGAATCTTGTTGGAAGCCATGGTGCACTAGCAGTGTAGAAATGCCATCTTGTAGCATCTGCTCCTTGACTTTCTATTACTTCTATAGGATCAACAACATTTCCTTTATGCTTTGACATCTTTATTCCGTGCTTATCTAATACGTGTCCTAGAACTACACAGTTCTCAAATGGATTTGTATCAAATATAGCTGTAGATATAGCTAGAAGAGTATAGAACCATCCTCTTGTCTGGTCAACAGCTTCTGATATAAATTGTGCTGGGAAGTTAGCTTCAAAGACTTCTTTATTTTCAAATGGATAGTGATATTGAGCAAAAGGCATTGATCCTGAGTCAAACCAGCAGTCTATAACTTCTCCAGTTCTCTTCATTTCCTTTCCGCACTTTTCACAATGTAAATGAACATTGTCTATATATGGTTTATGAAGTTCTATATCGTTAGGTACATTTATACCTTTCTTCTTAAGCTCTTCTATGCTTCCTATACATTCTTTATGTCCACATTCACATTCCCATATTGGAAGTGGAGTTCCCCAGTATCTATCTCTTGAGATTCCCCAGTCTATAACATTTTCAAGGAACTTTCCAAATCTACCAGTCTTAACGTTGTCTGGCAACCAATTTATCTTGTTATTATTTCCCAAAAGTTTATCTCTAAGCTGAGTCATTCTTACAAACCAGCTCTCCTTTGGATAGTAAAGAAGTGGTGTGTCACATCTCCAACAATGAGGATATGAGTGAAGGTGCTTTTCTGTCTTGAATAATTTGTTGTTTTCTTCAAGCCATTTACAGATACTTTCGTCACACTTCTTAACGAATTTTCCTGCCCATGGAGTAACTTCTTCTACGAATTTACCTTCTCTGTCAACTAAGTTAATGAAAGCTATTCCATTAGCCTTAGCTACAAGACTGTCATCTTCACCATAAGCTGGAGCTATATGAACGATACCAGTACCATCTGATAAAGTTACATAGTCACCATGTATTACTTCAAATGCTTTTCCTTCAACTTTTCCAAATGGCATTAACTGCTCATACTTTGTTCCAAGTAATTCAGAACCTTTAAATTCCTTAACTATCTCATAGTCTTCTCCAAGAACCTTAGTAGCAAGATCTTTAGCTATAACATAAACTTCTTCTCCGACCTTAGCTTCTATATAAGTGTATGCTTTGTTTATACAAAGAGCTAAGTTTGATGGTAATGTCCAAGGAGTTGTTGTCCAAGCTAGTATATACTTGTTTTCCTCTCCAACAACCTTAAACTTTGCAATGCAAGTAATATCTTTAACGTCCTTGTATCCTTGTGCAACTTCGTGAGAAGATAAAGCTGTTCCACATCTTGGACAGTATGGCATTACTTTGTGTCCTTCATATAAAAGACCCTTATCCCACATCTGTTTTAAAGCCCACCATACTGACTCTATATACTCATTATGGTAAGTAACATATGGATTATCCATGTCTATCCAGTATCCTATCTGCTCAGACATATTCTTCCACATAGAAGAATATGTAAATACACTGTCCTTACATTCTCCTATGAACTTCTCAACTCCATATCCCTCTATCTGGTCTTTACCTGATATTCCAAGTTTCTTTTCTATTTCAAGCTCAACTGGTAATCCGTGAGTATCCCACCCAGCTTTTCTTAAAACTTTGAAACCTTTCATTACCTTGTATCTTGGTATAAGGTCCTTCATAACTCTAGTAAGTACGTGTCCTATGTGAGGCTTTCCATTTGCAGTTGGAGGTCCATCATAAAATGTGAAATATTCTCCGCCTTCATTTAAATCAAAATTCTTTTGAATTACGTCTTCTTCCTTCCAAAGGTTCAATATATCTTTTTCTATATCTACGAATGATTTGGAAGAATCTATTTTTTTGTACATAACTTAATTCTCCTTTCTGTTTAGTAAATTCTATATTTAGATAAATAAAAAAACTCCATCCCAAAGGACGAAGTTAAAACTCGCTATACCACCATTGGCTGACTTTAAGTATACTAAAGTCTAATTTCAAGCACCATCATGCTCTATTCTTTAACGCAGAACTACGGAACAGCTTACTATAAGTTCAGCTTTCAACTCCTAGGTGATATTCCCTAATCTATATTCCTATGACTTTCCACCAATCGCCACTCTCTGAGAGGTCAAGACTTAAGTACTTTTCCTAATCACAGTTTTTCATTAAGTTGTATTATATTATATATAGTGAATATTGTCAATTCCATTAAGTTTTTTTAAAATCATGATATTAATTTCATGGCCTGAATATAATGTAATAGTGAAATAATATAATGTCAGGAGACTCATGGAAATACTTGCAACATTTATAAATATACTTGCTATTGTTTTTATATTAGTAATGTCATTAAATTCTTATAGAAGCAAAAATTTCAAGCTACGGAAAAATGAAATTCTTTTTAAAAAATCACTAGGTACTTCAGTATTATTTTCCTTCATTTATATAATTCTATTTATATGTATGGTATTTTCAATAGTTACCAACTATAGCTTAGGCATTCTCTTTATATCATGTTTAACAATACTTAATGTATCTATACATGTAAAGTTACTTTCTCCTTATTTTTGTATATACAAAAAAGGATTAGCCATATTAAATAGTTTCAATGAAGTGAATTCTTATTTTTCTTGGTCCTCTATTTATCAATGGTATTTTGACAAAAACAAACCCTTAAAAGTGTATATAATAATCACTAATGTCTTAAGTGAAAAAAAGCTTATAACTTTTACTCTACATAAAGATGAGTTTGATATATTTAGAATCCTAATGATGAGATATGTACCAGAAAAACTAATCATTCAATAAAAATAAGGTGCTGCAAATGTACTAAATATTTGCAGCACCTTATTTTTATATCATCTTGCTTCTTTTACACGAGTTTCAGTTCTCTTAGTTGCAAAATCATTATCTAAATCAAAAGGTTCTATGGATACTATAAGAGGTGTTCCAGCTGGTATCTTGAATTTGCTTGCATCTATTTTAAAAGTAGTAGCATCCTTTGAAGCAGTTCCTGCATATGCATTATTCAAATAAAGATTATATCCTGATATATCTTTTTCTTTAGATTTTGTCCATGTAGCAGTTATAACATTTCCAATTTTAGTTGCATTTAAATTGCTTACTTTTTGCGGAGGCATCAAAAGTGAAAGATCATTTGGCCCCCAGTTCAAATCTACTGGAGATGAAACACCATTAACCTTTCCTGATTCGCTAAACTGCCATATTCTCCACCTTGTCCATCCACCTTGATTCATAGGATAAGGAGGGTTTCCTTTTATACTTGTGTACATAGCTATCCATAATGGCATGTCAGATAATATATATCCCTTTCCTGGATAAAGGAAATTATCATAAATATCTATGAAAAATGCTCCTGTGTATAGCATAAGTCTTCTTCTTGTACGTTTCTCAAATCTCTTCCTAAATCTATCAACCCAGTTCAAAAGCTGTGCAGTTGTTATGGATCTATCTACTGGTGCTTCTACATCTACAACTGGAAATAAGTCTCCATAATCTCCATCGCCAAATCCTTTTTGCAACGTAGCTATAAAATCATCGCATTGAGAATCAGCAGTTGTAAGATTTGCTGAAGGAACAGCATAATGATATGCACCTACAGGAATTCCATATTCCCTAGATTGTTTTGCAAAGTCTATAAATTTTTTATCTATCCTAAATCTTCCGCTTGCTGACCCTGATGCTCTCAAATACAAAAAATCTACAGATGTTGCTAGTATTGGAAAGTTTACATTTTGGCTATACTCATTTATATCTGCTCCAAAAAGGCTATTTGGATTTTTATCTTGCATACAGTCCTCCAATTTAATTTCTACCATATTTCATTTTATACTACTCCTTACCAATATGTTACAGTTTTTGTGCAATTATATTTTCCTCCCCTTTCTTTACTCTACTTTGATATGATATATTAAAAAATATAATTCTAAACCCTTTAAGGAGGTAACTATGAGATACATATCAAACATAAAAACTCCTAAGGTCAGTATCGCTCCTATGGTAGATAGAACCGATAAGCACTTTAGGTTTTTTTTAAGGCAAATAACAAAAAAATCTTTATTATATACGGAAATGATAACAGCCCAAGCTTTAATATATGGTGATTTAGAGAAACTTTTAAGCTTTAGCCCTAAAGAAGGTCCAGTAGCACTTCAAATTGCAGGATGTAAACCAGAGGATATATATAAAGCTGTAAAAAATGCTGAACCTTGGAATTATAGCGAAATAAATCTAAATGTAGGTTGTCCCTCTGATAGAGTTTCTGGAAATGCCATGGGGGCATACCTTATGGCTTATCCTGAGCTTGTAAAAGAAATGCTTCTAGCTATGAGAGAAGCTACCTCAAAACCAATAACCATAAAACATAGAATCGGCATAGACGGTGGTGGTATTTTAGTTCCAGGAACTTGCAATAAAGAAGTTCTAAATAGTTATGATGATTTAGTTAATTTTGTAACTACTATAGAAGGTGCAAAAGTTGACAGATTCACTATTCATGCCCGTTCAGCTATTCTAAAAGGCTTAAGTCCAAAAGAAAATAGAGAGGTCCCTCCTCTAGATTATGATGTGGTGTATAGACTTAAAGAAGACTTTCCTCATTTAAATATAGAGATCAATGGTGGTATAAAAACTCCTGAAGAAATAACTCATCACCTAAACCATGTTGATGGTGTCATGATAGGAAGAGCCTCCTATGAAAATCCATTCATGCTTAGAAAAATTGATAATTTTTTTGAAGATAAAGAAGAAAATAATGTATCAAGAGCCGATATTTTAAATGGCATCCTTCCTTATATGGAAAATTTAGAATCCAAAGGTTTATCTTCTTATTCTATCTTAAAACATGCATTAGAACTATTTCATGGTGCAGCAGGAAGCAGACGTTGGAAACAGCTTATGAGTCCACCCTTTAAAGATATGCTTCCTTCTAAAAGAGTTCACCTAGCTTTAAAGGAACTACCTGAAGAAAGCCTATATGAAAAATAGCATTTACCTTTATTTTACCATTGATTTAATTTTAGTTTTATGATTAAATATAATTATTACTAATTAATAATAGATATTGATTAAGGAGATAACTATGGAGAACAATGGATTAAACGAAGAAATATTAGATAAAGTTACTAAGGTGTGTTTATGCAAAGCTATATCACGCCAAACTATAAAAAATGCTATAGCAGAAGGTGCTGACACTTTAGAAAAAGTAAAAGAAGCAACTGGTGCAGCTAAAGGTGGATGCTGCGGAGCAAGATGCAAAAACAAAATCGTTGAGCTTATAGAAGCTAGCAAATAGTATTACAATTTTATGTTTTGAAAAGTATATAAAAAACAAGAGGCAGTGATTCGCAAAAACCCAATCACTGCCTCTCTCTATTTATTATATTTCCCCTGACCTCAGATCAGTCCAACTCTTCACTCTTCACTACGTCACTCTTAACTCTTCTTAAATAATCCCTCTTATTTCATCAAGACTCTCAATATTATTTTCTTCCATATACTTTTCCATACCATCTATTATATCTAATGATATGTTTGGTCTCATGAAAGAAGCTGTTCCAATTTGAATTGTAGTTGCTCCTGCCATTATGAACTCTATAGCATCCTGCCAAGTAGTTATTCCCCCCATTCCCATAACTGGGATAGATACTGCTTTGCTAACTTGGTTTACCATTCTAAGTGCTATAGGTTTTATAGCTGGACCTGACAATCCTGCATAACCGTTGTTGAATACTGGTTTTCTCTTGTTTATATCTATAGCTAGTGCTAAAAATGTATTTACTAAAGAGATTCCATCTGCTCCCTCTTCTTCACAGGCTTTAGCTATATCTACTATGTTTTCTGCATTAGGAGAAAGTTTGATAACAAGCTTATGTTTGCAAACTTTTCTTATCTCTCTAACAACTTCTCTAGCTAAGGCTGTATTAGTTCCAAATGCCATTCCGCCATGCTTTACATTAGGGCATGATATGTTAAGTTCAAGTATATCAAGCTTTTGGTCATTTAAAAGCTCCACACCCTTAAGATAATCTTCTATAGTGTTTCCACCTAGGTTTACTACATTTACAAGGTCTAAGCTGTTTACCCAATCTAGATCCTTTTCTATGAAGCCTTCAACCCCTGGATTTTCCAATCCTACACTGTTCATTATTCCACTAGGTGTTTCCCAAATTCTTATGCCATCATTTCCTGGCTTAGGGTTTAAGGTTAATCCTTTTGAGGATATTCCACCTAACTTTTCTATATCAAAAATTTCATTATACTCTCTACCAAATCCACAGGTTCCTGATGCTAATATCACTGGATTTTTGAATTCTACTCCTGCAAAATCTACCTTTAATCTATTGCTCATTTTCAAATACCTCCTCAGCTAAGAATACAGGACCATCTTTACATGCCTTTTTATTTCCTGTATGAGTCTTACAAGTACAAACAAGGCAAGCTCCTACTCCACAAGCCATTCTGTTTTCCATAGACACATAAACCTTTGCCTTTGATGAAGCAGCTTTCTTACACAAAATCTTCATCATTATTTCTGGTCCACATGTTAGAATGTAGTCATACTCATTTGGATCTATATCATCTGTTATGAATCCTCCCACATTTGTAACTACCTTATCTGAAACCTTCTCGTACTCATCTATAAGTATAGCTTCGTCGCTGAATCCTAGGTATATGTCAACTATGCTGTCTTTATTGTATTCCTTTAGTTTCTTAGCAGTTAAATATAGTGGAGCAACACCTACTCCCCCTCCTACTAATGCTATCTTTCCTTCTACCTTTGGAAATCCATTTCCGTAAGGTCCTTGCACATCTACATCGTCACCTTCATGTAGTGTTGAGAATATTTCTGTTCCCTGTCCAACAACCTTGTATAAGAATGATATTCCTTCTTCATCTATATCATATATGCTTATAGGTCTTGATAATACAGGATATGTATCCCAAGCTCTAAGCATTGCAAATTGTCCCATTTCTCCCTTAGAGATCCCCTCTAATTTCATTAAGTACATATCTTTTGAAAGTTTATTATTATAAATTACCTTTGCCACAGTTATTACCTCCTAAGTATCTTAAAAATTCTAGCTATCTAGTCCCTATAAACCACTTTACCTCTACATATTGTATACTTTACTTTCCCGTAAAGTTCATGTCCTATGAATGGAGAATTTTTAGATTTTGAGCTGAAGTCCTCTACAGTCCACAACTCATCCTCATTGAAAAGAACTATATCTGCTCTAGCTCCTTCTTTTAAGGTTCCATAAGGCATGTTGTAAAGTTTCGCTGGATTTAAAGTCATCTTTTCTATAAGCTCCATCATTGTTAGATGTCTAGCCTTAACCAGATTGGTTACTCCTAGAGCCAGTGACGTCTCAAGTCCAATGATACCACTTGGTGCTTTTCCAAAACTTACATTTTTCTCTTCCTCTGTATGAGGTGCATGGTCAGTTGCAATTAATTCTATAGTGTTATCCTTGAGTCCCTCTATAAGCTTCATCCTATCCTCTTCTGCTCTAAGAGGTGGATTCATCTTTGCATTAGTGCCATACTTTAGAACTGCCTCTTCATTTAGAGAAAAATGGTGTGGTGTAACTTCTGCCCATACATCGGCACCTTGAGCTTTAGACATTCTTATTATGTCCACTGTAGCTCCTGAGCTTATGTGCTGAATATTTACTTTAGCTCCAGTGTTTAATGCTATCATACAGTCCCTAGCTACCATAGCTTCTTCTGCAAGAGATGATGCTCCTCCTAATCCAAGCTGTTCTGAAATCTTCCCTTGGTTTACTCCTGGAGAATTTATGAAAGCTGGATTTTCTTCATGGAAGCTTAAAGGCACATTAAGTTCCTTTGCCATCTTCATAGCTTCAAACAGAACCTTCTCATCCATAAGTGGAAGTCCGTCATCAGTAAATCCTAATACCCCTTCCCCTTTCAGAGCTTTCATATCAACGATTTCTTTTCCCTTTAATCCCTTAGTTATAGCAGCAGCTTGCACTACATTTATAGGAAGTTTTTCAATCTGTTTTTGGACTTCTTTATATATGTCCTCTGAGTCAATGACTGGTCTAGTATTCGCCATACATACTACGGTGGTAAATCCGCCTCTTGCTGCAGATGCAGCTCCTGTCGCAAAGTCTTCCTTATGAGAAAATCCCGGTGTTCTAAAATGCACGTGAACGTCTATAAGTCCAGGTGCTGCTATCATCCCACCAGCATCTATAATTTCATCATAGTTATCATCTTCTGAGAATTTCCCTAAGGACTTTATCTTTTCATCTTCAACTATGATATCTAGAATCTCGTTCCGTTTGGTATATGGGTCAACAACCCTACCGTTCTTAATTAATATCATACTTTTCCTCCTTATATACCTTTTTTAGTTTAGGTACTCTTTTAAGTTTAATATTTTTTTAAGCTCTTTGCCACCCCTATTTTTAGGTTAATACTTTTATCTTTGATGCATAATTTCAAACCTATTCTTATAATTATGCATAATTATATGCATTTTTCTATAAATTTCTATTGATTTTATTCATTTTATGCATTAAAATAATCATTATTGTATAAATATTAATTTTTATAAATAAAGGAGAGTAAACGTGGAAGCGAAATTATCTAATAGATCTTTAAATAAAACTCTAAAATTTCTCATACCATCTATAATTGGAGTCTTGCTATTTATGATTCCAGTTAAAAATGCTGAAGGGGATATCACTATAGTCGTTGCTATATTATCTAACTTATTAACTAATGCTTTGGGCGAAAGTTTAGTTTACATAGTTACTGGGCTCATATGTATATCTACTATTGGAAGTATCATAACCAAAGCTATGAAGCCAAAATTCATAGTTGAAAATGAATTTTTAAACTCTATATTCAATGTAAATAACATTTGGCTTATGGTGAGAATTCTTGGAACAGTATTCTGTATATCTTCACTTTTAGGTGTTGGTCCAGAATTCATATGGTCAGATTCCACTGGAAGATTTGTTTTAGATGAATTAATTACACTGCTATTTTCAATCTTTTTCTTTGCTGGATTATTACTACCTCTTCTTCTTAACTTTGGTTTATTAGAATTCTGT
Source organism: Clostridium cadaveris (assembly GCF_020911725.1). GTDB lineage: Bacteria > Bacillota > Clostridia > Clostridiales > Clostridiaceae > Clostridium_X > Clostridium_X cadaveris. Next base: position 3,387,502 of record NZ_CP076620.1, read on the forward strand.
GGAATCTTATTAACTAAAGTTATGAGACCTATATTCACCCTTCCAGGACGTTCATCAATAGACTGTATAACATCTTGGCTTGGAGATGGTACACTAGGGGTAATGCTTACTAGCAAACAATACGAAGATGGTTTTTACTCTGAGAGAGAAGCTGCTATAGTTAGTACAACTTTTTCTGCTGTCTCTATAACTTTCAGTTTAGTTGTAATATCTCAAGTTGGATTAAGTCATTTATTTATACCTTTTTACCTTACAGTGTCATTTGCAGGAATCGTTGCAGCTATAATAATCCCTCGTATACCTCCACTATCAAAAATTCCTGATAACTACTACAATAATCAAAAGAATCAAAATCAAGAGGTAATTCCAGAGGGTCATTCATCATTTTCTTGGGCATTTGAAAACGCATTAGAAAGAGCGGATAAAAATTCTGATGTACAAAGTTTCTGTAGAGATGGTTTAAAGAATGTTTTAGACATGTGGCTTGGAGTACTTCCTGTAGTTATGGGAATGGCTACATTAGCTCTTATAATAGCTGAATACACTCCAATATTTCAGTTCTTAGGAACACCATTTATTCCTGTATTAAAGTTATTACAAGTTCCTGAAGCTGTAGCTGCCTCTCAAACTTTAATAGTTGGTTTTGCAGATATGCTTCTTCCTTCAGTTTTAGCTTCTGCAACAATAACAAGTGAAATGACTAAGTTCATAATAGCGTGTACATCTGTCACTCAGCTAATATACATGTCAGAGGTTGGAGGAGTCCTTCTAGGCTCTAAGATACCAGTATCGTTAAAGAATTTGCTTATAATATTTGTTGAGAGAACTTTAGTAACTTTACCAATTATAGTTTTATTTGCGAATATAATATTCTAATAAAAAAGATGCTATCTTCTAAAGGAGTAGCATCTTTTTTAATATATCTATATTAATGTTTCAGGCAGAATATTTCTTCAAAATCGTCTTCCTCGCCACAGGTCTTCCCGGTAAATACAAAGCCAGCATCCCTATAGATATGTTTCCCTTTCTTATTATCTGGAGACGTGCTCAGATATATTTCCTTGCATCTATATTGATTAAACATCTCATCTATAATAATCTTAAGCGACTGCTTTCCATATCCATTTCCTTGATATTTATGGTCAATCATAAAACGACATAATTCATATTCCTGTAGTTCCTGACTAAATCCATACATAGTAAATCCAATGAGTAAATCACTTTTTACAATGCCCCTTATATTCCATCCCTTTTCAAAAACTGACTGTGCAATAGAGAATGAATTTGATGCAACATACTCTGCACCTTCTTTTCCTGGATAAAGACAGCATATCTTCTCCCAATTATCTGATGTAATATTAATTAATTTTATATCACTCATGCTAATTCCCCCTTAAAGCTATAAGCTGCAGACTGTTTGAAACTACAAATAACTTTTTAACTACTATATAAATTGGAATTTGAAAGCTTCACATTATGCTTAGTAATGCCGAGTTAATCAAGAACTTCAAAGGTAAATTTGCAAGGCTTTTCACCGTTTGTATTAAGTGGTGATGAATTGATTTCTTTCAATTTTAACTTTACTCCCAAAGCGTTTTGATAGTGATATAAAAAGTGCCCAGCACAACAACCGCAGTATGTAGGTGAAACAGAAAAAGGCTGTTTCAATTTTTTAATCGAAATACAAGAACAAGTGTTTTTGCCAGTGTGAACACCGTTTTGATAGCCTCCAAATGTAATAGTAAATGTACCATCATCATTCAGACAAGGCGACATCATATGTTGAATACTTGACATCAATGCAAGTTTTTCAGAAAAAGGTTTGTCCGTGTATTCCAAGGCAAACGCCTTACAGTCCTTGTCACGCTGACCTCCCTTGCAACAACCTTGTTCTTCCATAATTGAAAGGCATTGTTCCTTTGTCAGTAATTTATCCATTTTGTCAATTAGAGAAATAATGTTATGCGGATTATTGCAGTCAGCTTCAAAGTCCATTTGTTCCATAATCTCGTCATTGATTTTCTGCTTCTTCATTGTGTCTCTTATCTTTTTTAAAGTCGGCATTTTTATCCCCCCACAAAATATTCATAATTTGCACTACAAATTCTTATTTACCAATAAACTATCATTTATTTCTCATATATATATATTGTACCTAAATATGGTATAATTCTAAAGTAATATCTTGAATTTCTTGGAATTTATATAAAAGTTGATGGTAAAAAGAAAAAGCACCGTCCATCTACGAATAGTGCTTTCATCTCTTAAATTATATAAATAATTTGATTTAACATCTTTATTTATCTTTAAATAGCAAACTATATGTCTTTATTTCATGCTCTTATTTCTCTGAATTTCTTCATTCAGTTCATTTAGATAAGTCCATCTATCATACTTTTCTTCCAGCTTTGCTTCCGTCGCCTCTTTTTCCGCTAACAGTTCTTGAAGTTTGCTAAAATCTGAACTATATCTGTCTATAGACTCATCTAGTTCTTGAATCTTGTTTTCTAAAGACTCTATGACCTCATCAATCTCATCAAACTCTTTTTGCTCTTTATAAGAAAATTTAAGCTGCTTTTGCTTTTTCTCTTCATTCTTTTGCTGAGGCCTTTCTTTTTTAGGAGTTTTATCCACAACTGTAGATAAATTTTTTTCCTCAACTATTAATAAGTAATCCCCATAGTTTCCGTTATACCTCTCTATAAATCCATTACCTTCATATGCAAATATCTTATTACATACTCTGTCTAAGAAATATCTATCGTGAGACACTGTTATCACAGGTCCATTAAAATCATCTAAAAAATCTTCGAGTATTGTAAGTGTTGCTATGTCTAGGTCATTTGTAGGTTCATCTAAAAGAAGTACATTGGGAGCACCCATAAGCACTCTTAATAAATAAAGTCTTCTTCTCTCTCCTCCTGAAAGTTTTCCTATATAGGTATACTGCATGGAACCTGTAAATAGAAACTTTTCAAGCATCTGAGATGCTGTTATCCTATCTCCATTTGCTAGAGGAAGATACTCAGCAATTTCTTTTACATAATCTATAACCCTCATGTCTTCATCCATGTGATAAGTTTCTTGCGAGAAATAACCTATCTTTACTGTATCACCAACATCAATAGTACCACTGTCTGCCTTAATCTCTCCGCTTATTATGTTCATAAGCGTTGATTTTCCTATACCATTAGGTCCTACAATTCCTATTCTATCATCTCTCAAAAGTATATAGCTGAAATCATCTATGTATTTCTTTCCTTCGAAAGATTTCTCTACATTCTCCATCTCTATTACCTTGTTTCCAAGTCTTGACCCTTGTACCGAAAGCTCCACATTTTCCTGAGACTTATATCCCATGCTATCCTTAAGATCTTCAAATCTGTCTATTCTAGCCTTCTGCTTTGTGCTTCTAGCTTTAGCTCCTCTCTTAATCCATGCAAGCTCTTTCCTAAAAAGGCTTTCCTTTTTCTTTTGAGTTGCAATCTCCTCAGCTTCTCTCTCTGCCTTCTTCTCAACAAACAAACTGTAATTTCCCTCATAGCTGTAAAGTGAGCCATCATATATTTCAAGAATTCTATTTGTAACTCTATCTAAGAAATATCTATCATGGGTTATCATTATAAATGCACCTTTTCTACTATTAAGGTAACCTTCTAGCCATGTTATAGTTTCGCTATCCATATGGTTTGTAGGTTCATCTAATACTAGAAGTTCACTAGGAGTGATAAGTGCACTAGCAAGTGATATTCTCTTCCTCTGTCCTCCAGACAAGTCTCCAATCTTAGCTTTAAAATCACTTATTCCAAGCTTAGTAAGTATTGTTTTTGCTTCGCTCTCTAGATCCCAAAGAGCCATAGTGTCTATTTTACTTTGAATACTAATTAATCTATCTGATAAATCTTCGCCTTCATTAACACGTTCTAAAACGTCCTCATATTCTCTTAAAAGCTTCATCTCTTTTGAATTACCTTTGAATACCTGTTCTAAAACTGTAGCTTCAAAATCGTAATCTGGATTTTGAGGAAGGTACTCTATTCTAACTTTATTGCCCTTTATTATGCTACCACTGTCTTCATGCTCAACGCCTGCGATAATTTTAAGGAAAGTTGATTTACCTGTGCCATTGATTCCAATTACACCAATCTTGTCTCCCTCATTTATTCCTAAAGATATATTATCTAAAAGTTTCTTTTCACTATAATTTTTGCTTATGTTCTCCAATGTTATTAAGTTCATAAAAATCCTCCTCGTAAAGTAGGTATCTTTATTAATTATAGGATAAGATTTCACTTTATACAAAGATAAAATAACTTTGCCGATATTTTTATGATACCAGGAGAAATTATGATATAATCTAATATATTAAATTCACAAAGGAGATGAGCTTATTGTCATCAAAATTCTACTTGCATAAGGGTAAAGGTCGTAAAGCTGAAAATGGATGCCCATGGATATATACAGATGAGATTAACGAGTACGATGGAGAATACACCAATGGAGATATAGTTGAAGTTTATAATTTTAAAGGAAACTTCATAGGCAAAGGTTACATAAATGATGCTTCAAAGATAACTATAAGAATGATGACTAGGGATATAAATGAGGAAATAGACAGAGACTTCTTTAAAAGACGTATGGAAGCTGCTTGGAATTATAGAAAAAAAGTTATAGATACTTCAAGCTGCCGTTTTGTATTTGGAGAAGCTGACTTTCTTCCTGGACTTACTATAGATAAATACGAGGACTACTACGTTATTCAAATATCTTCTCTAGGAATGGATAAATACAGAGATATAATCGTAGATATCCTTATGAATGATTTCGGAGGAAAGGGCGTTTACGAAAGAAGTGACATAGCTTCTAGAGAGCTTGAAGGTCTTTCTCAGAAAAAAGGTTTCCTCACTAATCCATTCCCAACTGACATTGAAATAGAAGAAAATGGAGTTAAATATTTAGTTGATTTAGAGAACGGACAAAAGACTGGTTTCTTCTTAGACCAAAAGGAAAACAGGGCTGCAATCCATAGAATATGCAAGGATGCTACAGTTTTAGACTGCTTCACTCACACAGGTTCTTTTGCATTAAATGCTGGTATAGCAGGTGCAAAGTCAGTACTTGGAGTTGACGTATCTCAGCATGCTGTAGATTGTGCTACAAGAAATGCAGAGCTTAATAATCTTCAAGACACTGTAAAATTTGAATGTCACAATGCTTTTGACGTACTTCCACAGTGGGCTAAGGAAGGAAGACAGTTCGATGTAGTTATACTTGACCCTCCAGCTTTCACCAAGTCTAGAAACACTGTAAATGGTGCTAAAAGAGGATATAAAGAAATTAATTTAAGAGGGCTTAAGATGGTAAAGCCTTACGGTTATTTTGTAACATGCTCCTGCTCACACTTCATGAGAGAATATTTATTAAAAGCTACTATCATGGAAGCTGCTATGGATGCTAGAAGATCTATAAGACAGGTTGAATTCAGAACCCAAAGTGCAGACCATCCAATACTTTGGAATTCAGATGAATCTTATTATCTAAAATTTTATATATTCCAGGTAGTTTAGAAAAAAAGATGCTTTTAGGCATCTTTTTTTAGTTAAGAGTTACGTAGTGAAGAGTGAATAGTTGATATAGCACAAAGTTTAGGTTAATATTTCACACAACTTTGTCTTTATGTTATTCTTTAATTATAAAAAAATGGTTGACTCATATCCCAACATAGAAGTTATAAAGTCCGAAGATATTCTTGATCAAATTAACCGTAATAAAATGGAGAAAATCATTAAAGATAGCGAAAACTTAAACGGCATCTTTAATATATCAAGAATAGATAAAATGAAAAAATATCATTCTATGTGGTCACAAGCCCATACTATATATCTGGAACAACTGTATCTTAAAGATAAATCTAGAACTTCTGATTTTAACGAACAAGATAAAAAAAAATATGGTAGCTTATCTTTCTTTAATAGATGAAGTAATCAAAACTTATAATCTTGCACCTATTTCATCTAATTGATTCTAAGTTTTCTATGTTATAATTTGTATGTAATATCAAAATATTAAAGGGGGCTTTTAATGAAATACATGGGTAATAAAAAATATTGGGATGAAAAATTTGATACAAGAAGTGATACTCCATTAAGTCCTGAAAAATCATTAGTGGAAAATGAGGACTGTTTGAAAAAAGGATCTGTTCTAGATATAGCTTGTGGTGATGGAAGAAATACTTTGTTTTTACTTAAAAAAGGTTTTACTGTTACAGGGGTAGATTTTAGCAATAAGGCTCTTGAAAGACTAAAAATGTTTGCTGAAAGAAATAGTTATCTAGTAAATACAGTGCAGCTTGATTTAAGTATGCCTGACTCTTTAAATAATATTGGAATTTTTGATAACATTCTAATTAACCACTATAGATTAAACAGAGAACAGCTTAAAAATATTAAAGACCATTTAACTGATGAAGGTATTTTATTTGTTTGTGGTTTTGGACATAAACATAAAGTTGATTCCAAAATTAGAAAAGATGATTTAATACAGCCAACGGATTTCGAAGATATATTGAAGTCTTTTGAGCTAATTAAGTATGTAGAAAATCAAGATGACAGGGGATTTTTTGTTACCTATATTTTTAAAAAAATAATGAATTAAAATGGTTAAATAAAATAGTTTTCAAAAGAATATGTAGAAAAATGGGCTCTTAATTTAAAAGTAGGAGAATACATCATATCTGCATCAATAAAAGCAACAAAATCATAAAAGCAAACAAAAATCCAGCAACTAAGGGAATGTAGATAGATTTGTGTAAATCAAATCTACTACATTCCTTTTTTGTATGTTTTGATGGTAGATTTGGAATAATATACATTAAAAAGATTGAGGAGGATTCCAAATGAAAGTACCAGATATTGATTATCATGAAGAAGTTAAAAAGTGTAAGACTATGGAAGATGTAGTTGGCAAGAATGGATTGATGCAAAGACTTCTAAAGGATGTCATGCAGCAGTTATTAGAGGCAGAAATGGATGAACATTTAGGACGTGAGAAGTATGAGCGAACAGATGAAGACGAAGATAAGAATTACAGAAATGGTCATTCTAAAAAGCTAGTGAAAAGCAGCTACGGGGAACTACCTATGGATATTCCAAGGGACAGGAAAGCAGAATTCGAACCAAGATCAATAAGAAAATATACAACTGACTGCAATGAGTTAGATAACAAAATTATAAGCTTATATGCTCGTGGAATGTCAACAAGAGATATAGAATCAGAACTTGAAGACTTATATGGAATAGAGGTTTCACCATCAATGATATCAAAGATAACAGACAAAATTATGGTTGGAGCAGCTGAGTGGCAAAACAGAATGTTAGACCCAGTATATCCAATAGTATACATGGATGCAGTACACTTTAAAGTTAGAGATGAACACAGAATTGTGTCTAAGGCCGCCTATATTTGTATGGGCATTGATATGGAAGGCTATAAAGATATATTAGGCATATGGATAGGCGAAGCAGAAGGTGCAAAGTTCTGGTTAAGCGTCTGCAATGATTTGAGCAATCGAGGAGTTAAGGATATATTGATAGCCTGCATGGATGGCCTTAGAGGACTTCCAGATGCAATAAGAGCAGTATTTCCTAATGTTTGTATTCAAAACTGCATAATTCATCAGATTAGAAATTCTATAAAGTATGTGTCATACAAGCATAGAAAAGAGTTCATGAATGATTTGAAACTAGTTTATAAGGCTGATACAGAAGAGCTTGCATTATCTAACTTGGATGAACTGAAGAGCAAATGGGATGATAAGTATGGCTCAGTTGTAGACTCCTGGTATGAAAACTGGGATAAGTTATCTACATACTTCTCCTACACTAAAGAAATTAGAAAAATGATTTATACAACCAATACACTAGAAGGTTTTAACAGGCAAATAAGAAAGTTCACTAAAACACGCACAGTATTTCCTACTGATGATTCACTACATAAATCATTGTATTTGGCCACTGATCAGATAATGAGGAAGTGGACTTCACCACTGCCAAACTGGGGTGTAACACTTTTAAAATTTGAGATAATGTTTAAAGACAGAATTAACGAAGCATTAGCAGTATAGCTTGTATTATTTATAAAAATTAAGTATATTTCACAAATTTTAGTGCAAGATAGAAATATAAAGAATTCTTATTTTTAGTATTAGTTGAAAAGCTTAAAAATATAACTGGAAATGAAAATTTCCAGTTATATAAAAGATTTAATATCTAATTTACACAAATCGATGCACATTCTCGCAACTAAGTTACTGGATTTTATTTGACTTTATAATATTATACTTTGTATTAATTATTTCCAACTCTTCATTCTTCACTAAATAACTATTAACTATATAGTTATCTCTCCATCAATATATTCAGGAGTATTATCTATGATATCTTTTTTCATACAATAATGTAAATCTCCATCAAGTCCTAAGGATTTTAAGATGTTGTAGTGACGCGCATTCTTTATGAAAGAATCTATGTCTTTATTGTTTTCATATATATATTTTGCTGTAATAGCTATATCTGAAAGTTCTATTTTAGGATTATCATTTATTAAAGTATCTATTAAATAACCTGCACATATAAAATCATCCATAGAAAATTGGCCCATAGTTCCTGAATTTACTATAACCACATCTTCATTTAGACTCTTCAATTTTTTGCATATAGCCTTTGCATTAAGCATAGCAGCAATAAATATGTGGCTTGCACCATCGCAGCCTTTTATAGCTCTAGTTCCATTACTGGTAGTTATAGCGAGAGTTTTGCCTTCAACAAATTCTCTCTTATACTCTAGTGGAGAATTTGAAAAGTCAAATCCTTCTATTTTTAATGCCTTTCTTTCTCCTCCTAGTATTACTTCCCCATCATGTTGTTTTGAATAATCAAAAGCTTCTTCTACTGTTAGGAATGGTACTACTTTCTTCGCACCATTATCTAGGGCTGTAACCATTACGGATGTTGCTCTAAGCATGTCTATAACGACTGCAACCTTGCCTTGTAATTCTCCCTTTTTGATATGATCTGCTGATATTACTACATCAACCTTCATTTCGTACTTCATCTCCCTTGATGCCACTATTATTTTAATTCTTTCCAAATTAGAAAAGCAATTGTGAATGTAGCTGCTTGTCTAAAATTTCTTATATCATAGCCAGTATCTTTAGCTATTTTATCTAATCTATATATTAGAGTATTTCTATGAATATAAAGATTCTTTGCTGCTTCACTTATATTAAGGTCACAGCTTATAAATTCCTCAATTGTATTTAACATTTCATCGTCAAAATTATTGAATTTATCTTTAAATTCATTATAAAATTGTGCCTTAACTTTATTGCTTATATTGCAAATTGCTCTTTCAAAAAACATATCAGAATAATTATATACATTGTCTTTACCACCGATTCTTTTGCCAAGATCCATAGCTTCTTTTCCTTCTTCATATGCTATTTTTATATCTTCTATACTGTAAGCAACTTCCCCATAGCTTACATAACATCTACAATTAAGCTTATCGCTCAAAAAGCTAACTATTTTTTTGCCTTCACGCTCTCTATTTTCAAAAACTCCTATAATTATAATTTCTTCTTCATATATCATCGAAATTATATTGCTTCCCTCATAGGCATTTTTTAATGCAGTTAATGTCTCATACTTGCTTCCTTCTATAGATATGATAAATAATGTACATCCCGTTTCTACCATTGGCAGATTTTTTCTGAACTTATCTAACGGAACCTTATTTCCTTGAAGTACATCTCCAAAGAACTGCTCCCTTAAGTAAAATATGTCTTTATATTTATCTTCTATATAGCATTTTATAATTGGTAAACATGCCTCCATAGACTTTTCAACTTCTAATATCCCCCTATTATTGCCTAATGACACTTCTGTCAAGCTTTTTTCAACACTACTTGATTTCAATCTACAGAATACTAATGCTTTCCCTTCATTCCAAAGATTAAAATCAATCTTAGTATTGTCAGCAAGCTCTTCTAAAAAGTTTTTAAAATAGTACATCTAGCTACCCTCCAACAATTATTCTTATGTTATTCCCTCAAATCAAATCTCTTTTCAACTATTGTAACTGAATTCTTCGCTTCAGATGGAATTTTAACTCCATCTGAAAATTAGAAATCATTATCTAGAAGCATGTCAATTGTTATCCCCCACATAAAAAGATGTGAAGTATCATAATAACCAGCCATTAGATAAATTCAGTAAAGCTTGTCCTTGCTATCTTTGTGCTTAGATTTTAAAATCTAAGCTTTAAATCATTGTAATACTATTCCTTAATATATTCTTTGCCTTGATAAATATCATTATCTTCCAAATATTTATCTATAGCATTTAAAACTTCCCATTTCTTAAGACTCCACTGTGGCTCTATAAGCAAATCTCTTGGTGCATCTCCTGTGATTCTATGCACTACTACCTCTGGCGGTAATAATGAAATAGCTTTGCTTATAAGCTCTATGTAATCTTCTTGGCTCATAAAATTCATTTGACCGTTTTCATACAGTCGTACCATTAATGTATCTTTCATTAGATGTAGAAGGTGTATCTTTATTCCTTGTATATCTTTAGATGATAAATATCTGATAGTTTCTATCATATCATCTCTTTTCTCTTGTGGCAGGCCAAATATAGTGTGTACGACTACATCTATGCCTCTCTCTCTTAAATCTTTAACTGCCTTTTCAAATACTGGTAATTCATATCCTCGATTTATAAGTTTTGCAGTAGATTCTTTTGAAGTTTGAAGTCCAAGCTCTACCCATACATATACCTTTTGGTTAAATTCCTCTAAAAGGTCTAAAACTTCTTTGCTTAAACAATCTGGTCTAGTAGCTATTGCTAAAGCTACAACCCCTTCCTGTTCAATAGCTTCTGAATATTTTTCTCTAAGTACATCAATAGGTGCATATGTATTAGTATACGCCTGAAAGTACGCTATATATTTTCCACTTTTCCACTTTTTCATCATCATGTCTTTTATATCATTAAATTGATGTGTGATAGAAAAATTCCTGTTTCCAGCAAAGTCTCCAGATCCTCTTTCACTACAAAAGATGCATCCTCCTCGACTTATAGTCCCATCTCTATTAGGGCATGAAAATCCAGCATCAAGTGAAATTTTAAATACCTTTTCGCCAAATTTCTCTCTCAAGAAATAATTTAAACTATGGTATCTTTTGTCTCCCCATATTTTTTTCATGCTGCTATCCTCACTATTTAAATAAATTTAATTTTTCAATTATAAGTATACATTATTATTTTTCAATCTTAAAGTCTTTTAAATTAATCTTTACCGATACAGGTGCAACTTTATTTTCCACATCATTGTATTCCTTTTCTCTTGCACTTAAATATAAATTACTTTCATCAAATCTTTCGAAGAATATATCATATTTTTCAGACGGAAATTCTGATGATAAATTCTCCACTATTATGTCTCCAGAATCAGAATTATAACATCTAATTTTTGTGGCTCCACTATCATCTTTATATTGAATCATTAAAAATTTTTCATCTTTAGAAAAAATCAAAAGTTCTACTTTTGCATCTTTTATAATGTCAAGTGGAAGTATCTCTTTTCCTATAGGAATCTCCCTTACATTGTTATTAAAGCTATCTCCTCCATTTCCTTTACCCTTTTTCTCCATATCCTCTACTTTTCCTTGTACCTTTAAATCATCCTCAAGTTTAACTATGGAAATAAAAGCGTCCTTATCTTCACTAGAAACTGCTATCTTCCCTCCAGAATAATTAAATGAGCTTAAAGCAAATTGAGTTTCAGGAGAAACTTGAGTTTCCTTGATTTTTTCTTTATCATCTTTAGGATAAGCATATTGTGGAAGTCCTGCCTTATCTATAAGCAAATTAGTCTTAACATTATTTTTCTGTCTTATTCTAAGATTTTCACCTTCCTTAAAGCTTTCTTCTTCCTTAGATATTTTTACATCCTTTATCTTATATCCGTCATCAGTTTTTTGGACATTTATATCATGCTGTTCTAATATTGACACCACATTTTCCTTAGAATTTTTACATACCATTATTTTTACCATAGCACCATTAACAGCATTGCTTATCTCTTCCGTTTTCCATCCCATCATTCTTAAAGTATTATCAGGTTTTTCAAAATTTTCCTCTAAATCTAGATGCATAGCTTTTGCCTCATCATATTCTTCTTTAAATAAATGCTCCATGTAAGAGTCTATAAAGTTTATGACTTCTTTATTATTGAATACATCTATATTATTTTCCTTAGTCTCTTTATTTTTAGATAAACATGATGAAAACATTGTAACTAAAAAAATTCCTAAAATAGCAATCAAAAAAGATTTATAAAACTTTTTCCCCATAAAACTTCACTCCTTTTCTATATTTAATCATTTTTATTATTCCTCATTTATATATTTATATAGATAAAATAATTTTTATGGAAAAATTTCTTCTTCACATCACTAAGAAAGGAGGATACATTAAATGAAAAATATGATAGGTTTAATCTTTCAATTAGCAGCTGTATTTGTAGGTACTATAGTAGGTGCTGGACTAGCATCAGGAAAAGAAATAACAAACTTTTTTGCTGCCTATGGGTTTCCAAGTTTCTTTGGGATTCTTTTGTGTGGGGTGCTTTACATACTTATAGGTTCTCTAGTGTGTAAAATAAGCGTAAAGTACAATCTTCAATCCTACAATGAATTTATGACTTTTGTAAGCCCTAATTTTCTAGGAAAGCTTACAGGACTTATAACTTCATTGTTTCTTTTAAGCAGTGCTTCTATAATTTTGGCAGCCAGTGGTGCTCTTTTAAATCAATTTTTAGGAGTTCCTAAATGGGTAGGTATGATTTTAATGGGTATTTTCACTCTTTCAACTCTGCTAAAAGATACTCAAGGATTAGTCAAAATAAATACCTTTATAGTTCCTTGCTTAATCACTATAATAATTACTATATTTTCTCTTTATATTTTTTTCTACAAAGATATAATAACTATATCTCACCTTGCTGCTATATCTTGTGAAAAAGATAATTGGTTTACATCAACTCTACTTTATACAGGTTTTAATCTTCTAAGTTGTACAGGAGTTCTTGTCCCATTAAGCAGAGAAATAAAAAACACAAAAGTTTTGACTACTGGAGTTGTAATTGGAGCAAGCATATTAACAATATTGTGTATTTTCTTAAACATAATGCTTATGCTTAATAAACCTTACATCTATGATTATGCGATACCTCTTCTCTATATAGCAAACAGATTTGGTAAACCTCTTCAAATAATGCTTTTAATGGTAATATGGTGTGAGATGTTTTCAACTCAAGTTTCTGATATCTACAGCATAAGTAAAACTTTAGACGAGAGATTTAAAATTCCATTTAAGAAAGGTATATTTTTGGTATTCTTAGTGACCATTCCTATATCTCAAATAGGATTTGGACGTTTGATATCTATACTATACCCTTTCTTTGGAGCTTTAAGTCTCATCTTCCTATCGCAGCTTATACTTTTTTATATACGTTTAAATAAGAAGTCTAAGTCATAAAAATAGCGTGTTGCATAATTATTAAACATTTTGCAACACGCTTCTATTTCTCTATATCTTGTAAGCATCTGTACACTCACTAAATACCTTGCTGGTTTCCTTGAAACCTTCTATAAAATTTTTCAAATCTTCTATTCTCTCATTATAGACATTAATACTATTTTTAACTTCTTTTGCAGATACATAATTGATCTTTGCTACAAATGCCATTTCATTTACTATGCCTCCTATCTTCTCTATGTGTTTGTATTCTCTGTCTAAATCATTTATATTTCTTATTATAGTTTCTGAGATATTCTGCATACAAAGTGTACTTTCATAATTCATATTTTTAATTTCATAAAGTCTTTTAACTTCATCTTCCCAAAATTTATATTGCTGATTTACGCTTACTATAAGCATGCTTACATCACTTGTAAATTTATATAAATTACTGTTTATATCTCTTGCTGCTATACGACTCTGTTCCGCTAACCTCCTTAAGGAATCCAATATAACTATAAAATCTTTCCCATCTTCTCCCGACCTAGCTGCTTTTATCGATGCATTAAGAGATAGTAAATTTACCTGCTCTGCAATATTATCTACCATATTTGCAATTTGTGTTATATTTTTTATTCTATCTTTAATCTCTACTCCCTTATTATTTACTTCCCTAAATTTTTTAAGGGCACTCTCCATATTTTTATTAAAGCACTCTATGCTTTCATAACTTTTAAAGCTTTTTTCTACATACTTTTCCATCTCACTTTTATTTATATTCTCTAAATCTATCATAGACTTAAGCACAGCTACATTTTTATTTAGCGTTTTTGTTGCAACTTCTGTTCTTATTACATTTTCATCTACTCTTTTAGCTATTAAGGTTATTATATTTGAAATCCCATTGGCAGTATTTTTAATTGATTCATAACCACTGTTCATATTATTTATAAATCGATGCATATCATCACTTATTCCTTTATACTCAATAATGCTATTCCTTTCTTTAAGCTTAAATTCCCTTAATATATTATTAAGCTCCTCAAATTGGTCATGAGTTTTTATAGATACATTATCATAATATTTTTTCTCATTCAATTTACAAATCTCTTTTTTTAAAAATCTTTTTGGTCTTAGTAGAATATTTAAGATTGTAAAAGTCAAAATCGAAATTAAAATTGATGATATCGCTGCAACTTTAAAGTTTGATAGACATCCGTTGATTAATAAGCTTAGAAAAAAAACTATTAAAGATATCTTTCCTTCTATAAGATTTATACAACCAAAATATAATGTACTGTTTATTGCATATCTATATTCATTATATATGTCATATGGAAACTCAATATCTAAAATCAATACTTCATATGTTTTCTCTATTTCTTTAATATATAATCTCTCATTAAAATAACCCTCGCAGCCTTCCAATATACCATAAAATAAATCTACATATCCTATATTAGAGGTAAAGGTTACCCTTGCTTGCTTCTTACTTATTTCAACAATATCAAGTTCTCCTATATATATGTATTTCATTTTCTTCCATATATATTTTAAAATATCATTTAGAGATTTTAAAAACATATATATGTTGTCGCATGTGAAGTATCCCGGATATCGTTCCTGAAGATTATCAAGAAATTCTTTCCCAAACTCCTTCCAGATTTCATCTTCACTTTTATCTGTAAGATCCGAAATATTATGTACTATATCACACATGATTTTTTTATTCTGGTTTTCTATTTGAATTATAATATCTTCATATTTGTACGCTTTTATAGATTCATTTATCACTTCATCTCCATAGAGGTTACGGCCTATACCTATCCAATTAAAAAAATCTTTACCTTTAGTCACTATTAATTTCACCCTCTCACAATACACAATAAAGCAATTATACATTACTCATAAGGTATTGTTAATATATATTAAAAATAGATTGGACTTCCAATCAATTAGGAAGTCCTCACTTTGTGACTTTTTACAAGTCATCCCAATATTTTATTTTAGGCACTTCTCCTAAGGAATGGTATCCTAATCCTAATGGTGGATAAAAATCTTTCTCCTGAACTGGAGATATTTCCTCTATTCCGCCTCTAAGTTCTGCTATTTTTGTAACTCCTACATATATTTGCGATAATTTATACCAAGTTGAATAGTCTACATTACCTGTCTGTGGTAATCCAAATATCCCTTGGAATACTTTTACTGATTCTTTTGTATTAGGTCCATATATTCCATCTACTCTTACCTTAGGTATTAAAGGATAATTTTGGGCAATTCTATTTAAATAAGTCTGAACTGTAATAACTGGTTGGCCTCTTGATCCTATTTCTAGTGTATATCCTGGATAAGATCGTGGTATGCCTTCAACTTCTTCTGCAGTAACTAAGTTTATGTCATCTCCATAATAAGTAGTTAGGATATCGTAAGGTGTCTTTCCTTGATCCCCTAAATACTTGCTTCCCCATTGAGTCATCCATCCTGGACACTGTACTTGTACCCCATCGCAATATTGTGTTAATAGGGGTTGTCTAACTCCACTTCTTTTTACATAAGTCGCAAATAGCTCATCTACTATTCTACTTATATTCTCGTATATATTTCTTCCATAACTAAAAGCATGATCATATGCAGTTGAATTTGTAATGTCAAAAGTCTTTCCTCTGCTTGGATACCATTCTGTATATATTCTATTTAATGTAAATGAAACTATTGCATATACATTAGCTCTTATAGTATTTTCAGACCATGTAGAATATATTTCACTACTAGCTACATTTTTTATATATTCTGGAAATGGCACTGTATAATTAGGCCCTGATGAATTTGGACCTCCATCATGTACAATTATAAATTCTGGAACTACAACATTAGGTAAAACTACTTGCCCTGTAGATTTTGGCATAGGTTTTATTGGTTCCTCTGGGATTTTAGCTGGATAATTTCCTACTAAAACGTTAGGCTGTATTATGATTATAGTTTCATTTTGCCTTGTTAAGCCCTTATCTCCTCTTAAATATATTTGCTGTAATGCTGTAATCTCAGGATATATCTGTACCCCTTTTATCAATTGAGGGGCATACCCTTCTGCTTCTACCATAACATCTGAAAAACTATATGGAACTTTATCTGATGGTCTTTGTGAAAATTCTATTGGTGGCGCTTCTAACTCTACCACATCTGTGACACCAGATGAATTTGTCTGAATAGTATCTGATGCTCTTTGTTCTGCACCAACAGGTGTTATTGTGACTTTAGCTTTATCAATAGGTATATAGCTGTCATTTTCAAAAACCTGAACCTTTAAATATCCAGTTGCCATAAATAATCTCCTTTTAAAATGCTTCATTATATAATATGATAAAAGAACTAATTCGTTACCATTTTATTACACTTTCTTTATTTTATTTTCTTGCCAATCAATAATTGTACTAATAGATCTCATTGATTCTATTAATTTATTCTATTAAGCCTAAGCAGATTTAAAGCATTATTTAAACACACTTCCCCATAGCCCCATACAGTATCAGGATATACTACATCAGTTCTTTCTCTTTTTGCTCCCTTAACTAGATAATATTTCAGCCTTTCTCCATAAAGTATGACGTCATTCCCTTTAACGATTCCCCACTCTAAAAGCAATGCACATATTCCTGATACCTCTGGTGTTGCCATAGACGTCCCACTTTTTGTCCCGTATCTATTTCTAGGAATTGCTGCTTCTATGTTTTCTCCTGGAGCTACTATATCTGGTTTTAACACAGGATTATTGATAGACCCTCTTCCAGAAAATGATGATATATTTCCCGTAAATGGGTTATAACTTCCAACAGATATAACATTTTCAACAGTCGCAGGTATCCCTAATGTATTGTATATATCTGGATTTAAAAATTTTGTTTCTTTATTCAAACTTGAAGTTACAGCCATCCACATATTGTATATGCTGGTTGTCTCATTTAATAATTTAATTCTAATAGTCCATACACCACTTAATAAAAATTGATTTTCTGGAGAAAGTAAGCTTATTATAATTTCTCCATCTATATCAAATGGCTTAGGTCCTGTGTAATATATTAATACTCTATCCCTACCAACCTGTCTATCAAAAAATTCTTCTCTAATATCTATTACACCACTGCTTTGCGAAGCTGGATTTATTATTTCAATACTTATATTGCTTAGTAATCCCTTGTACAAAGGTATAGTTATATTTGACTCATCTCTAGCAATAGTCAAGGCTATGTCCTGTGTTTTCTTGAGAATTCCCCCTACATGCTGAGATGTGTCTCCATCATTTCCTGAAGCAGCTACAAAAACTATTGGTTCTAATGCACTTACTGTTGATATATACTTCTCAAATAAACTTTTTCCATTATGAGCTCCACTATTAGTGCTAAGGCTTAAGTTTATAACTAAGGGTTTGTTTAATTCTTTAGATTTATCTATAAGGAATTTAATTCCTCTCATTATTAGTGTACTTGTCCCCATGTTTAAACTTCCTTTAGGAGTTATTTTAACCATGGCAATGGAACTCTTATATGCAGGTCCATAATATACTTGACTTATTTTCCCTCCTCCACAGGCAATACTTGCTACATGCGTACCATGTCCATTGTCATCAACTTCATCAACTATGCTGAATGGATCTGTTGAATCAATAGCCTGTTGAATCTGATTTTTATTCCATATCTTTCCCCCTTGAGATAAGTCATATATATATTCTATTCTGGTTTTTCCATCATCATCTTTAAAAGCTGGATGCGTGTAATCTATACCTGAATCTATAAATCCTACAAGAACTCCTTCTCCACTTAAATTATATGCATTCCATGCTTCGTTTACACAAGAAACTCTATTACTTACAGCATAAGAAGTATAAAGAACTTTCGGAAGTTCTACATAATCTATCCCTCTTATCTTCAAAATACTATCTATTTGTGAAATAGGAAGATATACAATTCCATATCCGAAACCTAAATTCTCAAAACTCCCCCCGAAACTTTCCGTAGATTCTCTTACAATAGCTTCATCTTCTCCAAATAGTACTACAAATTCTACCTTTCCTGGCAAAAGGACATCTTCAATAGAGAGTTTATATAATCTTTCTCTTAAAGAAGGAGGTAATTTTAAAATTAAGTTTACTGATCCATCACTTAATATGTTACTCACTCCCATTTTTTTCTATACAATATATAATTATGATTATTCTATTTAATTGGTGAAAGAGTTTTTTACTTACTTAAAATATTTCTTTTTAGTAAAATAAAAAACTTTAGAATTTCTCCTAAAGTTTTTTATTTTGCTAAAAATTGATTTTAGCCTTTAAGTATTATTTCAAGTTTTAATAATTTTCCTAGAGGTATTATGTCTTTTATATTTAAAGTTTCTGTTCTAACGTCTCCTCTAGAATTGTTTAAAAGAAGTACTTTTGTATTATCTAATTTTTTTATAGCTCTTACAGCTCTCATACCTTTATACTCTACAAAACATATACTGTTGTTCTCTATTTCTTTTATAGATGCACAAAAAGCTATATCTCCTTTTTGAATTCTATATCCAGCCATATCTTCATCAGCAATCTCTAAAAAGAATACTTTATCCTGATTAAAGCCCTCTATCTTATTCGAATGTACTGCCATTTCTCTATATCCCTTAAGATTCTTTAATGTATAATCATATACTGGCACGTTTCTCATAACATCTCCAAAAGCTTTATTCCATATATCTTTAACTTCTTCCTTTGGTGCTGTTTTAAAATTCTTATTATACATAGCTGGGGATTCCTTAGTACTTCCAGCTTCCTCTTCTACAGACATGCCTATGTCATTTATATTTTTATTTAAAATCTTGGATACCTTTGTAATCATCTTTTCATTTATGATCTTTCTTCCAAGTTCAACTTCATTTATGAAACTTTCAGATACTCCAAGTTTCTTGGCAAGCTGTTTTTGAGTCATTTTATTATCTTCTCTAGCCCTTTTTATTTTATCTCCTACTCTGCTCACCTTTATTCGTCCTCTCTAAATAAAATACTATTTTTTAGAATTATTCCTATACCATTCTCTTTCTTCTACTAAATGGTTTAGTAAATAATTAAAAGACCATTTGCTTGAGTTTTCTGTTACCGCTGCAAGTATAGGTGTTTTTCCAATACCTGCTCTTATCAACTTAACCATATTCATTATCTCATTTTGGTTATAACCATCCATAAGTATAACTTTTTCATCGGGAAGCTTAGTCACAGTTCCCATATGAGCTTTCCCATTTATTATATCAGCTATTTTACAAGATGCCATATCAGGCTTTATATCTATATATTCTATTCTTGAAATAGATAAAAAATCTTTTTCTTCTTTTGTTAATCCATACACTAAAAGAAGCCTTTTACTATTCATAGCTGTACCTACCTTCTATTATAATTTTTGTGGTTCATCATACTCTGTATCAAATGTATCTACTACTACACTCTCCATAACTTGATCTTCATATGGCTTATCCATACGGTCAGTCTTTACAGAAATTATTTTGTCTACAACATGCATTCCTTCTATAACTTTACCAAAAGATGCATATTGGGAATCTAAATGTGGGGCATCTGCTACCATTATGAAAAATTGGCTGCCTGCTGAATCTTTGTTCATAGCCCTTGCCATTGAAATTACTCCTCTTTCATGTTTAAGGTCATTCTTAAAACCATTAGCTGCAAATTCTCCCTTTATCGCATATCCAGGACCACCTATTCCAGTTCCTTCTGGACATCCACCTTGTATCATAAAACCAGGTATAACCCTATGGAATATCAATCCATTATAGAATCCTTTATTAACTAAAGATATAAAGTTGCTAACTGTATTTGGCGCTACTTCAGGGTATAATTCAACTCTTATTATACCTCCATCTTTCATTTTTATAGTAACTACAGGATTTATCATAATATATCTCTCCTTTCACAATCTTCTCTATAATTATAACCACTCTTCAATTGAGCTATCAATAATTATTATAACTAAAATTCTAAAAAATACTATTAAATTCACAATTGTCTATATTTTATATTTTAAACTTTATCATAATAATTTTCACTAATTATCAATTCTATACCTTTTCATACATATTATATTTTATAATTTTTCATTATTTTATGAATTATTTTTTTTTATATTGACACATCATACGCTTTATACTAGAATGTTTTTATATTTTATTTTAATTTAAGTACGTATTTCGTGTATTCCTGATTTTTATTTACAAGAATTATTAGTGAAAGGATGTGACCAAAATCTTACGTTATCATATGTAGGATTGATAAGTATGAAAAATGAATTACTGTATTTTATACCGAAAGAATCTCATTGCCCTAAAAGTCTAAGTAATATAATCGAAAACCATCCCGAAATTAAATTTGTTTCTCTAGTAGGAGTAGATTTATCAGGAAATGACACCGACGAAAGAATCCCTGTAAAAATATTTTTAGAGGATATTGACAACTTTTTATATGGACATGCTGCTCAAACAGATGGTTCCTCAGTTGCCCTTCCTGGAATAGCCTCTTTAAACAATGCAAAAGTAGATATGATATCTGATTTAGATTGTAATTGGTTCATTGACTACAATTATGAAAACATCGATGAAATCACTGGAAAGCCAGTAGGAACTATTAGAATTCCTTGTTTCTTAAAACACTGCAACAAATTTGTTGACTCTCGTAAGATATTAAAAAACTCTATTGATTATTTCAAATCATCTCTTCTTGAATTATTAGCAAAACATCCTGAAAGCTTAACCTCATTTGGTATCACATTTGATGATATTGATGAAATAATAGCAACCTCTGCAACAGAACTTGAATTCTGGGTTAAGACTCCAAACGATAAAGCTGAAACTGAAGAACTTTCAACATCTCAAACTCTTCAAGAACAATATTGGAAAAAGACTACAGGCTGTGTAAGAACTGCTATGGAACAAACTTTAACTACCATGGATAATTACGGTTTAGAGCCTGAAATGGGTCATAAAGAAGTTGGAGGAGTAAAAGCTAAGCTTACCGAAACAGGAAGTTTAAATCATATAATGGAACAGCTAGAAATAGACTGGAAATACTCTACTGCCATACAAGCTGCTGATAATGAGCTTTGGGTAAGAGATTTAGTTCAAGAAACATTCAGAAGAAATGGATTAGAAGTTACCCTAAATGCTAAGCCTATCGATGGCGTTGCTGGTAACGGAAAACACATTCATATAGGTGTTGCATTAAAGTTGAAAGATGGAAGAAGGATCAACTTGTTTACAGGAAAAGAAAATCAATTCTTAAGTGGAATAGGCTATGGTGCTATTATGGGAGTTCTTAAGAACTATGAAATAATGAATCCTTTTATATCTTCTACTAACGACTCTTTAAGAAGATTAAAGCCTGGATTTGAAGCACCTATCTGTATTGTCACCTCCTTAGGAAGAAGTGTAGAAGTTCCTTCAAGAAACAGAACAGTACTTGTTGGAGTTGTAAGAGATAATAGCAACCCTCTTGCTACTAGATTCGAACTTAGAAGCCCTAACCCATACACAAACACTTATTTAGCTATGGCTGTAACTTATATGGCTATGTGTGACGGAATAAGATATGCTTTAGAATCTAAGCTTTCTGATGAAGAGCTTTTAGCTGAGCTTTCTAAGAACCCAGGTGAAACTTCAAATTATCTAGAAAAAGATAGAGCTTACAGATCTGAAGAAGACGTATTTGATGATTATACTGAAGAAGAAAGAACAAGGTTCTTTGGGAAAGCACCTGCTACAGTTCATGAAAACTTTAATGCCTTTGTAAATTTCAAAGATAAGCTTTCTGTATTAACCGCAAATGATGTTTTTACAGAAGCTGTAATAAATAGCTTTAAGCTAAGCTCAACTAGCAAATGGGCTACTGAGATTAAGAACAGAATCCTTTCAAATTATATGGATGAAATTCGTTCTTATAAAATGCTTCATCAATATGACAAAGCACTAGATTTGGATGTTAAAAATTGGATGATAATAAATGACCTTAGATATTATCTAATGAAAGACAGCTATACAAGCAAGAGCTTATTCACTAGAATAAAGACTGCAATAGCTGAAAAGGATTATGACACCGTATCTAATCTTCAAATAGAATTAGATGAGAAGATGTCTCTTCTTAGATCCATGTACGCAGAATATCAAAAAAATCTTTTAGATATCTAAACGCAATTAAGCTCCATGAAGTATACACACTTCATGGAACTTTTTATATAAAGAATAATTCTATCCCGTTCAACTAAAAATAATTTTAAAATATATCTAAAACTATTCATTCTTAACTTAAAACAATGCTATTTCTGCTTAATATCTCATAGCTGTATCTAGCCATATTCACAAATGGATTATTGTCTACGATATATTTTGCTTCTTCTATGTCCTTAGCTCTAAATATCATAGTGCCACCTTCTTTATTATATGTTCCTGCACAGAATAAGTATTTATTTAATTCTCCCGTTCCCCTCTGATGCTTAAGTTCTACTTTCTGGCCCATACTATTTAGTTCATTCTTATAATTTATCTTTACAAATAACCCACTTTTCTTCTTCATGTTTCCCTCTCCTTTGAATATCATTTTAATAATATATATTCTGAAGTAAAAATATTATGCATCATCACAATATTTATTTTATAGAACATGTGTTCGTTTGTCAATACTATTGTATTTTTTTATGAAAATAAAAAAAGAAAGCTCTTTAAATGAGCCTTCTCTTATTTCCAATTAACTTAGTCAATTACATTTTCTTTTGTAATCTTTTGATCTATTATCTCTTTAACATCTATAAATGGATTCCTGTATCGTCTTCTTTGTTGTGTTCTTCTTCCTATGTTTATAGCTTTTTTAGGACATATATGAATACAAGCCATACAGTCCTCACAATTATGAAGCCATTTTGGATTTCCATCATCTAAAATTATATTATTTACAGGGCATATCTTTACGCAGGTTCCACATCGATTACAGTCATCATTAATAGTGAATTTATTATCTTTTCTCCTTAAAGACTTCTTCCAAAATTTATACATAGGTTTATATATTAAGTTAGCTATCATGGAATCATTTTCAACTTTGTTTATTCCTCTTTCGATTTCATGTGCTGCTTTTATAGCCTCATCTTTAGCATTTAGTATTATGCTTTTATTTTCTTGTTTTTCCTTCATATCATAAAGTCTTACATAATTTGATGGCATATTTATGTAGGTCAAATAATTTAATTGAACTTTCTTAGGAAGCATAAGCTTATTAATCTGACTTTTGACCATTCCAGTGCTGCTTCCTCTGGTAGCAACTGCAAATATTTCTGGATGCCCCTTTATTTCCAAGTTCTTTATGAATTGTTCTAAAACTCTAGGAATACCGCCATAGTATAAAGGAAATACAAATCCTATCTTATCTGCCTCTAAACTCGTTTCTTCTTTTTTGTTAGACTGAAGTATAGAAATAATTTTGCTGTCAGGTATTATATTCCCAAGCATCTTTGCTATATATAAGGAATTTCCCGTGGCAGTAAAATAGTATATATACGTGCTCACTCCTGTTTCCCCCTTTTTCATTACTTTCCATTTTAAACTAATCCCCAAAATAGTTCAACTTCTTACGGAGTGAGCATTTAATTTAAGGATTTAATATGTTTTTGTTTGCCTCTACAGCGCTCTCTACATTGTTATCAAAGGCTTTAAGAACAATGCTAAAAACGAACTCTTTAGCTTCTACCCTGTATTGAGCAAGCTGAGCCTGTCCACAACTATTGCTTCCTAATCCATTTTGTTCATAATCTAGGTTTAAAGTAATAAAGTCTCTCTTCTTTAATTCATAGGTATGAATAGCCTTATCTAAATCTTCCTCTGCATAGTATGAAGCTGAAAACTCAAGTTTATTTCCTTTAACCATAAACCCAATACCCGAATCTTCATTTAAAGCAACCCACTTTACATCAGTTCTGTTGCCGTTACTTTGAGGATATACATAATCTGTATAAAGATTTTCTACATTCTCTTTGTACACTCCATAGAAATTTGCTTCTTTGCTGTCACAATAGCATTCTCCAGGTCCTCTTCCATGCCAAGTAACGTTAGATAGCTCCTTATTTACATTCAGCTTAACTCCTATTCTTGGAAGCATTTCAGGAAATTCACCTTTTGGAATACCCTTTAAATTTATTTTTATATGGCCATCACCATAAACCTTATATTCATAGCTTAATTTATATCCATAAAAATAAGCTGGAGGTGCGAAATAGGTATTTATATTTACTGTAATACAATTTTCCTCTTCAGTCCATGCGCTACTCTCTACGTATTCTCTACATAGGTTTAAATGAGCTGCTTTCCACTTTTTAACCGCATACATATCATTATCAATGGTAGCTCTCCAAAGATTAAATTTAGGTCCTTGTTCTAAAATATCTACTTCATTATATGACCATTTACACAATTCACCTTTTATTAAATCAAATTCAACCTTAAACTCTTCTCCTTCTATATAGATAAAGTTATCTTCCTCAATAACTGTCATATGTCCTTTTGAAGGTACAATATCAACTTCGTTTTTCCAAGGAAGCTGAAATTGCTCCTTAGCTACACAGTGTCCTTTATCAGCCCATGTAGTGCTGTTCTTTAGAATAAACTCTGTATTCAAATAATATGTGCTGTTTTCTTCTAGTATTTCTGGCTTATCATATTCTAGTACCATTATTCCCTTATCATATGGCTTTATAACAGGCAATGACTTGACATTATGATATATTACCCTTTCATCGCATAAAATCGAATAGGATACCTCTAGATGTCTTAAATCTATAAAGTCATATAAATTCTTTAATACGAATATACCCTTAGCTAGATCCTCCATAGATATGGTTAATGGTTCTATAACCTTCTTATATTCTATAAGTCCTGGGGTCGGTCTCCTATCTGCATGAACTAGTCCATCTACTACAAAATTAGAATTGTTAGGATAATCTCCAAAGTCTCCCCCGTATGCATAGTAGCTTTCTCCATTTTCATTAGTTTGTTTTATACCATGCTCAAGCCATTCCCATACAAATCCTCCTTGAAGTCTTTTATATTTATAGAATAAATCTTGATACTCTCTAAGTCCCCCTGGGCCATTTCCCATAGCATGAGCATATTCACATAGTATATGAGGCTTTCCTAAATCCTTCTCAGCGTGTTCTATCATTTTTTCAACTGAGCTATACATGGTACTTATAATATCTGCTACTTCTGCATTTCTGTCTTCCTCATAATGGACAGGTCTTGAATCATCTTTTTCATGACAGTACTCTGCCATAGCCCTAAAATTGCATCCAAATCCAGATTCATTTCCTAAGGACCACATTACTATGCTAGTATAATTTTTGTCTCTCTCTACCATTCTGCATGCTCTATCTACATAAGCTTTTTTCCACTCTTTATCATCACTTATAGTACTTATATTGCCTATATATTGAAATCCATGAGTTTCTAAATCTGTTTCGTCCATCACATAAAGCCCATACTGGTCACACAAATCGTAGAATTCAGGACTTTTAGGATAATGCGAACACCTTACAGCATTTATATTATTTTGTTTCATAAGTTTTATATCCTTTATCATAAGCTCCTTAGGATATATTCTACCTAAAGTTTCATGGTGATCATGAAGGTTTACTCCCTTGAATAATATATCTTTCCCATTTAAAAGAAGAAGTCCATCCTTCATCTCTACTTTTCTAAATCCTATCCTTTGAGGAATCACATCTATTATTTTATTACCATTTTTTAGTGCTATAAGTAGTTTATATAGATTTGGAGTTTCTGCACTCCATTTCTTTACTTTAGGTATAATCAAGGCTTGATACAGCTTCTCCTCTACAGGTGTTTTTCTTTCTTCAATTACTTTGTTATTCTCATCTAAAAGTTTTATTTCTATATTCAAAGAATCTTCACTCTCATCATCAAACTGAACTTCAATTTCTAAATCCAATATACCATTTTCATAAGTTTCATCTAGAATTCCCTTAGCAAAATAGTCTCTTATTTGAGTTTTTGGTCTTCTTAAAATAGATACATCTCTAAATATTCCACTTAGCCACCACATATCTTGATCTTCTAAATAACTTCCACTACACCATCTGTAAACCTTAAGAGCTATTACGTTCTTTCCTTCTTTAACATACGTTGTTATGTCAAACTCCGAAGGCAGTCTGCTGCCCTCACTATATCCTACAGCCTCTCCATTTACCCATAAATGATAAGCGCTATCTACTCCCTCAAATCTTAGAATCACTTGGTCCTTTAACCATTCTCCATCTATATACATAGTTCTTCTATAAAATCCAGTCTCATTCTCTGTAGTTGGAACCTTAGGTGGATTTACTGGAAATATATACATATCATCTGTATAATGAGGATGTCCATATCCTTGAAGCTGCCAATAGCCAGGTACTTTGATGCTATCCCAAGTTTCATCATTAAATTCTTCTTTTTCAAAGTCTTTTGGTCCCCTATACGGATTTTTGCTGAATGAAAATTTCCATTTACCATTTAAGTTCTTGTAGCCTATGCTTTTTGTCTTATTAAAAGTAAGCGCATCTTCATAACTTTTATAGTCATAAAAGTAGGCTCTAGGTTCCATTCTATTCCTCTCTAATACATTTAAATTCTGAAAGTCTTCTTGATAAAAATTCATCTAAATATCCCCCCAATAATATTTTTAGAAACAAAAAGACCGACCTTAATACTAGATGATATATTTTTCCTTTGTCACCCAATTTTAAAGTCTGTCTTTTCTCTTATGTCATTAAATTATAAGCTTATTGCATCTAGATCCTTTATCTTTATATCTTTTCCTTCTATTCTAGTTATAGCGATTAAAGTATCTATTGATGTAATAACTGGGATTGAACGTTCTATAGCTGTTCTTCTTATTTTGAAGCCATCTCTAGATGAGTCATTTCCCTTTGTTGGAGTATTAACTACTATGTCAATTTCTCCATTCTCTATTAGGTCTAGTATATTTGGTTTGTCTTCATTTATTTTTCTAACTTCTGTCACTTCTATTCCAGCTTCTCTTAAAAGAGTAGCTGTTCCAGATGTTGCTACAAAAGTGTATCCCAATTTACTTAAATTCTCTGCGATTGGCAAGAACTCCTTCTTGTCCTTATTGTTAATTGTTGCCAATATCCTCTTTGATGATTCCATCATGTAAGTTCCCGCTGCTACGAATCCTTTATAAAGTGCTTCTTCAACTGTGTGTCCGAGTCCTAAAACCTCTCCTGTTGATTTCATTTCTGGCCCTAAACTTACTTCAACTTTTCCTAGTTTATGAGTTGAAAATACTGGAACTTTAACTGATATAACCTCAGGCTCCTTATATATATCTACTCCATATCCGATATCTTTTATCTTTTCTCCAAGCATAACTTTTGTTGCTATATCAACTATAGGTACTCCTGACACTTTGCTTATATATGGAACTGTTCTACTTGCTCTTGGGTTAACTTCTATTACGTAAAGTTCTCCTTTAAATTCGATAAACTGAATATTTATCATACCCATTACTTTTAATTCTAGTGCAAGCTTTCTTGAGTAATCTAAAACTGCTGCTTTTATATCATTATTTATATTTTGACTTGGATATATAGTTACACTATCTCCTGAATGTATTCCAGCTCTATCTAAGTGCTCCATTATTCCTGGTATTAATATATCCTCTCCATCACATATAGCATCTACTTCTATTTCTCTTCCTAGGAGATATCTATCTATTAATACTGGATTTTTGCTATCTCTTACAAAGGCTCCTTCTAGATAAGCCTTAAGCTCCTTCTCCTCGTAAGTGATCTCCATTCCCTGTCCACCAAGTACATAAGAAGGTCTCACAAGAACTGGATATCCTAAAGCTTCTGCTTCCTTCATTCCTTCTTCAATAGACCACACAGCTTTTCCTTTTGGTCTCTTTATATCAAGTTTTTCTAATATCTCATCAAACTTCTCTCTGTCTTCTGCTTCATCTATATGGCTTGGAAGTGTTCCTAGAACTGGAACTTTCTTCTCTTCGAAGAATTTTGCAAGCTTTATAGCTGTCTGTCCACCAAACTGCAATATAACTCCTAATGGTTTTTCTTTTTCTATTATATTTAATGTATCTTCTTCTGTAAGCGGCTCGAAGTATAACTTATCCGATATATCAAAATCTGTACTTACTGTCTCAGGGTTGTTGTTTATAATTATTGTTTCGATTCCCATCTTCTCTAGAGCTTTTATGCAGTGAACTGAAGCATAGTCAAACTCTATACCCTGACCTATTCTTATAGGCCCAGAACCTATAACTATAACTTTCTTTTTGTCACTTACTATAACTTCGTCTTCTACTCCATAAGCTGAGTAGTAGTATGGTGATAGTGCCTCAAACTCCCCGCCACAAGTGTCAACCATATTGTAGCCTACTTTTATCTTCCATATGTTTCTAAGCTCTAATATTTCCTCTGGTGTAGCTTTTAAGAAATCAGCTATAGCCTTATCAGAGAATCCCTTTCTCTTAAGCTCAAATAACCACTCTTTATTTAAATCATCTATTGAGCTGTTTTTTAGTTTTTCTTCTTGATCTACGATGTATTTGATCTTATTCACAAAGAATTTATCCATTCCTGTGATTTCACACACTTTTTCTATAGAATATCCTCTTCTTAGTATTTCGGCTAGTGCAAATAATCTCTCATCATCTGGAGTTATAACTCTCTTTTTAAGATGATCCATTGAGTAGGTTTTTGACGCTTTATGCTCTAGTGAGTATTGTCCAATTTCTAGAGAACGTACTCCCTTTAGAAGAGCCGCCTCAAAGTTTGAACCTATAGCCATTATCTCTCCAGTTGCCATCATCTTTGTTCCTAGTATTCTATCTGCCTTCTTAAATTTATCGAAAGGCCATTTTGGAATCTTTACTACTACGTAGTCTAATGTTGGCTCAAAGCATGCATAAGTCTTTCCTGTAACTGCATTCTTTATCTCATCTAGTGTATATCCTAAAGCTATCTTTGCAGCAAGCTTTGCTATTGGATACCCCGTTGCTTTTGATGCAAGAGCTGATGATCTACTTACTCTTGGATTGATTTCAATTACTGCATATTTAAAACTTGTTGGGTGAAGTGCAAACTGTACATTACATCCTCCCTCTATTCCTACTGCATTTATTATATTTATTGATGCTGTTCTTAGCATTTGATATTCTTTATCTGATAAGGTTTGGCTTGGTGCCACAACTATACTGTCTCCTGTATGTACTCCAACAGGGTCGATGTTTTCCATATTACATATTGTGATACAGTTTCCATCTCCATCTCTCATAACTTCATACTCTACTTCTTTCCATCCTTTTACACTCTTTTCAAGAAGTACCTGTCCAACTGGGCTTAGTTTAAGTCCAGACTCTAATATCACCTTTAACTCTGTTTCATTTGCTGCTATTCCGCCGCCTGTTCCCCCTAGTGTGTAAGCTGGTCTTACTATAACTGGATATCCTATTTGATTTGCGTATTCTATTCCATGCTCCATAGTTGTAACTATGTCGCTCTCTATTATTGGCTCATTTATTTCATCCATAAGATCTTTGAAAAGCTCTCTGTCTTCACCCTTTTTTATAGATGTTATGGAAGTTCCTATTACCTTTACTCCATGTTTTTCAAGTATCCCCTTTTCAGAAAGTTCTACAGCTAAGTTTAATGCTGTCTGTCCACCCATTCCTGCAAGAACGCTGTCTGGTCTTTCTTTTTCAATTATCTTTTCAAGAAATTCTACTGTAAGTGGCTCTATATAGACCTTATCTGCTATTTCTTTATCTGTCATTATTGTAGCCGGGTTAGAATTAACTAGCACTACTTCTATTCCTTCTTCTCTTAGCGCTTCACAAGCCTGAGTTCCTGAATAATCGAATTCTGCTGCCTGACCTATGATTATTGGTCCTGATCCTATAACTAAAACTTTTTTAATATCTTTATTTAATGGCATACTACTCTCTCCTCCACTATATTAAACCTAAAAATTTATCGAATAAGTATTGATTTTCCTTTGGTCCTGGACATGCTTCTGGATGGAACTGAATGCTAAATATAGGCATAGTTTCATGTCTCATTCCCTCCACAGTTTCATCATTTACATTCATGTGAGTTACTTTCATTCCCTCTGGCATTTCTGCAACTACATATCCGTGATTTTGGGATGTTATAAAAATCTTATTTTCTTCTAAATCTTTAACTGGATGATTTGATCCTCTATGTCCAAACTTTAATCTTCCAGTCTTGCCTCCAAGGCTTAGTGCTAAAAGCTGATGTCCTAGACATATTCCTGCTATTGGCTTCTTTCCTACAAGGTTCTTTATAGTTTCTATTGCTCCGTCCAAGTCTTCAGGATCCCCAGGACCGTTAGATAAGAATACTAAGTCTGGATTTACACTTAATATTTCTTCACTTGTTGCATGTGCTGGAAACACTGTAAGTTTGCATCCTCTTTCTTTGAAGCATCTAAGTATATTAGCCTTTATTCCAAAGTCCATAACTGCTACATGGTGTCCTTTACCCTCAATAACATAGCTTTCTTTTGGAGTTACATTTTTTACTGCCTCTTTGTTTGAAAAACTCTTTATCATATTTTGAGCTTCTTCTAATCCAAGTTCTTTAGTAGTAATGATTCCTCTCATAGTCCCGTGATTTCTTAAAAGCTTTGTTAATGCTCTTGTATCTATTCCTTCAATTCCCATAATCTTATTGTCTTTTAGATATGCATCTAATGTAAGTTCACATCTCCAGTTATTAGGTTCATTACTTACCTCTCTAACTATAAATCCCTTAACCTT
The DNA here is from genome assembly GCF_020911725.1 of Clostridium cadaveris. GTDB lineage: Bacteria > Bacillota > Clostridia > Clostridiales > Clostridiaceae > Clostridium_X > Clostridium_X cadaveris. The sequence continues at coordinate 3,418,975 of NZ_CP076620.1, forward strand.
TGGTGTAGAAGATTCTAAGTCCTCCAAGTTTATTCCATAGTTTCCGATAAGCGGATAAGTCATAGTAACTATTTGTCCATAATAAGATGGGTCTGTAAGCACTTCTTGATAACCTGTCATTCCTGTATTAAATACTACCTCTCCAACCGTATCACTAATATATCCAAAAGCCTTTCCTTCAAAAATCTTTCCATTTTCTAATATAAGCCTCGCTAACATTTCTTATTTCTCCCCTCTATTTCTATATTATTGCGTAAAAAAAGGATAATAAGAGCATTACCTTTTATGATAATTCTCTCACTATCCTGTACATATTCCTATTAAATTTAATAACAATTAAATTTAGTATTCCAACTAAATTTTGCTGCCCCATATGTTGTTTTTGTGTATAACAAAAAGCATATAATCTCATCTCATACCTCTTTCTGGTCTCTCTGTACCAATTTAAAGCATATATTTAATTACTAAAAATAATTTTAGTTGATATTTCTTTCTGTGTCAACCTTAAAGTTTTTTTATCCAAATACTTTAACAAATTTAACTTTAAGCTTTTAACTCTACTGTAGCCTTGGTTCCCTTGCCATATTCACTTTCTAGCTTCAGTCTTCCACCATGAAGTTTTAGAATTTCATCACATAATGCTAATCCTATACCGTTCCCTGATGTATCCATAGAACTTTTGAAGAATTTTTGTTTTACTTTTGCTAAATCCGCTTCTTTTATACCGCAGCCATTATCTTCTATAAAAATCTGTAAAAAGCTTCCCATCTTTCTAGAGTATATTTTTACTCTTCCATTTTTAGAAAACTTTATAGAATTATCTACAAGATTTATAAAAACCTGCTTTAATCTATTTTTATCGGCAGTGATTTCTCCTAAGTTTCCATTTTCATAAATCAATTCAACACCAGTTCTCTCAGTTCTAGGTTTCATCTGTATGCATATATCCTGCAGAAGTGTATCCATGTTAAATTTCTCTAGCTTCAGACTTATATTGCCAGTTTCATATCTAGAGAAATCTAAAAGCTCATTTACAAGCCCAGTAAGTCTATCACTTTCGCTTATGATTATATTAAGTCCCTTTTCCATCATCTGTTCTGACTGAAGCTCTTTTATCTTTAAAGTTGTTCCCCATCCCTTTATTGATGTCAGAGGTGTTTTTAGCTCATGAGATATAGAAGATATAAAATCATTCTTTAACTTTTCACTCTTTAAAATTTCATCGCACATTCCATTTAAAGTATCAGAAAGATTCCCTATTTCATCATCATAAACCTTTTCTGCTTTTACTGTATATTCTCCCTTAGCCATTCTTTTAGCAGTATCGTTTAATTTTAAAAGAGGACCTATTATACTCTTTGATATCTGAGCACTTATCATGCATATTATTATAATTACTCCAATAGCTATAAATATGATAATTCGCCCTATACGTCTTAGGGCTTTATCTACCTCATCTAGTGATGTTATAAATCTAATCACACCATCTGTCCCTTTGCTTGTTATAGGCTTCATTATTATCATTACGTTATCATCACTATAGCTTAAAAGCTTTCCATTTATAATTATATTTTCGTTATTTTTAAGTACTCTGTCTATATACAAATCATTTCTGAAGTCTATGTCGCTTATTCCTAAAGTATCCAATACTAAGCTTTTATTCTCATCTATGACCTGTATCTGAATATTAGCATTTACAAATAATGTATCTGCTACTTCTTCAGATGCTTTTCTTAAGGGCATTGTTTTTAGGTATTTATTGAAAAATGTGTTTGCTACGTCTAATTGTTCACTCATATTGTGAGATATACTTCTATAATAATATTCTCTTAAACTGTACCAAGAAAATATACCTAGAATCCCTACAGTTATAGATATAGCTATCAAGTAGTAAGTTAGAATTCTATTTTTTATACTTTTAATCATAGTTCTCTCATCCTATACCCAAATCCCCATAAAGTTTCTATATATTCAGGCTTTGATGGATTATCTTCTACCTTTTCCCTAAGTCTTCTTATATGAACATCTACAGTTTTTACATCGCCGTAAAAGTTTTCTCCCCAAATTTTATCTAAGAGTTCGTCTCTCGAAAATGCCTTTCCAACATTAGTCATAAACAATTCCATTATATTCATTTCTTTTAATGTAAGCTTTATTTCTCTATCCTTTTTAAAGAATTTCTTTGCTCTTTTATCTAGAGATAATTCATCTATCTTTAAGATATAACTATCTTCTTTCTCAACACCTTTTATTCTTCTAAGCAACGCTTTAATTCTCCATACTAACTCCGTTGGATTAAATGGTTTTACCATATAGTCATCTGCTCCACTTTCAAGTCCCATTATCTTATCTATATCTTGGTTTTTCGCTGTAAGCATTATGACAGCTATTTTAGGATATTCCTCTCTAATTCTCTCGCAAATCTTAAATCCGCTTATATCAGGAAGCATTATATCTAAAACTACTATGTCAAAAGTCTCACTCTCAAGCGCCTTAAAGGCTTCTGCTCCACAAGATGCTTCTTTTACATAAAACTTATTCACTGTAAGGTTTATCTCTATAAAGCTTCTTATATTTTCTTCATCTTCAACAACTAGTATCTTATCCATTATCCCCATCCTCCTAAACTACTTCTTTGCATCATTTATTAAGCTTTCCATAACTTCACTTACAATCTCTTGATATCCTGCAAGCTTCTTATCATAAGTTTTTTCAAGTCTATCTAAAGCTCTATTAAAATTATAATTTGCCATTTTTGTATTTTTTAATGCTTTGTTTACTACTCCTGCTGTATAGTAAAACTCATAGGCACTTACATTATTATCTATCAAAACGTCTGTAGCTTTAAAGCTTTCTTCATATCTATCAATAATTTCTTTAGCTTCATCAGCTCTATCAAGTTTTGATAAAATCATAGCCTTTAATAATTGGAATTTCATCTCATTTACCTTGACAGAATCCCTACTCTTATCACGTTCTAGATATGCATTCATATTTTTAAGTGCCTCTTCATAACGCCCAGCCATAAACTTAGCATATATATAATAATACCATGCGCTTTCATTTCCATCATATTCCTCAAGTATAGACTTATATTCATTGATTTTATTTTGATAGGTATCAGCACTGCTATTATATTTAAACTTATCCCCATCATAACTTACAGAATACATCTCCAAAATTCTTGATTCATCTCTATTTTCAACTACAAAATTTATGCTTTCATCTGTACTCTGTACTATTGATAAATCACTCCATGTTCCTAAATCCACATAGTAGCCATCCCAATTTTCTTCAAAATTAAAAAGATAGTATTCAGATGGACCCTTTGAGTTAATCATATTCCCTACAAGAAGCCTTACATCCTTGTCATTTAGTCCTCTTATCGCCTTTACAGTCTTAATTCCAATACCTTCATCCATCCATTCAAATACTTTTGCCCATTTTCCATACTTATTTTTTACTATGAAAAATCCTACATTAGTTTTATTTGAATTTCTAACTAATACTACATACTCATTTTTCTTATCTCCATCTACATCCACATCATAAATACTTTGCTTTTCCATACTCTTATTATCTTCCAACAGCTTATAGCCTTCTGGCATAAAACTTTGAATAAGAACCCTAAGTTCACTATCTGTAAGATATTTTTGATTTTTTATGTAATTATCATTGAGCTTTGGTGTCTTCATGAGATTTACAGGAACTTCATATAAACTGCTGCACCCAGTAGCTGTCCACATTAACATTACTATCATAATAATAAGGATTAATTTTTTCATACCTATCCTCTCTTCAACCTTTAATCTATATTTATATTATATTTAATCATAAACCATAACTTCAATGGTTAAATAGCCGTAACTAACTAGAAATTTTTGTAACCTTTATATAATAAATTTGAAATCTATAAGCAATTTCTTACAATCTATTATACAGTATAATAGGTTTATAAACTAATGGTATTTATTATTGTGAGTTGTCATCTCCCCTCAACCTATAGAGACGGCTCACATTTTTTTAGTAAAAAAGGTTTAAGAATTTTTTATTCTTAAACCTTTATTTATGTCTATATTTCTTTTTTTAAATTTAAAACTATAGCTTTAAGCCGTGACATAGCTTCTATAGAGTATTTTATTCCCTGTGTTCCCATACCCGATGACTTTACTCCTGAAAACGGAAAATGGTCTGGGCCTCTTTCAGTTTTGTTGTTTATCTGCACCGTACCTACTTCCAGCTTATCAGCTATGTAAAATGCAGCTTCTATATTTTTTGTAAATATAGAGCTTTGAAGTCCGTATTTTGATTCATTTGCTATCTTTATAGCTTCATCTATTGATTTTATTCGTATTATAGGAAGTACTGGCCCAAATGGTTCTTCCCAGGCAATTTTCATATCGAGATTCACATAATCAAATAATGTTGGATAAATAAGCCTTCCTTCTCTCTTTCCTCCTACTAAAAGTTTAGCTCCTTTTCCTTCTGCATCTTCTATTAAATTCATAACAAAATCAGCAGCCTTATCATTTATAAGCGGTCCTATGACACTATTTTCTCTTGGATCTCCAACAGATAATTTTTCCACTAGATTTTTAATCTTCGTTGAAAGTTCATCTGCTACTTTTTCCATAACTAGAATTCTTTTAACAGCTGTGCATCTCTGTCCAGAATATGAATATGCTCCGTTTACTATATTCTTTGCTGATTCATCTAAATCTGCATCTTCTAAAACTATAGCTGCGTCTTTACCTCCAAGCTCAAGCAATAGGGGTTTCATTGTTGTTATCTTAGAAATATGCTGTCCAACCTCTGTACTTCCTGTAAAATTTATAAAGTCTATCTTAGGGTGGGTTACAACATAGTCTCCTATATCTTTACCCTTTCCTGTTATTGTGTTCAAAACTCCTCTAGGAAGTCCAGCTTTATTAAATACTTCCGCTAAATATAGTGCTGATATAGACCCCTGAGTAGGTGGTTTTAATACAACAGAATTTCCTGCAATAAGTGCAGGAGCAATTTTAGATGCTGACAAATTAATTGGATAATTAAATGGTGATATAGCGAGAACTACACCTAATGGCTCTCTAGTTACTACAGATATTTTGTTTTTTTCAGTTCCAGGAAAACTATCACCAGGAATAGTTTCACCTTCTAGTTGTTTCCCTGCATCAGCAGAAAATCTGATATAGTCAGCTGTGCGTGTTATCTCAGCTAATGAACTCTTTTTATCTTTTGCTATTTCCATAGTTAAAATTTCAGCTATTTCCTCTGCATTTTCCTCCAATATGCTTGCTGCTCTGTGAAGTATATCTGCCCTTTTGTTTATAGGCACCTGTTTCCAATATCTCTGTGCTTCACAAGCATTTTCTATAGATTTGTTTGCTTCTTCTTTAGTCATAGCCTGAACATAACCTAATGTATTCTCGTCTATAGGTGACTTTATCTCTATATTGTCACCACTATTACTTTCTACCCAATGTCCGTCAAAAAGATTTTTATAAATATAATTCTTTTGTATTTCTTTAAAATTCACCATATGTATAGCCCCTTTTAATTTAATTAATTTTATTGTTTGAAATTAATATATTATTTATTCTTAAGCGACTGAACATAAAAGTTTAATCCTTCATTATATTTGATTTTATATTCGTCTCCTACTTTTTCTTTAAAATCATCTATAACTTCATCTTTTACAATACTTAGATTACACAATCCCAAGGAACTTTCACTCATCTTGCTTCCTATACAACCATCTATTTTCAAAGCTTCTTTAAATATAAAATCATGCTCTTCGTTGACTATTCCATAAAGATTTTTTAATTCCTCATGAGTTTTTTTCATTAAAATTCCAATTTCCTTCATATTTCCATCTTTTAACTTTGGAATGCTATTCCTTACCCTGTAGTTTTCATATACTACATAAGAAGCAACTTTTAATGTGTCTTTATCTAATACCCCTTTGAATTTTTCAAACTCCGCTATGGATAGATTGCATAAGGAAGATATATTTACTACCTTTTGAAACTTCTGAAGAGCATCATTGCATTGGCGTATCTTTTCATCTTCAAAGTTTCTTTTACTAAGGCAATCGTTATAAGAAGCGATAATAGAATATCCATCATAATTTACAGGAATGCACTCGTGTTTTAAGCTTTGGCAGTAAAGTACATGCCCATGATTTTCTTTGCACATATTCATCATGAAACTTTCACTGGTTCCCCTATATCCTTTTCCATCTAATATTTGTATATTTTCATTTATGTTTTCCATATCATAACTGCTTAATTCATAACTATTTATATTATTAATCCCTTTTAGAGTTAAAAGCTCAAAAGCTATGCTTGTACTATTTTTTTTATATGAAGCTAAATCAAAATTATATTTTGCTTCAAATCCTTTAGACGTAGTTAAATTATTTTTCTTTAATTCTTTTAGTATCAACTTCGTTAAACATCTTGCCTCATAATTTTCGAATTCTTCTGTTGTTTCCAGCTCTTCTTTCTCGCTATCTTTTATATTCATCTCTACAATGCATTTTGGAAATATGAGCTTTATCTTGTCATCATTTCTCTCCATGATACTCATAGTAAATTTATCTTTCATTGTTAAAAATATTGTTATGCCTCCATTATATGCAAGCTGATCTCCTATTAACTTTATACTTGTTGGACAAGTAATTAATTGTTCTTCATATACCATATGGTATCTCCCTCCCACTCTACTCTTATATTATTTCTATTAACTTGAATAGAAATAAATGCAGATATATCCATAATCTTTTAAAGAAATTTCATTATTTTCATTTATCACTTTTCTCATTTCTTCTCATAAAATAAAATGTTTTATGTCAATTACTTATATTTAATTAAAATTACTTACAAAAACTTGAGTTTTTTCGTAAATTCTTTTATAATTTAAGTGAAATACTTATTTCGATAGGAGGTAATAATGTGTTTCAACAGGAGAGAATGGATTCTATTTTAACTTTCCTTTCTGAAAATAAACGTATAAGCATAGAACAAATTTGCAAATTTTATGACGTATCACGAGATACTGCAAGACGTGATTTAGTTCTTTTAGAAAAAAGCGGCTGTATAGTCAGAACTCATGGAGGGGCTATACTTTCCAGTTCTGAACATTATGATATAAAGCCATATAGAGAAAGACTTAATATAGAATCTGAAGAAAAATATAAAATAGCTAAAAAATCACTATCTTTTATAAAACAAGGTGAAGCCATATTTATGGATACCTCTACTACTGTTCAAAATCTAGCCGAGCTTATAAGCTCAGATAATTTGACCGTAGTGACTAATTCTATAAATCTAGGAGATATTTTATCTAAGAATTCTAATATGAACATAACCATATTAGGAGGTACCCTTAATACTTATCATAGATACTTATACGGTCCATCCACTCTATCAATGCTTTCCAATTATCATTTTAATAAAGCATTTATAGGTGGATTATCTCTCAGTTCAAAGGGATTAACAGGAGTCTATGAAGATGCTGCAGCTATATTAAGGGAAGTAATCAAAAATTCTGATGAAGTAATACTTCTTATAGACCATTCAAAGCTTAACAAAACATCATTTATAAAGATTTGTGATTTAAAAGATATAGACATAATGATAACTGACAAAATGCCTAGTGAAGATTTCATGAAGATTTTGAATGAAAATAACGTGAATTTGATAGTAACAGATTAATTTAAAATTTAGGAGGAAATATATGAAACTTATAGCAATAGATTTAGATGGAACATTACTGAACTCAAATCATAAAATATCCCGTGAAAATGCCGAAGCAATAAAGTTTGCTCAAAGCCTTGGAATAGAAGTATCCATATGCACTGGAAGATACTATGCTGACGCAAAGGCACTTACAGATGAGGCTGGAATAAAAACTCATATAATCTCTAATAATGGAGCATCAGTATGTTCAAAGGATGGAGATTTTCTAGAAACCTTTGAATTAGATGCAGTTGCTCTTAAAGATGCCGTAAATTGGCTTGAAAAGAATGATTATTTTTATGAAATAGAAACTGACTTTAACAATATGTATCTAAATACAGCTTTTGATATTTTAAAAGATGATTTCTATAATGCAAAAGATAAATACAATTATAGAGATGACATTCATCTTAATATCGTCGGTGCATTACAATCTCAGGCAAATAAGCTTGTGCTTTCATCAGCTGAAGACATTTTTTCCATAGAGGACAAGCCTTTAAATCTTCAAGTTGTAACTTTTGACCAAGATAAACGTCAAAAAGCTATGGACTACTGCAACAGCAAACCTGAATTCGCTACTTTTGCTTCTACGGATTACAACTTTGAGGTTACTCAATCCATAACTTCAAAAGGACATGCATTAAAATGTCTTGCATCTCACCTTAATATATCTTTAGATGAAACAATGGCTATAGGCGATAGCTTTAACGACTTAAGTATGCTTAAGGTAGCTCATTACAGCATAGCTATGGGAAATGCACGAGATGAAATCAAAAATCTTTGTTCTTTCACTACTTTAAAAAACACTGAGAATGGTGTAGCCCATGCAATCCATACTTATATAAAGAAATTAAATTTATCTGCTTAAAAAAACAAGACCTATAAGATTTCTCTTATAGGTCTTTTAAATTCAAATATTATCTTCTGAATCCTCTGTTGTTGCTTTGTTGCTTTCTAGCTTTTCTGCACTCTGGGCATCTTACTGGTTCGTTTTCGAATCCTTTTTCCTTGTAGAATGCTTGCTCTCCCTCAGTGAAAACAAACTCCTTTGAACAATCTTTACAAACTATAGTCTTATCTGCCATTTAAACATTCTCCTTTTTTCTATAAAAATTTGGTTTAGATTTAAAATTGATTCTAGACTCCTAAGGGAATGTTTAAATCACTATTAAATCTCGTTTATGAGATTTTGCTCATAAGCGTATATCTCATGATAACATATAGCAATCAAAAGCACAACATAAATTTAAAAAACATCCCTATATTAAATTTAGACTCTCTCTTTTAAACTCTTATTTATTATATGCCCACTTTTTTAATAAATAATCATCCATAAAAAAGTTTTTAAATTATCTTATCTGGATTTAATATATTTTTAGGGTCAAAAGCTTTTTTCACACCTCTCATTATCTCTAAATTTGATGCTGAAAGAGCTTCATTTAAATATAGTTTTTTAGCATATCCTATACCATGCTCTCCTGATACTTGACCCATTAGTTGTCTTGCTTTATCATATAGATCTTCCATGGCTTCATTAAGTTTCTTTTCCCATTGATCTTTGTCTAAGTCATCTCTTAATATATATACATGAAGATTTCCATCTCCAGCATGTCCAAAACTTCTGATTCTTATTTTATGTTTCTTTTCTACATCTTTAGTAAATTTAACAAACTCTGCAACTTTATTTCTTGGAACAACTACATCAACTTCATCCATTTCTGTTGTCGATGCTTTTATTGCTTCTAAGAAAGCACCTCTTGCTGTCCATATAGACTCTTGTCTTTCTTCAGTATTAGAAATAAATACATCTATTGCGCCTTCTTCTAAGCATATATCAGCTACCTTTTCGTAAGCAGCTTCAACTTCCTCTAAAGAGTTTCCATCGAATGTAAGAAGTAAATATGCATTAGATGAATTATCTGGGAACTTCTTGCCTAAGAACTCCTCTGCTGAAGTTATTGCTTCTCTCTCCATAAACTCTATTGCAGTAGGAATAGCTTTTGATTTTATTATCTTTGGTACTGTATCTATTGCTTGTCCTAAATCATTAAAAGGAACTAAAAGGCTTATAGCTTTCTTTGGTAGTGGCAACAGTTTTAGTATAGCTTTTGTTATTATTCCCAAAGTACCTTCCGAACCAACTATCAAGTCTTTTAAGCTATAACCCGAACTGTTTTTAACAACTTTTCCTCCAAATTCTACTACTTCTCCATTTGGCAAAACTACTTCCATGCCTCTTACATAATCCCTAGTAACGCCATATTTTACTGCTCTCATACCACCTGCATTTGTATTTATATTTCCACCTATAGTTGCAGTTTTTTCTCCTGGGTCTGGTGGGTAAAATAAGTCATGTTCTTCAACATATTTTGATATTTCCATCAAAAGAACTCCTGGCTCTAAAGTTAAAGTAAGATTTTCTTCGTCTAATTCTAGTATTTGATTCATGTTGGTCAAATCAATTACAATTCCTCCATGTATAGGAACCGCTGCTCCTACAAGTCCTGTTCCTGAACCTCTAGGTGTAACTGGTATATTGTTTTCGTAGGCATACTTCATAATTCTTGAAACCTCTTCAGTAGAAAGAACTTTCACAACAACATCAGGCATTTTCTTAGCTCCACCTAATTCATCATGGCTATAATCCTCATTTATATATTCTCCACAAAAGACTCTTTCAGAATCATTTATTATATCTTTAATACAATTTATATCTTTTAAAGTTACTGATTTGTATTCCATGACTATGCCTCCTTCTCACTCTTGATTTCATTTATAAGTTTAGGAATTATATCATATATATCTCCTACTATTCCGTAATGAGCTATCTTAAAAATAGAAGCCTTTGGATCTTTATTTATAGCAAATATATAATCTGAATTGTTCATACCTGCTGCAAACTGAACCGCACCTGATATCCCACAAGCTATAATAAGCTTTGGTCTAACAGTTTTTCCGCTTAATCCAATTTGATTTTTAGCATCTATCCATCCAGATTCTATAAGCGGCCTAGTTGCCCCTAATTCAGCATTAAGAACCTGTGCAAGTTCTCTTATCATGGCCATATCTTTTTCACTCTTTACTCCTCTTCCAGCTGCTACTATTACTTCAGCTTCAGAGATGCTATGTTCTTTTTCCTTAGGTATGATATTTTTAACTTCTATTCCTGAAGTCAAATTTTCACTATCTATATCACAAAAATTTATATGACCTGAAGTTTCAGTTTGTCTTGAAGGAGCTGACATAACCTTATATCTAACTGTGGCCATCTGAGGTCTAGAATTTGGCGTATTTATTTGTGCCATTATATTTCCCCCGAAAGCTGGCCTTATTTGTACTAAATCTGAATTTTCTTTTACATCAAGTACAGTACAATCAGCTGTAAGTCCTGTCCTAAATCTAGCCGCAACTCTTGGAGCTAGTGATCTTCCTACCGTAGTTGCTCCTACAAGGATAGAAGAAGGTTTAACTTTGTTTATAAAATCAGAAAATACAAATGTATAAGGCTCTATTCTAAAATCTTCTAACTCTTTTTTGTCATATACCATAACTTCATCCACTCCATAATGAAGAAGCTCTTCAGCCTTATCCTTTATGTTATAGCCTATAAATAAGCAGTATACTTTTTGGTTTATCTTTTTAGCTAACTCCTTAGCCTTTCCTATAAGTTCAAAAGTTACAGGATGTATATTTCCTTCAACATGGTCTACATATACAGCAATTCCCTGCCACTTACTTTTATCTATTGCTTGAACCTTTTCCTCTATAAATTCAACTGCACCCGCTCCATTTTTTACGCACAATCTGCACATTTTGCAGTTAGAGTTTATTTCTAAATGTCCATCTTTTTCTTCCATAGCACCAAAAGGGCATATATCAATAAGTTTTTTTATATCTTGTACTTTATCTTGATTTATAATAAGTTTTCCCATTATCTTCACCCTCTCTTTATATAAATTTCAATTCTTTTAATTTAGACGCTATTGATTTAGTAATTTCATCTGAATTTCCTTGTATCATCTCATGATGTGATTTAGATTCAGGTGGAAATATTCTCTCAACTTGAGTAGGAGAACCATTTAAACCATACTTTTTTTCATCTTTATCACTAAAATCTTTTAATGATATAACTCGTATTTCTCTATTCTTTGTAGCTAATTTCTTTTTATATGAAGGAAGCCTTGGTTGAAAAATATCCTTGTCCACTGTAATCAAACATGGGAACTTTACATCTACTACTTCTAAGGCTTCTGGAAGATCCATCTCGCAATTTAGAAAACTATCATTAACTTTTAATATGTTTTTTACATTAGCAACATGAGGAATATCTAAGTACTCTGCAACTTCAGCTCCAACTTGAGCAGTGTCTCCGTCAGTAGTCTGTTTACCGCAGATTATTAAATCAAATTTTCCAAGACTTTTTATTCCTTGAGATATGGTGTATGAAGTTGCCAATACATCTGCTCCCGCAAATTTTCTATCAGATATCAAAGTTCCTTCATCAGCTCCCATAGAAAATGCTTCTTTTATAACTTCCATAGCTTGTGGTGGTCCCATGGAAACAACTTTTATTGTTCCATTAGTTTTTTCTTTCAATTTTAATGCAGTTTCTAATGCATATAAATCGTAAGGATTCATTTTAGTGTCTATTCCATCTCTCTTAAGAACTCCTGTAACAGGATCAACCTCTACCTTTGAAGTCCCTGGTACTTGTTTAATACAAACTACTATATCCATAAAATCACTCCCACTTTTATATTCATAAGGTTGTCAGACCAATTCTTTATTTATATATTACTCCCTTTTTCTTTAATATGGAATAATTGTTATTAATTTATCATATATACGTTTTCATGTTTTATAACGGTATATCATTGTTATAAAAGACATTCCTTAAATATTTTTATTAATAAAAAAATACAGAATTTATGGTTTTTTATTCCTTACCATAGTTTTCTGTATTTTACTTAACAATCATTTCATATATTCTCTTATAATAACAAAATGCTCTTTCATACATTTATATGCTTTATCTGGATTCCTATCATTTAGAGCCTCATATATACTGTAATGTATGTTCATAAGTCGATGTCTGTTATTTTTCTCTACTAAAATTTTGCTTCTCGAATCTTTTATAAATTCGTCTATAAGTTCTGATATAACTTGAAGAAAGTTGATTATAAGCATATTTCTTGATGCCTTTGCTATTGTATAGTGAAATTTTTTATCCAATTCTATATTTCTATCTTCATCGTCACAATTCATCATCTCTTCAACGGCCTCTTTCATTGTCATTAATTCCTCTTCATTAATTCTAACCGCCGCTAATTTTACAGTTTCAAGCTCTAATATCTCTCTTATTTCATAAATATCATCACCTGTACTGTTCTCTATAGTAAACATTATAGATAGAGGTTCAAAAAGTGCCCCTTCAAAAGATTCTTTTATAAAATTCCCAGCTCCCTGCCTGCTTTCAGTAAGGCCTATTACCTCTAAAGCTCTAAGTGCCTCTCTAACAGATGCCCTGCTTACTTGAAGCTGTTCAGCCATTTCTCTTTCTGTTGGAAGCTTATCTCCCTTTTTTAAAGCTCCCTTATTTATCATTAATTTAATTTGTCTTACGACACATTCATATACTTTTGTGTTCTTAACAGGTGTAAACATATCTTTTATCCTCTTATCTAAAATTTTATTTGTAAATATTATAGCATATTTGTTTTGTTTTTTTTGAATTAAGTAGTATAATAGAAAAAATATACTTATGCCGAGAGGAGATTAATGATGAAATTCACAAAGCAATTAAGAGAAGTGACTAAAAAATTAGTGGCTGTAGCTCAAGGCCGCAAGTCAGCAGATTTAGTAATAATTAACGGAAAACTTATAAATGTAAATACTGCAGAGATTCAAGAAAATATTGATGTTGCAATATCTGAGGGAAGAATCGCTCTTGTTGGAGATGCTCATCATTGTATTGGTGAAGATACAAAGATAATTGATGCTTCTGGACAATTTTTATGTCCAGGTTTTATAGACGGACATATTCATGTAGAAAGCAGCATGATGACAGTAAGAGAATACGCTAAAACTGTAATTCCTCATGGTACAACTTCAATATATATGGATCCGCATGAAATAGGAAACGTTCTTGGTATGGATGGAATAAAGCTTATGATTGAAGATGGACGAGATGTTCCTCTTAGAGTAAATACTGTTATGCCATCATGCGTTCCAGCATGTCCTGGATTTGAAGATACTGGAGCAATTCTTAGTGCTAAAGACGTGGAAGACGCTATGCTATTAGATGATATATCTGGTTTAGGAGAAATGATGAATTTCCCCGGAGTGCTATCTGGTGACGATGAAGTTCATAGAAAAATACAATCAACTCTAGAAAATAATAAAACAGTAACAGGCCATTATTCTATGCCTGAAACTGCTGAAGGACTTAATGCTTATATAGCTTCTGGTGTTAGCTGCTGTCATGAATCCGTTAGAAAAGAAGATGCTTTAGCAAAAATCAGATTAGGAATGTATGCTCAGCTTAGAGAAGGTTCTGCATGGCATGATGTTAAAGAAACTATTAGATGTGTAACAGAACATAATATTGATACTAGATTCGTTACCCTAGTTAGTGACGATAGACATGCAAATACTCTCATAGAATATGGACACATGGATCATATCGTAAAAAGAGCTATTGAAGAAGGTGTAAACCCTATTAATGCTATTCAGATGGCTACAATAAATGTGGCAGAATGTTTTAATGTAAGTAGGGATTTAGGTTCTATATCTCCGGGAAAACTTGCTGATATCGTTATATTAGATGATCTAGCAAGGGTTAAAGTTGACAAAGTCCTTATAAATGGTGAATTGTTAAGTGATAATGGAAATCTAATCATAGATATACCTAACAAATCTTATCCTGACTTTGCTAAGTCAACTATGAATTTACCAAAAGACCTTACCCATGATGACTTTGAAATAGATTCTCCTGATGCATCAATGAGCATTATAGCCACTAGAGTTATGGAAGTCATTGAGGCAAAAGTTGGAATAATAGCCAAGAAACTTCTTCTTCCTATAAAAGAAGGTAAAGTGTGTTGTGACTTGTCTCAAGACATTGTCAAAGCAGTAGTTGTAGAAAGACATAGTGGTAGCGGAACTATGGGCAAAGGATTCGTTCGTGGATTTCATCTAAAAAGTGGTGCCGTTGCCTCTACAGTATCTCATGATGCCCATAATCTTCTTATAGTTGGAACAAATGATTCAGATATGGCATTGGCCGGCAATACATTGGCAGAAGTTGGTGGCGGAATGGTCGTAGTTAAAGACGGTAAAATTCTTGCATTACTTCCATTGCCTATAGCAGGTCTTATGAGTGAAGAATGTGCTGAAAAAGTTGCCGAATTAGTTGAAAAGTTGGATGAAGCATGGAAGGAACTTGGTTGTGATTTAGTATCTCCATTTATGACTATGGCTCTTATAGCATTAGCTGTACTTCCAGAACTTAGACTTACTAATAGAGGTTTAGTAGATACAGTAAACTTTAAAATAGTAGATTTATTTGTTTAATTAAAATAGACGGTTACACCTATGTAGCCGTCTATTTTTTACATCCATAAAAAGTTATATGTATACTATTTAACCTTAGTAACTTTTATAAATTTTGCATTTACTTGAGGTGGTATTGATTTTGTCATAGCTTTATCTAATACCATAAAAACAGCATCACCTTTAGAGAATTCTATTTTTACCTCTTGTGCTGAATTTCCTTTGTCCTTATTATCTTTGTTATTTTTATTGTCTTGCTTTTTTTCTTCTTTTACATCTTGTTTTTTATCTTCTTTGGTATTTTGATTATTTTCTTCTTTTTTACATTCTTCTTTGTGTTCTTTCATTCCAGCTTCATCACAAGATAATTTAATTCTAGTTTCACCAGTTACATTCACCAAAAGTTTTTCTTTATAGATTTCGCAGCCCTTTAAATATCCTTCTACTAAAAGAGAAGTTTTGTCTCCATCTTTTTTCACTTCTATTACTTCTCCCATAAACATGCTGTCTCTGTTTTCTTCTGGTTTCGCTGATGCTGTTATACCAAAACATAGCATCATAATAACGAAAAGTGATATCACTCTTCTTTTTCTCATATGTGTGTCCTCCTTCATAGTAAAATTATATAATTATGTTTTGTTTAGGGCTTTAAATTTATTCATAAAACATAAAAAACGTGCTACAAACTGATAAATCATTTTGTAGCACGTGCTTTTAATTAGTGACTTTCACAATGATCATGAGTACAACTATTTTGTACTCCTATTCTTTGTAATTTGTTCTCACTAAATAATCTTATATTTTCTTCTGCTGATAAAGGTTCAGCTCTATAAACCTTTATTCCTTCTGCTTCTAACTTTAATAATGCACCTTTTCCTATACCACCTACTAGTGCAAAATCAACTCTTTCACCTTCTATAGCCTTAAGAGGTTGGCACTTTCCATGTTCATGTCCTAAATCTCCATTTGCGATTCCCTTTATTTCTTTAGTTTCTGAATCATAAATTAGGAAATAAGGTGCTGAACCAAAATGTCCATACGCAATACTTTCTAATCCCTTAAATTTTTCAACTGGTATACAAATTCTCATACTTAGTCCTCCTTAATTCTTTTACAACATTTATTTTTATTTGCCTTACATGCAATATTGCAATCATTTGGAATATAAGTTTCTACACTGCAGCTTCCACATATCTCACTATCTCTTATATATTTTATAAATTGTTCCAATTCCTTAATCTTATCTTCCTTTAATTTATAGTGAACATAATATCCCTGCTTTTCACCATAAATTAAATCTGCCTCTCTTAGAATTTTTAGATGTTGAGATACAGCTGCTTCGGACAATCCTAGATGTCTCGCTATTCCTTTCCCACATATTCTTCTTCGGGAAAGTATTATTAAAATTTTTAATCTATTTTCGTCACTGAGCGCCTTAAACGCCTGAACTATATTTTCCATAAGTTTTCTTCTCCATCTAATTAAGTAATTGCTTAATTAAATAATAACTCTCTTATTTAGTTTTGTCAAATATATCTATTGTTTTAATTTAAAATTTCATATTTTTTATTTTCTTTCTTGATTTAATAAATTAACTTCTGTATAATCATAAAGGATAATTTAATATGGACAGTTCGTAAGCCGCCTGTCCCAAAACAAAACTAAGGCACCTTTTAAGTAGGATGCTGTATCATTTTCGGTATAGCTTTTATTTGCGCATTTTTCATTCTTATAAAAGGTCTGTCTTTGTGACAGATCTTTTATTTTTTGCAAAGTATATAATAACTTTGTTTATTCATGACGCATATAATTCTCCTATTTAAGCTTATGTATTTTATAAGTTTAAGGCGCATTAGATTGTTAAATTTGCATAAGGCTTAATAAAAAATATTAGAATTTTTACAATTTGACTTTTAAATATTCTAATTAACTTAATATATATTTAGGAGGAATTATATAATATGAATAAATCTTCAAAAAAACTAACCGTAAATGCACTAGCAAAAATATCTTTGGTATCTACTCTATATTGCGTAGTAACTATAGCATTTTCCGAAATTTCTTATGGTGGAATCCAAGCAAGGCCATCTGAGCTTTTAAATTTCTTAGCTTTTATAGATCCTTTGTACATTCCAGGGCTTGTCCTAGGTTGTGCTATATCTAACCTATATAGCTTTGGATTTATTGATGTAATAGTTGGAAGTCTTGCAACTTTAGTTTCAACATATATGATATATAAAAGCAAAAACTTATTTGTGGCCTCTTTATGGCCTCTTATAAATGCTATAGTTGTTCCTATAGAACTTTACATAGTTGCTAATCAGCCTATTTTATTTAATGTAGTAACTATCTTCATAGGAGAGTTCTTAGTTATGACAATAGTTGGATATCCTTTATTTAAAGAACTATTTAAAAATAAGCATCTTGTAGATGTGCTTTTAATCAATAAAGAAAATAGAACTAATTTAAAAAAGTTAGAATTACTATAAAAGGAGCCTTTTGGCTCCTTTATTTTTTTAGGCTTTCATATTATTTGTGAATTTATTTTTTGCTTTTTCTATAGCTTGTTGTTGTGCTTGCTCTACTTGATACCATCCTTTTTGTTCCATAGCCTTAAACACCTTATATTGGTCTTTTATAGCCTCATTGCAGACCTGTTCAAAGTTAGAGTGAACATATTCAGTAGCTGCTTCTTGAATGGCATGATTGTATAATGATACTAATGATTTTTCAGAAGTTAATACATCGGTTAATAATTCTTTATCTGTCATTGTCTTGTTCATTTTTCAATCCTCCTATTGATTTAATTCTGCAAATAATGTTCCAAAATGTTTTTGATGACATGAGGCAAGTTCATTTAAAAGTTGTTTTATTTCAGTATCTTGAACTCTATTCGCATAATCTAAACATTTTGTTTGAAGCTCTTGTTCTGCTCCTAAACAATCTTCTAAATAGGAAAGCTCTTTATTTGTCATATTGGTTCCTCCTGATTTATATATTATTATGTTTCTTAAGGTTGTATGGCTTTCGTGGTCAGTTTTATTTTGTGCTAAAGTACTCACTTTATGCAAAGCATATTTTATAATCATTTCAATTAATTTATAAAAAAATGTGCTGTAAAATGTCTTTACATTTTACAGCACACTTTTTATTTTACTCATAATCCGCAATTTTAAGAGCCTTAGCAACTCTTTTTCCAAATTCAGGACAAGCTTTAGTAAAATTACCTATAGCTCTAATTTGAATTTCTTCATTAACTTGCCATAAATCACTTGCTATATTATCTACAAGGTGATTTTTTTCCATTTCTGTCATAGCGTTATACCTATCTCCAGCTTGTTTAAAATCATCAGTGTCTGGTATGACTTTTCTTTCAACTTTTCCAGCCACATACTCTGAAGGTATAATCATTCCTTTGGCTTCTTTTGGATTCCCATCATCTAAAGTGTTTGGATTATAGTTTACTGTTCCTGACTTTGCAAAGTATCTCATAGATCCATCTTGCATATTATTGTTCACTGAACACTTAGGTCTATTAATTGGAAGCTGTACAAAATTTGTACCTATTCTATATCTTTGTGTATCAGTATAAGAAAAAATTCTTCCTTGAAGTAGCTTATCTGCAGACAATTCTATTCCTGGAACAACATTTGCTGGACAAAAAGCTGCCTGTTCCACTTCAGCAAAAAAATTTTCAGGTGCTTTATCTAGGACAAGTTTTCCAACTTTCATCAATGGGAATTTCTCCTCTGGCCATACTTTCGTCGCATCTAATGGATCAAAATCAAGTTTATAATTTTCTTTTGTATCCATAAGCTGTACTAAAAGTTCATATTCTACCGTCTCACCTTTCTCCAAGGTGTCATATAAATCTTTTGTTGCAACATCAGGATCGGCTCCAGCTAAAAATTCTGCTTCTTTTCTATCTATAGTTTCAATTCCTAAAGCTGGTTTCCAATGATATTTTACAAATCTTCTTTCGCCCTTATCATTTAACCAAATGTATGTGTTAACCCCGAAGCCTTCAATTCTTCTATAGCTTTTTATTGTTCCTCTATCTGAGTATACCCACGTTATCATATGAGTTGTTTCAGGCATACTGGAGAAGAAATCCCATACTCTATTCTGGTCAATAATATTAGTATCTGGTGCTGGTTTAAGTGCGTGAATTAAGTCAGGAAACTTTATAGCATCTCTTATAAAAAATACTGGTATATCATTACCTGCTAAATCATAATTTCCATCTTTTGTGTAGAACTTTACTGCAAATCCTCTAGGGTCTCTTGCAGTATCTGCTGATCCTTTAGAGCCTATTACTGTAGAAAATCTTACAAACACAGGAGTTTTTTCATCTGGATTTTGTAAAAACTTAGCTATAGTATAATGTTTCATAGGCCTGTAAACTTGAAAATATCCATAAGCTCCTGCACCTTTTGCATGTACAACTCTCTCTGGAATCCTCTCTCTATCAAATTGAGCTAATTTTTCTATAAGCTGTATATCTTGAAGCAAAACAGATCCTCTATCTCCAACAGTCAATGAATTTTGATCGTTCATTATTGGAGCCCCTTCATTGGTTGTTAAAAAATTTTTATTTTCATAATCCCTCATAAATTCCTCCAAGGATTTATAACTATAATTATTATATTAATTTATAGTTATTGCTGTTACATTATTTATCATTTTTCATATATGAAAACCAATGGTATTATTTTGGTATTTGATATACAATTTTATTTAAGAATACTTTTTATAATGTAAGGGGGACAAATTTATGTATACTTGTGATTCTTGTAAACAAAATAACTGTAAAAATGGAGATATTGAAAATGCTCCTTTAAACTGCCCATGCAGATTAGAAGAAGAGCAGGAAAAAATAAAAGATCATTATAATGATGATGAGATCCTTAATATAGCACATAATTCAGCATTAGTAGAAAGTGAAGGTTACTGTCAAAAGACAAGAGTTGAAGAAATAATAGATTTTGCTCATAAATGTGGATATAAAAAAATAGGTGTTGCTTTCTGCATAGGACTTATAAAAGAAGCCCAAATTTTCTGCTCTATACTTCGTCACCACGGATTTGAAGTTGAATCTATAGTCTGTAAGAATGGAAGCATACCAAAATCCTTTATAAACATATCTGACTCTGAACAAGTTAGACCAGGAACTTACGAACCAATGTGCAATCCAATAGGACAAGCAATACTTCTAAATGAAGCTCACACAGATTTAAATATATTATTAGGTTTGTGCGTAGGTCATGATTCACTATTTATAAAGCACTCTGATGCTCCAATAACAGTTTTTGCAGTAAAAGACAGAGTATTATGTCATAATCCTCTTGCTGCGATATACGGGGCTGACAAGTATTATAAATCAAAGTTGTTTGGTGGAAGCCGATAAAAAAAAGCTTTCATTGCGCAAAAGTAATGAAAGCTTTTTTATTTTAAATAAAACTGCACTTTCTATAACTGAATATAGTTGTTTTTTTAACTTCTATTCATAGTTCTTTGATGTTTCTATTTCAGCACACTCCTTCAAATCTTATGGTATAATATTATTAAGGAAATACTATTATAGAGAGGAGTCTTTTATGAATAGTGTTGTGATAATGGGAAAAGTATTTGGCTCTCTAGTGCTCATAGCTCTTGGAATCCCCGCCTATTATGCTATATTTCACACTGAAAGCTTTATAGACTTTTCCTACAGATTTAATTCTTATAACTATGTCGACCCCAAACATCATACCTTGATTTTAACTAAAATAGAAGGTGTGCTATATCTCATCCTTTCTTTCATCGTACTTTTAATCTTATGGCTTTCTTAATATATTAAAATCACAAAATTAAATAGTATTATGGAAAAATCCATGAAGATTTGAAGTCCTCATGGATTTTCTTATTTTATCTTTTCATTTATGATTTTATTAATATTATCGGGATTTATTTTTGTAAGAGTTTTGTCCTGAAGCTCATATTTATTTTTCAGTTTAAGGATTCTCTCTATGCTTTCATCAATTCTTTCTTCTGAGATACTTCCTTCTTTAAGAGCCTCCTTTATAATTTCTATTATCAATCTTGTCTCTTCACAACCTTTAGAACTCACTATAACATCAACACCTGCATTTATACTTTTAATTACAGCATCTCTCAAAAGATAATTCTTCGCTATAGCTCCCATATTTATGTCATCAGTAAATATAACTCCATTATAGTTAAATTCTTTACGTAATATGTCCGTTGCCACTGTTTTAGACATAGTAGCTGGGTTTTTATCATCTATATTTTTTAAAACAATATGACTTACCATTATTCCATCTACTCCGTATTCAACGGCTTTTTTAAATGGTACAAACTCAATAGTATCAAGCCTTTTTCTGTCATGATTTAAATATGGAAGCTCATAATGAGAATCTGCTTTTGTGTCTCCATGTCCCGGGAAATGTTTTACTACTGAAATTACATTACTGTCTTTTAACCCATTCATAAATTGTAAACCCATCCTGCATACTATATCCGGATTATCACCAAAAGCTCTGTCTCCTATCACTTTATTTTCTGGGTTACTGGCTATATCTAGTACTGGAGCAAAATCCAAATTAAATCCAAAGCTTTTTATAGTTTCTCCCAATAAATTTCCAATTTTATAACTAAGTTTTTCATCATCCAATTTTCCTATATTAGCTGCACTTGGAAATTTATCAATTTCTTTTGGAAGCCGTGATACCCTTCCTCCCTCTTGGTCTACTGATACAAATATAGGTACACCTCCATTAATGCTGTTTATCTCTTTTATAGAGTTAGTAAATTCTACAAGTTGATTTGAATCTTTTATATTTGATCTAAATAGTATAATTCCACCTATATGGTATTTTTCGATAAGTTCTTTCAATTCTTCACTGACAGTTTCTCCTTGGAATCCACTTATAACAAGCTGCCCCACTTTTTCATCTAAGGTCATGGCATTAATTTGCTTCTCTATTTCCCTTTTCTCCTTTAAAGATATCAGCCAGAAAGAAATTTTATCCTTCTGGCTGATGCACAATCCTAAAAGTAGTAGAAAGAGAAGAGAAATTAAGAGAATGCATTTTCCCTTTTTCAATTCTATCCCTTCCTTAAATTCAATTTATAGGGCTGACTTATATATATTTAAAACATCTTTAGTTTCTAATAATTCAAAACTTCCTATAGCTCCAAATCTAGTAGCCTGCTTTGCCATAAGTTCAAGCTTTTCTTCTCCTATTCCAACTTCTTTAAGAGTTTCTGGAATTCCTAAACTCTCTGTGAAATACTTCTTTGTCATATCTATAGCTTTATTTGCTATATCATACCTATCTAGATTCTTATCTATATCCCATACGTTTACTCCGTACTCTACAAACTTATCTACAGTATCATCATTCAAAACATATCTCATCCAATGAGGAGTAAGTATTGCAAGGCCTACCCCATGAGTTATATCATAAAATGCACTTAATTCATGCTCCATAGGATGAACACTCCATGCATTATTCTTTCCACAGTCTAATATTCCATTTATAGCCAAGCTTGATGCCCACATAAGATTTGCTCTTGCATCATAGTTATTAGGATCTTCCACGGCTATCTTTCCATACTTTATACAAGTTTTTAAAAGTGCTTCTGCCATTCTATCTTGAACATAAGCATTTCTCTCAGCACTGAAATATTCCTCAAATATGTGACTCATTATATCTGCTGTTCCTGCTGCTGTCTGGTTCTTTGGAACAGAGTATGTGTATTCTGGATCTAATATAGATGCCTTTGGTCTCATTCCTTCGTTAGCCATTCCAAGCTTCTCATTTGTATCCATATTTGATATAACTGCAAATGGGTCCATCTCAGAACCAGTTGCTGATAATGTAAGAACTGATATTACAGGTAAAACTTTTGTTATCTTTGAAGTATTAGCAACTATATCCCATGGATCTCCCTCATAATAATAGGCTGCTCCTATAGCCTTTGCACAGTCTATTGTGCTTCCTCCCCCTACAGCTAAAATGACTTCTATATTATTTTCTCTGCAAAGCTTAGCACCTTCCCCTACAGAAGTAACTCTTGGATTTGGATCTACTCCTCCCAATTCAAATACCTCTATATCGGCTTCTTTTAAAAGTGCTATAACTTTATCATATAAGCCCATTTTTTTTATACTTCCACCGCCATAAACCATCAATACTTTGCTGCCATATTTTTTTACTGCCTCTGAAAGTTTTGATATCTGTCCTTTACCGAAATATATTTCCGTCGGTATTGAGTAATGAAAATTTCTCATTTTTTAATCCCCCTTTGTATTACTGGTCTAATAATGTTTTAACCTTAAATAGAAAATCGTGAATATTTGAAACTATAGTTGTTACCTCTAAAGTTCCTCTATCTCTAAGTTTATTTAAAACAAACTCTGAAATATCAACTGCATATATAAATACAGGTCTTACTTCTCCATTTACTACAGTGTAAGAAGGCGTTACGTTGCCTGTAGCTATAGTATGAAGCTGAGTCGCAAGGCATATAACTGTAGTAGCCTTCCTAGTATGCTTTCTCATTGCATCTTGCGCTTCTGCCATATTAGATTTTACAGGAAGAAGTGGTCCGTCATCTCTTATAGAACCTGTAAGCACATATGGAATATTATTTTTAACACATGAATATATAACACCGTTATCTATTCCATATTCTCTTATAGCCTCCTCTATTCCTCCTGCTCTATTAATTAAATTTATCGTATCTAAGTGATGATAATGTCCATTCTTTTTGTTTTCCATTGAGGTTATATCCTGCCCTAATGCAGTATGAAACAATGCTCCTTCTAAATCATGAGTACCAACTGCATTTCCTCCAAATATTGCATGAGCATATCCTCTATCTATTATCTCTGACATAGCTTCTCTTGATTTATCATCAAATACTGCTGCTGGTCCTAAAACCCACACTATATAGCCATTATCTTTTTCATATTTTAATAAATCACATAGCTTTTTATAATCTTTTGCGTAAGGAGTTTCTCTGGATCTTCCTGTTCTAAATCCAAAGACATCACTTGTGCTTTCTTCATCATAAAATCCTGAGGCATAAAGGTATATACCCTCACTTCCATCTTCTGTACGTCCCACAATTACCTTATCCTTAGGTTCTAATCGTCTAAATTCCTTTGCTTCAACCTCTCCATTTTCAAGTATCACAGGAACACAATCCATTCTACTTTCTTTTATAAGCACCCAAGAGCCATTTATTTTATAATACTCTGGATACATAGAAGTCCCATGATAATTATCTGGAGCTATCCCTTTCATCTTTACTTCTTCAAATTTTACATTTGGTGCATTCTTTAAGTCAGATCTGTTAAAGTCCGGTTCATTAAACTTAGGCATAGAAAACAATTATATACCCCCTTATCATAAATTAATAATATTATTTTAAACTATAACTCTATTATATCATTCCCAATAACTTTGAATAGCAATCTACTTATTATAATTTTCTAAAGTATCAAAAGTATATCCTTGTTCTTTTAAGGACTTTATTATTCTTGGAAGAGCTTCCACCGTTGTTTTCTTTCCTTTAGCATCATGCATTAAAATTATGGCTTTATCTTTTCCTTTTATTTGTTTCATAACATTATTGTATATAGATGCAGCTGATGCATGGTCTGTCATACCATCTCCAGAATCCACATCCCAATTAAAATAATGTATTCCTTTTTTTTCTAATTCATTAGCAAGTTTTATATTAAACTGTTTACCATTTCTTTTTCTGACAACACTATTTTTTGAGCCACCAGGAAATCTAAAAAGCTTACTTGGACTTCCTGTTATTGATTCTATAAGTTCTTGATCTTTATTGAAATTATCCCAAAATGTCTTTTCTGAAGAATATACTTTTTGAAAATCATGCTCATATGTATGATTCCCTATAGCGTTTCCTTCTTCATAAGCTCTCTTCATAAACCTTACATCTTCTTCATATATAGGTTTAATAACAAAAAATGTAGCGTGGACACCTTCACTTTTCAATATATCAAGTACCTTTTCAGTATTTTTGCTTGGACCGTCATCAAAGGTCAAATATGCAACTTTTTCACCTTCCGATGCTTTCGCTACCTTCACATTAGTTATACTGGCTAAAATTCCAGCAATTATAGTTATTGCAAGAATAAAAGCATAAATTCTTATAGTAGTTTTTTTCATAATAAAATATACACCTCCATATTTAGTCTTCTAAAATAGGGTGCATATATCTCAAGGATTTATTCATATTTTCTAATGTTTCTTTTGGAGCAAGATATATATTTGCTTCGCCATGCAATGATAATTATGGATTTTCAAAAAATAAATAACAGCCCCTAAAGGAATTTAGAGGCCCTTATTTTTTATATAAAATATTTTCTATAGGCTTTCACTTCCCTATCCTTTTATTGCACAACTGCACAAACTTCACGATGCTGCAGTTGATTTTGCAAAAGTATTTAAGCCTTAGTTTAGCTGAACATTATATGACTTTATATATAATAATACTGAGGCAGCCGAGACTCTAAAGGCCGTGGTCCTGCCTTAACGTGTCATTGAATCCAGCTTCATTTGTGCCTGCTCTCATTACCATGGGGTAATACACCTTCCCATAAAATTTTATGGATCTTTCTCAATACCTAGAGCTTCACATTAAAATCAAAACTATCTCTCATATACCTCTGCTTAAAACAACATTTTTCTATAGGTATATTTTCCTGACAAACCATAATAGTTATAATAAAACTCCATATGAACTTTGGTCTATTTACAGCACGCCAATTTGGGTATGCTTTATCCAAAATTATTTTTATACCACATCATAAAGTTTTATTTTCCTCTCACCTACTATCTCAAAAATAGTCATTCCTAGGATTAAATTTAAACTTTAAGCCTTTTACCTATTGAAGTAATGGTCTATATATATTAAATAAAGCGCTTCATGGACTTTCATTTGACTTCATTCTAACTCACAACTTAATTATTTTCAATATTTTTCCATAAAAACATTTAGACATTTATTTTATTTTATTCTTAATACCGTCATGTAAATACTTTAGATGAGTAATATCTACACCTTCATCCTCTAAAGTTTGTAATCTCTTCTCAACCTTTGTCATAGTATCTTGTGCTTCATCATAATCCTTAGCTTTTATACATGCACTTGTATACTGCAATAAATAATCTACCTTCATAACTAATTCAGCTAGATCCTGCCTTTCCTCATTTGCTAAATGTAATATCATTGCATATATCTTTGCTGATGATTTTTTCTTTGCTTCCTTTAACATATCATTATTTGCACTAGTCTTCTTTGCCATTCTTATTCCTCCATAAAATTTTCATCTTAAATTACATATAATTTCATTATGATTTCCATTTTTAATAAAATTTATCCTCATGATTTATTTATTATAAAAAATAAGAAGCTATAACAAGACTAAAATCAATTTTTAAAAAAGTTTTAATCTCATTACGCTCCTATAATTTATTATTTTACTGTCTGTAAAGCTTTTTTGACCATTGGTATAACATAATGACTTCCACCTCTATCTTTAACGTCCTCTGCCATTACTGCTACTAAGAGATTATTATTTCCCTTATTTGTAGTCATTGCTACGAACCATCCAAGCTCTGTTCCTGTTGTATCGCTTTGGCTTGCTTTTATTTCTGCCGTTCCTGTTTTTCCTGCTATTTTTAATCCATCTATATATGCTTCATGGCCTGTACCACTTGGATTTTCAACAACCTGTATAAGTGAATTTAAAACTGTATCAGCAGCATCCTTTGAAACCGCATTCTCTTTCCAAATCTTTGCCTGTATTGAATCCTTATACTCAAGATATGGATTCAATACATTACCACCATTTAAAAACATAGTATAAATAGATGCTAAGTGAAGAGGATTTATAAGAATCTCTCCCTGTCCATATCCACTATCTGCAAGCTGAACATCTGTCTTTATAGCTCCATCTGACGCAAATTTTGAAGTTGACACTCCATATTCAAAAGGTAAATTCTCATCAAATCCTAGCTTTTTTAATTCCTCTGCAAATTTATCTTTTCCTATGTCTAAGGCAGCTTGAGCAAAATATATATTATCCGAATGTACCATGGCATTTAATAAGTTAGTCTCACTTCCATAGTCAGAAACTCTTGTTACAAAATAGTCTCCCCAGCTGCTGTCCTTTTGCCATTTAAGACCTGATATAGGCTTGGTAGCATTTGCATCTAATGTTTTAGTATCTAATCCTATTGCTGCAGTTATAGGTTTAAATGCGGAACCTGGTACAGCATTACTTTGAAATCTATTGTATAAAGGTTTGTTCGTATCTGAATTTAATGAATCCCATTTTTCTTGAGACATACCCATAACAAAATCATTAGGATCATATCCCGGAGCACTTACAAGAGCTAAAACTTCTCCTGTATTAGGATTCATTGCTACAGATGTACCTTTGTCTTTTTCTAATTGATTATACAAAAGAGTTTGTAGAGAGTTATCTATAGTAACTATAACATCATTACCATTTTTAACCTCTCTTGATGCTATTGTAGATTTTTTCTTTCCTAGCTTGTCAGTGATGTATATTTCCGCACCATCTATCCCTCTAAGCTTTTCTTCATATAATTTTTCAAGGCCTGCTTTGCCTAAAACCGAATTTTGATTATAATTTTGCCCTTTACGAGCTTCTAATTCTTCAGCATTTATACTTTGGACGTATCCAGTAAGATGCGCTGCTATTGCTCCTAATGGATATATTCTGCTCTGTTTGTCGTTAACCATTATTCCTGGTATGGTTAAAAGATTTTTTACTCTAGCATCATTTGCTGATATTACTTTTATAGGTACAAACATATCGTCTTTTACATAAGATGCTCCAAGTTTATTATTTATGATATCAGGCGAAATTTCTAATATCTCGGCTATTGTTTTTATAGCTTCATCTTTATTTGCAAGTTTACCTGGTACTATTCCTACGTCCGCTGCAATCCCATCTTTAGCCAAGGCATTTTTGTTTCTATCTAATATGCTTCCTCTTGTAGCTCTCTTAGTAGTTATTCTAACCTTATCACTGTCTCCAAGCTCTGGAAATATAGCCTGAGAATTCCATAGTAACTTATATTCTTTTGATTCCTTATCTTTTACTGTCTTAATATTGTTTTGAAAGCTTATGTCTCCTGCTGCAGTGTTCATATCTGTAGTATAGGTTATGCTTGCTTCGTCTCCATCCTTGGATGTTTCGCTAACTTCTATCTCTATGTTTTGTGCTTCTATACCCTCGTATATATTTTTATTTCTTGCTATAAAATCTTCTTTTGATATATTCTCTTTGCTATCATTGCTGATCGCGTTATACATGGCTTCATAATCTTTTGAATTTAATAGTTCTACATACGCATTTAAAGCATCTTCAGGCTTATTAGCGGATTTTTTAGTCATGAAGAAAATTCCTCCACCTATTAAAACTACACCTAAAACAGCTGCTATACCTATGTATACCCCTTTATTTTTTATCATAGATATCCCCTCTTTTATTTTTATTTATATCCAATTCTAATATATCATGTTTTCTATATGAAAAATATTAATTTTGTTCTAATATTTCCTCTACCATATTCATGTTGATATTTTCTTCAAGAATATCACATAGTTTATCATACTGCATCATCTTATATTCTCTATAGTTCATCTCTTCTTCTATATCCATGTTAAGTTTTTCTTTTATTTCATTCACTAATTTTAATGCGAAGTCTCCTTCATCAAATAATCCATGTATATATGTTCCTAGGACTCTTCCATCAGGACTCTTCATTCCAAGAACCTTTCCATCCTCTCCCTTTATCCATATGTTTTCCTGACATAGAGGAGAACTCTCTCCATTGTGTATTTCATAACCAGTTATTTCATTTCCATTGCAATCTATACCCTTAATTTGTCTGGTATTTTTTATTTTATTGAATGTTGTTTCCATGTCCAAGAACCCAAGACCTTCTTCTACTCTTGGCTCCCCTTCCACCCCTTCAAGGTCGCTTATCCTTTTTCCTAGGATTTGATATCCTCCACATACCCCTAAGATTAACATTCCATCTTCTTTTGCTTTGACTAGAGCCTCTTTAAACCTGCTATTCTTTACAAAATTTAAATCATCAATAGTATTTTTACTTCCAGGAATTATTATCATATGAGCACCGCTTAAATCTTTTGGATTTTCTACGTATCTAACATTCACGTTTTTTATCTTTCCTAAAGAATTAAAGTCTGTAAAGTTTGACATATGAGGAAGCCTTATTACAGCCACATCTACGCCTTGTCCTTTTGTGTTTCTTATATTTTCAGTAGCTGCATCCTCTTCTTCTATATCAAGTTCCACATGAGGCATTACCCCTAAAACAGGTATATGTATTATATCCTCTATCTGTCTCATAGCACCTTCAAATAATTCTTTTCTTCCTCTAAATTTGTTTATTATAACTCCTTTTACTCTGCTTCTTTCATTTTCATCTAAAAGCATTATAGTCCCAACTATAGATGCAAAAACCCCTCCTTTGCTTATATCTGCTACTAGTATTACTGGGGCATCTGCCATTTCAGCCATCTTCATATTTGCTATATCTGTATCTTTTAAATTTATTTCAGCACAGCTTCCTGAACCTTCTAAAACTATAACATCATAATCTTTTGATATGTCATCAAAAGCCTCTTTGGCTATGGTTCTTAAATAAGGATTTAGCTCTCTATATTTGTAAGCATCCATGGTACAATGTACTTTTCCTCTTACTATAACTTGAGTTTTATATCCGGCGCTTGGTTTCATAAGAACTGGGTTCATATATTCTTTAGGCTCTATTTCACATGCTTCAGCTTGTACAACTTGAGCCCTTCCAATTTCGTCTCCATCTTTAGTTACAAAGGAATTCAATGATATGTTTAATGCTTTAAATGGAGCTACATTATAACCTTTTCTTTTGAAATATCTGCAAAAGGCTGTAGCAACAGTACTTTTTCCTACTGAAGAAGCAGTTCCAAGAAACATTATCTTTTTTGTACCCATAGTTTTTCCTCCTATTTTATATTTAAATATCCGTAATCATTTGTTATAGTATTTTCTTGAATTTCAAATGGTATTGAGTAATTGTAGATAGGACCATCAAAAACAAATGTATGATATTCCCCATTTTCTCCACATGGGTCTGCTCCAGTGTTCTTTATTTTCGCTACAAGCTCTCTTGTTAGAATTTCTCCCAAGAATTCTTCCCCTAAAAATTCTAACTTTACATTTTTAAGAACTGTTTTAAATCCACTGTCTATAAATTCGTAAGTTAACTTTTCTCTGTCTTCTTGCCATAATGGAAATATAGCTTCCATTACCGCAGCTTCGCATCTATCAGTACACCATGCTCTATGATGTTCTATGTCTATATCTCCGAATACACATGCTTCAGCACCTAAATCTCTTTGACTTCGTAGAACTTCTTCAAAAACCTTTTCATATTGATTACCATCGCATTCAACTGGTATAAGCGGAATATCTAATGATTTTGATACCTCATTAAGAATATTTCGTGGTACTCCATGAAACCAGCTCTTATCTTTATCCTTATCTATAGTAACTAAAAGACCTGCTGGAGTATTCCCTTCTTTTATCATTCTATATAATGCAAGAGTACTGTCCTTTCCACAGCTGTATGACATAATAAATTTTTTGCCCATAGCATATCTCTCCTATTTCCATTTTTCTAGCGCCTCAATCATGAAACTTTTTATATCTATTCCATAAACAGATTCTAGTTTTTCTTTCTCTAAAACACTTTTTGCATTGCCTAAAGATACTATTTTACCATTCTTAAGCATCAATATACTTTCACTAAACATCTGAACTAAATTCAAATCATGTAGAACTCCTATGACAGTTTTGTTATTCTCCTTTATCCATTTGTTTACATACATTAAAATTTCTATCTGACATTTTAAGTCCAAATGATTAGTAGGTTCGTCTAATAAAAGAATGTCAGGATCTTGAGCAAATGCCCTTGCAAGGTAAACCCTTTGAAGCTGTCCTCCTGATAATTCATTTATAACCCTATCTTTGCAATCCAAAAGCCCTACAGTTTCTATGCAGCTTAAGACCTTCTCTTCATCTTTTTTAGAAAGTGTTGAAAATGCTCCTTGAATGTGTGCATACCTTCCTAAAGCAACTGTCTCAAAAACTGTATAAGGAAAATAAATTTCTGAAGTTTGAGTCATAAGCGCTACTTTTTTAGCTAGTTCTCTTCTTTTGGTATGCTTCACTTCTTCACCATCTATTTTTACAATACCTTTATAATCAATAAGATTTGCAATAGCTCTTAACAAAGTCGTCTTTCCACAGCCATTTGGTCCTACTATAGATAAATTCTGACCAGGTTCTACTTTAAAGGAGACTCCCTTAACAACATCAGTTCCATCATATCCGCAATATAAATCCTTTATCTCAAGCACCTAATCACCTACTTCTCCTGTTAAAATATAAGTACGCAAAGAATGGAGCTCCTATAATTGCAGTTATTGCTCCTATTGGCAGTTCTGATGGTGCTGCTATAGTTCTAGCAACCATATCTGTCACAACCATTAAAGTTCCTCCAAGTACCATACACATAGGTATTACCACCTTATGTCTTGATCCAAAAATCTTTCTTACTAAATGAGGGATTATAAGATCTATAAATCCTATAGTCCCACTTAATGCTACAGAAGTACCTGTTAAAAGTGCTGTAGCTGTAAATAATATTTTTTTCACTGATTTCGTTTCTACTCCTACAGACTTGGCTTGTTCCTCTCCAAAACTTAAAACATCCATTTCTCTGCAATATTTTAAAACAATCAATATGCCTATAATGAAAAATGGCATCCCCATTGCAAGATATGACCATCCCTTCATAGAGAAAGATCCCATCTGCCACATAGTTATCGTTTTTATATCTTCGCTATATAATGCAGAAATAGTTGTAAGTATCGCATTAGTAAAAAGAGAAAACACCATTCCTGCCAAGATTATCGTACTATTAGAAAGACTTCTATCAACCTTATTAGAAAAAGTTATAACTGCGAATACTGTGATAACGCCTGAAATGAATCCTATTACAGGCAATGCTAAATTTCCTATAACAGGTATTGATATTCCTAGTATTATATACGCTCCCACCCCTAAAGATGCTCCTGAAGAAACTCCTAATGTAAATGGTGATGCTAATGGGTTCTTTAAAATAGATTGAACTACAGCTCCACTTACTGAAATAGCTGCTCCCACACAAAATGCTAAAAGCACTCTTGGAAATCTTATAACCCATATTATTGATACGTCCTTTGGCTCTATCCCCTTCATAATTGGTAAATTAAAAAGCTTATTCCCTATTATGGATATAACCTCGCCTATACTTATATAGGAGCTTCCAATAGAAGTTCCCATAAAAATCACTAAAATTACTGCGGGGATTAGCAGTAATTTTAGTGATTTATTTAGTTTCCTATTCATACTGTTCTGGGTATATAGCTTTCGCCATTTCCTTTAAAGCTTTTACAACATTTTGTGTTGATCTAGATGATGAATTTTGGTCAATTAAAAATACTTTATTGTTTTTAATTGCATTAACATTTTCCCAGCCTGGACGTTGCTTTATTAATTCTACAGCATTTGGTATGTAAGTTTCATTTGTCAATATTACATCTGGATTATCTGAAATAACATTTTCTTCACTTGGAGCAATCCATCCAGTTTCATTAGCAAATATATTTTCAGCTCCTATAATATTTATTAGTTCATTTAAAAAAGTGTCCGTTCCAAAACTATATAGTCCAGGAGTAGATCCTATCTCAAAATAAACTTTCTTTTTATCTTTTATTGTGTCTCCAATTTTCTTTATATCCTCTACATCTTTTTTCATATCTTTTACAAGTTGTTTTCCTTTTTCAGATGTTCCTGTAATATCAGATAAAAATGTTATGTCATCATATATACCATCTAAGTTTTTGCTACTTGGCATATATACGACTGGTATTCCTGCGTCTTTTATGCTCTTTAATGGATCTTCACTTCCCGACTTACTCATTGTAGATGCTATAACAATATCTGGCTCTAACGAAATTATTGTTTCTGCATTTATATTCATGAAATCAATCTTGGTTCTATCTTCTCTAAGACCCTCTATATCATCTGAATATTTATCAGTGCATATGATTTTATCCCCTAATCCTAATGCAGCTAATATTTCTGTATTAGAGGATGAGGCTGATACGATCTTTTCTATTTTTTTAGGTTGAGTAAACTCATTACCTTCTCTATCCTTTTTAGTAACAGTCTTGTCTCCACATCCTGCTAATAATGCCATAATCATTATTGACATTATAAAATATATTATATGCTTTCTTTTAATCCTCACTTTAACCCCTCCTATTGTTTTCATTAAAACCTTTAATTTATTTTTTTTATTATATATGAGTAAAAGAAAAGTAGTAATTTATAATGAAAAATTACTACTTTTAGTATATCAAATTTTATTAAAAAATAAAGTTTTAAGGATTATTATTTTCATCCATCTTTATTTCTCTCTCCAATACAAAAGTCATTAACACTCGAAGAAGAAATATAGACTCCCTTTGTAAAGTTATTGACCAGCCATCTTTTTATAAGTTTCCAGTCTTTCCTTTGCATCCTCTTCAGTTTTTTCAAATAACTTATCTGCTATTTCAGGGAAAGTCTTTGCAAGAGCCGCATACCTAACTTCACTCATCAAGAATTCCTTAAAGTCTGCTTTCGGTTCTTTAGAATCTAAAGAGAATGGGTTCTTTCCTTCAGATTTCAACATTGGGTTATATCTATATAAAGCCCAATATCCACAATCTACAGCTCTCTTTTGTTCTTCCTGAGATAAGGTCATTCCACCCTTAAGCCCTTGATTTATACATGTTGAGTAAGCTATTATAAGCGATGGTCCATCATAAGCTTCTGCCTCTGTTATAGCTTTTATTGTTTGATTTTTATCTGCTCCCATAGCTATTTGAGCCACATATACATAGCCATAACTCATAGCCATAAGTCCTAAGTCTTTCTTTTTCGTCCTCTTTCCTGATGCTGCAAATTTTGCTACTGCAGCCATTGGTGTTGCTTTTGATGATTGGCCTCCAGTGTTAGAATATACTTCTGTATCAAATACAAGTACATTGACGTTTTCTCCTGATGCCAATACATGATCAAGGCCACCATATCCTATATCATAAGCCCAGCCATCTCCACCAAATATCCATTGCGATCTCTTAATTAAGAAATCTTTATCTTTTAGAATAACTTTAGCTATAGGATTATCTATATTTTCTAATGCCTTCTCTACTTTTTCAGCTCTTTCTCTACTGCCCTCTCCAAGATTTACATTATCTAGCCAATCTTGTAGAACTGACTTTACTTCGTTATTTAAGTCTGAATCTATAGCTTTTATTATGTTATTTTCCAATCTCTTTCTTATAGTACTTGATGCCATATGCATTCCAAATCCATATTCAGCATTATCCTCAAATAAAGAGTTTGCCCAAGCAGGTCCATGACCATTTTTGTTTACGGTATATGCTGTTGCGGCTCCTCCTGATGCCCATATTGATGAACATCCTGTGGCATTAGCAATTATCATTCTGTCTCCAAATAATTGAGTCACAAGTTTAGCATAAGGAGTCTCTCCACATCCTGCACAAGCACCAGAGTATTCTAGTAATGGCTGTTCAAACTGACTGCCCTTTACTGTAGTTTTTTTCATTGGATTTACTTTCTTCGATACTTTTTCTACAGCATAATCCCAACAAGGAATTTGGTCATCCTGACTATCCTTAGGTTTCATTATTAACGCCTTATTTGGTGCTGGACACACCTCAACACAATTTCCGCATCCCACGCAATCTAAAGGTGAAATAGCTATAGTAAAATCAGTTGCATCTTCTGATTTTATTCCTTTAGTTTTAAGAAGCTTAAATGCTTCTGGAGCATCAGCTGCTTCTTTTTCATTTAATAGGAAAGGTCTTATAGTAGCATGAGGACATACATATGAACACTGATTGCATTGAATACAGTTTTCAGGAAGCCACTCTGGTACATTTACCGCAATTCCTCTCTTTTCATAAGCTGTGGTTCCAGCCATGAAAGTTCCATCACCTGCTCCATTATCTATAAATGTAGATACAGGAAGCTTATCTCCTTGAAGCTTATTCATAGGTTCACATATTTCCTTTATAAATTTTGGTACATCACCTATGCTGTGATTCTTAGAGTCCTCTGCATTTTTCCAATCCTCAGGTACTTGAATTTTTACTATAGAGTTTATTCCTGCTTCTATAGCTTCGTAATTCATATTAACTACCTTATCGCCTTTTTTGCCGTAAGATTTTACAACAGCTTCTTTTAGATATTTTACTGCATCATCTATTGGAATTATATTTGTCAGTTTAAAGAAAGCGGACTGCATTATCATATTTATTCTTCCACCAAGTCCGATTCTTTGTGCAATATCTACAGCATTGATGGTATAAAAATCTATATTATTTTCAGCTATATATCTCTTTAAATTACCTGGCAGATGTTCTCCAAGTTCTTCTGCTGACCATATAGTGTTGAGCAGGAACTTTCCGTTTTTCTTTAATCCATCTAGTAAATCATATGTATAAACATATGACTGCTTATGGCAAGCTACAAAATCCGCTTTATCTATTTCATAATGAGATTTTATAGGACTATCACCAAATCTCAAGTGGGAAATAGTTATTCCTCCTGATTTTCTAGAATCATAAGAGAAATAGCCTTGAGCATACATGTCAGTATGGTCTCCTATTATCTTTATAGCGCTCTTGTTAGCTCCAACAGTTCCATCTGATCCTAATCCCCAGAACTTACATGCTGTTGTGCCTGATGGTGCTGCATCTATTTCTTCCTTTGAATTTAATGATAAATTTGTTACGTCATCTATTATTCCTATAGTGAATCTTTCTTTTGGTTTGTCAGCTTTTAAATTATCATAAACTGCTAATATATGAGATGGTGTTGGGTCTTTTGACCCTAATCCAAACCTTCCTCCTACAATTAATGGAGCATTTTCTTTGCCATAAAAAGTCTTTATAACATCAAGATATAAAGGTTCTCCTATAGCTCCAGGTTCTTTTGTTCTATCAAGGACAGCAATCTTTTTAACTGTCTTTGGTATAACTTTTAGAAGTCTTTCCATAGAAAATGGTCTATATAATCTAACCTTGACTAAACCAACCTTTTCTCCTCTAGCTCGCAAATAATCTATAGTCTCTTCCACAACTTCCATCACTGCACCCATAGCTATTATGATTCTATCTGCCTCTGGATCTCCATAATAGTCAAAACAGTGATATTCTCTTCCTGTAATTTTAGTTATTTCATTCATATATTGCTCTACTATCTCTGGAATATCGTCGTAGTGTTTATTTATAGATTCACACATTTGGAAGTATACATCTGGATTTTGAGCTGTTCCCCTTGTAACTGGGTGGCTAGGATTTAAAGCACTATCTCTAAAGTTTTGAAGTGCATCATAATCTACTAGCTTTGCTAAATGTTCTTGATCTATTACCTCTATCTTTTGTATCTCATGAGAAATTCTAAATCCATCAAAGAAATTTAAAAAAGGCATTCTGCATTTTATAGCAGTAAGATGAGCTACTGCAGATAAGTCCATAACTTCTTGAACAGAACCATCTGATAACATAGCAAATCCAGTCTGTCTTGCTGCCATCACGTCTTGATGATCTCCAAATATACTTAAGGATGATGTTGCCAAAGCTCTTGCTGCTACATGAATTACAGCTGGAAGTCTTTCTCCCACCATCTTATACATATTAGGTATCATAAGAAGTAATCCTTGAGATGCTGTATAGGTAGTTGATAAAGCTCCTCCTTGCAAAGAACCGTGAAGAGCTCCTGCTGCTCCTGCTTCAGATTGCATTTCTACTACTTTTACAGGCTCTCCAAAAATATTCTTCTTTCCTTGAGCTGCCCATTCATCTACTACTTCTGCCATTGGGCTTGATGGAGTTATAGGATATATGGATGCTACTTCTGTAAATGCATAAGAAACATATGCTGCAGCAGTATTTCCATCCATGCTTTTCATCTGTTTCATATCTTCCCTTCCTTCCTCATAGGTTTTATTCATTATTTTTAAATTACTATAATTTATACTTTTTATATTATGTGTAAATATAAAAATAAATATTATTTTATATAAAAAATACCCAATCTTCTGAGAAGATTGGGTAAGAAATTTTTAAATTATTCTATTGGTTCTCCATTAAAATTCTTATATTCAGGTTTATTTTTAGGATCACCTACATTATTTTGATCTGCATGGAGCTTTTGTCTTCTTTTACCTTTTTGTACTCGGTTGCATGCGCCAGGTTTGTTTACCATATACAACACATCCTTTCTCTAATATTTTGCTACCTAATTAGAATTTTTATGTGTGGCAATATGAGTAATTAGAATGCTAATTGCTTCCTCGCTATGTCTACAAATATCTTTTGAACTTATAGTTATTTTTGATCCACTTTCTATATCTATACCACAAATATCACTTTTTTCTTTTAAGAACCACTCTTTATATTCACTAAAAGGAACCTTCACTATTTTTTCTACTTCTTGATTTGTCTTAAAATCTAATTCTTTATTAGTTTTATAAATAAAGATTCTACAAAGTTCATTATCATAATATCCTTTGCATTTTAAATGTTCTATAGCATAACCAAGATATTTTAAATCTTTCAATTCAGCTTTTAATCCTATTTCTTCTTCTATTTCACGAAGAACGCTCAGTTCTGGCTCTTCACCTGAACTCACATGTCCAGCCACAGATATATCGTATAAACCTGCAAACTCATTCTTTAAAAAAGATCTTTGCTGCAGATAAATCCATGGTTCATCATCGTGTACATCAACAATCCAGCAATGAACTACTTCGTGTAATAGTTCTTTTTGGTGTGCTTCATTTCTTTCAATGTCATCTATATATTCTAAATTTAAATCATATATCTTTAGCATCTCTTTTTCTTCCATAAAAATTCTCCTTATCTATCTTTAAATGTCTGATTATAACAAATATTTTATCATACCATATGCTCCAATATTATCTAAATAATTAAATTATATTTCTATATTTTAATTATAAACATTTTACCCTTAACATTCTTGCTTTCATAAATAATATTTTTTTATTCTGCGGAGAAACTACTATAGAAGGAATCCAAATATTTAATGAGGGAGGAATTCTAAATGGATAATAATAAAAATAGAATAAAAGATCGTCCAAAATCTAATGCTGAAATGAGAAAAATGTATGCTGAAGCTGGCTCAGAAATAGCCATAGAGCATGGTGAAAAAAGAGGTTCCAATGTAAGCGGAAAGAAATTCACAAAGAGATCAAAATTATCTCATAATAAATAGGAGGGATAGTAATGAGTGATCATAAATGCTGCGGATGTGATTGTGAAAATAAACATAAAAAAGCTCACGCTGATATTACATCACCAAATTATCAACATGAAGTAAATAGTAAAGCTCATAATAAAAGTCCTTATGGAAAGGAAGAACCATCTACTCATACTACTTATAAATAAGTGAAGAGTTACGTAGTGAAAAATGAAGAGTTACGCAAAGAATAGTATAGCTAGATAATTTAAAGTTGGTTATATGATAAATAAATAGATTAATGTTTAAACAATAAAAATCCTATAAACTTAACATTTAAATGCTGAGTTTATAGGATTTTATAATACTATATTTAATTAACTTTTTATACAAAATATGTTATCATTATATTAAATCTCAAAAATTAATTTTTCATAAAATTCTTAAGGGGTTGATTAATATCAATAATTCAATGAGAGATTTAATAGATGTAATTGTTGGATGTACTACATTGATCTGCGGTTCCATACTTATTATTGTTTTTTGGCCTATAGCAATATTAGTTTTGTTACTAGGGCTTCTCCTTTTGATGGGGGATTTAAGCTTATATGACGTTAGAAAAAAATATGAAGTTAAAAATAAAGATACTGAAACTTAGTTGTTTTCAAATATACAATTAATCTTTATAAATTAGAATAAAAAATATAACTGGAAATATTTATTTCCAGTTATATTTTTTATTTAAGAATTTAATTTAGTTTCTTGGTTCTTTAATTTTCCATCCTCAAGAATTATTGTTCTATGACATGAAGCTGCTACATTAGGATCATGTGTTACTATTATTATAGTCTTTCCTTGACTATTTAATTTTTTTAATATGTCCATTATTTCATGACCTGTCTTTTGATCTAATGCTCCTGTAGGTTCATCTGCAAGGATAACTTTAGGATTGTTTACTATAGCTCTAGCTATAGCTACTCTTTGACATTGACCACCTGATAGTTCATTAGGATGTTTATGAATTTTATGTTCTATTCCTAACTTACATAGCGTCTCCTTAATTCTTTCTTTTTTATTGGAAACCTTAGTCTTATTATAAACTAAAGGAATTTCAACATTTTCATAGACCGAGTAGCTATCTATCAAAGCAAAATACTGTACTACAAAACCAAAAGCTGAGTTTCTCAATTCTGCAAGGTCATTTTTACTATATTCATCTATCCTTTTGTCATCAAAATAATATTCCCCATCTGTTTTTTTGTCTAAGCATCCTATTATATTTAAAAGAGTGGATTTTCCTGAACCTGAAGTTCCCATAATTGCAACCATTTCTCCACTATCTATTGTCAAACTTACATTGTTAAGTGCTTTAGTTTGAGCATCATCTTTCCCATAAAATCTACATATATTTTTAAGTTCAATTAGACTCATTTTACTCACCACTCCTAATCAATTCATTAACATTAAGCTTTTTTATAGTCTTTATTGGTATGATACTAATTATAATATCTATTACAAACATTATAATTAATATATATATAATAAACTTATAATTTATAGTTGAATATTTAGCTTTAATAAATCCAAAGGAAGCTATTCCACCTATACACATAATCATAAAATTCTGTATAAACAAGGTCAGAGATACATCATTTAAAGTAGCTCCACTTAAAATATGCACACCTATTTGGCTTTTTTCTCGTTTTATGCTATACATCATAGAGCTTGTTATTCCAATTGATAAAAATAGCGTTACTATTATTGATAATGTTTCTGAATTTTTCTTCTGAGCCAAAAGCATTTCCTTATTAAGAGCAAGATATTTATCAGCAGTGGTGATCTCTTGTTTTCCTATCTTAAGCTCACTAAATTTATTGTTTATATCATCTACAATAGATTTAATTTCTTCATCACTCTTAGAAGCATCAAATAAAAAATATGAAGTATTAAAAAAATTAAATACTTGACTCTTATATGTTGTCATAAGTTCACTCTTTGGTAATTTATCTAAATCAATAAAGGGTTTTACAATACTTGAATTAAGATTCAAAAAACTATCAACAGTATTTATTTTATATAAAAGAGAAGTATCTTCTTCAAGTATTCCTATAACTATACATTTTTTAATTTTTGAAGTTACATTGTCAAAATATGTAATCGTATCTCCTGTTTTATATTTACCATTATAATCATATCCTAAAACTACTGGCATCACATCTTGTATAGTTTCAAAATCCTTGTCTTCAAACCTGTTGCCGGATATAAACTTCATTTTAAACTGTTTGTTCATATCTTTATCTATATTAAAGCCTTTAACTGCTAGATATTCCTCACCATCAATAACTTTACTTGAAGGATTAGCTATAAAATTATCCATATTTTTAAATTTTTTCATCATAGAAAAATCATCATCAAGATAAAAATGAATAAAGTCCCCCTCCTTTACTGTTTTATATGCTTCTAATATTCTATCTGGAGTTATAGTTCCATCAAAAAATCTGTAATGAAATTCTCCTGAGTTTTTCATGTACCATGCTTTTTTCCCATTAAAAACATTAAGAATTTTATCTGCTTCATCAGATATCTTTTTATTAACATCCATAACTGAATAGAAAAGGAAACATATTGCTGCTGCCTGAATCATTATTATAAAGTTTATTAACATTTTCTTGCTTATATTAAGATATGCATACTTAAATATTTTCACATCACACATCTCCCCTCATAATGTTGTTTACTTGAATCTTATTTATTTCTCTGATTGATATAAGAAGCAGTATTGATGAAAAAATAAAAGAAAATATGGTGATTGCTACAAAATTTAAAAATGCGATATTTCCAGATATATCAAAGATATCAGATTTAATTAATATGCCCTGGATTAAAAGAGCCACAAGTGAGGAGAATAATGAAATCTCCATATATTCCTTAAACACCAATTTATATATCTGATTATCACTTGCTCCAAATGCTTTTCTAACTCCAATTTCTTTAATCCTCTCCCCTATCCATTGTTTAACTATTATAAATATATTTAAAGCTATTACGATTGCAAAGCATCCAAAATATGTAGTGATATTGCTCGTCCCTTTCAGTGCTGTCTTAATAGGATTAGGTTGTATATTGTGCTTTGACACCGTAAATCTTGTATTACTATTCTTACCCATAGATTCATTTGCTTTATCTATCACCTCATATAAATCTGATGATTTATCCTTGCTACTTAGATACCATCCATTTGAAACCTTAGGATATTGATTGGTATTATAAAAATCTTTTAAATTAAAAATTAAAGTGTAATCAAGCATTTTTTGTTTTTTCTCATCACCCATAACCCCTATTACCTTACACCTTTTCTCATTAAAAAAAATATATTCATCTTCTCCTTGCTTTTCAACCTTATCTAATAGTCCTTTACCTATGACAACTAAACTTTCCTTATATTCAGTTGAAAAATCATCTTTAGTAAAAAATCTCCCTCTTATAAGTGATGGGACTACTTTTAAATTTTCATTTAAATATATTCCATTAGCAGAATAAGATTGACCAGGTATTCTTGTGTTAAATAAATTATATCTACCATTATCCATAATAGAAGTAATGACTTCTTTATAAGAAGTTTCAAAATCATCTATACTAAGTTCAATACAGTTATTTCCAATATAATATTCATTTTCATATGCTAGCTCTGAAAAATTTTTAACCTTTGATAAGCCTAACGAGAAAAATAGGCTAATAGCCATAAGTATAAGAATTAAAATAAAATTTTGAGAGATCCACCTTAAAAACTTTCTCATAATCTTCTCCTCTCATAAGAAATGTATACATTCGAAACTCCATCTAATGTATACAGCTTAATTTTCACTTAATTTTAATATTTTTAAGTTACCTACAATTTACATTATACATTTTAAATATTTCACCTTCTAAATCTTAAAATATTTATCTATATTTTTACTTATTTAGATTGTGTTTCCTATTTTGTGTTTTAAAAAGGACAACTTTACTTAACA
This sequence comes from Clostridium cadaveris, assembly GCF_020911725.1. Lineage (GTDB taxonomy): Bacteria > Bacillota > Clostridia > Clostridiales > Clostridiaceae > Clostridium_X > Clostridium_X cadaveris. The sequence goes on from NZ_CP076620.1 coordinate 3,461,748, forward strand.
TAAAGTTGTCCTTAATTTTTATAAACTATATGATATTTATTCTATTTCATTCTTAGAAAACTTAACAGTCAATGCAATTACTGCATCATGACCTTTTAGTCTTTCTGGCTCATAAAAACTTTCTCCCGAGAAGCTCATAACCTTAGTTGACTTTGTTATAACTTGAATTGCTAAAGGAATTTCTTTTTCATGTTCAATGTCTGCTTTATCATTCCACCAAATACTTCTGATTTTCTTATCGGCATCAAGGTATAAATCTGAATTTGATTTAAACATGCTTATTCCATTCTTTTCTTCAAGACTTACCTGTAATCTTTCACTTTCATCTTTCAATATACCAATAGTACCTTTAAAAGAATCTAAATTTGCCCCAATACCTCCATTGTTTTCCCATTTAAGATTTTCATCTAAAAAATAAAGATTAACATAAATAGCTTTTGCACCTTTGTCTACGTTGTAATCATATATTTTACTTTTATCATCAAGTCCCATGAGTTTTAAGACATTAGTTTCTTCTTTTGTTAAGGTTCTTTGTTTTATTTGTCCTACACAATTAAGATTTATTTTACAAGATGAGAATATAAAGATACAAAGAAAAATAAAGACTATGTTGATAAATTTTTTCATTATAAAATCTCCTCTAACAAAAATCATTTACTCCTTATATTCATTATATTAATTACATATATATCCATCAACATATTCCATTTTAATTTTCTAATCTTTCATCAAAAATTTCTAAGAACTTTGTGGATGCAGGGGATAACGGAACACTCTTTAAAAAACATATCCCTATGCTCCTTTTAGGAATAGAAGCCTTTAACGGAACCTCATAAATTATATTTTTTTCCAGATATTCTTTTGAAAATTCTCTTATAACACAAGCTATTCCTAAGTTTATCTTCGTAAACTCCAATAGAAGATCATATGATCCTAGCTCTATTTCAGGATTTATAGAAATTCCATTAGATAAAAGATACTTTTCTATGTACTGTCGTGAGAGAGATTTGGATTCTAAAAGTATAAGTGGGAACTTTGATAGTTCTTTAAAACTTATTGGCTTTTGAAATTTATTTTTATATTTTTCGCCACATACAAATATATCTTGTATTTCCATACACTGTTTTGTCTCTAGAGCTGAATCAGTTATAGGCAAATTACATATAGCAATATCTATTTCTCCACTTTTTACTATAGAACAAAGTTCCAATGTAGTTGCATTGATTATTTTAAATTTTATGTTTGGATATCTCTTATGAAATTCTTCTAAATAAGGCATTAGAAAATATTTTGATATAGTATCACCTACACCTATCTTTAAATCTCCAATTAAAAGGTTTCTTGCTTCAAGAAGTTTTTCCTCTCCAGTATTTATTAAATTAATAGCTGAATTAGCATATTCATATATGAGTTTTCCTTCATTAGTCAAAATAACTCCCTTTGAAGTTCTAGTGAAAAGTCTTATTTCAAGTTCATCTTCAAGCTGCATTATAGATTGACTTACTGCAGGCTGTGTCATATATAATTCCTTTGCTGCTTTTGAAAAGCTTTTATGTTTTCCAACCATACAAAACACTTTGTACAAATCTAATTTACTAGCCATATAAGCACTCCTTATATCTATTATTATATCTATTTATTTTACTTATAACACTAAAATGAGGTATATTACAAGAGTGAGATAAAAATATTTTAATTTTCATTCAAAAGGAGAGATAACATTGGAAAGAGTAGTTGGAACTGTTGTTAGAGGACTTCGTTGCCCAATCATAAATGAAGGAGATGACATAGCTCAAATCGTTTTTGACAGCGTAATGAAAGCTTCAGAAGTTGAAGGTTTTTCAATAAACGATAAGGATGTAGTTACTGTAACTGAATCTGTAGTTGCTCGTGCTCAAGGAAACTATGCAACTATCGATAATATAGCTAAAGATGTCAATGCAAAATTCGGTGATGATACTGTAGGAGTTATATTCCCAATACTAAGCCGTAACAGATTTGCTATCTGTCTTCGTGGAATTGCAAAGGGCGTTAAGAAAGTAGTTTTAATGCTTAGCTATCCGTCTGACGAAGTTGGTAATCACTTAGTAGATATAGATTTACTTGATGAAAAAGGAGTAAATCCTTGGACAGATGTTCTAACAGAAAAACAATTCCGTGATTTATTCGGATACAATAAACATACTTTTACTGGTGTTGATTATATAGACTACTACAAATCTCTAATTGAAAGCTATGGAGTAGAGTGTGAGGTTATATTCTCAAACAATCCTAAGACTATATTAGAGTATACTAAGAGTGTTCTTACTTGTGATATCCATACAAGATTTAGAAGTAAGAGAATACTAAAGGCAAATGGCGGAGAAAAAGTGTATAGCCTTGATGAAATATTAACTGAATCTATTGATGGAAGTGGATTTAATGAATCTTATGGTTTACTAGGTTCAAATAAGGCAACTGAAGAAAGCGTTAAGCTTTTCCCACGTCAGTGTCAGCCAGTTGTAGATAAGATACAAGCTATGTTAAAAGAAAAGACAGGTAAAACTGTTGAAGTTATGATATATGGAGATGGAGCCTTCAAAGATCCAGTGGGTAAGATTTGGGAACTTGCTGACCCAGTTGTTTCACCAGCTTACACTGAAGGACTTGATGGAACTCCAAATGAAGTTAAATTAAAGTATCTTGCTGATAATGAATTTGCAAATCTTAGAGGTGAAGAATTAAAGACTGCAATTTCTGAGTATATCAAGCATAAGGATGCTGACCTTGTAGGATCTATGGCAGCTCAAGGAACAACACCAAGAAGACTTACTGATCTTATAGGTTCTTTATCAGACCTTACATCTGGAAGTGGGGATAAGGGAACACCAATAATATTCATACAAGGATATTTTGATAATTATACAAAATAGAAAAACCTCAAATCTCAACAAAAATAACCATCCTCAGTAATGAGGGTGGTTATTTTTTTATATTTCTAGTTTGGAAAGTGCACTCTTACTAGCCAAAACTTTATGTCTTTGTCACTCCATCCTAAATCCCATGGTACATCATTTCTATCAGTATTATGACAAGTAACTAAGGCATATCCTCTAGAGTCAGCATTAGTTACCATTGAAATATGCTCTACGTCACCTTTTTTCTCATAGGCTACAAAGTCACCAGGTAAAAGTTTATATGATGCTTTATATACCTTCTCATAATTTCCATAAGCTAGAACTGAAGCTCTGCCGCTATAGACCCAATAGTTTTTAAACTTATCTGCATTTACCCAAGATGCTGTAGCATCTCCTTTATTATAATTCCATGCACCGCCTTTTCTAAACTTTCCTCCTTCGTGAAGGCATTGAGAGGCAAAGTTCGCACAATCCCCACCTTCTGGATTAAAGTTTCTATAAGCTTTGTTATACTTAAAACCATACTGTTCTTCTTCTGCTGCCCCACAATATTTGTCAGCGTATTCTTTAACTCGCTTTCTCTTGTCATTTAAATTAGAAAAATCCCGTGAATCTTGGGATAGTATGAATTGTTTAACATCATCCACCTTTAATTTTTCTAAATTTAAAGAATCTGCAAATGGGTCTGTATACCATTCTTTTGAAATTAATAGCTTATCATTCTTGTTTACTAAAGTCTGAACATGATATGTACCTATTCTGGCTTTATTAACCTCTTCAGGTCTATCCTCATATATGTATCTATACTCAGTAGAACAAGTAAAGTTTACTTTAAAGCCTCCGCTATCAGTTTCACTTATCCTAGTTATAAATACCATAGGTATTATCTCTGTAAATTTCACACCTTGTTTTTGTTCCCAATTATGTAGATAAATCATCTTTTTTTCTTCGCTCTCGTAAGACCATTGCCCAAATTTAGTGCTTACATCATAAACAGCCTTTATATTTTCTGGCTCATTTGTCACTATAGCTTTATTTCTTTCTGATATTACCCTTTCTATAAAACTTCGTATTTCAGCTTTGACTTCTTCATCTACCTTCTCAGCTCCATAGGCCTTTACAGTAGAAAAATTCATGGACATAAACATTAATAATATTATAATTACATATTTGCATAAGATTAATTTTTTAATGCCATCCTTAGATCTCATAAATGTCCTCCTGATTTTACTATTGCTTATATTAATCTAGTGCCTCGTTAATTTTCTTTATATACGACTCCACTTCCTCATTCATTGGCACGTCTCCAAACCACTTATCCTTGGTAAATGAACCATTTTGAAAATATTTAGCTTTAATAATTATCTCAGGCCTATATTCAAAATGAAGGATATCAAAGTGTCCCCACTTTCCTCCCCAAACAAAATTGTATTTTTCAAATGTCTCAACAAGTTCCTTTGGATAGTATTTCATACGCTTTTCTCCTGCTTCTCTAGTTGCCCATTTCCAATAGTCACTAGGACTACTGTTTATATCGAGAGCTATTCCATAAGCGTGGGGACTAAGCTGTCCTGTACCTGATATTACTCTATAATTAAAGCTCCCATTTATTGGATTAATTAATCCGGCAACTTTTCCATTTCCAGAAGCTATACCTCTAAGCTCTTCCATAGCTTTTCCAAGCGCTTCAGCTGCACCATTATTCTTATTAAACAAATATTTATTGTAAGGAGCACTGACTCCCACAAGATGTTTTGAAACTTGACTTTGACTAGCACCATAAACTTCATTTAATAAGGCATAGCATCTAAATCTTCCTGGGTCTTTATTTACCTCCATCAGATGATCTATCATATTAAGTGGATAAGGCTCTTCCAGTATATCTTGAATATCCGCATTATTCATCTTTCCATCAAAATTCTTCTTCTTTCCATCATCGTAAAGTATCTTCTTTCCTGATTTAGTTATTATAAATACTTTTCCATCACTGCTCTTTTCAATATCATTAATATATTCTGGATATGCCATCATCATAGTCAATATATCTTGTTTTGTTGTAATAGAATACGCTTCATCATCCTTGGCTTCTTCAGCCATTGCAGGACATACTATAAATAATGTTATCATGTATATAAATAAAATTATCCCTCTAAATAACTTTTTCATAGGTTCTCCCTCCTCTTAAGTAATAGAAAAATAATAAAAAATAGCCTAAAGATACTCTTTAGACTATTTTGAGTTAATATTAACTTATTTATTACTGGTAAATTTAGTTTTAAATACTTTTAGCTTTTCATATCTCTCTAATTGCACTTTAAAACATATGCTGGAGGGAAATTTATCATTACTCTCTTAGTGCTGATACTTTGAAAATATGTTCTCATAAACTCTTTTTTTACAAGGGAATATTGGAAAGTGATGAATTTTCCATCTGGCTTTAATATGTTCTTAGTATTGTCTAATATCATGTGACTTATCATCTTTGGAAGAGATGCAAAAGGTAATCCTGATACAACATAATCTACCTTGTTTATCTCATATATCTCTAAATACATTTTTATATTTTCTGCACCATCATTTATTATTTTAATATTTTTCTTGTGACCATATTTCACATCTAGATCGTCGCAAAAAGCTTTATTCTTTTCTAGAACTAAAAATAATGTATCTTCACATTTTCTTGCTATGATTTTTTCTGTAAATACTCCTGTTCCTGGTCCATATTCTACTATACATCTACAATTTCTAAAGTCTACATCTTCTATCATTTTTTCAGCTAACCGCTTTCCACTTGGTGCTACAGCTCCAACTATTCTAGGATTTTTTATAAATTCTTTTATAAAGCCGAACATATCTTACCTCCCTTAAGTTGTTTATTATATAAATATTATCATTAATCGCTTAAGAAATACATTATAAAAATCTTAAGATTTATCAACAAAAAAAGGTTATTTATTAAAAAAATAAATAACCTTTTTTTATACTTATTTTCTATAAACGCACTTTCCATCCACATAAGTTTCTAGCACTTTTATATCTTTTATTGTTTTCAAATCACTATTTAGTAAGTTTCTATCTAAGACCACAAAGTCAGCACATTTTCCACATTCTATTGACCCTTTAATGTTCTCTTCAAACGAACTGTGAGCTGCCATTGTAGTGTATGACTGAATAGCTTCTTCTACGGAAAGAGCTTCTTCATTTAAGAACGGTCCTTTTGTTCCTTCTAGATTCATTCTTGTAACTGCACATTGTATTCCATTAAGAACATTTGGCAGTTCTACTGGACAATCCGAGCCATTTGAAACCTTGGTGCCGTTATTCATAAGGGTTTTGAAGTTATAAGTTGTCTTTGCTCTTTCTTTCCCTATTCTATCTTCTACTATATTTATATCGTAATCTAAAAAAATAGATTGTACATATGCGTGAAGATCTAATTCTTTAAATTTATTTATAAGATCCTTTGTGGTTATCTGGCAGTGAACTATACCATGACGATGATCTTCCCTTGGGTTTTTCTTTAGTGCTTTTTCTATAGCCTCTACTATCATAACCATGATTTCGTCACCAATAGCATGAACTGCTACCTGCATTCCATTAGCATGAGCATATCCTATCATTTCATCGAATTGTTCTTGGGTATAAACAGATATTCCTGAAGTGCTCGGATCGTCTTCATAAGGTGAACTAAGATAAGCTGTTCTAGCTCCTAATGAACCATCTCCTAAAAGTTTTAAAGGTCCTATCTTAAAATAACTGCTTCCAAACCCAGTATTATATCCTTTTTCAATAAATTCTTTAAGAAGTTCTAAATTCACAAGTTGCGCCTGTTCATAAACCTTAACGTTAAGTCTTCCTTCACTCTCTAGCTCTTTAAAAGATTCAATTATTACTTCATAATCCATAGTAGGGAATACTATAAAGTCATCTGTCTGAACAGAAGTTACTCCATAAGAATTCAAGCTGCTACTAGCTTCTACTATCATATCCTTTATTTCTTCTTTTGAAGGCACAGGTATATTGTCATAAATCATATTTAAAGCATTTTCTCTAAATATCCCTAAAGGCTCTCCATTTTCATCTATGTCAAACTGTCCACCTTCTACTTGAGGAGTATCCTTAGTGATTCCTATAATCTCTAAGGCTTTTGAGTTAACTACACATGCATGTCCACATGCACGTATTATACATATTGGATACTCTGTTGTTATCTCATCTAAATCATATCTATTTGGAAATCGGTTTTCATCTGTGAAATAATCATGATTCCATCCTCTTCCCCTTATCCATTCATTTTGTCTTAAATTTTTAGATTCTATAAATTCTCTTATGGCATCCTTCATGTCTTTTAAAGATGATGTATGCTCCCCAAGCTTAATCATCTGAAGAGAATATCCATATCCAACTAAGTGCATATGAGAATCATTAAATCCTGCAGTAACAAATTTGCCATTTAAATCCGTAATTGTGCTTTCCTCTTCTTTGAATTCAAGAGCACCTTCATTCTTTCCTACATAAATGAAACGTCCATCTTCCAAAACAAAAGCTTCTTTCATACCATTAGTAACAGTATAAACTTGTCCATTTACGAATATTTCCCTCATCTAAGCAACCTCCCTTTTTTCTCTAACTAACTTATCTTCATAGAATATATCTACGGATTCATCTACAGTTCCAACTCCTAGATATCTAGCCTTATAATCTTTAAGAAGTACGAAATACTGTTTTGAAAGTGCAAGAACCACAGCAACATTTATAAATGTTGGGATTCCGCTTGTTATATCAACAAAAGTCCATATGCTTATCTCTCCAACATAGAGTATGTAGGCTGTCATAATAAAGCCCGGCAATGGGTAACAATATTTAAATACTTTTAAAATAGCATTTTTTAGCTTTGCATTTTTGTCTGCTAAATGTCTTAAAACTACCTCATAGTAAACGTACCATCCTGTTGATGTAGTAAGCCCAAATATAAGCATTGTAACAGTTAAAAAGTACTTACCGAAATTTCCAAGGCCCATTGTAAATGCATTAAGTGTAAGAGTTGCACTCTCTACTCCTGAAGACCATTCTCCTGTTATTATAACAACTAAAGATGTTATAGTACAAACAACAAAAGTGTCTATAAATACTTCAAATGATCCCCATAATCCTTGCTCAATAGGATGTCTCGTTTTACTTGATGCATGAACCATCGGGCTTGTACCCCAACCAGCCTCATTAGAGTAAACACTTCTGGCCATACCAGTAGATATAACCTTAGATACCGCTGCTCCAACAAATCCTCCAACAGCAGCACTGCCTGAAAAAGCACCATTAAATATAAGTGAAAAAGTATGAGGTATATTCTTATAGTTTAAAATTATTATTAAAAGTCCAAATACTAGATATGAAACGCTCATTAAAGGTACAAGCTTCGTAAATACCTTTCCTACAAACTTCATTCCCTTCCAAATCATAAGGTATGTACAAACTACTATAAATAAACTTGCAACAAGCTGATTGATCTTAAAAGTTGATGCAACAACTTCTGATACAGTGTAATTACTAGCTGTTATAAAAAATGTTGAAAAGATTCCACATCCAAAGATAGCGGCAAGAACCTTCCAAAACTTAAAGTTTCTTTCTTCGCCAAGACCTCTTTCCATATAGTAAGTAGGCCCTCCATAAGGATCACCATTTTCATCTGTTCTTCTGTAATAAACTGCAAGTGTTACCTCTACCTGCTTTAAAAGCATTCCTAAAAAAGCAGTAATCCACATCCAAAGAGTGGCTCCAGGTCCTCCCATAGCTATGGCAGTAGCAACACCAGCGATATTACCAAATCCAACAGAGCCACCTATTGCGGTAGAAATTGCCTCAATAGGATTTAGTACTCCTTTTTCATCACTGTCTTCCTGTTTCTTAAACACTTTTCCAAGCGTTTGTTGCATTATATATTTGAAATATCTTATTTGGAAAAATCCCGATCGCACAGTGAAATATACTCCCGTGGATAGCATTAGAATGATTAGGGGAGGCCCCCAGATAAAGTCGTTTAAAGCATTAATAAAATTTGTCATGTTCTTCTCCCTTTCTAATAAAAAAATTTATGCAGTAATCGGGGAAGCACTTGCTGATAAAAAAGAGCAATAGTATAAATATAATACTATTGCTCAAAAATTCTTTTTTAATCTGCAATAGCTCCATCACTTAATAGTGAGAGTACTTGATTTATTAAATCAAATCCCAGATAGATGTGCTGACATACACACCTTCTTCGGCAATCAACCCTTTCATGAGCTATCTTAGGTCTGTCTACCTCTTTCTCATTACTCTTTTTAACTGCGCCTCTATTTACATACATATTAATTTGTTAACTTGATATTAATCATATAGTAATATTTACTATATCGTCAAGGAATATTGAAAATTTTTTAATTTTTCACATATTTTTATTTGTTTTTTAGATATTTTATACAACTTTATATAATCAAGCTTACTCCTGATATTAATAATAAAATGTAAGACAATTTTAAAAATGCTTTTTGACTCATTTTTTCTGCGAGCCTATTCCCAATTATAACTCCAATAAGAAGTGCAGGAATAGCTACAACTACAGTTTCCATTATTGTTGCATTTATAACTCCATCTATTATTTGTTTTATTAAGATATAAACATTCAAAACTATCCACATTGGGGATAATGTTGCTCTAAACTGTTCTTTATTTTTAATTTTTTTCACAGCATATATTATAAGGAGAGGTCCTCCCGAAATAAACATACCATGTATTATTCCTGCTGCTAATACTATTGTTATAAGTGCTGCTTCACATAAATTAAATTCCTTAGTCACAAATAATCCTTTAAGGGCTATTATTATTACGAAAACTGCATATATAGTCAATAATATATCTACAGAAAATATACTATAAAGATATTCTCCTATGAAAACCCCTATGAGCATTATTATAGACATCTTAAAAAACTCATTCCAGACTATGTGCTTATAAGATTTTATAACTATTATTCCACATGCAACGATTGTAACTATATTAAGCACTGGCTTTGCTACGTCTATACCCAAAAGTAATATTGAAAAAGGCATAGCCAATACCGTACCAGCAAAACCCGTTATTCCTTGAATTATATTAGTAATTAATACTACAAGGAAAAACAATATGTAATTCATCTAAAATTCCTCCTATGTTTATACTCTAATATATATTATTCTTCATCATCTTTGTTTAATTGAAAACCTTTCTCAGTTTATTATGTTTTTTATTGCATAATCTATAATATGATTGTCATTGGAAGGAGCTATATGTGCTGTTTCTCTTTTAAGTCTTTCGCTTCCATTTTCTACGCAAAATCCTAAAGCTCCAACCGTTAAAAGTTCTGAATCATTCATATTATCTCCAAACGTAATAAGCCTATCCCTATCTATACCTAGTTTGTCACATAATATACCTAGAGCATGTCCTTTTGATGTATTGAATGGCGCCAACTCTAGATACCTATCTCCAGTTCTCACTATTGGTCCGTTATCATATTGCTTCTGATATATTTCCTCTAACAGGTCTATCTCTTCTTTTTCTCCTATTATAAGAACTTTAGCCCAGTTTTTATCAAACAAGTCCTCGTTTATTTCGTATATTACATCATAGCCTGACTTTGAAAATCTCTCAGTGTATTTGCATGAGTTGTAAATATAAACTATCTCTTCCGCATATACCTCTATCCCTAAAGAAGGTCTTTCTTTTAAAATTTTCTTTATAACCTGCTTTCTGTTTTCCTCTAAAAAAACTTCAAATATTGTTTCACCTGTCTCAAAATCATATATCTTCGTTCCGTTATATAGTATAGCTGGAAGATTGATATTTAGCCTGTCCATAAATCTTTTTACTGATGGAAGCATTCTTCCTGTTGCTACCGTAAATTTACCACCATGTTCTGTGAATTCTTTTATAGCCTCTATATTTTCCTCTGACAATTTCCCCTTACTATTTAAAAGAGTTCCGTCCATATCAGTGACTATTGTATATCCTTGAAATCTCATTTTTCTCTCCCTTTGAATAAAAAATTTATTTACATCTAAGTATAATAGTTAATAAACTATAAATTCAATAGGGATGTGAAATCATGAAAAAAACATTTAAAATAGACAAATCTTTAGACTCAAAAATAAAATCTTTAAGAAGTTTTACACTAGAGATGGTTATTTATTTTCATAAAAAGATGCCTCCCATAATAAGGAGGCATCTTCTTTAGTATATTTTATTATCTTTATGCAAAGAATTCATAATTAATTCTATCTTTATCTACTCCAAGTTCTAACAGAGAACTTTCTAATCCTTTCATAAATGGAGGTGGTCCACAGAAATAAAAATCTGATTCTAAAGAAAGATTCTCATTTATCCATTCCTTTGTAACTCTTCCCTCAAAGTCATAATTTACTCCCTCTTTATCTTCTTCTAGAGGTTTTGAGTAAAATACAGTATTTTTTGTTCCCATTCTCTTAGAGGTTAATTCAATTTCATCTTTAAATGGATGCATTTTAGAATTCTGTACAGCTTGAATGAAATGAATATTGCTATTTCTCTTTGACTCATCATAAAGCATTGATAATAGAGGCGTAACACCTATTCCTCCGGATATCAAAACTATAGGTCTTGATTTTGGACGGTTCTTTATCGTAAAAGCTCCTGTTGGTACCATGGCTTCAATTGAATCTCCTATATTAAAATTTTCATGAAGAAAAGTACTTATAAGCCCACCTTCAACCTTTTTTACGCTTATTCTATATACAAAATCATTAGGGTGATTCGATAAACTATAAGTTCTCATCACATCTTTATACTTTGGATCTTCTGTCTTTATCTTGAAAGGTAGAAACTGTCCTGCTTTATGAACAGCAAGTTCCCCTCCATCCTTTGCTTTAAAATAAAATGATATTATATCTGAACATTCTTCTACTTTATCTACTAAAACAAGTTCTCTAAATCCGTTCCAATTTCCATTTATCATTATAAAAACCTCCTACAGTTTTTATTAAACAATAATTGTTATTATTTAATAAATTAACATAAGTATATATCTTTATCCAATTTAAGTCAATAGCTTTATAAAATAAATTAAACTCTTACTCTATTACTTTTAGAAATATCATTTTAATTTATACATAAAAAAAATGACTTATCCTTCTACAAATAAGTCATTTGATTTCAATATAGTATTTATGAAATTAATAATTGGATATTTTATCTACTAAGCCAATATTTTTACTTTGGTATTTCCAAAATAGGGCTGAACCTATTAAAAGTAATCCGCATATGAGTGTGTATAGGGAAAATAATGGGTTACTAATGCTTCCAAATAATATTATAAGGGATCCTATGGTTGCAAAGATAGGATTTATAATTCCTTTCCATACTCCCTTTATCTCCCTGCTACATCCCATTCTAAATACTTTAACATACAAAAGAATATACAAAACATAATTTATTGTTATTGATATCTCAGATATATCTGAGTTTTGAAGCATTGAAAACTTTTGAGTTAAATAATGAATTACTAAACACACGCAACTTATAATAAAAGCGATAATAGATGAATTAACTGGCATAGCAAGCTTTTCATTCATAACAGAAAATCTCTTATAATTTGGGAACATTCCTCTGATTGATAAAGAGTAAGGCATTCTAGTATGTCCCATTGTAAGTCCATTAACGGTTCCTAAAATTGAAATTACAACGAAAGTTACTATTATCTTAGCTCCCATAGGTCCAAATATCTTATTTGCAGCTAAATCAACATGAGAATCTCCCATTTGCATTACTACATCTGGTCCCAAGAAACTGCTTATACCTACAAAATATAATAGATATATTGCCAATATAAATAATGGTGCTATAACCAAAGCCTTAGGAAGATCTCTTTCGGGCTTTTTCATTTCATGTCCTATACTTGTGGCAACTATCCATCCATCAAATGAAAATGCTATTGGAGCTATTGCTGCTATCCATCCAAAAGATTGCATATTTGTTACATCTGACACTACAACTGTAGAGACATCTCCAAATATAAGTCCTGTAGCTGCTATTAATATTAACGGAATTATTTTTATTACTGTAGAGGCATTTTGAAAGTATCCTCCCAATTTTGCTGACAATACGTTTGATAAATACATATAAATTATTACTATTGCACCTATTAATGTTTGTGTTTCTAATGTGCTATTGATACCAAATAACATACATATATAAATTCCTGCTACCCATGCTACAACTGCAACTAATGTTGGATAATATAAAAATGTGTGAAACCATCCTATGGCGCATGCTATATATTTGTTGTATGCATTTTCTGCATAAGTTATAATTCCTCCAGCCTCTGTATTTCGTGAAGCTAATTCTGCTATTGTAAGACTACCAAATATAATAGATATTGCGGCTATACAAAAAACTAGCACACCTAAACTGATGCTTCCCCCTGTAGCTACTAGAATATTATCACTCTTAAAAAATATTCCTGATCCAATTACTATACCTACTATCATAGCTATAGCCGTAAACAAACCATATCTCTTTTCTTTCATGCACTATCCTCCTACCATACTTCCATAGTTTTTATTTATATATTATTTTATTTTCAATATTATACCGTATAATATAATAATTTAATATAAAAAGTTCAATTTTTTTATATAAATATATTTTCAGACAGATGTGTAAATATATTTTTTAGTATAAATTATCATATATAGAAAATCATTGTCATTTTAATAATATATAGTTTTTATTAGTAGAAGGTTTAAACTTACCACTATGATAGTAATTTTTGATTCTATAATTTATGCTTAAATATTAGAAAACATTTTACTGTCTTCTATGAAGTTTTTAAGATAATCTGATACAAATTTATTTTTATGATAAATTACACATATATCCCTATATATGTCTACATCTTCAATCTCTACAACATGCAATTTACCATTCTTTATTTCTTCATCTATTATTAAAGTGGATAAAACTCCTAGTCCTTGTCCTTCAATTACAGCATGCTTTATAGAATCAGTATTAGTGCTGATCCATTTCTCATTTAATTCTACATTTTCTCCATGGATTACATTATCAAAAATTTCTCTGCTTCCACTTCCAACTTCTCTCATAATCATGTCTTCGCCATTTAAATCTTTTAACTTTATTCTGCTTTTCTTGTAGAATTTATGATCTCGTCCTGCTATAAGAGACATCTTATCCCTATATATAGGAATTTTTATTATGTCTTTATTAGTTATGACACCTTCCACAATTCCCACATCCAATTGGCTAGTCAATATCATATGTTCTATTTCATTTGTATTGTTTATTGTAATCTTGGTTAATATATTATTCTTATTCTTCTCAAATTTTTTTATTATAGGATTAAGGAGACAAGTTCCTACGGTTATAGTAGCCCCTACTCTAAGACATATGTTTTGTCCTGTATTTTTTAATTCCCTTTCCATCTCATCAAATGATTCTACTATGTGTCTTGCATATTTAAGTAGCATCTCTCCACTCTTTGTTATGTATAATTTCTTGGAAAGCCTTTCAAAAAGTCTAATTCCATAATACTCTTCTATCTCCCTAATAGCCTGACTTACTGATGGTTGAGATATAAATAATTCTTCTGCCGCAGTGCTCATTTTACCGCAGTCAGCAACTGTTATGAAAATTTTTAAGTGCCTTATGTTCATATTGATTCCTTCTTTAATAAATCTCTTATTTCTGTAAGTAATTCTATATCTGCAGGTGTTTTCTCTTCTACTACTTCTCTTACTTCCTCTTTTCTCTTTTTCTCAAATCGTGTTATAACTTTAATGAACACAAATATTGAAAGAGATATTATAAGGAAATCAACTATATTTTGAATAAACATTCCTAAGTTTAAGGTTACAGCAGCGCTACTTTCTGTAGCTTCCACAAGGACAACTGTAAATTCTTTAAAATTTACACCTCCAGTTAGTAAACCTACAACTGGCATTATAATATCATTCACCAGTGATGATACTATTTTATTAAAGGCACCTCCAATAACTACACCAACTGCTAAATCTAAGACATTACCTTTTAAAGCAAAAGCTTTAAAATCTTCTATAAATTTTTTCATTATTCTTTCCCTCCAAATTAAACTTCTTCTTATTATGATAACTAATTACCATAAATCAATCAACTTAAGAATAATAAATTCATTTAGTTCTTTATAGATTATTATTAACCACTTATATACATTTAAAATCAGTCAAAAATATATGTTTTAATTAATACTTTTTAGAGATGAGAGAAATATATACTCCTATATACTTCTCTCCTCAATAAACATTTGGATTTGACAGCTATATGAATCAACGTTAAATAAATCATTAAATAGTTCCATTTCAATAAACCATTTAACCTTCAAATTATTATCTTTTGCATATTTAATTAATTTCTCTATACGCTTGCTTTCATTTTCTTTTGTATAGCTTAAAGTTATATATCTTCCCTTAGGCAAAATTTTAATATGTTCATCTATCTTAACATTATTAGAAAATTTTATTCCATCAAATACGTATACAGGTTTTGCAGTTCTAGGAGAATTAAATTTGTAAATTATACCTCTATCCATAGAGCTTTCCACTTTCTTATGACGAATCATTTTTTCTAAATTTGAATAATAAATAAGTTCTTTAAGGTCTCCTACCTCTTTGCAAGGTGTTACAATGATGTATCTATCTTCAAAAAACCTTTCAACTATATCATCATTTTCAGCTATATATTTAGAGTCTTGTATGCTAAAACTTAACTCATCTATGTTGTTTATTATATCCTTCATTCTATTTATATTTTCCTCAGCTTCTTTCTTTTTATCTTGAAGAAAATCTAAAAGTTTATCAGTATTTTTCTCCTTGAATATTTCTTGAAGTTCAGAAATACTTGTGCCCAAAGTCCTGCATCCTTTTATTATATCTATATGAACAAATTGATCTATTGAATAGTATCTATATCCTGTATTCTCATCAATATATGCAGGTATAAGAATGCCTACTTTCTGATAATATCTTAATGCTTTTATAGTTACCTCTTTAATCTTCGACACTTCTCCAATAGAATATAATTTTTTCATTTTACTCACTTCCTTTAAATTTTTAAATTCAGTTGACTCTCCTCTTAGGGTATATTTTACTATCATTATAAAATAATTATTAAAAGTAGAAAAGTTATTTATGGGAAGGTGTTTTAAAGATGAGTAATGTTATATATAGAGATTTAAGAAAAGAAGATTATAATGCCATAAAATTTCTCATAGGAGATGCTTTTGGCTTCAATGAATTTATATCAGATAAAAAATTTTTAAATGATATACTCAATATTTACCTTCAGGACTGCATACTAGCCAGTTCTTTTGGAAAAGTTGCTGAAAAAGATAATAAGGTTATAGGAATAATCCTTGGTAAAGCTAAAGATGATAATACTAATTTGAGAAAATTTCATAACTTAACAAACATTGCTTCTACAATGTTTAAACTTCTTATATCTAAAAAGGAAAATAAAAAGGTTCTTAAAGAATTTTCAAAAATCCATAATACCTATGATGAACTCATTAAAGGAAAAAAGTGTGACTTTCAAGGATGCATACAATTATTTATTGTATCTAAAGAATCAAGAGGGCTTGGAGTGGGAAAAGCTTTAGTATCACAGCTTTTTAATTATATGAATAAGATGGATGTAAAATCTTTATATCTTTATACAGATACAAAATGTAACTATGGATTTTATGACAGCCAAAATTTTAAGCGCTTAAATGAAAAGAAAGTGTCTTTTGATGCATTTAATTATGACTTAGATATTTTCTTATACGGTTATAAACTCTAATAAAAAAGACAGAAGAAAGTCATAAAATGGAACCTATAAGATAGACACTAATAAAAGAGAGTCTATCTATATAGGTTCTTTTTTTGTACAATAAGTTTATGAGGTGAATTAACTATGAGTAAAATAAGATTTTCAAATGATGAAATTAGTAGACTATCAAGAAATAAATATGTGAGCAATGTAAGTGAAAAAGCAATAACATATACTAATGAATTTAAAATACATTTTATCGCTGAATGTAGCAAAGGGAAAACTTCAAGAGTTATTTTTGAAGAAGCTGGATTTGATATAAATACCCTCGGTATTCGTCGTATTGAATGCGCTGGTACAAGATGGAGAAAAGCATTTAAGGATAATGGAATATTAGGATTAGATGACACTAGACGAAAAAATAGTGGTCGACCACGTAAGCGTAGTATTACTAGCGATGAAATAATAGAAAAGCAAAAAGCAGAAATTGAATATTTAAAGGCTGAGGTAGAATTGTTAAAAAAATTAGAGCTGCACGAAAGGCAGGTGAGAAAAGGTAAATTAATTGCAGCACAAGCATTTGCCTTAATAGAATATATTGTTAGCAAGTTGCAAAATCATAATGTAGTCAAACATCTATGCAGTACGGCTGGTGTTTCACGCTCTGGTTACTATAGATATCTGTCTTGTAAAAATATTAGAACTAATCGCGAAAACAAGGATAATTTAATTAGAAATACTATTCTTGAAGCGCTGAATTATAGAGGTTATAAAAAAGGATCAAGATCAATCAAAATGATTTTAAAAGATAAATTTAATATTGTGTATAGCAGAAGGCGTATCCAAAGAATAATGAGAAAGTACAATATAGTTTGCCCTATTAGGAAACCTAATCCATATAAGCGTATAGCTAAGGCTACAAAGGAACATACCGTGGTACCTAATCTACTCAATAGAAATTTCAAGCAAGAAATACCTGGTAAAGTATTGCTTACAGATATCACATATCTACCATATTCAAATAATAATATGGCTTATTTATCGACCATCAAAGACGCTTCTACTAATGAAATCCTAGCATATAATTTATCTAATAGAATAACCTTAGATATCGCCACGAATACAATACTTAAACTAATGGCCAACTCCAATGTCAAATTAGCAAAAGATGCTTTTATTCACTCAGATCAAGGTAGTCATTATACAAGTCCAATATTTCAAAAACTTTTAAAATCTAAGAATCTTGGACAATCTATGTCTAGACGTGGTAACTGTTGGGACAATGCTCCTCAAGAATCATTTTTTGGTCATATGAAAGATGAAATTGATTATAAATCTTGTTCAACTTTATCTGAACTACAGTTAATTATTGATGACTATATCGACTACTATAACAATGATCGTTGCCAGTGGAATTTAAAAAAGCTGACTCCTGTTCAATACAGAAATCAGCTTTTAGTAGCCTAGCTCTCTTTTTTTAGTGTCCTTGACATAGGTTCCACTTTATCAATCTCTTCTGTCTTTTATTCTTATTATATTTTAAGCATTCTTTCCGCAGCATTTTTTATATTTCTTTCCACTTCCACAAGGACAAGGTTCATTTCTTCCTACTTTAACTTCTTTATCACTTCTTACATAAGTATTATTCTCAGCTAAAGTATATCCTCCTAAACTCCATACAGGTATTCTCTTACATACATCATTCATAACTATTGTAAATTCACCTTGTATGTATTGTGGCACAGGAAAATTCTCTATCATATCTTTGATAAGATCATTCTGACCTAAACGTTGATAAGATTGGTAAGTAGATATGAGCATCTCATCAAAATTATCCTCAGTTATAGTGTAGAATTCTTTTATAAACTTTTCAAGTTCCTTATAGTTTTTTCTATCTCCTATATACTCTTTTCCACAAGCCTTAAGTATTTCATGCTTAGTCAGTTTCTTATAGTCTGTAAGCTTTTCTGAATTATTGACATTAGCTTCAAGCTGCTCTTCATTGTCCATTAATGAGTTTACTCCAAGTCCATCAATATAAATATATTCTTCTGTAGATATCTCTTCCATAGCAAGAAGCATATCTAATTCATCTAAACTTAATTCGATCTCTACATCCTGTGGAAGCCTATCCATAAAATCTTCTATTGTTAATACTCCGTAATAATAAAGCATTCCTTTAAAAAGCTTTATTATCTCTGAGTTATAGACTAATTTGCTCTTATCTATTTCAGAAAGAATCTCTTTTATTTGAGATGGTATGCAAGCATAAAGTTCATTATCTTTTAAAGCTGTATAAATAATACCTAGCTGTTCCATAAATACAACTGTATCCATCTTTTCATCTAGTTCTTCCATAAGAAGTATGCCATTATTTTTGCACAAAATCTCCATTACATCATAACATTCTAAATTCATGCATTTTGATAAATTTATGATAGAGTTCTTGTAGTTTTCATTAATATTATTTATTAAAACTTCCTTCTTATCACTAGATTTGTAGGAAATATTTAAATTATCCATTATAATTTTTAGAGTATCTTTAGTTTCAGTAGTTAAAAGCTCTAGCAAATTGTTTGAACATGCTCTTTTTGATACTCTCTTCAATTTCTTTCCCATATTCTTATTAACAAGCTCCTCTAATTCCTCTTCAAAGCTCTCTTTAATTTCCTCTACTCCATTTAAAATTTCTACATTTTCATTAGAAATATTATTCTTTTCTTTCATCTCACACCTCTAAACTTTTATTGACCTATCTTTAATTATATTATATATGTCAAGGTTAAGTTTTGCTTTTATATGACATACACTTAAAAGAAATAGCCTCCAGTTTAAAACTAGAAGCTATTTTAAAAATTTATATATCCTTAATTTTTATCTTATTAAAGTGCCTTTAGAGCTACAGTATTTAATAAACTCCATGGCTTATTAAAATGTGGTTGGAAGAAGAAATCTGTCATTGCAAGTTCTTCAACAGTCATATTATTTTGTATAACTACCGATAGTGTATTCATATATTGAGTTAAATCTATCTTGGAGATTATCTGTCCTCCTATAACTCTTCTTGTATCAGCGTCAAATACAAGCTTCACTGTTGCTGGCTCAAATGTTGGCATGAATTCAGGTCTGTAGTTGTCTATAACAGCTACACTCTTAACATTCATTGATGTTGTAGCTTTTGCTACTTCTTCTGTCAAACCAGTTGATGCTATATTTTGATCATAAATCTTAATGCCTGAAGTTCCCTGTGTACCCATATACTTAAGTGTTGGTTTTTCAATGTTTTTAGCAACTAACGTTCCCATTCTTACTGCGTTTGTTGCTAAAGGAATGTATCTCTTGTCTCCTGCTGGATTATATCTTACAACACAACAGTCACCAGCTGCAAATACGTCTTCTCTGCTTGTTCTCATATATTCATCTATGATTATTGCTCCATTTGGAAGAGTATCTAACTTTTCCTTTACTATCTTAGTATTTGGTGCAAAGCCTATACATAATACAACTAAGTCTCCCTTATAAGTTCCATGCTCAGTTACAACTTCTGTTACATTTCCATTTTCGCCATTAAACCTTTGGACTTTTTCACCTAGAACAAGCTTTACTCCTCTATCTGAAAATTCCTTTTCAGCTATATCTGTAAATTCTTTATCTAAGTACTTAGCCATTATTCTATTTTCAGCATCAATTAGTGTTACATTCTTTCCTTGCATTTCGAAAGCTTCTACTAATTCAACGCCTATATATCCAGCACCTATAACTATTACATTTTTTGCATTTTTTGATTTTTCTATTATTGTAATAGCATGGTCATAATTTTTGCATAATTCTATATTGTTAAGCTCTCCACCTTCAAATCTTGGAACTATTGGCCATGATCCTAAAGTAAGAACTAACTTATCATAATTGTCTTCAAATATTTGCTCGGTTAAAAGATTTTTAACTTTAACTACTTTCTTATCAAAATCTATGTCTAGTACTTCATGCTTCATATTTGTAACTACACCAAGCTTTGCTAAATTTTCTGGTGAGTTATAAAATAAGCTCTTTGTATCTTCTATAACTTTTCCAACATTTAATGCTATTCCACATGATAAAAATGAAATATTATCATTTTTTTCGTATATTGTTATCTGGCTATCTGGATGAAGCTCCTTTAAGTTTACTACTGCTGCAGTACCTGCATGTGTGCATCCAACAACTATTATCTTCATAAATATACGCCCCTTTTCATAAATATTTTTATATAATAAGAATAACTATCTGATATCAATTATCCATATGTTAATTATATCACAAACTCCAAAAAAGTATATAGGAAAGTTGAAATATATTTAAAAATTATTAGTTAACAATTTTTATTATTTGTCTTATACCATGATTTATCTACACTTTCTTAATTATAAAAAAGTGCATAATGTTATAGCTTGCTATAGAATAGTATTGTTTATTATCCTTTAAAATATTACATATATAAACTTAATTTAAAAAATTCATGCATATAAATATAATTAATATAAATCTACATAAAATTTTATATAACAGCATAGCATTTAAATGAGGATTTTTTATTATAACTAAACCATATACTTTTCTCTCTTACCTATAATTTTCAAAAAAATAATTGATGTACTAAAAATATTCAGCACATCAATTTCTTCAGTTAACAATCTAGTCTGCATAAGGGTCTTATATAAATCAAAATATTCTCAATATTTTTTCTACAACATTCATCTTGTATCATAATTTGAAAAAAATCATATCCCCAAGTACATTTATTCGGTATATAGACTAATACCCCATCTGATCCCCACTTAGCCGTACCCTTTTTAGGATAAATATTTATCTTTATTCTGTTCTCTATGCAACATTTATCATTAATCCTTAAACATAAAAATAATGGTCTATTTTGGCATATATAATATGGTTCAATTCTTTTTATACTTATATCTATACTATTACAAGGAATAGTTATACATCTATGGCTCAAATTTTTCTCCATATTAACAACTCTTCTTTCATTTTAAATTATATAACTCTTTTGTAAATATTATATTCAAAATGAATATCCGTGTGTCCTTAATTACGACTAATTTTTGTTCCTAATCGACTTTATGTATTTCTACATAATTATATATCTAAAATTTATTAATTCTAATCAATCTATAATATTCTATCTTATAAATCATTTTGTAACTCTTTATACCTTTATAAAATATAATATAGTATGAAAACTAAGGAGGAAAAATAATGACAACTTTACAATATTCAAGTTCAAATAGTTCAGGTGCATTTGCTAATACAATTGGTTGGATAGATTTCACTGGTATTACTATACCAGCTAACGGCTCTGTTGCAGTAACAAATTCAACTCCTGATAATAATTATAATATAAATTTTACTTTAACTAATAATAATTCATCTACTATAACTCCAAGTCCTACCCCAGTAGAAGCAACTGCTCCATTTGGTAATACTGGCTATCTAAATGTTGGTGGACAAGTTGCTTTAACTGTAACTAACTCAAATTCTATGAATATTACATTAACTGGAATTACCGTTACAGATAAAAATGGAATTAAAATAGATAACTATTGTTTAATTGCTGCCGATGCTGAAAAAACCTTAGCTTCAAATAAAGGTGTAGAAAAATTATCCTTCATTACTACTAAGGGGAATTGGTCTTTAATTGATATGCTTTCGCCAATTTCACCTACGCTTGAACTTGGTCCTAATATATCTTATACAGGCAATGATACGGTTAATATTACTGGAGTAATCCCTACCAGCAGCACTTCACCATCAGATCCTATCTTCTCCACTATATCTCCTACTAGTATTACTGCTACATCAACATCTACAATTGAAGGAAAACAAGCAGTTGCTTTTGGCATCATGTTTAATCAAAATGTTTCTTGTTACTTGGATGTAGAAGTTTCCCCAAATAATAAAATTATTTATGTATGTCCCGGTAAAAAACAGTTTTTCCCAATAAAATCCAACAAATGTTGTGGTACAGTTACTCTTTCTTATGTAGGCGAAAATTTTAATTCCGATGGAAATTATATAAGTGGAAATTTAGGAAAATATACCTTATTAAATTCAGGTATTCTTTTAAGTGCTTCATGTCACTTAAATCCAGGGGACTACGACATATTGTCATTTAAGGTGAACGATAGCAGTTGTAACACTCCGTTTACTTTAAATGCTGTCTTCACTTATGCATTATGTGAGTGTTGCAAAAATAAAATTAACTAATTTTATTTTTTGTTTTTAAAATTTAACAAGCTAAGTAAGAACTTAGCTTGTTTTTTATATTTATTAAAATAATAAAATAAACTTTAGGAGGTAAATATAATGATATCTGTTCAATATGCAAAAGAAAATAGTCCTGGAACTTTATCAAACACAATTGGATGGTTAAACTATGATGAAATTACAGGAAATTTATTGCCTAACCAAACTGTATCTCTAACTAATTACCTTGATAATGGTTATAAACTTAATTTCGATTTGACTAATACTTCAAATGTTACTAATGTAACTCCTGTATCTATACCAGTAGATGACTTCGCTCCATTAGGTATTACTGGATATTTGGGTCTCTCTCCAAATAACAAAAGTGCCCTAGCAGTAATTCCAAAGGGTATAGCCCCAATAAGCTTAAGTAATATTTCTATAACAGACAAATCAGGTCTTCCTGTATCTAAATATACAATTATTGCCGCTGATGCAGAAAACACTTATGCTGGAATAAACAATACAACTCCAGAATACCTATACTTTAAAACTAATGGATCATGCTGGAAGTTACTAGATTCTCTAAAAGCAGTTTCTCCTATTTCAATTTATCCCATTATCAAGGGATTAGATACAAATTTCGTAAAAATAATAGGAATTCGTGTTCCTTCCTTAGCCATATTACCAGGAGCTTATATATTATCAACTCATTCTCCAACTGAAATTAATGCAACATTAGGTTCTACATTTAATGGTGGACGACAAGCAGTTGCATTTGGAATACTAATCCCTCAAACTATTCCATGTTGTACTGATGTCAAGGTATCTGACTCTAATAAAATCATCTATGTATCTAATGGTAAGGATCAATTCTTTCCCATAAAATCAAAGGAATCTCACGGATTAGTTACACTTTCTTATTTAGGTGAAAACTTTAATCCTGACAAAAATTATATAAGTGGAAACCTAGGTATATACACATTATTAAATTCAGGTATTCTTTTAAGTGCTTCATGCTCTATGAAACCTGGAACCTATGATATTTTATCATTTAAAGTATACGATAGTAGTTGTGATTATCCTTTTACTTTAAATGTAGTATTTGCTTACGAACTATGTGCATATAATAAATAGTTAAATCAATGTCTTAGATAATTTTATTTTAGATTAATGTATCATCAATAAACTTGATGATACATTATAATTAATATAAAGCTTTAAATTCATTACACCTTATAGCAACTCTTTTCTTAATTCTTCACCCGTTTTTGGCGAGAGATATGCCATTGGAATATCAAAAACTGTGCATGCTCCGGTTCTTCCTTCTTTATGCATTTTAGCTATAGCTCTAGCATAAGCAACTAATACACTTGATGTGAATTCTGGATTGCTGTCTAAGGATAAAGAAAACTCCATTTTTTCTTTATTTCCGTCACCTGTAATTGCCGTTCTTATAACAAATCCTCCATGAGGCATTCCTGAGTGGTTCTTTTTTAGTTCCCCCTCACTTATAAAATTAACCTCTGTATCATAATCTGAAAAATAATTAGGCATTGTTTTAATTTCGTTCTCTATTCTTAATTTATCTGCACCTTCTTCTATCACTACATAGCATACTCTAAGATGTTTTTTCCTATCCTTAAGCTCTGGATTTTCTCCATTTCTAACTTTTTCTAATGCATTTTCTCTTGGTACGGTATATTGCTTTGCATCTTTAACTCCATCAATTCTTCTTATTGCATCTGAATGGCCTTGGCTTACTCCTGTTCCCCAAAAAGTATAATCATTTCCTTGTGGAAGTATAGCTTGACCCATTAGTCTATTTAATGAAAACAAACCTGGATCCCAGCCTACTGAAATTATGCTTAATGTTCCCGCTTCTTTTGAAACCTTATCCATACTATCAAAATACTCAGGTATCTTTGCATGAGTATCAAAGCTGTCTACAGTATTAAACATCTTTGCAACGTTTGGTCCTTGCTGTGGAAGATCAGTGGCAGAGCCACCACAAAGTATCATAACATCAATTTTATTTTTATATTGATTAATTTTAGAGATATGTATAGCTTTGCTTCCATCTTCAAGAAAAACCTCTTCTCTTCTTGTAAATACAGCTTCTAACTGCATATCATTATGTTCTTTTATTGCTTTTAAGACCCCTCTACCTAAATTCCCGTATCCTACTACTCCAATTTTAATTTTATTTTCCATCTTCCGTGCCTCCATTTTCTTCTTGTTAATACTATATTATCATATTTATTTTAATATTTTTATTATTTAAAAATAAAAAAGTACTTCTCTAAAGTGAGTAGTACTTTTTTACATATTTGAATACAATAAGGCTAATTTTCACTGTTTAAAGGAACTTCAATGGTTGTATTATTTTTAGCATTCTCCTCATTCATCTTTTTGTATATGTCTTCTTTCATTTTTTTAGTAAAATCACTTTCTTCATTATCATTTTTAAAATCTACTCCAAGCTTTTCTGATAATAGCACAGCAAGAAGACTTTCTACAGCATTAACATTGTTACCAGAGCCATCACTGCTTCCCATAGTAACTACGTTATTAGGAACTATATTAATCTTGCCATCCCTTATAGCCTCTGTAAATTTGCTCATTACATCTTGGATAACTTGGTATTGAGGACCGCCATAAGCATTAACCTGTTCCTTAATTGCTATAGCCTCTGCTATTCCAAGTCTAGCCTTCATTTCCGCTTCTGCCTCAGCAAGTCTCTTAACCTTGTATGCTTCTGCATCGGCAAGTGTCTTTTGCTTTTCAGCATCCTGCCTTGCTTTTTGAAGTTCTGCTCTACCTATATTATCCTGAATATTTATATTTATAGAAGACTTGGTCAATTCAGATTGCTGCTCTGCTTTTGCTTGGAATTCCTTTAGTTCCTTTTCCTTTTCACTAGCCCTCATCTGACTACTATAAGTTTCTATTTTTTCTTTAGCAAGCTGTCTATCACTTAGCTGCTTAAGAATTTCTTCAATCTTTTTATCCCCATTAGGTGAAGGAGTTCCAATAAGCACTTCTTCAAGTTCTAGATTGTAGTTTTGGAATTTTGATTTCATCTCTTCGGTAGATTGTTTTTGTATTTCTGAACGATTTTGAATAAGTTCTATAAGCGTCATTTTCTGGGCAATATTTTTGAAATATGAAGAAACCATAGGATCAAGAGTCTGATCTACAAGTCTTTTTATATCTCCGAATCTTTGAATTACAAGAGGTGCTTTCTTGTAGTCTATATGAACGACAACAGATAGCGGAAGTGTTGGTTCAAATGCATCCATGGTTATTAATGTTACTTCTTTAAGGTTCTCATCATATTTATGTCCACCCACTTCTGCTTGAACCCATTTTAGTATAAAGTTTGTAGTTGGAACTTGTGTCAATATTCCTGCTGAAAGGTTGTACGCATATTTACCTGGTTTCAAAGGATTTACCCATATTCCTTTACACCCTTCTTCAACTAACTCTCCATGAGTATAACTGCTTCCTGATACGTCTTCACCTTTCTTTCCTACGAATGAGTTCACGACCCCTGCAAATCCTACAGGAATTATAGTCTTAGGAATTATATCTACGCTTGCAAACAATCTATTAATGAAATAAGTACCATCACTTATTACTTGATACTGCTTTCCTCTATATCCTCCAGCCTTCAAAAATGCTTCAGGATTTTGGAAATTATTATGATAGGTTTCTTGGTCATTAGGGTCATCCCCCACTACTGGTGCTATTATTTCACCATTGGATAGTGATGGGCCATCTTGAACTGTAATTATACCCATTGGATCTTTTATGCTTTCTCCTGCTGAATTCTTGCTTCCTTCTTTAATGACTACTGGTCTAAATCCCTTTTGAGTTCTCAAATCATCTGCCATTCTTGAAATTTGATCTATCTCAAGTTTGTCTCCAATATTGATATAGTAATTTGTGGCCTCTGTAAGTATTATAAAGATGCTTAAATTAAATGCATAAGTTCCCTCTCTAAGGATAGTCCTTTGAGGACCCTTTTGTCCCCCATTAGCTAAAAATGCTCTAGTATCTTGATAGTTTGAACATTCAACAACTCGTCCTAATGTTTGAGTCTCACCTAATGCTTCTCCATCTCTTGAAAATACATATCCAATCTGACCTTGAGAAATAGTTACTAAAGGACTTTTTATAATTTTATATAACAAACGTGATTTGAAGTGTATACCAGTCCTCAATACATCTGGCTGAAATCCTGCTTCTCCATTCAAGGCTATAAATTTACCATCTTTTAAGTTTCCTTTTGGCGACCACCATTTTTCTACAACTCCTACTTCATTTGTACCAATTATGGTTAATCCAAACACTTTAAATATCAAAAGATATAAAGCTATTATGCCTAGAATAACCATAATCACAGGAAAAACATATTGTCCAATACCGCTCATAGATCCATCTCCTTATGATATAGATTAAACAGAAAAACTGTTAATTTATATATATTCCCGATGAATTTTCAGTATACTGATTATTTTAAATTTCTGAGCCTTTCTATTTCTCTTTTCGGAAAATCTACTGTTTCTCCTAAATATATATTCCATTCCTCTTTCAATAACTTTATTTGACTTTCTCTAGCTTTGATAGCTTCATCATAGTTGCCTCTTATTTCCTCAATGTGTGCTATGGCTTCAAAAGCATCTGTATATCTAGGCTTTGGCTGAAGTTCAAATGCTCTTTTATAATATTCTATAGCATCATCATATCTACAAAGCTTTACCATGCAATCAGCATAAGAAGCACTTGATAACCAGTTCTCAGAATATCTTTCCAACATTTCATTCCAAACTTTTTCAGCTTCTTCTAATTTACATTCTTCTTTCAAGATAAGTCCCATATACAATGGTACACGCAAATCATCTTCAACTTTTCTCATTTTTCCTAGATAAACTCTTGCCTCTTCAGTTCTTCCATCCTCAATAAGTGAATCTAAAAGCCACAGATATCCTCTAGCATAGTTAGGATTCTTTTCTAGGAATTCTTTATAATAGTCTATTAGCTCATGATGATTTGATACATTCCAGTCAGGAATGATACCATTCAAAACACAGTTTAAAATAGCATGGCTATCTTTGTTCTCTGGATCAAGCTCAATGGCTTTCTTAACGTAGTTTGATGCTAAATACTTATATTCCTCTGCTCTATGAGCATATAAATCAGCTAAAGTTCTAAAATATACAGCTTCATTCCCTCCTTCATTTATCTTATCTAACAAAAATTGGTTAGCGTAGTTAAAATCATATTCACTAAGCATCCTCTCATCTATTATCATGTTTTGAATCCTCTCTAGATGGGATTCATCCGTCATTTCAAAAAGTTCATCTATCGTTACTCCAAAATATACAGCAAGCTCTGGAAGCAATGCTAAATCTGGAGCAGTAATTCCGTTTTCCCATTTAGAAACTGCCTGACAAGATACTCCCATTTTTAAAGCTAATTCTTCTTGAGTCACGCTTCTCTTTAGTCTTAATTTCTTTATCATCTTTCCTATCTCTATCTTCATTACCGTCACCTTTTCAAAATTATTTGGTCGACCATAATCTTATTATCATATAGACATTTCTATTATTCAATAACCGAAGCGTTGATAGGATTCAACCCATAGTTGAATAGATTGACCTCTAACCTTCAGACAAAATGTTATAGCTAGAACCTCTTAAAATATATAATTAAAAGATGTTCTAGCTATTTTAAATTTCTGTGCATAAATCCATAATCTTTTCACTGTCTATATTAAGATTTCCATGATTATCTTTACATATATAAATCGGAATACTTAGGGTATCTTTAAAATACTTTTTATTATCTCTATGGATGATATCATCATCGTTATATCTATTTAAAACTAAAGCATTAACTTTTATATTTTGACTCTTAATATATTCCATAGTCAATAAAGTTGCATTTATACTTCCTAAACCTGAATCTGCTACTACTATGGTTGATAAATTAAATTCCTTTATTACATCAGTAAGCATGATAGTCTTTTTTCCTTTATATAATGGACATATGATTCCACCTGACCCCTCCACTACTACATAATCGCATTCACTTTTTATTCTATTAAAATCAGCTTTAATCTTATTTAATCTTACCTCTTCTCTATTAAGTCTAGCCGCTAAATGAGGTGATACAGCCTCTTCAAATATATAACTTACCGATTTATTTGGGTCTCCAGGAATATTCGCTTTTTCATATACATATGAGGCATCACCTGGAATCAGCTTTCCATTAATCTCTTCTGCCCCACTAAGCGCTGCTTTATAATAGCCACAATTAATACCTGCTTTTCTTAATTTGCTTATTATCAGAGACGAAATATAGGTTTTTCCTACATCTGTTCCAGTAGCTGTAATAAAAATCCCTTTGCTCATATTACACCTCGAACCCTAATTTTCTTATCATTTCAATATCTTCTTCTGTTTTTATCCCTGAAGTTGTCAGCATGTCCCCTGAAATACATGCGTTTATTCCACTTTTTAAAGCATCAAAACCTTTATCTAATAATAGTGCTCGTCCACCCGCAAGCCTGATTTCAGCTTTTGGAAGAATGAATCTAATTAAAGATATAGTTTTTATTATTTCCTCATAAGATAATAGCGTTTGATTTTCTAATGGGGTTCCCTTAATTGGATTTAGTATGTTTATAGGAACACTATTTACCTCTAGTTCTCTAAGGGTAAATGCCATATCCATTCTATCCTCCATATTCTCACCTAATCCAATAATTCCTCCACTACATACCTCAAGTCCTGCCAGCTTTGCATTCTTTATTGTCTCTATCTTTTCATCAAAGGTATGGGTTGTACATATATTTTTAAAGTAATTCTTTGATGTTTCTAAATTATTATGGTATCGAATAACACCTGCCTCTTTTAATTTTTTCAATTCTTCATACCCTAAAAGTCCATGAGATGCACAAAGCTCTATAGGAATATCGCTATGTATACTTTTATATATATCACATAAATTATCTATATTTTCTGCACTCATTCTCTTTCCAGATGTAACTATAGAAAATTTATGTACTCCTTGTTTATAGTTGGATTTTGCACTGTTTTTAATAGTATCTTGACTCAATAAATCATATTCTTCTATATTGGTTTTAAAATAAATAGACTGAGCACAGTACTTGCAATTTTCACTACATCTTCCGCTCTTTCCATTGATAATTGTGCAAATGCTAAATTTATTGCCACAAAAGGTTTTTCTTATTTCATCAGCAGCTTTAGCTAATTCAAAAGTATCCTCTTTAAATAAGAGTATTATATCCTTTTTTTCTAAAACTTTTCCTTCTAAAACCTGTTTTTTTATCCTATCTACATTTGTCATATTTAACTCCTAAAATTGAATTTACTTTACTTGCTAAAAGTGATCCAATGACACATAAAAGTATATCCCCTGGTATATCTAGTGGAAAACAAGATAAAAATATAATCCATAATGTTGTAGGAGTTCCTAAATATAAATTTAATATGATAAATTTATAAAAGATTCCTATAGCATAAGTTACTATAAATCCTGAAAATGCTGCTATTAGATACTTTGAAAATTTATTAGCCTTAATATTCTTTGCTACTATTCCAACTGTGAAAGCTGCTGCTATAAAACCTAATAAATAACCAAAGCTTGGTCTAAAGATATATTGAATACCTCCTCCTGCAGCAAATATAGGTATTCCCATGAGTCCCATTAAAACATAAATTACAACAGAAATAGCTCCATATTTAGGTCCTAATATCATTCCAGATAAAATCACAAACAAAAATTGTAGCGTAAAATAATCTAAATAAGGAACCGGTACTTGAATAAACGCCCCTATCGCTATAAGAGCCGTAAATAACGCACATCTGATCATTATTGTAGTTTTTGTATTCTCCATTTTTTATCCTCCCCCAATTTATTTTATAATATTATATCGGCTTATTATTGTCAACCAATTTTTAAAATTAAGTTTACAATAAGCTGTAATTTTAGAATTGCCTATAAAAATAAAGAAGTCTGTACCAAAGATGATTCTTAGAATCATTTTGATACAGACCTTTAAATTTATATCTTAGATTGTTTATTTTTCTTGTTTAAATAAATGAACAATCCACCTATTGCTAATATGGCTACTCCACCTATTAATATCTTTGTAGATATGTTATTTTCACTATAAATAGTTTTATCTTCAGAATTTAATTCTCCTAAAGACGTTTGTGAAGTTGTTACATCTCGAGTTAAAGTATTTCTATACATTAAATAATAACTTAATGCTGACCAGCTGAAATTCTTTGTATGGAGCCCCTTTCCTGTTTCAGAGTTATAGTTTTCCCTTATAGGGCCATCCGCAGTTAATCCTTCAGCATTATCAAATAATTTTTTTGAAAGTTCCAATGCATCATCATAATATCCATAATTCTGTAAAGCCTCTACTCCATATAATGCTTGATCCAACCAAACTGGTCCTCTCCAATATTTATTGGGATTAAACTTAGGATTATCCTTTGCTGCAGTTGGTAGAGGTACAAATGTATTGAATACATCTGGATTCATCATATTGTCTTTGACACCATCTGCTTGGTCCTTCTCAGCCATTTTTGCCCATAGTGGTATCCATCCTTCAGTTCCTTTTCCTCTATTTACAAGAAGTTTTTTCTGACTTCCATCTTCATTGATTTGTAAATCATAATAAAATCCAGTTTCTTTATCATACATATTATCATTTACATAACTTTGTAGCTTTTTAGCACTCTCATCATATTTTTTACTGTCTTTCTTATATCCTAATTCATCAGCCATGGATTTTAAAAATCCCTTTTCTGCATATAGATAAGCATTAAGGTCAACAGACTCCTGATTAATTGAGTATCCTACAATTTTTCCATCTTTATTTTTATTTTCAAAGATTTTTACTCCTATATCTCCTTCTCCTTGACCTTCCTTATCAAATCTAGTGGCATTATCCATTCCACTTTCCCAAGCAGCCGCTAAGATTATTTCTTCTTCACTATTATTTAAATCATGAACCATTCCGCCATATTCAGCTACACCATTGCCATCATGATCTCTATTTGAATACCACCAGTCATGATATTTAACCAATTTTGGATACATCTCTTTAAGAAATTCTTTATCTCCTGTAGCTTTATAAACATTCCACACAGACCATGCTGCTAGAGCAGGTTTTGAATTTCTTTCATTCCAGTTGCCACCATCTCCGCCTCTAGCCTCATCTTTATTATAAAATACTGCATCTATTATTGCTCCTGCATCCTGAGGTCTTACATTGTCATCTTCTTTTATCTGATAATCAAATAAAGCTCTTATATTGTTTTTTGCCAATTCACCATCAAAATGAGATGTAGCTACAGCCTGTTTCCATGAATCCCATGCCCAAAATCCTACAAACCATTTATAGGATAAAGATGGGATCACTCCATCATGTTTAAATGAACCTGCAGCACTTCGCCAGTTAGTTGTTAAAGTTATCATTGATTTTACTGCAGCATTTCTATATTTATTATCTACAGTTTTATCTAAATCCTTAAACGTATTGGCTAAATAATTCTGCCAACGCTCTTGGTTTTTAGTAAAATATGAGTCTCCATTCTTTAATAATTCCTCAACTTTATCTTCTTCTTTTTCAAGTTCATCTTCTGTAAAGGCATATGTATCTGTAGAATAGGTTTTAAAGTGTTCTTTAGGACCTATTTTAACTTCTTCAACAAGTTTTGTAATGTATGAATCTCCATTTATAGTTGTTTGCGTTTTTCTATCATGGTTGCTTACAAACTTAGTCTCATTAGTAGAGAAAAATCCCCATGTTGACCTTATATTTTTAAAGTTAACCTCCACACCATTATCTTCTTCCTTTAATGTTAAATTTAAATCATAAGATTTATTACCTGCTTCATCTTTAGCAGTGTAATATGGGGATTTATTAAATATGCTTCCTGACCATTGAAGGTTTAATGCTAAATCTTTATCTCCCTTATTTTCTATATCTGTCTTAATTAAAGCTGTTCTGTTAGTTGCAAATATAAGCCTTAAATTAAGCACTAAATCATCAAACTCATAGCTTTGAACTAGTGTACCTGGGTAAAAATCAAATGATGTTTTAGCCTTTGACAAATCATATTTAGTATTATTCGATGCATTTATTATAGTTAATTTACTAAATATATTTGATAAATTAATTGGATACTCTTCTCCAATTATCAATGGGCCAGGAAATCCTCCATATAGCTCTTTCATATCCTTCTTGGGTAAATAATATCCATGCCAAGCCCCCATATCTGAAAATGGATTGTCTATATTTGTTTCATAATCATCATTTAATTGTATCTTTGGATTTCCACTGACATCTAATATGTTTTTAAAGTCTTTTATATCTGGCACCTTCTCTTCCCCCAACACTTTTGTAATACCTATATTAGTAAATAATAAGGTCATAATAAGTGATAACCATAATCCTTGTTGTTCCTACAGATTTCAAGTATCTTTTCCTTTATTTCCTTATCAGGATTGTCTCTATCAAATCGTTTTTTCCAATACATATATGTTACCTTTGGCATACCAGTGTATGAGAGAAGGTCTTTTAGTTTGAATTCTCCTCGGAGACTGTTTCTTCTCTTTTTATATTTGTCTTAGTCTTATCCAAAATTTTCTTCCGACCTTTCTTATGAGGTCTAAAAGCATCAGGACCGGCTACACGAAAGCGGTTAACCCAGTTAACAATCATGCTTGGATTGGTTATACCTTCTTGGATTGCCAAGTCTCTATATGAAATCTCACTTGATAGGTATAATTCTACAACAAAAAGTTTCTTTTCGAAAGGATAGTTTTTTTGTTTTCGGGAACGCATTAAAGCGTCATCACCGAATGAGTTGTAATTATTCACCCACAACTTGATTTTATCCTTATCAGGAATACCGTATTTCTTAACAAGGTGAATATCGCCACCTTCACCATTTAGATAAGCAGTAACAATTTCCTTTTTTAATTCATATCTATATTTCGCCATTAAAAACCCGACCTCCAATCGTTAGATTTTTTGGTCTAACTTTTGGGGTCGGTACACTCTGTGCCTATTAATATCAATATCTATTTTAATCTTTCTAGTACTTCTTCTGTTGTTAATGATCCGCTTGATAGCATTCCAAAATTAACTTCAGCTGCCTTATATGCTTCTTCTCCCGGTGCTGCTGTTGCATCTTTTGCTATATAAACCTCAAAACCTTGTTCAACCAAATCTCTCATATGTGATTCAATACATATATTTGAGTTCATTCCTACAAGTATTACTGTATCTATCTTCTGCTTTCTTAGTTGTAATACTAAATCATTTGTCTGTGGTCCAAAAATTTTATGTGGACTTGCAATTATAGTCTCTCCATCTTCAAGATATGGCTTAAACTCATCAAGTATATCTGCTCTTGAATTTTTTTCTACAGCCTCTGAAGGACCTTTTCTCTCAAACATTTTCATTTGATGCATCATATGCTCTCCATTGCTACCAAACTTCCATGTGTAATCGTGAGGGTAGTAATAATGTGGTGATACGAACACTTTATATCTATTTTCCTTTGCTGTTTTAAGTAAAGATATCATATTTTCTATAGTGTTGTTAGCTTTAACAACATCCTTAGCCAATTTATAACCTTCACCCATCTCATGTAAAAATTCATTTTGTGGATCTACCACTACTACTGCTGTTTCTTTATTGTTAAACTTCATTTAA
The DNA here is from genome assembly GCF_020911725.1 of Clostridium cadaveris. Taxonomy (GTDB): domain Bacteria; phylum Bacillota; class Clostridia; order Clostridiales; family Clostridiaceae; genus Clostridium_X; species Clostridium_X cadaveris. The sequence goes on from NZ_CP076620.1 coordinate 3,496,500, forward strand.
ATCACTCTCCTAATTTTTTATAAGGCTTAAATCACTTGCTATGACTATATAATAATAGCTAAACAATAAACTCACAATTAGGCACTTTTAAGTTTCTAGAAACCTTTAAGTTACCTAATTTCTTTTTCTAATGAATTTTTGCTTAAAAATCATACTATCTATTTAAAGGAAGCATACTCTTCTATAAGTTTAATCATATTTTCCTTATTCTGTTCAAATTGAATAAGCCTATTAACATTAGCACCATATGGATGTGGAAATTCTGTGAGAATTTGATTTTCTCCTATGATTCCCTGCTCCTTTAATTTACATAAAACCTCTTCAACAGCTTTTCCTAATGGTATTAATAAAACTTCCTTTGGATTATCTAAACTTTCTAATTCCTCTATAAAGTTTTCATAAACATACTTCATTAAAAAATCATTTATTAATAGCTCATCCTTTGTATATTTATCTTTTAAAGGCAATTTCTTTATCACATCTTTGTAATCATATAATACTTTTTCATGTCTAAGTCACATCCTATACTATTTATAATTTAGTTAATATGCTTAAAACAAAAAAGCACTACCCCCTCAAGAATAGTGCTTTTACGTTTAACTTCATGTCATGAATTATTTTTTCTTAACAGGAATCCAAATTTCGCTGTAGTAGTTCTCATCTTGATTACCTTTTGGATAATCAGCTATATTTGTATACATTTCAATATTGTACCCTGCTGCAATTTCATAATCCTTGCAATTAGGTAGCCATTCTGAAAAGATTTTTTTATTCACATCTTGCAAAGATTTTGGCATTGCACCCTTACAAGCAAAAACAGCCCACATGTGTTTAGGAATGATTTTTGTAACAAAGCCATTAGGTATCTCTATAGACGGATTATAATTATCTGCAATCAAATATTCAAACTCATCTGAATCCATGCTCTCATCTATACAAACCCCATACATTCCACATACAAATTTCCCATTTCCTTTTTTATAATGCTCTGTCCAAAACTGTGGGATTTCTGCAGTTGCACTATCATATTTAAATACCTTTGATATGCCCATTACCGTAAACGAATCTTTTTCAATAATTTTGTAATCCATAATATAACCACCTTCCAATGAAAATTTGATTTTCAGTGGAGCAAATGATTTAACCATTGCTCCATCTTTTCGAACAGCAGTAGGTGTTATCCCATGAAATCGAGTAAAGGCTTTTGTGAAACTATCCGGTGAAGTGTAGCCATATTTCAGAGCAATATCAATAATTTTTTCATCAGTTGAAACAAGCTCACTGCCGGCAAGTGTGAGCCTGCGTTGTCTGATATATTCACCCACCGTAAAACCACAAAGCATTGCAAATCCTTTTTGGAAATAAAACGGAGACATAAATGCTTTTTTTGCAATATCTTCTATTACAATTTCTTCAGTGATGTTCTCCTCAATGTAACTTATAGCTTCACCTATTCCTTCAATCCATCCCATAACCATTCCCCCTGTCTGTACATACATCTTATCTCTTTTTAGGCGGCTATTCCCGACTTTTTGTGTTATCTTTTGTCTTGTCTAAAATATTATTAAATAGCCTGTACTATCTATTTAGATATATTGTTAAATGTAAATATTAGTTTATATCCGTCAAATGTTACATCATGTTTTTCTTCAAAGTTCCCATTTGTATAGTCGCTAATGGTTTTTCTCCAAAACTTTTCTGCCCTTGGATTTGTTCCTGATGGTGCAACATATAATTTCCACTCTCCTAAAAATTTATCAAATATCTGTTTTGCTGCAATGGATGCAATATTCCTTCCTCTGTATGGCCTTAATAAAAAGAACTCATAAACATAATGATTATTTTTCCTTATATTGCACCTATATCATGTAATATTGCAGCTATTTTTGCTTCTTCTATAAAATTTTCATCACAACCCAATTTATCCAATAAAACTTCAATTATCTTTTGATCACTATTTATTCTTTCAAATCTATTCATTACATAATTCCTTTTATTATGATAAATTTAAAAAAGGTTGTAGTATAAACTACAACCTTTAATAATCAAAAATTATCTTCTATTTTGTTCCTTCTTAGCTCTTCTACAAGCTGGACATCTTGTTGGCTCATTTTCAAATCCTTTTTCCTTGTAGAATTCTTGCTCTCCTACTGAAAATACGAATTCTGCTCCGCAATCTCTGCATGTTATTGTCTTATCTGTCATAAATATTCCTCCTAAAATTAAAGATTCTAAATTGATATAATAATCTCTAATTTTCAAGAAACTATTTACCTAAATGAAACTTTTTTTTGTTAGCACTTCGCTACTTATTTAGTATATCACAGTATTTATCTAATTGCAATCTTTTTTTGATTGATTTTTATAAACAGTCAAAATTAATTTAATATTTAGCATACTTTACACCTTATCACATTTGTTATTGCATTTATTTTATTCATATTATCATTACTCGACAGCAATATATACATCCATATAAGAAACTCCATCTTTATTGTATTCTTTTTCAAAGCATGATAAAACCTCTTTATTTTGTTTATGATTTAAACTATTTACTTCCATATATCGTATAAGTGTTTTGTATGCATTAGGAATTAACGTAAATGGCGCCTTAAACGGTTCCTTGATTGTAATAGCTACGTACTGATGATGTTCTTGTATGATTTCCTCTGGGCAATCATCTGAAAAATTCTCTGGTATTATACATGCTGCTACATAGCCATGCATATGATATACATTTACCTGTTCTTGTGATACAAAAGGAAAATTCCAACCTATTATTTCGGGGTTCTCAATACCATTTAAAATAGCCCAATCATACACATGTTTTTTTGCATCATCTTCTGGTTTACTACTAATTACTGTATATTTAACATATCTGAATAAAGGAACCTTTTCTACACGAATATTTGTATAAGCTTCATTATCTGAATTCATATTTCCTAATATTATTTCATCTAAAGAACAAGAAAAAAGTTTGCAAAGTTGAATAGCCTTTTCCATTTCTGGAAAGGCAGAATTCATTTCCCATTTGGATACCGTTTGTCTGGATACATTCATTTTTTCAGCCAATTCTTCTTGTGTCATTCTTTCATGCATTTTTCTAAGAAACTGTAGATTTTGTCCAAATATCATTTTGTTATCCCCCTATTTAATTGATACTTAAATTGTAACTAATAAATAATGAGTAGTACACCAACTTACATTTTCTATTTTTTTAATATATGCAACTTAAGGTTGCATGCTGTAAATGCTACATAATATAAAGGATATTCTGTGATATGTATAATCGCCTTTTTTATATTAACAATTCCGTAATGGATGGCTACGGAGGTTTTAAACGTTTTATCCTCCTTGGACTATTGGTAATTATTTCATAATAGTTAGGAGGTGGTATTGGATATGCTGGAATTAACTATAAAAAGCTTTGTTGCTATTTATATTATTAGATTAGTTTTAAAACATAATCTTTTTATTTCTAAACTAATTATCAAGATTAAATTTCTTGCATCTCATTTATTTATGATACGGTTCTCCCTTAATTATCCTAAATCCTCTATATATCTGTTCTAGAAGCATAACTCTGAATAGTTGGTGTGGAAATGTCATTTTTGAGAAACATAATTTATAGTTTGCTCTATTTAAAACATCTTGTGAAAGTCCAAGGCTTCCTCCTATAATAAATACTAGATTTGAGTTACCTTGTATGCCACAGTTATCTATGAAAGATGAAAATTCCTCTGAGGAAAGTGTCTTTCCTTTTAGATCCATAGCTATTACATAGGCATTATCTTTGATTTTTGATAGGATTTGGGCCCCTTCCTTTTCTTTAATTTGAAGTTCTTCCTTTTCTGAAGCATTATCTGGTGTTTTTTCATCTGCCACTTCTATAACTTCAAGTTTGCAGTATTTGCTTAATCTTTTTGAGTACTCATCTATAGCATCTCTTAAGAATTTTTCTTTTATTTTTCCTACTGTTATAAGGGTTATATTCATTCTTCATTCTCCTTGATGATTTTTATATAAAACTAAAGGTCTTACTTTTCAGTAAGACCTATCATATCATATTAAGCGTTTTTGCCACAGCACTTTTTGTACTTTTTGCCGCTGCCGCAAGGACATGGGTCATTTCTTCCAACTTTGTTTTCGTTAACTATAGTCTTAGAAGATCTCCATGATTTCTGAATTTCTTTTCTTTTCTCGTCTGAGAATATTCCATCCCATTGTGGAAGTTCATATAAGTAATCAGCTTTTGCGTCTAACATATTGAAATATAGCTTTTCTAAATCTATATTTAGTTCTAAAGTTGTATCTGCTTCAACTTCTTCTAAATCTAAAGGAGTAACTAAGCTATCATTGATTCCATCAACAAATCCCATAACAAACTCATTAGTAGCTCCGAATTCTTTTGCTAAATCAGCTATAGTTGTTTTTACAACTTCTCCATGATTAGCTAAAATTTTTGTATATATTCTTTCTTCTATATTGCTATACTCATTCCAAAAAGCTTGTTCTCCCTTTGTTTTAACATAGTCAACAACCATGTCGGTCCATTGTGCATACAAACTCATCTTATTCATTCTCCCTTTTTATTAAATTATTGTATATTTATTATTCTTATATTATAAATAAATATGGAATAATTTCAATACATTAGTATCTCATTTTTTTATCTATTGATTATTTTATTTTGAATCTATTATTTTTAATATATCATCTTTTCCTATAGGCTCCATAGTATTATAGTTCCCACCTATAGTTTCGATGTCTTTATTCTCAATCAAAAATTTAACTTTATTAACTTTAGGAAGCTGGCATAAAGTATTTACTATACCCTTAATACATGCCTCCTCTTTAGTAACACTCATTTTTATAATCGCCTGACTATTTAAATTTACTACAGCAATATCATCCTTTATTGAAAAACTTAAAAGTCTTGTATCTTTAGGCAGAATAGGTTTAAGCTTGCTATTTAGAGATGGACCTGCAATCAATGAGTTTACAAGAGTTTCTCCTACAACTTCTTCCTTATCCATAACAAGTTCTTCCATACCTATTTTTGCCTTGGATTCATCTGTAGAGTCATCAAAATAAAGTTCTAAGTCTAATAGATTATTTTCTTCATTCAAAAGTTTCATATTTTTTATTTTGTCTTTGTTGTTTATGCTGACTTTATCAGCTTTATTACATCCCATTAAAGTTAAGGAAATTATAGTCATGGTTAAAAATAAGGTTTTTTTTAAAATATTTTTCATACCTGTCTCCTTTTCTCATATGCCTATAAATATCTATATTAAACTAAAACTCTATGTAACTGCTAGGTTCCTTTCTATCCGCTAGGGTTATTGTCACATCGTGATTTAATTTAACGCCATTTTCTTTAAGTACTGATGTGACTGTTTCATATGCTAAATCCGGATAGTTATTAGTTTTACTTAAATGCCCAAGTATAATATTCTTATGGTTTCCATTTAATAAATTCATTATAGCATTTCCACAAGCTTCGTTAGACAGGTGTCCTACGTTACTCAATATTCTTCTCTTTAAATTATAAGGATATGGTCCAAATTTCAGCATTTCTACATCGTGATTGCTTTCCAGAAGTATAACATTAGAATCCTTTATATTCCTCTCAACTTCTTCAGTAAAACATCCAAGATCCGTAGCTATGCTTATCCTTTTATTCCCACAGATAGCTGTATAACCAATTGGATTCGCAGCATCGTGTGGTATTGAAAAATTTATCATGTCTATGTCTTTTATGAGGACATGATTTTCTTTTAAAACCTTTATATTGTATTCTTTAACCTTACCTAATGATTTTTCCATGGCACACCAAGTTTCTTCATTAGCATATATTGGTATATCATGCTTTCTAGAAATTATTCCTGCACCCTTAACATGATCTATGTGTTCATGAGTTATAAAAATTCCATCTATATCTTTTGGGTTTATATCTATACTATCTAAAGCGCTGTCTATGGCCTTTCCCGGCATGCCTGCATCTACTAAAATATTTGTATTTCCCGAAGATATAAAGATGCTATTCCCACTACTACCGCTATATAAAGAATAAAATCTCATATTACTCCTCCGTAACGGTTTCCCTTCTTATATCTGCTCCTAAAGCTTTAAATTTATTTTCAATATGAGGGTAACCTCTATCTATATGATCAATATTAAATATTTCTGTCGTTCCCTCTGCTACAAGTCCTGCTATAACCATAGCTGCACCTGCTCTAAGGTCTGTAGCTTTAGTTACTGCTCCTGTAAGCTTATCAACTCCATCTATTATAGCAGTTCTTCCTTCAACTTTGATATTTGCACCCATTTTCTTAAGCTCATCAACATGCTTTAATCTGCACTCATAAATACTTTCATTTACCATACTTCTTCCCTTAGATATGGATAATAATGTGCTCATTGGCTGCTGGATATCTGTAGGGAATCCTGGATATGGGGCTGTCTTTAGGTTTACTCCCTTTAATTCTCTACTGCTGTCTACAACAACATAATCGTCACCATATTCTAAATCAACACCCATCTCTATAAGCTTAGCCCCCATAGATTCTAAGTGTTTTGGAATTATATTATTTATCTTAACATGCCCACCACAAGCAGCGGATGCTATCATAAATGTACCAGCTTCTATCTGGTCAGGAATTACACTGTAATCACAGCCTTTAAGTTCTTTAACTCCTGTTATTCTTATAACATCAGTTCCTGCACCTTTTATATTTGCTCCCATAGAGTTTAAAAAGTTTGCAACGTCTACTACATGAGGTTCTCTAGCTGCATTTTCAAGCACCGTAGTTCCCTCTGCAAGAGCTGCTGCAAGCATAACATTTATAGTTCCACCTACAGTTACAACGTCGAAAAATATATTTGTTCCGATAAGTTTTTCTGCCTTTACTATAACTGCACCATGCTCTATCTTAACCTCTGCTCCTAATGCTTCAAAACCTTTTATATGCTGGTCTATAGGTCTAACCCCTATTGGGCATCCCCCTGGAAGTTCAACTCTAGCTTCTTTAAATCTTCCTAACAAAGCACCGATTAAATAGTAAGAAGCTCTCATACGTCTTACATCCTCTGTACATGCTTCTAAAACATTTAAAGATGTACTGTCTATAGTTAGAGAATTTCCTGTTCTCCTAACTGTGCATCCTAAGGATTCTATTATTCTCTCTAAACAATTGATATCTTCAATATCTGGTATATTATCTATAACACATGCTTTGCTGCTAGCCATTATAGCCGTTGGCAATATAGCTACTGCTGCATTCTTTGATCCACTAATACTTACCTCTCCATTAAGAGGCCTTCCTCCATTTATAACAAGCTTTTCCATCTATTCCACCCTTATCTCATTATTTCATAATCCACAAAATCTTTTTCACCAAAACCATATAATCAAAAAATCTAATATCAAAACTCTGTCTGATACTTAATTAATAGTATTCCCACTTCTTGATATACTAATAAAATTTTCAATTCATTTTTTGTATCATTTGTACTCTTATAAGTATAATTTTATCCATGCATACAAATTTCTAAGCTATATAATAGCATAATATTTTTATAATAATGCATGACAATTTATATGATATTTCATTTCTTCAATAAATAAAAATCATATTCTTTTATTTAACCATACTTTCATAAATCTCATTATATCATAATATACATGGTTTTTAACAATGTTTTTTTGTGTTATTTATTAATAATTCTTGACAATTTTCTATTTACATCTACTTAATTAATGTGTAATATAATCTGATAATTAAAATTTGTGTATATTTGCTTAAATAATATATGTTATAATTGATATGGTAAAATATATAAATATAAGTCATTAAGACTATTGAAGGGAGGTTATTGCATTACAGCATTGTGCTTTAAGCTTATGCATTATGTAATGACAATATAAATATGAAGTACTATATAGTAGCATTGCTAGATGATGAATCTTACAAATCAATAGAACCTCTTCAAAGGAATATAGCAAGGAAGTACAGGCTTTCTCGCAGTAACTCAACTTTTCACATTCCTTTAAGTGTCATTGATAATCCAAACATGGATAAGTTTGATGAAATAATTTCAAATATACTAAAACCTTATAAAACATTTAAAGTAGAATTAGGTTCTACCTTATTTTCTGATGAAAATGCTAAAACTTTTAGTCTTGAAATAGAAAATAAAGGATATATAAGAAGACTATCCAGAATTATGAATGATACATTGAAGCTTCATGGATTTTCAGTTAGAGATATAGAAACCGAAAACAGCATGTATGTGGCTTTAAATAACATAAATAGCGTTTCCAAGGATTTAAACAAAGCTTATAACAATTTATCTCCCAATGTAAAGATGATAAAAATCAATAGAATAGAGCTTTGGAAGTCTACAGGTGGTAAAAAAGAGTTTATAATAAAATCTTATCCTCTTAAAAATTTTTAAATTTTTTTGAAAAATATTTTAATTAGGAAACGATTACTTATCTTTTCAAAAATTCTTTTATGGTCTACAATATTAATATTGCTTAGAATATTTGAGTTTATAGAAAAGAAAGGCGGCCTTGTTGTATGAACTTAAACAAACTATTTGACCTTCAACGAGTTCTTAATGATAAATTAGTAGAAGGGCATGAATTAGATGAATATGTTTTATCACAAAGGAAAGCATTAGGACTTCACGTTCAAATTGGTAAATTAGCTAATTCAACTAATTGTTTTAGATTTTGGGGTAAAAAAGACTCAATAGATAGAAAAGTTGTTTTAGAAGATTATCTTTACTCATTATTTTTTATATTAAGTATAGGTATTGATAAATGCTATACAGATATAACATTAAATCCTAGACACAGTGAATACTGTTTAACTGATCAATTTTTAACACTATACATAGACATAAACGATCTTGTTATAACTTCATCAAAAGATCATTATAAAACTATCTTTGATGACTTCTTGGCATTAGGTTTATCTTTAGGATTTACTGAAGAAGAAATAGAAAATGCCTATATAGAAACAATGACAAATTTAAAAAAAATTAAATAGAAGCAATTATAATTATTTATTCTAAACCCTAGTAAAATTTGCTAGGGTTGTTTTTATTTTTTTGGAAAAACTATCTTTAACTGATTAAAAAATAGGTAAAAGGAGATGAGTTTTTCGTGATAGGAATAATTTTTTCTATAATAGCTGGTGCTGCTATGAGCTTTCAAGGAGTTTTCAATACAAGACTTGAAGAAAAGATAGGTACTTGGGAAACTAATGTACTTGTTCAAGGTATAGCTTTTCTATTAACCCTTATAATAGTTTTATTCTTTGGTAAAGGTGACTTTAAAGAACTTGCCTCTGCAAATAAACTCTATCTTCTAGGTGGAGTTTTAGGTGCCGTTATAACTTTCACAGTAATGAAAGGCATAGGTGATTTAGGTCCTACTTATGCTATATCCACAATATTAGTCTCTCAACTTTTAACAGCTGGAATCATTGATGCTTTTGGTCTTTTTGATTCACAAAAGCTTTCTTTTGGCTTTTCTAAAGTTATTGGAATTGCTATAATGATTGTAGGAATTATAATATTCAAGTGGAAAAGCTGATTTATTATAGTGTGATTTAAGGGGGATACAAATGGATTTTAAACAAATTGAAGCTTTTATTAGTGTAGCCAAATTAAAGAGTTTCTCAAAGGCTGCAAATACAATATACTTATCACAACCAACTATAAGTTCTCATATTGCTAGCTTAGAAAAAGATTTAAATATTCAGCTTTTTGACAGGACTTCTAAGGAAGTAAATTTAACTCCAGCAGGGCGTTGTTTTTTAGAGTATGCTTTAGATATCATAAACACTAGAAATAACGCTATAAATTGTATATGCGATTTTAACAACAATGTTTCTGGTTCATTAAATTTAAGTGCCAGTACTACACCATGTAATACCATAGTTCCTCATTTAATTGATAAATTCGGTACTCAGTATCCGCATATAAAATTTAACATTAAAGAGGAAGGCTCTGGGGAAATAGTTCAGGCTATTGAAGATTTAAGTTGTGAAATGGGTATAGTCGGAAATCATGTTCAGGGTGACAAAATTAATTCTTTTAAACTTATGGATGACGAACTTGTTATAATATCAAGTCCTGAACTTAAGCTTCCTTCCGAGATACCAGTAGAAGATCTGTTAAAATATAAATTTATAATGAGAGAACGTGACTCTGCTACAAGAAAAACTTTTGAGGACAAGCTTCTCGATTGTGATATCAATCTAGATAAATTAAATATATTATGTGAAGTAAATAGTTTAGACACCATAGTTCAGTTTGTAAAGACTAGTATTGGAATTTCTATATTATCAAAAAATGTATGCAAAGACTATGTAGAAAGTGGCAAGATAAATGCTTCTACTATTAAGGGAGTTTCGATGGTTAGGGGAATTTATCTAGTGTATAATTCTAAGCGTACACTGTCACCTACAGCTAAAGCTTTCCTTGCTCTTTGCAAAGAAGAGTTTAACATAGAATAGTATTTTTTCTAAACATATTTCTTCAAAATAAACCTCTTAACAGTGATGATTTTTATCAACAAATTAATCAGTATAACATATAATATATACTGAAATCATTGTTAAGGGGTTATTTATGTTTTCTTTTAAGAATAAGTTACATGAAGAATTGAAAAGATCTATGGACAAAAGGACACTTAAAACCTTTAGAGTTCTGATAAAATATAAAGATTTAGAAAAAAATATAGTGAGTAAAATCATATCTTATAAAGGTACAGTATATAGTTCTATTTATTCATTGAAAATAATAAGCGCCTCTCTTACTGCCCATAGTATTGAAAGGCTTATAGAATATCCTGAAGTTCAGTATATATCTCTGGATAATTTTTGTTTTCTATGTGGTAAACGACATGAGTTAAGGGGTATAAATTTAAGAAGCGCAAATCGTACTTATCTTAATCCTAAATACGGAATCACTGGAGCCGGTATAGGTATAGGTATTATAGATACTGGGGTCTATCCTCATAGTGATTTAATTAATCCTAATAGAATAAATTTATTTTTTGATATAATAAATAAGTTTAACTATCCTTATGATGATAGTGGTCATGGCTCTTGTATTAGTGGCATAATATGCGGTAGTGGCATTTCTTCTAAGGACAGCATATTTAAAGGAGTAGCTCCTCAAAGTCATCTTTGCGTTTACAAGGCATTTGGCAGCAATGGCAGGGGTTATGTATCTGATGTACTTTACAGTTTGTCAAAACTTATTGAAGATAGCGAATCATACAATATAAGGGTGCTTTGTCTTCCATTTGAGCTTCTAATCACAAATACTTTTATTGATGATTTATTCGAAAAGCTATTTGATATGGCTCAAGAGAAAAACTTAATTCCTGTTGTGCCAGCAGGTAGTAATGAGTCTACCGAAGGTACCTTGATGGGTATTGCCTCTTGTAAGAATGTTATAACTGTAGGAGGCATCAATACCTTTAATGGTGGATATCAAAGATATAAATATTCTTCTGCTGGTCCAGTTCAAAAAGTTGATAAGCCTGATATAAGTGCAGCTTGTACTAATATAATATCTCTAAATACAGTAAAAACTTTTATCCCTGAAAGAAATGGAATAAAGCTTTACCCTCCTCATTTGGAAGAACCTTATGCCGTATATTCAGGAACATCTACAGCATGTGCATTTATATCCGGAGTCTGTGCATTAATTCTTGAAAACAATCCAAAGCTTGCTTTTAAAGATGTAAATTCTCTTCTAAAGGTATGCTCTAGAGATATAAATCTTCCAAAAGAAATACAGGGTGCGGGCCTTCCCGACTTAAATATGATTTTCTCATAATAAAAAGTTCATCTTTATATCAAAATTTATATCTATAGATATATTTTGATATTGATGAACTTTTTTATATTTATGTGCTTATTTAAGGATATATTTTGTAGGGTCCTTAGGAACCCCCTTATATCTGACCTCAAAATGTATATGAGGACCCGTGCTTCTACCAGTATTTCCTGCTTGGGCTATAACTTCGCCCTTAGTTATTTTATCCCCTACCTTAGAGTTGAGCTTGCTACAATGTCCATACAAAGTTTCTATATCATCACCATGATTTAACTTTATTAGATATCCATAGCCATCCATCCATCCTGAATATGTGACTACTCCATCTAAGGCTGCCTTTACAGGATCTCCTATATTTGCTGCTATATCTATCCCATTGTGCTGTCTACCCCATCTTATTCCAAAGCCAGAAGTTACAGTTCCTCTGGATGGAACATCTAGAAAAGCTATATCTTCTTTTATCGGGTCTTTTGTACCTTTAAGAATGATTTTTTCTTCTGGTTCCTTAGTAACTGTAGTTTTAACTACCTTTTCATTGACTTTGGTATCATTTATACGGGTTATTTCCTTTACCACCTCTTTAGTGCCAGGTGTACCTTCATTTAAAACCTTCTCCTGTCCTTTAAACATTTCAGAAGATGTTTTTATAACTATCGATGGTTCAATATCTTCATCATGTTTCTCTTTGCTTTTTATTTCTATCTTTAATCCTTCATTCTTCGTCTTTTCATTAAAAGCTATTATAGCTTCACACAACTTATCTTCATTTGGTATCTCATTAACTTTTGACTTAGTTTCTTCAAGTGCTACAGAATTTTTTATGCCGGTTTCAGTTATTTGATCCTTTTCAATCCCATTCTTATCTATGTAATAATCTGCAACCTTATTTACTATAGAATTGGCACTTTTTTTATCTGCTACTACCCCTAAAGACCTATTACTCACTTTAAGATTGTAACATCCAATGTTAGGGTTTAATGCCGTAAGTATGTTTTTCTTTAATTCATCTGTATCTGCTAAAACATCATTCTTTACAAAGAATTTTTCAAATTTGATTTTTTCATCAACGTATGTATCACTATAATTAGCAGCTAAACAACTCTGCACCTGCATCTGTGAGGAATCTATATCCTCTTTATTCTTTACATATCCAATCAAATTGTCGTCTACATATACTCCATAGGCTAAATTACTTTCTCCTATAAAAAAAACTGCAAGCCATGGTAAGACTGATGCTAAAATCAATATAAGCAGCTTACCATGGCTGCTCCTACTACCTGATTCCAATAAATGTCCACTCCTTTTGTCATGTATTTCTGGCACTTCCTCTTCTAATCTACCCTCTTTTACCATATTATATTCATTTTTTATATGTTGAGAGATTTTTTCGCCTTTGCTATAATAGAGTAGTTAAGTAAATCTAAAATGAAAGGAGGATGCTTATGAGTACCCTTATGTTTAAATCTTCTTCTCTAAACTACACCCCAGTAAGTAATGTTTTTATAGAAAAATACATGATTAAAGCTAGAGGAGAATTCGTCAAGGTTTACTTACTTCTTCTTAAATACAGTTTAAATGGAGAACCAGGTGTAAGCTCATCTATACTTGCTTCTGCCTTAAATCTCCTAGAATCTGATATTATGAATGCTCTTAACTATTGGAGTGACGAAGGCGTTATAAAATTAATATCCGTAGATAAATACGGTAATTATAGTATAGAATTTATGAATTTATCTAATGATGAGAATTCTTCCTCAAATAAAGATATCAATCTTTTGGAGGAACTAAACAAGAACTCTTTAAAAGATACTTTAGAGGAAATTGAAAGTCTACTTGGAAGACCATTATCTCCAACAGAAATGTCAACTTACATAAGCTGGCAAAACAATCTTGGTTTTTCACTAGAACTAATTCTTCTTTTAATACAATATTGCGTTTCAAAAGGAAAATATGATTCAAGATATTTTGAAAAGGTTGCTTTAGCGTGGCATGATGGAGGAATAAAAAATATTGATGAAGCTCAAAATTATATTAAAAAACATGAAGATAAATGGTCTAACTACAGAAAAATCTTAAGTTTCCTTGGAATAAAAGATGCTGAAATAATGAAACCTCAAGAAGAACTTCTTGATAAATGGGTGAATACTTGGGACTTTTCAGTAGAGGTAATTCAACAGGCTTGCAAAATATGTTTTGATAGACTTGGAAGAGCAGACTTTAAGTATATCGATGGTATACTTAATAGTTGGAAAAAGGATAATATAAAAACTTTGCAAGATATAGCTAATAAAGATACTAAAAAGTCTGTAACTAAAAAACAGAAATTCAATGCTTCTCCAATTTCTAAAGGTAACTTTAATAATTTTGATCAGAGAAGCTATGATTTTGAATCTTTAGAAAGAAAATTATTAGGATGGGATAAAGACGATGATTAAAGGTTATCAAGAAAAAGTATTAAAAATATATGATGACATAAGATACAGAGAACGAGAGGCTCTAAAAAATCGTAAAGAAGAAATATTCAAAAATCATCCTGAAATTATGGATGTAGAGCAATCTATCAGTAAGCTTTCTTTAGAGATCGCTATGACTTCCTTTAAAGACATTCCAAACAGAGAAGAAAGGCTTCAAAACCTTAAAAATAAACTTGAAGACCTTAGAGTAAAGAAAAGTGAACTTTTAGTTACTAATGGATATAATATGGACGATTTATCTCTGCACTATAATTGTTCTAAATGTAAAGATACAGGCTTCATAGGAGTGACTAAATGTAGCTGCTTTAATAAAAAACTTATTAACCTTTATTATAGCGACTCTCATGTTGCTGATATGCTTAGAGCCGAAAATTTTAATACATTTGATATCTCATTATTTAATTCACGTAAAAACGGCTCAGAAAAAGAAACTCCTAGAAGGAACATAGAAAACATCTATAGCAAGGCTTTGGCCTATGTGGATACTTTTAAACTTCATTCAGATAATCTTCTGTTTTATGGAAACTCTGGAACAGGTAAAACATTTATGACTCACTGCATAGCAAAAGAACTTTTAGATAGAGGTTTTTTGGTAGTGTACAGAACAGCAGAGGAACTGATAAAGGATTTAAGATCTATAAGATATGATGATAATAAGCCATTAGAAGAACTTATTTTTAATTCAGACCTTTTGATAATAGATGATCTTGGAACAGAAAACATAAATGACTTTTCAAAAGGTGAGCTTTTTAATTTAATCAACAAAAAGATATTAACTAAAAATAAAATGATTATATCAACAAATCTTACTATGGAACAGCTTCTTCAAACCTACTCTGAAAGAATAACTTCTAGGCTTCTAGGTAATTTTGATGTATCTAAGTTTTATGGTGATGACATAAGAATATGTAAAAATCTAAAAAGATTAAACGCTAGACTCTAGGAAAATCCTAGAGTCTTTATTATTTACTAAAAAAATTAGTTCATATATTGCTATCAAACAAGAGTGGAAATCAGTTTTTTGTGTCTGCTGTATACTTTTATTTATACTTATTATTAGTATTTTAGGTATATATGTCATTTTTACCCCAAATTTTGTTTATTATATATTAACTGGAATTATTGCAGGAATTGGCAGCAGTATAGCAATTAAGATATCTCCTAATAGTAGTATCTAACATAAGTTAGATACTTTATCATAAAAAAGACAAAATAAAAAAGCTTGGATAAAAATCCAAGCTTGGAGCTGGCAATAGGAGTCGAACCTACAACCTGCTGATTACAAGTCAGCTGCTCTGCCATTGAGCCATGCCAGCATATAAAATTGGCGACCTAGAAGGGACTCGAACCCTCGACCTCCGGCGTGACAGGCCGGCACTCTAACCAACTGAGCCACTAGGCCGTATATGGTGGGCACAACAGGGCTCGAACCTGTGACCCTCTGCTTGTAAGGCAGATGCTCTCCCAGCTGAGCTATGCGCCCATATACATTGGTGACTCCTAGGGGAATCGAACCCCTGTTACCACCGTGAAAGGGTGGTGTCTTAACCGCTTGACCAAGGAGCCATATGTGCACAAACACAAAAGTGTTTGTTATTTAAATATGTGATGGCGACCTAGAAGGGACTCGAACCCTCGACCTCCGGCGTGACAGGCCGGCACTCTAACCAACTGAGCCACTAGGCCGTATATGGTGGGCACAACAGGGCTCGAACCTGTGACCCTCTGCTTGTAAGGCAGATGCTCTCCCAGCTGAGCTATGCGCCCATATACTTGGTGACTCCTAGGGGAATCGAACCCCTGTTACCACCGTGAAAGGGTGGTGTCTTAACCGCTTGACCAAGGAGCCAGTTATTCATCACATTCATTTGTCATTTGTTCTTGCGAACCTGACATAGACTATAATACCGAAATTCTGCTTCTATGTCAACATATTTTTATAATTTTTTTCAAAAAACTTTTAGTTTTTTTACTCTATGATATAATTAATGATAAATCCTATTGATTTTATTAGACTCTATTTTAAATAAAGGAGATAAACTTATGAATCATCATGATGTTATAATTATAGGTGGCGGTGCATCAGGAGTTATGTGTGCTATTGCCTGCAAAGATTTCGGACTTGATGTTGTCCTTCTTGAAGGTACAGATAGAATATGCAAAAAAGTTTTAACTACCGGAAATGGTAGATGTAATATAACTAATAGTTCTATAAAAGAACCTTTTTTAAGTTATCACAGCAAAAATAATGACTTTTTTACAGACACATTAAAAAACTTTTCGGTAAACGATACTATAAATTTCTTTTCAATTTTAGGTCTTCCTCTAATAGAACTAGAGAACGGTAAAATGTATCCTCGTTCCCTTCAAGCTTCTTCAGTCATAGATATATTTAGAATGGCTTTAGATGATAGAGAAATACCTTTATACCTCAACCACAAAGTAAATTCAATAATAAAAACCAAAAAAGGTTTTACTTTGTCTATAAAAAATAGTGAGGACACCTTCAGTTGTAAAAAACTAATTTTATGTACTGGTGGAAAAAGTGCAGCTAACACAGGTTCTGATGGTTCTGGTTATACTTTAGCAAAAACTTTAGGCCACAATATAATAAATCCGCTTCCAGGTATCGTTCAGTTAAAGTTAAACTATCCTCATTTAAAAGCTCTATCAGGTGTGAAATTTAACGGTTGGGTAGATTTATTCATTAATGATAAACTTATTAGAAGAGAATTTGGTGAAATACTATTCACTGATTATGGAATATCTGGTCCTCCTATTCTTCAAATTAGCAGTAATGCATCCATTGCTTTAAGTATGAAAAAAAAGGTTCAGATAAAAATAGATATGCTTCCTGATATGGATGAAGATACTTTAATTAACTTTTTAGAAGGTCATTTTGGAATGTTTGGTCATAGAAGTGTTACAGAAAGCTTTATCGGAATAATAAACAAGAAGCTCATTCCAACTATTTTAAAGGAAGCTCATATATCTTCCCTTCATAAACCATGTTACGAGCTTGAGTGGGAAGAAAAATCAAACATATATAATCTTTTAAAATCATGGGCATTTGAAGTCAGTGATACTAATTCATTTTCTAATGCACAAGTTACAGTTGGTGGCGTAGATACTAGTGAAGTAAACTCTAATTCTCTAGAATCAAAGCTATGTAAAAATTTATTCTTCTGTGGTGAGGTCTTAGATGTAAATGGAGACTGCGGTGGCTTTAATCTTCAATGGGCTTGGAGTTCAGCCCTAGCGGCAGCTAAAGCAGTGAAAAATGATATCACTAATAATAAATAGTTTTATTTAGATATACAAAGAGAATGAGATCTTCTAACATGAAGGTCTCATATATTTTTTTACCCCAAAACCATAAAAGGCAGTAATACTTTAGGCTTTATCATCTTCAGCCTAAAATATCACTACCTAAAAATACTCTTTCATTTATAATAGCCAGCCTTAAAATCATTCCATCACCTTTTCACTCTTATCTATACAACTTCTCTCTCTTTTAAGTACTCTTCTAAAGTCAAAGCTTTATCATAGATTTCTTGTGCCACTTCTTTTCCTACATACCGCACATGCCATGGTTCATAAGCATATCCAGTTATATCTTCCTTACTCTTAGGATATCTTATTATAAATCCATATTTATAGCAATTATCTCTAAGCCATATTCCTTCTTTTGTGGTATCAAATTTCTCTACAAGCTCATTTTTTATGGAAGGAGTACTCAAATCTATGGCGAGTCCGGTTTGATGTTCGCTCATACCAGGTTTTGCACTATATTTATCTGCATGTGCTTTTCCCTGCATTTTTGCAGAATTGTTATATATATTATATTGAGAGTCAAAAGATCTAAATGCCGATACACCAACAAGCTTTAGTCCTTTGGATTGACTTTCCTTTATCATTGTCTCCAATGCATCTGCAGCTTCTTTTCTCATTTCCTTCTGCTCATTGTATCCCTTAAAACTAAATGGAATATTTAGTTCTCTTAAATCCTCAGGAATATAGTCACTATCTAAATCATTCTCCTTGTTAGCTAAAACCAAGATATCTTTGTTCTTTTCAATCATTTTAGATTTTGCATCTTCCTCAGATACAGGAGCGCTGGCTTCAATTTCAATTTCATCTTTTTGAACAACATCTCCATACTTAATCTCAACAGGATTTGCTGCTGTAGATCCAAAAATAAAGCCTACACAGAATACTAGAAATAATACTATTATCATATTTCTACTTTCTCTGTTTGGCTTAGGTACAACTTCTGCTATCACTATGACTTCCTCCTAAAGTTATTTTTCTTTAAGTATTGCCATAGATACAGAAGTTAAACCCTTTATTTATAAACTATATAAAGTTTTTAGTTAAATATTTTGCTATTCCATTATTCACATTACTATCTATTACAGTTCCGTGTGTTATTGCTTCTTTCAATTTTGGAAGGCAATTTCCCATTAGACAAGGATGTCCAACATTTTTAAGCATTTCATAATCATTAAAAGCATCCCCAAATGCTATAACATCTGATACATCTATATCTGTTCTCTTACAGTAATTTTCTAATGCTCTAAATTTTGATATTCCCTTTTCATTCACCTCTAAACATGATGGATGGCTAAATACTATTTCCAAATGCGGAAACTGCTCCTTCAAGTCCTTTTCCAGTTCAACAAGGCATTCATGATCTAAGCTTGAAAAGAATACTTTTAGGCACTCATGACCTTTAAATTCCTCGGAAGAACATACTCGACAAGGAGTACCTGTGCGCTTTCCAAGCTCATCCATAAACTCATCAAAAGTTGTCGTAATCCATTCATCTATAGTAAATCCATTTAAAGCTATATTGCTGCTATATTTACTTAAGTCTATATTTAGAAGCTTCTCTACACTATCTTTTGATAGTGGATGCTTACTTATTATATTGCCATTTTCATAAACTACTGCCCCATTACTACAGATACATAATATCTCATCACCTAGTGCATCTCTCACATGCTCTGTTTGAGAATATATCCTTCCTGTGGCTATTGCAAATATATTACCCTTTTTTACTACTTGTTTTACTGCATGCACTGTTTCTTTTGATACAATACCCTTTTCATTCAAAAGTGTACCATCTAAATCACTCACCATTAATCTCTTCATATATAATCTCCTTCAT
Source organism: Clostridium cadaveris (assembly GCF_020911725.1). Lineage (GTDB taxonomy): Bacteria > Bacillota > Clostridia > Clostridiales > Clostridiaceae > Clostridium_X > Clostridium_X cadaveris. Next base: position 3,516,009 of record NZ_CP076620.1, read on the forward strand.
CTTATGCTATTTAAAATAATTACTCCCAAAATGATTCTGCTAAATTAACCTCTATGCCCTCATCACTTACAATTTTGTGTATATAGTGTCCTTCTTCCTTTTCTTCACATAAAGACCTAATTATATGACCATAATGAACTTCTTTCTTGTAAACCATCTTTAGTCTAATTAATCTTTTAGTCTTTACCACTTCTAATGGAATGGTTTCTATTGCCCAATCTATATACTTAGTGTTATTCACATGCATATTTGTATCTATATCACTATATCTAACTTTAAAATCTTGTTCAAAAGCTAGATTTTGCATTTCTTCTATATCATCCATTTCTATATTGAGACCCTCATCTTTGTTAGTACCATAAGCATCAAACATAACTTGAGGTATCCTTATAGCTCTCCTCTTTTCTGTGTTTATCAAAAGCCACATAGATATAGCCTCGCATAAAACTTCTCCTTCTTCATTTACAACCTCAAAAATTCTATAAGAATAGAATCTCTTTAATGCTACAGGTGTGGTGCTTATCTTAAGCTTTTCTCCATAGACAGGATACCTTATCATCTTTATATCCCATTTATAAAGAACCCATGCCATATTATTTTCATCTAGGAACTCTATCCCTACTCCCTCTTCATTGCTTTGAACCATGGCTACGTCACCAAAGTAGTTTACAAGTGAAGTTAGTAAAAGTTCCTTCCTGTAATTAAGGTCATGATAAAAGAACTCATACTCCTTTTCAAATCGTTTCCCCATCTTCCAACTTCCTTTCTGCATTAAATATTGTAATATTTTTTATACTTACTTTTATATTTATATCCATAAATATAGATTACTATATTTAATTCACAATAATTTAATTATACTATTTTAGATTTATATTTCTAACTATGATTTGTAAAGTTAATGTAAAATTCTTTGTTTTCTACCATTTACTATATTTATAGCATGTCTACAAATATAAAAAATAAGAACAGCAGTAATGCCATTCTCATTTTTTATATTATTTATTTCTCTTAACTTCTATAGTTTCAGATCTCTTTGGTCCTATAGAAACTATAGATATTTCTACGCCAGTAAGCTCTTCTATTCTATTTAAATATTTCTTTGCGTTTTCTGGAAGTTCATCAAAAGTCTTAGCATTTTTGATTTCTTCGCCCCATCCCTCGAATTCTTCATAGATAGGTTTGCATTTAGCTAAATCTTCTAATGATGCTGGGAAGTAATCTATAACTTTTCCTTCAAATTCATATCCTACGCACATCTTTATCTTATCAAGTCCTGCTAATGTATCTATCTTTGTTATTACAAGAGATGTTAATCCAGAAACTCTAACAGATGTATTTACGATAACTATATCTAACCATCCACATCTTCTAGCTCTTCCTGTAGTTACTCCATACTCATGACCTTGAGTTCTTATCCATTCTCCTGTTTCATCCTCAAGCTCTGTTGGGAAAGGTCCCTTTCCAACTCTTGTTGTATAAGCTTTAGTTATTCCTATTACTTCATTTACCTTGTTTGGTCCTATACCAGCTCCGCTGCTTACGCCTCCTGCTGTAGTATTAGAGGAAGTAACAAATGGATATGTTCCATAATCTATATCTAGAAGCATACCTTGAGCACCTTCAAATAAAATGCTATTATCTTCTTTTATCTCTTCATTTAATATTACAGAAACGTCTTTTACAAATGGTTTCACCTTTTCTGCATACTCTACATATTGGTTGTATATTGTGTCAAAGTCTAAAGCTTCTCCATCATATACCTTAGTTATATATTTGTTCTTTAGAGTTAGGTTTTCTTGAAGCTTTTCCTTTAAAACATCTTTATTGATAAGGTCGCAAATTCTTATTCCACATCTTTCAAATTTGTCTGTGTAGCATGGTCCTATACCTTTTCCAGTAGTTCCTATGCTGTTTGCTCCTCTAGCTTTTTCTTTTAAAGCGTCTAATACTTTATGATAAGGCATTATAACATGGGCTCTATCACTTATTATTAATTTTTCTGGAGTTATGCTTACGCCTAAACCTTCTAGATAATTTATTTCACTTAGTAATGCTTCTGGGTCAACAACAACACCATTTCCTATTATGTTTACTTTGTTATCGTATAATATTCCTGATGGTATTAAGTGAAGTTTATACTGTTTATCTTCTACTTCAACTGTATGACCAGCGTTGTTTCCCCCTTGGAATCTAACTACTACGTGAGCTTTTTCTGCAAGGTAATCTGTAATCTTTCCTTTTCCCTCATCGCCCCATTGAGCGCCTAAAACTACGAATGATGACATATTTTTTCGGCTTCACTGATTTTTCAGCTTTGCCTTTCCTCCTCTACTCTAAAGTATGTGCCTTATTATAATATTCCCTAAACCGTAAACTTTTACTATAACAATGACAGTTTATAATATCAAAAAAGATATAGGAAAGTCAATGATTTTGCATAGTTTCAAGATGTTATTAACAAAATTATAATTTTTTCAAATTTTTAACTTGTTTTATAAATGACTAAGTATTATTAAGATTAATTATATGTTATAATTACAAGTATATATCCGTTATACAGGGGAGGTGCGGCAGAATTGACTGCCAGATTATATGAACTTACCTAATATTTTAACAACCATAAGGTTACTTTTGATTCCTGTTTTTGTTTTAGTGTTTTTCTCTTATGGTACTCAAGGTCTTATTTACGGAGCGATAATATTTTTAATCGCAGGTTTTACAGATGTATTAGATGGTCACATAGCTCGTAAATTTAATTTAGTAACTAAATATGGCATAGTTCTTGATCCCTTAGCAGATAAACTAATGCTTCTAACTGTACTATTTTGTCTATCAGTTAAAGAAATAATACCTTTTTGGGTGTTTATAGTAATAGCTGTAAAAGATTTAAGTATGATAGTATCAGGAGTATTTTTGTACAAAAAGGACACCGTAATACCTTCTAATTTCTTTGGTAAGGCATCTACAGTACTATTTTATGTGGCAATTCTTGCAGAAGCTTTAGGATTCCATATTGGAAGTTATCTTCTTTATATAGCTGTATTAAGTGCTTTCGTAGCTCTAACAAATTACGCTATAATATTCTTTAAGAATAAAAAGCAAAAACAAGTTTGATAAATAATTTTAGATAGTAATTATGTTATAAATAAAAAAACTTAGCAGATAACTGCTAAGTTTTCTTTATTTTAAATCTAAAGCTGATTTTTCTTCATTTATTTTTATCACATTGTTTCTAGTAAAATTGCTGAACCTCTGTTTCAAAGTATCTTTGCAAATCATAGCTTGAGAAAATCCCCTTATCTGTTACAATTCCACTAATAAGATGTGGTGGGGTAATATCAAAAGATGGATATATTCCCTTAACTGTATCTAATGTATTCTTAAATCCACCAGATGATAAAACTTCTTTAGGATCTCTTTCTTCTATAATTATATCTGCTCCACTCTTTTTCCCTATATCAGGTATTCCTGTTACAAAATAAGGTATACCAAAGTGTTTGGCTAGTATAGCTATTTGTAAAGTTCCTATTTTGTTTGCAATATGCCCATCTCTAGCTATTGTATCAGCTGCAGAAGTGAATAAGTCTACATTTTTATTTTGCATCGTATATGCTACCATATTGTCTGTTATTACTGTGGTATCAAAACCCATTTGGCTGCAACAACTAGCAGTTAATCTTGCTCCTTGCAAATATGGTCTAGTCTCAGCACAATAAATTTTTATATCATTATTTCTTTTCTTAGCAGCTCTAAGCATCATTCCTATGATAGTCTCTCCAAAACATTGAGTCATTATTGTTCCGTTTTGAGGAAACATATCTGCAAGATATTCTCCTACCTTTTCCATTGTAGAATAACGTCTATTCAACGAATCTACAGTAGTATTAAAGATAGCTTCTGATGCATTCTTTCCTTGTGATAAAGCTTTTTTAGCTGCTTCTAAACAGTTATTAGTTATGATTCCCATACGATTTGCAGTAGTTGGTCTAGCATGTGATATATCATAAGAAGCTTTCTCAAGGAATTTTATTTGTTCTTCCTCTGTCTTATGTTCTATTTCATGAGCTGCTAAGGCCATTCCCATTCCTGCTGCTGTATATGGTCCTGCACTTTGGGTTACCATATCTCTAATAGCATAAGCTACTTCCATATATGTAGTACATGTTACAAAACGCACTTCTCTTGGATAAACTCTTCTATCAAGAATTCTTACCTTTCCACCTTCATACCATGCTACATTTTCATACTGTAACAAAAAAGCTAATCCTTCATCCATTCTTTTCATATATATCACCTTTTTCTATATTTATCATAACTTTTAAATGTTCTGTAAATTAATCATATGTCACTATTATGCTAATATTAAATTAAATCTCTCAGTTAAATCTTTTCCCATTGTAATCTTATATCTATCAGTTATTAAAGCAATACCCATCTTGATTAAAGCTCTTTCTAAAGGAAGTCTTTGTTTCATATCTTCAACGCTTGTTACTTCGATAACTTTAGAATCTCCTACTACTCTTCTTATCATTTCAGTTCCTGCATATCCCATGGAATCAGCCAATACTTCTTTAAGATAATTTTCTTTGAAATATTTATTGTATAGGTCAAATGTAACTACTAAATCATATTTCTTTGAAAGCTTATTTATAAGAAGATCAACAGTATCTTCTATGGTTTTTTCTATCCAATTTAAAAACTCTTCATTTTTATTGTCAGTATAGAATTTATTAGCCCAAGAGAAGAATAAGTTTCCTATAACATTACCTATATCATATCCCATAGGTCCATAAAATGCGAATTCAGGGTCTATTACCTTGATTCCTTTTTCGTTAGCAAAAATTGAGCCTGAATGAAGATCCCCATGAATAAGTGACTGTGCACAATTCATAAAGTTATTTCTTAGCATTCCAACTTCAGCTTTTAATTTTTCATTGTTATATAAATGCTCTTCAACAAATTCTTTATTTTCATCTATAATTATATTTCTATTTTTATAGTTGTAATAAGGCTCTGTAAAAACTAAGTCTTCACTAATATCACAAAGCTCTTTGTTTGTAAACTCTATAACTCTATCCTTCTTTTCTGCTCTACCTACTACTAAATCTGTTGTTGGAAGAAGGGTATCTGCTAGAAATGTAGATAGTTCTTCTGCTAAATGACTAAATGTCTTTCCATCCATAAGTTCTTTTCTTAAATTTTTATATTCTGATATATCTTCCATAGAAATTGCACACATAATTTCATCATAATGATGAACTTTAGGTATATATGTTGGTGCCAATTGTCCTTGTATCTTTAAAATTTCTGCTTCGATTCTGCTATGTCTAACATCTAAAGGTCTTCCAGAAGATCTTAAAAGAGTGTCTGCCTGCTTTATAATTAGAGATTTTCCTGTTTCAGGATTCCATATTTTAAATACGTAATTTATGTTTCCGTCTCCAATCTCTTTAGCTTCCAGCTTCTCATCAGGAGCGAAATATTTTACTACATCTTTAGAATAAATTTTTGCTTCTTCTGTATCCATTAAAAAATGCTTACAATATTTATCCATTTTATTTTCCTCCTATCAAATCACAAATTTTCTCTTACTGTAAATTAGTTTCTAATTGTTTTGCGTCTTTTTTCTTAAATTTAGGCCATCCAATAATTATAAATATAGTACCAAATATAAGCATAAGTATACAGTACCATACATAAGGCATTATTGACATAGGTGAGATTTTTGCAATACCTCCTGCCACTAATAATTGTCCAGCATATGGAAGCAATCCATTAAATGCTGATGAGAATAAGTCAAGAATACTTGCAACCCTTTCTCTAGCGATTCCAAATTTATCAGCTATTTCTCTAGCAATAGGACCTGTCGCAATTATTGAAATTGTATTATTTGTAGTAGCTATATCTAGTAAACTTACTAAAGCAGCTATACTTAATTCTCCGCCTTTTGCTGTCTTTGTTTTTCTAGTTAACTTTTCAAGAAGCCAATCTATTCCGCCTAGATAGTTCATTAAGGCTACCATACCACCTACCAGTATCGCTATAAGTGACATATCTTCCATCCAAGTCATACCTGTATGTATAATACCTAAAGAAGATATCAATGTAAAATCTCCATGTATGATTCCTATTATAATTCCTGAAGCAACACCAAGTGTCATAACTGTTATAACATTTAATCCTACTAATGATAATACTATAACTACAACATAAGGAATAAGGTTTACAATATTAAAATTATATACTGATTGAGTTATAGGAGTAGATGCTGTTTGCATAGATAATAATATGCAGTTTATAATTACCGCTGGTAATACCATAAGTATGTTAGCTTTAAACTTTGATTTCATAGATACTTCTTGTGTACGAGTGGCTGCTATTGTAGTATCTGAAATAAATGATAGGTTGTCCCCAAACATTGCACCGCCTACAACAACTCCACTAACTAAGGCTATATTAAATCCAGTTTTATTAGCAATATCTACAGCTATTGGCATTAATGCTGCTACAGTTCCCATTGAAGTTCCCATTGAAAAACTTAATATACATCCTATTAGAAATAATCCTGGTAGTATTAATTTAGAAGGTAATATTGAAAGTCCTAGATTAGTGACAGATTCTACTGCATGCATTTCATTAGCTATACCATAAAAAGCTCCTGCAAGTAAGAAGATTATTACCATTAAAATTAATGTTTCTTCTCCGCCGCCTTTACAGTACATTGATACTCTCTCATCAAAAGTAGTTGGTTTTCTTTCTCCTGGTTTTTTTAGTGCTAGTCCAATACCAGATGCTATCATAATTCCTATCATAAGAGGCATGTTATCAAAGCTACCTGTAAAAATACCCGTGCTCATATAAAGCACTAAAAAAACTATTAATGGTAGAAGGCCTAGAAAATTCCCTTTTTTATTTGAGTTTTGTTCCATATTGTTAATCTCCCCTTTAAATAAACTTATTTATTCACGTCATCAGCCTGAAGTTAAATTTTGCTTAAAACTTATAATTTAAAATAATATAAACGTTGTCATTATTAATTTTATTTATATTTTATAAATGTTGTTTTTGGACTTATTTTATAGAAAATTGTTGATCAACAAAATCATTTACTCGTTTAACAATTAATTATTAAAGTTTACTCAAGTATAATAGGAGTTCCTGATGTCTTAGCATAATAATATATCTTTGCAGCATCCTCCACATATTCACTTGCAGTGTATGCCTCGTCCATATTTTTTCCACAGCTTATAGTACCGTGGTTTGCTAATAAACAAGAATTTCTATCTTCTAAATAAGGAAGTATCGCATCTCCTAATTCTGCGGATCCTGCAGGTTTGAAAGGTGCCACTTTGATATCTCCTCCCAAAAACGGTTTCATCTCTATTAAAATAAGAGGGATATCCTGTCTAGTTACAGCAAAGCTAGTTGCAAAAGGTGAATGCGTATGAACAATTGCATTGATATTAGGATACTTTTTATATATAGCCAAATGCATTTTCCATTCTGATGATGGTTTTTGATTTGGGTTTTTAGTTACTCCATTGCCTTCAACTTCAACTATATCTCCTTCAACCATTGTGTCGTAAGGAAGACTACTTGGTGTTATAAAGAAGCTGTTATCACTGCTATCTATCTTTCTCATACTTATGTTTCCGCTAGTTCCTGCTACTAATTTCTGATTATAAAGTTTTTTTGCGGCTTTTAGCACAATTTTGTTTTCTTCCATTTTTCCGCCTCCTTTCTATACGTCATGTCAACAATATACAACATTTTCTTTCAAAAGTAAATATATTTATGTGAGTTTTTGATATATTTTTTTGTTTTTTGTTGTTTATATTGTTTTATTAGGTCTTTTATATTGTTTTTATTTGGTTTGTGTTATATAATGTGTTTATTCGTTTAACAATTAATTTTAGTTATTAAGGAGACCCTGAAATGTTGAAAATTGATAGACAAAGTAAGATACAAGAAGAGCTTAATTCTAATGGTAGTGTTTTAATATCTGAATTAAGCCAGCAATTATGCTGTAGTGAAGAAACAATTAGACGTGATTTAAAAGAAATGGAACAAGACCATAAATTAGTTCGAATTCATGGTGGTGCATATCTCCCTGAGAAATGTACAAAAGGAATTCCATTACAGCTTAGACAAATCTATTTCGTAAAAGAAAAGACAATGATGTCAAAACATATTATTAATACTTATATAGAAGAAAATGATTTATTACTGTTAGACTCTAGCAGTACATGTTTAACATTAGCTCAAGAATTAATCTTGGCTAATATCAATGTTACTATAGTAACTAATTCATTAAAAATTTGTAACCTATGCAATGAAGCTACTTCAAACGTTAAAGTTGTATGTCTAGGAGGAACCTTGGTTACAAGAAATAGTTCTTTTGTTGGTTACAGAACCACTGAAGCTCTACAATACTTTGTGGCAGATAAAAGTTTTATAAGCTGCCCTTCTGTAGATATAAACTATGGACTTGTTGACAATAATGTCAATGAAGGTATGGTTAGAGCATGTATGCTTAAGCAATCTAGAAAAAACTTTTTGGTAGTAGATCACACCAAGTTTTCAGAATCAACAAATTCTATCTTTGCTGATTTAAGCAATATAGATGTGATAGTGACTGATAAAAAGTTAAGTTCTAATTGGGAAGATAAGTGTTCATCTCTAAACATTAAATTAGACTACATTTAATAAATAAGCTCCATTTACATAGCTTACTATAATTATAGGAGGCTTATTATGATAAATTTTCAATACAATAATCCTGCAAGAGTTATTTTTGGTGATGGTGCTGAAAAATCAATAGAGGCACTTTTCGTAGAATATAATGTTAAATCTTTGCTTTTAGTTTATAGTGGATCCTTTATTAAGGATCTTGGAATATGGGATACTGTTCATTCAACTTGTAAAAAGTTAAATATAGCTTTTTATGAAGAAGGCAATGTTGTGTCTAACCCTAAGATAGAATTAGTTAGGAATTTAGTTTCTCTAGGCAAATCAAAGTCAGTAGATTTTGTTCTAGCTGTAGGAGGAGGAAGTTCAATAGATACTGCTAAGGCTGTATCTATTGGAGTTCCTTATGATGGAGATGTATGGGATTTCTTTGAAGGAAAAAGTAACATAAAAGAAGCTCTTCCAATAGGCGTTATTACCACCTTGCCTTCAAGTGGATCTGAAACTTCAAATTGCTCAATTATATCTAACGGAATTTTAAAAGTTGGAGTTGAAAGTGATTTAATAATCCCTAAATTTGCAGTGATGAATCCTAGGTTTACAATGGGACTTCCACCTTACCAAACATCTTGTGGACTAGCAGATATACTTTCTCATCTATTAGAGCGTTACTTTACAGATGTAGAAAATGTTGATACTACTGACTATTTAATTGAAGGAGCAGTTAAAGCATTAATGCTTAATGCTGAAAGACTTATGATGAACCCAAAAGATTATAATGCTCGTGCTGAAGTTCAATGGCTAGCATCCATAGCTCACAATAATCTTTTAGATACAGGAAGAATTAGTGATTGGGGATCTCATAGAATAGAACATGAGTTAAGTGCACAATATGGTATAACTCATGGTGAAGGAATGTCAGTAGTTCTAGTTGCTTGGACTCATTATATGGCATTAAATAAACCCAAAAAATTAGCTCAGTTAGCTAATAGATTATACGGAATTGATTATCACAATTATACAGAAAAGGAGATGGCCTTAATTCTTTCTAAGAAATTAAAAGAGTTCTTCTCATCTCTTAATCTAAAAACAACTCTTAGTGAACTAAATATTGGTGATGAACATTTTGAGGAAATGGCTCTAAGAGCTACAAATAATAATACCTCTACAGTAGGTCATTATATTCCTCTAGATAAAAATAAATTTATAGATATTTTGCATTTAGCCAAATAATCATAGATTAAAAAATATTGTACCCTAATTGCACAATGTCTACACTAGCGGCCTATCAATTTTGATAGGCTTTTTTATGCTCTAAAAAGAAAAATATTTGTTTCAAAAAGAACATACGTTTGGTATACTAGTAGTAGAGGTGATTGTGATGGATATAAAAGAAAAATTGGAGATTCTTTCAGATGCAGCTAAGTATGATGTATCATGTTCATCATCAGGCTCCAATAGGAAATCTTCCAAAGGTTCTCTTGGGGATGCTTCAGCGTGTGGAATTTGCCATAGCTTTACACCTGATGGAAGATGTATATCCTTGTTAAAAATATTGCTTACAAACTATTGCATTTATGACTGCGCTTACTGCATAAATAGAAAATCAAATGATGTGAGACGTGCATCCTTTACAGTAGATGAAGTTGTTGATTTAACTATAAATTTTTATAGACGCAATTATATAGAAGGTTTATTTTTAAGTTCTGCCATTATAAAAAATCCTAACCATACCATGGAAATGCTTACAAATGTAGTTGAACGTTTAAGGCTTAGAGAAAGCTTTAATGGATATATTCATCTTAAAGCAATACCTGGTGCTGATGATGCTCTTGTAAAGAGAGCCGGTTCTTTTGTAGACAGAATGAGTGTAAATGTAGAACTTCCTTCAAATGATTCTCTAAAGCTTTTAGCTCCAGACAAAGAGAGCAAAAATATATTTACTCCTATGTCTCTAATTTCTAAATCTATAATTCAAAATAACGATGATAGAAAAATTTTTAGAAAAGCCCCTTTGTTCGTTCCTGGAGGGCAAAGCACTCAGATGATTGTTGGTGCTACAAAAGAAACAGATTTAAAAATCCTAAATCTCTCCGAAAATCTGTATGATAAATACAAATTAAAAAGAGTTTACTACTCAGCTTATGTTCCTGTGAATAGCGGCAAACTCCTTCCAGAAGTTACTCAGCCTCCAACTTTAAGAGAGCACAGACTTTATCAAGCTGATTGGCTTTTGAGACTTTACGGATTTAACGTAAATGAGATTTTAAATGATAAAAATCCTAACTTAGACGTGAATGTAGACCCTAAATGTCTTTGGGCTTTAAACAATTTAGATAAATTCCCTATGGAAATAAATAAAGCCTCCTATGAAACATTAATAAGAATTCCAGGTATAGGTTTTAGGGGTGCTAGGAAAATAATAAGTGCCAGAAGACTTGGTCCACTTACCTTTGAAGATCTCAGAAAAATGAATATAACACTAAAAAGAGCTGTGTACTTTATAACCTGCAGCGGAAGATACTATGGTGATATAAAGTTTAGAGAAGATACCTTATATAGGGCATTAAGTCCAAATGTAGATCTAACTGCTGATTCTGAAAAGCCTTTTGAACAGCTTTCCTTTTTCTCTCAAACAGTACTTACTTCAATAACAAGCACAAAAATTACGGGGGAAATGTAATATGATTAAAACTTTAATATTTGATGCTTCCTTCGAAGGATTTCTTACAGCTATTTACGATAGTTTCTATCTACGAACCATGAATGTAGAAATTCATAGCGTTATAACTCATTGCTCAAACTTTTTAAACATGGAAGTACTTGTAGAAACTGACGAAATAAAAGCAGAAAAAGTATACAGATCCATTGAAACTAAATTAAATAAAGATATATTAAGGCAAGTTTATTATCTCTATCTTTACGATACAAATGCCTCATTTACATTAGCTTTTAAATATCTAAAACTAGCTTTTAAGTATGGATCTTCTATTTCACTAGCAAAAAATAATGATATTATAATTTTGGTAGATAAATATTGCCGCAGAGTCACTCTTGAAGCTCATAGATTCACAGGATTTGTTCGATTTAAAGAGGTTTCTCCAATGGTATTTTATTCAAAGATAACTCCTGACTATAACATTCTCCCCCTTCTTATAAATCATTTTGCAAATAGATTTAGTGACCAAAATTTTATAATTCATGATCACACTAGGGAGCTAGCCATATTTTATAACAAGGAGGAATCCATAATAGCTCCGCTTTCCCAAGAAAAAGGTGATGAGCTATCTAATAGTTCTATTAATGAGGATTATGAAGAGCTTTGGAAAAGTTTCTATAAATCCACTACTATAAAAGAGCGGCTTAATCCACGCCAGCAAAGGGGTTATATGCCTAAAAGATATTGGGTAAATTTAAACGAGCTATCCTAGTTGCTAGGATAACTCGTTTAGATTTTCAATTATTAACTTTTATTTTAAAACAAGTCTTTATATAGTTTGTCATTATGCTTAACGGATTATTAGGCATGAATTTAATTGTCAGTACTACGAAAATAATAGTAGCAGATATAATTATTATATCTTTGAAATCCATAAGCTACTCTTTCCTCTCTTCATAAAACTTTGATGATATTATAAGTGATATCTCCATTATAAGAAGTACTACCGCTACTATCATCACCCCAAAAGCCAAAGAATTATTTTCTATCATTGTTCCTATATATTTTATTTTTTCTATAAGTTCTGGTCTATCTTTTATAAGAGTTGTTCCTCCAACTGCTATTATAGGTATTAAAAATATAGGAAACATTGCATACATCTTTGCCTTTGTGTACCCAAATTTAAAGTATATTGGTAATTGTAATGAAGCTAAAACTATATATATTCCGAACATGATTGCTGCAGTAAAAGCTATTTCTTCTATGCTCATTCCGAAACTCATTATCTTATTTAAAACTATACAGCTTATTAAAGAAATAACTCCACTCAATATTCCAAGTCCTATAGTGAAAAGATATCTTCCTCTCACTATAATCTTCCTATTCAAAGATAGAGTACCATAAAAGTTATCTATTCCATTCTTTTCTTGCAATACAAATGGGTAGCTCAAAACCATAACCCCATATATGCCCATCATGCCCAAAATCATTATTACATTCTTATTCATTACTGAGATAAATATACTCATTACTAAAAGCAAGGCTATGTTCTTAACCAAATAGCTTTTTATCATCATAAAATCTAGTTTACAACACTTAATTGTCTTTTCCATACTAATGATCCTCCTTATTCATATAAACTACAATATCATCCAAAGTAGCTTTTTCTGTTATAACGTGAGTCGAAAATCCTCTTAAATTTTCTACATCTATAAGCCCTTCAAAACCTGTTGAATGCTCTCTTAATCCTATAATATTTTTCTTGTCTGAAAGCATTATGTCATCATTTCCACCCTTTATTATGCAATACTTTTCTAAAAGTTCATCCTTTGTGCCAGTGTAGATGATTTTTCCCTTCCTTATAAAGGTTATATAATCAGCTATCTTTTCTAAATCAGAAGTTATATGAGTTGAAAATATTACACTTCTCTCTCCATCTTGAATATACTCTCCTAAAAGATCTATAAATTCATCTCTAGCTACTGGGTCAAGTCCCCCTGTTGGCTCATCTAGTATAAGGACTTTTGCGTTGTGAGAAAATGCAACAGCTATCATAAGCTTCATCTTCATACCCCTGGATAAGTCTTTTACCTTTTTGCTTCTAGAAAGTCCAAATCTTTTAAGATAAGAATCAAAAACTTTACCATCCCATTTCTTATAGAACATACCTACAGCTTTTTCTACATCATTTAAATTCCACTCATCTATATAATAGGGCTGATCAAATACTACAGCCACTTCCTCTTTTACTTTTGACTCATCATCTATATTGTCTAGTCCTAAAACCTTTATAGTTCCACTATCACGTTTAAGCATATTTAAAATAAGCTTTATTGTTGTAGTTTTACCTGCTCCATTAGGACCTATTAATCCCATAATGTATCCCTTTGGTAATTCGAAAGACACATCATTAAGTGTAAATTCCTTGAATCTTTTTGTAACATTTTTAATTTCTATAGCATTACTCATAATTCTCTTCCTCCAACATCATACTAAACATTTCTGTAAGTTCACTTTTACTAATTTTCGCTATTCTGCCTTTGTTAAATGCATTTATAAATGATTCCTCTATTTCCCTAAGTAGCTGCTCTCTTATCATGTCATTATTTTGAGGAAGCACATAGCATCCTTTGCCTTGAACATTGGTGACAAAACCCTCTTGCTGTAAATCATTATAAGCTCTGGTCGTTGTAATAACGCTTATCTTTAAATCCTTTGCTAGCTGCCTTATAGATGGAAGCATATCCCCTTCAGCTACTTCTCCTGAAAGTATAGCTTCTTTTATTTGTTCTTTTATCTGTTCATAGATTGGCATGCCACTGCTATTTGATATTATTATTCTCATATTTATCCTCACCTTATAGTTTTATCTGTTATTACCGTTCATACTGTTTATATTCTATATATACACTATAATCTCACTTGATAATTTTGTCAACAGAATCTTTTCCAAAAATAAAGAAGGCGTTACCGCCTTCTAACAATAAGATCATCTATATTTTACTTTATAATTATTTCCTTCTCTTTCACTGTATTTTGTAATTTGTTTACCACATAAGGCTTGAACTCTGATCCGCTGTAATATCCTTCAGCTTTAATTTCTGTTCCCTTGTCTGTTATAACTTTCTTTAGAATTGTATTTTCACCTATAGAAGATTTTTGAAGTATGATACAATCTTCTAGTTTGGCTCCCCTTTCTATGCTAACTTTTCTAAAGAGTATACAATTCTTCACTTCTCCTTCTATACAGCAGCCATTCGCAACCATGGAGTTTACTACACTGCTTTCAGCCCCATACTTTGTTGGAGGTTCACTCTTTCCCTTTGTATAAATAGGATTGTCCTTATTAAACAATTCTTTTGCAACCTTCTTCTTTAACAAATCCATATTTGCATTATAATAACTGTTCAATGAATTGATACACGCAAGATAACCTTTGAATTCATAAGTACCTACATTCAATGCTGCAACATTATTATTAATGAAACTCTTTATCTTCTTGTATACTCCGTTCAGCATACACTTCTCTAGCATATCTATAAATAAACTCTTTTTCATTATATACATTTCCATGCTTATATTAGCTACAGAGGATCTAGCTATATTTCTCCCCATAGAAACAACTTTTTTATTTTCATCCAAATTCACTACATCACAGTCTTCAAAAGCACTATCTGCATTGCGAACATTTTTATATATTATAGTTATATCATTTTTACTTTGAATATGGTCTTTTAATGCCTCAGCATAATCTATATTACAAATCATATATGATGGCGATAACAATACATAATCATATTTGCTTAATTCTAAAAAATCTATATTGTTATAAAAATTGTGTACATCATTAAGGAATGGTATATCATCTCCAAAATTAAATACTCTAAGTCCATCTGTCTTTCTATCTAAATCCCATGGCTTACCATTACTTATGTGATCCATAAGGGATCTAGACTTATTTTTAGTAAACACTCCTATACTCTCTATGCCTGAGTTAGTCATATTTGAAAGAACAAAATCTATTATTCTATATCTTCCCCCAAAAGGAACTGATGCAAGAGGTCTATTGTTTACTAGTTCCTCCATACGTCTTTCACTTTCATCTAAATTTATTATCCCTAAACATCTGTTCATAACATTACCCCCTATATACGTTATACCACATCCAAAAAGTCTTCTTTTCGTACTCTTTCACTAGCCACTACTTCTATTTTTGTTCCATCCCCAATTAAAGAATCTTTCTTTATTTTTACACTGTCTCCCACTATAGCTTTATCAATTATTACATTATCTCCAATTTTTACATTTGGCATTATTACAGAATTTTTTATAACGCAGTTTTTCCCTACTGATACATCTTGGAATAATACTGAATTCTCAACATTTCCATGAATTGTACAGCCCTCTGAAAGAAGACAATTTCTAACTTTCGCTTCTGCACCTATATATTGTGCTGAGCTTACTGAGTTTGCGGAGAATATTTTCCAATTATCATCGTAAAGATCAAGTTCATTTCCTTCTCTCAATAAATCCATATTTGCTTCCCAAAGGCTTTCTATAGTCCCTACATCTTTCCAATATCCTTGGAATGGATAAGCAAACATATGCCTCTTGTCTCTTATCATGGATGGAATTATATTTTTCCCAAAATCATTGCTAGAGTTTTTATCATTTTCGTCAGCTTTTAAATATTTTTTTAGAAGTTTCCAGTTGAATATATAGATTCCCATAGACGCTTTATTACTCTTTGGATATTGTGGTTTTTCCTCAAATTCATATATAGACATGTCTTCGTTGGTATTCATTATCCCAAACCTACTTGCTTCTTTTTCAGGAACTTCTATTACAGCTATAGTTCCCTCGGCACCAGTAGATTTATGAAAATCAAGCATTTTTGAATAATCCATTTTGTATATGTGATCACCAGATAATATTAGTACATATTCTGGGTCATAACTATCTACAAACTCAATATTTTGGTATATAGCATTTGCAGTACCTTTGTACCATTTCCCGCCTTTTTCTTCTTGATATGGTGGTAATATACTAACCCCACTATCTCTTCTGTCTAAATCCCATGGGACCCCTATTCCTATATGGGAATTAAGTTCTAAAGGTTTGTATTGAGTTAATACTCCTACAGTATAGATACCTGAGTTTGCACAGTTGCTAAGAGCAAAATCAATTATTCTATACTTTCCTCCATAAGGAACCGCTGGCTTTGCTAAATTTTTTGTAAGTACCCCTAATCTGGAGCCCTGTCCACCAGCTAAAATCATGGCTACAATCTCTTTCTTTCTCATAAATTCTCCCCCTTTTTCAACTGATCAAGCTTAGTTCTTTTCTATAAATCCTTTAAAATAATATAGCCTTTAGGCTTAATAATTGTAGGATTTTTGAACTTTTCATCAGCACCTTTTAAATCAAGCTTAAATTGATATCTTAATAAATCTATTACTGAAATAGTCTTACTTTTATCCGATGAGTTTATTATTATTACTATATGGTTATTTCTATAGCTTCTCTTATATGACAAAATTTCCTTTGAAATTGAAACTATAGACAAATCTCCTTTTACAAATATCTCATCTTCTTTTCTAAGACTTATAAGCTTCTTATATATGCTTAAAATTTCATTATTCTCCTTGCCCCAAGGATAAGTTTTTCTATTGTCAGGATCTTTCCCCCCAGTAAGACCTGCCTCATCTCCATAATATACAAGAGGAACCCCTGGTAATGTCATTATCATTAGGACAGCCAATTCTAAATTTCTTATATCTCCTCTAAGCTTAGTCAAAACTCTCTCTGTATCATGATTTCCAAGTAAGTTCATATTGCTATAAAATATATCCCTTGGATAATTTTCATAAATACTTAGCATATGCCTTTTACAGTTTTCTGCTGTTATATCCCCAATGATATAATCAATTATCGCCTGTCTAAACGGATAATTTATTACAGAGTCAAGCTCATTTCCAAATAAATATTTTCTTTTTTCACCATAGCTAATTTTATTTGATGCATCTTCCCATACTTCACCTATTAAAATAGATTCTCTATCTTCTTTTCTTATTCTTTGCTTTAATAGTTCTATGAATTTGTCTGGAAGTTCATCAGCAACATCCAGTCTCCATCCGCTGGCCCCTAGTTTTATCCACTTTGCCGAAATTGAATTTCTGCCAGTTATTATATAATCTAAATAACTAGGTTCAAGTTCTTCTACGTCAGGAAGATTTTTGTCTCCCCACCAGCATTCATAGTCATTTGGAAATTTTCTAAATCTATACCATTTATAATATGGGGATTTTTTGCTCTCATAAGCACCTAATCCCTCATATTCTCCAAATTTATTAAAGTATTTACTATTTGCACCAGTATGATTAAACACTCCATCAAGTATTATTCTAATTCCATTTTCTTTTGCTTTAAAACAAAGTTCCTTAAAGTCTTCTTCACTACCAAACATCTCATCAATTTTCTCATAATCACCCGTATCATATTTATGACAGCTAAAAGCTTTAAATATTGGGTTTAAATATATAATAGTTATTCCTAAGTCCTTCAAATATGGAAGTTTATTTATAACGCCTCTGATATTCCCACCATAAAAATCCCATCTGGCTATACTTCCATCCATATCCTTTATATACATAGGCTCATCGTACCAATTTGAATATATAAAGCTATTTCTTTTAGGACTATTTATATGACCATCTTCATTTCCATTAAAAAATCTATCTACAAAGATTTGATAAACTACTCCTTCTTTATACCAATTTGGAATATACTGATCTTCATAAACAGTAATCTGATATTGTTTAGGGTTTTCTGTATATATCTTACCCTCTCCCCCTAGGGCTTCATCATTGTTACCATAGAAATACTTATTGTCATTATTCTCTATAGTGAAGTAATAATTTATCAGACCTAATTCATTTTCTGTATAGACTTCAGCTTTGTATCTCGCACCTAATCCACCCATATTTTCATAATTCATTACTATATTTTCTTTTCTTTCATTAAAGAATGTTAGGTTTAATTCAACTTTACTGAACACTTCCGTCTCTAATATAATTTCAACTTTTGTACCTTTTTTCACAGCACCAAAGGGATTCCTATATCCCTTTGACTGCGAATTGTGAAAAGCAAAGGTCATTCAAAGCGTGCCTCCTTATAAGTTTTTATATAAAAGAGTTGAACCCCATATACTTGCAGCATATTCTTTTATAGTTCTGTCTGATGAAAATATACCAGAGTGAGCTATATTTATACCGCACATCTTCTGCCACATTCTTGCATCTTTAAAGGTTTCATCTACTTTTTTCTGAATATCTAGATAGGACTCAAAATCCTTTAGTACAAAGAACTCATCGTTGTAAATCATCAAACTGTCATAGATACTCTTAAAGGCATTTTTATCTTGGCAGTACTTCCCATTTATAAGATCTCCAACTGTTCTCTCAAGTTTCTTATCTTCTTTGCACATCTCCACGGCAGAATAGCCGCCATTTTCTATATAATTTAATACCTCCCTAGAGTTCATTCCAAATATAAATATATTTTCATCACCAACTTCATCATGAATCTCTATATTGGCTCCATCTAATGTGGCTATAGTAATAGCTCCATTCATCATAAACTTCATATTTGATGTTCCTGACGCTTCCTTAGTGGTTGTTGATATCTGTTCACTCAAATCTGTTGCTGGAATTATATCCTCTGCAAGGGAAACACCATAGTTCTCTAGAAATACAACTTTTATCTTTTCATTTACTCTAGGGTCGTTATTTACGACTTCTCCTATTGAATTGATTAACTCTATAGTATTCTTAGCTAGATAATATCCAGGCGCTGCCTTTCCTGCAAATATAAATGTTCTTGGTATAATATCCTTGTTTGGATTCTCTATAAGCTGGTTGTACAAATCCATTATTCTAAGACAGTTTAAGGTCTGTCTCTTATAGGCATGAATTCTCTTTACATGAGCGTCAAATAAGGAATTTGGATCTACTATGATGCCTGTTTTGTTTTTTATTATTTTTGCTAAATTCATTTTGTTTTCCAGTTTTATTCTTCCGAGTTCCTCTTGTATATCGGTTTTATTAGCAAATTTTTCAAAGTTTAGCAAATCTGTAGGATGTTTTATAAAGGATTCTCCTATGGTATCACATAAAAGATTTGTGAGCCCTGGATTAGATTTTATAAGCCATCTTCTATGGGTTATTCCATTTGTTTTATTATTAAACTTATTTGGATAGAAGTAGTAAAAATCTTTCATTTCTTCCTTCTTTAATATTTCAGTATGAAGCTTTGCAACTCCATTTACGCTATGGCTTCCAACGATTGCAAGGTGAGCCATTTTTACATATTCATCAGCTATAATAGCCATACTTGATATCTTATCCCACTGACCTATATATTTTCCCCATAGACTTTTGCAGAACCTCTCATTTATCTCTTCTACAATCATATAAATTCTTGGTAAAAGCTTTTTAAACATATCTACAGGCCATTTTTCAAGAGCTTCTGACATTATAGTGTGGTTTGTATAAGATACAGTATTTGTAGTAATTCTCCAAGCTTCTTCCCAAGATAGATTTTCTTCGTCTAATAAAATTCTCATAAGTTCAGGTATTACTAAAGTAGGATGAGTATCATTTATATGAAGAGCTACCTTTTCATCAAAGTCCAATATATCTCCTTTGTGTTTTTTGTAGTGCCTTATTATACTTTGAACTCCTGCAGATACAAAGAAATACTCCTGCTTTAATCTCAGCATTTTTCCTTCATAGAAAGAGTCTTCTGGATAAAGCACTTGAGATATTAATTCCACTGAATTTTTGTACTCTATGGCCTTAAGAAAGTCACCTCTTCTAAAGGATGAATAGTCAAATTCATTGTTTACAGCCTCTGCACTCCAAAGCCTTAAGTTATTTGCTACTTTATTTCTATATCCAACTATAGGGGTATCATAAGGAACAGCCAAGACTGGCTCATAATTTATATGGTGAAAAATAAGCTTTCCATCTACATTTTCAACTTTTACATCGCCACCAAACTTTACTATTTCAGCTTTGTCCTGTCTCCTCCTTTCCCACACATTTCCTTCTCTAAGCCAGTTATCGGAAAGTTCTACTTGTTTTCTATTTATAATTTTTTGTTCGAAAAATCCATATTTATATCTTATTCCACATCCATGTCCTGCTATATTTAATGAAGCCATTGAGTCTAAAAAACATGCTGCAAGCCTTCCAAGACCTCCATTACCTAGACCTTGATCTTGTTCCCATTCTTCCAAATCTTTTAAATTAATATTAAGTTCCTTTAACCCTTCTCTGCAAACATCAAGCATTCCCATATTTAAAAGGGTATCTCCTAAAAGTCTTCCTAGAAGAAATTCCATAGAAAAATAATATATTTGCTTTTCTTTTGTAGAGTTATATCGCTTGTTTGTATCCATAGAAATCTTTAAAATCATCTCTCTTATAAGACTTCCTAAAGCTTCATATCTCTGCTGATTGCTTCCAAATTCAACTTCCTCACCATAAAGTTCTCTATATTTACTTTGATAGTTTTTTATGAAAGTTTTTTTGCTCATCGTATCCATATATGCTCCTCCTAATAAAGCTGCTTTTATTTCCTCTTTACTTTCTAACTTTCCATCACCGATTTATACAGTTCTTTATATTCTTTTGCAGATTTACTCCAACTATTATCATCATTCATTGCTTCTGCTACAATAGTCATCCATATATCTTTGTTTTGGAATAGTTTAAGGGCATATTCTGTCATAATTAAAAGTTCATTAGAGCTATATCCTTTAAAACTAAAGCCATTACCTTTGTTTTCATACTTATTGTATGAACGTATAGTATCTTTAAGTCCGCCAGTTTCGCGAACTATAGGTATTGTTCCATATTTTAAAGCTATCATCTGACCTAAACCGCATGGTTCAAACAAAGATGGCATTAAGAACATATCACATCCAGCATAAATTCTGTGGGAAAGTGCATTATCAAATTTTATATTTACTGATACCTTATTTTTGTATCTCCTTTGAAGATTGATGAATTGATCCTCATAATATTTGTCTCCAGTTCCTAGTATGACTAGCTGCACATCATATTGAAGTATCCTATCTATCACATCCATAATAAGATCTACACCTTTTTGAGCTGTAAGTCTTGAAACCATTCCTATGACAGGAATATCTCTATTTAAGGTAAGCCCTAATTCTCTCTGAAGTTTTACTTTATTCTTTTTCTTCTCTTCGAAAGTATCCAGATTATATTTTTTGAATATATATTTATCCACTGTTGGATTATACTCACTATAATCTATTCCATTTAGGATACCTTTTAAATTATCTTTTTTATCTCTTAGAATTCCATCAAGGCGTTCCCCATATTGAGGTGTCTTAATCTCTTCTGCATAGCTATTGCTTACTGTAGAAATTCTATTAGAATAATTTAATGCTCCTTTCATAAAACTCATACCGCCATAAAATTCAAGACTTCCATCATTAAACAAGCTCATATCATACCCAAATATGTCTGGAAGTACCTTTGGATCAAATACTCCTTGATATAATATGTTATGAATGGAAAATACGGTCTTTATATTTTTGTAAAAATCATCCTTTTTATATTCAACATTTAGCATCACTGGTATCATTCCTGTATGCCAATCATTGCAGTGTATAACATCAGGCTTCCAGTTTATCTCTTTTAAAACTTCAAGCACCGCTTTGTCAAAGTACGCAAATCTTTCTCCATCATCATAGTAACCATAAAGTCCATCTCTGTTGAAATAATACTCATTATCTATAAAATAGTACTTAACACCATCAAGAGTATATTCAAATACGCCACAATACTGATTTCTCCAACTTAGCCTTACCATAAACCATTTAACAAAGTTAAGTTCCATTCTTATATCTTGTCTTATATCTTTATATTTTGGAATGATAACTCTAACATCTACACCTTCCTTTTTTAATGACTTTGGTAATGCCCCAACAACATCACCCAGTCCCCCTGTCTTTATAAAAGGATGTGACTCTGAAGCTGCTATAAGTACTTTCATTAACATTTCCTCCCATCATCTAATCCTATAATTATTGCAGCCATTGGTGGAACCTTTATCTCTATACTATAAGGCTGCCCATGACTTGCTATATTTTGAACTATTAATGGACTGTCTCCCATGACTTGTCCAGATCCTCCATACTTTTTACTATCGCTATTCATAATTTCAACATAGTCACTTAAATGAGGTACTCCTACTCTAAAATCGTAATACACCTCCGAAGTAAAATTACATATAAAGATAAGAGTGTCTTTTTCCTTTTTGCCCATTCTCATAAAACTAATTATGCTTTGCTTATTATTATCAGCATCTATCCATTTGAAGCCATCTATGCTATCATCAAGTTCCCATAATGCTTTCTTTTCTATATAAAGTTTATTTAAATCTCTAACAAAATCCTGAGTCATCTTGTGCATTGGGAATTCATCTATAAGGTTCCATTCAAGCTCTTCATATTCTCTCCATTCTATAAACTGTGCAAACTCCATTCCCATAAAGGTAAGCTTTTTCCCTGGATGTCCCATCATGTAGGATAGATACATCCTCACCCCAGCGAATTGATTCCACCAGTCACCATACATCTTTCCTATTAATGATTTTTTACCATGAACAACTTCGTCATGAGATATTGAAAGAATGAAGTTTTCACTATATTGATACATCATTGCAAAGTTTAATTTGTTGTGGTTATTCTTCTTTTCTTCTGGACTTAGTTCCATATACTCTAAAGAATCATGCATCCATCCCATATTCCACTTAAATTTAAATCCTAATCCTCCTTCTTCTAAAGGCTTGCTTACATTTGGCCATGTAGTTGACTCTTCAGCAATCATCATTATATTATTGTTTTCATCATATATAGCCTTATTTAGTTCCTTTAAAAAATCTATGCCTTCTATATTTTCATTTCCGCCATATTTATTTGGAATCCACTCTCCATCTTTTCTTCCATAGTTCAAATAGAGAATATTTGAAACTGCATCCACTCTCAATCCATCTAAGTGAAATTCCTTTATCCAATACATTGCATTAGATATAAGAAAACTTCTAACTTCAGGTCGTCCTAAATCAAAATTAAAGGTCCCCCATCCTTTATTGTCAGCTTTCCAAAACTCTTCATACTCATAAGTTGGTGTTCCATCAAACATATATAATCCATAAAGATTTTTACAGAAATGTCCTGGTACCCAGTCTAGTATTACCCCAATATTTTTTTCATGAAGTCTATTGACAAGCCTTTTAAATCCTTCTATATTTCCATATCTTGATGTAAGAGAATAATATCCAGTTCCTTGGTAACCCCAAGATTCATCTAAAGGGTATTCAACTAACGGCATAAATTCCACATGAGTATATGACATATTTTCTAAATAATCAGTCAATTTTTCCGATAACTCATCATAAGTTAAGAACTTTCCATCATTTCTTCTCCAAGATCCTATATGCATTTCATATATGTTTATAGGGCTCTCATAAAGTTTTTTTCTGTTTCTCCTTAAATTCCAATTTCTATCTGTCCATTTGAATCTTTCCTTTTTATATACTATGGAAGCAGTGTTTGGTCTTATCTCAGACATTATTGCATATGGGTCTGACTTAAATATAACTTCGCCTTTCTCACTTTTTATTGCATATTTATATAATGTTCCTGGTTCAATCCCTTCTATAAATGCACTCCAAATTCCACCTTTTGAAAGTTTAGTCATCTTGTATTCATCATTAATTTGGAAATCATTTTTATCACATACCACCCATACATTCTTTGCTCTAGGGGCCCAAGTTGAAAATCTAACCCCATGTTTATTATTTTCTGTGACTACATGAGAACCTAAAATTTCATAGGCATTATAATTTTTCCCTTCATGAAATAAATAAGCATTATATTCAGTGATAGTACTTTTATTTATTCTCTGTTTTTTCTCCTTCGTGTCTTTCTTGCTTTCACTTCCTTTTTGAGATGAAGCTTTAGCAACTTCCTTACTACTGGCTCTTTTCAAAATAAATTCCCCCCTTAGCCACAGTTCGATTAATTCTGTATGGTAAAAAAAACAGGTATCATTATTACTAGAATGTTTTATTTTTCTGTAATATCGTACCTGTTTTGGTTATCTACTTTTTAATCAACATTTATATGCTTCTTCCATAAGATGTTGTTTTATAATTCAAATTTCTTTAGTTTAGCAATTATAATATTCTTCAACTTTAGCCCAATCGATTATATTCCATATATTTTTAACATAATCAGCTCTCAAGTTTTTATACTTTAGATAATATGCATGTTCCCATACATCTATAGTTAATATTGGTTTAAGTCCCTTACTTAAAGGTGTATCTTGATTTTGTGTCTTTACTATTTCTAAATGTCCATGTTTTGTTCTTACAAGCCATCCATATCCTGATCCAAATTGAGATATTGCTTCTGCACTTAATTTTTCTTTAAGCTCTTCAACACTACCAAATGTATTATTTATCTCTTCTAATAATTTTCCTTCTGGTGATTTTTTAGGATTTGGAGATAAAAGTGAAAAATATAAATTATGATTTGCTACTCCTCCTCCTTGGTTTATTACACCTTGTCTAATATCCTTTGGTATCTTGTCTGTGTGTGAGAGTATTTGTTCAAGTGACTTGTCATCGGTAAATTTATCATAGCCTTCTAAAAGTGCATTTAGATTGTTTACATAGGTTTGTAAGTGCTTATTGTAATGAATATTTACAGTCTCTGCATCAATATATGGCTCTAATGCATCATAGGAATATGGTAGTACTATCTTCTCGTATTTCATAAAATCATCCTCCATAAAATTATTATTAATAATTTGTAAACCAATTATTTAATTGCTTTTGCTTTACTTTATGTAAATATATTACTATTATATCACATTTTTTACAATTATGTTGTTATAAAATCAAATATATATTAAAATATTATTCAAAATAGTAATTAAAGAAGGTGTCATTAATGAAAATAGCAATATTATCTGATATTCATGGATATCCCGAAAATTTTTCTAAAGCTCTAGAATATTTCAGCGGCTGCGATATGATTTTATGTGCTGGAGATATACTTTACCATGGTCCAAGAAATCCAATATTAGATGGTTATAATCCTAAAGCCCTAGTAGAAGAAATCAAAAAATGTCCAATACCTATTTTGATTTCTAGAGGAAATTGTGATGCTGAGGTTGACCTCATGGTTTTAGATCTCCCACTAATAAGTGAATACATAGTTTATGAAAAAGATGGTACAAGATTCATAATGACTCATGGTCATAATCAAGATGGCTGTGATCTTGAAAAAATAGCATCAACCTACAATGCAGATGTAATCATAACCGGTCATACCCATGTAAGAAAATGCCTAACTAAAGATGGTGTAACATATATAAACCCAGGATCTATTTCTGTACCTAAAGGTGATGGAATACCTAGTGTATGTATATATGAAAATGGAAAGTCTACATTCATAGATATATCTACGGGGAAAAAATTATAGTTAATTTAAGATTGGATTGTTTGAATAAGATTACTAAATATGTTAATATTGTGTAAATAAGATTTTGAACCAAATTTCAAATAGGGAGGCGATACCATGTTAATTGTAACTACTGATAATATTCCAGGAAAAGAAATAGTAGAAGTAATAGGTTTAACCAAAGGAAGCACAGTAAGATGTAAAAATATTGGTAGAGATATAGGTGCAAGCTTTAAAAACTTAGTTGGTGGTGAAATGACAGGCTACAATGAAATGCTTATAGAAGCGAGGCAGATTGCTATAGGAAGAATGGTTGATGATGCCACAGCTCAAGGAGCTAATGCCATAGTGTGTATGAGACTTGCTTCTTCTGCAATAGCTGCCGGTGCTGCTGAAATTGTTGCTTATGGAACCGCTGTAGTTATTTCAGAGTAAAATTAATATGTATATTATTATGATTCTAATATCACTTTTTTATCTCTCAATAATCATTGGTTCTATAGTACTTTTAATATGGGCCATATGTAACAGATGTAAAGAGAAAAAGAGAGAAAAAGTCTTGCACAAAGATTATGATAAGTATTAAAAAAGGTATAGTCAAACTTAGAGTTTAAGGTTTGACTATACCTTTTCTTATTTCAAATACTCTAAAACAGCTCCACATAGGGCTTTTATACCAACAGGAATAGCCCCTTCATCACAAACAAAATTAGGGTTGTGAATTATGCACTTTCCTTTATTCACCTCTGATTCGCACCCAAGCCACATAAATGTGCATGGAATATATTTAGTAAAAGCCGAAAAATCCTCTGCTCCTGTGGCAGGTTTTTCAGGCATAATTACCTTTTCATCTCCTAACATATCCTTTAATCCTACCATTAATTGTTCTGTAAGTTCTCGGTCATTATAAGTAAGGGCATACCCCTCAACATAATCAAACTCACATTGACATCCCATAGCTTCACTTATATTTTCTACTATACTTCTTATTTTTTGAGGCATAATATATGCAATATCTTTATTAAAGGTTCTTACTGTCCCTTCTAAATTAACCTCATCAGCTATGACATTGTACCTGTATCCTCCATTTATAGCTCCTATTGTAACAACTGCACTTTCTAACGGATCCACATTTCTACTCACTATACTTTGAAGCGCCGTTATAATATATGCCGAAGCAACTATTGCATCAGCTCCTTGTTGAGGTGCAGATCCATGGGCACTCTTTCCTTTTACTTTAATAAATATCCTATCTGATTGGGCCATCATAGCCCCATATCTAACCCCTATATTTCCAACTGGAAAATTCCAAACATGAAGTGCAGCCCCAGCATCAACTTTAGGATTTTCTAACACCCCATCTTCTATCATAAACTTAGCTCCGCCTTCAGGATTGCACTCTTCTGCAGGCTGAAATATAAACTTTACATTTCCATTTATATGCTCTCTCATATTTGATAAAACCTTAGCAGTTCCTAAAAGTATAGAGGTATGCATATCATGTCCGCAAGCATGCATCACACCTTTATTTTCTGATTTAAAGTCTAAACCAGTGTCCTCATCTATAGGAAGTGCATCCATATCTGCCCTTAATAGAAATGTTTTACCTGGATTTTTTCCCTTAAGTAATGCTACAACTCCAGTGCCTCCCACTCCTTTTTGAATTTCTAAGCCAAGACCTTGAAGCTCATTATATACTAATTCACTAGTCCTGAATTCATTTCTACCTAACTCTGGATACTGATGAATGTCTCTTCTAATTCTAATAATATTGCTCAATTCCCCTTCTATAAGTCTTTCTATCTCATCTTTCAACATAACTTAAATCCCCCATTCTTATAAAGGCTGATTATATTTAGATAATCAGCCTCCTAAAAGTTTATTAAAGACCTATTCCACCTATTCCAGGACCTATTGGTAATCCTAATTGAGTCCATATGATTGCAAATATTATCCATACTACAAGCATTATTATACTATATGGAATCATTAAAGATAATATAGTACCAACTCCTGCTTTCTCGTCATATTCATTAGCAAAAGCTAAGATTATAGGGAAGTATGGGAATAATGGACTTATGATATTTGTAGTTGAATCACCTATTCTATATAGTAATTGAGTGAAGGCAGGATTATATCCTAATAAATAGAACATAGGTATAAATATAGGTGCAAGCAATGACCATTTTGCTGATCCACTTCCCATAAATAAATTTACAAATGCTACAAATAATATAAATAATATAAATAAAGGAACTCCTGTCATATTAGATGCCTTTAATGCATCTGCTCCATTTACTGCTATAGCATAACCTAAATTACTCCAATTGAAGAATGCAATAAATTGCCCAATTACAAACACAAGAACTATATATGATGCCATATCCTTTATAGCAATTGCCATATGCTTGGGTACATCAGAGAATTTTTTTAATTCCCCTATTGATTTACCATATACATATGCCATTATCACAAATAAGAATAGTAACAATGGAATGATGGAATCTAAAAATGGTGATGGCACTATACCACCTGTTTCAGAATTTCTAAAGAAACTATTTTTAGGTATTATTGAAATGGCTAATACAGCTATATAAATAAGTGCTGCTATCCCAGTTTTCTTAAGAGCTTTATTCTCTTCTTGAGTTACTTTCTTGGCTTCTATGGACTTTTTGCCTTTGTACTCACCAAGTCGTGGCTCTATTATCTTTTCAGTTATTATTACTCCTACTATTGCTAATACAAATGTAGATGCAAACATGAAAAACCAATTATCAACAGGAGTTACAGATAAATTTTTGTCTACTATGTGAATTGCTTCTGTACTAATTCCTGCTAGAAGTGCATCTGTACCGGCTATTATTAAATTTGCACTAAATCCAGCTGTTGTTGATGCATAACCTATAGCAATACCTGCTAAAGGATGTCTTCCCATGGATGCAAATATGGCAGCAGCTATTGATGGAACTATAACTATGGCTGCATCTGATGCTATATTACCTACAATTCCTATAATCATAATGATAAATGTTACAAGCTTTGGAGAAGCACCAAGCATTGTTTTTCTCATAAATGCAGATATAAGCCCTATATGCTCAGCAAAACCTATACCTAAAGTCATTGTAAGCACTAGGCCTAATGGTGCAAAACCTGTAAAGTTCTTTACCATATTTTTTAACATATAAACAATTCCTTCGCCTGATAACAAGCTCTTTACATAAACTTCTTTACCATCTACAGGGTTTGTTACACTAGTACCTAATTGTGAACATATAGCTGACGCTATCCAAACTACTACTATAAGTATTAAAAATAATATGAATGGATGTGGTATCTTATTGCCTACTCTTTCTACCCAGCCTAAAAATCCTCCTGTCTTTTTATTAGATCCCTTTAGCTCTTTCTGCGCAGTCATTTTTATACACCTCCATTTTTTATTAATAACTTACTTTTACGTTCTATCCTCCCTTCCATTTATATATAAAGCAGCACTAACATAAGTTTTTACTGCAATTTTAAGCACTCTTTCATCAAAGTCAAAGTAATTATTATGATGATCCGCTGCTCTTTTAGTTCCAAACATCATGTAAGCTGCCTTACCTCCATTTTCCTGAACTCTCTTCATCATATGTGTTATATCTTCAGAACCAGTTAATTTGTCTTGTTTTATTATTTCTGTAACTTCTGGAATCTCTTTAGCTATATTTTCTATAATCTTCGCCAATTCTACGTCACTATTTCCATTTATGGCCTGTCCTGCTAATGTTATGTTATATCTTAAGTCATACATGATTGCAGCACCTTTTATAATTTCTTTAACACGCTTTTCTACATAACTATTTATCTGATCATTTTCTCCTCTGATTTCTAGTTTCATTTCAGCCCTATCAGGAACTACATTTCTTCCTGTACCAGCCTTTAAAACACCAACATTAATTCTTGAAGAGCCATCTCCATGCTGACATACTGTATGAAGATTTAAAGCTGCTGTTGCAGCTCCTAAAAGTGCATTTTTACCCTTTTCTGGAGTAGCCCCTGCATGGGTGCTTCTCCCTTTAAACTCTACATCTATCTTTGAAGTTGCAAGAAATCCACTGGTATTACATACTATTTGTCCAACATTTTCTGTAGATAATCCAATATGTCCACTTAGTAAATAATCAACATCGTCTAAAAGTCCTGCATTAACCATAGAATAAGCTCCTCTTACTCCCTCTTCTGCAGGCTGAAATATTATTTTTATTTTTCCACAAAGTTCATTTTCTAAATTTTTTAATATTTTTGATACACCAAGCCCTATGGCAGTATGACCATCATGACCACAACAATGCATAGCTCCTTTATTTATAGAAGCAAATCCCTCTTTAAAAGGCCTATGTTCTAATGAGTCTGCCTCTATGCCTTCATTAGCATCAATATCAAATCTAAATGCTAAAGTTGGACCAGCTCTTCCTGTGTCTAAAGTTGCTAGCACCCCAGTATATCCTCCTGACATTTTCTCTAAATATCTTTTTAATGCACCTTGAGATATTGCTCTCTCTTCTTGTTCTTTTAAAGTCTCCTCATTAGGAAGTCCAAGCATAGTCTGCCTATCAAAAATTTCTCTGCCTACTCGAATATTAAAACCCAATTTTCCCAAATATTCAGATATTTTAGAGCATGTTCTAAACTCTGTCCATCCCCACTCAGCATATTTATGGATATCTCTTCTTATAGTTATAAGTTCATCCTCTATGTCATCAATACATTGATTTATTCTTATAACTTCTTTCATCTCATACCTCCCCAAGTATTTTACTTTTATTTACTTTTATTTACATTATTAACTTCTTCTTTTTCTGAAAATAATCCTTTTAAATTTTTACATTTTTATAAAATTACAGAAATTAATATATAATTTATAAAATATTACAAATAATAATTGTAATTTAATATTTTTATTTAATTTATTCTGAAAAAAAATATACATACTCTATAAGTATGTATATTTCTATAAATATATTTTTATTATCTCATTAATTATTTATCATAGTACTGGTCTCCCACGTCTTTTCCTAAGTCACAAGTGTATACCCAAGAGATAACATCTCCATCCTTAACCTTGTACTGACTACATCCATAGTTCGGAAACCAACCATTAACTTTATACATCCATCCACTTTCTGTTCCACAATCAAATTCATATAAATGATTTATTCCTTCAATATAAGCACCACTATATACAGGATCATTTCTGAATTCCATTTGAATCTTTTTATTTCTTGTTACACGTTTCAATATATCAAAAACATTTTCACCATCATATATTTCTACCGTAGTAGTTGCTAAAATCACACCATTATTCGGTACATATTTATCTAATCCAGGTCGTAATTTATCCATATTTTTCAATATTGTATCACATCTAATTTCAATAGTGCATGTTTTAGATTTTGGTTTTGATTCATTATTATTTTTATCTGATGATGTATTGTCATTGGAAGGAGGTGCTGCTCCATTTGGTTTTGAGGTTTTATCTCCATTCGAAGGATTTTTAGATTCGTTATCTGAAGAAGTCCCATCTACATTCTCAGCTAATTCAGAATTATTATCTTTAGACTCCTCATTCCCTTTAGATTCTTCCGAATTCTCCTTATCTAACGTCTCTATTTTCTTATCAGTAATGATATAGTCTCCACCTTCATTCACTGAAAACATTAACTTTCCTTCACTTACTGCAACATCTGTTGAATATGATAATGAGTTACTCTCTTCATTATATGAATATAGAAATGCCTCTTTAAAATCATTATTGTTTTCCAAATTCATTGATATAAAGCCTGGAAAAGCTCCATTATGCCTGAATGATATTAGATATTTATCTACACTTTTATTGCTAAGCAATTCAAGTATTTTTTCCTTGTTTACTGATTCAGAGCTTGTATCCAAATTAATAGGAGAAGCCTCTTTCACTGTCTTTCCCTTTATTGTCCATTTAATAGTAGAGGTGTCATCTAACTTTATTTCCTTTATAACTTCTTCGTCATCTTCCTTTATCTTTTCTACTTCTCCTTTTGAAATTGAGTTTTTATTTTGGGCTTTTTTAAATGCCTTTATATCATTTTTTAAAGAATTGAATACTTCTTTTTCTTCCTCTACAGTACTAGAATCACTATCTACTGTATTTTGAGATATTGATATGCTATTTCTTAATTTTTTAATTTCATTATTGGAATATTCTCCATTGTCATTCCCAATGACGGCTTTATCTATAAGTTTATTTGCCTTTATTACTTCTTTATATATGCTTTTACTATAATCCGATGGTTCTATATTAAGTTTCACTAGGGAAGATATTACGAATAAAACTATTATTGAAAATAAAATTACTTTTCTCGTAGTATTTTTTTTCATATTATTTTCTTATTACCTCCAGTATATAAATATATACTATAGAATAAATTACAACACATGACCTTCGTGAAATCACCAAAGGCCATGTGTCATAGTTATCTATTCTATAAAGTTATCTAATGAAAAGATTATTTTTTTATTCTTTTAATAACAGCTATACCTCCACAAGAAAGTATCATAGTTATAAGCGAAGTATATCCTGCTGCGTCCCCTGTTGTAGGTAATTTATTTGGTCCTTTATTGCTATCTTCACCATTATTATTGCTTTCAAATTGTGAAATTTTATTTTCTACTCTTTCTAAACTGTCATAGTTCTTAATGTACTTTTTGTCATCATTCAGAACTCCATTGTAATAATATTTTATCTCTTCAATAGTGGATTTAAGATTATCAATATTTTTAGAAGTTACCTCAACATCCTTACCATCTATATATACATACTTATCAATAAGCAGATTAACTATTTTAGCTTTTGCAGGACTTAGATAGTACTCGTAATTATTTAACTTTTTAATATCTGATTCTGATAATCCTTCTAACACTTTATCTAATTCTAAAATTACACTTCTAGAATCTAATGTTATTTCTACTCCGTCTAATTT
This sequence comes from Clostridium cadaveris, assembly GCF_020911725.1. Classification (GTDB taxonomy): domain Bacteria; phylum Bacillota; class Clostridia; order Clostridiales; family Clostridiaceae; genus Clostridium_X; species Clostridium_X cadaveris. The sequence goes on from NZ_CP076620.1 coordinate 3,548,917, forward strand.
TTCCTTTATTAAGTCATTAGCATAATTCATTTTTTTAATTATATCTTCTATTCTTTGTTTGGTAGCTTCTAGTTTATCTATATTTGTAATTTTTGATTTTAAGTCTTCATCTAAATTACTTATTTTAGAATATATAGCATCAACTAATCCTTTATCATCTGAAGTCAATTTATCCTTATCAGGTAGATTATCTATATCTTTTATAATTGTATCAACCTGAGCTTGTTGTTGTAATTGAACAACTTTGTTATATGCTGCTACAAGTTTATCAGAACCTACTATTTTACTTTTTTCTTCGTCTGAAAGACTATTATATCCAGTAATAAGAGTTTGTATTTTTTGCTCATGCTCTAATGTTATATCTTCAATAGCTGGAAGTGATTCTATTCCTTTATTCATTCTTTCAATTGGATTTTCACTAGAAACTAATAATATATCATTAAGCTTTTGAATGTTAGTTACCTTAGCTTTCTCCTCACTGCTAAGATTATCATAACGTTCTTTAATTCTTCTTATTTCAAAATCATTATAATATTTAAAGTCATTTGTCTCCGGAAGTCTATCTATTTGATTAAATACATCTTTTCCTGTTATTATGGAATTTTCTTTGTTCTTTTTTCCAAAGCTATATAATATCTTTGCATCATTATAGAATACTAAATTTCCATTCTTATCTATATCTATACTTTGAGAACAGTATTGTGATGTACCAACCCCTAAAACTTTCTCATAGTCTGGAGCTGTTTGTCCAACAGAATCCTTAATTATATAAAGTGCTGCTTGGTCATTGTCAGGAGCATAAGGCACCATATAAATATATACTTGTTGATTGTTTTCCTTAGTAGCATATGCTGTAGTTATTGCTGCAGATCCTTTAGTTATGATTTCATCTATTTTGTAAATCTCCTCTAATGTATTTGCATCAATTACATGAAATGGCTCTGCAGAACCCATAGTTGCTCCACCGCCACCAAGATATAATCTATCATTATAAATTACAGGTGTAGACTGTGTTCCTCCACCTTCAGTTGTTGAAGTATATGTCTTTAAGCTTTCTTTGTTAAAAGTACCATTTTTATTCACTTCCATAGATCTTATACTAGCATGTCCATTATCTGCTGCTGATATATATACCCTATTGTTCTTTTCATAATATACAATTGTAGATTTTACTTCTGCATTTTTAGGCAAAGTAAATCTATCTATTTCCTCTCCAGTTTTATAATTAACAGCGTAAACATTACTTCCTTCTCTTCTCTTTATTCCATTATCAGCAAAGATGCATGTATCACCAATAAATGTTGCCCCATTCCAACTAAATCCAACAGTTGCTTTTGTAGTTTTAGTCCATGTTGCATTCACAACTTCATCTGCTTTTGTAGTGTCATTATCCTTTGTTGGATAACATCCGTAAACAGCATTTCCTCCATAAGTACCGAAATAAATATAACCTTTGTAGTACATGACAGGAGTTTGTAAATCAGCCTTAGTTTTTATATTTTCTGTCACAAATAATTGTTCTAAAGTATCAGCATCATATGCAATAATATTAGATACTCCTGTTTCTAAATTCTTTCTTGGAACAAATATTTTCCCATCTCCATAACATGCGTAAATAAAGAACATAGCACTGCCAGGTGCTGATGCACTTGCTTCTACTTTTCCAGTTTCTGAATTTATTTTTAGGATTTTTTCATTTACGTAGCAATAAACATAATCTCCAACTACTATAGGAGTGCCTGGTGTAACTTCCCAACCACCATTTTCATAATATCTCCAATTCTCTTTAAGCTCTTCACTAGTTCTAGGTGTCTTAGCATCTGATACTCCTTGAAGTTCTAAATTACCTAAAAATTGAGACCAATTTAATGTAGTATCTTTCTTTACAGTTTTAAAAGCATTTGCTGAAGCAGGTATAAAATCAGCATTTAATGATACTATCATCAAAAATACTATTAATACTGATATTATTCTTTTAAAATTCCCTTTCATATTTTCCCCCTTGTTTTTATATAAAATTTATATTATCTGCTCCCTATACTGTGATTTGAATTTCACATCCTTTCATTTCATTTATATAGAGGCAAATAAAAAACGAACCACTTTTGTGGTTCGTTAACTTGAAACAATCTCCATTAAACTTTTTGAGTTTCACTTTAGTTAACTCTCTCCCACCGAAAGACTTAATTAAATAAATTAATATAGCAGGTCTCCTGACTTGATATCATCCTAATTGCTTATCCTTCCCAACTTAATAAGTTAGTGGATAGATATAAAATATCTAAATAAGCTTTCGTCCTTCTTACAGTAGCGGGGGCTGCTTCAGATTCTCACTGACATTCCCTTTTAATACTAAAAATAAGTAACTATATTAAATAAATATTAAATTTTATATTTCATAAAAATGTTAACATTATGTTATTAATATGTCAACATTTTAACTGAATATATTTTTTATTCAGTTAATTCAAAAACTAAGTTACTTTGTAATTTTCCATTCGTAATATATAGTATAAACAATTTTCTATTTTATAAAATTTTTGGAGGAATGCTATGATTAGTCGAAATAAATTGTTAGTGTCCCTAATTCTCTGTGCATCATGTATGATTACAGCTTCTAGTTGCAAAAGTAGCACAACTAATGAATTTGATAATTTTCAGCCTGTTACCCTTGGAACCTTAAAAACTGAAAAAGCAGTTAGAGGTACTATAACTAAAACTGCCCCCATAACTGCAGGTATATCTTATGATAAATTTGAGATTATCTCACTTACACGCGTAGGTGGAACATTTCTAAAATTCAACTTTAACCAAGGTGAAGATGTGAAAAAGGGGGATGTCATTGCTGAATTTGACACATCTGAATGTGAATTCGCTTTAAATGAAGCAAAACTCTTATATAAAAAAGTAAATAACCAATACGACTCAGTTTTAAATAATCCCAATTCTACAGATGTACAAAAGGAAAATGCACGTTTAGCAGTTGAGATAGAAAAGTTAAATGTGGAGAAAGCTCAAAAAGATTTAGATAGCCTTCGTATAATATCACCTATGGATGGAAATATAACTTTTATTTCCGAAAATCTTGTTACCGGCTCAAAATTACATGTAAATATGCAGATTTGTGCCGTAGCTGATATCAACAGCAGAATTTTAACACTTCCTGCTTCGACTTCAGATGATATAAAGCTTGGAATGAAAGTAATTGATTCAGAAAATAATGAAGGTGAAATAATAGGAATACCACCAAAAAACAATAGTGATTCTAAGACAAACTCTAAAAAGCAAAATCCTAGTATTACAATTTCTTTTCCTAAAGAAATTGTTGATAAAATACACGATTCCATAAGCCTTAAAGTATGTATAGAGGAAAAACCTGATGTAATAAAAATACCAGCAAAAGGTGTTAGAAGTTTTAATGATAAAACTTATGTGAAAATAAAAGATGGAGAAAACAAAATAGAACGATTCGTAACTCTTGGTGTAGTTACCGAAACTGAAGCTGAAGTCATATCAGGAGTTACCGAAGGTGATGAAATAATCTTAGATAATTAATATTGATTAATGAAAAGAGGTATTATTATGAAGCGCTTTAAGATATTACTTTGTATAATTTGTGCATCACTTACAGTCACATTTAGTGGTTGCCTTTCAAAAGAGGAAACAGTTATAGTTCCTCCTCTTATAACTCCAATTGATATTGAAATGAAAACAGTTCCAGTATCAAAAGGTTCAATAATCCAAGAACTATCCTTGAGTGGATTTATCGTTCCTAAAATGAATGAGATTGCTTCTTTTAAAGATGGATCAGGTGTAATTACAAAACTTCATGTAAAAGTTGGCGATACAGTATCGAAAGGACAAGCTATTGCTGAATTGAATACTGATGATATAAAGCTTTCTCTAAAGCAAGCTCAATTAGCATACAATCAAATTAGTAACTCTTATCAAGAACTTTTAGCAAATCCTGAATCATCTAAAAATGAAATAGACAGAATTAAATTGGATTTAGAACTTCAAAAACTCAAAGTAGATAAATTAAAGAATGACCTTGCAAACCTTACACTTGTAGCTCCTATAAGCGGTCAAATAACATATCAGTATCCTTATGTTATTCCTGGTCAGATGATATCTGCAGGTGCTCCTATATATATGATATCTGATATTAATTCACTAGTAGTTGAAGGAACTGTTGAAAAAACTGATGCATTAAAAGTAGGTATGGACGTTACTAATAAAGATAACCAGAAGGGAAAGATATCACAATTAGATATAACGCCTTTCCAATCCATGCTTCAAAGTGGTAAGGATAATAAAAGTTACAACTCTATCCGTATAGAAATGGATGGACTTTCTCCAGAAAAATTAGGTTCTTCAATCACATTATCAATCCTTTTAGATTCTAAAGATGACGTATTGAAAGTTCCAAAGTCAGCAGTAAAATATTATAACTCTGCCCCTTATGTAAGGGTCCTAAAGGATGGAGACAGAGTTGAAAAATTCATCACCCTAGGAATAGAAGGTTCTCAAGAATTCGAAGTTCTTTCTGGTTTGTCAGAGGGTGACGAAGTTTTAAGTAACTAGGGGGTGAAGGATATGCTTTCATTTTTATATAAAAAGATGATGAAAAATAAGTGGCTTGTAATAAGTCTTCTTATAGGATTCATCACGGCTACCTCCATAATAACTGCGGTGCCAATGTATACATCTTCCATATTCAAAAAAATTCTTGCTACTGACTTAGAAAAACTCCAAAAAGTAGATAATATATTTCCTGGAATTTTTACTGCCAACAAAAAATTAACTGGCGGTGATTTCGAAAGCAAAGACGTTGAAAATTTAATGAAAGAGGTTAAAACTTCAAACAGTTCCTTTGATAATTCAATTAAAAATATAGTTGATGATTTGGGAATGCCTGTGATGAGTAAAAAAACAGAAATCGCATGCAATGACTTTTCCGTATCAAAATACAATGACAAAGGTGAACTTGTAGATGAAAAAGGCCCGGGAATATCACTGAAAGCTATCAGTGATATCGAAAACAATATAAACATTATGGATGGTAATCTTTTTAGTTCTGATAGTTCTTCTGACGTTATAGAGGGAATTATTTCAGAATCTACAAAACGTACCTTTGACTTAAGAGTAGGTGATACATTTGCTTTTAGGCAAGTCAGCACTAATAATTTTATAAAAATTAAAATAGCTGGTGTATTCCAGGTTGATAATAAGGATAGCAGCTATTGGAAAGATGGAAATATTCTTCTATCAGATACCATTATTATTCCTTATGATTCGTTGATGAAGCTAAGCATGTACAAAGATAACTTTTATTTAAGTTCCTATAATATAAAATACGTATTGGACTATACGAATATAAATGTGTCTAATCTACCTAATGCTATAAAAACATTAGATACTGCTTCAAAAGATTTCAACCAAAAGAAAAATTCTTCAATCTATTTAGCGGCATTAGATACATTAAAAGAGTATGTTCCAAAAACTAAACAGTTATCCATAACTATGTGGACCATAGCTTCTCCAGTAATACTTATGATAATAATCTATATATTCATGGTATCAACATTAATATTAGAGCATGATAAAGATGAAATATCACTTTTGAGAAGCAGAGGTGCTACGAAACTTCAAGTTTTAAAGGTATATCTAAGTGAAAACCTTATATTATTTTTTATAACTGTATTAATAAGCCCTTTTGTTGCTTATCTAATAACCAGAGTATTTGGTGCAACTAGTGGTTTCTTAAAATTTGTTTCTCGTCCTCCTCTTGATATAAAAATAACTCATGTGGAATGGATTTATGCTTTAGTTTCTGCTTTTGCATTTCTCCTTATAATGTTTATACCTATAGCTCTTTCTTCAAAAGACAGCATAGTTGCTCAAAAAAGATCAAAATCTAGAAAGGGCAAACCAATATGGCAAAGATTTTACTTTGATGTAGTACTTTTAGCAATTGGTTTATATGCTGTATATCAATTTCAATCCTTTGAAAGTGTACTAAATGTGTCCAATGTTGAAACATCTAATCTACCTATTTCTCCATTTATGTATATATCATTTACAATTCTAATATTAGGTATTGGTCTTGTAATGCTAAGGCTTTATCCTTATTTAATAAAATTTATATTAAAGCTAGGAAAAGACAAGTGGAGTCCTTCAATGTATATATGCCTTACAAATATAACTAGAAGTAATGGAAAAAATGGCTTTCTTATGATATTCCTAATTCTTACTTTATCTACTGGAATATTTAATCTTAAAGCTGCTTCCACTATAAACACTATGGCAGAAAATAGAATTAAATATTTAAATGGTGCAGATATAGTAATCCGACCTTGGTGGATTCCTGCTAAGACCGAAAAAGATGAGAAGGATAGTTCTAGTACTTCAGTATCCGCTTTAAATTCAGATGGTACAAGTGCTGCTGGAGTATTTTACAAAGATATAGACTATGCTCCTTACACAGAAATAGATGGAATAGAGTCTACTACAAAAGTATTAAAATCCAAAAATGGGAGATTAAATTTTAATGGAAATCTCTCTTCAGAAAAAACTCAAATAATAGGTATAATTCCTGATGAATTCGGCAAAACAGCTTGGTTTGACTCTAGTCTTTTACCTCATCACTGGTATAACTATCTAAATTTATTATCTAAAGAGCCTAAAGCTATCTTAGTTTCTTCAAAAGTAGCTGAAGACTTGAAACTTTCTAAAGGAACGCGAGTTGATGTAAGATTTGATGGAAATCTCTATCTAGAATGTTATGTTGGTGAAATTATAGATTATTGGCCAAGTTATGACCCTAATTTATCCTTTGGATCTGGCTTTGTAGTCATGAATTTAAAATATATAGATGCTATGTGCTCTATTCAGCCTTATGAGATATGGATGAAAAAAAGTGATAGTTCATCTTACAGTACTATCTTTGATTCAGTAAAAGAAAATAAAGTTTACTATGAAAATATTCATTTAACCTATAATGATTTAGTTGCTCTTAGAACATCGCCTATAATTCAAGGTACAAATGGACTTCTTTCACTATCATTTATAGCTTCTCTTATAATAACTACATTAGGATTTTTAATTTACTGGATACTCTCTATAAAAGAGAGAACATTGGACTTTGGAATACTTCGTGCAATGGGACTTACACTAAAGAAAGTTATAACCGTTCTTATAAACGAACAAATTTTTATATCTGGTGCTGCTATGGTAATGGGACTTGCCATTGGAGGATTTGCGTCAAACATATTTATACCTATGCTTAATTTGTCAACAAATCCTAATGAAAAAATAATATTACCTTTTAAAGCTGTCTCTTATATATCAGGATACATTAATTTGGCAATATTTATGATTATAATGCTTTCTATAAGTCTTTTAGTTCTTATAAATATAGTTAAAAAACTAGATTTAAATCAAGCCTTAAAGTTAGGAGATGATTAGTGTGTGTGAATTGATTAAAACAACAGATCTTTGTATGGATTTTAAAATTGGTGATGAAACTTTATCTGTTTTGAAGAATATATCCCTCTCTATAAACAGGAACAAATTCACCATACTTAAAGGTCGTTCAGGTTCTGGTAAGACTACACTTATAAACCTATTAGGTGCTATGAGTATGCCAACTAGCGGCAGTATAATGTTTGACGGAAAAGATATCACTACACTATCTCCTTCTGAACAAGATGAACTTAGACGAACTCAAATAGGATTTGTATTTCAATCTGGCGCACTTCTTTCTAATATGACACTATATGAAAATGTTGAATTTGCTCTTAGAGTATCAAGACCTGAAATAAAGGATAGAAAAGAAAGAGTCAATGAATGTTTAAAGCTTGTAGGGCTTTTAAAAAGATCTTCCCACTTTCCTCAAGAACTTTCAGGCGGAGAAGTCCAAAGGGCTGCAATTGCTAGAGCCTTATGTCCTAAACCTAAAATTATCTTTGCAGACGAACCTACTTCCGCTTTGGACACTCTAACGGCGCTTCAAGTGGTAAAATTATTTAAAGATCTGATAAAAGATCAGGATATCACAATAGTTATGACCACTCATGACCCCAACATGTTGGAAATAGCAGATAATGTATTTACTTTAGAGGATGGTGAAATAGTTCATGAGTAATATAATAGAATGTGAAAACCTGATAAAAATTTATAAAACTGCTGATTTAGAAGTTGTAGCTTTACAAGGCTTAGATCTCATTGTTGAAGAGGGAGAACTTACTGCTATCATAGGAAATAGTGGTAGTGGAAAGTCTACCCTTTTAAATATGATAGGCTGCCTTGATACCCCATCTGCTGGAAAGCTATTTGTAGATGGTAAAGATTTATTTAAGCTTACAAAAAAAGAAATAGAAATTTATAAAAGAGAAACTGTTGGTTTCGTGTGGCAAAACAATGCGAGAAATCTAATTCCTTATTTAACAGCTGCTGAAAATATAGAGCTTGCTTTATCCATAGGCGGAAAATCTAAAGATATGAGAAATGAAGCATTAAAGTATTTAGATATGACAGGTATCGTTCATAGAAAAAACAGTAAACTAAGCCAGCTTTCTGGCGGTGAACAACAAAGAGTTGCTATTGCTATAGCTCTCTGCAACAATCCAAAGCTGCTTCTTGCAGATGAACCTACAGGCTCTGTTGATTCTAAAACTGCATCTATGATACTGGATCTATTTAGGGAACTTAACAACACATTAGGACTCACAATTCTAATAGTAACTCATGACAGACAGCTGTCAGCCAAAGTTCAAAGAGTTGTAGCTATCCGAGATGGTAAAACTTCTTCAGAGTTTATAAGAAAAGATAGTTATGCACAAGAGCTTCAGTCTATATCTCAAGGTCTTACCTTAGAAGGAAACGAAGAAACTCATGAAGAACTCATGATTCTCGATAGAGCAGGAAGATTTCAAATACCACATGAATATTTGGATTCTCTTAAAATTAAAGGCAATAAAATAAAAGTAGAATTAGATGGTGGAAAAATAGTAATAACCAATCCACAACAAATAGAAAAAGTTATCCACACTGAGGATAACTAAATTAAAAACTGATTACCCTTCATGGTTAATCAGTTTTTTTGTATTATTCTGTCCTACGATAGATTATTGACATTTATTTGAAGCAAATTTATAATTAAATCATATAGAATAATTAACATAAATAGAGGCGCAAATAAAGTGGTAGCATATATTAAAACCCGGGATGAACCCCTTAGGATATAAGCGAATTCTTTATTTGCCGAAAGAATTTATAGGTTCATCTATAAATTCTTGGGATTAAGGTACAACATCCTTACTCCTGCCATGAAAATATGGAGCGCTATTTATGTAATGAAAAGAAGGTTTTTCATTGCATAGGTAGTCTATAATTTTTAAGCATCTATGCACTGAAACCTCAGTGCTTTTTTATTTGCTTAAAATCAATTCTTACTCTAAATTCATTTCACAAATATCTATTAACTATCTAAAGATTTAATTTTCTTCAATTTACCAAAGACTTAAAAATTTAAGATTTAAAATCAAAGGAGGTTTTAATTTGAAATCCTTAATAAGATTAAGGATGAGCAGCCATGATGCTCATTATGGCGGTAACTTAGTAGATGGAGCCAGAATTCTTCAGCTTTTTGGTGATGTTGCTACTGAGCTTCTTATCATGAATGATGGTGATGAAGGTCTTTTCAGAGCTTATGATAATGTAGAATTTCTAGCTCCTGTTTATGCTGGTGACTACATTGAAGCTACAGGAGAAATTATAAGCTTTGGAACTACCTCAAGGAAAATGATGTTTGAAGCCAAAAAAATTATAGTTCCACGCCCTGATGTAAACGATTCTGCATGTGATATTTTAAAAGAACCTATAGTTGTATGCAGGGCTTCTGGTACTTGTGTAGTTCCAAAAGAAAAGCAAAGAAAAAATCAGGAGGTTGACTGTAATGGAAAAGCTAATTGTAACTGCTGCCATATGTGGCGCAGAGGTTATGAAGGAAAATAACCCTAATGTACCTTATACAGTAAAAGAAATAGCTGATGAAGCTGAGGCATGTTATAAAGCTGGAGCCTCCATAATCCACCTTCATGTAAGAAATGATGATGGTACTCCAACTCAATCAAAAGATAGATTTAAACTATGTATAGATGCTATAACATCTCGATGCCCAGATATAATAATTCAGCCTTCTACAGGTGGTGCTGTAGGTATGTCAAATGAGGAAAGATTACAGCCAATATATTTGAATCCAGAAATGGCTACCTTAGATTGTGGTACTTGTAATTTTGGTGGAGATGATATTTTCGTAAATACTGAAAATACAATAAAAGAATTTGCTGAAAAGATGTCATTATTAAATATCAAGCCTGAAATTGAAGTGTTTGATAAAGGAATGATTGATATGGCCTTAAGATTAAATAAAAAAGGTTATATCAAGTCTCCTATGCATTTTAATTTTGTTATGGGAGTAAATGGAGGTATATCAGCTGATCTAAGAAGTCTTTCATTTATGCGTGAAAGTATACCCTTTGGAAGTACATTTACCGTATCAGGTATAGGAAAAGCCCAATTCCCAATGGCTGCTATGTCTATAATATCTGGAGGACATGTAAGGGTGGGTTTTGAAGATAATGTTTATCTTTCAAAAGGAAAACTAGCTAAATCTAATAGTGAGCTTGTTGAAAAAGCTGTAGCTTTATCTTCTCTTTTAGGAAGAGAAATTGCATCCCCTGATGAAGCAAGAATTATGTTAGGTCTAAAATAATTATAAATTTTATGGAGGTTTTATTATGACTAAAGGATGTAAATATGGAACTCATAGAGTTATTGAACCAAAAGGAGTTTTAACTCAAGCTGCTTATAAAATAGACAACAATATGGATATATATTCAAATGAAATACTCGTAGATGTTCAAGCTCTAAATATAGACTCAGCTTCTTTCACTCAAATAGAAAAAGAAGCTGAAGGGGATTCTTATAAGATTGCTGAAAAAATCATGTCAATAGTGAATGAAAGAGGTAAGATGCAAAACCCTGTTACAGGTTCTGGCGGAATGTTTATAGGAACTGTTTCTAAAATCGGCGAAGATCTTAAAGATATAGATTTAAAAGTTGGCGATAGAATAGCTTCTTTAGTTTCTCTATCTCTTACTCCTTTAAAGATAGAAAAGATTTTAAACATAAAAAAAGATATTGATAGAGTTGAGGTTAAAGCACAAGCTATATTATTTGAAAGTGCCATATATGCTAAGCTCCCTTCAGATATGTCTGAAAATCTAGCTCTTGCAGCTCTTGACGTTGCAGGTGCCCCAGCTCAGACAGCAAAACTTGTTCGTCCAGGTCAAAGTGTTTTGATTCTAGGTGCTGCCGGAAAATCTGGAATGTTATGCTGCTATGAAGCTATGAAGCGAGTTGGTCCAACAGGTAAAGTTATAGCTATGGTAAGAAAAGATTCTCAAGCTAAGGAATTAAAAGATTGGAAATTGTGTCACGAAACAATAATAAGTGATGCGACAGTTCCTATGGATGTATTGAATAAAACTTTAGCTGCTAATGGAGGAAAGGAAGTTGATATTTCAATAAGCTGTGTAAACATCCCAAATACTGAAATGTCCTGCATACTTCCTGTAAAAGATGAAGGTATAGTTTATTTCTTCTCAATGGCAACAAGCTTTACTAAGGCAGCTCTTGGAGCTGAAGGTATCGGCAAAGATGTAACTATGATAGTTGGAAATGGCTACACTAAAGACCATGCAGCTATTACACTTGAAGAATTGAGAGAAAGCGAAACCCTAAGAAATATATTCCAAAATAGATATATATAATTAATATAGGGGGTAATTATGAAAGTTTATAGGCGTTATGATCTTTTTAAAGATGTTCCTGATAAACAATGGAATGATTGGCAATGGCAGCTTAAAAATAGAATCACAACCTTAGAAAAACTGAAGAAGTACCTTCCTCTTACTATAGAAGAGGAAGAAGGTGTAAGACAATGTCTTGGGACACTTCGTATGGCTATAACTCCATACTACCTAAGTCTTATCGATCCTAAAGACCCTTTTGATCCAATCAGAAAGCAAGCAATTCCAACTATATTAGAACTTCACAAATCCTCTTCAGATTTAGAGGACCCTCTTCATGAGGATTCAGATTCTCCTGTAGCTGGTCTTACGCATAGATATCCTGACAGGGTTCTTCTTTTGATAACTGATAAATGTTCTATGTATTGCAGACATTGTACTAGGAGAAGATTTGCCGGCCATCACGATAAAGCCCTCACTCTCAATCAAATAGATAAAGCTATTGAATATATAGCTGCCACTCCGCAGATAAGAGATGTCCTTTTATCGGGAGGAGATGCTCTTTTAGTTTCAGATGAAACTCTTGAGTATATAATAAAAAAATTACGAGAAATACCTCATGTAGAGATAATACGTATTGGAAGTCGTATCCCCGTTGTAATGCCTCAAAGAATCACTGATGACTTAGTAAATATGCTAAAAAAGTATCATCCTATATGGGTTAATGTTCACTTTAATCATCCAAATGAAATAACTCTAGAATCAGCTGCTGCTTGTGCAAAACTAGCTGATGCAGGTATCCCTTTAGGAAATCAATCAGTTCTCCTTCGAGGTGTAAATGACTGTGTACATGTTATGAGAACTCTAGTCCATGAATTAGTAAAAATAAGAGTAAGACCTTACTACATCTATCAATGTGATTTGTCTTTTGGTCTTGAACATTTCAGAACTCCTGTATCTAAAGGTATCGAGATTATAGAGGGGTTACGGGGACATACCTCTGGTTTCTGTGTGCCTACTTTTGTAGTAGATGGCCCCCATGGAGGCGGCAAAATACCTGTTATGCCTAACTATGTAATTTCTCAAGGTACTAACAAAGTTATACTAAGAAATTTTGAAGGAGTAATAACTACTTACACTGAGCCAAAAGACTATTCCTCTAACTGTCAATGTGAAATATGCAATGGAGAGAGGCCTTTCAAGTATACAGGAGTATCTGGGTTACATGAAGGACTTTCAATATCCATAGAGCCAAAAGATTTGTTGCGAAGGAAGCGAAATGGAAAATAGCTTTTCTTCAAAGGGAAATACTATATGTGTTTCCCTTGATAACTTTTAATGGAGGTTTAAGTATGAGAAGCGATACATCTATAATAGATATAACAAAAGAGTCACCTATAATCTCTATAATAGGAATGGATAAAAATGCTGGAAAAACTACAGTTTTAAATTATCTGATTTCTAATATTTCTTCTAATGATTATTCCATAGGTATAACTTCTATAGGACGAGATGGTGAAGATGTTGATGCAGTGACTTTCACACCTAAGCCTAGAATTTATATAAAAAAAGGCACATTTATAGCAACGGCTAAAGACTGCTTAAAAAACAGCGATATTACCAGGGAAATTTTTAATACTACTGACATACATACTTCCATGGGAGAAGTAATAATAGTGAAAGCTTTAAGTGATGGTTATATTGACCTTGCAGGCCCTTCTCTAAATTCTCAAATGGAACATGTATGCGAAATTCTAAAAGATTGTGGATGCAAAAAAATCTTTGTAGATGGAGCAATTAATAGAAAATCTTTTATAGGACGAAATATAAATCAAGGTGCTATCCTTGCAACTGGTGCTTCATTAAATAGAAATATAGATAAGGTTGTCAGCGATACTTCTCATGCTGTATCTATGCTTATGCTGCCATCATTTGATAATACTTTTCTTACAGAAAGATGTCTTAATAGTTCAATAGATGAGCGTTGCATTCTTAGAAATAACAGAGGAAACTTAAAAATTATTAACAGCCTTACCTCCTTAAATATTTCAAAAGAAATATCGGATTCTATTGATGATTCCATCACTGATATTTTTATAAAAGGAGCATTAACTGCAAATTTATTTAAAACTTTACTGCAAAATCCTTCAAAATTAAAAAATAAAAACTTTATTGCTGAAGATGGAACAAAAATTTTAATAGATAAAAATACATATGAAAATTTACTCTTTCTTAATTGTACTTTAAAGGTTTTAAACCCCATAAATATTTTATGTATCACCTCAAATCCTACTTCTCCTTATGGGTACGATTTTTCTCCTGAAGAACTTTTATATAAGCTTAGACATAGCATATGCCTACCAGTTTTTGATGTTGTTCATGATATATAGGAGGTTTTAATTATGAATAAGTTTCTAAATAAACATAGCCGAAGTCAAATAGGTTTAAACTTTGTACTGAATGAACTTCAGCTTCTTACCCCATTTGGTAAGGATATACTAAAAAAGATACAGCCTTATGACCGCTTTGAAAAAGATATGCTGGAAAGAGAGCTATTAAATCTGGAAAAGCTAAAGGCCGGATATAATGACTTTAATTTTTTGTACAAAAACATAGAGTTAACTCTTAGTAAATTTAAAAATATCCGAAATTCTATTGCAAGATGTGAAAGCAATGAAACTTTGGATGATATAGAATTATACGAAATCAAACTATTTGCTCAATATCTAGAAGAACTTTGTAGAGATTTTTCCATGCTGAATTCTGAACTACATTTAAGCGAGATTTCTTTTATCCCGTTAAAAGAAGTAATATCTCTACTTGATCCTGATGAGTCTAATCTTCCTACTTTCTATATATATGACAGTTATTCTAATAAACTCAAAGAAATCAGAGATTTAAAACGCAAGATAGAAAAAGAAATATTTAATGCTAAAGACCTCAAGGTTATTAATTTATTAAAAAATAATAGGCGTCAATGTGTTTTAGAAGAAAGAGAGATTGAATCATCAATTCGTGAAGATTTATCTGAAAAGCTAAGAGAATTTGCATATACCTTTTTCATAAACATAAAGTCTATAGGTCAATTAGATTTTCTTATAGCGAAAGCAAAGCTAGCCATAAAATATAATTCTGTAAGACCATCAATATCAAAAGACTTTTCAATAGTTATAAGAGATGCTGTAAATCCCGAAGTTATGTCCATACTATCAGAACAAAATAAAAATTTCACCCCTATAAGCATCAATCTTAATAAAGGTTCAACAATTCTTACCGGTGCTAATATGGGAGGTAAAAGTGTCTCTCTTAAAACTATAATACTAAATATACTTTTAGCTAACATGGGCTTCTTTGTTTTCTGCAACGAATGCACCACACCTGTTTTAGATTTTATATGCTTTATATCTGATGACATGCAATCAATATCTAAAGGCCTTTCAACATTTGGTGCAGAAATTATAGAGCTAAAAGACATATTAAAATACGAAGAAACTCACCATGGGCTTATAGTCTTAGATGAATTCGCAAGGGGCACAAATCCTAAAGAAGGTTTATATCTTGTAAAATCTCTGTGTAACTATTTAAATAATAAAGACTCCATTTCTTTAATTTCAACTCATTATGATAATATTGCTGATGATACAATGGTTCATTATGAAGTCATAGGTCTTAAAAATGCTGACTTTTCAAAAATAAATTTATCTCTTCAAGGAAATAACATTAATTCTATAGATGTAATTCAAGAAAATATGGATTATAGGCTGGAGAAACTCACTAATAGATCTGATGTTCCCAGAGATGCTTTAAATATCGCTAGAGTTCTAGGTTTAAATAAAGAAATTCTTCATATAGCTGAAAAGTATTATAAGGAGGTTAATGATGAAAAGTAAACTTAATTTAGATTCTAACATCGTTGATGAAGCTAGAAATCATGCTAGAAATATAGCAAAAGACGTCCAAGGTTTTATTGATAAAAATACTACCGTAACTGTTGAAAGGACAATTTGCCGTCTTCTATCTATTGATGGAGTAAATGAAGTTGGAGTTCCCCTTCCAAATGTTGTTGTTGACAATATAAAAGAAGGAAATGGACTTTCAATAGGTGCAGCTTACTATATAGGAAATGCAATGCTTGAAACCGGACTTTCACCTCAAAGAATATCCGAAGAGGTTTCAAAAGGAACAATTAACTTAACTTCAATAAAAGAAAGAGATGAGTTTGAAGTAAGGCTTGCACTTCAGCCAATAATAAATGAAACATTAGATAATATTAAAACTCAAAGAAAGCGGAGAGAAGATTTTTTATCTGAATTTGGAGATAAAGAAGGTCCCCTTATTTATGTAATAGTAGCAACTGGTAATATATATGAAGATATAACTCAAGCTGTTGCTGCAGCTAAACAGGGTGCTGATGTTATAGCAGTAATAAGAACCACAGGTCAAAGTCTTTTAGACTATGTTCCTTATGGAGCTACCACCGAAGGCTTTGGTGGAACTTTTGCCACTCAGGAAAACTTTAAGCTTATGAGAAAAGCTTTGGACGATATAGGGGTAGAGCTTCACCGCTATATAAGACTCTGCAACTACTGTTCAGGATTATGTATGCCTGAAATAGCTGCTATGGGAGCTTTGGAAGGCTTAGATATTATGCTGAATGATGCACTTTATGGAATATTATTTAGAGATATTAATATGAAAAGAACTATAATAGATCAATTCTTCTCAAGAGTTATAAATGGCTTTGCTGGTGTAATCATAAATACAGGTGAGGATAATTACCTTACTACAGCTGATGCTATCGAGGAAGCTCATACAGTACTCGCCTCTCAATTAATGAATGAACAATTTGCACTTTTAGCTGGACTTCCAGAAAAGCAGCAGGGCTTAGGTCACGCTTTTGAAATAGATCCAGAAGTTAAAAATGGCTTCCTGTTTGAACTCGCTCAAGCTGAAATGGCTCGTGAAATCTTCCCTAATGCTCCATTAAAATATATGCCTCCAACAAAATTCATGACAGGCAATATATTTAGAGGTCATGTTCAAGACACCTTATTTAATATAGTCACCGTACTAACAAATCAAAGAATTCATTTGCTTGGTATGCTTACTGAAGCTATCCATACTCCATTTATGTCAGATAGATTTCTTTCTATAGAAAATGCGAAATATATCCAAAATACTATGGCTGACTTAAGTGATGAGATTGTATTTAAGCCAGATGGAATCATGGCAAATCGTGCTGATGAAGTCTTAAAGAAAGCGTGTAGATTGCTAGAAGAAATAGAGCATGCGGGGTTATTCGAAACTTTAGAGAGAGGAACTTTTGCTGGTATAAAACGTCCTATAAACGGCGGAAAAGGCTTAATTGGTGTTGTAGAAAAAGCTGATAAATATTTCAATCCATTTATAGAATTGATGCTTGGAGGTGAAAAATAATGGGAAGTGGACTATATTCAACAGACAAAAAAGATTTTGATAAGACCTTAGACTTAAAAAATCTTAAACCCTACGGAGATACTATGAATGATGGTAAGATTCAATTAAGTTTCGCTCTCCCTATTCCTGATGATGATAAAGGCATAGAAGCGGCTAAACAAATTGCAAAATCAATGAACCTAAATGAAGCTTCAGTAGTTTATCACGAAAAGCTAGATAAAAATTTCACCTTTTACGTAGTTTATGGAAGTCTTTTAAATTCAATAGATTATTCTTCTATAAAAGTCTCTTCTGTTGACGTAACTACTATGTCAATGGATGAAGTAAATGATTATATAAAAGATAATATAGGCAGGAAACTCATTGTTATAGGTGCAAGCACTGGTACTGATGCACACACCGTAGGCATAGATGCAATAATGAATATGAAAGGCTTTGCAGGCCATTATGGATTAGAGCGATATGAAATGATAGATGCCTATAACTTAGGTAGTCAGGTTCCAAATGAAGAATTTATTGCAAAAGCAGTAGAGCTAAATGCTGATGTTCTCCTAGTCTCTCAGACAGTTACTCAAAAAAATATTCATATTCAAAACCTCACAGAACTAATAGAACTTTTAGAGGCTGAGGGCCTTAGAGATAGATTTGTTCTAATTTGTGGCGGTCCTAGAATTACTCATGAATTAGCAAAAGAACTAGGATTTGATGCAGGGTTTGGTCCTGGAAAATACGCTGATGACGTAGCTTCCTTTGCCGTAACCGAAATGGTTAATCGTAAACTGGTATAGTAAATTTCAACAAAATAAAAGTCATGAATCTTTTTTATTTAAGATCATGACTTTCATTTTATTCTCTATCTATTGAAAAGATAGCAATTATAAATGAAATAGCAAGAATTGCTAAATCTGTTGTCGATACACTTTTCATAAAATAATCAACTATAACCATAATAATACATGTACCCATTGTATCTAAAACTACAAATAGAATTTTCCCTGTAGTTTTGTTAAGTTGTCCTACTGATATTAGTACTTTAGAAAAAACTCGAATAATAATATCAACTGGAAAACCAACAATTGTAACGACTATAAAATATAAAATAATACTGCCAATAGAATTATATTAAACTTTTCTTTCATATAATCTCCCTAAAACACATATGTGTAAAGTTTTAAATCACATTATATTTTACTATAAATATTTTTCAATACTATCTATCACGCTTTTGCCTTCTTTAAAATCCTCAAAGAATTCTTCCCTATTTTTATGGGGCATAGCTGACTTTAATAAGCATAAGTTATTAGCTGCAGCATGTTCATAGGTTGTTTCAACTACATCCATTTTATCAGCTAGCTTTAAAAAAACTCTCCTACCCTTTTTTGTGTTTATTATTACAAGAGAAACACCTTTGTCATCATTGATCTCTGGGAATTTAGTAGCTACTCCCCAGTAATCTCCGATTATTATATCACTTGTGCTTTTAATTCCTCTATAATCACAGTTCATACAAGAGGGTCTATTAAATAATCTACTCAGGAATCCTTTTATATAAAGATCTTCAGTTCTTCCTTTGCGATTTATTGTCTTTTCTGTAGTTTCTATTATAAAGTTATAATCCCTCCAGCTTTCATCCTTATTTCTAAAGGAAATCGACTTTATATCTCCCCCTCCATTTGCAGCCAAAGTTTCTTCCATATACCTTTTAAACACCGCTGGACTTGGAACTCCGTAGCATATAAGTTCTACAGCTATTAAGTTATCATAGGATTTCAGCAAAAATGATTTTAGTCCCGCTATCTGACATGGCGTACCTGTGAATAAAACAAGCCTTTCCTTTTCCAATTCTTCTTTAGCCTGTGCAAAAGTTTCTCCAATATTGCTTTGAACATATTTTGACCCTCTAAGCTTGTGCAAGTCTTTTTTATCATTTATCATCATATGTTGTACTTCGCATGAATCATTTAAAGCCGCGCCAAACACAACTCCACTCTTATCTAACACGTAATCTGCAAGTATCGAAAACATACCTCCAGAAGCACTTTTCATCTTCACATCAAAGTCTTTATTTATACACCCATATACTTTTTGCTTATCTTTTATTGTTTTACTTTTTCCTATAGGACATATGCTGGCACATAATCCACAACTATTGCATCTATTTTTGTCCACATGTGGATATAAAAATCCCTCTTCATCAGACATCATCTCTATTGCAGCCTGTGGACAAATATTTTTACAAGCACTACATCCTGTACAAGGGTTAACTACCATTTTCTATTCCCCCTAAAAAATCAAGTTTTTGTATAAATTAAAATTGTCTATCGTGCATTTACTTTTAGTCCTTGAACCCTCATAACATGTTTTGAAAATATTCCATGTACTACAACAACTCTATCGAGTTCATTTACACAGCAATAAGGTTCATAAATAGTAAATTTCATTTCTCTCTCGTTTTCATAATCTGTTACATAAACTATATAGCAGATTCTTGAGCTTTTTCCCTGGGTAGTTTGCGTAACTCCAGTACATATCCCTGTCATTGAAGTCTGTAGACCTAAAATCGCTTCTATTATAGACAAAAGATCTGGAATTACAAAAACAGAAAATATCAAAGAAATCAAACTAAATGGTGGTCTTAATAGTAAGGCTACCCATAAAAAATCAAATAATATTCTGAAAGGCTCTATCCATCTTTCAGCAAAGGGTACATGTTCATGAGGGCTAAACCAAATCTTAAACCTCCAAAGTATATTACTTTCCTTATCATCATGATTAGGCTGTTCCCAATTTTTCTTCCAATCAAGCTGTCTCTTTTCTTGCATTTTGAGCATATAAATATTTTTAGTCATCAAGATGATTAAGAGATATAATACTTCCATAATAAAAGCTGCAATTATAGCATCCCTATCTTTTAAAAACATTAAAGCTATTACTATATAAGCTATGAATATAATATTAGGTATATTTAAAAATCTAACCTTCTCTTCTGCTTCTGCTCTGATTTCATCAATTTTAACTTTTTTTCTTCCTGCTAATGATGCTATAGTAATAAAAAGCAATGGCATAAACGTAAAAGCATTTACAGATTTCATTGTAATTCCTTCTGGTATATTTATATACCTTCCACTAATCACAGGAATTATATATACTAATAAATTCATTATTATTTGAAATATAAGTGCTGCTATTCCAATAGCCCTTACACCTTCAAACTGTCTTCTCTCTCCTATCATACGCTTGTCCTCCAGTATTTATTGATATTTTAATTATATCATCTTATCTCTCTCAGTTTTCTTATAATTTCATTATATTGAGTATCTAAATTCTCAATATCTTTAAGATTTCCTTTAGCAGTTTCGATAGATATAAGTGATATTATTTCTCTTAATTTATTTTAAGCTCCTCTATATTAAATAAGAGTCTATCTCCAAAATATTTTTTCACATTCTCTAATTTTAATAAAAGCATAAAAAAACTCTCCTTTCATGAAGGAGAGAATATATTTCTTATCTTAAATAAAATAATTCATATTTTGCTTCTGCAAAAGGTATAAACATTTAAGTATAATCTATTCTCTCCTAATTTTAAGCATGACAAAAAAACTTTTATTTTTTTGTTTTTGCTTTGAAAAATTGATTAAATAGATTACATTCTCATTTTACGCGAATACCTTTTACCTTTCTTATCTTTTTATTGATTTTAATTATGTTTCAATTTTATTATACGCTCCACAATAATCCATGTAAACCTCAAATTACTAAGTATATAATTACTTTAAAAGCTTATACTATTAGCATAGGTGGTGGTTAAGTTGAACAACAATAAAAACATTCCAATAAGGAATATAGGCAACTTTACTAAAAATGCAGTAGAAAATTTTGAACAAAATATTGTGGACCAGACTGATTACTTAGAGAAAGTGGATAACAATCTCAAAGTAAATAAGAATACTGGGATACAGCATATGAAACAAAATAAGCTATTCTAACACCTATAGGTAGGGATACTGAGACTGACTATGTTTGGTCAGTTCTCGGTATCTTTATTTTTTGAATAATTTAAGCTGTTAACATTATAGATTCCCCCAAACCTATAATGCTAACAGCTTTTTTTCCATAACAGCCTTAATTATTTATTCCCTATATATTTTATCTGATAATTTAATTTATGCCCCAAGATAAGCGTTCTTTACACTTTCATCATTTAAAAGTTTCTCTGCTGAACCTTCCATTTCTATAGTACCATGTTGTATTACGTAAGCTCTATCTGCAACCTTTAGCGCCATAGTAGCATTTTGTTCTACTAAAAGTATTGTTGTTCCACTCTTGTTTATGTCTTCTATTATAGAAAAAATTTGCTTTACTATTAAAGGTGCAAGTCCCATAGATGGTTCATCAAGAAGCAATAGTCTTGGCTTTGACATAAGTGCTCTTCCCATGGCAAGCATCTGCTGTTCTCCACCCGATAGAGTTCCTGACATCTGATTTCTACGCTCATATATTCTAGGAAAGATATCAAAGATTTTTTTATAATCCTTCTTTATTTGCTCCTTATCTTTTCTTGAATATGCCCCCATCTCAAGATTTTCCATTACAGACATCTTGCTAAAAACTCTTCTTCCCTCTGGTACGTGAGCTATTCCTAAAGAAACCAAGTTGTGTGGTTTCATCTTTGCTATATCATTTCCTTCAAATAATATTTCTCCGCTAGTAGGTTTAAGAACCCCTGATATAGCCTTTAAAGTTGTTGATTTTCCTGCTCCGTTTGCTCCGATTAGAGTAACAATTTCCCCTTGATTTACATTTATATTTATACCCTGAAGGGCATGTATAGCTCCATAATGTACATTTACATCTTTTAATTCTAACATTATTAGTTCTCCCCCCCAAGATATGCTTTTATAACTACAGGATTATTTTTTATCTCCTTTGGTGTACCACTTGCAATCATCTCGCCATGGTCTAGAACATAAATATTGTCACACACAGACATTACAAGAGACATATCATGCTCGATTAATATTATAGTTATATCAAATTTATTTTTTATCCATTTAATTAGCTCTCTTAATTCATTTGTTTCATTTGGATTCATTCCTGCTGCTGGTTCATCTAGCAATATAAACTTTGGTTTTGATGCCAATGCCCTTGCTATCTCAAGCCTTCTCTGTTCTCCATAAGGAAGATTCTTTGCTAGCTCATCCTTTTTGTCTAAAAGCCCAAATACATCTAAAAGTTCATGAACCGTATTGCATGCAGCTTTTTCTTGATTATAATAAGAAGGTAATCTAAGAATCGATGAAAGAACATCATATTTTATATTCTTATGAATCCCTATCTTTACATTTTCAGCTACAGTCATATCTCCAAAAAGCCTTATATTTTGAAATGTTCTCGAAACACCAAGCTTTGCTATATCAAAAGGTTTCATATTTTTTATAGATGTCTCCTTATTAAATTTATAAAAGACCTCACCTTCTGATGGATTATATATACCTGTTAATAGATTGAATAGAGTTGTCTTTCCAGCTCCATTTGGACCTATAAGCCCTACGATATCTCCATGTTCTATATCCATATTTACATTGCTTAAGGCCCTAACTCCTCCAAAATCTCTCGATAAATTATTAACCCTTAATGCTTGCATTCTTAGCTCCTCCTTTCTTAAATAATTTAAACTCATAATTTCCCATTATTCCTTGTGGTCTATAAACCATTATTATAAACAGTATTACTGAATAAATTACCATTCTCAATTCTGGTATTCCCTGCAATACTATTGATATGAAGGATATAGCTATAGCCCCTACTATTGAACCAGTTATGCTTCCCATACCACCAAAAACTACTATAACTAATATGTCTATAGATTTCATGAATCCAAAGGATTCTGGAGTTATAAAGCTTAAATATCCTCCATATAATGCTCCAGCAATACCTGCAAATAATGCACCTATAGCAAATGCTAGAACCTTATAAAAGGTTGTATTTATTCCCATAGCTTCTGCTGCAATTTCATCTTCACGTATTGCTATACAAGCTCTACCACTCTTGGACTTTATAAAATTACTTATTACTACAATTGTTAAAACTACCATCAAAAAAAGCCATGTCCAGTTTGTGTATAGAGGAATGTAATTAAATCCACTTGCCCCGCCTACATATTCATTATTAAGAAGTAATGTTTTTATTATCTCTCCAAATCCTAATGTAGCTATTGCAAGATAATCGCCTTTTAGTCTAAGAGTAGGTATTCCTATAAATACCCCTGCTACCGCAGCCATAAATGCTGCTCCTATTATTCCAACTATAAAAGGCATTCCAAAATTTGAGGTAAGTATTGCTGATGTATATGCACCTACAGCCATAAACGCTGCATGACCTAAAGAAAACTGTCCTGTTATTCCTGTTATTAAGTTAAGGCTTACTGCAAGTATTATATTTATTGCAAGAGGAGCAATGTTCATAAATGTATAAGAATCAATAATTCCAGCAACAGTTAAACCTTGTCCAAGTGCATATATAGCTATTATAATGATTGACCATGTTATATTCTTTTTGTTAAATATGCTCATGCTACTCCTCCTATACTTTTTCTTTTACATTTTTGCCAAACAATCCATTTGGTTTTATAAGCAAAACTACTATTAAAATTGCAAAAGCGACGGCATCTTTGTATAGAGATCCACCATAGGCACTTACCATGGTTTCAGTCATTCCCAAGAAATATCCTCCAAACATAGCTCCTGGAATAACTCCTATACCTCCGATTACCGCCGCTACGAAAGCTTTCAGTCCTGGCATAACTCCCATTAATGGATTTATTGAGTTATAATAAACCCCAACCAGAACTCCTGCCGCACCTGCTAGAGCAGATCCTATAGCAAAAGTGAAGGATATAGTTTTATCTATACTGATTCCCATATATTGAGCGGCCTCGCTATCCATAGCAACAGCTCTCATAGCCTTACCCATTTTAGTTTTGTGTATTACATACTGCAGCACCACCATAAGTACCACTGTTATAACTACTATCCATATATCTATGGAACTTACCATGAACTTTCCACCAAATAGTTCTATTGTCTTATTATCTAAGACCTGAGGAAATGCTCTTGATTCAGGTTTTACAAAATACATTGTTCCATATTCTAAAAATAATGAAACACTTATAGCAGTTATCAGTGCTGCTATTCTAGAAGATTTTCTTATAGGCTTGTACGCCACTCTCTCTATGACCATTCCTATAATAGCGCAAGATACCATTGATATAAGCAGTGCTGATAAGAAGCTCATTTTTAAAATTGTTATAAGCCCAAATCCAATAAAGGCTCCCAGCATATACACATCTCCATGTGCAAAGTTTATAAGATTTATAATTCCGTAGACCATGGTGTATCCTAATGCAATAAGTGCATATATACTTCCAAGGGACAATCCATTGATTAATTGTTGAATAAGTTGTTCCAATGACTTCACTTCCTTTTTATAATGATTAAATACTGATTTGCATTAAATCTTAAAGTATATATGGCTGACCCATATATTTTTTAAAATTTAATATTGATAGGAAAACCCAAACCAGATATTCCTATCAATATTTCTAGAACTAAATCAATAACTATTGAGGATCTAATTTCTTTAAGAATGTTGTTTCTCCATTTTTCACTTCAAGTATTGTTATAGCTTTACGTGGTGTGTGGTTCTCATCCATTGAGAAATGCCCAGTTATTCCTTTAAAATCATTAGTTTCTGCAAGTGCAGTTTTTAACTTATCACTATTAACTTCCCCTGCTCTTTTCAAGGAATCTGTTAAGAAATATGCTAAATCATATCCTAAAGCTGCAAATGCATCAGCATCCTTATTGTATTTAGCTTTGTAAGCATCTTTAAATTTTACAACCTCTGGTGTATTGTCCATTGATGAATAGTGATTAGTATAAAATACATTGTTCAATGCATTAGCACCGGCTAGTTCTGAAAGCTTTGGTGAATCATATCCATCTCCACCTATGATTGGAGCAGTTATTCCTAATTCTCTAGCCTGCTTTATGATAAGTCCAACCTCTTCATAATATCCTGGAACATATATAACTTCTGCCCCAGAGGATTTTATATTAGTTAATACAGCTTTAAAGTCTGTTTGCTTTGCTGCATAAGCTTCTTCTGTAACTATCTTTCCACCCTTTGAAGTGAAAGTTTCCTTAAAACTTTTTGTAAGACCTTTGCTATAATCACTGCCGCTGTCCATTAAGACTGCTGCATTTTTCTTTCCTAAATCTCCTGATGCGAATTGTCCCATTATAACTCCTTGGAAAGAGTCACTAAAGCAAGTTTTGAAAACATAGTCTAAAACTTTTCCATTCTTGTCTAAAGTAGCGTCATCAGCTGTTGCAGATGCTGATAATAGAGGAACCTTGTTTGTAGTTGCTGCTACTGCTGCAGCCTTTGTGTTTCCTGATGTTGCAGGTCCTAATATTGCTACAACCTTATCCTTTGTTGCAAGCTTCGTAGCTAGGTTTGCTGATTCAGCATTTTCAGATTTGTTATCAACCTTTACTGTTTCGATTTGTTTTCCTAGTACTCCGCCATCTTTATTTATCTCTTCAAAAGCAAGCTCTATACCTGATACAATCCCTTGTCCATAAGTTGCTGCTGCTCCTGAAAGTTCATAGTTTAGCCCTACCTTCACTGTGTCTGAGTCCTTTCCTGCACCCTTGCTAGCCCCACATCCAGCAAAAACACTTGTCATCATTACTGCTGATAAAAATACTAATAATTTCTTTTTCATTTTTACATCTCCCCCAAATTTATTATTTTAATTAACAAAAAACCTCTATATGCGTTCTATAAACACATATAGAGGTGTAAATTAACACTGTACCACTCTACTTCGCTAAATCCTCACGGAATCAGTATCTCTAGGTTCTATCAAACCTTAGGCCTTTAACGTTGCCTTACGTCGTACCTTACTAACCATAAATAAAAATTTATAATTTTCATGTACTCAACTCGGAAGTGAGTTATTACACTATTATCTAACCAGGTTCTCAGCTCCCCCTGTTCTCTGTAGCTAAATTTCCAATAGCTTTTATCTTCGTCATAGTCGTTATTTATTATTTTTTTAATTGTTGTACAATTGCACGAATTGCTTGTTAATTACTATATCATGGTAAAAAAGAGCTTGTCAAACAATTATTTTTATTTTATAAATTATCATAATTTTCACCATGATTATTAGTGATATAATACAATTTATAACTTCAGATTCTAATCCATTTTTAATTAATACATAATATTTTCTTTTAAATATTGATATTTTAATAACATATATCAAATTTAATTAATAATATATCAATAGTTTAAATTTAAATTTTTAGCAACTCACTGATAACATTTTCAATAATTACGCTTTATCAAACTACAGTATCTGAATGTATTCCTGCATTTTTTATTTAAGCCCTTAAATATATCTTTAAAACAAAAGACATCTCCTTTTCGAATAGATATAAATACTCGGAGATTTTTTTAGCATTTATATCTATTATCAAAGTAAGATGCCTTTTTTACTGATAATTATTAATTTATTTTTCCCAGCCCTGAGATCTTCTTACTGCCTCATGCCATTTTAATAAAAGTTCCTTTTTCTTTTTTTCTTGTATAGATGGTGAAAACTTTCTAGACAAAGTCCATTTTGATTTTATTTCTTCCTTATTTTCAAATAATCCTATGGCAAGTCCAGCAAGACATGCTGCACCATAAGCTGTGGTTTCAATAATCTCTGGCCTTAAAACATCTACACCTAATATGTTTGATTGAAACTGCATTAGAAAATTATTAGCTGATGCTCCTCCATCCACTCTTAAAGATTTCAATGTTATTCCAGAATCCTCTTCCATCGCCTTTAATATATCGTAACTTTGATATGCAAGAGATTCTACTACCGCTCTTATAAAATGTTCTTTCTTTGCCCCTCTTGTAAGTCCTACTATAGTTCCTCTTGCATATGGGTCCCAATAAGGTGCTCCAAGTCCAACAAAAGCTGGTACCATATATACTCCATTTGTATCTTCCACTGCTAAGCAATATTCCTCTGTATCTGCTGCAGACTTTATCATTCTAAGTTCATCTCTAAGCCATTGTATAGCTGCTCCTGCTACAAATACGCTTCCTTCTAAAGCATATTCAACTTTTCCATCAGCTCCCCACGCTATTGTTGTAAGAAGACCATTTTTAGATACAACAGCCTTTTCTCCTGTATTCATAAGCATGAAACATCCCGTACCATAAGTATTTTTTGCTGTTCCTTCTTCATAACATGTTTGTCCAAACAATGCTGATTGTTGATCCCCTGCAACTCCAGCTATAGGTATTTCTCCTCCAAATAGAAGCTTATCACTAACTCCATAAATATTGCTTGATGGAAGCACTTCAGGCATCATTGATATAGGTATATCAAGCATTTCAAGAAGTTCCTCATCCCATTTTAAATCATATATGTTATATACCATAGTTCTAGCAGCATTAGAATAATCAGTTGCATGAACCTTACCTTTAGTCAGATTCCAAATAAGCCATGTATCAACTGTACCAAAGAGAAGATTACCTGCCTCTGCCTCTTCTCTTGCACCTTCTACATTATCTAAAATCCATTTTATTTTTGTCCCAGAAAAATAAGGATCTAATATTAATCCAGTTTTTCTCTTTACTATATTTTCAAAGCCTTTTTTCCTTAATTCATCACAGAAATTTGAAGTTCTTCTACACTGCCACACTATAGCATTGTAAACAGGTATTCCCGTTTTCTTATTCCATACAATAGTTGTTTCTCTCTGATTAGTTATTCCTATACCTGCTATATCCTCTGACTTCGCTCCAATCTTAGCCATAGCTTCTATTGCAACACTATATTCAGTTGACCATATCTCCATGGGATTGTGCTCTACCCATCCTGCATTAGGGTATATCTGAGTGAATTCTTTTTGTGACGTAGAGATTATAGCTCCGCTTTCACTAAATAATATGCATCTTGAACTAGTAGTCCCTTGGTCTAACGCCATAATGTATTTGCCCATAACTTCTCCTCCTATAAATCATTATATATTTATATATTAATGTAAACATTTGCTAACTTCAATATAATTATATATTGTTAATAAAATTTACAAACAAATAAGTAAAGGGTACGCTTTACTTAAATAATGCGTACCCTTTTTATTATCTTGACCTTCTATTCCTTTCTTTGGTTTCCTTACTTTTTAGCTCCGAAGATCTATCTCTATAACTTTCATGAAGCAGACTCTTTGCTTTATTTCCGTATGGCTCCATCATGTAATCTCTATACATAACTTTTACTTCACCGTTGTCATCACTGCATCTCATATGAGACCTCTCGTCAATATTATCTATAACACGTTTCCTAAGTTCAATATAATTTTCTACAACATCTTCTCCATTTTTATCATAAGTAGTTATATTTATGGCTTTTGTTCTGCATATATCTTGGCATAATGTACATCCTATACATTTATCAGGAGCAACCTCTGCACATTTATTAGCTTTTATCTGTATAGCATAACTAGGACACTTTTCAACACATGTTCCGCAGCTTATACAACTATTATTTTTTATAACCGCCTTCTTTATTGTCTTAGGAGATCCCCCTCCATTTATACACCCTCCTGGACATACCGTTACTTCCACAAAGTCGTATTCCTTCCATCCATCTTTACTTAAGAATCTTTCTACATCCTTTATTGTATTGATTATAGCTATTCTTATTTCCATACTTCCTATCTTTGCAATTCCATGAACACTATTATCCAATCCATTTATAGGCTGAAGCTTTGAGTAATCAACTTTTATCTCTTCCATATCATTGCTTACTTCCCTTAGAACAGCTCTTAAGTTTCCTCCTGAATAGCTGAATATAGTTCCAGATCCTGAATACTGTCCCATGTATTCATCAGATTTTTCTGATGCCATAGCATTTATATCTATAGAATTATCCCTCAAAAGCTGAGCATATTCTCTAACTGTAAGCACAGCATCTATATCTCTATATCCATCTCTCCCCATTTCCTCTTTTTCTGCTTCATATTTCTTTGAAGTACATGGCTCTATTGAAAGTATAAATATATTTTTAGGAAGTATCTTAAATGTATCTGCATAATAAGTCTTAATAGCTGTTCCCATCATCTGTTGAGGAGATTTTGATGTTGATAAATGCTCTATCATATCTGGTTTGAATAATTCAACCCACCTAACCCATGATGGACATGCAGATGTGAACATTGGAAGATTTTCTTCTATCTTCATTCTTTTTATCAACTCTTGAGCTTCCTCAATACTTGTCATATCTCCTCCAAAGTCACTATCAAAAACTCTTTGGAAACCAAGTTTACGTGCAGATGCTTGTACTTTACCTTCGACATCACTTCCTATTGGAAGATTGAATTCCTCTCCAAGCATAGCCTTAACAGCTGGAGAAGATATTGCTATCATATACTTTCCATCTGCTATTGCTTCATTAACTTTCTTTATATCATTCCTTACCTCTATAGCATCTGTTGGGCATATTAATGTACACTGACCACAATATATACATCCACTTTCCTCAAAAGACGGCTTTTTAGTATCTATAGATCTCCTCATATCATTTACTGATCTCAAAACAGATATATTAGTTATACCAGTACATGCCATGCCACAAGCTGTACATCCTATGCATTTTCTCTTGTTCACATCTATAAATTTTTCTTCTACTGTTTGAGTTCTTTTTTTTGATTTTGCCATATGTTATCTCCTATCATACATAATATTCCTTATTATATAAATATTAACGATAACTTATATATGATACAAAAAATATAAAAAGAAATCGTAACATTAAAATTTATATCAAATGTTACGATTTCTTTTTTCAAACTATTCTTCTTCTATAAGTCTGTTGTTTATTTCATATTTGATTTTTTCTATGAAATCTTCAACTCCTATATTTCCTTCTTCGCCCTTATCTCTACTTCTTAAAGCTAAAGTTCCTTCATTTTGTTCCTTTTCTCCTATAACAGCAATATAAGGAACTCTTTCATTTCTAGCTTCTCTTATCTTATATCCTATCTTTTCTGCCCTATCATCTAATTCAACTCTTATATCTTCTGCTTGAAGCTCTGCAACTACTTCTTTTGCATATTCCATAAACTTATCTGATATTGGAAGTACCTTAACTTGCACTGGAGCAATCCAAGATGGGAATTTTCCTGCAAAGTTTTCTGTTAATATTGCTATAAATCTCTCTAAGCTTCCAAGTATAGCTCTATGAATAACTATTGGCTTATGCTTTTCTCCATCCTTACCTATATAGCTAAGATCAAATCTTTGTGGCAATTGGAAGTCTAGCTGTATAGTTCCACACTGCCATGTTCTTCCTATGCTATCTTGAAGGTGAAAATCTATCTTTGGTCCATAGAAGGCTCCATCTCCTGGATTTATCTTATATTTCATTCCCAATTCATCAAGGGCTGCTTGAAGTGACTCTTCAGCCATTCTCCAATCTTCTTCACTTCCCATAGAATTTTCTGGCTTAGTTGAAAGCTCTACATCATATTTAAATCCAAAAGTTGTATAAATCTCATTTACAAGCTTTATTACATCCTTAATTTCATCTTTAATCTGCTCTGGAAGCATGAATATGTGAGCATCGTCTTGAGTGAACGCTCTAACTCTCATAAGTCCATGAAGTGCTCCTGAAAGCTCATGTCTGTGAACTCTTCCCATCTCTGCAACTCTCATTGGCAGCTCCTTATAAGAGTGAGTTTCTGACTTATATACAAGCATTCCTCCTGGACAATTCATTGGCTTTATAGCATAATTTTCATCATCTATCTTCAAAGTGTACATATTGTCTCTATAGTGATCCCAGTGTCCTGAAGTTTCCCATAAACTTTGATTTAGTATGATTGGAGTCTCAATCTCAACGTAATTATACTTTTTATGAAGCTCCCTCCAATACTCTATTATCTTATTCTTTAATATCATTCCCTTTGGAAGGAAGAATGGGAATCCTGGACCCTCTTCCATTACAGTAAATAGCTTTAACTCTTTACCTATCTTTCTGTGATCTCTCTTCTTTGCTTCTTCTAATTTTTCTATATATTCATCTAAATCCTTTTTCTTAGGGAATGCTGTTCCATAAATTCTTTGAAGCATCTTATTGTCTGAATTTCCTCTCCAGTAAGCTCCTGCTATAGAAGTAAGCTTAAATGCTTTCACATAAGAAGTGTTTGGAACGTGAGGTCCTGCACATAAATCTACAAAATCTCCTTGTCTATAGAAAGATATAACTTCTCCCTCTGGAAGGTCTTCGATAAGCTCAACCTTATAAGGCTCATCTTTATCTTTCATGAATTTTATAGCCTCATCTCTTGGAAGCTCAAATCTTTCTATAGCTATTTTCTCTTTTACGATTTTCTCCATCTCTTTTTCTATTTTCTCTAAGTCCTCTGGAGTAAATGGAGTTTCTAAATCAAAATCATAATAAAATCCATTATCTATAGCTGGACCTATAGCAAGTTTTGCATTAGGATATAGTTTTTTTACAGCTTGTGCTAAAATATGTGAAGCTGTATGTCTTAAATCCCATCTTCCATCCTCGTCATCAAATGTTAATATTTCAAGCTCACAGTCTGTGTCTAATTTTTTCATTAAATCTATACTTTCACCATTTACTCTTGCACCTAAAGCTTTCTTTGCTAGACCTTGGCTTATCTTTACTGCAACATCATATGCAGTACTTCCGCTCTCTACTTGAATCTTACTTCCATCTTTTAAAGTAATGTTTATCATATTTTTACCTCCCTTAAATATAACTATTTTTAGATAACAAAAAAACTCATCCCTACATGGGACGAGTTACTATCGCGGTTCCACCCAAATTATAGCATAAAATAAACATACTATCACTTGAAACCCTTAACGCAGGTCATTCGGAGATACTTACTTTGTTTCAGTATTCAGCTCGGAGGTGGTTTTCGGTAACACTTATCTAAGAAGTCTTTCATCCGATGAACTTCTCTCTCTGTAAAATAGTACTTTACTTACTCTTCCTCTTCATAGCTTCAATTTTCTAAAATTATACTCTTCCTTTTTCTATAAGTCAATATATTAAAAAAATTAAAATATTATCTTTTTAATTTTTTTATTCTTTTAGCTCCCTGTTCTCCAAGGTTTTCCCTTGGTAAATCATTACTATAATATCAAACTGTCAATAAATTACGAATTTTATTATTAATTTTCATATTGACAGATTTTTTTAATGCATTTATAATAAAACACATAAAATTAAATACGTTTTTGATTCTTATCACGAGCGGTGGAGGGACTGGCCCTATGAAACCCGGCAACCAGCATTTTATGCTATGGTGCTAAATCCTGCAGTTAAACTGAAAGATAAGAGAGTGAACATGAGTGTTTATGCACCAGAGTTTATTCTCTGGTGCTTTTTTAATGCGAAATATGAGAGGTGTTTTTATGATAAAAATAAGTAATCTTTACAAAAGTTTTGAAGATATTGATGTACTAAAAGATATAACATTTTCTATAGAGGAAGGCTCTATAATTGGAATAATCGGTCATAGTGGCGCTGGAAAGTCTACTCTTTTGAGATGTATAAATGGCTTAGAAACCTTTGAAGTTGGTACTGTTACTGTTATGGAAAAAGATATAAAGTCTCTTAATTCAAAAGAAATACGTGATCTTCGTAAAAACCTGGGCATGATATTTCAAAACTTTAATCTTCTAAGCAGGAAAACAGTTTTTGATAATGTGGCACTTCCTCTTGAAACTTGGAAATATCCAAAATCTAAGATAAATGAAAGAGTTAATTATCTTCTAGAGGTAGTTGGACTTGCTGATAAAAAGGATGTAAAGCCTAATTCATTAAGTGGTGGACAAAAACAAAGAGTAGCTATAGCAAGGGCTCTTGCTTTGGAACCAAAAATTCTTCTTTGTGATGAGGCCACATCTGCTCTAGATCCTAAAACCACAAAAGATATACTGGGCCTTTTAAAAAAAATAAATGAAACTTTCGGAATCACCATAGTTATGGTAACTCATCAAATGGAGGTTATAAAAGAAATCTGTGATAATGTAGTTCTTTTAGAACATGGAGAATCTTTATACTGCGGCAAAGTTGAAGATTTATTTCTCAAACCAAATGGCAATTTAAAAAAGTTCTTAGGTGATGAGGAAGATGTAACTCTAGATGGTATTAATATAAAGATTTTCTTCCCTAAGGATGTAAGCAAGACTTCAGTAATAACGTCTATGGCAAGAAAGCTCAATATAGATGTATCAATAGTTGGTGGAAAACTAGAAAAGTTTAAAGATAATATACTTGGAACCTTGACTATAAACGTATGTGAAAGTCATAAAGATGCTATATTTAAATACTTAGAAGAAAAAAATGTAAAGTGGGAGGTCTGTTAGTCAATGGAAGCATTATTAGATATATATTTTAAAATATTACAACCAGCTCTAATAGAAACATTATCAATGGTTATTCAGTCAACAATTTATTCAATACTTTTAGGATTTATTCCAGCAATCATACTTGTTGTTACAAGTCCAAATGGTTTAAAACCTCAAAGGACTATTTACAGAATTCTTGATTTTATAGTAAATGTACTTCGTTCATTTCCATTTCTAATATTAATGATATGCTTAATCCCAATTACTAGAAGAATTGTTGGTACAAGCATTGGTACAGCCGCAGCAATAGTACCTCTTAGTATAGGTGCTGCTCCTTTCGCCGCAAGAGTTATTGAAAGTTCTCTTATGGAAGTAGATAGGGGAGTTATTGAAGCTGCAAAGTCTTTCGGTGCAAGTAACATTCAGATAATCTTTAAAGTAATGCTTAAAGAAGCACTGCCTTCAATAGTTCAAGGAATCACTCTAACTCTAATCAGTATAGTTGGATATTCCGCTATGGCAGGTACCATAGGCGGTGGCGGTCTTGGAAATGTAGCTATGAAATATGGTTACCATAGATATGAAACGCAAACAATGATTTATACCGTTATATTATTAATAATTCTTGTGCAATTTTTCCAAACTATTGGAAATCTAGTATATAAAGCATTAGCAAAATAAATTTTAAGGGGGACTAATAAATGAAAAAAATATTATCACTAGTTTTAGCAGCAGCATTATCATTTTCAGTAGTAGGCTGCGGAACTAAATCTGTTGAAGACAATAAAAATGATAAAACCATAAAGGTAGGGGCATCTCCTATTCCTCACAAGGAGATCTTAGAGCATATAGCTCCTGCATTAGAAAAAGAAGGTTATAAGCTAGAAATAGTTGAATTTGACGATTATCAGCTTCCAAATGCTGCTTTATCAAGTAAAGAACTTGATGCAAATTTCTTTCAGCACGTACCATTTTTAGAAGGGCAAAATTCTGAAAAGAAATATGATTTAACTTACACAGCTAAAATTCATATCGAGCCTTTAGGTTTTTACTCAAAGCAAATAACTGATTTAAAAGCTTTAAAAGATGGTTCTACCATTGCAGTTCCTAACGATCCAACAAATGAAGCTAGAGCTTTAAGACTTCTTGAAAAGAATGGACTTATAAAAGTTAAAGATGGTGACTTAATTACAGTAGATGATATAACTGATAATCCTAAAAACCTTAAAATAACAGAAGTAGAAGCTGCTCAACTTCCTAGAATACTTGTTGATGTTCAAGGTGCGGTTATAAATACTAACTATGCACTATCTGCAGACTTAATACCAACAAAAGATGCCTTATTTATTGAGGGAAGTGACTCTCCTTATGCTAATATCCTAGCTGTTAGACAAGACAATAAAGATTCAGATAAAATAAAAGCTTTAACAAAAGCTTTAACTTCAGAAGACGTTAAAAAATTCCTAGAAGAAAAATATAAAGGAAGTATAGTTCCTGCTTTCTAAAAAAAATAGTGAAGAGTTACGTAGTTAAGAGTGAAGGGTTGCCGGCACGTATGTGCCGGCTTTTTATATTAAAAAAAGTGAGAAAACAACGTCTTCTCACTTTTATATATGTCACTCTTAACTAAAAGTCAGCTTTTAGGTAATTGCTTTAAATCCTTCTCCTAGAACCTCACATACATCTGCCACACTTATGAATGCTGATGGATCAATTTCTTTTATAAAATTCTTTACTTTTACAAATTCCCTATTATCCAAAAGAGCTACCAAAACCTCTGTATCATTCTTACTATATGAACCTGTAGCATGATATATAGTGCTTCCTCTGCCCAAATCATTTAATATAAAGTCCTCTATTCTCCTTATCTCTTTGCTTATTATCTTTATTTCCTTAACAGAATTAAATCCCTCTATAGCTCTATCTATTGCTAATCCTGTAACTACTACTGTGAATAACGCGTACAATCCCTTTTTAAGTCCAAATGCATTCATAGCCATAAGTACTACTATCATATCTACCATAAGTACACCTTTACCCATATTTATATGGAAGTACTTGTTTAATATCTTTGCTATTATATCTGTACCTCCTGTTGAAGCATCCTCATTGAAGATAATGGCCATACCTAATGACTGAGCAAATATACCAAAGATTATTTCTATAAACAAGTCATCTGTTAATGGCCCATTAAGTGGTACTAACTTTTCAAGTACGAATATTGTACTCGATAAAAGTAAACTTGAAAATATAGTTTTTCCTCCAAAACTCGGTCCTATAACGATAAACGCCACCAAAAATAATACAGCATCAATACAAAACATGATTGCTCCTATAGGTAGTGATGGTATATAACTATTTATAATTATAGCCAATCCATTGATTCCACCACCTGCTATATTATTTGGTATCATAAAAAAGTATACACCTATGGCAACTAAAAATACTCCTAATATTATAACTGAAAATTCCCTTATCTTTTTCATAACATTCCCTCCTGAGATTATTCTTCCTCAGAAAGCAACTAAATATATTACATTTCTACCATATTTCCAAAACCTTCTCCCAAAGTTTCATAAACCTCCGACACACTTAAAAAAGCCTGCGGGTCTACTTCTTTTATAAAGTTTTTTATTTTTATAAGTTCTTTAGTATCTACTATTGTCCAAAGCACTTCTACTGGAGATTCACTGAATGCTCCCTTGGCATAATATATAGTTGCCCCTCTGCTTAATTCATTTAAAATAAACATTTTGATTTCTTCTTGTTTACTGCTAATTATTCTTACCTCTTTGCATGCATTAAATCCTTCTATTACTTTATCTATCGCAACTCCATTAAGTATTATTACAAATAAAGCATATAATCCTTCTTTGAATCCAAATGTTAAAGTTGCAGCAGTAACAACAACTAAATCAGCTAATAAAACACCTTTTCCTAAATTTATATGAAAATATTTGTTCAATATTTTTGCTATTATATCTGTTCCTCCAGTGGAAGCATTTCTATAAAAAATAGTAGCCATTCCAATAGCCTGAAGAATTATTCCAAATATAAGTTCCAAAAGAACATCACCTGTCAACGAATGGGTAACAGGACATACTTTTTCAAGTACCCATATAGATCCTGAAAGTAATAGACTAGCATAAATCGTTTTGGCTCCAAAACTCGTTCCAATCACTATAAATGCAAGAAGAAATAGAATTACATTAAAAATTACCATCAATGCTCCAACTGGTATGCTGGGTACATAGTAATTTAAAACCATAGCCATTCCGTTTACCCCTCCAGCAGCCACATTATTGGGCATTACTAGAAAATTAAGGGAGACCGCTACTAACATAGCTCCAATAGTAATGATTAAATAATCTTTAAACTTTTTCATAAGAACCCCCCTCTTATAAAAATAATAATTTATCCACTATTTAATTATATAATAAATCTTGGAAACCTTGAAGTGGCTAGCCTATGCATAATTATGAATTTAATAAAGCCAATTTTTTATTTCATATAAATTTATATTAATAAATTTATATATAACTATGATTTAAGTCATTTTAAATATATACTTATGTAATTTTAACCAAATTAATCTAGAATAATTATGCATTTCTTCTCAAAAAAAATTTTTTGTAAATTTATACAGTAATTATTTACCATTTCGATAATAATTAGCTTACTTTTTTAATAACCTAACTGTTTATTTACAATAATTACCGAAATACGGTCCTTTACCATTTGTCTCTTTATTACTGTATACAAGTTGCATATTCTAGTTTTTGATAAGCAATTCATACATTCACCTTTAACTGTACAAGGATTTGTCTTATTTAATCTTACACAGTTTGCTGGAGCCGCTATCTTTTGCATTCTGACTTCTGCTTCTTCTAAATTTGATACAATCTTATTTATTCCTACTACTACAATAACTTTTTTAGGTCCAAAAATCATGGCTGCCACTCTATTTCCCTTTCCATCTACATTGTAGAGGAAACCCTCTTCTGTTACTGCATTACTTCCTGTAAAAAATGTATCTGCAAAAAAACTCTTTCTAAAAATATCATCCACTTGTTCTGGAGTAAGACCTTTTTCATATCTATCTAAAAAATTGTACTTTCCATTTCTAAGTAAATCTAATACTCCAACCTCAGCTAATGATACTGAACCTCCTACCGCTACAGTTTCGCCTTCATTACATATTTCTTTTATCTTTTCTAAAGCTTCGCTTTCATCATTAACAAAATATCCATTCATATTGTTTTTTTCAAGAGCTAAAATAACCTTGTCCACTCTTTTTTTAATTATTACTTCTAAATTTTTATCCATACTCTTTCTCCCTATCCTAAAATTATATGGTAGACTCTTCACGTTACTCTATGATATTTTTATGATAATTATACCATGAAAAAGCCTGACTTATAGTTAACTAAGTCAGGTTTATAAACTTATATTATTCTAATTTAAGATTTCTTTTAAGATTCTAGAGAGGCATTTCTTAGTGTCTCTAAAGCTTCATCATAATCCTTAATCCCTTTAAGGTCATTCATAGTATCATTCTCTATTATTTCTGTAAACATTCTTTTTCTTATTATCTTTTGACCTTCATTTCCAACTTGAAGCTTAACATGCTGAAAATAAGGATTTTCTGAATAGTCATATCCAAAATTTATAATTCTATCAACATATGTCTTAAAGTATTTGGATGCCATACTTTTATCACCATTTTCGTAGTACAATCTACTTAAACTATATAATGATGACCCCATTCCTATTTGAAAACTTTCTTGTATACTATTTAAAGTCATTAAAAACCTTTCTGCTTCTTTATATTTTTTATCTTCTTTATATCTTCTTGCTAATATTGACATCATAGCACCGCTCTGATTTAAGTATTGAAGTAGCATGCTTTCTGCAGTTATAAATAGTTCTTCCCCTCTCCCCTGTTTTTCTAAAATGGACACATATAATACCATAGGATCTATGAAAGAATTTGAAATTTCCTTTATAGCTTTTTCACTTTCCTCAAAGTTTTCTAGCATCATTTCTATATTTGCTATAGCAAATAGCGCTGATGTTCTATATTTGGGTTCATTGATATCAACAACTTTATATAGTAATTCTAGAGAATGTTTCAGCCTCCCCTTAGATATATTTTCATCTTTTGCATCTATCATACCATACATTTGAATTAACGTAGCTATGCAAAGTTTTAAATATGATGAATTGGGATATTCTTTCAAGTATCTTCTGCATTCTTTATCTGCTTTATCATATCCTTTGTGCAAAAAAATATTTGTAAGTTGTTCTTTTATTTCATTGACTTCTTTTTCTGAAATTTCTTTTTGAAACGATAATAATATATCTAGTGATGTATCTAAAGCCCTTGCTATAGGTGATAGTAGCGAAATATCTGGAGTAGAGTTTCCGGTATCACATAGTTAAAGATATTGGTGTCATTCAATCAATTTTGCCGATAAAGCGGTAGAAGATTTCTACCTCCTGTTCCCGGCTTCCGTCCTCGCCCTTGACCGCTTCATGGACAAGGATTTTTTCAATCAGCGTATTCAAAAGTTCGGCGGTCAGTTCCGTGGGATTGACATACTGTTTCATCAGCGCAATCCAGCTTTCCGCGTCTGCTACGGTCTGGCTCTCGGCAGCGATAGCGGCTTGAAGCTGTCCGATTTTTTCGTCCAGTTGCGCCTGCTCCGTCTGATATTTCCCGGACAGCATATTGAAGTTGTACTCCGTGATACGCCCAGCCACCCAGTCCTCATACATGCGGGAAAACAGCTTGTCCACCTCGGCTTTCCGCTTCTCCGTCCGCTTCAATTCTGCGGCCTGCCGTTTCCTTGCGGCGGCCTGTTCCTTGTCGCTGGCGTTCAGCAGACGCTTCATCAGTTCCCCCTCGCCGTTCTGCACCAGTCCAGACCAGTATTGCAGACGGGAGAGGACATAGGCGTAAAGCACATCATAGCGGATATAGTGCATGGAGCATTGGCGTGTGCCCTGCCCGTACTTACTGCAATGGTAATGGCCGTAGGGCTTACTGTTCTGCCGGTTCTCCCCATAGGACAGCGACCAGCCGCAATCCGCACATTTTACCAGCCCAGAGAAAATCTGTGTCGTACCGTCCTTGCACTTCCTGCGGCGGCTTGCTATCTGCTCCTGCACCTGATTGAAAACCTGCTCGCTGATAATCGGCTCCTGCGTGTTCTCCACCCGCACCCAATCGCTTTGGGGCTTGCGTATTCTCCGCTTGTTCTTAAAGGAGATGTTTGTTTCCCGGTAGTGGACGGTATGGCCGATGTAGGTTTCATCTTTCAAAATGCTTTTGACCTGCGCTATCGTCCATGCGTAGCTTTTTTCCTCCGGCGCATTCGCATAGATATTGGCGAAAGTTTTGTCCCGCCGGAAGTTGATATATCCCGGTGTGGGTACTTTTTCCTCAATCAATATCCGTGTGATACTGGCCGCACCTCTGCCGTGGACGGCAAGGTCAAAAATCTTCTCCACTATCCAGCGGGTTTCCTCGTCGATTATCAGCTTGTTTTTGATTTCCGGGTGTTTTCTGTACCCGATGGGAGCATAGGCGCCGATACGCTGTCCTGTGGCAAACTTCGCTTTGAAAGCGGCCTTTACCTTGCGGCTTGTATCTTTCGCAAACCATTCATTGAACAGGTTTTTGAACGGGACGAAATCGGACAGTCCTTTTTCGGTGTCCTCGTTTTCTGCAATGGCGATGTAGCGCACACGCTTCTCCGGGAACAGAAATTCCAGATAGTAGTCCATCATCACGTGTTCCCTACCAAATCTGGATAGGTCTTTCGTAACAATACAATTCACTTTCCCTGCGTCCACATCGTCCATCATGCGCTGAAAATTCGGACGCTCGAAATTCGTCCCACTCCAGCCGTCGTCCACATACTCGCCGACCACATGAAGCCCATGTTCTTTTGCGTACTGTTGCAGGATTGTCCGCTGTGTTTCAATGCTCACGCTGTCGCCGTAGCTTTCATCGTCACGGCTTAAACGCAGATAAAGAGCCGTGTTGTAAATGGTAGTATTGTAAGGTTGTTTCACCGTAAAAAATCCTCCTTTTCAAAGAAACAACCCACGCTTACAATACTTTTGCTCTGGGGCAATTATACCATAAGCGTGGGCGTATATCAACGCTGGGCCGTCAGGCGGAAATGGCTTTTTCCGCCGTATGCCGGACTACATCAACGATCAGATCGCCAAGCGGCTGTCCAGCGGCGGCGAAGTGTTCGGAGATTTTGATACGGTTGTTCCCACATACAAAATACTGCGTTCCGTTCTCTGCCGTAATGACCTGCCCGGTGCGGGGTGTGAAAATCATGTCGCTTTCGCTTTTTACCATCCAGTGTCCTCCATATTATAAAAATTTGTGATGTAATCAGAATATCTGCCCATAGCGTTTACCTCTCTCTTGTGTGCCGCTGCTGCCGTTTCAGTTCCGCCAGTATATCCGGCGGGATACGGTCAACCAGCCGCTGTAAATTGTCCAGTTCGCTTTTCAGCTTTGCCCGTTCCATCGTATCTTTCATCTTGCCTTTTTCACTGGCCTTTGCCCTTGCTTCCAACTTCTCATTCTCCGCCAACAGGTCATTGATTGTGACCTTGTACTTTTTCAACTGCCCGGAGAAGTTCTCCATCTGCGGGAACCACTTTTTCAGCATGGAGAGGGCTTCCTCTTTTTTCTTTCCGGCGTTCAGCGGGTTAATGCCGTCAAGGGCGGCTTCAATGGCTCTGGCCTGTTTGGAGAGGGAAACCGCCTGTTTGAAAAGCCGGGTGGGGATATGCTTCCGGCCTGTCTTGCTGGCGCTCTCCCCACGCTCCAAGTCGGGATATTTCTCCACCATATAGGCGTGAAAATCGTCCTGCCACTTCGTCAGGTTCGCCCGGTTGCCGATAATCTCCTTTGCACACAGGCGGTTGTCCTTTGTCAGCGGAACAAAGGTCAAATGCAGGTGGGGCGTTTTCTCGTCCATGTGTACCACCGCCGACACGATATTTTCCCGCCCTACCCGGCCAATGAGGAAAGCCGCCGCCCTCTGGAAGAACGCCTGTATCTCCTTTGGGGATTTCCCCTTGAAAAACTCCGGGCTGGCAGTTATCAGCGTATCGACAAACCGTGTGCTGTCTTTCCTTGTCCGGCATCCGGCCTGCTCGATACGGCTCTGAATGAAGTGGTAATAGCGTCCCTCCGGCTTGACGATATGGAAGTTGTATTTACTCCGGCTTATGTCAATGTCGGGATTGCTGGCGTATTGTTCTTTCTGTCTTTCGTGATGGGCTTCCAGCGGCCTTGCCGGGTTGCCCTTGTGCTTCTCAAACCGCAAAATTGCGTGTTGTGCCATTCTGCTCCTTTCCCCATTCCTTTCCTATCCGGGGTTTTCCGCAGGGAAAATCCCGCCGGAATTATCTCTGATACGATAGGAATGGAATGGATATAAATAAATCATTTTAATCTTTGTATTTCTATATACCGTCCGGTTTTCGTACTTCAGGGGGGCGGTTTCCGTACTTCATGGGTACGGTTTTCAGCCCTCCGGCGTACCAGAACGGGATTTCTTGAAGTCGGCGTTTGGAACCGCTTCATAGGATTTTGGGAAAATGCGGTTGGGTTTTCCACAGCCCTGCTTCTGGATTTCCATCAGTCCGGCGTATTGCAGTTCCCGCAGTGTGTTCACCGCTTTCTGCCGCCCACAGTGGAGTAGGTCA
The DNA here is from genome assembly GCF_020911725.1 of Clostridium cadaveris. Classification (GTDB taxonomy): domain Bacteria; phylum Bacillota; class Clostridia; order Clostridiales; family Clostridiaceae; genus Clostridium_X; species Clostridium_X cadaveris. The sequence continues at coordinate 3,591,377 of NZ_CP076620.1, forward strand.
ACCACCTCGCAGATGGGGTAATACAGGAAAATCCGTCCGCAGTCATCCGCCCACCCATTCTTGCGGGATAACTCTGTCCGGCGCAGGATAAAGGCGTACAGAACCTTTGCCTCGTTGGACAGGGGCTTGAATGTGGGGGCTTCAAAGAGAAAATTGGGGAGCCGGGTGAAGCTGAACGCCCTTTCCGGCTGATGGATATAGATGGTATTTGTCATAGTTCGTTTTGTGGACGGTTAGAGGCCCGTTTTCCGGGGCGGACGATACTTTATACCACTCGCCCCGGTTTGAGGCTTGCAAAGCCTGATAAATCAAGGCTTTTTTCGCTCCTAACTGTCCACAGCAGACCTCCTTTTCCGTTCACTTTCTGTTTTCTGCCGCCTGTAAACTCTGGCGGCACAGCCGGGGCAGTATTTTGCCCGGTTGGATTTGGGGACGAACACGCCGCCGCAGACCGCACAGCGTTTCAAGTCCTTATCCCGGAAAATCTCCGCTTCCAGCGTTCCGTCCAGCGGCAAGACCGCCCAGCGGAACCACTTACAGCAGACCGAGAAAGAAATCGTCTGCGGGCAGGTGCAGGTATCCCCATCGTCAAGGACAATGCAGTTACCGTCCTCAAAGCAACAGCACTCCCGGCGTATCAGGCTGGCCGCCTGTTTCCTCTGCGCCGGTGTCATGCGGTAAAGGGAACCGTCCGGCCTGCGTTCCAGCGGCGGCAAGTCTTTATAGGGGTTATCTCTCATGCGTTCCCTCCATTTTGCTTTCCGTTGCCGTTCTCCCCGAAAAGTTTTCCTGCCTCGTCGTCGCAAGCTGCGTATCGTTCGTTTCACCGCAAGCGGCAAAACTCACTCGCTCCGCTGCTCCTCCTCTCCCCACAAAGCCATGCGGCTTTGCGGGGGCCCCGACAATAGCGGCGTGTTCCGGCGTTGGCACGCTCCCCGCAGCTTCGGGACATTTTGTCCCGAAGTCCGGCTCCTTGCTGTGCTTCTCCAGCCGGGGTATTCCTTTTCGGACGGTCATTCTGTTTTCAAGGTGCTGTCCATCGATGAACTACCCTAAGTCTACACCTAAATGGCCGCCCGTCCCGTATATCCGAAATGTAGGAAATCCGCCTGAAAATTCCCCTATTTCCGCGCTCTCGGAATTGTGTTACAATATAAATAAGAAAAGAGAAAGCGAGTTTAACTGATGGATATAATCAAAATGTCGAACAAACACATTGATGAATGTGTGGATTTATTTATTGATGTGTTCACAAAAGCTCCATGGCATGATACATATAGTTCCAGAAAACAGGTAGTGAGTTTTTTCCAAAATTACATGACAAACAATTATTTTGTGGGCTATGTTTTGAAAGAAGAAAGCAGTATTATTGCTCTGAGCATAGGAATGAAAAAACCGTGGATTAACGGTATGGAATATTATATCGACCAGTTTTGTGTAAAGACTGACTTGCAAGGGAAAGGGATTGGAAGTTATTTTTTGAAATTGATTGAAAATGAGATACAGACAGAAAAAATGAACGCAATCATTTTGAATACTGAACGAGGTTTTCCGGCCGAAAAATTTTATAAGAAAAACGGCTTCCAATCAGTTGATGAACTTATTACTCTCACAAAATAAATATCGGCCGCTTAAGCGGATGAGGAGGAGAGCATGGAACTATCCATACAAGAACGATTGAAAGACCTGCGTGTGGAGCGTGGGCTGACGCTGGAGCAGCTTGCGGAGAAGACCCATCTCTCCAAGTCCGCTTTAGGCAGTTACGAGGGGGACAATCTCAAGGACATCAGCCACTATGCCCTTATTGAGTTAGCAAAGTTTTACGAAGTGACTGTTGATTATCTGCTGGGCCGGTCTGAAACGAAAAATCACCCAAATGCCGATCTCGCAGACCTGCATTTGAGCGATGATATGATTGAACTATTGAAAAGCGGACTGGTGGACAATTCTCTCTTGTGCGAACTGGCGACCCATCCGGATTTTCCCCGGCTCATGGCCGACCTTGAAATCTATGTGAACGGCGTAGCGGCAAAGCAGGTGCAGAGCGCAAACGCCATTTTGGACGCTGTGAGTGCAACGATTATGAAACAGCACAATCCCGGCTTGACCGACCCGCAGTTAAGACAGCTTATCGCCGCCCACATTGACGACGACAGCTTTTGCCGCTATGTGATACAGCAGGATATAAACAAGATAGCCCTCGACCTGCGGGAAGCCCATAAGGACGATTTTTTCAGCGTCCCGGAGGACAACCCACTGGAAGATTTCTTGCAGACCGCAGAGGAAACCACCAGAGAGGACAGCGACCCGGAGCAGGCGGCTATGGCATTTATCTGTAAGCGGCTCAAGTTAAACTATGGGAAACTGTCAGAGGAAGAAAAGAAGTGGTTGAAAAAGATTGCACAGAAATCGGATTTGCTGAAAAATCCAAAGCCCCAGCGGGGAAGAAAGTAGGAGAACAGAAAATCAAGATTTGGAGTGGTGAACTATGAAACTATTTGATTGGGGTGGGAGAGAATAAAGACATACTTCTTTGATGAACCGGACTATAAAATTTAAGGAGAGCAAGGAAGTATGAACACAATAAAGTTAAGACCAATCATTACCGTTGAAGAAAAAAACACATTTGTAAGTGAAATACAAGAGGCTTTTCAAATTTCTTATGTGTCAGAGTTTGGAGAATTTGAAAAGCAAGTTCTTCCTGCGGAAGATATAGAAGAATCTTTTAACGCAAAAGGCGCTGAAGCATATATCGCAGAAATTGACGGAGAAAGAATCGGCGGAGCGGTCATTGTTATAGATGATAAGACCGGCTACAACTCACTTCACCTTTTGTATGTGAAATCAAGCGCACAAAATGCTGGAAACGGATTTAAGATATGGAAAGCGATTGAAGAACTACATCCTGAAACAAAAATTTGGGAGACGCATACCCCATATTACGATAAGCGAAACATTCATTTTTATGTAAATCGTTGTGGTTTTAAGATTGTAGAATTTTTTAATCCGAAGCACAAAGACCCACACCAAATAGGTGAAACCGCAGGCAACATTCCAAAAGAGAACAATTATTTCTTTAGATTTGAAAAAGAAATGAAATCCAGATAGTAATTTATCGGAGAGATAGCAAAGCCAGCCGAGCCAGTCAACGGTCAAGATGAACGGCGCATTTCATTCGCCGCCGTTGACAGTCCCGCCCGTCTTTGCTAAAGGGCAATCAAGGCGGGAAAGCCCTAAAATGGTTTCACACCTATTTCAATAATTGGAGGAGATAAAAATGAGATCAGAAAAGGAAGTTTATGATATTGTTTTGAATTTTGCAAAAACAGATAAACGCATTCGCATGGTTACTTTGGAAGGATCTAGAACAAATACAAATATTCCGCCTGATGATTTTCAGGATTTTGATATTACTTTTTTTGTTACGGATATGGACAGCTTCACAAGTGATGATAAATGGCTAGATATATTTGGTGAAAGGTTGATTCTGCAAAAGCCGGAAGATATGGAATTATTTCCAGCTGTAGAAAAGGGATTTTCATATTTAATGCTGTTTACTGATGATGTTAAGATAGATTTAACTTTGCTGCCGCTGGAACTGATAGACGAGTATTTTACATGGGATAAACTGGTAAAGTTACTGTTGGATAAAGACAACCGTATCGTAAAGCCGCCAATACCAACGGATATAGACTACCACTTGCAGAAGCCTACTCAAAGAATGTTTGACGATTGCTGTAATGAATTTTGGAATACTACAACATATGTAGTAAAGGGCTTATGCCGCAAAGAAATTCTTTTTGCTATTGACCATATGAATGATATAGTACGAAAAGAATTGCTTCGCATGATTTCCTGGCTGATTGGTATCAAACAGGGATTTCATTTCAGTTTGGGAAAAAACTATAAATTTATGAAGCAATATGTCCCAGAGGAATTGTGGGAACGACTTATGTCCACTTATAATATGGATTCCTATCCCCATATGTGGGAATCCTTTGAACAATGTATGGCATTGTTCCGGGAGGTTTCGTCAGAAGTGGCATGCCAGTTGGATTACCAGTATCCACTATATGATGAAAAAATCAGTAATTATGTGATTCGGCAAAAGAAAAAATATGGCATTGAATATGATAACAAATAAAATTTTTTCAATCGAAAAAATTTATTTTGATTATTCAATTTTGAAAAACTGAATACCTCAAAATCAGAAAGAGCGCGGACAAGCACTTTGAGGGATTGGCCGCCTTGTCCACCCATTCAGTGGGACGGCGGGTGGCGGTCAAGGCCGGGTGTAAACCCGTTCATTTCAGCCTTGACGGTTACCCGCTGTCCTGTTACTTTTCCGGGAGTGTAGCCACAACTTCGGGACACTTTGTCCACAAGTCAGAGCGTAGGACGAAGAACGGGGGCGTTCATATACGCCCTGTCTGCTGGCGAAAACAGACCTGCGCTTGCGGCTCCACGCCACACAAGCACAGCCCTGTTTTCCTGCCGCTTCAAATGCCCTTGCCCTCCCCGGCGGCAACGGCATTTTCACGGCAACGCCGACAGAGCGTATAACACACTACACTTTGCTTCGCAAAGTCGTGTGCCAAATGGGGGCGTTGCCCCCTTTGGAAACCCCCACAAGAAAAGGCGGTACGCTACCCCTCCACGGGGCGCATACCGCCTTTTCTTGTTATCCAGCCCTCCGGCTGTATCGGTTGAGCAAAAGTCAGCGTGGGATTGGTGTGGTATCTTTATCTAAGCGATACCCCTGTTTCCCATTTGCTTACTGCCCCAGCAGATACCCCTACCATATTTGCAAGCTGTTCCTGAGTTATATTTTTATCTTTTCTAAGCGTTAAAATTGTTTTTCCTATATTTAAATCATTCATATCTGCTAAGATCTCCCCACTCTTTAAATTTACTCTTTATCTTGGTTATATTTTATCTTCTATCATGTAATTAAACAATGGAGAGCAATTCACGTGGAAGTCACGATATATTGAATACTATTCCATATATAATATATAGTAATTTAATTGTTTTAGTAGATAATTTTCCTACATTCATAATTTTCTTTTTTATAATAAAGTTCACTTAGATTATCACTTTCAAAAACTTCTCAAATAACAGAATTCGTGAATGATTCAGCATATTCAACATGTCCACCAGGAAATGTTACTCCAGACCAGTTTATATTAAGTCTATTTTGTATAAGTATTTTTTCTTTGTCATATACCATGCACATATTAGTGAAAATTGCATTTTCGTTTCTGCTCATAGTAATCTCCCTCATAATCTAAATAATCCTTTAAAGTTCATATAAAAAAAACAGTAAAAAATATATCTTTGTACTGGTTTTAGCAAATCTATTTTAACAAATTCCAGTTTGTTTCTCTAAAGAATATATAAATAATCTTTAGATACCCATAATATAAAAAATTAGGACAAATTAAATGCTTATTGGCATCTATTTGTCCTAACTTTTGTGGAGCGGATGATGGGAATCGAACCCACGTAGCTAGCTTGGGAAGCTAGAGCTCTGCCATTGAGCTACACCCGCATAATATGTATGTGGAGCTATCGACCGGACTCGAACCGGTGACCTGTTCATTACGAGTGAACTGCTCTACCAACTGAGCCACGATAGCACATAAGGCTATATTATAAATAATAATACATTTTATACTAATTATAAAACTCAATATAAGCTCAAAATATCTTTAATTTGCCTTATTTTCTCAATTTGCTGAATATATCTTATATTATCTAACTTTCTCTTTTAATTATGACTTTTAAATCTCTTTTTTAAACTTTGACTTTCTTTGACTTTTGTTGTACTATAATAGTGTACTAAGAAATAAGTACTTACACTAAATCATATAAAATTTATTTTAAAGGAGGAGTTATATATGTTTGATTTAGTACCTTTTAGAAAAAATAATGGATTAAGAAGACGTGACTCATTTGAGGGAATGCTAGACTCATTCTTTAACGATGACTTCTTTAATGGCTTCCCTACCTTTAGCAAAGGATTTAACGTTGATTTACGTGAAACAGACAGCCAATATATAATAGAGGCTGATCTTCCAGGTGTAAACAAAGATTCTTTGAACATTTATTATGAAAACAACTATTTGACTATCTCTGCAAAAAGAGAGGATGTTCTTGAAGATAATTCTTCTGGATTTATAAGACGTGAAAGATCCTATGGAGAATTTAGTAGGGCATTCTATGTAGATAATATAGATGAAAATAGTATAGATGCTTCTTTTAATAATGGAGTTTTAAATATTACTATGAATAAGCTAAGTAAGGTTAATCCAAATAGAAGATCTATAGATATCCACTAGTTACTCTCAATTACTTAAAAGGCATCAGAATAAATATTCTGATGCCTTTTATATATTATTAATAAACTATTGATGTATTGTATCAAGATTACCAAACTTACTGTATTGTCCAAGCCATGCAAGCTTAACTGTTCCTACTGGACCGTTTCTTTGCTTAGCTATTATGCATTCTCCTATATTTTTATCTTCAGTTTCCTTATTGTAGTATTCATCTCTATATAAGAACATAACTACGTCTGCGTCCTGTTCTATAGAGCCTGATTCTCTAAGGTCTGAAAGCATAGGTCTATGGTCAGCTCTCTGTTCAGGAGCACGAGATAGCTGTGATAAGGCCACAACTGGACATTGCATTTCTTTTGCCAATGCTTTTATAGATCTAGATATTTCTGATACCTCCTGCTGTCTGCTCTCTCCACCGGTACCAGACATAAGCTGAAGATAGTCTATCATTATCATATCTATTCCGTGTTCTATCTTTATTCTTCTACACTTTGACCTCATCTCCATTACATTTACACCAGCAGTATCATCTATGTATATTTTTGATGCTGCTAAAGGTCCTGATGCTCTAGCTATATTCTCCCAGTCCTCATCATCTAAATTACCAGTTCTAAGCTTTAGCATATCTACATTTGCCTCAGCACAAAGAAGCTTATATGCAAGCTGCTCCTTAGACATTTCCAATGAAAATATAACTACACTTTTCCCAGATTTAAGCGCAGCATGTTGTGCTATATTTAATGCAAAGGTTGTCTTTCCCATAGATGGTCTTGCAGCTATAAGTACCATATCTCCCCTTTGAAATCCAGATGTTTTATCATCTAAATCTCTAAATCCTGTAGGTACTCCCGTTACTTCTCCTTTATTGTTGAACAATCTTTCTATTTCTAAAAAGCCTCTTTCAAGTACAGCACTTATAGATTCGAAGTCGCTGCTTGAACGCTTTTCTGCTATATCAAAAACTTTTTTCTGTGCAAAATCTACCACATTTTCAACTTGATCTTGACCACTATAACTCTTCTCTATTATTTCGTTAGACGCCTTTATAAGTCTTCTGAGCATAGCTTTTTCATCAACTATCTTTATGTATGAATTTAGGTTTGCTATAGATGGAACAGAGTTACTTATTTCTGTTATATAACTTATCCCACCTGCACCTTCAAGTTTATCTATAGATTTTAAATGTTCAATCAAAGTTATCATATCTATTGGAATATCTTTTTGAAATAAATCCATTATTCCTGCAAATATGATTTTATGAGAGTCTCTATAAAAATCATCTGTTTTTAATACTTCAGTAACCTGTGCTATTGCAGTTTTGTCTATAATCATAGAACCTAATACTGACTGTTCCGCCTCTAAATTGTGCGGTAAACTTCTCATTACAGGTGAATCCATAGCTCCCTTCTCCCTTCAAATTTGTTTATCTTACAGTTAGCCGTTGTAACACTCCCTTATCATACTAGACTGAAGCTAACAGTGTCCACGCCTAGATAATGACTTTAGCCTTCAGATGTAGTTAAAATTCCACCTAAAGCTAATAAATACAACTTTAAACTCTTCATTAAAAACCATAAGACTCTTATAGAGTCTTATGGTGGTTTGACAATATATATTTTATATTCCTATCCATTTATTATGTTTTTAAAACATAATTTCCATTATTTCTTCTATAGTTTCTACTGTTTTAACTTCTATATCCTTTAAATTTTGAGGAACATCATGATCGTTATCCTTTGGAGCAATTACGAGATTTATTCCCTTTCTTCTAGCTCCATATACTTTCTCAAATATTCCACCTACAGGCTTAACTTTTCCTCTTAAAGAAATTTCACCAGTTATAGCCACATCTTGTCTTATAGGTTTGTTTAAAAGAGCACTCATTATACATATAGTTATTGCAGCTCCAGCAGAAGGTCCATCTATTTTACCTCCTCCTATTGCATTTACATGTATATCAAAGTCCTTTATATCTATATCTGTGATTTTTCTTATTACAGATGCTGCATTGAATACAGAGTCCTTTGCCATAGACCCAGCAGTTTCATTAAACCTTACGGTTCCAGCTCCATCTTTCTTTGCTGGAAATACAGTAGCTTCAATTTCTATTGTAGATCCTATGAACCCACTTACTCCTAGTCCATATACATGTCCTACTTCTTTCCCATTGTTTTTATCTAATATTTCATATGGTGTAAAACGTCCTATGGATAAAACCTCTTCTACATCTCGCTTTGATATTACTACATTTTCTATATCATAATCTCCGTTATGTAATGCATATCCATAAGCATCTGATAATATATTTATAGCTTTTCTTCCTTCTATTGTATATCTGCTTATCAGTTCAGAAACCCCTTCTTCTATCGTAGCATTAAGTTTTTTTGCTCCGTTTACAACAATTGACTCTATATCCTTAGCAGATAAGGGTTCAAAGTAAACTTCAACACATCTTGATCTTAAAGCTGGATTTATTTCTCCTGGTTCCTTTGTAGTAGCCCCTATAAGAACAAAATCTGCAGGTGCTCCATTTTCAAAAAGATATTTTATATATTTTGGAGTACTTTCATCTTCCGGATCATAATATGATGAGGAAAATTCAACTCTTTTATCTTCTAATACCTTTAAAAGCTTATTCTGTAATATTGAATCAAGTTCACCAATTTCATCTATGAATAATATACCGCCATGAGCTTCTGTAACTAAACCTGGTTTTGGTTCTGGAACTCCTATATCAGCTAAATCACGTTTACTTCCTTGATATATAGGATCATGTACGGATCCTAAAAGAGGGTTTGTTATTTCTCTTGGGTCCCATCTTAAAGTAGTTCCATCTACCTCTACAAACTTAGATTCATTATCATATGGAGTAAATTTAAGCTTCTTTGCCTCTTCAAGAGCAAGTCTTGCCGCAGTTGTCTTTCCTACTCCAGGAGGTCCATATAAAATTATATGCTGAGGATATGGTGATGCTATCTTTGATAATAATGATTTAATAGCTCTTTCTTGACCTATAATTTCATTAAAACTTTCTGGTCTAAGAAGACTTTGAATATTCTTTGTAAGTTCCTTCTTATCTAACTTTTTAAAATTAGAATATTTCTTTAGAGTCCTTGCATTTTCAGGACCTTTTTGCTTTCTAATGATACCAAGTCTTATTTCATCTACATATTTGTCTTGTCTTGTAATTAAATCTTGTTCAACCTGCTGCTCTATCTTATTTTGAACAAACTTTCTAGCTATCTCATCTGCAATAGCTAGTTCTATATCGCTCATTACCTTTTCAATATTACTTTCATTAGGAATGGTATCTATACCTTTTCCATCAGTTATAATTTTGTTTAGAGCATAAGCTCTTTTGTAGATATCATTACTTTTCACATGTCTTTGCAATTTGTATCTTACTGTTCTCGCTCTCATTGCTCCATCATCTAAAATATTCTTTGCAACATCAAAAAGTACATTAATTTGAGATTCTATGCTGGAGCTTTCTTCTAAAACCTTATCTAGTATACCATTCTCCGGTTGTTGTGATTTCAAATTGTATCCTCCTTACGCCTCTACAATCATAAGCTTCATTTTAGTGGATACTTCAGGATATAATTTTACTTCTATTTCAAGGCATCCTGCCTGTTTTACAGTATCCATTACTATTTTCTTTTTATCAATTTTTATATCATATTGCTTTTGTATAACTTCTGCAACATCTTTGCTTGTTATAGCTCCAAATAATCTTCCATTATCTCCAACCTTAGCTTTTATTGTGATTTCTTTATTTCTTAATTTTTCAGCTAAAGCTTGTGCTGCTTCTATTTCTGCTATTTTCTTTCTTCTTTCATTTTCTTTTTTAGCATTTAATATATGAAGATTGTCATTATTAGCTTCTTCGGCTAACTTCCTTGGGAAAAGATAGTTTCTTGCATATCCATCTGATGTATTAACTACATCTCCCTTCTTTCCTAATGACTTTATATCTGATAATAATATTACCTTCATTCTATTCACCTTCCCTTGAGTATTTATTTATAGCATCCTTCAGTCTTTCAACAGCTTCTTCATTTGTAATATTAGTAAGTTTTGCACCTGCTATAGTTAGATGACCTCCACCTCCAAGTGCTTCAAGTATAAGCTGGACATTTATATCTCCAAAAGATCTTCCACTTATAAATATATCATCTTTTATTCTAACAAGAACGAACGATGCTTGAATACCTGTAATATTTAGAAGTTCATCTGCAGCCTGCGCTCCGACTACTGTCTCCTGTATATTGCCTGGACTTACAGCAATAGCTATATTATTTTCTACTACCGCATTTTTAATTATCTCAAACTTTTTAATATAACTTGATAAATCGTGTCCAAACATCTTTTTAACATCTATTGTATCTGCACCCAGTCTTCTTAAAAATGATGCTGCCTCAAAAGTTCTGACTCCTGTTTTTAAGAAAAAGTTCTTGGTGTCTATACATATTCCAGCTAGAAGAGCTTCTGCTTCCAACTGCGTAAGCTTAGGTTTTTCTAACATATATTGTATCATTTCAGTAACCAGTTCTGAAGTAGACGATGCATAAATTTCTATATATGTTAATATTGCACCTTCTATAAAATCTACTGTACGTCTATGATGATCTATTATTACTAAACTTTTGACGTTATTTACTATTTCTTCATTTTGAACATAACTTCTACTATGCACATCTACTAATATTAATAGACTATTTTCATCTAATTCCTCTAGACATTCGTTAGGAGTTATAACCCATCCATTATAATTATTGTCATTATTCATCTTATCTAATATATATTTTATACTATTATTACTCTCTTCAAGTACTATTCTACATTGCTTTCCTAAATTCCTTGCAACACTAGTAAGTCCTATAGCAGATCCAAATGCATCCATGTCAGGATTGCGATGTCCCATAATATATACATTAGAACTTTCTTCTATAAGATCCCTAAGAGCATGAGCTATCACTCTAGCTCTAACCTTAGTTCTTTTTTCAAATTCTTTAGCCTTTCCTCCAAAGAAATCAAGCTTTTCTCCAGATTTAACTACAGCCTGATCTCCCCCTCTTCCAAGTGCTAGTTCCTTTGCCGAATTTGCATAAGTATTATTTATCATTGGGTTTTCACCCATTCTTCCTATTCCTATGCTTAGGGTTACATTTAGTTTATTACCTAAATCAATCTCTCTGATTTTATCTAGTACATCAAACTTCTTATTCATTTCTTCTTTTATTACACTATCTTTAACAGACAATATATACTTGTTTGAAGCATATTTCTTTATCATAGCATTTATACTGCTGGCATAGTTCATTATAAATCTTTCTATTTCTGCTATTAAAATAGGCCTCTTATTTTCTTCTGTTCCCTTAATAACTTCATCTAAATTATCAACCTCTATAAGCATTATTCCTTCTCTATATTCCACATTTTTTTTATAGGACGTAACTTGATAGAAGTATAAAATTATTATTGTTCTATTTGCTCCATAACCTTCATCTATATTTACTATATTAGTATACACATCGTAATACTCATCTAAAATATTTACATACTTATATGAACTGACTTTGCTTTTTATAACATCCTTTGTATTAAAGTTGCTTATGAGTTTAATTATATTTTGACCAAGAATATCTTTTAGATTAAACACAGATAAAAACTTTTTATTATACCAAGTTATCTCACCATTTTCATCTAAAATCATCATTGGAAAAGGTAGATTTTTAAGAGTATTATGAGTTGCCCTATCTATACTTTTAGAGTTATTCTCTAAAAATTCATTCCAATCTTTTTCCTTCTCCTTAACGGTCTTTCTGATGTACACCAATACTAATATGAATATTGCTAGTAATAGAAATCCTAAGAATTTATCTTTCCACATAAATATTACTATCATTAATAACGAAGATATAACTACATATATATTAGTATTAGGTAAAAAGCTTTTAAATTTATTCACAAGAAAGCCCCTTCCTATTTTTTTCGTTTTCTATTCTTTATCCATTCTTGAATTGCAATAGATAAACTATTTGGGTCTAACTTTCTAAAGTCTACTATAAGATCAGCCAATCCGATAAAATAAGCTATTCGAGTAAATAAAGGATTAGTAAAGGTAAATAATATAAGCATTGTTAATATTAATTTGTTTGATGATCCTCTTTTTACAAACCAGTTATACACTACAGATATTCCTAATATCATACACATAGTTTGAAGAATATATGCTAATGTAAAAACAACGTATGCAGCTCCAGGTATATAATTATTAAATATGTTAGCTAGCATTAATGCTATTAAAACTCCTGCACCTATTCTATTATCTATATACCATTGATTAAATGTCCTAAATTTAGGTACATCATAATTGAATCTATTAAGTATTTTTCTTGTTATGCCATAATTTATATAAGCTTGAATCAATGATGAAATTATAAGTATTGCTGGCACCATCATCATTAACACATCAGGTGTTATTTTATTAAGAGATTCCATCATTGGATTATTAGCCATATCTACCCCAATAGATTGATAAAGACCAGAAACCATATCCATAGATTCTTTCATCATATCTATGTACTCTTGAATTATAGCTGACAATGAACTATTGTATGTTACATATATCATAAGAGCAAAATTCACAACTGTTCCTATAAGCATCGCTATTGATGAATATATAAGAGTCCTAGTGACTCCTTTATGATTCTTTATACAATATCCGACCGCTAGTGCACTACCACCATATAATACTGATGAACTTACTGCTGATACTACACTCGACATCATTGAGATAAGAATTGCACTTACCGCCACAGATGTTAATGCAATTTTGAAATCATGTCTTAAATATAATATTGTTATAGGTATCGGTAATATAAACAACCCTATAAATCCAAATATAGGTAAGTACATATTCATAAGAAATATGACAACTACCAAAGCGCACATAAGACCTGCTTCTACCACAGCTTTTGTATTATAATTTTTATTTTTCATCTGATTAATCCTCCAAATTTAGCACGCATTTCTATTACCTTTGCTTTAAATGGTTATACAACTTGCTTAAATTTTTGCCTTCTTTTTCAACTAAATCCCCTTCAACAATCCCGATTTTTAGTTTGTACTTCATATCCTCGTCTATACTTGCATGGGAGTAGCCTAATCTATCCCCTAGCACATATAAAATTATTATTGCCCCGGAAATGCAATGCTTTATAGCATCTTGAGCTACATTGCTTCCCTTAGCTAAAAGCCTGAAAAACTCCCCAATTACGCAAAGTAATTGTGCTTTGAGATCTTCGATTATTTTAATATCAGACATTATATTAAAACTATCCTTCTTCAACTCTTCTCCCCCATTCACATAGATATATATTCTATTGTAGTTTTTTTTCAATATTTATGCAACTAGGTTATTATTGATATAATAATAAAAAGCCACCACATTCGTGGTAGCTTTTTATTATAACTTTATATTATTCAGTTGTGAATGGTAATAAAGCTATGTTTCTTGCTCTCTTAACAGCAACAGTTAATTCTCTTTGGTGTTTAGCGCAAGTTCCAGATATTCTTCTTGGAAGTATCTTACCTCTTTCAGTAACATACTTTCTAAGTTTAGTTATATCTTTATAATCTATATGATCAGCACTGTCAACGCAGAATGCACAAACCTTTTTCTTAGCTCTTCTCATTCTAGCGCCGCCTTTTCTAACTTCTCTATCCTTGCTCATTCTTCTACCTCCTTACCTTTAAAGTGTTAGATTAGAAAGGTATATCTCCATCATCAATAGGAGCTATATCTTCATCAAATGATTGTTCACCAAAGGATTTATTATTTGAAGATCCAAATCCTGAATTATCAAAGCTATTTCCTTGGTTTCCATAATTTTCATTGCCACCGAATGAAGCACCACCATCTTGTCTTCCTGAACCTTTGCTCAAGAATGAAACTTCTTGTGCTACAACTTCAGTAACATATCTTTTAGTACCATCTTTAGCATCATAAGATCTAGTTTGGATTCTGCCACTAATAGCCATTTGACTACCTTTACTCATATAGTTGGCAGTATTTTCAGCTTGTTTTCCCCAGATTACAACTGATATAAAATCAGCTTCACGCTGCTTTGTAGAAGCGTTAAATCTGTCAACAGCTAAAGTAACAGTGGTAACAGCCATTCCAGTTCCCGGAGTATATCTAAGCTCCGGATCTTTTGTCAATCTACCGATTAAAACAACTTTGTTCACCTATGACACCACCTTAATTTTCTTCCTTAACTATTATGTGTCTTATAACACCGTCAGTGATTCTGAATATTCTATCTAACTCTTTTGGTAATTCTGAATCAGCAGAAAAATTGATTAGTGTGTAGTATCCTTCGTTTACTTTGCTTATTTCGTAAGCAAGCTTTCTCTTACCCCAGAAATCAACATTTTCAACTACTCCTCCACCATTTTCTATTACACCTTTGAACTTTTCCTCAGCAGCCTTTACAGCTTCTTCGTCTAAAGATGGGTGTAATATGAATATAGTTTCATACTTTCTCATCCTTTTCACCTCCTCCCCTTGGCCTATGGCTGTGACTTTATCACAGCAGGGATTACATTCATATATTATACTACAAAATAAAATCAAGTTCAAGTATTTTTTATTTATTCTTTCGATTCTATTACTTTTTTTACATCTTTTTCAAATTTACTACGTGGTATCATTATTATTCGTTGACAACCCACGCACTTTATTTTTACGTCAGCACCTAATCTAATAATCTCCCAATTACTACTTCCACATGGATGCTGTTTTTTCATTTCTACAATATCTCCCAAATTAAAAATCTTATTCACTAAAATTCTCCTTTTTCCTTTTAAACTGGTTATTTTTGCTGCACACTATATATTGTTCGCTTTGGATAAGGTATCTCTACCCCTTCCATATCTAAAGCTTTTTTAACATGCTTTCTAATTTCTCTTTCACATTCCCATTGAGTCATAGGTTTTGCAGTTGCCCATATGCTAAATGTTACGCCAGAATCTTTTAAAGCGGATACTCCAAGAACCTTTGGTCCTTCTACAATTTTATCGTTTCCTTTAAATTCCTGACATACACCTTCTAATATAGAAGTAACTCTATCTATATCTTCCTCATATGCTATATCCACATCTACTAATACTCTCATGTCGCTTCTAGAATGATTAGTTATCTGTCCAACACTACCATTTGGTATTATATGGATATCGCCGTTGAAGTCCTTTAATTTTATAAGTCTAAGTCCTATACTTTGAACAATTCCACCTTTGTCTCCAACATGAATATAATCTCCTACCGAAAATTGATCCTCAAAAACCATAAAGAATCCATTAACAATATCCTTTATTAAATTCTGAGCACCAAGACCTATAGCTACACCTCCAATACTTGCAAAAGTTAAACTTATAGCTCCAAAGAATTGATATAATATAGCTGAAAATGCAAAGAAATATATTGTATACTTTAAAAAACTTTTTAAGACGACAGATATTGTTTTTACTCTTTTTTCATCTAATCCTACTTTGAATTTCTTTTGTTTTGCAATAAGCTTATCAACTATTCTTACTGAAATTTTATATACAATCGATGCTATTAAGAGTATTACTAAAACACTTATAATTTTTATTACTATTTTTTCCAAATCTATAGATTGTATGAGTTTTATAAAAAAGTCATACGTTTTTGTTAATGCTGAGTCAAAATTCATCTAGACACCTACCTCTTATTATAAAATTTGCTTTGCATGCTGATCTTCTCTCACATATACATTCTTAGGTGTTATAAGTCCTTTCTCTATTAGATCTTTTATATTATCCCAGTCTTTTTCATCAAATTTAATGCTTATGCCGCAGCTTTGTGTTATATAAGTTGGAGTAGGCATTATAGCGATTTTCAAATTTTCTTTTTTTAATATTTCCTCTGCTTTTATAGCATCCATTGTATTTTTAAAAACTATTAAATAGTATTTGTCCATAAACCCTCCATCTAATCAATAATTATTTTCTACTATAGTATATCTTATTTTTTATTTCTTTTAAAGGTTCTAACTTCATATGGATATATTTTATTCTTCTTCTTTTTATATACATTGTTTAATTTTGGTTGCTTATAATGTACAATATATATATGACTTTATGATCGGAGGTTTTTTTATGAAAGTTTATTTAGATAATGCTGCTACCAGTTTTCCTAAACCAGCATCAGTGGCCAATGACATGTTAAATTATATAAATAATTTAGGATGTAGCCCAGGTAGAGGTAGTTATCATGATGCTATAGAAAGTAGTAAAATAGTACTACATTGTAGAGAGTCATTATGTAAATTATTCAATTTTTCTAAACCTGAAAATGTAATTTTTACTTCTAATATCACTCACTCTTTAAATCTCCTTATAAAAGGATTTTTGAAGCCTGGAGATCATGTAATAACTTCATCTATGGAACATAATTCTGTTCTTAGACCTCTTAAGGAACTTGAAGATTCAATAAGTATAGATTTAGAAATACTTCAATGCGACAAGAATGGTTTAATTCCTATAGAGAAATTTAAAAAATCTATAAGATCTAATACCCGATTAGCTATATTCACCCATGGTTCTAATGTAATAGGAACAATAGAACCATTAGAGATAATCGGAAAAATATGTGCTGATAAAAATATCGATTTTATAGTTGATTCGGCACAAAGTGCTGGTGCAATGGATGTTGATTTTAAAAAGTTAAACTGCTCTGCATTAGCTTTTACTGGCCATAAATCATTGCTAGGTCCTCAAGGTATTGGTGGATTTTTAATTACTGACGAATTTAACAAGAAATGTTCTACAATATTTAGTGGTGGTACAGGAAGCGTATCCTCTGAACTTCATCAACCATTGTTCCTACCTGATAAATTTGAAAGCGGTACTTTAAATACTCCAGGAATAGCTGGCCTAAATGCAGGTATAAGCTTTATATTAAAAGAAGGAATTGATACTATACAAGAAAAAAAACATTATTTAAATTCTACATTAATAGAAGGTCTTCTAAATATGAATGACATTATATTTTATGGATATAAAGATAGCTCTCTTAGAACCTCAGCTATTTCAATAGGTTTTAAAAAGAAAGATATTGCTGAGGCTGCCTATTTATTAGATAGTCAATTTGGAATTATGGTAAGAACCGGACTTCACTGTGCTCCTTTAGCACATAAAACTATCGGTACTTATCCAACTGGAACTTTAAGATTAAGTCCAGGATATTTTAATGACATGAACGATATAAAATATACCCTAGAAAGCATTAATCATATATTGTAAAATTGGTATAAAAACCTCCTTTATTGTTAACAATTACAATAAAGGAGGTTTTCTGTATGTCTAATAAATTTGTCTTTGACACAGCTGATATGAATTCTATTTTTAAACTTCGTGATGCTCTTTTTATGGAACTTTATCCTATAGCTAAAGCTCATCGTCCAATAATATTTTTATGTATTGGTACGGATAGATCAACAGGGGATAGCTTAGGCCCATTAGTTGGATATAAGCTCAAATTCTTTTCACGTAAAGGAATAGATATTTATGGCAATTTAGAACAGCCAGTACACGCTAAAAATATAACTATCGCAATTAGCAATATAAAATCCACCTATGAAAATCCATACATAATTGCTATAGATGCCTCTTTAGGAAATATTCAAAACGTAGGAAAAATTATTTTAGAAAATCGTCCTGTAAACCCCGGTGCCGCACTAAATAAAGATTTACCTTCTATAGGTGACTTAAGCATTACTGGAATCGTAAATATGTACGGAAATTTAGAATTTATGATTTTGCAAAATACTAGATTAAATGTTGTAATGCAGCAAGCCGAAGTAATATCTCAAGGAATTTATCATTGTTTAGTAAAATTATTTGGAGGTAAAAAATATTCAGATTCTGATATATCTATGGAAAACTCTTTAAATTCTACATCCGATGATTTAGCAAAAGGTTGATCTTATATTTTAAAAAAATAAGAACCTCCTTTATTTTTGCTATAGGAGGTTCTTATCTGACAACATAAGGACATTGCATTCTTACTTTTTTATTATATTATAAAGTATTAAGAAAAGGAAGATTTATTTATTAATAGCATTATTAAGTGCTTCCTCTTCTTCTTCAGATAAATCATATCTTGAAATACCTTTTTCAATTGGCTTAGCATATGTAGTACTTTCATTTCTCCCAAATATGCCTGTTAATAAAATTCCATCATTATTTTCATCAAGCATTGCTAATGAAAAACTCAAATCACTTCCAACATCTTCAAAAGCTTTATATCTTACAACCGATACTTTTTGCACACATTCTTTTATTCTTGAATCCATATCACCATACAATGCCTTAACATCTTCTGAAATCTTTTTAGATTCTTCGACTTTATTTAAATAATCAACAATTACTTCTTCAAGATTTTTATTATTTACCCCTCTTGTAACTTTTCTATACTTTGATTCTAGCTTGTTTAATGATCTAAATAACACTATTACTAATATTATTAGAAATAGAACTAGAGTCATTAATCCTATCATTATATATGGTCCAAATTCACTTATGATTTTTATGATATCCTCCATTTTAAGTCCTCCTTCAATAATGTTTCACGTGAAACATTATATTTTCATTATATCAATTATTCTCTGAAGATCATCTTCTGAATAATATTCTATTTCTATTTTTCCTTTGTTTTTCTTACTGTTTATTATTACTTTTGTTCCAAATAATCCTTCTAATTTTTCAGTAATATCTCTATAATATGGATTCGATGGTTCTTCTTTTTTATCATTTTTATCTTCATTTTGTAGAGATTTTATAAGTTTTTCTAGTGCTCTTACAGAAAGGCCTTCATCAATAACCTTTTGTGCAATATTATACTGCATGTCTCTATTTTCTATGCTAAGTATTACTCTCCCATGTCCTTCTGATATTACACCTTCTATTATATATTGTTGAACTCTTTCATCAAGATTCATTAATCTCATTGTATTAGTAATAGCAGTTCTAGACTTTCCTATTCTTAAAGAAAGCTCCTCATGGGTCAAATTAAATTCTTTTATAAGTTTATAAAAAGCCTTGGCTTCTTCTATTGGATTTAAATCTTGTCGCTGTATATTTTCAATAAGTGATATTTCCATAACATCACGATTTGATAAATCCATTAAAATTGATGGAATTTCACTTATACCTGCTAGTTTAGCAGCCCTCCATCTTCTTTCACCTGCTATTATAATGTACCTATTTCCATCCTTCTTTAATATTAAAGGTTGAATTATTCCATGATCCTTTATAGATTGGCTTAATTCATAAATTTTTTGCTCATCAAAATACTTTCTAGGTTGATCTTCATTTGCTTTAATTAAATTTATATCGATTTTTAATATAGATTCAGAATTATTTTTTTCTGATTCCAATAAATCATCATCAGGTATTAATGCACCTAATCCTTTTCCTAATGCAAATTTCTTACTCACGCATTATACCTCCTGTCTCTTCAAAAATTCATATGTTAAATCTTCATATGCTTTTGCTCCTCTACATTTATCATCATATAATGATATAGGTAGACCAAAACTTGGAGCCTCTGCTAATCTTATATTTCTTGGTATATATGATTTATATACTTTATTGCCAAAATATCTTTTTACTTCTTCTACAACTTCATTACTTAGGTTTGTTCTTCCGTCATACATACTCATTAATACGCCTTCTACTTCTAGAGATTTATTAAGTGATCTTTTTACCAACTGAATAGTGTTCACTAACTGCCCCACTCCCTCTAATGCATAAAATTCGCACTGAATAGGAATTAATACACTATTTGATGCTGTTAATGCATTAATAGTCAACACTCCTAGAGAAGGTGGACAATCTATAAAAATAAAATCAAATTTCTTTTCTAATACGCTAAGTTTATTTTTTAATATATTTTCTCTTTTCGGTTTATCTATTAATTCTACTTCTGCCCCTGCTAATTCCATGGTAGATGGAACAAGATATAGATTTTCTACTAACTGACTTTCTATAATAGTATTCTTTAAACTTATATCTTCTTCGGTCATTATATTGTATATAGAATATTCAAGATTTTTCTTATCTACCCCTAATCCACTTGTAGTGTTTCCTTGAGGATCTATGTCTATTATTAATACTTTATATCCCTCTCGTGCTAAATAAGTACATAAATTTATTGCTGTAGTAGTCTTTCCAACTCCACCTTTTTGATTAAAAATACAAATAGTCTTCATAATATCTTCTCTTTAATTAGAGAATACACCTCCTCTCTACAATATATTATATATTTAATACTCTAATAATTAAAGAAAAAAATAGAATGTTTCACGTGAAACATTCTATTTTTTAGGTATTTGTATCGTAACCTCTACATAATCATCTAAATCTTTTGAATTATACTTAGCTTTAATTCCATATTTATCGAACACTTGTTTTATTGTATTTATATATATCTTAGATGAAAATACTCCTTTTATTCTTTTCTTTCCATCCGCAGCTACTTCTGCACTTGCAAGCTTTAATAATTCTTTCTCAACTACTTCTTCTGTCTTTTTTACATTTAATGCTCTCTTTATGACTATATCTAAAACTTTATTTTGTAGTTCTTCATCTGGTAGTTTTAATAATGCTCTTCCATGGCGTTCAGTAAGCTTATTATCAATTAAAGATTTTCTTATATTTTCTGGCAGCTTAAGTACTCTTAGCTTATTGGCTATAGTTGACTGCTTCTTACCTATTATTTCTGCCAGCTTTTCTTGAGTATAAGAATGTTCTTTTATTAAATTATAATATGCCTCTGCCTCTTCTAAAAAATTAAGGTCTTCTCTTTGAATATTTTCCAAAAGAGCAATTGCAGCTGAATCTCTCTCAGTTATCTCCACAATAATTACAGGAACCTCTTTTAATCCCAAAAATTTTGCAGCTCTAAGTCTTCTTTCTCCAGCAACAAGTTCATACCCCTTTTCCCCCATCTTTCTTACAGATAGCGGTTGAATTATTCCATATGTTTTTATTGATTGAGCCAGTTCAACTATTGCCTCATCGTCAAAATACTTTCTTGGTTGATACAAGTTTGGAACAATTAATTCCGGCTCCACGTAAGTTACATTATTTTGCATAATCCTACCATCCCTCATCCATTCCTTATATTTACAATTCTACAGAATTTATAATTTTCCTTTTTTTATCAGTTATTTTTTTATGACATATTTTTTTTAATATTTCTATTTTTTTATTTTTTTCTTATTTATAGTACTCATTTTGCGTGGATATAAATCTGGAGTACTTTTTATTTTTTCTATAATAACTAAATTATGTTTCAAGTCAGTATCTTCAATTTTGATTTCTATAACTTCCTTTATTTTTCCGCCTAATTGTCCTATAATATTTTTTGATTCTAAAATTTCTTCTTCTACTGCTGGTCCCTTTAATGCTACAAAATATCCACCAACTTTTACATATGGAATACAAAATTCACTAAGTACGCTCAAGTTAGCTACAGCCCTTGATGTAGATATATCAAATTTTTCTCTATATTCTTTTTTTCTGCTAACTTCTTCTGCTCTTCCATGAATAGTAGTGAAATTCTCTAATCCTAACTCTCCTATTACTAAGTTTAAAAAGTTTAGTCTTTTATTAAGTGAATCTAATAATACAACTTCTGATTCTGAATTCATTATTCCCAGTGGAAGTCCTGGAAAACCAGCTCCTGTTCCAACATCAATTATTCTTACATTTCCCTTTAATCCATCAAATTTAAAAGCCTTAATGCAATCTATAAAATGTTTCTTTATTATCCCTTCATCATCAGTAATAGCAGTTAAATTTATTTTTTCATTCCATTCTTGCAATAAATTCTTATATAAAATAAATTTATTATATGTATCATTATTAAACTGAATTTCTACATCATCAGATGCTTTCTTCATTATATCAAAGAATTCCATATTTTTCCTCCAACATTATATATAAGAGGAGATATTTCCCTCCTCTTATATATTATCTTATATTTTTATTTATTGTCTACCTATTAAGCCTTATATTTATGATCTAAATATATTAGTAAAACAGATATATCTGCTGGCGATACCCCTGATATTCTAGATGCTTGACCAATACTTATAGGTCTTACTGCTGTCAGCTTTTGAACCGCCTCTATTCTTAAGCTTCCTACCTCTTCATATTTTATATCGCTAGGAATCTTCTTATTCTCAAATTTTTTAAATTGCGCTACCTGTTCTAATTGTTTTTGAATATAACCTTCATATTTAGCACATATATCAACTTGTTCTTTTACGTCTTCTGGAAGTTCAGGTCTCTCTGTATCTAATGATTCAACTTTGTAATAATCAAGCTCTGGTCTCTTTATCAATTCATAAAGGCTTATAGGCTTTCTTAATTCAACTGAACCTACTTGAACTAAAGCTTCATTCACTTCTCTTTTATTTGTTATCTGTAAATTTTTTAATCTTTTAAGTTCATTTTCAATATTTGATTTTCTCTCAATAAACTTATTATATCTTTCCTCTGTTACAAGTCCTACTTTTCTTCCCATTTCAGTAAGTCTCAAATCCGCATTATCTTGTCTTAAAATAAGTCTATATTCTGATCTTGAAGTCATCATTCTATATGGTTCATTAGTTCCCTTGGTAACTAAATCATCTATTAAAACACCTATATATCCATCAGAACGAGTTAATATTAATGAATCTTTTCCTTGAAGTTTTAATGTAGCATTTATACCTGCAATAAGCCCCTGACAAGCTGCTTCTTCATACCCTGAAGTTCCATTTACCTGCCCAGCCCCATATAATCCTTCAACCTTCTTATATTCTAAAGTAGGCTTAAGTTCTAATGGATCTACGCAGTCATATTCTATAGCATATCCAGTTCTCATAACCTCTACATTTTCAAGTCCAGGTATAGTCCTTAGCATTTGAATTTGAACTTCTTCAGGTAAAGAACTAGACATTCCTTGAACATACATTTCTTCAGTATTCTCACCTTCTGGCTCAATAAATACCTGATGCTGAAGTTTTTCTGGGAATCTCATTATTTTATCCTCTATAGATGGGCAGTATCTAGGACCAGTACTTTTAATTGATCCATTATATAAAGGTGATCTATCTATATTATCCATTATTACTTTTTTAGTTTCATCATTGGTATATGTCAGCCAACATGAAATCTGTTCCCTATCTATATTTCCACTCATAAATGAAAATGGAATAATTTTATCATCACCCTTTTGTTCTACCATTTTAGAAAAATCTACTGATCTTTTATTTACTCTTGATGGCGTTCCTGTTTTAAATCTTCTAACTGATAATCCTGCATCTATTAAAGATTTTGTCAATTCATTTGCTGGTTGGAATCCATTAGGTCCACTGCTATAATTAACTTCTCCGATTATTATTCTAGATTGAAGATAAGTTCCAGATGCAAGTATTACAGCTTTTGCTTTATATTGAGCACCAGTTTTAGTAACTATGCCTTTTATCTTACCATCTTCAATTATTAATTTAATTACTTCAGTTTGAACTATATCTAGGTTTTCTTGATTTTCTAAGATATGTTTCATTCTTTCCTGATAATGCTTTTTATCTGCTTGAGCTCTTAATGAATGAACTGCTGGTCCCTTCGATGTATTAAGCATCTTTGATTGGATAAATGTATGGTCTATATTAATACCCATTTCTCCACCTAATGCATCTATTTCTCTAACTAAATGCCCCTTTGCAGTTCCACCTATATTAGGATTGCAAGGCATAAAAGCTATATTATCTAAATTTATCGTTGCCATCATAGTTTTAAATCCCATTCTAGCTGGGGCTAAAGCTGCCTCACATCCAGCATGGCCTCCACCTATAACAACAACATCATACTCTCCTCTAAAATATTCTTTCATTAGTTCCACCTACTTCCCTAAACAAAATTCAGAGAATATCTTATCAATCAAATCTTCTTCCATAGTATCCCCAGTGATTTCTCCTAAGCTCATCCATGCACTTCTAAGATCTATTGATGCTAAATCGATAGACATCCCTATTTGTAATGTATCTAATGCAGCTAAGCATCTTTCTTTTGCTCTATACACAGCTTCTTTGTGTCTATTGTTTGTCAAAAGCACTTCTGACATATTTATTTTTCCAGAGAAAAACATATCTTTTATAGATGCTTTCAATTTATCTATTCCATATCCATTTTTAGCTGATATTTCAATTATATTATCTAATCCTTCTAAGCAATTCTCTGAAAGCTTTCTATCAAGATCACATTTATTTAAAAGAACTATATGCTTTTTATTTCTTATCATATCTATAATTTCAATATCTTCATCTTCTAAATCTCTACTTAGATCTAGTATTAAAACCACCAAATCTGATTCATTGATTTTTTCCCTGCTTTTTTCTACACCTATCTGCTCAACTAGATCTTCTGTATCTCTTATCCCAGCAGTATCTATAACCTTTATAGGAATTCCATCAAAATTTATATATTCTTCAATTACATCTCTAGTTGTACCCGGAATATCAGTGACTATAGCTCTGTTTTCCATAACTAATGAATTTAGAAGAGATGATTTTCCAACATTAGGCTTGCCAACTATAACCATATTTAATCCATCTCTTAAAATCTTCCCCTCATTAGCAGTACTTAATATACTGTCTATTTTTTGTAATACCTCTCGTAATTCAACTGACACACTTTCTCCTGTTGCTTCTTCTAGATCATCTTCTGGATAATCAACAGTAGCTTCTATATGAGCTATCATTTCTAAAAGTCTCTGTCTAAGTTCATTTATTTCCTTGGAAATTTTACCTTGACTTTGTGCTAAAGCTGATTTTTGTGATAATTCAGTTTTAGCAACGATAAGATCCATTACTGCTTCTGCCTGACTTAAATCTATTCTTCCATTCAAAAAAGCACGCTTTGTAAATTCACCAGGCTCTGCAGATCTAGCCCCTGCCTTTAAAACAGCATCTAAAACTTTATTTGTACATATATATCCACCATGACAGTTAATTTCCACACAATCCTCTGCTGTAAAGCTTCTAGGTCCCTTCATATATGATATTAAAACTTCATCTATTATTTCATTTGTATCTACATCTATTATATGTCCATATCTCATTGAATAAGGTCTTATATCATTAATAATTCTATCATTAACGCCCCTAAATATAGAAGAAACTATGTTTAATGCATTACTTCCTGAAATTCTTATTATAGCAATCCCACTTTCACCCAAGGCAGTTGCTATTGCTGCAATAGTATCAAAATCTTTTATCATAAATATCCCTCCTTTTTTACTAGGGTATTTTTATTTAAAATCTACTTTAATAGTATACAAAAAATCTTTGCCATTTTAAATATTTTTAATCTGTATTTCAAGGGATTACTCCTCTTAATTTCAAATTGTTTCAAAAAATATGGATGTTTTTTAATAAAAAGAAAGCCTTAAGGCTTAACTTAGGCTTTCTTTAAATCCACAACAACTTTTCTATATGGTTCCTCACCCTCACTATATGTATATACATACTTATCATTTTGAAGGGTAGAATGTATTATTCTTCTTTCATATGGATTCATTGGCTCAAGCTTAAAGCTTCTTCCATTTCTCCTTACTTTATAAGCTGTTTTTTCTGCTAATCTTTTTAAGGTTTCTTCTCTTTTTGATCTATAATTCTCGGTATCTAATACCACTCTCTTATATTCTGTTTCATGATCATTATTGATTATAAGGCTAACTAGATACTGTATAGCATCTAATGTCTCTCCCCTGTAACCAATAATTATACCCATGCGAGGACCAGTAAGGTTTATATTAACCACATTATTCTCTTCTTTAATTCTTATTTCCGCCATTACTCCCATATTATCTAATATAGATCTTATGAATGTCTTTGCATCTTCTATATAATCTCTTTTTACAGTAACCTTTATCTTACAAGGCTTTGTTCCTATAAAACCTAAAATTCCTTTAGAGCCTTCATCTAAAACAAGAATTTCTACTTTATCCTCTGTGGTTTCTAATTGTTTCAAAGCGATTCTCTTAGCTTCTTCGATGTTTTTCCCCGAAACTTCGATTACTTTCATAGCCATTTCACCCACCTTCTAATTAAAAATCCCCAATATATTATTATTTATTATTCTTTTTATTATCTTTATTATTTGCTGTATCGTTAACTTGTTTAGGATTTACTTTTCTAGTACTTCCTAGTGGCATTTTAGTATCTATAACTTCTTGCTCAGCACTCTTATTTTTTAGCTTTGGATCAAATGCTTTAGTAAGATATGTTTGAGCCATAGACATTAAGTTGTTAGCAACCCAATATAAAACTAGGGCAGACTTAAATCTAAGTGACATAAATGCTATCATACCAGACATAAATAAGTTCATAGTACCCATTTGCTTAGCTTGAGGACCAGACTGTCCAGTACTTGCAATCTTCATTGATGCATACTGTGTTATAAATGACAATACTGGTAATATAAAGTATTTATCTGGTTGAGATAAATCACTTATCCATAAGAAGCTTGCACCTTCAAGTCCTTGAAGATTATAGAATACGGAATATAATGCTATAAATATAGGCATCTGTATAAGCATTGGTAAACAACCGCTCATTGGATTTATATCATATTCCTTGTAAAGCTTCATCATTTCTTCTTGAGATTTAGCTGGATCATTTTTATATTTTTCTTGTAACTTTGTAAGTTTAGGCTGAACCTCTTGCATTTTTATTTGAGATCTAACTTGCTTAAAACTTAACGGTAATAATAATATTCTTATTATAATAGTTATAACTATTATAGTTATTCCGTAAGCAGTTCCTGGATTGCTAAATATTAGCTGAACTCCATGCTCAACGAATTGAAAAAATTCAGTCAGTATATTGGTTAAGAAATTCAAAGATTTACCCTCCTGATAACATTATTTCAGCGGATCATATCCACCTTTATTAAACGGATGACATTTTAATATTCTTCTTATAGCTAAAAAACTGCCTTTCAAAGCACCATATTTTTCAATAGCTTGCAAGGCATATTGTGAACATGTAGGATAAAATCTACAAGAAGGTCCTTTCAACGGTGATATATACTTCCTGTAAAAGTTAATCATACTAATTAATATTCTCTTCATTGTTATATAGGCCTGCCTTTTTAAATAAATTTATCATGGCACTCTCTACATCCCTATACTTCTTGTCTTTTAAAGCTGTCCTAGCCACAAATACAAAATCATAACCACTTTTTAAAGGAGTACTGTTCAATCTATAGCTTTCCTTTATTAATCGTTTAACCCTGCTTCGTACTACGCTCTTTCCAACTTTTTTACTTACTGAGATTCCTACCTTATTATATATATCTCCATCTTGAAGTCGATTTCTATTATTTTTATATACATACAATACTAAAAGATTATTGGAAAAAGATTTTCCTCTTCTATAAACAGTTCTAAATTCAATATTTTTTCTCAGCTTTCTTTTTTTCATTAAAAAACTAATTCTCCTTTTTTCCTGCTATTATTGCAGAAAAAGGCCACTAAAGCGGCCCTTA
>NZ_CP076621.1 GCF_020911725.1 Clostridium cadaveris
ATACTTTTCTTGTATTTTATTTATATCTCCATTAGCTGCTTTATATATTTTAATAGCATCTAACTCTTTTATGTTTTCAGCTTTCATCATATAAATTATTTTATTTATATCTTCTCTTTCTAGTTCAATATCTTCTGAAACAGTAGCTGAAACTTCTTCAATTATCATGGTATTATTAATTGATTTTATTCTATTTTGATGAATATAAAACCTAAGAGCCGTTACTTTTCTTCCTGTTTTAATCTCTTCAAAATCAAATGATATATCACTAATTTTTTTTAATTCTTTTTGAGTTTGAAAAATTATTTTTCTCTTGAAATCCGCATATAAAGGATAAATATTATCAGCCTTTAAAAGCTTTCTTAGTTCTTCAACTTCTATTTCTATGTATCCTTGTCTTTTAAATTCATTACATTTTAAAATTTCATATATTCTAGGTGAATATTTACTTTTCATGCTTAAAATATTTGCTAATTTATATTGAGTAAACATAGTATTCAATTTTAACATATATGGCTTTAAATCGGGATTAAATTTAAGTGTTACATATCCAGTTCCTTTTTCATATATCGCTCCACTAAGCCAAGCAGTTTGAATTAATCTATTACCTTCCTCTATTTCAAAAACCTTCTTCATAAGTTCCTTAGTTATCTTAGGTATTTCAGTATATTTAGCTTGATTTTCAACACCGAGAAGTTCCATAAAATCAGAAATTTTAAAAATATATGGTTTAAATTCTTCATCTTCTGGTTGAACCATACTAGCTAACGTAAGTATAAGCTTTTGTTCTTCTAAACTTAAATCGTAGCTAGAATTCATAATAAAATAATTTGATTTAGTTACCAAATAGTTTTTGTCCATAAAACCACCTCTCTAGGAATAGATTACTACTTAACTATGACTATGTCAATATTTAAGTCATGTCATAGTTAACTATGCAAAAGTCATAGTTAACTATGCAAAAGTCATATTTAAAATAACTATGACTATGCAAAAGTCATAGTTAACTATGCAAAAGTCATATTTAAAATTTTAAAGCTAGTTACATCAAGGCTTATAATTATGTCTAAAACATTTAAAACAAGGTTTTAAAACATATAAAACAACAACTATAGATTGTTGTTGCTTTATCATAAAAAAAGAAGATTTATATAAAATAAATCTTCTTTTTTATATATTTTTGTACTCATCAATTTAATATTAATATCATCAATTCAAATAATGAATATAAAAAAACCGATATTAGAATAAATCTTTTAGATTTATCAAATTCATGATTATCTTTTGCAATGTTATAAATAAATAAATAATATGCTATACAAGTAAGAGCGATAAGCGACGGATACAATGAAAAAACTTTTTCACTAAGTCTATATATATGATTTATTATAGTTATAATAAGTAAAAATATAGATAAAATATAAGATACTAATTTTAAAAAAAAATTTTTATTCATTTAAGTTTTCCTTTTTGAGATTAAATTTAATACTTATATGTGTCAAAAGCAGTAGGAGCCCAATACCAAGCCATAGAAGTATCACCATAAGACCATGTATAAGTCATTTCAATTCTGACTCCATTAGGTCCCATGGCCATATCAGCTACAGCTGAAGCGATAGCTCCAACTAATACAGTAACTTTCCAACCCATTTTTTTAACAAGTATTTTAGCCCATTCAGCTTTACTTAAACCTAATCCAGCACTACCGATAGATATAGAATACCCTAAACCTTTCACCCAATTAGTGCTAATATAATAAGTTGAATTTTTAGTGTCCCCTGGACTAGTTCTTAAAATATTATATATTTTATTTGATGAAATAGTATTATCTATTAAAGGTATACTTTCATCATAAGGAAATTCTTCAAATAATTCTTCAATTTCTTTGTCCGTGAATCCTAATTTGTATAATTCGTTGATAATAGACTTCTTACTATTTAAAGTTTCACTTTCATACAAATTATTACTTGAAGTTTTTGTAGGACTGGCAAATGCCACAATAGAAGTAGAAGTAGAAATAATACATAAACTCAAAATTAAAGATAAGATTTTACACTTTTTCATTAATACACTCTCCTTTTGATTTATTTACAAAGTTAAAGACTATTGATGATTAATATAAATTATAACATAATCATTACTTTTTTACCATAATTTAATAAATTTTCAAATATTAATACTATTACTTATAATTAACCTAATAATATTAATATTTGAAAAATGTCTAAAACATTACAATAACTATGGGTTGTTGTCATAGGCTATGAAAAAGTTACATTTAAATATTTATACTCTTATATTTTTAAGATAAATCTCTTTCAAAGAAAATTAACACTTCTTTGTATAAATACGAACATGGTAAAGAAATAAAGTATTATGAGGTAAGTTGTATACGTGATGAAAATCCATAGTGAATTGATTTAAACTAATAGTCAGCACTTCTATTTTCTACGAAAATGAAAATACGGCCCCTATATATAAAGAGTTTCACTGCTCCATTTGTAAACCAACTTTTAAAATTTATTTATTTTATAAATTTAAGGGCAAAAAAATATTTTTTTATGAAATTTTAAGCTAAAAAAATAAGCTCTCTATGCAAATACATAGAAAGCTCATTTATTCAATCTTCAGACCAGTAATTATTTCAGCCTATAGGCTTTATACAGCATCTCTGGCTGCTGTACTCTTTATTTCAGTTGACAGTGAGTAGTATCAACCCTCATATTTTATTTGCTATCGAGGAAGCAACCAATATAGCTATATTATACTTTGATTTGAAATGGAATCAAGGTGGAGATTTTTAAAATTTTTTTAGCGGTAGCGTGAAGAAAAAAATTTTAAAATACTACCTTGATGGAATGGAAAATCTCACACTGGAGCAACGAAGTTGCAACCCATAGGTTGCGACTTCTGCCTAACGGCGAGTGTGGGTTTGGGTAAGCAAAGCGAGGGCAACGCCCTTTAGCTCCATGCAATGGCACGTATTCTTGTTCACAAGAGTATAACGTGCTATACTCTCAATATGAAATATTGTTAAGAGTATCACGCTTCGGAGGTGAAATTTTACTATGGAGTTCGCATGGAATACACAGAAAAATAATATGTCTGACATCAAGGGATTAGAGAACGAACAGGAGAGAAAAGGGAAAATTTCAAACGAGGAAATTGACTTGAGTAAGACCTACTTGAATTATGATTTAGTTCAGAGTGACCTAAATTTATATCAAAGGGTGAAGAGAAGAGAAGAGTTGATGAAGTTCGTCCAGTTTCACGAATACAAAAAAATTCAGTAGTTGATTTTAGCAATATCATTACGGTACCACAGGATCAGTTCAAGGAATGGGGCATAGATAGATCCAAAAGATATTTGGAGGAAGTATATAACTATTTCTGCAAAGAGATTGGAAAAGAAAATGTAGTATCAGCTAAGGTTCATCTTGATGAAACTACACCTCATATGCACCTTCACTTTGTACCTGTTTCACAAGATGGTAAACTACAAGCTAGGGTTCTTATGACCCCAGCTAAGATAAACAAAATTCATAATGATGCACCAGAATATCTTAGGGAAAAAGGCTTTGATGTAGTAAGAGGTGTCGGAAAGACCAAAAAAAGCCTTGATATTCACCAATATAAGGCTGAAAAGCTGAAAGAGGAGATAAAACTCTTAGAAAACAAATTAAAGGCACTAGAAGGCGATTTAAAGGCACTTGATAGTATTGAGAGTAGTTTTACTAGGATTGATAGTATCAAGGCTAAAAAAAGCCCTATAGGCTCTAAAATAAGTATTAGTGAAGAAGATTATAGATTGCTCGTAGATTTGTCTAAAAAAAGCTTTATGTTATCGTCAAAGGTTGATACTCTCCAGGATAAGATTACTGGCTTGGAGGAAAGACTTCATGATAAGCAGCTGCGTGTTGATGAAAGGCTAGAACTCAATAACTTAAGAAGTGAAAATAAGGATTTAAAGCAAAAAATAAATAAGGCTAATAAAATCATAAATGGGTTAAGTAGTGACTTCAAAGAAGAGTTTTTAAAGGCTAAAGAAGAGTTTGAAAAGCCAGTTGAAACTAGGGAAATGAACTACAATTCATTAGATTGGGAGAGATAAAAAAGAGAGATGTTTTTTTATCTCTCCTTTTTAAAGATTAATTTTAGCCTTTTTAAATGCAGATATAATATTTTTTACAGTAGAGCTTTCCCATCCAGATAGCCATACAAGGCTTTTCTCTTCTCCTTCGGTTAACTCAATATCACCTAATGATTTATTAAGAAGTTCGATATTCTTAGAATCTCCAGATATAAAACTTACTTCACCATAGTCTGGCTGATTAATCATATTCAAATACCTCTTTTATTTATTTTATTATTTTAAGCTTTGCTATTTCATAGCAGTTAGCTTTTGTTACTTCCTCAACTTCTTTTAATTCATCAAGTCTTGATATTACACTTGTTCTGAACTCTGTTAAATCAGCGGTTTGCTCAACTACTCCATCAAGCTTTCTATCAATCTCTTTTAAAGCTGATTTAATCTCTTTAGTATCCTCCTGTAAGGACTTCAATATCTCTAAAATCTCCTTATCCATTTAATATCAACTCCTTTTTCTATATTATATACTATAAATTATCAATAAGCTTATTCCTCATTATCCCATCCTAATAACTTTCTTTCTAGGTCTTCAAAATCATATTGCCTTTGCTCGAAATTATTAAAATTATCTATTTTTCCCTTGCCTTTTATAGCATGATAATCTTCTTGTATAGCTTTAATCATCCAACCAACTATATTTTTGATTCCTGGCATTGATTTAGACAAATT
>NZ_CP076622.1 GCF_020911725.1 Clostridium cadaveris
ATAAGCCTATAGAAATAAAAGAGCCTGACCTTGTAGAATCCGTCGAAAGTTCTCTACTTGGACAAGCCCTTACATATGAAAGCAGTTTCAAAAATAAATATAATTCTATTTCATATAAGCAGTATATCATCAAATAAAAATCATTAAAAGAACCTTATTCAACCATTTCTATTTATCAATTTAAATAATACGGCAGATTTTTTCACTTTTTTGTGATAATTTTTGCCGTATTTATGTTTTTCTATTAAATTTACTATACGTATTTTACTACTATACACTTAGTTTTTTTTACGTGTCTTTATATATATACGTATTCTTTAAAAAAATATATAAAATGCTTTTTATATATTTAGGAGTGCTGCATGTTTCTTTTATTCTATTCCCTGTCGTTTTTCAGCACGTACACAGCTATCTTTATGAAACTATTTTTTTTATCTATGTTATCTATCTTAAAATTTCATAATAATTCCCACTCTAAACACCTTAAGGAATTTTCTCTAAAATTTATTTTTTATGTATGTTTTACTTAAATTTGTTATTTTTCCTTGTTTTATACGTATGTTTTACGTATAATGTGTGTAAAGGAGTTGATTTTTAATGAGCCAAAGAATTAATGTTGTTATTAGTGATGAAATGAATATTAAGCTTAATGAGTATAGTGAGCGTTACGGCGTTTCTAAGAGTTCCATAAGTGCTTTTGTTATTGGTCAATGGTTAGACAATATGGAGCGTCTTAATAGTACTGTTTATGGTGCTACTGGTAGTGATGGCATTATAGCTTCTTTGTTTAGTAATATTGAGAAATAATTTTTTCATATGGAATTATTTTTTTAATAAAAAAAGATTTATTTTTCCCTTTCTTCATGTTATTTGAACTTGCAACGTACTGTAGCGAACTTGGACGGACGATAGTTTGGGGTTCTCGGGGGTCTCCAGTTTTCGCCCGACCGTAGCTCGCAACGGAGCGTAGCGAAGTTCCTTTAACTTGATTATAGGGATTAATAAGCAGATTTTTAATGAGAAAATGGTTAACTAGAGGGGTGTTAAATGGGTAGTTATTCTAAGAAGGTTATTATTAGTGGTGACATTGTAGAAGTTTATAAATATGATTCTTCTGTTTTGTATGGCTATTCTGATACTCATAAGAGTTCTTGTGGGCGTCGTAGTATTGCCAATGATGAAGATAAGGAGAAAAATAGGGAAACTGTTTTAAAACGTGCTAGGCGTGATTTACGGCGTATTATTAATGCTAATATGCAACCATATAGCAAATTTTTGACTTTAACTTTTAAAGAAAATATTCAAGATATTTCAGAATGTAATTATGAGTTTAAAAAATTTATACAAAGACTAAATTATAATTTTAAGATTAAGCTTAAATATTCATGCGTTATAGAATTTCAAAAACGTGGTGCTATTCATTATCATGTAGTTTTGTATAATCTAACTCAAAAGATTGATGTTAAATTACTTCAAGATTTATGGGGACATGGCTTTATAAAAATAAATGCTATAGATAACGTTGATAATGTTGGTGCTTATGTTTGTAAATACATGACTAAAACAAATGATGATCGGCTTTTAGGTAAGAAAATGTATTTTAATTCTCGTTGTTTAA